>NZ_JABBDX010000001.1 GCF_012847335.1 Psychrobacter sp. MF31
AATATGTTTGCAAGGCTCAAACATTTTCGTAGTATCGCTACTCGTTATGAGAAGTTAGCTCGTAATTTTAAGTCAATGCTTTATCTGGCGTGTACTATCGTTCATTGTAAGATGAATTGAAAACACGCCCTAAAACCATCACCGCAAACTGTTAAAATAGCCATTAAAATTTTATTGATCACAGTTAAAATAAGGACAAAACATGTCAAGTTCAGACAAAAAATATTTGGACAGCGTTATTGTTACCCATAATCCAAAGCAAAAAACCGTTAATAACGCCGTCATTTGGCTTCATGGTCTTGGCGCAAGTGGTCATGACTTTGAGCCGATTGTTCCTGAGCTTGATTTATCCGATGATTTAGCGGTTCGCTTTATTTTTCCTCACGCGCCTGAGCGTCCGGTAACTATTAATGGTGGTTACATCATGCCGGCGTGGTACGATATTTTGGAGATGAGCATTGAGCGCAAAGTTGACGTTGAACAAATTAAAATATCAACGCAGCAGATTTATGATTTGATTGATCGCGAAATCGAGCAGGGCGTTCGTCCTGAAAATATCGTTATTGCCGGATTTTCACAAGGCGGGGCGGTGGCATACCATGCCGCGCTTGGATATCCTCAGCGTTTGGCAGGACTTTTGGCATTATCCACTTACTTAGCAACCAATGACGACATTGTATATAGCACTGCTCATCAAAACTTGCCCATTTTAATTGAGCATGGTACTCATGATCCGGTAGTTCCTTGTGTTTTAGGCGAACAAGCTGCGGCGTTATTAACCCAAAAAGGCTATCCGGTGGAATATAAAACTTATCCCATGGCGCATCAGGTTTGCCTGCCACAAATTAAAGGTATTGGCAATTGGCTCAATCAAGTGTTGAGGTGATTTGGCAAAGAAGCTTTTAAAGCGTAACTTAATGTAATTGCAGTGGTTGCTATCTTGATAACGGATCAACTTAATTATATAATGATCGTCTTCTATTGGGGATGTTCTGGCTTCGACGCTGGTGATGAAACTCAATGATGCATGTCGAGAGTATATGTCCTCTCGTAAATCAAACATATATTGTTATAGTCGCAAACGACGAAACTTACGCTCTAGCAGCCTAAGGGCTGCTTACTCAGTTGCCGATTACCTATAGTCGGTAAACTCAGTTGAAGCGCACGCATATAGGTTCGCCACAAGCGGTTGTCTTAACCGTTTGGGTTCAAACTTAAAGACTCGTCCAAGCCATCCTGACTGTCGGATCGGTGCGGATTAAAGCTAAAGACAGAAGCTAAACATGTAGAGTCATGGGCGTAATGCCGGCGGACGCGGGTTCAACTCCCGCCATCTCCACCAAATTTCTTAAAAAAAGTCAGTAACTTAGGTTGCTGGCTTTTTTTTATATTCAAAACGAGTTGATTAAAGTAAAAGATAAATATTAGCAATAAAAAAACCAGCATCACGCTGGTTTTTTTTATAACGAACTAAAAGCTTACGCTTCTAAGTCGTCGTCTTCGCTATCGTCAGCGGCAAAGTTGTCATCGCCATCTTCAGATAAGATCGTAACCAAAATGGTCGCGGTCACGTCGTGATGAAGCTGGATGTCAACGTTGTATTCGCCCACTTGACGAAGTGAACCGGCTGGCAATTTCACTTCAGCGCGGTCAACTTCAAGACCAGAATTGGTTAAGGCTTCAGCGATATCACGAGTTCCGATAGAGCCGAACAATTTGCCTTCGTCGCCTGATTTGGCGCGCATGATGACGTTCACGTCAGTCAAAGCGTCAGCACGAGCTTGGGCTGAGCTTAACTCTTCGGCTTCAGCAGCTTCAAGTTCAGCGCGACGAGCTTCGAATTTTTCGATGTTCGCAGCAGTAGCAGGAAGGGCTTTGCCTTGAGGGATAAGAAAGTTACGACCGTAACCTGGTTTTACATCGACAGTTTCACCGAGCTTACCAAGGTTGACGATACGCTGTAACAAAATAACTTGCATGAGTCACTCCAGATAATCGGTAATTACTGATGGTTGTCAGTGTACGGTAATAGCGCAAGGTAGCGAGCTTGCTTGATGGCGGTCGCTAGTTGACGCTGATATTTGGTAGACGTTCCGGTGATGCGGCTAGGAACGATTTTGCCATTGTCACTGATGTACTGTTTGAGCAATTCGACATCTTTATAATCGATGTGTTTGATGCCTTCAGCAGTGAAACGGCAGAATTTGCGACGGCGATAAAAACGTGCCATGAGTATTCTCCTTTAATTAGTCTTCACTGTTGTCGTTGTCGTCATTGTCTTGACGGTTGTCTGAACGACGGTTAGCTTTACGAGCACGCTTTTCATCAGCGTTTTTGGCTAACTGTGACTCTTCGGTGATGGCTTCGTCACGGCGGATAACTAGGCTACGAATGATCGCGTCATTATAACGGAACAGCTCTTCAAGCTCAGCTAGAGTTTCGCCATCGGTTTCGATGTTGAATAACACATAGTGGGCTTTATGAATTTTGTTGATTGGGTAGGCAAGTTGGCGGCGACCCCAATCTTCTAGGCGGTGGATGACGCCATTGTTGTCTTGAACCAATTTGATGTAGCGCTCAACCATTCCTACCACTTGATCGCTTTGGTCTGGGTGTACCAATAACACCACTTCGTAATGTCGCATAAGGACTCCTTACGGATTAATCAGCCATCAACCCTATGTCGATGGCAAGGAGATTTATAAGCTAATCGCTTAGATTATAAAGCGCCGTATTATAGCACTGGGTTTTGATAAACTCAATGAAAATCAGCGATGAAATAAAAAAGCAGCAAAAATCGCTTGCTGCTTTTTATTATTCAAAATAAGGACGCATTTACTTTTTTAGCTGGCTGTTATCGGCGCGAACGACCAAAGTTTTTGCCAATTTGTCATGCCAGCCCATGTTTTCAGGACTTCTTGCCGCCAAAATATAATTAATGGCAACCACCACAAAGCCAAAAATGCTGACATAAGAAAACAGCAAGTTATAAATGATGAGCAGCAGTAAGGTGCGAACGCCAACCAGTTTGGTAAAAGACGGCAATTTATGAGTGGTTTGGTCAACCACGCGAATTCCGGTAATGAGCTTTCCAATGGATTGACCGCGAAGCATGATAAACAGCAGCTGAAGCCCAAACAGCCCAAAAACAAGCACTTGCGAGACCATAAGCGTGGTGCTTGGGATGCTTTCCATCAAAACCATGGAGTACTTGTAAGCGGCGTCCATATTTTGGATGTTTTGAAATTTACTATAATCAATATCCATTTTGCCAAGCGCCATAATCAGCGGCAAAATCGCCATAACGTACAAAATGCCATTGATTAAGGTGGCAAGAACGCGCAGCATAACCGGCGCTAAAACAACATTGCCAATTTTTTGGTCGATCGCTGCTGAAGCCGATTTAGCTTTGGATAAGCTCACGCGAGAGTTTGCTTGATGCTCGCGATTGGTGGTCATGTCAAACTTGGCATCTGCTGATTTTGGGCGCTCAGGTTTGCCATAAAGCCGATCAACCGACACTTTATCAGCAGCATTTTTAGGATCATTATCTTCAGGGAAATCGGTCACGTTGGTGATGATCGAGTCGTTGTCGGTATCACTATTAGTGACAGGTAGAGGACGATAAACCAGTTGATTGTCCGTGACATCCCCTAAGCGCTGCCAATTGCTCATGCCGTCGTGCCAAACCAGATCATCGAGAACCACTTCGCCAGACGCGAGCATGATATTGAGCTGATCCACCGAATAGGGACCGGCTTGAACATTATTTCGAGCAAGATAAATTTGCATAGTTGCCTACATCGTTGGTCATGTTAGGTCAATATATTAGGACAGAATTGACAAATCACAAACTTTATTTGCAATTATCAATTCTGTCCTAGGGTTTGCCAAGGCAAATGGGCGTAACAAAGCTGCCGATTAGGCTTCTTTTTAGGCTTCTTCGTCCGCTAAAAAGAACCAAGTATCAAGCACAGAATCTGGGTTTAGTGATACTGAGCTGATGCCTTGCTCCATGAGCCAGTACGCCAAATCTGGATGATCAGATGGTCCTTGACCGCAGATACCAATGTATTTGCCTTGTTTGCGGCAAGCCTCAATCGCCATGGACAAGAGCTTTTTCACCGCAGGGTCACGCTCATCAAACAGGTGTGAGACGATGCCAGAGTCGCGGTCAAGACCAAGGGTCAACTGGGTCAAGTCGTTTGAACCGATTGAGAAGCCATCAAAGTATTGTAAAAACTCATCAGCAAGTAAGGCGTTGGTTGGTAATTCGCACATCATAATGATGCGAAGACCGTTTTCGCCGCGTTTTAGACCATTTTTCTCAAGAAGTTCGATCACTTGACGCGCTTCATCAGTGGTGCGAACAAATGGGATCATGATCTCAACGTTGGTCAATCCCATGACATCACGGACGCGTTTTAACGCTTGGCATTCAAGCTCAAAGCAGTCGCGGAAGTTGTCTGAAACGTAGCGGCTTGCTCCGCGGAAGCCAAGCATTGGGTTTTCTTCTGATGGCTCATAAAGCTTGCCACCGATGAGGTTGGCGTACTCGTTTGATTTAAAATCAGACATACGAACGATAACGGGCTGCTCTTTAAAGGCAACGGCGAGCGTTGAGATACCTTCAACCAATTTATCCACATAAAAATCAACGGGAGAGGCGTAGCCAGCAATGCGCTCATTGATGGCTTGAGCTACTTCACGCGGTAAGGTGTTCATGTTCAAAAGCGCTTTTGGATGAACGCCAATCATTCGGTTAATGATAAACTCTAAGCGCGCAAGACCAACGCCTTCATTTGGCATTTGCGCAAATGAAAACGCGCGATCAGGGTTGCCGACGTTCATCATGACTTTAAAGGCAAGCTCGGGCATGGTTTCAATCGAGTTGGTTTGAACGTCAAACTCAAGCTGACCTTCATAAATAAAGCCAGTATCGCCCTCAGCACAAGATACGGTCACGTCTTGACCATCGCTTAGGATTTCGGTGGCGTTACCACAACCAACGATTGCCGGAACGCCAAGCTCACGGGCGATAATCGCAGCGTGACAGGTTCGACCGCCACGGTTGGTGATAATCGCTGAGGCAAGCTTCATGACCGGTTCCCAATCAGGATCCGTCATGTCAGAGACTAAAATGTCACCTGCTTGAACTTTGTCCATCTCGTTTAAGTTGTCAACGATACGAACTTTACCGGCGCCGATACGCTGACCGATTGAGCGACCTTCACAAAGCACTTTGGCATCTTTAGTGTTGATGACGTAGCGCTCCATGATGTTGCTGTCTTGGCGGCTTTTAACCGTTTCAGGTCGCGCTTGAACGATAAAGATTTCATTCGTGTCGCCATCTTTTGCCCACTCGATGTCCATGGCTTGACCGTAGTGCTTTTCGATGGTCATGGCTTGTTTGGCAAGGTTGGTCAACTCGTCCGTGGTTAATGAAAACTGCATGCGGTCTTGTTTTTCAACGTCAACGACTTTGACCGATTTGCCCGCGCTGGCTTCTTCGCCATAAATCATTTTTTTATGTTTGCTGCCAAGGTTTCGGCGGATAATCGCTGGGCGACCTTGTTGCAATAAGGGTTTTGATAAATAAAACTCGTCAGGGTTCACCGCACCTTGAACGACCATTTCGCCCAAACCATAACTTGAGGTAATAAAGACCACTTGGTCAAAGCCGCTTTCGGTATCGATAGTGAACATGACGCCTGCCGCGCCCGTTTCTGAGCGAACCATGCGCTGAACGCCGGCAGATAACGCAACGCCTTCATGCTCAAAGCCTTTATGAACGCGGTAAGAAATGGCGCGGTCGTTATAAAGGGAGGCAAACACTTCTTTAATCGCGATTAAAACGTTATCAATACCGCGAATGTTCAGGTAGGTTTCTTGCTGACCTGCAAATGACGCATCGGGTAAATCTTCAGCAGTGGCAGATGAGCGCACGGCAACGGCGATATCATTGCCATTACTCATGGTGTCAAAGGCTTTGCGAACTTCTTCTTCCAAATCTTTTGGCAACTCTTGGTCGATGATCCAGCCACGGATTTTTTTACCAGTAGCAGCAAGTTTGTTGACATCATTGACATCAAGGGCTTTTAATTCGCTGTTGATTTTATCAAGAAGTCCGGTTTCCGTTAAAAAACGGTTAAACGCGTTAGCAGTGGTTGCAAAGCCGCCAGGGACGCTCACGCCCAAGTCTGATAAATGACTGATCATCTCGCCAAGCGAGGAGTTTTTACCGCCAACGATGTCTACATCGTCTTTGCCAAGCTTGTCTAGGGTAATTACGAGGTCTGAGGCGCGAGCTGTCATGATAACTCCGAAAAATAAGGTTATTTAGGAAAGATTATAACGCTAAATTATACCGCTATCTTACACATATTTCGAGGATTTGACACCAAAATTTTGCTAAATTTACGATTTTCCTTGGTTTTTTGGGTAAGACTTTTGAGTTTAATTGGCTTATTAAAAGAAAAATGGTTTTAATGAGCTTGAGTAATCAAACAAGACAAACAGTCAAAGCAAGGACTGACGATAGATGACGGTTTAAAGGCAATTTAATATTCGTCAATTGCCGATAAAAAATGTAGGTTTTGGATTGGTTAGGTAAGTTGGAGTCGAAATAAAGGGCTAACTTGCGTATAATGAAACTGCTAAAGCGTGAGCTGATTTTTTTATTTATGATGTTCTGATTTTTCACAGGTTTTTAAGCTATGTATTCAACCTCGACCAACCAAGGCAGTCCGACCATTCAAAATCGCCACGCGCTAAGCTTGGACAATTCGCAAGCGCTCAGAAGTGCGTTTTTTATTTCCGATGGCACAGCGATCACCGCTGAAACGTTGGGGCGCTCAATCTTAAGCCAGTTTGCCTCGGTGCCGTTTGAGACGCGCGTATTGCCTTATGTAGACACCCTTGAGCGCGCCGCAGATGCCGTTGAGCAAATCAATTTGGCGTATCAGCGCGATGGGTTGTTGCCACTGGTGTTTGATACCATTGTCAACGCCGATATCCGAGAAAAAATCAACTCCGCTCACAGTTGCAACTTGGATATGTATGAAGGTTTGATCGGTCGCATTGCTGAGGAAATCGGCGTTGAGCCGGACAGTCATTCAGGTCATGCTCATGATAATGTGGACTCCGAAACCTATAAAGAGCGCATTGATGCTGTTCATTTTGCTTTAGATAATGACGATGGCGCGCGAACTCGGCATTATGACGCGGCAGATATTATTTTAATCGGCGTGTCACGGTCAGGAAAAACGCCGACCTCACTATATTTGGCGCTTCAATTTGGCATTCGCGCTGCCAATTATCCGTTAACTGAAGATGATTTATACGACAATCAATTGCCAAAAGCGCTTCGCGAGCATAAAGATAAGCTGTTTGGACTGGTTATTGATACCGATCGCTTGGTAAAAATCCGCCAAGAGCGCCGCGCTGGTAGCCGATATTCAAGCTATCAGCAGTGCCAGCAAGAGCAGCGCGCCATTCAAGGCATTTATATTTCGCAAGGCATCCCAAATTTAGACGTATCAGAAATGTCGGTCGAAGAAATTGCCACGCGAATTTTGCAAATGACGGGGCTAAAACGCCGGATTGGTTGATTTTTTAACGGCTGATTCATCAAAGATTAGCTTGATCTTATTTTTATTTTCTTATTTTACAATCATTCATTATGGAAAAATCACGAGGATATGATGGGAAGCAAACGTAAAGACGGCACTGCTGCCGAAAGCGATACCACTAATGATATGAACACCGATCCGAATACTGAAGTGTCCAATAAAGATCGCGGCACTGATCCGGAAACGGCGCCTGAGACCACCCAAGGTCAATCCAAGCAAGAAAACATCGAGCAGATTCACGATCAAGTGACGGAAAGTCCGTTGTTTCATCCAAGCCTGATCAGTCCGCTTGATGATATCCGCATCAATATTAAATCTGGATATTCAAAAGATTCACGCCGCCTAAAAAACGACAAGCATGAGTTTGAATATGATGCGATCGTTTTGGGCGCAGGTCCTGCTGGGGAAGCGGCAGCGATGAAGCTTGCCAAATCTGGAAAAAAAGTGGCAGTTATTGACCCACGTGAGCAGGTTGGCGGCAACTGTACCCATGTCGGCACCATCCCAAGTAAGGCGCTGCGTCAGTCAGTGTTTAACTTGATTAACTTTCGCCGCGATCAGATGTTCACCCAAGCGATGGACTATCATCAAGTTCCGCTCAATATCGTGTTGGCAAAAGCTCGCGAAGTGATCCGCCGTCAGGTCAACACCCACACGCGCTTTTATGAGCGCAATCAGATCGAAGTCATCCACGGCTGGGCAAGCTTTTTGGACAATCATACCTTGCGCGTGGAAACCGAAGACAACGTTTTTGAAACGCTGACCTTTAATAAAGCGATTATCACGGTTGGTAGCCGACCATACCGCCCTGAGATTTTAGATTTTAATCACCCGCGTGTGTTTGATTCCGACAAAATCTTGCAAATGGATTATGTCGTTCAAAAAATCATCATTTATGGTGCTGGCGTGATTGGCTGTGAGTACGCCTCGATCTTTACAGGTCTTGGCTATAAGGTTGATTTGATTAACAATAAAGATCAGCTACTCAGCTATTTGGACAGTGAAATCAGCGATGCGATTGCCCATGACTTCCGTCAATTTGGCGTGGTTATTCGCAATAATGAAGAGATTGATCATTTAGAAACCACCGATGATTATGTCGTTTTGCATCTAAAAAGTGGCAAAAAGATCAAATCGGACGCCATTTTATGGTCAAACGGTCGCTCAGGAAACACCGATGGTTTAAATTTAGAAGCGATTGGGCTTACTGCCAACAGCCGCGGTCAGCTAAAAGTCGATGACAACTACCGCACTGAAGTTGAAAATATTTACGCCGCAGGGGATGTGATTGGTTGGCCCTCGCTTGCCTCCGCCGCTTATGACCAAGGTCGCTGCGCCGCGGCCTTCATGGTGGGCGATCATGACGCTGAGCCAGTGTCAAGCGTGCCAACGGGAATCTATACCATCCCCGAGATTTCTTGTATCGGTAAAACAGAGCAAGAACTGACCGATGAAAAAGTCCCTTATGAAGTTGGTCAGGCGTTTTTTAAACACTTAGCGCGAGCGCAAATCATTGGTGAGCGCTCAGGGGTTTTAAAAATCTTATTCCACCGCGAGACCCTTGAAATCTTGGGAATCCATTGCTATGGCAATCATGCCTCTGAGATTATCCATATTGGTCAGGCGGTCATGAAATGCAACAATACGATTGAGTATTTTGTCAATACCACCTTTAACTACCCAACGATGGCGGAAGCTTACCGCGTTGCCGCGCTTAATGGTTTAAATCGTATTTTTTAATAAGTGAAATGACAAAAAAAGCGCCTAATCTGTAGGCGCTTTTTTTATTTTAAGGCTTATATTGAACCTGATTGTCTTTTAAACAAAACCAAAGCAAGAGTAAACCATAAAGCAGCCAAAGCACTGCCAAACTAAAAAAGCCGTTGGTAACTTGCGAAACACTTGCCCCCATTTGATTGAGCTGAACGGAAGTATTGATTGCAGGGGTAGTCGGAATAAGCCAGCGAATAGCTTGCAAAAAGGTCGGTAGCTGGCTTGCTGGCCACGGATAGCCGCTAATAAAAAACAGCGGCAATGAGCTGAAAATTAAAATCTGCAAACTGCGCTCACGCTTTTTAAACCAAAGCCCAAGTACGCAGCCAAGCGTTGCCACGGTTGGGCAAAACAGCAGCAAAAATAATAAGCTTCCGCCAAGATTTGCGCCGTGGGTGTAATGATGGAGATCAAACGCCCAGCCATAATAAAAACAGCCGATCACAAAGCTGATGGTACTGAGCGCCGCAATGCGACCAAGCCAACCGCGAATCGATGATTGATGGCGGCGTAACTCAAACCAAGTGCCAATGAGCATCGCGGTTCCCATAAGCAAGGTTTGCTGCAAAATCAAAATGGCAACCGCAGGAACGACATAAGCGCCGTAGCCTTCAGTTTGGTTATAAAGGGGAACAATGGTTAATGGCACGGCTTGAGTTTTGCTGGCAGCGGTTGGCAAATAAGCGCCATGAGCGACGCTTTTTTTGACTTCAATGCCGGCGGAAACCGTTCCAACCGCCTTTAAAAAGCCAAACTGAACGTTTTTATTTAAAATAAAATAGCCGCCATTGCCAACCACGCTCACGCTTGCGGATTTTTGCGCCATCACGTTTTGTTCAAGACCACTCGGGATGACCATAAATCCGGCAATATCGTTTTGCCATAACGCCTGCTTGGCATCGGCTTCGGTGACAAAGCGTTTCACATCAAGCTGCGGGCTTACGCTGGCATAGCGAACGAGGGTTGCTGATAAGCTGCTGTTGTCCTCATCAATGATGCCGACCGGAACGTGGTTGACAACCTCTGACGAATACGGCCACGGATAAAAAAAGCCGTAAATAATGGGTGCGATAATAAGCATCAAGAGCACGCCTTTATCGGCAAAGACGTCTTTTAGCGTTTGCAAAAAACTGCGCCAAAATCCTAAATAGCTTGGTTTGGTTGCGATTGGTTTTGCGTTCGTTTTTGCCATTAGCGCGACCCCCAGCGATCAGGCTTAGATAGTGCGCGGCGGGTGAGCAGCGTGGTCAACAGCATGGCAATTATCGCAGCAAATATCAGTCCAAAAAATATCGGCAGCGACAAAAGGGCAGGCGCGCCCATTTGCAACTGCGCGATTTGCAGCTTTAAATAGTGAGTTAATGGCAGTAAATCCGACCAGTACTGAGCACCTTGACTCATGGCAATATAAGGAAACGTGACTCCAGCAAAGGCGTAGGAGGGCGCAGAAATAAAGCCCGTGGCTGACAGTCCGGTTCGCAAAGAAAAGGTTGCTAGCGTAAATATCGCCCCAAGCCAAAACGACAACCAAAGCAGCATCACTTGAGCGCCATAAGTCAGTAAAATAGAGCTGAGCGCTAGCTGCTGCGGATAGCTTGCAAGTCCGACCGATATCGCCGCCCAAATGGTGAATGCAAGCGTTGGATAAGCATATTTACCAAGAAGTCCAAACATTACCATGAAAAAAGGCGTTTTCGTTGGTTTTGGGGTGATTGCTGTTGTTGAGTTGATCGGACGAGAATCAGGTAAATTTTGCCGCTGACCTGCGATGAACTGCGCCCAATGACCCAGCGTTTTATCCCGAAGTTCGCGACCAATCGTTGTCGCGCCAATGACCATGGCTAAAATGTGCAACAGCGCCGGAATGACGGTCGATGCCAAAAACTGCTGATAATTGGTCGCCTCATTAAATAAGCTGATCCGGCTGATTTTAATGGGTGAGTAGTCAATGGCAGCTTGCAAGGGCGACGCGCCTTGTTTAATAAGCTGCTGAATTTCAACGCCTGCTGACACCGTTCCGACCACCGATTGAACGCTTTTTTGGATGATTCCTGAATGCGTGCCGTATTGCGCATTGACTTGTAAAATAATGGGCGCCGGATTTTTGGATAAAATATGGGTGGTAAAGTCATTTGGGATGATAACCACGGCATAAATGTCGCGGCGCAGCAGTGCCTCTTGAGCATCACTTTGATTATGATAAAACTTTTGAACATAAATGTCGGGACTGGCATCCAAATAGCGAACCACCGTATTGGCAACCGCGCCATGATCCTCATCAATCACGCCAATGGGCAAATTGGTCACTTGCGATTGCGAAAAAATCCACCAAATCAGCGCGATGGTGACGAGCGGAATCCAAAGCACCATCGCCAAATCCCACGGATTTTTGCGTAAAAAGCGCCGCTCAAATGCCGCGCTTCGACGCCATGCAGAAAAAAACGTCACGGCTTAAGGCGCTTTGTTGGGCGTGATGGTAACAACCACGCTCATCCCTGAGCGGATTCGCGCATCCGGCTCTGTAGGGCGAGCTTTGATTTCAAAGGTGCGAACATCAAAGCCGTCATCGTTGTTGGTTGGTCGCCACGTGGCAAAATCGGCTAGGGCTGAGCTTGCAAATACCGTAAAGGTTTTGGTGAAGGGCTTATCGGGCGTGGAGAGCGCCGGAATCGTCCCAACAAATTGCTGATTGATGGCAAATTGGCTTAAATAGCGCTCAGTGACACTCAGCACCAGCCATTGGTTGTCGGTATCGACCAGTGTGAGCAGCGGAACGCCTTCGCCAATGACTTCACCTGGATTGACAATGACCGTATCGACCAGCCCTGAAATAGGACTTTTTAAATTGGCTTCCTCTTTTGCTGCCATGGCTTCAGCAAGTTTGCCTTCCACTTGAGCAACCTGAGCGCTTGCCGCGTCTTTATCCTCACTGCGAGCGCCTTCTTGAGCCAGCTCATATTGCAACCGCGCCGCTTCGGTTTGTTCTTGGTTGGCGATAAATTGCGCGTAAGCTTCATCGCGTTTTTGCCGTGCCATCAAGCCTTCTTCATAAAGCCGATTGATACGCTCATAAGTATTTGCTGCCAGATCCGAGGCGGCTTTATGGGCAAGCCAAGCCGCTTTTGCTTGTGCAATTTCTTGCGGTCTTGCGCCATTATTGGCTTTATCAAGCTGACTTTGCGCCGCTTTTTTTCCTGCTTCCGCTTGGCTGATTTTGGCGTTGATTTCCGGCGAGTCCATTTCAATTAATTGCTGACCTTTTTTTACCATGTCACCTTCAGTCACCAAAATTTGCGCAATTCTCCCTGGAACTTTGGCAGCAATGGAAGTTTGCTGAAGCTGCATTTGACCTTGTAGGGTGATGGTTTGCGAACTTTGGTGATTCGATTTGCCAAAAGGCTTAGTCAAAGTTTTGGATAAAATGGCAGGATCGTCTTTGAATAAGCCATAAGCCACAATGCCTAATATCAGCAGTAAAATCAGCGCCATGATTATATTCTTAAGCCGCGCTTTATTTTTTTGCTTTTTCTCGCTCGTTCGCGGGTAAGGCGTGGTTATAGGTTCATCAAAAGCCGACTGTAAGTTTTCATCATCTTCATTGCTTAATGGATCGTTTGTTAATAAGCCATCGTCTAACTCATCATTTTTTAATGGCTCAACGTTTTGCGCGTCAGCTTTGGGCAAGGGTTCTGACGTTTTTTCAGCCTTGGTCAAATCATCCGAGTCAGTAGCGTGGTCGCGCATGGCAAAAGTTCCTAAAGCTGAAAAAATGAGTAAAAACGTAAAGGATGGGATGGTATTAGCGATCTTGATACAGCGTTGGCAAATGAATGTCGGCAGCAGCTAAATAATGATTAAAATCAAGCGGCGTGCCACAGCTTTGCATTAACGCTGCTAAAGCTTGAACGTAATCGTTTGCTGCTTGCGCCTGCTCAGTTCGGGATTTGAGATATTGGGTTTGCGCTTGAACCACCTCGACTGTGGTATTCACGCCTTCTTCTAGCCCAAGCCTGCGAAGTCGCAGCACCTCTGCCGCCAAATCAACATTGCTTTGCAAGCTTTGGTAGCGCGATTGGGCGTTGTTGACGTCATGCCAGTTTTTTTCAACCAGCAGTAATACATTGTCGCTGACCTCAATCTTTGATAAATCCGCTTGGCGAATTTTGGCGCTGCTTGAGGCGTTTAATGCTGATTTATCAAGCCCGCCCCAAAGCTTCCAACTTGCCGAAACGCCGGCAAGCCAGCTGGGTTTTTCCTCAATTTGGCTGTAGCCATACATCATAACCGTAGGTTTAAGTCCCGTATCAGATAGCGCATGAAGCTGCTCTGCTTGGGCGCGTTTGGCGGCGACTTTTTGAAATGCCGGATGGTTTTTTAATGCCAAATCTTGAAAATAGCTGACATCCGCAAGCGGTTTGCTTGAGACAAATAACGGCGTGGTCGGCTTGATTCGATACTCTGTTCGCAGCAATCGTTGCAGCGCAATCATGGCAAGCCTTGCGTCATTATTGGCATTAACTGCGGCGCTTTTGGCATCGGCAAGTGCAGACTGAGCTTCTAAGCGCTCAACGCGCGAGATAAAGCCTTCTTCAAATAAGCGCTTGGCTAAATGGTCAGTTTGTTGCAAAGTTTGCTCAGCATCATCGCGCAAATACGCGCCAATAATCGCCAGTTGCGCTTTAAAATATCGCTCAATTAAGGTGCCATAAAGCTCATTTTTATCCAAAACATCATCGGCAAGGGCTTCATTGGTTCGCGCGTCACTAAGCGCCACTGCTGCATCCGTGCGACCAGCAGTATAAACCGGCCACGCCACGCCAATTCCAGCGGCAGTTTTGGTTCCTGAGCGTTTAAACTCATAAGAATCAGGAATTTTATCGCCGACCAACTCGCCAAAATTGGGCAACTCAGGGATATCAACCATCGGTGGAATCAAATCGGTCACATGATTTTGCGCCTCATTGATGCCGTTGGTCACGCCATTTTTTAACGTGGATAAATCAATATCTTCTTGCAGCGTATAAGCATTGGCGGACACTTGCGCAAAGACAAACGGCTTATCAAGGGTTTTAAGTGCCTCCGATTGAAAGCGGCTTGCCGCAATATTGGCTTGGTTTGCTGCAAGTTTGGGCGAGACGGCGCTGAGCATGGTCTGCGCTTGCTCAAGGCTTAAAAAGCTTGGCACGTCAACCGGATAGCTGTTGGTAACGCGGGTTTTGGTTATAGGGTCAATGAGCGTCGTTAAATTTGGCGCAATCTCACGATTGATGCTATCCGTCACGGCTAAAGGCGCCGCCTCAACGATGGGCGTGGTCATGACTTCGTTAGATTCAGCGCTTGCCAACGTTGGCAAGAGGAGTAAGGTTACCAACAAAGTTAAGGCGGTATTTTTGGAAGCCAATAAAGCGGTCATAAGAAAAATGCCATAAAGTCAATAAAAAGTAGCGCAATTGCCACCACGCCCAAATCGATCAGCGCTATACTCTAAAACCCCAATCATGACGGGTCAATGCTCAGTATTTTACCTATTTTACTTGTAAAAGATAGCACCATATGCTATGGATTAAAACATAACCATGGCGCATAGCAAATAAATAATAACTAAATAGTCATTAAATAATAATCAAGGAGCCAACATGAGCGGTTATATTCTAGCGCTTGATCAAGGCACGACCTCAAGCCGAGCGATTTTGTATGACGATCACGCGCGCCCCATGAACATCGCTCAAAAGCCGACGACCTTAATGACGCCAAAAGCCGATTTTGTTGAGCAAGATGCGCGGCAAATTTGGCAATCGCAGCTCAGCTGTGCTCATGATGTGATTAACCAAGCAGGGCTTTTAGCCACCGATGTGAGCGCCATTGCCATCACCAATCAGCGCGAATCGATTGTTATTTGGGATAAAAGTACCGGAAAACCGCTTGCTCCTGCCATCATTTGGCAAGACCGGCGCACAGCAACTCTTTGCCAAACGCTGATCGAAAATCCGCCGCTGACCCAAACCAAAACTGCCTTAAGCGCAAAAGATATCCAAAGCAAAACCGGACTGCGCTTAGATCCTTATTTTAGCGCCACCAAAATCGCTTGGCTGCTCCAAAATAATCCCGATATCAAATCTCGGCTTGGTTCAAACCAACTGGCAGTGGGAACGATTGACAGCTGGCTGATTTTTAATTTAACCGGTGGCAATCACGTTATTGATATTACCAACGCCTCGCGAACCTTATTGTTTGATATTCATAAACTTACATGGTCAGATGAGCTTTGCGCTTATTTTGACATTCCCAAAGCCATTTTGCCTAAAGTTTTGCCTTCAGATGCACTTTTTGGCAAAACCAAAGCCGGACTTTTTGCCAAGCCCATTCCCATTCAAGCTGTTCTTGGTGACCAACAAGCCGCGCTGTTTGGTCAAAACTGCTTTCAAGCCGGAATGGCAAAAAATACTTATGGCACAGGCTGCTTTATGCTGATGAATATTGGCAATGCGCCGAAAGTGAGCGAGCATGAGCTGCTGACTACCGTAGCTTGGCAAAGAAAAATGCCCGCAACGAAATCCGAGAGTCATGCGCTTGGCGTGTTGGTTGAGTCAGGAAAGCGTCTATTAAATCCCAATCAAAATCAGTCCGCAAGACAAGTCAGCTTCGCGTTAGAGGGCAGCGTATTTATGGCAGGTGCGATCGTTCAGTGGCTTCGCGATAACCTTGGCATCATTAAAAACAGCGGCGATATAGAAGCGCTTGCCGAGCAAGTTAATAGTAGCGAAAATGTTGTTTTGTTACCTGCATTTACTGGGCTTGGTGCCCCGTTTTGGCGCTCCGATGTCAGTGCCGCTCTCACCGGAATGACTCGCGGCACCACCAAAGCCCACATTGCTCGCGCCGCCCTTGAAGCCATTGCTTATCAAACCTATGATGTGCTCATCGCCATGCAAAAAGACAGCCCCAAGCCCTTAACTGAGCTTCGCGTTGATGGGGGCGCGGCAAACAATGACTTGCTCATGCAGTTTCAAGCTGATTTGCTCGGCGTTCCTGTATTGCGACCCAAAGATACCGAAATTACTGCCAAAGGCGCCGCCTTACTTGCCGGAATGAAAACCAAGCTTTATGACGACGCCATACTGCAATCGTCTTGGCAAGTTGAGCGCATTTTTGAGCCGAAAATGAGTGACGATCAACGAAATCATTGTCTTAATAAATGGCAATCGGCGTTGAGCCGAGCATTGATGCCACTTTAATTTATTAATTTTTTCAAAGCCGTAAATCATTTAAGGAATTAATTTTTTAATCAAGCAAATGTTGATACAAACTGTAACCTATCAAGTTCATGATCGTAACAAGACTTACAGAATTTGAGTAGCCATCAAGGATCCTATTTCCTAAAATTAAAACAATCGGCAATTAATTATCAAATAATTAAATCCATAGTTCATTCATGGTTTAGTTTAAAAATAAATAAATCTATTTTTATAAAAATTTTGATAATTAATTTAAACATTCAATAAATTATAAATAATTTAATAAATAAAATAAGGATAAAATAATGAGCAATTATGATGGTATTAACCGCAGTGAAGTTAAAGACATGACTCACGAAACTAAAAAAGATTTAAATGCCGATGTCATTACTGGTGAGCCAGGATCGCATCCAGTGGGTACAGGAATTGGAGGTTTAGGTGGTGCGGCAGCTGGCGCTGCTATTGGAACTGCCGCAGGACCGTTAGGAACGCTCATTGGTGGCGCAATTGGTGCGATCGTTGGCGGAGGCGTTGGTCATGCCGCAGCAGAAGCTATTGACCCAACGCGTGAAGAAGCTTACTGGCGCGCGGAATATGCCAATACCGCTTACAACAGACCAGAGTATGAGTTTGATCGCGACTTGCATCCAGCTTATGCAGTCGGCTATGCCAACCGAGCTCGCTATCCGGCAGATGCGCAATTTGAAGATTACGAAACTGACCTTCGTCGCTCTTGGGATGACGTAAAAGGAGAATCGAAAATGACTTGGGAAGATGCAAGATTGGCTTCTCGAGATGCTTGGAATCGCGTCAGCTAACTTTGTCAACTAATACTAATGATAAATAATTTTTAAATGACTGAGTTAAGCATAGATTAAATTTATAATATTGCTATTAATAATATGATTAACTTAATCAAATTTAATGATTAAAATTTTAGTTCTAAACTTGGGAAATAATCCTATAGTTTATGATATATTAAAGCTTTCAGAGGTAACTTTGAAAGCTTTTTTATGCTTTTAATCTAGAGATTTGATCATAAGGTCAAGTGATTAAATAACAAAATGCTGGCTAATATCAAAATCTAGCAGAGTTAAAATTACTCTAATAAAACCACAATTTTAATGTTGATATAGAAAAATATATTATTTTATTTGAAATTGATAAAAATGACATCATTCTAATAGTAAAGGCAGATCATGAATCAGAACAATTCCTCGCAATGGTCAAATTCTTCCAATAAAAGATTTACCATTGCCACGGCAAATTTGCTGAATTTTGCCAATTCAAATCGTACCTTTTATGAGAACACGCCGCCTTATGATGAAACGTCATTTCAAAAAAAGCTGTCAGGATTAACGAGGTTATTGTCGCCCGTTCATGCTGATATTTTAGCGGTTCAGGAAGTTTGGGATAGCGAAGCTTTGACCAAACTTGGTATAAATCTTGGATTTACTTCCGATCAAGTGATCGCGCCGCTTGCTAGTAATGACCGTCAAAGTCCATTTACGCAGGGTCTTGGCGCTCAAAAAACGCCTGCAGTTGGTATCTTGACGCGATTTCCCGTGCTTGAGAAAACCTTGCTGACGGAGGTGATCAAAGAAGCGGTGATTGAGGTTCCCGATGTGGGGCTTTATCAAAGCTTTATGCGACCGCCATTACTATTGCGATTGGATGTGTTAGGGCTGCCCATTACCGTCATTACGGCGCATTTAAAAAGCAAACGCGCTTATTTTTTGCATGATGATCAAGGTGCGCCGCTTGAAGATTTGAATGATCCGAACATTCGGGTTCGGGCAAAGCTGAGAAGCCTTTGTATGCGAGCGGCTGAAGCGGCTTCAATTCGGATGGCGATTATTAACCGGCTTCAACATACCCGTGAACCGCTGATCTTGCTTGGTGATATGAATGATGTGACCAATAGCGTCACCACGCAATTGATGAGTGAGACCAGTGAAGTTAATTATGATAAAAGCTTGCGAGATGTGGCGCTGTTTGATGCCGCTTTAGTTCAAGCAAGGGTTGATGCCATGAAAGAGATGGCTTACTCTCATATTTATCAAGGGGTTCCTGAAATCATTGATCAATTGATGGTTTCAGAAGAGTTTTTAAGCACCAGTAAGTTTGCAAAAGGTCAAATTGATCAGGTTGATTATTTTAATGATCATTTGAAGTGGGATATTACCGATCGGGTAACAGATCATGGTATCATACGCGCTAAAATAAAGCTTTATGAATCATAGGCAAATTTGTTATATCTTAATCTCTTATTTTTATATTAAGTTATGAATTCGTTTTTTTTGAATCATAAGGCAAGCTTGATGTTAGTCAAGTGTTTGTGATGCTTCTTTTTTGTGTTGATCGGGGTAGCATTTATCGTGATCCGTATGAAAAATATTGGGCGAGCATCAAAATAGTAATCAAGAGGTCTGATAATTAAGCAGACTTAACACGACGAGGTTTTTAATGAGCGATTATAAAGACGACAACAAAATCGAAGATGTTTTGGTCGATTCTGAACTGGCGCGAAAGTTGGTTCCCAATAAATTTAAATTTACCAGTCAACAAGGTCGGGTTCGCCGTCAAAAGCTACTGATGGGCGCCAAAAAACTGAGTGAGACTCGGGCGATTAATGATATCAGTCTTGCCGATGTTTGCGAAGAAGCGGGAATCCCACGTGCTTCTGCTTATCATTTTTTCCCAAATATCGAAGCGATCTTTTTGGCATTACGATTTTTAAATGCGATTGAGATTTTAGAAGTCTTGGCGACGGTTGAAACGGGTGATTACGACCGCTGGCAAGGTTATTTAACGGCGCTGATTGAGCGCTCAATGCAAATTTTCCATACCGATCAAACCAAAGCCAAATTGATTTATGACACCAACACGCCTGATTTTGAAGGGGATAGCTTTGGTGAAGATATCGATCATCAAATTGTTCAACTGGTTTATCAGCGCTTGGATGAGCGTTATGAGATGCCAAAATTTGAAGATTTAGAAGATATCTTATTGGTGGCTTATAGCATTATTAATGGTATTTTCACGCTATCTTATCGCCATCATGGCAGCATCACAGATAACTATCTGCAAGAAGCCAATACCGCATCGATTGCTTATTTGCGCTGCTACTTGCCTGAAAAACTACCGCGTAAAACCCGTTAATAAGCGCTTAGTTTGCTTGAATAAGACAAGTTTGAAAACAAATAAAAAACTGGTGACCTGCCAGTTTTTTTATGCAAAAAATTTAAGAATAGGAGGTTTAATTGATGACTTTAACTGTATGGAAGTTTTTACCAATTGAGAACTAGTTTTTGTTGTCAGATGAAATGCTATATTGTTTAAAATAAGTATTGATCAGCTCTTCAAGGCGAACATTGTCGTTTGACTCATGATCGTTGACAAACGCTTCTCGAGCTTGCTCAAGCCAGCGGTCGGTCATACGAAGCTGAGCACCGATGAGGTTAGGATAGCGCTGATTGTCTTGACTCCAAAGTAGGGCGACTTCGCTTAGTGCCATCTCACGCGGGGCAATATCGATAGCGCCGCTTTGTTTTAACGCATTGAGCGTTGCCCACAGATCGGGACGAACTAAGGGTTGCGAGTTTGGCAAAAAAGGGACTTGGTCAAGCGTTGCCGTTTTATTTTGATTGAGCAGATCAAATAGCTTTTGGGTTTTATTAAAAGCATGAGCCGCTGCTGCTTTATGGTTTTGGCTTTGCTCATAATTGGCAAAGGTCAGCCAACCTTGAGCTTGATAGGCGGCGTAGCGTTCAAGCGCGTCATCGCTTTGCTGGTAGCGCTTTAAATCTTGAATGAGCGCGATTTTATAGCCAGTTTCAGCACGTTGATAAAAATTTGAGGGCGCTTTTGGTGTGGCAGCAATTACAGGAGTGCAAAAAACAGCGGCTGATATGACGATGGCAAGCTGTTTGTTTATGAGTTTAAAAGCTTTGTTTTTATTTTTAATTGCCATAACTGCTGCCTTATTTTAACGATAACGTTCTTTTAACCTATCTTAACGCAAATTGCGGGTTTAATAAATTAAGGTTTGCGTTTAAAGAGTTCCTCGTCAAATTTAAATCGAAGTCTAAAATAAGCGCCTTCTTGGGTGGTGTCATCATAGGCAATTTCGTCGTCCTGAAAGCCCATAAAGTTGTAGCCCAGTGAGAGCCAAAGGTTGGTTAAAGGGCTATAACCGACTTCTGCGCCAAGCATATAAGCTACATCGTCTGCCGCTTGGTTCCAGTAGCTTCCGGCTTGAAGCCCTAAGTCCCAGCGATCCGTTAAGTCATAAAGCCCGCGTCCATAAACCGTATGAGCGGTATTATTGCTTTCAATATTGTCGGCATTAAACTTGGTATATTTTCCAGAATAATGACCCGACAGCGTTAAGGGTCGCGTTGGGTGGTAGTTGCCGCTCCAAGACCAAATCAGCGCGTCTTTTTGATAGGGATCGTTGCCAGTCGCATTATCATCTAAGCGGTATTCAAGTTTGCTGAGCATATCAAGCTTGTTGCTGTCAGCATCGCGATAAGCGCCGCCGACTTGAAAACGGTTAATGGTTCGGTGACCGTCATTGTAGTCAACTTTGGAATAGATGTCTTTGGCAAGCAGCGTGATATCCTCGTTAACGCGATAAGCAATGCCGGCGCTACCAAGCAAGGTGTCGCTAGCGTCGCCCCAACGCTTTTCAAAGCGGGCAGAGGCTTTGTAGTTGTCATTAGCAAGATATTCAACGCCAACGCCTGCTGCGGTCGAGGTGGTATTTTTTTCGCCCTCTAAAGACTCGATGCGCTCAAGTAAGGTGTTCAGCGTTAAACCTTTTTGAACGTACCATTTGTTTTTAAGACCGATGGCAGCCTCAGCTTCACGGGCGCTGATGGCGTCGCGGGCGCGGTATTCGCTATAAACGCTGCCATCTTTCATATAATTGGCATCAAAGCCAATAACGGTTTTTGAGCGCTCTTCGGTGTCATCTAAACCATAAGTCCCCGACAAGCTGTTAATTAAGTCATGACGCGCATAAAGCCTGCCAAGATTGCCAAGTGCGGTTTCGCCGCCGATGGAGGTGGCATTGCGGCTGCTGTGATCAAGGTCTTGCTCGTATTCAGCAAACACAAGAGATTTGTTAAATTTAGGCAGTCTTGCTGTGATTCTTGCTCGTGCCGTGGTGCCTTCAATGTCACGCTCAGAGCTGTTATTTAATGCAGATTGGTTAATAATGCTATTGTTATAGGTCGTGTCATTTGTTAAACCTTCAGTGACTACAGCGCCTTGAGTGTTACGTGCTGAGTTGGCTTCTTGTTTGTAATGGCGAATGCCAATTTCGCCAACCATGTTTTGGCTTAAGCGCTGCTCAACACTGGCAAGGATGCCTTGGCGGCTGGCATCAGTCGTGTGATCTTTGCTGTAAATCCCCTCAAGTTTGAGCGCGGTTTTATCATTGGCAAGCTTGTGGGTGATGTCTATTCCGGATTCTGTGCGACCGGCAGTAATCGGGGAGACGCCAGTAACAAAGCCTTTATCCGCGTCATTATAGTAAGCTTTAGCGCGGGTTTGCTTGTCATCAAAGCTCAGCTCAATGCGCGTGGCATCACCTTTAACATCATTGGCGGTCAGCTCATCAGCGTTAATTTGGTTGCTGGCTTGATAGTTGGGATTTTCCGCTTTATTTTTGGCAAATTCAGCGATAAGTTTCAGCTTGTCATTAAATTTAATGACGCTGTTGATACTGGCAAGCGCTTCTTTATTGAGCGGGTTGTCGCTGTTGATGTAGCTGCCGCCAATGGCAATATTTTTGGTCAGTTGCTGTTTTGCAGCTACGCCGCCAACCCAGTATTTATCACCGCCGTTATCGACCTCGACTGTAACGCGAAGGTAAATGGGATTGCCATCAAAGTCTTGACTGGCAATCGGCGCTTTTAAATACAAGCTTTTGCTGATAGGGTCAATGTCGTAGTCGGCAAATCGGGTTAAGGTTTCGCGGCGGATGATTCGACCAGGATTGTCAGCATCGCGGGTGATGACTTCAACGGTTTCGGAGTTTTCAAAAACGGCGTCAAAATTTTCAGCAAGCGGGTAAGGTCCTGACACCCCAAGACCGCGTGTCTCATTGACGCGCTGTGAGGCGCTCGTTTCGGCAGCAAAAGCGGTAATTCTGGTTTTGTCATTTTCAAATTGCGATTTAATTCCAGTTAAGGTTCGGTTGTATTGACCAAGTTTGATGCCATCGTCATTGTCGATTTGGGTTTTTAAATCGCCAAACATAGCAAAGGAGCGACCTTTATCCAAGCGAACATAAAGCTTGCTTGTCGACTGGGCATCAAAGCCTTTTGCAGAGGCGTCACCATAAACCGGATAGTATTCGCCAGGTTCGATATCGCGAAATAAGCGCTCGCCTTTTTTATCGCTGTCATAAGATAAAGTCAATAAATAATCGCCGCGAACCTTGCCTTTTAAAAACATTGCCGCGCGACCACTGGCAGTATAGTCATCACTGCTTGAAAACTCATGAAGCTCTTGCTCAAACGCCCCTTGAGCGCTGGTGATATTGCTGCTATCAAAGTTTTTAAGGGAGATATTGCCTTCAACCACGCCAACGGCAATTAATGGTCGCAATTTTGCGGTAAATTGCAATGGGATAGTCTTTTTGGTGTTGCCCGCGCTAATAATCAGCTCGCCTTTTCCTGGTACGCTTGGGGCAATGATCGGAATCAGCAGCTCACTGCCATTGACCGTTACTTGCGTTCCTGCCTGGTCGGTATTGCTGTCAGGAAGGTTGATGCGACCAATATTGGTATCAATGGTAATCGGGGTTGAGGCAATAAATGGACGATTGTCTTTGTCTTTAAGCTTAATGACGACTTGATATTCGCTGATGCCGTCAGCTTCCATGATTTGCTTTTGGGACTCATAATCGATGGTTTGTAAGCTATCAGGGGCGATAACAGTGATCATTTTTTCAGAAATGACTTGATTGTTGGTATCTAACGCCACGCCGCGAAGAAGGTTGCGACCGCGATTTAATTCAACGGCGTAATAGTCAAATGCCGTGACTTTTTGCTTGTCTTGTTCAGCCGTTTTACCAATTTTTTCAGCAGGGACCATCTTATTATTGGCAAATAAGGTAAAGCTTGAACCAAGCGGCGCTTGAACTTGTACCAGCTGCTTATAAGAGGCAACTTGATCATTATCGCTTAAGTTTAAAAAACGCACCTTGTTGTCAGAGACGTTTTTGAGGACTTCTTCAAGCTCAACTTCTTTTGGTGGCAAGATGGTATTGACCGTTAATCGAGCTGGTGCTAAACGGTCGCTGACCATATCGCGAACGATCACAGAATCACAAGCCATTGAAGCTTCTAGATCATCGTTGTTTTTGCAGCCATAGGCGTCGATGTTGTCCGATTTTTGATTATAATCTGGTTCAAGTGCCAGTTCGCGCTTTACCGCTTGCTCAAGGCTATCATTTTTAGCGTTTACCAAGCGGGCGCGGGCGGCTAGGATATCGTTTAAGCGTTTAGGGCTGTCGCCAAGACCGCCTGCAATGGCAAAGTCCGCTCGGTGAAGCTCGCCATATTTTAAATCGACAAATCGGCTACCAGCATCGCCTGCGTTTCGGCTGCTTTGGGTGACAAGCTCAGTTTGTTCCGGTAGTGTGGTACGGTCAACCTTTAAGACGTGAGTTTTGGCACTGACGCCATAAAAGTTGAACTTCCCTTTGCTATCAGTGACCGCAAAGTTGCCGTTTTCCATATAGATACGAACGCCGGCAACCCCAATCTCGCCGTCCTGTTTTTGCTGAATGCCGTCGCGGTTGATGTCATGATAGACTTTACCGGTGATGACGCCATCGGTGTTCATCACGCCGCGACCAACCTTTACAGGTCGCTGGGCTTCAAGCGAGGCAAAGGTGTTGTTTTTATCATCACGAGCGGTCGCGACAGCGCGATTGATGCCGTCGCCGCCAAGCGCTGCGCCACCAATAAGCACGCGATAGGTAATACTTTTTTCAGCGCCCGATTCTAATTTACCAAGCTGTAGAACTTGGTATTTGCCATCGGCTTTAAACTCATTTGAGCGTTTTTTATCAATGTGAACGCTACTTGGAACATAGCTAAAACCGCGCGGTAAGGCATCTTTTAAATTGACATCGTAAGCCGTTACTGCGCCGGCATTTTTGATTTTGATGGTGTAATTGACGTAATCGCCAATGTCGGCTTCTTTAACGTCAGCGTCTTTTTGGATCGTGAGCTGCGGTGTATTGTTAGTGACATTAACTTGATCGCTATAGCCGCTGATATAAGTCAAATCTGAGGGTTTAGGTGTTTCGTCTAACCCAACTGATGGCGCAATGCAAGCTTCAAGATTAGCTGATAATGTATCGCCTGAGAGGGTTTGAATGATATTGTCATTAATTGGATTGGCATTATTTTCGGTGGATGCCGTGAGGCGATATTTACCCGTGTTGTTACCCGTCTCAATGGCTTTGAGCGAGTATTTATCTTTAGTTTTCGCTGAAGTAATCGTTACCCAAACTTGATCGGGCTTGTTTGGATTGGCGTTACACTGAGCAAAGCTTGCCTCAACAAAGACATTGTTGCCAAGCTGAACGTTGTCTTTTTTAATTTGCCAGTCGTCGTTCATAAAATTGATGCTAGGAGCAACGATGACAAGACTGTCAATAACAGCAGCTTTTACATTTGGGTCTTCAAGAACGGTTGCACCAATTTTTATATTGGAGATGTCGCCGTCATTTGCTGTTTTATCAGTAACGGCTTGGATCAAAAGATCAATACTTTCATCACGTCCAAGCCTAATTTGCCGATGGGCAATTAAAATATCATCGTCATCAATAACTCCATTTTTATTAATGTCTTGATAAACTTCAAAGTTGGATAATGTTCCTGGGGCATCAAAATTTAACACTACGGTAGCATTGCTCAGCCCCGTATTTGTCAACGTGTTTTTCCAAACGGCAATACTGCCTGCAGCAAGGGTTTGTCTTGGAAAAGAGCTTAGAGAAAGAGCATATTTGTCAAAAGCTGAGGTTTGAGCTTGAACTTGGTTAGAAGTGGTTTTAAATAAAGACGAACCGTCATTGTTCACCTGATACTGCGCTTTAGCGATATTTTCGATGGTGTGAAGCACTGTAGCGTCAGCATGAGCAAGATTGGATTGGATAAGCAAAACTGCAGCGCTCAACGTTGAAAGCTTTGCTGCTTTAGAAGTAAAACGAATAGGCTTGGCAATGCAAGAAATTATCATCATTCAGGCTTATCCAATCAAATCTAAAAACTGCGTTTTAGATAAAATAAAATTGTGATCTATCAAGTGAAGCTATTCATAACTTCAGTTATGAATAGCTTTACCAGTGTTATGAATTACGGCTAATCATCGCTTTGGGATTTATTCATTGATTTTTACAGCAAACGTCATGGCAGCATATTTTTGCGGTGCAAGGCTAGTGACTGTTCCGCTTACCTGAGTTGCATTGATAGTTGCGTTGTACTTATTGGTATTAGGCGAGGCTTGTTTGTTAGCAACATCATCTAATTTAACGGCAAAGTCTGAAGTGGTGAGCACTTGCGCTTTATTCTTAAAGCGATCAATCGTATCGGCGATGGCTACATTGCTAAACGTAAATGGGTTATCTACTGAAAAGTCATTAAATGCAGTGATTTTATAGACAATACAGTTTCCAGGCTTAGCGGCAACCGGCGCGTCAGTAAAGCTAAGGGTAGCTGTTGCCGAACAGGAATCATTTAATGCCTGTTCTTTAAATAGCTTTAAGCCCTTAACTGTAGTGATGTTGGTCACTACGCGCTCACCAATCGTAGGAACATCAACGCCGCCTACTACAAGAGTTACTGTGGTCTTCGCTTCTGTACCAACAACTGCTTCTTTTGACTCAACTTTATAGTTGATCGTGACGGTAGAGTTTGGTGCCATTCCTGTCCAAGCAGGG
The DNA here is from genome assembly GCF_012847335.1 of Psychrobacter sp. MF31. GTDB lineage: Bacteria > Pseudomonadota > Gammaproteobacteria > Pseudomonadales > Moraxellaceae > Psychrobacter. The sequence goes on from NZ_JABBDX010000001.1 coordinate 26,604, forward strand.
GCGCCATTTTTAGGAACAGCTGTACTTAAATCGTTATCCCCATTAATATCACGGGTAATGGTATAAGTATAATTTGGCGTTGCTGGATTGTTGTCAGGATCATAAATAATCTCGACTGATCCTGAGACAACCGTGACTTTACTATTCGCCTCTGGCGCAATGGTAAATTTGATTTCGCCTGGCTTATCGCCTTCAGTTTCTTTACCACTGTTAGTAATCACTACAGACTGGGTGACTTGGTTATTGGTTGAGGTAGTCACAGGGATTTCTTTTCGGCTAGGCAAACCAAGATCAATAGCCCGCTGATTCGCAGTCAATGGTGCTGCTGAGTCACCACCAATGGCATTATTGGCAGTGCCATTAATAACTTCGCTATCATCTGTTGTAGGATAGAATTCGCCCGTATTTTGTTGGGTTGAGTTAGGGTCAGTACTATCATAAATGATTTGACCTTCGCCTAAATTCAAAGATACCAAAGTATGATTAACAATATTTTTTGGATCTTTGAAAGGCTCGCTCGTATCCCGCTGAGCATTAAAGGTAATGGTAGCCTCTTCACCAACTTTTAAATTAAGTAATGTGACTTCAATACTGTCTAAAGCACTTCCTGAACCTTCACCACTTGAGCCCGCCTTAATCGTGGCATTATTGCTTGCACTAAGCTTCGGATCATCTGCTAATCGTAATCCTGCAGGAAGACCATCAAACACCACAATGTTTGTGGCGTCGGCAGCATAATCGGCGCGATTATCGTTTTTAATTTTAATGGTATAGGTGACGACCGAACTTGGATTGTTTAGGTTTAACGTGTTACTTACAGTATTTGTAATTTGAAATACAGGAACTTTAGTAGTACTGTTATTTATATTTGTGAGCGTCGCCTTAGTTACATCTTCAACAGTAAAATAAGCACTGGTTGCCGTTAGGGTTAAGTTTTGAGAAGATCCGCCAACGTTGCCTTTCGTTTTTGCTGCAACAGCAATATCAACATATTCGTTGGGCTTTAAGACAACTTTTGTATTTTGAAACTCGGTTCCTGAAACAGTTTTGGTTGAGACTTGAGTTCTGTCTTTATTAAAAATAGTATAGGTGACACTCGTTTCTGCTAAATCGTAAGTTCCGGCACCCGTAGTTACGCCAGGAATGGTGCCACCATTTGCTAGATTTAAAGTATAGGTATCTTCAACGTTTCCTGAGTTGGTGAGCGTATGGTTAAAAGTCACGCGACCTTTAGGGGTAACTGTTAGCGTTTTATTGTAATCATCGGTCAGATTACCATCATTATTCTTCGCCTCTAGGCTAAAAGCACCACTTTGAGTGATATTGACCACAACCTTATTGGACTCAACAGCATTTTGGGCTACGCCATCAATACTATAGGTTGCGGTTGCCACGTTTTCAATGGTTGGTGTGGATTCACCAGTAGACTTTGCTGCATGGGCGGTTCCCGCTACTCCTAATGCTGCGGCAATGCCAATGCTAAGCGTAGAATAATTAAGTAGGTTTGGTTTCATAAGCGATTATCCTAAAAGTTGAGATTAATTAACCACAGTATTTAATGAAACATCAGCAGACTTATTTGCAGGAAGCCATTTGATATTCCAGCGAAGCGCTTTATATTCCGATAAAGGAACCTTGACTAACTTGCCATCGACTTTGCGCATCAATGGCATGTCAGCATAGTTTTTACCATCAGTAGTAGCCTGAGCCGTTGCAGGATTTGCAACACCATTAAAGGTCATATTGCCAGGAATCGGCAGCGTGACAGCGACATCACTGATAGGCTTATTAATAGTATTGGTGTAAGTGGCGCGATACTGAACGACCTCCCCTGATTTAGCATTTGATGCTGCTGTTGTAGTGAACTTTCCTTGATTGTTTTTAACAATTTTATTTGCCTGCAGCTCCATTTTAAGAGCTTCTTCAGCGTAAGCGTTGGTTACTATGGCACTTAGCACTAGTGAGGTAACCACAAGCACTTTTGATAATCTCATCATTGCGAACTCCTTTTTTTACTTTACAATTCAATAAATTATGTATTAATTGTGTAATATAAGTAATTTTTTGTATTATAGCTAAGCTGATAAAAATGTTAACTAAATTTTGATAAGGTTAGCTATATTTCAGACGAAATGTAGCTAAAAAATAATGAACGGTGAAAAGGAAGCTTGGTGTATTACTCTAGCAATTTGAGTTATTTATAATGTGCTAAGGAGATTGGGTCGTTCCATATTTGGTATTGAAATAAAAGCTGCGAGCGTTTTTAGCTGCCAATGAAAAAGCTGCGGTTTTTACCGTACCGTTTTTACCGTCCGTTAAACCATCATTAAAGCTGACTGCAGGCATGGCAGGAACACTCAAGCGCTTGTCATTGTTGATGAGCGTTGATGTGATTAACGCCGTACCAATGCCTTTTTGAGCCAAGCGGTCTTGAATAACCACATTGTCAATAGCCAAATTGGCGCGGTTTGTGGCGATTAATTTGTAGGCGATACAGTTCATCGGCGCAATATTAGGATTAGAGGCAGTCACAGGATCTTTGCTATAAATAACACCGTTTTGAGTATTTTCTACTAAGTTGGCTAGGTTGCATTTGTTAGCGAATTGAAGTTTTTCTAGTACTAAAGGGGCATTTTTCAGAATCACACGACCAAAGTTTTGCTCAGCATAAGTGGTCGTGGTAGGGCTAAGCGTAATCTGCTTAATATTAGGCGAGGTTGCAATAGGATAGCTTGCGGGGGCTGTGCTTTCTTTAATGCAGATTTTATTGGCAGGTAGAAGTGATTGAGCAATCACAAAATTATAATTGCCATTAGCATCTGTGCTTTTTTCAGCATAAACTTTGTTATTATCTGAACAGTCAACAAGCTGAATCGTGCTTCCAGAAATGCCGGATTCGCCCGTGTCTAAGGTAGCATTAAAATATTTAGTATTACTTTTATAGGGATCGTCTGCGTTATTTGCATTGGCACTGCTATCGGCAATACCCCCATTATCGTTAAAGACCACTCCTGAAAATAAATAATATTTTGGGGTGTTGGTGATCGTGCAGGTGATCTCATCGCCGTAATTCACATTATTTAAGCTAAATGAGCGCGTTTTGGTTGCCTCATTATAAGTCATGGCAGCTGTTGGCATAACTGTAGTACTGCCTGTTGTAGCATTGGAGCAAGTGTAGCTACTGTCATAATTTGCTTGAAGATCAGCAAGCGTAGTGCCGTTCATGACACGTTCAGTGATGGTATAAGAAGTATTTTCTTTTAAAGCTAGCGTATCACTGCTTCCATTAGTAATGGTCGCCCCTGTCCCTGTAGTCGTAAAGCTATTGGCGACAATCCCGCTACCTGTGACTTTGATTTCAAATTGATCACGCTTAGCTGCGCTATCATTAACCCGAGTACCGTTTAACTCTTTTTCAACGATAAGTTTGGGTGGCGCTAAACAGAAAAAGAAGTCTGAATAGCCAACTGCATGAGGTAAGTTCACTTGGCTTAAACTATTATTATGTTTTAAGCTCAGAGAAGTATTAGCAGCTTTGTAATCCCAAGAACTATCAATTGTACATTCTCCAAGACCACAGTTTATTCCTGATCGTGCAGTGACAATATTCTTAGCTGAGTTTATTGTATGAAAAGAGGGATCATAGGTCAGCTGACCCCCTGCGGCTGATACGTCGACCTGTTCAATATATGGAACTTGATTACTATTATTTTTTGTTGAGTCTACATCTTGTATTTTATAACCAGTCTTACTGGTTGCACGGTTAGTGCTAAGTGTTAGCACATGGTTAGTTTTAACGCCTGTTGAGTTATGAACCATATTAATAGCAGAAGCGGTTGCTGCATCAATACTCCCAAAAAAAGGTGGCGTTCCACCGCTGTTATTATTTAAATCGACCACTTGAGAAAAACTAATGGTAAATATTTTATTACCAGATGGCTCATTAAACGCGAAATTTCGTGATAGAGCACCTGCCGTCCAAGCAAGCGATGTTGACGTTACTGGTTGAGTAGTCGTAGACTTAGGAGCATTAGCGCCAATGTAATACATTTTATGATTAGCAGGGCAAGTAGCGGTGGCTGAAGGCTCAGTAACATCAAAGGCAGCTTGTGCTCCGAAGGATAAACTGGCTGTGGTTAAAGCAACAGTAGTCATTACTAACGCTTTAGATGAATAAGACGAATTTTTAGAGCTGTTAATCCGACTGTAATTCATAACTTAACCTGTGAATCATCAATATATATTAAAATTTTAAGAACATCTGTTTGCTGGATCACTATAATAGAAGTTTAATTCGGTTACAATATCTTTGCTTAAAAATACGATAAAAGGCAAAAAATATACGACAAGTAGTATATTAGAAATATTATGGAAACATATTTAATAAAGTTGTAGATTATAAAGCTTATTTAACCGGTTTTAAAATAGGAGAAAGAAACTATTTTTTGGCAAAATAAGCATAATTTCATCATTTATACAGCTTTATATAAATACAGCTCAAAACTCTTTATAATAGAAGGGTAATAAAGCGTTTATGAATTTAGTTTGCCTGAAAACATCGAGGCTATGGACAGTATAAAAGGGATTTTATTATGGATAATAAGCAAGCAGTAAAAGAGCCATTAAGTGGCAGAAAATTGTGTTATCATCGATTGTTACAAAATTAATCTTATCTTAAAAGTGGCTATTGTAAGAGACATATTTGAAATCATATTTCTTAGCCTGCAATTGAAAATGAACTACAAAAGGTAATTGTATGAACTATTATAAGGATGCTGACAGCACCGAAACTCAAGAATGGCTCAGTGCATTTGAATCGGTGATTAAGCATGCAGACAAAGAGCGCGCGCAATTTTTATTAAAAGCGCTTTATAACATGGCGGTTCAAGAAGGGCTGCCATTTAACCGTTTGGATACCGCTTATATCAATACCATTGCGGCAGACGATGAGCCGATGTATCCAGGGGATTTAGCGATTGAGCGCAAAATTCGGGCGTTAATCCGTTATAACGCGTTGGCTATGGTCATGCGTGCCAACAACAATGACGATGATTTGGGCGGTCACTTAGCAACATTTGCGTCAAGTGCGACCCTTTATGAAACTGGGTTTAACCACTTTTTCCGTGCTGCCAGCAATCATTTTGGCGGCGATATGATTTATTACCAAGGTCACTCAGCACCTGGAATTTACGCGCGCTCCTATTTAGAAGGTCGCTTGAGTGAAGATCAGCTCAGTAACTTTCGCCGTGAAGTGGGCGGCAAAGGCTTATCAAGCTATCCACATCCTTATTTGATGCCGGATTATTGGCAGTTCCCAACGGTATCAATGGGACTTGGTCCTATTATGTCCATTTATCACGCTCACGTTCAGCGTTATATGGAAAACCGCGGTTTGCTTGAAAATGAAGGTCGCAAAATTTGGGCATTTTTGGGCGATGGCGAGACTGATGAGCCAGAAAGCTTGGGCGCAATCTCGCTTGCTGGTCGTGAAAAGCTTGACAACCTCATTTGGGTTATCAACTGTAACTTACAGCGCTTAGATGGTCCAGTTCGTGGCAATGGCAAGATCATTCAAGAGCTTGAGTCAGTATTCCGCGGCGCAGGCTGGCGGGTGATTAAAGTTATTTGGGGCGGTAAATGGGACAATTTACTCGCCAATGATGACACCGGCGTTTTAAAATACCGAATGGAAGAAGCCGTAGATGGCGAGTATCAGCTTTATGAAGCTCGCGATGCTGCCTTTACCCGAAAAGAGTTTTTCAATAAATATCCTGAGCTTGAGGAGATGACCAAAGACCTCACCGACGATGATATTATGAGACTCAATCGCGGCGGTCATGACCCCGTAAAAGTTTATGCGGCCTTTAGTGAAGCGATGAAAACCAAAGGTCAACCTACGGTAATTTTGGTTAAAACGGTTAAAGGTTATGGTTTATCCACGCAAACTCAAGCAGTGAATAAATCGCACCAAATCAAAAAGCTGGATAAAGAAGGCTTGGTTTATTTCCGTGATCGTTTTGACTTGCCATTTACCGATGAGCAGTTAGATACCTTGCCGTTTTATCGTCCGGATGAAAATTCGGCTGAAATGAAATATCTAAAAGGTCGCCGTGAAGCCTTAGGTGGTCATCTGCCAACGCGCCGAAGTGGTCATATTCCGCTTAATATTCCAGATTTAACGATTTTTGATCGCGTGTTACAAGGCAGTAATGGCAAAGAGCAATCGACCACGATGGTCTTTGTGCGCTTGCTGTCAGCCATGCTTAAAAATAAAGACATTCAAGACCGCGTAGTGCCGATTGTTCCTGATGAAGCGCGAACCTTTGGTTTAGAAGGTATGTTCCGTCAGCTTGGCATTTACTCCGCCGTTGGTCAAAAATATACGCCTGAAGACAACGAAGCGTTGATGGGCTATAAAGAAGCCATTGATGGTCACATGTTAGAAGAGGGCATTAACGAAGCGGGCGCGATGAGTGCTTGGATTGCGTTAGCAACAAGCTATTCAATCAATGCTTTGCCGATGATTCCGTTATACATTTACTATTCAATGTTTGGCTTCCAGCGCGTAGGCGATTTGGCTTGGGCGGCAGGGGATTGTCAAGCTCAAGGTTTCTTACTGGGCGCAACGGCTGGTCGAACCACGCTTAATGGCGAAGGTTTGCAGCATCAAGATGGTCACTCGCACATTTTATTTAACACCGTTCCTAACTGCGTAAGTTATGATCCTTGCTTTGGTTATGAGCTTGCTGTGGTAATGCATGACGGTCTGCGCCGGATGTATGGCGAGGGTGAGCGTGTTTATTATTACATCACGCTTATGAACGAAAACTACGAGCAGCCAGCAATGCCAGAAGGCGTTGAAGAAGGTATCAAGCGCGGTATGTATTTGCTTGAAGACAATGGCTCAACCCAAGTTCAATTGCTTGGTTCTGGCGTTATTTTACGTGAAGTTCAAAAAGCCGCTCGCATCTTAAAAGATGAATTTAACATCACTGCCAACGTTTGGAGCGTGACCAGCTTTAACGAGCTGACTCGCGATGGTATGGCTTGCGATGATTATAACCGCCTGCATCCAATGGATGAAGAGCGTGTGCCTTGGGTCACCGAGCAGCTTGCCCCGCACGAAGGTATTGTCGTTGCTGCAACTGACTATATGCGCAACTACTCTGAGCAAATTCGTGCTTGGCTTCCTGACAATCGCCCTTACACCACGCTTGGAACAGATGGTTATGGTCGCTCGGACACGCGTGAGCAATTGCGTAGCTTCTTTAACGTTGATGCCGAACATATCGTGGTTGCAACCTTAAAGCGCTTAGCCGATGAAGGCGAAGTTGAAATGCGCTTGGTCAAAGATGCCATTTCAAGCTTGAACATTGACATCGATCATCCACCAGCTTGGCATCAGCAGCCGCATTATGACCACTCGCCAGATGCGCCAGCTCCTGATAACGTCAATCCTAATCCTGTTCCTGAATTTGTCGTTGAAGATGATGATGAAATCAGCAGCGAAGGTCGCGCTGAAGACCCAGCAGACGCCGCGCTACTTGATGATAGCGACATCAAAGAATAATTTTGACACTCAAGGAGAATTAGGATGGAAATTAAAGCCCCCGATTTGGGTGTAGATAGCGCTGAAGTCAGCGAAATTATGGTCAATGTTGGCGATACCATTGCCAAAGATGACAATATCATTTTGCTTGAATCTGACAAAGCCTCGGTTGAAGTGCCAAGCTCAGCGGCTGGAAAAGTGACCAAAATCAACGTTAATGTTGGTGATATGGTGAGTGAGGGCATGACGCTGATCGAAGTTGATAGCGCTGATGATTCAAATGACAATGCAAGTGATGAAAAAGCGGCTAGTGAATCAGAAAAACAAGAAAGCAGTGCTGATACTTCTGAAGTAAAATCCAGTATAGAGAGCGAAAAGCCAAGCGCTTCAAAAGCTGAGAAAAGCCAAGTGTCAGCACCAAAAACCAGCACTCATCAACTGCCAGACTTGGGCGTTGATGAAGCTCAAGTGGCTGAAATCATGGTCAGCGTTGGTGATCGCGTTGAAAAAGACGAACCAATATTACTGATTGAATCTGATAAAGCTTCGGTTGAAGTTCCTGCCCCTGAAGCCGGAACCATTGAAAAAATTCTTGTCAACAATGGCGATATGGTCAGCAATGGTCAAGATTATATCGTAATTACCAGTGAAGGCGCCGCGACCGACGAGCCTGAACCAAAAGAAGAGGCGCCTGCAAAAGAAGACAGTAAAGCGGCTCAAGAACAAACGACGGGCGAGCCTAAACAAGCTCCTGCGCCTAAAACCGATAAGCCTGCTGCTGATACGGCAAGCAAACCTCAAAATGTGCAAAAGCTTAGCGAAAGCGAAGTCAATGCCAAATTGACGGACGTTTATGCAGGACCTGCCGTTCGTAAGCTTGCCCGTGAGCTTGGGGTAGATATTACTCAAGTTCAAGGTTCAGCACTAAACGAGCGCATTTTAAAAGAAGACTTGTTTGCTTACGTTAAAACGCGAATGACTGCGCAAAATACCGCTTCAGCTGCTGGCAGCGTCTCGGTGGGGTCAGGATTGCCAAGCCTTCCTGATATGAGTAACGCCGATATTTGGGGTAAAACTGAAACGGTTGATTTAAGCCGACTGCAAAAAGTGTCAATTCCGCAGCTCAATTTAAATACCTATTTGCCGCAAGTGACTCAGTTTGATATCGCGGATATCACTGACACTGAAAGCTTGCGCAACGAGCTTAAAGGCGATCTTAAAAAGCAAGGTATTGGCTTGACCATTTTGGCATTTATTGTGAAAGCTACAGCGTATGCTTTAACGCAATTTCCAAACTTTAACAGTCACTTAAGCGATGATAATACCCAGCTTATTTTACGTAAATCGGTTCATATGGGGATTGCGGTAGCGACCGATGATGGCTTGATCGTTCCGGTGATTAAAAACGCTCAGGACAAAGGCATTAAACAAATCGCGATTGAAATTGGTGAGCTTGCGGCAAAAGCTCGTGATAAAAAGCTTGGAGCAAAAGATCTACAAGGCGCAAGCTTTACCATTTCAAGCCAAGGCGTGCTTGGTGGCACTGCCTTTACGCCGCTAGTGAACTGGCCTCAAGTTGGGATTTTAGGCGCGTCTGAAGCGACCATTCAACCAAAATGGAATGACGCAAGCCAAAGCTTTGAGCCGCGACTCATGTTACCATTGTCGCTATCTTATGATCACCGCGTCATTAACGGCGCTGATGCGGCAGTATTTACCCGTTATGTGACTCAGCTTTTAGCAGACCCACGTAAAATCTTGCTATAATTTTAAAATTTGCATCAAAAAAAGACTGTCTTCGGATGGTCTTTTTTTTGATAAGTAATTTTAAATCAAAAAAAGCCAGCAATAGTGCTGGCTTTTTATTTGGCTTTTAGCTGATCAATTAAAAGCTTTTAACAAAGGCAACGCCATAAACCCAAGGGCTAATGTCAACCGAACCGATATCTGCACCATTTAATTCAACGTCTGGTTTGATGTCCATGTAACGGGCATCAATTCGGAAGGCTTCGGTTGGTGAGTATGGGAAATCCACGCCGACGTGACCGGCAACACCAACACTATCTTTAATGTTCAAATCGCTACCAGCGCCATCATAAATTCTTTCTTTAAAGAAAGTCGTGTAGTTCACGCCAACACCAACAAATGGTTTAACGTTCATTGGCATATTGTAGCCATCAAAATGATACTGTAATGACAACGTTGGTGGCAAGTGCTGAGTGCGAGCATCAATAGTTGCGCCAGTTGCATCTGTCAACGTGATGTCATGATGAAATGGGATAGCACCAAGTAATTCAACGCCGATGTTGTCTGCAAAAAAGTATTCGCCAGTGATGGTGGGGCGGATATCGCTATCAACGTCAACAGCAAGAGCACCGTTAGCTAAGGTACCATTATCGCTTTTTGGGTCAACGTAGTGAGCGCCTGCGCCAACCGTCCAAGTTCCAGCAGGAACAGCAAACGCTGAAGTCATAGTTAAAGCAGCAGCGGAAGCTAAAATAAGAGAAGATAATTTCATCATTTTATTCCTTAACGTAATCAATGATTCTCAATTCCTGATGAGGGATGGCAAAAGGTCTTGAGTAAAGACGTGATAAAAAGCCAAGTTAGGCTTTATGGTTAGCGTCTTATGATCATTATAATACATAATCCTTATAAACAGTAGTGATTTAGTTAGAAACTAGAAATATCGTAAATAAGCGTTACAATAGCCTTATTTAGCGTTATGTAAGCGCGACTTGCACTTTTTATCATAATTTTTTACAGTGACTGTCTTTCGATAAAGTTAATACTATCGTGACCGCTGATGAGGGGCAAACGCCCAAAGCAATTTAAGGATAGCAACATCAAATGATTGGATATTGTAGTAACTCGCCGCTGCGCTGTAGTAATGCGCGATCTATGGTGAGATTAAATGAAAGTAGCGGCATCTGCCCAAACTGCGGCATGATTTTGGTGGAAAATGACAGCTCAAGCTCTGCTTCAAAAGCCGAGCAGCGGATACTCCAAGTAAGCCTTGTCATTACTGTGCTTTTGATGTTTATTTTAGTTTATATCTATTATGTGAATTTTGCTTAGCCTAGCGCTAGGATCATCATTATTAAGTCGTTATCCAATTTTTAAAGGCAAATTATGCAGTGGCTAAAGCGCGCTCGGCGATTTGTTTATGACATTTTGCAAAATGATGATCATGACAGCTTGCTGAGCCGCTATGTCGATTATTTCTTAATTGTTTTGATCATGACCAACGTTGCGGCGGTGATTGTTGAGTCGGTTGACAGTTGGTATTATCCTTATCAAGCATATTTTAAAGCCTTTGAGCATTTTTCGATTGCCGTGTTTTCTATTGAGTTTTTGCTTCGGCTTTGGAGTGTGGCAGAAGCCAAACCTGATAACACGACTTGGCGGCAGCGCTGGCAGTGGTTGACCAGTCCATCTGCGCTCATTGATTTAGCAGCGATTGCGCCGGCGTTTTTAAATTATTTTGTCAGTATCGATTTGCGTTTTTTACGAATTCTAAGGTTATTTAGGATTTTAAAATTAACGCGCTATTTTGCCTCTTTGCGCATTTTATTGGTGGTGATTAATAAAGAACGTGGCTCGTTTCAAGCGGTGATTTTTATTTTAATCATCATGATTGTCACGGCATCGAGCGGCATTTATTTGGTTGAAAATCGCGCTCAGCCTGAGGAGTTTGAGTCGATTCCCAAGGCGATGTGGTGGGCGGTAGTAACGCTTACGACGGTAGGCTATGGTGATGTGACGCCCATTACCACGGCAGGGAAAATATTAGGGGCGCTCATTACGATTCTTGGGGTAGGGCTTGCCGCGCTTCCGGCGGGTATTTTAGCAACGGGGCTTGCCAATGAGCTTGCCTCACGCCGCGAGGAGCTTGAGCAAGAGTTTCGTGAGTCGTTAATGGATGGCGATTTTGATTTGGTGCAAAATCAAACCAGAATAGATGCTATCCGCCGAAAGCTGGGTCTTGATAAAGAGCAGGCTCAAGATATTGTGCTGCAAGTGCTTCGAGAGCAGGCGCTTGCCGCTCGCGAAGCTGAAGTGAAAAAAAAGCATTTTTGTCCCAATTGCGGCGAAGCGTTGGATTAACTTAGTTTAAATTTACTAATCAGTTTAGCTTTTAACCAATTGAGGTTTTAAATAAGTTAGCCGCTGCTCAACTGTTATAGCTGGGACGATGGCACAACAAGTGCTCGGGTCAGTTCGCGACCGACAAACTGCGCTGCTTCTGGAATGTCTTTATTGGTTAAATTTAAGTTTTGCATGGTCAATTGCCAATCATCGATTTGCTTTTCAAGCTGAGCAACCCAAATCATTTTACAGCCTTTTGCCAGTGTCTTTAAATCTAGCGTAAAAGCGCGGTTGCCCTCGTCATCGCTTAAATGAATCTCGCCTGCATTGACCTGATTAAAATCTTGACCAAAATAGGAGCTGGCAATCAGCGCAATTTTACTGATATTGGCAGGAAGTTTGCTTAAATAAATGCGGATTTGTTCTTGGTCAAGCGGCGCGTGATACATGGCTTCAAAGCCGCGATCTTTACCGGTTAAGCTGTCACCTTGATGGCGAACGGCTTCTGCTTTATCACGAAGCTCTTTGAACCAAACGATATCTTGAATAAGGCAAGCATCATCATAAAGGACGCAGCTTAAATCAAGGTCAATCCCGCCTTGGTTTTCTTTTAGGCGCTGCAAAATGCTCTTTTTTTTGTCAGGTGGAGTAAAGTCATAATTTAAAGCAAACAGTAAAATATCAGAGGTCAACCCAAGACCGCTTAAGCTGTCGGACATGACGGGTTTAATTTTAGCTTCTAACATGATTATCCTTGTTATAAGTTATTGTTATTTATAAAATTGATCACTTGCTTTATGGGTTAAGTTGTTTTTTCATCGAGGCTGGCAGCCTCATCGTCATTATGATTTTTGTCATCATAAATCGCTTGGTCAAGAACCGCGTGGTAAAGCGCATCAGGCTTTGCGCCAAGAAAACCGCTACCAAAGCCGCGAAGCCACCAAACAAGCTGCGAGGTGAGATTTACCGTCGCTTTAATGGTCAGCGTATCATCGTCATTAAAGATCACTTGCTGATCCGGACTCAGTTTACTTTCGGTCAAACTTCTTCCGGCTTTTGAAGTAAAACGCAGCTCAACGCTGGTATTTTTGCCAAAATCTGGAAGCTGGCTTAATAATGGATGAGAAAATCCCATCACGCCAGAGTCCAAATAGCGGTCAATCTCAAAGTCCGGAGGCGTTTGCGCGGCTGACTCTAAAATGTCAACTTGGGTAAAGCGGTGCAAAGCAAAGGTTCGGATAACGGCATCGACATCGTCCACTCGAGTGGCAAGCAGGTAGATGATGACGCCGCGCTGAATGATGGCAATGGGATTTAAAATATATTCGCTCGCTTGCGTGTGATTGCTTCGGGTATAGTCAGCGCGGATTTGCAATTGATAAAACAGCGCATGATAAATGTGATCTTTACTGTCCAAGTCAATGGCAGGGGCAATGAGCGGCTGAGTGGCAGGCTCAATGCGAACGCGATCAAGCCAAGAGTGGGTGACTTTGCTGTTTTTAAGTTGCCGGCGCGCCAAATCAAACCACGGAAACAGCTCATCTAAAATCGCAGGCGGCAGCAGCTGAGTTAGGTTTGCTTCAACCATATTAAAGGCAACGGCTTGCGATAAATTCATGTGCGGTAAGCTTTGCAAGGGCGCGTCATCTTTCCAGCGCCAGCCTTGCGGATTGGCGTTGTTTTTTTCGATTGGAAAGCGCTTAGCAAGGGCGTTTAAGTCGCGCTGAACGGTTCGCAAGCTGATGTCAAACCCTGAAAGCTTAAGCTGCTCATAAATGTGCGCCGTTCCGACCCAACGATGGCGCTGAAGCTGTGACAGCACTTGCCATTGCCGAGCGGTGGTGGCGGCGCTATGACGGCTGTCACCGTTGTCATGAGCTTCAAGATCGTTATTTTGGGTGGTCAAAGAGTCAGAAGTGGTCATTGAGCGCCTTTATTTGATTACTTTTTACAGTTTTTTTACTTTCTTATAAGATTTATTATCGCTAGCATGCTGCCATGATAAGGCAATTATCATGGCAGAAATGGGCTAGCTCGTCTAGCGGCTTCAGTAGTTATTCCTTATCAGTATCTTTTTGATTAGGTTCTTCTGATTTGGGAATTTTAGGCGACTTTTTCTTTGACGGTTTTTTCTTATTGTTCGCTTTTTTCTTGCCCTTTTTTTCGCTTTTTTTATCTATGGCTTCGTCATCGTCTTGGTCATCATCCCAAAGCGTCAGCCGCGACAGTATCTTGCCAAACAAGCTGTGCTTTTGAAAGTTGCCTTTTTTGTTAAGCGTATCAATCGGGATGGCAGTCATGAGGCTTAGCGCTTCATTTAAGGTGTTGACGCCAAAAATTTGAAATTGACCGTCATTGACCGCGCGAATGATGTCATCACGAAGCATGAGCTGTTTGGTATTTGCCATCGGAATGATCACGCCTTGATTTCCGGTTAAGCCTTGCTCCATACAAGCATCAAAAAATCCGGCGATTTTGGCATTGATGCCGCCAACCGCTTGAATTTCGCCAAGCTGATTCATTGATCCTGTGATGGCAAATGATTGATTAATCGGGACATTGGCTAAGGCAGACAGCAGGGCGCAAGCTTCGCTGACAGTGGCGCTATCGCCGTCAATGTGGGCGTAGCTTTGCTCAAAAGCTAATGAAGCGCTAAAGTTGAGCGTGTGATGCTGGCTAAATAAGGCGCGAAGGTAGCTGGTCATGATCAGCATACCTTTAGCGTGAAGGCTGCCGCCCAAATCAACATCGCGCTCAATGTCCAAAATATCGCCCGATCCGGTGTTCGGCTGAATGACGGCGGTCAATCGCGCGGGCATGCCAAATTCGCTATCGGCGTAGCTGACAACGGTGAGGGCGTTGACTTGACCGACGGCAAATCCAGTGGTGTTGATAAGCTGTTGACCGTTTTTTAGCTCATCCCAATATAAATCGCGCAAGTATCCTGAGCGCTCATCCATATCAACAATAGCGCGATCAACATGGCGGGCGCTGACCATACGCTCATTTTGTTTGCGGGCGTGGCGATCAGATTCATGAAGCAATTTGATCAGCCGATCGCTATGCAGGCTTAAGCGGTTTTGGTCTTCAGCTTGCAAGCTTAAATGCTCAAGTAGCGCGGCTTGAGCGCTACTATCAAAGGGCAATAAATTGGCGGCGTGAATAATATCTGCCATTTTGGCAACCAGCGCCAATTCATGCTCAGGCGTTCTTGACACGTCATCATGAAAATCGGCGCGGACTTTAAATACCGCGTCAAACTCTGGCTCAAGCTCAAGCAGCTCGTAATAAACGTCCGCCTCGCCAAGCAAAATCACTTTGATATCCAAATCAATCGGACTTGGCGCAAGCGATAGGCTGCCTGTCAAGGTGAGCATTTGCTCAAGACTCGACATTTTGATTTTTCCCGATTGCAGCGCGCGCTTGAGCCCTTGCCAAGCATAAGGGTGCTCAAGTAAAGAGTTGGCTTCAAGCAGCAAATAGCCGCCATTAGCACGGTGCAACGCGCCGGCGCGAATCATGCTGACATCGGTGGTCACTGTGCCAAGTTGGGTGATTTGCTCAACGTGACCGAGTAAATTAAAATGCGTTGGCATGTCCTCAAAAATAATCGGCGCGCCGCTCCCAGCTTTGTGACTGACCAAAATATTAACCGCATATCGGCTTGGCGTTGCCGCAAAAACAGCGGCAATAAACTCTTCATCATCGGCGTTAACAATGCGCTCAACGTGATTGACCATATCCTCCATCATGGCTTGCAAAAATTCAATGACCACAGGATGCTTGGCAAATTGCTTTTGAATTTTGTTAAATAATGGTGCAAGCGTGCGTTTGGCAATATCGCGATGCAGCGCTTCAATAGCGTCATTGGCGGCATCTTCTAATTGCTCAAGCTCAATGGTTAACTGATTGAGCCGTTTTTGCATGTGGTTTTTTTGAGCAAAGTTATGGCGCGGCTCATCACTATCTGGCGCTGACTTTGCCAATGGCTTTTCAGATAACGCTAAGCCTTCATGATCAGCGCGACTGTCGTCCGTATGGTCTTGGTCTGGCAGCTCGCTTGGATGAACGAACATGGCTTTATTATCAAAAGCGCGAAAGGTCAGCGTTAAATCAAACTGCTTGCCCTCAGCACTTAACTCATCATAAGCTTGACTTTCTTTTTGGTGGGTGTCGTTTTTAATCGCTTCAATTTGGCTTTGGTATTGCTCACTGCGAAAGCGCTGGCTTAAGCGTTTTTTGGCGTTTTGCCAAAGCTGATTGATTTGCGCTTGCAGTTTGCAAAGCTCACCTGCAGGCAAGCGAATGGCAATCGGCGCTCGCGGGTCATTAAAATTATGAACATAGCCCCAGTCGTCCGGCGTTTTAGCAGATTTTGCAATCTCTTTGAGCAATCTTGTGATAATGGTGCGCTTTCCCAACCCATTTTCGCCAGCAGCAAACACATGATAGCCATTAGCATGAATATCAAGCGCCGTTTGTAGCGCTTTAATGGCGCGTTTTTGACCAAAACCAACATCAAGCGGCGGCGCTTTTTGCGTATCTTTTGGTAGCGCTTCCAAATCACTAAAGCGTTTAAGCGCAGTCACTGGAATTTGGCAGCGCTTAACGATTTTAAGGTATTCGGCACTTGGCGCACAGGCTTGCACGGTTGTCGCTGTTTTTAAACGGTCAGCCATATCGTCAGGTTCTGATGGCTTTGGCAGACTATCGGTATCAATCACTTTAACCTTCACGTTATGCTTTAAGTCAGACGTTTTGGTCAACTGGGAAGGTTTTTTGGTATTTATAATAAGAGAATCAGTCATAAACAAAAAGGCGCTCAATAAGGTCAATAAAAAGGTTTAAAAAAACAAGATTTAAAAAAATAAGGTTTGAAAAAAAATAAGACAAGACAATGAATAGGAAAACGAATATTGCTTGGATTAAACTAAGAATACCTGCGCTCAAAAAATTGCACGGTTTAACACCACTTTTAATTTGAGCACAGGATAAGTTTACCCGCTTTTTTTGACAATGGCGTGATCGTCAGTCGCTTGATTGATAAAGGCTTAGACATTGGGGCAATCTGCAACTATTCAATAGCGCGCCGCCATGATAAAATACGCGGTTTACATGCCCATTTTGGCAAGCGATGATGACAACTCAGAGGTTAAAATGACTGATAACCAAAATTTGACCGCAGCTTTTAGCTTTGCCAAGATTGGGTCGCAAGTGCCGTCGTTATTAGCCACGCTTACCAAGGCGGTCGCCGACTTAGGGTTATCGCTTAGCGAGCAGCAGTTTGGGCAATTGCTTAAATATCTAGATGGCTTGCTGCTTTGGAGCAAAGCGTATAATCTGACTGCCATCACGCGCCCTGAAGACGCTTTGGTAAAGCACCTCATCGATTGCTTGGCGATTATACCAAAATTACCGTCAGGGGATTTGTTAGATATTGGTACAGGAGCGGGGCTGCCATCGGTGATTATTGCCATTTGTGAACCCAATCGCCTTTGTACCGCGCTTGATAGCAACCAAAAAAAAATTCGTTTTATTAAGCAAATTGCTAGTGAAATTGGGCTTGATAATATCATTCCGGTTGCCGCAAGGATTGAGGCGCATTCAGGAAGCTATGAGGTGATTACCTCGCGCGCGTTTGCAAGCCTTGATGATTTTGTTGCTGCGGCCGCGCCTTATTTAAAACCAAAAGGTAAGCTTTGTGCGATGAAAGGTAAAGCCCCACTTTTGGAGGAAATCTGTGCGCTTGAGCAAGATTGGCAACTCACCACGATTCAGCTTTTGGTACCAAACTTAAATGACAGTCGCCATTTGATTGAATTATCCCCAAAAAATGACTAAGCTTACAGCATAAAAAAGGCGGCTTAAAAAATCGCCTCCAAACCAGCTTTTAACTTGAGTAAATGTATGGAAATCATTGCCATTGCCAACCAAAAAGGCGGAGTGGGAAAGACCACCACAGCGGTAAATTTAGCAGCAAGCCTCGCGGCGCGAAAAAAACGCGTTTTGCTTATCGATCTTGACCCGCAAGGCAATGCTACCACGGGAACGGGTGTCGATAAAAACAGCCTTGAGCAAACGATGGCGGATGTGTTACTCGATGGCGTACCGCTAAGTGACGCTATTCACCAAAGTCCGGCAGGATTTGACGTGATCGGTGCCAATCGGGAACTGGCGGGCATGGACATCACGCTTATGGGGCAAGCCAACAGCCATGAGTTGATGAAAAATGCGATGTCAGCGCTCATTGAGTTTCAAAAAAGCGTGGGGAAAAAGGGCTATGATTTTGTGATTATGGACTGCGCCCCAAGTTTGAATTTGCTGACCATTAATGCTTTGGTGGCAACTGATGGCGTGATTATCCCCATGCAATGCGAATATTACGCGCTTGAAGGCTTGGCAGATTTGTCGCAAACCATTGATAGATTGACAGAATTAAATCCCAAATTGCACATTCGCGGCGTGGTCAGAACGCTGTTTGATGCCAGAAACACGCTTGCCAATGATGTCTCAAACGAGCTTGAAGCGCATTTTGGCAATATCATGTATAAAACGCACATTCCAAGAAATATTCGCTTGGCAGAAGCGCCGGCTCACGGTATGCCAGTGCTTGCCTTTGAAAAACGCTCAAAAGGCGCTGAGGCGTATCAAAAGCTTGCTAATGAAGTCTTAAAACAAAGTAAAGCGTTAAAAAATAGCAGCTTTTAAGCAATCACTAGTATTGATGGCTTGGTTAATAACTTAAAAAGCGATAAAAGTTTCGATTATTGGTATTGAGGATAGGTAATCATGGCGAAAAAAAGAGGGTTGGCCGCCAATCGAGGCTTAGATGCCTTACTTGGGTCAATCAAAAAAGAGAAGCAAATTGCCGCCACTGCACTTCAAGGCGATGCGCTCAGCCATGCCAATTCTAACCCTTCAGATGCGTTGGTCGAGCCTGACGACCAAAGCGCGCCTCAAAATCTATCCCAGCAAGCACCGTCTGAAAGTGAAGCTACAAGCCAAAATGAAAAAACGGCAGCTCGCAATGGCAGGTCACCGCGAGCCATCAAAGCGCGAAGCCAAGATTTGGCAGAAGACCAAGTCAGCTTGATCCAAATTGACGTTCAGCGTTTGCAAGCGGGTAAGTATCAGCCGCGCCGCGATATGAGCGAAACGGCGCTCAAAGAGCTTGCCGCGTCGATCGAGCAACACGGCATTATGCAGCCGATTGTCATCAGACCGCTACTGGCTCGCGAAGATAAAAGCCATGATGACGTCACTCATGAAATTATCGCAGGCGAGCGGCGCTGGCGAGCGGCAAAAATGGCGGGAAACTTGGTCATTCCGGCGATTGAGCGTGCGCTTTCTGACGAGCTTGCCATTGCTTTAGCGCTTATTGAAAACATCCAACGCGAAGACTTATCCGTCATTGAGCAAGCCGCTGCTTTACAGCGTTTTCATACCGAATTTGGCATGAGTCACGCCATGATTGCCGATGTGGTTGGCAAAGCGCGAACGACGGTATCAAACTTACTCAGGCTCAATCAGCTTCATGAAACGGTCAAAGACCATTTGGCAACCAATGCGTTAGATATGGGGCATGCGCGAACTTTGCTTGCGTTATCGCTCGATCAGCAGCCCATCATTGCCCAAAAGATCATCGATGGCGGTATGACCGTTCGTGATGCCGAGCGTTTGGTAAAGTCAATATTGCAACCAGAAGCTAAGCCTGCGTCCGAAAAAGTCCGCCGCAACCGCGATACTGAGCGCTTAATTGAGCGCTTAACCGAAACTTTAGGCGCTGAGGTGAAACTCAAACATAAAAAAGACGGTCAAGGCAGCGTTGAGATCTTTTTTCAAAGCGCCGAGGAGCTTTCAGCGTTGATCGCTCATTTGGGCGTGAATGATTAGCCATTATGGCTGCTTTGACTTTGCTGTAACTTGAATGCTACTTTGAGGCTTTTATGCGCCATTCTTATTCTAAAAAGCCCCAAGAGGTAAAACCGTCTTCAGATGGCATTGCACTCATCCCTATAGCGCCGCCCAAACGCCAAACCTTGCTGCGGTTATTAAGCTATCTAAAGCCGTATTGGTGGGCGATTGCGTTAACCATTTTAGGCTTTGCCATCAATGCCGCCACCGAGATTTGGATTGCCAAGCTTTTACAATTTATCACCGATGCCATCAATAGCAATGACCAAAGTAAGCAAGACTGGTTCCCAGCGCTGATTGTGATTTTATTTTTTGTTCGCGGGGTTGGCAGTTTTTTAGGGAATTATTATTCCGCGCTCGTGTCGCGCAATTTGGTTTATGAGCTTCGCGTTGAGATTTTTAACAAACTTTTAAGACTGCCAAGTGCCTTTTATTTGGTCAATCCTGCCGGAACCATTTCTTCCAAACTGATTTTTGATGTCGAGCAAGTCACCGCCGCCAGCACTGAGTCGATGAAAACGGTACTTCGCGATGGCTTAACCGTCATTGGCTTGATTGGCTTTTTGTTTTATAGCAATTGGCGTTTGACGCTCATTTTATTTGTGGTGTTGCCGCCGATTTTGTGGTTGATTCAAAAGGCGTCCAAGCGCTATTTAAAGTTGTCCAAAGGCATTCAAGAAACGATGGGCGATGTCAGCCACATCACTAATGAGGTCATCGGCGGCTATCACGTGGTCAAAAACTATGGCGGTCAAGACTACGAGGCGCGCCGATTTGATGCCAGCTCCAAAAAGAACTTGCGCCAAGGCATGAAAGTGGTCGTGACCAATAGCATCAATACGCCTGCCGTTCAATTGCTTATGGCAATGGCAATGGCGGTGGTCGTTTGGCTGGCGTTGCGACCGGCAGTGATTGATAACATTTCGGCAGGGGAATTTATCTCGTACATTGCTGCCGCAGGGCTTTTGAGCAAGCCGGTTCGCTCGTTAACCGATGTCAACCAAAAATTGCAAAAAGGCATTGCGGCAGGGGAGTCAATATTTGCGCTGCTTGATGAGCCTGAAGAGCAAGACAGCGGTATTTTAAACCCCGAAATCTTGGGCGCAATCGGCTTTGATGATGTCAGTTTGATTTATCCGGACAAAACGGTCGCGCTGCAAGACTTTACCCTTGATATTAAAGCGGGCGAGACTATTGCATTAGTTGGGCGCTCAGGTGCGGGCAAGTCCTCACTGGTTAATTTACTGACCCGAACGCTTAGCACGACCACCGGTCAAATTACGATTGATGGTCTGCCGATTGAAGACATCACCTTGCAATGCTTGCGATCACAAATTGCAATGGTCAATCAGCAAGTTGTTTTATTTAACACCACGGTTTTTAACAATATTGCTTATGGCAGCCTTGCCAATAAATCGCAAGCGGAAGTTGAGCAAGCGGCAAAAGATGCCTTTGCCCATGAGTTTATTATGCAATTGCCGCAAGGTTATCAAAGCCAAGTGGGGGCAGAGGGGTTGCAATTGTCCGGCGGTCAACGTCAACGGTTATCCATTGCCCGAGCGCTGCTTAAAGACGCGCCGATTTTGATTTTGGATGAAGCCACAAGCGCCCTTGATAATGAATCAGAGCATTATATTCAAAAAGCGCTCAATAATGTGATGAAAAACCGAACGACGCTGGTGATTGCGCACCGCTTAACCACTATTGAATCTGCTGATCGAATCGCTGTGATGGACGCTGGTCGCATGGTTGAGCTTGGAACGCACGAGGAGCTGATTGCCAAACGTGGCATCTACGCGCAAATGTATGCCCGCGATTTTGAATAATGGCGCGAGGAGCAGCAAATGAGCTTGGAGACGCAACTCACCAACGCTTGGCAAAATAAAGCGATTTGGCTTTGGCTTCTGCTGCCTTTATCTTGGCTTTATGGCGCAATCAGTTGGCTTCGGCGAAAGCTTTATCAAAGTGGCATTTTTGCAAGCTACCGCGCTCCCGTTCCGGTGATGGTGATTGGCAATATCACCGTTGGGGGCAGTGGCAAAACGCCTTTAATCATCAGCCTTGTGCAATATCTACAAAAAAAGCAGATTAGCGTTGGCGTGATTAGCCGTGGCTACGGCGGCAATTCAGAAAAAATGCCTATGTTAGTCACCAAAACCAGCTTGCCCAGTGACGCAGGTGACGAGCCGTGTTTGATTGCAGCGATAACAGGCGCGCCTATTGCCGTTTGTCCCAATCGTAAGCAAGCGATTGAAACGCTGCTGACGGCGCATCCTGATATTCAGCTGATTATTGCCGATGATGGCTTGCAGCATTTGGCATTGTGCCGCGATATTGAGTGGATAGTGGTCGATGCGGCGCGCGGCTTTGGCAACAAGCAGCTGCTACCAACCGGATTTTTGCGCGAGCCATTGTCACGATTAAAAGATGCCACCGTCATTTATCATCAAAAACCGAATGCTACTATCAGCAGTAAAAAAAACATTAATGATAAGCTGACGATGACCTTGCTTCCGAGTCAGTTGGTTCCGGTTTTAGCGTTATCCGATATGACGATTGCCACTCAAAATAACTTACTTCAGCAATTACCACCAAATATGGGCGATAGCGTTTATGCCGTCAGTGGTATCGGTTATCCCAAACGTTTTTTTAATACCTTAACCGCCTTGGGATTTAGCGTGATTGAGCAGCCATTTCCTGATCATCACGATTTTAGCTTGGCTGATTTGTACCAATTTGAGCAGCAACCGATAGTGATCACCAGTAAAGATGCCATAAAAATCCGTGTGTTATTATTAAGAACTCTGCAAAGCCATCAGAACAATCCAGCAGAATTAACCAAGCTCTTAGCGCTGATTGAACGACTTTGGGAACTTCCCGTTACGGCTAAATTAAGCCCAAACTGCTATGATGTTTTGCAAAAAGAACTGTCAGCTTTTTCTATCACCTTAACTTAAAACCTTTCATCGGAGCGGCTGATGACAACCAAAGCGCCAACCAACAAAGCGCCAACCAACAAAGCAATAGCCAAAACGCATATCGTCATTCCGGCACGCTTCCAAAGCTCGCGCCTCCCTGGAAAGCCGCTACTTGATATTCACGGCAAGCCCATGATTTTATGGGTGGCGCAAAAAGCGCAAATGGCAGATTTTGCTGATGATTTGTGCATTGCCACCGATGATGATCGCATCGCCAATGTTTGCCGCAATTTCGGATTTGACGTTGTGATGACCAAAGACAGTCACGCGACTGGAACAGACAGGCTTGCTGAAGTTGCCGCGATCAAAGGTTGGAGTGATAATGATATCGTCATTAACATGCAAGGCGATGAGCCGCTTGTCCCGCCGCTGTTACTTGCTCAAGTTCAATCGCTGCTCATCAACGATAACGATAGCGTGATGGCAACGCTTTATGAGCCGATTGAGAATAAAGACAGCTTTTTACGACCGTCTGTGGTGAAAGTCGTGAAGGCAAACATTCATCAAAACGAGCGCGCGTTGTACTTTAGCCGAGCGCCAATTCCATGCGATCGTGATAACGTTATGGGACTAAAATCTGCCGCCAGCGTTCCCAAAAATGCTTATCGCCATCTTGGGCTTTATGCGTATCGCGTCAGCTTATTAAAGCAGTTTGTCACTTGGGAGCAAACCCCGCTTGAGGTGCTTGAAAGCTTAGAGCAGCTGCGCATTTTAGAACATGGCGGTCAAATTGCCATTGCTAAGGCCAAAAAACAGCTTCCTGCAGGCGTGGATACGGCTGAGGATTTGGCAAGGCTTAATGCGATGCCACTTGCCAAGTTTTTAAGTGTTGTTCAAGAAAAATAGCTTCAGTAAAATTTGGAAACAGAGCTGATATGCAAAACCAAGCCGCCCCAACCAGCGCCATCTACTTTGCGCCATTACTGCCCTGGCAGAGCACGCTTTGGGAGCAAATGACCACGCGCGCGCAGCATCCTGATAAGCCGCTACCGCACGCGATGCTTGCGGCCGGAATGAGTGGGTTAGGCAAGCGCGCGTTTATTTGGCGGCTAACCGCTTGGCTGCTTTGCAATCAGCGCGGCAATCATCCAATGGGCGCTTGTGGTCATTGCGAAAGCTGTCATTGGCTCAAATCAGGAACGCACCCTAATTTGCAAGTACTGCCGCGTGCCAGTTTACCTTGTGATCCTCAAGAACCTGTAACAACGACCAACGATGACAGTAGCAAAAAAGTCACCAAGCCCAAAGACAGCACCATCAAAGTTGATGATATCCGCGCCATTCAGCCGTTTATTTATCAAGGTGGTCAAGGGCTAAAAATTTGCGTCATTGACAACGCTGAGCAAATGACGATCGCTGCGGCAAATGCGCTGCTAAAAACGCTTGAAGAACCGCAATCGTTTGTACATTTATTACTCATTACCGATTTCAAAGCCAAGTTATTACCGACCATCAACAGCCGATTGCAGCAGCTTCCCATTCAGCGTATCGACCCTGAGGTTGCGCTAGATTTTGTTCAGCGCAGCCTAGGTGGTGTCATTCAAAAAGAAGCGGTAAATTCAGCTCAAATTCAGCAGCTGCTTACGATTTCTCGCGGTGCGCCACTATCAGCAATGACGCTTGCGCAATCACCTTGGTATGGCAAGCGCGCGCTTTGGTTAACCACTTGGCAAGCTTTATTTAGTAACAAGCGTAGCGCGATTGCCGCGAGCGATTATTGGCAAAAAGAGGTTAGCCTAACTGACTTTATTCAATTGTCAGAATTGATGATTGGCGATATTCAAAGCTGTTTACTTAGCTTGCCCGTGCTTCAGCAAGACATTGATTTTCAATCTGTTTTACAACATCATCAACCAAGCTTTGATGACATTTCTGCGCTATTATCAGAACTGAATGCCATAAAAATTGCCCTTCAACAAAATGTGCAAGAAAAAGTCGCTTATGATAAGCTGATGGCGCAATTGGCAGCGTTTTAAGCCGTTAATAAATTTGATTGTCAAATCATAAAATAACCCTAAAGGAGTAAATGATGGCAATGCCGGGTCGCGGCGGGGTGCTTACCTGCCATATTGAAGACATTCCAACACTTTACGCCAGCTATTTGTCTTTTGTAGACAATGGCGCGTTATTTGTACCCTCAGAGCGACCGCAAACGCTTGGCGCAGAGGTTTTTATTGCCGTCACGCTTCCAGGATCAAGCGAGCGCTTACCCATGAATGGCAAAGTGGTTTGGATCAATCATAAATCCCAAGCCAACCGTCCTGCTGGGTTTGCGGTTCAAATTGGCACGGATGTGGCAGGACTTAAGATCAAAAATGAAGTTGAGCGCTTACTTGCTGGTAAAACAGAAGGGCTACAAGCGACGTATACCATGTGATATTCCTCTATATTTTTAGCCTAAAAATAACGCAAAAAAAGTGGGCGATAGTTTTGCCCACTTTTTATAGTTAATCGTGATGAGTCATGACTTAATTAGCGACTACTTATTTTTCCAAGATACAAGTCACGCCTTGACCGCCAGCGGCGCAAATCGAAATTAGCGCTCGACCTGAGCCTTTTTGGTCTAAAAGCTTGGCAGCCGTGGCTAAAATGCGACCGCCTGTAGCGGCAAACGGGTGACCCGCGGCAAGTGATGAACCATTAACGTTAAGCTTATCGCGATCAATGCTACCAAGCGGCGCATCAAGCCCTAAGCGCTCTTTACAAAAGGTCTCATCTTCCCAAGCGGCAAGCGTGGACAGTACTTGTGAGGCAAAGGCTTCATGAATTTCATAAAAATCAAAGTCTTGTAAGCTAAGTCCTGCGCGCTCAAGCATTCTTGGAACGGCGTAAGCGGGCGCCATTAAAAGACCTTCTTTTTCACCCGATTTGCCAATAAAGTCGACGGCAGCGGTTTCTTGATGGGTGATATAGGCTAACGCCTTAAGTCCGCGAGCTTCTGCCCAGTCCTCATTAGCCAGCAGCACAACCGACGCGCCATCGGTCAGCGGCGTTGAGTTTGCTGCGGTCATCGTTGGGTTGGCGTTATCTTTACCAAACGCAGGCTTTAATTTGCCCATTTTTTCAAGAGTTGAGTCAGGGCGCAGGTTGTCATCACGCGTCAAACCCTTGTAAGGGGTAATTAAGTCGTCAAAAAAGCCGTCATCGTAAGCGCGAGCGAGATTTTTATGGCTGTTAAATGCAAGCTTATCTTGGTTCTCGCGGCTGATGTTCCACTCTAAAGTTGTAATGGCTTGGTGCTCACCCATCGACAGCCCCGTTCTTGGCTCACCATTTTGTGGGGTGTCAATCAGCTCTTTTGGGTTTAGGCTTAACAGTGCTTTTAAGCGCTCTTTGTTGTTTTTGGCAGCCCCTAGTTTTAAGATAACTTTACGAAGCCCATCACCAATGGCAATTGGCGCATCTGAGGTGGTATCCACGCCGCCGGTGATCGCTGAGTCGATGATGCCAAGGGCAATTTTGTTTGCCGATGCAAACGTTGCTTGCAATCCGGTTGCGCAAGCTTGCGAGATATCATAAGCGGGCGTGTGCGGGTCAAGAGCAGTATTGAGCGCGGACTCGCGAGTTAAGTTTAAATCGCGGCTGAGCTTTAACACCGCGCCTGCAACCACTTCACCGACTTTTTCGTCTTGCAAATTAAAGCGCTCAATCAAGCCATTAAGCGCGGCGGTAAGCATATCAATGTTACTGGCATCACTATAAGCGCCATTTGAGCGGGCAAATGGAATGCGGTTACCGCCAATGATGGCAACGCGGTGCTGACCGGAAATTAGTTTGCTTGGTGCTGAGTTTTGTTTTTGAGTATTTGTTTTAGCGGCTTTGTTGTCTTGGCTATCTTCTTGATCGTCTTGTTGATTTTGCTCAGCTTTTTCGCCGTTATCTTGATTGTCATCGCTTTGGGCGTTATCAGTTTTTGACGTTGAAGCTTCGTTATTGTCGGCGTCACTGGCTTTTTTATCAGCTTTGTTTTGATCTGATTTTGACCCTTCTTTTTGATCATCATTTAAATTTTCTTGCAATTCGGAAACGCCTGTTTGCTGACCTTCCGTAGTTGCCTCATTTTGATTTTTAGAATCTTGCTCTTGTTGGTCTTGAGCATTGTCTTTTGATTGGCTATCAGGTTTAGTAGCGTCTTGGTCTTGGTCTTGGTCTTGGTCTTGGTTACGGGTTACTGATTTTGAAACGTTATCCGCATTTTCATCACTTGATGCTGCGGTTACTTTGGTGTCATCAGTCGCTGTGTCTTCTTGTTTTTCGCGAGCGAGGTCATCAGCAAGGCGTGCTTTTTTGGCGGCATCGCTGTCATCGTCATTATTGTTTTGGTTAACCGGATTGCCATCTGCGTCAACGATTGCCGTGGCGCGGGCAAGCTCAGCAATAGAGTCAAAATGCGCGTCAGTATCTTGGTCGTTATTTTGCGCAGTGTTCAGCTCATTTTGATAATCTGAAGCAGGTTCTGAGCCTTTTAATACCGTAGTTTCAACGATTGGGCTATTTTTTTTATCGCTCATTATAGTGTCCTTAAAAATTTATCAACTTTAATTATTGGTGTTTTGCAAATCGTAAATCGATTTTTAGAGTGAGAAAAATCTTCTCTATCATAATCAAATTTTTTGCGACTTATTGTATGTCTTTAGCAAATCAGACCGCGGATTTATCAGCAGTTCAGTGAATGGCTATTTTAATTTATAATAATAAGTTATGAAAATCTTAAAAAATAATAACCATATTGAAATATTTTAGCATAAGCGCTAAGCTGATTAAGGCAAACAAGGTCATAAAAAAATAACTTGGCAGGTGACAAATCAGGCTGGACAAAGCAAGAAGGAACGCTGCAAAATCTATCAAAAGCAAAGCTTAATTGGCGAGATCGCTTTGATTTAAAATTACTTTGATTAAAAATCAGTTTGATTAAAGAGCGCTTTGATTAAAAAGTACTTAAATTAAATCACAAAAATTAAGTTACTAAATCGCAATAAAGTGGCAGCAAGCTATTCTTTATAATTGTTGGTTAGCTTGCCTTTATTACCGCCTATTTATAATAATTTATTTATAACAACTAACGCATTAGGAAAAAATTATGTCAGACCG
Source organism: Psychrobacter sp. MF31 (assembly GCF_012847335.1). Classification (GTDB taxonomy): domain Bacteria; phylum Pseudomonadota; class Gammaproteobacteria; order Pseudomonadales; family Moraxellaceae; genus Psychrobacter. Next base: position 54,225 of record NZ_JABBDX010000001.1, read on the forward strand.
TTATGGTGATTTTGTTCAGTCCTCAATCGGCAAAAAAGTGGCAAAAAATCTTGGTTTGCCGCTTCCTGTCGAGCTTGAGCGTTTTGAAAGTGGTCAGCGTTTGGTTCGCGGTAGTGTGCTGATAGGTCGCGCTAAGGGTGACGATCAAAGCTTAAGCTCTGCTGCTGCCAACATTTTATCGCAGCTTCAAGCAGAAGTTTTTGCAAATGCAGACGATAGCGTCAAAAGTGCGCTTGATGATGCGGGCATTTCAGCAAAACCCGTTGCAGATGATGATACCAAATTCAAAGTGCTACTTTTTGATGCCAGTAATGTCAAAAACACAGAAGATTTAAAGCAAGTTTACGAATTTTTTCACAAAGTTGCGCGCCGAGTCCAAGTTTCAGGACGCGTGATTGTTTTAGGAAGACCGCCTGAAGCCTTTGATGATATTGAAGCGGCGTTGTCACAGCGGGCGCTTGAAGGCTTTGTGCGCTCGGTAGGAAAAGAGTTTAAGCGCGGCATCACCGCCCAATTAATTTATGTAGCAAAAGGTGCTGAGCAAAATATTGACTCAACCTTGCGCTTTTTTACCTCGGCGCGATCAGCTTATGTGTCAGGGCAAGTGGTACGCGTTGGCGCAGGCAGTCATCTTGAGGTGGATTGGACGCAGCCGCTCAAAGGCAAAACCATGTTGGTTACGGGCGCCAGTCGCGGCATTGGCGAATCAATTGCCAAAGTGCTGGCTCGTGAGGGCGCTCATGTGATCGGTCTTGATGTTGAAAATCAAAAAGGCGACTTAAAAACAGTGATGGATGAGCTTAAAGGTACCGCGCTTTTTGTGGATATTACCAGCAACGATGCGGGTGAAAAAATTGCTGAAGCGGCAAAAGCTGCAGGCGGTCTTGATGCCATCATTCATAATGCCGGAATCACCCGCGATAAAACGCTTGCCAATATGGATGAGCAAAAGTGGGATTTGGTCATTAACATTAACCTTGCCAGCATCGCTAAAATCAATCGCTATTTGCTCGACAATAACGTATTAAATAAAGATGCTAGAATCGTTTGTGTGTCATCCATTTCAGGGATTGCCGGTAACATGGGTCAGACCAATTATGCGACCTCAAAAGCGGGCGTGATTGGGCTGGTTAATGCCACAGCAAAACAGCTTGAAAGCAAGGATAACGGCATGACCATCAATGCCGTTGCTCCAGGATTTATCGAAACCTCGATGACCGAAGCCATTCCTTTTGCCATTCGTGAAGCGGGTCGCCGAATGAACTCACTAAGTCAAGGCGGATTGCCAATTGACGTCGCTGAAACCATTGCTTGGCTTGCGTCTCCTGCCTCAGGCGGATTAAATGGCAATATCGTTCGCGTTTGCGGTCAAAGCTTGCTTGGTGCTTAACCTTGTCAGGGGTTAAATTTAATAATAGTTAATCTTCTGAATTAAAAAGAAAAATTTATTATCTGACATAAGTATTTACCAAAGAGTTGTTAATTTTCATAATAAAGCTGCCCAAAGGCGGCTTTTGTGTGTTACAACCTTATTTAATAAAATAAATTTGAACCACCTTTTTAAAAGCCAGCATCATAATTCAATCATATAATAAAGTTATAGTGAAAATAATTGGTTAGTATTCACGACATTTATTGATTAATTTTGTTAAACTTATGGGTCAAAATTTTGCGGCTTACCATTTATAGCTTTTAAAGTATCAGCGGTTGATTAGATAGCGGTTTGCTTATTTAAGCTTGATTTAGGATAGATTATGTCAGACAAACATTATGACGCGCTGCCAAAAGCGCACACCACTTATGCCAATATTATCAAAAGCTTATTGCCGATTGGCGACAATCCGCGAGCCAGTAAAGATGAGCTGCCACAAGCCACCTATTTTGTTGATAATTTGCACATTGACCAAAGCAACCTTGAAGACTATCGCAAGATTTGTGGTTTTAAAGCCGATGGCAAGGTGCCAGTGACTTATTTTGCGGTGTTGTCGCAAGCGTTGCAGATGAACATGATGGTTAAAGAGCCATTTCCATTTACCATGCTCGGATTGGTTCACGTTGAAAATAGCGTAACTCAATATCGGCAAATCGGTGAGCGCGAGACGGTTTCTATGGCGGTTCACTTTGCTAACCTTCGCGACCACGCTCAAGGTCAGCAGTTTGATTTTGTCACTCAAGTTAAGTCGCAAGATGACGTGATTTGGGAAGGCGTATCGACCTATTTGGCGCGTGGTAAAAAGCCAACTACCAGTAGCAACAAACCTAAAAAAGTCACGGTCAAGCCGTTGGTAGATGAAAAAGGCGTTCATAATGTCTTTGAAGTTCCAGAAGACATTGGTCGCCGTTATGCCTTTGTTTCAGGTGATTTTAACTTGATTCATTTGCACCCATTGTCCGCTAAAGCCTTTGGCTTTCCCAAAGCAATCGCTCATGGTATGTGGTCAAAAGCCAAATGCTTAGCCTTGATGGGGGAGTTGCCCGAAGCTTGCACCGCTGAAGTATCCTTTAAATTGCCGATTTTTTTACCCTCAGAAGTTGAGCTGATTGGCGAGCCGATTGACAAGTTAGAAAAGGTTGATGACAAATGCGTATTTGGGCTTTATAGCGCTAAAAATGACAAGCCGCATTTGGCAGGCGTGATTAAATTGATCGATAAAAAAGTTGCGGATGAGCATGTGATTGCTGATAGTGACGACGACAATTCATAAACACAGCAGTGAAATAAAGACCGGTTATCATAACTGGTCTTTTTATTTCTATCGTTTAATTATTTGTCCTTTTTAATACTGATATTAAGATGGTTATCATGACTAAAATCCAAAATCAACCACAAATTACCGATATAAATGCAGCGACCGCTTCACAAGAAAACCAAAACAAGTCGTCGCAAGACAGCCAAAGCTTTGATACCGACAGCTTTGATAGCGACAACGGCGTAGCGCTTGGCGAGGTATTGTCGCCGTATTTTCGTCCTGATGAACTCACGGTGGTTTGCGGGGCGCTTGATGAGGATAAAATAGAAGCCTTAGCAAAAGCAGGCATTGAGGCGGTGATTAATTTTCAGCCTGAAGATGAGCTGACTTTTGATGAAAAATCCGCCGTTCAAAACGCTGGAATGGCTTACGAAGCGCTACCAATTCGCGGGGCGGAAGACTTAAAACAGCTCAATATTTTGGCGCTTGATGGCATTTTGCGCAAGTATCATGGCAAAAAAATCACCATGCATTGCAAGTCTGGTAACCGCGTTGGCGCAGCAGCCGCGCTTCGGGCAGGCTGGCTTCGCGGTCGCAAGATGGATACGGCAATGGCGCGTGGTCGCAGTCATGGTTTAACAGGGCTTGAAGATGAGGTTTATAACCGCTTGTTGGTGCCAAGATAGTTTTTAAACCTATATTAGATTCTTGTTCATCGTTAATTTCAAATAATTTAAGAGTAAGTTCATGACCGCGTTACCAAATCGTATCATTCAAGACCGCTTGCAATCTTTATTAACCCAATTACAGCTTGATGATGTACCAGCGGGCGGGGCGGTGGTGGTTTATAAAGATGGCGTTTGTTTGGCAAGTGGGTCGGTAGGATTGGCGCGAGCGGGATTGCCTTGGCAGCCGGATACCTTATCGCTTAATTTTTCAGCGGGAAAAGGGATTTTGGCGACGCTGATTCATGTGCTCGTGTCAAACGGCATTTTGGAGTATGACGCGCCGATCAGCCGCTATTGGTCAGAGTTTGGCGTGAATGGCAAAGCAAAAATTACGCTTCGTGAGGTGCTATCGCATCAAGCCAATTTGTTTGCCATTACCAGTCTTGAGATTGATGCGCTTTCAATGATGAATTGGTCATTGATGATTAAGAAAGTCGCGGCAATGTCGCCTACCATTCCTGCGCCCATGCCCGATAGTCAAATGCCTTACGCTAGTGCTTACAGCGCGCTGATTTATGGTTGGGTGCTTGGTGGTTTGATTGAAGCGGCAACCCATCAACCTTTTCAGGACGTGCTTAAAACCTATTTGACCGAGCCTCTTGGTATTAGTAATTGCTGTTATTTTGGCGTACCAAGTAATAAGGTTAATCTTGTGGCAAAGCTGCCCAAAGATTTTGCGGCAGAGTCGCCTACCAAAAAACGCCGAAAGCCGGTACTAAAAACAGAAAGCGCAGAAACGCTTGCCACGTTTGAGCAGCTGCCAAGTTATGCGTGCTGGCAAGAACTTGCTGTTAAAAATGGCATTGCAAGTGAAGATAAACCGCTTAATACGGCGCAAATTAGCCGCTTATATTTTGACCAAAGTAAGCTTAATCTAAAAAATTATAAAGCGGCGCTCATTCCGAATGGCGCAGGGATTGATTATTACTCTCGTGATGCGCTGCAATCGGTGATGCCGGCGGTCAATGGCATTGCCAGTGCCAAAGCCCTTGCTATTATTTATGCGATGCTCGCAAGTGGCGGAAATTGGCAAGGTAAAACACTGATAGATAGCGCGACTTTTGCTAAATTATCAACGCCGCAAGTCGATGGTCAAGATGCCGTCATGCCAACGAACATGATGTGGCGGATGGGTTATCATCGATTGTTCCAAGTGTGTTCGCCCTCAAACGGTTTGGGATTTGGTCATATGGGCTACAACGGCGCGTCGGCATGGTGTGACCCCGAGCGCAATTTGTCGTTTGCCTTTGTGCATAATTTTGATGTGACGATGCTGACCGATATTCGCCAATTTGCCTTAACTGAGGCAGTAATCGCCATGGTTGATGAGTTGTTTTAAAACGTATAGCAGCCGTTTTTAACGTCACCTTGAATGGTAATAATGATTTTTGATACTAAATTAAATAACTAAAATTTAGTTTGATCGAAAATAATAGTTAAGAGAGGTTTATTAATTTTTTGATTAGCGTTACTATCACTATTTCTATATCGTAACGCAGCGGTCAACCAGCGCGGCGTTATTTTTTTTGGTAGCTTAATATCATAAGCTTAAAGTCATAAAAAGGGTCAGATATGCGCTATGATGTGATTGTAGTTGGGGCAGGAATGGTAGGAACATCCATTGCTTGGCATTTGCAAAAAAATGGCTCAAAGGTATTGCTGCTTGATAAAAAGCTGCCAGGGTCGGAAACGTCGTACGGTAACGCGGGGCTGATTCAGCGCGAGGCGGTGCACACCCATCCTTTTCCGCGCCAAGTGTCGGAGATTTTTCGTGTTCTGCCCAACCAAGGCACGGACATTCGCTATCGTCTGCCGGCGCTATTTCGCTATCATCAAGCGCTACTGCAGTATTGGAAATACTCAACGCCGCAGTCGGTTGCCAAAATTGAAAAAGAATGGCAAACCTTGATTGAGCATTGTACCCGCGAGCATCAAGTGATGATTGAAGCGTCCGGCGCGGATGAGTTGATTTCGCGTGATGGTTGGTTGCAGCTGCATCGCTCGGAGGAGACCCTAAAAGCGGCAATTGAGGCGGCGGTTCTTGACCAAGAAGTGGGCGTTGAGCATAAAGTGGTCAGCATTGAGGAGCTCAAAGCCTTAGAGCCAAATGCCAATTTTGATGATTTTGTTGGCGGGATTCATTGGCTGAACTCATGGCAGGTGTCAAATCCAAGTGCTTTGGTAAAAGCTTATGCCAAAAACTTTGAGGAGATTGGCGGCACGTTATTGACGCTTGATGTGACCGACCTTAAGCAAATCGATAGTGGCTGGCAAGTGACGACTGAAGGCGGCAAACAGTTTGAAGCGGACGATTTAGCAGTGGCGGCAGGACCGTGGTCAAACCATTTGATTAAACCATTAGGCTATGATTTACCGCTGTTCCCAATGCGCGGCTACCATCAGCATTTTATTATTAATCATAAAAACTCAATTCATCACAGCATGTTTGATATGGATAAAGGTTTTGTGATGGGACCGTTCCAACAAGGCATCCGCATCACCACGGGTGCTGAGATGACGTTGATGGAAGCGCCCAAAAACTTCGGTCAGCTTGAAACCGTGCTTAGATATGCGCGCCGGATTTTGCCGCTTGATGAGGCGGTGGAGTCCGAAGCTTGGGCAGGATCGCGACCTTGTATGCCAGACATGAAGCCAGTGATTGGTCGAGCGAGCAAACACGAGCATTTATGGTTTGCCTTTGGTCATAGCCATCAAGGTTTCACGCTTGGACCTGTAACCGGTCGGATTATGGAAGAGTTGATTCATAATAAACCGGTATTAGTTGATGTTGCGCCGTTTAATGCCGATCGTTTTGGTGATTAACCGTTAATAAAAAAGCGGCTACCGAAGTCAAATTTTTTAATTGGTAGCGGCTTTTTTTGCCTTAGTTTTTTTGCATTTTTTGATTGATATCATTTATTTTAGGATGTTCCTTTGACAGCTTTGATTATCCCAGCGGTTCCTTTGATTGCAAATGTTGAGCTTGAAAATGAGCTTGCCCACAAACTTGATAATAAAACCAAACCGCAAGGTGCGCTTGGTCGCCTTGAAAGTTTAGCGCTTCAGCTTGGGATGATTTTAGAGACGACAACGCCGAGCATTATTGATCCTGAAATCTATGTGTTTGCTGCTGACCATGGCTTAACAAAACATGGCACATCCGCATTTCCAAGTGCCGTGACGGCGCAAATGGTACAAAACTTTTTAAATGGCGGCGCGGCAATTAACGTTTTGGCGCGTCAGCATCATATTGGCTTAAAAGTCGTTGATGCAGGCGTCAATGCAACCTTTGCACCGAATAAAAACTTGCTTGATCGTAAAGTTCGCATGGGCAGCCGTGACGCGCTGACCGAGCCTGCAATGACGCCGGAGGAGTGCCAAACCGCGCTTAATCATGGCATGATGATTGCCGAAAATATGGCTGGCAATTTGCTGATGGTTGGTGAGATGGGTATTGGTAATACCTCAGCGGCAAGTTTGCTGCTGGTCAAACTGGGTAATTTGCCAATTGCAACTTGTATCGGTCGTGGGACAGGGCTTGACGATTTGGGGCTTGCAAACAAGCAAGCCATTTTAAGTCAAGTGCTAGCCCGTCATGACAATGCCAAATCACCGTTTGATATCCTAGCGGCGCTGGGTGGTCTTGAGATTGCGATGATGGCAGGGGCACTGATAAAAGCGGCTAGCCTGCGCAAAATTTTACTTATTGATGGTTTTATTGCAAGTAGTGCGCTATTGGTCGCTGAACATCTTGCCCCTAACACCGCTCAATTTGCTGTGTTTGCTCATAAATCGGCTGAAGCTGGTCATATTGAAATGCTAAAACTGCTCAATGCCAAGCCCCTTTTAGACATGGACTTGCGCTTAGGCGAGGGCAGTGGCGCAGCGCTTGCTTATTCGCTTTTGGTATCGGCTTGCGCGATTATGAACGAGATGGCAAGCTTTAGCGAGGCGGGCGTTAGCGAAAAATCGGTGACAGCTCATTAATGGCAAATTCGCAAAAATCATCAGTCGGGCTTGTTGCTACCTTGCGCCATGAATGGCGACTTATCTTAATTGCCATTCAGTTTTTAACCCGAATCCCCGTACTAAGTATTCCAAACTATCAGCCCGATTGGCTTCACCAAAGCAGTCGCCATTTTCCGGCAGTTGGGCTGTTGGTTGGGGTGCTTTGCGCGGTCGTTTTTTGGCTGATGAGCTTAATTTTTACGCCCTTAGTTGCCGCGATAGTTAGTACCGCGTTTGGCGTTCGGTTGACCGGCGCGTTTCATGAAGACGGTCTTGCTGACATTTGTGATGGTCTTGGTGGCGGCTATACCCGCGAGCGCGTGCTGACCATTATGAAAGACTCAAGGCTTGGTACGTTTGGCGTATTGGGATTGGGATTGGCTATTTTAACCAAAGTTGCACTTTTGGCAAGTATGCCACCGATGATTGCGGTTGTCGCACTTATTATTGCTCATGGTGCGTCTCGTCTTTGCTGCATTAGCCTTATTGCGCTGCTGCTTTATGGCGGTGATATTGAGCACGCTCGCGCCAAACCGATGGCGCAATCATTAAGCATCAAGCAGGCGTTGGTAGCGGGCAGCTGGCTTGTGATAGCACTGTTGTTATTAATGCTTGTTTTTCCAAAAACGCTGCAAAGCATTGGTATTTTTCAGTGGATTTTAGCGGCAGTTTTGGCAATTTTTGCGACCGATTATTGGCGGCGATTGCTCAAGCGTCGACTTGGCGGCTATACGGGTGACGGTCTTGGGGCGACTCAGCAAATCAGCGAGATTGCTATTTATGCCGGATTTGCGGCGACATTTGCATTGAATTAATTGACAAAAATCATCATGACCACCTTTTATCTTTGGCGACACCCAAAGCCTAATGCAGCAAAATATCGCTGCATCGGTCAAACGGACTTAACCGTCAATCGCCGAAAAAGCAAACGCCTTGCCAATAAAATTTCCCGTTTTGCTCGCCGTCATCACTTACCAAAAGTGATTTGGGTCAGTCCGCTATTACGCTCGCGACTTGTTGGCGAATGTTTGGCAGCGCGTGGTTTTGTTTGCCATATTGACCCGCGATTGATGGAGATTGATTTTGGCGATTGGGACGGCAAATTTTGGCAAAATATTGACAAAGCGCAAATCGATGCTTGGTGTGCTGATTTTGCAAATTTTGCGCCGGATAATGGTGAGAATTTAACGGAATTTTTTGCGCGAATTGAAGACTTTATAGCAAGCTTTGATAATGAAAAAAGCCCTGAAACAACATCGCCAAAGCTTATCGTTGGTCATTCCGGTTGGATAACGGCGGCAACGATGATTGCCAATGACCAAGCCGTGCCAACTGATGCCGCAACGTGGTCAAAAGCGGTAAGCTACAATGAACTTCGCGTTCTTAAGATAAAATAAAATCAATGCCCTGCCGTTTTAGAAAATAAATTAATCACTAAAACGCCGCCGACAATCATTACAATGCCGATAATAGCAAACAAATCCAAGCGCTGCTTAAACACAATCAGCCCAATGAGCGCGGTCAACACAATACCAACGCCGCCCCAAATGGCGTAAGCAATGCCAAGTGGAATAGTTTTGAGTGTTTGGGTCAAAAAATAAAACGAGAAAACATAAAGTATGGCGGTTGCAAGCGTTGGCAGTAGCCGCGTGAACTGCTCGGATTTCATCAAAAACGTTGTTCCGCTGACTTCAAAAACAATGGCAAGCGCCAAAAAGGTATAGCCCATGACGACTGGGTTGCTGCTCATAATAATTCTCAAAAATTTGCATTAAACGAATCATTATATCGCGTAATTGGTAAGCAAGTTAAAAAATCCGGCTACCAAGTTTCAGCGCGGCGGCTAAGTTCTTTGCGGTAACTTTAATATTATCAAACGCAGAAGCAAAAACGATATCGGGCGAATCAAGGCGTTGGATACTTGGCAAAATCACATCAAATGGCAAATCATAACTTTGCTGATAAATGGTATTATCAACGCCGCCGCAAATGGCAACAACGGGTTTGTATTGCGCTTTGGCAGCATTGGCAACATCCACCGCGACTTTTCCCATGAGGCTTTGAGCATCGAGTTTGCCCTCGCCGGTGATCACCAAATCGGCGCGGCTAATATGTTCTGCTAATCGAACGCTGTCCGCGACAATGTCAAATCCCGATTGCATTTTGGCATTTAAAAAGGTTAATAGCGCAAAGCCAAGACCGCCTGCTGCGCCTGCGCCTTGGGCGTTTTGGTAGTCGGGGTAACCGTGATTGTAAATGATGTTAGCAAATTTGGATAAGCTGTTGTCTAAATGAACCACCTCCGCCGCGCTTGCACCTTTTTGTGGGGAGAAAATTGCGCTTGCTCCGAGTTGACCGCATAGCGGATTGATGACATCGCTTGCCACCTCGATAGGGATATATTTAAGTAAAAAATCACTCGAATCCATCCGTGCTAAATTTATTAACGCGCCGCCGCCACTTTTTAACAGTTGACCTTTATCATCAAAAAATTTCATTCCAAGTGCTTGCAGCATCCCTGCGCCGCCATCATTGGTTGCGCTGCCGCCAAGCCCAATAATTAAATGCTCAGCACCGTTATTGATAGCGTCGATAATAAGCTCGCCAACACCAAAGCTTGAGGTTAGTAGCGGGTTGCGTTCATGGATCGCAAGCAGCGGTAATCCGCAAGCGTTTGCCGTTTCAATCACCGCCGTTTTGTTGCCAAGCATTAAGTAGCGCGCGCGAATGGGGCGCAATAGCGGATCATGAACCAAAACCTCAATCCAGTTGCCGCCAAGCGCAAAGGCAAGCACCTCGCTTGTGCCTTCGCCACCATCCGCCATCGGCAGCAAGGTAACATTGGCGTTTGGGAAAACCTCACAAAACCCAGCTTGAATCGCGCGGCAAACGTCGATGGCGGTAAGGCTTTCTTTGAAGCTGTCGGGGGCGATTAAAAGGTTCATGGTCATCCTTATTTATTTTATAAAAAATGAACTTTTGCCTATTTTTAATGAGTAGAGTTGTTATAATAAGCAATCCAATTTATGTTGATTAATTTTTCAAAAAGTTAGGAATACTTATGAAACTGCATTTTGTCCCATTGTTTGCTGCCATTTTAATTATTATCTTAACTTCACAAGCATCTGCTTATAGTGATGATGATTGTAAACCACCAAAAACCAGCTTTAGCGAGACGCTTTGCACAACCGATGCTAATATTTTTGTTGGCATGGATAAAGATTATCAGCCGCAAACGTTATTAAACAAGCAAGGTAAAGTGATTGCAAGCTTAAAAGGCTTTGATCAAGTGGGAACGTGGGAGCTGAGCGAGGGTCTGTTGCCTGTTTCTAAAAATGGCAAAATCGGTTATCTTAATACCCAAGGCAAGCTGGTTGTTCCGACCGTTTATGACAGCGTAGGCGATGAGGACAATAAATACGATGAATCTTGGGCAAATTTGGTGGATAGCGGTCGTATCACAGTCAAAAAAAATGGTAAATTTGGTGTGATTGATACCAATAACAAAACCATCGTTCCATTTAATAAATACGCGAAAATTGATGGGTTTTTTGATGGTCGGGCGGTGGTGTTTTCTGCCAAATCGCAAAAATATGGCGTGATTAACACGTCAGGAAAAGAAGTGGTCGCGCCGATTTATGACAATGTTTATGGAACCCTCGGCGGCAATGAAGGCTATTCTGAAGGGTTGGCAGGCGTTCTCAAAGGTAAAAATTGGGGCTTTGTTAATGGTGCTCATAAAGTAGTCATCCCATTTCGCTATGCTGATGACAACGTTCAACGCCTTGGGGTAAATTATTTAGGCGCGACTTATTTCGTTTTTGATAAAGGCGTTGCCGAAGTCAGCACTAAAAATGGCGAACCGGTTTGTATTAACAAGTCCGGCAAAACGGTCGCTTGTCGCTAAAGGGTTAAAAATTTTCAAATAAAAATCAGCGCGACCGAAAGCCATATCGGCGCGCCGACCAAACAATCATAAATGCCATGACTGACAACATCAGCACCGCCCAAGGAAAGGACACCGCGCCAAACTGATTGAGTAATATCGCGCCGGTTAAACTGCCACCACCGACCGCGATATTAAAAATGGTCACAAACATCGATTGCGCGACATCAGTATTTTCGCGAGCGGCATCGGCAAGCGCAGTTTGTAGCATGATTGGCGCGCCGCCAAAGGTCACGCCCCAAAGGGCAACGGCGATAAATACGACTGCTTTAACATCACCAAACAAGCCTAAAGCAAGCGCGGCAAGGACAAACGTTGCCAAACTGACTAAGGTTAATTGCCTCGGGTGATTATCCACCAAAAGCCCCGTGAGCCAAATTCCCAATAATGCCGCAACGCCAAACAGCAACAGCACAACATCAACGCGACCTTCAAGTCCTGATAACGTCAAAAATGGCTCAATATAAGTATAGAGAGTATTGTGCGCTAAAATCCAAAACAAAAGCGTCAATAAAATTGCCCAAATGCCTTTGATTTTAGCAACTTTGCTTAATGGCAAGCGCTGACTTGCGCTTTGACCGGCAAAGTCTGGAATAAACAAACGAATCCAAAAAAACAGCATCAAAGTTAAGGCGGACATCACCCAAAACACGCCGCGCCAGTCAAATATCCCGCCAAGCCAAGTGCCAAGCGGGACGCCAACAGCAAACGCTATCGGCTGACCGACGCCTGCAATTGCCAAAGCGCGACCTTGCAAGCCGTCTTTGACCAAGCGCATCACGTAACCGGGAAATAATCCCCAAATTACGCCTGCCATCATTCCGGCGGCAAAACGAACCGCAAGAATGACGCCGTAATGGCTTGATAGGGCGGTGATGATATTAAATATCAGCAAGCCGCCAATGGCAAACAGCAAGAGCCGCCGCCGATTCCAACTGCGCGTTGCCGCGATAATTGGAATGGCAGCAAGCACTGATCCAAGCGCATAAAGGGTGATGAGTTGACCTGCCAGCGCCTTTGATACGCCAAGCGCTGCGCTGATTTGCGGTAAGAGTCCTGCTGGCATAGTTTCGGTCATAATCACCAAAAACCCTGCCAGCGTAAAGGCAAGCAGCTGCAAATAGGGCAACGCAGTTTTTTGCTTGGCGCTCAATGATGCAGTCATTACGCGTCTTGAAGCACTTCTGCCATCGCGTTTGCGACATAATCGATATTGCTATCGTTAAGTCCTGCCACGCACATTCTTGAGTTTGAAATCATGTAGATGCCAAACTTATCTTGCAAGCGCTGAACTTGAGTCGGGGTAAGCCCCGTAAAGCTGAACATGCCTTTTTGACGGGTTAAATAGTCAAAATTGCGACCGGGAACTTTTTCTTCCAACACCGCTTTTAATTGTGAGCGCATTTTTTTGATGCGATCGCGCATCGCGTAAACTTCACCCAACCACTGCTCATGAAGCGCTTCATCGTTCATCACGATATCGACCACGTGACCGCCGTGAGATGGTGGGCTGCTGTAGATTTGACGAACGGTCAATTGCAATTGGCTAAAGACCAAATTTGCTTCGGCACTGTCTTGGCAAACGACTGACAAGCCGCCAACGCGCTCACCATAAAGTGATAAGTTTTTAGAAAATGAGTTACTGATAAATAGGCTCAATCCCAAATCAACGGCTTTACGAATCGCGTAAGCATCCTCGTCCATGTCTTCGCCAAAGCCTTGATAGGCGATGTCCATAAACGCAATGAGTTCTTTATCTTTGATTAACACCAGCAGTTCATCCCACTGCTCATGCGTTAAATCCATTCCCGTTGGGTTATGGCAGCAAGGATGGAGCAGCACGACGTCATGGGCATTTAACTGGCTAAAAAAGTCTTTCATCTTGTCAAATTTGACGCTATTGGTTGGCGTATCATAGTACGGATACTTGCCAACTTCCATGCCGCTTCCGGCAAAAATGCCGATGTGGTTGCCCCAAGTTGGGTCGCTCACGTAGCATTTGGCATCTGGATACCACTGATGGATAAATTCAGCGCCGACTTTTAGCGCTCCTGAGCCGCCGATGGTGGCGATGGTCGCTACGCGGTCTTCTTTGAGGGCAACTGAGTCTTTACCAAGCAACAATCGTTGACAAGCCAAGCGGTGACCAGGAAGTCCTGCCATTGGCAAATAGGGGCGCGGCAAAATTGGATCAGCAATGCGCTTTTCCGCTGTTTTTACGCACTCAAGGACATTTAAGCCGCCAAGCTCGTCATAATAAATGCCAATGCCCAAATTGACCTTATTTGGGTTTTCATCTGCCAAAAACGTATCGACCAATCCCAAAATCGGATCGCCTGCATAATATTCGATATGATTAAACATAAAATTCTCTTATTACTCGCTGAATTTTGATAATGACGCTATCACTATAAATGGGAATAACATCACAACGCGGTGATGCCAAAAAAAGAGAGATAAATCGTCAGGGAAAAAGCCGCGTTGAGGGTTGCGACACAATCAGCATAAACCAGTTGGCGATCAAGCTCAATGCCAATGTAGCTAAAGTTGAGTCTTTGTTACCGATTTTGTAGCGATGAGGGTTTGATCATTTACAAGGGTTGCAAAAAGGCATAAGGTGAAATGATTGTTTTTAAGTTAATTTTTAGCGTGGATAAAACCGCATGTTAAACGGTGTCTATTACTCAGCGCGCTTACTTTAAATTTGTAAATTTAAAACCCCAAACATTGCCACTCATTTTTAGCCCTCATTTTAAAAGGTCATCTTATGCGCAAAATTCCTGTTTATCCGCATCCGGCAGCCGGTTGGTCGGCGCTGATTGCCTCAAGTCGAAAATTGATGGATTATCAATCATTTTTGCGCGGCAGCATTAGCGTTTTGCACAGCAATCAGCCTCATGGCGGCTTTGACTGCCCCGGCTGCGCTTGGCCCGATCATAAAACCCATAAAACTTTGGACGTTTGTGAAACCGGAATCAAGGTTTTAGCCAGCGAAACCACCAATCGAACGGCAGATGCTAAGTTTTTTTATCAAAATAAGGTAAGCCAATTGCAAGATTGGTCAGGCTATGAGCTTGAGCATGCAGGGCGCTTGTCCGAGCCACTTTGTTATGACGCTACTGAAGATCGTTACTTGCCCATCTCTTGGGAAAAGGCGTTTACAAAAATCGCTGACGAGTTAAAAGCGTTGGCAAGCCCCGATGAGGCGCTGTTTTACACGTCAGGTCGCGTGACCAATGAACCAGCGTTTTTGTATCAGCTGATGGTTCGCTGCTTTGGTACGAACAATTTGCCCGATTGCTCAAACATGTGTCATGAGCCGACCTCGGTGATGCTTGCGCGGCAGCTTGGCGTTGGCAAAGCGACCGTTATTTTAGAGGACTTTGAGCGCGCCAAACTCATTTTAATGTTTGGTCAAAACCCTGCCACCAATCACCCGCGAATGCTTGAAATGCTGGCTCATGCTCATAAAGAAGGCTGTAAAATTATTTCAATCAATCCCATGCGCGAGCAAGGTTTAAAAGCATTTCGCAATCCGCAAAAGCCCACACACATGGCAGCAGGAATGAGCGATGACATGGTTGATAACGTGATTCAAATCCGAGTTGGGGGCGATGTGGCGCTATTAACCGGAATGGCAAAATGGCTCGTTGAAAACGACAAGATCAATCATGACTTTATTGATAACGAAACGTCCGGATTTGCCAAGCTTAACGATTGGCTTGCCGCGCAATCTTGGGAGGATATTGAGCGCGGCGCAGCACTTACTAAAGACGATATCATCAGCGTTGCCAAGCTTGTTGCCAAAAGCCCCGCCACCATTTGCACTTGGGGAATGGGGATCACTCAGCACATCCAAGGCGATGACAATGTAGCGATGATTGCCAATCTGTTGCTGCTTATGGGAATGATCGGTATTGAGGGGGCGGGAGCGTCGCCGGTTCGCGGTCACTCAAACGTCCAAGGCGACCGCACCATGGGCATTCATGAGCGTCCAAAACCTGACTTGCTGGCAAGCCTTGAGCGCGTGTTTAACTTGCCAATGCCAAAAGAAAATGGTTTGGACGTTATCCAAGGCGCCAAAGCCTTAATTGATGGCAACATTAAAGCGTTTGTCAGTTTGGGTGGCAATTATTCGGTTGCCGCTCCTGATAGCAAAGCCATTCAACAGGCGTTAAGCAGGGCTCAATTAAGCGTTTTTGTTGCCACGAAACTGAACGAAACCATGCTTTATCCTGCAAAAGTGAGCTTAATTCTGCCCTGTATCAGCCGAACGGAGCGTTATATTACCGATTATGGCGAACAATTTGCCACCATTGAAGACTCGATTTGTCAAATTGTCGCCACCAAAGGTCATTTAAAGCCCGTAAGTGAGCATTTAAAATCTGAAGCCCAAATTGTGGCAGGAATTGCGCTTGCGCTATTTGACCATCCAAGCATTGATTGGCAAAAAATGAGCACCGATTTTGATGTGACCCGCGATTATATTGCCCAAGCCATTGAAGGATTTGATGATTTTAATGAAAAAATTCGTGAATCAAAACGCGGTTTTCATTTGTACCATCCGGCGCGCCACCGATCTTGGCAGACCCAAAGCGGCAAAGCGCAATTTGAAGTCCCCAAGTATCCGATTACTTTAGTTGCTGATCGCGCCGCGAAAATAGAAAAAGAGGCAAATAATAATTCCGTTTGGCAATTGACCAGCGTTCGTAGTCATGACCAGTTTAATACGATGATTTTTGGTTTTGAAGATCGCTACCGGCAGACGCATCGACGCGATGTGCTGTTTATGCATCCCGATGAGATGGCGCGGATAGGCTGGCAAGAGGGCGATCAAATGATGGTTACCCGTGAGGACAGCCATGGCAACGCGCGAACGCTTGGACCTTTAATATTGACCAAAATGGACATTGCCGCAGGATCGGTTGCCACCTATTATCCAGAATGTAATGATTTGATCGATCTTGACAGCCACGCGCCCGAATCACGAACGCCCGGTTACAAATCTATGACCGTAAGCCTTGCTCGTTATGATGAGGAGCGCGCCTTTGCTTAAAGTGAAAAGTAATGCAAATTTGGCAAGTCAAGCTGACGATGAGGCAGCACAAAACGCGCCGCTAAGTCGTCAGCATGTGACCCAAAAGCACATTTACCAAGAAAGATCCCAAGATCAAAACGTAGAGAAAATCGCTACGACCGAAAGTTTGGTTATTGAAGCGGCGATTGCCATCGTGATTAATGGCATTCATTACGCCGTTTTGATGGCAAGCCCAAATCAGCTGGACGAGCTTGCGCTTGGGTTTTTATTTAGTGAAGGCTTGATTTCGCAAAAGTCCGATTTGCTTGATTGGGAAATCACGCCCATTGTTGATTTGACCGTGCTTGCTGATACGATAAACGCCTCAGTTGAATTGACTGATAATGATGAATTAACTTTAGCGCATTTAAGCGATTATGACATTTATTTGGTTGAGCTGACTTTAAATCAGCGCTGCCATCAGCGTATCCAAGCGCAAAGACGGCTGCTGTCAGGTCGAACGGGCTGCGGCATGTGCGGGATGACCGGAATTTATCAAGCGCTACCAAAATTGCAACCGATGACGCACCTAACGCCAAAACCTAGCCTTGATACGCTGCTAAGCGCTTGCGCTTTGATCAACAAAGCTCAGTTGACTCACCAATTAACCGGTGCGGTTCATGCTGCTGCGGCAATTTATAACGGTCAGCTGTATTTATTTGAAGATGTTGGTCGCCACAATGCTCTTGATAAATTGATTGGCTGGCAGCTTAAAACAGGAGCCCGTGTTGATTATGTGATAATGACCTCACGGCTATCGATTGAACTGGTACAAAAAGCCATCCGCGCTAATATTCCATGGCTGATTGGCATGTCTGCGCCAACGAGCACGGCTATTTTAGTTGCGGAGCGTTATGGCTTGGGACTTGGAGGGTTTTTACGCGACAATCGGGTGACGATTTATTCAAAAAATTAATTTATTCAACAAATTAATTTATTTAACCTATTAATTTATTTAACACGTTAATTTCTTATTAACCATTCTCATTTAATCTCACAATTTATTACCAAAATTACCAAACTCTATCGCAATGATGGAATAACCTCACGCAATGCAAACTTAAGTGTTCAGATCGCTATTCGCATAAGCCGCTATGATGGAACGGTTATTTAAAGTAATCAGTTATTTAAAATAATTAGCTATTTAAAATAATTATAAATTAACTTCCATCGCCAGCTTGTGAGATGCCAGCATGCCAAATTTAACCTTGACGATTAATGGTCAAGCGCATCATCTTGATGATCTTGATCCAAGAACCAATCTGCTTGACGCTTGCCGTCAGCATCTTGATTTAACCGGTGCCAAAAAAGGCTGCGATCATGGTCAGTGCGGTGCTTGCACCATGATCGTGAACGGCAAGCGTATCAATAGCTGCTTAACTCTAGCAATCATGCACGATGGCGATGAGATTACCACCATTGAGGGCATCGGCGCGCCAGATTCGCTCAGCGAGCTTCAGCAAGCCTTTATCGATCATGATGCGTTTCAATGCGGTTATTGTACGCCCGGTCAAATTTGCTCCGCGACGGCAATGATTGGTGAAATTGAAAAGCATTTTCCAAGTCATGTTTCTGATGACTTAACCCAACCAAAAATAAGTCTTGAAGAAATCAGCGAGCGCATGAGTGGCAACCTTTGCCGCTGTTCAGCCTATCCCAATATTATCAACGCCATTTATCAAGTGTTGTCTACTAAAGGGTTAACAAAAAACGACTCATCAAATACCGTCACTTCAACAACGGATAGCAAGCCGCAAATCTGGTCGCCGCTTACAAGTAATGCCAAACCTCATCAAGACAATAATATAAGCCAAAATCAATTAGGAGCTGAATCATGAAACCTTTTGTTTATCAGCGCCCTAGCCATATCACTCAAGCGACAACTGATGGCGCCGCCCAAGACGCCACGTTTATTGCTGGCGGCACCAATTTGCTTGATTTGATGAAACATGACATTGAAACACCACTAAAACTGGTTGATATCAATCATTTAGAATTAGCTCAAATTGAAAAGCTCGATTCTGGCGAATTAAAAATTGGCGCGTTAGTCAGCAACAGTGATCTTGCGGCGCACCCTGAAGTTATTACCCATTATCCGGTATTATCAAGAGCATTATTAGCAGGGGCGTCCGGTCAACTACGAAATAAAGCCACGACGGCGGGCAACTTATTACAACGAACGCGCTGTTATTATTTTTATCAGATTGACAGCCCGTGTAACAAGCGTAACCCCGGTTCAGGTTGTCCTGCTATTGAAGGCGAAAGTCGATTGCTTGCCATTTTAGGCGTAAGTGACGACTGTATTGCTCAGCATCCCTCCGATATGGCAGTGGCGATGCGCGCCCTTGATGCCAAGGTGCTAACTCAACTTCCCGATGGCAGCTCACGCACATTGACCTTAGATGAGCTTTATCGTTTGCCAGAAAATACCCCAAATCTCGAAACCAATTTGCAAACAGGCGAGCTTATTTCCCATATTATTTTGCCGCCGCCGGTAAGTGGTATGCAAACTTACGATAAAGTCCGTGATCGCGCTTCTTATGCTTTTGCTGTGGTATCGCTTGCTGCTGTTATTGATGTTGATAGTGACGACAATTTGACAACAGTTCGCCTAGCCTTTGGCGGTATTGGCGTCATGCCATGGCGCAATAGAGCGGTTGAGGCGCTGCTTATGAGCTCAAAAGGTGAACGCGAAGCGGTGATTCAGGCAGCAGAGTTGCTGCTAAGTGATGCTAAAACTACCCAAAAAAATGCCTTTAAAGTCCCACTAACCAAACGCTTAGTCATTCAGGCGATTGATCGTGCCATCAGCGCCAGTAAAGAGGCGGCACTGAGCAATTCCGCCCAACCTGCCCATTTAAATTTGCCTTAGGAGCACGTTATGCCATCTATTTCTGATATTAAATCGCTTCTTGATGACAAACTTGCGCCGCACAAGACGCTCACCATGGATGACGCTGTGCCAACGCTGCTTGGCAACACGCCGCAGCAAGAAGTTGGAAAACCGGTTAACCGCTTACATGGTGATCTAAAAGTCAGCGGTCATGCCAAATATGCCGCTGAATATCGCTTTGATGATGAGCTTCACGGTGTTTTGGTTTGTGCGACCATTGGCAAAGGTAAAATTTCGCAACTCCATACGGAAGCTGCAAAAAAATTGCCGAACGTCGTTGATATTGTCATCGATTTTGATCAATTTATCCGCCATCCTCAGCAAGGCGGCAAAAAAAAATCACCATCTCAAGGCGCAGATACCATCGTTTATCATGGTCAGCCGGTAGCTTTAGCAGTCGCTAAAACGTTTGAAGCGGCAACCGAAGCGGCAAAATTGGTACAAATTGAATATCAAAATGAAAGTGATGATGGCGCGTTTGATTTTGCTAAAGAAAAAATGGGCGCCGATAGCATGCCCAAAGTGCCTATTCAAAGCCAAGGCGATCCTGAAAAAACGCTTCAAGATGCCGAAGTGAGTGTCGATAAAACCTACACCACGCCAAGCCAAAGTAACTCGCCAATGGAGCCTCATGCAACCATTGCCAAATGGGATGGCGATAACGTGACGCTTTATACCGCCAACCAAATGCTTGCCTCTTGCAAACAGCAAGTTGCGGACGCGCTGGATTTAAAGCCGGATAACGTTCGCTTGGTGTCGCGATTTGTTGGTGGTGGTTTTGGCAGTAAGCTTGGCATTGCGCCTGAATTGATTGCCGCAGCAATTGCCGCAAAACAGCTGAATGCGCCCGTTCGCGTGGTCATGTCCCGACCGCAAGTGATGGAAACAACGGTTCGGCGCTCAAATACTGAGCAGCGTATTGGCTTGGGCGCAGACAAGGACGGTCGCCTTCATACCATCATTCATGACAGCATTATCACCAACTTGCCTGACCAAACTTTTTATGAGCCAACGGCGGAGGCAACGCCCTTTTTATATCAAGGGGATAACCGAAAAGTTAGCTATAAAATGGTTCGGATGAATCAAGTATTGGCAGGATCTATGCGCGCACCAGGGGAGGCGGTCGGTCAAATCGCCATGGAATGCGCCATGGATGAGCTTGCCGAAAAGCTCAACATTGATCCTATTGAGCTGCGGATCCTTAACGAACCCAAAAAAGACCCTACCAAAGATATTCCTTACTCAAGTCGTCATTTGGTGGAATGTATGAACGTTGGCGCTGACAAATTTGGCTGGAGTCAGCGCCAAGCAACGCCTTGCAGCGTTCGCGATGGTGATTGGCTCGTAGGAATGGGAATGGCAGCTGCTTGCCGCGTTAACAATTTAGAAAAATCACAAGCTCGCGCCAGTATCCAGCTGAGTACTCAAAAAGCCCTTGGCGTTGAAGCCGTGATCGAAACGGACATGACCGACATTGGCACAGGCTCTTATACCATTTTGGCGCAAATTGCTGCTGATATGTTGGGATTGCCGATCGACCATATTGTGGTTAACTTGGGCGATACCAATTTGCCGCCAGCGTCTGGTTCCGGTGGCAGTGTCGGCGCCGCAAGTGCAGGAAGTAGCGTTTATTTAGCCTGCCAAAAATTGCGGGAACTCATTGCCGAGCAGGCACAAACCTCAAGCGACAATCTGGCGATCAATCACGGCACGGTTTCTGAGTCTAATGAGGGCGACAATAAAAACTCTGGATTGGTTGAGAGCATAAAACAAACCGTTAAAGAAACAGCAAAAAGCGTCTCTTCAGAAATTATCGATAAAGCGACCGAAACCGCCAAAGAGGCGCTTCATAAATTCTCTAGTGATGACAAAGAAAAGCAAGACCAAGAAAGCCATCAAAATAGTCCAATCGATTTATCCTCACCTCAGACTTTGCGCGATATTTTAACGCATTTTGATGGCAATAAAATCAGCGCCCTTGGAACGATTAAACCGGGGAAAACCCAAAAAGCTTACCGCCAAGCTTGTTATGGCGCAAACTTTGTTGAAGTTGGCGTTCACCGAATCACGGGTGAAATCCGCGTTCGCCGGATGACGGGCGTCTTTACCGCTGGCAAGATTTTAAACCATAAAACAGCAACCTCACAGTGTTATGGCGGCATGGTATTCGGTATTGGCTCCGCGCTGATGGAAGAAATCGTTCATGACAAGCGCACAGGTCGCCTTTGTAACCGCGACTTGGCGGAATATCATATTCCGGTCAATGCGGACGTTCCGCAGCTTGATGTGACGCTTTTGGATGAAGAGGATAAATACGCCAATCCTATTCATATTAAAGGTATTGGCGAGACGGCGATTTCAGGAGCCGCAGCGGCGATTGCCAACGCAGTTTATAATGCCACAGGCGTTCGGGTTTATGAGTTTCCAATTAAACTTGAGCATTTACTTGATAAACTTCCTGAGTGCTAATGAACCAAGTTAGCGATATTTTACACCTTGCCAAAACTGCTGTTAACGAAGGTACCGACGCAGTTTTGGCAACGGTGGTCAAAACTGAAGGTTCAGCCTATCGGCAAGTGGGTGCGATGATGCTCATTTGCGAGGACGGTCGCTCCGTTGGCATGATTAGCGGCGGCTGCCTTGAACCGCATATCATCAAAAAAGCATTTTGGCTGACCAAAGATGGGGCAACCGTTCAAATTTATCAAACTGGCGACAGCGATGATGAGGACGAGGCAGATGAAGCGCTAAACTTTGGGCTTGGCTGTAACGGTCGTGTCCATGTGTTGTTTGAGCGCTTAAATGATGCCGCGCCCTTACTTGCCTTGATTGATCGCGTTCGGCAATCACAACTGCCGCAAACGATTGCTTCGGTGATTGATTTAAATACTCCGGAACTAACTATCGGAACACGGTTTTGCTTAGATGATTTATCGCAAAACCAATTAACTGATATTCAAGGCAAAACGCAGTTTACCAAGGATAAATTACTAACAAGGCTAGCTGACTTTAATTCGCAAAATTTAACTAAAAAGCCTTTTGCTCATTATGAAGATGATAAAACCACTTGGCTGATCCAAAACATAAAGCCACAAATCCGCCTACTTGTTTGCGGCGCGGGAAATGATGTGATGCCGCTGGTCACTTTAGCCAAAATGCAAGATTGGCATGTGACGGTGATTGATAGCCGAGTGCATTATGCGACCAAATTACGATTTTCAGCCGCTGACGACGTGCGCTGTGTCCCGCTTGACGATTCCGAAACCCTGCTTAATTTAAGTAAAAACGCCTTAGTTGCTGTCATGTCGCATAGCCTAAGCCAAGATCGAGCAAGGCTTAGCGTATTACTTGCCAACCCAACTCATTACCATTATTTAGGTCAGCTTGGCCCTAAATACCGAACCGAGCGCTTGATTGACGAGATTTTATCAGCAAGTTCAAATCCTGAAATTTTTAACCAAGGGATTAAAAAACTGCATTTTCCAATCGGCTTTAAGCTTGGCGGCGATGGTCCTGAAGCGTTAGCGCTTGGCATTATGGCGCAAATGAGTGCAGTTATTCACCATGGCGATTTGAAATCCAAAGATGGGTTAGGGATTTAAACTGAATAATGACGACGCATTTGCAAAACGCTGAGCCTATTTTTCCTCCTTCTCATCACGCGGTGATTATTTTAGCTGCCGGACTTAGCACGCGCCTTGGAACCTCAAAGCAGTTGCTTTACAAAAATAATCAACCATTAATTGAAGTGATGACCAAAGAAGCGCTTCAAACCCAACCTGCCGCCGTTATTATTGTCAGCCAAACTCAATCTAACGAGCTTTCCCAAATATTACATGACATCCAAGCGTTATCCAATCGCAACCAAATTGTTATTAACCCAACCCCCGAAAAAGGCATGGGGCAAAGTTTATATTTAGCGATTAATCAGCTTAAAACGTTAGCCGAGAATCTTGAGATTGAGCACCTATTAATTTTAGGCGTCGATCAAATTCATTTAGACAGCGCGCATTTAGAGTGCCTCTTAGCCGAAAAACAAGCCGCCAAAAACAAAGTCGTCGTTGCCAGTCGTTACCCTAAAGATGGCGCAATCATTGCTGACGCTCATCACAGCGACGTGATTGGGCTTCCTATTGCCATTGATTATGCTAAGCTCATTGACTGGCAAGAAAAAATTTTTGGCGATCAAGGACTGCGGTCGCTACTGCGAAGCTTGGATGCTTGCCAAATTGCAACCATAACTAACCCAAAGCTTTGCTATGATATTGACACCAAAGGTCAGCTTGAGCTTGCGCAAAAAAATGGCTGGTTAGATAGCTAATAACTTGTTTTAAAAAGTTCTAATTATAATAAATTAAGAGAGAAAAGAGCCGGATATGATTACCATGGAAGCGCTTGTTGCCGCCATTAGCGCGCGGATTGACGTTTACAACCAAACTGATTTGCCGCAAACCTTGCGACCAACCATTCGTTTGCCGCTTCTTGAAAGCCTTAATCATATCCTAGCTGTCGATGTTGCTGCGCCGTTTGATGTGCCAAGGCAAAATGTCTCAGCGATGGATGGCTACGCGATTGCTAAAGGCAGCAGCATTGCTAAAGAGGGCAAAATTACCATTATTGGCGAGTCGCAAGCTGGTCGCGCATTTATAGGAAATTTGCAGGCAGGTGAGGGTGTGCGGATCTTTACTGGCGCTGTGGTTCCAAGTGATTGCGATCGTATTTTGATCCAAGAAAATACCGATTTTGCCAGCATTCGCCATCAAATTGACAAGTCCAAACCTTACGACATTACCGTCACCGAATTGCCAAGCTCGGATGACCATATCCGCCGTCAAGGCGAGGAAATCACCCAAGGTGCGGTCGTGCTTGCCGCCCAAAAACGCTTAAACCCCACCGATATCAGCTTGCTTGCCAATTTAGGCATAGCCGAAGTTCAAGTTTTTAAGCCTTTAATCGTTGGGCTGCTTGCAACTGGGGACGAGTTGGTTGAGATTGGCGGAAAGCTCGATAGCCTAGCGCAAATTTATAACAGCAACACACCAACTTTAAAAAGCTTATTAAAAAATCTGCCCGTTACGATTAACGATTACGGGATCATTGCGGATAATAAAGCCGCCACGATGGCGGCAGTCAAGCGCGCGATGAAAGATTGTGATGTCGTCATTTCAAGTGCAGGCGTTTCGGTGGGTGATTATGATTTTTTAACCTATGTGATTGATGAAGTTGGCAAAATTAATCACTATAAAGTTGCGATGAAACCCGGAAAGCCATTTGTTTTTGGGGAGCTTTCTTACGAGCTAAGCATTCCGGTATTATATTTTGGGCTTCCAGGAAATCCACTGTCAGCGGTCGTTGGGATGTTGCAGCTGGTGATTCCGGCGCTTTGGCAGTTGTCAGGCGCCGCCAAAAGTGAGCTTCCAAAGCCGCTAATGTTTCAAGCGACGGTCACTCAAGATTTAAAAAAAGCGCCCGGTCGCAAAGACTTTCAGCGTGGTATTTTATCGCAAAACGCTCAGGGCAATTATGAAGTTAAAGGTTGCCCCAATCAGCAATCGCACCGCATCAAGCAATTAAGTGATGCCAACTGTTTGATTGTTCTTGATAAAGATGCAGGAAATGTTCAAGCAGGCGAAAGCGTTTTAGTTCAGCCGTTTGCTTGGTATTATCAATAATTTTAATTTTGTTACGGTTATAAAAAATGAGCGGTCAATATTCGCCTGAGCTCGCAATAGATGCTATAGTAAATTGACGCACTCCCAAAGCTTAATGCCTACAAGTTAAGCCCTAGGTAATTTAAGTAACTTAATCACGGAAGTTTATAATGACCCATCAGCGCCCAACAGCAATGTCTGCTAAGCAGTTTGAGCCTTTGCCCAAACCTGCAAAAGGTGCTGATGCCAAAATACTACGTGACCGTTCTCATACACCGAAAACGGAAACTCAAGATTCAAAAGTGATAACCTCATCACCACTTACCGACAGCTTTTCGCGGCAACTGACCTATTTGCGCCTATCCATTACCGATTTTTGTAATTTTCGCTGTGATTATTGCTTGCCCAATGGTTATCAAGGGATTCGTGCCAGAGATGAGTTAAGCCTTGATGAAATTGCCATTTTGGTTCAAGGTTTTGCAGCACTTGGCACGAAAAAAGTGCGAATCACTGGCGGCGAGCCTTCTATTCGTCAAGATGTCACCCAAATCATCGAAACCGTCCGCCAAACCTTTGGCATTGAAACGGTTGCGATGACTAGCAACGGCTATAAGCTTGGCAAGCATTTGGCAGATTGGCAAACTGCCGGACTTAATCAGCTTAATATCAGTATCGACAGCTTTGATGCGGCAACTTTTCATAAAATCACCGGAATGAATACGCTACCTGCGCTGATGACGGACATGGAAACACTGCTTGAAACGACCGACATTAAGCTTAAAATTAACAGCATTTTGATGAAAGAAACGGTTTTTGACAATCTGGTTTATGCGCTTGATTACGTCAAATCACGACCGGTGACCTACCGATTTATTGAGTTTATGCAGACCAGTGACAACAGTCAGCTATTTTTTGCCCAACATGCCCATGCCGATCGCGTGAAAAACTACTTGCTTGAGCGCGGCTGGCAAGCTGAGGAGCGCCATAAAAACGATGGTCCTGCGATTGAATTTTCTCACCCCGATTATTTAGGTAGAATTGGGCTGATTGCCCCTTATGCTGCTCATTTTTGTGACAATTGCAACCGGCTTCGGGTCAGCTGTCAAGGTCGCGTTCATCTGTGTTTGTTTGACCAAGGCAACTATGATATCCGCTCGCATTTACAGCACGACAACCCCCAAAGCTTGATTGCTGCGTTGCAAAACCTGATGCCCATCAAGCCTGAGCATCACCATTTACACGACTCAGACAGTGGAATGATGCACAATTTATCGATTATTGGCGGCTAAATTTAAAAATAATATTTTCAAAATAAATAAAATAGCAAAATATATTAAAAATCTAACCCTATTAAAAAAGGATGATTCATGAGTAAGCCGCAAGCGCCATTTTTACCACTTAATATTGCCGTACTTTGTGTTTCCGACAGCCGAAGCATCAATGAGGACACCTCAGGAAAATATCTTGCTGACAGTTTAACTGAAGCAGGTCACAACCTTGCCGATCGTAAAGTTATCAGCGATGATGTTTATCAAATCCGCGCTGTGATTAGCGCTTGGATTGCCGATAACAATATCCACGCTATCATCACCACTGGCGGCACTGGATTTTATAAGCGCGACAGTATACCTGAAGCGGTTGGCGTGTTATTTGACAAATCAGTTGATGGTTTTGGCGAGATGTTTCGCTTGATTTCTAAAGATGATATCGGCATGTCTACGATTCAGTCGCGAGCCATCGCGGGAATGGCAAACAACACCGGCATTTTTTGCTTGCCGGGGTCATCGGGTGCTTGCCGAACCGGTTGGGAGGGCATTTTAAAAGAGCAGCTGGATAACCGAACTCGACCTTGCAACTTTGTGGCGCATTTTTTAGGTGAAAATCCCAATCATTAACCCTTAATTTTTGGGCTAATAGTTTTTGGCTAATAGTTAAAGATGACTAAAGATTTTAATAACGATTTAATGCCTGACGCCATTGTGATTTTAGCAGGCGGTCAATCAAGGCGGATGGGATCAGCAAAGGCTTTATTATCATTGCCAACTGGTCAGCGCCTACTTGATTATCATGTTAATGCTGCAGAAATTTTTGATTGTCCAATTTTGATTGCGGATAATGATCAAGGATTTTTTGCTAAATTGCAAAGTCATGATGGCGCAAAAATAACGCAAATTAGTGATTACCAGCCAAAAGGCGCTCAAGACCAAAATCAGGGCGGGGCGCTAGTAGCAATTTTAGGGGCAATGCAAGCGCTTCAATCATTACCGCCAGAAGCTTGGCTGCTTGTCATTAGCTGTGACAGCTTAATTTCAGCACCGATGCTTTGGCAAAAACTGCATGGCAAAGTTGTTTTGGTAAATAAAACAAAGCAAGCTGATATAGTTTGCTTAAATGGTCATAAAATTTTACCGTTATTAGGCGCTTATCGTTTAAGCTTGGCAAGTGAGTTACAAGCTTATCTTGATCGCGGCGAGCGCCGAGTGATGCCGTTTATTACGCCAAAAGTTAATCTGGTTGATAGCCCCCATTATTGGCAAGCTTTGGCAAATTTTAATACAACAACAGACTTTAAAAACGCTTGCCAAGCTTTTTATCATTTAAAGCTTTTGTCAGCTAGACAGTAGAGAGTTCTAAAAATTTATGACCTACCAATCAAATAAAAACGCCAATCAATTGTCACACTTAACGGCGTCCGGCGACATTCAAATGGTTGATGTCAGCGGCAAATCAGCGACGACGCGCGAGGCGACCGCCCAAGGTCAAGTTCGTTTTTTACCCGAGATTTACGCACAAATCAAAGCTGCTGATGGCATGACCAAAAAAGGCAGCATTACCCAAACCGCGCACATTGCAGGGATTATGGCAGCGAAAAAAACTGCTGATTTTATCCCGCTTTGTCATCCGTTGCCGCTGGATAAAATCGGTTTAAGCTTTGAGTTTGATGATAAAAATTACGCTATTAAGGTTACCGCAACCGTTAAAGTCACTCACAAAACTGGCGTTGAAATGGAAGCCTTAACCGCAGTAAGTATGGCTTGCTTGACCATTTACGACATGACCAAAGCGCTATCGCATGATATTGTGATTGAGGGTATTCAATTGCTGCAAAAAACGGGCGGCAAATCGGATTATAGCGCTCAGCCTGACGGTTGATGCAACCATTTTAGCTACAGGAGCCAGTTATGAGCGTCGAATCGACGATTGAAATCAACGTTCTATATTTTGCTAACCTTGCCGATGAATCAGGCTGCGATGAAGAGTCGCTTGCTATTGCTAACAAGATGTCGCTAAGCCAACTTTATGATCATTTACAGCAAAAGCATAGCCTAAGCATGCCACAATCTGAGCTTCGTGTGGCAATCAATGACTATTTTGTCTCTTGGGATGAGCCGATCAAAGCGGGTGACAACGTGGTATTTATCAGCCCCGTTGCTGGCGGCTAAAGGATTAGGATAACTTTCATGGACAATCATTTTGAGAAAAGTGTTCATCAAGGCGCGATGCAAATTAAGCGCAGTGTTGATGACGCCTACCATCTTGCGATCCAAGATGGCTTTGCGCTTCTTGATGTCGCTATCGATGAGCCGCGATTGCGCAAAGCACTCATTGATGATCGCAGTGGGGCGGTGGTTAGCTTTGATGGTCGCGTCCGCAATCATAATAATGACAGTCAAGTTCAGCGGTTAACGTATTACGGTTATGAAGCGTTGGCGATTAATCAAGGTCGATTGATTATTGACAAAGCCAAAGCGCAATTTGGCATTGTAAACGCCGTTGCCATGCACCGAATTGGCGCGCTTGAGATCGGCGATATGGCGATTTGGGTTGGTGTTTCAGCGGCGCATAGGGACGCCGCCTTTGACGCTTGCCGCTGGATTTTGGATACGATTAAAGCGGACATTCCAATTTGGAAGCAAGAGTATTATCCCGATGAGCCGTCAAAATGGCTGAGTAATAATGGTTAATTAAAAGTTAAATTATCAGCAAAACTTTGATTATCATAAACTTTTTTGTTTAATAACAAATTTTAATAATAAAAATTTAAGGACAGTAAAAATGACGCCAGCTGATTATGAACCGTTAGCCGCTAAGCCATCAAAATTATTGTTGCTAAGCTTAAGCGCTGTGGCTATCATTGCCATGAGTGGTTGCAATAACAGTGAAGCGCCAAGTGACTCAGCTGCCACTAAAACTAAGCAAGAATCGACTCAGACTGCCTTACAAGAGTCAAATCAAGACTTAGCGACTCAAGATACTCAAGCGACTAAAGGCAATGAAATTCGCATTGCCGCCGCCGCAAACTTATCAGATGTGCTGCCCAAAATTATTGACAGTTATAAAGCGGATAACCAAATCCCAAATCAAAATATTGACATCACTTTTGCGTCTTCAGGAAAGCTGGTTGCTCAAATTGAAGCCGGCGCACCTTATGATATCTTTTTATCGGCTGACCAAGATTTTCCGGCAAAGCTTGCAGGCGGTATGCTCAAAGACAAAAGTCAACCATTTACCTACACTCAAGGTCAGCTGACGCTTTATAGCACCAAGCACGCCTTAACGGACTTTACGCCTGAATCATTAAAAAAACTGGTGACCGAAGACAGCGGCAACAAATTCACCATTGCCAATCCCGAGCTTGCCCCGTATGGCGCATCGGCAAAAATGTATCTGACCGATCAACAAGCCTACGACAATTTGATTGCCAAAAAACAGCTGATCCAAGCTGAAAATATTGGTCAAGCCTTTCAATACGCGCATACTGGCATCGTCGATTATGGCTTTGTGGCGTTATCACAAGTCAAAGCTGTGGATGCCCCTACGGATAAGTATTATGTTTTAGATCAAAGCGCTTATCCGGCGATTTTGCAAGATGGCATCGTGGTTAAAAACAGCAAAGTGGCAACGGACTTTACCAACTATTTACGTAGCAAAAAAGGTCAAGATCACTTTGCTCAATCAGGCTATTTACCTTTGAAATAAGTTTGGCAAGCTGAGTTATCCGCAAACAAGGCGAGAGCAGTTATGATGATCGGGCAGTTTATCGCCGCTGAAATGCTTGCTCCGATTTGGGTAAGCATCAAGCTTGCTGCTATTACCACAATTTGTCTGCTTATTTTTGCCACCCCGCTTGCTTATTGGCTTGCCAAGCCAAGCAGCACCATGATCGTCAAGCGCATCAAAGTGCTGTTAATGGGCGTGATTGCCATGCCGTTAGTGCTACCGCCGACGGTGATTGGCTTTTATTTACTGCTGCTATTTAGCCCAAACTACGGCATCGGTAATTGGCTTGACAGTCATCATTTAAGCGCGCTGATTTTTACCTTTGAAGGCTTAGTGATTGGCTCAATCGTTTATTCGTTGCCATTTTATATTCAGCCGGTTTACGCTCAGTGCGCGCGCCTGCCAAAGAGTATGCTAGAAGCCGCGCATTTGCTTGAGCCAAGCCGGTGGCGCTGCTTTTGGCAAGTGATTTTACCGCAAGTGAAAATCGGCATTGTGCTTGGCAGTTTGATTAGCTTTGCGCATACCATTGGTGAGTTTGGTGTGGTTTTAATGATTGGCGGCAGCATTCCGCACGAAACCAAAGTCGTTTCCATTGCCATTTATGAGCAGGTCGAAGCGCTTAACTATGATGCCGCTCATACCATGTCACTGGTTTTGATTATCATGGGGATGGCACTCGTCGCGCTGATTGCAAGCGTTGGCAAAAAAGGCGTTCGTTGAGCGCCTTTTTTATTGTTTAAATAAAATTATTGCCTTGAGTTTAAATCGCTGAGTTAACCGCGACCTACATTACCACATCAAGTCATCTGGGATGACGTACGCCGCATAAGGATCGTCCTCATCCACCTCATCGTTGGCTTTGTCGTTAGAAACCACGATAAAACCTGCCATTTTTTCATTGATGCGTTCCGCTAGCGGATAGGGCAGTAGCGCGTAGCTGTCGTCCAAGCGCGCAATCACCACGTGACCGGCTACGATTTGATCAAAAAGCTTTTGCGTGGTGTGGATCTTTTTGATCTTGCTGTCATCAACAAATTGATAGCTGACATCGCCTGCCGTGTCTGCAATTTGGTACTGCTTAATCATTTGTTTGATGTTGGCAGCAAGGGTTTTTTGCTCAAGCTGCTGCTGCTTTTCTTGGTTCAGCTGTTGGTCCTTTTCAACTTTTTCAGCTTGGGCAGCCGCCAGCGCTTTTTTTGCTTCAAGAGCAGCGTCATCGCCCGTGCGTTTGGCGTGAGCGGATTGTTTATTAAGCTGCTTTGCTTTTTTGCTGTCCACCAATCCGGCTTTGAGTAATTGAGCTTGAAGGGCATTTTTAGCCATAGTCTTTCCTAAAAATTGGGGGTTAAGAGTGTTAAAATTTAAGCAAAGGGTCAAATCGATAAGGCTATGGTAGCAAATTTTGCTTTCAGATGGCATTGCTTCTTAAAGTTAACCTGTGAACCATTAATCAAGCGATTTTGAAATTGACCTAAATTTGTTGCCTTTTTTAGGGTTTAGCGGCGGTTTTGTTCGGCAAAAGTGTTATGATAATTTAACGCTTCATGATAATTAGGAATAATTTATGACGGTTGCCTCCCCTACAAAAGCTTTTAAAGTCGAAAAAACAAAAAATAAGCCTTTACTAAATGACCATGCCGAAACCTTAGTTGCCATCGATGACAAAGCATCATTTCGCGTTGAGTCGGATTTGCTCGGTGAACAAAACGTTCCGGCAGCAGCGCTTTATGGCATTCAAACTCAGCGCGCTCACCAAAATTTTCATATTACAGGCGTTCCGATCAGTCATTTTCCAGAATTGGTGATGGCGCTTGCGATGGTAAAGTTAGCAGCAGCAAAAGCCAATCACCGCCATAAATTGCTGAGCGATGATAAAGCGCGAGTGATTATTGAGGCGTGCCAAGAGCTAATTTTGGGCAATTATCATGACCAGTTTATTGTCGATTTGATTCAAGGCGGGGCGGGGACGTCGACCAATATGAACGCCAATGAGGTGATTGCCAATATTGGTCTTGCAAAATTGGGTTTTGAATTTGGGCAATATCAGCATTTGCATCCGAATAATGATGTCAATCGCTCGCAATCGACCAATGACGTTTACCCAAGTGCGGCGCGATTGGCGATTGTTTTTGCGGCAAGACCGTTAAAAGAGGCGGTAGATAAGCTGCAACATAGCTTAGCGATTAAAGCGCAAGAGTTTGCTGACGTGCTTAAAATGGGGCGAACGCAAATGCAAGATGCCGTGCCGATGACCCTTGGTCAAGAGTTTCGAGCGTTTGCTAGCGATTTGGGCGGGGAGACGGCGCAAATTGAGCACTCTTGCAAGCAGCTTTGTGAGGTAAATCTAGGTGGAACGGCGATCGGTACGGGAATCAATGCGCCAAGCGGCTATGCGCGATTGGTGGTGAGCGAGCTTGCTTTGGTGAGCGGTTTGCCCATTAAGCTTGCTGAGGATTTGATTGCCGCAAGCTCAGATATGGGCGCATTTGTAAAGTTTTCAGGGACGCTGCGCCGCCTTGCAATTAAGCTGTCAAAGTTAAGTAACGATTTGCGCTTGTTATCGAGTGGTCCAAGAACGGGGCTTGGCGAGATTAACCTGCCCGCCGTTCAACCCGGATCCTCCATCATGCCCGGAAAAGTCAATCCAGTAATTCCAGAGGCGGTCAATCAAACGGCATTTCAGGTGATGGGAACGGACATGAGCATCACTATGGCAGCCGAAGCCGGTCAGCTTCAGCTGAATGCGATGGAGCCGCTTATCATTTATAACCTACTAAATAATACCCGAATGCTCGAAAAAGCGATCCGAATGTTAGATACACTTTGTATTCAAGGCATTACTGCCAATAAAGATCACTGCGCGTTGCATGTTAAAAATAGCATTGGCATTGTCACCGCGCTTGTGCCGCATATCGGCTATGAAAATGCCACGCGGATTGCAGAGGTGGCGCTGGCAAGTGGGGTGAGCGTTGCTGATTTGGTTCGCCAAGAAGACTTATTGACGGAAGATGAGCTTAATAATATTTTGTCACTTAGGAATATGATTCATAATTTGTAATCAAAAAAAGCGCTTAGCAAAGTTACAAGCTAGGGGCTTTTTTATTATGAATTGCTCTTTTCCAAATTCGCCAAAAACGCCGCAAAACCTTCGGCGGCTCGCGCTTCTAACCGGCTGCTTGTGGTGACGCGAACGCGGTTGCTCCACGTAATATCAAAATTTTGATTTTCAAATTTTTTAACCAAATTGACATCTTCATGGCAAGGCATCGGCTCAAAGCCGCCAACAGTAAGGTAAGCTTTACTGCTAAAGCTTAAGTTTGCGCCATGAATGTGGCGATGCCCCATTTTATCTTGGTAATGCGCCAGATAGTCATCGCGCGTTTTTGAGGTTAAATGTGACCAATCAGCGACACTGACCACACCGCAAATCATATCAGTCGGTTGTTGCAACTGGTTAACTTGCTCAGCCAACCAATCTTTGCTCACTGTCGAGTCCGCATCGGTACAGCAAAGCCAAGTTACGCCATTTTTGATAGCATGACGAAGCCCAAAATCGCGAGCGCGACCAACGCAGCGATAATCGCAAGATAAGTAATCGACGCCCAAAGCTTTCACAATATCTTGCGTGTCATCGGTACAGTTATCAAGAACCACAAGCGGATAAGCGTCAACACCTTGCGGCAATTGCGCAATGGCAGTTTGAACGGCTGCTAAACAATCCGCGATCGTCTTCGCTTCGTTATGCGCTGGAATGACAATGCCGATTTTCATATTTTCATAGTCACCTTTATGTTCTTTATACTATTTATACCAAATACCATTTAAACCAAGTTTTCTTGCTCAGCGACTGAAATCTGCGTATTTTGCCAAACGTCCAATAAAAAGTCGCGGTCAACAAGGCAGCTTTGGTGGGTAAATATTGCTTTCGCCGCTTTTTGGCTTCGCTCATTAACAGGCAAGTTAAAAGCATTTTGCAAGCGCTCATGAACCTTTTCGCCTGTCATATCAAAGCCATCAATCGCGTAGCGCCAGTGACAGCATAGCAGCGTCCCGCCTGATACCAAGTGCTTTTGCACCCAGTTAATGACGATATCAATATCAGCGGCAGATAGATAATATAAAATCTCGCTAATAACAATTAAATCAAAAGTTGATTGATGCGCCTTATTTGTTGAAGCGCCATGTTGAGATTTTGGTAAATCTGACAATACTTTTGGAATAATGCCTTGAATCACTTGAACATAGGACGCCTTTACCAAGCGCTGTTTTGCTAAGTGCACGGCGTGGCGGTTACCATCGATACAGACCAAGCTTTGACAGCGATCGGCAAGCAGCTCACTAAACACACCATTGCCGCAGCCAAGCTCAATGGCGCGCTTGTATTGACTTTGCGGCAGTAGCGATAGACAAATATCGCGCTTTCTTTTTTCATACCAACGGGTTTGGTAGTGCCACGGGTCTTTATTACCTTCATAAAGCGCATCAAAGTAGGACTCTGAATACTCAGAGGCGTGGTCATTTTTTATGGTTTCCGCCGCGTTTAATCGGTTGGTAAGGTTCATGGGCGTGATGGCATCAATCGCGTGAGTCATGTAAATAAACCTCCCAACGTTGGCTGATTCTGGCAATAGTTTTTTCAGATAATATCGGTGGATTTCCAGTGCTTTGATCGGTGGTAATTTGACTGGTAAAACAAGAAATGGCGGCTGATTTATGCTGTAATTCATCGGCGGTTAAGTCAAGTCTGAGCGCGTTTTGCCAAGGGATTCGGGGGTCATTGGGTTGTGCCCAATGCCATGCCCAAATCAGCACTTGATAGCAGTGCAGGTGATGGGCTTTGGCAAAGTTTGCCACCACTTGACCTGTGGCTTCGTGGTCGGGGTGACCATCATGGACAAATGGCGTCACTAAAATATCATCAGAGTGAATTAAATCAGTCAGCTGATCAATAAACTTTACTTTTTGAGAAAATACGTCACCATCGGTTAAATCAAGATGAACCGTTGTCACTTGCTGCGCTATTTTCAAAGCTTTAAGAGCAGCAACGCTTTCTTGCGGTCGGATGATGCCAAGCTTATTTGGCGGATAAATGCTAGAGTCTGGATGGCTTTGAGTTCCGCGCGTCACATAAACGATCAGGATGGGATTGCCATTGGCAGTAAGCTGTTGCAGCAGTCCACCGCAGCCCAAAATTTCATCGTCAGGATGCGGGGCAAAAATACAAACGCGCTTGTTCGGTGCAAAGTGTTTTGTGACGTCTAATCGTGACAAATTATGCAGACCTCGCCAATTTTGCCAGTCCTCGCTGCTTGTACCTTCGCCTTCAATAATACGATCGCCAACGATCGGATGAAGCGTGATTTCAGCCGTGTTTTTTTGCTTTCCATTATCTAAATCAAGGTCGACTTTTGATGGTGTTACAGTTGCCATAAGCGCTCCTGATCTTGTTTTGAACTCAGCTCTTTTTGCAGCTTAGCGGTCAATTCACCGATGTTTTGCCAATCAAACGCGCCGTGGCTTTGACGGATAAATACGCTCAAATCGGCTGATAACCTTGCAAAATGTGCTTGCGTACAAAATGGCGCCGCACCCAACGCTTGCCCAACGGTGTCTAAAACTTGCCGCGCGACTTGTTCAGTATTTGCTCGCAGTTGCCGAATGCTAAGCTCATGATTGCTATCCGGTTTTGTATCAATTAAATTAGCAACATAATAAAAATACTGCTGATTGGTTGACAATGCAGTAGCAAGTTGACCTAAATACATCGCTTTATAATCGTGGGGCTTTTTTTGATAAGCGGTGATTAAATAATCCGCTAATGACGTTGCCGCTCCAAACCAACAAGCGGCAACGCCTGCTGCCCCATACCAAAATCCTACGCGGTCTAAATATGCATTTGCTGTACCGACAAGGCGCGCAGCAACACCATCAAACTGGATGGTTGCGGTATCGGTCGCTTGCATTCCGACCGCTTGCCAAGGGCTATTGTCAATAGCAATCCCAGATTGCGCCATATTGACCATAACCAGTTGTGATTTCCCTGCTGCATCGCGATAAGTCAGCAGCCCAAAATCAACGAGATTTGCCCCTGAGCACCACGCTTTATTGCCAAAAATCTTACCATTGTCAAAGCGAATCGGATCAGAATGACCTTCAGCAGCCCAAACTGCCCACAAGCCTTGAGCTTTAACATCATCCACTTCATGCAAAATGCTCAAAGCATCTAAGTGCGACTCAAACCACTTAGCAATCGTTAAATCAAGCCCTGCCACAAACGCCAAAATTTGCCAACGTAATAACGTTTTTGAGCCGCTATTGACCATACCGCTTGCAGGATGAGGAATGCGATCACTAAAGCCGATCAATGTATTTAATACCGAATGCCGTAATTCATCAGTCATCAAGACATTTTTGGCATCTTTCTCGGTAGTGATTTCAGCAACCGCTGCTCTAATTTCGCTGAGTAAATGATGTTTGGTCGCGCTTTGCCGCATATTGACTTCCTATTTTTTAAATTTATTGTTTTTAAATTTATTGTTATTTTTATAATTTTCTAATTGATCTAGTCATAATTAAGTAGTCGCAAAACTTTTAAGCTTCTTCAGTTTAGCTATTTTTTAAATATAAATCGGCTAAAAATCGTTGCTGCCACTGCTGCAAGTCCTCTTCTTTTAAACCTTGTAGCAATGTTTGGTGGCGCGCTTTGCGCTCGGCTTGCGGCATCGTTAGCGCCAAATTTAAGCCATCCATCACGCTTTGAGGCTGGTGTGGGTCGATCAGGACGGCTGCCTGCATTTGCTCAGCGGCGCCCGCATATTTTGACAATACTAAAACCCCAGGATTTTCACTATCTTGAGCCGCAATATATTCTTTGGCAACTAAGTTCATGCCATCTTTAAGCGAATTTACCCAGCAAACATCGCTTTGCCAAAACGCCGCCATAAGATCCGTGCGGTTTAGTACTTTTTCGCTATACGTAATGGGCTTCCATTGATGGAAACGCTCATCACGACTCACATTGTTTAAGGCAAATTCTTGATTGACCTGAGCAACGGCTTGGTTAACGTTTTTATAAAGCCGTTGATAAATCAGCAAATCTAAACGGCTTGGGCAAGCAATTTGAAACAAGTCAAGCTGCTGCTGATATTCTGGATAACGTTGCAAAAACTTTTGATACGCTGAAAAACGCTCTAGCAGCCCTTTAGAATAATCGATCCGATCAACGGCAATAATTTGCTGAGCCTTAGCTTTTGTAGCGTTTGTTGTTGGCAGATTATGGTCGGTTTTAGCGTTAAATCGTGGTAAATCTTGAACTTCTTGCTGAATTTTTGCGACATTGATGCCGATAGGGTAAGCATCAATTGCTAAATGGTGGCAAGTATCATAATTCAGGTTAAGGGTTAAGCTGCCTTGATCTTGATTGTCGCTAACAAGCTGATCGGCTAAATAGTGGCGCATGACAGTTAGGCAGTTGGCTTTATCGCGCTGCGACTGGACACCCAAAACATCATAATAGGCAAGGTGCGCAATCAGATCAGGGCTTTGTTTAAGTTGTTGCCAATAGGGCAAAGCAGCAAACGGCACATGCAAAAAAAAGCCAATTCGGTTTTTGATACCAAGCTTACGGCAGTGATATGCCACGCTTAAAAAATGATAATCATGAACCCAAATCACATCATCAGGCTGAATAATTCGTTTTAACTGCTCAGCAAATAGTCGGTTTACCTCCTGATATCCAGCGTCATCCATCGGGTTTTGAGAGATTAACTCTGGATTTTCATGCAACAACGACCAAAGCACATTATTCGCAAAGCCGCAGTAAAAATGCTGATATTGCTTGGCAGTTAGCGCGGTGGTGACGTAGCTAAGATCGGCTTTGATATTGGTAAAATTAGCGCTCGTTGATGCTGAATGGGAGATTTGGCGAAACTGATTGGTCGGACAACTGCTCAAGCTCGCCCCATCGCTATGGATCACTTCACCATCCCAGCCCATCCAAATTGCAGGCTGCTCAATCAAAACATCGCTTAATGCTACTGCAAGACCACCTGCCATTGGCTGATTGTCAGGAAGCTTGACGCGATTGGATAAGACGATTAATCGGCTCATATGTCATGCCTCCTTGTTTTATTGTTAAAATCAGACGTTGACGTGATTAAAGTATTGGGAGGGTTGATAGGGCGTTGGCAAAAGCTTAAAAAGCTTTCAAGAAAACTTGTTACCTCAGCAATATCGCGCAAATGGTAGCGAGCAAAGGTCGGATCATCACCAACTTTTATTCCCAAGCCATTTATCGCATCTGAGCGTTTTTTTATAGTGCCATTTTCGGTCAGCTCTTCACCTTGAACCGCCAAAAATCCTACCTCATCGGTGACGTCATCGCCTATAAAGATAGGGCAAATATTATCGCAGTCGGGTAGGGTATCAAATAGCGCTAAAATCGCCCCGCCTTTATTAACGCCTTTTGGCACCAACTCCCAAACATACTTTCCTGATTTTAACTCCCAATTTGGATAATCTTTTACTAGATCTTCCATGATGCCAAAAGCAGTATCCGCTAAGAGAGGATGTTCCCGAAAATGCAAAGCCACGGAGAAAGGCTTATTTTCTATTCTTAACTCAGGATAAGGCAAACAACATTGAGAAATGCTATTTTTGATCGCTGTCAGCTCCGCAATATCAATGAAAATGGAAGTTAATTTGCTATTGCCGCTGTTATCAATAGCAATCTCTAAACCATGAGTTGCTGCAATTGGCAATTGTAATGAAGACAGCA
Organism: Psychrobacter sp. MF31; assembly: GCF_012847335.1. Classification (GTDB taxonomy): domain Bacteria; phylum Pseudomonadota; class Gammaproteobacteria; order Pseudomonadales; family Moraxellaceae; genus Psychrobacter. Next base: position 92,998 of record NZ_JABBDX010000001.1, read on the forward strand.
TTTTTTTCGCTTCAATCAGACTGCGACCTGTCACCGCAGCGATCATCACGCCTTGCTGCTGAATTTTTTGCAAAAGGGTAAGGGTTGCTTTAGGAATAAAGCTTTGTTTTGGATCAAGAGTAAATTCAGCAAGCGTCCCATCTATATCTAAAAATAAACAATAGTTTTGATTGGTAGGTAAATAGGTCGCAATTTGGCTTGGCTGAAGCTGAATTGCTTTTGTTTTGACGGGCGTATTATTGGCAGCAGTCACACTTTTCCCTTTTTAATAAAAAATGGTCTTTTGAGCTAATTTAATTAAATATGAGATAAGTGAGCTGCTAAAAAGCAGTAAGCAAGAGCAGACAAACTTAGATTTTAGTCTGCCATGGTTTAAGGGATGCAACGATAGCAAGAATGCTTCATTTAGCAGCAGTTGTGTAACATTGGAATTTTTAAAAGAAAAGTATAGCCGTAAGCTTTAGGAATTCATTGGAGAAAATTTGCTAGCTAATTTATGAGTAATGACCGTAATTTTAAAATAATAAGACAAAAAAAAGCCCCACTTTAAAGTGAGGCTTTTTTAAAATTTGGAGCGGGATACCCCGACCTTGGCAAGGACGTAAACCAAAGTTATATTAAATTTATATAAGCTATAAGCCTTTATATTAAAGACTTGTAGCTTTTTTTATTCTAAATATTTTAATAAAAAATTAAGTCAATTTAAGGTACTAATATATTTATGGTCACTATAAAATTATGGTAGGATGACACCAACCAAAAATTTATCTATACCTCCTCTATCGATAATAAGAGATTGATCATGGTGAAGCGTACTAAAAAAGTAGTGAGGCGAAGCGTCAAAAGCGTTGCCATAAAAAACAATTTAGTAGTGCACGCATGTGCCAACAAACCTTATCAGATATTCTGCGAATTGTTCGATGCTGAGATTAATGGGTTTTCTACAGATAGGACACTATTATTAGAAGTCGTTGAAATAGACAAGCATTATTATTTTTTTGAGGATTTTAGAGAAGTTGGTTTGCTACTGAACGGCACTGAAATGTCTATTAGAAGAGTGGATTTTTCGAATGCAGAAATCGAGCGCCGCGCCTGGTCTTGCCTTATGAGTGAGTTTATAAAGTTAGATCCTATCAACCCAAAAATTTTTGAGGCTATAAAAAGCAGTATGCCTGCTCAGGTGCAACAAGCGCTATTTAATAAGTCCCTGACTATAGAGCGCATTTTGGAAATTAAAGGTCTCAAGCGTCATCACTACGACTATCAAGCCAGTCTATATCGTAATCAGCAGCCCAATAAAATACCATCTTTCTCTGAACTCATTGCTGAGGTACGCCATGTCGATAGTAGATGATGTGAAAAAGCTAATACCAGACTCTGATGATACCTATACGGAGGATCTTAGAAACTTCTTTTTGACTATAGCCAGTCTGGTGACAGATGATTTTATGGACATTGTAATTGAAACTAGGCATCTAGAGGTTTTAACCGCTGTACAGCTGCGACAAATATATGATTCCTATAATGGCAAATTGACTAAGCCTGGATATCCAACTCGAGCATTTATTGCTAGTACCTATCATCTACCAAATCTTGATACTACCAATCCAAATAAAGAATGGATTTGGGTCGCAAAATTATGCCATTTACTTGTCTATTTTGGTCAAAATAATTTATCAAGACGTATTATTGAAACTACCGCTGAAGCTCGGAGGTGGATAGATTCAAAAAATATTAACCATGAGATTTGGCAGCACTGTTTAATGCTGCAGGCTGATACGCTAAAGACCACGTATAAAAAATTTAAGAGTTATCGAGATGAGCTTGAGGATAAAAATGACATTAAGTTCAATGCATTTAGCAGAATATATCGCACTATTGATTTTGCATTTAATGAAAAAGATAGTATAACGCGCGCTTCCACTGGTAGGAAAAATGGCAAGCAGAGAAAAATTAATGAACCAAGGACAGAACATGTAACGCAAACGGATATAGATGATGATACTGATGAGTTGGTATCAGTTACAAATTTTGAGAAATCAAAAAATGATAACGACATCAATCGTGAGCGATTAGATAATCCAATCCCTGATTTTACTTATATTGAGCAGACAACGCTAAAAGAGACTGAGAAATTCTCAACAAATCAGATTTATCGAAGAACGCAAGCAAAATTTGCGCATGCAAATAAAAACGAGCGGTTCGTCAGTGGTAATATTCGGCAACTGCCACTAACAACTATTCAGAATATAATATCTAGATTATGGCAGTGGTTTGATGAATGTGATAGCGATAGAGAGAAAAAACGAGCGATAGCCTATTTGCTGCTGTCATTATATACAGGTCATTCAGTCGCTAGACTCGCTGAAGATATAAATAACAATAAAAAAGAAATCATTGATATCAGTGCTCGTAAAAAAAAGTACGAATTTATTATTGATTTAGATATCACACCGCTGCGTATCAGAACAGCGGGAATAGAGTCCGTTATTGCTAACCGATTAACACAGTTCAAGGTGCCGCTACCTGATTCATTAGGCGCTTTTTTAACTTATAAAGGGCATCCTACTTCGTTAAACATTAATGAAATTATTGCTGATTTACGAGCAGTTTTAGAGCTGCCAATTATCAGTTTGGGTAGGATTGAAAAGTCGCTCTACACAATTTTAATTCATGAAGTCAGTAGCAGTCAATTTGCCACTATCATTACCTCACGAAACAGTAAAAAAAGAGCGGATATTTGGTATTGCTCACATAATATTGAGAAGATAGCAGACGTTTATCATAATGCAATTAAAATCCTTACAGCTCGTTGTCATAACAAGCTTATTGCCGTTGACTACTTATCTTCGGTTGAGCTTAGTAGTAACGCTTTAGGCAGTCAAAACAGCCCTGATTATCCTATAGCCAGCTTATTTATGAATCATCTTTATAATAAGGTAATGACTACTGAAAATTATATTGAAAAATTCAACTTTTATAATCTGTGGCTGTGGCATGTGTCCCTTTTATTAACCTCAATAAGAGCAGTAGAAGGTGCGCCTGGTTATCTCAACCAAATGAATTTTGAGGCAGGTATCGCTTGGATTTCTGATAAAGAGGAGCGGGCGACAGGTAACAGTCAGCGCCTAGTGCCTATCTGCTCATTTTTGGCAGAAGCAGTTCAAAGCTTTTTAAAGTACTTAGCAAGTTTTGCTAAACGTTATGGACGCATAAATCCTAATCTTAGTGTTGAAGTTGATAAAATTTTGGCATCTGAGCGGCCATTGTTAAATTTTTTAGATGAAAAAGGCGACCTTAAGTCTTTGCGACCAGCTACCATTATTCAAGAACTGAGTGAGAATTTTCGTTTTAAGCCAGACTGGACACGTCATGTCGGACAACGGTTTTTACATGAATATGGGCTAGATGAAGCAATCATTTTAGCGATATTTGGTCATGAAATGATGGGGCAAGAAGCGTGGCGAAAAAACTCAGCTCTATCTATGGGGCACATATTATCTGCTAAACATGTTTATCAAGAAATGGTAGTGAAGCTAGAATTACAGCAGGTAGTTTTATGAAAAAGATAAGACCAGCGTCCCTACATGGTCGCTTAAGACGCTCAAAAGAAGCGCAAGATCGGCGCAAGCAAGCCTTACAACATACCGAAGAGCTATGTCAGAACGCTTGGGATACATTTCTTCAGACGAACCAATCTGCAGAGTTGATAACGGATGAGCAAATTTACGATTTATACGAATCACTGTATAAAGAGATCGAAAAAAATGTATCAGCGCATTTATTACCCTTTGCACTCTTTGAGCGAATGCGTTTTTTTAATAACATTAATGAAGATCGTAAAGCAAAATGCTTGCCTTTATTGCCAAAACCTATCATTGCTGTACGACCACAGCGTCCTAAAAATATCAACGATTTTGATAAGTTCTTATATTTATCCGAAGCACAAAACATTGTCACACAAGCGCTTGATAGGTGGCAGCAAAAAACCACCTTTTCGTTGCTTGACTGCATCAGCTGGTTTTTGTTCTCACTTATCAGTTTTGCAGGCTATAACGATGAAAAGATACTCAAAGAAATTTATAACTCTCTAAAAGATGGTAAACCAATCTATCAGATGTTTGGTGATATGCTTGTCATACCGATCAAGTTACTGTCATCTGACTATGGCAATGAGATTGTTACCATAGAGGATGAAGTAGGCGAAGTTTATCAGACCCGTCTCATTATTATTGACGATATCAGCCGGTTATGGCTATTTAAACTACAACACCAACTTCAGATACAAAATGAGTTTCCTAAATACCATCAAGTAATAAAAAGGCTAGGGGAGTTTACTACAGAGAATTTCACGGTTAAATCTATTCATAAATCAAGCTACTTACAATACATTGCAATCTACTGGCAAACCTTGCCAGAGACTTATTTGGATGTTCAACTGGTTCAAGTGCTAACAAATCAGCAAAAGCAAACCTCAATATCAACAGCACAATGGCTTAGGTATTTTCAAGGTATAAAAATACCCACGACTGTGCTGTCTGATGATCACGTTAGTAAATTAATGATTGAACCTAGCATCAGTGACAGTACTGAGAACTTACGTGACGTAATTAAGGTCGAACGATTTAGGTCTGATGCAGTCAAAGAAATACGCACCATTCTCAATGGTGATAAAAAACAAATTCAATATAAGCTAGAAAAACTTTTGACCCAAAACTTATACCTTAATCAAGAGCGGCTAGTTAGATGGATGCTTGATCTGTTTATTAGCAATAATAAAATTAGTACCTTAAAGCGGTATTTGTCTGAGATTGGTAATGGTTTTATTGCAGGGACGCGTACTGCTGACTTGTCACAATGGTCAAACCCCGATATCGATCAAGCCACCTAAGAAGTTCTAAATATCAGCAGCTCTTTCTAGCCCTTATCTAGTATGGGTTAGATGAGGTTTTCATCATTAAAGTTATTTTGGTTTTGCATTTGTCGATGTGACTTTTGATAATCTGAACCCCTAAAAATCCCTGATACCGCTACCTAAGAATAAATACAGCGAGATTAAAATAAGCTGCTAAACGGGTTTGACTGTGATTATTAATATGATATTGAGCTCTGTATCTTACCGTCTTTAAGTTAAGTATTGAATTACCCCTTTTTAAAGGGCTTTTTTTATTTAGTTCTAGTCCTGTTTTTAATAAAAAATTATGGGGAATAAAGCTGTTTTTAGCTGATCTATCCCTTGATTTATGCAACGTTATAACGTAATATTTTAAATGTAATATTAAAGATAAGTTATTAAAATGAAAAGAAAAAATTTGAAAGCAACACAAAAAATTATTGTGCTAACTACTAAAAATTTAGCAGTTCATCCGCAAGCTAGAAAGGCATTTTTAGTTTGGCAGCAGTTTCGACCCGCTTTGGATCAAGCAAATCTTTGTGGTCTTGATGAGTACTATGGCAAGCCAATCCGGCTTTGTGCTTTAAACGACCGTTATTTGTTTTTTAATGATTTTGCTTTGGTTGATGAGATTTTAAAAGGTGATCAAAATGGTCGTCGGCTTTGTTTGGTGATTCCAGAAAGTTTGTCTGATATTCAGCGGTTGGCATGGTGTGAAGTGATTTATTTGTCAAGATTATCTGTTCACCACCCGAGCCTATTTAAAGCATTGCAGCAGGCACCTCGGCAGATGATTTGTGAGCTTATGGGAATCAACAGCTTAACCGTTGCTGGTTACTGCAAGTTTGCTGGAATCAGTCAAAACGCTTTTGAGTATCAGCAGTGCAAAATGGCTCGTGACCTGCCAATGCTAGGATTACCAAAAAATATGAATTGGATGGGTGACAATTAAGCTATGAGCGGCTATGAACTAATTATTGATTTAGCAGACAATCAAATCTGGGATAAATTGGTTCCAACCAAATCTCCGTATGCTGATCAGATACGCCGTCTTGTGATGCAAATTATTAATCTGGTGTCAGACGATGATATCGAGATTATAAATAGCCCTGCTTTGGCTAAAACAGCTGATTTTAATGAGATCGATGGTTTAGGCGTTATTGAAGAGATTGTCCGGCTCGGCAAAACGGGCGCTTGGGCAGCCACTTATATGATGATGTCGTTTTATCATGAGTATGGCGAAATTGACAGCAACAGCCCGGCTTGGCGATTTATGAGTGGCTATTTAAAGGTCATGTTTTTAATCACTGCTCGGCATGATAAGCATTTTGCCAAAATAGATAAGCTTGGTGTTCGAATTCGTATGGGACTTAAGCCTCATGATCCGCAGCGTGAACTTATTAATAAGCTTATCGAGATTCATGAAAGCCGTCATAATTTGTCGTCATGTTTGACTGATATCAGGTTATATGAAGTACAAATGAGAGAAGGGGAAGCTTCAGGAAAAAAGGCAAACAACAACCTTGCCAGTAAAATTGGTCAAATCAGACTGGCCTATGAAGTGGTCATTAAAAATAAAGCGTTTGTCAGTAAAGATTATGGCGTGCGTGATGATAAGCCGTCAGTCAATGTTATCAAATCTGTAGAAATAATAGATGAGGTGCCTTTTGAAACCTTAGTATTTCAAAATAATGGCACGCCACCTTCAAACAATGTCGCTTTAGCTGAAAACACTGCCGATGATCAGCCTATTCCGCTGCTTGATAACCAATTTAAACCAAGCAAGGTCATTGCCAAATCCTCTGAGCTTCAGCAGTGGCAACTTAAGAATAACTATCAACATGCCAGGCGCAATCAGTTTTATTTTCCAACCAATCATCGTCAGCTGAGTATCACAGGCTACCAGAGGCTATTTGCCACGCTTTGGCAGCGTTTTATTGATTTGATTGAAAACAAGCAGGACAAGGAAGCCTATGCTGTTTTATTACTGACCATGCTAAGCGGTCTAGGCATAGATAATGTGACTGCAGATTGGCAGCGCGATCGCAGTCAGCGGCAGTACTTTGTTTATGATAGCAAAAGTAAAGTGACAAGCATTGCCATCACTATCAATGTGACTGTTAATCGGCGCAGCCATTTACTGTCGCAACGGCAAAGCTATGGCAGCACCTTTCATCGAGCATTGCCAAAAGCTTTGCAAAGCATGCTTGAGAATAAAACTGCCGTTTCGCTTGATCATGTTAAATCGGTAATAGCCAGCATTAAAAATGAGCTGAATATACCAGCGCTCAGTCGCCAGCATATTGACTCAGCACTGTTTGTTATCATTAAAAATGGTCTAAACCGACCACTTCATGCCGATGCTCTAACAGGGGTTGATGTTCGTCACAGCTCAGCGCTGTATTACACCAGCCATAAAGTAATGGATTTAGAGCAAACCTATCAAACAGTGGTAAAGCTTCTAACCCTTTACTGCGGTGCTAATCAACAAGAGCGCTTGATAAATGAGTGCAACAAGGCCATGAATGGTCAAAAAAAGCGCATTGGCAGTGATATGACTTTAAAAGTTCATATTTGCCAAAACTTTTTTAACCAGCTGGCAATGAGTGCCAAAAGCTTTAATAACAAGCTAAACGCCTCTATTGATCGCTACATTGAGCAGTTTAACAGCTATACCATCTGGCTTTGGCATATCATCATGATCCAAACCGGAATCCGACCGGTCAATCACGCTCCAGGATTTCTGAATCAGTTTGATTTTAATCGGCGGCTTTTTTGGGTGTCAGATAAGGAAATACGAAGCAATCAAGCGGATGGTAGATTAATTCCAATGAGCGGCTTTTTAATAACGGCGATAAAAAACTATCTTAATTATATCAATCAGTTTGCTGCTATCTATAATCCACTGTTCCCTAATACCGCCTATCCTATTGATCATATCCTAAATTCAAAGCAGCCACTGCTACAGCTTTACCAAAAAAACCCGCAAGGGTTTGTAGGAATTACGCCAGGGCGAGTTCGCTATCAGCTGCAAGGTTTTTTTAGTCATCAGGACAATTGGCTGCGCCATCAGCTCAGATCCATGCTCACAGGCCGCGTGTCAGACCAGTTGATTTGCGCGCTTTATGGTCACGAACATCCTGATCAAGAATTTATGCATCCGATGTCATCAAACTTTATCAATCAACTGCATACGCTAAGCCTGCATTTAGAGGCTATCGCTGATGAGCTTTATCTACAACAAATTGAGGTTTGGCCTTATGGAAAATAGCGCTCATGGACTGCGGCAAGCAAATAAAGAGAGTGCCAAAAAAAGAATTAAACACGACGCTCAAGTATTGATTCAAAACTATCTTGATGAGTATCCTATGGCGATGCCGGGTGACTTGCAAAATCACTATGAGTCAATGAATAAGCTGCTTGAGAGTAAGTTTGATACGGCGCAAAGCTTTCAGCTTGCTCGGCGCGGGTTGTTAGAGTTTGTTCGTGATTATAACAAGCTTCATCAACTCAATCTTGATGAACCTGTGGTTCCTATTCTGGCAACCCGTGATCGCTTAACCATAGGCTATGACTGGTTTACCCATGGCCGCGTTGTGGCAGACAGTAGCACGGTAATGATCGATATTTGGCAGCGAAAAAAGCGGTTCTCAGCTAATGATCTGGTTGAGGGGCTGATTTATAGCAGCATCATGTTTGGCGGTATTAATGACATTCAGGTGCTAACAGCGTTGTATGATTGGTTATTTGGTGATCGTGTTATTTACAAAATTGATTTGCCGATCGCTGACACTGACCAAACAACTAATTCAAAGAGTATAGCAGTAATACCGCTTAGCGTTTTTGATAATAACTATGGCTGCGCGATTGATGACAGTGAAGGTCTGATTCAATTTGTTGATTATGTTCCAGATGATCTGAGCCTATGCTTTTTATTGGCGCTAAAGGGTAGTGATTTAGGTAAAGCTAACATTAAGCCCTTAAATACGCTGATCAATGATCTTTCAAAAAAGCTTAAACTTACCAATAAAGACATTAATCGACCAAAAGAATCAATGCTCATTAAATGGTCTAATTATCACTGGCGCCAGCTAGAGGGCAACCGGATTGATGGTGCGCTTGCCATGGTAAAACAGGGCGACATTAAAACCACGGGTCTGCCTACCAAAAAACTCATCATTTATAATAAAGAGCCCATCAATTTAAACCCTATGCCTTTGTTATGGTCAGAGCTGTTTGATGCCAGTTATCAATCCTCTAAAAAGTTAAGCCCTCAAAAAAATACCATAGCCTATCCGGCATTTAGTAAAAATATCATTAAAGAGGTTCAAGAGGCGCTCAAACTGTCTAGAAATGAAGCAATTGCTCAACTGGAGATAATCCAAAAAGATAACAGCCAACCCAATGCTCAGCGCTTGCTAAGTTGGGCGTTGGCATTACTTGATGACACAAAAATTCGGCTTAATACCATCAGCAAGTACATGGGCTGTATTGGTCGCGACTGGCTGATGCTGACCATAGATGAGGATCTTGATCAGTGGGAGGGCAGTGACTTTGAGGAAATTTACGAGCAAATCATTCAAAGCAAAGTCGAAGATAACCGAAAAAAATCTATTCTGACGAAATCATCTGAATGGGATGAGAAATCTGATGATTTAGGGGATGAAGATGACAGTGATCAGATTTCTCAAAACCAATCAAAGCCGCAAGACTCTGCGTTTGATCGGCTAAAAGACACCCAAAAATTTACCTATGGCCGATTAAAAGCATTTCACGATCATCAGCAAACTCGTTTCGATGCACCGTATGTTTATTTCCCGTGGGGGAATAATCGGCAAGTGGTGAAAGCTGATATGATATCGCATCGTGTGTACCGAGCAATGAAAACCTATATCCAGTCATCAAGTTTAAAGACCGACCAAAAACAGTTATGCCTTGTGATATTGGCTTTGGCTTATCGAACCGGAATGCGAATTAATGAAATCATTGGCATCAGACTTAATGATGTTGCTGATATAGGCCGCGTTAATGGCCATTTGATTGAACGTCCAAAAATTATTCTTAGCCCTAATCGTTACCGTAGGCTTAAAAGCCATAGCGCTAAGCGGGTAATACCAATAGATAGCCTATTGAAAGCGGATGAGATGCAGCAGTTTATGGCGCATTATCATCAGCAGCACAGGCTAAAACGGCGCTATTTATTCTCGCTTGGTTCAGGCGATCAGCCATTAGCGCCCACATTCTTTAGCAATTTAATGAAAATTATTTGGGATCGGCTGCTGGTTACGCATGATTTTACCTTTCATAGTTTTAGGCATACGGCAATCAGTCAGTTGGCATTGGTGTTGAGTCATTCACCACTGGCTCAGGTGATGACAGATTATGATACAGATCACAGCGCAAATATCGTCAGCGCCGTTCTTGCCAACAATAAAGATCAGGGCGTTTGGTTTGGTCTTGCAAGCCTTGCAGGTCATCTGACGCCGGATACGACGTTTGAGCATTATATTCATACGGCTCATCTGCTAGCAGGTTGGCAAATGAGTACGGCTCAGCTGACCCTGCCTTTAATTGTGCTTGATATGCTAACGGGCATTGATGATCAAACCGCAAATAGGCAAGAGAGCAGGGCGTATGATGCCAATACTAAACAGATTCACCTTGATAAAATAAAGAACTATTTGGTTGGAAAGGTGGCGGGCAAAGAGTCTTTATTTGTCGATAATAGATCACCAGCTAATACAGATCATGAGCACAACGCAGTAGATGTTCAGCCGTCTATATTTATTCATTCTAAAGTTTATGATGCTATTACCATGTTAGAGGAGCTACAAAATAGTAGCGTTGATAGAAGATCAGAGCGGTTAGTAGAGGTTGCAATTCGGCATGGTATTGCTATTAATGAGGCGAGACAACTTTATGATAATGCCTGCCGGCTTTGCCTCGATAACGATAGATTACTGTTAACTAAACCTACTGGACGCGAAAATCAAGAGGTTTTAGTGAAAGCCATTGATCGGGTTTATCAGATGTCTATTGATGATCCTGAAGAGCTGAAAACGTTTGCAAGCATATTCTCAGAAAGGCACAATATGACCTCCTCATTTATTAGCTTTGGAAAAAGACGCAAGCACCTTGAAATGCTTCAACAATTTATGAGCATAGGCTGTCAGATTGTAGATCCTATCCATTGGGAGATTAGGAGCCACAGTGAACAATCAGTTCGGCAAGTTAAGAAAGACTTAGGATTGAACAGCTTAATACGCGTCGGTACTCATAACAGCAGCCATGCTTATGATGTAAAAATAATCCAGAAAAAAAATAGAAAATCCGATAAAAACTGGGCGAAGGACGAGAAATACCTGTCGTCGTCAGGATTGCTGAAATATTTAGGATATTTATTACTAATTTTGATTTGATAAGTTTTATTTCTCAAACACTTTTAATCACTATAATCATAAATTTTTATTGACATATAGTAAAAAATAATTTCTATCCTAAAATATATTGAAGTACGGGATGAGTTTAGGTCATTCGAGCTTTCCTATGTTTTGTATTTACGAATAAGGGCCACAAAACTTTTCACAGACTATTATAAATAATCTTATTATAGCGAGACCATCCCGAATTCTGTGTAAATGCTTATTTAATTTAGCATAGCAGCCAGCAGTTACACAAAGTTTGGGAAAGGCTCCTAAATCGCAGTTACACAGAATTTAGGATAGTCTCAACTATTTTTATTAAGAAGGTATTTATCAATATTAATAATGTATCTTTCTATACTTTTTAAAAGATTTTTGATGTGCTTTTGTTCCTGTTCAGCTTCATTCTTTTTATCAGATATTGAAATATGTTTTTCATTTAGCTCCTCAAAATATTCCCTTTCCTCTTCTGAAATGTCTTTTTGGAATTTATAATTTTTTAGTCCTTTATCATTCCATATATAGGCTAACTCTTTGTAAAATGAGTTAATTACACTATCGTAATCTACAAGTTGCTTTTGATGTAATGGAATAGTTTCAACTAGCATAGGCAAAATCCTATTGTTCAAATCTATTATTTTTGAAATATATATTTTTGTATCTATAAACACTTGGAGCTTGCTAATATGTCCTATTAAATCTAACGCCCCTGTAATAATAGATCCTTTTACATGCATCAACTTTATCTTTTTTATATAGTTGTTAGGTAAATCTCTTATAGTGAAATTATAATTAAAATCTCTATACCTATTATTAGCTTCGATATCAGTAAGCTCGAAAACTTTTTCTAATTCTTCAACTAAATGGTCTAATGCCTTAATAATATATGTATCTACAAAAAACTTTTCACTTTTCTTCGAAATATTACATGCTGTTATTAAGTCATTAAAAGCATTTTCCCAATAAGATTGATATATTTCAGTAACGTTATATTGCTTATTTGTTCTTTTATTAGTTTTTTTGGTTATTCTTTGATATTTTTCAGTATACTTCTCCATATTGGATACACTAGCGTATTTATAGTTTACCCATTCTATAAAAGGGAAGATCTGTATGCCTTTATATATTAAAAGAAGATAAAAGTAACTTGAATTTCCATAGCCGAAATTCGTCTTAAACTCTATAGACAAATTCTGATCTACATTTTGTCTTGGCTTTGACCATCCATAGTACCTATGAGAGAAAGTTATAATATTAGGATTTTCAAGCATCATAAGTTGCCGCGCTTTTAAATATCTATATGCATGAATCCAAAGGCAAATATACTTAGTTATCTCTGCTTTTAATTCTCTGAGGCTTACATCATACCGCTCTTTCAAACTATCTACTAATTTTGGATCTTTTAAATCTTCTAAAGAATTACTATAGACTAAATCAAGAGTTTTTTTCAAATCTAATATACTTTCTATTTTTTCTCCTATATTTATTTTTATATTAGGAATATATTTATCGGACAAATAAATGCAATAATTAAAATAATCATTATTAATCTCTTTAGATAAAGAGTTAGACAATTTGACAATTTCAGTATTATTTATATACCTAATAAACTTAATTAAATCCAAGTCTTCTTTAGAATAATAAAATTCAGTTGTATTATCAAATATTTCAGAATATATATTTTCTATAGGGAAGTATAATTTCTCATATTCACAGTATTCAGCTTTATTCATGAATAATATATGATTAACGTTAATTCCTTTAGCGTAAAAAATATATTCTTCGGAAATATCTGCTATTCTCTTAGCCCTGGTATTTTGTTCGTTTTTTAACAAATATGGCATTAATCTCTTTACTTTTTCTATTTCTTCATAACTGTAATACATATTAATCTCTACATCAAATTTTATATAAATCAGCTAATAGTCTAGTAAACTATACCCCAAAAGAACCGCTAAATCCGCCTCAAAAATAGGCATTAGAACTATATAAATCAGACTGCTATAATGAGCCTTTCCCAAACTATGTGTAACTACTTATTATTCGCTAACTGGAAAATAATTAGTTATTCTGTTCCGATTTGGACTAACTTGGACTTTAAACAATTTACATTTCCTTGCTGTTCATATTCTCTACCAATAGGACTATTAGGTACATAGTCTGAATACTGGCCATTTGTTGAAATAAAATCTCCCATCTTATAAGTGCGTCCAGCTAGAAACAAAGTTTTGCTTGATTCCTCCCAGTTCACTATCTCCTTTGGATATAGGGGAAACGTAGCTGTGTTATAAACACCATCTTTGCCCACTAAATAGATACAACCATCTTTCCATTCGAATTTACCTTGTACGAGAGCCACAGATTGAGCTGGTCTTATAGGGTTGACGTAGTAATAAAAAATACTGGTTTTTTGCGCTGGATTTTCAGCCATCTGATTGATACCATCTTTTGTCGATCCAGAACCATCGGTCGCCACGTAATTTTTGTTATTTGCTTGCTTATCGGTCATTATAGGCGATGGCGTCTGAGTTGCGCTCGGACTTTTACCTGCAAGATGCTGCTGACAGCCTGTTAATGGCAATGAGCAGCTTAACGCTAAGGTAGTCATGCTAAATTGATAATTTTTCATAGAAATATAGTCTTCTAATAGTCGAATAATGTTCTAATTATAAGTGAGAACTTCGTTTTTGACTGTAAAAATATGCTAAAAAATATCATCAGCTCAAGCCTTACAAGTACATCCGTACGTAATGGATAATAATCCCACTTATTTTTATTTGAAAATTTTCTAAGTTACTTATATAATATAGGCTATAATCTATATAGTGATTGTAATATGTGGACAGTCATCACAACAGACCTATTTAACGACTGGCTTGGTCAGCAGGAACAGTCAACACAAGAAAAAGTCATTGCCGCTTTGGTGGTGCTAGAGCAGCAAGGGCCAAGCCTAGGTCGGCCTTTAGTTGATACGGTGTATGACTCAAAATTCACCAATATGAAAGAGCTGCGAATTCAGCATCGAGGTAAACCACTAAGAGCTTTTTTTGCCTTTGATCCAAAGCGGCAAGCGATTGTGCTTTGTATTGCTGATAAAGGTAATAAAAAGCGCTTTTATCAACAGATGATAGCAACGGCTGATGAGCAGTACGAACTTCATCTTAAAACTTTAGGAGACGCATCAAATGGCTAAGACACTCCAAGAACTGTTAGCTGAGCGCTCTGCCGAAAGCCAAGCTCGAATTCAACAGCTGGCAGAAGAGTTGCTTTTAGAAACTCAGCTTTATCGCATTCGTGAGGAGCTTGAAATCTCTCAAAAAGAGCTTGCTCAAACCCTTGGCATCAAGCAGCCCTCGCTTTCTGCCATAGAAAATCGTGGTCAGGATCTTAAAATATCAACCATGAAAAGGTATGTAGAGGCGATGGGTGGAAAGCTTCGAATCGACGTTGAATTGCCCACAGGAAAGCATATCGGCTTTAATGTTTAAAGGTTATCTCAATCCCTATCGACAACTAGCCATCTTTTTAGATGGCTTTTTTATTAGTTCGTCATATTGCATAAGTTTTAATATTTTTTCAGCCGCCGTTATTGATTTGATGTATGCTGACAAAACTGACCAGCAAAGCTTGGTAAACTAAACGTATTCATCGGAGTTTATCATGACCAAGAAAATAATCCCTTATATAGCCTAATCGCCCTAAAAATGTTATAAAACAAAACATCTTAACTGACACCTCAATTCATCATGACCTATTCCTTAGACTTTCGCAAACAAGTGCTTAAAAGCTTAGCTAACGGCATGACCTTTGCTGAAGCTGCCGTATTTTATGACATCAGTCCGACCACTATTCAAAATGGAAGAAGCGGCTTCACAGCAAAACTACCCGCAATGTTACTGCACGAAAGATACCCGATGAAGCGCTGCGCAAAGATGTTGAGGACTATCCCGACAGCTATCATTACGAACGTGCTGCCCGCTTAAACTGCAGTGCCTCAGGGATTTGTGAGGCATTAAAACGTTTGGGAATCAGCAAAAAAAAGACCTTAGAGCACCCAAACGCTTGCCCGATGAAAAGAGCTGAGTTTGAAGCCAAGCTTCACTCTTTCAAAAAACAAGGCTTTCCCATCATCTATATGGACGAAAGTGGCTTTGAGCATGAAACGATAAGACCATACGGTTATGCTGAAATAGGTAAGCCTTGTATTGACAGCTACAATTGGCAAGGTAAAAAACGTACCAATGTCATCGGGGCGTTATATCAAAAGACCTTGTTTGCCTTAGAATTTATTGAAAAGAACGTCAATTGGCGGGTGATTTATAACTGGTGCAAGTACAAACTAATCCCAAGCCTTAAAACCAAATGCGTAATTGTGATGGACAATGCGTCCTTTCACAAAAACCGTCGCATTGCAAAGCTGCTCAACCGTTATGGTCATCGCATCTTGTGGCTGCCGCCTTACAGTCCTGATCTAAACCCTGAGCGAGGATAAAGCAAAGCACTGCTTTGCCCGAGCGCAAGGCGAGAGCTATGCTCGAGTAGGAGAATAAATGGGCTCAAGTAAAATTCTTAAGACAAGGTTGGATAGAAAATGACTTATCAAAACTGTTTTATGATATTCATCCAAACCATAACTCTTTTAAGGTGAACTGACTATAGCGACGAATTTAAAGCCGAAGCTGTTAAAAAGATTGCCGACAATAACGGCAACGTTTCAGCGACAGCAAGACAGCTTGGCATTGCCATGCAAACCTTATCGAACTGGAACAACAAAGCCCATCAAGGCAAGCTGATAGGCACAGAACAATATGAACCTGATCTTATGACAGCTCTTCAAGAAATAAAGCAGCTAAAACGACAGCTTAAAGTTGCCGAAGAGGAGCGCGAGATCTTAAAAAAGGCAACGGCGTACTTCGCGAAAAACAGCTCGCAAAGTACGCTTTTATCAAAGCGCACCTTTTGGAATTCAGCATTTATGGAATGTGCCGTGTGCTTGGCGTTAACCCCTCAAGCTATTACGACTGGGCAAAGCGCGGTATCAGTGATCAGCAGATTCATCGCAACCAGTGCGAGCTGTTGGTCAAGGCCGCTCATCGTCAAACTCAGGAGCGCTACGGTATTGATAGGCTTCACGCTCATTTAATCCAGCAAGGGTTTACGATCAGCCGCTACATGATCCGGCGAATAAAAGAGCAGCACGGCATCAAATGCCGCCGTCACAAGCGCTTTAAAGTGACCACCGACTCAAACCATAACAAGCTGGTCTATGACAACGTATTAAATCAGCAGTTTGATCGGCAAAGCCCAAATCAAGCTTGGGTCAGCGACATCACCTACGTTTGGACAAATGAGGGCTGGCTGTATTTAGCAGGGGTGAAAGGTCTATTCACCAAAGCGCTGGTCGGCTATGCCATGGGGCCCAGAATGACCGCAGATTTAGTCTGCCGTGCGCTGATGGCCGCAGTGAAAAACAAACGACCGTCTAAAGGGCTCATCGTTCATTCAGACCGCGGCAGTCAGTACTGCAGCCATGCCTATCATAAAATCATTGATCAGCATGGGTTCATAGGATCGATGAGTGGCCGTGGCAATTGTTTCGACAATGCGCCCATAGAAAGCTTTTCGGGTGAGGAGCACTGCTCCGCAAGAAAGAATGAGCTGATATACCATCAAGACTATAAAACCAGATTTGCGGCAATGACTGACATTCGCCAATATATTGAGCTGTATTACAATCAGACGAGAATTCAAAAGGGTTTGGGCTATAAATCGCCAAGACAGATGTGGTTTGACTTTTATCGTCAGGCGGCGTAATTAAAATCTCCCAAGTTTAGATCTACGGGATTGACGGCATATATCAAAGCGCCCGATTTGTGATAATAACAAGTCATGCTAATGTTAAAGATCAGGCAAGCACGGCGTTTGCTAATACCGCGATCTTCAATGTAATGACACGCTAAAGTGTGACTTCCTCATAGGATTCTCCTGCTGATGTATTTTGGCAGTTATTCTCTATTTATGAGTCTTCTTGTTTTTAGGGGGGATTACCACGACGTAATAGAAATTGCTATGATTCTGATAACAATACATATCTTCACCGCCTTTGATTTTATGTTCATAACTTACTCCCCATAAAAAATGTTGGTTAATTATATATTGTTTATTCTTAATTCGACATGATGTTAATACCTGTTAGTTATGCTTAATTTATATGAGTTGCAAAACAAAAAGGCGCTCACTTGGAAAGTCTTATTATTGTTTTGTCATACCTTAGTTTTTTAACGGGACGGGCGGGACAGCCCTTACCAATACTAGCTTACAGCCGTCCCATTAGTAAAAAAACTTTCGGGACGGAACGGGACGAACGGGACGGATTAATGATTGTAAGCGCGTCCCGTCCCGTTTCTAATTATCGCATTATTTCATTTTGGGACGGCGCTAACTCTTGTGCTATATGGCTCGTCCCGTCTGTCCCGTTCATATTATTAAGGTCACAGTTAAATATATCAGGTTTGACCACATAGACGCTTGGTCGCTCCCTAATAAGTCTTGGCGGAACCTTATAAGTTTTGCGGTCATTTTGCTGAATAACCAACAACCCTGCTTCCTCTAAAACTTGTAGCACTTTCTTTTTGCTAAAAGGTGAACAAACTTCCTTATCAAAAACACTGGTTAAGAAATAATATTCACCCGTTTCAAGGTTGTGATAGCCCGCCCGATTGTGGATTTTCACCATAAAGTCCTGATAGACACTGCTATGGCAAGGCTGAAAGCGACTTGAGCCGTGCTGCTCAATAAATGACTTGATATGCTCAATAATTTGCTGCTGTTCGTGTTCCCCATCGTGTCCGTAGTTGTCAAGCCAATTATCAAAACAAGTCGCTACGGCTTTGGTGGCTTGTCCTGCTTGCCAACCTGTAATGCCCGCTTTGGTTGCCATCTCACCCGCCGCCGCTACAATAGCAAAGCGTGTACCAACGCGGTAAGCTTGCGCCTTAATGTCAGGGTAACGGCTCATAAATTCATCAATGAATGTTTTAGCGGTAGCAGTAACGGCGGCTTTATCTTGGGTGAGATACTCAAGCCACGCCATGCCCGCGCTGCCAAAGTAGCTAGATGATAGCGTCCTGATTTTGTCGGCTTGCGCCTCGCCTGTGGCTGCCAATACCAAACTATCAAAAGTCTTTAAACCCTTGCCCGCATCAGCATCAATATGAGCAATTCGAACCTCAATCCCTGCATTAGTCTTTTGCCCTACTTGCGCCATAAACTTGTCTAAGGCTTCCTCACCATTGGATAAAAATATAAGCCGCCATGTCGATGTTTTGCGGTTGTGACCGCTGACGGTGCTACGCCCTTTACCTTGACCGTTGCCAATCATATAAACGCATTTACCAATGATTTTAGGGTCACACTCACTAATTTCATCAAGTGCTAAAAAGCTGTCGTTATGCTGGCAAGCTGTGCTTTCAAGCGCGTTGTCAGTTTGCCGCCATGTCTTAACGTAGTTATCAGGATTGCCCCAAACACTAGCAGCCACTTTGAGCGATAACGATTTTCCCATGCTGCTTGAGCCCAAAAGATGAAAGCCGCCGCCGTCATAGCCCAGCGGCTCAAGCAACTGACCTGCAAAGGCGCAAGCGATTGAGAATACAAAGCGGGACTGGTCGGCAAGCGGTTGGCAAAGATTATCGCGCCACTGCTCAAGGCTGCCTTTTTGGGCTAAGGTGCTATTGATGGCATGGCTTGATTGATAAACGATAAGCTCGTTATCATCGCCGCCTAGTGTGGTATCAGGCAGAACGAAACGCTCACCATACCAACCTAATTTACTGACACAAAGCGCGCGCTGATAGGCGGGGTAATCCTGAATATACGCATCTAAATAAACACGGTGCTTTTGATTGGTAGTGATAAGCAAGCCTTGATTGGCAAGTTCGCGGCGGTACTCTCTTGCATCACCTTGCAGCAAAGCAAGCGGCATCGCCCATTGGTGCAATTTGTTATCGGCATCATGCCACTTTAACAGCCGCCCCCAACTGTTGCTGGTATCATCGCGGGTTTGCGCGATAACCTCAAGCGCTGAACAAATCCGCATCTTATACTTAAAGGTAATGTTGGCGGGGTCATCAAGGTTATATTTTGCAAGGTATAAGCCATCGTGGTAAAGCTCAAAGCGCCCATCATCATAAATCATCGGCTCATTGAGCATGACGGCTTTGTCTTTTCGCCATTCAGGATAATAAGCGGTGTCAGCAAGGTTGATGATTTCAGCTTCTGCTTTTACCTCGTCAAGACGCTTAGGGTTGTCATCTGTCCCTAACATCGTGGCAAAATCAGCGATTGTTACCAATGCTTGTGCCTCAACGCCTGACAATCTATTTAAGGTCGTCTTATCATCAAGCGTCATTGGTACGATAACGCGGCGGGTTCTGCCCCAGTGCTGAATCATGGCTTTAACGTGATGCGGCTTGTTTGTGGCGCTTACAATGATAGTTACTTTTTCATTGGTCGCCATACATTTGTAATAAGCTTGCAGCCCATCGTCTAAGCCATTAAAAGCAATCACTTCATAGCTTGGATCATTGTCACCAAGAACAATCGCGCCATAGCCTGTATCATCAATGATGATAGGCGGCTGCTTACCGTTTGGCTGATAGAATACCGCGCCTACCGTTTCGCCATGCTTATCAGTCAAGGCAATGGCAATGCTGCCTTGTGTTTGCTCAATCTTGCCAGCGTCCGCGCCATCGGTTATAGTTAGGTTTGCTGTGATTGCTAGCAGTTGATTATCAAGCAAGCCATCAGCTTTTAGTAATAAAGCATCGCATAATAGCTCTTGCTCGGTTGCTGGCTTGAAAGTCTTAAGTTCATCTAAAAAGCTCACGCCGCGAACGTGGGCTTTTTCTTTGTTTGAATTAATCATTAGTTTCCTCCTGCACATCAGAAGGATTTAGGCTTTGCTTTTCTAGCCACCCTAAAACGTCCGCATTTCGCCAAGCCACCATTTTTGGAGATAGTTTAACACTTGCAGGAAACCTACCATCGTTACTCCACTCATGTAAAGTCGTTCTCGAAAATGGTAAAAGTGGCAGAATGTCTTTTGCTCTAGACATTCCCTGAAGCGGCAAAAGGTTACTAACCACACTTTTTTCAGTTTGGGTATTCTTTGTAGAATCTTTCATTCTAGCGTCTCCGTATATTACGATGATTATCCACCGCAACGAACAGTTACGGTGTAGCTAGAATATAAGGTAGGAATCATACATAGTCATCGCAACTTGCGACTTGCAAATCGCAACTTGCGAAAATTAGTCTAAACTACGTTTGTTAGCTTCTGTGAAGATCTTTTCAATATTGCTCTTGCTGAGCTTTGGAGTCTCCTTAGCAGTGATGTGATCAACTATTTCACTTTGATTAACAAAATTGATTTTGTTCTTTTTCTCAGTAGATAAAACTTTGGACTCTTGGTCTAATCCCAATATTATATCCTTAAGAGCGAATATAAGACGATAGGCGCTGTCCTTCACATCATTTAGATTTTCAGTAGGTTCTTGAAGTTGAGTAGCTCGCAGATCTCTCTTTAATCTATCGACTTCTACCTCTAATAGGTTTCTACCACGTTTTAAACGTTCAATATGCTCTCTAGCTTCTTCAAGTTCATTTTCTAAATAATCGTTTCTTTGCTTGTTTTTATATTCACTGACTATATCTAGTAATTCTTCTTTATCAAAAACTATTTCGCATTTCAAACCAGTTTTTAGGTGTTTTTCATTTATCTTGTCATTTATATTATATAAACAATAACCTAATGAAAGATCCTTATTTTTTAGATTTTCATTACTAATACTATAGATCTTAATTTCTTGAGCTACAGGATTTCCAACTCCTAAGATAGCTTCAAGACAAAATTCTGAAAGGAATATGTTTTCGTTAGATAACTTAAATATACCCGAAACATAAAACTCTTCTTCAAAGAGTTTGAAGACATAGTCAATACCTCTCAAAACTGTTCCATTTTTAGTAAGGTGGGCAGCACCTTTGTAGTCAAGATAGGGGGTCAATTGACCAGATTTTATTCTTCTATACACTTCAGTGTCACTTATGCTTTTATCTATCATATCTTTGAAAAGTGCAACAGAGTCTTTAAAATTATAAAAATCACTACTTTTTAACATAAAAATCAATAACCTTTTCGAAAACTATTATCTATAAAATCTGCCCACGCATTCATCATATCTCGACGATAATCTAAATGCTGCGCTCCGTTATAAGCTTTACTTATCTTGTTTTCTTGTTCATGAGCAAGCTGTAGCTCTATAGCTTCATGCATATAACCTTGTTCGTGCAGGGTGGTACTCGCTAGCCCTCGAAAACCGTGTCCTGTCATCTTATATTTATAGCCCATCTGATAAAGCGCGTTAATAAAAGCATTTTGGCTGTATGGTTTGCGAGTTGAGGGGTTATAGAATACATATTGGTCCGAAAACCCTAGTGCTTGTATTTGCTTTAATATTTCTATAACTGGAGATGCAAGGGGAACTATATGAGGGCGATTCATTTTCATTTTTTCGGCAGGTATTCGCCAAGTTCTATCGTTCCAATCTATCTCTGACCACTCCATGAATCTAAGCTCATTGGTGCGTACGAACGTATAGCATAGGAACCATAAGCCTAATTTAACTGTGATATGACCAGTATAATTATCAATATCTTTTAAAAGTTGAGGCAGCTCTTTTGAAGTGATTCGGCTGTGGTTTTTGGTTTTATGCGGTTTAATTGCCGCTGATAAATCTGCTGCAGGATTATATGTCGCTAAGCCTGTTCTTATAGCATGTTTAAATATTTGACCCACTTCGGCCATAATGCGTCGAGCCATCTCATTAGCACCGCGTGACTCGACGTTTTTACCAATCTTCAAAATATCGGGTGAGGTAATATCGTTGATAAGCTTATTACCTATTATTGGTTTTACATCACGTTCATAAGCAGAATAGTTACGGCTAAAGGTAGAAGGGGCTAAAATGGTTTTGCGGTCTGCATACCAAGCTTGAGCAATAGTATCAAAAAGCCTCGAGCCATCTTGTTCAGCACGCTTCTCTTTTTTCTTATCGTTTGGGTTAATTCCTTCAGTGATCAGCTGTTTTATTTCTAGATTACGCTGGCGTGCCTGCTGTAATGTAATCACCGGATACTTGCCCAAAGTGAGCGACTGCTGTTTACCCTGCCAGCGATAAGCGCTGACCCAGACTTTGTTCCCAGTATGTCTTACCCATAATTGAAGACCATCGCCATCACTGTGTTTGTCAGGGCGGCTAGGGGTACATTTTTCACTTGGGGTTAGTTTGTTAATAATAGTATGAGTTAATGACATGTTGGTATATCTCCACGTTGGTATAATCTATACCAACAAATATACCAATATTCTATGTGATTCGCCATATACCAAGATATTCGTAAAACTCAAAAAACCTTATAAAAAAAGGCTTGCCGTATCGCTACGAACAAGCCTGATTTGATATGTGGTGGGCCCAGTAGGACTTGAACCTACGACCAAAGGATTATGAGTCCTCTGCTCTAACCAACTGAGCTATAGGCCCTAATTGAGAAGCATTATGATACCTGATTTTTTGAAATTATCAAGCAAAAGATGAGCCGTTATTTCAACCCAAACCGCCAGCAATGGTCAGACTGCGACCGCCATCAATGGTGATGATTTCGCCGGTAATATAGCTTGCTTTTGCCAAAAACAAAGCGCAATCAGCAATATCTTCGGGCATTCCTAAGCGCTGCATCGGAATGGAGCGCCCGATTTGCTGCTTTTGCTCGTCGCTTAATCCTTGGTCGCTGTCATCTTCGGGTAAAATGTTCGCCCCCGGAGCAATGCCATTAACGCGAAGGTTTGGCGCAAGCTCCAATGCCAAGGATTTGACCATCATAGCATGCGCCGCTTTTGCCATATTATATACCGTATAATTTAAGAACGGCTGATGCGCGCCATGAATATCAAGAAGGCTAATCATACAGCCTTTTGACCTTGCAAGCTCATGGCTTAAAGCTTGACTTAAAAGGAGCGGCGCTTTGGCATTGGTGAGCATCAACTCCTCCCAGTGCTGCAACTTAATATCGCCAATCGGGGTTGGATAAAACCGTGATGCGTTATGAATTAACACGTCAAGCCTACCAAAAGTGCGAATAACCGTTTGCGTAAATTGTTGCAGTTTCTGCGGACAGTTGACCAGTACCAAATCAGCTTTAATAACCGCTGCGCTATTGTCGCGTTTGGCATTCAGTTTTTTTGCTAAATGTAAGGCGTCTTGATGACTTTGATGGCAATGAATAATGACGCGGTAGCCCTGATCGTGAGCCGCGCAAATAATCGCCGCGCCGATACGTTTTGCTGCGCCGGTGACTAGCATAACGGGTGCGTCCGTTTTTTGAGAAAAACTTGAGGTCATATTATACATCAGCGCCCAGTTGAGCCTTAATCTTATCAATTCTTGCTTGTTTTATAGCGATGCCGATGTCCGCGCCTTGTAAATTGGGGTCAATATTTTTAATCGAGATGCTGTTATAGTCATCAATCGCTTGTGACATCTTAATTTTCTGGCTTGCCAATTGCCAAGTTTGTGCAACTTTCATGAGTTCGATAAAGCGATTGGGATGTTTGTCTGCCGAAATAGACTGAATCAACTCTACCAAATCATTGGCATCAACTGCCTCAAAATTGGTCAAAATTTCAAGATGCGTTATAAACCAAAGGGCAAATTGGGTGATATTTTTGGGAACTTTGTTTTCATTGCCAAAGGTACGGATAGTGGTAAGTGTATTTTCTAGTTCTGTAGTTGATGACGAATTAAAGCTAGTCATTAATAATGCCCATCGCTGCTGCAAATTTAGTTGAAAACTTTGGGCAAGTTCAAGGCTTGCAAAAACTTGCAATCGTAATTGATGGCTTGATTTATGTTGATGCCAAGCGTCATCAAGCTTCGGGTAAAGGGCTTGTAACGCGCCGATCTCATCAAGACTTTGCCAATAAACCTGCGGTGCCTCTTGCATGAGCGCTCGGCTTGATTCTTGCCAAATGCGCTCGCAACTTAAATGAGCAAGCTCACCACTGTCAACCAGTGAGGTCATCAATGCCAAAGTTTCCTCAGCAATGCTAAAGCCAAGAGGGGAATAGCGGCTATAAAATCGTGCCGTTCGTAGCACTCGCAGCGGATCTTCGCTAAACGCGCTTGAAACGTGCCGCAAGGATTTATTTTTAATATCTTCAAGACCACCATAGTAATCAATAACTTGGTTATCAACTGGAGAGCTGTCACTCAAGCTTGTCACCTCAATTGCCATGGCATTTACAGTTAAATCTCGGCGCGCCAAGTCGTCTTGCAAGGTCACCTCAGGGCTGGCAAACACTTGAAAGCCTTGGTAGCCGTGACCCAACTTGCGCTCGGTTCGAGCAAGGGCAAACTCTTCTTTGGTTTTTGGGTGCAAAAATACTGGAAAATCAGCACCCACTTGGTGAAATCCGGCGGCAAGCATCTCATCAACACAGCTGCCGACCACGACAAAGTCTTTATCTTTGATCGGTCGCCCAAGCAGTTGGTCACGAACAGCGCCGCCTACCAAATAAACTTTCATGATGATTTTCCTTCATTTTAAAATCGCACGGGCTATTTTAAAAAATAAATGTTGGTAATAAAAAAGCCAATATCTTACGATATTGGCTCAGTGATGAGCAAGTGAGGTCTTTCTCATCTTTTAAAATTGCTAACTAGCGAAGCTGCTTATTCTCCAAATCCTGAGCTTCCGTAACGGCAAGCGCAGTCATATTAACCACGCGGCGCGCCGTTGCCGATGGGGTCAAGATATGAACGGGTTTATTGGCGCCAAGCAGGATAGGACCAATGGAGGCGCTTTGGGTTGCCGTTTTCAGTAAGTTAAAGGCAATGTTTGCAGCATCAACTGAAGGCATGATCAGTAAGTTTGCCGAACCTTTAAGCGTACTTGAGGGCAAGTCGTCTAAGCGAATGCGCTCGTTTAGCGCCGCATCGCCTTGCATTTCACCATCGAATTCAAAGTCAACGTTCATGTCGCTTAGCAATTGATAAACTTTGCGCATTTTGACGGCACTTGGGCGATCTGAGGTGCCAAAGTTTGAATGCGATACCAATGCCACTCGCGGGGTGATGCCAAAGCGGCGCATTTGTGCAACGGCTAAAACTGTCATTTCTGCCAGTTGCTCAGCGGTAGGATCATCGTGGATATAAGTGTCCGCGATAAATACGTTACGATCTTGCATTAAGACGGCGTTCATGGCGTAAAAGTCGTTAACGCCTTCTTTTTTACCAATGACGCTTTGGACATATCTTAAATGCAGATGATAATGGCTAAACGTGCCACAAATCATGCCATCAGCGTCGCCATTTTCAACCAAAAGCGCACCGATCAATGACGTTTTGCGGCGAACATCACGGCGGGCAAGCTCGGGGCTAACGCCGCAGCGTTTGTTTTTTTCGTAATAACCCTGCCAGTAATCTTTGTAGCGTGGGTCGTCGTCTTGATTGACGATGGTGATGTTTTCGCCATCTTTTAGGCGCAGTCCTAAACGCTGAATGTTTTTTTCAATAATGGCTGGTCGACCAACCAAGATGGGTTTGGCAAGCTCTTCATCAACGACCACTTGAACGGCAAGCAAGATGTTATGGTCTTCGCCTTCACAATAAACAATGCGTTTTGGATCGGTTTTGGCGCGTGAAAAAATAGGCTTCATCACAAATGCTGAGTTATAAACAAACTCAGACAATTGCTGACGATAAGCTCTAAAATCGTCAATCGGTAAAGTTGCAACGCCAGATTCCATGGCGGCTTTGGCAACGGCAGGGGCGATTTCGATGATTAAGTTTGGCTCAAGAGGACCTGGAATTAAATAGTCACGACCAAAGCTTTTGCTAGTGTCAGTCGTTTTTGCGCGCGTGGTGGTTGGCATAGCTTCAACATGAGCCATAGCCGCAATAGCGCGCACGCAAGCAATTTTCATCTCCTCGTTAACCGTTGTTGCACCAACATCGAGCGCGCCGCGGAAAATATAAGGAAAGCAAAGGGCATTATTTACTTGGTTTGGATAATCTGAGCGACCGGTTGCCATAATGACATCTGGGCGAACCGAATGCGCAACTTCTGGCATGATTTCAGGCGTTGGGTTGGCAAGCGCAAAGATAATCGGATCTCGCGCCATGCGTTTGACCATATCAGGGGTGAGCGTTCCTGGCATAGAAAGCCCTAAGAACATATCCGTACCATCGATCAATTCGTTGATCGTGGTCGCATCAGTATCACGGGCATAACGAACTTTAGACTCATCCAAGTTATCGCGACTGGTTGAAATGATGCCGCGAGAGTCTGACACATAAATATGCTCTTTTTGAACGCCAAGCGCGCACAATAAATCAAGACACGAAATCGCAGCCGCCCCTGCGCCTGAACAAATCACTTTGATGTCTTCGATTTTTTTATCAGCGATCAATAGTGCGTTTAACAATGCCGCACCAACAATGATGGACGTGCCGTGCTGATCGTCGTGAAATACCGGAATGTTCATGCGTTTGCGCAGTTCGCGCTCGATTTTAAAACATTCTGGCGCTTTAATATCTTCTAAATTAATTCCGCCAAAGGTTGGCTCTAAAGCGGCGACCGCCTCGATAAATTTGTCCGGATCATTTTGCGCCACTTCAATGTCAAAGACATCAATTCCCGCAAATTTTTTGAACAATACGCCTTTACCTTCCATGACCGGCTTTGATGCCAAAGGTCCGATATTGCCAAGACCGAGAACCGCCGTTCCGTTAGTAATGACGCCGACCAAATTGTTACGGGCGGTATATCTTGCTGCAAGGGTAGGGTCTCTTGCAATCTCAAGGCAAGGTACGGCAACGCCAGGCGAGTAAGCCAGTGCAAGATCGCGCTGGTTGGCAAGCTGTTTGGTTGGGGTAACTGAAATTTTACCAGGGCGAGGATTGGCATGGTAGTGCAAAGCGGCTTGTTCAAACTGCTCTTTGTCCAAGTTTGCATTTTCCGTGTTCGAGTTCGTATCGTCAGTCATAATAGTGGCCATCATTAAAAGATAAAATTAAAGCGATCGCTTGATCTAGGTCTCATCTTTAAAGCACGATCGATGATCATCAGCCTTTTTTGCTGATAGGCAACTTATTCTAGCACTATTGCCAAATCGCTGCCTAGTCAACCTGATTTTAACGTACAAAAATATATGAAAATTTTATAGATAGCATTTAGCATTTTAATAATAGACGTTTAAAATATAAAAAATTTATCAATTAATACCTAAGTCATTGTTAAAACTGCTATTTTTTAGATAAAATCAAGATGAACAGCTGATCGCAAGCGGCGGTGCATTGTTATCAGGTGGTGTAATATCTAATTCGGTAGCAATATCTTGAACGATAAATGGCTGACTGAGCAGTTCAAACAATCGTGAAACTTCGCTAAAGTCATCTTTTTCAGCGGCAATAATTGCCCGTTGCGCCATATCATTGCGCAAGATATAAACGGGATTGCTTTCGGTTAGGCGCTTAACAACGTCTTTTTGTGGCAAATTTTGCCAAAGGTTTTGGTAGCGCGATTGCCAATCTTGCCAAGATTGGACAGCGTTTTGCCCTTTTGCTTGGATGTCTTGATTGATCGTGGCAAGTAACTTGGCTTCAAAAGTAAATTTATCGGGGTCAACCAATGCCAAAAGCGCACGAAAGCTGTTGGTATAATCTAAGCGATAATCTTCTAATAAAGTTAACCAATCAAACGCAAGGTTTAAGCTGTCTTGATCAAATGCTAATCCCAGTTTGTCGCAAAGCCCCCGTTGATAATGCTGCATAAAAGTGGGCTCATAATGAGAAAGCGCATCGCTGAGCGCTTGGCGACTGACGCCGGATAAGCGCATAAAGTGCGGCAGCCAAACATTTAAGTTCCAATGCCCAATCGCAGGCTGATTTTGGTAGGCATAGCGTCCGGTAAAGTCTGAATGATTGTTAATCCAAGCCGGATTAAAGCGCTCCATAAAGCCAAAAGGTCCAAAATCAAGCGTACTTCCGGTAATCGATAGATTGTCCGTATTCATCACGCCATGCGCAAAGCCGATCAGTTGCCAATCTGCAATCAAGCGCGCCGTATTTTTGACGACAGTTTCTAAAAATGCCAAAACAGGATGGTCCGCCGATTGGCAATCCGGATAATACGTAGCGATCATATACTCGGTAAATGGCTTTAATAGATCAGGGGCAAAGCTTGCAATCCATTCGATATGACCTAGCCGAATATGACAATCCGCCACCCGAATCAGCGCCGCTCCTGCTTCAATCGTTTCGCGCTGAACCGGTGTTTTGGAAGTCACAATCCCAAGCGCTTCTGATGAGGCAACACCAAGATGGGTGAGCGCATGACCGCCCAAATACTCACGAATGCTGCTTCGAAGTACCGCCCGACCATCGCCCATCCGCGAGTAGGGCGTCAACCCGCTGCCTTTTAAATGCAAATCTTGAAGCTTACCATTGCCATCGATCACTTGCGCCAAAAGTAATCCGCGACCATCGCCAAGCTGACCTGCCCATTGCCCAAACTGATGACCGGCATACGCCATCGCAAGCGGACAAAAATCCTCAGGAACGTAAGCGCCACCGATGATATCGACCCAATTTTCCATTAATTCCTTATCATCTGACCAACCAAGTTTATCAGCCAATTTTTGATTAAAATGAACGGGCATTGGGGCATCAAGTGGGGTTGGCGGCTGCCGATGATACAGCCTTGGGTCTAATTTCGCATAAGTGTTTTGATAATTCATGAGAATAATCCTTAATTTTTAACCACTATATCACAGCAGCAATCGGACGAAAAAACTCGCTATAAAAAGCAACATAAAAAAATCCCCCTAGCCATGTCAGCTAGAGGGAGGAGAAAACAAAATCGTTTTTATTTAGGGCATCAAGCAGCTTTTTGATCAAACCCTAAAGAGCGAAAGGCGATTTTTAGATTGTCGTTATGGGCAACGATTTTTTGTTCGATTTTCGCGTATTCATGCTTAAGCTTTTCATCGACTTCATGCAAGCGGTCAGCAAACTCAGTCTTTTTCATCTCAATGGTTTTGGTCTTTAATGCTTGCCATTCCTCAACCGTTTGCGTGAACGCCTCAAATTCAAGTTTGATGCGCTCTTGGAAGTGGATCATCGCTTGCGGCAGATCAATGCCACTGGTGTTGACGGTATCGATTTGCTCTTGGGCGCGTTTAAACTGCATTTGAACTTCAGCATGTTTAATGGTGGCGTCATCAATAGTGCGTAGCTCACTGGTCAATCCCACTTTTGATAGCGCTGCAATCAGCCACTTAGTTGGGTCATATTGCCACCATTTCACGCCATTTCGGTAGTCGTATTGGAAGAAGTGGTGGTAGTTATGATAGCCTTCACCCCAAGTGAAAATCGCTAAGATAAAGTTATCACGAGCCGTGTTGGTATCAGTATAAGGTCGCGACCCAAACATATGGCATAGCGAGTTAATAAAAAAGGTGAAGTGATGGGTGAGCACCAAACGCAGTAATCCTGCTAATACAAGCGTTCCCCAAACATCCCCAACCAAAAGTCCTGCTGCAGTGACCAGTCCTAAATTGGCAGCCAGCACCCAAAGACCGTAGTATTTGTGCTGAATTTGCAGCGTTTTATCTTTGGTCAAATCGGGAATGTTTTTATAGTCAAACTTGCCACTTGGGTAGTTTTTGAGCATCCAACCGATATGACTGAACCAAAAACCGCGCTTGGCTGAGTACGGGTCGTCCATTCGGTGGTCAACATGACGGTGATGGCTTCGGTGACCTGAGCACCAGTCAAAGGCAGAACCTTGAACCGCTAAGGTTGCGCCCGTTAATAAAAAGTTTTTAACAACGGGATGGGCTTTATAAGCGCGATGCGACAACAAGCGATGATAGCCTGCGGTGATACTAAGCCCTGTCCATGCCATGAAAAAGCCAAATGCGCCCCAAACCGGTAAGCTGACTTTATGAGTAAGCAAATACCACGGGGTAATAACGGCTGCGGCAAGTGGCGTTGCGACCAAAATCGTTGCCGGAATCCAGTTGATCGGCGCTTTTTTAAATTCAAGCTCCCGGATGTCGATCACCTCATTGATGGTCACATCCGTAGGCGTTGACGGCTGAGTGAGATAACTGCTTGCCTGATCTGGCGAGTTGGTTTTTGATGCATTTTTATCCTCAAGCCACGTTTTAAAGCGTAGCGCCCCTGTCCCAGCAGTTTGGATTAATGCGTCACCAGATTGGATTGCGAATCGCAAGCCTTTTAGCGGCAAGCCCATTGCTTTTTTTGCAATCATATAATATCCCTAGCGGTATTGATTTCAGCCTCTATATTACCTGAATTAATTGGGAAAGTGAACGCTTATTCACTATAAAAATATTGCTAAATAACAATAACTTGTATGAATTTTAGTTACAGTTACCAATAAAACCCTACAAGCTCTCAGGATTTAGCATAGTTTGTAATCAAATCGCGAATATTTTGTCCAAGTGTTTATTAGTAAACGAAAACTAGAGATTAAAAAACAATCAAGAAAAAATAAAAAGATCACAAAATCTGTGTCGGAATGTCAGTGATAATGACATCCACTTGCCAAAAGACCAGTTGCTTGACTACCTCAAGATCATTGACCGTCCAAGCGCTTACCTTTAAGCCATAGCGGTGACAATTTTGGATAACCGCTTGAGTTAATAAAGGATAATAAACGCCCAGTTGTTGGCAGCCAAGCTGAAGCGCGCTGTTTGCGGCGTAAGTTAAGGCTTCAGGAGTTCGGATTAACAACCCACGCGGGATTTGTTTTAGTACAGGATGGCGCTGCAATTGCTGCAAAAGCTGGCGATCAAAGGTGGTTAATGCTATGGGCAATTTATGAATTTCAGCGCCGCTAAACGCGGTATTAAGCGCTTGAATCAGTTTTTGATGAGAGGTTCTGCCATGCGTTTTGATCTCAAGCTCAATATGGCTAAAGGTTGCAGCAATAGCATCGGAGGCATTGAGAACTTGAACAAGCGTTTCAAGCGTAATGATCGGGTGCCCAGATTGCAGTTGGCGGCGGATTTCTTTTAAGGTTAACTGGTCTATCCTAGATTGATTGCCGCAAAGCCGTTGCAGCGTGTCATCATGAAACACGACCAAATGACCATCAAAGGTGAGCTGAACGTCAAACTCAATGCCCGCAAGACCAAGTGACTGCAAACGTTTGGCATGTTCAAAGCCAAATAAGGTATTTTCAAGCGCTTCACTGCGCGCGCCGCGATGCCCTAACAGCTGAGTTCGGTTGAGTGCAATCATGATTGCGTCCTAATCAAAGGTTAAACCTTAAATTGTTAAACTCTGCATTTTTGACATTTATGCTTTAAAAAGTTGAGTTTTAAAATTTAAGCCGTTAAAACGACAGTTTACTGGATAATTTAATGGCGGATCAATGCGCGTAAGTAATGACCCACGATTATAAATTTCGTATAATGGCTTCATTTTACTCAAAAGTTTAGGAGCAAGACAAAATGAGCGCAGCAAAACAGCCCCAGCTAATGTGGTCAAATTTGGCAAAAATAGCAGGGATAAGTGTGATGGTTGGGATGGCGCTTGCCGGTTGTAGCAAAGCGGATAAATCAGAAGATGCGCCTGAAGAAACGGTGGTGGTTGACAATAGCGATGTGGCGCCAGCAGTAGGCTGTCAAGACCCTTTGGTTCAAGATCGGCTTAAAAATGCGCTTAAAAATGCCTTATATCAGCAGTCGCAATCGCTGGTTGTCGGCTATGGTAGCGAGGCAGATGTTAGCTTAGATACCAGTATGGTTCGCAATAAAATTAATAATATTGGCGTTGGTATTAACAATATTTCCATGCTTCAAGCGGCAAATGCCAATGGCATCACCACTTGTCAGGCAGCGATCAGTCTTGCTTTGCCAAGCGAAGATGTGTTTTTGACCAATCAGCTAAATGCTGAAAACAATCATCCAACGCTGCAATCACAAGTGGCGCAAGACAATTTGCGCATGTCAGACAATACGATGATTGATGATGCGCTCACCTATATTGTTGGCGCGCAAAACGGTCAAGTCCAAGTGCGAATTGTCAGTAACCCGCCGCTGCTCACTGCCGCTGCTGACGTGGTGGCAAGCTCGATGCTCAAATCAGCGCTTGATAATCAAAGCCAAAGCTTGCCGCAATCAAGCAGCAATCAAGGCTCAGCGCCTGTCGTTCGCGCTACAAGACCTGCTGCGCCCGCTCAGCCAAAACCACCTGCTCAGCCGACCGCCCCTGCAAAACCTGCTCAACCCTCATCAAAACCTGCCGAACCACCAAGTTCAAGCACCAGCTCAAATAGCCAAAGCAGCTCAAGTGCCCAAACCCCAAGCTCAAGCAGCAGCTCATCAAGTTCAAATAATAGCAGCGCAAGCAGTTCGGCAAACAGCAGTGCTAGCACGCCAAGTACAAGTGCCAAGCCGCAACCTGCTGCACCAAAAGATGACAGCATTGATATGGTCATCATTGAAGAAAACGGCACTTATTAAAATTTAGAGGCGCTTATTAAAACTTAGATAGGAAAGGTTTTATAACGTTGCATTGAAATAATAAAGACAGAGTAAAAAAGGCTTACGATAGGTAAGCCTTTTTTATCTGTGATTTTCAACCTCTATTTTTCAGAAAAAACGCTCAGCACTTGACTGTCCCAAAGTACCTCGCGGCTTTGGTCAGAATCGGTGCAAAATCTTGCTGCTACAAATAAAAAGTCCGATAGGCGATTGATAAATTGTAGCGCCGATTTGGTGATGGCGTCAGGAGCGTTAGTCTTTAAGCGAACGGCTTGACGCTCAGCGCGGCGGCAAACGCTTCTTGCAACCTGAAGCTGGCTAACAAGCACTGACCCTGTTGGCAAAATAAAGTCTTTAAGCGGCGGCAAATGCGTGTTCATCGCATCGATTTGCTGCTCAAGCCATGTGATATGAGCTGCCGTCACACCCACATATTCTGGCATGGCAAGCTCACCGCCGATATTAAATAGCAAATGCTGAATGATGGTTAAACTTTGCGCAAAACTTGCGCTGTTATTTTCTTCATTGTGAAGAACACGCTCAGGAAGCGCATTATTGTGTTGAGTGTCATTGAGTAAAGC
This sequence comes from Psychrobacter sp. MF31, assembly GCF_012847335.1. Classification (GTDB taxonomy): domain Bacteria; phylum Pseudomonadota; class Gammaproteobacteria; order Pseudomonadales; family Moraxellaceae; genus Psychrobacter. Next base: position 126,529 of record NZ_JABBDX010000001.1, read on the forward strand.
GCGAACCAAGCCGATTTGCGAATTGAGCTCATCAACATCGCCCATCACCTCAAACAACACATCGGCTTTACTCACGCGGCTGCCATCAGCCATTGCCGTGCTGCCATCATCGCCCGTTCGGGTATAAATTTTACTTAAGCGGTTTCCCATAACAACTCGTTTCCTTTTTTTGGTTGAGATTCGATTTTGGTTAAAAGTTAAAATTGGCATTGTGGCATTTTTTAGCAATTTTCGCTAAGATAACCGATTGCTAGCGCGATTGCGACTGCTGATAAAAGCAATGCGTCATTTTAGCTGGTTTCTTATTTATTTTTTGAATTATTAAAAGGCGACTACTCATGTCTACGCCCCTTGCTGACGCCATGGACAACTTGACAATTTATGACTCACTAACTGCAAAAAAGCGCGTATTTAAGCCGCTAAATGCCGGTCAGGTCGGCATGTACGTTTGCGGAATGACAGTTTATGATTATTGTCATATTGGTCATGCTCGCGTCATGGTTGCCTTTGACATGGTGGTGCGCTGGCTAAAAACCCTTGGATTTTCGGTCAACTATATTCGCAATATCACTGATATCGATGACAAAATTATCGCTCGCGCCATTGAAAATAATGAAAGCATCAATGAGCTGACTGAGCGCTTTATTACTGCTATGAACGAAGATGCCACCGCCCTTGGTTGCGAGCCGCCAAATCAGGCGCCGCGAGCTACCGATTTTATCGATGAGATGCAAGCGATGATTGGCAAACTGGTCGCAAATAACCACGCTTATAAAGCGGACAATGGCGATGTTTATTACGCCATCGACAGCTTTAAAGATTATGGCAAATTGTCCAAGCGCAATTTGGAGGACATGCAGGCGGGCGCTCGCGTTGAAGTGGATGATAATAAGCGCCATCCATTTGATTTTGTGCTTTGGAAAGCCGCAAAGATAGGGGAGCCGCAGTGGTCATCACCTTGGGGTCAAGGTCGACCCGGCTGGCATATTGAATGCTCGGCGATGTCAACGCATTGCTTAGGTAACAGCTTTGACATTCATGGCGGTGGTCACGATTTGCAGTTTCCGCATCATGAAAATGAGATTGCGCAATCCGAAGCGGCAACGGGCTGCGAGTATGCTCACAATTGGATACACGTGGGCTTTATCAATGTCGATGGCGAAAAAATGTCCAAATCTTTGGGCAACTTTTTTACCATTCGCGATGTGATGGCACAGTTTCATCCTGAAACCATTCGCTTTTTCTTATTGTCGAGTCACTACCGCAGTCAGGTTAACTTTTCAGACAGCGCATTGACGGAAGCTCATAATAGCCTAAGTAGATTGTACCATGCGTTAAAAATTGCTGAACAACAAAATTCACAAGCCATTTATCTTGACGATGAACTCATCAGTAAAGCTTGGCAAAGTCAAGCGGGTCAAGAGTTTATCAGCGCCATGAACGATGATTTTAATACTTCAGCTGCGATTAGTGTTTTATTTGGGCTGGCGCGCGATATCAACAAAGCCATTAAAGAAAATGACGTAAGCAGTGCTTGGCAGCAAGCCGTCATGTTAAAAGCGCTTGCTCAGCCGTTAAATATCTTGCAGCAGCCGGCTCAGCAGTTTTTGCAAGCAATCATTGGTCAAGATAATAGTGACTGTTTGAGTGATTCGGCGATTGAAGCGTTAATTAGTGATCGTGCTACCGCCAAAGTTGATAAAAACTTTGCTCGCGCCGATGAGATTCGCCAGCAATTAAAAGATGCAGGCATTGAGCTTGAAGACAGCCGATCAGGAACCACTTGGCGACGCGGCTAATTAACAACAGCAAACCTGACGATCATAAAAAAATAGCGGCAAGTAGAAATAATTCAAATATCGACTTGGCTTTTTTGGTATAATGTGGCGTTATTTTCATCGGGAAATGTTTTTTGCAAGCCCTTTTCGCCTTTATCACAAAAATATCACAACAGTTTTGTGAAAAATGAGTGGGGGATTTTGCTAAAACCTGCCGCGCTCACCGCCAAAATAACCACTGCTAGGGGATTGTATGTTACGAATTGTCGATAAAGCCTTTACCTTTGATGACGTTTTATTGTTGCCCGCTTATTCTGAAGTGCTGCCAAAAGCGGCAAATTTAACCACCCGATTGACCAAAGAGATTTCGCTCAATTTGCCGCTTATTTCAGCAGCGATGGACACCGTAACTGAGTCTGAAATGGCAATCACCATGGCGCAGCTTGGTGGTTTGGGCATTTTGCATAAAAATATGGACATCGCCCAGCAAGCGACCCAAGTTCGCCGCGTCAAAAAATTTGAAGCCGGAACTGTGGTTGATCCCATCACCGTCCACCCTGAAATGAGCGTTGGTGAGCTGCTTCGAATTACCCAAGACAATAATATTTCAGGCGTTCCGGTGGTTGAAAAAGGTACGGATAACGTCGTTGGTATCGTCACCCATCGCGATTGGCGCTTTGAAACCAACTTGTCTTTGCCAGTCAGTCAAATCATGACCCCAAAAGAGCAGCTGGTCACGGTTCATGAAGGTGAAAGCAACGAGAACATTAAAAAATTGCTTCATGAGCGCCGCATCGAAAAAGTGATCGTGATTGATGATGAGTTTCGCCTGCGCGGTTTGATCACCGTGAATGACTTTACCAAAGCTGAAAATAATCCTAATGCTTGTAAAGACAATCAAGGTCGCCTGCGGGTTGGCGCTGCTGTTGGCACAGGGGCGGACACCGAAGCTCGCGTTGAAGCCTTAGTTGCTGCTGACGTTGATGTCATCGTTGTTGATACCGCTCATGGTCACTCAAAAGGCGTGATTGATAGAGTCAATTGGGTTAAAAAAAATTACCCCCAAATCCAAGTCATTGGTGGCAATATTGCCACAGGGGACGCTGCTAAAGCCCTTCGTGATGCAGGTGCCGATGCAGTAAAAGTAGGAATTGGTCCTGGCTCCATTTGTACCACCCGAATCATTGCCGGTATTGGCGTTCCGCAAATCTCTGCCATTGATAACGTTGCAAGCGCGCTTCAAGACAGCATTCCTTTGATTGCAGACGGTGGTATCCGATATTCAGGCGATTTGGCAAAAGCGATTGCTGCTGGGGCATCTTGCATCATGATTGGTTCGCTTATGGCAGGAACGGAAGAAGCGCCAGGCGAGGTTGAGTTGTTCCAAGGTCGCTACTACAAAGCGTATCGTGGTATGGGAAGCTTGGGCGCAATGTCAGGTCAGCATGGCTCCTCGGATCGCTATTTCCAAGATGCCAAAGAAGGCGTTGAAAAATTGGTTCCAGAAGGTATCGAAGGTCGCGTTCCTTACAAAGGTCCTGTTTCAGGGATCGTCAACCAATTGGTCGGCGGTTTGCGATCATCTATGGGTTACACCGGCTGCGCGACCATTGAAGAGATGCGCAAAAAGCCACAGTTCGTTGAAGTAACCTCAGCGGGAATGAAAGAATCGCACGTTCACGACGTTCAAATTACCAAAGAAGCGCCAAACTATCGTGTTTAATAAAATTATCGCGTCTGATATTAAAATCAGCTTTTTAAAAGCGAATATTTGACCAAAATCTGTCTTTTTTGCTACTATCTGCTGAATAAAGACACAAATAGCCAACAATGCCGATGTGTTGTTGGCTATTTTTTTTGTAAAATGAGGCACCCCAATTGTCTTTTGCCATCGCGTTTAAGCTGACGGTTTTGACATTGAACATGGCTTTTAAAACGTAATTAGAAACAAGGATCATTCATGAGCTATTTTGGTACCGATGGCATTCGCGGTAAATTTGGTGAGCTTCCTATTACCCCTGATTTTATTTTGAAGTTGGGCTATGTGACCGGTTGCGTGTTGGTTGAAAATAGCGACTCAAGCAAAAAGCCAAGCGTGGTGATTGGCAAAGATACGCGCCTTTCAGGTTATGTGATTGAAGCGGCGCTACAAGCCGGATTTAATGCTGCAGGCGTCGACGTTCATATGTTAGGACCGTTGCCAACGCCGGCGATTGCTCATTTAACCCGCAGCTTTCACGCGGATGCTGGTGTGGTCATCTCCGCGTCGCACAATCCTTATTTTGATAATGGCGTCAAGTTTTTTTCAAATGAGGGCAAAAAAATTAGCGATGAGCTGCAAGATGCGATTAACCAAAAGCTTGATCAGATGATGGCAGCGGATGGTAGTTCATTGCTCATGCCAATTGTCAATCCGGCACAATTGGGCAAAAATCACCGCATTGATGATGCCAAAGGTCGCTATATCGAATTTTGTAAAGGCAGCTTTCCTTATCAGTACGATTTGTCCAATTTGACCGTCGTGATTGATTGCGCCAATGGGGCAGGCTATAGCGTTGCACCGCGCGTCCTTCGGGAGCTTGGCGCAAACGTCATCGCGATAAATAACAACCCTGATGGCATCAATATCAATGAAAATTGCGGCTCAACTCATCCAGAAGGCTTGCAACATGCCGTGGTTCATCATCAAGCCGATGTTGGCATTGCCTTAGATGGTGATGGCGATCGCATCGTGATGGTCGATGAAAAGGGCAATTTGGTCGATGGCGATGGCATTTTATTTATCTTAGCCACTCAAGGTCAAACCAAAGCAGCAGGCGTTGCGGGAACCTTGATGAGCAATATGGGGCTTGAGCTTGCGCTAAACAGCGCCGGAATTGAGTTTTGCCGCGCTAAAGTTGGCGATCGCTATGTCATGCAAGCGCTTGAAGCCAATGGCTGGATTTTAGGCGGTGAGCCCTCCGGTCATATTTTATGCTTAGATAAGAGCCGAACAGGGGATGCGATCATTGCAGGACTTCAAGTGCTTGCCATCATGCAGGAGCGTGATTTGGCGCTGAGCGATTTGAGCGCCGGCTTTGATGTATTACCGCAAAAGCTGGTCAACGTTCGTTTATCGCAAATGAAAGACCCGTTTGATTATCCTGAACTTGTTTCGGCGTTTGACAATGCTAAAGCAACGCTTGAGGGTCGCGGCAGAGTGCTCATCCGTCAATCAGGAACGGAGCCGATGATTCGTGTGATGGTTGAGTCCGATGACGAAATCGAATGCGATATGTTGGCAGAAGATTTAGCAAATCGCATCAAAGCTCAGCTAGAAGATTAACTGGGTTAAAATTTCGCGCCGCATTTTTGTCAGCAACCCTAATTTAAACTGTCATTATAAAAGAGGTCATCATGAGTATGGATTTTACCGATCAGCGTTTATCCTATGAAAAAGGCGAGCTGGATCAATCTTCAATTCCATCGTCGCCGTTTGAGTTGTTTAATGCTTGGATGAGTGAGGCAATCGAGCAAAGCGTCCAAGAGCCTTATGCCATGAGCCTTGCCACTTGCGGCGCGGACATGAAGCCTGCCGTTCGTATCGTTTTACTTCGGGAAGTGACCGACTCTGGTATCATTTTTTATACCAATTATGACAGCGCTAAAGGTCAAGATATCAGCGAAAATCATAATGCCGAGGCGCTGTTTTTTTGGCATGAGCTTGAGCGCCAAGTGCGAATCAGTGGCAGCATTGCTAAAATTGACGCGCAAAAATCGGCAACGTATTTTCAAAAACGACCGCATGATAGCCAAATTGGCGCTTGGGTCAGTCAGCCGCAAAGTGGTGTGGTGGCAGATCGCGAAGCCATGAATGCTAAATTTGAGGCGTTGGTTGAGCAGTTTCCGGAAGATACCAAGGTGCCAACCCCTGAATTTTGGGGCGGTTATGAGATCACGATTGAAAAAATTGAGTTTTGGCAAGGTCGCGCCAATCGCATGCATGACCGAATCATTTACTCAACTGACAATCATGGCGAAAGCTGGAAAACCAACCGCTTATTGCCATAAAGTTTAAATCAATTTTTAAATTAATCGTATTGTTAATTGATAATACTAAAAACGCCCTTTAAAGACCTATTAAAGGGCGTTTTGCTATTGTTAATTTATTATTTGGCTTTGGTATCCACATCAACAAAAACGGACATCCCTGGACGAAGCTCATTTAAACGCTGTTGATTGGCATCCAAATCAATACGAACGGGGATCCGCTGAGCGATTTTAATATAGTTCCCTGTTGCAGGGTTTGCCGCTCCTGCGCTAAACTCGCTTCCCGTGGCAGGGGAGATATTACTCACGTGACCGCGAAATTTTACGCCGCCGAGCGCATCAACGCGAATGTTTGCAGGCTCGCCAATGCTCATGCTTGCTACCTGAGTTTCTTTAAAGTTGGCAATGACCCAAACGCCGCGAGGGACGATATACATAAGCTGAGTGCCCGCGTTAACAAACTGACCGACTTTGACGCTCACTTGGCTTAATTGCCCAGATTCTGGGGCGCGAATGACGGTATTATCAAGGTTGATCTTTGCTTGTTTTTCACCGGCTTCGGCGTTTTTGATATTGGCATCTAAGGACGCTCGGCTACCGGTGGTTTTTTTGCCGGCTTCTTTTGCCGCTTGCAAGTTGGCTTCCGCTTGACGGACAGCAGCTTCAGCTTTTGCCAATTGTGCTTGAGCGTGAGCAACTTCCGCTTGAGCCACCGCGCCAATGGCAACCAAGCCTTGATAGCGGCTGACATCTTCGCGAGCGCTATTGACGCTCACTTTGGCGCTATAAACGTCCGCTTCGCGGGCTTTAATTTGCGCCTCACTGGTTCCAGTATCCTGCTCATTGCTTGAGCGATTGGTGAGGGCAACTTCAATGTTTGCTTGGGCTTGCTCAAGCTGCTGGCGAAAGCTGCGGTCATCAATTTTGACCAATAAGTCGCCAGCTTTGACCTGAGCAAAGTCTTGAACCGCAACTTCGGTCACATATCCTGACACTTGCGGGCTGATGATGGTCGTTTGACCTTTAATAAACGCATTGTCCGTTTTTTGAATGGTCGGGGTGAACGGTGGCAGTCGCCACGCATAAAGGATCAGCCCAACGCCAATGATAATAAAGGCAATTAACAATACCAAATTAAATACAGATTTTTTTTTGGGTGACCAGCCAGCAGGCTCATCAATCGGCTCTTTTGGTGGCATGGGCGTGTCATTTTCAGCGGCATGGGCATCTGCTTTTAAGCTGTCTTCCGCCATTTTTTCATTGGCGGTTTGCTCAGCATTTTCTTGTGATTTTGGCAACTCATCGGCGGTCAAGTTCGGGTCACGAGGCGCTACAGGCTCACGGGGGGAATGGTCACTCATGACGCGCTCCTAATCATTTTGGTCATAGTTATAAATAGTAACAAGTTAATTACCCGCTTTCATTTTGGCAAGGGCAGCAAGCTCTTTTGCCAGCGGATTGCGCTTATGATAGCGGTAATATAAATAATTCATCAGTAGCAGCAGGGCGGTAATGGTCGCAATCGTGCCAATAATAAAAAACAAATCATCGTAAGCGGCCACGGTTGCTTGGCGCTGAATGCCTTGAAGCACTTGCCCCATAGCCGTGCTTCCTGCTTGAGCGCGGTCAGTGATTTGTCCTGCTAATGCCCCTTGAGCGCCGGCAACTTGTGCTGCCAGCCCCGGATCACCAAGATTCAACGAGCTTACCATATCGGCGTAATGCATTTGCGTTCGAATGGTCGTAAATGCTTGAATAGCGGCTGCTCCTGCCAAACCACCAATGGTTTGTGAAATCCCAAAAATCACCGAAAAGCTGATAATGTAGGCAGGACCATTGGCAATGGCGCGAAACATGCCTTCAAATACCATGGGTCCCATAAAATAAACCGCAGCAAAGGCAATCAAAAACTGGCTAAAATAAAACATCGAGGGCGTCGAATTTAAGGACGCGCCCGTATCAAGCCAAGCGCCAAGCGCGATGAGCGACACCGCAAAAATCACCGGTCGCCGCAAATCCATCGCATTGGTGGTAAAAATGCTTGTCACCAACGCCAAAGCGCTTGCAGCTAAAACCACCACATAAAACGTAACAAGCTGATCGTTGCCATAGCCCAAATTGGCAAGTAGCCCTGCCGCGCCAACGGTTTGTTCGGACAATAAAACCCGCATCACCGCGCCAGTAATGGTAAAGGCAATAATGGTTCGGCTGCGCATCCAGCGAACTTGCAGCATCGGATTTTTGCGGTGCGTTTCAATCCAAAGCGCCGGAATAATGGTCACCACAGCGATAATTAGCGGTGTACTCAGCCAAGGCGTCGTCCACCACAAAATCCGACCTTGAACCAAAAACACACAAAGTGCCGCAAGCCCTACTGCAAATAGCGCAAAGCTGACAATATCGAGCTTTTCAAAGACTTTTTCGGTGATTCCAGCGGGCAATTCAAGCAGATTAATTAAGCTAAAACACACCAAAACCAAGCCAAATTCAAATAAAAATAATGTATTTAGCGACCCATCAGCTGCTAAATAAGGGGAAATAATCCTTGATAATGGAATGCCAAATTGAACCAAGCCAAAGCCTAAAATCAAGCCGCTGATGCGTTTGGCGACGGGCATCCCTTGTAGGCAATAAAAAATAGACAATACCGTCATCGCACTTGCCACGATACCGCTAAGACCGCGCGCGACCAGCTCTAAATAATACGGCTCAATCCAAACGCCAAAGGACGTTTCAAGAAAAACGCTACTGGCTAGCCACTGTAAACTGGTGGCTGCCAACAAAAAAAACATCGTAATTTTACTAAATAAAGACATGCCAAATTGCTGACGGATTTTATAAAGCAGCACCGTAATACAAGCATTGGTCATGTTGTAAGCGACCGAAATCCAGCCGCCTTCAACAGGCGTTAGCCCAAACTCGCCTTGAATTTGCGACAGGTTTGCCGCCAAAAGACCGTTAAGAAAGCTTGCGGTAAGCCCGATAAAAATACCGATGATAAGATAAAAAAACTTGCGGCGCGTGGGATGGTCAGGGTTGGCAGGGGAGCCTACCATCATAGGGCGTTCGTGAGGTTTAAACTGATATTCCGTACTCATGTGGCATCATCGGTTGGCGAAAGAAAATTAGCTCCATTATTAAGCAAAGTCTTTCTACTGATAATAAGCAATTTGTAATCGTTATCATTTAAAAGGATAAAGGCAAAAAAAACAGCCCAAGACTGTTTTGGGCTATTTTATCACAATTTTTTGCTCATCACATAACGATTGGTTATTGTGATTAAGGTAGTGTATTTTAAAGCCGCTTATTGACCAAGCACTTTTAGCAATGCTTTAGCGGTAGCTTCTGATGACGCCGGATTTTGACCAGTGACCAAATTACCATCGGTGATGACAAACGATGACCAGTCCGCGCCTTTATCATAATGAGCGCCGCGATCTTTGAGCATATCTTCTAATAAAAATGGCACGTCATCATAAAGCCCAACTGCTTTTTCCTCGCTATTGCTAAAGCCAGTTACTTTTTTGTCTTTAACCAAATAGTCCTCCCCTGATTTGACATTTTTCAGGGCAGCAGGCGCGTGACAAACAAAGGCGATAGGTTTATTTTGGCTGGCAAAGTTCTCGATTAACGCAATAGAGTCAAGGCTTACTGCCAAGTCCCAAAGCGGACCATGACCGCCGGGGTAGAATACGGCGTCAAAGTCTGAAGCTTGAACCTCAGCAAGCTTTTTGGTGCTACCAAGCTTCTCTTGAGCGTCTTTGTCGTCTTTAAAGCGGCGGGTCGCGTCAGTTTGAGCGGCAGGCTCGTCGCTTTTTGGGTCAAGGGGTGGCTGACCGCCGGCAGGAGAGGCAAGCGTAATGTCGCAGCCAGCATCCAAAAAGGTGTAATAAGGCGCGGCAAATTCTTCAAGCCAAAAGCCAGTTTTTTTGCCGGTATCGGCTAAGCGCTGGTGCGAGGTTAATACCATTAAAATTTTCATTTGTTATCCTTATTATAAGCTGTTTATTAAACGTTATTTTTATAAAGCTACTGTTTATAGACCTACTTAACATCGGCGACTTTCACTACTGTTTTACCAAAGTTGTCGCCATTTAACATATCAAAAAATGCTTGCGGCGCGTTTTGCAGCCCATCGGTGAGGTGCTCTTTGGTTTTTACAACGCCTGATTCGACCCAATTACTCATGGTCGCTAAAAATTCAGGGAAGTGATCGCCGTATTCTTCAAAGATGATAAAGCCTTTGATGGTTAAGCGCTGTTTTAAAATCGTTGCCATAAGTAGCCCCAAGCGATCAGGAGCATCCGGCAACGAGGTGGCGTTATATTGAGAGATTAAGCCACAAACGGGGATTCGAGCGTGGGCGTTTAAGAGCGGTAGCACGGCATCAAAGACTTTGCCGCCAACGTTTTCATAATAAATATCAATGCCGTTAGGACAAGCTGTTGCCAACTGATTTGCAAAATCCTCGCTAGTATGGTCAAGGCAATCATCAAAGCAAAGCTCATCTTTTGCAAACGCGCATTTTTCTGCGCCGCCTGCCACGCCAACTACGTGAAGTCCTAAATGCTTACCAACTTGACCGACGGTTGCGCCAACAGGGCCTGTAGCGGCAGCAACGACAAGCGTTTCGCCTTTTTTAGGTTTGCCAATATCGGTCAGCCCCATATATCCTGTAAACCCTGGCATTCCAAGAACGCCTAAGCCGTAAGAGGGGTTCGCCATGTTTTTATCCAGTTTGACCACGCCTGCGCCGTCGCTGACACTGTAATCCTGCCAACCGGCATTGGCAACGACCAAATCGCCTTTATCAAAACCATCAAGGTTGGAGTCAACCACTTGGCAAACTGCCGCGCCAAGCATCACATCGCCAATAGCAAGCGATTCGGCGTAGCTTTTCGCCGCGCTCATGCGCCCGCGCATATAAGGGTCAAGCGACAAATAAACGGTTCGCAGCAGCATTTCATTGGTTTTTGGCTTTGGAATTGGACTGGTTTCCCAAGCAAAATTATCAAAATTTGGCTCGCCATTAGGTCGGCTGGCAAGCTTGATTTGACGGTTTTGAGTGTCGTTTTGTTGGCTGTTATTATCGTTAATAAAGCTCATGAGTTATCCTTTTTTAAAATAGTTCTTGTTTTTAAGTCTCAATTAAACCGCGCGCTGCAAAATCCGGCGCGATACCGCCAAGTCATTTTTACCGTATTCACCTAAAGCGGTCATTTGATGGGCGTCAAGCTGGTCGATTACGGTATCAATCACGCTTTCATCAAGATTGGCATCGCTTAATGATACCGGCAAATTGAGCGATTTGAAAAACGTCTCAGTCATGTCGATAGCGGCATCAATCTTATCGTCATCGCTTTGGTTGTCGTCCGTTAAGTCCCAGACATTTTTGGCAAACTGCAGCAATTTGTCTTTTTTACTGGCTTTGAGCTCGCGCATGACGGCAGGGAGCAAAATGGTCAGCGTCCGCGCGTGGTCAATGCCAAACAGCGAGGTCAGCTCATGACCGATCATGTGCGTCGTCCAATCCTGCGGAACGCCCGTCCCAATCAAGCCATTAAGCGCCATCGTTGCCGACCACATGATGTTTTTGCGAGTTTCCAAATCCTCAGGATTTTGGCAAACGGCGCGACCTTCTTCAATCAAAATCTTAAGAAGCTGCTCGGCAAACGCATCTTGAACTTTAGCATTAACCGGATAGGTCAAATATTGCTCCATCACGTGAACAAACGCATCTGCAACGCCGTTCATCACTTGCCGTTCAGGAAGCGTTAAGGTTTTGGTCGGATCTAAAATTGAAAATTTGGGATAAGCTAAAGGATTGCTAAATGACAATTTGGCTTGGCGGTTGCTGTCATTAATCACGCCGCCGGAATTCATCTCTGAGCCCGTTGCCGGAATGGTCAGCACCGCGCCCAAATCAATGGCAAAGTCCAAATTGCGGCAGCGACTGGTGAGCGCTTGCCAAGCTTTTTCACGCGAGACTTTTTTTGATTCGCTGTCTTCCTTAAAAGGTGCAACCAACGCCACAAATTTGCTGCCGTCAATCACCGAACCGCCGCCGACCGCTAAGATAAAATCAATCTCAAGCTCATTGACCTTATCCGCCGCCTTTAATAGCGTATCAAATTCAGGGTTGGGCTCAATACCGCCAAACTCAAAGACTTCGCGCGCGCCGTTACTCTCAAGCGCGGCTTTGACCTCATCAAGCGTGCCATGTTTTTTTGCCGAGCCACCGCCAAAGGTAATGAGCACCCGAGCATCGAGCGGTACTAAATTGGCAAGCTCTTTGATTTGGTTGTCACCAAAAACGATTCGAACTGGATTGTAATATTGGAAATTTTTCATAATTATCCTAATTCTTAAAAGGTGCAGAAATCTTTGATACGGTGCATTGTACTAAAATTAGACCGGTCGTCTAGAAATTTTTACAAAAAAATGTAAAATCAGGTGTTACTGGTTAATAAATCTAAAGTGATCAGTGATTATGAAAAAGTGATCACCATTCGGCTAAATCTCGTGGTAGCAAAACGCGCCGTCAATTATGAGCTTAGTTCGGAAGCTTCACTGAAAAGTTTAAGCTGTCGCAAGTCATCTGCCAAACCTCATCAAGCGGCGCATTTGAACGGCTGATTTTAGTGACCAAACTTGCCCCAAGCCAAGCAAAATATAAGCGTTTGGCAAGGCTTTTGACGCTAATGTCACTTAATGTCATATCATCGGCGTCAAAGGCGGTTTTGATTTGAGCCGCAAGCCAGTTGATGGTTTGCTCATAGCCAAAATGTAACGCATTTGCCATTGCCTCGGACAAATCAGCAACTTCTGCGCTTAATTTCACCACCAAGCATTTATCTACCGCGCAGCCACTTTGCTGAGTGTCGTACCATCTTGAAAAATAGTGATAAAGTGCTTGCTTTGCGCTGGTTTGCGTTCGAGCAAGCTCATCAAGGCGGGAGTGATATTGCAAAAAATAATGCTCAATAATCGCCGCGCCAAAGGCTTCTTTTGAGGCAAAATAATGATAAAACGACCCTTTAGGGATGCCTGCGGTGGTTAAAATTTGCTGAAGACCAACCGCTGAAAAGCCTTTTTGCGATATTAATTGATAGCCAACGTCAAGCAAATGCGCTTTGGTATCTTGATGTGAATTTGCTTTTGGCGTTAAAAAAAGTGGTTCTGTCATAATGATAAACATGTTCCTTGTTTTAAATCAGACTTAAGATTACGTATTGTAACCACATTTCTGTGAAAAATCAGCTGAGAAATCAAGCGGCTATGTTAGCCTAAAATTCGTAAACTTTAACAAAAGCTTTAATAACACTTTTAATAAAAACTAGGATAAGTCATGACCGACCATAATAACCAAAATAACAGCAACCAAACCTTTGCTACCAAAGACTGCTATAAAGATTTTCATTTGCAATATATCGCCGGCTACTGGGAAAAAGGTGAGGACGATAGCGAAAATATCGATACCAACCCGTTTAACGGCGAAACCTTGGTTAAAATTCCGCAAGCAACCAAAGCCCAGTTAGATAGCGCCTATCAAACGGCAAAACAAGCGCAAATTGATTGGGCAAAAAAGACGCCAAACGAGCGATCGCAATTGCTTTATAAAGTCGTTGAAATTTTTGATCGTAGAAAAGATGAAATTATCGACTGGCTGGTGAAAGAGTCGGGAAGTACCAAGATTAAAGCCATGGTCGAATTTGGAAGCGCCCGCGCGATGACGCTTGAGGCGGCAAGCTTTCCAAACCGAGCTCACGGCGAGATTCGCCACTCAAACGTAATCGGCAAAGAGCACTTTATTTATCGTGAGCCCATTGGCGTGATTGCGGTGATTAGCCCTTGGAACTTTCCGCTGCATTTGACTCAGCGCTCAATTGCACCAGCGATTGCTTTGGGAAATGCCGTCGTTTTAAAACCTGCAAGCGATACGCCCATTACTGGCGGCTTATTACTTGCCAAAATCTTTGAAGAAGCGGGCTTGCCAAAAGGGGTGCTTAACGTCGTCATCGGTGGCGGTGATGAGATTGGTGACGCCATCGTCACTCACGACATCCCAAGCTTTGTATCGTTTACTGGATCAACGGCGGTCGGCAAACACATCGGTCAGCTTGCCTTTGGTAGTGATTACATCAAGCAAGTCGCCCTTGAGCTTGGTGGCAACAGTCCGTTTGTAGTGTTAAAAGATGCTGATTTGGGTCAAGCGGTCAAAGCTGCTGCGTTTGGTAAGTTTTTACATCAAGGTCAAATTTGCATTGCTATCAATCGAATTATCGTTGAAGATGGCATTTACGATGAGTTTGTCGAGCGTTTTGTTGATCATGTCAAAACGCTAAAAGTTGGCGATCCAAACGACCCTAATACCGCCATTGGTCCAATCATCAATAAAAAACAGCTTGAATCCTTAAAAAATAAAATCAAAATCGCTAAGGAAGAAGGCGCAACCGTCAAGTTTGAAGGCGACATTGACGGTCAAATAGTGCCGCCGCATATTTTTACCAATGTCACCCGTGATATGGAGTTGGCAAAGTGTGAAGTCTTTGGTCCCGTGGTTGGCATCATCCGCGCCAAAGACGAAATCGACGCTTTAGAGATTGCCAACGATACGAGGTTTGGCTTATCAAGCGCGGTCTTTACCAACGATCTGCAAAAAGGCTTGCGCTTTGCTCGCGGGATTAAAGCAGGAATGACCCATATCAATGACATCACGGTCAACGATGAAAGTCACGCGCCCTTTGGCGGCGAGAAAAACTCCGGTATTGGTCGTTTTAACGGCGATTGGATATTAGACGAGTTCACCAGCCTGCATTGGATTTCAGTTCAGAATCAGCCGCGCGATTATCCGTTTTAACCGCGATTAACGCGTCTTTAGTGTATAAGACTTAAAGTTAAAGAGCATAAAAAAGACCAGCGCAATTCTGGTCTTTTTTATAGAGGCTTAAAAATAAGTATTAAAAAATCAGTGGTGAAATCCCAAAATCATTTCAATATCGCGACTGGTTAAGCCTTTAACCAGCAGTTGCTCCTCAATCTCTAAGCGGTTTTGGTGCTCTTTGATCATCAAAAATAAGGCGCGGGCCACCTCCGCGGTCGATGCGTAATACATTTGCGGCTCATCACGGGTTAGCTTTGCTAAAAATCGATTGATAATTTGGCGTTTTTTGGCGGTATTGCTGTCATCAGCAGTGGTCATATCGTTCTCCTTTACGGCTATTTAAGCAACGCTATTATGGCGAGTCAAGCACTCATCATGTACTTGAGTAATCATTGCTTCTTTTATAACATTCATTTAAAATGAATCTATTGGTTTTCCAGTCTTGTTTGTTAAGGATGCCTTCATGCACTCTATCTCCCTGCCGTCTAAGCCGCCAAGCTCGCCGCATCCGATTTTAAACTTAGCGTTTCGGATTTTTTTTAGTGCTGCCGCCGTGTTTGCCGTTGTTATTATGACGGCTTGGGCGTTTATTTTTACCGGTTATGGCAAGATTGACGCCAGCATTTTGACCCCGTTTTATTGGCATGGTCATGAGATGATTTTTGGTTATGCGTTAGCGGTGGTCGCGGGGTTTTTACTGACGGCGGTCAAGACTTGGACGGGGCAGAGGATGCCTTATGGTTACCGATTGCTAGGTATTTTTTTGTGTTGGCTTTTAGCAAGGCTTGGCTGGCTGGCGTTTGGTTTTGGGATCGATTTTGGCGGGGCAATTGGCTCACAAGTTTGGCTCACTGCCGCGCTTATTTTTGATGGCTTGTTTATGGTGACGATGGCAGGGGCGATTTTTCGAGCAGTTTTGGCGGTCAAGCAATATAAGCAATTGGGAATTTTAGCAAAGCTTGCGCTACTCACCCTTGCCAATGGGCTTTGCTATTTGGGAATCCTCAAAGGCGATATGAATTTAAGTGGAATTGGCATTTATTTGGGATTTTACTTAATTATTGGGTTGGTGCTGACCATCGGTCGCCGCGTCGTGCCCTTTTTTATTGAGCGCGGATTGAGTCCGGACTTGCCTGTACCCATTACCGTTAAAAATAGTCGCTGGCAGGATATAACAAGTTTGCTGCTATTTTTGGCATTTTTTCTGATCGATGTCTTTTATCCTAATCCGTATTTGCTCACCATTGCTGCGCTTGGGGTAGGGCTTGTGAACTTCAAGCGGCTTTTGGGCTGGTATCATCCGAATATTTGGCAAAAGCCGCTGCTTTGGTCGCTGTTTTTAGCTTTTTTTGGCATTTGTATCAGCTTTTTCTTATTCACTCTTCAGCCGTGGCTTGGCTTTAATCATAGCCTTGCCGTTCATGCATTGGCGATTTCCGGCGTTGGCATGATGACGGTGGCAATGATGGCGCGAGTAGCGCTTGGTCATACCGGTCGCAGTATTCATAATCCACCGCGTGCAGTTAGCATAATGTTTTTATTGATTATTTTAGTATTTGTTAGCCGAGCGCTATTGCCGATTGTTGATAGCAGCCATTATTTGTGGTGGGTGATGATCGCACAAGCGGGCTGGATTGGCTGCTTTGTGCTGTTTTGCAGTTATTATTTGCCGATATTGTCCAAACCGCGACCGGATGGCTTATTTGGCTAATGAGATTTGGCAAAATAAAGGGAATGAAAGGTAAAACAGCTTATGAGATTGACCAACTATAGTGATTTTGCATTACGAACGTTGATGTATTTAGCAGTGGTTCCTAAAAATGGCGCGCTTGCCAATATCAGTGATATTGCGGGCAGCTATCACATTTCAAAAAGTCATCTGACCAAAGTCGTTCATCAATTAGGAAAGCTTGGCTATATTGACAGCATTCGCGGTAAAGGTGGTGGCATTCGTTTGGCAAAAGCGCCTGAAACAATCAATTTAGGAATATTGATTCGACAAATTGAGCCGGATTTTGAATTGGTTGAATGCTTTGGCAAATCCGCAACGATAAAATCGGAGCTGATTTATCAAGAAGGGATTGGCTGCGTGATTAGTCCTGATTGTCAATTAAAAGGCGTATTTTTTGAGGCGTTAAGCGCTTTTATCACTGTGCTTGAGCGCTATACCTTAGCCGATATCATTCAAAATGACGCCAAACTTGCGGTATTATTATCTTGATAAAAATGGTCAATGATTTTTATTTACAGCGGCTAGATTATTAACTTATAATTCATTTTAGACGATTAAAGATAACTATAGGTTAACTTAAAAAGGATATTTTGATGACTATTGTGTTAAAAAAAAGTGCTATTTTTAATAAGACTGCCATAGCGCTAATGACCGCCGCGCTTTTAAGCGCTTGTTCAGCGATGAATACCGACGATAATGTCAAAAAAGAAACCGTTAACCAGTCGGCAAGCGCAGCGCCAACGCCGCAATCCGGATTCCGATTTAGTGATGCTGAAAATGAGGATATCGCCAATAAAAATCGGCTGTCTTACCGCATATTTTATGATAAGCCCTCAACAGGGGCAGATGCCGCTTGGTTTGATGCGGTAAAGCGCGGTGATTTGGCAACGGTTAAATATATGGTTCAAAACGGTCAGGATTTGGAAGCTAAAGACACTGGCAGTTTGAATCAGACGGCACTTGGCTGGGCGGCATTTATTGGTTATGAGGACATGGCGGATTATTTGATTGCTCAAGGGGCAAGCGTTTATGCCACCGACAAAGGCGATGTTTATAATGTCATGAAGTCCGCCGCGCTTGGCAAAAATACCAACATTGTCAAAAAAGTCCATCAAATATTAAAATCAAAAGGCAAGGTCGATTTAAACGATCAAACGGTAGAAAGCGATGGTGAAACCTTGATTATGGTTGCCGCCAGTAACAACCGGATTGAAACGGTAAAATATTTATTGTCGCAAGGCGCTAACCCAAATCTGGTTGCGACCACCAAAGATAAAAGCATGGGATCGTACAATCAAGGGGCTTATTCTTACGCTTGTACCCGTGGTTTGATCGAGATGCAGCAGCTGCTTGCTGCTAATGGCGCGATCAATCATCGAACTGGTAAAGCAAGCTGTGAGTAAAAGTTAAAATGCAATAAAAAAGAAAAAAAGGCTGCTCGTATTGGCAGCCTTTTTTATTGTTGATACCTTTTTAACACTATTCAGCGTCTTCAAGTTTCGGTCGGGCTTTATCTACCGCTTTTTTCAAGGCTTGCCCAAACTCACCCGCTTTAAATTCAATCCGGTGCGTGTGCGCCGCGCAAAAATTGCGGGTATCGCCCCATTTATCAGCAATAGCCATTGCCCAGTCGCAATACTGTTTGCCGGCATCTGGCTCATCAAGAAGGGCGGCTTTCGTCGTCGGGCTTAACAGCACTTCAGGCAAGAGCGCATCAAGGATTTTCATAGGCGGCGTCATAAAAGTATCATCGACGTGAAAGCTCTTGCTGGCAGGATGAAACACAAGTAACGATCCGGCGTGAATCTTGTCATCTGGCGCAATGTAATAAATCCCTTTTGGCAAAGAAAACTCAAGCTCGGGGTAGCGGCTTGTTACAGCGTTACTTTCAACCAAATCCTCTGACCAATTAACTTCAGGGACTTGCTCGCGATGACGGCGACTGCCATAGAATATCGCCTCTGGAAAGTCTTTTGCCATCTGAGCGCAGTATGTCGTATGAAACGGATGGACGTTAAGCACCGCTTCGACCTTTTTTCCGTTATCAGTGAGCGCCATCACTTCATCGCGGACGTCACCGGTAAGCTTATAACTGTCTAAAAAAATAAATTTCCCGGAGTTTAACCGCACCAACGAGCATTGAGCGCCTACATCGAGGATACCACCAACTCGAAACGAGCCGCGAATGTTCCAAAACCCTGATCCTAAATCACTCATGCTATCGCTCATTTTTATTGTCCTTTTTTTAATTAATATTGAGTTTTAATTGGTATTGATATCAACCTATTATAAAGAATGCAAATCGGGCGAATTGTTATGAAACGATGCATTCTCCGTGAGCTTATAGTATCGCCGGCTGAGTTGTCGATAGCGCTGTTTGACTTTGTTAACTGTTGTTGTCTTAAGTCCTAAGAATACGGGCTATTGTGATATTATATAAAATACTTATTATTTAAAGTTTAAGTGAATAGGATATCTCATTAGCTTAGTAAATTTTAATTCATTAGCACTGTTCATATGAGTAGCAGTGTTATCGCCCTTTTTCGATCACTTACGCGCCTTATTTTCGCGTCCAACATAGTCAGTAATCTTGTGAATCCATCTAACTTTCAAAAATCGTCACGAACGGCATCCAAAAATATGCCAATGCCAAGCGCGCCAACGTTAATTTTAAAGCTGACAGTGGCGCTGATTGGGATGTTTGCCTTTCTGCAAGTATATTCTATCCAAGCGGTGTTACCGGTTTTAATGACGGATTTTTCGGCGACCGAAGTTCAGGCAGGAATAGCCGTTGGTGCAACGGTGATGGCAATTGCAATCATGTCGCCGTTTTTGGGAATGCTTTCAGATGCCATTGGTCGCAAAATTTTGGTGGTCGGCGCGCTTTTGTTTTTAGCCGTTCCAACGGCGCTCATTGCCATAAGCCCAACGATCGGCTGGCTGGATTTGTTTCGGTTTTTGCAAGGGCTGTCCGTTCCTGGGATTACGGTGGTGATTTTGGCGTATATCGGCGAGGAGTTTGAAGGTCGAGCGGTCACTGAATTGATGTCGTTTTATGTGTCGGGGACAGTTTTGGGTGGCTTTTTGGGGCGCTTTTTATTGGGGCATTTGCACGAATTGATCGGTTGGCGGCATGGCTATTTTGTAATGGCTTTAATGACGCTGATCGGCGCAGCTTGGGTTGCCAAAACGCTTCCTGCTTCCAAAAAATTTGTCCCCAATCCTAATTTTCGCTCGGCAATGACGACGCTTAAATCCCATTTGACCAACCGTTATGTGGTGACTGCTTGTCTTTTGGGGGCTTGCGTGCTGTTTTCACTGGTTGGCTGTTTTACTTTTATTAATTTGCATTTGGCGGCAGCGCCTTATCATTTATCAACCGGCGCGCTTGCCAATATCTTTGCCGTTTATTTGATTGGGGTGGTGATTACGCCGCTGTCAACCAAGTTGCTGCGCCGATTTGGGTCAGCAAGAACGGTTCGGGTGGCGGTATTGGTGTCGATGGCGGGCGTTCTGATCACGCAAGTGACACCGCTTTGGGGCGTGATTGTTGGGCTTGCTATTATGTCATCAGGCGTATTTATCACTCAAGCTGCGACCATCAGCTATATTGCGGTCAATGTTAACTCAGGGCGCTCGCTTGCCTCGGGGCTTTATTACATGGGATATTACGCCGGCGGCACGATTGGCGCTTGGCTTTGCGGAATTGCGTTTGCTAAAGGCGAGTGGTCGATGACGGTTGAGTTATTATTAGGGGTTCAAGTGTTAGCGCTACTTGTGGCAAGCTTTGGGATGGTAAAAACGAAAAGAAACCCAAGCGCGACATAGCTTGATACCCTTGATGCCAAAAGAAGCTTTATAGCGAAGGGGATGTTTTTTACTATCGTCAAATCTGTGCTATAAAATGGATAAAAATTTCAATAAAATCAAAAATAATAAGGGAATATAACCATGGATGTTTACCAAAGCGCCCCCGATGCTTATGATTTTCCACTAACGATCAAGCAGCTGTTAAACCGCAGCAAAGTTGCCGCCCGTCACCAAGAAATTATTTATAGCAATAAAAAGCGCTTTACTTATGAGCAGTTTTTTAAGCGCATCAACCAATTAGCGAATGTGCTTGCAACGCTTAATTTAAGCGTAGGCGATATTGTTGCGGTCATGGATTGGGACTCGCATCGCTATCTTGAGGCATATTTTGCCGTTCCTATGTCAGAGCTGATTTTGCAAACGGTCAATATTCGCCTGTCGCCCGATAAAGTGCTGTTCACCATCAACCATGCTCAGCCTAAAGTGCTGCTGCTCAACTCCGAATTTGCGTCTTTGGTCAAAGATTATCAATTTGATAATTCAAGCATTGAGCACATCCTTTGGCTTGATGATAATGGGGTCAGTTATGAGTCGGTATTTGGTGATCAAAACCGCCGCGTCATTGGGGAATATGAAGCGCTTGTGACCGCAGCAGAGGATGAGTTTGACTTTCCAGATTTTGATGAAAATACCATTGCCACCACGTTTTATACGTCAGGGACGACCGGCGACCCAAAAGGCGTGTTTTTTAGCCATCGGCAATTGGTGCTGCATAGCTTAGCTGAAGCTGCGTCTCTTGGGATGCTACCAAGCAAGCAGGGCGTCAGCTATGGCGATGTTTATATGCCGCTGACCCCCATGTTTCACGTTCATGCTTGGGGCTTTCCATTCACCGCCACGATGGCAGGACTCAAACAAGTCTATCCGGGACGCTATGCGCCGGACGCTTTGGTCGATTTAATTGTGACTGAAAAGGTCAGCATTACCCACTGCGTTCCGACCATTTTGCAAATGCTGATAAAAGAGGTAAGCAATCGCGGTCAAAAATTTAATGGCTTAAAAATGATTATCGGTGGCTCAAGGCTGACCGAAGGCCTGGCAAAAGCCGCCCTTGATTGCGGTATTGAAGTTTATACCGGTTATGGTATGTCGGAGACCGCGCCGCTGATTAGCTTGACTGATTTTAGCATCAATGAGCCAAAAATGAGCGAAGCGGAAGACATCAGCCGCCGCTGCTTGACCGGAAAACCGGTATTGCTCGTTGAGGCGCAAATTTGGAGCGAGGTTAATCAGCTACTGCCAACAGGAAAAGATCACGCGGGCGAGTTGGTACTGCGAGCGCCGTGGCTGACCCAAAGCTACCTAAAAAATCCTGATGCCAGTCGCAAGCTTTGGCGTGATGGCTACTTGCATACCGAAGACATTGCTTATCTGCGCGAGGATGGCTATATCAACATCACCGACCGCCTAAAAGACGTCATCAAATCTGGCGGCGAGTGGATTTCTTCGCTTGAGATTGAGACCATTTTATCCTTGCATCCGGCAGTTGCTGACGTTGCCGTGATTGGGGTTCCTGACAAACAATGGGGCGAGCGACCGCTTGCGCTGGTGGTTCTGAAATCTGATTGCCAAAATACGATAGGTGACGACATTAAAGCCATTGCTGAGCAAGCGGTCAGTCGCGGCTTAATTCCCAAATATGGCATTCCAAGCGAGTTTAAATTTGTTAAAGAATTGCCAAAAACGTCGGTTGGCAAACATGATAAGAAAGTTATGCGAGAGCGGTTTGCCTAAACCTAATTCACTTAATTTTAATCAACCGATTCCTTGCGAGTCGGTTTTTCAATCCAAAGGATAACTTATGACTGCCAATCCTGCCAATAATTTCCCTCAAAATACGCCTGACGATGTTGTACTTTTTGAACAAATTGCCACCGATTGCGGTCATATTTTAGGCGTGATGACGCTCAATTCGCCCAAATCGTTAAATGCGCTTAGCGTTGAGATGTGCCAATTGTTATCCAAAGCCTTTACCGATTGGCAGACAGATGATTGCGTCGTTGCCGTAATACTAAAAGGCGCAGGCGACAAAGCATTTTGCGCAGGCGGCGATATTCGCAAGCTTTACGACAGCATGAAAGAGGAGTCGCTGTTGCCAAATCCCTATGCGACCACTTTTTTTGGTAGTGAATATCGACTGTTTTTACAGATGCACCGATTTACCAAACCGATTATTTTGTGGGGTGATGGTATTGTGATGGGCGGCGGCATGGGACTGCTTGCGTCATGTAGCCACCGAATCGTCACCGCAAAAACACAATTTGCCATGCCTGAGGTGACCATTGGGTTATTTCCTGATGCGTCCGGAAGTTGGTTTTTGCAAAAGTTTCCGGCAAAGTCGGGCTTATTTTTGGGATTAACGGGCGCTCGCGGAACCGCAAGTGATTTAATCTTAGGCAATTTGGCGGAGTTTGCGCTGGCTTGTGATGATCAAGAGGTGATTTCTCAGCTTGTCGCAATCAATTGGCAAAGCGCTATTGACCAAAATAGCCCCAATACCGCCCATGGTCTTGCAAGCCACGCGTTAAGCCAGCTGCCAAAAGCTGTGCTACCTGAGAGTAAACTTGAGCGCTATTGGCAGCCGATTTCGCAAATTATGAACAGTGGCAACTTGGCAGATATTGATGCCATTTTGCAAGAGGATGAAAAAATCGCTGCGATATCAAGCGATTTTGCGCAAGATGACTGGACAAAACGCGCGCTTGGCACCTACCGAAACGGCTGTCCGGTAACCAAAGCCCTAGCCTTTGAGTTGTATTATAAAGTTGGCACGCTGTCCTTTGAGCAGATTTTGTATTTAGAGACCAATGTTGCCCTACACTGCGCAGCAAATCCTGATTTTAAAGAAGGCGTTCGGGCGCTGCTCATTGACAAAGACAAGCGCCCAAAATGGTCACGACATTTAGCAGACTGCTTAAGCGCTGAGGGTCGCCACTATATTGATAGTCACTTTATCAGCCCTTATGCTCAAGGTGATCACCCCATTTCAGGGTTTTAATTCAAGCTGATTTAAACTTAGTTTTGCATTTCATAAACTAAGTCTTGAATGTCCGCCGCTGCTTCGCGAAGCCTTGGGACAAATGCCAGCATATCGTCAAGTGACAAGCGAATGGTCGGCGCGTGGACATAAAGCGAGGCAAGATAGCGCGATTTTTTATCGACAATGGGAACAGATACCGACATCATCTCAGAGATGAACTCTTCGTTATCTACGCCAATTTTGGTTTTAGCAATATGATCAAGCTCAGCATTGAGCTCATCGATATCAATGATGGTATTTTTGGTAAATTTGTTTAGCCCCAAATTATTGAGCGTCTTTCTACGGCGTGCGGCTGGAAGTTGACTGAGATACAACTTACCGCTTGAGGTGCACCACATCGGTGATTTAGTTCCGATGGGCAGGTAAATTTGCAGCGGCAGTTCTGTTTGAATCCGGTTGGTGTACGTCATCGACATCTGATAAGGGATCGCAATACCGCACGACTCTTTAATGTCATCCACCAGCTTTTGTAATACCACTTGCCGCTCATTAAAAAACTGCCGCTGCTGCCAAAGCTCCACACTTAAATTGCGAACGCGCTGACCGGGGATGATCCCGCCGCCAATATCGACTTTGACAAAGCCTTCTTCGACCAAGTTTTGGATTAAGCGGTGAACGGTAGGTTTTGGAATGCCAAGCGCTTGCGACAATTCAAGGGGCGACATGGGTGTTGGCGAATATGAGACCGCCTCAATGATTTCTAACACGCGCGTAATGGAGGACATTTTTGGCATAAAAATACTCAATGAACAGGCTAAAAGGTAAGGCATAATAATGGTTGCTATGACAATCACGACTATAAAGTCAACCATAATCCAAGCTGTATTATAGCTCAAGTCAAAATAAAACTAGGAAGTTAACCTATCGTTTTCAAAGAAAAAATCGGACAATATCGCAACTTATAAAGCGATCTCAAAATTTGGCATCACTCATTGTCATCATAACAGATCAAGAGCATAGCTTAAGTTTAAGCGCTTGAATAGCCATTTGTCGGTTGAAATTGCTAAATATCGATAAATTACGTACTATATAAGTCAACAATTAGTAATAAATAATTACAGTAATAGTTTAATTTTTTATTAAAAGCAAAACTTACTTAGGAAAATGCAAGTCAATACTCCATATAAAAGAAGTTAAACGTAAATTTTGTCACTTAAGACTATATTAAGCAAAATTTAAATCAGTAATGTCTTGTTTCAATGATACACTATTTTAAACTCTCTTAAGCTAGCATAATCATAAGTATATTTTTAGCTTAGATAATTATTCTGAAAAGTGAATAATTAATTTGTTTAATACGCATATGTAACAGGAAATGAGCAAATTTGCTTAATTTGGAAGTAATAATTACAATTTATATGCAATCTTTACATAATGGCAAATAAAATGCATGGGTTAAGGGGTGACTTTTAAAGCCAAACTTGTTTTAATTTGCTCAACAAAATGGTTGTTTATAATAACGCTAGATAATCGTTTTTTTTGTGGGAATGACATTTCAAATTTTAGGAGCGTAATATGAAAGCTATTCAATTATCTGCTATTGCAGCAGCGGTTCTAGCCTCATCAGCAGCATTAGCAGCTGATCCTATCGTTGTTGTTGATGACAACGACGCTGTTGTTTACGAAGCTGAGCCTGTAGCTTATGAAGTTCAGCCTGTTGCTTATGCAACTACTGATGCTGGCGTAATCCGTAGCACCCCAGCGGCTGTTGTTGGTGGCACTAAAACTTTCTTCCAAACAGTAACTCATCCAGCAGCCATCAGTGCTGAAGTTGGCTCGCTAGGCTATGGTGCAAACATTGCTTGGGGCGTAAACGACAAAACTGAACTTCAAGCTGGTTGGGCAGGTGGCGATGTTGCTGACCTTTTCGGCGGTGATTTTGACGCTAAAGGCGTAAACTATGATGTCGAAACTGACTTTAGCAACCCATACCTAGGCGTTCAATTGCGTCCGGCAGCAAACTGGTTCACTATGGGTGCCGGTATCATCGTTCCTGATAACGATATCGATGTAAAAGCAAATGCTGACGGTCAAGGTTTTTACAGCTTAAACGGTAAAAAATACTACACAGGTCTTGCAAGTGCAGAGCAAGCTGCAGCTGATGATTTTGGTGGTTCAAACGTTGGTAACCTAGAGGGTACCCTTGAGCACCGTAACAAATTAGCCCCTTATGCGACTATTGGTTTCCGTCCAAACATCACCAATAACTTTGGTGTATTTGGCGAGCTTGGTGCCGCTTACTTAGGTAAAGTAGATGCTACTGTTCGTTATACTGGTACAGGCGCTGATGATGCAACAGGCGGCGTAGCTATTCCTTCAAATGCTGCTGAAGCTGCTCGTCAAGCTGAGCGTGACCTTGAAGACAAAAACTTCTTAGAGTGGTTGCCAATCGTTAAACTTGGCGCAACTTACCGCTTCTAATTGCTACGCATCGCTTAGCAATAAAAAACGATCCTTCGGGGTCGTTTTTTTTGGTGTTAAAAAAGAGAGTCAGAATATAACTGCCAAATGATGCTTGAGAATGATACGAACTTCATAAGATTTGTTTTTTGGTAAATTTATCGGCAATTTAAACGTCGTCTGCTTTTTTAGCAATGCATTTTGGATGGGTAGAATTAACGCTGAATAATCTTGTCCTAAACCTTGAGCAAGGGTAAATTGCTCAATTTTAATGAGGCTTTCTTTGATTTGCCAAAGCAATCGACTAATTGCTTGTTTAAAATAGTCATCGAGCTTTGAAAGCTTGGCAATCTCGTTTGGATGATAATAGCGCTTTGCCACTTGCCAAGAGATATTTTGTGCTTCAACATCCAGTCCAATCGGTTGATGATGGCTAATAGCGACGGCGACTTGGTTCCCTGAATGGCTAAAACAAACAAATGCGCCAGACTTTTTTAAGCGATAAGGGAAACTCGTTTCTACTAATTCATCTTTGATATGAAGAGAATTAAGCAGTGCTTTTAACAGTTGCCGCGTACCAAGCCGTTGCTGATCGCGATGACGCTTTTTTTTCTCAATAAGAGAAACCTCTTCTAAAGTTTCAGTGATATCTGGCAGAGTTGCCACCGCGCACCATGAGCCAGCGTTTAGTTGATAAAACGTTGGCTGGGATAAAGTGATGGCTGCTTTATTTTGGGAGTCATCATTCATAATTGAGATTTTAAATCATACTGATTTTTTAGAACATAATAAAAAGCCCAGCAATTTAACAACTGCTGAGCCATAAAGTTAAGTTTAAGCGATTGATTAATAGGACAATTCAGCGCGGCGGTTTTGCGCGTAAGCTTCTTCGGTCGTGCCATTCACCGCAGGACGCTCTTCGCCATAGCTGATCACGCGGATGTTGCTAGGATTGACGCCTTGCGCTGCAAGATAGCTGCTGACGGATTGGGCGCGGCGCTCACCTAATGCCATGTTGTACTCACGGCTGCCACGCTCATCAGTGTGACCTGCAATCAACACGCTAGCGGCTGGGTTTGAATTTAAAAGACTGGCATGCTGGCTTAAGACACTTGCAGATTCAGCGCTGATTTCGCTGCTGTCAAAAGCAAAATAAACGACCGCTTGCAAATTGTTAGCGGCACTAATAACGTTTCCAGCGTTGTCAACGACGACCGCGCCAGTATAGCCAACTTGACCACCTGGAATACCAAGTGGGGCGACGACGACTTCAGAGGTCGCGCGTTTGGTTTGGCAACCAGTTGCTAATACCACGGCGCTTGATAAGACAGCAAGGGCAGCAACTTTGGTGATGGCATGGTTTGACAATGCAGCAGTTAGTGACATGAAACACTCCTAAATTTGACTTCATTTTGTTGTTGTAAAGCCGATTAAAATAAACAATAAGGCAATGATTGCCCATAGTAAAATCAATGTTACGTTGTGTAAGTACCATTACTGTGAATGATGTCAAAGTTTGCCGATAATTACAATATGCAAATCGCAACCTTCGTTACGATTTGGTAGTTTCTTTGCCTTTTTTCCTTGATTTCAGGGATAATAATGACAAATTTAAAACTAACACCAAAAAGTATTCTCGCGATTTTATTTTAAAACGATTATTTAAGGAATAATTATGTCCATTGCTGAAAATGACGCGCCCATCGTTGATGTTGAAATGCCAGATGTTCCAACGCACGCGCCAACGCCAATCAACCAAAAGATTTATTTAAAAGATTATCAACCGCCAAGCTTCAGCGTTGATACGGTGGAGTTAGACATTAAGCTGTTTGATGATTTTGCTACGGTTGCAAGTCAGCTTAAGATGACGCGAGCGACGGCGGGCGATTTGGTATTGCTTGGCGAAGCGCTTGAGTTGCAAAGCATTGCCATGAACGGTAAAGAATTATCTAGCGATGATTATCAGTTGAGTTCTGGAAAGCTGGTTATTACCAATGCGCCTGATACCGTTCAGCTTGATATTTCGGTCAAAATCGTCCCACAAACCAATACTGAGCTTGAAGGGCTTTATATTGCAGGAAGCGGTGATGAGACGATGTTTGTTACTCAATGTGAGCCGGAAGGGTTTCGCAAGATTACCTATTATCCTGACCGTCCGGACGTACTAGCGGTGTTTACCACGCGGCTTGAGGCTGATAAGCGCTTTAAGACCTTGCTTGGTAATGGCAACTTGATTGAGGCAGGCGTGGTTGAAGGCGATAGCAGCCGCCATTTTGCCGTTTGGCATGACCCCACCAAAAAGCCCAGCTATTTATTTGCTTGCGTGATTGCTGACTTGGACGTTTTAACCGACAGCTTTACCACGAGTGAAGGTCGAAAAGTTAAACTTGAGCTGTTTGCTAAAGCCTCCGACATTGATAAATGTCATGTTGGCATGCAGGCGCTAAAAGATGCGATGCTTTGGGATGAGGTCAATTACGGTCGTGCTTACGATTTAGACCGCTATATGATTGTGGCGGTGAGCCAATTTAACATGGGGGCGATGGAAAATAAGGGCTTAAATATTTTTAATACCGCTTGCGTGCTCTCAAGCCCCGAGACGACGACCGACAGCCGAAGCTTTAATGTCAAAGCGGTGATTGCTCATGAGTATTTTCACAATTGGACGGGCAACCGAATCACCTGCCGCGACTGGTTTCAGCTGTGTCTAAAAGAAGGCTTTACCGTCTTTCGCGACCAGTCGTTTTCTGCTGATCAGCAATCAAGCGCCGTTCAGCGCATTGATGACGTGGCAATGCTGCGCGCCCATCAATTTAGTGAGGACGCAGGACCACTTGCGCATCCGGTGCGACCTGAAAGCTTTGTTGAAATCAACAACTTTTATACCACCACCATCTATGAAAAAGGCGCTGAAATTGTCCGGATGATTGCCAATACCCTTGGCAAAGCCGATTTTCGTGCCGGGACGGATGAGTATTTTCGCCGCTACGATGGTCAAGCGGTGACGGTTGAGGATTTTTTATCGGCGCTAAGTATCAATAATCCTAAAATTGAGCAGTTTATCGATTGGTATCGTCAGCCCGGAACGCCGGTGGTTTCAGGTCAGCAAAGCTTTGATGACAATACTAAAATGCTGACCATTTCCTTAAGTCAAAAGACGCGCCACGTTTCAGGATTTGATGCGCCAAAGCCGTTGCCGATTCCCGTTGCCACCGCGCTATTTGATAAAAA
The DNA here is from genome assembly GCF_012847335.1 of Psychrobacter sp. MF31. Taxonomy (GTDB): domain Bacteria; phylum Pseudomonadota; class Gammaproteobacteria; order Pseudomonadales; family Moraxellaceae; genus Psychrobacter. Next base: position 155,493 of record NZ_JABBDX010000001.1, read on the forward strand.
TACCGGAAAAATCATTGCCGAGCGGATGCTCTTATTAGAAGGGGCAAGCCAAACCTTTACCTTTGAAAATATTGACAGCGCGCCGATTGTATCGTTGCTTCGTGATTTTAGTGCGCCGGTCATTTTAGATTTTGAGTATCAAGATGACGATTTAGCGTTTTTATTGACTCATGAGACCAACGGCTTTAACCGTTGGCAAGTCACCCAAATGCTGGTCAATCGGATTTTATTGCAAAATCACGACCCAAAAATTTATTTAAAAGCGCTTGAAAATACGATTCCAAAGCTTGCGGCGTCAGATGCTATGCTGACGGCAAGGCTATTGGACATTCCTTCCGCGCAAGAGCTTGCCGCTGCCATCACTCAAGATTATGACCCAACAGCGGTCAAGAAGCTTCGTGATCACCTTTATCAACAAGTTGCCGATACGCTCAAGCCTTATTTAACTGACCTTTATCAAGACTTGCCGATTGAATCGTACACTGACAGTCCTGAAGCGTTTGGCAAGCGTGCACTGCGAAATGTGATTCTTGATTTGGCATTGCAAGCAAATATTAAAGACGCGAGCGACTGGGCAAAACATCAGTATGATAAGGCAAGCTGTATGACCGAACGCTTTGGCGCGCTAAAAGCCATGATTAATCACCAAGTTGATGGCGCAAGTGATTATTTAAACGACTTTTATCAGCGCTTTCGTGATGAGGCGTTGGTGATTGATTTATGGTTTAGCGTTCAAGCCGCAAGTGACTTTGCCACAACTGCCGATATTGAGCGTTTGCTTGATCATTCTGATTTTGATTGGGGAACGCCAAACCGCATCCGAGCGGTGATTGGGGCAATGACGGGTCAGCCAACGATTTTATGGTCAAAAGAAGGCTTGGCAATTTACACCAACGTCATTGCGCGGCTTGATGAGAGCAATCCGGTATTAGCCGCCAGATTGCTTCAGGTGCTGGCGCGATGGAACACGTTAACAGCAGATTATCAACAACTTGCAAAATCTCAACTTGAGGCGCTACAATCAAAAGTAAAATCCAAAAACGTGATTGAAAGCTTGGAAAGCGTGTTGTCGGCTAATGATTAACCGTTATTGTTGATAAAAAAAGCCCATCTTTATTAAGAGGGGCTTTTTATTTTTTGATAAACCGTTGCTCAAAAATAGTAAGTTAACGGTTCGGCAATACGTCTTTGACCAGATCGCGAAGGTTCTCAAGTGCGGTAACCGTGCTTTCCCAATCCAAGCAGCCATCGGTAATTGATTTGCCGTATTCAAGCGCGGATAAATCTGCGGTTAAATCTTGGCGACCGCCTTTTAAATGGCTTTCAATCATCATTCCGATGATCGATTTGTTGCCGTTTTGGATTTGTTCGGCGACGTTTTGAATAACCATGGGCTGCAAATACGGGTCTTTTCCTGAGTTGGCATGGCTTGAGTCAATCATGATTTTGGTACTGGTTTTGCCTTTTTCAAGCTCGTTTTCGGCAGCAGCAACCGCTGTTTCATCGTAGTTAGGCTTGCCATTGCCGCCGCGAAGGACAACGTGGGCATAAGGGTTGCCTTTAGATTTGATGATGGAAACTTGACCGTCAGCAGAGAGTCCCAAAAAGCTGTGACCGGCTTTGACTGCTTGCATGGCGTTCACCGCAACGGTCATTCCGCCGTCCGTACCATTTTTGAAGCCAACTGGGCAAGATAGCCCTGAGCTCATTTCGCGGTGGGTTTGGCTTTCGGTGGTGCGAGCGCCAATGGCTGACCAGCTGATCAAATCTTGAATGTATTGCGGGGTGTTGGGATCAAGCGCTTCGGTGGCACAAGGTAGCCCTTTTTCATTCAAATCGATCAGCAATTTTCTGGCAAGGCGCAGCCCTTTTTCAATATCAAAGCTGTCATTCATGTCAGGGTCGTTGATTAAGCCTTTCCAACCGACCGTCGTTCGTGGTTTTTCAAAATAAACGCGCATCACCACAAAAATGGTGTCTTCAATTTCTTTTGCCAAAACGGCTAAGCGGTCGGCGTACTCGTGAGCGGCTTTGATATCATGGATCGAGCAAGGTCCAATCACCACAAATAAGCGCTTGTCTTTGCCATCCAAAATGTTTTGAATGGTTTGGCGACCTTTGAGTACCGTATCATAAGCCGCTTTGGATAAGGGCAGCTCCGCTTTGAGCGCGGCAGGGGTAATTAGGGGGATGAATTGTTCAATATTCACGTCATCAATTTCTGCATTGTGCGTCGCTGGTATCGTCATGATTATTAATCGTCTAGCTAAGTTATAGGAACAATCATTATGCGGCGAATTGGGGCGCTTGACAAGGGCGCTGTTTAGGATAATTGACTGATAACTGGAATACGAAAAGTAATATTTTGTTATACTTGTCGAGCAAATGGCAGGCTTTGGCAAAAAAAGCTGCCAATAAAAAGCGCAAACGGAAAATAATAAAAACTAACGCTTTGATAACTGGTGATTTAATTAACAAATCAAATTGAGATGGTGCAATGATGCAGGCGCTTAGTAACCCAAGTGTAGTAAACGCTGTAAAAGACTCGCCGTATTTTCCGCCGCTGGTGATCGGTATTGTGGCAGGGGAGGTGTCAGGCGACAGCTTGGGCGCGGACTTTATGGCGCAAATGAACAACCTTTGTGGTGATATCATTTGGGTGGGCGTTGGCGGCGCGAAAATGCAAGCTCAAGGGTTAAACAGCTTATTTCCGCTATCAAGGCTTGCCGTGATGGGACTGGTTGAAATTGCCGGTCAATTAAACGATTTATTTAAAGCGCGCCGTGAGCTGTTAACTGCGTTTGAGAGTGCAAAAATTGATTGGTTTATTGGCATTGATGCGCCCGATTTTAATTTGCGTGTTGCCAAAAAATTAAAACCCAAAGGCGTGTTTTGTGTTCAGTACGTTAGCCCCTCCATTTGGGCTTGGCGTGAGTCGCGAATTCATGGGATTAAAGCAGCGACCGATTTGGTGCTGTGTTTGTTTCCCTTTGAGCTTGGCGTTTATGAGCGCCATAACCATCCGGCGGTTTGCGTGGGTCATCCACTTTTGCAAACGCTTGATCCAAAGTTGGTTCAAGTCTCAAAATCTGATCAGCAATCAAAGCTCACTTGGCAAAGTTTTGGTAAAAAACAATCCTTAATTGCGCAATTTGACCAATTAACTCAGCTCATTTGCATCATGCCAGGGTCAAGGCGCGGCGAGATTTCCGCGATTTTTCCATTGATGCTGGCAGGAATGGTAAAACTGATTGCAACTCATCCTAAGCTGCGATTTGTCATCCCAACGGTTGACGACAGCCACCAAGCGCTGATTGAATCGATGATTAAAGCGCAAGCACCGCAGTTGCAAGGATTTATTGCTGTTATTTTTGATGATAAAACGCCAAATTTAAGCCAACAAGTGATGGCGGCAAGTGATATTGTGCTGTTAGCGTCCGGAACTGCAACGCTTGAAGCCATGCTGCTTGAGCGCCCGATGTTGGTTGTTTATCAGTTGAACGCGCTCACTTATCAAATTGCTAAGCGTTTGGTCAAAGTGCCATTTGTTGCGTTGCCCAATATTTTAGCAGGACAATTTATCGTCACCGAACTGATCCAAGAACAAGCAACCGCTGACGCCATTTGCCACGAAGTTAGCCAGTTACTTTTACCTGAAAATTATGAAAAACAAAAGCAAGCCCTGCAAGATACCAAACGTAAGCTTGCCGAGCAAAGCAGCCAAAGCCCTGCCACCAGCGTGATTGACGCTTGGTTTTATCGTTAATCGTAAGAATATTTTATGACAGCTATCATCACTATTCAGCAGCAATATAACCTCATTGATATTAAAGGTGAGGGCGTAATTTTAGCTGAGCCTATCAATACTTTTGGAAAAATAAACTTAGCAAAATTTGCGCAGTTGCAAAATGATTGCCAAATCGGCGTTGACGAAGCGGGGCGCGGTCCCTTACTTGGGAGCGTGACGGTTGCCGCCGCTATTTTGCCAACGGCTTGGTCGGGACTGATTGAAGATGCTCCATTGAAGAATACGCCGATGGTAGGACTTACCGATTCCAAAAAGCTGAGTGAGAAAAAGCGCGATTTGCTTTATCCAATTATTCGAGCCGAGTCAGTGGGCTTTGTCATCGCCGATATTCCAGCAGCGGTCATTGACCAAATCAACATTTTACAAGCCACAATGAGCGCAATGGCACTTAGCGTTGAGGTTTTAATCAATGAGCTGCTTAATCAAACTAGCAAGCTAATTAACCTTCAAGCGCTATTTGATGGCAACCGTTGCCCTGATTTCACTAGCCATATGCTAACGAATTCGCGAGTGACCCTTGAGTCGCAAGCTTGGGTAAAAGGCGACGCTCGCCATACCAGTATTGCTGCGGCAAGCGTTTTAGCAAAAGTTTACCGCGACCAAACGATGATTGCGCTTGCCGAAAAATATCCGGATTATTTGATTGAAAAACACAAAGGCTATCCGACCAAAGCGCACCTACAAGCCATTGAACAATTTGGTGTATTGCCAGAGCATCGCCGCAGTTATCGACCTGTTCGGTTAGCGATTGAGCAAGCTTTGAATTAGAGGGTTAAGTTAAAAATAGCTTAAGCATTCATTTAACTTAAATAATTCAAAGTTATTCTCGTGTTTCATCCAAAATCACGCCCTGACGTTCAAAAAATGGCTTTAAGTTTTGCTTTGATTCCTCTTGAAAAATGCGGATAAAGTCAGCCGTGGTTGCAATACCAAAGCGGTTTTCATCGGTATAGCGCCGCAGAGCTTGCCAAAATATCTTATCGCCTACATGGTCATGCAGTTGGCTAAGCATTTTTGCGCCATCATCGTAAATGACTTGACCGTAATCGTCCTTATGGTTTGAAAAATCAGCGGCAGATGACGTAATAGAAAACCCAGTTTTGCTATCTTTAATCCAATCAAAATCAGTCGTATCATAAACGGCTGCATAGGACGCAAACGTGGTCAGCGCTTCATCAAGCCACGGCTCGCGGTAAGCATTGCTACCGACCAAACTATAAAACCATTGGTGGGCAATTTCATGAGCAACCGTAACACTAAGCTCTTCATCATCGGTTAAGTGCGGCGTATTCATAGTGACTAAAGTCGGATATTCCATGCCACCATCAAAGTTACTTGAATAATCGGCGCTGGCAATGGTTAGCGACTGCCATGGATAATTGCCAAACCAAGCCTCAAACTTTGGCAGCACTTGCTTTGCGGTTTTTAACATTTTAGCTGCGGCGTCTTCTTCGCCTTTTCGATAGGCAACTGTGACAGTCATGTCACCAATTTTTGCCGTCATTTTTTTAAAAGGCGTGTTTAGAAGCACAAAAAAATCACGAACGTTTGGCGCTAAAAAATGAATCGTTTGCCGATTTTCCAATTTGCTTTTAGAAATTTGCTGTCCGGTTGCTAAAACTTCTAAATCAGCAGGCGCGGTAATCGTTACATCAAAATTGCCCGTCACTGAATAAAACGATTCGCCAAAATCAATATAAGGCGGCGTGTTCCAACCATGACTGTCATAAACGGCTACTATCGGCAGCCAATTGCCAAGCGAAACTTGCCGATCCGACCAGCCGAAGCGGTCTTTTTGCTTTGGAATATTAAAATTAAAATCAAACTCAACCGTCGCCGTTTCGCCATTGTTGATAGCAATATCGTGAATTGTGAGGACGGTATTTTGAAGCGAAGCTTTGACAGGCTTGCCATTCACCCGAATGTTTTTAATCGTCACACTGCTACCAAAAATAGGCGCATTTGCCCAAACGTTAAACCGCACTTTATCCATTGGTTTGCCAAGATTGTTGGTAAAGTTAACGGTTAAATTACCGCTGATGCTGTGGTCGATTTCGTTATAATGAGCGTTGACCTTATAGTTCGGCGCATTTGGGGCGTAGCGGATATTGCTTGCGTCTATTTCATTTTCTGGATAACTATCGTTGGTAACGTTTAGCGATACATTTTTCGAACAGCCAATAAGCCCAAGCGTCAAAAAAATACTAAAGCATTGAGTCAAAGCGCGATTTTTTAGCCCTAACTTTTGAAATCTCATTAAAAAGACGAATTTGGCTGTTGTAAAAACTCAAGTTCAGCTTTGCTTGACTTACGACCAAGCGCCGCATTTCGGTGCGGATAACGACCAAACTGCTTTAAAATGGCGGTGTGACGATGCTCAAAATCTAGCGTTTCAGGGTCGTCTAGCTCTTCAAATAAGTGTAAATAGTTTTTATGAATGACTAACGATTCAGAATGCATCATTGGCATAATTATAAATTTGCGCCACTGCACGGGAAGGGTAGCAAAGCCCTGTTGGCAAACGGCTTCTTGAGCAAGAATAAGCGCCATTGGGTCTTGAGTAAAGGCGGCGGCTTGATTGCGATTTAGATTTCGTGAAAACTGATCAAGGACTAAAATTTCTGCCAAGCGTCCGGCAAGATTTAACCGTGCAATATCATCTTGATTACTATCAATATCATGATGTCGCCGCCAAGATGCGCATTCACCAAGGCAAGCTTTTTGCCAAATGGCGCTGAATTTTTCTTGAATTTTGCTATCAAAGTTATCATCTTTTACAAACCAGAAGGGCTGATTGTCCTTATCAAACCAAAATTCTAAAACAGCGCGCGCCTCAGATTCAAGGTGGTCAAAAATAGGCAGAGTTAAACCATCAAAATCGTTAAAAGCGGTGGTCATAGCTATTCTCATTGTCAAAGATTTCGACTACTATAGCGCAACTTCTTGCTGCCGTCATTGTCCAATCGGTCGCCAAAACTGTTACTTTTTGCAATCATTGAGAGCCTATTATGACTCAAAAAACTTCCCTTAACGTCGATATTTCTACAATTGCTACGCCTTATTATTTACTTGATGAGGCGCTGATTGTGGAAAATATGAAAATTATTGCCAAGCTTTGCGAGTTGTCCGGCGCAAAGGCATTGCTTGCGCTTAAATGTTTTGCCACTTGGGGCGTTTTTGAGGCGATGACGCCGTATTTGCACGGCACGACCTCATCGTCGTTAAACGAAGTTCGCTTAGGGTTTGAAACCTTTGGCGACAATTTAAAGGGTAACAATAAAAATAGCCTAAGCAAAAAAGAAACCCATGCTTATAGCGTCGCCTACAGTACGGATGAAATTGATGAAGTTTTAACCTACGCTGATAAAATTATTTTTAATTCCATTTCGCAATTGAATGCCTTTAAAGACAAAGCTCAAGCAAAAAATATTCCAATCGGCTTACGATTAAATCCAAAAACGAGTAATTCGTCTTTTATCATTGCTGACCCTGCAAGACCATTTAGCCGCTTGGGTGAGCATGATAAAGCCAAAATTAGCGACGTTTTGGACGATATCAGCGGCGTGATGATTCATAACAACTGCGAAAATGACAGCTTTGATGCCTTTAGCCAAAGCCTTGATGATATTGAAACGCGCTTTGGCGATGTTTTAGCAAAGCTTGAATGGGTCAGCCTTGGCGGTGGAATCCACTTTATTGCACCTGATTATCCGCTTGAAAAATTAGCTGCGCGCTTAAAAGATTTTAGCCAAAAATTTGGCGTTCAAGTTTACCTTGAACCCGGTGAAGCAAGTATTCACGGTGCAGGAAGTTTGGTAACGACCGTCCTTGATACCATGACCAACGAGAAAAATCTCGCGGTCGTTGATGCCTCAATTGAAGCGCATATGCTTGATTTGCTGATTTATCGTGAGTCTGCGCCGATTGCCGCAATTAATGGCGAGAAAACTGACATTAACGCCGTAAAAAAAGACGATCAGGTAAATTCAAACAATACCATTATTTACGGTCGTTCTTGTTTAGCAGGGGATATTTTTGGCGAATATCAGCTTACGGAAACTTTAAATGTTGGTGATAAAATTGCCTTTGGCAATGCGGCAGGCTATACCATGGTGAAGAAAAACTGGTTTAATGGCGTGAACATGCCAGCAATCGTGATTAAACGACTTGATGGCAGCATTGATATTCAGCGCCAATTTGACTATCAAGATTATAAAGCCAGCTTGTCTTAACTTGATGTGAATAAAAATGCAGCATGGTGATGATTTTTTGTGAAACAGATTATCACCTAAGCTGCAAAATTGTTATAATTGCGCCGGTCAGGACACTGGCATTATGGGTGCGTGGGTTTTCCTCGGTCTTCCTTTTTAATTCACGCATATTATTCACAGGTTTTTGCTTAACTTTTCCCCAAGTCTGGCAGATGGCAAAAACACAAAGGAGGATTGTTGCATTGAGCACTCAACCGACCAATTTAAGCAAAAAAAATGTGTTAATCATCGGTGCAGGCGGCGTCGCGCAAGTGGTCGCTCATAAATGCGCCATGCATAATGACGTCTTAGGCAAGATTCATATTGCCTCAAGAACGCTTGAAAAATGTGAAGCGATTGCCAAAAGCGTTGCCGATAAAGGCAGCTTTAAGCAGCCAGCAACTTTGAACGTTCATCAAATTGATGCACTAGATGGCAACGCATTGCGCGCGTTAATCCAAGATACGGGCGTTCAAATTGTGATTAACGTCGGCTCGCCGTTTTTAAATATGAGCGTTCTTGAAGCGTGTATTGACACCAAAGTTGCTTATATTGACACTGCCATTCACGAAGACCCGCACAAGATTTGCGAGACGCCGCCTTGGTATGGCAACTATGAGTGGCAGCGCCGCAAGCTTTGTGAGGACAATAACGTCACGGCGATTTTGGGGGCAGGATTTGATCCCGGAATGGTCAACGCTTATGCTAAGATTGGCTATGATATGATGGATAAAGGCTCGGTAACGGATATTGACATTATCGACATCAATGCCGGAAGCCACGGTCGCTACTTTGCGACCAACTTTGACCCCGAAATCAACTTTCGCGAATTTACCGGAACGGTTTATTCTTGGCAAAACAGTCAGTGGCAATCGAACAAAATGTTTGAGGTCAAGCGCACCGATGATTTGCCAGTCGTTGGCGTTCAAAACAGCTATTTAAGCGGTCATGACGAGATTCACTCATTATCGGCAAATTTGGACGTTCCCAATATTCGCTTTTGGATGGGCTTTGGCGACCATTACATCAACGTCTTTACGGTACTTCAAAGCTTAGGGCTATTGTCTGAGCAGCCGGTCACTACCGCTGAAGGTTTAGAAGTTGTGCCATTAAAAGTCGTTAAAGCCGTGCTTCCTGACCCAAGCTCGCTTGCGCCAGATTATACGGGTAAAACCTGCATCGGTGATAAAGTCAAAGGCAAAATCAACGGCGAGGACAGCGAGGTGTTTATTTACAACATCTCCGACCATGAAGAAGCGTTTGCGGCGATGGGAAGCCAAGGCATCTCCTACACCGCAGGCGTGCCGCCCGTTGCTGCGGCGATGTTGATTGCCACGGGCGAATGGGATGCCGGTCGAATGGTCAACGTTGAAGAGCTTGACCCCAAGCCATTTATCAATTTGCTCAATGACATTGGCATGCCAACCCGAATCCAAGATAAAGACGGTGACCGCTTGCTTGAGTTTCCGGCAGCCTAAACCGCTAATTTAAAGTTTGGTTCACTATTAAAGCTTGCAATATCAATCGGTATTGCAAGCTTTTTGTTAGGGATATTCAAATTATTAGAGCAGTTTAAAAAGGAAGATAACTTGATGGAACAATATAAAGTTGGTGATTTGATTATTGATACCAAAAAACTAAATGTTTTATTGATTTTAGAATCACCGCATATCAATGAGTTTATTCATCAACATCCAGCGGCAGGTGAGGCAGCTTGTGAGTTGACGCAGTTTTTTACCAAGCAAGGTTATTTGGCAGCGTTTGACAATTACTTGCCGATTGGCTGCAATATTGAGCAAAAAAAGTACGTTGAACTTGGCATTATGAACTGCGCTCATTTTCCGATGAATTTGGCGTTTTATCCTTGTGATTTGAGCGCTGATGACAAACAAAAAGTGGAGAAATTGGCAAGTTTTCGAGATAATTTAGGTCAAAATTTGGCAAGTGAGGATTGGCTGATTAAGCTTAGTCAAACAGAAATGTTTACAGATTTTGCAAAAAGGCTTAATGCGGTGATTCAAACGCCGCGCGATAACCCATTAATCATTATTCCTTGCGGCTTTACTGCGACCAATTTTATCGAGTTATTTAAAAGTAAGTTTCAAGAAAATAGCAAGCAGCAGGATTTTAGAATTCTTGACCCGCTACCGCACCCAACCCAAAGTGATTGGTCAGAAAAGATCACTCAAATTTCTATCACTGAACAAACTCCAAAACACTTATTGCCTTAAATCTTATTGCTTAAGATAAAGCCGTTTTAATACGTTTTTGTTCTAAATGTTGCGGTTTATTCTCTACATTGTGAAACGAAGTTGCAACAGTTGCTCTGAACTTGAGCGCCCGCCTTACGCTAAACTAAGGTCAAATCAAAGTTAAAGACAAAGGACGATGCCCATGAGTCAGCCGCCCAATGATGACCACCTTAATAACGACCTTCCAAAAACTGTGCCACCAAAAACGCCATTTGAACGCAGCCGTTTTGGGGGTAGCGTGCGACCGCAAAAAACGCTTGAGGATGAAGTTCCGGTTTCCAAAAGCGATTTGGGAAAAGGTGCGGGGGAGTTGTCGCTGACCAAAACGACGCAGGTTAACTGGAGCGTGTTGATCGTATCGTCAGTGATTATCGCGGCGTTTTCGATTTGGGCGATGGTCATGCCAGCGCAAGCAAGCGCAACGATGGAGCTGGTGGTCAATTGGATTGCAACCAATTTGGGTTGGTATTATGTGCTGACCATGGCGCTGGTCATTTTCTTTGTGATTTGGGTGGCACTGTCAAAAGCGGGAAGTGTTCGCTTGGGTCCTGATGATTCACGACCGCAATACGGCTTGGCAACGTGGGGGGCGATGCTGTTTGCGGCAGGCGTTGGTATTGATTTGCTGTTTTTTTCAGTGACTGGACCTGTGGTTCAGTATTTGACGCCGCCATCGGGCGAGCCAGAAACTGCTGCCGCGCTGCAAGATGCGGTCGTTTGGACGATGTTTCATTATGGCATTGCTGGCTGGTCAGTGTATGCGCTGCTTGGCATGGCAATGGGTTATTTTGCCTATCGTTGGGGGTTGCCGTTGTCGATTCGAGCGGCGCTTTATCCGCTGTTTGGCAGGCGCGTTAAAGGTTCGCTTGGTCACGGGATTAGCATCATTGCCCTTGTAGGAACGGTATTTGGCGTGGCAACCACGATGGGAATCGGCGTGGTGCTGCTAAACGTAGGCTTTGCAACGCTTTTTGGCTTTAGCGAAGGCTTAACGCTGCAAATCGCGCTGGTAGTTGGCGCGGTGATTTTAACCATTGCCGCCACGACATCAGGCGTTGACCGTGGTATCCGCTGGATTTCAGAATTGAACCTTTGGAGCGCCGTTGCGATGATGGCGTTTATCCTCATTGCAGGGCAAACGGCGTTTTTGCTGAATGGTTTGGTTGAAAACATCGGTCATTTTTTGGTGACACTGCCGTCAAGAATGCTTAAAACCTTTGTTTATGTTCCTGATAGCAGCGAGTGGATGGGCAGCTGGACGCTGTTTTTTTGGGCATTTTGGCTGGCTTGGGGACCGTTTGTCGGCGTGTTTTTGGCGCGGATTTCGCGCGGTCGAACGCTTCGCGAGTTTGTTATCGCTGCCATTACCGTTCCGGTACTTTGTGACTTTATTATTGTGTCTTTTTTTGGCAACTCAGCGCTTTATCAAGTGTTACAGGGTAATACTGAGTTTGCCGAGCTTGCTATTCAAAGTCCTGAGCATGGTTGGTATGCGTTGTTAGGAATGTTCCCAGGAGCCATGTTTTTGATTGCGCTTGCCACGTTTTCGGGGCTGCTGTTTTATATCACCAGTGCCAACTCAGGGGCGATGGTGATGTCGAATTTTTCGGCATCAATCCCTGACCCAAGCGAAGATGGTCCAAAATGGCTGCGGATATTTTGGGCGGTATTAACGGCGGTGCTGACCATTTCAATGCTGCTTGCCGGCGGCGTGATTACCATGGAATATGCCACGCTGATTTTTGCGTTGCCGGTGACGATTATTGCGTATTTGGTGATGATTTCATTTTATAAAGCGCTGCGAATTGAGCGTGCAGAACAAGAAGGCACGGTGCTGCGGCGAGCAACCATCACCCCAAGTGGTGGTCATATTCCTGAGCGCTCTTGGAAGCAGCGCTTAGGGCAGATGCTCACCTATCCTTCTAAACGCGAGGCTGTTCAGTTTTTAGAGCGCGTGGTTCGACCGGCGCTTGATGATGTGGCAGCAGAGTTTCGCGGTCAAGGCTACGATGCCGAGCGCCAAAACGCCGACCACGACCAAAGCGTCTCAACCATTGATCCCAATCGCCCCTCAGGACCTTTGCTTCGGGTATCGACAGACAGCGTTCACGATTTTTATTATCAAGTGGCAATGGTGCCAACGCCTGCGCCGACCTTTAGCGGAAAAATGGCATCCGATACCGATGTTTATTATCGCCTTGAGGTCACCACCCAAACTGGCTCAGGCGGTTATGATTTGATGGGGCTAAGTCGTCAGCAAGTGATTGATGACGTTCTTGAGCAGTATGAGACGTATTTGACGTATCTAAGTGGCGCGAGTGAGGAAAGTGGCGCAATTACCGAATAATTAGCCTGATACCTTTTTAGTATTGCTCAAATAAATAAAATACAGCGCCGCCGCCAAAAGTCCAATGGCGATAAGGCGCTTACCCCCAAGTAAAATTTGCGGATTGCCAAACCAACCGAAATGATCCACCAACAGTCCCATTACAATTTGACCGGTAATAATGGACACAATGGTTGCTGCTGTGCCAATTTTTGGAACCGCAACCACGATTGCCGCCATGGAAAAACAGCCAAAAAGCGCGCCAGACAATTGCCAAATCGGCACGGTAAACATGGTTTCCGCTTGCGGCGGCTCAAAAAATATCACCAAAAAAAATAAAACAATAGCAGCAATAACATTGGCAAGCCAAGCGGTGGTGACCAAATCGGTTTTTAAGCTTAGCGCGCCGTTGATTGCCGATTGCGCCGCGATTGCCGAGCCACCAAGAAGCAACAGCGGAAAGGTAAAAATCGCTAAAGAGTCCAACATTTAACATTATCCTTAAAAGCAGTTGCTAATAAATCAGCCCAAGCGCCGCCAAAATTAGCCCAAGCGCAATAATTCGGTAGCTGTCGACTTTGCGTTTTTTGGTTCCCAAAATGCCAAAGTGGTCAATGGCAAGGCTTGCGGTAATTTGACCGCATAAAATCCCAACCATCGTTGCGCCAACGCCCACAAGCGGCGTCGCCACCACCAGAACAATGGTGTAAGCAAACCCAACCAAGCCGCCTGAGAGCAGCCACGGCGGCAGTTGAGCCAGCTTTAAAATATAACTTCGCCGCTGAATAACCATGGCAATACTGAACACCAAGATACCAATCAAAAAAATCGATAGCGATGCCGACAGCTTACCGATGCGCTCACCAAGCGGTCCTAAAATCGCCGCCTCAAGTGCCAGCGCCATGCCGCCCATCACCACAAATATGAGCATTGCCAGTTGTTTCATAGTGTCCTAATCACCGTAAATTATTGCTTCTTCTTTTTTTAAGTTTGCCGGAGCATTTGCCGCCGCTATTGTAGGCGCTCTCGTAAAATCTCTCAACTTATCTGTTTTTTAAATCATTTCATAAGTAAATTTAGTTGGCTTTTAAAACACAATAAATAAATCGCCTTGCGTTTCAGCGCAACCGAACTCCTTAAAAATAGTTATAATGAGTCAGAGTTGGCAAGCCTAATAAATTTAACGGATAACCAAGAATAATTGAGAAAATAACTATGCAGCTTGCAATAGATGTTATAGATGCTTTTACCGATACCGTTTTTAAAGGCAATCCGGCGGCGGTCATCATTACGGAGGATTGGCTAAGTGATGAGCTGATGCAGTCCATAGCTTTGGAAAATAATTTGTCGGAAACCGCCTTTTTGGTTAAAGATGGGTCAGGTGAGAAAAATACTTACCACATTCGCTGGTTTTCACCGCTCACTGAGATTGATTTTTGTGGTCACGCAAACTTAGCCTCCGCTTTTGTTTTATTTAATAAAAATCCTGAGTTAGCTAACATAAAATTTATTGCTAAAGCCGTTGGCGCGTTGACTATTGTGCGGCTTGACAATGGTAAAATTCAAATGGATTTTCCCAATACTTGTCCTGAAAAAGTCGATGATATTCCGGCAGAACTTTTGGCAGGATTGTCGATCGCTCCCGTTGAGGTTTATTGCAATAAACAAGCTTATTTTGTCATTTATGATAATGAAGCGGATGTGATAGCTGTACTTCGTGACAATGAGCAGCTAAAAGCACTTGCGCCTCGTGATGTCGTGGTCACCTGTCAAGCCGAATCAGCCGATGCTGATAAATCAAACCGTTACGATTTTATATCCCGCTATTTCTGGCCTGCCAATGGCGGTGATGAGGATGCGGTCACGGGATCGATTCATACTGGACTTGCGCCATTTTGGGCAAATCGCCTTGGGAAAAATAACTTAGTTGCGTATCAAGCGTCATCTCGCGGCGGGATACTTGATTGCACTGTAGTTGGTGATCGTGTGTTTATTTTTGGTCATGCCGTTCAGTATTTGACCGGAACCATTTGCGTTTAGGAGCAAAGTGTTGCTAGGACTAAAAACGCTGGCGCTGTTTGCGTTAACGGCACTCGCCGAAATTATTGGTTGTTATTTGCCATATCTTTGGCTAAAAGAGGGCAAATCGGTTTGGCTGCTAATTCCGGCAGGAGTTAGCTTGATGGCGTTTGTTTGGCTGTTGACCCTGCATCCGGCGGCAGCAGGCAGGGTTTACGCGGCTTATGGCGGCGTTTATGTAGCGATGGCGATATTTTGGCTTTGGGCGATCGATGGCATTCGTCCAACGCCTTGGGACATCATCGGTGCAGGGGTAGCGCTGCTTGGTATGGCAATCATTATGCTAGCGCCGCGAGCTTCTTAACAATAGCGGTCATAACTACTTGCTTACGAAGCGCCTTTGATTTGCTATAATGAGCAATTGGCTGAAACTTTAATCTTGTTGCGATGTTTCAGCGCCTACTTTTTAAGCTAACTTATTATGCGAATACGAAAACTTTTTAAATTTGAAAACGCCCATATCGTCCGCAACTGTAGCTCTGAGCGCTGCAAGCATTCCATTCATGGTCACAGCTATCAAATTGAGCTGATTTTAGAGGCGAACCGCTTAGACCACGGTCAGATGGTTTATGACTTTGGCTTGCTTAAATCCTCAATTAAAGATTTGATTGACAGCTTTGACCATGCCATTTGCTTTTGGAATCAAGACGATCCTGAATATATTGCCGCTTGCAAAAAATTTAGCGCGCGCTGGATTTCGCTGCCGGTATCGCCGTCAGCTGAGCAGTTTTCCCGAGTTATCTTTTTTTGGGCGCGTGAGATTTTAAAGCAAACGCAAATGCAAAACGGCGAGGCAGACGTTAAAGTTTACTCGGTCATCGCTCACGAAACGGCGACCGGCTACGCTCAGTGCTTTAATGAGGACGTGGATAATGCGCAAATGGGAAAGCTTAATTTAGAAGATTTTGAATTTAGCCCGCAAGTTTGCGCCGAATGGGGCGACCCCGAGCTTTACCAAAAATTGATCAATGGCGAGCGCTTCGTTAACCCAACCGTTAGCATTCAAGTTGCTGTTGATAAAAAAGGTGAGCTTGATGGCAAATAACGACAATATTGCCAACAGCGCCAATTTTCAAGCCATAACGCTAAACTCTGAAGCGGATACCAAACGTTTAGCCGAAAAGTTAGCCGTCATGGGACTTGAAGGCAGCGTTTGGCTGTCTGGCGATTTGGGCGCAGGAAAAACCACCTTAACGCGCTATTGGCTGCAAGCTTTGGGTCATCAAGGCGCGATTAAAAGCCCAACTTATACTTTGGTTGAGCCGTACCAAATTAAGCAAAGTGACGGCTCAAAATTGCCGGTTTATCATGCCGATTTGTACCGCTTGCAAGATCCTGAGGAGTTGTCTTTTATCGGCTTTGAGGAGTATCTTGATGAGTCAAACGCGCTAATTATCATTGAATGGGCAAGCCGCGCTGATAACTATTTGCCGCCGCCGGTATTATTTATCGATCTCATTAAAGGCGACAATTTAGCAAATAAAGAATCGCGTCAAGCGCTCTTGCGATTGTCCAAAGTTGGTCAAGCATTTGGCTTTAATTTGACGGCGCTAAATGATTAAGAACTGAACGATTAAATGTTGTTATTTTAACTGATGCCAAATTTTGAACATTCTTCTCAAAGTCAGCCTCGAATTAAAAAACTCTCCCCGCTGCTGATTAACCAATTAGCCGCGGGCGAGGTCGTCACGCGACCTGCTGCTGTGGTCAAAGAGCTGCTTGAAAACGCCATTGATGCGGGCGCGACCAAGATTGAGGTTAGCATTACCCAAGGCGGCATGGGGCAGATTTCGGTCGCGGACAATGGATCAGGAATTTTACCGGATGACATGGCGATGGCAATTACTCGCCACGCGACCAGTAAAGTTGCGGACGTTGCTAACTTGCAAGGCATAAATACGCTAGGCTTTCGCGGGGAAGCTCTAGCAGCAATCGCTGCGGTATCAAGGCTTGAGTTAATAAGCTCGGCAGATAACAGCGGTGTTGGTCGCAAAATCAGCGTGGCAGGGGTGCTAAGTGACTCACCAACTTTAACGCCGATCGTTCATCCAAAGGGCACTTGCGTTATTGTTAAAGACTTATATTTTAACGTTCCTGCGCGTCGCGGCAATTTAAAATCGATTGTCACTGAGTTTTCTTATATTGAAGCCATTGTTCGCGATGTGGCACTTGTGGCAGCCGATGTTCAGTTAACGCTCACTCATGATCAAAAGCTGCGGTTAAGTTTACCTGCGGTCGGTGAAAATTGCCAAAAATTGCCGTTATCGCGACTTGAGCAAGCCCTTAGCGTTAATCTTGAGTCGATCGCCAAACCGATTTTTGTGGATCTATCGCATTTAATCCAAAGTGCTATGAATAGTAGTCAGCATACTTTGTCAAATCATGACAGTAACGCCAGTATTGAAGGTTGGTTGTTGCCGCAGCCCTCAAATGAAACGATGCCGAAGCTGATTTATGTCAACGGTCGCTTGATTAAAGATCAAGTGATTAGTAGTGAGCTGCAAAAAATTGCTCAGCGTTTGTTGCCCTCAGGATTGGGATTTGCGCTGTATTTTACCTTGCCAAATGACTGGATAAATATCAACGTTCATCCGGCAAAGCAGCGTATCAAAATCAGCCCGCTTGCCAATATTTTGGCGCATTTACGGCATAATGTTGAGCTGATTTTAAAGCCAATTCAGGTTCAAGAAGCTAATCATTCTGAGCAAAGTTATCCAGTTAATTCTAAAAGTTTGGGTAACCATAAAACGGCAACCAATTATCAAACTTATGATCGCCGAGTTTTGCCCATGGCTACAAATTCGCGCCAAGTTCAAGCACCAAAGCAATCGTATCAAGTCAATCCTGAAAATTCAAAACCGTTGTCTGACCATGTTGAAAATCATCCTAGTAAGATTACTCAAAATTTAACCGTACCGAAATGTTTAGCGATCATTCAAACTTTACCTAAGAATATTGATAGCATAAAAGTTACCGCACCGCTGCCATGGCTGCTGATTCAAGCCGGCGAGCAATTTTTATTAATGAGCGTTAAAGACAAACAAATTTTTGCTGAACATCAATATAGTTTAAATGAGATTAATCAAAAATTTTGCCAAGAAAATTTGCAAGCGTTAACCGAAAATTTATTAAATCAAGCATTCGTAATTTTGACAGCAGATGAATTAATCAATTTAATGCTAACTGCGCCACTTTTAACTAAATAAATCAATTGAGCCTCATGAATAAAACCTTGCCTAGCCGTCTTAATAACAGCAGCCTTAATGATCATAGCGTGGTTTGTTTGATGGCGCCAACCGCAAGCGGCAAAACGGCGCTGGCTTATGAGCTTTTTGATACTGGCAGATTTGAGCTGATTTCGGTAGATTCCGCGCTCATTTATCAAGATATGGATATTGGTACGGCAAAACCAACCAAGGTCGAGCTTGAGCGCTATCCGCATCATTTGGTTGATATCATTGACCCGACCCAAAGCTACAGCGTTGCGCAATTTGTTCAAGATGTCGGCGTTTTGATTGATCAAATTCACCAAAATGGCAAAATCCCGCTATTGGTTGGCGGTACCATGATGTATTTTATGGCGCTGATTGATGGCATTTCTGCCGTTCCAGATAGCGATGATGCAGTTCGCAACCATGTCGAAGCTTGGCGGCAGGTTGAGGGCATCGGCGCGCTTTACGACTATTTAGCACAGGTTGACCCCTTCACGCATCAACGGCTCAAACCAAACGACACTCAGCGAATCACCCGTGCCGTTGAAGTTTATTTACAAACCAAAACGCCAATAAGCAATTGGCAAGAGATGCCCAAATCTGCCTTGTCGCAAAACCCCGATCAGGATTGGCATGCGTTAGGGATTTTTCCTGACCGCGCTTGGCTTCATGATCGCATTCAACTGCGTCTTGATATCATGTGGCAAGATGGCTTGATTGATGAGGTCATAAGGCTGCTTGAGCGCTATCCGCTAACCCCAAACATGCCGTCGATGCGAGCGGTCGGTTATCGGCAAGTCCTTGAATATTTAGTTGCTATTCATCATCCGGTTCTTGAGTTGCCACATTTGGACAAAACGCTATTTTATCAAGCCTTTGATGACCAAAATTTAGATTTTGATTTGAAAAAAAATCATTCAAAACTTTTTCAAAAAAATCAAGCGTTATTGTCCGAAAAAGACCTTCAAAACGCCGTTGCTTGTCATCAAATGCAAAATAAGGCATTATATGCGACAAGACAATTGGCAAAACGGCAGTTCACTTGGCTGCGAAAGCTGGCAAAATTGCAAAATCTTGATTCTAAGCCGTCGTTGTCACCAAAAACGGTCAAGATTCAATCATTTGAAGATATGGCATTGACAAAATCTTATTTGTGTTAATTTGAGGAAGGTTAACTTAAGAAATAATAACAATAATGACCATAAACTTACATTGTGTTTATAGGGCTAGGTCACGATATTATGAGAGTAAATATTGAAAAGCTGTAATTTACGTTAGCGATTACTTTTAATAATAACTATAGAAACAAGCAGTTAGTCAATGATTTACAATAATAAGGCAGTAAGATACGACCGTTATCGTTTTTAAGAAATTGCAGTAAACTTCTTGCTTTTTTTAATCCGACGACGTTTTTAAACTGCTAGGCATTATAATTGCGATATTATTATAATAACGAACCTTTAACTATAACGATATTTTATTTAGGAGCGCTCCCATGTCAAAAGGACAAACATTACAAGACCCCTTTTTGAATTCTCTTCGAAAAGATCGCATCCCCGTATCAATTTTTTTAGTCAACGGTATTAAGCTTCAAGGTCAGATCGAATCGTTTGATCAGTACGTTGTTCTTCTTAAAAATACTGTCAGCCAAATGGTGTATAAGCACGCCATCTCAACGGTAGTGCCAGCTCGCAATCCGCGTGGTAGTGGTCAGCCAACAGGTGGCATGTCTTCACAAGGGATCAGCGGCGGCTATCAAGGCGGTATGGGCGGCGGCTTTGACAATCGCTCTTCAGGATTTGAAGACCGCAGCTTCACCTCTAATCGTAGCGGCTTTAACCGTAGCGGCTTTGGCAGTAATGATCGCGGGTTTGATCGCGGCGGCTTTGGTAGCGATCGCAGCTTTGATCGTGGCGGCTTTGGCAACAATGATCGCGGCTTTGAAAATTCAGAAAACTCTGGCTTTGATAACGGCGGCAATTCAGATTTTGACAACAACTTTGATAACAATAACAACAACTGATGTGAAGCAGGCTTGATATCAGGGGTATTCGTTAACAATTAAGATAGGAAACCTGCTGATAAGTGGGTTTTTTTTATAAAAAAATAAAGTGATGATTCAAATATTGATTTTTTAAAAGTCATATCAATTTATCCTTTGATAACTTTTGACATTAAAATAAAAGCAGCGAGCCTAAGTAATGACTTTAGCCCAAGAACTTCCCAAAAAAACCTTAAATGCAATGAGTGCTGAGCAATTCATCACAGCAGCTGTTGACGCGATTCATACGGAAAAGCTTGCCCTTGACTTGGTTGTTGAGCAAATTGATGAGCGTTTTGCTACGGCTTGTGACATTATCTTGGCGTGCCAAGGTCGGGTGGTGGTCACCGGAATGGGAAAATCAGGGCTGGTCGGTCGCAAAATTGCGGCAACGTTTGCGTCAACAGGAACGCCATCGTTCTTTATGCATCCGGGGGAAGCGGGTCACGGTGATTTAGGGATGCTTGTTCAAGGCGACGTTCTGCTTGCGATTTCAAACTCCGGCGAGTCCGATGAAATCAAAACCTTACTTCCGGTTATTAAACGCTTACAAATTCCGCTGATTAGCATCAGCCGCGACAAGCGCGGGATGTTGCCAAAGTCGGCAGATATTGCGCTTACCTTAGGTCATTCGCAAGAGGCTTGCCCGCTTAACCTTGCGCCAACGTCAAGCACAACGGCAACACTGGCGCTTGGTGATGCCTTAGCAGTTGCTTTGGTTCACGCGCGCAATTTTACCTCTGAGGATTTTGCCTTGTCGCATCCGGCAGGGGCGCTTGGTCGCAAACTGTTAACGCGCGTTGAAGATTTGATGCATTCAAGCGCTGAGGAGTTGCCCAAAGTTTTGCAAACTGCGCCGCTTCATGACGCGCTATTTACCATGACGCATGGCAGGCTTGGGATGACCGTGGTGGTCGATGAGAACGACAAAGTGGTCGGCGTGTTTACCGATGGTGACTTGCGCCGAAGCCTTGAGCGCGGGGTGACGCTGACCACAACCATGAGCAGTATCATGACTACCAACCCGCGCGCGATTCATAAAACCATGCGCGCCTCAGATGCTTTAAGCTTAATGAATGAAAATGCGATCAGTCAGCTGTTAATTATGGATGATAGCCATCATCTTGAAGCTATTATTACCGTTCACGATTTATTAAAAGCGGGCGTTGCTTAAGCCTTATATTTGGGGTTTAAATAATTTTAAACTGATCAATCATAATGAGAAAAATCATGCAAGATTTGATAAAAAAAGCCGGTCAGGTCAAGCTATTGGCTTTAGATGTTGATGGTATTTTGGCAGATGGTCAGATTATTTATGACGCCAATGGGGTTGAAACCAAAGCTTTTTTTGTTCAAGATGGCGTTGGGATTAAAGCATTGGCAAAATATGGCATTTTAACGGCGATCATTACGGGTCGTGACAGCCCCATGGTACAAAAGCGCGCGACTGAGCTTGGCATTGATTTTATCATTCAAGGTCGTGATGATAAATTTATTGCGCTCAAAGAGCTGCTATCAACGCTTGATTTGAGCCTTGCAGATTGTGCTTATATGGGCGATGATTTGCCAGATATTAAAGCCATGCAGTCGGTCGGCTTTGCCCCAACAGTACCAAACGCCCATCAAGAAGTCATCAAGCGCTGCGATATGGTGACCACCAAAGCAGGTGGCTTTGGGGCGGTTCGCGAAGTTTGCGATTTAATTTTAAAAGGTCATGGTCATTATCAAGACTTTATCGCTCAGTTTACCCTTGATGAGCCTATTTAGGATGCGGTTTTGTGAATAATACCCGAATTTTAATCTTTTTGGCGCTCGTTATTGCTGGGATTGCCGGTTGGTTTTTTCACAAACATGGCGAAATTGCCCCGCCGGTGAATATTGAACCTTCTGAAGTGGATTATGAAGCGACCGATATTAAAGCGGTTCAGACCAACGAAGCTGGCGAGACGGAGTATGAGCTGAATGCTGACGCCATCTCGCACAATCCAAAAACCAATCAAGACGAGATGTCGGGAATCACAATGAATTGGGAGCCGTCTGCCACTCAGCGCTACCAGATTCAAGCGGGAACTGCTGCTATCAATCAGCAATCTGGCGATTTAAAATTATCCGGCGGCTTTGTGCTCACAAGTCAAGACAAATCAGGGCAAGCAAACAGTGAGCCAATAAAGGTGAGCGGTGCTGAACTTAAAGGCAATACCAAATCGCGCCAAGTGTTCAGTGATCAACCGGTCAAAGTGGAGCAGGGGATGAACCGCTTTGAAGCTGCCAGTATGAAGGCAAATTTAGAAACTGGTGATTATGAGTTTGGCAACATTGCGGTCACGTTTACGCCGTCTAAACGCCAAGATAAAGCTTTGTTTTAATACCGTCGCGCTGATTTGCTGTTATGATAACCACTCAGCTGCCGATTATTTTATGTTGAGACGCCATTAATGACATTATCTTATTTTTCTTGCTCTACCAAACGCCATTTTCAAGCCGCTTTGCCGGTAAGTAAAGCGCTATCGACCGTTTTGCTCTTAAGCTTGCCGATATTTAGCCACGCTTTGCCGTCGGATGCCAACCAGCCGATCAAATTGCTTGCAGATAAAGCCACTTATAGCGAGCGCACGGGAATTACCAGCTATTCAGGAAGCGTGGTCATCACCCAAGGAACGCTAAAACTGACGGCAGATAACATCACGGTTAATTTGTCGCCAAGCCGAAGCATCAATTCAGCGGTTGCAACAGGTCGCCCTGCAACCATGCAGCAAGTGGTCACTCAAGAAAAAGGGCTGGCTAAAGGTCAAGCAAACACCATTGATTATAATGCGGTGACCGGAATTATTACCTTAACGGGTAATGCCAGATTGGTACAAAATGGCGCAAGCTTTGCCGGAAATGTGATTCGCTATAGCTTAAAAGCGGGCGATGTTGAAGCAACCGCAGGGGGCAATCAGCGTGTTGAATTGGTATTCCCGCCTAACAACAATACCAATCAGCGCAGTATTCGCTAGGGTTAAGCAATCATTTACTAGCCATCATTTTCAACTGAAATAAGACCGTAAGCTATGAGCGAGCCATTGACACCGCCAAATGCGCCAACTAGCGCAACCCCACCAAAAGCCAAGCTGGTAATGCAGCATTTAGGAAAACGCTATGGTAAGCGCTGGGTGGTCAAAGATGTCTCATTTTCAGTGGAACAAGGTCAGGTGGTCGGGCTGTTAGGACCCAATGGCGCGGGAAAAACGACCAGTTTTTACATGGTTGTCGGTCTTGTTAATATGGATAAAGGTCGGGTGACACTCGGCTCCATGGATTTGTCCAAATATGCCATGCATGAGCGGGCGCGCGCCGGAATCGGCTATTTGCCGCAAGAGGCGTCCATTTTTCGCAAATTAAGCATTGAAGACAACATTTTAGCCATTTTGCAAACCCGAAATGACTTAAATGCCGCCGCTCAAAAAGCAGAGCTTGAAAAGTTGATTGGCGAGTTTCATTTAAATCATGTCCGAAAATCGCTTGGCATGAGCGTGTCCGGCGGTGAGCGTCGCCGCTGCGAGATTGCCCGAGCGCTTGCTGCCAATCCGAAATTTATTTTGCTTGATGAGCCGTTTGCAGGGGTTGACCCGATTTCGGTCGGTGATATTAAAGAGGTCATTTTAACGCTTAAAAGTCGCGGCATTGGCGTGTTAATCACCGATCATAATGTCCGAGAAACCCTCGCAATTTGTGAAAATGCCTATATTGTCTCCGAAGGCGCTATCATTGCTGAGGGCACTGCTGACGATATTTTAAACAATGACTTGGTCAAAAGTGTTTATTTGGGTAAAGATTTTCAGGCGTAGTTTGGTCGCTAAAATTTTGATTTGACTGATTTTTTGCTGGATTTTTACCACTTTCGCCCCCATCTTAGTTTATCTTTTATTACGATTCAAAAATCGCTCAGCCTATTTTAGGTTTGGGCGTTTTATCGCCAGTTAGCAATAGGCTCAAATTATGGCAAAAAATAAAAGCAGTTATGTTTGCCAAAACTGCGGGGCGCATTTTGGAAAATGGTCAGGGCAGTGCAGCGACTGCGGTGAGTGGAATTGTTTGGTTGAGGCGCCAAACGTAAGCTTACCGCATCATAAATCTACGGCAAAATCAAAAGCTGTAACTCCTGCCCGCGCGCAAAACTACTCAGGAACTCAAAGCGCGGTGATGCCGCTTAACGCTGTCAGCGTCACATTGGATACCCGATTGCCGACGGGAATCAGTGAGTTTGATCGCGTTTTGGGCGGCGGTTTGGTAGCCGGATCGGTGGTGTTGATTGGTGGCGATCCGGGCATTGGTAAATCAACTATTTTGCTGCAAACGGCAACCAACATGGCGCGCGCCGATTCGTTAGCAGGAAGTGCGCTTTATGTGACCGGCGAGGAGTCGCTTGCTCAAGTGGCAATGCGAGCTAAGCGTTTAGACTTGCCTGCCGATCGGCTGCGCGTGTTGGCGGAAACCAATGTTGAGACCATTTGCGCGGCGCTCACCCAAGAACAGCCGGCAATTGCCATCATTGACTCCATTCAAACCATCTATACTGACGCCATTCAATCCGCGCCCGGTGGCGTCAGCCAAATCCGTGAGTCCGCAGCGATGCTGACGCGCTATGCCAAGCAAACGGGAACGGCGCTATTTTTGGTCGGTCACGTGACCAAAGAAGGTACGCTTGCAGGTCCCCGCGTTCTTGAGCATATGGTGGATACGGTGCTTTATTTTGAAGGTCAATCGGACTCACGCTTTCGGATGATTCGCGCGGTCAAAAATCGCTTTGGCGCGGTGAACGAGCTGGGTATTTTTGGCATGACCGATATGGGACTCAAAGAAGTTGCCAATCCGTCAGCGATTTTTTTAAGCCGTTATGACAAGCCTGTGGCAGGCTCTATCGTGATGGTCAGCCGTGAAGGTACCAGACCACTTTTGGTTGAAGTTCAGGCGTTGGTTGATGACTCGCAAGCTCAGCCGCGACGAATGGCGCTTGGTCTTGATTATCAGCGGCTGTCAATGCTGCTTGCGGTCATGCACCGTCACGGCGGCATCCATACTAGCGGTCAAGATGTCTATGTCAACGTGGTGGGCGGCGTAAAAGTATTAGAGACGGGTTCGGATTTGGCGGTGCTGCTGGCTTGTGCGTCAAGCATCAAAGAAAAAGCCTTGCCGTCGTCTTTGGCAGTCTTTGGGGAAGTGGGGTTGTCAGGTGAAATTCGCCCTGTTCCTAATGGTCAAGAACGGCTTAAAGAAGCCATCAAACACGGCTTTACTCATGCCATTGTCCCAAAAGCCAATGCGCCAAGCCGAAATACACCGCCATTTAATGGCATTACTATCATCGCTGTTGATCGATTAGATGACGCCATTCAAAGCGCCTTTGACATTGACACGTAAGCTAAGCAAGACCTATTTAAACCACAAAAAAAGCGCCCAAGTTTGGCGCTTTTTTTAACTTATCATTTTTTATAACCTGATAACTTAAGGTCCTGAAACGCGCTCAATAGAAACATTGCCAACGCCTTTACTAGCAATGCCAAGCTGTTTGGCAGCGCCGTAAGATAAGTCCATCACACGATTACCATGGAATGGACCGCGGTCATTAACCTTAACAACCACGCTTTTACCGTTGTCTTTATTGGTGACTTTAACATAGCAGTTCAGTGGCAGTGAGCGATGAGCGGCGGTGAGACCATTCATATCAAACACATCACCGCTTGCGGTTTTGCGACCGTGGAATTGGCGACCATACCAAGAGGCAAGTCCAGTTTGTTTAAATTTGCTTACTGACGTTGATGCCACAGCTGTTAAGCGCTCAAGGACATCAGAGTCGTTGCTCACTTGGCTGGTGTCACTTGCCAAAAGAGAGCTGTTTAGCGCCAAAGAAGTAGGCTTTCGCGCGGATTTTACTAAGCTTGATGCGTTATCGTGTTGCCGAGTCAACTCACTTAAAACTCGGTCGATGTGGGCGTTATCTTGCGACCCGCTCAACGTGATTCTTGATTCTGCAGCGTTAGCAGTAGCGCCAAGCATAAAACACATTGATAGAGCCATCAATCCAGATAGACGCTTCTTCATAAATACCTCGTCACTTGAACCTAAAGGCTTAAAAGTGGTCAGTAAAACTGCATTAAAGACCGACTTTTCAAATACTGGCTTATCAAAAAGATAAAGCTTCTGATTTGACTCCTCGCTAAAACAGCAGCGGGGCTAAACGTTTAGGTGTGGTTAATTTTTTCATGTCATTATCCTCATTAGCGGTTAACTCTGATTGGCTAATGACAATAAGCTCAAAAAAAATATCGTTATTGTTAATTCCTTATTTTCAAAACCACTGCTTAATTATTTTAAATTTCGATAGCTTTTTTCATTGGGTTTGTAAAAAAGCGTTAATTAAGTTGTGCCTTTGAAATCTAGTTGCTAACTATACGAGCGAGCTTTGACCTGAATATAATTAATTGCAAAATTGATTGGTAGAACTGTACGGTTTATGTACTAAGATTACAGTAAAAAGAGAGTAACGCACTTTTTTGTAAAAAACAAGCTTTAAAATCAGTTAGTTTTAATTAATAATAAAGCAAGTTATTTAGTAAATTTATAGGTAAAAATTTATATAAAGATATAAATATCAATAGTATATAATATAAAGGCTTTTCCAAATTTTGATGATATTGTTAAGTATTTCTTACTAAATATAACTCTAACAACCAAATAGCAAATGGCTTTCAAACCCTGATTTTAACAGTAGATCGCGATTTACTAAGCTCTATTTAGGGCTAACTTTAATCGTTTTCAAGCGTTGTCGTTTAGTTATATTCATGTAACCTTTAAGTAAGGGCTTGGTAAGAAGCTCTCAGTCTTATTAAATATGATCAGCATTATTGTTAATTTTGCCAAGCTTTTGCCTAATTCTTAAGGTTATTTTTACTAACGATTGCAAAATTTGCTACCATCTTTTTATCAATTTATGAGCAGTAACGAATGATGATAAAAAAAGATGATGATTTTTTTTACGGTAATAAAAGCGCTAAAACTTTTAGAAGGCAGCCAAGTACTTCTAAAATTAACTTTTTATTTGCCAATAGGTTATCTAAAGCTTCTTTCTATGGTTATTTAACCCCGTTGGTTGGTGGGCTTGGCGTCATGGTTTGCTGTTCGCAGGCTCAAGCTGCGATTTTAAGTGACAGCACTGCCCAAAAGACAGCACCGAGAATTCAAATTCGAAGCGGTTCTGTGACTCATGCCGCATCGACAAATGCGATTGTAATGAGCCAACCGCGGCAGGTGATGAGTGAAGATAGCTTGCAAGCGCTAATTCAACAAAAGCAGTTGGAAGCCAACGTTTCCATTGAGGAAAATAAACGCGTCAACGTTAAGCCGACCTCAACTTCAGCAATCAGCCGTTATCCTCAGCCAAGCTTTGGCAAGGAGCAATACCAAACGGTTTATTATAACAGCTCGGTGACGGCGGACTTTAACAGCTGGCTTGCTCGTGATCGCTACCGCGCTCAAGAGGTTGCCAACTATCAGCGCTATTTAAGCCAACAATTAGGGGCTTATAATGTTCCGCCGATGAGTCAGCTTTTGACGACGGCAAGAAGTTGGGATAAGTGCGGCTATGAGCCGTTTCAGTTGCCGCCTGAATATCTTTGGGCGAATGTTGTGCCAACATTACGACTTTATAGCGAGTTAAAACGCCAAGGGATTTTGCCTGCAAGCACTGAGATTCGCTCGGTTTATCGCAGTCCGGGGCTAAATACTTGCGCAGGCGGGGCAGCAGGAAGCAAACATTTAACCGCAGGAGCGATTGATATTTGGGTTCCTGAATTTGAAGGCAATTCTTGGCAGCTGAGCAATTTACAAGAAGGGCTTTGTCAATTTTGGCAATATCAAGGGGTGAATTACGACTTTGGTCTTGGGCTTTATGCCACAGGGGCAATCCATTTAGACACCCAAGGCTACCGAAAATGGGGCTTTGAGCATTCAACCAGTACATTTTGTCGGTATTAATTGTTAGTTAATTTCAAAAATCTGAATATTTCTTAAAATACCAACCATTGCCCACATATTTTTATTTAAAATAAGCTTATTCTAAAAAATTATGTTTTAATACTG
This sequence comes from Psychrobacter sp. MF31, assembly GCF_012847335.1. Lineage (GTDB taxonomy): Bacteria > Pseudomonadota > Gammaproteobacteria > Pseudomonadales > Moraxellaceae > Psychrobacter. The sequence goes on from NZ_JABBDX010000001.1 coordinate 183,582, forward strand.
AGATAATATGATTCATTTTAAATATTGTACGTTAATAGGAGCAAATAATTTCGCTTACTGATAACGTCATAAGTGATGGTTATGAAAAAACATTTGCCAATAGGACTTGGCATTTTGCTGTTGGTGTTAATTGCCTGTGATCCTAATGCGTCAACCTCCAAAAACCACAGCAAAATCGATAAGGAGACGCAGCGGCAAAATGATATTGCCGCCATTGAGGACAGCATCAACAATTCGCACGCCAAGCGCGCCTCCGAGCATGATGATGTTTGCCCAAAGCTGCTTCAAAATGAGGTTGGCAGTCAAAATATCCAGCGCAGTGCTGAGGTTATGGTCGATGACTATTGCGATTATTATTTGTACCTGCAAAGTGGTCAAACGCTTACAGTGACGGTAAATGACAGCCGAATTGAGGCGCTACTTATTGTGCCGAAGCTTCATGATTTTGCCAATGGTTCGTATCATGTGACCTCTTATGATAAGCATGTGGTTCGGCTGTCCTATAATGGCGCTACTTATAAGCCTGAGCGCCTGCGCTATGATGTCAGCATCAGCGTTCAAAAATAGCTACTTTTAAAAATAGCTACTTTTTACGGGTTTTTTCGTCAGCGGTTTTACTTTTCCAAGGATTATTTTTACCAACGGTGACAATTAAAAAATCCTCTGGTTTGAGGGTATTTTTTAAGCTTTGATTGACTGAGGTTAAGTTAACCTTGTCAATACGCTTGCTATAGTTGGCAAGATAATCGTTTGGCAACTGGTAAAAATTCATCATTCCAAGCGTGCCATTGATTGCCGCATTGCTAGAAAAGCTCATCGGGAAGCTGTTTTTAAGGCTGTCTTTGGTCAATTGCAGCTCAGATTGGCTGATACCATGTTTTAACGTGTCATCAATGACCTTTAGGCTTGCAGCAATCGCATCAGACGCTTTGTCGTTTCGGGTTGAAAAGCTAATTTGATAAGGTCCACGGGTGAGCATCGGGCTCATACCGCCTGAAATGCCATAAGTATAGCCCAAATTTTTTCGGACTTCGGTCATCAGTCTGGCATTAAAATCACCCCCTGCCAGCACTTCATTGCCAACGGTAAAGTTGGTTTGCGCTTGCTGCTCGCTGTCGGTGGTGGCGCGCTTGTTGCCAAGCTGTCCCATAACTACGGTGGTTTGGGAGCTGTCAAAGGGGATGTGGATGTGCTGAGATTTGGTTATTGGTTTGGGTTCAGAAAGTTTGGTTGCCGCTTTACCTTGGGGTAAGTTTTTGGTGATGGTTTCAGCAAGGGCTTTAGCTTCATTAAGCGTTAATTTTCCGGTGATCGCCATTGAGGCATTGTTAGCCACCAAATAGCGCTGCCAAAACTTGGTTAAATCAGCTTGCTTAATGGTCGGTACGCTATCAAGCGTCCCTGACGTTGGATGTGCGTAAGGGTGATCGCCATAAAGCGCTTGGTTAAATGCTATGCTGGCTAAATATGCCGGATCTTGTTTTTGCTGCTTAAGCCCAACCAAGAGTCTTGATTTGTTGCGATTTAAAATGGCGTTATCAAATGTAGGCTCAGTGAGCATTTGTGCCATTAATGCTGCGCCTTGAAGCAAATGCTCATCATCGGATAAGCTGCGCATGGATACCACAAACATATCTTTATAAGCAGCGCTGTCAAGCTCGATTCCCAAAGTTTCGGCAGCTTTGGTAAAGTCATCTTCATCCAAGCTTTTGGTGCCCTGAGTCAGCATGGTGGCGGTCATCGCTGAAATGCCAAAGCCGTCTTTGCGAAGTTCAGTATCGCGAGCACTTCCTGCATTAAATCTTAGCGCCACATCGACAATGGGCAGGGCAGGCGTCTGAACGAGCAAGACTTTGATGCCCGATTGGGTGGTAAACGCTTCAATGGTTGGCGCGGTCACGGCTAATGGCGCGGCATTTTTTACACTGGTAAGGATATCGAGCGCTTTTATCGGAGCATCTTTATCAACATTGGCTGAATTTGCCGCGTGATCTTCGGCAATTGCAGTGACGCTGATCAAAGCCATTGAGCCGAGTAACAGAAATTTTTTAAAAGAATGACTGATTTTGTGATAATTTGTCATGACCGCCTTCTGATAGTTTTACTATTTTTTATTGGCAAGGTTGTTGAAAACTTAAGGCTTTGTCGCTTCTGTAATTACAGAAGCGCTGTTCATTGGAACAATATCCATCACCGTTAAGTTATTTTTTACCAAATAATTTTGCGCCGCTTTTTGAATATCCGCTGTGGTAATAGGATCAAGCAAACTTGGCAGGCGCGCAACAATGGTGTCGTCAAGACCGATAGATTGTAGCGAGCCGATCATTTGCGCTTGACCTTCAACGCTGTCTTGTGCGTAAATAAGTGACGTTAACGTGTTGGTTTTGGCGCGGCTGATTTCATCAGGGCGGATAGGCTCAGAAATCAGCTTATTAATCTCTGCCATGATTGCTGTTTGAGCTTGGCGTAAGCTGATGCCTTCTCGCGGCGTGGCTTGGATCAAAAATAAGCCGTCACCGCGATCGAACACATCGTAAGAGGTGCCAATAGATGTTAACAGCCCTTGATCGCGAACCAAGCGCTGCTCAAGTCGCGCTGATAAACCACCATCCAAAACATCTTGAGCAAGCGATAACGCAAGCGCTTCTGGTTTGTTGCTAGCGGTAATAAAGCTTGGCACGTTAAATCCCATTAAAAGTACGGGAACTTCAACCGCTTGCTTAGATTCTAGCTGCTGATAGCTTCGATAGCCGCGCTGCAAAACGCTTGGACGCTTTGGTAGAGTTTGTTTAGGGATGTCAGCAAAATAGCGCTTAACTTCTGCCAGCGCCGCTTTTGGAGTCACATCGCCGACGATCACAACGGTCGCGTTATTGGGCGCGTACCACGATTTATACCAGTTTTTCAGCTCATTTAGCGTGATGCTTTCAAGCTCATTCATGGGACCTATAACCGACTCACCTTTTGGGCTGTTTGGCAGCGCTTTTAGGCGAAACTCTTCATAGGCTTTTGCAAGCGGGTTGTCATCGGTACGCTGCCGACGCTCCTCCATCACCACTTGATGCTCTTTTTTAAATTCAGCTTCATCAAAAATCAGCTGCGTCATTCGATCTGCTTCAAGCTCTAAGGCAAGCCCCAATCGGTTTGCCGGAAACAGCTCGTAATAACCGGTGTAATCATAGCTGGTAAAGGCATTGTTGACGCCGCCAAACTTGGCAATCAAGCGCTCAAAATCTGCGCTCGATACAGTTTTAGTGCCTTTAAACATCATATGTTCAAGTAAATGCGAAATGCCGCCTTTATTCACCGGCTCATCCGCTGATCCCACACGATACCAAATCTGAGTCATCACCACAGGCGATCGGTGATCTTCTTTTATGATCAACTTTAACCCATTGTCAAGCTGATACTCATGGCGCAAGGTCAAGTCCAAAGCCAAATCGTCCGCTTGCGTATTTGTTTTCGAACTCGTTTGCGCATCAGTTTTTGGTAAGGATTGAACGCTTGCTGTTGAGGTGGGCGCAGATTGACACGCCGCCAAACTGATCGTCAGCGCGGTCATAGCCATCAGGCGCGATGACAAAAACTTGGGCATAAGGCACTCTTTTTTAAATAAAAAGTTGATCAAAATAAAGCTGATTAAAAACAATGAAAGTAAATGTTAAAGCGGCTTATGAGGGCCAACCATCACGCTTGCGGTGGGCTTAAATTCTTGCGTGGTGCTACAACCGGTGGTGAGCATAACCGCTGCTATCGTAATAACTGCTTGAGTTGTCAATAATTTCTTAATCGTTAACATAAGGTTTCCCAACCAAAGACAATAGGAAAAAATAAAAGGCTAGATGACTGTAACGAAATTTTATATGATAAAGGTCACTATTTTGTCACCAAACCTTAAGCAAAGCTTACTTTTGGTATCTTTTGAGCCGATGAAAAAGCAGCTGGCTAAAAAATATCCTAGAAAAATTGTGCTAAACTGTTTTAAAGACCACCTTAACATCAAGCGCTAAAGCGGCTTCATATTATCACTTTTATTGTAAAACTATCTTTTAGGGCAAGCTTATGAATAACATCAATAACCCCAATCGAGTGGTCATCAATTTAGATGGCAGCCTTGATGATATCGATGACGATGATATTACCTTACCAAGCTTGCCTGTGCAATCGGTGACGATTGTTGATGATCTATCAGAAACAGCTCAAAAAAATGACGACGATATCGATGAGCCCATTGCGCTTGGCGCGCCTATCGTTTCTGCCCAAACGGTCGTCGAAGAAGCAAAAGCTGAGCCGACAACGGTGGTTAAATCAGCATCCGTTATTCCAAAAATGCCGCTGCAAGCTCAGCTTGGCGATGCCCAAGCGCCTTTGCAAGCAAAATCCGCTCAAGAAAAATCTACGCAAGATCAGCCAACCCAAAACTTAGAAGCAGCTCGCGAAGAAACCAAGCAAGCTCAAGCGGTTGCCAAAAAAGAAAAAGAGAGCGGCAGCTGGTTTAACCGAATGAAATCGGGTCTGACCAAATCGCGTAAAAACCTAGCTGAAGGCATGGTCAATATCTTGATCGGGGGTAAAGAAATCGACGATGAGCTGCTTGAAGAGGTCGAAGACCAATTGCTCGTTGCCGACATTGGCGTGAGTGCAACCAACCGCATCATCAAAAGCTTAACCGAGCAAACTGCTCGTGGTGATTTGATTTACTCGCATTCGCTTTATAAAGCACTACAAAGCGAATTGGTTGATATTTTAACGCCAAAAGTTGCCCCGCTTGAAATCGATACCAGTAAAAAGCCCTTTGTGATTTTGGTTGTTGGCGTCAATGGCGTTGGCAAAACGACCACGATTGGAAAGCTTGCGCGTAGACTGCAAAGCGAAGGCAAGTCGGTCATGCTAGCGGCAGGCGACACCTTCCGCGCCGCCGCCACCGAGCAGCTACAAATTTGGGGCGAGCGCAATGACATTCCGGTGGTTGCTCAAGGTCATGGTTCTGACAGCGCTTCGGTCATTTTTGATGCCATGCAATCAGCAAAAGCCAAAAATATTGATGTATTAATTGCCGATACCGCAGGGCGACTGCAAAACAAATCGTACTTGATGGCAGAGCTTGAAAAAGTCGTTCGCGTCATGAGGAAAGCTGATCCCACCGCGCCGCATGAAGGCATGATCGTTCTTGACGCCGGAACCGGTCAAAACGCGATTAATCAAGTCGAAATCTTTAACCAAGCCGTACCGTTAACCGGCATCACCATCACTAAACTTGATGGCACGGCAAAAGGCGGCGTGGTGTTTAACATTGCTGAAACCACAGACATTCCCATTCGCTTTATCGGCGTTGGCGAATCGATTGATGATTTGCGCCCCTTTAGCCCCAAGCAGTTTGTCGCCGCGCTGTTTGAAACGGATGAGAAGTAAGTTTTAATAACAATATTTAATTTTCAAGATACTGGATATGAGCTCATGAATAGCTGTAATAAGAGTTTAAAAAAGAAGTTTTTCGAAATTCTAATAAATTCGAAGGTAAAAGGTTGTCAAAATATTTACTATGATAAGAAAGCACCAAAAGGTCATGGAATTGGTCAAAAAATAGATTTTCTAGGGTTGAGTATATTTTCTAACTTGAATAAAAATAGCTTAAATATAACTTTAGTCGTTAATTCAGCTGATAAAAATATTGCGGAAAATGAAAGAATTTTCAGTTACTTAGAAAAAAATGCTCATTTGCTTCAAAAGGATATAATAAATAAGATAGTATGGGAGCGGAAGCCAAATACTATTAGAAGAGTTGCTAGAATAACTAATAAAGATTTCAGCTATGAAAAGCAAAGCGATTGGGAAGATATGATAAATTATATTATTCAAACCAGTTCTTCACTAAAAGCATCTACTGAATCTGTACTTCAAAAATACTGAGTTTGATAGATGATTATAGTTACCGCCGTTCCTTTATCACAAATTGCGCCAATCGATCAGCCGCTTAACAATACTGCGCTGATTTTGGCAGTTCGGCAGGGCAGGCTTGTGAGTTGCGATTGGGCGGAAAATACGTCACAGCAAACAGCGTTCTCAAAAGTTAATGGGAGTAAAGCTTATCAAAACGAGGAAAAAGCTTTTATAAGTTTTAATGAGCTACAAAATGCTGACCCTAATCAGCACATTTTATTAACGGCGATTTCGCAATTGACCGATTACTTTTTTGGTCGTAGAAAAAGCTTTGAGTTGCCGATGGATTTAAGGGGTGGCACACCGTTTCAGCAGCGCGTTTGGCAAGCGCTACAAACGATTGAGTTTGGGAAAACGATCAGTTACGCCAAATTAGCCCATTTAATCGGCAATCCAAAAGCTTACCGCGCCGCTGCCAATGCTAATGGTAAAAATCCGCTCAGTATTATTATTCCTTGCCATCGCGTGATTGCTCATGATGGCAGCCTTGGCGGTTATACAGGTGGGATGGATAAAAAGCGTTATTTATTAGCGCTTGAAGGTCAGTGCTTTTAGATCAAAACTATTTATAATAAGAAGCTTGAATAATAAAAAGCCTGATAACTAATCAGGCTTTTGGTTTATCTATTCAGTTTTTAACGCTAAAAATCAAGCTTGTTACTGCTCAAACTGTGCCATCACCTCATCAGAAAAGGTGACGTTGGTATAAACGTCTTGAACGTCGTCTAAGTCTTCTAACATATCGATCATTTTCATCACTTTTTGCGCGTCATCAAAGTTATCAATAACGGCGCTGGTTGACGGTGACATGGTCACTTCAGCATTGTCAGAATTCAGTCCTGCGGCATTAAGCGCGTCTTTGACTTGACCGAAGTTTTCAACCTCAGTGATCACCGTGAGCGTCTCGCCATCGTTTTCGATGTCGGTTGCCCCAGCATCAAGAGCGATCATCATCAAGTCATCTTCAAGCGTCAAGTCACTAAAGCTGATCTCGCCGCGTTTGTTAAATAAATAAGCCACCGATCCTGACGTTCCAAGGTTGCCATCGTGCTTGGTGAAGGCGTGGCGGACTTCGCTGACGGTTCGGTTGAGATTGTCCGTCATGGTTTCAACCAAGACCGCAACGCCGCCGATGCCGTAGCCTTCATAGCTGACCTCTTCCATATTGTCATTGTCGCCGCCGCCAGCGCCACGCTCAACAGCGCGTTTGATGGTGTCTTTGGTCATGTTGACGGACAGCGCTTTTTCAACCGCCGCTCGCAATCGTGGGTTTTTATCAGGGTCAGGGTCACCTTGCTTGGCAGCGGAAACAATCTCACGAATGATTTTGGTAAAAATCTTACCTTTGACCGCATCTTGACGGGCTTTGCGATGTTTGATATTCGCCCATTTAGAGTGACCTGCCATAACTTATCCTTAAACAATAACTGAAATAAAATAATGTGCCAAGTGGGCTTGCGCCTCATGAAAAAGTGTCGTTAAAAGCGGAAGTTTGCTACACTGTATTGTCTGATTGCCATCGCTGATGAAAAAGCGCTGCGCATCATCTTAGCACCCCGGTTATTATAAACCACTTTTAGCCAGCAAAGCTGCTGTTGCAAGCTGGTTTTTGATAGATGATTCTCTCCACTTTATGAAGCACTCACGGTTATGAAGCAGCCATCGGCAGATCGCCTCACCCAATTGCGAAAGCGCATTCATATCATCATTGAAGGCACGGATACCAGACTTGGTAAGCTGTTTGATATCGTTCTGCTCATTGCGATTTTAGCCAGCGTTGCTGTGGTGATGCTTGATAGTGTGCTCATCATGCGGCTGCAATTTGGCACGATATTTTTTTATGCCGAATGGTTTTTTACCCTATTATTTACCATTGAATATCTGCTTCGGCTGTTTTCTGCACCCAATCGCTTGCGCTATGTGTTCAGCTTTTTTGGCATTGTTGACTTATTATCGGTGCTGCCAAGTTACTTAAGCTTGATGTTTGTGGGCGTTCAATATCTACTTGTGGTGCGCATTTTGCGGATTTTGCGCGTGTTTCGCGTGCTTCGGCTCAAAGCTTACATGCAGCAGGCAGGATTTTTGGCGTCGGCACTACGAACCAGTCAGCAAAAAATTACCGTCTTCTTTTTGTCATTGGTGCTGCTCGTGACTATTTTCGGGGCGGTCATTTATGTGGTCGAAGGTCCTGAAAATGGCTTTACCAGCATTCCGTTATCCATTTATTGGGCGGTGGTGACCATGACCACGGTTGGCTATGGCGATATGTCCCCAAAAACGCCGCTAGGACAGGCGATTGCAACGATGGTGATGATCACCGGTTACTCTATCATTGCCGTGCCGACGGGGATTTTTACCTCGGAGCTTGCTCGAAATATGCGACCACAACTTGACCCGATAGCTTGCCCTAACTGCGGTAAATTTGGTCATGCAGTTAATGCGGTGTTTTGTGATCGCTGCGGTCATGCGCTTCACGTTTAATAAATGTTAAAAAAATTGCTAATCATCAATGATGGGCTTCATTTCGATTTAAATACTCATAAACCAAAGGCGACAGATCAATATTAACGCCCAAATTAACCAAGTTCCAATATTGACCAGAAATGGTGCGATCAAGCATCATGGTGATGGGCGAGGGTTGAAATTGGCTAAAGTATTTTAAAGACGATCGCATTTGGGTAATGACATCGTGATGAACTTGGCTGCTGGCAAAATCAAACGCGCCCTCATGATAAGGCGCAATGGAAAGCGGCTTCATACCAATATTGAGCCAATCATGATAAAACTGCGGTGGAATGTGATAGTCATCATCGCGGCGAACCTCAAGGGCAATCAAATCTTGCTCCAATGCAGTCACATCACCACTGACCGCATGGCGGGCAAAGCGCAAAAATAGCTGAATCTCACGGTCGCTATAGCTTTTAATCCCGCCAAAATCATAAGCAATGACGCTGCCGTCTTCTTTAAAGGCAAAATTTCCGGGGTGCGGGTCGCAGTGCATCCGGTAAAGTCCAAACAGCTGCCCTGCGCTAAAGTGAAATAAATGCCGAGCGATTTTTTGTTTGACCTCATTGTCCCAAGTTGCTGCCACTGAAAGGCTTTCGCCGCGCTCCTCAGTCAAGGTCAATACGCGCTTGGAGGAGTGACTGCTGATCACGCGCGGAATAATAATGCCCTCATCGCGTGAGTGAAACGCGCCAAACACGCGTAGGTTTTGCGCCTCTTTGGTGTAATCAAGCTCATCTTGCAGGCTTTGGCGGATCTCGTTAAACAATTGCTCCTGCAAATCGCGGCTCATATTAAGCACGCCTGCAATTTTAAGTGCCATGCGAACTTGCTTTAAATCGCTTTCACAGTTTTTGTCCACGTCGGGATATTGAACTTTGACCACCACTTTTTGACCGGAGGGCAACGTGGCTTTATGAACCTGACCGATGGAGGCCGCAGCAAAGGGCGTTTCTTCAAAGTCTAAAAACAGTGACTCAAGCGCCGCGCCAAGCTCGCGCTCAACTTGTGATTTGATTTGTGAAAATGGCATGGGCGGCGCATCTTTTTGCAATTTTTCAAGGGCGGTTGCCACCTCCGCCGGAAACACGTCTTTATATTGCGAGGCGATTTGACCAACTTTCATCACCGCGCCTTTCATCTCGCCTAAGGTATCTGCAATTTGGATTCCTACGTCTTGTAGCAATTCAGAGCGCGCTTGCAGGCGTTTTTCTTCGTCACTAGACAGATGCTTTAAGGAGTTTTTTGCCGCTTTTCCGGCAATGCTTGCCGTCATGCCAGCCAATTTCATAAAGCGTTTTCCGGACGATGTTGCCATTCATATCACCTTAAAAACATATTACCGTAAAAACTTTGGGTAACGGCTGCAATCACGTATTAAATTTCATTTTAAAAACATCATTAGTTTAACGGCGCACTTAGCGTTAATCCATTGCGCTTCGGTTACGAAAGCTGACTTATTAACCGATTGTGTGAATTTTTAACTCATCTTATCCTTGCAACGCTACGCCATAAAGCTCTGTTAACCAATAATCAAGCGCCATCTGATAGCCAAGTTTCCCAAGCCCGCAAATCACCCCCGTTGCCACATCGCTTAAATAAGACACGTGCCGAAAGCTTTCGCGGGCATGAACGTTGGACAAATGCACCTCAATAAAGGGCTTTTGGGTTGCTAAAAGAGCATCGCGAAGGGCAACTGAGGTGTGGGTGAACGCACCGGGGTTAATAATCACCGCATCAACTTTTTCATCATCACCGCTGAGCAGTCCAAAATGCTGAATGTCATCGATAATTTTGCCTTCATGATTGGACTGCCGGCAGATGATTTCAACCCCAAAATTTGCAGCGCGCTGAATTAATCCAGCTTCAATATCAGCAAGGGTCGTATGACCATAAATATGCGGTTCACGCTTGCCAAGCAGATTTAAATTGACCCCGTTGATGAGAAGTAAGCGGCGCGAAAGGGAGGCTTGCGAAGGTTGCGAAAAAGTCATAAAAAACTCAACGATAAAAAGGAAATAAGAGAATAAAGTTAGGCTAAGATCTCAAAAATACATGATCTTTTTTAAAGTTATCATAGCAAATTGATGGCAAAAATTGCCAAAAATCGTGCAAAAAGTTGATTTAAAGACAAAAATCGCATTAAAAGACTTTATGTTACTAAAATCCCATGCTATGATATTTTTTAAGCCATAAACATCACAAGTTTGTTACTGCTTAACGTTTAAGTCACAGCTTTTGGTTACTTGGCACCGGTTATTTAAGAGGGCTTTATTTTAAAATAAAATATGATGGTCATATTTTTAATGATTAAAGTGACCTCTCTTAAATTCTGATTTCATGACCCAAGCGCTCCTAACGTGCAACCGCAAAGGAAGTTAGGACTCAGCATATTTTTTTAGGAAGTTATATTATGTCAGCTCGTGAACAAGGTATTGTTAAGTGGTTCAATGATTCAAAAGGCTTTGGTTTTATTCAGCGTGATAGCGGTGAGGACATCTTTGTTCATTTTCGCGCGATCCAAGGTGACGGCTACCGCTCACTAAAAGACGGCGAAAAAGTTGAATTTACCGTTGTTGAAGGTCAAAAGGGTCTACAAGCAGAAGAAGTCAGAAAAATCGAAGGCTAAAATAATAACAAGAAAACTAGAGTTTTTAATAAGATTGGGGCATAAGTCCTCAACCAAAAACGCTAACTGCTGTTATACTAAGTCAAGCCAGCCCCATTTTGATCGATTAGGTTAAAACAGGGTAAGGCTTGGCTTTTTTATATGACCACGCTTTTTAAATACCTGCGATGGGTCAAGGTTGAGGGATTATTTTTTGAGTCAATTTAGCACATTCACCGATTTGCCGTTGTCAAAGCCCTTATTAAAGGCAGTTGCGGATTTGGGATTTACGGCGCTTACGCCCATTCAAGCCAAAATTTTGCCCTTTACGCTTGCAAATCAAGATGCAATCGGTCAGGCGCAAACCGGAACCGGAAAGACAGCAACCTTTTTAATTACCATTATTGAGGCGTTATTAAAGCGCCCGTTTTTAGCCGATGAGCCGCGTTATTTGGGCGAGCCGCGAGCAGTGGTGATGGCGCCAACGCGTGAGCTCGCCCTGCAAATCTTTGCCGATTGCCAAGCGCTGACCAAATACACCAAGCTGCATAGCGTTTGCGTGATGGGCGGCACCAATTACGACGCTCAGCAGCAAGCGCTTGAAAGTGGCTTTGTCGATATTTTGATTGCCACCCCTGGGCGGTTAATTGATTTGATGCAAAAGGGCATGGTATTTTTAGATCGCGTTGAGGTGCTCGTGCTTGATGAAGCCGATCGCATGCTTGATATGGGATTTATTCCGGATATTAAGCGCTTGGTCGGACGAATGCCGCCCAATACTGATCGTCAAAGTTTACTGTTTTCAGCAACATTCAATCAAGATGTGATGAATCTTGCCTATCGCTGGCTGTTTGAGCCGCAATTTGTTGAGATTGAGCCTGAGCACAAAACCAGCGAATTGGTAGAGCAGCATTTTTATTTATTGACCGAAAAGCAAAAGCTTGCAGCGCTTGAGCGCATCATCAATGATGAAGATATGGACAAAATGATCGTGTTTGCTAACCGCAAGGATCAGGTGAAGCGATTATATGACAAGTTGCGGCAAAACCATCATGTGGTGATGCTCTCAGGGGATGTTATTCAGCAAAAACGCGAAAAATACTTACAGCGTTTTAAAGATGGCAAAGCTAAGATTTTGGTGGCAACTGATGTTGCCGGTCGCGGCATCCATGTGGATGACGTGAGCCACGTGGTCAATTTTACCCTACCGGATCAGCCTGACGATTACGTCCACCGGATCGGCAGAACGGGGCGTGCCGGTCAAACGGGGATCAGTATCAGCTTTGTGAGTGAGGATGATGCGTTTAACTTACCGCAGCTTGAAGATCACCTTCAGATGAAATTTGTACTTGAGCAGTGGCAGCCTTAAGCTCATAAGCTCAGTAACTTGCCTAAATAAAAAAGCCTTTCAATTCGAAAGGCTTTTTTTATTGGCGATCAAAGCGATTTTAATGATGGCTCATGCCTTGATGATCACTTGATGGGCTGTGGTCTTCAGGCATTTCCATAGCATTTGCGTCATGATTTGAATGACTACTCATGTCATGGCTCATTTCATGATTCATGGTCGACCCCATATCCATACCATGCGACCCGTGACCGCCGTGCATGTTACTCATGGCAATAGGAACAGCAATAACGGCAACGCCTGAGAGCATCATAATCGCGCCATTCATTTGCCGAAGCTTCAAGCGTCCAATTTGATTTCGAAGCCAACCGACGGTTTCATGAGTGGCAATAAGCATCGGAAGGGTTCCAAGACCAAAGGCAAACATCAACATCGCCCCTGAAAGTGGACTGTGACCCACCACCGCGATTAGCAGCGCGCCATAAACCAAACCGCAAGGTAAAAATCCCCAAAGCAGTCCAGCACTGAGCGCCCGTGGGTAAGTGTTCAGCGGAAATACTTTTTGGCGGATCGGCGCAAGCTTTTGCCAAAACTTCATCCCTAATCGCTCAAGCTTATTTAAAAAAGGCGCCCCAAGCATCACCATGCCCACAAATACGAGCACCAATCCCAACAAAATCCGTGGCAAGTTGTTATCCGCAATCAATGGCGCCAGCACTGTTGTGCCAACAAGCCCTGCAATCAAGCCAAGGGTTGCATAGCTTAGCAGCCTGCCTAAATGATAGGTTGCAACCAAGGCACGGCGTTTTTTTGCGGTGAGGTCTTGCATCGACATCCCAAACGCGCTTATCAAACCGCCGCACATACCAAGGCAATGCGGCGAGCCAAAAAATCCCATCAACACCGCAGCAACAACTAACGCTAGGGTCACAATACCTCTCCTCATCAATGGGTGATATTAAAAATTGAATGGTTTGAAATAAAGGTTTGCTTAATTTGCTATTTTTTAACGGATCATAAATCGCTAGGATTTGTGATCCTCTGTTGAGGAAGAATTTGAAGGTGGGTGATCAAAGGCTTGCAACGTTTGTCGGCGCTCTTGGCGGTCATCTAAAATGATACGCTGCGAGGCGTTGTCCAAATCCTCAAATTGGTTGGATTTGACCGCAAAGCGAACCGCCCAAATCGCCACCACAAACAGCATGAGGCTAAGCGGAATTAATAAAAAGATACTAAGCATAAAACACTCCCTCATTGGCAGTAACTATAATTATACGCCGATTGGGGAAAAAAGTCAGAATTATCCCTGAGTTTGTCTTGACAATACGGTTAAAAGATAGCTTTATCTCAATTAACAATCACCGCTAAAAAGTCTTTACTGCTTGACCGCGCGGGGTTTTAAGCTCAGCAATGCTAATATTGTCGGTCTCGCGGCAGTCTGCTTGGGGTCGCAGCACATCGCGAAGATACGCCGCAAGCTCATAAACGGCGCGCCGAGAGTGGCTTAAATTTTGCGCAGGTTCGCGCCAATCAAGCGCTACGGGCAGTGGCGCGCTCAGGGGCGTCACATTGATATTATTAAGTGCAAATTGCCGCCGCGCCCGCGCCATATGATAAGCATCAGTAATCAGATAAATATGATTCAAAGGGATTCGTTTTGCCGTAAATCTGGCATTTTCGCAAGTGTTCATGCTGGCGTTTTCGCTGATGATGCCGCTTACGCCATGCGCCAACAGCCACTTTTCAATCCAAGGCGCTTCAGCACCACTGAGCACCACGGGCAGCGGCAAGTCATGATAAGCGGCGGCAGCGGTTCGCGCGCGATTTAAGGTAAAGTTATTAAGGATGATTTCGTTATTATTGTCATTGGTTAAACCCCCGCCAAGCACCACGTAAGCGGTCGGCGGCGAGCTGATTGCCGCCCCCGTCATGGTAGGGATGGGCAAATGATCGAGAACATAAATCACTGATTTTGCAAATAATGGCGTAAATAAGCTGGCAATGACCAAAATAACGGTCGTTGTTCCCACCACAAAAATCACATGAATGATTTTAAAAACTTTAATCGTTCGTTCCGCTGAGCGCAGATAATAGCGCCAAAGCCGCTTTGATAATAGCGACTTGGGCTTATTTGCCCGATGCTGCGATTTAAAGCGCATGACCGCCGCGTCCTAAACTGCCATTTTGATTGACCCAAACTGGCTCACGCGAAATGGTAATGCCAAATTTAGCTAAAACTGTTTTAATAATAAAATCTTGCGCCGCTGCCACCTCGTCTTGGGTCGCGCGAAATGGCGCATGATTGGTCAATACTAGTGCTTGCTTGTCATGCGTTAAAATAGGAGCAATGCCGCCACCTTTAAGTCCTGCCTGATCGATCAGCCAGCCGGCGGCAATTTTCACCTGATTTTCTGGCATAGGATACGAGGGCAACTTTGGAAATTGTGCCTTTAACGCATCAAACTGCGCTTGAGAAATCACAGGATTTTGAAAAAAACTGCCGCAATTGGGCAACACTTTAGGGTCAGGAAGCTTTTGCTTACGGATATCAATGATCGCGTTCATCACATCTAATGGCGTAGGAGCATTTCTGTCGTTTTTTTCTGCCAAACTTTGGGCAACGGTTGCCACATCGCCGTAGCTTGTTAAGATCTGTTGCTCATTTTTATGAAGGACAAAGCCAACTTTGGTGATAATCCAGGTATTTGGCTCGCGTTTAAAAATACTGTCGCGATAGCCAAATTGGCAGTCGTCTTTTGACAGCGTTCGCCAAGATTTTGACGGGATATGAAACGCGCGAACGTGAGTTAGGCAATCTTCTAACTGAACGCCATAAGCGCCAATGTTTTGCACGGGAGCGGCGCCCGTAAGCCCCGGAATCAGCGCTAGGTTTTCAAGCCCAAACCAGCCTTGATTGACCGTAAATTGCACCAAGTCATGCCAGTTTTCGCCCGCCATGACTTCGATTTCAATACGGTCTGCCGATTGCTTTTGCGTCGTTATCCCCATCATTAATGGTCGCAGGACGATCGCATCAAGAGTATTTGGGAGCAAAACATTACTGCCGCCCGATAAGACAAATAAAGGCTTTTGGTCATCAAAGGCTTTAAAAAACGCTTCCAGTTCTGCCTCAGAAGTCAGCGTCAGCACTTGATTGGCTTGACACGACAATGCCATGGTATTAAGCGCAGACAAATCGTTAGTGCTTGCCGTCATTTTGTTCAGACTTTGGGCAGGCGAGCGGGCATTGTCATCAATACGCAACGCTTGAGTCATAAATCGACCTTTTAAACCTTTGTTAAACCATAAAAAATCAGCAAGCTTTGGGCTTACCTGAGCGCGGTACAAAATAGGCTTAATGAACCAGCCAGCTATCAACCCAAGCTTTTGCGCCCGATTCAACGCGCTCAATAACCGCTTCAAACTCATCGCTGTCGCCATGATACGGATCGGGAACATCATCACCGCCAAAAGTTGGGTCTTCTTCGCTAAATAATGCCAATCGGGCAAGCGGTTTGTCATCTGTAAGCTTTGATTTAATCGCTTGTAAATCTTTTAAATTTTGTTCATCCATTGCCAAAATTAAATCGAAATCATAAAAATCTTGCGGTTTGATTTGGCGGGCGACCAACTTGCTTAAATTGTAGCCATGGGCTTTAGCGTGGCGCTGCGAGCGCTCATCAGGGGCATGACCAATGTGCCAATTACCCGTTCCTGCCGAATCGACTTTTAACGAAATCCCAGCAATCGCGGCTTGCTGCCGCAATACCTCTTCTGCAGTCGGGGATCTGCAAATGTTGCCAAGGCAAACCAAAAGAACGGAGGAGGGCGTGGAGGGCTTAATGGGCATAGCTCACCTGTAATCGACAATAAAAAAAACATGCCAAAATAGGTCAAAAAATCGGCGACCTATTTGCATGCAAGATTTGGGCTACTAGCGTAACGATTAATGAGAAAAATGGCAAGGTTCTTCTTTTTATGGCTGAAGATAAATCAATGACAAAATTGCATAATAATCAATCATGGCTGTCTTTAAAGCGCTGTAAATCTCGGCGCTGCTTTTTATTGGGGCGATTGTCAGGTCGGGCAAGATTAGCAAGTTTGCGCTGCTCGCTAAAATAAGCGCGGCGCTCGATGCTGCTTTCTGTTTCAGAATACAGCACTTGAGCGGTGGTGGCATTGCCGCGCTGAATGGATAACGCCTCAACGATGACCACTTTTTCCGTCATCGCTGTTGCCGAGCCTTGGCGGATGGTCAGCTCATCACCAACGGCAATTTCTTTGCTGCTTTTAACGCGGCTGCCACCAAAATGAACGCGACCGCTGTCGATGGCTTCTTTAGCAAGAGTTCGGGTTCGAAAAAAACGCGCTGCCCAAAGCCATTTGTCCAAACGTACTTTGGCAGGCGTCGCATTATTTTCTTTGGTTGTTTTATTGGTCATTCAAACCTCATTTTGGCAAAATACCTTTGATAGTTATCTTGAATAATAATGAGGTTTTATTTGCAAATTAAAAGAGCATTTGCGGCTAAATGACCTTAAAAAAGGCTATTTGCACCACTGCTTTTCGCAAGGAATGCCATCGTTGTTGCCATCCATTTGCGTGTTAGGACAATGCTGTAAAAAATAGGTTGCTTCCTCGCAAGAAGTCATTTGCGAACAATGCTGGCGACCATCGCAGCTAAATTTAGATGAAATCGGGCTATTAGCGCTGTTGGTGTTGGTACTTAATGGAGCAGGGCGATGGTCGTTATAAGATGGCGCAATATTGTCCACCTCTTCAAGCGTCAATTCAGAAACTTGCGGTGGGTCAATAGGATCAGGCTGTTTTTGAAATTTTTGATAGCCATAAATTGCTAAAATTAATACGACGGCAATAATTAAACTGTTTTTCATGTCATCTCAACAAAGATCGCGCAAAATGGCTAACAAAAATCCTATTATAACATTTTAAAAACAGCTATTTTAAAAACAACTGATAGCCAATATTGTCGCTGACCATCGTGCATTGATAGCCAATATCAAGAAGCGCATCTTGAAGTTGCCGTGAGTTGCTGGGCGAGGCTTGCAGCCCTACCAAAACGCGACCTTCTGCCGCCCCGTGGTTGCGATAGTGAAATAAGGTAATATTAAAATCATTACCAAGCTTTTCTAAAAAACTAAGCAGCGCACCGGGGCGCTCAGGGAAAGTAATTTTTAACAATTGCTCATTTTCAACGTGGGCATGACCGCCGATCAAATGGCGAATGTGTGATTTGGCAATTTCATCGTCGGTCAAATCATAAGCGGTATAGCCGTCATTTGCTAGCTGATTGCTGATAGTTTGGCGCTCATTTTCGCCGTCTTTTAAGGCAATACCAACAAAAATTGCTGCAGGTTCCATTGAATCGGGCGATAAGTTATTGTCCGCACGGTAGTTAAATTCGGTGATATTTCGACCTTGAAGGCTGCGGCAGAAGTTTAAAAACGCGCCAGTTTTTTCAGGGATGGTAACCGCAAAAATGGCTTCTTTTTTCTCACCGATTTCGGTACGCTCGGCAATATAGCGCAAACGGTCAAAATTCATGTTCGCGCCGCAAATGATACCGACGCAGTTTTTATCTGTTAGATGATGCGCTTGGATATATTTTTTCATTCCGGCAATGGCAAGCGCGCCTGCCGGCTCAACGATGCTGCGATTTTCTTCAAAAACATCTTTGATGGCGGCGCAAACTTCATCATTGGTGCAAGTAACCACTTCTGGGTCAACCACTGCGCCTGAGCCGTCGCTTTTTTGCATTCGAACGACATCAAACGGCAATTTGCCAATTTGCGCGACCGCCACACCATCGGCAAACAGACCAACTTGTGGTAGTCGAACGCGCTCGCCGGTGTCAAGCGCCGCTTTTAAACTTGCCGCCTCGCTTGCCTCCACGGCAATGACTTTAACATGCGGGGCAACTTCGCCCAAAAATGCCGCAACGCCCGAAATCAACCCGCCGCCGCCGACGGCAACGAACACATAATCCATGTCGCGCCACTGCTGGGTCAACTCAAGGGCGATCGTACCTTGACCGGCAATCACAAGCTCGTCATCGTAAGGCGGGATAAAGGTTAAGCCTTCGTTTTCGGCGCGAGCCATGGCGTAGCGGTTGGCATCATCAAAGCTGTCGCCAAACAAATCAACGTGACCGCCAAGGGCTTTGACTGCATTGACTTTGATGTCAGGCGTTGTGGTAGGCATGACAATGATGTTATTAATTTTTAAACGCTGAGCGGAATAAGCCACGCCTTGAGCGTGGTTGCCGGCGGACGCGCAAATCACGCCGCGTGCTTTTTGCTCATCGCTTAACTGGCTGATTCGGTTATAAGCGCCGCGAAGTTTAAATGAAAATACCGGCTGCAAGTCTTCTCGTTTGAGGCGAATGTCATTGCCAAAGCGCTGGGTCAATTTCGGCGCCGCCTCAAGTGGAGTTTGAATGGCGACATCATAAACGGTGGCTTGCAAAATAGCCCGAACCCAGTGCGATAACATATCGGCTCCTCATTGTAAAAGCAAAAAGATTAGCCTATGCTCATTTTTCTTATCTTGCAAGGCGCAATTGCAGTTTTTGTGCTCAAGATTAGACACAGTGGTTAGAAAATAATCTTAAATTGCCTTACTATGTTGCTAATATTGAGCGATTGCAAATTATTAAAGCAAGGATAAGTTGGTCGAGCTGTTCTTAAACGAATAAATAAAAATCAACCTTTTTAAACTCTCAAAACTTAGGGCATAAAACCATGACGCCACTGATTTATCATAACCCAAAATGTAGTACGTCTCGAAATGCGCTTGCCATCATGATCGCCTCTGGGGAGCCGCCAAAAGTGATAGAATATCTAAAAAATCCGCCCAATCGTGATGAGTTGGTTCAGCTGCTGACCGCCATAGATATGACGCCGCGAGCGCTGCTACGAAATAAAGAGCCACTTTATCAAGAGCTTGGTTTGGACAATCCGGCATTGACCGACGATGAGATTGTTGATGCCGTCATTGCGCACCCTAGATTAATGAACCGCCCGATTGTGGTCACCGATAAAGGCGCAGCGTTGTGCCGACCGTTAGCGCGCATTTTTACTTTATTGGCAAATCCCGTAAGCCAATTTACCAAAGAAAACGGCGAGGTGATTTATCATGATTCACATGAGCTTTGAGTAGTCTTTAATTGATATTTTAAGCTAGATTTAATAAGTTTTATTGGTTTTATCAAGGTTGCTTCATGCTGGCTTTCGTTATTTTTATTTTGACGCTGATTTTGGTCATTTGGCAACCGAAAGGCTTAGGAATTGGTTGGAGTGCATTAGGCGGTGCGCTGACAGCGCTGATTTTAGGCGTGGTTCAGTGGGCAGATGTGGGGGTAGTCTGGCAAATTGTTTGGGATGCCACCTTAACTTTTGTGGCGCTGATTATTATCTCACTGGTTTTGGATCAAGCAGGGTTTTTTGGTTGGGCGGCTTTGGTGGTGGTCAATTGCGCTCAAGGTCGCGGTCGATGGCTGTTTTGCATGATCGTGCTGTTGGGCGCGCTGATATCGGCGTTTTTTGCTAATGATGGGGCGGCGCTATTGTTAACGCCGATCGTTATTGCTATTTTACTTCGGTTGGAGTTTTCGCCTGCTGCCGCTTTAGCTTTTATTATCGCCACAGGATTTATCGCGGATACCGCAAGCTTGCCGTTCATCACTTCAAATTTGGTAAATATTGTAAGCGCCAATTATTTTGGTATTGGTTTTGGGCGCTATGCTCAGGTGATGCTGCCGGTCAATATCGTCTCGGTGATGGCTACCCTTGTCGTGCTTTGGGCAGTCTATGGTCGAAAGCTTCCAAAACATTATCCCACAAGCAATCTGACCCCTCCTGAAACGGCGATTGTTGATCCGCTGGTGTTTAAAGCCGCTTTTCCGCTATTGACCGTATTGCTTATAGCATACTTTGCAACCGAGGCATTAGACGTTCCTATTGCTGTAGTGACGGGGATCGCAGCGCTGATCTTGCTTGCAGTGGCAAGTCGATTTTGGCAAAAAGGTCGCGGCGCTGTGATTTCGGTGAGCGAGATTTTGCGGCAAGCGCCTTGGCAAATCGTGTTGTTTTCCGTTGGGATGTATTTGGTCGTTTACGGTTTGGGAAATGCCGGATTAACGAGTTTCGGCGCGCAATTGTTAACTTGGCTTGGCACTCAAGGGGAAGTTGTGGCAACCTTGGGAACGGGATTTTTATCGGCTATTGTTGCCTCAGTCATGAACAATTTGCCATCAACGCTTGTGGGAGCGCTTGCGATAGATAGCGCTCAAGTTCCGGCGGCAACTCGAGAGCTGATGATCTATGCCAATGTCATCGGTAATGATTTGGGACCTAAATTTACCCCGATTGGCAGTTTGGCGACCTTGTTATGGCTGCATGTGTTGTCAGAAAAAGGCGATCACATCAGTTGGGGTCAATATATGAAAGCAGGCTTGCTCATCACGCCGCCTATATTATTATTCACTTTGTTGGCATTGGTTTTTTGGCTTCCTGTGTTAAATATGGTTTAAGCTTGACCATTTTGCCGTTGATCGCGCCTTGACGCTGACAATCGCTCATGGCATCGGTTATAATAGCCGCAACGTTGACTTTTTATAATTTACCTTTATGTTGCCAAGGATTGATGATGAGTGACCAAAATGCCCAAAAGCAAGCCGCCGCGAAGGCTGCGCTGCGCTATATTGAAGATGAGATGATTTTAGGGGTGGGTACGGGCAGTACGGTCAATTGCTTGATTGAGCTGTTGCCCCAAGTGAACCTAAAAGGCGCGGTGGCAAGCTCCAAAGTCACTGAGGATAAATTGCGAGCGCTTGGCATTGATATTATTGATTTAAACTTTGCCGGAACGCTTGATTTGTATATTGATGGCGCGGATGAAGTGAACGCTGATTTGCAGCTGATCAAAGGCGGCGGCGGGGCGCTCACCCGTGAAAAAATCGTCGCGGCAGCATCAAATAAGTTTGTTTGCATGGTGGATGCCAGCAAATCTGTTGAGGTGTTAGGTCGCGCCTTTCCGGTTCCGATTGAAGTGTTGCCGCAAGCGCGCTCGTATGTCGCTCGGCAATTAGTTGAGCTTGGCGGCGAGCCGGTTTACCGTGAAGGGTTTGTCACCGATTATGGCAACTTGATTTTGGACACGTATGACTTAGATGTCAGTAACCCAATTGCTCTTGAGCAAACATTAAATAATATCGTTGGCGTGGTTTGCAATGGCATTTTTGCTGCCAATCAAGCCGATGTGTTGTTAAAGGCAAGCTCGGCAGGCGTTGAAACAATTTTGCGTTAGTTTTGTTGAAATAGCTTTAACAATAAAAAAGCAGCCTATAAATTTGCTGCTTTTTTATTTGCTTGTTTTTTAAACAGTAGTAATTAAGCCAGCTTAATCTTATCTTTAAGCAAAAATTCCATCAGTGCTTTTTGCGCATGAAGGCGGTTTTCGGCTTCATCCCAAACGACTGATCGCGGGTCATCAAGCATATCAAACGAGATTTCTTCACCGCGGTGGGCAGGCAAGCAGTGCATAAATAGCGCATCCGGCGCGGCTTTATCAAGCAGTGATGGCGTCACTTGATATGGCGCAAATCGGCGCGCCCTTGTTAGTTGCTCAGATTCTTGACCCATACTTGCCCAAACGTCAGTGACAATAAGGTTGGAATCTTTTGCCGCGTCCTGAACATTTTCAACCCAGCTGACGCAATGCGAAAAGCGCTTCATGAGATCAGGATCCGGCTCAAAGCCATAGGGCGCTGCTACTCGAAGCTCAAAGCCAAACTGATTTGCCGCTTGCATGTAAGAGGCACACATATTATTGCCATCGCCCACCCAAGTGACGATTTTGTTTTCGATGCTGCCGCGATGCTCATAAAAGGTCTGCATGTCAGCCAGCAATTGGCAAGGGTGAAACTCATCGGTGAGCGCATTGATAATAGGAACGCTTGAATATTTGGCAAAGGTTTCGACTTTTTCATGCTCAAAGGTGCGAATCATGATGATGTCCACCATGCTTGAAATCACCCGCGCGGAGTCCTCAAGCGGCTCACCGCGACCAAGCTGAGTGTCTTTTGGGGATAAAAAAATAGCCTGACCGCCAAATTGACCCATTCCCGTTTCAAAAGAGATGCGCGTTCGGGTAGAGGATTTCTCAAAGATCATGCCAAGCGTTCGACCAACAAACGGCTGATAAATCTCGCCTGCATGCTGCATTTTGCGCAGCTCACAGGCGCGGTGGATCAAATCTTGCAGTTCAGTTTTGGATAAATCGGATAAAGTCAAAAAGTGGCGCAAACTCATAGCAGTCCTAGCAATCAAGCTCAGTCAAAAAAACGTCATCCCTTAGCCGCGCTGATTGTTGGCTTTTGAAAGTTGACGACAAACTTTTAGTATAGCGCAATTCATCGCAATGTAAACGCCCAATTTTGGTAAAGTCAAGCGGGGTAACTTTGCGTGTCGAAGCTCATATTTGGCTTAAGCGCTGGCTGCCAATCGGGTTGGTCGGCGGCTAAGCCTGCAAAGCAGCTCATAGCTGATGGTGTCGGCAAACCCTGCGACCTCATCGATATGCGGCTGCTGCCCCCAAAGTACCACGAGGCTATCAAGCGCGATGCTTTGGGTAATATGACTGACATCAATCACCATCATATCCATCGCTACCCGACCGACAATCGGGCACAAATAGCGCTGATTATCAAAGCTATTATGCAAGCAAACCACCGCATTGCTGCTGATACCGCGCGGATAGCCGTCGCCATAACCAATGCTGACCAGTGCCACGTTGGTGTCTTGATTAGCAACAAATCGGCTGCCATAACCGATGCCTTCGCCTTGGTAGATGGTTCGTAGCGCCATGATTTTTGCGCTAAATTCCATGACAGGTTTTAAGTTAAGCTCAGCCGCGCTTTGGTCAGTGACCGGCGAGCTGCCATAAAGCATGATTCCAGGGCGAACCCAGTCAAAATGATAAGGGGCAAAGTTAATAATCCCTGCAGAATTGCAAAGTGAGCCTTGGATATCGGGGTGGATATGGGTTTTTAAATAGGCAAGCATTTTGCAAAAGCGTCTGATTTGCTGAGCGTTCAGCGGATTTTGAACGCTATCGGCATTGGCAAAATGTGTCGTCAATACCAAGCGGTAACCGGCGTTATTTAGCTTAGTGGCAGCATCAATGATGTCGGCTTCATTGAATCCTAAGCGGTTCATTCCGGTATTAAATTTAAGCCAAACAGTTTGCGACTTGCTATTGGGCTTGGGCAAAACCTTAAGCGCCCAATCAAGCTGAGAGTGATGATGAATAACGCAGCAGCATTCAAAATCAAGCGCTTGTTGCCATTCATTAAAACAAAACACGCCCTCAATCAACGTGATAACTTTTGACCAGCCAAGCGCTCGCGCCTCCTTTGCCTCATTAAAGGTTGCCACCCCAATGCCGTCTGCCGATTGCAGCGCCGGTAGCGCCGCCGCTACGCCATGACCATAAGCATCGGCTTTGACCATAGCAAGCACCCGCGAGCTTGGCGCGCGCTTTTTGACTTCACTTAAGTTGTGGGATAAGGCAGCAGAATCAATGGTGACGGTGGCAGTGCGCATAGTTCACTTCTTATTAATTGGGGCAAATCAGGCGTCAAAGCGCTGACCTATCAGCGCAATTTACCATCCTGAGCGTTGAGGTTAAAGATCATGGGACGAAAAATTTTATAAAAATAAGTCATTACCGCTTTATTCATCATCAAAATTTGCGCTTTGATAATGCTCAGGGGTTAAGTTACTAAAGCGAGTAAATTGCCCCTCAAAGGACAAGCGAACCGTACCAATAGGACCATTTCGCTGCTTGCCAATGATGATTTCAGCAACGCCTTTTTGCTCAGAGTTTTCGTTATAAACTTCATCGCGGTAAATAAACATGATCAAATCCGCATCTTGCTCAATTGCGCCGGACTCGCGCAAATCGGACATGATCGGGCGCTTATTGGGGCGGTTCTCAAGGCTTCGGTTCAGCTGAGATAACGCAATGACCGGACACTCAAGCTCGCGGGCAAGCGCTTTTAAGCTTCGTGAGATTTCAGAAATCTCGCCAACGCGGTTGCCATCAAGGCTTGGCACTTTCATCAGTTGCAAATAATCGACGATAATAGCGCCGATTCTGCCATCATGATTTTTGGCAATTCGGCGGCAGCGTGATCGCAGCTCAGAGGGCGGTAGCGCCGTGCTGTCATCGATATATAAATGTTTGGATTGCAAATGCTGAATGGCATTCATCATTTTTGCCCATTCATCCTCGCTCATTTGCCCTGATCGCAGATGCGATTGGTTAATCGCGCCCCAAGAGGACAATAGCCGCATCACGATAGATTCAGCGGGCATTTCCATCGAAAACACCACCACCGGCAAATCTTCATTGAACAAAACGCTTTCGGCTAAGTTCATCGCAAACGTTGTTTTTCCCATTGAGGGACGCGCCGCCACAATCACCAAATCGCCTTTTTGTAGCCCTTGGGTTTTGTTGTTGAGCTCAGCAAAGGGCGTTTGTAAGCCGATCAGACCAAACGGATTGGCTTTGAGTTCTTGAATTTGATCAATAACGTTAGTGAGCACCGTTGTCACCCCAACAGGACCTCGCTGCTCGGCGCGTTTGTTGTGCTGCTCATTGATGCTAAATACGGATGCCTCAACGCTGTCTAAAATGTCGCTGACGCTGCGATCTTTTGGATTGTAAGCCAAGCTTAACATCTCGTTGCCCGTAGTGATCAGCTGACGCAAGGTGGATAACTCGCGAACCCTTTGCGCATACGCGGTCAGGTTAAATAACGTTGCCGGACTTTGGCTTAAAATGTCCGCCAAATAACTGTCGCCGCCTGCCAGCTTGAGTAATTTTTGACCTTCAAGCCAATCGTGAACCATTACCGTATCATAAGGCTCATTGACCGCCGCTAAGTGCATAATTGCGGCAAAAATATGCTGATGGCGCGCGGCATAAAAGTCATCTTTGGTCACGATATCCGCAATTTTATCAAACGATTCCTCAATGCTCATCAAGGAGGCAAGGAGCGCCTTTTCAATATCAATATTGTGCGGTGGCTGCTGACTTAGTAAGTCCTCAGAAGTGGTTTTGTCGGTCATAATGGCGCAATCTTTTCTCAAAATTTTAGGTCGCAAGATAACCTAAATGTATACGATTTTCTTAAATTTTGATGTTACAATCAAAAGCACAAGTTTAGCACAGTCTTCGCTTTTTAAAATTAGGATTTATCAAGCATTACATAATTTTTGCTAAGAATTTTGATTAAAATAGTAAGTAATTTATTGATATTTTTGATAAAATTTGAATTTTTTAAATTATTATAAAAAATATAATGTTATTGATTTTAACTTTTCCACAACTTTTTACTGATTAAAATAAGGTCAACTTATGCCGCCGTTACCATTATTGATTACCACAGGAGAGCCTGCCGGAATCGGCATGGATATCGTATTACAGCTTGCTGATTCTGGGCAACTAAAAACGGTCAATCGCCCGATTTGGGTGACGGCAGATGGGCTTGCTATGGAAGAGCGTGCGGCGCAATTGATGGCAAAAGGCGTGTTGTCAAGAAAGCCCATTTGGCAAACAGTTAATTTAAATGTCGCGCCTGCATTTGATGACTTTAATCGTATTGGCGCGGCTGATTGCGATTTTATCTTATTAAATGTTCCGGTTGCCGCGCCCGTTGTTGCTGGCATGATCAATATTAATAATGCCAAAATGGTGCTGCGTCAGCTTGAATTGGCGCATACCTTAGCGGCAAACAAACAAGTGGCGGCTATCGTCACAGGCCCTTTACAAAAGTCAGCGCTGATCGATGCTGGCATTAAGCTGCTTGATGGCACGATGTTCAGCGGTCATACCGAGTTTTTTATGCAGCAAAGCGGTTGCCAAAAAGTGGTGATGATGCTTGCCAACCAAGCGATGAAAGTGGCGCTGGTAACAACGCATTTGGCGCTCAAAGATGTGCCGTTTGCCATTACTAAAGACAACGTTCGCCAAACCGTTCAGATCGTTCTTGACGACATGCAGCGCAAATTTGGGCTACTGCGACCGCGCGTTTTGGTTTGTGGTCTGAACCCGCACGCAGGCGAGGGCGGTCATTTGGGTGTTGAGGAGATTGACACCATCAATCCAGTATTGCAGCAATTTATCGAGGCAGGTGCGGATATCTCCCTTGCTATGCCTGCTGATACTTTATTTACGCCGCGCCATTTAAGCAACTGTGATGTGGTGATTGCGATGTATCACGATCAAGGATTGCCGGTGCTCAAATCACATGGCTTTGGCGATACTGTGAACTTAACCTTGGGACTGCCGTATATTCGCACCTCAGTTGACCACGGAACGGCGCTTGATTTGGCAGGTCAGGGCAATGCAAGTGCCACCAGCTTATATCAAGCCTTAAAGATGGCAGACGAGATGGCAAGTAAAAGTATAAGCTTGGTTTAGTGTGATTGAGCATCGCTTTTGAGCGACCCCAATCGTCGTCACTGTCAACGGTAAGCTGTGATATACTACGCGGCTTCTAGCAAAAAGCGGCTGATTTAGTTTGAACGGATGAACGGCTATTGTAGTTTCAAAAAGTTTTAACCTTCAGCTCACTATTTATTTTGGCAACTTAAAAAAGATCAGTTATGAGTCATCCCACTTTTGATTCCCAATCGCTAAAACAAAGCCTGAAAGCGGCAAAGCATCAGCCGCGAAAGCGCTTTGGTCAAAACTTTTTACATGACAGCAGCATCATTCGCCAAATCGTGGACAGCATTCATTTAAACCGCGATGACAATTTGGTAGAAATTGGTCCTGGAATGGGCGCGCTGACCGAGCCATTATTGGCAGAAGTGGATGCGATGACGGTCGTTGAGCTTGATCGCGATTTGGCAGACAGCTTGCGAATTCGTATTGGCGCCAATAGCCATCCTAATTTTACCATCATCAAAGCCAATGCGCTGGCGGTCGATTTTAGCGAGCTTGCCAAAGATCGTGGTCGCTTGCGTGTGGTGGGAAATCTGCCGTATAACATTTCAACGCCGATTTTATTTCATTTGTTAAGCTTTGCCAGTAGCATTCAAGATATGCATTTTATGCTACAAAAAGAAGTGGTTGAGCGCATTACCGCAGACGTTGGCAGTAAAACTTACGGCAGATTGTCGGTGATTATTCAATATTATTGCGAAACGGAGTATTTATTAACCGTGCCAAGAGGCGCGTTTAACCCGCCGCCGAAAGTGACCAGCGCCGTATTTCGATTAACGCCTTTTCAAGACAAGCCGATTTGTGCGGAAGATGAGACGCTATTTGCTTTAATCGTTAGAGAAGCCTTTAATCACCGCAGAAAAACGCTGCGAGCGATTTTTAAAGGCTCATCCCTTTTACCAACGCTTGGCGATGATGATTTTGCTGCCTGCCAAATTGATCCGCAGGCGCGACCAGAAACGCTTGCCGTTCGCGATTTTGTAACACTGAGCAATCATGTTCAACAGTTGCAAAAAACGCTTGAATAACCTTTGGTTTAAAATATCACGCTCCTAAAAGTTAGCGTGGTAAACCATCCGCCGTTTTCATAAACGGGTATCAAGGTCAAAAAGCGGTAAACGTTTGCCGCTTGATAAAAGTTTCGCTGTTAAATTGAGAGATTATGAGTTTTCGTCATCAATACGTTATTGGAGATTTACAAGGTTGTCACGCCGCTTATCAGCAGTTATTAGCAAGCTTGGAGTTTGACCCTGCTCAAGATAAGCTTTGGTTTGCAGGTGATTTAGTGGCTCGCGGTGAGGATTCGCTCAATACCCTTCGCGATGTCAAAGCGCTTTGTGAGCAGGGCGCAGCGGCAACCGTGCTTGGCAATCACGATTTAAATTTGATTGCCGTTTGGCGCGGTGCGACCAAAATCCGTAAAAAAGACAAAACGGCGCCAATATTTTTAGCCGAGGATTGCGATGAGCTGCTCAACTGGCTTCGCCATCAGCCCATAATGGCGTACCCTGATGATAAAACGGTCTTGGTTCATGCCGGAATTCCGCCCAACTGGACACTTGATGAGGCGGAAGGCTATGCTCGGCAGTTGGAAGCTCAGCTAAAAAGCAGCCTTAATCAACTCGATCGCTTATTGCCGCATTTGTATAGCAAAACAGCGGATGAGTGGTCAAAAAATATTAACGGTTTTACCAAAATGCGCGCCATCGCCAACTATTTTACCCGAATGCGCCTTTGCAAAGCTGACGGCACGCTTGAGTTTAGTTTTGATTCAAGTCTTGATGATGCCATGCCCAAAGACTTTTTGCCGTGGTTTGAATGGCAAGTGCCGCGCTCGCGCAAGATTTTATTTGGTCATTGGGCGGCGCTCAAAGCCAAAGTTGATTTGCCAACGGCGCGCGCTTTGGATGGCGGCTGCGTTTGGGGCAATTATTTGGTGGCTTATCGCCTAGAAGATGAAAAAACCATCACCTCAAGCGCCAAATGCCCAAAACCGCGAACCAATAAACACTAAGATCATCATAAACCGCCATCTTGCTGATTAATCAGGAAGATTTGGCGGCTTTTTAGGTTTTGGCAATGGCGTTTTGGCATTACACGGGATCTCAGGATTGGCTTTTGAAATAGCCGCGTCCTCAGATTTTTCGTATTGAATATCTTCTAAATATGGCACGCTATTGAGCTCATCGTCATTTAACCCATCATCTAAATCGATGATTTTTTTTGGGGAGTCTTTGGTGAGCGCCGATAAGTTATGATCGCCATGGTTTTGAGTGATCTCATCGGACAACGTTTGGTTATAATGAATGTCCGTTTGCGTTTCTGCCGATTGAATGGATTGCGGCAATACCTGAACGTCGGATAGGCGTCTGACCACATAGTTATTAGGAATCGGCTTACCATTTTTTTGTGCCACATCTTCAAAAATCATATGACCTTGGCTGTTGATTCGCGCGTATTTCATCGGTTTTTCGCGTGGCCATAAAAAGTCAGAAGGGTGGCTGACCAAATGCGCAAAAATCAGTTGGATCAAGCGACCCCACTCCAAAAACTTCACATCTTTTGAGCGCAGCGCCACAATCAGAGCTAAGGTAAAGCTGACCATCAAGTTGACCAAACCAATCAGCGCGACGCCTAACACGGATATGATCACCAAAGAGGCGCTTAACTGATCAGGGGCAACGTTAAATAACCCATGAGCTAAGTTGGCTGAGGCAAAGGCAATATGGCGAATGTCGATAGGAAGCCCAAAGATAAACCCAATCGTCGCGGTACTTCCTAAAAATACCCCGAAAATAAAGTTGCCCATAATCGCGCCTAAGTTTGCTTCCACAAAATCGCCAAAGCGTTCGCGCCACGTTTTAGATAATAAGCGATTGACCAGCCAGTGGCGCTTGATTCGAGCGCCAATTTTATTATAAACCGCTAAGTTGTCGTAATAGCCGGCAATGAGTCCGGATAAAAACAAATATACCCCAGCGATGGCGGCATGTGGCAAGGCTAATGAGTGAATCGGGTCAAGCTCATGAAGCAAATGCGCCGCTTTGTCGGTATTGATCATCGGCGCGCCGGTATAGTGCAGCCAAAGAAACGAAATCAACAGCGCAACTGGCGCTGCCATCATGACGTTACCAATGATGGCGATAAATTGCGTTCGCATGATATCAACAATCAGCTCAGACAATTTGGTCAACTGATGCGACTTTTTACCAGAGCCACTTGAAATGGTTGAGGCAATGGCAGCGGCGGTCATGGCAGGCTGTTTGGTGGCAACCGTCCCATGAATAATGTGAATAAAGACAAATCCCAAGCCATAAATCATGCTGTTCACAAACGCTCGACCAATGGGCGCCAGTGCCAGCTGATAAGCTAAAATCTTAGTCGTTCCCATAAAGGCAATGACAAAGCCGCCGGTTGCTGCCATTTTGAGCATCTTGCGATAGCCGGCTTTGTCGGTGCTGATATAATGTTCACCGCGTCGGCTTGCGTTTTCAGTCACTTTTCGTGACAAAAGCTTGGTATTGTTGTCGATCAAATAAACGATACTATAGCGGCGATTGGCAGCAATGATTAGGGTTTGAATCAGCTCAATGATGGCTTTATCGCGCTTTTGCGAATTGATGGTCAATAAATCTGTCAAAATGCGCATGCGCTGAAGGCTTTGATCAAGCCTTAGCATCATATTGGTCGCGCGAATCGAAATGCCTGTTTTATAAATGCGCTTTCGGACGGTGGCAACGATCTCCTCACACTGCTCAAGCATGACCAAAAGCGGTGCGGGGTTTACTGCCTCTTCAGGGATGATGTCCGTTAACGTATCAAGCTCATGCGCCTCGCGATATTGGTTAACAAACAATACCGCTTCTTGGTTTTGCGCCACAAACGATGCTGAATAGTTCAAAATCTGCGGATAAGACTCCATCAAATCCGGATGCAGTCCCACACCAGTAATGCGATAAGATAAAATGACAATGGCATTTAAAATATTGTTTTTAACCGTTGCGACCAGATGCAAATGCTCATCTTTGACTTTTAGCAGTGCAATCAAAGTATCCCATTTATCAGAATCAATATTGGCAAGCCAGCGCTCATCAAAGCGATTGTCAAGCAAATAAGCGACCAGCTCGACCACCGAATCATCTTCAGGAAGCAGCGGCAAAAACCGGTGACCGATCAAGCGCCGAAGCCCACTAAAAAAGCCCTGATCCGACATAATTCCGGTATCAGTGAATAAAGCAATCTGGCGATACTGAATGATCAATTTGAGCACAAAGCTTGCCAAACCATCGGCATACTCAGGATGCGCTTGCAACACCTCAATCAGCTCTTGAATTCGCGCATTGGCAAGCTCAGGCTCTTTATCAGACGCGCGCAACTCATCCACCAAACGTTTAAGAACGGAAGCTTCAGGAACGTCGCTCAGCGCGGTAATCTGCTGTAAAATGCGTTTTATTTCTGACACCGAACACCTATTATTATTATGACTTGAAATTGTTATTGGCAGTCATTGTTGCCAACGTTTTCACTTATCATCCTTATAAGCTCACCGTATTCTAATCGGAATAATTTAAAAATGTTCAACTATTTTGTTAGCAGTTGCGAACGCCGCTGATTTTAAAGCGGATTTTGGGATAAAAAAGGACAGTTGCTACTGTCCTTATTTTTGAGAGTTTTTTACCTTAGCGCAACTAAGTTTAGCTTAACAATGAAAAATTGCGATAGCCCCATTCCAAATGGGATCAAGCCAAACGCAATCGCGGCATTAACGGATAGCTTGGCTAAAATAGTCCAAATCAAAGCTCATGATCGGATCGCTTCCTGCCTCGACCATTTTGGCATGTGCCTCAAGCCGTGGCAAAATCCGCGCGACAAAATAGTTGGCAAGCTTGGCTTTATTTTGATAAAAATCGCCCGCTTTGCCATTAGCGGCTTCCACCATCATGGCAAACATATAGGCGTAGCACAAATAGCCTGCTGCATGCATGAAATCGACCGCGCAGCCGTTGATCTCGCTTTTACGCGAGCCAATATTGCCAAGCACTGTTTGGGTTAACTGCTCAATGGTGTCCGCCGATTTAAGCGTTGCGGCTTTAATGGCATGATCGGCGCTCATAGTTGCCACAAAGCTGCGGATTTCATCTAAAAAGTTGAGCAGATATTTGCCTTCATTTTTTGCAACTTTTCGACCTAAAAAATCCAGCGCTTGAATGCCGTTAGCACCTTCATAAATCTGCGCAATTCGGGTATCGCGAACGATTTGCTCCATGCCCCATTCTTTAATGTAGCCATGACCGCCAAAAACTTGCTGACAATCTACAGTTGCCTCAAGCGCTTTATCAGTTAAAAAGGCTTTGGCAATTGGTGTTAATAGTGCCACGCGAGCGGCTGCCGACTTTGCCGCTTCCATATCGGTGCTAAATTTTTCGGTATCGAGCTGTTTGGCAACATACATAGCAAAGCAGCGCGATGCCTCACTATTGGCTTTGGCATTGAGCAGCATCCGGCGAACGTCAGCATGATAAATGATGGCGTCAGCAGGCTTTTCTGGGCTTTGGATTTGGGTATCGCTGCGACCTTGACCGCGATCGAGTGCATATTGCGCGGCGTTTTGATAGGCAAGCTCAGTGCCGCCAAGACCTTGAAGCCCCATAGTGACGCGCTCATAGTTCATCATGATAAACATCGAGGACAGCCCCGTGTTTTCCGCGCCAACCATCCAGCCTTGAGCATTATCAAAGTTCATCACACAAGTGGCGGATGCTTTGATGCCCATTTTGTGCTCAATTGACCCTGCTGCCACGTTATTGCGAGCGCCCAAGCTGCCATCGTCATTCACCAAAAATTTTGGCACTAAAAATAGTGAGATGCCTTTTGAGCCTTCAGGGGCGTTTGGCGTTTTAGCAAGTACCAAATGGATGATGTTTTCGGTTAAGTCATGCTCGCCGCCGGTAATAAAAATTTTGGTGCCAGAAATATTGTAACTGCCATCATCATTTGGCGTGGCTTTGGTTTTGATGATTCCCAAATCCGTTCCGGCATGCGGCTCGGTTAGGCACATGGTTCCCGACCAAATTCCTGAATATAGATTTTCTAAATATTTTTCTTTTTGTTCCTCACTTGCTGCCGCGTTTAAACAAAGCGTTGCGCCAACGGTGAGGTTCGGGTAGAGCGCAAAGGATTGGTTGGTGGTGAACATCATCTCTTCGGTCAGCATGGTGACCATTTTAGGAAAGCCTTGACCGCCAAAGTCGGGGTTGCCACCAAGACCAACCCAGCCGGATTCGGCGTACTGCTGATAGGCGTCTTTAAAGCCTTTAGGCGTTGTCACTACGCCGTCACCTTGATAGCGTGCGCCTTCGTCATCACCGGATTGGTTGATCGGAAGTAATACGTTTTTAGAAAATTTTGCCATTTCTTCTAAAATCATATCAACCGTTTCTAAATCGACATGAGTAAGATTTTCATTGTTTTGCCAAAAGCTTGGGGCGTCAAACACATCTTTTAAAATAAAGCGCATGTCTTGTAAGGGCGCATTATAATCAGCCATGAGAACTCCTTGGGATAATCAAAAAATCGAAAATTATTGTTATAGATAATTTAAAAGCAGTTTTAAAATAGTAGCAAATAGGCGCCGACTTTTATGTAGCGCTTCGTGACTGGGAATGTCAAAGAAAAGCGAACAAGGTAGCGAAAAAACGGCAACCTTGAAGGGTTGCCGAAATTTAACCTTTATCATGGCGACTTAAAACGCAAACTGATCCACATCCATGCTCATAAACGGCTCAACGCCGGTGGCAATTCGCTGAACGTAAGTGGTGCTTCGTGGCAAGAGTTTGGTAAAGTAAAACTGAGCGGTTTTGATTTTGGCATCATAAAACGCTGCTTCATCTGAGCCATTATCAATTGCGGTTTGCGCCACCAATGCCATCCGCGCCCAAAGGTAGGCAAGGGTCACATAGCCACTAAAGAACAAGTAATCGACCGCCGCACCGCCGACGGCTTCAGGGTTTCCAGTTGCTTGCATGCCAATTCGTGTCGTTAATTCGCCCCATTCTTTGACGTGTTTGGCAAGCGGTCGCACAAATTGCCCCATCGCGTCATTGTCCCAGTTGTCCTCACAGAACGTTTGGATGATTTGTACAAAGTTGGCAAGCAGTTTGCCTTGCGAGCCAAGCACTTTTCGACCGAGTAAATCGAGCGCTTGAATTTCGGTCGTGCCCTCGTAAAGGCAAGCAATTCGCGTATCGCGGACGTTTTGTTCCATGCCCCATTCGCTGATAAAGCCGTGACCGCCGTAAACTTGAACGCCGTGGTTTGCCGCTTCAAATCCAGTTTCAGTTAAAAACGCTTTGGCAATCGGGGTGAGTAAGGATAACATTTGGTCAGCAAATTCGCGCGCCTTGCCTTCGCCTTTGGCAACCGTATCGGCAAAGTGTGATAAGTAATAAACAAGGGCGCGACCACCTTCAGCAAAGGCTTTTTCGGTTAAAAGCATGTTGCGAACGGCAGGATGAACGATAATCGGATCAGCAGCTTTGTCAGGA
This sequence comes from Psychrobacter sp. MF31, assembly GCF_012847335.1. Classification (GTDB taxonomy): domain Bacteria; phylum Pseudomonadota; class Gammaproteobacteria; order Pseudomonadales; family Moraxellaceae; genus Psychrobacter. Next base: position 218,062 of record NZ_JABBDX010000001.1, read on the forward strand.
GCTTTTGCGCCGGAAAGTGCGCGCATGGCTAAGCGGTCTTTTGCGTAGCTAAGTGAGCCTTGAAAGGCAAATTCTGCTGCCGTTAACCCTTGAACGGCTGTGCCAATTCGAGCAACATTCATAAAGGTAAACATGCACTGTAAGCCGCGGTTTTCAGGACCAATCAGGTAGCCGGTTGCGCCATCAAAGTTCATCACGCAAGTTGCTGACGCCTTAATGCCCATTTTGTGCTCAATTGAGCCGCAAGTGACGTTATTGGCATCACCTAAACTGCCGTCATCATTGACCAAAACTTTTGGAACGATAAATAATGAAATACCTTTGGTGCCTTTTGGAGCGTTTGGCAAGCGCGCTAGCACAATATGAATGATATTGTCAGTTAAATCATGCTCACCTGCGGAAATGAAAATTTTTTGACCGGTGATTTGATAGCTGCCATCGTCGTTGGGATCCGCTTTGGTTCGGATGATTCCTAAATCAGAGCCGGCATGAGCTTCGGTCAAACACATCGTTCCTGACCATTCGCCCGTGACCATTTTTTCCAAATAGGTGGCTTTTTGGTCATCTGTGCCATGGTGCTCAATGGTTTGGATCGCGCCATGCGACAGTCCGGGGTACATTGAAAACGACCAGTTTGCCGTTCCCATCATCTCATTAATGACCGTTGATACGGAAAATGGCAAATTTTGACCACCAAATTCTTCTTCAGCCGACAGCGCCGGAAAGCCAAGCTCGCAGTAAGCTTGATAGGCTTCTTTAAAGCCTTTTGGGGTAGTGACCGCGCCATTATCAAAATGGCAGCCCTCGGCATCGCCACTTTGGTTGAGCGGGGAGAGCTCGTTTTCAGCAAAGCTTGCTGCCATCTCAAATAGGCTGTTCATCAGGTCGCGATCAGTTTCTTGAAATTTGGGCAAAGATTGGTAATGACTTTCACTGTCAAGCAGCTCATGCATCACAAATTGAATATCACGAAGGGGTGCTTTATATTGCATGGACAATCCTTTATTCATCATTTTTTAGGAAAAATTAATCGTGGTCACCCCTGCCAAATGCAGCTTGAGTGACCACTAAGATGTATAAAAGATAGGTGGTCGGGAATAATTATACAAGGCTTGCTCCCAAACTGATAAGTCATCATCGCGCCTTGCATCTTTTCACTAAATTCCGTTATTGATGGCTTTTTTAAACTATAAAATTACCTATTATCAAGGGGTTAATGAATTTTAAAATTTTGAATCGTTTAAAAATTTTTCATAGTGCTGATGAGCGGCGCGTTGGTCAAGCAGCATTTTGGTGGCTTTTTCTGCGGTTACCGGATGGCTAAACCAAAAGCCTTGACCATAATTGCAACCAATATCTACCAAAATATCACGCTGATCTTGGGTTTCGATACCTTCGGCAACTGCTTTCATATTTAACGCTTTGGCTAAATCTAAAATGGCTTTCACAATCGCCTTTTGCGTTGAATCAACGACAATTTTGGAAGTAAAGCTTTGATCGATTTTAATAAAATCAAAGGGATATTCTTGCAAATAACTAAGTGAGGCGTAACCCGTACCAAAATCATCAAGCGCCAAACAAACGCCAAGCTCTTTGATCGCTTTGAGTTGAGATTTTACCTCGGCATGACGTAGCATCAGTGAGGATTCGGTGATTTCAATCTGAAGTCTATGACCAGAGATTTGATGAGTATCAAGCAAGGTTTTGATAACCTTGAAAAAATTAGGCTGGCTAAATTCGGCGGCATCGGCATTGATACAAATGTGCTGGGGCAGCTCTAATTTTTGCCAGTGCTGTAATTGCTCGGCAATTTGGCTTGCCATTTTATGAAACAGCTCAAATGACAATTTATATTTGGCAATGGCATCGATAAAAAAGGTGGGCGCAAGCAGTCCTTTTGTAGGGTGTTGCCAGCGCACTAAGGCTTCAAACCCAATAATCCTGCCCGTTGTCAGCTCAATTTTAGGCTGATAATAAGGAATAAATTGCCCTTTAATCAGTCCCAATCTAAGCTCAGCTTCAAATCCTAAGCTATAATCGGTGGTGATATTTAAATCAGGGCGATACCAATAGACGTCATCACCGCCTTGCTGTTTGGCATAAAGTAAGGCTTTTTCCGCTTTGCTCATCAGATCTTTAAGATGATTGCCATGGCAGGGCGCGTAACTGACGCCGACGGAAATGTGTAAACACAGCAAATTACCGTCAACAAGAAAAGGACATTCACAAAGCTGCATGATTAAGTCGAGCGCATTGTGAGCAAAATTTGCATCAGCAAACTCAAACAGTAAGCCAAAGTCATCGCCGCCAAAATGGGCAAAACAGTGCAATTGCTCAAGTTCTAGCGCGCTAAGCTCGTCTGAAAACTGCTTAATTAAATTATTGGTCGACTCCAAACCAAGCGTGCTAATTAAAATGCGATAGCGGTCGATATTCAAGCGAATAATCACCACTTGTTGATGGCTTTCATTGAGCAATTGGCTGGCTTGAGCTAAAAATACCTTGCGATTGGGAAGCCCTGTGATTTGATTGTAATTGTTCAGTTTATTAAGCTGATCTTTTTGCTGAGTCAGCTGGGCTTCTTGTTTGATAACATCCGTTTCATCGCGGATGATTCCGACGTAATATGCGTCACCTGCGATGATCGATTTAGAAAACATCAATTGGCAATTGATATTTTGCTCATAGCGCGTTGACATGACAATGCTTGACTGATAAACCTCATTTTCATTTAGGTTTTGAATGGCACTATTGAGCAATTGAAGCTCATGCTCGGGTAAAAATTCATTGTCATAAATGCCTAAGGGTCGCCCCAATAAAAACTCTTGACTGTAACCGATCAAGATTTCATGGGCGCGATTGACAAAGACATAGCGCAGATCGGCATCTAAAATAAGAATAGCGTCCTCTAAATCTTCACAAAGTTTGGCGAGCAACATGTGCTGAGTCGTTTTTGAAATGGGTTGAAATGTTGTCATCATTGGATCACCCTAAGTCAGAAGATTTGTTGGACGTCACTTTTTTACTACTTCATATTTATAAGTTTATGGTAACAGTTTGAGGGCATTTAACGTCGCCAAGGCTACCACAGGCGCCGTTTCAGTTCGAAGAATACGATCACCAATTTGCCATGGTAAAAATCCGCAACTTTCTGCAACAGTAAGCTCTTCTTCACTAAGCCCCCCTTCGGCGCCGATCAGTAACTGAACATAAGGCTTTGGTAGGCTAAGGCTGTCTAATAACGATTTTGGCAGTAAAGGCTGATTTGCTTTTGGAACACTTAGCACCAATTTTACAGTAGGACTTTGTACCAGCGGCTGATAATATTCATCCATGCTGATATCGGCAACAACGGGCGCCATCTTATTTGGCGCTAGGATCACATCCTCACCAAATGGCAATTGTAGCCATTCAGTGATTGGCATCGGCGCAATAATGAGTGGCACGCGATTTAGACCACATTGCTCACAAGCCGCAACCGCAACTTGCTGCCAATGTGCCAGTTTTTTATCAACTTGAGCTGATTTTAAATGAACCTCACCATGCTGACTGCTGAGTAGCCAAATGGCAGTGACGCCAAGCTCAGTTGCCTTTTGAATCGCATAATCCATGCGCTCACCGCGGCTCATCACAAGCCCAATCATCGTAACAATATCGGAATTACGATTTATATTTAAATGATCAAGAATCACTACCGCTGCGCTTTTTTTATCCAAATGGCTAATTTTTACCATTGTCTCGCCGCCAAACCCATCAAAAAGCACGCCTTCATCGCCAACTGCGGCGCGAAGCACTTTTATCCAATGATGAAAAATAGCAGAGGTTAGCGCAATTTCAGTGCCAATGGCTAAATCCGATAGCGCTACGGGCTTAGAAGTCAGCTCGACATCTGGGCTTTGAGAGTAAAAAAAACGTCGCACGATTACCGATCCTGTAAATATTTAAGCAAAATTAACCGCGTTGCGGCGATTATTATATATTAATTTATAGATTAAAATTATGGAAAAATGTTTATTTTTTAACAAAATAACTTTCTGGTTGATGACGACTGGTCTTAACCAACCAATCATAATGTCAGCTTTTAAGCTTTATCATCAATAAATAACAGGGCAAATAAAAAACTGGCGCTCATTGAACGCCAGTGCTTTACAATAATGTCAGATTATAAAATGAATGGTTTAATAAAGGGTCAAAATCGGCTAAGTTATCAATCCAAGCGCTTGCACCAAGCGTTTATTTGGCTCAACTTTATTCATGCTATAAAAGTGCATCGCAGGGACGCCCTCATTGATTAAGCGCTCACAAAGCCTAAATACCACCTCAAAACCAAACTCGCGAATGGCTTTGGTATCATCGCCAAAATCACTAAGCTTGCGGCGTAAATAGCGCGGAATGTCCGCCCCGCAGCTGTCCGCAAAGCGGATCAAATTGCTTGAGTTGGTAATGGGCATGATTCCTGCGACCAACGGCTTATCATCAGTATCAATACCGCGCTGCTCTAAGGCATCACGCAAATATAAATAGCTGTCGGCGTTGTAAAAAAACTGCGTGATGGCAGCGTTCGCGCCAGCGTTATATTTGTTCACTAGGTTATCAATGTCAAACATAAAGCTGCGCGCTTGCGGGTGCATCTCAGGGTAAGCGGCGACTTCGATATTAAAATAATCACCTGAATGCTCGCGGATAAACTGAACCAAATCAAGGGCAAAGGGCAATTGCCCCATACCCACTTGACCTGACGGCAAATCACCACGAAGGGCAACCAAGCGCTTGATCCCTAACTGCTGATAATGATCAAGCAATTCTGCAATCTGCTTTTTATCATCGCCAATGCAAGAAATATGCGGCGTGATAGGCGTGTCGCTGCGACCATTGAGCGCCTCAACGATGCTCAGTGTTCGATCTCGCGTCGAGCCGCCCGCGCCATAAGTCACTGAAAAATAAGCCGGAGACAACTCATTAAGCTCATCAAAAGTGCTAAGCAGCTTTTCATGACCAACTTCAGATTTTGCCGGAAAAAACTCAAACGAAAAAGCAGGCTTGCTCACTCAATGCTCCTTAGTACTTATATTCTTCAGGCTTAAAAGGACCTTCAACGCTTACGCCAAGATAGTCTGCTTGCTCATCGGTCAGTTTGGTCAAAACGCCGTTAAACCCTGCGACCATCGCGGCGGCAACTTCTTCATCAAGCTTTTTGGGTAACACGCGAACGTATAAGTTGTCAAAGCGCTCATCCACAGGCAATTCAGCAAATTTTTGCTCAAACAAGTACATTTGCGCCAAAACTTGGTTGGCAAATGAGCCGTCCATCACGCGCGACGGGTGACCGGTGGCATTACCAAGGTTCACTAAGCGACCTTCAGCCAGCAAAATCAAATAATCGCTGTCATCATCTGAACGGAATACTTGGTGAACTTGTGGCTTGATTTCGACCCAGCGCCAGTTGTCACGCATAAATTGGGTGTCAATTTCGGTATCAAAGTGACCGATGTTACAAACGACCGCACCCGATTTAAGCGCAGCAAGCATATTTTTATCACAAACGTGATAGTTTCCGGTCGTGGTGACGATCAGGTCGGTATCTTGAAGCAATCGCGTGTTGATACCCTCTGCGCCGCCGGTGTTGTCGCCGTTAACGTAAGGTGAAAGCACTTCATAACCATCCATGCAAGCTTGCATCGCGCAAATCGGATCGATTTCTGATACGCGAACGATCATGCCTTCTTGACGCAGACTTTGCGCTGAGCCTTTGCCCACATCGCCGTAGCCGATGACCAAAGCGCGGCGACCGGCTAGGAACATGTCGGTGGCGCGTTTGATCGCATCGTTTAAGCTGTGGCGGCAGCCGTATTTGTTGTCGTTTTTGGACTTAGTGACGGCATCGTTCACATTAATGGCAGGAACTTTTAACGTGCCTTTTTTGAGCATGTCGATTAAACGGTGAACGCCAGTGGTCGTTTCTTCAGAAATACCGTGAATGTTGTCCAAAAGTTCAGGATATTTATCATGGATCAGCGCGGTTAAATCGCCGCCATCATCCAAAATTAGGTTAGCATCCCAAAGCTTGCCGTTTTCTTCACCGCTGACAAACAACTGCTGACGTAAGCACCAGTCGTATTCTTCTTCCGTTTCGCCTTTCCAAGCAAACACAGGGATTCCAGCAGCGGCAATGGCAGCAGCAGCATGATCTTGGGTTGAAAAAATGTTGCAAGACGTCCAGCGAACATCAGCGCCAAGGGCAACTAGGGTCTCAATTAAAACGGCAGTTTGGATCGTCATGTGAATACAGCCGACGATTTTGGCGCCTTTTAAAGGCTGCTCGCTTTCATAGCGGCGGCGAAGCCCCATCAGGGCAGGCATTTCAGCTTCGGCAAGGCTGATTTCGCGGCGACCGTAATCGGCAAGGCTAATATCAGCAACTTTGTAATCGGTAAATGACGGGTTGATGGTGTGGGCAGAGGGGAGATTTGACACTGCGTCCATAACTTGCTCCTATCGAAAGGTGATAAAAAGACTAAAACGCAGGTGTCGTTGTTTTGACCGCAAAAAGCAGTTTCCCGAGCCTGACAGCAGCACAGCTACTGGCGCAACACCTCTCGGCGGGGAATATTGTAAAGGATGAAGTAGGCTTTGTCACCTGTTGCGAGCAATTTTGCTGGCGCCAAAAAAACCGTCTATAAGCGACGGTTTTTTTAAATTTAGCAATTTTTGAGTAAAAATTAAAACCAGTTATAGGTTAACGCGGTGAAAAAGTTAGTTCCATCAGTATTATAACCAGGCGTGGTGACGTATTTCTTATTGGTAATGTTGTTTAATCGCGTGGTCATCGATAAGTTGTCGCTAAACTGATAAGTGCCACTGATATTGAACAAACCATAGCTATCGATTAATTGCGCCTCACTATTGGCAATGCCACTAAAATAGTCATCTACGAATTGATATTCAGCGCGCAAATCAAGACTTGGCAAACGGTATCCTGCGTAAACTAGACCTTTATGTTTAGGACGATAAGGCAAATAATTGCCATCATTGCTGCCGCCACTACTGTCTTTAGCTTGCTGATAATCGTAGCTACCACCAAATAGATAGTCATTAATTACCCAATCGGAAGTTAATGAGATACCTTTGATTTTAGCTTCGGCAAAGTTTTCACTGCTTCCCGCCCATTGGTCTTCAGGGGTCGGCTTTGGCACATAGCCGATTAAGTCATTGACTTTGTTATGATAGCCGGTTAGGCGAGTGACTTGACTGGCGTTATTAAATTCAGTAAAGGCTTCGTAGTTATCGCTCGTTTCTGGTCTTAAGTTTAAATTTCCAGATCCTGGATAATACAAATCATTAAACGTTGGGGCGCGAAAGCCTTTAGCATAGTTAGCGCCAACTCGAAATTCAGGGCTAATATTATAAGCACCGCCAAGATTATAAGTGGTCTTGTCGCCATATTGCGAGTTGTCATCAAAGCGAAGGTTAGCTTGAGCATCAAATTGCGGACTTGCTAACACATAGCCTAAAAACGCGCTCTTCACATCGCGATCATCAATATTATATTGACTCGTATCAATACCTTGATTGAGATATTCTAAGCCGTAAATACCTTGCCCTACAGGTAACTTATGCTGACCAACAAGGCTGATTTGATCTTGCTTGGTATTGTAAACGCTTTGGTACGTCGGGTTGTCGGATTTATCAATGGAGTGACCGTATTGCAATTTAAGCGATGAGCCGGGTAGATAACGCCAATCGACAAAGGCTTGAGCTGCGCCGTTTTCTTGCTTGGCAAAAGCATTGCCAACTCCTGCATCAAAATCGCTAGTTGATTTACTATAAATGGCACTAGCGCCAGCCAACCACTGATCGTTAATTCGCTGATTTAAAGTGGCACTAAAGTTATTACTTTTAAAGCCATCATCATCTGGGTTATAAGTGTACTCTCCTGAGCTTGGATTGGTTGCGTTAAAACCGTCCGTTTGATTGCGGCTTGCACCAATGCTCATGGTCGTTCCTGAACCGTTGGCGAACTGCGCGTTTGCGCCATACGTGTAATGATCGTGCGAGCCTGCGCCTGCGGTTACTGAAAAGTTGGTCTTATCGACGTTTGCGCCTTTGGTAAAGACCTGAATCACGCCGCCCATCGCATCTGAGCCATAAAGGCTTGATCCTGATGCGCCATATAAAATCTCAACGCGATCGATTTGATCGGCAGGCAATAAGTTAAGAGCAGGGGTTCCAAGCGATAGTGAGCTATAACGGACGCCATCAATCAATACCAAAATCTGTTTGCTGTCGTAACCACGAACGTAAAAGTTATTTGCTGTGCCCATGCCGCCATTAGTGTAATGACTAAATCCTGGCTGACGCATAATAACATCAAGCGCTGTCTGACCTTGATAACGCTTAAGCTCCTCGCTATCGATAACTCGGGTTTGCGCAATGGTATTGCTGATTTTGGTTGGCGTTCGCGTTGCGGTGACAGTAATTTTATCAAGCTCCACTTGCGGTAGCGCGTCGTCATTGCGATCTATTTCTGCCGCCGTGGCTGAAAGCGTTGCCATGCCAAGCGCGCTTAAAATACAAAAGTGCAAATACGTGCTTGCTTGCTTTGATGTTTGCATAATCTTTTCCCAAAACCTCAATACTAAGTTTATCAACTAACTACTGGCTAAATTGTCACCAACGATCGCCATCAAAATATGCGCCTATTATCTATAAAAAAAGGCGGTATTAAAACCTTTATTAAGCTTATGTTTCCTCAAGGTTAAATGAATTTTATTCAGAGTAAAAATTAGTAACCTTTACTTGATCTAAAAAATTGTGAGCAAAATCAGCATAAAGCTAAATAAAGAGCTAGAAAATCAAAACTTTAACAGAGGCTTAATGTTTCTTTCCTCGTTAATCCGTTAAGATAAGAGACTGATATTTTTAAGCATCATTCACGAGGTTTGTTTTGTTGTCCGCGCGTCCTACTAAAAACGTATTTTCAACTTGGTCATCGCCATTATTTACTTTAATAGCGACTTTTTTAAGTATTCTTAAAAAATGTCCGCAATTACACGTTCGCCGAATCATCGTTGCTGCATTATTAACCGTTCAGTTAGGACTTAGTGCAAGCTTGGCAGCAGAGGGCGGCGTCCTTGGTCTTGGTGGGACAACAAGTGAGGAGAGCGCTCCTGAATTGCCGCCTGATCCTTTTGGTCGCGATACGCCGCGCCATACGGTTCAAGGGTTTATCAGTGCGCTTGGGGAAAATGACTATTTGCTGGCAAGCAATTATCTTAATTTATCCAAAGCCGACAACCCAGCAACAGTGGTTCGTCAATTTAAACAAGCGCTTGATGCTGGAGGTAGGTTTCAGCCGGATTTGCAAATTAACAACTCCCCTGAGGGCAATTTGACCGATCAATTGCCTGCCAATCAAGAAAAAGTCGGCAGCATTAATATTGGTGATAAAAGCGTCCCGCTCGTTCTTGAGCGTATGGACTCAAAAAAAGGTGAGCAGTATTGGCAATTTTCTAATGAAACTTTGCGCTCAATTCCTGAAGTGATTGAACACACCACGCCAACGTTGGTCTCAAAATATTCGATCGATTCCCTTAATGGCAAAAAGCTGTTCGGCTATCAACTTACCGATTTGGTCGCCGCGCTTGGGCTGACCATCAGTGGTTTTGTTTCCACTTATATTGTTGTTTGGCTGCTATTTCATCTGCTCAAATTTATCTATCCGCGCGTTCGTGGGACGCCGCTGCCGTTGCCAAATAAAGTTATTTTACCGCTTGCTGTGGTGATTATCGCGGTAACATTGTCGGAGGTGATGGTTTACGCGGGCGTTTCGGTCACGCTGCGAGAGCCTGTTAAGCGCTTCACCGATATCGCACTTTGGCTTGCGCTTACTTGGCTACTACTTCGCGTGATTGATGCCATTTTTACCCGCGCTGAAAATTTAAGTTATAAGAAAAACTATACTGAGCGCGTGTCAATTTTGGGACTGCTTCGCAAAATCGTCAAAGCGCTGCTGCTTATTTTTGCGGTCATTGTCATTTTTGGCAATTTGGGATTTGATTTAACTACAGGGATTGCCGCGCTTGGGGTTGGTGGTTTGGCGCTGGCTTTAGGGGCGCAAAAAACGATTGAAAACTTGGTCGGTAGTGTGGTGGTGGTTGCTGATTCGCCCGTTCGAGTGGGTGATTATTGCAAATTTGGCACTTATGAAGGCACAGTGGTGGATATTGGCATTCGCTCATCGCGCGTCCGAACACTGGCGCGAACCATTGTGACCATTCCTAACGGCGATTTTTCCTCCATGCAAATTGAAAACTTTGCTGCCCGCGATATGTTCCGATTTTTACATCAAATTTATATCAAACGTAGTGCAGACATTGAAGTGGTTTTTAAGATGGTTAAAGACTTAGACGGCTTTTTGGACAAGCATTATTTGACCAATAGCGAGTGGAACCAAGTCAATATTTTAGAGCTGCGTCAAGATTGCTATGTCATTCAGCTGCAAGCTTATGTGAATGCCAGTGGTATTGCTGAATTTTATAATAAGCAAAATATTATTTTTGTTGATATCTTACAAAAGGTTGCTCAATATGATGTTGAGCATGCACTGCCAACTCAGCAGTTAATCGTTGATGAACAGTTGCACCAAGAAAACTTGCCTGCTAAGCGATTTAACGCCCCAGATTTGGTGAAGGCGGTTCACGATAAATTTGAATCAACGCTTGATGATAAAGGCAATCAAGACAATAGCGACGCGCAAAAAAAGCTTCTTGAGGAAGTCGAAAATGCCGCTTATGCCACGGATATCAGCTACGATGAGCGAGCAAAAGCGGCGCAGTTAAAGCAGCAAAGCAAAAAGCCACTTCATAAACGCCAATACAAACGGGCGCAAAAAGGCTTTCGATTTCCAAAATTTAAGCATTTGGAAAAATAGTTAATCACCAATATCAAAAACAAAAAAGGACAGCAATCGCCGTCCTTTTTTATCTTAATTTAACTACTTATTTAGCGTCTTTTTCATCGGTTTTTTGTTTTTTAAGCAATACCAAAACCGCGCCATTGCCACCATCTTTGGCAGGCGCTGAACAAAACGCCAGCACTTCAGGAAGCTGGCGCAACCAGCCATTAATACAGGTTTTTAATACCGCATCGGTGCCTTTACCATGAACGATTTTGACGACCGTTTCATTGTTTTGCTTAGCTTGTGATAGCAACTGTGTCATGGCTGCGCGCGCCTCATCAATCGTGCAGCCGTGAATATCTACCGCATCAAACCAGCGCAATTTACCTTGCTTTAACTGAGTAAAGATTTTGTTTTGTAGCGTTGCTTGTTTATACGATAAATAGGCTTCGCCGGATACTGGATTTAATAAAGCTTGCATGTCCGAAAGCCCCGCGCCAAGCTGATTTTCCTCGCCGCCTTGAGCTGCTGCGCGTTTAGATAGCGTTGCGGCGTCAGGCTTGGTCGTGCTACCACCGGCAGGCGGGCGAACATTTTTATCGGCTAAACGGTTCACCCCATGCATCGCTTGCAAAAACAGCACTTTGTCATCGTCCAATTGCTCGCTATCAAGCTTTTTGACAGTTTTTTTAACTTGCTTTTGGGTCGGAAGGGAGATCGGCTCAGTTGGCTTTTGATTGTCGCCATCAGGGCTACTGGTATCACGACCGCGGGTAAGCTCACTTTTAAGCGCTTTAAGTTGGTCTTGCATGTCTTTTGAAAATAAAGAATTTGCCATAAGAATAAACTGTCAGTTAAGAAAAAAGAGAAGTCATTTAAAAATATTTAAGTAAAAAGGTTATACCTGCGCTGCGACCGATTCAAGTAAAGATTGTAACGCCGCGCCGGGGTTGTCAGTTTTCATAAACTGCTCACCGATTAAAAATAGGTTAATATTTTCATTGAGCATCAAGCGAATGTCCTCTGCGCTATGAATGCCGCTTTCGGTGACGATGAGCGGGTTTTGTGATTCATCTGCTGCCAAATGTTCTAGCAAAGTTTGCTTTAAATCAAGCGTCGTTTGTAAGTTCACCTCAAAGGTATTTAAGTTGCGATTATTAATGCCATAAATATTATGCTTAGATTTTGGCAGCAATAACGCACGCTCAAGCTCCGCTTGGGTATGAATTTCAATCAAAACGTCCATACCAAGATCGATGCTCACTTTATGCAATTGCCGAACGCTATCATCATCAAGGCACGCCATAATTAACAAAATACAATCCGCGCCCAGAACAAACGATTGATAAATTTGATATTCATCGACCATAAAGTCTTTTCGAAGTACCGGAAGCTTGCAAGCAGCGCGCGCTTTAATCAAATACTCATCGCAGCCTTGAAAATAATCGCGATCGGTCAATACGGACAGACAAGCTGCTCCTGCTGCCTCATACTGCTTAGCAAACGTGACGGGATCAAAATTATGGTTGATGATGCCTTTTGATGGCGACGCTTTTTTAATTTCAGCAATCACGCCCAAATTTGCCGATCGTAAGGCATTGGCAAAGCCGCGACGAGGCTCAGTGATATTTTTTGCTTGAGCTTTGATATCGTCAAGCGAAGTTTGCTGTTTTGCAGCGGCAACTTCTTCATGTTTGGTGGCAACGATGCGCTGAAGAACGGAAGGTATTTCCGGATTTGTTGATGCGGTGATGGTCATAATCTTTCCAAAAAATACATTTAAACAAGCAAAATTTAGGCAGAAGCGGCAAGCTTTTGAGAATAGTCGGCAAGCACTTGCATCTTGGCGAGCGCTGAGCCGTCATTGATAACGCTTTGGGCTTTTTTAACGCCATCGGCATAGCTTGATGCAATTCCTGCGGTATAAATTGCCGCGCCGGCATTAAGCGCAATCATATCACGAGCTTTTAAGATACTTTTATCATCTGTTGAATTGCCGGACAGCGCCGATGAAATGAGCTTTAAGCTGTCCTCAGGGGATGCAACATCAAGACCCACTAAAGCTTGCGAGTCGATTCCAGCGTGCTCGGGCAGCAAATCGTAAACGCTAATTTCGCCGTCTTTTAATTCGGCAACGGTGGTGGCGGTGGCAAGGCTGATTTCATCCAAGCCGTCTTTAGCACCAACGACCATCACATGACGCGCCCCTAAGTTTTGCATGACTTTGGCTAAAGGCTCGCAAAGCTGAGCGGTAAATACCCCAATAACTAAGTTTGGAACGCCAGCAGGGTTGGTTAAAGGTCCTAAAATGTTAAAAATCGTTCGCGCTTTAAGCTCGCGCCGAACGGGATTGGCGTAACGCATGGCGCTGTGGTGATTGGGTGCAAATAAAAAGCCAATGCCTTGATTTTCAATGCAATCAAGCGTTTGCTTTGGGGTTAAGGCTAAGCTGATTCCCGCTTTTTCAAGCAAGTCTGAACTTCCAGATTTGGTCGAAACGCCGCGATTGCCATGTTTGGCAACTTGAGCGCCGGCGGCTGCCGCAACGAGCGCTGATGCGGTGGACACGTTAAATAAGTTGGCGCCATCGCCGCCTGTACCGACAATATCGACCAAATTCGCGCAATCTTTTGGAGCGATATTGTCCGCCAAATCGCGCATGGCGGTAGCCGCAGCGGTAATCTCCTCAATCGATTCGCCTTTCATGCGAAGTCCGGTCAAAATCGCACCCATCATGGCTTCGCTGCATCTGCCATGCATGATAATTAGCATGACTTCATGCATCTCATTAAAGGTCAAATCAATATGCTGAAAAATGCGTTCAAGGGCGGTGGTCAAAATTTTATGAACGTCATCATCGCTCAAAGCTGCGATATCAGTCGCTTTTTTTGTTGGAATATTAGTCATAAGGGTTCACTTAGTTTTTATTTTTAAATTTAAAACGTAATGGCTCAGCCCACTTGCGGCAAGTTGTCAGAGCTTAACACTGCCAAATCGTGCGCCGCCAAAAAATTGTTTAATAGCTGATAGCCTGCTTCACTTAAAATCGATTCAGGATGAAACTGAACGCTTTCAATATCGAGTGTTTTGTGGCGAAATCCCATGATTTCCTCGATGCTGCCATCCGTGTTTTGCGTCCAAGCAGTGACCTCAAAGCAGTCGGGCAAGGTGTTTTTATCGACGACCAATGAGTGATAACGCGTGACCTCAACGGGGTTTGGCAGATCAGTAAAGACGCCTTGATGGTTATGATAAACCTTGGACAATCGACCGTGCATCACAAGCCCGGCTTTAATCACATCACCGCCAAAAGCTTGACCGATGGCTTGATGACCCAGACAAATCCCCAAAATGGGAATGATGCCTTGAAGCTGATTGATGACTTCAAGCGAAATCCCCGCGCGATCGGGGTCGCAAGGTCCAGGACCGATGACAATCACGTCAGGAGCAAGCGCTTTAATGTCCGCAATCGTTGCCTGATCGTTACGCCAAACGGTGATGTCCTGCTTTAATTCACCAAAATACTGTACAATATTGTACGTAAAGCTGTCGTAATTATCGATCATCAAAATCATAAGCTTGTCAACCTGATTGAAACATTGAAAGCGGCAAAAGCCGGTTGGTGGTGGGCTAAAATTAATAGTTAAGGTTTTTTTGAGTTCAAAGGATTCATTTAATAGTTTGAGTCAGTAGCTAGGATATCTTACCATTATTTTGGCAAGCTGCCATGGTAAGCTTGATTATAGCCAAAACTAGGGCGCAAAATCCAACCGCAATTGCAAAGTTTGCCCAAAGATTAACCGCTTATTTATTGCAAACCATCATCGCAATCATAAATTTTTGAAAAGTTCGCTTAACCACTCAAGCAATCTTAATCAGAAATTGTTAAAATAGCCAAAGCTTTTAAGGTTGCAATGATTTAATCGCTTGTATTGTGCTGACAACCATCTGCCACCGGCTACCACGACCATCACGAGGAATCTTTTTTATGTCGAATAAATTATTAGAGCTTATTGAATCGTCAAACGCCAAATGGGTGGATTTTCGCTTTACCGACACCCGCGGCAAAGAGCATCACATCAGCTTTCCGGCAGCAAGCATTGATGATGAGGTGATCGAAGACGGCAAAATGTTCGATGGCTCATCAATCGCTGGCTGGAAAGGCGTTGAGGCGTCCGACATGATTTTGCGACCTGATCCTGAAACGGCGTTTATTGACCCGTTTTTTGATGCCGTGACGGTGGTGGTCACTTGTGACATCATTGAGCCATCAACCTTGCAAGGCTATGAGCGCGATCCACGCTCGATTGCGCGCCGAGCTGAAGAGTATTTAAAATCAACGGGCATTGGCGATACCGCATTTTTTGGTCCTGAACCTGAGTTTTTTGTGTTCGACGAGGTCAAATGGTCGATCGCCATGTCAGGGGTCAGCCATGCGATTATCGCTGAAGAAGCGGCTTGGTCGAGCAATAACAGCTACGAGTGGGGCAATATGGGTCACCGTCCGCGCGTTAAAGGCGGCTATATGCCTGTGCCACCAATTGACAGCAGCCAAGATATGCGCTCGGTCATGTGTGAGCGCTTAGAAGAAATTGTCGGCGAGGGCAGCATCGAAGTTCATCACCATGAAGTAGCTCCTTGTCAGCTTGAAATTGGTGTCGCGTTTAACACCTTGGTTAAAAAAGCCGATGAAGTTCAACAGCTTAAATACGTCGTTCACAACGTTGCTCATCAGTTTGGCAAAACGGCAACCTTTATGCCAAAGCCAGTCGTTGGCGATAACGGCTCTGGCATGCACGTTCATATGTCGATTTCAAAAGACGGTCAAAACATCTTTTCAGGCGATGAATATGCTGGTCTTTCGGAAACGGCGCTATATTTTATCGGCGGGATCATCAAGCATGCCCGCGCGCTCAACGCCATCACCAACCCATCGACCAACAGCTATAAGCGCCTTGTGCCGCATTATGAAGCGCCGATTAAGCTTGCGTATTCAGCGTCGAACCGCTCAGCGTCAATTCGTATTCCTCACGTGTCAAGCCCCAAAGCCGTCCGCGTTGAAGCCCGATTCCCTGATCCTGCGGCAAACCCATACTTGACTTTTGCCGCGCTATTAATGGCAGGGCTTGACGGGATTCAAAACAAAATCCACCCCGGGGAAGCTGCCGACAAAAACCTTTACGATTTGCCTCCTGAAGAAGGCGCGCAAATCCCAACGGTTGCTGAAAATCTTGAAGTTGCCTTGCAAGCGCTTAAAGACGACCATGAGTTTTTATTAAAAGGTGATGTGTTTACCAAAGACATGCTTGAAGCCTTTATCGCGCTTAAAGAAGAAGAAGTGCTGCGCTTGAACATCACCGTTCATCCGGTCGAGTTTGATATGTATTACAGCTGCTAATCTTTATTTTTTTAAAGTTTAAAAACCAGTTAGGGGTTGCCTTAGCTGGTTTTTTATTGAGCGCTGATTTTAAAATAGCCTGTTTTTTAGAAAAATATACCGCATAATAAGCTTGATAACGTTAAACAAATTTTTAAAATTTGGAAAAGTATAATGAAAAAATTTGCAAAATGGCGCGCTTATAAAAGCGTTGGGGCAGTGGTAGTGCTGGCAAGTTTTAGCATGATCGCAATGGCAACGCCCATTTATAAAGTCGTTGATGACAGCGGTCGCATCACTTTTACCGACAACCCGCAGCATTATGAAAATCAAGCCGGAAAAACGATTACCCCTGTTGCCGTTTCTGAAAGTACGGCGCTATTAAATAATCGCACCGCAAACAATCAAGCTGTAAGCCAACCTGCGCCGCCTCAGCAAACAAATCATCAAAACAGTTCGCAAAGTACGGCAGCAAACAATGCTCAAACCAGTAACGAAAACAGCAGCAAAACCAAACCGCAACTGCCAAGCCCCAGTTATCAGCTAACCATGACCGAGCCTTCAGCTGAACGCGCTTATCGTCGCCCTGCACAAAATATCGTGGTCAATTTGCAAGTCAAGCCTGCGCTTAAATCAAGCGATAGTGTCACCATTTATATCGATGGCGCAGCGATTGCTCAAGGCTTAAGTGCAAACGTTCCTACCGTCGATTTAATGCCAGGGCAGCATACCATCAGCGCAGCGATTACCAACAAATCAGGTCAAACAATCTCCCAAGTCTCGCAGACGGTTTATGTCATCCAAAACACGACCGTTTTGCAAAATAATAAAAAAATTGCGGCGCAGCTGCAAGCTTATGAGCGGCTATCGTTGCCACAAAAAATACTGCTTAAACTCCGTCAGGACAACATCAACCAAGCCGAAGCCGCTAAAAAACGTCAAACCGCGCCTAATGATCCCTTTGGCGCGTTGATTGGAAAGTAAATGGGCAATAAAAAAGGCAACCTAAATTTAGATTGCCTTTGGTTTAACATCTGTTCTAAATACTTATTTGGTCAGCTCAATCGTACCATTTGCGGTAACCGAAATGGTGCTATTTCCCGACTCAAAGTTTTGGCTTGGAACCGAAGCATCCGCCGATTCTGCTTTCATGCTCATGGTTCTAAATACTGGAACCGGATATTGATTTCCCGTATTTAAATTGACATTGACCACGCGGTAGCCACGAGCATCCCAAGCGCGGGTTAAGTTTTTCGCTTGGTTTTGAAAGGCGCGCGAGGCTTCGGTCATTAAGCGCTGCTCGATTGTTGCTTTTTTAGCGTTAGAGACGCCAAAGTTTAGACTATCCATCACCATGATTGATTGCAAATCAGCAATCAGCTGGCTGGTCGCAGTAAAATCGGTGCTCTTAATATCGATATTGGCTTGACCGGTCCAGCCAATGATTTTATCATTTTTATCATAGCGTGGGTAAGTGCTTTGCTGACCGGTGCTGACGGTCACGCTTGGATAGCGCTTGGCAATATTAAGAGCACTGTTAACCGCCGTATTTAACTGGGTGGCAAGCGATTTGGCATCGGGAGCTTGCGCCTTTTTATAAAGGCTTGCGCGAACTTCGTCGTTGGCAACTTCTTCTTTAACTTCACTTTGAAAAGTGACTTGGTCGTAACCTGTAGGGGCTGCTTGAGCATTCATAGCTGCAGCGGTAAGTAGTCCTGCTGAACTCATAGCAATAATACTCCTAGCAGTAAGAAACTTTCTCATCATAGTATCCTCAATAATAAAAATTGCAATAGTCTGAAGGCTAAAATAGCAAATTTTGATAAATATTCTATGATGATTTTGTCAATAATAGGGCATAATTAACCAAATTTTGGCAATAAAAGCGCAATAAGGCTTGAATTTGTGCTTAGTTCTTGTATAATCATCCTCGGTGGCTCCATTGGTAGCCTCGCAACATTGTTCTATGAACCCCGCCAGGACCGGAAGGTAGCAACGGTAATAGTTTTAATGTGTGCCGAGGATGTGCTGATGGAGTCGCTTTTTTTTGCCTAAAATTTGACCACGCTAAACTTTTAATTGCTACTCGCTATTTGGCGAGTTTTTTATTTGCCAAATCAATTTAGCGGCTACTGCAATGACTTTTCTTAATTTGTTGATCCTCGTTTTTCCAAAAATCTACCAAAATCGCTTATAATAGCTATTCAAACTGGTTTGGTATTTTGGACAAATTAATGCTCAATCAAGTCATGACTTAAGATGATTTTGATTACCTAGCACGTCGCTAGATAAAAAAGCTTAAGCAGTTTGAGTAATTAAAATTTGAAATTTAGGGGATTAATTTTGGGCGGCAACAATGAGTGACACAAAAGATATTGCCAAAGCCCAAGCTAATTTGGTAGAGGGTAACCAAGATCGGCAATTATTGCAGCGCTTAAGACAACAGCAGCAGCGACAAATTTTGGCGATGATGGGAATTAGCGCTTGGGTTCGACCGACCACAGCAACAGTAACTATCAGTAGTATTGTGGCAGATGATGGCAATAATGATGCGATCTTAGCCTTACCAACGTCCCAAAGCCCAGTCGTCAGTAGCCATCAAATTCCTCAGTCTACTGATATAGCGATTACTGAACCACCAATTTCTTATTCAAATGATGAGATCGTTAATTCAGATTTGACCATCAATGCGCCTGCGGATGATGAGTTAAGTCACGATTTTTTTGATGAAAAAATTTTTGAAAACGAAGCTTTTGATGGCGAATTAGAGAAAGGTCAATCATCGATCATTACTGAGCCGAAGGAGCTGACCCTTGCGCCGTTTGCGCTAGAGGGAGCAAGGTTTCAAGATTGGGTGTTGATTGTGGATGTCAGTAAATTGTCAAAAGAGGGTGAGCAGCTTTGGCGCAATATTACTACCGCCTTGACCTTATCATGTACGCCTTTTTCTTTTCCCATTTGTTCAGGAATGACGACGCAAACGCTTGCCAATGCCAGTTTTGCAGGTTACATTTTTAACCTTGGTCGCGAGGACATTCACATTGGGGCGCTGACTGAATTGCCTGAGGGCGTTTTGCACCCAAATATTCGCCCGCTACCCACATTAGATGCTATGCTAGAAGATGCAAGCTTAAAACGTGACTTTTGGCAACAAATTTCAACCCGTTCATTATGATTTTGACTGACCCATTGACCCATAAAGATGCCATCGATAAAGGATAATGCTCATGAGTAATAATAACCCAAAGCGCCTTGCCAATTTTTGTGCAGGTCCTGCCACCATGCCGACCGACGTTCTTGCTCGCGCTCAAGCGGAATTACTTGATTGGGAAGGTCGCGGGCTGTCGGTGATGGAAGTGAGCCACCGCAGCGCGGATTATATTGCCATGACCCAAAATGCCGAAGCCAAATTGCGCCGATTGATGGGTATTCCTGAAAATTATAAAGTGCTGTTTTTACAAGGTGGTGCGAGTTTGCAATTTTCTGCCATTCCGCTGAACTTATTGAATGGCAAGACGGCAGATTATTTAACGACCGGAACGTGGTCAAAAAAAGCCGTGAAAGAAGCTGAGCGCTATGCCAAATTGGGACTTGGTACAGTGAATCAAGTAGCAAGCGGCGAGAGCACGAAATTTACCGACGTTCCTGATCAAAGTGAGTGGAAACTGAGCGACAATGCGGCTTATTTTCATTACTGCGCGAATGAAACCATTCATGGCTTACAAATCTTTGAGCCGCCCAAGGTTGATGCGCCTATCATTGCCGATATGTCGTCTTGCATTTTGTCGCAGCCGATTGACGTCACCAAATTTGCTATGATTTACGCGGGCGCGCAAAAAAATATCGGTCCTGCTGGCTTGACCATTGTTATCATCCGCGAGGACTTGTTTGGTAATGTTAGCGAGTGGTGCCCGATGCTGCTCAACTACGAGCACCAAGCCGAAAAAGAATCGATGTCAAATACCCCTGCCACCTATTCTTGGTATTTAGCAGGACTGGTGTTTGATTGGTTAGAAGCACAAGGCGGCGTTGAAGCCATCGGCAAAATTAATGAACAAAAAGCCAAATTGCTTTATGACACCATTGATAACAGCAGTTTTTATCACAATGCGGTTGCCAAAGCGCACCGCTCAATCATGAACGTGCCGTTTACCTTAAAAGACAGCAGCCTTGATAAGCTGTTTTTAGAAGAGTCAGAAAAAGCCGGACTCTTAAATCTCAAAGGTCACCGCGAAGTTGGCGGAATGCGCGCCAGCATCTATAACGCTGTACCGCTTGAGTGGGTTGAGCAATTGGTCGACTTTATGCATAAGTTTGAACAAAAGCATGGCTAGCCTGCGTTTGGCATTAACAAAGCGTTTGCTGCCTTTAGTATTGATGGCGGCAAGCGCTTTGCCATTATTTGCGATTGCCGCGCCCATCACCACCACGGCGCTTGGTCATAACAGCACGGCAAAATATACGCAAGTTTCCCATTTGCCGTATGCCAACCCAAATGCACCGATTGGCGGCACGTTATCGCTTGAGGCGCGCGGCAGCTTTAATGCTGCAAACAAATGGATGACCACAGGCGTGCCGATGATTGGCACCGATTACCTTTATGATACCTTGATGACCGGCTCGCTTGACGAAGCCTTCACCATGTATCCGCAGCTTGCGACCAGTGCCACCTTTGACCCTGACGATACGAGCTGGATTGTTTATCATCTCGATCCAAAAGCGCGGTTTTGGGATGGCACGCCCGTCACCAGTGCGGATGTTAAAGCCACTTATGAGGCGCTATTAACCAAAGGTCCCATGTTCGTTCGCAGTTATTTGGGTGATATTAAAAGTATTGAATCTCTTGATAAGCACCGCGTCAAATTCAACTTTGCCAACAGTGACAATAAAGAAATTTTATTAACCGTTGGTCAGTTTCCTATTTTTGCCAAATCCTCCATTGATAAAGATTTTGAAAAGATCAGCTTAAAGCCTTTAATGGGAAGTGGACCTTATAAATTAGGTCGCGTTGAGGCTGGGCGCTCGGTCAGCTACGTCCGTGATCCCAACTATTGGGGCTGGCAAGTGATGGCAAACCGCGGCAGATTTAATTTTAAAAATATTAAATTTATTTATTATCAAAGTGATGAGATTGCCTTTGAGGGGTTTAAAGCGGGACAATACCGCTTTCGATCTGAAAGCAAAGCGGCGAATTGGGCAACCGGCTATAATTTTCCGGCAGTCAAAGCAGGGCTCATTGAAAGAGAAGCCATCCCAAGCGCCAATCCTGTAGCGATGCAGGGTCTGGTTATGAATCAGCGCCGCAAGATTTTTCAAGACATTCGCGTGCGCGAAGCATTAACGCTCGCTTATGACTTTGAATGGATGAATAAAACCCTTTTTCATCATCAATATGAGCGCTTGCAAAGTTATTTTCACGGCTCAGAGCTTGCGGCTGTGGGCGCGCCATCAACCGCGGAGCTTGCTGTATTGTTGCCACTTTTGGACAAGCTTGAGCCGATTCAGCGTCAAGCGGTGCTTGCGCCTTGGCAGTCACCGAAATCTGACGGCAGCGGCTTTAACCGTGACAATTTGCTAAAAGCGCGAAAATTGCTGCTATCTGCCGGATTTTTTTATAAAAATATGCAGTTATATCAGCCTGATGGTAAACGCGCGGCACTTGAGATTTTAATAGAGGATGAAAAGCTTTCTCGCGTGATTTTACCTTATGCCCGAAACCTTGAGCGCTTGGGCTTTAAGGTTCAGCTTCGGCAGGTCGATAACGCGCAATATTATGAACGAATGCGCCGCTTTGATTTTGATATGACAATGGATAATT
Organism: Psychrobacter sp. MF31; assembly: GCF_012847335.1. Lineage (GTDB taxonomy): Bacteria > Pseudomonadota > Gammaproteobacteria > Pseudomonadales > Moraxellaceae > Psychrobacter. The sequence goes on from NZ_JABBDX010000001.1 coordinate 240,154, forward strand.
TTGCGCAGAGTTTATCCCCTGGCACCGAGCAAGCGGCGTATTGGGGCAGCGCGGCGGCAGATGAAGCAGGTAATAACAATACCATGGGAATAAAAAACGCGGCGATAGATAGCGTGATTGCTAAGCTTGGGAATGCCAAAAACCGCAACGAAATCATTCTTTATACCAAAGTTTTAGACAGATTGTTGCGAGCAGGACATTATTTAGTGCCGCTTTATGGCAAAACGACAACAACGGTCGCCTATTGGGATGAGTACCGCCACGTGGATAAATTGCCAAGCAACGCCATTGGCATAGATTATTGGTGGTCGGATAAACAAGCGGCGGCGCGTGTAGACGACTATTTAAAATAAGCGCCGATTTAAAATAAAAATCACTAATTTTATATTGCTAAAATAAAACTTTACTAAATTAAAAATTAGTTTAAAAAAACCATGATTAGGAGACGATATGAGCCTACAAATCTATCCCATCAAAGCCTTTACCGACAATTATATTTGGACGCTCATCAACCAAAGCAACCACCAAGCCATCGTGATTGATCCCGGTCAAGCGGCGCCTGTGATTGAGTATTTAAGCGCTAATGGCTTGGAGTTGACCGCAATTTGGGTGACCCACAATCATCATGACCATACTGGTGGCGTGGCAGAATTGCAAGAGCATTTCCCAATGACCCATATCGTCGCCCACAATGAGCATGGCGTGGCGCAAGACCAAGCGGTTAAAGAAGGTAGTACAGTCAATGCGTGGTGTCATGCCGCGCAAGTTTGGGAAGTCGCAGGACATACGGCAAATCATTTGGCATATGTTCTTGATATTGAAGGTAAAAAGCATATCTTTTGCGGCGATACGCTGTTTAGCGGTGGCTGTGGTCGGGTGTTTACCGGAACGATTGAGCAGCTATTTGACAGCTTAACGCGATTGGCAAGCTTACCTGAGGACAGCTTGTTTTATCCGGCTCATGAATATACCCAAAGTAATTTGCGCTTTGGGCTGACGATTGAGCCTGACAATATCGACATTCAAGAGGCACTTATTGATGCCCAAGCCAAAACCGCGAAAGGTATCCCAACGCTTCCAGTAACTTTAGCTCATGAGCGCGCGGTTAACGTGTTTTTGCGAACCTCTGAGTCAAGTGTGATTGCAGGAGCAAGTGGTCAAACGCCATTGCCCGATGATAAGCCATTGACGGTATTTGCGGCGCTTCGTGAACTTAAAAACAATTTTTAGACTTTGAAGATTTATTTTAAGTTATTGATTAAGCTGTGATTTTTTTTAACCTTAACTCAACGATAGGACGGCGCTATGGGACGATATATCATCAAACGTTTGCTGCTGATCATCCCAACGCTATTTCTCATTTTGCTGGCAAATTTTGTGATTGTACAAGCTGCCCCCGGAGGTCCTGTTGAGCAGCAAATCGCGCAAATTGAGCAAGCGGCAAAAATGGGCGCGGTTGAGGGCAATATCGGCAGCGGTAACAACAGCACCTATCAAGGCACTCGCGGCTTGTCTGAGGACATGGTCGCGGCGATCAATAAGCAATATGGCTTTGACAAATCCGCCCCCGAGCGCTTTTGGTTGATGCTAAAAAATTACGCCAAGCTTGATTTTGGGGAGTCGTTTTTTAAAGGTCAATCGGTCACCGAATTAATTCTTGAAAAAATGCCCGTGTCCATATCGCTTGGGCTTTGGAGCACTTTGCTGATTTATCTGATTGCCATTCCGCTTGGCATTTATAAAGCCATTCACCACAATTCCATGATGGATAAAACTACGGCAATGCTGCTTGCGGTCGGTCACGCGGTTCCGGTGTTTGTATTTACGGTAATTTTATTGGTATTTTTTGCAGGGGGCAGCTATTGGCATATCTTTCCGCTGCAAGGGCTGACCTCCGAAAACTTTGCGGACTTAAGCTTGTTTGGCAAAGTTAAAGATTACTTTTGGCATTTGGCGCTGCCGCTATTGGCAAGTACGATTGGCGGCTTTGCAGGGCTTACGTATTTGACCAAGTTTAGCTTTTTGGAGGAGCTTGGCAAGCAGTACGTGTTGACCGCCCGCGCCAAAGGTTTGGGGTCGCGGCAAGTGCTTTACGGTCACGTATTTCGAAATGCCATGCTGATTATTATCGCGGGGATTCCGTCCGCCATCGTTGGGATATTTTTTACCGGCAACTTTTTGATTGAGATTATTTTTAAGCTTGATGGCTTGGGACTTTTAGGGTTTGAGGCCATTGTTCAGCGGGATTATCCGGTGATTTTTGGAACGCTATTTATTTTTACCTTGGTTGGGCTGCTGCTGCAACTTATTAGCGATGTCAGCTATCAGCTGATTGACCCGCGAATTGATTTTGAGGGTCGCTAATGATGGCTAAAATCGCTCAAAAATCTGTATCAGAAAAAAACCGTTTAAATCCGATTTGGCAAGCTCGGCTGAATCGCTTTCAGCAAAATCGTTTGGGCGTTATCTCGCTCATTGCATTTTTAGTTATTTTTGTAATTTGTATGGCAGCAAACGTGATTGCCAATGACAAGCCGCTACTGGTTAAATTTGATGATCGCTACTTTGTTCCAGTCGCCAAAGCCTATCCGGAAACGGCGTTTGGCGGGATATTTGAAACCGAAGCCAATTATAAAGACCCTGCCGTTCAAGAGCTGATTAAAGCAAAAGGCTTTATGGTCATGCCACCGATTGCCTTTGCTGACCAAACGCCCAATGTTGAGCTTGGGTTACCGTATCCTGCGCCGCCCAACGCGCAAAACTGGCTTGGAACGGACGACCAAGGTCGCGATGTTCTCGCGCGGATTCTTTATGGCATGCGCGTATCCTTATTGTTTGGGATTGCGCTAACGCTTGCTGGCGCGGTAATTGGTATTGTTATTGGTGCGGTTCAAGGCTATTACGGCGGCTGGGTAGATTTAGCCGGTCAGCGTTTTATGGAAGTTTGGGGCGGGATGCCGCAGCTGTTTATGATTATTATTTTGGTCAGCTTATTTAGCCCAAGCATTGCATTGCTTTTTGCCATGATGCTGCTTTTTGGTTGGATGGGGCTTGTGGGATTGGTTCGAGCAGAGTTTTTGCGGGCGCGCAATTTTGATTATGTCCGCGCGGCTCGCAATTTAGGCGTAAGTGACCCGCAAATCATGTTTCGCCATATCTTGCCCAACGCGCTTGCCTCAAGCTTATCGCAGTTGCCATTTATGCTCACTGCTAATATCGTGGCGTTAACCGCGCTTGATTTTTTAGGTTATGGCTTGCCACCTGGTTCGCCATCGCTTGGCGAGTTGATGGTTCAAGGTAAAAACAACTTAGATGCGCCTTGGCTTGCTTTATCCGGATTTTTTAGCTTGACCATTGTGTTGTCCTTGCTGATTTTTATTGGTGAAGCGCTTCGCGATGCGTTTGACCCGAGGCGCTCATCATGAAGCCAATTGATTCAACAATAAACAATGCCAATGTTTCGGTATTAAGCGTTCAAAATTTGCAGATTGTAATGCCAAATCAAGCCGTTTTGGTGGAGGATTTAAGCTTTGAATTACAAAAAGGCAAAACCCTTGCCATCGTTGGTGAGTCCGGTTCAGGAAAATCGATTAGTAGCTTAGCATTGCTTGGGCTACTACCAACGAGTCTCAATATTTCAGGTCAAGTTCAATTAACTGAAGTCGGCGCGTTGCCTATTAATGATGCTGACAACAACGATAAACTGTTTAAAAGCATTCGCGGTCGCCGGATTGGCATGATTTTTCAAGAGCCGATGACTGCGCTCAATCCGCTGCATACGGTGGGCAAGCAAATCACCGAGTCATTAAAACTTGCTGGAATTCCAAAAGCCAACTGGCATAAGCAAACGCTGAACTTATTAAACGACGTTCAAATCAATAATCCAAACGATAAGCTGTCACGATTTCCCCATGAATTGTCCGGTGGTCAACGTCAGCGCGTGATGATTGCGATGGCATTGGCGCAAAATCCAGACATTTTGATTGCCGATGAACCGACCACCGCCCTTGATGTGACCTTGCAGCATGAGGTTTTAGCATTATTAAACCGCTTAAAAGCTGAGCGCGACATGGCAATGGTGTTAATCAGCCATGATTTGAACCTCGTTCGCCGCTATAGTGATGATGTGATTGTCATGCGTCAAGGCGTTATTGTGGAGTCGGGCGCAACCCAAGACATTTTTGCCAATCCCAAAGCGGACTATACGCGCGCTTTGATAAATCAAAATTTTGGCAATGCGCTAACCATCACTGATGACTCAAATTCCGTATTAACGGTCGAAAATTTGACCATCCGCTATCCGATAGAAAAGCGCTTTTTTGGTGGGGTGAAACTTTGGTTTGAGGCGGTAAAAGACTTAACCTTTCATTTACCGCAAGGTCAAGCCCTTGGTATCGTTGGCGAATCAGGATCGGGCAAAACCACCACCGCGCTTGCGCTTTGCCGATTATTGAGCAATCAAGCAAAAATTGACGGTCAAATTTGCATTCATAATCAAGATATTATGGCGCTTAGCAAGTCCGAGCTTCGTAAATTTCGCTCGCAAATTCAAATGGTGTTTCAAGACCCTTTTGCCAGTATCAACCCTAGAATGACGGTATTGCAAATCATTGAAGAGGGGTTAATTGCTCAAGGTATTGATAAAGCTGCGCGGCAATTAAAAGTTATTGATAGCTTGCAAACCGTTCAGCTTCCTGCCGATTTTATCCACCGCTATCCGCATGAGTTGTCGGGCGGTCAGCGTCAGCGCGTTGCCCTTGCCCGAGCGCTTATCATGAAGCCCAAACTTATCATTCTTGATGAGCCAACCTCCGCGCTTGACAGCTCAACTCAAGTGACGGTTGTCAAACTGCTTCGGGATATTCAACAACACTTTGGCATCAGCTTTGTGATGATTAGCCACGATTTAAACGTCGTTCGCGCACTTTGTCAGTCAATACTGGTGCTTAAAGATGGCGTTTGTGTTGAGGTGGGCAGGGCGGAAACTGTTTTTAATCATCCCAAACATGAGTATACCCAAGCGTTGTTGCAGCAAATTAATGGCGCTTAAAGTGAACTTTACCGCCGACGAAGCCTTTGTTTAACGAGCCAGCCAATAACCAAAATCGCGCTGATTGCCAAAAATATTTTGGAATAAGGCGCAATCGCTGCTTCAATGAGTGTGTAGTTTTTCCCCAAATAATAACCTAACAAGGTTAGCGCGGTTGTCCAAAGGCTTGACCCTAACAAGGTAAATAATAAAAAACGCCCAAGCGGCATTTTATTGATGCCAGCAGGGATCGAAATCAGCGAGCGAACTCCTGGAACCATTCGACCAAAAAACACCGCTTTACTGCCGTGACGCTCAAACCAGCGGCTGGCAGCGGTCACATCATCCACTTTAACAAAGATCACTTTTTCATACTTTTTAACCCAAAGGCTCAAGCGGTCTTCGTTAAATACGTAGCCCAAATAATAAAAGGGCAGCGCGCCTAAGGTAGCACCTATCGTCCCTGCAATAATCACCAATACCAGCTGAAGCTCGCCTTTTGCCACCGCAAAGCCTGCTGCTGGCATGATAAGCTCTGAGGGAATGGGCGGGAAAATATTTTCTAAAAACATAGCAAAGGCAATGCCAAGATAGCCAAACTTTGCCATGATGGCAAGAACACCGTCAATAATTTGACTCATGATGAGCCCCTTAAAAAAGTCCAGCAAGGATCGCCAGATAGACGTTACGGTAATTTAAGATGGTTTTACGCCGAAGCCTACGTTCAAAAGCTGAGAATGGCGTGGTTTTATAACGATATAGACACAAGAAAAGACAGGTAAAATTTGCGATTCAGCAATAATTTTGCAATCACAAGCTTAGAATAATACTTTATAATTTCTCTTTTTTTTCGAGATTTTTATGTTAAAAAAAGTCGAATTTTTGCTAGAAAAAGCCATCTTTAACAGTCGTTGGCTGATTGCGCCATTTTATGTGGGCTTAGTGATTGCTATTGTATTGTTGTTCGTTAAGTTTTTACAAGAGCTTTGGCACATGACCACGCATGTTTTTGTTGCGGCAGAAGCGGACGTTATCGTGGGGATTTTGGCGCTGGTGGATATGTCACTGGTTGCCAACCTACTTATTATTATCATTTTTAGTGGTTATGAGATTTTCGTTTCCAAAATTGACACTGAAAATCACGAAGACCGCCCCGAATGGATGGGCAAAATTGACTTTTCGGGGCTAAAGCTCAAGGTCATCGGCGCGATTGTGGCGATTTCTGCGATTGATTTGCTCAAATCGTTTATGGATATTCCAAAAGATTTGACCGATGCCGATGCCAATAGCTTGATGTGGAAAGTCATTATTCACATGACCTTTGTGATTTCAGGGGTATTATTTGCGGTGATGGATAAAGTGGCAGGTGATACCAAAAAGCATTAAGCCCACTTAAAATATAGAAAAATAAAACTTGCCTGCGGGTTTAATGTAAGCAATGGCAAGTTTTTTTAATGACACCTTAAACGTTAATGCTGATAACTGTTCAATAGCTCAACATATCGCGTTACGCTACGGTTGATTACCCATTTGGCGTCAGATTTGACCGTTTTGCCATCAAACGCCCCATAAATCCGGTCAAATTCCCAAGGCTGCAAGGTATCACCAATGCGCTGAACGGTATCAGCCGAAAGCGGTAGCATGTTGGGATAACTCCACATAAAAGACACGCGGCGGACATCTTCAGCCACTTGAACGATATCGCCGCTCATAAGCACGCCTTTGCCGTCCGCGCCTTGCGACCAATGTAGCACGGTTCCGCCTGGAAAATGACCACCTAAGCGAATTAAGGTTAAGCCATCGCCTAGCTCAAAAGTATCGCCTTGCCAAAAGGTCAAATGATCATCCTCACGCATCACCCAGTCATGATCCCACTCATGTAAATAAACGGGAACGGCAAACGCCTGCGCCCAATCTTGCATGGTGGTGTAATAGTGCGGATGAGAGATAGCAATGGCTTTTAAACCGCCTAAGGCGCGAATAAGCTGTTCGGTTGCCGGGTCAAGTAAGGAGAGACAATCCCAAAGAATGTTGCCGCTTGGGGTTTGAATTAAAAACGCGCGCTGAGCAATGGCAAAGTCCGGATAAGTTTTGATTTCAAATAAATTTGGCTCGTGAAGCTTCCAGCGATTGCAATGCGAGTCGATAAGCTGATCAAGCGTCGTCCACTCTTGCCCCGATGGCGGTACAAATTGCCGCTCATCATCACAAATCGGGCAATGTTTTGGCGGTAACTCGCTTTTTGGGTAAGAAGTGCCACAAGTGCTACAAAGAAAATGCTGCATGGTCATTATTGATTGTCCTTTTATAAGCAAATTTATTTCTTATGATTATTTTTAAAGCGCTTTTATCTTGACAACATTTAGGCGAAAAAAAAGGATACTTTTGTATCCTTTTATTGGCTTAGACCAAATTCACAATGGGGTTTATAGCGCCGGTTTTCGCTTAGGAACAGCATCTAAAAACTCATTGCGGGCTTGATTGTCATGAACAAACTCACCAAGCATTGAAGTGGTTCTTGTGGTTGACATTTGTTTGTTGACACCACGCATCATCATACACATGTGAGCGGCATCCATAACCACCGCAACGCCGCGGCAGCCGGTCACATCCATAATCGTTTGCGCAACTTGCTCACTTAAATTTTCTTGAATTTGCAAGCGGCGGGCAAACATATCCACAATTCGGGCAAATTTGGACAGCCCAAGCACCTGACCATTGGGCAGGTAGCCAATATGAGCGACCCCATAAAACGGCAACAAATGATGCTCACAAAGCGAGTAAAACTCGATATTTTGAACCAAAACCAACTCGCGGTTGGTCGATGGAAACACCGCATCATTGACCACGACACTTAAATCTTGATGATAGCCTTGGGTGAGATAATCAAAGGCTTTTGCCGCCCGCTTTGGCGTATCTTCAAGTCCGGGACGCTCTAAATCCTCGCCAGTTGAGCTGATAAGTTGGCGATAAGATTCGATGCTTTCTTGGTAGTCGGAGGTTAAAGTTAGGGTGTTACTCATAAGGTTGTCAACCGTCCAATAGGTAAAAATCACTTCATACCAAATTTGTTATAACCATTTGGCATAAGCTTGCAATCTTAATGTGGCGCTGATTATACGTGAAATTGGCTCAACTTCCTACCACTGGCGTGAATTTGTTGTGAGTTGCTGGTCAATATTGCCGCTAAAAATTTTGATCATAGTAAAATTTAGCAAGATAGAAATCAAAAGGTTAAAAAAAAATCCGAGCCAATCATTTGAAAAGCTATGGGTTTACGACTGTTTACTTAATTTTGAATCGTGTATAATCAAGAGCAACGCTCATTTCTTTTACTTTTATAAGGGTTTATTATGCTACTTCAAGGACAGCGCTTTGTCGTGACTGGTATTGCCAGCAAACTATCGATTGCTTGGGCGATTGCCGAGGCTTTGCACCGTGAAGGGGCGTCGCTGATTTTGACTTATCCCAATGATAAGATTAAAAAGCGTGTCGATATGGCGGCAGAGGCGTTTGGCGCAGATTTGGTGATTGAATGTGATGTGGCGTCGGATGAGTCCATCAAAGCTTGTTTTGATAAAGTTGCTGAGCATTGGGGCGATGGCATTAATGGTATTGTTCACGCCATCGGCTTTGCGCCTATGGATCAGTTGGATGGTGACTTTACTGACGCGACCACCCGTGAAGGCAGTCAAATTGCTCATGATATTTCAAGCTATAGCTTTGTAGCTCTTGCCAAAGCCGGTCGCGAGCTGTTAGCCAAACGCCGCGGCTCGATGCTCACCTTGACTTATGAAGGCAGCATTTCAGTATTGCCAAACTATAACGTTATGGGAATGGCAAAAGCTAGCCTTGAGGCAAGTGTTCGCTACTTGGCAACGTCACTTGGCGGCGAGGGCATCCGCGTTAATGCCATCTCAGCAGGACCTATCCGAACGTTGGCAGCAAGTGGCATCAAATCATTCCGTAAAATGCTGGATATCAGCGAAAAAATTGCCCCGCTTCAGCGTAACGTGAGCCAAGAAGAAGTCGGCAATGCGGCATTATTTTTATTATCCCCTTGGGCATCTGGCATTACTGGCGAGATTTTATTTGTTGATGCTGGATTTAACACCGTAGCAATCAGCCCGCAATTGATGCTCGATGATGAATAATGATAATTAAAATGTCATTTTAAGGCGTTTTTAAGTGATTTGACCGTCAGTTTATAAAAGAAGGCAGCCAAAAGGCTGTCTTTTTTGGTTATACTAAGTCAGATTTAGCAGTATCAAGGGCAAATGATGATTACCAAGCTTCCAAGATGGGTATTTTGGGGCGGCGCGGTGCTTGCGTTTAGCGCAGGCTGCGTGAATACTGCCGCGCTGATGGGATTTACTCGGCTTTCAGTGTCGCATGTGACCGGCAATGTGAGCTTTTTTTCAGCTGCCATCGCCCATCTTGATATCAAAAGCTCACTGTTTATTGGCGCGTCCTTAATATCGTTTTTAACGGGCGCGATTTTAAGTGGTTTTGTCGTTGGTCAGACGTCCTTAAAGCTTGGCAAAAGCTACGGTCGGGCGCTTTATATCGAAGCTTTTTTATTACTGGCAAGCTATTTTTTATCCAAAGTCGCCGTAAAACCATGCCCCTCTAAGCATGGATATCAGGCGACAGCCATTGACGTTTAAAGCAGCGATAAGCTTGCTAAAATTCACCAAACCCAGCAAACTAAAACGATGAAAACACTCAAACTTCGACTTAAAGACAAACATAGCAAGCCGCTTAATAGCATAAGCCATGCGGTTAACTTCGTTTGGAATTACGTCAATGAGTTAAGTTTTAAGCACTTGCAACGAACCGGTCTATTCTTTAGCGCCTATGACATTACCGCTTATACCAAAGGTGCAGGCGGTGAGCTTGGTTTACACTCACAGACCATTCAAGCGATTGGTGAGATCCACGCCAAAGCCCGTAAACAATTTAAAAAAGCTAAATTAAAATGGCGAACCAATAATCCTAAATCATGCCGCAAAAGCTTGGGCTGGATACCGTTTAAAAAGTCTGCTATTAAATATATTGGCACTCGCCAAAGCGGTAAAAAGGCGTTGAAATCCACCCTTCAATTAAGCTTAGCCAACCATCAAAAGCTAATTATTGAAATGTTTGACAGCTACAATCTTAGCCGATATCAAATTAATACCCTTGAATTGGTTCAAGACTCAAGAGGCAGATGGTACGCCTGTATTACTGTTAAAAAATATCCTAAAACTACTTGCGGTGGCGGTCAAGTCGGCATTGATTTAGGATTAAAAGAAGCCGCGACTACCTCAAACGGTGAGACGCTTACCATCAAACAAACACAAAAATGGGCGGCAAAACTGGCAGTTGCCCAAAGAGCCAAAAATAAACAGCGTGCTCGTGCCATTCACGCCAAGATTAAAAATACAAGACAAGACTTAATTCATAAATTCACCACCCAATTGGCCAAAGACAATGCTTTGATTGTGGTCGGTGATGTTAAATCACGTTCATTCACTTCTTCGAGCACCAAACTCGCCAAATCAACCTATGATGCAGGTTGGTTTGAAATCAAACGACAGTTGGAATACAAGTGCAAGCATGCAGACGGTCAGTTTGAGATTGTGAATGAAAACTACACCACCCAAACTTGCTCGCGATGCGGCTCACGCCAAAACAGTCCGAAAGGTAGGGCGATGCTTGGAATAAGAGAATGGAGGTGTGCTAGGTGTGGCACATGGCATGATAGAGATATTAATGCCGCTAAGAACATTCTTGCGGCAGGGCTTTGCCGTCTCGCTGGAGTAACCCCCTCACTTTAGGGCGGGGAGGAAGTCAAATCAAGAGCATGACTGACTATTTAGGTCAGCTTGCCGCTGCGATGGCTTGCGGACTGCAAAATGCTATGGTCGCAACCTATAGCGGTGCGGTGATCCGAACGACGCATCTGACGGGGCTGACTTCGGACATGGGCGCGGCAATTGGCAATTGGCTTGCTGGTCGCTCTATCAACAAAGCCACGCTTGGCTTTCAAGCCATCATTTGGTACTGCTTTTGCGGCGGCGGTACGGTAGGCGCGTTTTTATTTGCTAAAGTGGGCTACCATGCGTTATTTGTTCCCATTACCATCGTTTTATCGGCTGCCTTTTTTTATAATTACGCCTCTGAAAAACTTCCCGAAAAACGCCAACCAAGGCGGCATAGACAAAAAAAGCGCTTATCATAAGCGCTTTTTTATTTAAAGGCATTTATTTGCTGTCATTATCGCTGGTAGTTTCAGCCGAGTCATCATGGTCTTCATGCTCATGAAGCCCTTGCATCATATCAAGCGCGGAATCGTCCGTTCGCTGTTGGTCTTTTTTAGCCAAGCCATCTTGATTGATATCCTTTGGCGCCATTTTGGTGGTAGCGTCCGTTTTATTGCGTGGCATTTCGTTCTCCTTCGTTATTGTTATTTTTAAAACAATTTATGATAAACATTTAATCATAAATTGTTTGTCACTTAGCTATTATGAAATAGTTTTATTGGGCTGAAAAGGGAGCTCAAGGTAACTTTAGTGACATCTTGTAATATGGATCATTATTAAAATGATAAAATTTAAATCCTTTTATAAGATAAAATTTAAAAATTTTTCTTAAATGTTATATATTGGTAACGAGTATTTCTAAAATCCCTTAAATATTTTTCTAAAAATGATTTGAGTGTTACCTTTTTAATCATTGCGTGATTCAACGTTTTAAAGTTTATAACTGCAATGTAATAAGCAATCAAGGAAAGTTTATGCAAGAAAAATTGGACAGCCACATCCCCGATGATGGCAACGAATATTTATTTACCGATACTTTTCCAAAGGGTACAGGAAGAGGGCTGATCGTGGTGGCAATTGCCGCGATCATCAGCGTGATTATTTATAATGTTTTACCGTTTGATGTCAATGCCAATAAAGGCTTGGCAATGCTATTCTTCATCGGTGCGCTTTGGCTGACCGAAGCGCTTCATGTGACCATTACGGCGATTTTGGTGGTGGTGGTTGGGGTGCTGATTGGCATTCCTGAGTTTGATGCTGAGATTGGCTTATCGAGTTTTGCCAATCCGACCATTTATCTATTTTTTGGCGGCTTTGCGCTTGCCGCCGCGCTTCACGTTCAGCAGCTTGATCGCAAAATTGCGCTAAAAATCTTATCGCTATCAGGTGGCAATTTGCGAACGGCAGTATTTTTGATTTTTGCGGTGACGGCGTTTTTGTCCATGTGGATATCAAACACGGCAACGGCGGCGATGATGTTGCCGCTTGCGCTTGGTGTATTGACGCAAGTTGATCGCCACAAAGATCGCGGTACGTTTGTATTTGTGCTGCTTGGGATTGCGTATTCAGCAAGTCTTGGTGGTCTTGGAACGATCGTAGGATCGCCACCCAACGCGATTGCGGCAAAGGCGCTTAATATTGCTTTTGTGGATTGGATGAAATTTGGTATTCCAATGATGCTCGTCTTGCTTCCAGCGCTATTAGGGGCAATGTATTGGTATTTAAAACCCAATTTAAACCGAAACGTAGAGCTAAGTAATGAAGCGGTCATTGAGTGGAATAAGCCGCGGATATTAACCATTATCGTATTTATCTTGACAGCGCTTAGCTGGATATTTTCAAAACAAGTCGGCGCGTTTCTTAATATTACCGATACTGATGCGGTGATTGCCTTGACTGCGGCAGCAGCCGTGGTGAGCTTGGGATTGGTGTCATGGAAGCAGGTTTCGGACAATACTGACTGGGGCGTGTTGATGCTCTTTGGTGGCGGGATTGCACTATCTAATATTTTAAAAATCTCTGGCGCGTCGCTCATTTTAGGGCAAACGGTTGCCAATGCGCTGTCGGTTGCGCCGCTTTTGGTCGTGATGATTGCCGTTTCCGCGTTTATCATTTTCTTAACTGAATTTGCGTCAAATACGGCGTCGGCGGCGCTATTGGTTCCCGTTTTTGCCGCGATCGCGGAGCAAATGGGATTGCCGCAAGAAGTACTCGTTCTTATTATTGGCATTGGTGCGTCTTGCGCGTTTATGCTTCCGGTTGCCACGCCACCAAACGCCATCGTCTTTGGAACAGGGCTTATCAAACAGTCCGAGATGGTACGAACGGGACTGATTTTAAACGTGATCGCCACAATGATCGTCGGGCTTTGGGCGTATTTTTTCTTAATATAACCACTTGACCACATAAAAAACCGATGGCAAGCGCGCATCGGTTTTTTTAATGCTATTAATAGCTCATCACTTTTTATTGCAAATCACTATCATCGACCCAAACCCAACCGTTTTCGATCCAGTCCATCACCTCATCGCTATCCACTTCCGCCAAATCATCAAGACCAAGTGACGCGCCATCGGCAAGCTGAACCAGTAGCTGAGCTGCACCAGCAGAAATGTCATCTAAGCGCTGACCATTGGCAAAAATGACTGTTTCGTTATCCATGGTCGTATAAATTAAGCGGCTGCTAAAGTCGGCTTTAAGCGTCGCGCCCTCAGTAATCGCGGCAACCAACTCATCCGTACTTGGCAGCTCTTCAGGAACCAAAGCATCATATTGCCGCTTGCTAACTACCTCACAAACGGCTTGCTGAATAAGGTTTGATCCTTGATCGGAAGTCAATAGCTCAACCAACTGCGAGCGGATGGCTTCAATGCTTGAAGATTCAAGCGCTCCTGACGGCTGGCTTGATTGTGGTAGCAGCATCGGCACAAAAAGGGCAGGGTCATTGGTTGCCACATCGGCAAGACTGTCAATGATTTGCATCAAATTTGGGCGGCGACAGCCAAATGAAAAGGTCAAGCAGTCATCTTGAGCTACCCCAAAATGCGACCATTTTGGCGGCACGTAAAGCACGTCGCCTGCTGCAAGCACCTCATCAAAGACAATCTCGCCCATGTCATCAAAAATGCGGATCGGCTCACCGGCGACAAATTCGCTCGACTCATCACAAACTTTGCCAAGTTGCCAACGTCTGTGACCAAAGCCTTGCGCCAAAAACACATCATAATCGTCATAATGCTTGCCTACCGAACCGCCTTTTGGGGCAAACGACACCATAATGTCATCGCGCTGCCACTGTGGAATAAAGTCAAATGCTTGCCAAAGCGCACCAAGCTCTGGCGACCACTGCTCAAGATTTTGCACAAGAACCGTCCAAAGATTTGGCACGCTTTCAAAATCGCTTTCAGTAAGTGGGCTTTTTTTGACTTGCCACTGCGGTGCGCCATTAATTTTTTTATCCGCTTGCGTGATAAGTCGTGCGGAGGCATCCTCCTCAAGCGCCAATCCCAAAATATCCTCAGGCTCAAACATTCCGACCAAAGCAGGCAAGCCATTTTTAATCAGCAGCGGCTTTTTTTGCCAATATTTGGATAAAAACTGCGCTTTAGACATGTATTTGGGCAAACAAAGGGGATGAACGCTCATGAATTTTTCCAACGAATAAGGAATAACGGAAGTCAGCATCAGGATTAACAAAATAATCTGCTGAATTTATTGTAAGCAGGTATTACAAGCTTAAAAAATCGTTTATGATGGCGGTTGAAATCCAACCTGCCATCATCACTGCAATGATCGCAATATCATACCTAGGACGCTATGAAAAAACTATCCTTAATTGCCATTCTCGCCAGCTTTTTGTTCGTCCAAGGCTGCGTTCATAAAGTCGTCACGGTTCCGGTTAAAATAGCCTACAAAACCACCAAAGGCGTGGTCAAAGGCACGGCAGCCGTCGCTCGCGCCGTCATTCCAGATGGCGATGATGACGAGGAAAAGGATAAATCGCGAAAATAACCATCAGGTGTTCGCGCAAACCTCCCCTCAATTTTGATGATGATTGGTCAAAGATTATCGCTTGGTATTGCTTACAGATTAAGAACAGCAATATTCGTGGAAAGCCCATAGAATCAAGCATTAAGATCGCTCAAAAGCGGATGAAATATACTTTAGCCGCTGAGCAATCAAGCTTGCAATACATAAAATAACTGGCTTAACACTGTTGCTATTAAGGACAATCATGATTAAAAGTAAAAAAATAACGGTCGTGTTTCAAGGTCACATTGACCCCAATCAACTTGGAACGGGCGCCACGGATGGCAGTGACTTTTTGTATAACTTGGCGCAAACTAAAAAAGCCCTACCTAAAGCTCGAATCATTTTATCGACTTGGAACAGCTTTGAATTTCCAAGTGACTACAATACCGCTGCCAAACTTGGCGTTGACCATTTAGTATTAAATCCCGATCCAGGTGGACTACCAAACATCAAGTTTGGCTACGACACCCCAAATAACGTCAACCGCCAAATTGCTTCAACGGCGGCGGGAATGGCACTGGTCGCTACCAAATACGCGTTAAAACTGCGCGCTGACAGCTTTTTAACGTCAGATCATTTGCTAAGCATTTATGACGATTACGTCAAAGCCATTAAAAAAGCGCCGCAATCAGACAGCCAGACGCTCAGCGCTCAATCACCAACATCACCGCAAAAAGCCTCAAAAAAATCAAAATCTAGCAGTGTAAAACGCAAGAAAAATAATAAAAAATACTCACCAATTGCCGTAGCCAGCTTTTTTACCATCGACCCCAATGTTTATGAGCATATGGCGTATCATGTGAGTGACTGGGTTCAGTTTGGTAAGCGCAAAGCTTTGCAAGAATATTGGTCAGTCAAACCGATGAGCGAGAAAAACGCCACTTATTTTGAAAGTCATAGTCATGATGATGACGCGGCGTTTTTTGACAATCAGTTTCGCACCAAGCTTGCTGTTGAGCAGCATATCGCGGTCAAATACGCCAAATCACGCGGCTATAAAGTGCCAAGCCACTACAACCAAATTGATGATGAGATTTTAACGGGTTACAATCGCTTTTTAGCGGAACATTTTATCGTTCTTGATCTTGACCAATTTGGCTTAAGCTTTCCTAAATACGGCTGGGTTCAAGGTGATGACTTTATGGCGCTTAACTGCGTCAATCATGAGGACTGGTATCGCTTATTAAGCGAGCATTGGCAACTTAATAACCCTAACCAAGCGCTTCTTGATGCCGCTGACTCACGCTTGGCACTTAAGCGTGATAACCTTGCTAGAATTGCTGCTGAGCAGGTGACTATGAGTTTGATTTATCCTTAAATTATTTATGCTTAAATCTGTAATTTCCCATAAAAAAGCGGCTTAAAGTTGCCGCTTTTTTATTGTTAAGTTTTACTCTGATAAAAAGCTTTTATTAACCTGCTTTTTTTAATGGCGCACGTTTTAAGCCATTGGTTAATAAAGCACGATATTCATCCGGCGTTCCGCAAAAGTCAATCTCATCATCAGTAATACAGTGATAACGAACGCTTTTACCTTGCTCAATCAACAAGTTGTAAATCGGCGCGATATAAAGCTCATTATTGACCAATAAGTTTTTTGCTTTTGCCTCATTTAACACATTAATATAAAGCTGTTTGCTGGCAAAATAATATAGCCCATCGCTACAAAGGTTTGAAATGCGCTCTTTTTCGGTAGTTCGAATCACATTATCATCGTCATCAATCTCAATAAACGACCAATGATCGCCATCGCCTTCAAACACTTCTAAATATCCTGAGCAGTCAGGTAAAAAGTCAGGCTTAATAAAATCATAGCGAAAGGTATCAATATTAAAAATAAACAACGGCTCGTCATCATCAATATTTGGGTTGTCAATACCAAGCAGCACCGTTTCCGCTTGACCTTGGGTTTCAAAATCAAGCTCTGTTATCAGATAATGTTGAACACCAAGCGCTGTCAGTCTTGATTCAACAAAACTTTTGGCATCAAAAACATTGCGGACGACAATCACAAAAAGCTCGCTTGCAAAATAGCGCTCGAATGATTTGAGCGCCAAATCAAACACAAACTCATCATGAATAGTCAACTGATACTTTGGAACCTCAAATCCTGCTTTAAAAAAGCGACTGCTAAGCCCCGCCATTGGAATGACAATCATAAAAATCCTTAATTTTAATAGTATTAGGTTTCAATCCTAGTATTCCCTTTAGCCTTCCAACACATCCTTGTTATAAGTTTGGTCATGGTAAGTTTGATCATGATAAGCAGCGGTTTTTGGGCTTTGGCCTTGATAAACATAAGTTTTATACAAGCGATAAGCATTGAGCAGCATGGCTTTTTGACGATCAGGACGGTCAGCATGTAAAGGCAACATCGATAAAAACAACAGCACGACAGCAGGCATAATAGCCTTCATTTCAAACTGTTGATGAAATTTGGTTTGTAAAAAACAATCTTGAATTTGTGCCAAACGATCGTCGATATCAAAGCAAATGCTTTGGCTTTGACCCCGATCGTGCTGATGAGTGACGATCTCAAAGCGCCCCGCAATAATAAAGTCATACATGCCAACCACGGAATGGGCAAGTTTTGCCAAGTCATAACTTAAATCACCGAAAATGCTAAAATTGTTATGACAATCAAGACCGCGCGGGTCGATAAGTTTGAGCCTGCGACCACGAACGTCAAACAGCATATTACTAAAGCATAAATCGCCATGCATAATGATCGGCTGGCTTGGCAGTTGTAGGGCGCGCTCAATACAGTCGTTGGCAATATCAAAAATAGAACCAATTGAGACGCCTTCGTAATCAACGGGCGCATGCAAGTCAACTTGGCTGGATTGCTGATAAGTTTTTAACCTGCCAAAGGTTTTTTTACGGTACAAGTCCTCCAAACAGTCATCAATTTGAGTCAACTCTAACGGCTGCATCTTGTCACTGGTGGTGGCTTGAGCGAAAAACTCTTTAACCAAATCAAAAATCTGCTGCCAAAACCAAATGGGGTTGCGACCATGAACATAAAGCTCATTAAGCGGAAGGATCGGTAAAAACTCTAATTGATAATATGTCGTGATGTCATCTTGCAAGCGACCATTGCCAATAAACTGCGGCGTAAAGCGCTTAAGCGAGGCAGGTAAATTGGTAAACCAGTGGACTTCGGCTTGAATCTTGACATCATCATCACTGGTTTTGGTAACAACGCCGGCGTCAATGGTCAGCGCATTAAATGAGCGCTGGGTGGTGATGCTGGATCGAGCATCAAAGTAGCTATTAAAATGACTGCAATTGTACCAATCCGTCGGTTGAACCTCTTTAAGTGAGATGCTATCATTATAATGATGAATGGCATCAATAAAGCTTGAGGCTGATAACGCAAGCGCTTTGGTCAAATTGGGTTTTGAGGAAAAGGCAAAATAACCAAGCCAGCGTGACTCATTATCTTGGCGCTGATAGCGATCATACCAGTCACTTTGCCGGCAAGCACCTGCTACGGCAATACAATCATTAGCAAGTGGGATATCATTTAAAAGCCGATCGCCTTGCAAAATCCGAATGGTATCGTCACAATTTTCCGACTCAATATTGAGCAGATATAAGATCGCCTCAGCAAAGCTTAATTGATCGCAAATGCGTTGAACGCTTATTTCAAGCTCTTTGATAACTGCTTGCTCGTTAATGGTTAATTTATAGTGTTTTGGTAGCGTCACAACAATTTTTTCATGAGGAAACTTGGCTTTAAAATTTGCCACTTGCAGCTCAAGCATTTTTTTGTTGCCAATCGGAAGCATACATGGCGGAATAAGCCCAATTTCAGCTTCAAATTCTGCATTTACAAATCGGGATGAGTGAATAATAATCATGGCGTCATCCTTAATAGCTTGCAAACCTCAGCGTAAGATAAGTTTAAAAACTCATCAGGTCTGATCGCTTTATCATCAACATAAAATCCTTCAAATCCGCACCATGGTTTGCCCACATAAATCTCGTCATAAGGCACCTCATGACGGTCAAGCCAATCGATAATAATCGGTAAGGTATTTTTATTAATTTCGCCCACATTCCCTGAAAATGTTCGCATATTGCGACTGGTGTGCAGCACAATAGTAAAGCCCTGACGATGATAATCACGAAGCTTGTCAATCATGTCAAAAGCTGGCACCGCATTTTTATAATCACCATCTTTGGTATGGCACAACGTGTCATCCAAATCAAAAATAAGTCGTTTCATAAGTCCTTTTCTTAATTATTTTATAAAGTTTTGGCAAAGTTGTTTTATAGCCGCGAAGCGGTTGTTATAGCGCCAATTATTATTATAAATGGTAGGACTATCATAGCCTTGATGATGGCGTATTGTCGTATCAAAGTTGTTTAATTAGGCAAGTTAAATTCACATAAAATTACGATAGATAAAATGACTTTTGCTAAAGAGTTATGAAGATATAAAAAAAGCGCAACCAATTTTGGTCACGCCTTTTTTAGTTAAAATTTGAAAGTGGTTAAAACAAAAAAGCTTTTATTTATAACTTGTCAATCAAAACTTTAATATTTCGGGCTTGCTCAGCGGCATTTCCGGTGTAGCTGGCTGGCGTCAGCTCACGAAGTCGCGCTTTATCGCTATCACTTACAGCGGCTAATTCATCGCTGTCAACGAAGCTGAGCATGGCATCGCGGGTCATCGCATTACCGCGAGTCAAAGCTTTGAGCTTTTCATACGGATTTTCAACGCGGTAGCGGCGCATGACCGTTTGGATAGGCTCGGCAAGGACTTCTTGAGCGGCGTCCAAATCAGCAAGCAAGCGCTCGGGGCTGACTTCAAGTTTGCTAATGCCTTTTAAGCAGGCATTATAAGCAATCATACTTTGGGCAAGTCCCACGCCGATGTTACGAAGCACGGTTGAGTCGGACAAATCGCGCTGCATTCTTGAGATTGGCAGTTTTTCACCCAAATGCGCAAGCATGGCATTGGCAACGCCTAAGTTACCTTCTGAGTTTTCAAAATCAATCGGGTTAACTTTATGCGGCATGGTCGATGAGCCAACTTCACCTTCTTTTAGGCGCTGCTTGAAGTAGCCAAGGCTAATGTATTGCCAAACGTCACGGTTAAAGTCGACTAAGATCGTATTAAAGCGTTTGACAGCATCAAACAGTTCAGCGATGTAATCGTGAGGCTCAATTTGGGTGGTATACGGGTTAAAAATCAGCCCTAAGTGCTCAGTGATGAAGCTTTCGGCATGCGCTTGCCAATCAATGTCAGGGTAGGCAGATAAGTGGGCATTGTAGTTACCCACCGCGCCGTTCATTTTACCAAGCAGCTCAACTTGGGCGATTTGTTTGGTTTGGCGGGCTAATCGATAAGCCACGTTTGCCATTTCTTTGCCAAGCGTCGTTGGGCTTGCCGTTTGACCATGAGTCCGCGACAGCATAGGTTGATCGGCAAAGGTGATGGCAAGATCAGCAATACTATCAATGAGTTGTTGCATTTTATCTAAGACGATGTTGCGGCTGTCTTTGAGCATGATCGCATAAGATAAATTGTTGATGTCTTCACTGGTACACGCAAAGTGGATGAACTCAAGTGAGGATTCAAGGGCGCTTTGACCGCGAAACTTATCTTTAATAAAGTATTCTACGGCTTTTACATCGTGGTTGGTGGTCGCTTCGATGTCTTTGATGGCTTGCGCGTCGGCTTCGCTAAAGTTGTCAACGATGGCGTTTAAAAACTCGTTGGTTGCCGCGTCAAAAGCAGAAAGCTCTTGAATATCATGATGCTCTGCTAAGGATTGTAGCCAGCGCACCTCAACGGTCACCCGCGCTTTAATCAAGCCAAATTCGGACAAATAAGGTCGCAAGCTATCGGCTTTGCTGGCGTAGCGACCATCGATGGGAGATAGGGCGGTAAGCGGGGTCATGCTCATTTGGGTCATGAAAAATCCTTAACGTTAAGGTTGGATGAGAGGTAAAAAGGTTGGGTGATTATAGCAAGAGTTTGGCGAAAAAAGTGCCAATTAAAAGAAGATTGCTCATAAAGATGGGATGATTAGAGTGGTTGAGCTAAAACTGTAGATCATTGCGATATATGAATTTTTAGCCTATTAGAAAAAAGTGTACTCAAAAGTTGA
Source organism: Psychrobacter sp. MF31 (assembly GCF_012847335.1). Lineage (GTDB taxonomy): Bacteria > Pseudomonadota > Gammaproteobacteria > Pseudomonadales > Moraxellaceae > Psychrobacter. The sequence goes on from NZ_JABBDX010000001.1 coordinate 261,141, forward strand.
GTTTAAGGCTATTAATTTTATAAAATCACGATTATAATAGCGCCCGAAATCATGATAAGAGTTACTATTATATTAAGGTAGGACAATGAATAAACGGGCAACAGTTGTAATTTTAATGAGCGCGTTCTTGTTAAGTGCTTGTGGTGGTGATTCTGACAGTAGTGGCAGAGTCGTTTCAGGCGGTACAGGTTCTAACGGCTCAAGTTCTGGAAGCGATAATACAAACCCTTCAGTTGCTCAATGTAAAGTTCAGGGAAAAAGGGTTTCAATTCCTCATGAAGGCATTTGTAGTATCACACTTCCAGAAGTAAATGGTGGTAAAGAAAGCTTATTAAAATGCTCTACAGGTCGGATAACGTTAAATGGGGTAGCGATTGACGGTATGGAATTATACGGTCATATCTTTCAATGCGCTAAATAGTAAATGTTTTGCGAATGAAAGATAACGCGTTATTTATCGCAGCCGTTTTAATCGCCTTTATATTTGGATTTTTAACGGCATATTTATGGCAAAGTAAGCAGCAGTTAGATCAGGTGATGAATCCTAGCGTAACCTCGGTAGCGGCGGTCGTTGATTCGCAGCATCTTGACAATCCTAAAAATAACTTACCAAATTTAGCCGTCGAAAATAATGTAAAAGCGCAAACTGCGCCGTTAGCTATGTTATCTAATGCCACGTCACTCAATGATTTCTCCTCTGAGCAAGCGCTCAATATTGTCAACGATATGCCCGATTATATGCTTGGTCAATATATTGATAAATTTATGGCAAAAGGGGCAAGCGATGCCATCAATGACAAGCGGCAATTTGCGCAGCGCGCCGTCGAGGAGCTGTATAGCAAAAACGACAATCAGCCGTTAGTTGGCAATATCAAATTGTCATTAAGCTCTGAGGTGCCCGCATCGTCAGTTAGTACAGCGATGCTAAATAAAAATGCCAAACTATTTGCGCATTTGGACACGTCAGGAAAAGTGCCAGCCAGCCCGTTTGTGTTTGTTAAATGGGTGAATAACCAAACGGGTCAAGTTTTACTTTTTGAAAAAAAGGACATTGTAGCAAATCGTAACCAAAACTGGGTCAGTTTTCGACCTTATGATGGCTGGAGCGCCGGAAGCTACGATATCCGCTTTTATCAATTTACCTCTGAGCTTCAGCCGATTGCTCAGCTAACTTATGATGTTTATGAGGTAATTGATTAACGCTTTTTACAACCCACATGGCGCATCAATCTTTGAGATGACCCCACCGCCTAAGCAAACCTCGCCTAGATAAAACACCGCCGATTGCCCTGGGGTGACGGCGCGCTGAGGCTCATCAAAGACGACGCGGACTTGGCTGCCGTCCTCATTATCTGCAAAAACGCTGCACGATTGGTCAGGCTGACGGTAGCGCGATTTGGCAGTACATCTTAAGCCTTGGTTTGAAAAAACTGCTTTTGGCGCTCGATTTTCAACCCAATCCATTTTATAAGCGGTTAAGGTGTTGCTTAAAAGCATGGGATGATCATGACCTTGACCGACGATTAAACGGTTATTTTGTAAGTCTTTTGCGAGGACGAACCAAGGTTCTTCAGGTCGGTTTTTCACGCCGCCAACGCCGATACCGCCGCGCTGACCTAAGGTGTAGTACATAAGACCATCATGCTGACCGATAACTTGACCGTCATCGGTGACGATATCACCTTGTTTGGCGGGTAAGTACTGCTGCAAAAAGTCTTTAAATCGGCGCTCACCGATAAAGCAAATTCCGGTTGAGTCCTTTTTCTTGGCGGTGATCAAATCATGAGCTTCCGCAATTTGACGAACGATGGGCTTTTCAAGCTCGCCAACCGGAAATAGCGTTTTGGCAATTTTATCGCCGCCAACGGCATGCAAAAAGTAACTTTGGTCTTTGTTATTGTCCAAGCCGCGAAGCAGTTGTGCGACGATTTCGCCATCGTCATTTTGATAGTTGACACTTCGGCGCGTATAGTGACCGGTGGCAATAAAATCGGCGCCAAGCGTTAACGCAAAGTCCAAAAACGCTTTAAACTTAATTTCTTTATTGCATAAAATATCCGGATTTGGCGTTCGACCGGCTTGGTATTCGGCTAAAAAATGCTCAAAAACACGATCCCAATATTCCATGGCAAAGTTTGCGGTGTGCAGCTTGATACCAATCTTATCGCAAACGGCTTGAGCGTCCGCCAAATCTTCCATCGCGGTGCAATATTCCGTGCCGTCATCTTCTTCCCAGTTTTTCATAAACAAGCCTTCGACCAAAAATCCAGCTTGTTTAAGCAGTACCGCCGATACCGATGAGTCAACGCCGCCTGACATTCCGACAATCACGCGCGTGCTTGAAGGATTTGGGATATCCGCAAGCGTTAATGCAGGGTGGGCAGCAGAGTTTTGGTTTGGCGCATGATATTCGGTCGCTTGAGAAGATGAGGAGATAACAGACATAATTTGCTCAACAACTTATGGTAATATAAGCGCGATATTATAACAGCTAATCGGGTAGGCAGGTAAATGGGAAGCGGTAATTTGCGAGCTGCCCTGAGGTTTTATAGGTAAGTTTTTATAGGAAAACATAATGATAAAAATCGGTCAAGGTATTGACGTTCATGCGTTTCATAACAGCGGCGCTCAGCAGCAATACGTAGTGCTGGCGGGTGTTCATATTGAGCATAGCCACAGCTTACTTGCGCATTCTGACGGCGACGTTGTTTTGCATGCCTTAGCGGATGCGCTGCTTGGTGCGCTTGCGATGGGTGATATCGGTCAGCATTTCCCCGATACCGATGCGGCAAACGCAGGGCTTGATTCGCGCATTTTGCTGCGCTATGTTTATGGCAAAGTCTTGGCAGAAGGCTATCAGCTTGGTAATGCCGACATTACCGTGCTTTGTGAGCGTCCCAAGCTTGCGCCATACAATGAGTTGATGCGCGCCAACATCGCAAGCGACTTGCAAACCGACATCAAAAACATCAGTATTAAAGCCAGTACTACCGAAAAATTGGGCTTTACCGGCAGACAAGAGGGCATCATGGCGCAAGCCGTGGTATTATTAACCCCAAACGCCGTTAAAGCCTAATAGCGTCATCCCCTTTTTATTTATCTTGGAGTAGTTATGACTGACCAAACCAACACCGACATCGAACAGTTAATCCGCGATCAAATCCGCGACAACAAAGTGATTTTGTACATGAAAGGGACACCGCAGTTTCCGCAGTGTGGCTTTTCAGCACGCTCCGTTGACGTATTGACCCAAATCGGTCGCCCGTTTGCCTTTGTCAACATCTTAGAAAACCCTGAAATCCGCGCGACCTTGCCAAAAGTAGGCAACTGGCCAACGTTCCCGCAGCTTTGGGTGAATGGCGAATTGATGGGCGGCTCGGATATCATTTTACAAATGTACCAATCGGGCGAATTAAAGCCACTCATTGAAGCCAATAGCCCAGAAGCTTAATAAAAGCTTTAATCCATAGTTTTATAAAAAAATCAGCTCAAGCTTAACGTTTGGGCTGATTTTTTTTGATTTTTTAAAGTTGACAGTCATGTTGTTTTTAGAAAAATTTTCCCCATATAAGACATTTAAAATGACAACAATAAAGGACTGCTATGACTGACCAAAGTACAGACACTCACCGTGAAGCGCTCAAACAAGTCTCAGCGCAAATCATTGATTTAGCAAACAATGAGCCAAATTCGGCGCTCAAATGCATTCACCAATTAAGCGTGGCAGGCGGCGCAACCGAAGCGACCTATCAAGCCATTGAGCAGCGAATCCGCGTTGACCAAGACAGCACTGGCGCTTATCATTTGGCATTACTTGCGCAAAATACGCCCGATTTACCCATTGATGTTTGCGCGCTGATTGATGTGGTTATTCATCATGGTGACAACCGCCAACGCCTAGCTTTGCTTAAAAACTTACCCTTACCGCCCGTCGATAGGATTAAATCGGCAATTGCGGCGACCAAAATTGATGCTGATATTAGCGAAATGAACCGTTATTTGGCAGACAATCCGGAAGGTTTGGGAAGTCAGCATATTATCAACAGTTCGCAAAATGACCAAATCGTGCCGTTGTCTTAATTGTTTTTAATATTAAGCGTAATAGTAAAAGCGAATAAAACCTAAAATCTCAATATAATTATTGCTATAATCATCGGCTGATTTTATTTTTTCTGATTTTAATTTAAAAGTTAACCCCAAGCGTTTTTAGCAAGCGAGGCGACATGCAATTTCCAAAATCCTACGATGTGGTGGTTATCGGCGGCGGTCATGCCGGAACTGAAGCGGCGCTTGCAGCAGCAAGGATGGGCGCAAAGACGCTTTTATTGACTCACAATATCGAAACGCTGGGTCAGATGAGCTGCAACCCTGCCATTGGCGGGATTGGCAAGTCGCATTTGGTTCGCGAAATTGACGCGCTTGGCGGAGCAATGGCGCTGGCAACTGACAAATCTGGGATTCAATTTCGGGTTCTAAATAGCCGAAAAGGTGCGGCAGTTCGGGCAACGCGAGCGCAAGCCGACCGCATTTTATATAAAGCCGCCATTCGCGAAACGCTTGAGAATCAACCAAATTTAGACATTTTTCAGCAAGCCGCTGACGATATTTTGGTAGAAAATGGTCGCGCAACAGCGGTCGTGACCTCAAGCGGCATTATTTTTAACACGCAAACGGTCGTTTTGACTTCCGGAACGTTTTTGGGCGGCGTTATTCATATTGGTCTTGAAAATTCCAAAGGTGGTCGCGCAGGTGACCCGCCCGCCATTAAGCTTGCGGATCGTTTACGTGAATTAAACCTTCCTGTGGGTCGCCTCAAAACCGGAACGCCCGCGCGAATTGATGCCCGAAGCGTTGATTTTAGCGTGATGACGGTTCAGCCAGGAGACACGCCGCTGCCGACCATGAGCTATATGGGAAGCACCGCCATGCACCCGCGCCAAGTCAATTGCTATATCACCCATACCAATGCCAAAACGCACGACATTATCCGCCAAAATCTCGACCGCTCGCCGATGTTTTCGGGAAAAATTGAAGGTGTAGGACCAAGATATTGCCCCTCAATTGAGGATAAAATTCACCGTTTTGCGGACAAAGACAGCCATCAAATCTTTATTGAGCCTGAAGGATTGACGACGCATGAACTTTATCCCAATGGCATTTCAACAAGTTTGCCGTTTGACGTTCAGCTTGAATTTATCCATAGCATGAAAGGCTTGGAAAACGCGCATATCACGCGTCCCGGTTATGCCATTGAGTATGATTATTTTGATCCCCAAAACTTAAAGCCAACGCTTGAAACCAAGTCTATTGATGGGCTGTATTTTGCCGGTCAAATCAACGGCACAACGGGCTATGAAGAAGCAGGCGTTCAAGGTTTACTTGCGGGGATTAATGCCGCGCTGGTGACTCAAGACAATCCTGATTTTGAGGTTTGGACGCCGCGCCGTGACCAAGCGTATTTGGGCGTGTTGATTGACGATTTAATCACCCATGGTACCAATGAACCGTACCGAATGTTCACCAGTCGCGCCGAATACCGCTTGCTGCTGCGTGAGGATAATGCTGATCAGCGGTTAACGGCGATCGGTCGTAAGCTTGGGCTGATTGATGATGCGCGTTGGACGGCTTTTGAGCAAAAAATGGATGCCATTGCAAGCGAACAATCGCGCCTAAAAGACTTGTGGGCAACGCCAATGAACGTGCTTGGCAAAGCGTTTAGCGAGCAAACCGGCGAGGCGCTGACCAAAGAAGTTAACGCGCTTGACTTGTTAAAACGACCGCAAGTTCATTTTAATGATATTGCCAAGCTGACGGACTCTCAAGTCAATGAGCAAGTCGGTGATCAGATTGAAATTTCGGTCAAATACGCCGGCTACATCGACCGCCAGCAAGAAGACATCGATCAGATGAAGCGCCTAGAAAATACGCCGATTCCGGACAATTTTGACTTTAGCGCCGTCTCAGGGCTGTCCAACGAAGTGGTTCAAAAATTGGCTAAAGTTCGCCCTGTTACCCTTGCTCAAGCCAGCCGAATCAGTGGTATCACTCCGGCGGCGATTCAGCTTCTTGCGATGACCATTAAAAAGCAAAAAAAAGCAAAGGCGCTGCTTGATGGTTAATGTGGTTTACCAAGGCGATACTTAGTGTAACGATCAATCGGAGTGATATTTGTCAAGATAAAGGCTTAATAAAAATCAACTTTTAAAATTAATTTTTTAAAAAAGATAAAAGGAAACTGATTATGCCTTATGACAAATTATCGGACTTACCGGACAATGTAAAAGACCATCTACCAGAGCATGCTCAAGAAATTTTTCGCGCCGCCTTTAATAGTGCGGCAAAAGAATACGATGACGAGGCAAGGTGGTTTGCTACCGCTTGGGCAGCGGTTGAAAAGGTCTATCATAAAAACGCCGACGGTAAATGGGTAAAAAAATAGTCAATTTGGCAGGCGCTATGATATTCTAATGCTTCCCAATATTTTTTATCTGTTTTTCACTTTGTCAGCTATTGATAAAGTGACTTTTCCGTTGACCTAATTATGATTGATGCTATTGTTTTTGCTATTGCGATTATCCTGCCCAACCTTATTTTAATGGGGTTGGGTTTTTTTATGCAAAGGCGCGGCGCGGCAAGCCCAGCGTTTGTTGATCAGGCGTCAAACTTTGTGTTCAATTATTGCCTGCCGTGCTTACTATTTTTTAGTGTGGTGGACAGCCAAGTCGATTATGGCAAGCAAGTTCAGCTCATTTTAGCAGGCGTGGTGGTGACGTTTATTTTATTTTTTGGGTCGGAAATTTATGCGCGCCGCTTTATTAAAAGTGCGGCTGATCAAGGGGTCTTTGTTCAAGGCGTATTTCGCAGCAATATGGCAATCATTGGACTGGCAACCGTTGCTAACGCTTATGGCGATGAAGGCTTGAGCATTGGCGCTGTTTACATGGGGCTTGTGACCATTTTATTTAATGTTTTGGCGGTGATCACTTTAAGCCGCGTGTTTAAAAGCGTCGAGGACACTTGGCTGACCAAATCAAAATTGATCATTAACAAGCTGATTACCAATCCGCTGATGATTGCCCTCGTTGGCGCGTTTGTTTATAAAGCGCTTAATCTGCCAGCAATTCCGAGCGTGATTCATAAAACTGGCGATTTATTGGCGTCGGTCACGTTGCCGCTTGCGCTGATTTGCGCAGGAGCAAGCATTGAGCTGAGATCAATGCTGAGTCTGTCGGGCGTTTCGATGCAAGCAAGCGTTGGGCGAATTGTCATTGCACCGCTCATTGCAATTGCCGTTGGGCTGGCTTTTGGGCTTCAAGGCATGCATTTAGGCGTGCTATTTTTGATGGTGGCAGCGCCAACGGCGGCGGCAAGCTATGTTATGGCAAAAGCAATGGGCGGTAATGACATTTTGGCGGCAAATATTTTGGCATTTACCACCATTGTTGGCATGTTTGGGATGGCAATTGGCGCGGCGGTACTTCGCGGTATGGGGCTAATTTAGCAAATCATCTACTAAAAAACCGCCAATGAATGAGCGGTTTTTTAGGTTAACAAGTTAATTATTGAGCGGCAGTTGCAGGTTGAATGTCAAATTTAAATTCCCAAAAACTCGCCGCTGTTGTGGTGGCATCAGGATAATTAATTTGCGTTAAATGCATTCTAGCAAAGCTGTTGCCCGCTGCTGAGCGGATCAGCGCGCCTTTATTTGGATTGGCAGTCATTCGATGATTGCCACCGTTATAAGTGAACCAACCATAATCCAAGTTTGGATAGTTTCCTGTTGCTGCTGGATTTAAGCTTGAGCCTTTGGCATCTTTGATCCAACCTGCAGCGCTGGCAGGTTTTTGATAAGCACTGACATTTTGTAAGCTTGTCAAACTTTCAGCTTGGTTGTCCGCCATAAATTTGGCTTTGATCGGCTCGCCTTTGTCATCAAAGTAAGCTTTTGAAGCGTCAGCAAGATAAGCGCCAACTTTGCCATCTCCTGAGTTGCCACCATTTAAAATAATGCTGTCACGTTTAAAGGCAATGTGCCAAGGCGCTGATTTATCAACGACTTTTCCCGATTGCAAATTAAAATATGTCCAGTCGGTTTGACTTGAGGCATCAATTTGCTGAGTTTTTACCGCATTTGGCACCGCCGTATCGATCCAGCGCAAGGTTGGGAATCCTGACGTTGTGCCTTTATAATAGTTAATAATTTGAACGGCAAAAATGGGCAATTGCACCGAGCTTACAGTTTCTGAATTGGTATTGTCTGTGGTGATCAAATAAACGCGGTTATTGGGATACAGCTTATGATCGTTGTTTAAATCATAAGCATACCACGGGCTTTGATTAAAAATGCCGCCGTTTTTGTCCTCATTATAAAGAAAGCTGATATCGCTACCTGTTGCAGGGTCGCGGGTGGCGTGGTTATATTTTAGCAGCTCGCTCCAATCCATCAGCCCAAACACGCCGCCTTTTCCGGTTCCTGATGCGCCACTATTTGACCAAAGCTTGACGCCGCGATCTTGATTTTCAAATTTGACATCCCAAGTGTTTCCCGAGCAGTCGCTTTCAACTTGAGTGTCAAAATCAAAGCAGGACACCGCGCCTTTTACGGTATTGCTGATCGTCCAAGTGGCGCTTTGGGTGAAGCTTGACGTTGTTGGCGGCGCGTTTGGCGTTACCGCTGTGCCGCCGCCGCTATCACTGCCGCAGCCCGATAAGCTTGCCATAACCGCTGATCCTAAAATTAGGGTTAAAGCTTTAGATAAGGTTTTGGTTTTTCTTGCCATGATTATTATTTCCTTAAAATTAAACATTAAAAAGCTAAAAACGATAAAACGGCACAACGGTAAAACAAACAAGCTTGGGCAGTGACCACGTTTTTAAACATAGGTGAAGCGATTGCCAAGTTTCGAAAAACTACCAACGATAGCTTGCGCCAATCAGCCACTCGCGGTTGTCAATGGGTCGAAAGTCGCTTGGGTCTTTGATGTCGCGCTGAACATCAAAAACATTGTTAATGGCGCCATAAATACTTAAGTTGTCATTGGCTTGATAATTTAATTTGCTGTCCAAATTCCAAAAGGCAGGCGAGTAAGATTGATCTTCGGTGCTAATCAGCTGCTTTGATTCATACGTCAATCGCGGAATAAACTGCAATTTGTCATTGATTTGATAATCAACGCCTAGCATGATTTTATGGTTGGGGCGATAGGTCAGCTCACTGTCCGCAGTTTTATTGTGCGTTTTTAAATACGCATAGCTGGCTTGCAATGTCGCATTGTCTAGCGCCTGCCAATCGATGCCAACATCACCGCCATAGGTGTAGGCGCTATCAACGTTGGTATATTGATAAATGGAAATGCCGTTTTCAATTAAAGCATTGCTGTCATCAGTTTGGATTAAGTCTTTAATATCGTTATAAAAGCCGTTGGCATTGACACTTAACTTATCGCTCAGCTTACTTTGATAACCCACTTGAAAACTGGTTGAAGTTTCCGGCTGCAAGTTTGGATTTCCCAGTACCTTATAGCCCAAATTGCTGTGGTCAAAAACATAATAGCGCTCTTTTAAGTTTGGCACGCGGTAGCCTGAACCAATACTGGCGCGAAAAATATGGTCGCGACCTTGAGCATCCATCGCGTTATATTTCAAAGCGACTTTTGGGGCAATATGATCGCCAAAGTCCTCATCGTTTTGGTAGCGAATGCCGGTTAATACTTCAAAGTTGTTGCCGATCAGCCAGTCATCTTGCGCGTAAATTTCGCCAACGGTTCGGCTCACTTCATCGCGGCTAAGTTCGCTGACTTGATTTTTGGTTTGGGTTAAGGTGTCTTTTTGACCTTGAACGCCAAATTGAATTAAATGTGTATGTTTATCCGACAAAGTAATGGTAGGTAAATCAAGCTGAGCTTGAGCAAGGGCAGTGGTGATGTCGGTATCACGAGCTGAATCGCGCTCCTGCTCAGAAAACGTGTCCGATTGGCTTTTATAGTCTTCAAATAAGCCTTGAACCAAAAGCTGATAGGGCGCTTGGTTTGATCCCAGATGGATATCAGAGCGACCACCAACGCTGATCCGGTTTTTGGTAATGGCTTCGTTACGCTGCTGCGGTAAGTTGAGGGGTGGCACGTAAAGGCTAAAGCGGCTGGTATCCTCTTCTTTATAATGGGTCGCTTCCGCCCAATAGTTGGCGTTAGTTAGCAGCGTGCCTTGGGTGTTTGATATTGCGTTTTTGCCATTTGGGGTAAAGTCCAATCGCGCGGTGATTTGTGATTGTTTGCTGGCGTCTTTAAGCCGCGACCACGTATCGGAATCAAGACTCAAGCCTTGATCGTCCAAATACGATGCAGAAAGCCTACCGCGAAGTCGGTCACCTTTATCTAACGCACCCTCAATCCCTGCCTCTATAAATCGTTTATTGGCATCAAAGCTTTTCCCTGACGGGTTTTGCTTGCCGTTGGTAGCAAGCTCGGCGGTAACGTGAGCGCGGGTATTACCAATCGGTTTGGTGATGATATTAATCACTCCACCCATCGCCGCGCTACCAAACTGCGCGGACGCTGCCCCTTGGACAATCTCAATTTGCTCAATATCCACATTCATATACTGATCAAGATTGACCGTCGATCCGGTGCTTGCAGTGATCGGCAAACCATCTATCAGCACCAACACTTGATCGCCGCTAAAACCTTGCATGACCACTTCATAACCGGTTTTGCCATGAATTTGACGTAAATAAACGTTTGGAAGCAGCTTAAGCGCGTCCTTTAACGTGTGTGCCTGATTGTCATCAAGGGTTTTTTTATCCAAAACCTGAACAGCAACGGGGGCGTCATTAAGCGTTTTGCTTGATTTGGTGGCAGTGACAACGACCGTGTCAAGCTTGGTGCTAGGAGCGCGGTTATCAAAAAGCGAGTCAGCCGCCGCTTGCGCAGGAATGGCAGCAACAGCAAATGCCGTCATAATGGCAACACTCAAGGCTTGCCGCGGTAAATTAGGCGTGGTAATGAAAAATAAAGGGGTCATTAAAAAAGCCATCAATCAAAATCACGCGCCAAACTTTTGGTTAAGCATCAAAAATAGCGAGAGATAAAAGTTCGGTTGCGTTACGAGTAGCCATGAATCAGAAACAAAGTAACGATATGCTAATATAAATGATAATAGTTATCAACTGTTAAATTATAATTATTATCATTTACAAATAAAACAAAGTTCGGCATAATCACTCTAATTTGATTTTTCACCCAATAAGGAGCCCGCCATGACCAAATCTGTTGCTATCTCTCAAAAAGACACTGCGCTTTGGCAATCGTATCAAGATAAAAAAGCGTCAAATCCCATGCTATTTCCAACTGAAGGCGCAACAGCGCTTGGTATCAGTGAGTTTGAATTGCTCCTTGCGGCGCCTTACAGCCAATATATCGGTAGCGACTGCAAAGCCGTATTAAAGCAATTTAAGGATTTTGGTGAGGTTGAAAGCATCGTTCGTAACGATTTGGCAGTTCACGAAAAAACGGCGGCATATCATAACCTTAAGCTTGGCGACAAAATGGGCATCGCGCTAAACGTTGGCGGTTTAGATTTGCGTTTTTTTATGGGGCGCTGGAAGCATATGCTTGCGGTTACCGATTTAAGCCGCGATAAGCCGTCTTATAGCATTCAGTTTTTTAATGAGTCGGGCGCGGCGATTGATAAGGTTTATCTTCGCGATCTAAGTGAGGAGGCGATTTCGCGCTGGCAAGCCATGATTGCCGAGCAAGCAAAAACAGTAAGCGTCGACAGCATTGAGCTTGAAATTACGGACGCGCCAAAGAACTGGCAACTTAAAACCCTTGATGACGCGGCGCAGTCGGAGCTTGAAAAAAGCTGGCTTGGAATGAAAGACGTTCATGAATTTCATGGGCTATTGCAAAAACTAAAAGTTGACCGCGCCAGCAGCTACGCTCAAGCGCCTGAAGGCATGACGGCTCAGCTTGAAACGGTAGCGGTTGAAGCCATGTTTGAAAAAGCGCGTGAGACCAAGTGCCCAATTATGATTTTTGTGGGCAATAGTGGCTTAGTTCAAATCCAAACGGGAACGGTCAAAACGCTCAAACGCATGGGCGATTGGTTCAATATTTTAGATAAAGACCACAACAATTTTACTTTGCATTTAAAAGACCAAGCGCTAGCGCAAGTTTGGTGTGTAAAACGCCCAACGGTTGATGGCATCGTGACTTGTATTGAAGGCTTTGATGATAACGGCGTGAGCATTTTTAGCGTCTTTGGTCAACGAATGGAAGGCAACGCTGAGCTTGAAACTTGGCAAAAAATTACCGCTGAGATGATTGAAAAATTTGGGATCATCCAAGCAGAAGAACGCCAAGCAGTAAATGCTTAACCAATTTATGTTTGATAAGCGTGCCGTCAACAAGTTAAAGCAAGTGACTGCTTCTCAATGATTTATGGTTAACTTTAATAATGAAAATAGACAATCAAGGAGCGATGATGTCGCCTCAAGCGGTTACTGTGATGAGTCAATCAAAATTTTCGGCGGCGCTGATCTTTGGGCTGCTGTCTGCAACGAGCCTTTCAGCGCAAGCTTATGATCGCATTGTGGCGATGAGCCCTGATGTGGTGGATGTGATGGTCGCGCTTGGGGCGACCCATAAACTGGTCGGCAAAGATGCTACCAACAGCAATCCTGCGCTAAAACATGTGCGACCGGTGGGAATGCACCGCAATATCACTGCCGAGTCTGTGCTTGCGGTCAAGCCTGATTTGGCGCTTGGCAGTTACATGGTTCAGCCGGCAAGCATTTATCAGCGCTTAAACGGCTTAAAAGTAAAAGCGGTCAACGTCGCTCCTAAAGAAGATGCTGCCACGTTTGCAAGTAGTATCAAAATGATTGGCAACTATGTCGGCAAAAAGTCGCAAGGCAATCAATTGGCAACTACGTGGCTTAAGCAAATGCAGCCGATGAAAGCCACCAAAAAGCGCTATGTGCTCAGCTATGACGGTCGTATTGTTGCAGGAAAAGGGACGGTTGGTGATGAGCTGATTCGCCGAGCAGGCGGTATCAATGCCGCGAACGTGTCAGGACTTAAGCCCATGTCGCGTGAAGGTTGGCTTGCAGCTAAGCCGGACGTCATCATCATCGCCGATCATAATCAAGCTATGGTTGGCGGTTTGGCAGGATTTAGCAAGCGACCTGAAATTGCCGCAAGTAAAGCTAGCGTTCAATTTTGGCCAGCGGACAGCTTTTTACGCTACGGGTTAAATTCCCCGCAAGTGCTTAAAAAGCTGAATGCTGCTGGAAGCTAATCCCATAATTTTAAAGATGTTTAATTTTATTTTTTATAAGTCATGTTTATTATGGCAAATTTAGCAAATATGCTTGCCGCACCACTTCCTATCAGCCGCAAAAAATATAGAAACGGCATTTATTATGTGATGGCGGTGCTTGGCTCATTGATTTTAATTTGGCTTGGGCTTGGTATCGGGTTTGGGGAGTGGTCAAATCCACTGCACTTAGATGAGACCATTTGGCAGCTTCGTTATCCGCGCGTGGCGACGGCGCTATTGGTTGGCATGGCGCTGTCAGTCAGCGGGGCAGCGCTACAAGCTTTGTTTGAAAATCCGCTTGCCGATCCAAGCTTGATTGGTACGTCAGGCGGCGCAGCGCTTGGCGTGGTTTTGGTGTTGGCTTTTGGGATAGGCGGTATTGGCGTGCCATTCGCGGCTTTTTTAGGAAGTGTTTTGGTGTGCTTGTTTATTTTGGCATGCCATCGATTTTTGGGTGGCGGTCAGATGGGGCTGCTGATTTTGGGTTTCGTCATTAGCGCATTTTGTGCGGCGGTGGTCAGCCTGATTTTGTTCATGTCCGATGATTTGGTGCTGCGCTCAGCAACCAATTGGCTGTCAGGAAGTATGGCAGAGGCAGGGTTTGTGCCGCTGCGATATTCCATCATTTCCATGCTGCTTGGGTTAGCTATTTTATTGCCGCTTGGTCGAAAGCTTGATGGCTTAATGCTTGGCGAAACGGCTGCCAAATCGCTTGGCATTCAAGTGGGGGCAACGCGCTGCTTGGTGGTGATTGCCTCGGCATTGTTGACGGGCGCGGCGGTATCGCTTGCCGGCGTGATTGGGTTTATTGGCATGATGGTGCCAAACCTGCTAGCGATTTTATTTGGCGGCGGTCGGATGCGCCTTATGATCTGGTCGGGCTGGCTTGGCGCGATGCTGCTTTTGGTGATTGATGGTATGGCGCGGCATGTGGCTTATCCGGTGGATGTTCCGGTTGGCATTGTCTTGGCGCTTTTGGGTGGTCCTTTTTTTGTTTGGCTATTTGTCAAAAGCTCGCGCCGCTAATTTGACATGAAACAAGGATTTGGGAATGACTACGATAGCAACTGACGCGCTGTTAACGCTAAGCAATATCCGGATTCAATCAGGTCAAAAGCGGCTGCTTGATGTTGAAAAGCTTTGCCTGCCCAAGCAAAAACTGGTGGCGTTTATTGGTCCAAATGGCGCAGGAAAAAGCACGCTGCTTCACAGTATTTTAGGTCAGCATTCAAGCCTTGGGCTAAACACCTCGGGCGACATTTTAGCTCAAGGTCAGCCAATAAGTGAGGTACTGCAAGCCGGAAAAATTGCTTGGGTGGGTCAGCACGAGCGCTTTGAGTTGCCACTCACCGTCCTTGATTATGCGCTGCTTGGCGTGTCGCCCAATTTGGCTTGGTATCAGCGCCCAAATAAAGACCACGTCAAGCGCGCCAAGCACTTGCTGCAAGAGTTTGAATTATCAAGCCTGCTTGACTCGCGCGTTCAAAGCTTATCGGGCGGTGAAAAACAGCGCCTTGCCATCGTCCGCGCGCTCATGCAAGATACTGAGATTTTAATGTTTGATGAACCAACCAATCATTTAGACATTCGCCATCAGCGTTTTTTACTGAGCTATCTTCACGATTTGGTTCGGCATCGCCAAAAAAGCATTTTGGTCGTATTGCATGACTTGACGCATGCTCACCGATATACCGATGAGGTTGTGCTTCTTAGCCAAGGTCGCGTGGTCGCTCAAGGTGCTCCCGATACAGTGATGACTTGTCAGGTGTTAAGCGACGTTTATCAAGTTGATATCAACGCTCATTTAACGACGGATGGCATGGTATTTGTCTAAAGGAGTTTGCCGCGATTGACTTGTTTTTTAGCATAATTTACGACATGATGAGGTATTAGGAATAATATTATTCTATTTTGTGGTAAGGAGTGCCGAATGCAATTGCTAGATCAAACCGAAGTTCGTCAGCATTTAACCATCAATGCCGCAATCGATGCCATTGAGCAGCTACTGACGTTACAGCACCATCACCCAACTTGGGTCAACTCTCCAGAACGGCTTGTTATCCCAACGTTTAGCGAATCAAGCAATCATAGTCAAGGCTCGCATTTGTCCATGCCTGCCACTATTTTTGATGATAAAGAAGAATTTGCGATTGTAAAGCTGGTGACCATTTGCCCTGACAATCCTAAACGTCATCTGCCAACCACCACCGCGACCATCACCGTATCGGACAATGCCACAGGAAAAATGCTTGCCATCATGGACGGCAGTTACATCACTGAGGTGAGAACCGCCGCGCTATCAGGAATTGCAACCAAGCTTATGGCAAAAACGGACTGTCAATCAGCAGCGGTTATTGGCTGCGGTGGCATGGCGTTTGAGCAGCTCAATGCCGTCTTAACCGTTCGCCCAAGCATCGACCGCGTTTATCTATGGAACAGAAGTCAGGACGGGGCAGCAGCATTTAAAGCCAAATTTGCAAAAGAGTATAATTTTGACAATATTGAGCTTATCGTTTGTCATGATATCAATGACGCTTTAAAAAACGCGGACATTATTAATGTTGCAACGCGGTCAAATCAAGGCTTGTTTCATATAGATCAAATTAAAACAGACGCGCATATCAATGCTGTAGGCGCTTATTTGCCCTCAATGAAAGAGATCAGCAGCGAAGTTGTCGCCAAAAGCCAAGTCATTGTCGATGATATGGCAGGAAGCCAAGCTGAAGCAGGGGATTTGATTCAAGCTCAGCATGCCGGACAATGGGATTGGAATGATTTGATTGGGGATTTAAAAGCGCTTCTTATTTCGCCTAATAAAATCGATACCCAGAAGTTAACTTTATTTAAATCCGTTGGCGCTGCAAGCTTTGATGCCGCAGTCGGGCTTTATATGGCAAAAAAAGCCACCAAAGCGTCGCTTGGATTGCAAACGGCTTGGTGACTTTTTTTAAGCTTTTTAGATAACTTTAAAATTATTATTGTTAACGTCAATGACGCTGTTATTGTTTTTTTGCTGTTATAGTTTTTAATCTATTTAAAAGCCGCCGTCAATGATTCACATTGGCAGCGGTTATAAAATCTAATATCAAACGCGGCTGTCGGTATCGCGGTCATGAATATTGCGTTTTTCTTCCAAGCGTTTTTTGCGGCTAGGGCTGATGCGATAAGTGAGGTAAGCAAAAACAGCCAGAACCAAAACAAACGCTGCGATATACATAAAAATCGATGAGCCAATAGTGGCAGAAGGTTCCATAGCAAGCACTCCAATAAAGTTTATCAATAAAAAGCTTACTAGAAATTATGCAATCGCGCTTTAGCTTTGTAAAGTAAACAAATTTAACTTTGGTATGAGTTTCAGTGACTGCAATCTTGCCTCTTGGTCAAACACATTGGCAGTGATGATCAGCTCATCGGGCTGATGCTGATTGAGAAATGCCGCAAGTTTTGGGCGAACACTGTCAGGCGCGCCAACAAAGGATACGGACAACGCGTTATCCACCATCATTTTCTCACTTTGACTCCAAATGGCGCTCATATCTTGAACCGGCTTTGGCATCTGACCGCGCTCACCTCGGCGCAAACGCACAAAGCTTTGTTGAGCTGAGGTGAAATGATAATGTGCCGTAGTATCATCATTGGCAAGCAGCATGTTGGCAGCAAGCATCACATAAGGCGCTTGTAGATGGGCAGATGGCTTAAAATTTTCACGATAAGCTTGAATCGCTTGGCTCATCATCTGCGGCGCAAAATGGGAGGCAAACGCATAAGGTAGCCCTAAGTGTGCGGCAAGTGTTGCTCCAAATAATGACGATCCCAAAATCCAAATCGGCACGTTAGCTCCTGCCCCCGGAATCGCTTGCACCGGACTTGCTTGCGTGTCATTACTCAAAAAGAATTGTAATTCTTGGACATCTTGTGGGAAGCGCTCCGCGTCGTTCATCTGTCTGCGAAGGGCGCGAAAAGTGGCGCCATCAGTGCCAGGCGCGCGACCAAGTCCTAAATCGATGCGGTCGCCATATAAAGCTTGCAGCGTTCCGAATTGCTCAGCAATGGTTAGCGGCGCGTGGTTAGGAAGCATCACCCCGCCTGAGCCGATGCGAATGCGTTGAGTTTGGCTACCGATATGGGATAACAGTACCGCCGTTGCTGCACTGGCAATGCCTGGCATGTTGTGGTGCTCTGCCATCCAATAGCGATTCAAGCCAACCTCTTCTGCGCATTTGGCAATGCTAACGGTTTGGAAAATGCCGTCAGCGACCGTTTTACCTTGCGGCACAGGCGCTAAATCTAAAAAAGAAATAGGAAGGTTACGATGGTCTTGGGACATAGGTCACCTCATTCGTTGTTATTTATCTGCTAAAAAAACAGTATTAACTATAATGCGGTGACCGAAATGAAAATAAAGGCGATTGTTAATATCGATAACAAAAAACGGCGACTGCTCCGTCATTTATCCAAATTGAGATAAAGCTGTGCTTTAAAAAGGCAATTATTAAACAGGCAATTATTTTTTATCAAATTGCTGCTGACAAAGCTCCATAAACGCGCGACCATATTGGCGAATTTCAGCATCATCACGAACCGCCATCCAACTGGTAAAGCGACCAAAGTGGCTGACCGGAATGGCAGTTAAGTTTTGATAGTGGCTTGGTTCAAATGCCATTTCAGCAATGATACCAATACCAAGCCCAAGTCCCACATAGGTGCTAATCACGTCCGCATCAAGCGCTGCCAAAACGATATCTGGCTCAAGTCCTGCATCACTAAAGGTTTTGTCAATAGCGCCGCGACCGGTAAAGCCGCCGTGATAAGTGATGATGGGGTAGCTGGCAAGCGTTGGCAAATCGATATCTTCTTGACCAACCAACTCATGATCGCTTGGCACAATCACCCGATGCGTCCAGTCATAATAGCGATAGCAGCGCAAATAGCTGTTATGAAGCAGCGCTTCGGTCGCAATACCAATATCCGCCTGACCACGAATCACCATTTGCGCGATGGTTTCAGGATCTGCTTGCTGCAAAATTAAATTGACTTTGGGAAAGCGCTCTTTAAACGTTTTCACCACTTGCGGCAACACATATCGCGCTTGCGTGTGCGTCGTAGCGATGGTCAGCGTTCCAGTATTGGGATTGTTAAAATCAAGGCTTAAATTTTCAATCGTTCGGATTTCAGCAAAAATCGACTCGATATGGGGCATGAGCGCCATTCCCATTTCCGTAAGTCCCGTCAAGCGCTTACCTTGGCGAACAAAAACTTCGGTTTTAAGCTGATTTTCAAGGGCAGCGATGTGCTTTGACAAGCTTGATTGGCTAGTATGCAGCACGAGCGCCGCTTGGCTTAAATTATAGCCATTGACCACTGTGTGCCAAACCGTTTCAAGCTGCTTGAGCTGAATCTGTAGATGCCGCTGATTGACCACCATATCAATTGCCATAAATTATCCTAATTATAAAATAAAACGCCACAAGTCACTCAATGCCATACAAAAATAAGCCAGCTTTTAGCGCTTGGCTCGTTATTTTCGCAAAGGGCTAGTGTAAAGCAAAGCTATTATTCTTGTATATAATAAATAGTTATCAAATTATTTTATTTTGGAATATAAAATTAAAATATCAGTTAAAAAATCAAGACAAAGGATTCGGAAAATAATGGGTCAAAACTTTGATAATCAAATCATTCATAGTAATGTCGTCATTATTGCAGTCTAAATAAGGCATCATTGTTGAGCGATCTTAAAGCGACCACGCTAAACTCAGGAAAGTCAGGAAAAATGCCGTGAATGAAAGAGCTTGTCTTGTTGCCGAATGGCAATAGGATAAAGCATAACGGTCACCTTAAGCGATAGTAATTAGCAGACATAAACTTGAATTAATTAGATCAAGCAAGATAGTTAATTTACTAAAATTATTAAAATTAAGTTGATTAAGAATTAATCTGATTTTACCTTTAATAAAATCGATAGCTTTGATTACTCACTATTACAATTAGTAATGCCAGCTTAACTTGTTGAATAAGAACAACGGCAAGTCGCAAAAAAATCATGAAGATCGCTAGTCAATCCAAGCAATCTCAAGTACCATAATTCCATTTTGCGGTCGGCTCAAGACGGATGGCATCAGCACAGTTGCCAAAAGCAGGGAGCGGCTTTAGTTTTGATGGTTTGGTGATGTGATATGACGGCTGTAAATCCTGTTCCGCCGGCGGCTTCTGAGAAAAAATCTTGGGGCAATGCCGCAAAAGCTTATCTTGATCGGCGCGCTATTATTATGCTTCTGCTTGGGTTTGCCGCTGGCATCCCGATTTTGCTGATTTTTTCAAGTTTGTCACTTTGGCTTCGTGAGGCAGGGGTAGATCGCAGCGTGGTGACGATGTTTAGTTGGGCGGCGCTTGGCTACTCGTTTAAGTTTATTTGGGCGCCCTTAGTTGATGCTGTGCCGTTTCCTATTTTAAATAAGCTGTTAGGTCGCAGGCGCAGTTGGATTTTGGTGTCGCAAGTGCTGATTATCCTAGCGATCTGTATGATGGCAAGCGTTAACCCGATCAGTAGCGACAATTTAACATTGATGGCAATTGGTGCGGTGCTGCTTGGGTTTTCGTCCGCAACGCAAGATATTGTAGTGGATGCTTACCGAATTGAGCTTGCGCCACCAAGCTTGCAGTCGGTGCTGTCGGCAATGTACACGGCAGGGTATCGCCTTGGGATGATTGTGGCAGGAGCAGGAGCGCTGTATTTGGCGGACTTTTTTGGCTCAACGGAAGCGGCCTACAACTATGAAGCTTGGCGAAATACCTACTTTATCATGGCAGCGGTGATGGGCGTTGGCGTCGTCACCACCTTGATGATTCGTGAACCGGTTTCTAATCAAGTTCGCGAAGGCGTTTATATGCAAAAATCCGATTATGGTCGCTTGGTTGCGGTTTTTGCGTTGTCCGTCATTGGTTTTGTGATGGTGTTTGCCAATTTTGGCGCGCTGCTTCCTGAAACCGAAAGCGTTTTATTAGGCTTTTTATTTGAAACGATCCATTTGTCAGTCAGTTTAATAGCGGCGCTAATTATTGGTGTGGCTTTGGTTAAAGTTGGCTTGGTACAAAAAAAGGTGGCTTATGCCACGTGGATTGAGCCGATTGCCGATTTTTTCCGCCGCTATGGTAAAAAAGCACTCTTGCTACTTGCGCTTATCGGCTTGTACCGTGTCTCCGACATTGTGGCAGGCGTGATTTCCAACGTTTTTTATCAAGATATGGGCTTTAGCAAAACCGATATTGCTAATGCTGTAAAATTAGTTGGCGTGGTGATGGTGATTGCTGGCGGCTTTTTGGGCGGCATTTTGGCGCAAAAAATGCGCATGATGCAAGCCATGATGGTTGGGGCGATTTTAGCTTGTGCGACCAACTTACTGTTTATCCTTTTAACTTATCATCCGGGCAGCTTAAGCTATCTTTATTTGGCGGTGATTGCCGATAAT
This sequence comes from Psychrobacter sp. MF31, assembly GCF_012847335.1. Taxonomy (GTDB): domain Bacteria; phylum Pseudomonadota; class Gammaproteobacteria; order Pseudomonadales; family Moraxellaceae; genus Psychrobacter. Next base: position 281,927 of record NZ_JABBDX010000001.1, read on the forward strand.
TTGGCGGCAGGGCTTGCAAGCGCAGTATTTATTGCCTTTTTGTCTGCGTTAACTTCGATCCGTTTTACTGCAGTTCAATACGCGATTTTTTCATCGCTGATGACGCTATTCCCGAAGGTTCTTGGCGGCTACTCAGGAACGATCGTTGATAATATGGGCTATCCGTTCTTTTTTGCCTTTACGTTTGCGATCGGCATTCCTATTTTGGTACTAGTATATTTAGCGGATAAATATATTGTCATTGTTGATAATGATAAAAACGAGGACGACTTGACACAAGCCAATCCGTTACTTACCGATACCAACGAGCCGCCGCGAGCGGCTGAATAAAGGAAAATCCGTAACGTTATGACCACGATTCGGCAGATTAAAAAAGAGGTTCAAGCTATCATTGATGGCGCAGTCAATCAAAACTTGCCCGCATTTTGGATTACCGATTGGCTGTTATTTGTCATTGATAAATCGTCAACGGCGCTGATTACGGAAAATGATTATGAGTTAACCCTTGATGAGCTTTCGCAGTTTTATTCCGGAATCAAACAAATGCAAAATGGTACGCCGCTTGCTTATTTAACAGGAAAGCAAGCGTTTTGGCGGCATGAGTTTTTGGTCAACGAGCATACGCTAATCCCAAGACCCGATACCGAAATTTTAGTTGAAGCCGTGCTCAACTGGATTGAAAAAAACTGGGCTAAGCAAAATAATGAGCCAAGCGATTCACCAAAGCTGCTTGATTTAGGAACAGGATCGGGCTGTATTGCCATTAGCCTTGCCACCGAAAAAGCGCTTCAAGGCTGGCAAGTCACGGCGGTGGATATTTCAAAAGACGCGTTGCTTGTTGCGGAAAAAAACGCCAAGCTAAACAACGCTCGCGTTAACTTTGTCCAAAGTTCTTGGTTTGCGGCGTTTGATAACGATGAAAGTTCGCTATTTGATGTGATTGTATCAAATCCGCCTTATATCGATGAAACGGACAGCCATTTAACAGGGTTAACCGCCGAGCCAATAACAGCGCTGACGGCAAAAAATCAGGGCTTAGCCGACATTGATATTATCGTCCAAAACGCGCCGGATTTTTTGCAAAATAATGGCTTATTAGCCATCGAACATGGCTTTGATCAAGGGATTAATGTCCGAAAACTATTTGAAAATCGCGGCTTTAGCACCATAACCACGCTGAAAGATTTTGGGCAAAACGATCGGGTTACGCTTGGGGTTTGGGTCGGTAATAAGCAATAAATAGGTGTGATGATGACTGAAAGCTTATATGAGCTAAGTGACGATGAGCTGCTACGCTACTCGCGGCAAGTGCTGTTGTTGGGTTGGGATATCGATGCTCAAGTCAAGCTAAAATCGGCGCGAGTGGTGCTAATTGGTGCAGGCGGTTTGGGCTGTCCGGCATCCGAAACCTTGGTTCGGGCAGGCGTGGGCTTGGTTCATCTTATCGATGATGACAAGATTGAAATGAGTAATTTGCAGCGGCAAACGCTGTTTTTGCCAAAGGACATTGGTCAGTCAAAAGCGCTTACCGCGGCTAAAATGCTCAACGACATTAACCCGTTAATTAACGCTTTTGGTAGTACTGAGCGCTTAACGGATGATAATGCCTTTGAAGTTTTGACCCGATTTAGCGGCAAAATGCCTGATTTGCTGCTTGATTGTAGTGACAATTTTGCCACTCGTGATATGAGCAACCGCTTAAGCATCCGTTATCAATTACCATTGCTAAGCGCCTCTGCCATTGGCTTTCAAGGTCAGCTTGCGCTGTTTGAACCCGACCAAAATAATGGCTGCTACCAGTGTATTTTTGGTGATAGTATCAGTGATGACAACCGAACTTGCGCCAATTCTGGTGTCCTTGCCAGCACCACGGCGATCATGGGAAATTTGCAAGCCAACTTAGCGCTGCAATATTTGGGGCTTGGCAACAATCCGCTTGCCAATAAACTGCTATTATGGGATGGCAAGCGCATGCAGCAGCGAGTGATGGGCTATAAAAAAGATTTGAATTGCTCAGCTTGTCAGCGCTAATGGCGGCTAAAAGTCCTTTTTGAAAACCGTTTTAAAATAACCTAGAGCATAACAATTATGAAACTGCATCGACCGCATTTATTCAAGCATACGCTCAATGTTGCCAATCGCGTCCGCCAAACCGCAAGTGTGACCGGATTGTCGCTGCTTCGGGTTGCTCAAGGCGAAAAGCCGGATGCCATGCTGCTTAAAGAAACTTTTGAGAAGCTTGGAACGACTTATATTAAAATCGGTCAGTTTATCGCCAGTACGCCGTCGTTGTTTCCGCGCCAATATGTCATGGCATTTCAAGATTGCTTAGACCAAACCACGCCGCTGCCGTTCAGCTATATCAAAAAAGTGCTTCAAGAAGAATTGGAAACCGACGGCAAATCGCTTAATGAGCTGTTTTTATCTATTGATGAAACACCGCTTGCCTCAGCGTCCATCGCCCAAGTTCACGCCGCAACGCTGCCAAATGGTGATGAGGTGGTGCTCAAAGTTCAAAAACCCGATGTGAAGACCATCATGCAAACCGATTTAGGCGTGCTGCATTTAACCACCAAAGTACTTGAAAAGCTCATGCCCTCAATGCGCTTTGCAAGCCTTGCACCGATCATTGATGAAATTCGTTTGCGAATGCTTGCCGAAACTGACTTTATTGCTGAGGCGCAAAATATCCGCGATTTTCAGCAGTTTTTAGCCGTATCGAACAACACGCGCGTGGTTGCGCCAAAAGTGGTTGAGCGCCTGACCACCGAGCGCGTGTTGACCATGAGCCGACTGCATGGCGTCTCGATGATTGATGAAGCGGCGATGCGCCAGTATTGCAGCGACCCTGCGCAAGTGATGGCGGACACGCTTAACACGTGGTTTGCAAGCTTGATGCTTTGCAACAGCTTTCATGCCGACTTGCACGCGGGCAATTTAATGCTGCTCAGTGACGGTCGGATTGGCTTTTTGGATTTTGGCATTGTCGGCAAACTCAAAGCGGAAAGCTGGCGCGCTTGCCTTGCCATGATGCAAGCGCTACAAGACAGCGACTATCGCGCGATGGCGCAGGCCATGATTGACATGGAAATGACCCACGATAAAGACAATGTCGATGTTGAGGCGTTGGCAAATGACGTCGCTAAAATGATGCAAGCCGTTGCCGCTGATGACAAAGCGTTTACCAGTGGCAAACCATTTAATACTAAAGAGCAAGCGGATGAATTAAATAAAATGATGCTTGAGATCGTCGAGGTCGGCAAGCGTCATGGTATCCATTTCCCGCGTGATTTTGCGCTGCTTGCCAAGCAAATGCTGTATTTTGATCGCTTTTTGCAAGTGCTTGCCCCTGATATGGATATGTTTAGCGACAACCGAATCCAAATCTTAGGTCAAGATGAGGCAGATTTGCCAAAACTGGTGTCATAACGCATTTTTTAATTCACTTTTATCACAAGGATTGTGAGCGCAGCGGTTTATAGGCTGCGATTACTTAGCACGGTTATGATCATCCCAAACTTTATGCGCGTCAAAATCACCAATGAAGCTGCCATTGCCTTTATTGGGCTGTATTGTATGGCGGTGGTCATGGGATTTGGGCGATTTTTATTTACGGCAACGTTGCCTGATATTATCAGTCAGCTTAATTTGACCACCCAAACGGCAGGGGCACTTGCCTCGGTCAACTATATTGGCTATTTTTTTGGGGCGCTGATTGCCATGTTTGTGCCGCAGCGCTTAACGTGGCAGTCGCTCATGTTTTGGGCGCTGACGAGCATTATCACCACCAGTTTATTAGCCATTCCCAATTTATCGTTGTGGGCTTGGTATCTTATTCGTGGTATTGCAGGCGTTGCAAGTGGCGTTGCCATGATTTTAAGCTCAAGCTTGGTGCTTGGCTATTTAAGCGCGCCTCGCCGATCGGTGCTTTCAAGCGTTCATTACGCAGGGATTGGCACGGGGATTAGCGCTTCAGCAATATTGACCTGGTCATTATTATCGCTTGATTATTATTTTGATAAAATCTGGCTGACAGCTGCCCTGATCAGCTTGCCAGTCATGCTGCTGCTGATCGCCATCCGGCCTCAACTTTCAATACAACCCACCACCAAATTATCCATTTATAATACCTACGTAAATTTTAAACGCGCCTTATATGACGCCATTTCCGGTCATGGCAGGAGCGTGGCGCTACTTTGTGCAAGCTACGCGCTAGCAGGGTTTGGTTATATCACCTCAGCGACGTTTTTACCGGTCATGGCAACCCAAAGGCTTACTGAAAATACATCGGCGGGGCTGCTGATTTGGTTGACCGTTGGGATTTTTGCGATGCTTTCCAACCCGCTTTGGGGGGCGCTTGCAAAACGGATTGGCGAGAGTCAAACGCTGATTGGCTTAACCATTTTGCAAGCGTTAGGAATGCTACTTCCTATCATTTTTCCGGCAGCCTTTGGGCTTTATGGCAATGCGGTGATTTTAGGATTGACCTTTGCGGGAATCGTCTCGATGACGCTGGTGCTCATCAAAAATATCAATCCTGAATACTCCAACTTACTGATGGGCGTGGCAACCCTTGCTTATAGCGTCGGTCAATTTTTAGGACCTTTAGTGACCGTTTGGCTGGCTGGACAAAGCGATAATTTTAATTTGGGGCTGATCGTTGCGGCTGCCGGACTTGTTATTAGCTTACTGCTGCTAATTTGGTTCTATCGACAATTGAAACCAAGAAGCGCCTAAACTACGCTGCGGCTAAACACTTCACGAAGCTCAAAGCTTGTATGAACTTGCGCCACGCCCTCGATGCGGTTTAGCCGGTGCAATAAAAACTCCTCATAATGCGCCATATCGCGGACGCGAACTTTGATTAAATAATCTTCCGTGCGCCCCGTCACAATGCTGCAACTGACCACCTCATCAAAGCTTTGGATTTTTTGCTCAAATTGTGAAAAGCGTTCGGCAGTGTGCTTATCCATACTGATAGCAATAAATACTGCAAGCGGATAGCCCAATTTTTCAGCGTCCGTTTGGGTATGGTAACCGGTGATGATGCCGCTATCCTCCAAGCGCTTTAGCCGCCGCGTGCAGGGCGTTGCTGACAAATTGACCCGTTCGGCAAGCTCCGTGATGCTCATTCGAGCGTCATTTTGCAAAAGTTTTAATAAACGCTTGTCAGTTGCGTCAATTTCAATAACTGAATTAGGCTTGTTAATAGTATTTGGCATAAAAATATAACTTAGTAGTGAAATAATTTATAGATAGCTATAATTATAGTGAAATTTGTCAAAATAGCCATAAAAATGGCGTTAAAAAGCTGATTTTCACCACATCTTATTTGCTATTATAATGATATTGAATCTTTTAACCCAACTTCGATTACCACCTTAATTAAGGATTAATTATGTCGCAAGCTCAACCTGCCGCGCAAAAAGTCACCCCAAAACATGCTGCCTTTGATTATCGCAAATACCGTCCCTTTGCTTTTGCCCCAAGTCTTACTGATCGCACGTGGCCAAGCAAAGTGATTGAAAAAGCGCCAATTTGGGCAAGTGTTGATCTTCGTGATGGCAACCAAGCGCTGATCGATCCGATGACCATTGAGCAAAAAATGCGCTTTTTTAAAACGTTGGTTGAGGTCGGTTTTAAAGAAATCGAAATTGGTTTTCCTTCAGCCGCTCAAGTTGAGTTTGACTTTACCCGCAAATTGATTGAAGAAAATCACGTTCCTGAAGATGTGACTTTGCAAGTGTTGGTTCAAGCGCGTGAGCATTTAATTGCCCGAACTTTTGAGTCCTTAAAAGGGGCGCGCCGAGCGATTGTCCACGTTTATAACTCAACGAGCAAAATCCAGCGCGAAAAAGTTTACGGCAAAAACCATGAGGAAATCAAAGACATCGCCATTACCGGTGCGAACTTGCTTAAAGAGTATGCGGCAAAATATCCTGAAACGGAATGGGTATTTCAATATTCACCTGAAAGCTTTAGCCAAACTGAAACGGATTATGCCGTTGAAGTTTGTGATGCAGTTTGTGACATTTGGCAGCCAAAAAATGGTCAAGAAGTCATCATCAATTTGCCTGCAACGGTTGAGGCAGCAATGCCAAACGTCTTTGCCGACCAAGTTGAGTATTTTTGTCGTCACTTAAAAAACCGCAATCACGTAATTATCAGCCTTCATACGCATAACGATCGCGGCTGTGCCATTGCTGCCGCTGAGCTTGGTGTTTTGGCAGGCGCGGATCGCATTGAGGGCACGCTTTTGGGTAATGGCGAGCGCACCGGAAACATGGATGTGATGGTCATGGCGATGAACTTATTTAGCCAAGGCATCGATCCTGAGCTTGATTTTAGTAACATGAGCGAGATGGTTCAAGTGGTCAGCGAGTGCAACAACTTGCCTTTGCATCCGCGCCATCCTTATGTCGGCGATTTGGTCTTTACTGCCTTTAGCGGCTCGCACCAAGACGCCATTAAAAAGTCACTTGATTTCAATGAAAAAAATAAGGAAGCGACCGAAAATCTTTGGGATGTGGCGTATTTGCCGATTGATCCTGCACACATTGGTCGCAGCTATCAAGACGTGGTTCGCATCAATAGCCAATCGGGTAAAGGCGGCGTGGCTTATATCTTGCAGCGCAACTACGGCTTTAATTTGCCGCGTTGGATGCAAATTGACTTTAGCCAAGTCGTTCAGCAGCAAGCAGAAACTGCCGCTCGCGAGCTTCAAAATGATGAAATCTTAAAAACTTTTGAAGACACTTATTTGCAGCAAGGTCAGTTTGAATTGCTTGATTACAGCGTGACCAACAAAGGCGGCGAGGTCAACTTTGATGGTCAAGTGAAAATGTTTGATGACACCATGACCATTAGCGGTACTGGAAATGGACCCTTATCCTCATTTATTGACGGTCTTGCCAAGCAAACCGGCAAAGCCATCCAAGTGGTTAACTATTCAGAACACGCCATCAACCCGCAGCACAACAGCGGCAATGGCATCGATGACGACAACAACCGCGACAATAAAACCAACGCCAATGCAGCAGCTTATATTCAGCTAAATATTGATGGCGATATTTATTCAGGGATCGGCACTTGCAGCAGCACGGTTTCTGCCATGCTAAAAGGCGCGTTATCTGCCTTAGCGCAAGCACCGCAAGGGGCTGTTGCTTAATTTGATGGCGAGTTGATCCTTGTTCTAACCAAAACGCTGTGATAATTCATCATGGCGTTTTTTAATGTTATTTAAAAAATAAAATAAACTAAAGTTTATAAAAAATCTAGATAGCATAATATTACTTGAGTTTTAATGCCCAACCTCTTACGCTAATAGCATTAGCTCGATAAAACAAAAAACAGATTATTTTTAATAAAAGGCTGATTATGGAATCGCTCTCTTTGGCATCATTTACCTTAGCTTCAATTTTATCCTCCCTACCGGCTGCTAATATGGAAACCAGCCAAGCTAAAATCACCACGCATATCAGCCCCGCGATTGCAGGACAGTGGGAAGTGGACTTGCAAGATGCCCAAAACAGAGCGCAAGAAAAAGATAATGAGCTATCAAAATCTAAAAACAACGCTAAAAACAGTTCTAAAAACAACCCGCCCTTAACTCAGTCGCCTAAAGTAAAAACGAACACCCAATGCCGTGAGCTTTATAACTTTGCAGCAGATAATGAAGTTTGGACAGTCAGCGGTAAAGAGCGGACGTATGGTCGCTATTTGGTGACCCATCGCGATGAAGGCTTGCCAATCATTGCTTTACAAACGATTTATGATAATAATGAGCCGGACTGCTCAGGAAATCAAATCGATCAATCCGGCGAGGCGTTTGTGGCTTTTGTTCAGCATGACGGCAATAAAATGCAGTGGTGCGCGGATGATAAAGGCGCGGAGTGCTTTATGAGTTTTCATCGCGTTTTGCCTTGATGATCTTTACCGAATAAAAAAACCACCTAGCCTAAGGTGGTTTTTTATTGGTAAATAACGAAGCGCTAAACCGCTTCGGCTTTTTGCGCAGGTTTTTTCTTGAGCAGTTCATTTTCCAGATAATGAATGTTTTGTGCTTCATTCACAAAGTTGTCATCGGCTAAAATGATATCGCGGTGCAAAGGAATGTTGGTGTTAATCCCAGCGATAATCAACTCATCAAGCGCATGCAACGTTTTGGCAATCGCTTGGCGGCGGGTTTGACCGTGGCAAATGAGCTTACCAATCAGGGAGTCATAATAAGCTGGGATCTCATAACCTGGATACAGGTGTGAATCAAAGCGAACGCCTGCGCCACTTGGGCTATAAAGCTGAGTGACTTTGCCAGGAGAAGGCATAAAAGTCGTCGCATCTTCAGCGTTGATCCGGCATTCGATGGCGTGACCTTGGATTTCAATTTCACTTTGGTGATAGGACAAACCATATCCTGCGGCAATTTTAAGCTGCTCAACCACGATATCAATGCCGGTGATCATCTCAGTGACTGGATGCTCAACCTGAACGCGGGTGTTCATTTCAATAAAGAAAAATTCATTATTTTCAAATAAAAACTCAAAAGTTCCTGCGCCGCGATATTTAACCAGCTGACAGGCTTTAACACAAGCTTGCAAAATTGGCTCACGAACATCGTCAGGGATATCTGGGGCAGGGGCTTCTTCAAAGACTTTTTGATGGCGGCGCTGAAGCGAGCAGTCGCGATCATACAAATGGATGGCATTACCATTGCCGTCGCCTAAGACTTGAACTTCAACGTGGCGCGGGTTTTGTAGGTAGCGCTCCATATAAACGGTATCATCGCCAAACCAAAGCTCAGCTTCTTGTTTTGCGGCTTGAACCTGACCGATCAGCTCATCAAAGCGCTCAACCACGCGCATTCCACGACCACCGCCGCCCGCTGCCGCTTTAATCAATAGCGGAAAGCCAATATTTTTAGCTTGTTCTTCAGCGTTGTGCAAATTCACCGTGCCAACAGATCCTGGAACGGTCGGAACGCCTGCTTTTTTCATCGCGTTAATGGCGGAGACTTTATTTCCCATCAAGCGGATATGGTCGGCATTGGGTCCTACAAAGGTCAATCCGGCAGCTTCAATTTGCTCTGCAAACTCAGCATTTTCTGCCAAAAATCCATATCCTGGGTGAATGGCATCGGCGCCAGTGATTTCAGCAGCGGTCAAGATGGCATTGATGTTAAGATAGCTTTGATTTGCGTTTGGGTTGCCGATACAAATGGCTTCATCCACAAATCGCAAATGCATAAGGTTTTCGTCAGCGGTGGAATAAACGCCCACAGTTTCAATGCCAAGCGCCTTACAAGCGCGGACGATTCGAAGGGCAATCTCGCCGCGGTTGGCGATGAGCAGTTTTTTTATCATGGGATCATCCTTGTAAACGCTGATGAGGGGCGTAACGTTACACGCCATCATGCCGCATCAGCATATAAAGTAAATCAAAAAATATTAAGCTTTATAACGAATGACCGGCTGACCAAACTGAACAACTTCGCCGTTACTGACTAAAATCTCATCAATCACGCCGCTTTGAGTGGCTTCTAAATGGTTCATGATTTTCATGGCTTCAATGATTGCCAAGGTATCGCCTGCTTGAACTTTTTGACCGACTTTAACAAACGGAGGATCATTGGGGCTAGGAGCGGCATAAAATACGCCAACCATAGGTGACGTCTCAACGCTGCCTGCTTTTGCGCTTGATTTGGCGGCAGGCGCAATAGGTGCGGCACCAACAGCGGCAGTAGGCGCCGCCATAATGGCAGGAGCTGGCGCATCATAGTGACGGGTCAGGCTGATATGCTCATCTTCAGAGCTGACTTCTAGGTTGACCAGCTCGTTTTCTTCCATAAGAGCAATGAGGGTGCGTATTTTTTCGATATCCATGATGATGATGAGCCTTATTCTAAGTGTAAATAACAGTGTAACAAAATATTGTTAATGTGATTGCTAATCATACCTATATTAGTCGCAATGAGCAATCGATGTACAGTTGTTAACTGGAATTTTTACATATTTTTTAATGAAAGGTGAGAAACTGGTAATTTTTTAGGCAGTAATCAGCCATTAATAGTCAATCATGCTGAAAATAAAGTCATTATAGGAAATTGGGCAAATTTTTGATATAAAAAAGCGGCTCATTGTTGCCGCTTTTGTGAGTAATGAGTAAAGTTCGTCGTTATTTTTAGGCATTAAGACCATTTTTGAACCAAGCGCTTTTGCTGATAGCGAAGCCGTAACGTCAGCAAGATAGCGGCTAAAAACAGTCCAGTGACGAGCGCCATCCAAAACCCTTGCGCGCCAATATCGGTAAAGCGCACCAAGTAAATACCAAGCGGCAACGCCACTAACCAATAGCAAAATAGCGTCAAGTACATGGGAACGGTCGTGTCTTGCATTCCACGTAAAATACCAGCAATGTTGACCTGCCAGCCATCAAACAGCTGATAGCCAAGCGCAAAAATGAGCAAATACATGGCTTGGGCTTGAACTTCTGGATTGTCGGTAAAGGCGGCGGCAAGTTGCGGTCTGAATTGCCAAACCCCAACCATACAAATTATGGCAATGATAATCGTCCAAATCAGCCCTGTTTTTTGAACGTGGCGCAGCGCGATAAGATTTTGCTCGCCAAAGCGATTGGACACCATAATGGTCAGCGCCATCGCCACCGACATAGGAACCATAAACAGCTGCGAGGTGACGGCAAGAGCCACTTGATGCGAGGCAACTGCAAGCTCACCAAGCGGGCTGATGACCAGTGAAGCTAAACTAAAAAGGCTGGCTTCAAAAAAGATAGAAACGCCAATCGGCACGCCAAGCTTGAGCAGTTTACTAATTTGGGCGCGATTTGGGCGGGCAAAGGCGTAAAAAAAGCGCGTACTGGCAAACTGTTGGCGCTTGGAAAACGCCGTATAAGTTGCAAGCAGCAACACATTAATCCAAAGGGTAATCGCCGTTGCCACCCCGCAGCCTGCGCCGCCAAGCTCAGGCATGCCGTAAAGCCCGTTGATAAAAATGTAATTGAGCGGAATGTTGGCAAGTAAACCAATAATACTAATGATGGTCACAGGCTCTGGTCGACCAAGCGCCTCGCAATAGCTTCGCAGCACCGCATAAACCGCAATCGCCGGAAAACCAAAAGACACCCCGTGAAGATATTGCGCCGCTTTTGGCTGAATGTTTTCAGGAACGCCCATCAGCCCCAAAACGTTGGGCATGATATTAACAATCAAAAACCCTAAGATACCAATAACCGCTGCCGTCCAAAGCGACTGCTGAGTGATATGTGGCACATGATCATGATTATTTTGCCCAACCGCTTCGCCAATTAAGGGCGTGGTCGCAATCAATGTTCCCGTTGCCAATAAAAATAGCGGTAACCAAATCCCAGAACCAATCGATACCGCCGCCAAATCAAGCGCAGATACGCGCCCCGCCATAATCGCATCAACCACCCCAAGCGCTGCTTGGCAAAATTGAGTGATTAAAATCGGCAATACCAAGACGCCTAAGCGCAAGCTATAGCCTTTAAAATTTGTAAACGTAAACCCAGACATAAGTATAAACAGCTTAAATAATAAGGGGTAAATCGCTTGAGTAGGGCGCAAAATCAGCCTGCCACAAAATCCCAAGCGCCAAAAACAAAATAACCCGTCCATTCACAATGAAGCGGACAGGTTATTGACCCTGTGATGGTAATCAAGTCGCTAAGTGATGTCAATATTTTAACTGGCTAAGTCATTGCTCAGCATTACTAGGAATGCGCTTTTAAAACGCCCAAATCTTCAGCAAGGTTTATAATGGCATTCCAGTGCATGGCAGTTAGCGGCAAAACGGTAAGCTGCTCACAGCCTTTTCGCAGCAGCAAGGAGTCTTCAAGCTCCGGCAGGGTTTTTAACTCTTCAAGTGGAACGACATCACAAAAGGCTTTTTCAAACGCAACATCAATCATAAACCAACGCGGCTTATCCTCAGTCGCTTTTGGATCAAAATGGCGATGCTCAGGATGAAACTGTGTTGGATCAGGGTAGCCCTCGCGGCTGACCGTCATGATTCCGGCAACGCCTGAGGGCTTGGCACTTGAGTGATAAAACATGATCTTATCACCGACTTTCATCTCATCGCGCATAAAATTGCGAGCGCGATAATTGCGAACGCCATCCCACATATCCGTGCCAAGCTGTTGTAAGTCATGAATACTAAAGCATTTTGGATTGGATTTTATCAGCCAATAATTCACTTGCGCTCCTGATTTTAGTTGATTGTTTTGATTTAACTGATTTTAATTCATTGTGCAGTCATCATGCTTTTATGAGCGCGCGACTTTTAATTTAAAGGCAAAGTCGGTATTCTAGCGCTAATTTTTACGATTAAATAAAGCTGTTCCTCTAACTATGACTGATTTTGACCTAAGCGCGGCGCAAACTTTTTTGTCCAATAATTCTTTGTTCAATAATGAAGAAAATTTATCAAATCTTGAGATCACAAGCATTCCGCTTGCGCTTTATATTCATATTCCGTGGTGCGTCAAAAAGTGCCCGTATTGCGATTTTAACTCGCATGAAATGCCTGATAATATGAGTGAGCGTATGTTTGATGATTATGTCGATGCGCTGCTTTTGGATGCCAAATCACAGCAGCCATTAACGCAAAACCGGCAAATCAGCTCCATTTTTATTGGCGGTGGTACGCCGTCATTACTTCCTATCGCGCAATATCGGCGCTTATTTTCAGGATTAAAAGATTATTTTGAATTTAGCCCTGATATCGAAATCACGATGGAAGCCAACCCTGGAACACTTGAGTACGCGCCGTTTAGTGAGTATTTGGACGTTGGTATCAACCGCTTATCCATCGGCGTTCAAAGCTTTAATGATAAAAAATTAAGCGATTTAGGGCGGATTCATCAAGCTGATCATGCCATATCAGCCATCAAATCGGCTCGAAATGCCGGATTTCGTCGCGTTAATGTGGATTTGATGCACGGCTTGCCCAACCAAAGTGCCGCTCAAGCGCTTTTTGACATCCAAATGGCGCATGACGCTGGCGCGACTCATTTGTCATGGTACCAGCTGACCGTCGAGCCAAACACCGTCTTTTATCGCAATCAGCCCAATTTGCCCGATGAGGACGAGCTGGCAGATATTGAAGACTTGGGACGGGCAAAGCTGCAAGCGCTTGGCTACCGCAATTATGAAGTTTCGGCGTGGTCAGGAAAAGATGATAAGCCTTGCCGTCACAATGTTAACTATTGGCAATTTGGCGATTATTTAGCCATTGGGGCTGGCGCTCACGGCAAAATTAGCACGTCAAGCGGCATTTATCGTTTTAGCAAATCAAGGCTTCCTAAAGATTACGTGGGTTTTAAAGCTTTAAATATTTTAGCGCCAAAAATGGTTGGCTTTGAAGCAATTGATCAAGATGAGCTGGCAAGCGAGTTTATGCTCAATGTCCTGCGTCTCAATGACGGCACGCCATGGTCGATGTTCAGCGCGCGGACGGGATTGAGCTGTGATAGTATTGCCGGTCAGGTGAAGCGATTGGTTGATAAAGGGTTGATTGTCTCTGACCCTAAAATGCTAAAAACAACGGCGCTTGGAGCAAGATATTTAAACCAAATTTTGCAAGAATTTTTATAACGTCTTTATCAAGCTATAAAAAAAGGCTTCCCAAACTGGAAAGCCTTTTATCAAATTAAGCAATAAAGCCAAATTTAGATTTTGTTTTGAACTTCCTGAGCGGTACCAGTTACCGCTTGACCTGCGCTTGACACGTCTTTGCCAAGACCTTTAAAAGTGTTACAGCCTGTCAATACAAACATAGCAGCTAAAGATGCAATGATAACTTTTTTCATAGTAAAATCCTCAAAAAAGGAGAGTCAATAAGAGCAACGCTCTTGGAAATGATGATGAAACGGCAGTTTAAGACGATAAAAATCCAAAGAGGGCGCCAAAATTTCGCTTGATTTTAAGTCGTCCATTTATCTTTATAAACCGTTAGAGATATCATAGTGAAAGTTAAAAAAGCTTCCCAGTATCAAAATGTAATTATTGCTCAAAAACTGTAACTTTTAATTACTTCAAGCAAAAAAGCGGTTAACTTAACCGTAAATTTTTAGGAAAACTCCGTTATGAGCATCCATATTATTCTTGTGGCGCCAAAAATGCCCAGTAACTCAGGAAATATCATCAGGCTTTGCGCCAATACCGGCGCGGTGCTGCATTTGGTGAAACCGCTTGGCTTTGATTTGGACGATAAAAAACTGCGCCGAGCGGGGCTTGATTATCATGAGTTTGCCGATTTGCAAATTCATGAGGCGTGGTCAGCAGCAAAACAGGCGTTGCTAGCGGCAGGTTGCCAAACCATTGTCGCGCTTACGACCAAACAAAGCTTGCCATTTTATGAGTTTGATTTTAACGCGCAAAATGAAAGTGGTGCAAATATCGCTTTGGTGTTTGGTTCGGAAACGGCGGGGCTTTCTGACGACATTCGCGCAGATATTGGCGCGCAAAACTGGCTAAGATTGCCCATGCTTCCGGATTCAAGAAGTTTGAATTTGTCCAATAGCGTCGCGATTTGTTTATATGAAGTTTGGCGTCAGCAAGGCTTTGTTGGGGATGAAGGTCGCAGCACCGGCTACGAGACGCTTACGCCTTATGACCCAAAGTAAAAGCGATTTATAAGCAGTTTGGCGGTTTTGGCAGCCCTGCCAATCGGTTGACATGACGGGCGACAAGACCGGTGTTAAACAGCTGCTGCAACTTTTGATTGCTGATATTGGCATCCGGCATGGTCTGCACAAGCCATTTTATCAATGGTCGCGTTGCAGGCGGGTGGTGAAATTTGACAAAAAACGACCGCACTTGCTGCAAAATTGCCAAATGCTCATCCGTTAAAGTGACCTCTAAACTGTCCGCAAGGCTTTGGGCAACCGATGGCGACCAAAGCGTGTGGTCACGTAAATGACCGTCGCTGTCAAGTTGGATATCAGGCTCGATATTTGAACTCATAAAGAAATGGTCACCACTTTATCAATGCGGGTTGAACTGCAAAGCGCGACCCAATCGCTGTCAGTGAGCATGTCGGTGAATCTTGCCAAATCAATTTGGCTTTTAATGGATTCAGGAAGCGCGTCGATGTCGTCTTTAAGCGCATAAATGGCGCTCACGCCGCGGATATCAACGTCCGATAAATACTCGCCAAACCAATCGATAAACATCGCGGTGTCGCCAAGCAATAAGATACTATCGTCAGCTTGCCAAGTCGTTTTCATCTCAATCACGTGGCGTCTGAGCGTGTCCATCGGGCTATAAATTTGGTATAAGGTTGCCATAAGGCTCCTAGAGTCTGACTTATTGCGTTGGTTAAATAGTTAATTTATAAATTGGTCGCGCGACTTAAAACGTTAAAATTTGCGAAAAGTCATTACCATTGATGACTTCTGGCTCAAGCGTCAATTGCGCCGCCAAATCTTGCGGCAGCATTCCTAAAACCCAGCCACTAAACACGTCCGCAGGTAGCCAAGCTTTGGGCATATCATACAAATCAAGCGATTGCATCATGCCAAATAGCCGTGATTTTGGATTCATTAAAATGTTAAAAACGGCAGCGTCAAGATACAGCTGAACGGGCTGACCAAACGTGGCAAGCGTCATCGCAAGCGCGCAGCCTTCATAGCTTGCAAGCTCGGTTGGGGTTCGCAGTTTGATTAAAATGCTCATCGTCATCCTTATTAAAAGATTCTTATTAAATCGGCAAATTAAAACTGAAGCAATCGGCGATCGTTCATCATGGCGGCAAGCTCACCAAGTCCGACCAAGCTAAAACCTTCTGCCAAATTGTCACCGAGTAACTCATGGCGGCGGCTGTTATCGGTATCGCTGATCCCGCGGCTAAGCGCGGTGCTCACGCAAACAGGAAGCGCAAGCTGATAGTGATCAAAAAGGTTTTGCCAAAGTTTGGTGATATCCGTCACGTCCGCCGATTGCCACCGCAAGCGATTTGCCGTTTGTGCGCCATCGCCATAAAAAAAGACGGCAAGCTTGGCATTCGTTTGGTCATCGTTTTCTTGGTCGTCAGTTTTTTGACTGGCAGCGCCTTCAAGATAAGCTTTGGCAAAGCGAAACGCCAATTGCGCCATTGGATGGCTTGGGTCATGGGTGATCAGCAGCAGCGGGGCAGTGGTCATAATCAAACCTGAGTCAATAAGATGCGCTTATCATAGCATCAATGGGGGTTACCGAAAAGCGTGCCCCGCATGATATAGTAGTTTGCATCAAACAAACCAAACGTTTGGAAATCATAAATGGAAAATAATAAAATCGCAAATACCCAAACTCAAACGCTAGGCGCTCAACCAAGTGAGACCGAAATCAATGTCCTTTATACCGCAAGCGAGTTTGCGCAAAGGATTTGGGAATCAAAAACCGTATCTTGCCAGACATTTTTGCGCAGTTATCCACTCAATCAAACGTTAACCCGTCAGCAAATTGATGATTTAATTCAAGATTATACGTTAGATGACAATTATCAGCAGCTTGATGAGGCAGGAGTTATGAAAGGGCTTCGGCATTTGCGTAAGCTGTTGATGATGCGCTGGATTTGGCAAGATGCGCTTGGCAATATTAGCCTTGAGCAACTGACCGATGAGCTTTCCGAATTTGCCGATGGCTGCATCGTTTTTGCAAAAAACTATACCTATCAAACGCTTATCAATCAGTACGGCAAGCCTTATTTTATTGATAATAAAGGCAAGCGCGTCCTTGATGATTTGGCAGTGATTGCGATGGGAAAACTTGGCGCTCATGAGCTCAATTTATCGAGCGATATTGATTTGATTTTGGTTCATCAAGGTCGCGGTGAGACGGACGGCAACAAAGCACTTGGAACGCGAAGCATTGATAACAAGCGCTTTATGACGCGCTGGGGGCAGGGGATCATTAAGCTGCTTGACAGCTGCACTGCGGATGGCTTTGTCTTTCGGGTGGATATGCGCCTCAGACCTTGGGGCGAGGGCAGTGACTTGGCGATTCATTTGTCAGCGCTGCAAAAATACTTTTGCAATCATGGTCGCGCTTGGGAGCGATTTGCTTGGCTTAAAGCGCGCGTGGTTGGTCAAATCAATCCCAAATTTTATGATGAGCTGCAAGCGCTGATTAAGCCGTTCGTGTTTCGCTATTATGTCGATTATAGCGCCTTTTCTGCTCTTCGTGAGATGAAATCGTTAATTCAAAACCAAGTGCTTCAGCGTGAAGATTTGGACAATATCAAGCTTGGCGCCGGTGGTATTCGCGATATTGAGTTTATCGTTCAGGCATTTCAGCTGATTTATGGCGGTCGGCATCCGCAGCTGCAAATCAAAGCTTGCCTTGAGGCGATGGCGGTGCTTAATGATCTTGATTATTTAGACAGTCAAACATTTGAGCAGCTTGCTTGCGCTTATCGATTTTTACGTCGACTTGAGCACGCCATTCAAGCCATCAACGACCAACAATCACAGCGCTTGCCGCAAGATAAGAAGTGGCAGCACAATTTGGCAGTGACGCTTGGTTTTGACAATTGGCAAGCGCTACTCTCGCGGCTCAATGAGCATCGGCAAAACGTCAGTATTCCATTTAATAAAATGGTCACTGAGCGCAAAATTCCGGATGATGACACTACCGTTAATGTCAGTAACCAAACTGAGCAAGCTGAAAAGCTCGATAACCTTTTAAATGAAGAAAATCGCGAACGCTTATCTCAGTTTTTACAATCAAAAATGGTCAAAAGCTTGAGCCCTGAGGCAAAGTCGCGCTTTGATGCCGCGTATCCGGTCATCGTTCATGCGCTGTTATCGCAGCCTGAGCCAAAGCTGATAAATACTGCTTTGCCAAGGCTCATTGATCTGTTAGAAGCCATTTGCCGCCGCTCGATTTATTTGGTGATGATTGCTGAAAATCCCAACGCCACCAAAGCGCTGATTCCGATGCTCTCAGCCAGCCCTTGGATTGCCAATGAGCTGGCGCGCTATCCGGTGCTTTTGGATACCTTTTTGCAGCAGCGCTATCGGCATCTGCCAGACAAGACTGAGCTTCGCAGCATTTTGCGTCAGCAATTGCTTCGGGTTGAACCGGATGACGAAGAAGAGCTATTAAGCGTCTTGCGGTTGTTTAAAAAAAATCAGGTGCTTGCCGTTGCCGCAAGCGATGTTTTAGCAGAGCGCCCGATCATGAAAGTGTCGGACTCGCTGACTTATATTGCCGAAGTGGTTCTTGAAGCAACCCTTGAGCGCGCCTTTAGTGAGCTGATCAAGCGCTACGGCTATCCGATTGGTAAAGATGGCGATCCGGTCACCGAAGCTGATTGCGGCTTTGCCATCATTGGCTATGGTAAGCTTGGCGGTCTTGAAATGTCGTATTCGTCCGATTTGGATTTGGTATTTTTGCACAAAATCAAAGAGCAGGGCATGACCACAGGAGAAACATCAGTTAGCGGCATGAAATTTGCTGCCCGCCTTGCCCAAAAATTAATGACGTATCTTAACACCCAAACTCGCGACGGTCGCGCTTATGAGGTGGATATGCGCCTGCGACCCTCAGGAAACGCGGGGATGATGGTCGTGTCCTGCCATGCGTTTGAGACTTATCAGCTTGATAAAGCATGGTCTTGGGAGCATCAAGCATTGGTTCGCGCCCGAGCCATTTGCGGTGATAAGCGAGTAACGGCGCGCTTTTGTGACATTCGCCGCCGCGTTCTTGCGCTTCCCCGAACGCTTGATGACGTCCGCAGCAATGTCACCCACATGCGCCTTAAAATGCAAACGCATTTAGGAACGCCGAGCGCCTCAAAAGTTGCTGGCAAGTTTCATTTAAAACAAGATGCGGGCGGCATCGTCGATATTGAGTTTTTGGCGCAATTTGCCGTATTAGCCTACAGCCACGAGCATTTAAGCTTGACCAAATGGAGCGATAATGTTCGCATTTTTGAAGAAGTGGCACAGCTTGGTATTTGGTCAGCTCAAGTTTGTCAGGAGTTGACCGACGCTTATTTGCGACTTCGCGCCGCCATTCATCAATTGGCACTTGCCGAGCAGTCTTTATTGGTTGATGAGGCGCATTGGCATGACACGCGTGAATTGGTTCAAGATCAGTGGCAGCTTTTGATGGGCGTTGCTAACATGAATAATTCTTAAAAACATAAAATCGCCAATTTCATAAATAAAAGCCTTATGCCATCAAACTAAAAGAATGCAATTTTTTTTAAAGGTCGGTGCTATAATCCTTATCACGCATTAAAATAATGCTCTACTTTTTATCTACGACGGCGATTTGCTTTAATAAAAGGATCAAACAATGAACATGGCAACTCAACAAGGCAAGCTTTGGATGAATGGCGACATCATCGACCAGCCCGATGCCAAAATCCACGTTTTAACCCACAGCTTGCACTATGGCATGGCCGTGTTTGAAGGTGTTCGTGCGTATCAGACTGATGACAACCGAACCGCCATTTTTCGCCTAAAAGAGCATACCGAGCGCCTTTTGGGTTCTGCCAAAATCTTTCAAATGGACGTACCATTTAATGCTAAAGAGCTTGAAGACGCGCAAAAAGAGATCGTCAAGCAAAACGGTCTTGCTGAAGCTTATATCCGTCCGCTCATTTGGGTGGGTGCTGAAAAGCTTGGTTTGTCCTCACGTGGTAATAGCATCAACGCCATGGTTGCCGCTTGGCATTGGGGCGCGTATCTTGGCGAAGAGGGCATCAAAAACGGCATCCGTGTAAAAACATCTTCATACACGCACCACTTGCCCAACGTCACCATGTGTAAAGCTAAAGCATCGAGTAACTATCCAGTGTCCATCATGGCAAACCAAGAAGTCACCCGCCACGGTTATGACGAAGCCATCCTAATGGATCCGCAAGGCTATGTTTGCCAAGGCTCCGGTGAAAACTTATTTTTAGTAAAAAATGGCGAGCTGCATACTCCAGATCTAGCAGGCGGCGCGCTTGATGGCATCACCCGCCGAACCATCATCCAGTTTGCTGATGATTTGGGAATCAAAGTCGTTGAGCGCCGAATCACTCGCGACGAGTTTTACTTAGCTGACGAAATCTTTATGACCGGAACGGCTGCTGAAGTCACCCCAATCCGCGAATATGATGACCGCGTCATTGGCAACGGCGGTCGCGGCGAGCTGACCGAACAGCTTCAAAGCCTGTATTTTGACGTGGTTCATGGTCGCAACGACAACTACATGGATTGGCTTAGCTTCATCGACTAATGATTTAGAGCTATCATAAGAAAGCCAAGTATAATCTTGGCTTTTTTTTATGGATTAAATAATGCGTTTATTATTAATAAGTTAAAAGTAGGTAGCCTGATCCTTAAACCAACATAGCTCACGTCGTCTTATGTTCCTTGACTTACAATTATCAATTTTTAGCTTAGGATGAGAATCATTGGTAATTCGTTTTGAAAAAACTTTTTTATTAACAACACGCTATACTAAATAAACTAAGATCAGTAAACATACCGAATGAATCATAATCGCTTTTTTAATTTTTCAATATTATAGTTTTAACCTAACGTTGGTCAAAGCTCATTAAACGCTTACTCATTGAAACTGATGCTATACAGACACCAACGTGATTAGCTCTTATGCTAATTAAGCACTCAATTAAAACAACAACCATAAGAGGAATGATTATGAGTCAAGCTAACAACACCCAAAACAATAATTCTAACGATAAATCTGAAGACAAAAAAAATAGCACAACAAATTCTGAAGCCAATCTTCAAAATACAAAAGACAAAAATGATGCCAGCAAAGATAAAGATGTGAATAAAAAAGACGCATCAAACCAATCTGACGCTAAATCTTCTGACAACTCAGACAGCAAGGCAAGCAGCGATAAAAAAGATAAAAGCGCTGATGATGCTAAAAAAGATGACAAGTCTGATGCTAAGGACAAAAAATCAGACGATAAAGATAATTCAGAGACTAAAGACTCTGAAAAAGATAGCGATAGCAAAGACAGCAGCGATAACGGTTCTTTAACTGAAGATGTCACTGATAAAGCTAAAAAAGTTATGGGATCAGTTGCCGATAAAGCTGCAGATTTAATGGAAGCGGCTTCTAAAAAAATTAAAGAAGCTCGTGATGATGCTAAAGATTCAAGCGCTGATAAAAAATCTTAATTCATTTTCCTAATAAAAAAGCCTTGCGTAAAGCAGGGCTTTTTTTTAACGTTTGATTTTAAAAAATTTAAGCGGCAATTTCTGACCATTTTACCAAACGAACTTGATAATCTTCTAATAAGTGCTCGAAATCTGTACTCATCAGCCAAGCAAATTCACGCTCACGCGCTGTTTTGATCTCATCATTCCAACTGCTATCAGGAACGGCTGGGTGGCACATGATGAGCGTCGTTACCATATTTTTTGGTAGCCCAAGCGGCACGGAATGGATGGCAGGGGTGGTACTGCCATATTGCGCATAAGTGCCAAGCGGCTCAAGATCAGGCTGACACATATGTAGCCCCGCCGCTAAATAGTTGGTGGTGGGCGCAGCGCTCAGCCACTGCTGCCAAAGCGCCTTTAGCTCATGGCGTTCAGCTTTAAAGTCATAAACGCCGGCAAAATAATCATTGGTTGCCACCTGATGCCCCTCACAAAGCTGCTGCCAAGCTTTGCCGCCTAAGCGATAAATGATCTGCGATTTGGCATCTTTAATTAAGGGCGTAGTTACCCTTGCTCGCGGCAGGACAGCTTTGATCGTTGGATGTTTTGCTGCGGCGGCTTGACCGTATCGCGCCACCAATTCATTCATAAGGCACTGACGGATGATTGGCAATTGATGAATATGCTGATGACCATCAATAAAAACAGGGGCTCGCTGAAAGATAGCTTCAAATGCATCAAATTGTTGACGGATGACTTCAGTAATAAGTTTGGTATTTAATTGCCGCAAATAGCTGGCACGAATTAAAGCTGGCAAATCACGCTTTAAATGCGTCGGAAAAATTTCGGTAAAATCAACATGAAGTCCCACATCGACTTTAAAGTTATCAAGGGCTTGAACCTCATCGGTTGATAGGACGCCGCCTGCCATAAAGCTGGTTGCTCCAACAAGACCGCGACCTGCCAAGCGCAGCACAGCTGAATTCACAGCAGTCGACAATCCTAAGTCATCAACGTTGATAATGATGGCGCGACCGGCTTTATTAGGTTGTGAAGTTATCGTTTTAGTCATGATTAAAAGCCCAAAGTTTCCCAAGTGCAAACGTCATTACGGTAATGACTGCCGTGACTGTCAGCCAAATGAGGGGATAATACGGTTGACCAAACCAGTTCAGTCCAATTAAAAACAGCGTCTGATTGGCTAAAAAACCAAGCAGCGAGCTTGCAAACCACTTCATTAGCGCTTTAACCAGCGCAGGATGGGAGGGTTTAGAAGTTATGAGCGTTGCGGTATTGCGTGAGTTTGCATCATCGTTATGATGATTGGGATTATTAATTTTAGTTATTGGTTGGCAAGAGTGGTGATGCTTTTGATAAATGCTATTGTTGCGATTATTTACGCCGCTGTCAATAGCTGGCTTTGGTTTAAAAGTAAAATGAAAATGCCCTAAAAAACTAACGATAAAAGCGATAAAAAAAGCAAAAACGTTTGCCCAAGCGGGGGTTAAAAATGTAAAAGTGACCAGCGTTATCAATGCTAAAAAATGAACTCCTGCGGCTGCCGCACCAACCATCAAAAACCAAAAGGCTTGATTGGATAGCAAATTTTTTATAGCCTTAATCATGACGATGGTCGAGCTTTTGAGACTTAGGCGTAATCGTGGTGGTGTTTAGCGTTTGATTTGGATGAGCATCTGTACTGGTTATCGTTTCTGAAATCAAATATAGCGGTCGCTGCTTGACCTCTTCATAAAGTCTGCCAACATATTCACCAATGACGCCAAGGCAAACCAGCTGAATACCCATGGAGAACATAATACCAGCGGCAACCGTTGCCCAGCCTGGAACGTCACTACCAAACAGTAGCGTATCTATAACGATAATCAGACCGTATAAAAAAGCCAGTAGCGATACCAAAAAGCCAATCCGCGAAATCAATCGCAGCGGTTTTTGAGAAAATGAGGTAATGCCAACAAGTGCCAACTCAAATAAGCTGCCATAGTTAAATTTGCTTTCTCCTGCATCACGGTTGTCGGCGGTAAACGGCAGATAAACCGTATTAAATCCTACCCAAGCATAAAGCCCTTTCATAAACCGCTGACGCTCAGGAAGCTTTCGTAAAGCGGTCACCACTTTATGATTCATGACTCGAAAATCCCCCGCATTGGGACGGATTTCGTAGCGCTGACCATCTTGAATAAAATGATAAAAGCTGCTTTTAAAGGCGCGCGCGATCTTACTTTCGCTTGGGCGATTGGCTTGAATGCCCGCGACCATATCGATATCGGTCTGCTCAATCATAGTCAGCATTTGCCCAAGTACGGGGAGCGGATGCTGACCATCGGCATCGATCATTGCAATGATGTCACCTTGAGCGGCATCAATTCCTGCGCTTAAGGCAGGCTCTTTGCCAAAATTTCGTGACAGTCTGAGTAAGGTAAGCGTGGTATTAGCCGGAAGTTTTTGCATTAACTGATCAATTACCCCGACCAAATCATCGCGGCTACCATCATCAACGACAATAATTTCACACGATTGAGCGCTCAATTTTTGGTAAGATTCAGGCAGGGTGATATTGTCAGTAAAGTCAAAAACTTGTGGCAAAAATTGCTGCAGCGCCTGAGCGTCATTATAAGCGGGCATCACAATCGACAAATAAGGGCGCGACTTACTCATGGAAATACTCGTTAAATCCTATCTTTCGATAACATCAGTGAAAACTATAAAAATATGCAGGTCAAAATAACTTATTTTAAGCAGCGACTTGGCACAAAAGCTACCCAATCGATCACTAACGGCGCTTTTGCGTTTGCATCACGCCAAGCAATTTGCCATTGACCTTGCTTTTTAATGAGCTGATTAGATGGATTGTTAGGCAAATTGTTACCAAAACGGTTATCAAAATCGACATCGTCAATGACTGATAATTCTTGCAGTAAGGGCAACTCAACCTCATCGCCGTTTTGCCAAAGCACAAGCGTACCATGATTTTGCAGGCGTTGGGAAGTCATCCATGGCGAATGACTGGCAGGTCCTGAAATCATTTGCGATGGAAACCCTGAGTTCATTGCCACAAGCGATCCAAGCCAGCGATCACCCGACACGCTGTCCATTGGACAATTGCTGATCGATTGCCAAGTTGCTTGCGCTTGATCAGCGATGGCTTGCTCGGGCCACTGCATCCGTGAGGGTTTATGACGCAGCTTATCGCCAGCGCCCACATAAACCAGCATCAATACGGTAACCAATGCTAACCAAACAAACAGCGCTCGCGGTAGCTTTTTTAACGCCGCTGCCTGCGCGCTTGGGGCGATAAACGATACCGCAAGTAGCCCTGACAGCGACCACATCGGACTTCCCCACATATCACGAAGCCCCAAGCCAAAAACGAGACTTAATACAATTAATACCCCAAGCGGCGCTGCCCAAAGATACCAAATGAGCGCCAGCTCTTTTGACCACTGTTTTTTATAATCTTTAAGTTTCAAAAGCGACTTGTAAGTCAACAGCAGCATAATAATAAGCGGAATATGTACCGTGATTTGCGCGCCAATAAAACGAAGCCAGCTTAAATGACCGCCGAAGATTCCTGACATTTCGTCCGCTTCTTCTGAGCGCGCACTGGCGTAAGTAAGCGGCAACCAGTCATGGTTAATCAGCCAATATAAATGCGGCGCAAATACCGCCAGCATTATGACAGCTGCAAGCCAAGGATAGGGCTTTTTAAGTAGTGACCATTGTTTTGGTAATACCAAATAAACCGCCATGGGAATAAGTAAAAAAATCACCGTGTACTTGGTGAGCATCCCCAAACCACCGATAACCCCGAATAATAACCAATCTGAAAGCTTACCGCGCGTCACCGAGTTATAAAAGGTTAAGTACAGCCCCGCCCAAATCGGAAATTGCGCCACATTATGGTTAAACTCTAAACTTGGATAACTGTAATACAGCACCGCTAGCGTCAAAATGCTGCCTAAAAATGCCAAATCTTGCGATAACACTTTGCGACCAAGCTGATAGACCAAAACCAGTGTCAAAATGACATAAAGCTGGCTGAGCAGATAAGGTCCAACATGACCAAAAAGCTGATAAAAGCTAAACAGCACCCAAGAGGAGAAGGGCGGGTGTTTATAATAGCCTAGTTGCCATTCACTGCCCCAGTTGATGCCCTCACCAACATCAATAGGAACACTGCTGGCAAGAAATGCTGGGGCGATTGACCAGATGAGGAAATAAGCGCTTAAAAATAAGAAAAA
Organism: Psychrobacter sp. MF31; assembly: GCF_012847335.1. GTDB lineage: Bacteria > Pseudomonadota > Gammaproteobacteria > Pseudomonadales > Moraxellaceae > Psychrobacter. The sequence continues at coordinate 307,336 of NZ_JABBDX010000001.1, forward strand.
TTTTATATATGATGAGGTGTAATCCTCTTTTTTTAAAATAGGCATTAAACACCCCTCGCCCAATAATCTGCTGAAAAAACTTCATTTAATGTAGGATTGTGTATTGTGAATGGTTTCAAAAATTATTTACGTTTAGATGGCTGCGGCAAGTCCTCATAGTCATAAACTTTATAATCAGAATGTAAAACCTTGTCTTCTTTTCTATACTTCGAAAGATAATCTTCTTGAATTTCTAATCCTAGGGTTTCTAAAATCAAAAAAGCTGCCATATCATTTGAATAATTGCCATTTGTTTTTTGATAGCGATTGATATTCAATGGGCAAGAGCTGTTTTCTAATATAAAAAATGGAACTTTATATTGCTGATAACCTCCAAAAGTAAGTCCATGTTCAAGACCGCCGCCTTCATCAACAAGTATTTCACCATGATCAGAGGTATAAACAATAATATAGTCATCAAGGTTTTGCTTTACTAAGTCTGTAATCTCGTTTAAAAATCTGTCGGTATGATGGATTGAAAGGTCATAGGGATCAGCGTTCGGCAACGCAGATTTATCTATATCATCGCTTCTAGCGGTATAAGGCGCATGACTACCAATTGTGTGAACAATAAATAAATTGTTAGAATTGTCACCATTTCTACCATGCTCTTGTAAGTGTGAAGCTAAAAGTGGTAATAAGTCTAAGTCATCTTTAGGATTAAAAGTTTCTCTTGATGAAGAGGTATAATCGCGAGAAAAAACTTTGTTTGCGCATTTTGCAATAGAAGCGTAGCTTGACGTGAATAGACTATCAATCGCTTGGTTTCCAATCCAAAAAGTATTGAAATTTTGCTCATTGGCAATATCGATAATATTCTTATAAGTATAAGCTTGACCAAAATTGTCAACTTTAGGAAAGGCAATAAGAAAAGGTAGGGCAGTTCTTGTCATATTTGATAGAGAATGAACATTATTGATTATCATATATTTTGATATTTTTGAGAGTTTAGGAGTAGTATTAAACTCTTGATAACCGCAAATGCCAAACCTATCGGGGTTAGCGGATTCACCTATTACTAAAATAATATTTTTTGCTTTCGGTTTACCTGACTTTATAATAAAGTCAGGAGTTCGTTTATCAATATTAATATCAATTTGATAGTCATTTCGATAGTTTAACAAGTAAAAACAGTTACCAAAAAATAAAGGGTATTTTACTCTAATGCTAGAAATTACATTTTTGTCGAGCCTATCCATAGAGTTGATAAGGTTAAAATCCTTACTATGTTCAGCATAACTTTTTAGCCTCTTATCAATCTTAAATACCCTAAGTTGTGCCGCGATAAAAGTAGCTAATAAAGGCAGGATAAATATAGAGCTATAGAGTGCGTTTTGTGGCGTGAGATAAAATAAAAGATAACTTATAAAGCAGAGTGCTATTATTGCAATAGCTATTGGTAGGCTGTTTTCTTTTAAGATATCAAGAGCTTCATCTTTGTTTGTATTTAAAATAGCTTCTAAAATAGCTTCATTGAAGTCTTTGAATTTATAAGTGATATAGGCTTCTATAATTAGTATGGCTGCTACTAAAATAAATAAAGGAGCCGCAATAATCTTATAGAAGCTAAGCAGTGCATATAGAAGCGCTGAAACAATGAATATATTTATTACTCTATACTTAATGCTCTTAAACTTTTGAAAAAAACTTAAAGTAATTATAAATAAAAATATAGCAATAAAAGTCATAACCTTACCAAAAGTATATTAAATATTTGCTTCTTAAATATTTTTACTACTAATTTTTTAAAAAACAACTGAAATAAGAGAAATCTTCTTTACTTATCTCAATAAAACCATATGAGCCACTTTTAATATATTTAATTCTCTTCGCTGCTCTGTCTAATTGAGCATTCATACGCTTTAATTTATAATTAATATTTATCGCCAAGCCTTTATCTTTTGGTTTTGGGTTTTTTGAAGTAGAGATGTTGCTCAAGGCGCTATCTTTTACAACTAAGTCTTGCATACCAAAATGACTTGCCATGTCCATTTGAAATGCCAAGGCAGGAACAGCTTGTAAGCTTTTTAATGCTTGGGTATGGCACAAAATAGCATCTGCCAGTCCCGCACCGCGGCGGTCAACTTCATTTAATAAAGTTTGCGCCCCTTTAGGCGTTAAGATATAAGCGGCCGCTCCTGATTTGTCCAAATAAAGTGGCTGCAAGGTGAGTTGCTCAGTTAAATAAATAGCTTGGTTGCCAATAAGCTTTTTGCGACCGCGAGTTTCAAGACTAATATGATCAAAATCGTCTGTTGCTAGGTGTTGAATGGCGTTAAGCGCTGCTGGCAAGTGATTTGACAACATGGCATCGTCTTCTAAAACCAAATAGGGCTTATTTGATTGGGCAATGGTCTGCCAAACCGAATAATGACTTAAAAAACAAGCCACTTCAGTTCGCCGAAGCTTTCTTTGCCAGTCGCTAGACCATTTATCATAATCTGCATCGGTTACGTCAGCCGTTGAAATTGCCGCAAAGCGCTCAAAAGCGATATTTAAGTGGCTCAATTGCGCCTCTTGAAAGCGCAGGCGCCCAACAGAGTTGGCTAAATTGATAACAATAGCGCTAATATTTGGCTGATTTGGCATTAGTTTGTCCACCAACTGGTTTTTTCACGGTTGTGAGCTTGTCGAAATCGCGAATAAACGGTATCAGAATCTGGTAGCTGAAGGCGATTGAATACGGTAATTACAATAATTCCTAAAGAATGACTTTGACAAAGTTTATCCAGCCGCCAGCGCATATTTCTGAGCGTGTCGTCCGTACCAACCGCAAATCCTGAAACACCATCAAACAAGCTTAATCGCGATTGTTGTAAATACTGCAATCGCTCCTCATTAGGCTGATTGTCAGAGCTTTTTGTTAAAAACCGCTCGCTTTCTTGTAGCTTAATGGTGTTAATTAAAATCACAGCATTCATCAAGAGCGCTTTTAAATGCTCATCTTGGCTGTGGTCAATAAAAGTATCACAAGCAGAGATCAGCCAGCGCGTGTTTAATGAGGTGGTCAAAAATTGATATTCTTGGTTCCAAAGCCGTTCAAATTGCTTAAAATTGTCCTGAGCATTCACCCCGCGCCGGATCAATACAATCAATAACGCATGATGATAGTTCAGCTCAGGCGCGCCAACGAACTCGTTTTTTAAATTATCCAAATGACTTTGCAAATTTTTATCGGCACCATGGGTATAAGCGAGCGTATCCCCATGAATCGTTTGGTTTTTCATGGCTTGCCAATCATGATCGCAGGTCGAGTACTCAATAGCAGAACCACCAAAACGCTTTCTATGATAATTTAAAGACAGTAAATTTTGTATTCTTGAGCGAGGCTTTTTCATGCGACAGTATTCCTGATTGCTGACTTATTTACCAAAAGTCAATCTAGAAGCTAAAACTATAATATAATCAGAATTCAGTTAGGATAGTTTGAAAATAAAAAGGGTAAGATTATCACATTTAAACAATAATCCGCAATGAGGCTTGATTTCAACGAATAACAATTAGCATATCAATGAAATCAGGCTCTATACTCTTTATTTTAAAAGCCTTAGAAGGTCGCGGCGCTGAGCGCATGGCAACGATTCTTGCGCGCGTGTTTATGAATTTGGGCTATAACGTATAAAAGTAATCAGTTATTTCCAATGCTCCTCTAGCCACGGACTCGGTAAAACCCGCCGATACCATTTACCGCCACCACCTGTAATGGCATCGGGTGGATTGATTTCGCCATGAAAAATTACGATTTTTGCGTCACGAGGTAAGGTGGGCGCTTTTACGAAGTTAAGGAGTGGCGGTGCCATGCATTGGTATTTAAAGCTGACACACCATGAGCTGTCCCAATATTCTAAGTGATGATGCTCGCGCAGGTAATTGGACAAATACGCCTGCTCATGGCGAACCTCTTGACGAATGGTCTCAAAGTTGCGCTCAAAATTGGCAAGTAGATCAGGATACGTATTCATCCCAACTTTGAAGCGATACACTGAGCTGTTACCAATCATCCGCCACGGCTTTTTCCAATCGCGGATAATGACCACGCTGTCATCATGGTCAGCTTGATAGGTAAAAAAGCCGTCAATGTTATCAACAATCACGATATCAATATCTAAAAATAGCGCGACACCTTTTAAACCGTACAATTCAGGCTTGAACGTCGTCAGTTTTTTCCAGCCGCGCTCAGGGAGGTTTGCAGGCAGATTCAGTTCAGGGATAGGAAAGCACTTAATATCGGGGTGAATATCAGTATCGTCATCAGTGAGGCAAACCATTTGAAAATCGAGCGTTAAGTGCCGATTGACCATATTATATAAGCGATTGACAAATTCCGCGCCGTATTTGCTGCCCCATTTCATACAGATGATATAGCGCTGCTCAATTTCGGAATTATGAAAATCGGAATGGTCTGTCATGGTGCTCTCAAAATCGCTAAAAATACGATTAGTTTAGCATGATTTGCCTACGAATAAAGACGATTAAACATTAGAAATATCGTTACCGTAAAAAGCTTATTTAAATAACGCTAAGCTTTTGATTTAATAAAATCGTTTAAGGCGGAGGGAGTGGCGATATAAGGATTGCCAAGGTTAGGGATATGCTTAAACCTGCGATAGCCCCACATATAATGGCTAAAATGAGCGTTAATCATAGTCTCCATGGCGGTATTAAGAGCAGCGCTTGAAACTTCAGCTTTTCTATCATAAAGCTTAGGGTCATCAAGCTTGTAGCAATAAATGTCAAAGCCTTTGTTGTCATTTCGGCGAATGCAAGATAGACCGACCAAAGCGCAGCGTGTTTTGCTGGCAAGCTTTGAAGCTAGGGTGCTGGTGAGTGTCTCAATATCAAAAAAGGGCACAATAACGCCGCCTGATGGTTCAGGGACATGGTCAGGTAAGATAATGCTAAAGCCGCCTTGTTTAAGTGTTTTAAAAATGGCTTTGACGCCGCTTGCGTCCGTTGGAACAAGTGTGGCATTGAGACGCTCGCGACCTTGGAGCACAAAGTCATTGGTCACTTTGCCTTTGACGGGCTTATACATGATGGTTGGCGCACCAAACTGGTTGAGCCAAGCGTTCATAATCTCCCAAGTACCAAGGTGCGGAACGATGGCAAGCATGCCGTTTGGGTTTGCAAGCCCTTGTTGCAAAATGTCAATGTTATGAACATCTTTGATTTGCTCAATGCTCCAATCAGGCGGCATTGCCCAGCTTTTTACTGACTCAACCGTGCTTAAGCATTGGTTTTGGATGATTTCTGTAATGAGTTGCTGTTTTTTAGCATGGTCAAGGGTTGGAGCGATTAATGCTAAATTAGTCGTAATGGTGCGTGTAATGCTCAGGTTCGGCAGTAACATCATCAGCCAAGCAATCATTCGTGCCAGCATCTGAAGTACGGATAGTGGCACGAACCTAAAGATCTGATAGGGGTTCATGAAGAGTCACAAACCCTAGTTGCTAAAGCGAAAAACAACATAATACTAATTTAGTTAACCTTTTATTTGATCTTATTCTGACTGAGCTTTTTCACGAACGCGGATGCCAAGTTCGCGAAGCTGTTTGCTGTCCACTTCCGCTGGCGCTTGAGTTAATGGACAATCTGCGGTTTTGGTTTTTGGGAAGGCAATCACATCACGGATTGAGCTTGCGCCAACCATAAGCATGATCAAGCGATCCAAACCAAACGCCAAGCCGCCATGCGGAGGCGCACCAAATTTTAAGGCATCAAGTAAGAAGCTGAACTTATCTTTGGCTTCTTGCTCGTCAATGCCAAGCGCTTCAAAGACCGCTTGCTGCATCTCAAGGGTATTGATACGCAGGCTACCACCGCCAACTTCAGTACCGTTTAGCACCATATCATAAGCAATGGATAGCGCCGTTTCTGGGCTTTCTTTAAGCTCGCTTACAGAGCCTTTTGGCTTGGTAAATGGATGGTGCATAGACGTCCATTTACCGTCGTCCGTTTCTTCAAACATAGGGAAGTCAGTCACCCAAAGCGGTGCCCAAGTGCAGGTTTCAAGCTCTAAATCTAAACCGATTTTTTGGCGCAGTGCGCCCATCGCGTCATTGACCACCCGAGCCTTATCCGCGCCAAAGAAAATGATGTCACCATTTTCAGCCCCTGTGCGCTCAACAAGGCTTGCTAATACGTCATCGGTCATATTTTTAATGATCGGCGACTGAAGTCCTGAGTCTTGATCAACACCGTTATTGATTTTGCTGACATCGTTAACTTTAATATAAGCCAAACCGCGAGCGCCATAAATACCAACAAACTTGGTATATTCATCGATTTGTTTGCGGCTAAGCGTACCACCATTGGGAACGTGAAGGGCAGCAACGCGACCTTTTGGATCGTTGGCAGGACCTGAGAAGACTTTAAAATCAACGTCTTTCATCAAGTCAGCCACATCAACCAGTTTTAAGGGAATTCGTAAATCTGGCTTGTCTGAGGCGTAATCGCGCATGGCTTCCGCGTAAGTCAATCGCGGAAATTCAGGCAGATCAACATCAAGCATGGTTTTGAATAAATGCTTAATCAAACCTTCATTGATGCTCATGATTTCCTCTTCAGTTAAAAAAGAGGTTTCAATATCAACTTGGGTAAATTCAGGCTGGCGATCCGCACGTAAATCTTCATCACGGAAGCATTTGGCGATTTGGTAATAGCGATCAAACCCTGACACCATCAACAGCTGTTTGAAAAGCTGTGGTGATTGCGGCAAGGCAAAAAAGTTACCTGGACGGGTTCGTGACGGTACTAAATAATCGCGAGCGCCTTCAGGGGTAGCTCGGGTTAAAATCGGCGTTTCCACATCCAAAAAGCCATGATCGTCTAAGTAGCGGCGGATGGCAGAGGTGGCGCGAGCGCGAAATACCATGCGCTCTTGCATTTGTGGTCGGCGCATATCAAGGTAGCGATATTTTAAGCGCAAATCTTCAGAAGCGGTGGTGTTGTCATCATTGAGCGGAAACGGCGGCGTTTCAGATTTAGCAAGCACTTCAATTTGTTTGCCAAGTAACTCAACTTGACCACTGATCATATTTGGATTTTCAGTGCCCTCATAACGGCGACGGACGCGACCGGTGATTTTGAGCACGTATTCAGGTCGCGCGGCATCGGCAGTGGCAAATGCCTCAGGGGTATCCGGGTCAACCACAACCTGCAAGATGCCTGCACGGTCACGCATATCAAGGAAGATTACGCCACCATGGTCGCGACGACGATGAACCCAGCCCACAATCGTGATGGTTTGTTCAAGCAAACGCTCATCGACCGCGCCGCAGTACGCATCACGGTTATCACTTTTGGTTATCAAATCGTTTGGGGAGGTGCTTTGCGTCATATCACGTTGCGTCATCGTTTGGTTTTCCAGTTAAAGCCCAATTCAAGAGTCGCCATCCTCGCAGCTTTTTGGTCAAAATTTACCAAAAAACACTGACATTTCAGCGAAGCTTAGATGGCGATAAAAATAATTCTAAACGCGTATTATGCCTAATGTGCCCTTGTTATACAACACTCAAGCGCAATCGGACTTTGATTAGCTCACAATTAAGCCTAAGCAAACGGCGCTAAATACTACCGGCTAAACTATAGAAAGTGACCTGCCACAATTGCTCACCAAATCACGCTTGCAATCTATCGCTTTGGCACGCATATTATTTGACAATTATTTTTATATTTTCTTTTTATTATTCATTTAAGGCTAAATTTATGTTGTCACCCTCACCAAAAAATCCTGTTGAGCTTAAAATTACCCATTTAAATAAAGTTCAAAATCAGCGCCAAGAGCATTTGGTTGAAGCAACCCAAGGCAAGGCTGCGCTTAAGAGCTTTAAAAAACAGTTGACCAAAAAAACCAAGCAAAGCTTAAAACAAAAGCTTAAAAGTAACGCCAAAAAAGGCAATAAAACGTCACAAGTTTTCGTATTAGATTTTGATGGCGATATGAAAGCCACGGCGGTTAAGCACTTGCGCGATGAAATCAGCACGTTAATCAGCACCGCAAATAAAGGTGATGAAGTCGTTCTGCGCCTTGAGTCCTCAGGCGGCTTGGTTTACAGCTACGGCTTGGCAGCAGCGCAATTGGCAAGGCTTAAAGATGCCGGTCTGAAATTGACCGTTTGCGTGGACAAAGTGGCAGCAAGCGGCGGCTATATGATGGCTTGCGTTGCGGATAGAATTTTAGCGGCGCCTTTTGCTGTTATCGGCTCAATTGGGGTGGTCTCGCAATTGCCTAACTTTCATAAATGGCTTAAAAATCATGACGTTGATTATGAGCTATTTACCGCGGGCGACTACAAACGCACCGTGACCATGTTTGGTGAAAATGACGATAGCGACCGCGCCAAATACCAAGAAGAGCTTGAGCAAACCCATTTATTATTTAAAGATTTTGTCAATCGCTACCGCGGAATGCTCGACTTGGACAAAGTGGCGACCGGTGAGCATTGGTATGGTGAGGATGCGCTGCATTTAAACTTGATTGATGCAATTCAAACATCTGACAGCTATCTTTTAGAATTGATGGCAGATCATGACGTTTATGCGTTGCAATCTCGGCAAAAGCCAACATTGGCAGAAAAGCTTGGGCTTTCGCAAGCGGCTGAAACCGGAATTGAGCTTGCCATCAATAAGCTTCCAGAATTGATGCGCAAAGTTGAGATCACTCAACGTTTATTCAAATAGTTAGTTTTGCGATATCAATGATAGACAGCCGTTTGGTTTTTCAGTATCCTAAAGCGTTACCAATACGGTGACGCTTTTTTATCAAAGTCGCTGTAAAACCACACCGTTCAGGGCGTGGATATAAGCCGACAGCGGTTGTCACTCAACCTATGTATTCACTTGCAACTTAGCTGTAAAACGATCACAATCAAAGCATGAAAACACTTAAGCTCAGAGTCAAAGACAAACATAGCAAGCCGCTTAATACCATAAGCCATGCGGTTAACTTCGTTTGGAATTACGTCAATGAGTTAAGTTTTAAGCACTTGCAACGAACCGGTCTATTCTTTAGCGCCTATGACATTGCCGCTTATACCAAAGGTGCAGGCGGTGAGCTCGGTTTACACTCACAGACCATTCAAGCGATTGGTGAGAGTCACGCCAAAGCCCGTAAACAATTTAAAAAAGCTAAATTAAAATGGCGAACCAATAATCCTAAATCATGCCGCAAAAGCCTAGGCTGGATACCGTTTAAAAAGTCTGCTATTAAGTATATTGGCACTCGCCAAAGCGGTAAAAAGGCGTTGAAATCAAGCATCCAATTAAGCTTAGCCAACCATCAAAAGCTAATTATTGAAATGTTTGACAGCTACAACCTTAGCCTATATCAAATTAATACCCTTGAATTGGTTCAAGACGCAAGAGGCAGATGGTACGCCTGTATTACCGTTAAAAACCATCCTAAAAAACATACTGAGCATAATACAGGTCAAGTCGGTATTGATTTAGAATTAAAAGAAGCCGCGACTACCTCAAGTGGCGACAAGCTTACCGTCAAACAAACACAAAAATGGGCGGCAAAACTGGCAGTTGCCCAAAGAGCTAAAAATAGACAGCGTGCCCAAGCCATTCACGCCAAGATTAAAAACACAAGACAAGATTTAATTCATAAATTTACCACCCAATTGGTCAAAGACAACGCGCTGATTGTGGTCGGTGATGTTAAATCACGTTCATTCACTCCTTCGAGCACCAAACTCGCCAAAACAACCTATGATGCAGGCTGGTTTGAAATCAAACGACAGTTGGAATACAAGTGCAAGCATGCAGACAGTCAGTTTGAGATTGTGAATGAAAATTACACCACCCAAACTTGCTCGCGATGCGGCTCACGCCAAAACAGTCCGAAAGGTAGGGCAATGCTTGGAATAAGAGAATGGAAGTGTGAGTGCGGTGTTACTCATGACCGCGATATTAACGCGGCAAAAAACATTCTCGCGGCAGGGCTTTGCCGTCTCGCTGGAGAAATCCCCTCACTTTAGGGAGGAGAGGAAGTCAATTGCCGACTTAATCTGCAACAATATCATTATTTACAAGTATTCTTATTTATCCTAGTCTAGCTTTAAAGTTAGGAGAAATCATGCCATCGCTATTTATGATCAAAATTGGCGCGCGTCCTAAAGGTCGCCTGATTGAGCAACATGATATATTTTTTGGCATTGGTGAAGAAATTGGCGACTTTGTTGAGGCAATCAATCAGCATTGGTCAGAAGTCAAAAACGCATGGCATTTGGATGCTTATCGCAAAGTAACGGTGGTGGATGGTCATCAAATTGCTTGGCAGCCTACTGAAAATAATAGTGAGCCTTTAAAAAATAATGAACCTTTAAAAACTGAGCTAAAGCTATTTTTTATCAATTTGGGCGGTTATTTGGCAGGTGAATTTGAAGAGTATCATCATAAGCTTTTGATCGTAGCGCCTTCGCAAGCTGAGGCGATAAAACAAGCCAAGCAGTGCCAGTTTTATAAAAAATTTAGTTTTAAAGATATAACTACCCCTTTTAACGCTGCCACTCATATCGATGATAAGCATCAAGTGGATGTTGATGAGATTTATAACGTTAATGAGTTATTAACCAAAGGTCGACTCGTCATTACTCCTTGTGATAACGCATTGCCGGACGATCAGGCTTATATTGGCTATTTGAGTCTCAAAAAATTACGCCAGTTGCCCCAAAATAATAAAAGTTAGCTGTTTTCGTTTAACTAATATTTAGCAAAAGATCATTGACCCCTCACAATAAAAAAGGATTGCTATGCCACAAAAACTGATAAAAAAACTGACCCAAACCGCCAATCATGGTCGCAAGCAAGCTTTTGGGGCGGTCATGCCTGCACGCTACTTAGAAGGTCTTGAAAAAGAGCAGGTCGGTCTTGGGAAAACCGTACTAATTACAGGGGCAAGCTCTGGAATTGGTGAGGGCATGGCACGAATTTTTGCGAAACTTGGTTACAATTTAGCCATTTGCGCGCGCCGAACGGATCGACTTGAGCAGCTCAAAGCTGAGCTGATGAGCCGCTATCCTAATATTCGCGTTGAGTTTCAAGCGCTGGATGTCAGCGATTATAGCGCCATATTTCAAGTATTTAACGCATTTGTCAAAGATTTTGGAAAATTAGAAAAAGTCATCGTTAACGCCGGCATCGGTGACAGTCGCCAAATTGGCAAAGGTCGCTTTGAAACCAACCGCAAAACCGCCGAAATCAATTTTATTGCTGCGCTTGCTCAGTGCGAAGCGGCAATGCAAATTTTTCGATCGCAAAATTCGGGTCAATTGGTGGTTATCTCGAGCATGTCAGCCATGCGCGGGCTGCCAAAACACATGACCACTTATGGCGCCAGTAAAGCGGCGCTTGCTTACCTTGCTGAAGGTATCCGCGCTGACATGCTATTGAGCAATTTACCGATCAAAGTTTCAACCATTTACCCCGGCTACATCCGAACCGAAATCAATACCAATGCCAAACCGCTACCGTTTGAAGTTGATGCTGAAACTGGAACCAACGCGATTGTTGCTGCTATTGAAGCCGAGGTTGACGAAGCTTGCGTTCCAAGTTTGCCATGGTCAATTGTTGGTCAAGCGATGAAGCGACTTCCACTCAATATAGTTAATAAAATTAGCTAATTATAATTAATACCAAATTTTAAACTATAAAAAAAGCCTGATAGGTTGTTGTCAGGCTTTTTTATAAAGCTAGTTTTATAAAGTCAAAAGCTAGGGTAATCTGCCAAATGCTTATTGCGAAGTTGTTGCCGGAGTACTTTGCCGACGTTGGTTTTTGGCAATTCCTCTACAAATTCAATAAATCGCGGGCATTTATAGCCGGTTAAATTATCAAGGGCAAACGCTTTAATCATTTCAGTAGTAACATTGCTATCAGCGCGAACAACGTAGATTTTAACGGCTTCACCTTGCGCCTCGTCAGGGATACCAATGACCGCGCAGTCTTTTACGCCATCACAGCTGAGCATGACCGATTCAATCTCGTTAGGAAATACGTTAAATCCCGACACCAAAATCATATCTTTTTTGCGATCAAGTAAGGTGAAGTAGCCTTTTTCATCCATGCTGACGATATCGCCTGTTTTAAAATAGCCATCAGGGGTAAAATAGTCGCGGCTGTCTTGATTAAAATAGCCTAAGGTCACATTTGGACCTTTGATGCACATCTCGCCTGCCATACCAACGCCTAAGCGATCGTTATTTTCATTAATAACGATAACGTCCAAACTTGGCGCTGGGATTCCAATCGTGCCGTTAAAGTTGCGATCGGTGACCACGTTTGCAGTTCCTGCAGCGACCGCCTCGGTCATTCCCCAACCCTCAATCATCGGGCAGCCGGTCACCTTAAGCCAGCGCTCAGCCGTTTGCGGCGTTGCTGCCATGCCGCCAGCTTGCGTAATTTTAAGCGAGCTAAAATCTAGGTCTTTAAATTTGGGCTGGTCAAGAAGCCCTTTAAATAACGTATTCACTGCTGGGAAAATATGAAACGGTTGTCGCGATAACGTTTTGACAAAATCGGGCAAATCGCGCGGATTGGGAACCAAAATAAAGGTATATCCTGAGCGCATTCCAAGAAGGCTGAGCATAAAAGCAAAAATATGATACAACGGCAGCGCCATGACCATATTGATATAAACTTCATTGATCTCTGAGGTGACCGGTCGATACCAAGCTTCAGATTGCATCGCCGCGGCAACTAAATTACGCTGAGTTAAAATCGCGCCTTTTGACAATCCGGTTGTGCCACCGGTATATTGTAAAATTGCCTTTTTATCAAGGGTAATTTTTGGCGCAGCAAACGGTAGCGATTTGCCTTTTTTAAGCACCTCAGGGAATTTGGTGACCTCATGCTTTGAGCTATTGAGCTTATATTTGGGAACCAAGCGCTTGACTTGCCGGATCATGGTGTTAATGAGCATGCCTTTAACGCCCATCATATCGCCCATTTTTGACAACACAATGCGCTCAATTGCCGTCTCATCGACCACTTGCTCAAGCGCTTGGGCAAAATTGTCTACCAAAAAGATCACCTTTGCCCCTGAATCGTTCAATTGATGACGCAATTCGCGACCGGTATATAAAGGATTGATGGGCGTACAAACATAGCCTGCTCGCAAAATTCCAATCATAATTGGCAAATATTGTGGCACGTTTGGCATCATGAGCGCCACAATACTGCCTTTTGGCAACCCTTGAGCCTGAAGCCACGCCGCTACCGCAAGTGAAGCGTTATTCACATCACCATACGTGTGCGTTACGCCCATACAAATGCTGATAGGGTGCTTGGCAAAACGCTCAAAGCATTCCTCATAAAGCGCCACGAGGCTATCATAACTGTCGGGGTCAATGGTCTTAGGAACGCTTGCTATTGTAACAGCCAAGGTTTTTCCATCATTGCTTTTGTCCTTAAACGATCGGGCTAAAATTGATAATAAAATCAAAATTAGCGACTTCCTTGTTAGCGATTAAACTTTTTAAAAGATCAACTTGGTTTATAGAAGATAGATATTGATAATATTAACTTTAGAGTAACATGGTAGGTATTGAAAGTTACAATGCTTAAAAAAGACGTAAGAGTTAAAAAAAGGGCTAGACAAGGAGCTGATGTTGCCATTATTAAAATCAAATCAGCAGTTTTATAGATAGGACACAATGAATAAATGGTTAAAAGAATTGCCTATAAAAAAATCCCAAACTTAACACCTAATCAATGGGTCAAAGTTTGGAATAAAAAAAGTGCCTACATTAAAGCAACAGTTAAGTTTTTAGCGTGATGAGGCGAAACTTTGCTGATTAAGCGCGTTTTGGATGATATCATGAAGCAGTTTTGGCACGCGGATGGGGCGGATGCTGCCGCTGGATTTTGAGTCGTCATTTGCTTGATTTTGGACGCAAGCGATAACAATTTTGGCGCGGCTTAATACCACTTGGCGAGCGTCATTGGCGTTGGTGCTGTTGTCATCATTGATTTGCCGGCGGATGCTTTGGTGAAAAATAAGGCTGGCAGGCTTAAGCTCAATATGATCGATTTGAACGGCAATGCGTTCATCAAGTAAAATGGCGTGATGGTATTTGATGTCGGCTTGGCTCACCACAAAATGCTGAATGTCGCCGTTATCATTTTGCAAAAAATACGTGTTTAGCCCCAGGTGAGTAAACCAGTCACGGCGGCAATTTTCAAAAAATACCAAATGATTGGCGTGATAAACGATGCCGCCTGCGTCCGTGTGGTTGATATAAACGTGATAATGAGTAGTAAATAATGGCGCAGAAGTTAAGTCAGTCATAAGCGTTCTCTAAAAGTAAGGTCAATAGTGCCCATTAACTTAGCATAAAAATGCCCACATTAATGCGCTGAATTCATCGCGCAAACGTTAAGCAATTACAAAAAGTAAGAAAACATAGGATATCTCATGACCCAATTTGTCAGCTTTAATATTAACGGTATTCGCGCGCGCCAGCATCAGCTTGAGGCGGTTCGCGATATCATTGACCCCGATGTGATGGGGCTTCAAGAAACCAAGGTTCATGATGAGCAGTTTCCGCTAAGCGCCGTTGAAAGTCTTGGCTATCATGTGGAATATTTTGGTCAAAAAGCGCATTATGGGGTGGCGCTATTGTCAAAAACGGCGCCAATTTTTGTTCAAAAAGGCTTTCCTTGGGAAGAAGAAGATGCCCAAAAGCGCTTTATTCACGCCCGCTACGAGCTTCAAGGTCAAGAAATTGACGTCTTAAACGGCTATTTTCCGCAAGGCGAGAGCTTAGAGCATCCGATTAAATTTCCGATGAAGCGCGCTTATTATGCTGATTTGATGCGTTATATTGACGAGCTTAAAGCCGAGGGGCGCTCACTTGTGGTGATGGGCGATATGAATGTGGCTCCTGAAGATATTGATGTTGGCATTGGCGAGGACAACGCCAAGCGCTGGCTTAAAAATAACAAGTGCTCGTTTTTG
This sequence comes from Psychrobacter sp. MF31, assembly GCF_012847335.1. Lineage (GTDB taxonomy): Bacteria > Pseudomonadota > Gammaproteobacteria > Pseudomonadales > Moraxellaceae > Psychrobacter. The sequence goes on from NZ_JABBDX010000001.1 coordinate 322,337, forward strand.
CCCGAAGAGCGCGATTGGTATGCAAATTTGATGTCAAGACAGCTTGAGGACACGTATCGGTTGCATTACCCAAGCAGTCAGGAGTATTTTAGTTGGTTTGATTATCGCAGTCGGGGTTTTAATGATGAGCCAAAACGCGGCTTGCGAATTGACCATATTTTATGCAGCCAAGATTTGAGCGATAAATGTGTGGGGGCGGGCATCAGCTACCCACTTCGCGCTATGGAAAAGCCCTCTGATCATGCGCCTATTTGGTCAGCTTTTGATTTTAGTAAGTAGCGGTTGAATCACTAATTTTGGTTTTTATTATTTTATTACCTTTAAGGAAAAATTATGGCAGTCGGCGACATCTCAACCCCCAAAACCATTTTTGCCATTGATGGCGTTCAATTAAGCACCACCGCGGCAGGCGTTCGCTATCAAAATCGCGATGACTTGGTTGTCATCGAAATTGCCGAGGGCAGCTCAACTGCGGCAGTGACGACCAAAAATGCATTTTGCGCCGCCCCCGTTCGTATTTTGCGCGAGCACATCAAGCAAGCTGCGCCGCGCTATTTGGTCATTAATACGGGCAATGCCAATGCCGGAACGGGCGCCGATGGTCGCGCTCGCGCCGAAGCGGTTTGTCAAAGCTTAGCCCAAAAAGCAGGGGTGGAAAGCACTGCCGTTTTGCCGTTTTCAACAGGGGTGATTGGTGAGCCGCTCAATAGCGAGGCGATTGTCAACAGTTTAGATCAAGCGCTCACCAATTTAACCGCAGATGGCTGGCTTGCCGCCGCAAATGGCATCCGAACTACCGATACTGTCCCTAAAGTTGCCAGTCAAAAGCTTAGTATTGACGGTACTAGCTATCATATCTCGGGCATTTCTAAAGGTTCAGGAATGATTCGCCCCAATATGGCAACGATGCTTGGCTTTGTGGCGACCGATGCGGATATTGCTCCTGAAATTTTGCAATCTATGCTGGCTAAAATCAACGAGAAAACGTTTAACCGAATCACCGTTGATGGCGATACCTCGACCAATGATTGCTGCGTTTTGATCGCCACCAAAGCGGCAAAGACCGATTTAGGAACGATTGACAGCGAAAACCATCCTCATTATGAGGCGCTTTTTGCTGCGTTACAATCGGTATTTTTACGCTTAGCGCAATTGATTGTCCGTGATGGCGAAGGCGCAACCAAATTTATTACGGTCAAAGTCACCGGCGGCAACACCTCAAAAGAATGCTGCGATGTGGCGTATTCAGTTGCCCAATCTCCACTGGTTAAAACGGCATTTTTTGCAAGTGATGCCAATTGGGGTCGTATTTTAGCGGCAGTTGGCTACGCGGGGATTGAGGATTTAGACACTGAGAACGTCAATGTCAGCTTAGATGAAGTGATGATTTGCCAAAATGGGGGCTTAGCGCCGGATTATTCTGAGAGCCAAGGCAACACGGTAATGAGCCGCCCTGAGATCACCATTCATATTGATTTAGGTCGCGGGGAAGCTAGCGATACGGTTTATTCTTGTGATCTGTCTTACGATTACATCAAAATCAACGCCGATTATCGAAGCTAAAGCTCACTGTTTTTAGACTTTAAAAAACGATTGGGACTTTTGTTGCAATTGCTGACGTTACTTTACAAAGCAGTTATAGAGCCAATCGTTTTTTCCGACTTATACTAATTATCGCAAAGTAATAAAACGCTGCGGCAAAAAATTTATCACTATCCATAAAATTTATCTTTAATAAAAATACGATAACGATAAATCAAGGCTTAAGTTTTAAAAAAGCTGATCATTAAAACAAGTAATTATAATAATCTGAGGACAACACAATGAAAAAATTAGCAATTGCTGCCTTATTAACTACCTTTACCTTAGCAGGTTGCTCGACCATGAATCTTAATGATGAACGCGCGATGGTGGTTGATGGCAAACCAGTCAGCGTTAAAGTGGTCAATATCCCAAGCTTTAAAGTTGAGATTGCCCCTCGCAAAGCCGTTTGTGAGTTTACCGATAAAAATGGCAGTACCATTGAATCTCAATGCTTACAATACCGCCAAACTTATCAGAAAAACTACAACACGTTAAATGGGGACATTCAAGGCTTTACTTATGAGCCAAATTATCGTTATGTTCTAGATGTTCGTCAAGAAGCCGTTGCCGATCCAGTGTCAGGCGTAGTAAAACCAGTTTGGTTATTAAATAAAGTGCTTTCAAAAACTGCTGAATAAACAATAGATTTTAAATAAAAAAAGACCTTTAATTTTGAAGGTCTTTTTTTATATCAGGATATACCGCTAATTGGAAAAATAAAATTATTGAAATAATAAAAAACGATTAGCATTGACTATAATTGACCGAAACGCCTTGGGTTGCGGTTAAAATACGATTGTCCGCAAAAACAGCCAAGCCGCCGCGCGAGGTTTCTTTATATTTATCATGCATGTCCTCGCCCGTTTTTTTCATCGTTTCAATCACTTTATCGAGTGAAACAAAGTGCTGACCGTTGCCACGGCAGGCAAGCCTTGCGGCATTGATGGCTTTGACTGCGCCCATCGCGTTGCGCTCAATACAAGGGACTTGAACCAAGCCGCCAACAGGATCACAGGTCAATCCTAAATTGTGCTCGATGCCAATTTCAGCGGCGTTTAAGCATTTTGCCGCGTCACCATTCATAACTTCCGCCAGTGCCGAGGCCGCCATCGCGCAAGCTGAGCCAACTTCACCTTGACAGCCAACCTCAGCACCAGAAATAGACGCATTTTGTTTAATCAAGCTGCCAATTGCGGTGGCATTTAACAAAAACTTGCGAGTGCCCTCAATATTATAGGCGGGCAAAAAATCGCGATAATAGTGCATGACTGCCGGAATGATTCCCGCGGCGCCATTGGTTGGGGCGGTGACCACATTGCCGCCGTTGGCGTTTTCTTCATTGACCGCAAGGGCGTATAAATCGACCCAATCCATTGCTGCAAGCTTATCGTTTTGGTTTAAGTTTTGTTCTTTTTCGGCGCAAAGCTGCAAATAAAGCGCTTGAGCGCGGCGTTTGACTTCAAGACCACCGGGCAAAATGCCATTGTTTTCACAGCCGCGACTCACGCAATCTTGCATGGCTTGCCAAATTGCGTCCAAATACTCAAGAACGTCTTGTTCCTCTCGGTAATGGCACTCGTTTGCCAGTACCAATTCACTGATAGTGAGCTGATGCTTTTGGCATTGCTCAAGCAGTTCTGCGCCGGTATTAAAAGGGTAGGGAATTGAAGCAAACGTCGGCGCAGCATGGTCTTCATCAGGGGTGGTTGCATCTTGTTCATTGATCACAAAGCCGCCGCCCACAGAATAATAGGTTTGCTGATCGCTTGAGCCATCACTAAAAATCGCATGTAACGTCATCGCGTTTGGGTGATAAGGCATCACGGTATCGCCATACCAATGGATATCACCTTCAACATCAAAATCAATGGGATGCTTGCCTGCCAAGTTAAGCTGATTTTCTGAAAAAATCGGCGCCAAATACGGCTCGGTCAGCTGCGTATCAATGGTGGCAGGCTTATGACCTAACAGCCCAAGCAAGATGGCGGTGTCGGTCGCGTGACCTTTTCCAGTTGCTGCCAATGAGCCAAAAAGCTCAATCTCGATGCGTTTCACGTCTTGCAATTTGCCATCATCCTCAAGCGCGCTCAAAAATAAATTTGCGGCAACCATAGGTCCTACGGTATGCGAACTTGAAGGTCCAATACCAATTTTAAATAAATCAAAAACGCTAATCATTTTTTATTCCAAAATAGTGAAAAATCAATGTCATAGCGCTATTATAGCGCTGAAGTGAGCGAGTATAAATGCTTAGTTATAAAGGTGGTAATAAAGCACAAGTTTATCAAAGGTAAACTTTTAGTAATCATAAATCAGTATAAACGATGCGGCAAAATAAACCTATGCTGAAAATGCGCTACAGCAAAAAATTCAAGTTTAAGCTTAAATTTGAATTTAATGGTCAATCTTGCGGAGTAATAATTGCTTTAGTTTGGCTTTAATTTCCGTTATGATGCACTGCGTTGGCGACTGTGTAACATCCTGTAAAAATGCGCGATATGAGATGTGATCAAACGCTGATGACTTCACTTTCATAGGATCTCATTATGACTGCCTCTCACTCCTCATCACCTCTTGAGCCCACTTCCACCGAACATGCTGTCCCTCAAGCTTTGACAAGCAGCACTCCTGATTTTGACAATGGCCGCTGGTTTCCGACTTGGCGGTCTTTTTCTGGCGATTTGGATAAAAATCCGGTCGGGATCAATGAGTATTTGCCGCCCAGTAAAAGCGTTCTGCTTGGCTTTCAGCATACTTTTGCCATGTTTGGCTCAACGGTTCTTGCGCCACTGTTGATGGGATTTGACCCTAATCTTGCGATTTTGATGTCAGGGTTTTGCACGGTGATGTTTTTTATGATTACCGGCGGTCGGATGCCAAGCTATTTGGGATCAAGCTTTGCCTTTATTGGTCCTGTGATTGGGGCAACGGCTTATGCGGGCTCGGGATTTAATGCCAATTTAAACGTCGCGCTTGGCGGAATCATGGTTTGCGGGATGATTTACGCGGCTATTGGGCTGCTGGTCATGAAAACGGGAACGGGCTGGATTGAGCGCTTAATGCCGCCGATTGTGACCGGTGCGATCGTGATGATTATCGGGTTAAATCTTGCTCCTGTGACCATTCAAGGGGTGTCGGCAAATCAATTTGATGCTTGGATGGCGGTGCTGACCGTCCTACTTATTAGTAGCGTGGCGGTATTTACGCGTGGGATGCTGCGCCGACTGCTGCTGCTTGTGGGCTTGATTCTATCCTATATCGTTTATTTTGTGATGACCAACGTGCTTGGACTTGGCGCGCCGATTGATTTTAGTGGCGTAAGTAATGCCGCTTGGTTTGGGCTGCCAACCTTTCATAGCCCAAGCTTTAACATGAGTGCCATTGTGCTGATTGCTCCAGTAGCGTTTATTTTGATTGCCGAAAACTTAGGTCATTTTAAAGCGGTTGAGGGCATGACAAAAACTAAAGTGACGCCGTATATGGGTCGCGCCTTTTTTGCTGATGGTTTGGCAACCACATTTTCAGCAGGACTTGGCGGAACAGGGGTGACTACTTACGCGGAAAATATCGGCGTGATGGCAGTAACCAAAGTCTATAGCACGACGATTTTTGTTGTGGCAGGACTGGTGGCGATTTTACTTGGTTTATCGCCCAAATTTGGCGCGATTATCCAAACTATTCCGCCAGCGCTTTTGGGCGGCGCGTCGATTGTGGTATTTGGTCTGATTGCTATTGCTGGCGCGAAAATCTGGATCGATAGCCATATCGATTTTAGCAAAAATAGCAATTTAATCATTGCTGCGGTCACCGTCATTATGGGAACGGGCAATTTTAGCTTGCATTTAGGCGGCTTTGATTTGGGTGGTATTGGCACAGCCACCCTAACGGCAATTGTGCTCAATGCGCTGTTTAATCGCCAAAAAAGCGTGGAATAAGCCAGTTTCTAACCAGTTTATAATAAAGCAGCAGCAACAAAATTGATTTTAAAAGACAGCTTTGCGTCACAATAAAAGCTTGAATTAAGTTGGCAATAAAAGGTGAATTTGCTAAGCTAACGCCTTGATTGCTAACCTAATTTTGGAGGCGACAGCCATTACTCGTTCAACCTTTTTATCGCGCTTTATAATAATGGCAGTGCTTGGGATGCCTTTAATGGTGCCCCAAATCTCGCAAGCCGCCAGTTGTAAGCTTCCTAAAAGCTACTTTAAGCATGTCAGCTGTACTGCAAACGCCGGCTATTTTTTAGCCACCAAAGATTATGGCGCGCCAGTGGCGCTCATCGACAATCGCGGCAAAATCGCGGTTGATTTAAATGGTTATCAGCGCGCGGATGGCAAGCGTCTTTCTGAAGGACTTTTGCCTATTTTGCGTGGCAATCGGGTGGGCTATGTCAATTTGCAAGGTCGCGAGGTCATCCCGCCGATGTATGATCCAATAAATGAAAGCGGCAGCTTTGCGCGAGCGGCATCGGACGGCAAGATCGTGGTCAAAAGAGGCGGTCAATTTGGCGTCATTAATGCTAGTAATCAAACGGTTTTGCCATTTTCAGCTGCGATCAGCAACATTGATAATTTTAACAATGGTCATGCTAGAGTTGTTAAAGGCAAATCGATCAGCTGGATCAATAGTAAAGGTAACCCAACGGCGGATCCAACCAAACCGCGCGAAACAGCATCGCAAGATGTCGCGGCAATCGCTAAGCCTGCATCAGATAAACCAGCGCTGAGTCAAAAACCTGCCGCGCCAACCAAGCCGCCATTTACCACCTTGCAAGCGCATCAGCAAGATGGTCGTTGGGGCTTTGTCGATGATGAGGGTGTGATTATGATCACTTATTCATTTGATGAGGTGCGACCCTTTTCTGAAGGTATTGCTGGGGTTCGTATTGATAACGAGTGGGGATTTTTAAACTTAGGCGGTGATTTGGTTGTGCCATTTTCGTTTAAAAATACAGAAGCCGTTGCCAATTTATCGGACAGTTATTTTGGCGCGCCCTCATTTGTTTTTAACCAAGGTAAAGCTTGGGTGGCAACGGTGAATGGTCAAAAGCAGTGCATTGATAAAAAGTTTGCCACGGTTGCTTGTGATTTTTAAAAACTGCTAAACGTTTATCAATAAAAAGCCATGATATTGAGTCATGGCTTTTTTATTGATTGAATTGATTAGTCCAATAAATGATGGCGAATTAAATCGGTCAAATAGGGCTGATAATACGCCGGAATGTCATGCGCCATGCCGTCAATCAGATGAAATTTGGCATTGGGAATGGTTTTGGCAACCACGCGACCTTGCGATGCCGGAATCAAGCCATCTTTGCTACCATGGATCACAATCGTTGGCGCTTTAACTTGTTTGCTAAAGCGGCTGATTGACCCTGATGACAAAATGGCGTTTAACTGCTGAACGGCGCCAAGCGGATGAAAGCTGCGCTGATACCGCAGTTTGGCAATCTCGCGGACGGTTCGGACGTTTACGTGACCGGGCGTTCCAACCACTTTCATAAACCAGACGCTATGGCGAATGATGTCGCGCTCTGAATGACTTTCAGGGCGGTTGATAAGCGTATAGAGCTGGCGCGCTTTGGGTGGTCTTAAAAACGCGCGGTTGGTGGTGGTAAACAGCAGCGCCATTTTATTCACCAAGCTTGGGTAACGCGCCGCGACGATCTGCGCGATCATTCCGCCCATGGACGCACCAAGCAGATGCGTTTGACCAAGATGAAGCGCTTTGATCAGCCGAACCGTATCCTCTGCCATGTCGGTCAGATTGTAAGCCACTTGCTTTGATTTGTTAGACAATCCTGTTTGAACACGAAGCATCATTTTAAATTGACTAACTTGCGGTAAGCCTTCAATTTGAACCTTTGAGGACAGCCCAACGTCGCGATTGTCAAAGCGAATCACAAAGAAGCCTGCGTCAATCAGCCGCTTGATAAAATCATCCGGCCAAAAAACCATCTGTGACCCAAGCCCCATGACAAGTAGCAGCGGCGGATGATCAGGGTTGCCGCCCGCCTCAACGCAAAGCTCAATGCCATCGCCGATATCAATCATCGTTTGAAACAGATGCTCGCTTAAATCTGAAGCGCGCCAATCATGCGCCCCAAATTTTTGCCACTCAGGCGCCGGAAAGTGATCTTCTTGCGGCAAGCTTTTGTCGTCATGGGCAATCGTGGTCATAAAGATCTCCTAATCAGATCTCAACCATCTCAAAATCAAGCTTGCCAACGCCGCATTCAGGGCAGGTCCAGTCATCTGGGATATCTTCCCAGCGCGTTCCTGGCGCAATGCCTTCTTCAGGGCAACCAAGCGCCTCATCATAAATCCAGCCGCAAACAATACATTCAAATCGTTTCATACTTAAATCCTATTTTACACCATCACGGATATCTAAAAGCGCTCGTAGTTTAGCATAGAACCTAGCTTTTGCGAGTTAAGTTTACACTTGTAAATTGAGATGAACCGTCATTAATCAAGATGAAAGCTTATTTTTTTATAAAAATAAGACTTTTTGTCTCAAAGTAAATAGAAAAAGGACGTACTTTTAACATACTTATTTTAAAATGACGCCTCAATTCATGGTAAGCGCCATCAATATGCTAAAATGTTAAGTGATTATTAAACTTTATCAAGCCGCTTTGATAAACGTTTTTCGCTAAATATAGGTGATGATAGTTATGAATTATAAGTCAACACTAACAACCAAGGGCAATTATGAGCGCAACAGACGTTACTGATATTACTGACGATTTCACCGCGACCACGCGGGCAAATTCTGAGCATCCTTTTTGGCAGGTTATCCGAACCGTTCCCAATTTTCCAAAGTCTGGGATTGATTTTTACGACATCACGCCGCTGCTTCGAAGCCATATTGAGGCGGTAATTGATGCGTTATTAGCGGCTTTGCCAAAAGGCGTAATGGATGAGGTGGATTGCTTAGGCGCCGTTGAAGCTCGCGGCTTTGTTTTTGCAAGCTTACTTGCAGGGCGGTTAGGTAAAGGCATGATTTTACTTAGAAAACCGGGAAAGCTGCCGCCGCCCGTTGCCAATAAAGCTTATGCGCTCGAGTACGGCAAAGATACGCTTGAGATGCAAAATAATCTGCCGCCTGAGCGCGTGCTTTTGGTGGATGATATTTTGGCAACCGGTGGCACGCTAATGACCGCTTATGAGCTTTGTAAGTCGGCAGGTCACGATGTGGTCGGCGCCTTAGTACTGCTTGATTTAATTGACCTTCACGGTAAATTTCCCGTGCCAGTTTATACGGTATTACAACGATAAGTGGTTAAAAAGTTAATCAAAAAAAGCGCTTTGAAACCTGTTGATAGGATTTCAAAGCGCTTTTTTATGGTTATAAAAGTTGCGCTTAATAATATCAATTACGAATCGCAGCAAGCGTTTGTGCAAGTTCTTCACGAGCACTAATAAAGCCATCGATCCCTTTTGGTAATAGCGCTTGGGTGACTTTATCTTCTTGATAAGCTTGATTAAAGGCAGCTTCCGATAAGCTTAATCGCTGACCAATGGCGTTGGTGCTGACCATATCTGCTGATAATTGGCGGGTGACTTTGGTGTCAAGGCGGGCAAGCTCATCGATTAGCTCGGGAGAAATGGTTAACAAATCACAGCCGGCAAGCGCTAAAATTTGCTCAACGGAGCGAAAGCTTGCGCCCATGACCTGAGTTTTGTAGCCATGCTGCTTGTAATATTGGTAAATAAGCTTGACCGATTGCACACCCATATCATCAATGACAGGAACGTCTTGGCGGTTTTGCTCGCGCTTTTGCCAATCTAAAATCCGACCGACAAAAGGAGAAATCAGCGTGACGCCGGCATCCGCGCAAGCAATGGCTTGATGCTGACCAAAAAGCAGCGTTAAATTGCAATGAATCCCTTGCGATTCAAGATAGCGCGCCGCCTCAATCCCTTGCCACGTTGCGGCGATTTTGATCAAAATACGCTCAGGATCGACGCCCGCACGTTGATAAGCTTCCATAAACTTAAGCGCTTTATCAATCGTTGCTTGGGTATCGTAAGACAATCTGGCATCGACTTCGGTGGACACGCGACCGTCAATCAGCGCCAAAATATCGCAGCCAATCTGAACGGTGAGCGCATCAATCACCGCATCAACATCACCTTGATGGCGATTCATGGTGTCAGCCAGCATGGCTTGATTGTCCGGATGGATCAGCGCTTTGGTGATGAGGCTTGGGTTAGTGGTCGCATCAATAGGTTTGAGACGGGCAATGGCGCTCAAATCACCGGTATCGGCGACAATGGTGGTCATGGTACTTAGCTGCTGAAGGGCGCTCATTAATATTCCTTATTGTTATTAATTGCTAAAAAATTAACTGCTAAAAATTAAGTCCAAAGCTCATTAAAAAAGATCATTTAAACAGTGAGCTTAGTAAATATCTCATCACTGTCACTTTAGCACAGATGGTACAGCTTGGGTCAAGGGTTAGGGCTTGGTTTAATGGCACTTTGAAATAATTGCTTGTAATGGTATGGGCACAATGTTTAGATTTTGCTATAGTAGGGTGATAATCGGTTTTGAACCAAACAATAGCATTGAAAAAACCACCGAAAATAAAGTCAATAACGCCAATAAGGATCATCGGAAATGAGCGAGCAGCCAGCAGCGCCACAACAAGAACCATTGCACCAAGACCAACTTGCTGCCAGCCCAACCTCAACGGATCAAGAGTTTTTAACCCGATTGCGCCAAAAAATTGATGCGGTTGATTGCGAAATTCAAGCGCTGATCAATAATCGTGCCAAATTGGCGCAGCAAGTCGCCATTGTCAAAAAAGATGACGTTGCTCGTGACCCAAAAGCTAATAAAGATAACAAAAGCAAAGACCCCATTTTTTACCGTCCTGAGCGTGAAGCGCAAGTGTTAAAAGCGGTCATGGCAAGAAATACCGGTCCCATTGCTGATGAAAAAATGGCGCGATTGTTTCGTGAAATCATGTCGGTTTGCCTTGATTTAGAAGCGCCGCAGCGCATTGCTTTTTTAGGTCCTATTGGTACATTTACCCATGCTGCCGCCTTAAAGCATTTTGGTAAAGCTGCTGACACCATTCCTTTAACCACCATTACTGATGTTTTTCGTGAAGTGGAAGCAGGAACGGCAATGTATGGTGTTGTTCCCGTTGAAAACTCCTCTGAAGGCGTGGTCAATCATACGCTTGATGGCTTTTTATCCTCAAATCTTAAGATTATTGGTGAAGTTGAATTGCCCATTCACCAAAACTTTTTGGTCGCTGAACATACCAAAATTGATGGCTTAAGCCGGATTTATTCGCATCAGCAGTCGCTTGCTCAGTGTCGCCATTGGCTGGATGTTAATTTTCCTAATATTGAGCGTGTTGCCGTCTCTAGTAACGGTGAAGCTGCTCGCCGTCTTAAAAATGAGTGGCATTCGGCAGCGATTGCAGGCGATGTTGCAGCAGCTGAATATGGTCTTCATAAGCTTTATAGCAACATTGAGGACAACCCAAGCAACACCACGCGCTTTTTGATTGTTGGTCATGAAGCCGTTGCGCCATCAGGTCAAGATAAAACTTCGATTGTGGTTGCCGCTCATGATAAAGCCGGCGCGCTTATTGAGATTTTAAAGCCGCTATCGCATCATGGCGTGTCAATGACCAGTATTGAGACGCGCCCTGAGCGCCCAAATAAGTGGGCTTACGTGTTTTTCATCGATATGGAAGGTCATATTGATGATCCTAATGTCAGCGCCGCCATTGCAGATATTAGACCACTGGTCAAAGAAGTTCGCGTTTTAGGCTCTTACCCAAAAGCAGTGCTTTAGGTTTTATTCCTAGCTTTTGACTGACCATTAGCTTTAACCAACCGTTGCCTTTTTTTTGTCCCAATTGCCCATTTAATAAGGAGCCGTCATGCCAAAAAAAGATGCCAATTTACAGGCGGCTTATCCAAGCATTGCGACGATCGCGCCTTATCAATCGGGAAAGCCGGTATTAGAGCTGACTCGTGAGTTGGGGCTTACGGACGTCATTAAGCTTGATAGCAATGAAAATCCGTACGGCAGCTCGCCTTTGGTGACCCTTGCCATCACTCAAGAGCTGGACAAGCTTTCGCGTTACCCTGATGGTAATGGCTTAACGTTAAAGCAAAAGCTGGCGGATTTTTATGAGCTAAATCCCGATCAAATCACTTTGGGAAATGGCGCAACGGATGTGCTAGGATTGATTGCAAAAAGCTTTGTCAGTCATAATGATGCCATTGTGTTTAGCCAATTTGCCTTTTTGATTTATCCCATGCTTGCTGATATCCAAGGCGCGCAAAAAATTGAAGTTCCGGCTCAGCATTTTGGTCATGATTTAGCGGCTATGAAGCAAGCTGTTTTAGAAAATCCAAAAACCAAAATGGTGCTTATCGCCAATCCGAATAACCCAACGGGAACGCTGTTATCAAAAGAAGCGATCCGCGATTTTGTTGCCAGTATTCCAGCTTCTGTTTTAGTGGTGATTGATGAAGCCTATTTGGAATATTGCCCCGAAAGTGACAATCAAGCGCTACTTCATGACTTTGAAAATGTGATCATCGTGCGCACTTTTTCAAAAGCTTATGGTCTTGCAGGGCTTCGAGTTGGCTTTGCGATCAGTCACTCAAAAATTGCGGCTATTTTAAACCGCGTCCGCCAACCCTTTAATGTTAGCCGAATTGGGCTTGCAGCGGCAACAGCAGCATTGAGCGATCAAGCTTTTATTAGTGAATCGCGAAAAAATAACTTAGAGCAGCAGCGCGCGCTTGAGTCGCAATTTGATGCGCTTGGGCTGGGCTTTGTTAAATCTGCCGCCAACTTTATGATGGTTGAGGTGGCTGATGGCGCTAACGTTTACCAAGCGCTGCTTGAGCAAGGCGTGATTGTTCGTCACCTTTGCCACTATGGTTTTAATAATTGGCTTCGCGTGACCATTGGCACGCCTGAGGACAATTTGCGCTTGATTGATACGCTAAGCTCAATTTTAAATAATGATTCAGTTTAAAAAAGAATTAGTTAATCAAAGTGATTTAACCCAATTTAATAAATAAAACCAGATTACAGATTTTACCGATGATCGAAACCGCTGTTACTTCCCAAACCAAGTCACCAAAGCCTTTATTTCAAAAGGTTTGCATTATTGGACTTGGCTTAATTGGTGCAAGCCTTGCCCAAGCGATTAAAGATCGCGGTTTAAGCCAAGCAATCGTGGCGGTGGATAAGCACCAGCAAAGTCTTGATGATGCCATCGCTCATGGACTTTTACAGGCGGGTAGTGAGGATTTAATGAGTGTCGCTGCCGATTGCGATTTAATCGTGATTGCAACGCCAGTTCAGACCGTCGGTGCCGTTTTTGCCGATATTAAACAAGCGATAGATCAAGGTGTTTTAAGCCAAAACTGTATTATCAGCGATGTTTGCAGCACCAAAGTCAATGTGGTTGAGGCAGCAAAAGCCGTATTTGGGACACTGCCATCCGGATTGGTTCCGGCGCATCCAATTGCTGGCGCGGAAAATTCAGGCTACCATGCCAGATGCGCGACATTATTTGTAAATCATAGCGTGATAGTTTGCGATTTACCAACCTCTCGCCCAACGCTTATTCAAAAGCTTGCTGGGCTTTGGGAAGCCGTTGGGGCAACGGTAATGATGATGGATGCGTCCCATCACGATACGATTTTGGCGCATACCAGTCACTTGCCGCACTTACTTGCGTTCAATTTGGTTGAACAATTGGCAAGCCACAACGACAACTTAGATATGTTTCGTTATGCGGCAGGCGGGTTTCGCGACTTTTCTCGAATTGCTGCCAGTGACCCTAAAATGTGGCATGATATCTTTTTTGCCAACAAACAGGCGCTGGTCAGTGCCCTTGACGAATATAGCGACTATTTAGCCACGCTGCGACAACTGATTATTAATGACGATTCAACCGCCCTAATGGGACTTTTGGGCCGCGCGCAAGCCGCTCGGAGACATTTTGGTCATATGTTGACCAGCACGCCTTATACGGATACCTCTTTCATGTCAGCATCTTATCATATCACACCCGCCAATAGCGTTTCTGGAACCATCAGTATTCCTGGGGACAAATCTATCTCACATCGCAGCATTATGCTCGGGAGCCTTGCCAATGGGACGACGCGGGTTAGCGGCTTTTTAGAAGGTGAAGATGCGCTTGCCACCTTACAAGCCTTTCGCGATATGGGTGTGAGTATTGAAGGTCCTAATGAGGGCAACGTGGTGATTCATGGTGTGGGAATGAATGGCTTAAAGCCGAGTAAAACGCCACTTTATATGGGAAACTCTGGCACCAGTATGCGCCTGCTTTCAGGGATTTTAGCGGCGCAAGCGTTTGATAGTGTTTTAACAGGTGATGTTAGCTTAAATAAACGCCCCATGGAGCGGGTTGCCGCGCCACTTCGTGATATGGGCGCGTTAATTCAAAGCACTGGTCAAAACGGCACTGCGCCTTTGAGCATTACGGGTCGCAAAAAAGCTGGAAAACCGCTCAATGGCATTGATTATAAATTGCCAGTAGCCTCAGCTCAGGTCAAATCAGGGCTGCTTCTTGCTGCGCTTTGGGCTGAAGGCACAACGACCATCACTGAGCCTGAAGTCAGCCGCGACCACACCGAGCGTATGCTTGCCGCGTTTGGCTACGATGTCGCCACCAATGGCAATCAAATCAGCGTCACCGGCGGTGGTCAGCTTCAAGGCTGTGACATTGAAGTTCCGGCGGATATTTCGTCAGCGGCATTTTTTATTGTTGCCGCTGCTATTAGCCAAAATAGCGAACTGACACTCACCCAAGTTGGCATTAACCCAACCCGAACCGGAATTATTGACATCTTAAAGCTGATGCAAGCCGATATCAAACTCAGCAATAAAACTTATGTCGGCGAAGAGCCAGTCGCGGATATTACCGTTCGCTCATCGAACTTAGTTGGTATTAAGATCCCTGAGTCACTCGTTCCGCTAGCCATTGATGAGTTCCCCATTTTGTTTATCGCCGCTGCTTGCGCGGAAGGTCAAACCATTTTGACGGGCGCCAAAGAGCTTCGCGTGAAAGAGTCTGACCGAATTGCCGTGATGGCAGATGGTCTAAAAACGCTTGGCGTTGATTGCACCGTGACCGAAGATGGCTTAATTATTGAAGGTCAAGGCAGTCACGGTCAAACCAGCAAGCTTTTAGGTGGCAGTGTGGACAATACAGCGCCCGTTTTTGGTGGTGGTCATATCAAATCGCACCATGACCACCGCATTGCCATGAGCTTTGCGGTTGCAAGCCTTCGCGCTTCAAAGCCAATTACCATTGAAGGCGTTGAAACGGTCAATACCAGCTTCCCAGGGTTTGCTGATTTGGCAAACAAAGTGGGTATGAACATTCAAGTAGAATCAACAAGCAACGATTAACATCGTATTAATGATTGTTTGAAAGTAATCTTGCATGAAATAGCGAACTGCGCTTATCGTGGTTAAGGATAAATAAGCAATGGGTTGGTAAAGATTTGCCAGCGCATTGCTTTTGCCTTTTTTAGTTAAAAGGCAGCTAAAAAAGTTATAAAATGAGTAAAGTTGTGATTGCAGGCGGCAATATTAATGGCGCTTGCGATTGGTTATTTGTGTGAATAAGTTGTACGTTATGACCTCCCAAAACGATGTCAACATCTCTGTTGTCCCAAAACCTGCTATTCAAACCTCCCAGCGCGGCATTTTAATTGCCCTTGGTGCCTTTTTTATTTGGGGCGGCTTCCCCCTATATTTTAAGCAGCTTGCCGATTATGATGCCATCGAAATCATTGGTCATCGCATCATTTGGACGTTTGTTTGTCTGCTTGTCGTGATGATTGCTGCAAAGCGTTGGCAGTGGCTTGATGTGCTAAAACGCCACCCAAGATGGATTGCGCTGACCTTTATATCAGGGCTGATTATCGCAACCAACTGGCTGACCTACGTTTGGGCAGTCAATCATGACCATATTTTAGAGGCAAGCCTTGGCTACTTTATTGGACCTTTGGTGGGCGTTGCGCTGTCCATGCTGCTGTTTAAAGAGCGATTGCGACCTTTGCAGTGGGTTGCTATTGGCTTTGCTGTGGTATCGGTGATTATTCAAGTGGTGATGCTGGGCAGTTTGCCTTGGATTTCACTGATTTTGGCGATAAGTTTTAGCACCTATGGTACCATTCAGCGCCAAACCCCATTAACTGCTATTGATGCGATGTTTGTGGAAACCGCCATGCTCGTTCCGATTTGTATTTGGTGGTTTTGGCAGGCAGGGGTAGCAAGCAGTCAGTTAAGCTTTTGGTTTACCTCAAACATCTGGCTGCTCATGCTGGCAGGACCCATTACCTTAGTGCCGCTTTTGCTCTTTAACTCATCAACCAAGCTTGTGGCTTATAGTATTTTAAGCTTTATGAATTATTTGACCCCAACGTTTATTTTCTTTTTGGCGGTCTTTTATTATCATGAGCCGTTTGACAGCCACCGCTTGATCGTTTTTGGCTTGATTTGGTTTGGACTGCTGTTATTTAGCATCGATTTGTGGCAACATCGTCCTAAAAAGCGCGCAAAACTTCTTGAGGCGACCTCGTAATCTCATAAAACCATAATTTTAAGGTCAATAACATGTTGCAAACCGAGTCGGATGTGGTCTTTGTCAAAGGGTTAAAAGTGATGGCGGTCATCGGCGTTTATGACTGGGAGCGCGCCATCACTCAGCCGCTGCTCATTGATATTGCCCTTGAAACGGACATCTCGGCGGCAGCCCATTCGGATGATGTTGCCGATGCGCTCAACTATAAAGCCGTTTGCGATGACGTAACGGCGTGGTGTCAAGAGATTCAAGCAAAACTTTTGGAGCATTTAGCAGCAATGGTTGCGGATAAACTGCTTGAAAATTATCCTTGTAAAAAAGTGATATTAAGCATTGCCAAGCCAACGGCGATTAGCCAAGCGGACGCCGTTGGTGTTCAAATTACCCGTTACCCACCAACCAAATCGGTGATAGATGACGTAAAAACTAATTCTGATCACAATACTTTTGATAACGCTACTTTTGATAACGATACTGAAGATCATGTCAGCCAACTTTGATATGATGTCAACGCTCGATATTGAAAATTGGTCTAGTTTGCCGCAGTGCTCAGCGCAAGCGGTAGCTCATCAAAAGGTTTCGGCGGTGATATTGGCGCTTGGCAGCAATCATGATGCCAAGCATTATTTTGATCTTGCCCATCAAAAATTAACTAAGCTTGGCACTGTTTATTCCTCAAATTTACTGTTAAATCCAGACTTTACCTCAACTAAAACTCATCCTAAACCCGACTATACCAATCAATGCGTTTATTTGGCGTTGGCTACCGCTTTGCCATTTTTTGAGCTTCAAGAAAAGCTGAAAAAAATTGAGAAAAACTGCAACCGTAAGCGCTCTGATAACTGCGCGGTCGCTTTGGTAACGATGGATATTGATCTCTTGTTAATCAAAAAACAGGCTCAGCAATCTTGGTGCATGTTAGCCAATCGCTATCCTTTTAAAGCCCATGAGCTTATTGGATTGGCAGAATTGAGCACCATTAACGTCTAAAAATCATGGCGTAAAGCAAGGTCAAGACGAACAAGATTGCAATTGCTCGTAATGATAAGGTAAGGTAAAAATCTTATCAAAAATCAAAGTAAATACAAAGGTATAAACCAAAAAGAATAAGAGCAGCGCCGCTTCCATCACAAACGCTTGCCAAAGTCCGACTTTATACCAAAGCATATAAATTGGAATACAAATCAGCAGCAGCCCGCTTTCAAAAACGATGGCATGCAAGCTGCGAATCATAACCGTGCGCTTGGTGATGTTTAGCCGCCGCTCAAGCGCTTCAAACCCCGTATTATAAATAAAGTTCCAAATGACCGCGGTGACCGACACCATTACGGCAACCGGAAGCGACTGCTTGGCATCGCCGCCGCTCAGCCACATCAAAATCAGGGTGGACAATAAAATCGCTAAAATCTCAAAAATCGTCACATAAGTGATCCGGCGTTTGAGCGGACTTAAGGTAATCAAAAGATTCTCCTAGCGGTCACTGGGAAAGACCAAAAGCTAAGCTAAAAAATAAGGCAGGCTTGAGCCTACCTTTTAATACGAGTTAGTATAGCAAAATCTAAAAGCTTATCAAAGTGTTACCAACTCTTGGCAAGGCAACCTTAATTGATGCTGTTTTGGATCAGTAGCGTTAATCATTTGGCGCAATGACATCTAAATCATCAAGGCTTAACTTATCATACTCTTTTTTGCAAAAGCTTGGGTCAATTTTGCACATCGCGGCTTGCAATTGGTCAAGGCGCGTTTCTGATTGGCGGATATGCTCAAGCATTTTGGTAAAGGCTTCAGCGACCGGATCTTGTGATTCTGGATCAATACCGTAAGCTTGAAACGCGGTTTCGCGGGCAGATTTGTTGGTAGCTTTGGCTTTGCTGCCAGTCGCTTTGGTGTTTTCTGAAGTTTTGATATTTAAGTCCGTTGCCGCTGCTTTTTCTTGTTGTTTGGCGTCATTGACTTTTTGGGCGATTGGATTGCCTTTTTCATCATGATGGTCAGAGATCATTCGCGCGGCACTACCAACCATGGTGGCGTTTGCCGGAACGGGCTTAACCACGACGGCATTTGAGCCAATCTTGGCATTTTTGCCGACGGTGAAAGGTCCTAAAACTTTGGCACCAGCGCCAACGATCACGCCGTCTTCTAGCGTAGGGTGGCGCTTACCGTTGTTCCAAGACACGCCGCCTAAAGTCACGCCATGATATAAAGTGACGTCATTACCAATCTCAGCGGTTTCGCCAATCACCACGCCCATACCGTGGTCAATAAAAAAGCGCTTGCCAATTTTGGCGGCAGGGTGAATCTCAATGCCGGTCATCATCCGCGAGCCGTAAGAGATGGCGCGAGCGGCAAATTTATGATCGTGATGCCAAAGGCTGTGAGCACTCCTATGCAAGATGAGCGCATGAATGCCGGGGTAAGTGAGCAGCACCTCAAGGCTGTTTCTTGCGGCAGGGTCGCGGTTAAAGACCGCATCGATATCGTCTTTTAAATCTTTTTTAATCGACAGCAGCGATTTGAAAATGGCAGTTGGCAGTGACATAAAGCGTCCTATCATATTTTGATGGCAAATTTTTAATTATAAGCTTTGTG
Source organism: Psychrobacter sp. MF31 (assembly GCF_012847335.1). Lineage (GTDB taxonomy): Bacteria > Pseudomonadota > Gammaproteobacteria > Pseudomonadales > Moraxellaceae > Psychrobacter. The sequence continues at coordinate 341,121 of NZ_JABBDX010000001.1, forward strand.
TCATCAAGTATAGCGAGGAGTGAGGAAGAATAAAAGACCGAAAGCCTCTGCTCGGGCAAGTCGATATGAGGTATTTTGGAATATTCATCATACCAACTTGCCTTAATTTTTTTAACAGCAGTTATTTTTGTAAGCGTTGCTAAAATTGGGCTGCTTTGATAATCAGCTGTCGCTTACCGTGTATTTAAGCAGTTCGACCACTTGTTCTGGCGTTTGTGCCCAAGCCATGGCGGCAGCGTCCACTTCTTTTAGCGGGTGAATGATGTCTTCAGCGTGCAAGGTAATGTAAGGCTTACCAAGTGCGGCGCAATATCCGGCGTCAAAAGCAGCGTTCCACTGCTTGTATTTATCACCAAAGCGAATGATGGCAATGTCACATTTTTGAATAAGATTTTTGGTGCGGATGGCGTTCACTTTTGAGGATTTGTGATCGCGCCAAAATGAATTGTCATCTTTGCCCAACACGTCACCTGCCGCATCACTTGAATCATGATCGGTGACGGCTGACGTAAAAGTAATCGGTAAATTGTGCTCTTTTGCGCCTTGAATGATGCGCTCGCGCCAATCGGTGTGAATTTCGCCAGATAAATAAACGTTCCAAGTCATGATGAGCTCCTTGTTAATGATGATCGCTATCGATGGATAGCTTTTGATGAACTGAAAATAAGATTGATTGTAAACTATGAGATGGCGCTTAACTGCTTAAGGTGATTCTTTAAGTAGTTTTGCAATTAAGGCGCTGAGCAGCTGATACTCTTTTTGATCAAGCTGAAGCCGTGAGCTTAGTCTTGATAGCCGTGAGGGCAGGGCGCGTAAGTGATCAGGATCGGCAAGCTTGCGGGTGACCATAAGCTTGGTTATATTTTGGGTCAGTTGTTGCAATTGTGACTGAGAAATTGCCGGTTCATCCCAATGCTGGCGCTGCAAGGTTTGAATCGTAGGTGATGACTCATGTTGCGGGTTATCAGCCTTATTAGTAACATGGCTTTGCAAATAAGTAAAGACAAAGCTTGCGATGACTTGAATGGCAGAGGCGACGTTGAGCACCGGATAATCAGGATTGGCATCGATTTGAATATGATAATCGGCAGTAGCAAGCTCGTCATTGGTCAAGCCGCGATCCTCACGACCAAATAAAATGGCAATATTTGGTACGGTTTTACTCGGTTGAGTGTCTATAAAATTGGCAATTAAAGCTGCCGCTTGGCTTGGATTAACAACAGGTCGCGGCAAATGGCGGCTTCGGCTACTTGCCGCAAATACCAGTTGGCAATCTTGAATGGCGTCATCAAGCGTGGGGCAAATTTTAGCTTGCGTTAAAATATCAATCCCGCCTGCGGCATACGCTTCGCTGGTGTCATCGATCGGCAGTTTTGGGTCAACGACGATGAGCTTGGATAATCCCATCGTGTGCATGGCGCGCGCCGCTGAGCCGATATTGGCGGGCAAAGTAGTGTTGACCATGACGATTTGAATGGCAGCTAAATACTCATTTAAAGATAGTGCCATGATTATAATGATCCCAAGCGCTGATTGACGGCAGTTTCTGTTTGAATGAGAGCCTCTGAAAGCTTAGTGAGTAGCGCCGATTGATCACTGATGGTTTGATTGCGGCAAGCTTCTTGCAAATCAGAGGACAATCTCATTAACAGCTCGGCACCAAGATTGGCGCTGGCGCCTTTCATCGCGTGAGCGGTCTCAAACCCCAACGCATTATCATTGTCTTGCTGAGCTTGATTTAGCACTGACAAGCGCTGATGGCAGTCGGTCAAAAAGGTTTTAACCAAATCTGCAAAGTCGTCTTCTAATAAGTCGCGCATATCCTCAAACTGCTCATCATTGATGACAATGTTTGGGTCAAAATCCTGATGATTTAAGCGGTTTTCTAGGGTCATGAGGGAGGTTCCAAAATAATAGCGCCGCCTAATATCAGCGCCAATGTCCAGTAATTTACAGTAAGTCTAGTGATAATGAAATTGTAAATGCTCATCACAAATGAGGGTTTTGAGCGCCGTTAGATTATCATCATTAGGATAGACGCGCCAGTGCTCCGACAAGCTCACCACCGCTTTGGCATAATCTTCAATAATGCAAAGCTCAAGCAGCGTGCAATTGTCATTGATGATTTTAGGTTTGGTAGCAGTAGTATTGACGGTTGCAGGATGCTCAATCACATCGCCTGCATTTGCCATATCGTGTGGCATCGCGCTGCTGTCATAATTATTATAATAGTCATAAGCGTCATCGTTGCCGTAATCTTCGTTATCGCTATCAAGCGTTTGGCTTGGCGGCGGAATCAGATGCGGCTGAGCCGCTTTAAGCAAAGGCTTTAGTTGCAATAAGCGCTCAAGATCACTGCCTTTTAACGAAAAGCTGATTTTTTTGAGCCAACGAATTCGCGCCTCAGTCATGCTCAAAGCCTTGTCGAGTCGCGCAAAGAGCCTGCCGTCGCGCTCGCGGATACTGCCTTTGATAATGACGACTTCTTCGACTTTGAGCTGATCTTTGACGCGGTTAAAGCGCTCGGCGTAGCAGCTGACCTCGAGGCGTGACGTGCCATCATCAAGCATAATCACGTAGCGGTTGCCAAAGTTGGCAATGTCCATGATAAGCCCTGCAAAATAGCAGCCGCCATTATAACCGGTATCGGTGAGCGTCGCCAAGGTTGCGCCGCCAGTAAAATGCTTAAGCTCCGCGCGGTATTCGTCAATCGGATGCCCCGTTAAGTACAAGCCTAAGGTGCTTTTTTCAGCTTTTAGGCGAGTTTTGTCATTCCAAATCAGCTCAGGATCGGTTGGCAGCGGCGGCGCGGCAACGACACTGTCCATTTCGCCAAATAAATCCATGATGCCAAGCTCGTTGTTATTGCGGTCTTGCTCGGCTGCCTGAACCGCACTTGGCAATTGGCTCATAAGCGCGCCGCGAATACTAAAGGCAGCCTCATCGGATAATTCTGGGCGTAAAGTTTTGGCAAAATCATCAAAGCAGCCGGCGCGAACCAAGGCTTCTAGCGTGCGCTTATTGACCTTTTTCATATCAACGCGGCGGCAAAAATCAAACAAATCGTTAAAGGCGCCGCCGGATTTTCGCGCCTCAACGATGGATTCAACCGCGCCTTCGCCAACGCCTTTAATTGCGCCTAAGCCATAAATGATATTGTCTTTAGAATCGGCAACAAAATGCCACTGGCTGCGATTCACCGACGGATTAGCAACGGTCAAATTAAAGTTTTCACGGCAATCATTGATAAAAAATACCACGTTATCGGTATTGTTCATGTCAGACGTTAAGACCGCCGCCATAAATTCTGCCGGATAATAACGCTTTAAATACGCCGTTTGATAGGCTAACACGCCATAAGCTGCCGAATGCGATTTGTTAAAGCCGTAGCCGGCAAACTTTTCCATCAAATCAAACACGCCGCCGGACGTGACTTCATCGATACCTTGGTTAAGCGCGCCGCTCACAAAGATATCACGCTGTTTTGCCATTTCCTCCGGCTTTTTTTTACCCATCGCACGCCGAAGCATATCCGCGCCGCCCAAGCTATATCCCGCCATGACCTGCGAGATTTGCATCACCTGTTCTTGATAAACGATAACGCCGTTGGTGTTTTCTAAAATTGGCTCAAGGTTTGGGTGGTCGTAAATGACTTCCTCACGACCATGTTTTCGGTCGATGTACATCTCAACCATGCCAGCGTCCAGTGGTCCTGGGCGATACAGCGCACACATGGCGATGACGTCCTCGATATTGCTTGGCTGCAATTTGGCGAGGTACTTTTTCATCCCCATACTTTCTAACTGAAAGACGGCGGTGGTTTTGGCATCTTGCAAGAGCTTATAAGCGTTTTTATCATCAAGCGGCAAGTCCTCTAACACCAGCTCAGGCTTGTTTTCACTTTTTCGGCGCTCGTTGATGTTTTTGACCGCCGCATTAATGACGGTCAAATTTCGAAGTCCCAAAAAGTCAAATTTAACCAAGCCGACCGCTTCTACGTCGTCTTTGTCAAATTGGCTGACGCGGTGACCGTCTTCATCGCAATAAATGGCGCTAAAATCGGTGATTTTATTCGGCGCAATCAGCACGCCGCCGGCATGTTTGCCCACGTTTCGGCAAACGCCCTCAAGCTTAATTGCCATCTCCCAAATCTCAAGGGCGTCCTCATAATCCATGTTGCCCGGATTTTTAATTAAGTCTTTGAGCTGCGGCTCTTGCTCCAAGGCGTCATTAAGCGTAATCCCCGGTGTTTTGGGAATGAGCTTAGACATTTTATTGGCAAGACCGTAGGATTTGCCCTGAACGCGCGCCACATCGCGGACGACCGCTTTTGCCGCCATCGTTCCAAAGGTGATGATTTGTGATACCGCCTCGCGACCATACGTATTTGCTACGTAATCAATCACGCGGTCGCGACCATCAATACAAAAGTCAATATCAAAGTCGGGCATTGACACCCGCTCAGGGTTCAAAAAGCGCTCAAATAATAAGTCGTAATGCAAAGGGTCGAGGTCAGTGATATTGAGCGCATACGCCACCAGCGACCCAGCACCCGAGCCGCGACCGGGACCTACGGGGACGCCATTGGCTTTTGCCCAGCGGATAAAATCCATCACAATTAAAAAATAACCGGGGAATCCCATGGATAAAATAACATCAAGCTCATACTCAAGCCGCTCATCATAAGGCGCTCGAACGGCTTCCCAAGTCTCATCACGCGACTCCACGGGATACAGCTTTTGCAAGCGCTCATCTAAACCGCGCTTGGACTCACTGCGAAAAAACGACTCAATGGTTTCGCCCTCAGGAACGGGAAACTCCGGCAGCACATTAATCCCAAGCGTTAACACCACATTGCAGCGCGAGGCGAGGCGAACGGTATTGTCAATCACCTGTGGAATATCGGCAAACAGGGCGGTCATTTGCGATTGCGATTTTAAATATTGTTCTTCTGAGTACAATTTCGGGCGGTTCGGATCCGCCAAAACATACGAGCCAGCAATACAAACGCGGGCTTCATGAGCATCAAAGTCATCTTGAGTTAAAAATCGAACGTCATTATGAGCAACGATTGGGATTTGATGGCGAGCGCCAAAATGAATCGCTGCGTGAATAAAAGCATCTTCGCCGGCGCGATTGGTTCGCTTAATTGCCAAATATAGCCGGTCGCCAAAAGCCTTTTGCCAATCAACAATCAACTCATCCGCTTTTTCAGGTGTTGCGCCAACAAGCGCTTGACCGATTTCTGATTTTTCGGTGAATAGCGCAATGACGCCCTCGCTATGCTCAAGCACCTGATCGCGCGTGACAATGGGTGTCCCACGATTGTCCGGATTAGCGCGACCGTGGGTGAAGCCAAAGGACACAATCCGCGTTAAATTTTGATAGCCGGTATTGTCCATCGCAAGCAGCATCAATCGCGAGTCTTCATGATCAAGGATGATTTCACTGCCGATAATGGGCTTAATTCCTGCCCCAAGGCAGGCGCGATAAAACTTCACCGTCGCATAAAGGTTGGATAAATCAGTCAATGCCAACGCGCGCTGATTGTCCGCTGCCGCCGCCTTTACCAGCGCCTTAATACGGATGATGGAGTCGGTGATGGAGTATTCGCTGTGAATGCCTAAATGAACAAATGCCATAAATCGCTCTTTTGCTAACTTGCGCTCGTATTAATAATAACTCAATATTATCAAGAAGATAAAGCTTATAAAAAACAAAAATAAGGTAAATTTCACCTTATTTATTGATCAAAAACCTGACCGACTATCATAGCATTTTTTCAAAAAATCCGCCACGTTATCGCCAAGCTAAAACAAAGAGAATCAGCCAAAAGAAGCTCATCAAATGGCTGAAGGTAGAATACCCTTAAGGCAAGGTCAGCCCTTAAATTAGCATAATGTAAAGCTAGGCTAGAATAAGGCAAGAAGTGATTGAACCTTTGTCTTAATTTGCTTAAATAAAATCGGGTTTGATGCTATTATTCACGCAGGATAATTGATGAGTGTGGTAAAACGATGAGCAACATTACCAAGCTACCAGCTTTTGGAGAGTTGTTGAATGCAGCGATTCAAACTATAAAAAACTTAAGCAGTAAAAACACCATTGGACGAACGGTTTTTTTTCGTGAATTTGAAAAATTAAGTGGTGTGGAAGCTGAACATAAAAAAATCCATTTTTTAAGTCGCTATGATATCCGTCATGAGTGTCACCAAGGCTCGCCTTGTTATGATGAGATCATCAATTTGATTTTGCTGTGCTTGTCGGCATTGGGAATTGTCAAAGAAAATACCTTTAGCTTGGTTCCTAATCTCAATCAAAATTTTGCCAATTTTATTGCCTTTGATGAAAAAGTTACGCCCAAAAATTTGAGCAAACTAGACCCGTTTGGCAAAGTATTTTTTTGGCTTGCAGGCAGCAATTTTAGCCAATACCTCAACGATGGCGTGCTAAATCACGATTATATTGCCAATCTTAAACGCTTTGATGATAAGGCGTTTGTCGATTTAAAAAGAGCCAATTTGGCAGCTTATGGCAAAAATGGCGACCCGCTGATTAACTTTTTAATTGAAGAGGTTCAGCGGCGAACGTCACTATTTATGAACAATTATGCCGATGCTGCTGTGGGAAGCGAGTTTGTGAAAGTAACGCCGGACTTGATCATGGCGCAGTTAGAGAGTTTATCCCCACTTCAGTTTGAGTGGTTTTGTTTAAAGCTTGTTGAGCGTTCGCTTGAAATTGAAAGCCCTGAAAGCAACTTAACCTCGCGCCATACCGGTCGCAGCAATGACAATGGCATTGATGGCTTAATCATCCAAGACTTCCCAAACGGGGATGTTCATAATTACTATTTACAAGCCAAATTGTACAGCGCAGGAAATAATATCTCAAACGGTGATCTAAGAAACTTTATTGGCGCTTTTCCACCTGAAAAAACCCATCACCATGGTTTGTTTATTACCACCACAAGCTTTACGAAACCTGCCCAAGACTTTGCCAATGCCATTGAATCACACAGTTTGATTTTAATTGATCAGCTCAACTTAATTGATTTAATGATGCAGCATAAAGTGGGGCTAAAAGAGGTGAATGCTCAGCCAAAGCTATTATTAGACAATGAGTTTTTTAGCAAAATTAAGTTGTATTAAAAGTAATTATTTATTTAATTTTGTATCCTAACCTTACTTAGAAATTGCCAAATTGTAACTAAACATGATATAACTAAGTTCTGATTTGTAGCAAGCGATTGTTTAGCAATCAAAAGTTCTATTATTGGCAACGACTAAGGATGGTTATGAGACGATTGAATCGAAAGCGCAAGCCGCGCACCAGCAACCTTTTGACGTTGCCACCGTATGTTGTGATAAGCAAGCCTTTGTTTGGCAAGTTGAGCCTTGCAGCTAGCATAAGCGCTATGCTTTTATTAACAGCAGGTTGTCAATCAATGCCAACTGCAACCAATCAGCAAAGCCGACCAACTATTGATTTTAGCCGCGCTGATAGTGCTACCATGAGCGCGCAAAGCCGCGCGTTTCAAGAAGCCCTTCCTGCAAATACTGCGGAGTATCAAGCCCTTTTTGCGCAATCCGGCGCAGTTAATAGCGAGCAGCAAGCCAAGCTTCAGCTGCTTGCCGCCATGAGCCAGCATCTCACAAGTCCACATTGGTCAAGCTCTCAAGTGCGTTATCATGGCGCGCCATTTGTTGATAAGGGCAGCATAGATCAAGGCGCAGACAGTATATTTAAAACCTTGTTTGACGTGTATCTCTATCAAGCTCGCCAAAGCTTAAGCTCAGAGGATGGCGATACAACAGATGATGCTGAGCAAGTGGTTAATGAGATTGCAGAAGCGCCTGCGCAACTTGGCGAGACTGATGAAGCTGCTGCTGACTATCCTTTAGAAGATGACTATGGCGATGATTATGAAAGCGTTGGCGACAATGACGTGGACGATAACCACAATATCTTTGGGATGACCAATTTAAATCCTTTTCAGATTTTGCAGGATTATGCCGAAATGCGTAATCAAGAAACAGTAGAGGATAGCGCTAATAGCATGGGCGTCCTTCCTAATTTCTTAAGTTTACTACAGCGCACTCCTGAACAAATCGCTGCTAAAAATGAATATCAAAATCAATATTTAACAGTCAACACCCTCAGCCGCTTTGATCCTCAACAAAAACAAATCCAAAGCATTTTAAGCTACGATTATCTTGCGCCAACGCTCAGCTCATCGATTCAGCTGCCGATTGCGATGGATTTTGCTCACAATCGCTTGCGTGTTGATCCGGCAGCTATGATGCCGCTTGTGGCATTAACTCGTCCTGATGAGACCATGTTGCCAAATGATTTGGCAGGAAAAACGATCGATTTTCATTTAACTGATAAAATGCGCGCCAATGTTCCAACTGGCGTCATTTATGATGCGGTGATTCAGGCATTTTTAGCCAGTTTGGGTGAGATTGAGGCGTCAAGTTTTACCCCGATTGACATTAGTGAAGATGACTTTGCCAAAGACATTCGCGCCGCCCGAGCGATCAAAATTGACTTTGATGCCAAACAAAGCGGCGCAACCCTCGGGCGGATGTTTAAGCATTTAACCAAATCGCTCAACGATTATGTCAAAGCAAATCCTCAAAATACGGATGAAAACCTTGCTCTGCAAGAAATCTTAGCCAAAATTCAATTTTATAATCAAGGCTATCAAAGTGCGGACGTTGGCTCATTGTTTCAGTTAATCGAAGCCATCGCGCCGGTCGATTTTAACAACAGCAACTATTACTATTTGGATGCGAGCAATCGGCTGATTGGTAAGCAGCAGCGCGTTGATGTGGCAAGCGGCTTGATAGAAGCACGCAATCAAATCGTCAGTCAGTCACGCTATGAGTCAGATTTAAGCCGTCATCCGCTGGCAGCAAAATTATCACAAACCTTTAATGCCTCAAGCTCTGGTATTGACGGCAATGCTTGGCTAAGCACGATCCGTCAAAATGAATACCGCAGTCAGCAAGCGGCGCAAATTCGCCAAGATTACGGTCTTGATGAGGAAAGCTTGGAAGAGGACGTGCTGATAGATGGTTATTCAAGCAATATCGTCATTGACGATGTGTCTGATGCCCATAACTAACGGACTACTAACGAAAATGGAAGTCAAGCTTAGGCTTGATAAGGATAATATCATGAAGCATCACCCCAGTTTTCGCGTACCGTTATTGGCAGTATCATTGACAGGCAGCGTGTTGCTAAGCGGCTGTCAGTCGCTGCCATCAAGCAATACGGCAACCAAAGCCGCTGTATCAAATGTCAACCCCAAAGCAATGGTGGTGCAAGCCCTAAAGTCGCAGCGGAAGCAGTCATTTAGTTATCATAGCAATATCGAAATTGCTGCTCCTATAGCCAGCAATCGCCCGCTTGCGGTTGCCTCAAGCGCTGATACGCATTGCCAAACCGTTCATGATAATGCTTATGTTAACCTGATCAAGCAAGCAGAAGCTACGAAAACTGACCTTTATGATGAGCGCTTTGAGGCGCGGCGCAGTCAGATTAAAGCCAATTATGTGACCTGTTTTGAAGCTTATCAAGCTTGGCTTAGACAGCAGGACGGCGAGCTGCAAGCGGCGGACAAAAAATACGCGTCATTAATCAAAATGTTTGATAACTATCCGCTCAAGCAAAGCCAAAGCGATCTTAAAAAGCGCCAACTGCTTAATGAATATGGGTTAAAGCCGCTGTCAATCAATGCTCAAGGCAACTATCAGCCGCTAGCTGGCAAGATGACTTTGCTTGCCTCTGTTCAATATCACGCCAAAAACCATCAAAGCCAAGTCAATCAGCCCATTTACATCGATTTAAAATCGGGGCAATTGTACCTTTGGGCGGATCATGCCGCTTACATCACCTCGCAATTGTTTGATGATAAGCTTGGAACGGCTTGGAAAAATAAATGGCTAAGAATCGATTTAGCCGATGGCAGTTTGCCCAAAGGCTTTGGTAAAGCTTTGATTCAAAATCATTTTGCGGCGCTTGATACGATGTTTGATGTGATGCCGGCAACAGAGTTTAGTTATATTGCACCCAACGAGTTGAGCAAGTTGAATTTTACCTTACCAAGCCATCAATTGTCAGTGATGCAATCGGGCGCTGTTATCGTGCGTCAGCAGCAAAGTGTGAACACCCAAATCCAAAATTATCAAACGTATATTAATACCTTTTATGACAAAATGAGTCAGCAGTTTCCAGAATTGGTTAGTGATGACAGCGATGGCATGACGCAGCAGCCAAGCCTTTCGGAGGCATCATTCGATAGCAAAATGCTGGCGAAACTTATGCTAAGCGGTATAAAAGCGATGGCATCAAGTGAAAATATTATTGCAAAGTCTGGTGATATTGAGGAGCGTTTTTACGGCTTTGACAATCGTAAGCGCTTGGTTTGGCAACAAGCCCACAGCTTTGGCGGAACGCAAACGTCAACTGTCGGTGATCAAGCGGACAATTTAATGGCAATTGATGTGTTCAGCCAGTTTCTACCGCTTAGCCGCGAGACAAACTTTGTGAATTTACCAAAAGACAGCCAAGTGCCAACGGCAGCAAACAGCATTGATGTCAAAGAATATAGCAAAGAGCTGCTTTCGCGTTATAAAGAAGGCGGCGGGGCAACCTTTGGCAAGATCATTTTTGGGACGGTAAGCGGTCGATTAGCGATGTTTTCTGATACCGCGCCATCAGACAGCGACAGTTTAGAAGAAGCGCCTTTAGAATAACTATCAGGCAAACCAAAAAAGCGCTCAATGATGGGCGCTTTTTTTACGTTTACGTTTGCTAATTAATACTGCGGCGCTGGTTTTGGGGCAAATCGTGGGTGGTCTTTACCAGAATTTTTTGCGCGATTTTGGAAATGGTCAGCGCGTTTGTTTTGGCGATCAGCTTTCATAGCTGCCAGTTTTTGGCGCTGCTCTGGGGTTAAGACTTGGGCGATCTCGCGCTCTGATTGGACGCGATTGATAAAGCGCTGGCGGGTTTTTTCTGCCTCAAGGTTGGCTAAACGGTTGAGCTCAGCGTTATTAAGCGTTGGGCTGTTGGCAAGGCTTTGAACTTGGCTTTGCATAGCTTGACGCTCGTTTTTCATCGCCTCAAAGTTTTGATTGCGACCGTCATGGTTTTTTTGCATGATGGCTTTGATTTTGGCTTCTTGGTCAGCGGTTAAATTCAGCTCAGCAAACGGTTTTTTATTAGGATTGCCGCGACCTACGCGGTCGTGATGACGGGCTTCGCCTTTTTGAACAACGGGCGCTTTGGCGTTTGGCTTGGTATCGGTGGCAGCGTTAACGCTTGAGCACGCGGTGACGCCCATAGCGCTTGAAACAATAAGAGCGGTGCCAATCAATAAATTTTTCATTATTCAACCTTAACAATGGATTTTAGATTTATCGCGACTCGATAGCCCTTATTATAAAAAAAGTAAGGGTTACAATCTTTTATGAAAGATTAAGAAAGGTAAAGATGGCGGCGAAAGGCAGGAGATAATTTAAAAAAAAGTTATAATAAACCGAAATTTTTAAGAAAAATAATAAGGGGGCATCAGTGCCAAATATTTTATTGGGTGATGACGATGAGGAGCTGATCCAACTGCTGCAAGAATATTTGCAAAATCATGACATTAGCTGCGACTGCGCTTTTGACGGCGCGGCGGTCATTGACAAGTTGAATGCCAATAATTATGACTTGTTGGTTCTTGATATCATGATGCCAAAGCTTGATGGCTTAAGCGTGTTGCGGCGTTTGCCAAGCATCAGCCAAGTTCCGGTGATTATGTTGACGGCAAAAGGCGAGGAGATTGACCGCATCATTGGTCTTGAGCTTGGGGCGGATGACTATATCACCAAGCCTTGCAATCCGCGTGAGCTGCTGGCGCGAATTAACGCGGTAATTAAGCGAACGCAAGCGCTGCCGCCAACGCCGGATGCGCTTCCTGAGAGCCGATTGAGCTTAGATCAGGTGACCCGCTGCTGCCAAGTGGATGGCACGCCGCTGCAAGTTACAGGGACAGAATTTGATTTGTTATGGGCGCTATTGATGCAAAAAGGCGAGGTGGTCAGCAAAGCTTGGCTGTCCGAGCATGTGCTTCAGCGCGAGCTTCAACCGTTTGATCGTAGCCTTGATGTTCATGTGTCACGCCTTCGCAAAAAAATGCAGCCTTTTCATGATGAACCGATTAAAGCCATTCGCGGTAAAGGCTATCAGTTGGTAATCTAAATGTCAGAACGATTTTCAATACAAAAATGGCTGATTAGTCCAAAGCTAAGTTTATTTTGGCGGCTGTTTTTAAGCTTGCTTTTAATAATTTTGTTGACCTCTATGCTGTCGGTGGCGGCAGAGCGCAAGCTCAATCAGCGCGCCCTTGCGGCAAAAATGGAAGAGCAAATTGATAAATTGGTCATTAAGCGCGAGGTATTAACCCAAGCTTTACTTGCGCAAAATGATGAGGAGCTTCGGCGGCTTTATCGCGATGATCGGCGTTTAATGAGTCAAATTCGCGTTTTTGATGACCAAGGTGAGATGCTGTTTCCGCGTTATCGCTTTCGTGAAGGCAGGCAAGAGGGGCGCTTAGAGCGTTTGGAGGGCAGACCGCCGCGCAGCGATGAGCGATCGCCTGAGCTGCGACCGCCGCCCATAGAGGATCATGCCTTTATGGAAAAGCCGTTTCAGCTTTCCGATATTTGGCAACCGCTACCGCCTTACAATGCCATCTCCAACATGGATCGCCGCCCTGAGCTTGCAGACAAAACGATCACCCTTCCGAACGGTCAAATACGCATCATTCAGCTGCGACCGCATTTATTATTTAAAGATGTGCTTGAGCTTCAGCGCGGCAATATGCCAATTCGACTGGTGATGGTGGTGTTTTTTGGCGGTTTGGTTTGCTTTTGGCTCAGCCAAACCATGACTCGCCGAATTCGCCGCGTTCAAAATAGTGTCCATCGCTTATTGGTCGGTGATTATGCAACCAATCCAAGCCTTGAAAAGCTGGGCGATGATGAATTGGGTCAGCTTGCAAAGGATGTCGCGCAATTGAGCACGCGGCTTAGTGAAAGCGAGCGCGCCCGCAAGCAGATGCTTAGCGACATCTCGCATGAGCTGCGATCGCCGCTTGCCCGACTTGAAGTTGCCACCGAGTTGACCCGCGACTTTGCACCAAATGCGGGGCGCTATTTGGATAGGATTGATAAAGAATCGGCGCGGATGAATGAGCTGATTGAGCAGATTATCCGTATTCAATCGCTACAAATGCAGCAATATAGCCTTGATGATAGCGAGCGCGAACCGGTTGATTTGGCGCAAATTATCAGCGATATCGGTCAAGACGTTTGCTTTGAGTTTCAGCATAAACAAATCGCTTGGCAGTGGCAACCGCCACCTTTTGAGTGCATCGTGATGGGCAACTTTGATCAACTGCGCAGCGCCCTTGAAAATATCATCCGTAATGCCTTTATGCACACGCCGCAAGCGCTGACAATCGCGGTTGATTTAACTAAAGTCACCCATGACAAAGGTCGATTGCAGTGGCAAATGACCGTGACTGACTCAGGATCGGGCATTGATGAGGCAGATTTGGCGCGGATTTTTCAGCCGTTTGTGCGTCTTGATTCAGCAAGGCATCGGCAAACTGGGGGTTATGGTTTAGGGCTTGCCATCACTCATGCCGTGGTGGTCGCGCATGGCGGTCACGTTCGCGTTTACAATCGGCAAGATGGTCAATCTGGACTTGTGGTTGAGGTGATGCTGCCAGCAAGTTAAAAATAATGATTGTTGATTTTTATTCTAAGATAGGATGACAACTTACGACCAAAGGATTATGAGTCCTTTAATAACGCAAAACGGCTTAGCGGTTATTAATATAAAATAAGCGTAACTCATAGCCGCAAGTTATGCTTGTCATTCGTAACTTTTGCCATTGTGATGCGCAAATAAACGTCTTATAATTTGCCATCTTGCTCATCTCGACCAAAGTTATGATAAGCCAACTGTTTCCAACCGCTCGCCGTGCGATTTTGCGACCTAAGATGATGTATTTTGGGATGCTGCTGGCGTGTTTTGCTTGGCTATTGCAGTTATCACCGCTGCTTGCGCCGTTATGGCTGAGCGACTTATCTGTAGGTCATGGCATTTGTATTGAGCTTGCCCCCGTAATTGCCGCGCAAGAGTATTCTAAACATCATCACCAAAGTCAACACCATCAAGATAAAGACCCTCATTTAAAAACCACAAATTTGGTTGCAAAAGCGCCATCTACAAGCGATTTATTACCGCAACATGCTCACCATATCGGCAATATGTCGAAAATATCACCAAAAGAGCCGAATTTAGCCATCCAAACGCAGTCTTCGGATACTAAAAAATCACCCACTCACAACCACGATTGCAGCATTTGCTTGGCAATGATGGCGTTTAGTTTGCCTACAAGCGGCGTTGATTTGATTGTGCTGTTGGTGTTAACATTTGCAATTTTAACCGCCGTTCTTTATCGCTCACTTTGCCTACGCCTGATTGTCTTTTTACGACCGCCAAGCCGAGCTTCCCCAACTCTGAACTATTGCCATAATTTTTAATCTTAGGGTTTTGCAATCGACTTTTTTGGTGAATCGCCAAAAAGGCAGTCGGTTGTCTATAAAAATTAGTAAATAGTGAAGGTTATGAAAAAACAAATGTCAAAATTTTACGCCTGCGTTTGGCGATGGCACTTTTACGCCGGAATTTTTGTCGCGCCATTTTTGGTGATTCTTGCAGTTACAGGGCTTGCCATGGTGCTACTTGCCAATACTACCGGTCGCGACCTTGATCAAACAAAAGTCACACCACAAGATACCACGACGGCAGTTTCCATTCAGGCTCAGCATGCATTAAGCACCATACCAAACGCCGAAGTGCTGCAATATATCGCCCCGCGTCGTCCCGATACTGTGGCGGTATTTCGGGTTAAATCCTTTAATGACCAAGCCCCTGCTGACAATATGGTGCTCGTTAATCCCTATACAGGAGAGGTGGTCGACAGCTTTGCCCGCGAAAGCAATTGGTATCATAAATTTGATCAATTTCATGGCGATTTAATGCTGGGTAAAACGGGTGATTATTTACAAGAAACGGCTGCCTCATTGACTATTTTATTGATTATCACCGGCATTTATTTATGGTGGCAAAAAAATCAGTCGCTAAAAACCATGCTCATTCCTAACGCGCAACAGCTCAGTCAAAAACGCTCAGCTTTTCGTACCATTCATGCCACACTTGGCAGTTGGGTGGCGATTGTGCTTTTATTTTTTTGTATTTCAGGGTTGGCGTGGTCAGGGATTTGGGGCGAGAAAATGGTTCAAGCTTGGAGTCAGTTTCCCGCTGGCAAATGGGGCGTTGAGCCAACCCCTAGTTCGGGATTGCCTTTAGGTGTTTCAGCTACTACTGCGCAACCTGCCAAACCACATGTTCATGGCGCAGATGCTATGCCTATTCCATCGCATGGGGATGTTCTCAATGATGGCAAAACCAAAGAAGTGCCGTGGATATTGGAGCAAACGCCCATGCCAATGAGCGGCACTAGTTTGGGTGCACAAGGTCTTGATCCAAAGATGACCCTCACGATCGATCGAGTGGATGACTTTGCAAGGCAGCTTGGCTTTATAGGGCGCTATCAGCTGAACTTACCGCAAGGCGATAACGGGGTTTGGACGCTTAGCCAAGACTCTATGAGCTATGATATGGCAAGCCCATTTGCAGATCGAACGGTTCATATTGACCGCTATTCAGGCAAGATATTGGCAGATATTCGCTTTAGCAATTATAACGCGTTTGGCAAATTTATGGCGGCAGGGCTTGCGCTACATATGGGAACGCTTGGGGTTTGGAGTATTTTAGCCAATGTATTGTTTTGCTTAGCGGTCATTGCGATTTGTTTGACTGGACTTGTGATGTGGTGGCAGCGCCGACCTGAAAAGTCATCGGGATTGCAGCCGCCTGCGTCAAAAAGGGAGCGTGATATCCCTTGGCCGTTTGCCCTAACTTTACTGGTCGTGGCTTATATTTTTCCTACCGCCCTCATTGCTATTGTGGTAATTGCGCTGTTGGATCTTTTGATTGTTCGCCATGTGCCGATGTTGAGAAAATGGTTGAAGTAGGTGGTATTGATTTTTTAAGAAAATGCTAACATTGGTATGATTGTTAATCATGTTGATGTTAGCTATAACTTATAAATTAAAGAAAAATAATTTCAAAATATATAATATTGTTTTCTTAGTTGAAAATAAAAGGCTTGTTTATGAAAATAGTAAGTTACATGGATTTTAGATTGGATGTTCTTGACGATTTTTATTTATGTCTTGTACAAAATAAAAATAGTCTGAGCTATGAAGAAGTGCTTTATCAGGTATCGTATAATTTTGAATCAGGGTTTTCTGATATTGAAGTGTTTTTGGTTGATTTTATTTTATACATACTTTGCAATGGTTTAAAAAGCACTCATAATTTTGCTGAAAAGCTTGAAAAAAATCTCTTTAAAACGGTTAATTCAGAATTTTTTGGGTCGTTGCTACGACAGATTATTGAAAAAGACAGAGAAAACTTATTGCACGACTTGTATCTTGCGAAGCTTATTACTAAAGAAAAATGGGATAATGTCTTAAAAAATTAATAGTGATGATATTTAGCCTGTATCAAGGCTTAGCAGAATTTTTCTTAGCCACTTTGGCAATCTTTACCGCCAATTGCAAAAACTCGTCATGACTCAACCCTTCTGAGCTGATTGAAAAAGCTCTCTTATTGATATTAAAATCTAAATCAAAAATATCTTTATCATCCGCACTTGTTAAATGCTGAAACGTCGCAGGATGACCGAGCAAATTAAAGTTTATGCTTTCAATATAAATACTTAGCCTGACGTTATTATCAGGGTTTAAATACATCTCGTTGATTTCAACTTTTTTACCGCTGCGGCTTTTATAAGATCTAAAAATGGAGTTGAATTTACCCTTATTAAATGCCCCTGAGTAATCCGCGCCAATCAGCTTAAAGTCCTCACCAAGCAGCGCGCCAATATCAATAGGCGTGAAATTTAACTTTGCTAAAATATGGTTTAAACCGCCATTTTTTAGCAGCGCCCATCTAAAATAAGTGGTTTGCGCAAACTCATGCGTCATCTTGCCGCCGCTATAGCTGCCAAGTCTTTTTAAATTGTCAAAATCGCGTTTTAAAGTGTTGATTTCATCTATAGGTAAGCCGCTGTTATCAATACTGATGTAGTCGGCGCCATTGTTTGGATTTTCGGTTTGGACTAAGTTTTTAGCTTCGGATGTGGTGATAGGGAAGGCATGTTCGGAAATATTTAACGGTGATTTGGCATCATGAGTTAAACTGCTCTCGATTGCTGTTGGCTCAGATTTTGGCAAGGTGTCATGATTTTTTAACCATAAAAGGATAGTAAGTACGATTATAAAAGTGCTTAAAATAACGATAAAAAAGAAATGGCGGCTCATTTTAAAATTTGTCATAACGCCTTTAACCTTTAAAACGGCACACTAAATTGAACATAAGGGATAATTAAATAATGCGTCGTCTCATTTCCCAAATAGCCCGCCCTCGCATACCAAGTCAAATCTTGCTGATAATATAGCATGGTGGTAAATCCGGTCATTGACAAGCGTGAATTACCTTGACCATTTGTAGCGTATTTTTGGGCAAAATTACCAGAAAATTGAGCAATCAGTTGACCTTTTTTTGAGTAAAAACCGTAATTTTTAACCTTATCTTTGCAGCGTTGAACCTGAAATACGCCTATTATATGAGTGCGGTTTTGCGCCCAATTATTGCTACAAAATACCTTTTCGACAAATGCTCTGCCGTCATCACTAACCAAGTCACGCGGCGTTAATATAAGTTCATCTAAATGCAAAAAGCGATGAAAGCTAAGAGTGTCCAGTTTGGGAACGGCAGGCAAGTCAATTTTCTCGCTATGATTGGTCGCAATTTTGGCGAGAACCGGATGATGGTTTTTATAATGCTGAAATAGCGTTAAGCTTTGCTTGGCGCGGGTCAGTGCCACATAAAGCGCTCGGGCGTGGCTATGATCATTTGGATCGTTTGGATTTTGCTCGTCAATGACATAAACATGGTCAAATTCCATGCCTTTGGCGCTGTGATAAGTGATTAAAATAACTTGGGTTTTGTCGTCATAAAGTAGGCTATCAAGAGTTTGCAGCAATTGCTCATACGTGGCGTCTTGCAAGGTTTGCGTCCGATGAAGTAGCGCCTCCCAAGCTTTGTCTAAATGGGTAAAGCCGTTTTCAATGCGCCAATTTTCCAAAAAGTCGCAAACCTTACCTTCAATAACCGTTAAGCGATTTTGGCTTAAATGTTTAAAAAGCGCCTGACC
The DNA here is from genome assembly GCF_012847335.1 of Psychrobacter sp. MF31. Lineage (GTDB taxonomy): Bacteria > Pseudomonadota > Gammaproteobacteria > Pseudomonadales > Moraxellaceae > Psychrobacter. The sequence goes on from NZ_JABBDX010000001.1 coordinate 359,533, forward strand.
GATAAAGCTATTAATGGGGATAACTTGCTCGCTTTCATTAAAGCGCTGACTGCTGATGTTTTGGGCTTCCAAATAGTGCTGAATGGCATCAAACTGTGACCATTTTGGCGCAAGAATAGCGATGGTTTCTCCATCCTTAGCCGAATTTTCTAGCCGATTTTTAATATCTGAGGCAATAAACGCTGCCATATCGATGCCGTAAGCTTGCCGATAAATGCCGTAGCGGATGGCTTGGTTTGGGTGCGCTTGGGTGACCTTAATGCTATGATCAGCTTGCTTTAGGCGCTCGTGACTTGGCAGCGCCTGTGCAATAAAGTCATTGGCAATGCTGACAATATTATTTGCGCTCCTGTAATTATCAAGCAGATAATATTTTTGCTGAGAGTTGATGTGATAGTTGTTTTCAAATTGCTGAATATATTTGATACTTGCGCCGCGAAAGGCGTATAAATTTTGGTCATCGTCGCCCACGACCATCAAATAGCCGCGTTGATCAAAATTATCCGTATCTTTATCATTGATAGTCCGCTCAAAATTTTGCTCGTTAGCTTCTGTTTCCTCTTTTTGCAAATCGGCAAGTAGCCCAATCATTTCATATTGGTATTCATCAATGTCTTGAAATTCATCGACCATAATGTATTGAAAATGCTGCGGTCGCTCTTGTAATTGCACGATGGCTTCTTCAATCAGCCACTGATAGCGGGCATTGTCGCGGCGTTTTTGTGTGTTTTCTTCTTGGTTTAAATGCGGAATTCGCGCGGCAATCTCATCAAGGGCGGTATCTGTGGCATCTTTTTCGCTCATTCCGGTGATTTGCCGCGCAAGCCCGTGAAAGGTTTGAATGGTAACGCCAATGGCATGATGACCGATAAGGGCATGAAGCCTTGATTTTAGCTCGCTAACTGCTAAGCGGTTATATGCCAAAATGAGGATTTTTTCAGGTTTGATTTCCTCAATCATCAATAAATAAGCAACGCGGTGAACGACGACGGTAGTTTTGCCTGAACCGGGACCTGCAAGCACCATTGCCGCGCGACTGGTTTCTTTGACGATTTTTGTTTGAGTATCACTAAAAAATTCGGGCAAAATTTGTTTAGCGTAATCTTTAATATACGGCTTATTGACATCCAGATCTTTTGGAAGATAGCAGTCGATAACCTCGGCGAGCGGCTTGCTAAAATAATCCTCAATCAACGCCTTTTGGGTTGGGCTGTCGGCATGAAGCCAAAAGTTGAGCATATGAATTCGGGCGCAGCGGTCTTGATAATGCGCTTGCAAATACTGATATGCGGTTTCGTGATATTTTGAAATGGGCTTATGATGCCGACCGACAAAAAATATCGCATCTTGAGCATCATCTAAGCGGCTAAGCTCAATCAGCTCTAAGCGCTGCAAGGTTTCAAGCTGTGATAATAGCGTGTCAGGGTCGCGCTTTAGCTGATAAGACAGTTTTTCTAAATTAAAATCGCGGCTGTAGCCATCTTTTTGGTCGGGAAGGGCGGGCAGGAGCTCATTTTCAAATAACGGCGTTAACTCATCGACCATGATTTTGGCAAAATCAAGCCAGCTTTGCCAGTTATCCGTCCGGTTTTCATTAGTTTGCCACATTTGGACATTTTTAGTTGAGGAAACAAACACTTGGGTTTTGCTGTGGTTGCGGATTTTTAAAATACCAAGGGCGCGAAACATCGGCAAAATATGCTGACGGCAAGTTAAATTGTGGCGCTGCTGAGTGAGCCAATTATCTAGCGCTTTGGTGTTCAGCTGAACGGTTTGGCTGGTGCTGATATCGTCCGCCGAATTTAGCGTGCCGTAATTGCTTGCCAAACAGTCCTCAAGGGCGCTGATAATCCGGCGGCAACGGTTAAATTCGCTTTTTAAATAGCGGTGGGTGAATTTAAGCCGAACTCGAACGATAACTTGCCACTGGGCATAACCTTGATTGACCAATTCGCGAAGCAGGTTAAGCAGTTCTTTAACCGAATAACCAAGGGCAACAGCAAGCTCAGGCAAATGATAATGGGTCAGACCGTCGTTACTTTTTTTATTACAATTGCTATTATTAAAATCGTTATTAAAACTGTTATTAAAATCATCACCTTCTGCTATTGGGTTGTCAGAAAGCTGCTTGAGCTGAGCATAAGGCCTTGCAATTTTAGTTTGGCTACTGGCAGGCGCGGTGTTAGCAAGTTTAATGCTGACCCAAGCCGGTTGCTGCTCTTTTTCAGTCAGCAGCCCATAGCGCTCAAGCGCCAATAGCGCCACTCTAATTTGGGTATTTAACTGCTCGGTGTCGCTATCAGGTGCTAGGATTGAGGTTAAAGCGCTGCTTGGAAACCACTGATCTTGGGAAGGCTTGTTTAGCACCGGTCGGATTGCCGTCCAGCAGTCTTTTAGCGTATTGGTATTTGGAATCCGCGATTTGCGCTCATGCAAAAACAACTGAGCAATGTCAGCTTCTGACCACAGCAAATACGCGGCGCCCGTTTCAAAGTCTTTGCGAGCAGCACGCCCAATTTCTTGAATGTACGATTCAAGATTGTTAGGAGGACCGCTATGGATGACGGTATGAATGCCTTGTTTGTCGATTCCCATACCAAAAGCGTTGGTGCAAACCACCACGTCAAGCTCATCGTTTTTAAACTTTTCAAGGACGCTCTTTTTTTGCGAATCGCTCAATTTTGAATGATAAGACGCCGCCTTTAAGCCTTGTTTGGCAAAATCCTCGGCAAATTGGTCACAGCCATCGCGGTTACGAAGGTAAACGAGCGCCACGCCTTTTTCGGGGGTCTCAGGATATTCATTTTCAAACCAAGCTTTACGCTCAAGCAAAATTTGATAAATCACTGCTTCACGGTCATCTTTGGCAACTTCTTGAAAATGTGCCATGATGTCCTCACGCCAAATTTTGAGCTTATCAAGGGGCGTTCCGTATTGAGTTAAGGCTTTGTCATCGGTGAGCGCCGCAAGTTTGTCAACCAGCTCGCTTTCCAAATCCTGTTTGACGCGAGCGGAAGCGGTTGCCGTGACAAGGCTAATGGTTGGCGGGATAAAGTCAGGCGTTTTTTGAGTTGAATTATCGCCTAACATATTGAATTGGGCGTTATTTTGATTGCTTTTGCGGTTGTCTAATTGCTGTTGAAAATGCAATTTTAGCTCATCGCTATAGCATGCCATCATGTGGTCAGCAATCCGCAAAAAATCTGGTCGAAAATCGGTGCCCCATTGGCTCAGCGTGTGCGCCTCATCAAGCACCCAAAACGCCGGTGGTCGATTTTTCAGCAGCTGCCGGATGCCATGCGTTCTCAGGCGCTCAGGGCTTAAAAAAATAATATCAATATCGCCATGCCAAATGCCATCAAGAATATCCTTTTGCGCTTGCGGCGACTGCCCCGAGGTCAAATACGCCACGCGGCTTGCATAATTGGGGACGCTGGCGTGCAAATTGACCACTTGGTCTTCGATGAGCGCTTTAAGCGGTGAGATAACGACGGTCAATTTGCGCTGATATTTGCTTAAAATCAGCGCGGGCAATTGAAAGGTTAAACTTTTGCCGCCGCCCGTTGGCAGGATACCTAGCGGAATGTCTTCGTTAGCAAGAACGGCTTTAACAATCGACATCTGACCGCCGCGAAGCGCTTGAAAGCCAAAAAAGTAATCCGCTTGAGTATTAATCCAAGCTTCACTTGGCGAATCAAGTTGCCAAAAGGCGCTTTCTACCTTACCAAAATAGCCGCGATGATGGGGATGCTTACCAAGCCAAACGGGTCTGCGCGCTTGTGGCTTATCAAAATACCGAAGCCAATTGATAAACGCAGCCACCCCAAGATATTGCCAAAGCTGCGCCGGAAAATTGCTTTCTATTTTGCCATCATCAAAGGCTTGGTTTGTCGTTTGAGTTAGATAGTGGGTTAATAATTGATTTAGCGCTTGATTATTTCCTAAAGGCAATTCATCAAATATCGCATCAATATCAAAAATATTGTCTTTATCAATGGCAAAATAATCGTGATGGCTGCGCTCATTCAGCGCGGCTAACTGCGGCAGTAGTTTATGCAATAAAATTTGCAAATTGCTTGAAAGCTGCTGCCACGATAGCGCGCAAAGCTGAAAAACGCAGCGGCTTTCAATGCAATCAAGCACCGGATGGTTATAATCACTTTTGGCTTTATAAAGCTTGGCTAAAGCATGACTTGGCTGATGCGGAATCAAAAGGCAGCTTAACACTAGCGTGTCCCAAGCTTTAGCCTGCCAGTTGTTTAAGGTTTCAGGCAAGCTTAGCTTTTGGGTAAGTGTTTGTTGTTCATTGCCAAAATCGGTCAACGCTTGGCTTAAAAGGCGAATTAACTGTGGTAAATCAAACTCAAGAATATGATGACCGCCCAAATAGGTCGCTTTATCAAGCAAATGATAAATAATGACCGCTTGCTTGGAAAATTGCTTGGCATCAAATTGCCAGTAGCAATTATCTACTAAAAATGCGCCGTCAATTAAGGTTTGCGATTTTGGGTCAATTTCTAAATCCAGCCAAAGTGTTTTTTGGTCTTGGTTTAACAATGCTAATAGCTCAGACGGTTGATTGGCAGCGGTCAAGTGACTTAAATCTTGCAGCGCGTTGATGTGTAAGAATTCTGCCAAGCTGCTTGGCGTTTTTGAAGTGGTTGAGGTCAGGGCGGAAGCTTCAACATGGTTTGGAGCGGTGTCTTGGTGGAAATCATTAAGCGGTTGGATAAAAATTGGCAATGAGGTCATGCGTCTGCTTCCGGCTTTTATAGTAACTTCTAAATTAAAATCAAGCAAAATACTGCACTATTGTATATGACAAGGGTTTATTGCGGCAACATAATGAAATTTGGCTTTGTTATTATAAAAATAAACAGCCTTCACTCATGACAAGAGCTGTCCGCATAAACTGTAGCCACTCGATATACGCCGCGTTATAAAGCTGATAATTGCCCTCACTGTGAATCGTCATTGTCATTGGTAACAGGTGTTCTTTTTCATAATAGCCAATGGTTTCAACCGTTGTTTCGGTAAGCTTTGCTAGTTTTCCTATTTTAATTAACATGATGATGTCCTGTTGCGCCTTATTATTAACCATAAAGCTAGCTGTGATGCGCTTGGACTTATTGCCCTTCCTGATGAGCTGCGCGAGGACGCAAAACTTGGCATTGATGCGCTAGCGATTACCGCTGCTGACGTTGGCATTGCAATGGGCGGCAGCACAGACATTGCTGAAAAGCCAAATCAACGATGTCGCGCATTTGGTCATGCTCTCACAATCAACCATGAGCAACATTCATCAAAACGACGTCATCGCGCTTGGGTTAAAAGGCATTTTTTAATGACGACTATTTTAGGAATAACCGGACTTTGGATTGCTGTACTTGCCGACACGGGAGCCTCGGTACTGATCACGCTAAATGTTTTGAAGCTATTGCGATTTAAAGGTCATTGACTTAACAATCAATAAAAAGTGAGGCGCCTAGCCTCTTGCCAAAATGCCTATAATAAATCTATCTGTATAAATCTCTTTATAAGAATAAAAGGCTATCAATGAGTTATAGCCTTTTTTAATATTGCTTATAAAAATTTTAATTGTTAGCGAAAATTTTCTAAAATTCTCATAAGCTGCTTTTCCCGATTGTCATATCTAAAGCAGAAAGGAGTGCCGTCATAGGATTCAGACATTTTATAGGCATCAATATTTCCTGAAAAACAAAACCGATTGGAGCTTTTATTAAAATCATAATGCATAGTGTCGCCTTTCTTGTTTACGGCAACGTTTTTACTTCCGTCGGTAGCGTCTGACAAAGCATAGCCAAAAGGTGAAACGGTTTTTTTAGCAGGATCTATGACGACTAAGCGGTCAGGTCTTTTGCCCACGTAACCTGTCGCATTGGTCTGGAAAATATAGATAATTTTATTGCCATCGAAGTTTGCTTTACGATCTTTCATTGCTTTGGCGTAACTTTTTAAGCGGCTGTCTGTGCAAAATTTCTCGTCTTCATAGTCAAAATTGCATTCTGTCACGGTAACGCCGAACTTCGTTTTTGGTGCGGCGTTTGATACAGAACTCACCGCCAACCCTGAAACGGATAAGGTGAGTAGCAACGCGATTTTTTTTAGCATGATTGATTTCCTGTTCAGATTTTTATGATTTAGCGAACAATAGTATATAAGTTTTATTAGTTTTTTAAACCGAAAATAAAACGCTCATCTTCGTAAATCAACCACGCAGCCCTTAAGGTTATAAACTAAAAACAAATTTTCAGCGTTTATTAAAATAAGAAGCCAGCATTAGCTGACTTCTTATTTTATGGGTATATTTAATCTGTTATCGATAAAAAAGAGCATCTCTAACTTATCAAAATTATTAAGTCAACATCGAGTCTTTTATCAAGATAGGATCATTGACGACTTTTTTACCTTCAACAGCCGCAGTTAAGTTCACTAAGAATATCGCAATGGCAGCAATCAAACCTGGAACGGCGATAAATAAAAAGTTGGTTTGGTGCGGTAAATGAAGGGTCAGTAAAGCCCCCGTTAAGATAGGTCCTACAATCGCGCCGATTCGACCAACCCCTGATGCCCAGCCCATCGCCGTGGTGCGAACCGCCGTTGGGTAGTACTGAGCAACGAAGGTATAAAGTAAGATTTGCGCACCAATGGTGGTCGCGCCTGCCACAAAAATCAGCGAATAAAGCACCAACTGCGGGCTATTATAGCCAAGTAAAATTAAGGCAACCGCGCCAAGCGTAAACATGGTGGTCAAAACGGGCTTGATATGGAATTTATCCGCCAAAACGCCGCCACCAATGGCGCCGACCATACCGCCGATATTTAGCGCAAATAAAAACAGCATACTGGCGCCAAGCGAGTAGCCGGCTTGAATCATCAGCTTTGGCAGCCAGCTTGCGAGCGCATAAACCATCAATAAGCACATAAAAAACGCTGTCCAAAACATCACGGTGCTGATACCGCGATTTTTTTGAAATAAGGCTCTAATTGGCGCATCATCGCCTTTGGTTGGCTCATCAAGCACCAATTGCGTTTGGCTATCGATAGGCTGCTTTGGCGCAAGCTTTTGGACGATTCGATTGGCTTTGTGATGGTCTTGAGCTTTGACCAAAAACATTAACGATTCAGGAAGCATTTTCCAAATGATGGGCAGCAATAATGTTGGGATTCCAGCGATATAAAACATAATCTGCCAGCCAAAATCTGCCACCAGCCAAGCGCCAAGCAGTGCTGAGGTCATGCCACCGATCGCATAGCCACTAAACATAATCGCCACAAGCGTACTGCGAATCCGCTTTGGCGCGTACTCAGAGGTGAGTGCCACGCAAATAGGCATAACCCCGCCAATGCCAAGCCCTGCCACAAACCGCAGCAGCGCAAACTGGGTTGGGTTTTGGGCAAACGCGCCAAAAAAGGTAAAGCTGCTAAATAGCGCCACACAAATCATGATGGTTTTTTTGCGACCAAGCTTGTCAGATAACGTGCCAAAAACCATCGCGCCAATCATCATCCCAAATAGGGCAGCGCTTGCCAAAAATCCGGCTTGAACGGCAGTTAATGACCACTCTTGCATCAGTAGCGGCAAGGCGACGCCATAAATCACCAAGTCGTAGCCATCAAAAATGATGATGAGCAAACACCAAAATAATACCGTCCAATGGAATGAGGAAAATTTTGCCTCATCAATGATGTTATTGATATTTAAAGCGTTAGATTCCATCTGCTCTCTCCATGAGTCAAATTTTGATCAGTTATCCTCACGGTAGGGCTTTTTTAAGATCAAGTCAAAAACCAAGTTAGTATCACTTCATACCAAAAGGGTATCGTGTGAAATTATAAAAAAAGCGCAATTATCAAGACGATAGTTGCGCTTTAAGTTTTATGACAATAAACAACTTTGATGACAATAAAAATGAAAAAAGACACCTTTATATATTTTAGTAATAAAGGTGTCTTTTAACGGCAAAAACGGTCTTTTAGAACTAAGGTTGTAAAACCTTATGCTTTGAGAGATAAGTTATTTTTTCATCGCTAGATAGTCAAGGGTCAATTGGCTAAGCGCTTTCGTTCCGATTTTTAAAGAGGACTCATCGATCGAAAAGTAGGGGGAATGATTGTACGCGGCTTGATCAGGATCTTGTCCGACAGGCGTGCCGCCTAAGAATATAAACAATCCTGGTACTTCTTGAGCATAAAACGAGAAATCCTCAGCTGCCGTGACTTTTGGGACTTCAATCAGATTGGCTTTACCGACGATATTGCTTAAAGTTGGTAGCATCTGAGCGGTAAGGGCGGGGTTGTTAATCGTGACCGGATAGCCTTTATTGATTTTAACGTTAGATTTAGCGCCTGATGCCAGCGCGATTTGGGTCGCGGTGGTTTCTATTTTTTTAAATACTTGCTCGCGGATATCCATATCAAAGTTGCGAATCGTCCCAATCATATTGACACTGTCGGGGATGATATTGTCGCGAACGCCGCCCGATATTTTACCAAAGGAGACAATAGCAGGCTCTTTGGTGATGTTAATTTGACGGCTAACGATCTGATTCACGCCAGTCACGATTTGCGCGGCTGTTGCGATGGGATCCACGCCGTTCCAAGGCGCTGAACCATGCGTTTGTTTCCCGTTTACAGTGATGTCAAAGGTATCAGCGCTTGCCATAATAGGACCGCTGCGATAGCCGATTTGACCGCTATTTAAGCTTGACATGATGTGCAGTCCAAACGCGACATCGGGTTTGTATTTTTTAAAGATGCCTTGTTTTAGCATCAGCTCAGCGCCGCCTTCTTCGCCCTCAGGCGCGCCTTCTTCTGCAGGCTGAAACACGAACATAACGTTGCCTCGCAGCTGATTTTTTACACTAGCCAAAACTTCGGCGGTTCCCATGAGCATTGCCACATGGGTATCATGACCGCAAGCGTGCATCACCCCAACGTCTTCTCCCATATATTTGGTCACGATGGTGGATTTGAAGGGCAGGTTTGTTTTTTCGGTGACAGGAAGGGCATCCATATCTGCGCGTAACATCACCGTAGGACCAGGCTTGGCGCCTTTTAAAAACCCGACCACACCAGTATGGGCAATGTTGGTGTCAACCTGAATTCCTAAAGATTTTAAATGCTTGGCAACGAGCGCTGCGGTACGCGTTTCTCTATTACTCAGCTCGGGATGCTGGTGAATATCGCGGCGCCAATCGATCACTTTTTTCTCAACGCTTTTGACAGGCTTGTCAATATTAATGGTGCTTGGATTATTAGAAGCAAAGTTTATAGGAGTCGGCGCAGCGAAGGCACTACAGGCGGCAACGCTGATAGCTAAGGTTAAAAAAGATCGTTGAATACTTTGCTTTTTGCTCATGTCACATCCTTGTGTTGGCAGTTTTTTATAAAAAAATTACGGTAAGTTGTGGTTAACGTTCATGTTTAAATCAACTTTAAATGATTTTAACATTTTAAGTGCTGCAAAATAAATTGATTAAACGCCTCTGGCTGCTCAATGTTTGAAATATGCGAGGCATCGATGGTAACAAGCGTGCTATTGGTAATGCGATCGGTCATAAACTTGCCATCATCTACCGTAGTGACAGGGTCGGCACTTCCTGCCACCACTGTTAACGGAATGCTAATTTGGCTCAACTGCTCGCGCAAATCGGCGCTGGCGAGCGCTTCACAGCAGCTGGCATAACCTTCAGCGCTGCCTTTGGCTAAGGTATTGCTCAGCTTTTGAACCATATCAGGATGGGTAGCAATAAAGTCAGGCGTAAACCAGCGCTCGCTTGCGGTTTCGGCAATAGGCGCTAATCCGTCTTTTCGAACCAAATCAGCGCGGGATTGCCAAGCGTCCTTTTGACCGATTTTGGCGGCGGTATTGCAAAGCATCATATGATAAAAACGCTTGGGATGATGAATCGCAAGCCACTGACCCGTAAGACCGCCCATCGAGATGCCACAAAATAAGGCTTTTTTAATATGTAACGCATCTAAAATGGCAATCACATCGCCGCCAAGATCGGCAAGGGTATAAGCCCCGTTTGGCGCTGAGGACTGACCATGACCACGAGTGTCATAAGTGATAATAAAGTAGTCGTTTTGCAGCGCGTCAATCTGCGGTTGCCACATCTGATGGGTTGTGCCAAGCGAATTGGAAAAGATCAGCGCAGGGTTGTCTTGACTGCCAAAGGTTTGTACATAAAGCGAAACATCGTTATGTTGAAATTGCATGGTTGACTCCTTTTAAGCTTAAGCGTCTTTTTGGGCGGTATCAGTGGCGGTCGCTTTGTTATCAGAGCAGCGTTCAATAATCATGGCGATGCCTTGACCCACGCCAATGCACATCGAGCATAAGGCAAAGCGTTTTTGTGACTGCTCAAGCTGATTGAGCGCAGTGATCACAAGCCTTGCACCCGACGCGCCAAGCGGATGACCAAGGGCGATCGCGCCGCCATTGGGGTTGACGCGTGTGCTGTCATCCTCAAGTCCCAAATCACGAGTACAAGCCAGCGCTTGGGCGGCAAAGGCTTCATTAAGCTCGATCACATCCATATCATCAATTGACAGTCCAGTTTGTTTAAGCAGCTTTTTGATGGCAGGGGCAGGGGCAAAGCCCATGATTCGCGGCTCAACGCCGACCATGGTTGCGGCAATAATTCGCGCTCGTGGGGTTAATCCAAACTCTTTCACCGCTGATTCTGAGGCAACCAGTAGCGCTGCTGCACCATCGTTAATGCCTGAGGCGTTGCCTGCGGTGACCGTGCCGTCTGCTTTGACGATGGGTTTAAGCTTGCTCAGTTTGTCAAGGGTCGTATCCGCTCGCGGGTGCTCATCGGTATCAACGATAATGGCATCGCCTTTGCGCTGCGGGATGCTCACGGCGATAATTTCATGCTGAAAAAATTCAGCATCTTGAGCGGCTTTGGTTCGAGCTTGGCTGCGATAAGCAAAAGCATCTTGGTCTGCGCGGTTAACGCCAAAATCTTCAGCGACGTTTTCTGCCGTTTTTGGCATAGTTTCTGTGCCATACATCGCATCAAGCTTTGGGTTAATAAAGCGCCAACCCATCGTGGTGTCTTCGATTTTTTGAGAGCGATCAAAGGGTTTTTCGGCTTTTCCCATCACAAAGGGCGCGCGGCTCATGCTCTCAACGCCGCCTGCGATGATTAAATTCGCTTCACCGGATTTAATGGCACGCGCGGCAATGGCTAGAGCGTCCATGGCTGAACCGCAAAGGCGATTGACGGTGGTTGCCGGAACTTGATAGGGCAGCCCTGCAAGAAGCGCTGACATTCGACCAACGTTACGGTTGTCCTCACCGCTTTGATTGGCGCAGCCCATGATGACATCGTCAATGCGTTGCCAATCAATGCTTGGGTTTCGCGCCATTAATGCTTTGATGGGAACTGCGCCCAAATCGTCCGCGCGGATGGTCGATAAACCGCCGCCATAGCGCCCAAACGGTGTCCGAACTCCATCGATGATATAAGCGTTGGTCAAGTCGTTATTGTTATGTGGTTGCGTCATAACGTTATCCTTTTTTTATAAATTTGATTTTATTTCGTGGCGTCAATAAGTGGCGCTCCGGTTAAGCGTTGTAGCTCATCAAAGCTTAGTCCGGCTACTTTTTCAGTCACCTTTAAGCCATCTTTGGTCACATCAATCACGCACAAATCGGTATAAACGCGATCAACGCAGTGCTTTCCGGTAACCGGATAAGTCAGCGTATCAACGATTTTGGGTTCGCCCTCTTTGGTGGTGTGGTTGGTCATCACAAACACCTTTTTGGCACCAACGGCTAAGTCCATCGCACCGCCCACCGCCGGAATCGCATCAAGAGCGCCCGTACTCCAGTTTGCCAAATCGCCATTGGCTGCCACTTGAAATGCGCCCAACACGCAAATGTCCAAATGACCGCCGCGCATCATGGCAAAGGAGTCGCCGTGATGAAAAAAGCTGCCGCCATCCAACATGGTGACAAATTCTTTGCCCGCGTTAATCAGCTCAGGGTCTTCAAATCCTGCCTCAGGCGGCGCACCAAAGGCAAGCAGCCCGTTTTCAGAGTGCAAAAATACCTCTTTATCTTTTGGTAAATATTTAGCAATTTTGGTGGGAAGTCCAATACCAAGGTTGACATAAGCGCCATCGGGAATGTCTTTTGCGGCGCGTTTGGCAATCTCATCACGGGATAAGGGGGAATAACTCATAGCAATCTCCTAAGCTTGTGCCGACGATACAATGGCAGGAACCTGAACCACATGCTGAACAAAAATGCCGGGGGTGATGATGTGTTCAGGATCAAGACCACCAAGCGGCACAATGTCTGCCACTTGAGCGATTGTCACCTCAGCCGCCATTGCCATAATTGGACCAAAGTTTCGCGCCGATTTGCGGTAAATCAAGTTGCCCCAACGATCCGCCACCGCCGCTTTAATCAAAGCAAAATCTGCCTTTAACGGATACTCTAAAACGTAATCTTTGCCATCAATGTTTCGCGTTTCTTTGCCCTCAGCTAGCAGCGTTCCAAATCCAGTTGGGGTAAATACTGCCCCAAGCCCCATTCCAGCAGCTTGGATTCGGCAAGCCAAATTACCTTGAGGCACAAGTTCTAACTCAATTTTGCCCGCGCGGTACAATTCATCAAATACCCATGAGTCCGATTGTCTTGGAAATGAGCAAATGATTTTGCGAACCGCGCCGGATTTGAGCAATTTGGCTAAGCCAAAATCACCATTGCCGGCATTATTGTTAATGATCACCAAATCTTTTACTTTTAAATCAATCAAGCCATCGATCAGCTCAGCCGGTTGTCCTGCCGTTCCAAAGCCGCCGATCATAATGGTGGCGCCATCTTTGATTTGACTGAGCACCTCTTGCATGGATTTTTGAGTTTTATCAATCATTATCTTGTCCTTTTATCAGTAACATTCGTTATAAGATTAGCTTGTCAAAAAAGTTTAGGTAGCGTTTACCCGCGAAAATAGACGGGTTCGAGTCAATACAACATGCGCAATCATGCCAATCAAAATGCCCCAAAACACTGAGCTTAACCCTAAAAAGTGCATTCCTGATGCCGTTGCTAAAAACGTAATTAACGCCGAATCGCGAGCGCCATCCTCTTTCATTGCCATCGTAATATTGGCTGAAATGGCGCCAATTAACGCAAGCCCTGCTAAGGCTGCCACCAACTCTTTTGGTAATAAGCTAAATAGCATGACGATACTTCCGGCAAATAAACCGCCAATCAAATACACAATGCCATTGGCAACGCCTGCAATGTAGCGTTTTTCTGGCAATTCATGAGCGTCATGACCTGTGCATAACGCGGCGGTGATGGCAGCAAGAACAATGGTAATGCCGCCTGTAAAGGCAACGGCAAGGGAAGATAGGCTTGAGAGGGTTACAATCGGTTTGGCAGGCGTGTCATAACCGCTGATTTTTAAAATTGCCATTCCGGGTAAAAACTGTCCAGTTAAGCTCACCAAAATCAACGGCAGCGCAAGATTCATTGCCGCATTCAAAGAAAATTCCGGCGCGATAAATTTAGGAATGGTAAGCGCAAAGCTCATCGCAACCGGATTCATTTTGCCAAGAATAACGCTTAAAATAATGCCGCAAGCCAGCACCCAAATCATGGTATATCGCGGCGAGAAGCGCTTAGCAAGCAAGTAACACGCCAGCATACTAAAGACGATCAAAGGCATGGTGTCAGTGGCGCGAAACAAATCCACGCCAAACTGAAATAAAATCCCCGCCATCATTCCGGCAGCAATACCATCAGGGATCCATGTTAAAAACTTATCAAAATAACCGGTCGCGCCCACGATATAAATCACAATGGCGGCGATAACGTATCCGGCAACCGCCTCATTGATGCTCATTTGCGGAAATAAAGTGACGAGCAGCGCCGTTCCGGGGGCTGACCATGCGGTAATCACCGGCGCTTTATATTTAATCGATAAATAAATTCCTGGAATCGCTGCCCCAATGGAAACGCCCCAAATCCAAGACGCCATCATGCCATCGGAAACGTTTGCCGCTTGCGCCGCCTGAAAAAAGATAATCAAAGGTCCCGCGTACGAGATAAGAACCGCTAAAAATCCGGCAACGCTTGCTGACACCGACCAGTCTTGTTTTAGGGTTTGGATGACACTTGCCATATTGCCTCCTTGCAACTCGGCAAAACATAACAGCTTCGCACCGCTTATTGTCGCCACTTAATTTATTTGGCTTAACTATCATGATGATTAACGCCCGTTAACCAAAATAGCTTAAATGATTTAAACTAACCTTTATCGCCGCCGCCCACGGCAATCGTAGAGCCTGTGATATAAGACGCTTCGGGTGATGCCAAAAAGACAATGGCGTTGACCTGCTCCTCAATCGTGCCATAGCGCTTCATAAAGGTGCGATCGATGGTTTGCTGAACCACCTCATCCATCCACATTTTTTCGTTATCCGTCATTGGGGCGCTATTTCGCGGGATTTTGCGCGGCGGTGCTTCGGTGCCTCCGGTAGCCACGGCATTAACGCGGATATTTTGCTCGGCAAACTCAAACGCTAACGAGGCGGTCAGCGCGTTAATGCCGCCTTTTGCTGTGGAATAGGGGATTCGGTTAATTCCGCAAGTGGCGATGGAGGACACATTAACAATCGCGCCGCTTTGTTGTGCCACCATTTGCGGCAATACTGCTCGGCAGCACCAAAGCGAGGGGAATAAGGAGCGGCTAATTTCTTTGTCGATTTCCTCAGGGCTAAATTCGGTAAATGGCTTCATCCAAATCGCGCCGCCGACATTGTTGATAAGCACGTCAATCCGGTTAAATTCTTTGAGCGCTTTGTCCATCACTGATTTAGCGCCTGCAAACTCTTCAAGGTTGGCGTGAACACTGATGGCAGTCGCGCCCAAGTCTTGAACTTCAGCCAATACCTCATCAACCAATGGTGATAAATCTGCCAGCACCAACGCTGCGTCCTCACGAGCCAATCGTAGCGCCACCCCGCGACCAATGCCTTGTGCTGCGCCTGTCACCACGCAAACCTTGTCAACAAAGCGTTTTGCAATCGTGCTGTTGTCGTTGTTGCTCATTTTCCGCTCCTTGTTACCTTCTTTTGCCCTTACCACTTACTGCTCGCTTGGGGTAAATTTTTCATAATAAAAGTTGCTTGGCTGAATGTTGTTGCTCTCAAGCCAGTTTTGAACGGCATCCACCATAGCAAGCGGACCACAAAGATAAATGTCCACCTCACCATTATTGAGCCAATCGTCCTTAATATGGTGGGTCACATAGCCTTTTTTGTCATGGCTGCTGTCTTCACTTGCCACGCAAGAATGGTAGTTAAACCACGGATGGTTTTGTTTGACTTCATCAAGCTTTTGCGTTTCCACCAAATCAAAATCATGGGTGACGCCATAGACCATATTGATCGGGTGGTGCGCTCCTGACACCTCTAGGCTTTTGAGCATCGATAAAAACGGCGCAATCCCTGTTCCCCCTGCCAAAAATAGCGTGGGTCGAACCACAGGTCGCAAATAAAAGCTGCCAAAAGGTCCTTCAAATTCAATATCTTGACCAATGGTGGCGTTTTGAGATAAAAAGCTGCTCATTTTGCCATTTGGAATATTGCGAACGACAAATTCCGCTTGATGGGCACTTGGAATGGAGCTGAACGAATAAGAGCGCGTCTCGTCAGTATTTGGGATGGTGACATTGACGTATTGCCCCGGTAAAAACACCAAAGCGTCAGGGTTTTCAACATCAATGCCAAAATGGATGGTCGATTCAGACAACGTAGTTACCGCCGCCAGTTTACCTTTAAATGTAGCTTTGCCAACTTTGCAAGCCTCAGAGGAGCTAGGAACTTTAATGACGCAATCGCTCGTTGGCATCATCTGACAGGTCAGCACAAAGCCTTCTTCGGCTTCATCTTCGCTCAACGCGTCTTCAATATAAAGGTCAGCGTCCATGTCATAGCTGCCCGATTCGCAGTGGCAGCGGCAGGTTCCGCAAGCGCCATCTAAGCAGTCCACCGGAATGTTAAACTTTTGGCGGTAGGCGGCTTCAGCAACGGTTTCGCCGTCATCACATTTGATAAATCCGGTGACGCCATCTTCAAACTGTAAGGCGATATTGTATTCCATGAAAAGCTCCTTTTTTCAATAGCGGCTTGGGCTTATTAAAAAATGCTTTCAATAAGCCGATTTGACTAAATATGATAAATATCAATTAATTGGTGAACGTAGTCGTCTTTTAAGACCACGTATTTATCAATGATTTTTGGCGCATCACCGTTAAAGTTAATTTTGTATTGAGAATAGCCCCAATACGTGGTAGTTTTATGATAGCGGCAGGATTTATTAATCCAGTTAAAGCGCACGGTGACAATGCCCTCGCTGTCATCAAGCAGCTCAATATTGGATAGATTGTGCGTGGTTCTGGTATCAGGCAAAGTTGCCGATGAGCGCTCCGTTTCGATCCGAAACACCCGATCTTCAAGACCTCGGCGGTCGGGATAATAAATCAGTGAAATCTCAGTTTCAGGGTTGTCCACCAAGCTGCCATCGTCATCCCAGCTTGGCATCCAAAATGGGCAGTCTTCATCGTAGCAGGCAAGCCAGTCTTTCCAGTTTTTTTCATCCAAAAAGCGCGCTTCGCGGTACAAAAACTGGCGAATGGTCTCAATGTCGGTTTTTACAGTCGTGGTCATGATCAAATCCTTGTAGTGTGGTCAGCTCTTAGCGACATCCGTGCCGATTATTCTGACTCTTTAGCCAGCGCCTTTTTCATCTCATCGAGCCAATACTCATGCTGAACGGTGTATAAGCCTTCATCTTCGGTTTTCACGCCACTCATGATGGGCTTTAAGTTGATGGCTTCAGCGCCTGCGTCTGCGCCATTGATCCAATGCGTTGCCCCGCGGCACATGTCGTTCCATTCAAGCTTGATGCCACCAAAGCCTTCTTGACATGAGCGAAACTCTTCTAAATCGTCAGGCGTTGCCATGCCGCTTACGTTAAAAAAGTCTTCATACTGGCGGATTCGGCGGGCGCGAGATTCCGCGCTTTCATTTTTGGGCGCAATACACCAGATGCTTACCTCGGTTTTATCTACCGATAAGGGTCGTAGCATTCGGATTTGTGAGCCAAACTGATCCATTAAATAAACGTTTGGATACAAGCACAGGTTGCGCGAGCGCTCGATCATCCAGTTCGCCATGCCCTCGCCATAGTTGGCAATATAGTCCTCGCGGTAAGCGTAGTTTGGGCGATCTTGCGGGTTTTCCCACTGCGTCCAAAGCAGCATATGACCGTTTTCAAAAGCATAAAACCCGCCGCCTTGACGACCCCATTTGCCTGCGTTCATGGCTTTAATGTTGTCCTCTTTAACCGCCGCTTGCTCTTTTCGGCGACCAGTGGTTGCCGCATAGTTCCAGTGAACGGCAGAAACGTGATAGCCATCGGCGCCATTTTCTGCTTGCAATTTCCAGTTGCCATCAAAAGTATACGTCGATGAGCCGCGAAGCACTTCAAGACCGTCTTTGGACTGGTTGACGATCATGTCGATGATTTTGGTGGATTCGCCAAGCCACGCTTCAATCGGCTGAACGTCATCGTTTAAGCTGCCAAACAAAAAGCCTTTATAATTGGCAAATTTAACCTGAACCAAATCATGAGAGCCGTCTTTGTTAAAGCACTCAGGGTAGCCTGCGTCTTTTGGGTCTTTAACCTTTAATAGCTTTCCTGAATTGTTAAACGTCCAACCGTGAAAGGGGCAAGTGTAGCTTGATTTGTTGCCTTTTTTGCGACGGCAAAGTTGAGCGCCGCGGTGGGTGCAAGCATTGATCATGCAGTGCAGCTCGCCGTTTTTATTTCGAGCCAAAATCACCGGCTGGCGACCGATATAGGTGGTGTAATAATCGTTGTTATTAGGGATTTGGCTTTCATGAGCCAAATAAATCCAATTGTTTTCAAAGATGTATTTCATCTCAAGTTCAAACAATGCTTCATTGGTAAAGGCGCTGCGGTGGAGCCGAAAAATACCGTTGTCATGATTTTCTTCTAAAAAATCATCAATCGCAATGTCTGATCCTTCAGGCACTAATTTAATTCGATCGCTCATGGCTGTCTTCCTTGCAATTATAATTTTGGCAATTTGGCAATTTAGCGTAGTGGTTAGTCATGGCTAACATGATTGGGTTGAGCTTGATACCACAAGGGCTGTCGTATCAAGCTTAAAATAGCAATTAGCCTTGGGCGCGGCGGCGTTCAACATCACTGCCTTGAACCGGATTTGGCACGTCACCTAGCAACTGAAAGTCAAAGTCGATTGAGGCAAACGGCTCATCCAAGCCTTTTTCTTTTAACGCGGCTTCATCATCAATCATGGTGATTTCAGGAACCAATCCTTCGCGGCTGGCAAAGGCAAAGTCGTCCCAAAGGTACTCATCGCCATCGATGTTGATCTGAGTGGTCAATTTACGTTTGCCATCCGCGCTGACAAAAAAGTGAATGTGAGCGGGGCGGTTGCCATGGCGACCAAGCGCGTCAAGCAGTTTTTTGACCATACCATTTGGCGGAACCGAGTAGCCAAGCGGAACCACGCTTCTAAAGGCGTACTGACCGTTTTCATCGGTTAAAATGCTGCGGCGAAGGTTAAATTCTGATTGCGTGGTGTCAAAAAAGGAGTAGTTGCCAAGCGTGTTTGCTTGCCAAACTTCAACTTTTGCGTTCGGAATTGGTGTGCCATTTTCATCGCGAACCGTACCTTGCATAAATAACACCGTGCCTTTGCCATCTTCGCTGCCATCATCAAGACGGGCAAAGCCAGTTGATTCCGGAGCGCCTGCCACATAAAGTGGACCTTCGATGGTTCGCGGTGTTCCGCCTTCAAGACCTGCTTTTTTCATGTCCTCTTCGATTTTTAAATCGACAAAGTGATCAAAGCCAAGTCCGGGTGATAACAGTCCGGCTTCTTTGCCCAAATCTGAAATATACTCCACGCCTGCCCAATACTCGTCAGCGGTGATGTTCAGATCGTTGATGGTTTGCATCAGATCGGTGACAATGCGCAGGGTAATTTCTTGGATGCGTGGATTGACCGTTTCAGGATAGTCAATTTTGCCTGTGATAAACTGCTTGGCAAGGGCTTCAACTTGGGTACGTTCCATGATACTCTCCTTGGATTTGGGGCTTTGTTGGGTTCTGCTGTTCGGGTAGGTCAGCAGTGACCTAAAAATTAATCGTGTTTAAAATCAGACGACAATCATTAGCTGTCGTCATCGCGAATTGATGAAGGGTGACGCAATATTGGGGTTACCTCAACTTTCATATAAGGATAAAGCGGTAGTGACATCAAAAGCTCATGAAGCGCTTCATTACTCTCAACATCAAAGATGCTAAAGTTTGAATACTCACCCGCCAAGCGCCAAATATGTCGCCATTTGCCGTCCTCTTGAAGCTGTTGTGACAGCGCTTTTTCGGTAGCTTTAAGCTTGGCAGCTTTTTGCTCATCCATATCGGGTGGAAGCATGACATCCATTCGAACGTGATATAACATGATGATTTTCCTTTTTTTCTTTAAAATAAACGTTTGGCTTTAAGCCAATTTAAGCGTTTTTGTATCTACTAAATTAAGCGCCTTATTAGCGTAGTAATACACTTTTTCGCAATCCACCTCGATGCCAAGACCTGCTTTTGTAGGAACGATTAAGCCAAAATCTTGATAATTAAGCGGCGTTGCCAAAACATCGTCGGTCAGCAGCAAAGGTCCAAACAGTTCGGTATCAAAGGCAAGGCTTGGAAAAGTGGCAAATACGTGAGCCGAAGCTGCTGTTCCGATAGGACCTTCAAGCATTGTTCCGCCATAAAGCTCAATGCCGTTTAAATGTGCCAATTGACCGATTAATGCAGCGGCTTTTAGTCCGCCTGCTTGGTTAATCTTGACGGCAAATACGTCTGCGCTGTGGTCAGCGGCAAGACCAAAGGCATTTTGTGGATCTTGAACGATTTCATCCGCCATGATTGCCACATCAAAGCGCTGACTTAAGCGTTTAAGTCCGGCTTGGTTGCGCATGCTGATAGGCTGCTCAATTAAATCAATACCGCCGTTTTCTAGCGCTTTGATACCGCTCATTGCCTCAAGCTCAGACCACGCTTGGTTGACATCAACGGTAATTCGGCAATTCGGAAGCGCATCTTTAATCGCAAGCACGTGATCGACATCGTCTTTGATAGCGCGACCGCCGATTTTTAACTTAAAAATGCGGTGACGTTTTTGCTCAACCATCGCTTTGGCTTCAGCAATGTCCGTTTCGGTATTGCCGCTGGCAAGCGTCCAAGCCACTTCAAGGCGATCGCGAACGCGGCCGCCAATCAGCTCACTCACTGGAACGCCCAAGCGCTTTCCTTCAATGTCAAGTAGCGCAGTTTCAATCGCGCATTTGGCAAAGCGGTTGCCACTGATTTGGCGGTTAATCAGCTGCATGGCTTTCGCGCTTGAGGTGGGCTGATCTTGCAATAATAGTGGGGTAATATAAGTGTCAATATTGGTTTTGATACTGTGCGGGCTTTCTTCTGCGTAGCTCAAGCCGCCAATGGTCGTCGCTTCGCCCCAGCCTTCAAAGCCATCTTCAGTTTGGATATGAACCAAAACCAGCGTTTGCGCATTCATCACGGTGCAAGCCAACTTGTGAGCGCGAATGGTAGGAATGGGTACCAATAAGGTATTAATGGCGCGAATCATAATCATCCTTAAAGCGAATTGAGTGTTTCTTATGCTTAATAAGTACTATAATTTGCTAAATTCATGTTGTATAAGACCGAATAGAGCATAATTTAATACCTTTTGAGTATTTATAGATGTAATTCCAGTTGTGTTATATTTTTTAGGTATGGCAAGAAATGAAATGCTACGCGCAAAGATTGCATAAAGAGTACTTATTAGAGCTAAGCATTTTTTATGGCAAAAGATAGGGAATGTGATAATAAAAAAAGGATAAAAGATGGAGCTTAGGCATTTGCGCTACTTTATCGCGGTGGCTGAAGAAAAAAGCTTTAATAAAGCCGCTGAGCGCTTATTTATCTCCCAGCCGCCGCTGAGCCGTCAGATTAAACAGTTAGAAGATGAAGTGGGCGCCGTGTTGATTGATCGCGAGCATCGACCGTTAAAGTTGACAGAGGCAGGCGAGTTTTTTTATGAGCACGCCCTGCAAATTTTAACGAAATCTGACAACTTAAGATCGATGACGCAGCGAAAAGGCAGCTTAAACCGCTCGTTTTCTATCGGTTTTGTGCCGTCTATTTTGTACGGTATTTTGCCCAAGATTATCGCGCGCTTTCGTGAGGTTTATCCTAATATCCATATCAAGCTTTTGGAGCTGAACTCTTGGGAGCAGACGCAGGCGCTAACGAGCGGCAAGATTGATGTGGGGTTTGGGCGGTTGCAGTTTGAGGATGCCTCCGTTCGCAGGATTTTGCTGCGCCAAGAAAGTTTGGTGGTCGCTGCGCCTAAAAGTCATCCACTGGTTGCTAATCTGCCAAAATCAGTAGAGCTTGTAGATTTGGTTAATGAAAACTTGCTGCTTTATCCTAATAAGCCCAGACCCAGCTTTATTGATTATATTTTAGAGCTGTTTGAGTCACGAAATTTAAAGGCAAATTATTTCACGGAAGTTCGCGAGCTGCATATTGCGCTTGGGCTGGTGGCAGCAGGCGAGGGCTTAACCATCGTTCCAAAGACCCTTGAGCACCTGCGAAGTCAAGAAATCAGCTACGTGGCGCTTGAAGATGATTTTTTGACCTCGCCTGTGATTATGAACATTCGCCATTTTGATAAGTCTGAGGTGCTTAAGACCTTGCTTGATATCACTTATCAGTTTTATGAGTCGGAGGGTCTTGATTATGTCCGTGAGGAGATATAGCTTTGTGGTGATTAACTGAGAGCGACAGGTTTTAAAAAAGGATGCATAAATAGCGCATCCTAAAAAAATAAGCCCAATAAAAATGTTTTGCAATCATGTATAAAACGGTTTATCCCCATTAATGGTGGCGCGGTGCATGACCCGATGAGTTTGGCTACTATAGTCATTGGTCGCGTAATGCTGCGTGGCGCGGTTGTCCCAAAACGCAATATCGTTTGCTTGCCAATGCCATCTGACGGTAAATTCAGGCTGAGCAATGTGCGCAAATAAAAAGGCTAATACCGACTTGCTTTCTGTATCGCTTAGCTCATTAATCTTTGTGGTAAACCCTTCATTAACAAAAATAAGCTTTTTCTTTGTGACAGGATGTATTCTGATCACCGGATGAATGACGCTAGGATTATCAATCTGAGCTTGCTGCCATTGCTCAAAGGCTTTCGGAGTGTTACCAAAACGCTCTTTGGGAAAAGATTGGATCAAGTTATGCGTTGCCGTTAAGCCTTCAAGCAGCGTTTGAAATGAAGGCGATAGCGCCTCAAAAGCGGCATAACTGCTTGACCACAGCGTATCACCCCCAAAGTCTGGAACTTTTTTAGCGGCAAGTACGCTTCCTAACGGTGGCGATTCAACAAAAGTCACATCAGTATGCCAAATGGCGTTATCTCGAAGGTCGGTTTGCTGATTGTCAAGAATGACAATTTCTGGCTGATCGTCTGCCTGCGGAAAAATAGGGTGGATGTGCAACGAACCAAACTGCCGCGCAAACGCTGCTTGCTGCTGAGGATTGACCGCTTGATTGCGAAAAAACAGCACCTGATGCGTTAGCAACGCCGTTTCAAGCGCTTGTTTGGTATCGGGCGCTAAAGGCTGAGTGATGTCAATCCCATGAACGATGGCGCCGATATTGGGGGATAAAAGTGACAGCGTCAGTGAAGGTTTTGGTGACGATAAGGTAATAGATGAACTCATAACGACCTCTAAACTTATAAAATATGTTGAAAGTTGTTGGTTTTATAAAACGCTTAATATTTACCATACCAAGGCGCTAGATTTGCCTGAACGGCTCGCAGCAGCATTTCTAGCCCAAATCCAATGAAGGCAATGACAGCAATTCCTAAAATGACAATATCGGTCGCTAAAAACTGAGCAGCGGATTGAATCATAAATCCAAGCCCTTTGGTTGCAGCGATCAGCTCAGCGGCAACCAGCGTTGACCAACCAACGCCAAGACCGATCCGGATGCCGATTAAAATATGCGGCAAGGCGGACGGCAAAGTCACGTGCCAAAGCAGCTGAGAGCGGTTGGCGCCTAAAGAGAGCGCGGCAAATTGGCGGCGTTTGCTGACGGTTAACACCCCTTGCAAGGTTGAGATAACGACGGGGGCTAAAATCGACAAAAATATAAGGGTAATTTTGGTCAGCTCGCCAATCCCAAGCCAAATGACCAACAAAGGCAAATAAGCCAGTGGCGGGATAGGGCGGTAAAACTCTAATAATGGATCAAGCACGGCTTTTAAAACTCGATTTGACCCCATGAGTATTCCGACTGGTACGCCAATCAAAATAGCAGCAATCAGCGCAATCATAACGCGACCAAGGCTTGCAAGCGTATGCTGCCAAAGCGTTGCCGACATATAGCCTTCGCTTGCAACCTTTAAAAGCTGCTGCCAAACGCTGTCAGGCGTCGGCAAATATAAGCTTGGAATTGCGCCCAATGCCGTCACTGCCCACCAAATCAAGCCTAACGTCAAAATACTCAAAGTGCCCCAAATGAGGCTGTGATACTTGCTGATAAGGGGTTTTTTAATCATAGCTTTGGCAAAAGGCTTGGGCACTTTATTGCCTTTAGTCAAGCTTGGCGCCGTAGGAATCGTTCGACTGGTCATGTAATCGTCCTTTTTTTCGTATTTTTCTAATTTTTTTATCAAGTTGATGCGTTTTAATTGATGATTAATGAGTTTCAAGTTGGCAATCTACGATCTGGTGAAACAAGCGCTCACGCCACGAGATAAAGTTGCTGTCTGATTTGATCTCGCGCGTTGATCGACCTTGCTGCCAATCTTGGCTAAAAGTCGGCTGATAGTGATGCAAAATTTTGCCTTGTCCCATAACTATCAAATCAGTGGCTAAAAATAACGCTTCTTCAATATCATGGGAAATCAATAAAATTTGACTTGAGCTTTGCTGCCAAATCGATAACAGCAATTCTTGCATTGATTCACGCATAAACGCGTCAAGGGCGGCAAATGGCTCATCAAGCAGGAGCATTTTGGCATTGGCTGCTAAAACTCGAGCAATGCCAACGCGCTGCTGCATGCCGCCTGACAGCTCCCAAACAGCGTGATTGGCAACTTTATCAAGACCGACCCATTGCAAGATTTTTTGGGTATTTTCCTTGCAAACTTTTGGCTTTATTCCTGCCAGTTTTCCGGCAAAACTGACATTTTCAGCCACGTTAAGCCACGGAAATAGCGCGTGATCTTGAAACACCACCGCACGATCGGCGCTGGGTTTGGTGATAGGTTTACCATCAAAACTAATGCTGCCTGAAGTTGCCGGAATAAATCCTGCAATGGTGTTTAAAAGCGTACTTTTACCGCAGCCTGAGGCGCCAAGTACCACGCAAAAGCTGAGATCGGGCAGTGATAAGCTTAAATTATCAAGCGCTAAGGTGGCATTGACATACTGTACCGTTAAATTATGAATTGCTAATCCGCTCATGATGATGCCTTTGACTTATGATTTGTTGGTTTGATTTGGGTTTGGCGTCAAAAACTGATTGGTGACAAACGCTCCATAATCAGGAAGCACTTGCTCAACCGTACCTTGCGATTTTAAAAACTCAGCGGTTTGGCGAATGTTGTTGGCAAAGGGTCGCTGCAATAAGCGGACTTGCTCCTCAGGGGTCAAATAGCGGTTTCCTGCTAACAAATGAGCAATATCAACCGGCGTTGATCCGGTGATTTTAGCGATTTTTTGTAAGTTGCTTTGATTGCTAATAAAGGCTTTTGGGTCTTGGCTGTATTTTCCAGTAGCATCAGTGGTGATTTTGACAAACTGCTTTAAAAATTCAGGGTTTTTATCAGCAAAATCTTTACGAACGACCCAAAGATCATAGGTTGGGCTGCCCCAATCAGCGACCTGTTTTGAGCTGACCAAAACATGACCACTTGCTTTGGTTTTACTAAGGGCAGGCTCCCAAACGTAGGTAGCATCAAGATCGCCGCGCTCCCAAGCTGCTGTGATTTCAGGGGGTCGAAGGTTGATGATATCCACTTTGCTGCTGTCGATATTCCAATGTTTTAATGCAGCAAGTAAGCTAAAATGGGTGGTTGAAACAAAAGGCACGGCGATTTTTTTGCCGATTAAATCTTGCGGGGATTTGATGCCATTTTTGGCAACCAAGCTTTCAGCTTCACCGATTTCACTGGTGACTAAAAAGACCTCTAACGGGACTTGCTTGGTAGCTGCTGCCGCAAGCGGGCTTGAGCCAATGTTACCAATATCAATGCTTCCTGAACTGATTGCGGCTACAACATCAGCGCCGGTATCAAACTTGCGCCAGTTAATATCGCGGTTGGTGTCTTTTTCATAAGTGTTATCTGCTTGCGCGACTTTTGCAGGATCGACGCCTGTTTGATAAGCAATATTGACGGCAGGATTAGCGTTGTTGCCCGATCTATTATTGCCAGCGTCTGCTTTATCATGAGTTTTAGCAGAGCCTTGACTGGTTTGGGTATAAGCATAGCTGGTACCGATAGCAATGGCGCCCACCACCAATCCTGCGGTAAAAAGTTGATTTTTTTTATTCATGACTGCCTCTAATTGTTCAAGTAAAATTGCAATATTGATATCAATAACTCAATAGCAGGCAGTATGAGGAGTTTTATAAAGTAAATAAAATTAAGTTTACTTCTTTATAAATTCAATATTTGAATAAATGATTCCTTCATAATTCAAAAATAGACTATAAATAGTCGACTTTTAATCAAGGTTAGAGAATAACGCAGGTTAAACTAAGAATGAGATGCATAAAATAATTGCTGGAATCAAAAAAAAGCCAAGCTTAGATGATCTAAAACTTGGCTTTAAAAGGTGATTAAATGGGAAGTTTTAAAAGGTTTGATTTAAAATGAGCCATAAGTCCTATGTCGAAATTTAGCCCATAAATAAAGGCCCACAAAACGTTGCAAGCCTTTAAATCTTTTATTTTTAACGATCTATTATTGATTTTTTCGATCATCGCTGTATTTTATCCAAAAATCAGCGTTTTCTATACCGACTGTTCTTGGGTCAAAGATAGGATCAAGACCAAGTTTCTTTTGTCGGTCGTAATCTTTTAAAACTTTAAAGGCGGTTTTGCTCAATAGTAAAATGGCAATGAAGTTCAAATAGCACATGCTGCCAAACCCGATATCGCCTAATGCCCACATGACGCCCACAGATTGGATGCTGCCAATAAAGCAAATGATTAAAAATATGACTTTAAGCGCAGGTTTTAACACCGGATAGCGCAGTTTTCGATCCAAATAGACAAGCGTCGTCTCGGCGATATAGTAATAAGCAATCAAGCACGTAAAGGCAAATAAGAAAATCGCAAAAGAAACAAAGGCACTGCCGTACTGCGCAAAGACAGTGGATACCGCCGCCTGCGTGAAGGCGGTTCCAGCTTCAATGCCGGGCATGTTTTCAACCAAAACAATCCCTTCGCTAGGAATGACGTTATACATTCCTGTTGATAAGATCATAAGCGCCGTTGCCGTACAAACGACGACTGTATCAATATAAATCGAAAAGCTTTGCACTAAGCCTTGTTTGGCAGGGTGGGACACTTCAGCGGCAGCTGAGCTAAAGGTTGCTTCACCTGCGCCAGCGACGTTTGAAAACACCGCTCGGCGAACGCCCCAAGAAATTGCTGTACCCACAATGCCGCCAAAGACAGCATCCATACCAAAGGCGCTTTTAAAAATAAGGGCAAACATGGTTGGTAAATTTGAAGCGTTAAATACCAAAACGATAACCATCATTAAGATGTAGCCAATCGCCATGAACGGTACCACTTTTCCTGCAAAATTTGCGATACGTTTTACACCGCCAAAGATGATAAATGCCAAAAGCGCGACAATGATAACGCCAGTTACCGTAGGTGAGATATTAAATGCCGTCTTAAACGAGTCTGCAATAGTATTGGCTTGAACGCCCGGAACCAAAACGCCGTAAGATAAACAGGTCACCGCCGCAACTAAAATGGCAAAGGGTTTTAATTTAAGACCGCGCTCAATATAAAAAGGGGAGCCGCCGCGATATTGACCATCAACGGAATGCTTATAAACTTGCGCCAATGTGGATTCGATAAAAGCGCTTGCGCCGCCAAGCAGCCCCATAATGACCATCCAAAATACTGACCCAGGACCCCCTGCAGCAATAGCCGTGGCTACCCCTGCAATATTGCCAACCCCAATCCGACCCGACAGCGCCATACAAAAGGCTTGAAAAGAACTGATGCCTTGGTTTGAGGTCTGTTTGTCAAATAAAAGCTTAATCATTTCTTTAAAATAACGAAACTGAACCCCGCGAGTCATCACCGTAAAATATATGCCAACTCCCAAGGCTAAATAAACCAGCGCATCACTCCATATATAGCCAACAATAGTATTAATAATTGCTTCCATGAGCCTACTTCCTTGTAAGTGATTAAAATGATGGATGCTTGATGGTCGTTAAGCGCTAATTCACCAGCCAAATGGTTTTGGTTTGGGAATATTGCGATAAGGCTTCTAGACCATTATCACGACCGCCAAATCCTGATTGTTTATAACCGCCAAAAGGGGTAGTGATGTCGCCTTCTGAAAATCCATTGATCGATACGGTTCCGGCTTTAATTGCAGCAGCAACTCGGTAAGCGCGCTTGATGTTTTGAGTATAAAAAGAGGCTGCTAGACCATAATTGGTATCATTGGCTAATTGGATGGCTTCTTCTTCGGTCTCAAAGGTAGTCACAGCAAGCAGGGGTCCGAAAACTTCTTCTTTAAACAGCGTCATGTCAGCGCTGACATTATCAAAAATCGTCGGTTCGATGTACCAGCCACTGCCTAGGTCGTCATGGATTTTTCCACCGGCAATAATTATGGCGCCTTCTTGTTTTGCCGTTTCAAGATACTGGCTGACTTTATCAAAATGCGCTTTTTCAATCATGGGACCGATAGCGGTATCAGTATCGTATGGCGATCCCACTTTCCAGTGTTTAAGACCTTCTTTAAGCTTATTAATCAGCAGCTGCTTTTGGCTGCTATGAACCAATAAACGCGATCCACAGCTGCAGTTCTCACTCATATTCCAAAACGCGGCGGCGAGCATATCGTTAATGGCAGCCTCATTCAGCTCAGCATCGTCAAAGATAATTTGCGGGCTTTTGCCGCCACATTCTAAAACGATCTCTTTTAGGTTGCTTTGCGCTGAATACTGCAAAAATAAGCGTCCAACCTCTGTTGATCCAGTAAATGACACCATGTCAACATCGCTATGCTGACCTAAAGCGGCGCCAACGTTTTCACCAAGACCGCAAACCAGTTGTAGCGCCTCTTTTGGAACGCCCGCTTCATAAGCCAGCTCAGTTAAGCGATAAGCAGAAAGGGAGGTCAGCTCAGCTGGTTTGACAATGACGGAATTTCCCATAATTAAGGCAGGGGCGACTTTCCAAGCGTACATTTGCGCAGGGAAGTTCCAAGGTAAAACAGCGCCAACCACGCCGATAGGCTCTTGAACAATCAGCCCTAGCGCTGAGCTGCCCGTTGGCGCCACTTTGCCAAACACCTTATCAGCAGCTTCGGCATACCATTCAAAGGTTTCAATGGTCGCTGGCATGTCGGTGTTCAGGCACTCTGTGATAGGCTTGCCAGCATCAACGCAATCTAATGCGGCAAGCTCTTCAAGATGCTCTGTCATAAGCGCGCACCAGCGCTGCATGATGGCTTTGCGATCAGCAGGCGTCATTTGTCGCCAAGCGCCAGTTTCAAAGCCCTCTCGCGCCACTTTTACGGCAATATCGACATCGTGATGGGTTCCTGAGGCAATTTGTCCAATCACGCTATTGTCGATAGGGGTATAATTATCCAGTGTCGCCGTTGATAGCGGCTCCGCCGCGATTAAATGACCTGCCCATAGTTTTTTTTGTTTGGCAAGCTCAAATACTTGATCTTTGGTCATGCTCATCATTTTAGTCCTTATTTTTTGGCAGTGATGCCGTCAGTATCAATGGTCATCACCACCTTTTTTGCAGGTTTTAAAAGCTTGGTTGTGCTTTTTTTTATTGAGATAACAATGCTAAAAATTCTGCTTTTTCATCAGCTGGCATGTCCGTGAGCGGCACTCGAACCGATCCCACCTCAATGCTGCCTTTTAAGCAGCCAGCTTTGGCTTTTTGGTTATAATTTTCTGATTCCATAGAATGAATGGCGGGGTAAATGTCGCTCATAATTTGCTTGGCTTTGTCCCAATCACCTTGTTGAGTGGCATTAAATAAGGCAACTTGCTCTTCTGGAAACACGTTTGCTGCGCCCGCAATCCAGCTTTTTGCTCCCCAAAAAAAGAAATCCACAGGCTGATCGTCACAGCCGCAAACGACCTCAAAGTTATCAAAGTTGGCTTGAAGCAGTCGCAAAGCATGGCTAAAGTCGCCGCTACTTTCTTTGACGCCGATGATGTTTGGATGAGCTGACAAATGAGCGACGGTATCAAACTCAATGCTGACCCCAACGCGATTTGGGAAGTTATACATGATGATAGGCAGCTTGCTGGCATCCGCCACTTTTTCAAAATGAGCAATCACGCCGTCTTGTTCAGGAAGGCTATAAGGCGGCGCTGACAGCATTAAGCCTTCATAACCTAACTCATAAGCTTGATTGGCAAGTTCAATAGAATGATCGGTCGATAAGCTATTGATGCCTGCAATTAAAGTGATTTTGCCTTTCGCTGCTTGAGCAATGGTGGTCAATACCAGCT
The DNA here is from genome assembly GCF_012847335.1 of Psychrobacter sp. MF31. Classification (GTDB taxonomy): domain Bacteria; phylum Pseudomonadota; class Gammaproteobacteria; order Pseudomonadales; family Moraxellaceae; genus Psychrobacter. The sequence continues at coordinate 389,467 of NZ_JABBDX010000001.1, forward strand.
CGCGCTCAGCAGGCGAGAAAGTATAATACTCACCAGTAGTGCCGCAGGCGACGATTCCTGAGACGCCTTTGTCAATAAATTCATTTACTAACGTGGTCAGCTTTTGGGAGTCAACCTTGCCATGTTGGTCAAATGGAGTAACGATGGGGACTAAAATTCCGTGTAAGTTCATAAGAGCATCCTTATTAGTGGTGATTGATTCGCTAATGAATCAGGGGGTTAAATGGTTGCCATCACGATGGCTTTTTAAAACGGTTGATTTGATAAGGCGTTGGATCAATTGCTTGAGGATTGTTCAAGTAATAATTGCGAATCATTTGAGCGCTGATGACCGCTTGAGTAAGCCCTAAATGCTGATGACCAAAATTTAAAAACACTCGACCGACTTTATCGATCACGGGCAGCGAGTCGGCTGTTGAGGGTCGAAATCCCATCCAAGGCTGACGATCTGATGAATTTAATGGCGCCTTTAACATCGGCTGAGCTAGGTTCAATAACATCTGAGCGCGTTTCATATTGGCAGGGGCTTCAAGTCCTGCGTATTCCACCGTCCCTGCCAGCCGCAAGCCTTCGTCCATCGGCGTCATGATAAAACGCCGATCTAAGCTAGATACAGGCAGCGTTAGCCGGTGCTGCTCATGGGGCAGCATTAAGTGATAGCCGCGCTCGGTATCAAGAGGAACATTGATTCCGGTCAGTTTTTTTGCCAACACTTTAGAGTGAGCGCCAGCCGCCAACATCACGTTGAGCGCTTTTATACTGCCCTGTTGAGTGATCAGCTCAATGCCATCATCATTTACGCTTGCATCAAGGACTGGGCACTGCTCAATGACCACGCCGCCCAATTGCCGAAAAGTCAAATTTAGCTTTGTAATCATGGCGCTAAGGTTGGTTATATGCCCTGTGTTGGGAAAAAATAGCGCCGCCAATTGGTTGTTTTGTAAGGCAGGCTCTTGCTCTAACAAAGCCTTTTGGCTAAGTTTTTCATTAACGACACCAAGGTCATTTAAGCGCCGACTATGGGCGGACAAAGCATCAACGCTGCTTGGCTTTTCAACGGTTAATAATGAGCCGCGAACTTGCACCCAGTCATTTAATTGCCATTGATTTGAAAAATTTTGCCAAGCTTCGATACTGTTTTGATTTAGCTGCAATAGCGCTTGATGGCTTTGGTTAAAAGGCGCCGGTCGCATGTTCATGAGCAATTGAATCGCCCAAGGCATTAAGCGCAGCAAGTAGCGCCAATCGAGTCTGAGCGCACCGAGCGGGTTAAGCAGCATCGCTGGAATTTGGCGGATGATGCTCGCATCAGCAATAGGAAAAACTTGTTCTGCTGCCAAGTGACCGGCATTACCGATAGAAGCACCTTGACCGATGCGATGAGCGTCTATGATTGCGGCGTTGACCCCGCAAGATTGCAACATGACCGCTGCGGTCAGCCCAATGATGCCGCCACCGATGATATGTAGGTCAATGGGATTTGCGCTCATAATATTGTCCTCCACTTCACCGAAACTTAAGGCGCAATGCCCCATTTAAAAGGATCATCTTGTTGAATGATTAAGGTAGTTTTGGCACAAACAAAGGCATGACCGCAAATCGTAGGAATGATGGCATCTTTAGGATAGCCTGACATCGAATCATCATCGGCATCGATAAACTGATAGCTGCCTGTGAACACACTGCCAACGACACTTTTTTGATGCCAAAGCTGATCGGGAGTCAACTTTTGGTCAGCAGCTAGGCAGGCAAGTTTGGCACTGGTTCCCGTACCACAAGGCGAGCGATCATAAGCGGCACCAGGGCATAGCACAAAATTTTGGCTATTGATATTCGAAGCAGGATGGTCTTGAAACAGCTCAATATGATCAATCTCTTCGCCATTTTTGCCCGTGATATGGTTTTGGACTAAGGCATGTTTGATTTGCTGGCAAACTTGAGTTAAGTGAGCAACGTTTTGGGTTTGAATGTCTTGGCCATGATTGCTGACCAAAAAAAACCAATTGCCGCCCCAAGCAATATCGCCACAAATGATGCCAAGATTAGGAACCAAAACCTCAACTTGTTTTTTATAGCGATATGAGGGAACATTTTGAACACTACAGCTGCCATCTTGATGGAGCGTAGCTTTGACTAAACCGACGGGCGTTTCAAGCCAATGAACGCCCGCTTTGATTTTTTGTTGATAAGCTAAAGAGGCAATTACCCCAATTGTGCCGTGACCACACATCCCCAAATAACCGGTATTGTTAAAAAATATAACCCCAGCCGTTGCTTTAGGGTCAGTAGGGGGCAGCAATAAAGCACCGACCAAAACATCATTTCCTCGCGGTTCTAAAATGATGCTTTGGCGCAAATGATCGTAATCAGATTTGAAATGCTGAAGCTTTTCTTGGATGCTGGTTCCAACAAGTTCAGGGAAGCCATCAAACACCATCCGCGTAGGTTCGCCACCGGTATGCGAGTCGATAATGTCAAAATTAAATAGTGTAGAGTCCATGACCGCCATCCTAACTTCGTCCTTAAAATTGGTAGTTGCTGACCCAACTAAGCAAAGGTCTATATATAGAGTGGACTTTTTAAAAGTGATCGTCTTGTGATTTTTTTGGAAAAAAATGCGCATTTTGGCACAGTAGAATTTAGTAAACTGAGAAGTTAGGCATCTAAAAGTTGAGCGCTAGAATTATTCTAAAGAGCGTTTTTATTATCATTAAGCTATTGATTTGAATTAAATTTTATAAAAAATAGGTGAAAGCGATGGAGGAAATTCAAGATAGCCATATATTTATGTTAGCAAAGTCACTACAGCATGGGATGACCAATCATCCTTTTGTGACTCAAGAAACGTTCGTTGCAAGCGTGGCAATGTTATTGCCATTACTTGATAATTTGGCAAATGTGGTATTTTTTGTGAAAGATGATCAAGCTCGCTATCAGCTGGCGAATAAAACGTTATTAACGCGCTGTAATCTTTGCCATCCTAAAGAGATTATAGGATTTACCTCAGAGCAAATATTTTTAACTCGCCAAGGTCGCGACTACACCTTACAAGATGTGCGTGTATTGAAAGAAGGGAAGGTGATCAAGGATAATCTTGAGCTGCATAGTTACGCGTCCGGAAGGCTTGGTTGGTGCATTACCAATAAAATTCCCATTTATGGTATGGCAGGAAATGTGGTGGCGATGGCTGGAATTTCTGTTGATATTGATGAGGATAACGAGCGCATTTTGCGCCGTCATGCGCGATTGGCGGCAGTTGCTCAGTTCGTCCGCGACCATCTTGATCAGAAAATTAATATTATAGAATTGGCAGAGCTTGCAAATCTAAGCTTATCGCAGCTAGAGCGAACGTTTAAAGCGGTACTTCATATGTCGCCATTGCAATTTGTTCAAAAGCTACGTTTAGAGCATGCCATTATGCTGTTGGCAAATCCAAGTATGAGCATCACGAAAATATCATTAAGTTGCGGTTATAACGATCATAGTGCTTTTAGTCGCCAATTTAAGCAGTTTGCAGGAATGTCACCCTCCCAGTTTCGCCAAGTCCATTATAAACATAAATAGAAAGCTGAGCAGACTATGGAATGCGATGAACATTGTGGCTACTATAAGCTATAAAGCAAAACTCGTTATTTTAGCGGTTATGAATATTGCAGATAAAAACTTTAACTGATAGAAAAACTAGGCGCCAAACTGAACATAGCTCAGTAAAAGTCATTTAGTAATTGACAGCACAGTTGTTTTTTGTCACTATATTTGGGATCAGGGACTTTAAATCATCTATAACCATACCTTTTCGGTTTTCGTATCATTATTACCTAAATCTAGGTTTAAACCATTAAGATTTTCTAAATTTGACGACTAGCAATCATTATCTTGATTGACTCCTAAAGGATTGGGATCAACTACTTCGCTTTGCCAGTTATATCGCTGCATATTTTACCGTTGAGTCAAGCAACAGATGTCCTTTTTATATGTTGTTTTAGTTGCAAGATTTCATCCTATAAAAATATGCGTAATCCTTGAATAAAGTCGATCAGAGTTCTTGAGTAGCAGATAAACTAAATTTCTCAAATGGATGAATAATTATTGCACTATTTAGTAACATTTATTACCATATGGGTCGATTATCAGAAATGGACAGTTCTAGATGATTAGAGTAAAGTTCAGACATTATCTAGTCGCTTTATCTCAGTGAGCTCAAAAATTATTTAATTCAAAAAACCTGCTTGACAGACTTCTTTCTCGTCAGCATACCGGCAACTGATTAGACCATAAAAATTTAGCTCAATCATGGCAGCAGTTGTCGACAAAAAATGAAAACGATCCAAACTGCTGGGCTTTGTCTACCTATTTTGACGCAAGCCTAGCCTTTCAAGCTGCACCTAATTGAGTGTTTAAAGGCAAATCCCCGTCAAACGGGAATACTTCTGCTTTGCTCCATGAGTTCAGACACAACGTTATCGCGGCACAAACCCACGAAGGAACATGAACAATGTCAACAAAAAGTACTTATTACGCACCAACCGGCGGATTGCCTCCTCAAACACAACTCCTATCTGATCGCGCGATTTTCACTGAAGCGTATGCGATTATTCCTAAACGTGTACTAACCGACATTGTGATTAGCTATTTGCCTTTTTGGGAAGGCATGCGGATGTGGGTCATTGCCCGTCCATTGACTGGTTTTTCAGAGACTTTTTCTCAATACATCGTTGAAGTTGCGCCAAATGGCGGCTCTGACAAGCCTGAGCTTGATAAAAATGCTGAAGGCGTGTTGTTTGTCGTTGAAGGCGAAATGGACATTACCATTGAAGGTAAAGCTCACAATCTACAATCAGGTGGCTATGCTTTCTTACCACCAGGATGCAACTGGACGCTCAAAAACAACGGCGATAAGCACGTTAAATTCCATTGGATCCGTAAAGCTTACCAATTTGTTGATGGTATCGATGCTCCTGAAGCTTTTGTCACCAGCGATCATGAAATTGAAGCGATCGAAATGCCAGGAACCAATGGCGTTTGGAAAACCACACGTTTTACTGAGCAATCTGACATGCGTCATGACATGCATGTAAACATCGTTACGTTTCAACCAGGCGGCGTGATTCCATTTGATGAAACTCACGTGATGGAACACGGCTTATATGTGCTAGAAGGTAAAGCCGTTTATCACTTGAACGGTGAGTGGGTTGAAGTTGAAGCGGGTGACTTTATGTGGCTTCGCGCATTCTGCCCACAGTCTTGCTACGCTGGTGGTCCAGGTCCATTCAGATACTTGCTATACAAAGACGTAAACCGTCACATGCCATTTATTCGTCCAGTACGATAAACGATAAAATGGCATAGTTGTTAATCCAAATATGCCATGAGTGATCGTTTAAAACTGCGCTATCAATTGTATTGGTAGCGCAGTTTTTTTATAATTATGAATAGAAGACAGCTGCTAAAAATCGGTTTTATTGCCTTGATAAGCCAAAATCATTAACAATAGACTTCCAGTCACTAAAACGCTTTTGACTCAAGCTTTTGCCTTTGTTATTAAATTCATAGCGGATAATGGCGCTGCTTTCAGGATGAGTAGCGTTGACATAGTCATAAAAATAAAGCTTGCCATTGATATGGTAGCCAAAATGCAGTTCTGATAAAGTTTCATCATTATTAAGCTTCATCCATGATTCTTTATCGCCTAAATTAATAAAGGCTTCGTCAAATTGAGGTGTGATCACGTATTTGCCATTTTTATCGATCACACCCCATTTAAGTTTTTTGCCTTTTTTAACCGCAACAGCAGCAAGACCATTCTTAAAGCTGCGAACGTCAGCAAAATTAAAGTCAATGACGCGCTTACCATGAGTATCAATATAGCCCCATTTGCCAACCTCGTACTCTCCGATCATCACGGCGGCAAGCCCTTCAGAATAGCTTTTAATATCTGTGTACTTTGGAGCGACCACGTAGTTACCGTTTTTATCGATGACGCCCCATTTACCAGTGCCAAAGTTATCAAGACTTTCCAAGACAAAAGCTCGACCCTCAACAAAGCTTCGCGCCATAGCCCATCGACCTTTAATTTTAGATCGACCTTGAGTATCAAAATAGCCAATTTCATAGCTCTCATCATCAGTGATATAAAGGGCTAAGCCATCCTGATAGTCAAGGATGACGCGATAGGCGATAGGAACGATGAGCTTCCCTGACTTATTGATGACACCAAACAAGTCGTCTTCGCGCCTACTTTTTTCATGCTGACCGACAACCGCTAAGCCTTCATGAAAGTTATTGGCGATATCGTATTTATAAGGAATAACGAGATTTTGGTTTTTGTCGATATAGCCATAATAGCCGCCAAAATCGGCGTCAGGCTGTACTTGAAAAACAGTAGCTAGCCCTTCGTGAAAATTTCTAGGGTCCCAGCCTTTAAACCAGCTGCCACTTTCCCATTGAATCGGGTAGTTGAAAGGAATAACAAGCTTGCCTTGAGCGTTAAAAAAGCCTTGATAAAGGTTATCGCCGCGAGACATAACCGCATAGGCAAGCCCTTCTGACAGTTCGCCGCACATGATGTAGTTATCTGCAATGATTATTTTTCCGGCTTCATTTTTAAATCCGCAGTAGTACTCACCTTGATCGTCATAATTATAAAAAGGCTGAATAGCCGCACTTGCTGAGATGCTGGCTAACAATAGCACTACTATCGCCCAATAATTTTTCATGGCTTGACCTTAACTTGGCTATCAACCCATCTTAAATCATAAGCTCTTAGTAGGCAATTGTTTATATAGTATTATTTAGAAAATGAGATTTTTATTTATGGTATCCTTTGCTGTCGCGATTGTTGTACCGCATAAAATACCTTCAAAAATTTGGCGGATAAGATAGAAAAGCCCTTGTTAACTGCTGATGACCATAATATATAAAACAAAAACCCTTGCAGCGCGTGGCTTACAAGGGTTGATCGGCAACTATCGTATTACGTGCTGGCGCGCCCACAGGGACTTGAACCCCGATCGGTCACTTAGGAGGCAACTGCTCTATCCTGTTGAGCTATAGGCGCGAGTGGTTATTGTAAAAAAAAGCACAAAAAATTGCAATCTTAAGCTTATTATCTGCGATCTTCGAGCACCCCTTCTAAATCCAGCGCCGTATTACTTTTTGAGTTGATATTCATTTTGGGATTAAATAGATCATCTACTTGGTTTTTATAACCATCGATATCTTCAAAGCCTTGTTGGGTCAAGAGGTCTTGCCCTGAACTTGATAGCAAAAAGTTACGCAGCTGAAGGGCAACTGGGTTATCCGTGATAATAATAGCTTCAAGGGACTGCTGAGATTTAACAGCATAGCTAAACGGCATCAATAAAGATAAGTTTTTCTTTGCTACAGAAGGCTGAGTTTGTAAGTTTGCTAAATTATCTGCTTGCTTTTGTAGCGCGTTAAGTTGGCTTTGGGTCAAGCTTTGATTGGTAATAATTATATCAGGTTGACCGTCTGCTTGATGATGCAAATTAAAAACTTGATCGCGATTGACATAAGAGGTGATGATCTTGATTTTTGGATATCGATGGTTAAACTTAGAAAGAATTTCAGTCATCGCAGGTTTTAAGCTGTCATCAATCTGAATAACAAGGGCGGCATTTAAAGGCGCTTGATCTAGAGTTTCAAGCTGTAACTGCTGATCGTTTAAGACAATAGGTAACGGGTTGAGTTGCTGTTGATTATGATACCAAAGCCAACCAAAGGTACTGACCATCGCTAATGTCATCAGCGCAAGGACGGCTAAAAATATCGGGTAAACTTTCATTATCAACCGCTCAATGGTTATCATCAAATCCGTCATGATAATCCAATTGGTAGGAAATCAGCAAGCCAAGTCCTGTAATTTTGGAATGAGTTATGACTAAAGCGACTCGTGATGATACAAAACCTCGGCGGTTAAGTCAGCAAGCATTTCAGCAAAAATGTTATCAGTATTGGGCAAATTATTTGTAGTTTCAGCTTTCACTTTTTCTATCGCCCGTTCAGTAGGTTGATTGCGGTCTGTTAAAACGGCTCTTAGCTCATGATTATCGGCAGCTAAAGGCGATTCACCGCGCGTTAAATGATCCTGTAACCAAAAAAAACCATGAGCCTCCCACCAAGACTCGAACTTTGGCAGCGAGCTTCCGGCAATGGCTTGAGGAAGGTTAAGCGTTCGCAATGTTTTAGCAAGATTTAGATCAGTTGCGGCTTGTTTACGGCTTAAGTACAGCGCGCCCTTATCGCCTAAATACGGCTTTTTGCGTTGCCAAGCGGCGAAATTGAGCTTCAATCTTGGTAATTGCCAAAGCTCGCCCCGATAATAAATGACGTAAAATCGTCCTTCAGGATGAACAAAAACAGCGTCAATAGGTCGCAGCGGCTTTATCATTGTTGCTCTCGAATATTTTTTTAATGGTAGCTATATTTTATGACAGTTATTAATCATAAAATCAGCGCTAAAAATGGGATTGTCGCGACATTAGATGACGCATTATTTTCAAGCAGCTTGACTACTGCTAGAAAATAATCAAAAGCAGTGGCAAACTACTTCAAATTATTACGGTCTTACTTTTGCGATGAAATTATGCTGTGGTCATTGAGGATCATAACATTGATCAAAACAGCAGCCGATTGCAAAATACCAACTACCATGATTGATAAAATAAAAAATGGTATAATATCTGCTTTAATTTTTAATAAAACCAAACAATTGCATTATTTTAGCAAAGTTAACCGTTGCAATGGACATATCCATGATGAACGGTAAGTTCTTATAGTTTTAAACTATAAAATTATTGCAAACCCGCAACCGCAAAATAATGATGACGTCAAGCAGTTTTGTAAATTATTTGGCAAGATAAATTGCAACTTAGATGATGAGCTATGTTTACTATTATTCAATCACACCGAACCGAGTATTTGGTTGAGCAGTTATTAACCGCCTACCAAAGCAAAGACGTGCCGATTTTTGAAGAGTTTGTGGTGATTGTGCCCTCGATGGTGCTTGGTGATTGGTTAGACAAATCAATTGCCACTAAAGCCGGAATCAGCACGCTGGTGACGACCAAGTTTTGGGGTCAATATCAGTGGACATTGATGCAAAAGGTGCTTGCCAAGTACAATCAGCATCTTGAGCAGTCAGGTCTTGAGCATGAAATGATTAGCGTTCCTGAAGTGGCAGTATTGACGGGCGCGGTCATGCAATGGCGGCTGTTTGGTTATTTTACCTATTACCGATTTGATATTTTAGATAATCCCAAGCACGCGCTGCATCCGATTGTTGCGCCACTGCTAGATGCCAATTCAGACGACAGTCAAAAAGAAGCTCGGCTTTGGTCGCTTGCCACCGACTTTGCGCGGGTGTTTGGGCGCTACTTGACCCACCGCGAGGACTGGCTTGATGAGTGGTCAGTGGGGAAGGAGCTTGACGTTTCAGCTCTCATTACCGAAAAAGATGAGCTGAGCCTGCGCTTTGATAAAGACGCTCAGCCAACGCCGGATTGGCTTGTGGCGCATTATACTGATCTTGAGAAAGCTCAGCGCTATTTGTGGGAGCTACTTTTTGCACCGGTTTATCAGCACCGAGCAGCGATTGAGGCGCGGTTTTGGCAATTGGTTGAAGACAACTTGGCAGGGGATGCGCTTAATATTCGCGCGCTTTTGCCACGGCAGTTGCACATTTTTACCATCCAGCAATTGCCGCAAAATGAGCTTGATTTTTTGTACCGCTTATCAAATCATATTGACATCACTTTGCTGCATTATAATCCCTCAAGGTTATTTTGGGCGGATATCGTCGATAAACAGTGGCTTCAACGCCAAAAAATCATCAATCCTGAAAGCGTATTTTTAAGCGATTATGGTCATACGCTATTGTCCCGACTTGGCAAACAGTCGCGCGAAACCTTTGCTATGCTTGCCAATTTATCAGGGAATGAATATTACGATGATTTTAAACTCAATTGGCAAAACCGCTTTGATGTTGCTGACGCGGCAGGCGTTAAGCAGCCGCTAAGCTTACTGGCACAGTTGCAACAAGACGTTTTGATGCTTGATGAGCGCGCCACTCAGCAAGCAACCGTATCAAAGCTAAGCTCAGCGATTGGCGCTCAATTGGCGCTTGATTTGGCAGATGACGAACCATTAAAAAATAGCCTAAGTGGCAGTTTAATTAACAGTAACGGCGACAACGACGATGACAACCAACTGAGCGACGAATTTTTAAGCCAAAAATTTCACGCGCCAACTCGAAAATGGGCACTCTCTAAATTTGATAATAGCCTAAGTATTCACTCTTGCCACAGTTTGCAGCGTCAGCTTGAAGTGCTCCGAAGCATGATTGGGCGCTGGCTAAATGAAAAAAAACCAGATGGCAGTAAATATAAGCGCCATTTATCCGACATCGTGGTTTTGCTTCCGGACGTTGAGCGGCATTACGATTTAATCAGCTCGGTGTTTGTCAGCGGTCAAGGTCAAGATGGCTTAACCTTGCCGGCAAAAATCACCGGCGTGGTGGACAAAACGATTCGTCAGCTTTGGGAGGCAATTAGCGGCTTTTATCGGCTGCTTGGTAGTGATACCGCGCGCTTTGAGGCGGCAAGCGTTCTTGATTGGCTGATGCTTCCGCCGCTTTATGAAAGCTTGGGGCTGACTCATGAGCAAATGAGCCGCGGCTGTGATTTGCTTTTGCAGGCAGGATTTATCCGTGGTTTTGACGAGGCGCATTTACAGCAGTTTTTAAATAACAAGGATTACGATTACCGTTTTAGCTTTGCTTTTGCGCTTGACCAAATCGCGCTTGGGCTGGTCATGCCTGAGGCGGGAATGACCGGCTGCTTATATCCTGATCATTGGCGCGAAGATGCCCTTGCCGAAAAAACCTTGCCGATATCGTCTATCAGCCTGGATGATGCGCCCATTATCGAAGCGCTTTGCCGGATTCATTCAGGGCTCAATCACTGCCGAAACGAGTATCAAAAGCGTAAAAAAGCTGAAGATTGGCTTGCTAACATTGAAGAAGACATTATCCATCTGTATTTTGGCAAGTTTGACCAAACGCCTGCCATGCGAACCGTATTTAAAGCGATGAACGGTTTTAAAGGTAGCCTTCGCGCTAACGGTCAATACAAACGCTACAAAAGCCATTCGGCGCAGTCAGCAGCAACCGTTGAGGCGCAATTGTCCAAAGTCAGCACGTTGCCGCTTAAGCTAAGCTTTATTTTAGACAGCATTGAAGACGAGCTTGAAAGCCAGCAAGTAAGTGCCGAGCCGACAGGCGTGATTACCTTTGGTCGCTTTGGGGCGCTGCGAAATGTGCCGTTTGGGCTGGTGGTGATGCTCAATATGGATTTGGCGGAATTTCCGAACCGTGACCGCGACAACCGTTATGATTTGATGAAAGCGGGTCGTTCGCGCCGCGGCGATCGGCTAAGCGAGGATGATGACAACGGCGCGTTTTTGGATGCGCTATTGTGCGCTCGCAGTGCCTGTTGGATATTTTATAATGGTCAGCGCGTGACCGACGCTTATGAGCATCTGCCGGCAAACCCTGTCAGTGAATTGCTGCAATTTTTGCAAGGGGAGGTTGATTGGCAATGGTCGCAATTAGCAACCGATACCGTCATTGACGACGACGTTCAGCGGCAAATGAGCAAATTGATTGAAAAATGGTTTGTCACTCAGCATCCAGCGCTGCCGTTTGCCGATGAGGTGTTTTTAGCGCCAAATATTGACCCTCATAGCGATGGGCTTAGCACCGCGGCGATTTTAGACCGCGCCATGCAAAATGAAAAATTGGCTCAAAAACAAAGCACGGCTCCTGCAAAGGTTTGGCAAAATGTTTTTGAGCGGCTGCAAGTCAAGACTAATGGCGATAAAGCGCCGATTGTCACGCTACCGACGGCTTGCGAGTATCAAATTATTGCTCAGCAAATTTTAGGTCAAAATGAGCCCATCATTGACATCTCCCACGTTGATTTACAGTATTTGTTTTTGCAAGTTCGCCATCCGGCAAAGCATTTTTTACGCCAGCAAAACGTTCATATCGTTCTGCCAAGTGATGATATTGCCCATCAAGAGCCGCTAGCGCTTGATGGCTTAGGCGCTTACGCGATTAATGACACATTAATCAGCAACCTTTATCAAGGTGCAAATAAAACTGCGCCCGTTAATGACGCTCAAAAGTTGCTTTATCATCCGGTGATGCCGGCAGGAGTTGCTCGGCAATCGACGCTAACCTTGCAGCAGCTTGCCCTTAAAAAACGCTGCCAAGCGTTTTTGCAATCGCTAACTGCGCTTGGAATTAGCGCCTGTCATCCGATAAGCGAAATCACCATTGACGGCAGTTTAGTGCTCATCACGCCAACCGCTGAAACGATTACTAGCGTTCCAGCTATGGGACTAAATAGCTCAGAGACGTTGACGATAAAAGGCATTGCGCCGATAAATTTGGAAGCATCGCCAAGTCTTTGGCTCAATATCCTGCCCAATAGCGCCCGAGCGCCGCATTTATTAAAGTTTTGGCTGATGCATTTATTTTGGCAAGTGTCGCGAAAAACCACGCCTGAGCAAGTGGCGTTAAATGACGGTCAAAGTATTTGGAATTTTAAACCCTCAACCAATGGCACAATTTTTTCATTAGCGCCAATTGCTTATGAGGTCGCGCTTAGTGAGCTGCTAAAATGGATTCGCTTTAGTGAGCTTTCCGGTCAAATTCCGATGGCGATTTTGCCAGAATTTGCGCTAGAGTATTTAAAGCAGCTTGAAAAGACTGCGGATTATCAGCCGCAGCGCAAAGACTTTTTAGGCTGGTTTGCACCAAGTTTTGGTAGCGATACGATTTATGACAGCTGCTCAAAGCATGAGCTTTGGCAATATATTTTGCAATCGCAAGATGCCTTTTTGGCGCTTAAAAATGCCCTGCCGCCATTGTCACCGGTATTGTTTGGCGCGATGAACGCAAGCCTTGTTAAGCACGATTAGCGATTTTATTTTTTACCCAATTCCAAGCGATTTTTTATGTTTCACTCCGCTGTTAATGATGATTTAGCCGACCTTGACGACCCGACAATGACTGCCGCCAATGATGCGGACAATCTGGTAAACCGCCTAAATGGCGCGGTAAATACTCAAGACGCCGCGCCGCCTGCCGTTCGTGTGCCGCTGCAAGGTCAATATCTCATTGAAGCCTCCGCCGGAACGGGCAAAACATGGACGCTAACCGGAATTGTGCTTCGGCTATTGATTGAAGCTCGCCGCGCCCCTGAGCACATCATTGCCACCACCTTTACGCGGGCGGCGGCAGCGGAGATGCGCGAGCGGATTAACGCGCGGTTAAAAGACTTTTATCAATTGCTGCTTTGGCTTAATAAACTGCAAGACAATGAGGCAACGCACGATATCCTGTTTTTGCACATCGCTTATCCGATTGACGCGCAAAAGTTGTCCAAAACAAAAATTGCAACCTTTAAACAAAATCGCCAATCTTGGCTTGATGAGCAAGCCAAGCGCTCAGGGTTCGATTCGCTATTTGGTGACCCGATTAACGCGCATTTGATTGCCTTTTTGCTTGATAACGTGACCACTTATCCATTGATGGACGCCATTCGCCGCTGCCGCTTGGTGCTAACCACGCTTGATAAGCTGTTTGTGGGGACGCTTGATAGCCTTGCACAAAAATGGTTGTCAGAATTTAGCGCCGAAACGGGCTACCAGTCCGGCATCAAAATCAGCGAAAACGAGCAAATTGAGATTGATAACCTCATTCATGACCACGTTCGCGGTTATCAGTCGCACCTTTATAGCAATTTTCCTGAAATTTATAAATTGTTTGAGCATTCAGGAAAAATGATAGCGCCAAGCGATTATAAAGAGACGGCGGCGCGCGCATTGCAGTTTTTTTCAACGCCGATTGAGCCGGTTTACATTGATAATTCGCTTGATTTAAACGCATTTGCCGATTTGACAGCTAAATTTGCAAGCCTTGAGATGACTGATATTGCGCCTTACTTTGAGCAAGATTACCGAAAAGCAAAAGGCTTTAGTGCAAGAGGGAAGTTTTATACTAACTTTGACGCGGTTCAGCAAATTCAAGCTGCGGCAAAGCAATTTGGAATGACCTTTTTTTATCATTTAGACGATACGGCAACTGCGGTTTATCAAAAAATTCCTGAGGTTTTTGCAGGCAAGTTATTCAATAAACCTAATCAAAGCGAGCGCGAAGCCTTTTGCCAAATTGAATTTATTCAGGTTCTTAATCAGCTTGCCACAATGAGCGCTGACATTGAAACTTATCTTGAACAGCTTAAAGCCAAACTGAACTTTGACATTGCCCAACGCGTCCGCCAAAAGTTGCCCGCGATTTTAGAGGCGCGCCGCGAGACCACGTTTGCGCTACAAATGGTTCGGCTCAATCAAGCGCTGGCAGGGACTCACGGCAATCAGCTTTCGCGCTATATCCGCCATCATTATCCGGTGGCGCTGATTGATGAGTCACAAGACATCAACGGCGAGCAGGCGCAAATGATTGAGCGCATTTATCTGCAACAAGAAAAGGACAATAAAGGCGAGGATAAACTCAATAAAAAAGGCTTTTTATTGTTAGTTGGCGACCCAAAGCAGGCGATTTACGGCTTTCGCGGCGGCGATGTGGCAAACTACAATGCCATGAAGCGCCATTTTAGCCAAAATCAGCGAATGAGCTTGGATATCAATCGGCGCTCAAACGAGCGCTTGATTGCCGCGCTGAACCATTGGTTTGGGCGACCAACGCTTGAGAGGAAACTTGGCGATAGCGATTGCTTTGATGCGCTGGCAAGCTTGGGGCAAGAGATTTTTTATCATCATATCAGTGCGGCAAATAAGGACATCAGGCTGTCGTGGCAGCAAGCGCCAAGCGACATTACATTTAATCAGCAAAGCGTATCTACCCAAACGCTGTTGTCAAGTCATCCGGTAAGCATCATTCATCTGCCCAATCAGCCAGAAGCGCAAAACAGCACGATATTTTCAGAATTTGAATTAACCGCCATTCATATTGCTCAATTATTAGCAAGTGGACAAATGCTTGAAAATCGCCCAATTACGCCAAGTGATATCGGCGTTCTTGGTCGCACCAAAGACGACTTGCGTCAAGTTGAGCGAATGCTCAATAAGCTTGGTATCCCAACGTTTGAAACAAGCGAGGTCAACGTTTTTGATACGGTGATTGCCGCTGATTTGTTGGCGCTACTTGAGGCGATGCTCAGACCGCAAAAGCGCGATGTGGTCAACCGCGTGTTAACCAGCCATTTTTATCAGCTCAGCTTGCTTGATGTGCAAAATATGATGCAAAGTTTGGAGCAAAGCGAGGTCACCGAACAAGATAGCAGCGCCCTTGAGCTTAAAAAGCGCTATCAGCAGTTTCAGGATTATTTAAAAACCGCCGCCGCGCACTGGCAACACGGCGGTATTTTGTCGGCGCTGCATTTCGCGCTTGGTCAAAATCCGTTTGAGGATAAAGAAAAAGATAAGCGGCAAACGGCTGAAACTCTTGAACAAAGCGTTTGGGAAAATTTGGCAAAACTTCCTGATGGCGCGCGATACTTGATTGATTTGCGGCATTTATTGGATATTTTGGCTCAATTTGGCATGCATATTGGCGAATTTGAGCTGATCACGTGGTTTAAAAAACACATCAATATCAAAACGATTCCCGATTGGGCGCAGCAGCAGCCAATGCCAACGGATTCAGGCGTTCAGCTCATGACCATTCATAAGTCCAAAGGTCTTGAATTTCCTATCGTTTATGTCATCGGCATGGGCGCTGCCAGTAAAAAAGCCAGTAATAAAACAACGCTTTATTTGTTTGATGATGAAAATATCACTGACGAGCGTTTAAGTAAGCGGCGGCTATCAGCAAGCGCGGGCAAGTTTTCAAAGTCAGCTAAAGGCGATAAAGAGGATTTGAGCGACTATTACGCCCAATTTGAAACTCAAGAAAACTATGAGGAGCGGAGGCGGCTTGCTTACGTCGCTTTTACGCGGGCAAGCGAGCAGCTTTATATCGTCCTTCAAGATGCCAGCCGCAAGCAAGATATTGAACGAAAGCCGTTAAACGCTTGGCTTGATTGTGAGGACAAAGAGTTTAGCTTACCTGAACGTCTAGCGTCCGCGGTCGGTTGGGTCAATTATGACGTTATTGCCGAGCACGCCCAAGCGGTAATGTCGCGCCAAAAAGCCGATAGCAAACCGAAAAACGCGGCAAATCAAACGCCCGAGCCGGATTATTTTCGTATTGATTACAACGATGCTTATAGTCAAATTGAAGACTATTCTTTTAAAGGTTGGGCAAAGACCAGTTTTACCGCATTATCAAGACAATTAAGCGCTCAAAGCCAAGCGCTTGCCGTCGTTGATGATGCCATTGAAGATGAGCTTGATTTAACAAATAGCCTAAGTGAAATTCATGCCAATGCTAATTTTTCACTGGGTCAGAATCAAATTATGAGTGACGATATCCGCTTTCGCTTTGTTAAAGGAGCAAATGCCGGAACGTTTTTGCATAAGATTTTTGAAAAAATTGATTTTCAGCAACCACAAAACTGGTCAAAAATCATCGACCAAAATCTTCAGCAGCATCAACTGCCTGTTGTTTATACCAGCGGTGAAAATCAATGGCAGTTGTTAAAGTTAGAAAAGCTGCAGCAATTGGCAAAAAAACAAGCTGAGCAACCGCAAAACACGATGCTCATAGCTGAAGATATTGAGCCAACAGAAGAAGAGCTTGCCGCGTTAGGGGTCAATCATAACGCAATTATTCACTGGATAGATGACGTGCTAAAAGCGCCGCTGCTCGCGTCCGGTCAGCCGCTTTGCCAAATCGATAGCCGTCAGCGAATGGCAGAGATGGGTTTTAACATGGGATTGTCAGGAAATTTTACGCCCTCAGCCATCAGTGCATTATTTGAAAAACATTTGCCCGATGAGCCAGACAAGCACATTCAATTAACGCCGCAAAGCGCTGAGTACATTTATCGTTATTTGCGCGGCGAGATTGACTTAGTTTATGAGTTTGGCGGCAAATTTTTTGTGGTGGATTATAAAAGCAATTATTTGGGCGATAGCCTAGCACATTACGATGACACGCATCTTAAACTTGCGATGAACAAAGCCGGCTACTGGCTACAAGCGGCTATTTATCAAGTGGCGCTGCACCGATTTTTAAAATTACGACTCAAAGACTATTCGGGAAATGAAACAAAATATCTAGGCGCGGTTGAATACGTCTTTTTACGTGGAATTGCGCCAAGTGGGACAGAGGACGCGTCAAATTACGGTCGGATTCAATGGCAAATCCCGTTTGAATTGATTCGAGAGCTTGATGAGAAAGCGTTTGGCAAACCTACGCATTAGCTTTTAACGTATTGATAAGAGACAACAATAGCATGAGCAAACTTACCCATAGCGCGGCAACCGAAGTCGATCATTATGATACAAGCCGTTGGTCAACCACCATCAGCCGCTATTTGATTGAGCGTAAAAGCCAAACCCAAAGCGCTTATCAAAATCAACTGCAACCGCAATCAAATGACGTCAGTTCGGCGCAAAAACTACTATTTACTGCGCTATTTGAAGTTTTAGTTCAACGCCTTGAAGAAGGTCACACGGTTTTAGAATTGAATTCGACGATGCCAATAGTACCGCTCGATGACAATATCAATAATGAAAGTAATAGCGAACTATTTGCTTGGCAGCAACAATTATTGCAGCCGCTATTGCAATCGCTTTTAGGTTATCTTGAGGAGTCCGCGCCAAATGATGCGATGGATATTTTAAGGACGCCTGAGCTTTGGAATCATCTAATCAAACAAGCTCAATTATCGCGATACGATTTTGCCACCGCAAACTGCCGTTACCGAGCTTGTTTAAGTTTATATCGAACGCTGAAAAATGTATCAGTAAATAGCCATTCCATAGAAAATAGCCTAAGTAATTTTACCAATTTAATAAAAGAAATCCCTTTAATAAGCAATCACCACCTAACAAAAAATACCCCTATCATCTTCCATTCAGATAACCAAACAAACAACCAATTAAACCTAACCCTTTGGCTACACCGAACTTGGCAAGCAGAGCTGACCCTTGCCAAACACATTTTACAAATCAAAAATCAAACCGTTAAGCCGCTTAGCATTACCATGAATCCAATGCTGAATCACGAGCAGCAAAGCGCTATTCGTATGGCAAACGAGTCGGCATTTAGCATCATCACTGGCGGTCCTGGAACAGGAAAAACCTTTACCGTCGCTCAGCTGGTGATGGCGCTTTGGCAGGGTGACGGGGCAGGGGCAATGATTGATGGCTTTGGTCGCGCCCATCTTGCCTTAGCAGCGCCCACGGGGAAGGCTGCGCAAAGGATGCAAGAATCCTTGCAAGCCGCGATTGCAACGGCGGGAATCGATATGCAGCTACCAGAAGCTAAGACCATTCACCGCTTACTTGGGCTGAGCCAAGGCGGAAAGCCGCGCTATCACAGCACCAATCCCTTGAGCGAAGATATTATTATCGTTGATGAAGCTTCTATGCTTGGGGTTGAGCTTGCCAATTATTTGGTCAGCGCCATTAAACCGAATGCACGCTTGATTTTGCTTGGCGACGCCAATCAGCTTGCCGCAGTTGATGCAGGGGCAGTGCTTGCCGATTTGTGCCGTATACCAACCTTGCAAAACGTTCACCAACGCCTTGAAATTAGCCGCCGCTTTAGTAGCGATTCAGGAATTGGCAAACTAGCGCGATTAATCAATGAGCCTAATAGTCGAATGGCAGAGGTTTGGTCATTATTAAAATCTGATAATAGCTTGACGTTTTTTAATTTAAACAATAATAATCATAGTATTATTATAAATAATAGCCTAAGTAATTTAAAAATAAAAAAAGAAATCCAAAAAAATTACTTAGAATACTTCAAAAAAACACAAAATATTTTAACAAAAATCAAGAAAGCGAATCTCGTACCAACTAAAGACTATAATAATTATTTAAATGAGTTAATAAACGATTTAAACAATTTCAAAATTCTCACCGCAGGACATCACGGTCAATGCGGAGATATTGAAATTAACCATCATCTAAGTCAATACCACCGCCAACTGCTGAAATTACCATTATCAAAGTCACCTTGGTATCACGGCAGACCAATTATGATATTACAAAACAACTATGATCTTGGGCTATTTAATGGCGATATTGGCATCTGTATGGAAACTAAGGGTGATGGGCTGCAAGTATTTTTTGAAAACAAAACACAAGGCATCGCAATTAATCGATTAAGCGATGATATGGTTGCTACCGCTTACGCTATGACCATTCATAAATCGCAAGGTTCAGAGTTTGATCACGTTGCCATCTGCTTTGATGATCAAAATATAAGACTACTTAGCCAAGAGCTAATTTACACCGCCGTCACTCGCGCTAAAAAACAAGTTTCCATATTCAGTACGCCATCAGCATTAACTCAAGCGTTAAAAACGCCAACCGTTCGGCAAACAGGGCTAGCTTTACAATTTGAAAATTTAGAGAAGACAATTTATGCTCAAGAACAATAATAGATTGAAGCTTATTGATAACGTTATATATAAAGCAAATGGACTTATAATAAGTGAAATTAATGAAGAAAAGCAAAATGCTGAATATGATGGCTATACGTTTAAGCTGTCCAATAAAAACTCTAGCAAACACATTCGCTTTAGAGTGGCAAAAATAAAGCCAAATAAACTCGGTCAATTCGTAAGCTTTTGGGAAAAAGACAGTAATCATGTTAATCAACCTTTCACAATTGACAATACTCCTGATTTGCTGGTTATCTCTACTTTTAGTGAGACTGATAAATCTGGACAGTTTGTCTTTCCAAAAGATATTTTAATCAAAAAAAATATTATTAAATCGTCAGAAGCAAAAGGTAAAATGGGAATGAGGGTATATCCGGCTTGGGATAAACTAACCAGCAAAGCTGCGCTACAGTCGCAACATTAGCAATTAGATTACTTTTTTGAAGTTAGCGAGATTAGCTCATTGCTAAAAGACAGAATTTTAGCGTTATATTTTTAACAAAAAAAGCACCCAAATCGGATGCTTTTTTCTAAATGACAAATCGTAATTAAATTTTACCTTCTTTAATAGCGTAAATACCTGGAAGATGGCGTAAGTAGCCATGAAAATCCATACCGCAGCCATAAACATAACGGTCAGCAACATCAATTCCTACAAAATCGACATTAAAATCGTTAGTTTTGCGATCATGAACTTTGTTTAACAGCACGCAAGAGTTAATAGAGGCTGGATTTTCACGACCCAATTCTTCAACAATGGCTTTTAGGGTGATGCCTTCATCAAAAATATCATCAATTAATAAGACGTGCTCGCCTTCGATATTGACGTCCGGCTTAAACTTCCAATTTAGCTCATTGGTGCCTTCATTATCACGGTAGCGCGAGGCGTGAATGTAGTGCATGCGATGATAAAAGGTTAAATGGGTAAGCAGTTGACCGGCTGGAATCAAGCCGCCATTCATAACGACCATGACAATAGGATTAAGCCCTGCATAGTGCAAATTTAGCTGAGCTGCTAGGCGCTCGTAGGCAGCGGCAACTTCGATGCTGCTGATCAAACATTCAGAGTTGCGAAGGGTTTTTTCGATTTCTTGATTGCTAATTTGGGTCATGGGTTGCGCCTTTGAGAAAAAGTGCTGCTTATTTTAGCAAGTTTTAGTGAATTTTCCCAATAAGATATTAACGACTGCAAAGTTTTTCTATGTGATCTTGCCAGCTGTTTTATCAATGTGGATCAGATAGGGGCGATAAAAATTGGCTAGGCGGACAAGACCATCATCAGGAAGCTGCGGCAACAACTTGTTCAATGCCAGCGCCATACCTTTATCAATCGCCGCTTTGGCAACCGGAATCGATTTTCGTTTGACCATGCCAAGCTTTAAGGTTTCGGTAAATTTGGTAATAAAATGATTAAGCGCCGCTTCATTCATCGCCATTAATGCCGCTTTAAATACTGCTTTATCATCACTATCGAGGGGCAATTGATTGGTTGCCTCAAAGCCTTGTTGAATGGTTTGCGCCATATTTTCATCAAGCTGAAAGCCAATTCGGCGCATGCCTTCATTATCCAAAAACATGGCATCTTGCTTTAAAAAATAAAAGCTTGGCAGGATGTCCTCATTTTTATCTTTACCAAGAAGGATTCCTAAAAGCGTTTCGGTGGCGCGCTCAACGGTCGCAACGATCTTACGCATGGCTTCTTGGCGCTCGGCATTTGGAATGACTTCCACCAAATTGACCAAAAGATTGTCAATCAGCTCGCTGGCAATTTGCTTGGTGAGCGCATTTCGATAAGGATAATAATCCACTTCTTGCTGCTCGTTGATGATGGCGGTCGCTTCATCAATCATGCTATTAAGCTGAGTTGAGGGTAAAAATCCAAAATAGTCGGTCATGAGATTGCCTGTGGTTGAGCGATTTTATATATTTTAAGGATGGTATCGCTAAATAAAAAATGAGCAAAGTGTTAGTTCAAAAAAACGGATGCTGGTATAGTTACACATAAAAGTAAGTTGAGCAATATGTAAGCCTCAGTAAAGCTTAGGTTTAAGCATTAAGCTTTTGTGATAGCGACCACGCGGCATCTTGGCGAAGCAGTTTTGCTTGTTCTGCTTTTTTACTGCCAAGCGATGACCACTGCGGTTTGCTGCGTGCTTTTTTCAGCTCGCTTGGCAATTTTTGAGCACTAAATGGGGCTGAAGTCTCTTTTTGGCTATTATCAAGCGCTTCATCTTGATAAATCAATTGGGTAGCGCGATTGGCAGCATGACCGCGATGGCGAACTGCATTTAATAAGTCCAGTGCCCGAGCAGCAAGTAGGGTTAAGGTAGCAGGGTCAATATAAAGGCGCTTAACGCCAGAGATTTTATTGGCAATACTTCCGGTGTTGGACAACAAACCGCCTGCAATACCGCCAAGCGCCGCGCCAAGCCCAAGCGTCGTCCCAAGAGCGGCAGCATCAATGCCAAACCCTAAAAGCGCGCCTGCTGCTGCGCCCGAAGTCGTCCTTATCCCATAAAGTTTGAGCAGCTCAGGATCAAAGGGATCTTGCTGATAGGCATTTAACTCAAGGGGCGTGGTGGCAATGTCGTTATCATAAAATTTATAAAGGTTGAGTAAATTCTGCTGCATCACGCGCTCACTTTGGCGAACGGCTTCTTGCATCTGCTCTAAAACGGGTAAGGGGTCGTCATCTTCGCTAATTTCACGAACAAAAGCGGCAACATTAATCAAAAAGTCGGCAATGATTAACTGAGCGTCATCATAAAGCTGCGCCCAATCGCTGCGTCTACGCACCATCAACTGATCAAGCATGTCCGGATGGGTCAGCATGGTCGCAAGATTTTGCCAAAGCACCATTTCGTCTTCAAATTCAAAGGCAACTGAGTCAAAGCGCGCCATGATATGCAAGTTGCGCCGAGCCAGCATCGTTTGCCAAGCCTCAATTTGGGCATCAGAGCTGCTGGTAAAATTAAACACGGGCATGACCGGAATTGCCGCCCAAGATAAAATGGTCAACTCATCTTTATATTTGCCAAGCACCGGCTCACGAGCATCAATGACATAAATTGCCATATCGCTTGCCAGCAATTGGCGAATTACTTTGGCTTCTTGGCTAAAATCGTCGCGGTTAAATGGGTCAGAATACTCGTTTTGACTTGTTGCAACTTCCGCTGCCAAAAAATGCTGAAGCCGCTCAATCCCATCACGGCGGCTTGCGGTATGATCCTCAAGCCAATCCATTACCCCTGAGGCGTCCTCAAGCCCTGGTGTATCATAAAGTAAGACCAGCGTCTCGCCAGTAACGCTGTCCGTCAATGCTGCTCGTTCAACATGGCGCGTGGTCGCTGCTTCATTTTTGACCTCGCCGAAATACTCATCGCGAAGTAACGTCCGCAAAATTGAGGTTTTGCCCGTATTGGTATGACCAACCACAGCAAGCTTGAGCGGCTCACCAAATGCCGTGGTCGTTTTACTACGAACAGTTGGAGTGATATCCGTTTCGGGATATTTTGCCAAATCTACAGTCGTATTATCGTTAAGATCAACCGCTTCAAGTTGACCGTCAGACTGCTTTTTTTCAGCAAACTTTTTTTCAGCAAAAAATTGCGATAAAGTTCGATTTTTATCTTGCAAATTATTTTTATTTTGGTTGCTCATAATCGTATCTTATGTCGTAAATGTTATTCTAACAGGAGTTATTGTTCTATTATAAAGCATTTACCAGACCAATTTGCCGCTCGCTTAATGCTTGCTGCCATTGATCAAATCGTGGATTGGGCGCCGCGGTCAAATTAAGCAATTGCACAATCACGCCATTTGGGCTTGCCGCTGCAATTCGATCTAACTTTCGCAATAAGCCGCGATCAGGAAGGGCTTGCGCGTTAATGCCAACCACTACCTGAGCTGAGGCTGATTGCAGATACTCAATCAGTCGCGCCAAATCTTCACGATCATCTACCATACCAAAATTATCAATTCGTTCTGACGTTAACGCCTCCAACCACCATTCATCAGGCGTTGCTGTTGGGTATTCAAGCAGCACGGCTACCTTTTTACCAGAGCTTACCACGGCTTTTGGAGCAACGGGCGCAGCAACGTCACTAAAGTCATCATGATCAACAATTTTTGACTGCCAAAACTGCAAAATGTTTTGGTAATATGGCAAGCTCAGATTGAGCGTCATCGCGCGGCGATTAAACATGAGCGCACAAAATAAAAAGGCAAGCGCTCGCGGGACAATACCGTAAACAATCAAGCTGCCAATCAACAAACTTGCCCACTGCTGAGCCATGGCAATGGGCATCACGCCTTTAATCATCCGGCTTTCAATAATCACCGCATCACTTGGAATATCAAATCCCACCAAACTTGGTAAATATCCTAAAGTATGAGTCAATTGAATCAGCACGCCATCGGACAGCAACGTTGACTCCCAACTAAAGCTATACTGGCGAACGATCAATAAAAAAATGATGGCAAACAGCATCCCCGTTAGCGTGGCAAGCCAAAGCTGATGGCTAATTTTACCCAAATACCAGCGCATTCCGCTGTGATTGAGCTGATCTTCATAAACCAAAACCGCCGCTTGGCTGACATCGTCGCGGCTGTTGATCAAATAGCTTGGGCTAATTAAAGCAAGCCAAGATCGACCACTGCGATTCAGTAAACTCATGGCAATCCAAGCGATCAGCATCAAACTATGAAATCCTAACAAGCAGACGAGAACATAAAAAAAGTTCACAACATTGGACTGAAGTAAGGTAAATAATCCCAAAAACCCCGTCACGCACCAAATGATGCTTAAAATAAAGGTAACTGCCTTGATGCGAGCCTGAATTTTGGCTAAAACATTGGCAAGATGACCATTACTATCAATTCGGCGGGCGCGAAGGGCAAGCTTGTCTTTGGGCGCGCCCGCTTCGTTTTTGAGCTTTTCAGTCACCAAAAGTGGGTCGGCAGCAAAAATATGTTGTTTTGACTCTAAATGCCGAACCAGTTCAGTCAGCTGATCTTTTGAAGAAAGCATAAAATAAATTTCCAATCATCAGGTATCTTGCTACAGTTTTGCTAAAATATTACTTAATTTCATTATATCGCAAAGTTAATCAAGCAAATTTAGGCATTTTGTCAGTGAAAAAATACAAATTTTTTGCAAAAACTGACCAAATGGTCAAAAAAGCACTAGCGGGAATCAAAAATACACGCTATGCTAAATCTCAGTCACCGAAGCTAAGCAATATTTTAATAAGTAAAACACGCCAACATTGTTATTCACTTAAGTGCTAATCAAAGTAACAACGAGCTTCAATCTGGAGACCAAACCTACCAGTCAAGGTAAGCCAACATTTTTTGCAACACCTTTGGTAATGACTTTTTTATTTTAATGATGTATCAGCTAGGATACATGATCAAATAACACGCAGGGAGCACATCTATCTATGGACATGAACTCTACCTCTCAACCAGTGGCTTTGCGGCCTGAAGATGAAAATCTTGGTATCGGCGCGAACATTGCTTATGGTTTTCAGCACGTTTTAACCATGTACGGCGGAATCATTGCCGTTCCGCTTATTGTCGGTCAAGCCGCAGGACTTAACCCAGCTGAAATCGGGCTTTTGATTGCCGCATCACTGTTTATTGGTGGTATTGCCACTTTGCTACAAACGCTTGGTATTCCATTTTTTGGTTGTCAGTTGCCATTGGTTCAAGGCGTATCGTTTGCCAGTGTTGCAACCATCGTTGCCATCGTTACCTCAGGAGGTGGACTTCCTGCGGTCTTTGGCGCGGTCATTGCCGCCTCGATTCTAGGACTGATCATTACCCCCGTTTTCTCCATGATCATTCGCTTTTTCCCGCCATTGGTGACCGGCGCGGTAATTACCACCATTGGTCTTACCCTGATGCCAGTAACCGCACGTTGGGCGATGGGCGGCAATCCAAAAGCGGAAGACTTTGGTAGCATGACCAACATCGGTCTTGCCGCGTTCACGTTGGCTTTGGTATTGTTACTCAGTAAGCTTGGCAATGCTGCCATCAGCCGCTTATCCATCCTTCTTGCTATCGTAATTGCAACGATAGTGGCTTGGATAATGGGACTGGCTAGTTTTTCAGGTATTGGTACAGGACCAATCTTTGCCTTCCCAACCCCAATGCACTTTGGTGCGCCTGTGTTTGAGCTTGCCTCAATCATCTCAATGTTCATCGTTGTTTTGGTTATTTTGGTTGAAACGTCTGCGGATATCTTGGCAGTTGGCGACATCATCGATACTAAAATTGACTCAAAACGTCTAGGAAACGGTCTTCGTGCCGACATGATTTCAAGTGTGGTTGCGCCATTTTTTGGCTCATTCACGCAAAGTGCGTTCGCTCAAAACGTAGGCTTGGTTGCGGTAACTGGCGTGAAAAGCCGTTTTGTGGTTGCCTTTGCAGGGATCATCTTGTTAACCCTTGGCTTACTTCCTATCATGGGACGTGTGATTGCAGCAGTTCCCACTGCGATTCTTGGTGGTGCTGGACTGGTATTGTTCGGAACGGTTGCTGCTAGTGGTATCAGAACGCTTGCTCAAGTCAGCTACACCAACAACATGAACCTAATCATCGTTGCTACCTCTATCGGTTTTGGGATGTTACCGATTGCTGCTCCTGCATTCTATGACCAATTCCCTGACTGGTTTGCCACCATTTTCCACTCAGGAATCAGCTCAACGGCAATCATGGCAATCTTGTTGAACCTACTTTTCAACCACGTCAAAGTGGGCAACTCAGATCAACAATCGGTCTTTGCAGAAGGCACAGAACGCTCAGTTCGCTCAGCAGTCATTGATGACTTAAATGAAGGCGATTACTTTAAAGAAGGCAAATTGTACGATGCAGATCATAACGAGATCGTCATCGTTCCAGAAAAAAGTGCTGCACATTAATTCTCGTCATTGCTAAATAAAAAAGCTGCCTTAAGGGCGGCTTTTTTTATATATTGATAACAACAATAAAAATCAAAGGACAAAAATCATGACCTTTCAAAAAACGTGCTTGGTGATTGGTGGGACAGGCGGCATTGGGGCGGCAATCGTTAACGAATTGATCCATCGCGGTGATCTGGTGATTGCCACATATCATTACAAGCCGCCAATACTGAAATCTCAAAATTTGCACTGGGTTGCAATGGATGTCAGCGATGAGAATAGCATTCAAGACGCATTTATCGCCATAAATCAAATCTCCGAGCATTTAGACTGGGTCATTAACGCCGTGGGGCTATTGCACACAAATCATCAGCAACCTGAAAAAGCCCTATCACAAATTGATGCTAATTTTTTTATAAAAAATATGCAAATTAATGCGCTTGCCAGCCTGCTGATTGCCAAACAGTTAAAGCCGTTTTTTACAAAATCAGTTAAAAATGAGCAGCACCCGGCGATTTTTGCAACCATTTCGGCGCGCGTGGGCAGTATCAGTGACAATCAACTTGGGGGTTGGTACAGCTACCGGATGAGTAAGGCGGCGCTTAACATGGGAATGAAAAATTTAAGCTTAGAGTGGCAGCGAAGCTTAAAAAATGTTTGCGTGGTAGTGCTGCAACCGGGGACGGTGGACACTTCATTATCTAAACCATTTCAAGGCGGGGTCAGCGAAGATAAGCTATTTTCCGCAGAATTTAGCGCAAAGCAGCTGATTGCCGTGCTTGCCACCTTAAATGCTTCGCAATCAGGAAGCTTTTTGGACTGGTCGGGAAAATCGATCGCGTGGTAAGTTTAGCTAAATCATCAAATAAACCAATCCTGCAATAAAGGCAATGGCAAGCGCAAGCAGTAAGAACACCATGACTTGCGCGCCTGCACCACGATATTTTTGCACTTTTTTCGCTGGCATCAAAACCATGGTGATGTGCTCAATACCGTCCTCAGAATACGGCAGCCCTTGAGTGACAAAGCCAAGCGACTCATAAAAATGGGTCAAATACGATTGCGCGGAGATAATAATGGGCTTTTTACCGTATTTTTTATGGCAGTAATTAATGGCGTCCAACATGATTTGGCGGGCAAGCGTTTGACCGCGATAGGCAGGCAGCACCAAAACGCGACCGATTCCGGGGGATGCGCCAAGCTCTGGCAAAAGTTTGCTGGGCGCTGGCGGCAGAATTCGGCAGTAGCCCATCAGCGCTTCATTGCTGTGCGCCACCAAATGCAGGCAGTCAAAATCCTTATCATCCATATCTTGATAAACGCAGTGCTGCTCGACCACAAACACCTGCGACCTTGCTTTTAGGATTTGATAAACATCAATTGCCGTTAAATCATCAAAAGGCTTGATAGAAATATCGGGATGCATGAGTTGCTCCTGATTACTGATGTAAGGTTGAGTTGATTTTTGCCAAATTTAGACTGTCGGACATGGCACTGAAAATCTCAAAATATTTGCCGCGCTTGGCATATAAATCTTCATGGGTTCCGGTTTCGACCACGCGACCATTTTCAATGACCACCAAATCGTCCGCATCAATGATTTGCGCGATGTTATGCGAGACGATAATGACGGTTCGGTCTTGTTTGATTAAATCGAGGCTTTTTTTGATTTGCTGGCTGGCAATGGCATCAAGGCTTGCGGTCGGCTCATCCAAAAATACAATCGGCGGATTTTTTAAAAACATTCGCGCCAAGGCAATCCTTTGCTGCTGACCGCCTGATAAGCTATTTGCCGCGCTGTCATAACCATCAGGGAGCGCAATGATTTGCTCATGGATCGAGGCTTTTTTCGCCGCATTAATAATATCATCCATAGTCGCTGCCATATTGCCATAACGGATATTATCAACAATCGACCCTGAAAAAATATGGTTTTGCTGCAACACCAGCCCAATTTGACCCCGAAGCGCTTGGGTATCATAATCTTCCAAATCATGACCATCAAGTAAAATCTGACCCGAATCCGGTGCATAAAATTTGACCAACAAACTAATCAAGGTGCTTTTTCCGGCGCCGCTTAAACCCACCAAAGCGGTAATTTTATTGGGGCGGATGCTAAAGCTGACATCACTGAGCGCCTTGGTGCCATTTGGATAAGTAAAGCTGACATTTTTGACCTCAATGTCGCCTTTGATATGCTGGCAATCCAAGCCGCCTTTTGGCTCAATTTGCGGGTCATCCTCTAAAATATCAAAAAAGCCTTCGGCGTAGGTGAGGGCGGTGTTAATTTGGTCGTAAATGCGGTGCAATTGGCGGATGGGGGCAGCAACGTTTTGAAATAACAGCACATGAAACATCACCATTCCGATGGTCATTTGACCTTGAATGACAAAATAAGCGGTCAAAACGATGATGACCACCACGCCGATTTGCTCAATAAAGGTTTTCACGGCATCATAAATAAAGCCAATGCTGCGCGATTTAAGCTGATTGTCGGTCATCTCATCTTGAATGTTAAGATGCTTTTGGGCTTCAATCGGCTCGCGAACAAAGGATTTGACCACGCTGATTGAGCCGATCAAAGAGATCACTTGACCGCTTTTTGCCTCACGGTAACGGCGAAATTGCCGACGAAATCCTTGCAGCCGAACCGCTTGTTTTTGGCTGATCACAAAATAAACGGGGATTAAAATTAACCCCACAAGCCCAATCCAAACGTTGGTCATAAACATGATGACCAGCGCAACAATGGCATTGGCAAATAAGGGCAGCATGTCAATAAAGAAGTTTTGCACCAAACTTGTCAAACTGCTGACGCCCAAGTCAATCCGCGTTTGCAATTTACCGCTGGCGTTATCTTCACTGGTATAAAACGCCATTTTATAGGTTAAAATGCGCTCGATCACGGTTTGTGATAAATCGCGGGACAAATTGATGCGGATTTTTTCGCCAAAATATCGCTGACCAAACGACAGCGCTACGGAGACAACTTCTTTGGTAAGCAGCACGGCGCTGATCACCGCCAGCAACTTAGCGCCTTGTTGCCATGGGTCTGAAAGACCTACAATGCCCGTTAAGCCATCAACAGCATAGCGCAGCACAAAGGCGTTAACCTGAGCGGTAAAGGAGCCAAGAACGGTCAGTGCCAGTGTCAGAACGATTAACAATCGATAAGGCTTGGCAAACACCGCCAGTTTTTTTAAAATCTCCCAAAGCAGGGCTCGGCGCTCGCTTTTTTGTTGGGGCGGCTGAATATTTAAGGGAACCCGGCGCGGTTTTGAGGTCATAATGACAGCTTATTAAAACAAAGCTGCCATTTTAACGCGCTTTTTTACAAAAGCCAAAGCGCAATGATCAAAAGCGGCGATCAGATCGCTTTAATAACTTTGCGGAACAAACACTTGACCTGCCATAATCCGGCGCGCCGATCGACTCATGGTCACGCGATCTGCCTGCCAGCCGTTATCACTGTTATTAACGGTTGCGCCAACCAATAGCGTCCCTGATGGATGACCAAAGCGCACCTGAGCCAAATCTTTGCCACCTGCGGCAATGTTCACAAGCGTGCCTTTGACCGCGGCTGCCGCTGCAATCGCCACCGCCGCCGTTCCCATCATCGCATGATGCAGTTGCCCCATACTCATGGCGCGAACCAGCAAATCAATATCGGATGCCAAAAATTTTGCGCCACTTGAGGCGGTATAATCGGTAGGTGGCGCCACCCAAGCCAGCTTTGGGGTATGCAGGCGGACTTTGGCGTCATCAAGACTGGAAAATAATCCCATCGCAACGCCTGCATTCGCGCGGATGGTTTCAAGTTTATCAAGCATGTCAGGATTGCCGTTAATATCAGCTTGCAGCTCCGTTCCTGTGAATCCCAAGTCTTTAGCATTTAAAAACACAGTTGGGATTCCGGCATTAATAAAGGTGGCTTTAAACTGACCGATATCAGGGATGCTAAAGTCATCAACGACATTTCCTGTTGGAAACATCGCGCCATCAACCGGATCGATAAAATCAACTTTGATTTCAGCGGCAGGGAACGCCACGCCATCAAGGTAAAAATCGCCCATTTCTTGAACGCCGCCATTTTCAATGGGAACGTGAGCAATGATGGTTTTGCCGATGTTTTCTTGCCAAATTCGCACGGCGCAAATCCCGTTTTCAGGAACATTGGCAACTAAGCCCAAATGAATGGCGGCAGCGCCCACCGCAGCGCTTAAATTGCCGCAATTACCGCTCCAATCAATCATGGGTTTGGTGATATTCACTTGGGCAAATAAATAATTAACATCGTGGTCGGGCAGTTCCGATTTGGATAAAATCACCGCTTTAGAGGTGCTTGAGCTGCCATTGCCAAGACCATCGATTTGTTTGCCGTAAGGGTCAGGGCTGCCAATCACCCGAAGTAGCAAATTATCGCGATCGCATCCGGCAACTTGGCAAGATTTTGGCAAATCGGTCAGCTTAAAAAACACACCTTTTGAGGTACCGCCGCGCAGGTAAAGGGCAGGGATGGCGGTTTGCGGGGCAGAAACTTTATTATTTTGGGTCATTAATTTGTCCATCCTTGAAAAAAAGCGGCTCAAATCAGCCGCTTTTATAATATTACGCTTCTTGAGGGTTATTTCCCATAAACGCTTTGGCAAAGCGCTGAAGCATCCCGCCTGAGTGATACATATCGACTTCATCGGCAGTATCAAGTCGGCAAATAAGTGGCGCTTCTATCGTACTGCCATCGGTTTTATGGATGATCAGTGTCATCATCGCGCGTGGACTGATTTCCCCCTTGACATCAAAGACTTCGCTGCCATCAATGCCAAGCGTTTTTCGGTTCACGCCATCGGCAAATTGTAGCGGCAGCGCGCCCATCCCGACAAGGTTTTGCCGATGAATGCGCTCAAAGTCTTCAGCAACAACCGCTTCAACGCTAGCAAGCCGGACGCCTTTGGCTGCCCAATCGCGGCTTGAGCCTTGACCATAACCATCACCTGCAATGATGATGAGCGGTTGGCGGCGGCTCATGTAGGTTTCAATCGCCTCCCACATTCGCATCACTTTGCCGCCTGGCTCAACGCGGGCAAGCGAGCCTTGAATGATATTGCCGTTATCATCGCGCACCATCTCATTCAGAAGTTTTGGATTGGCAAAAGTGGCGCGCTGAGCGGTCAAGTGGTCGCCGCGGTGAGTCGCGTACGAGTTATAATCCTCAGTAGGCAGTCCCATGGTGTTTAAATACTCGCCTGCTGCCGACTCCGGCAAAATGGCATTTGATGGTGATAAGTGGTCGGTGGTGATGTTGTCGCCCAAAACGGCAAGCGGTCGCAATCCGGTCAGCTGATTTTGGCTTGCCATCGCGCCCTCCCAATACGGCGGGCGGCGGATATAGGTGCTTAAGTCTCGCCAGTTGTATAATGGCGATAGTGCCATTCCGGTGTCTTTTTTCGCCTCATCAAACATCGGGATATAAACGGCTTGAAACTGCTCAGGTTTGACTGCTGCTGCCACAATAGCGTCAACCTCATCATCATCAAACCAGATGTCTTTTAAATAAACAGGATTGCCGTTTTTGTCAACGCCAAGTGCCTCTTTTTCAATGTCAAAGCGGATGCTGCCCGCAATGGCATAAGCAATCACCAAAGGCGGCGATGCCAAAAATGCTTGCTTGGCATAGGGGTGAATTCGACCATCAAAATTTCGGTTGCCAGACAAAACGGCGGTGGTAAATAAGTCGCGGTCGATGATTTCTTGCTCGATATCCGGATCAAGCGCGCCGCTCATGCCATTACACGTAGTGCAAGCAAAGCCGACTACATCAAAGCCAAGCGCTTGTAGGTGCGGCATGAGACCGGCATCTTCTAAATACATTTTGACCGTTTTGGAGCCGGGGGCGAGGGAGGATTTGACCCAAGGCTTTCGGGTTAAACCTTTTTCATGGGCATTTCTTGCCACAAGCCCTGCGGCAATCATGTTGCGCGGGTTTGAGGTATTGGTGCAACTGGTAATAGCAGCAATAATGACCGCGCCGTCAGGCATAAGATCGTCATTTTCTGTAAACGCTGCTTGGGCAATGCCTTTAGTTACCAAATCGGTAGTCGAGACCCGCGCATGTGGCTTTGAAGGTCCTGCAATATTGCGAACCACTTTGGACAAATCAAACGTTAGCACGCGCGAATATTCAGCACCAGCCATGCCATCCGCCCAAAGTCCGGTTTGCTTGGCATACGTTTCAACCAACTTGACTTGCGACTCGCTGCGACCCGTTAAGCGCAGATAAGCAAGCGTTTGCTCATCGATATAAAACATCGCAGCGGTCGCGCCATATTCTGGCGTCATGTTGGAAATCGAAGCTCGGTCACCAACGGACAAATTGCGAGCGCCCTCCCCAAAAAATTCAAGATACGTGGACACCACGCCTGCGTCCCGTAAAAACTCGGTCATTGCCAATACCAAATCGGTACCAGTGACGCCTTTTTGCAGCGCTCCGATCAGATTGACCCCAACAAATTCCGGCAATCGCATAAAGGACGGATTTCCTAGCATCACGCTTTCAGCTTCGAGCCCGCCAACGCCGATGGAGATCACCCCAAGCGCATCAACCATGGGCGTGTGGCTGTCCGTTCCCACAAGCGTGTCGGCAAAGGCAACCTTTTCGCCTTGATCATTTGCCACCACTTGCACCACCGGCGACATTTTTTCTAAATTGATTTGATGCATGATGCCGTTACCCGGCGGCACGACGTTAACGTTGTCAAACGCGTATTGACACCAGTTGATAAAGTGAAATCGGTCATCGTTGCGCCGCTCTTCAATGGCGCGATTTTTGGCAAAGGCGTCATCTTCAAAGCCGGCGTGCTCAACGGCTAGTGAGTGATCCACAATCAATTGCGTTGGTACAATAGGATTCACCTTGGCAGGATCGCCGCCCTGAGCGGCAATAGCATCACGAAGCCCCGCTAAATCCACAAACGCCGTTTGACCTAAAATATCATGACAAACCACGCGCGCAGGATACCACGGAAAATCCAAATCTTGCCGGCGCTCGATATGTTGGCGCAGCGCATCCATTAAACCCTCGGGCAGACAACGGCGAACCAAGTTTTCACAAAACACTTTTGAGCAAAACGACAGCTTATCATAAGCGCCCGCCTCAATGCGATCAACCGCCGCGCGGGCATCAAAATAATAAAGCTCAGTGTCCGGCAAAGGGGTTTTAAACTTATCGTTCATCGGTTGAATTAAGATTTGGTCACTCATGGCGGGCGTTCCTAGGTTTTAAACGTAATATTTTTAAGCATTAATGGCTTTGGCAAGTTATTTACGGTCATAAAAAAGCCAAATCAATAAGCTAATCACTATCAACAGCAGCGGAAAAATAAGCCAAAGCACGCCCCAAGTCAAAAAAAGCCAAGCAAGAAGCGCCATCGGCAATAAAGTGAGCGGCAAAAACAGTATGTCGTTAAGGATGCTGCCGCCAAGCTCGCCGAGATCATCGCGCCATTGCCCAAATTTTTGGGGCTTGGCAGTTTTCGCTTTGCCGGCTTTGGTCATATTTTCCTTTATAAAATTAGCGCTCGCTCATCGAAGGCACGTCGCGCAGCGCCTCTCCGGTATATTCCGCGCTTGGGCGAATGATCCGGTTGTTTGCGCGCTGCTCAAACACATGCGCCGACCAGCCCGTTAACCGTGAGCAAACAAATATCGGCGTGAACAATTTGGTTGGGATATTCATAAAGTGATACGCGGAGGCGTGGAAAAAATCGGCATTACAAAACAGTTTTTTCTCGCGCCACATGACCTCCTCACAGCGAACCGATACCGGATACAGCAAATCATCGCCAACATCTTGGGCAAGCTTTTGCGCCCACCCTTTAATCACCACGTTTCGTGGGTCAGACTCACGGTAAATGGCGTGACCAAATCCCATGATTTTGTCTTTTCGCGCCAGCATGCCAAGCATTTGTGCTTCAGCATCGTCAGGGGAGCTAAACTTGGCAATCATATCCATGGCTGCCTCATTTGCGCCGCCATGCAAGTGACCGCGAAGCGAGCCGATCGCGCCGGTGATACACGAGTGAATATCAGACAAGGTCGAGGCGCAAACGCGAGCGGTAAAGGTTGAGGCGTTAAACTCGTGCTCAGCGTACAAAATCAGCGACACGTTCATCACCTGCTCATGAAGCGCGTTTGGTTTTTTGCCGGTTAATAAGTGCAAAAAGTGACCGCCGATGCTGTCGTCATCGGTTTCCACCTCGATGCGCTTACCATCGTGGCTGAATCGGTACCAGTAATTAATGATGGACGGAAAAACCGCAAGCATGCGATCGGCTTTGTCCTGCTGCTGATCAAAATCCGTTTCAGTTTCCAAATTGCCAAGCATAGAGCAGCCGGTTCTTAACACATCCATCGGGTGCGCGTCTTTTGGGATGCGCTCAAGCACTTCTTTTAGCGCTGTCGGTAATCCGCGAAGCCCTTTTAATTTGGCTTTATAGTCATCAAGCTGGCGTTGATTGGGCAAGTTGCCATAAAGCAGCAAATAAGCGACTTCTTCAAACTGGCACTTTTCGGCAAGACTTGCGACATCATAGCCGCGATAGGTGAGCCCTGACCCTGATTTACCGACCGTTGAAAGCGCGGTTTTTCCTGCGACTTGACCGCGAAGTCCTGCTCCTGAAAGTTCCTTATTCGTTGCTGTCATGATGGCATCCTTTTTATGATGATGTTGGCGGTAAAACGTCAATGAAAAAATAAAAAAACGGCGTCACGGCTACTTTTTATCAGCAAATAACCGGTCAAGTTTTTGTTCAAACTCGTGATAATTTAAAAAATCATAAAGCTCATTTCTTGATTGCATGGTGTCAACCACGTCCGCTTGCGTGCCATCCGTTAAAATATGCTGATACACGTTCAGCGCCGCTTGGTTCATCGCTCGAAATGCCGATAGCGGGTAGAGCACCATATCCACGCCAACGGTAAATAGTTGATCGGTGGTATAAAGCTCGGTCTGACCAAATTCGGTCATGTTGGCAAGCACCGGAATGCTTAAAACGTCGGTAAATTTTCGGTACATCTCAATATCGGTTAGCGCTTCAGCAAAAATCATATCCGCGCCTGCCGCCTCAAATGCAACGGCACGCTCAACGGCGGCGTCCAAACCCTCAACGGACAGCGCATCGGTTCGCGCCATCACCACAAAATTGTCATCGACCTTGGCATCAAGCGCCGCTTTTAGGCGATCAACCATCTCGTTGATGCTGACAATTTCTTTATTGGGGCGATGACCGCAGCGTTTTTGTGCCACTTGGTCTTCAATATGCACCGCCGCCACGCCCGCTTTTTGCATTTTTTTAACGGTTTGGGCGATGTTAAACGCGCCGCCAAATCCGGTATCGATATCTACAAGCAGCGGCGTGTCAACGGCATCGGTGATTCTTGAGGCGTCCTCTAACACATTATCAAGGCTGGTCATGCCAAGATCAGGTAAGCCAAACGACGCGTTTGCCACCCCGCCGCCGGACAAATAAAGCGCCTGATGACCGACTTGGGTTGCCATCATCGCGGTATAAGCGTTGATCGTACCGACGATTTGCAGTGGTTTATTGTCATTTTTGCTGTGGCTTAAGGCTTGGCGAAATCTTGCTCCGGAACTTGTTGTCATGAAATGTCCTGTTTTTTTATCGGCTTTGGTGGCGGGTTTTAATAAGCTTTGACTTACTATACGAAAAATTATCGCCGCTCACCATAGCCAAAAATCAGCTTTTATTTAATGATACTAATAGATAGTTAAATAATTATAAATATATTTAAAAAATGAATAGTACGTTCAGATTTTGCATAAAATCGTTCGGTTACCATACAAAAGCCAAATATTAAAAAATCGCCGTTTTTACAATTATAAAAATTGTTACAAATTAGCTTGAGGTCTTTTTTAATTCCCATAAAAAAACACCCTTAATCGATAGATTAAAGGCGTTTAAATTTTAGGCTTAATTAGCTTAAAGCTAGCCGGCAATTCCCGCTAAATTTAATAAAAACAGCACTGCAAATCCGGCTAAAAACAGCAACCCAGCAATGGATAAGGCGTTCATGGCAGGGGATAATTTTTGATGGTTTTTGACGAGTGAGTAGTTCAGCCAACCAAAAACAGGCGCAGAAACAAACGCAGAAATCATGGCAAATTTAAGCATGGCACCCAATTGACCGGTAAAAAAGGTAATGATAAGCAAACCGCCACCAATGGCATAAGTCATCCAAAAAGCCACTTGTTTTTTGCTGATCTCCGTCTGACCTTGAAGCAATCGCCAGCATTCGGCATTGGCGCGACCGTAGCCATCGGCGCAGGTGATCGTCGTGCCAAACATGCACATAAAGGCGACAAAGGCGACCAAAAGCTTTGACCACTCACCAATGGTGCTGGTGTACATATTGATGAGCTGGTTGATATAAGCGCCGCCGGCAATCTCAATTTCTTGACCCGAGCCGAACTGAACAAACACCCCAAGCGCTAAGAAAAACAGCGCCAAGATCGCCGAAATCAAATAGCCAACATTAAAATCGATCAAGCCTTGTTTATGGTTGGTGCCATCGGTTTTCATTTTTGCCGACGTCCACATTGAGGTAATCGCCGCAAATTCAAGCGGGGCAGGCATCCAGCCCATAAGCGCAACGATAAAGCCAAGCGTTGCCAAATTCCAAGGCGAGGCGGCAATAAAATCAGGCGCCATCACGGTAGGCTTTCCCGCAGCAATCACCACTGCAGCAATGGTCGCGGCAGTTAAGGAGATGATAATCCATTTGGTGAGCTTATCAAGCAGCCGAAAATGACCGCCAATCAAAAAGCCCCAAGAGACCGCCATGACGATAATGGATAAGCTTAGCGTCGATAAATTAATGCTGGCAGGAAGCATAAATCCTAAAATGACCGCTGCAATCAATGCCACCGCGCCGGTGCTAATGACCGCTGACAGCACCGATAAAATGAAGTAAATCCAAAGATAGGCTTTTGATTTGCGAGCGTAACCGGCAATGAGGCTCTCACCGGTGTCATAAACGTAATCGGTGCCAAAGCGAAAAAACGGATATTTAAACACGTTGGCAAGAATGATCATGACCGCCAATTGCCAGCCATAAAGCGCGCCGGCTTGGGTTGAGGAGATCAGGTGCGAGCCGCCAATTGCCGCTGATGCCATTAAAATCCCCGGACCGAAAATCCGAAAGTTAAAGCCCTTTTGCGCGCCAAGATGATCACTTTGCGCCGTCTCAATGTGCTGTGCCCTCATAATTGCCCTTTGCCATCAAAATACAAAAAGGCTAAGCGTACCATAAACGAGGGAGGATTTTTACTTTTTATAAGCTTGCAATCAGACTGAACCGTAGCTAGTCGTCAAATTTCTGTGGTCGGTAGGTGATGCCGTATTTTTCATAAACCTGATAAACCGCTTGCAACAATTGATTCACTGCCGGATGGCGAACGTCTTTTAAGGTGTGCAGATAAATGGGGGAAGTGATGTCTTCATGAGTGAGTTTTCGATAGCAAATTTGACCTTCACGCAAGCTTTGCAGCGCTTGCGGCACCAAAGTGATGCCTTCATTTGCCGCCACCAGCCCAAGCGCTACTTGCAAATCACTCACCTTGGTGGTGGCAATCGGGGTTAACCCATATTGCGCAAATACGTTTAGTAAAGGCTCGCTGACAAACTCGCTTGAAGTTAGGGTCGTTGGGGCAGGCAGGTGGGTTTGGTGGTATAAAATCAGCCGGTTGTTGGTTAACGCTTTAAGCGACAGTGGCGCAGTATCCTCTGCCAGCACATGATGTTTTGGCAGGGCGACCACATAACGCTCATGACGCAATAAAATCTGACAAATCCATGGGTCTTGA
Organism: Psychrobacter sp. MF31; assembly: GCF_012847335.1. GTDB lineage: Bacteria > Pseudomonadota > Gammaproteobacteria > Pseudomonadales > Moraxellaceae > Psychrobacter. The sequence continues at coordinate 427,857 of NZ_JABBDX010000001.1, forward strand.
TGCGAAAATCTGCCAAAACCGATGTCAATATCGCCGGATTTGAGCGCGGCAATTTGCTGATAGGAGCTGATGTCTTTTAAGCTGACTTCAAGATTGGGGCAAGCTTGTTTGAGCATAGCGATCACTTCAGGAAGCAAGCCATAAAGTACTGAGGGCACAAAGCCAATTTTTAAGGCGGCACTTGGGGCAACCATGCGCTTTGTCATGTGACCGATGGTGTCAATCTCAATCAACACCACGCTGATTTTGTCATAAAAAAATTGCCCTGCAGCGGTCAGCTTAAGCGGTCGGTGGTAGCGATCAATAAGCTCGGTGCCAAGGCTTGCCTCAAGCTGCTTTAATTTTCGGCTCAGGCTTGGCTGCGATAACTGCAGCGCGTTTGCCGCTTGGCTGAAGCTTTTAAGCTCGGCAATCTTTATGAATGCGTGAAGCTGATCAAATACCAGTTTTTGCATGAACATCACCTTTTTAAGCTTACACCAATCATTTTACCCTAAAATGACGCCTTTGATACAAATTGTGCTTGAAGCGATTGCCGCGGCGCCCTATATTGTCTTTATCCTCTCAAGACGCCTTTTTACTGATTGGTTTTTCATCATGACTGACTCCAAATCCCCCAAGCCAAGCTTTCGTGCCAGCCATGCCACCTTTACCAAAAAACAGCTCAGTACCAAAACCAGTGACATTTATGAGCGCTTTTTAAATCGAGTTCAGAAAATTGAAAACGATCCGGCAAAAGACAATAAAGACCATGGCGCTCTTGATTCTAATCAACCCTCAAGGGCGGAGGATGATGGTCTTGATTTTGATCTCGATTTTACCTTACCGGCGAATTTGACCAAAACAGCCGCTAACCCAAATACGGATAACGATGCTGGCTTCTCAAGCGTTATAGAGGATCTAACTGACGATGATGATCTTGGTTATGATCTTGATAATGCGCCATTAAAAGCGCCAACCGAGCCGAAAATTAAAGCCGCTGATCACGATGAAGCAGATGATGATCTTGAGCAAAAAAAAGCTTCAAGTGCTAAAGCGACCAAAACCTTAAAACAAAAAAAAGCCAACCTTGATGCTGCGCCATCAAGAGCAAAGACATTGGCGGTCGGTATCATTTGCGGTCTGGTGATCAGCGGCTCGGTGATCGCCATTTTAAATAGCCTTGGCATCATTGCGCTAACGCCTGAACCAGCGGCTAAAACTGCTGATACGTTACCAAATCATCCAAAACCTGCGGTTGAACCACAAAGCCAAAGCGGCGATCTTGAAAAGGGCAGTGCTGATCTAAAAAATACAGCTACCGATCCGATAACGCCGCCTACAGAACCAAAACCAAACGCCGCAACCACCAAACCTGCGCCGACAGATCAGCAAAACCGCCAGTTAAAAAATAGCAATTTAAGTTATCAAGATTTTGCTGAGGAAGCCGGAACCACGATTTATCGGGAAACCAATTAGCAATCATTTACAAAAAAGGAGTCGCCAATGAGCGCCACTTGTGCCGAACAGTTGGCTGAAAAACAGCTTACCGTTGCCTTTATTGAAAGCGCTACTGCTGGCTACTTGGCGCACCGTTTTTCATTAAGCCCATTTTCAGGCGATATTTTGCTTGGCGGGATAGTTTGTTATGACGGCAACATTAAAACGAAAACATTAGGAATTGATCAGGCGCTTATCGATGAGTTTACCGCCGAATCCATGCCTGTAACCGAAGCATTAGCTAAAAACGCGACTGCCTTATTTGACGCCGATATTATCGTGGCTTGCACGGGGCTTTTGACCAAAGGCGGCTCTGAAACGCCCGAAAAGCCCGTTGGGACGTTTTTTTACAGCATTTATTATCAACATCAGTGCCACAACTTTCAAAGCCTTTGCCGCGGTCATCCGAAAAAAAAGCTTAAAAGCATCAACAGCCGAATTGCCAAAAGCTTGATTGAGGTGATTGATAGCGCCAATAAGCCCTAGCGGATCACCGTATTATTCAGCGCCACCGCCCATTGCCGACAAGAATCCTCGCAGCGCGGGCAAAGCGCTTTTGGGGTGATGATTTTATCGACATGACCGCAAAACATACAAGCATAGCAGCACGATTTGTCAATTTGGGTGACCGCCTCATAAGCTCGCGGCCAAATCGGCAGCCCAAAGCGAACGTCCTCGCGTGGAAATAACAAGACGCTAAAGGTGCCGTTGGTTTCAAGAACGCCTTCGCGGACTTGACCCAAATGCTCAACGCCAAGCTCGCGCATTTCAGCAAAAAACTCGTCATGTGACATCTGACCTTTTCGCGATTTGTGAGTGGTCATCACCCCATCTTCAATGATATAAATCGGCTGACCTTCAAGCAAAGTTTCAAACGGCTCGTATTTCACCATCAGCCACGTAAACAGCCGATACAAAAAAATCACCGTACTCATGATAATAACTGCCTGAATCAGCGGCAAATCTTCGCTAAACATCGGGTCACCAGCAATAGAGCCTAGCGACAATAAAATGGTCAATTCAAAAATGGACAGCTGGCGAATGCCGCGATTCCCCGCCAGCCTTAAGAACAAAATAATCATACAAAACATGATGACCACGCGGATCAAAATCTGGCTGGCAAGCGCCCACGTTGTATCATAAATAAAAATATCAGACCACACTTCAACATCAACCTTATCATTTTTTTACGGATAGTTTTTACGGATAGAAAGTCACCATCATAATTGCCCCTGCTTGCCACTGACAGCTTGAATTTTGCAACGCTTCGTAACGGGATAAACGTTTTGATTGCCATAAAAAAATCCTGCTCTTGGCAGGATTTTTCAACACTTAAATTAAAATTACAACTGAGTGTGCAGTCCGCACTCACGGTGCTCTTCAACTTTGGTTGGGTCAAAGTAATCAAACTCGTTAGGCAGGTTATTATCCGCCAAATAAACGTCCAAATCAGCATCGGTTTTTTCAAATAACGGCGCTACTTTTAATACGCCATCTTTTGAAAGACTTAGCACATCAAGGTTTTGACGGAATTCGGTTTGGTCGCGGCGGATGGCGTTGAACCAAACATCAGGGTTCAATTCTGCCAACGCTCGGCGGAACGGCTCAAGCTTGACCTGTTCGGTGAACTCTTCATGAAGTGGATTGTCAATGCTTGGAATACCGTTCATGATGACGTCGCGGTGGGCGCGGGTTTGCTTTGGGATATAAGTGATGACGTTTAGGTTTAAATCGCGAATGACTTTGTCAGCAAACTGATAAGTCGCTTCGGTGTTATATCCTGAATCGACCCAAAGTACGGTGATGTCAGGGCGAGCTTTGGCAACCAAATGTAAAATCGCGGCTTCATAAGGGCGAAAGTTGGTGGTGATGATGGGGTTTTTTGCCTGCTGTAGCGCCCAATCAACAATCGCTTCAGGCGATTTGCCGTTAAGTTCTTGGTTGGCAGCATTGATATCAAGGTTTGGATGAAGTTGGCTCATAACAGATCCTTTTTTAGGTAACATAACGAATAGTGGTTTTAAAACTGATGTTTAATAAAAAAATAAGGTTCAATAAAACTGGCGTTTAATCACTCGTGATTAGCAAATAAAGGCAAACTTGCCGCGCTTTTTCCAGAATGGGCGCTGGCAAGGGCGCTAAACGCTTGGCTTAAATCCGTTTTGGCATCGTGCTCTTTAATCACAAAGCTGTCGGTGCCAACGCGCAACAAATAAGCAATTTGGTCGCGACCAAACGCGCCGGCAACGCGGATTTCCCCTTCAAAGCCAAGCTGTCTTAAGCTTTGAATGACGCTAAAATTGCGACCATCGGCAAAGGCGGGGACAACCACAACGATCAAATCTTGCGCCAGCAGCTGATCTTGAAGGTCGGTTAACTGGTCAATGTGAGCGGCAAGTTCGCTTGCATCCACCCAAACACCCAATCGGCTGGAATGCTGGCGGATTAAATTGACAACTTCGGTCAGTAAGCTTTCGTTATGATCGGTAGACTCAGCTGTCAACATATCAAATAGCGGCAGTAACACGTCATGCTTTTCTTGCTGATTGATCACTTCAATCAGGGTGATGTCATCGAGCGCCACACCCTCAGGAAGGCTTGCAACCTGAAGCGCAAGCCAGCTGTCAGATTCGCTGATGTCCTCACCATGAGCATTAAAAATATGATGATTAGCCATAGACCCGCTCCTTAAACGGCTTGATGCCAACGCGCGCAACCACCTCGCCAAAGCGCTCAACGTGATCGCTTTGATCGTTTTGAGCATCAACGCGAAGCTCCATATAAACATCCAAAATCGACTGCAAGGTGCTGGCAACCGCGTCAGCTGCGACCGCTTTTCCTAAAATGGACCCAAGCTTGGCATCATTGCTTGAGTTGCCGCCAAGGCTGATTTGATACCAATGCTCGCCTTTTTTATCGACGCCCAAAATCCCAATATCGCCGACGTGGTGATGGGCGCAAGCGTTCATGCAGCCGGACATGTTCAGGCGAATCTCGCCCAAATCATACAAATAATCCAAGTCATCGAACTGACGCTCGATTTGCTCAGCGATGTTGTGGGTGGTGGCGTTGGCAAGCGAGCAATAATCAAAGCCTGGGCAAACAATCATGTCGGTTAAGGTATTGATGTTAGGTCGCGCAAGATTAAGCTTGCTAAGCTGTTGCCAAAGGGTAAACAAGTCGCTGATTTTAACATCGGCTAACACCAAATTTTGCTGATAAGTGCCGCGAAGCTCACCAAAGCTATAGCTATCGCTAATATCTGCCAAAGCGTCCATTTGATCGGCAGTGACATCGCCTGACGGCACGTATTTGCCGTCTTGGATTCCCGCTTTTAAGGAAATCACCACCGCTCGGTAGCCAGGGATTTTATGAGCAACCGTATTTTGCGAATACCAATTGGCAAAGTCTTTATTGTTATCAAGCTGCGCTTTAAGATCGCTTTGGGCTTTTAAACCATCAATCGTGTCATAATTTGGCGCGGTAAAAAAGCTTTGCGCGCGTTCAAATTGAGCGTCATTGAGCGTTAATTCGCCGTCTTTACTATGGGCTTGCCATTCTTCATTGACCAAGCGGGCAAACTCACTTGCGCCCATGCTCTCAACCAAAATTTTAATTCGGGCTTTGTATTTGTTATCGCGGCGACCGTTTAAGTTATAAACACGCAAAATGGCGTCCAAATAGCTCAGCAAATGCTCGCGCGGTAAAAACTCATTGATGACTTTACCAATCACCGGCGTTCTGCCAAGACCGCCGCCAACCAGCACTTCAAAGCCAATCTCACCTTGGTCATTTTTTTTGATATGCAATCCCACGTCATGAACTTGGGTGGCAGCACGGTCATGATGGGTGCCGATCACGGCAATTTTAAATTTTCGCGGTAAAAAGGCAAACTCAGGGTGAAAGGTCGACCACTGCCGGATGATCTCGCAATAAGGTCTTGGGTCGGCGATTTCATCTTGATGGATTCCGGCATAAGGGTCGGTGGTGGTGTTGCGAATACAGTTGCCGGAGGTTTGAATGGCGTGCATTTGCACGGAGGCAAGCTTGGCTAAAATATCCGGAACGTCCTCAAGCTTTGGCCAGTTCAGCTGAATGTTGGTTCGAGTGGTGAAGTGACCATAGCCTTTATCATAATCGCGGGTGATGTCCGCAAGCGCTCGCAGCTGATAGCTTGCCAAAAGCCCATAAGGGATGGCAATTCGAAGCATGGGCGCATGGCGCTGAATGTAAAGCCCGTTTTGCAGGCGAAGGGGCAAATACTGCTCCTCAGATAAACTTCCTGCCAAAAAGCGCTCGGTTTGATCGCGAAACTGCGCGACCCGTTCGTCAACCAAAGCTTGGTCAGCGTAGTTATATTGATACATGACGTAATCTCAATTTCAAATTTATCAAGCAAAGAAAATGATTTGCGTAACTGGGTTTTGGAACCGCATCAAGGGCTAAAATTCCAATCGCTTCACATCATATAAGCATCAACATCAATTCATAAATTCAAATCGGTCATATCCATATCCAAAGACAGCATAAATTTTCATAACCAAAGTTCGCTAGTCTATGCCTATTCACAACGCCCATGAACTTGAGAATAAATTATGACCGAAGCTTTTGATCGATTGGTACCCCCGCACGGCAGTCCTGAATTAAAGCCTTTATTGTTAACAGGCGAGGCTAAAAAACAAGCGCTATTGCGTGCTAAATCCTTGCCAACCATCACCCTAAGCTCACGCGAGCGCGGCGATTTAATCATGCTTGGCATTGGCGGCTTCACCCCGCTAAACGGCTTTATGAATCAAGCGGACTGGCAAGGCGTCGTTGATAACATGCGCTTAGCCTCCGGCGACAATGCCGGACTGTTTTGGCCCATCCCAATTACCTTATCTGCCCCAAAACAAATCGCTGACACGTTAAATGCCGGCGATGAGGTAGCTTTGGTCGGTGCTGATGGCGAAATCATGGGGATTTTGACCGTTGAGGAAACTTACCGCATTGATAAACTTCATGAATGTCAGCAAGTTTTTACCACCACCGATCCTGATCACCCCGGTGTTCAGCAGGTGCTTGACCAAGACGACGTGAACGTTGCAGGCTTGGTTCAAGTCTTAAGCGAAGGCGAGTTTCCAACGCTGTATCCTGACATTTACAAAACCCCAAGTGAAACCCGCCAGATTTTTGCTGATAAAGGCTGGCAAAGCGTGGCGGCGTTTCAAACCCGAAACCCAATGCACCGATCACACGAATATCTTGCCAAAATCGCCATTGAAATTTGCGATGGCGTGTTGGTTCACTCCCTGCTTGGCGCGCTAAAACCCGGTGACATCCCTGCCGACGTTCGCCAAGAAGCCATCAAAACCTTGATTGACAACTATTTTAAACAAGACACGGTCATTCAAGCCGGTTATCCACTCGACATGCGCTACGCAGGTCCCCGTGAGGCGCTACTTCATGCGTTATTTCGTCAAAACTACGGCTGTAGCCATTTGATCGTTGGTCGCGATCACGCCGGCGTTGGCGATTATTACGGCGCGTTTGATGCGCAAACGATTTTTGATAAATTGGACAAAGACGATCTGATCACCCAACCGTTAAAAATCGATTGGACGTTTTGGTGTAATGCTTGCGGCGCGATGGCGTCAAGTAAAACTTGTCCGCATGACGCCGAGCACCATGTTAAAGTCTCAGGAACCAAGCTTCGCAAGGCTTTATCTGAAGATGAAAACGTTCCGGATAACTTTAGCCGACCTGAAGTCTTGCAAATTCTGCGTGAATATTATGCCGGAATCGAAAAAGAAAATCGCGCGACCATCAATTTAACTGGCGCTTCTGCCGTTTAATGATTGACCGCTAATAAAAAGCACTTAAGCCAAGGCTTGAGTGCTTTTTTGGCTTTATTGAATCCGGTAAAAAACGCAGCTTATTGCGGTCATGACTAAGCCTTTACCGATTTTGAATATTGAAGTTTTTCTAACATCACTCTTATGCCAAGTTAATGGGTTGATAAGCAAATTTGTCACTAACTGAATTGAACTTCTCCTGATAGCATAGTCTCAAGTTCCAAATAAAGACAAAGTTTTACTTTTTTATTTCTTGTTGAGACCATTATGAGCCAAAAATCCATTTCCGCTTTGTTATCTTATAAAACCGCTGTGATTGGCACCGCTTTAATTGGCGTGACCTTAAGCGCTTGTAGCCCCACCCAAGCTGACCCAAAAAAAGCCTCAGCAACGAAAGAAAGTAAAAATATCGACTTGATGAACGTCTCTTATGACGTCTCGCGCGATTTTTATAAAGATTACAACCCGCTGTTCACCGAAAGCTATGCCAAATCAAATCCTGAAGTGACAGTCAATATCAAACAATCGCATGGCGGCGCCAGCAAACAAGCGCTTGCCGTTGCCAATGGTTTACAAGCGGATGTGGTGACCTTAAACCAAGAAAGCGACATGAACATGCTTGTTGATAAAGGCTTGGTCGATCCCAATTGGCGCCAAGCCTTTCCGGACAATGCGGTGCCTTATACCACGACCATGATTTTGCTCGTTCGTAAAGACAACCCAAAAAACATCAAAGGCTGGGAAGACTTGGCGCGATCGGATGTTAAAGTCATCATGCCAAACCCCAAAACCAGTGGCACGGCGCGCTATGCCTTTTTGGGCGCTTATGGGGCAGGACTGCATAAATTTAACGAAACCAAAGACAATGCGGCAAAAACCGATGCTTATATGAAAAAGCTACTGAGCAACGTCGTCACCTATGACAATGGCGCTCGGGCAGCAACCACCAGCTTTACCCAGCGCGGCTTGGGCGATGTGCTCATTACCACTGAAAACGAGGCGCATTTGGTGGCAACTCAGCACGCTAAAGGGGCGGTTGATTTGGTTTATCCCAATTATTCCATCACTATTCATAACCCTGTTGCCATTGTCAAAACTGTCACCGATAAAAAAGGCTCAACCCAAGTGGCAACTGACTATCTCAAAGCGCTTTGGGACAAGCCTGCTCAAGAACTGATGGCAAAAATGTACTTACGACCCAGCAATAAAGAAGTGCTTGCTGCTCATGCCAACACCTTGCAAAACATCCAAAGCTTTGAAGCGACCACCGTGTTTGGCGATTGGGACAGCATCATGGCAAAATATTTTGCGGATGGCGCGCTTTTTGACAAACTTGCACAAAAAAATGGCAATCAATAAGCAAAATTAGGGGAAAATTTTAGGAAAATCAGGCGAGTTTATTATATATTCCAATTTGGAAATAATATAAATATATTCGTCATTAAACATAATAAGCTTGCGCTGATAGCATACCCCCATGTCCAAGCATTGTGAGGACGCCTAATTATTACTAACTTTGAGGTGGTTATGAGCGCAAGCGCCCCGTATTCTTCTTTTTTTTCGCAGCCGTCAACCAAAAAAGGCATTCAATTGACCGTTGCCATTGGGGTTGTTAGTGCCTTATTGACCGGTTGCCAAAAGCCTGCCGACACAACGACCGCAGGCGGTGAGGGGACTACCAACGCTGCCGTCAGCGAAGCAAAAGACATTGAGCTGTTAAACGTGTCTTATGACGTGGCTCGCGATTTTTATAAAGACTACAACCCCATGTTTGTTGAGCATTATAAAAAAGACCATCCAGATGCCAATATCAGCATCAAGCAATCGCATGGCGGCTCAAGCAAACAAGCGCTGTCGGTTGCCAATGGTTTGCAAGCCGACGTTGCCACCATGAACCAAGGCTCAGACATTGAATTGTTAGAAGAAAAAGGACTGGTTAGCAAAGATTGGGAGCAGCAATTTCCAGATAACGCTGTGCCGTTTACCAGCGCCATCGTGTTTTTGGTTCGTAAAGACAACCCAAAACAAATCAAAGATTGGCAGGATTTGACCAAATCGGGCGTTGAGATCGTCATGGCAAACCCAAAAGTCACCGGAAACGGTCGCTATGCGTTTTTGGGGGCTTATGGTTATGGGCTTCATGCCTTTAACAAAGACGACAATCAAGCCAAAAACTATGTCAAATCGATGCTTAAAAACGTGAAAGTTTATGAAAATGGCGGTCGTGCGGCAACCACCACCTTTGTTCAACGCGGCATTGGGGACGTTTTGATTACCTTTGAAAACGAAGCAAACTTAGCCGCTAAGCAGTTTGGCGCGGGCAAAGTGGACATCGTTTACCCAAGCTACACCGTCAAATCTGAAAGTCCAGTTGCCATTGTCAAAACCGTAACCGACAAAAAAGGCACGACGGAGGCCGCAAAAGCGTATTTGGAGTACTTATGGAGCGAGCCTGCCCAGCAATTGGCAGCCGATCTGTACTTGCGACCCAGCGTGAAAACCGTTCTTGATAAAAACGGTGATAAATTGCCACCGCTTGCAACTTTCCAGCCCAATGACGTTTTTGGCACTTGGGATGAGATCATGGACAACCTGTTCAGCGACAATGGCGTTTTTGATCAATTGGCGGTTAATGCGCCCAAATAAAACGCGCTAACTTAACCTGAGCAATAAGATAAAAATAAAAAAGGGTGGGACAATCCTGCCCTTATTTCATTTAAAAAAGCTTGTTTAAAAGAAACCTCATAGGACATCATCATGCCAGCCGCCCCAACTGTTACCGCCCAAAAACGATCGTGGTTTTCACGACTCAATAAGCGCCATGTGCTGCCAGGGTTTGGGCTGAGCATGGGAATTACGGTATTAAGCTTATCGCTGTTGGTGGTGCTGCCGTTTGCCATGATGGCGTTTACCACCGCGCAAATGGGCTGGTCAGGGTTTATTGAAACCATCACTCAGCCGCAAGTTTTTGCTGCGATTAAATTGAGCCTTTGGATGTCGTTTGCGGCAATGCTCACCAACATGGTCTTTGGAACGCTGGTTGCTTGGGTATTGGTTCGCTATGAGTTTTGGGGCAAGTCTTTAATCAACGCCTTGGTTGATTTGCCGTTTGCCTTGCCAACGGCGGTCACTGGCATTTCTCTTGCCACTCTTTATGCGCCGAACGGCTTAATCGGTCAGTGGTTTGACAAAATCGGCATTAAAGTGGCGTTTACCCCTTTAGGAATTTGGCTTGCACTCGTGGTGGTCAGTTTTCCATTTATCGTTCGCGCCGTTCAGCCGGTATTGGCTGAATTGTCCGTTGAATTTGAAGAAGCCGCGGCGGTACTGGGCGCAAACCGATTAAAGACGTTTAATAAAGTGATTTTACCCGAATTGCTTCCTGCGTTGTTGATGGGGGCTGGCATGATGTTTGCTCGCGCCACCGGCGAATATGGCTCGGTCATTTTTATTGCAGGGAACATCCCGATGCAATCAGAAATCCTGCCATTGATCATCATCAGTAAACTTGAGCAATTTGACATTCAAGGGGCATCCGCGGTGGCATTATTTATGCTCTTAATCTCCTTTGTGATTTTATTAACCATCAATATTGTGCAGTGGAAGCTGTCTCGCCGAGTAGGAGCACGCTAATGCAAATCTCTAACAGCTACGACTATCAAAGCAATGCAGCAACCAAAGATGCGCCGTGGGTCAAGCGCTTATTTGTCGGTGTTGCCGTACTATTTATGGTGGCAATGCTGGTCATTCCGTTGATGGCAGTATTTTATGAGGCGTTTAAAGGCGGCTGGCAGCTGTATTTAGCCGCGCTTGTTGAGCCTGAAGCGCTGCAAGCCATTAAATTGACCTTAATTACCGCCGCGATTGTATTGCCTATCAATATGATCATGGGACTTGCCATTGCTTGGCTGGTGACCCGATATCAATTTCGGGGCAAGCAATTAGTCACCACCTTACTTGATTTGCCGTTTTCGGTGTCGCCGGTGGTGGCAGGATTGATGTTTGTATTGCTCTTTGGCGTCAACTCTTTTGTTGGCGGCTGGCTTGAAAGTGTCGGCATTCAGGTGATTTTTGCGGTTCCAGGGATTGTGCTTGCAACGCTATTTGTGACCTTTCCCTTTATTGCTCGCGAGCTGATTCCGTTAATGCAATCGCAAGGCGACAGCGAGGAGCAAGCCGCGCTCACTTTGGGCGCAAACGGCTGGCAAACCTTTTGGCATGTGACCATCCCAAATATCAAATGGGCGCTGCTTTATGGCTTGATTTTGACTAATGCCCGAGCAATGGGCGAATTTGGCGCGGTAAGCGTGGTGTCAGGACATATTCGCGGTGAGACCAACACCATGCCGCTGCTCGTTGAGATTGCTTATAATGAGTATAACTTTACCGCCGCGTTTGCCTTATCCAGTATTTTGGCGGCATTGGCATTATTAACGCTATTGGTTCAGCAAGTGATGACCAAATTGCAAACCCGAAAATTTGCCAAAGCTACCCGCCTGCAGGCAGCACCAAAACTGCCCGTTAGCGCCAATGGTAAGCTTGATGACAACTCAGCAAACCTTGCAGCAAATACCAAAGCCCTGAATGAATCGGCGTAATTGATAATCGCTATTAAAAAATATAAAAAGAGACGGTCATGAGTATTGAAATTCAAAACATTAACAAGCGCTTTGGCGATTTTACCGCCCTTGATAACATTAATATCAGCGTGCCAACAGGAAAGCTGACCACGCTGTTAGGGCCGTCAGGTTGCGGTAAAACCACCTTGCTTCGCATCATTGCAGGGCTTGAATTTGCCGACTCAGGTCGCATTTTATTTGATGGCACCGATGTCACTGACACGCCGGTTCAAAAGCGCCGAATTGGTTTTATGTTTCAGCATTACGCGCTGTTTCGCCATAAAAACATCGCCGATAACGTGGCGTTTGGCTTAACGCTTTTACCAAAAAATGAGCGCCCAAGTAAGGCGGATATTCAAAAGCGGGTCAATGAATTGCTTGAGCTGGTTCAATTACCGCACGTTGCCAACGCCTATCCGCATCAACTGTCGGGCGGTCAACGTCAGCGAATTGCTTTAGCTCGGGCATTAGCGGTTAAACCAAAGCTGTTGCTGCTTGATGAGCCCTTTGGCGCGCTTGATGCCAAGGTTCGAAAAGAGCTTCGGACGTGGCTTAAAGACATTCACCATGAAATTGGCATTACCAGCATCATGGTCACCCACGACCAAGAAGAAGCCCGCGCGGTCTCCGACGAGATTGTCATCATGAATCACGGTCATGTTGAGCAAGTGGGCACCTCAGAAGAGCTGATTCACAATCCGGCAAGCGCCTTTGTTAGTGACTTTTTGGATATTGCGTAAGTAAATAGTTAAGATTTTTAAAATTAAGGCTCAAGGTGGTTATCTTGAGCTTTTTGCTTAAACTTTTTTTGATGGTTTAATCGGTTAATCGCTTTTACTGATACTTTTATAGTTACTTTCCTGCCAAATACGTCTGATAAATCACCAAAATCTCCTCGCAGGCTTCCATACTCACGTTTTCAGCAAAACTCTCATCAAACCAAAAGGTATAAACAGCTTTGATAAGCGTTTCAATTGCTTGGACTTCCATCAGCGATTGCTCAATGATTTGCACGGCAATGTCTTTAGCCTGAAAGTCCGACTCGCTATAAGGCGCACTCCCGCCAACTCGGTAACGATAAAGCACATCGTTAATGGCGACAACAAACAGCGCATCATTAGCACTGTATTTTGCAATCAACTCATCAAAAAGCACTTGACGCTCCCTAAACGCCTCTAAAACCTTGGCATCGGGCTCATTAACCCGTGCAAATAGCGGTAATCGGGTCACTTTGTCGTTGTCACATTTAAGTGTTGATTCGATCATTATTTTTCCTTATAAAATTAACTTTTTAAGTAATAAGTCATAGCGTTAGTCAGCTAAAATAAGCCCAAGTCCTAAGATTTTGGCTTAATTAAGAACGGTTTGATAAAAAGTACTTAATATCAAGATCGGCTTAATCTCTTAGTAGAATGAGGCGTTGCGCCTGATGAAGGAATTGCTAAGGCGTTGCTAGAGCTGTTATTTTGAACTATTAATTTCCAAACTATAGTACAAAAAACAACTCAAGAAAAGACGGCTTGCCCTTAAAGCGACCACAGCTGACGCTTAATTGATTTACAATTGTCATTTGCTATTTGGATCAAAGTCGGTCACTGTTAAGCGATTAAAGGTTTTTTGGTCGGACTTGGCATAGTAACAACAATAACAAAGGATATATTATGGCAAATGCGCGGACAGTACCATTTCCTATCAATCAGCGCGATCATGAGCCTGGCGCGCATATTATGATGAGGCTGACCTATATCAGCCGCTACAATCCGCAAAATCCGCCCATTGAGCTGGCGCGAATTTTAGAGCAGGCGCAAAATAACAATAAAGCTCGCGCCATCACGGGCGTTTTGATCATTAATGAAGATTTTTTTATTCAAAGTATTGAGGGCACAAGACCTGCGATCAACCGCTTGCTGCGCGCTTTGGTTAACGACAAGCGCCATTTTTCATTGCAAATTATCGATTGCATTGAAGTGGTTGAGCGGCGCTGGCAAAAATGGTCGATGAAATACCTAACCTTAAGCGAGCAAAATAAGGATGAGGTGTTCAAATTAACCGCAGGAACCAGCTTTAATCCGTATCTTATGAATAAAGCTCAGCTTTTAATGATGATTGATGCCCTATCCAAGCGCCAAGAGCAGCAAGAACAAGGCTATGTTGCAACCTAACTCACCAATTGAGGGAAAATCAATGGACAGAACTACCGCTGACGCTCATATTTTGGTGAGCTTGACCTATGTCAGCTGCGCCAATGCCATGAGCACCAAAGTGATCAATGAGCTGTTGCAGCACGCTCAAAAAAGCAATGTCAATGAGGCAATCACGGGCATGCTGATTTTTAATAACGATTATTTTTTGCAAACCATTGAAGGCTCAAGAACGGCGGTCAATCGCTTGCTTCATCTGATTTTAGCAGACACGCGCCACCATGACATTCAAGTGTTAGACCACCGCGAAATCAGCTGCCGCGAGTGGGGTCAGTGGTCAATGAATTACGCCACCGGCACCCAAGCTTGCGCCGCCATTTATTTAAAATACTCAACAACCGCCGCGTTTAATCCTTATTTATTAAGCGCAGAATCAACACGCCAGCTGATGGTGGAATTAAGCCAATCTCAAAAAGTTAGCGCCTAGCTCTGAAAAAAGAAATATTCTTGATTTTGATAAAAATTTGTCGATTTTAAGAAGCTTTTCCATGATAATGCTAAAAATAACCACAATAATGGCGGGCAAATAATGAAAAAATCAATCATCGTAGTTAGCAGCGCTTTATTGATCGCGGTTTCAATGAGTGCAAGCGCGGCAACCGACTGGACACCATATTTAAAGCCCATGCTGGCAGGCTGTGATTTTATTAATCCTACAAAAGATTTGCCAAGCCGCTATAAAGCCTCAATTAGCAGCAAAAAAATCAAAGGCAACCCAAAGATTGAAGGCGAGGAGGTCATCACCACCTATTATTTAAAAAATGCCAGCGCCTTTGGTCAGCCGCTAAGCAAGGTTGAATATCTGCAAGGTTACGAGTGGTATCATTTGCGGCTGTATTTTAAAGACAGCAAGTTTTTGGCGCTCAGACAAAAGTTTAAGCTGCCCGTTTTTGATAAAAACGTTGCGCCTTATGCTACCGTCACCAAAAATGATAAAACGGGCTATTCCGTTGAGGAAGGCGGTTATACGGATTTAGTTTTTGATGCCAAGCAAAAAAGCATTACGTGCTCAGGCGGCGTTTGATTTAATAAAAAAAGGCTTCAAGTTATGCTTTCAGCCTTTGTTCGATCAATGCGATTCATCCAAAATGGGCGTACCTTGGGTGCTAAATGCAAAGGCTTTATTGCTAAAATTGCCAATCATCACCGCTTCAATGACGGGTTTAACAGAGCTGTTCACGCCTTCAACTTCAATAATAAATTTTGCCCCTGAGCCGCCTTTATCCTCTTCTTTTTCAACAATATAATTGAGCGTTGCCATCGCTGGAAGCTCAATTGGGGCGGTTAAATAGGACTTTACCAGCTTGCCATTGGTGCTGTAGTAATCGATTTTATTGATATATAACGAGTTTTTAAACGTGGTATTGCGAACGCTCAGCGTTGCCGACAGCAACACCTGAAGGTTGTCTCTATCGGTATAAATATCGGAGTAAATCGGCACATAAAAGGTTTGTTTGTATCGAAAACGGCTGTGATCGACTTTTTTAGAGCGTTTTTCAAGCGCTTGAATCGGGTCTTGATGCTGTTCTGAAAACATGACATTGGGGTCTTGTTTGGACTTATCACAGCCGCCTAAAAAGACAAGGCTGGTAAGACAAAGCATCATCATGCGACATTTCATAAGGTTCCCCAAGCGATTAGTGGACTTTGACCCCAACACTGCGTAAAAAAGTATGGATATGTTTGTTGGCGCCATAAACCACCAAAACATCGTTTTCTTGCAATATTTGCTCAGGGGTTGCCAGACCTTGAATAATGGGTTTGCTCAGTTTGCGACCAAAGCTGTCTTCATAATACTCATAGCGCATGGTGCTTAACAGCTTAATATTAAATTTATTTTCAAGCTGTAAGGTGGCGATCGTTTTACCAATGAGCGGGGTGGGAATGCCAATCTCAACGATGCTAAAGTTGTCTGTCAATTCAAAAGAGTCCACAAAATAGCGGGTGGAAAGCCGTTTTGCCCAGCGCATCGCAGATTCTTGTTCAGGATGAAAAATGGCATCAATACCAATCGCTTGAAGCACTTTTTCATGTAATGGATTGATACTTCGGCTGATTAAGCGCTTGGCATTTAAGGTTTTAAACAGTGCCGTTGCCATGATGTTTGCCCCTTGATCTTCGCCAATGGCTACCACGATGATGTCAGTGTCGCGAATGGGCAAGCCGTTGACCGTATAGTCATCGGTGGCATCCATGCAAATCGTATGCGTGATGACTTCTTTATAAGCCTCAACTTTTTGCATATTTCGGTCGATGGCAATGACCTCGTGACCTTGACTGGTCAGCGCGGATGCCAGTGACGATCCAAAACTGCCTAGTCCTACAATAATGTATTTCATGATTTTCCTTATCATTTATAGCATGATTAAAGTTTGGGGATTAATTAATCGTAATCTCTTCGGTAGGATAGTGGTAGTTTCTTTGAAAGCGGTTTTTAAGAAGCGCCACAAAAATCGTCAGCATTCCCACGCGACCGACGAACATGATCACCGCGATCACAAGCTTATTAAAAGTGGAAAGCTCGGGGGTCAAATTTAAGCTTAGTCCCACCGTACTGTAAGCTGAAAAACACTCAAAAATGACTTTGATCAATTCAAGCTCAGGCTGGTTATAGCTGATCAAGCTGACGCCAATGGCAATCACAAGCAGCGACAGCCACATAATGGCAAAGGCGCGGCGAATAGAGATGTCGGCAATTTCGCGTTGAAACAATTCAACCTTGGTCTGACCGCGGGCAAGACTTAAGGTATTTAATAGGGCAATGGCAAGGGTGCTGGTTTTTATCCCGCCACCGGTAGAGTTTGGTGACGCGCCAACCCACATCAAAAAAATCGTCAGCATAATCGTTGGTAACGCCAGCATATCCATATCAGCAATGTTAAATCCTGCCGTTCTCGGCGTCGCCGCAGCAAATAGCGCGGTGACAAGCTTACCAAAAAAGCTTCGATGCTCCGCTAAAATCCCATGGTACTCAAAGATCATTACCCCAACTAGCCCTATCAACAATAACGCGCTTGAGGTAATCAAGGTAATTCGGCTATTGATGCTCAGTAACCACGGCTGATTGCCAAATCTTGGGTCATTTTGAAATAAAAGCCTTTGAGCCCGATGACGCAAATAGCGCAGCAAATTGACCACAATGATAAATCCCAAACCCCCAAACAAAAACGTCATACTGATAATCAGCTGCAAAGGATAGTTAAATCGCAGCGAGTCATCATAAAGATTGGCGCTGAATGTTGAAAATCCTGCGTTACAAAACGCAGAGATCGCATGAAATACCGAAAAAAATAGGCGCTCAGGAACACTCATCCCCGGCAAATTGTAAATGCTCAAATAAATCAATACCGCAGCCAGCGCCTCAATCCCAAAGGTCACATACAAAATGGACTTAAGGGTGGTGATCATATCGCCCACTCGCGGCGAAAAACTCATCTCAGTCATGCTCAGCCTCGTCTCATAACTGACGCCACCTTTAAAAAAGTAACTAAAATAAGTCACAAAGGTTAAAATCCCCAAGCCACCAATTTGGATCAGTCCAATGATGATCAGCTGACCAAAGGTTGTGAACCGCGTTGCCGTATCTACCACCACAAGACCGGTCACACAAACCGCACTGGTCGCCGTAAACAGCGCATCGATATAAGAGATGGGCTTGGTGGTTGCGTGCGGCATCATCAGTAGTAAAGACCCGATCAGCACCACAAACAAAAAGCTTAAAATAAAAAACTGACCCGGATTTAAAAAAGCGCGATTTAAATTAAAATTATTGTCCGATATTTCGCGGATAAAGGTGACAAACACCGCAATTTTAATGGCAATAAAATGATCAATGGGGATGGCAAGCCCAAAGCGGGCAAGCTCAAAAAAATGCGCCATCAATAAAATAAAAATAGCGCCGCTGGTCAGCAAATCAAAAATGGCAACTTTACTGATCGCCAGTGGTGATTTTTTGCCAATATAACGCCCAATCAGCGCAAAAAAGCCAAATAACACAATCAGTAAATAAAAAATATGAAAAATATGCTGAAGCCAAGGGGCAAGCGTAAAGCCGGTGTCGACCAGGGCAACACCAACCCCAATCAAGCTCATCACCACAATCACCTTATTGAGCAACCGATACGGTAAAGCAAGCTGCATAGCCAAATTCCATCAAAAAAAAGACAAGAGTGCTTAGCCGCTTTATTGTTATTAATCAAGCGGTCAGTAAGCACTAAGAAAAAAATCAGGTCACGACAAGCGCCGTTGGTGGTCAGTCATCACCACAACAAATGACCGCTTGGCAGTAAGATTAGGAAGAGTGGTAAATTACGCTGAGTCGTTTGCCTCAATAAAACCCGCTTGGCGATCTGTTTTTATCTTGCTTGGGTTTTGATTGGGAAACAATGGGATAGCAACATTGGAAACTTGATAAGCAACTGAGGCTAGGCAACTGCTAGCCTTTGCGCTCAAACGTGGATGATAGAGGCTTTTTTTCAGAAAATGATACGGATAATTGGTCATATCTTGCGCACGAATTCATTCAAAATCAATAGGATGCTAATCTCGTAATCGATATGAGCGGTTAACGGCGTTTAGTAAGCGTATTGATATGAGAGTAAAAGTAAAAAGGGGATATCACTTTGCTATTTTGAAGATAAATTATGCTCTGAAATCGAGAGTATCATAATCCTAACTAGGGCGATTTGATAGCAGATATTTATTTATTGCCATAAAAAAACTTGATAGAGAACATTAGCGTAAGTGATGATATTTAGAATAGTTTGATTGATAAAAACATTCTTGCATTTCGCTAGAATTATTAAATAGTTGACATTATCAACAACAATAAATATAGTTGCTTATATCAACTATATCAGATGATGAATTTCAAATGGCTCAACACTCATTAAACGAAACCTTGCATAAACTGATGCACACCTATACCGATCTGCTGCATGAAGGGATTAAACAGCAAAAAATAGCGCTGTCAGTGATCCAGATCAGAACGTTAAAAGGGGTTTTTTATGATCCTAACAGCACGGCAAAATCTATCTCAGCGTTTATGCGGCGTGATAAAGCTCAGATTACCCGCGCCTTAAATGATTTGTTAGCTGCTGATTTAATTGTAAAAAAAGACAATCCTAAAGATGGTCGCAGCCAGCTATTAGAGCTGACTACTCAAGGTAAAGCGGTGATCGCCAAGCTTGAGTCGGTAGAAGATTGGGCTAAAAAAGAGCTCACAAAACATATCAGTCAAGCGGATCTTGAGCAGTTTCTTCAAGTTAGTCGTCTTATGATAACTAATGTCAAAAACGACCGTGATCTTGGTTAAAAAGTTAAAGCGCTAAATAAAACCACAATACACAATGGCAGAATCCTATGAATGATCCCACCCAGCAACCCGTCAGAGAGGTAATGACCGTTACAGCTAAGCAAATGGTGACGCCGCATTACCTTCGTATTTATCTTACAGGTCAGCGCGATACCATGGCTAATATTGCAACGATGACCGTCGGCGTTAACAATAAAATCGCCATTCCGATTGATAAGCGCAAACCGCTTAATCTCAACGATCCGTCAAGTTTTGTGATAAGGACATATACCCACCGTGGCGTTGATGTCGAAAATCAGCAACTTTGGATTGATTTTGTGGCTCATGGTGATGACGCACCCGCCTCAGGGTGGGCGACTCATGCCCAAGTGGGTGATGAGCTTGGGGTTATGATGAGACCTAAAAGCAGCGCCTTGTATCCTAAAGCCGATCACCTGTTGTTGGTGGGGGATGCCACAGCGATTCCTGTCCTTGGCGCAATCCTTGAAAGCCTACCAAGTACGGCTAAAGCTCAATGTATCATCGAAGTTCATGGCAAAGAAGATGAGCAGCATCTGTCAACCCAAGCGGACGTGAATATGACTTGGCTTCACAATCCTCATCCGATGCAAGGCAGTCAATTAGCCACTGTCATTAAATCGCTTACTCTACCAAACGCCGATCAGCGCCGATTTGCTTATATCGCCAGTGAGTTTTCATCAGTCAAAGCCATTCGTCACTATCTAAGAGCTGAGCTTAACTGGTCAAAAAATGAGATTTACGCCTTTTCTTATTGGAAATCAGGCGCCGCTGAAGATCAGTCCGCCAGTGATCGGCGGGCAGAAAAAGACGCGGACGAATAACTGTGATAGTCGTAAAAAAGCCATCTGTAAAAAGATGGCTTTTTTGTTATGGCGAATCAATTAGCTTTTAAAAGCCAATCAAGATTTTAAATGCTCAGCTAAAGTAGCAAAGGGCTCAACCGAGCGCTCAAAGTCAAGACTGGCTTCTAGATGACTTAAATGACTGTCAATAAGGTGAATCAGCTGATCTTCATCTCGATCTTCAATGGCTTGAACAATACGAGAATGCTCATCTTCAGCACAGTCTGATGAGCCAGACTTGTTGTATAAGCCAATGATTAACGTTGTTCGCAGGGTCAGCTCACTCAAAAACTTCTCTAATACCTGATTGTCCGCGATTACCGCCAAATCCATATGAAATTTTCGTGATAAACGTAACTCAGCCGGTTTATCCCCTTGTGATCGAGCCTGAGCTTCAGCCGTTATGGTTTCTCGCAAATCCGCGATGTCTTTTGAGTCCACATTTTTAATGACATTTGCTGCAAGGATTTTTTCAATCGTTCGGCGAGCTTCAAACACATCATTTGCTTCTTTGGGCGAGGGCGTTGAAATAAAGGCGCCTTTATTCGGTCGCAATTGGACAACATGCATGGTGGCAAGCGTAGATAATGCTCGTCTGACATTGGCGCGATTGCAATGGAAAATCTCACTGAGCATTTGCTCGCCAAGCTTGGTTCCTGCAGGCAATCGCTGTTCTGACACCGCCGATACAATTGAATCGATAATCAACTGTTCTGGTATTCCCTCAGTTTCAGAAACTACTTTTTTCACGTTAATCGGTCTACTTTATTCATTAGGTTAATAATGGCGATTATAGTGTTCTGAGGCACGCTTCACAACAAATAATAAAAATATCTATTGCATTGTTAACAATTTTAGTTAACAATCTTTGTTAACAGGAAGTTTATTATAAACAAACTCAAGGGTGATAAATGATGAATATCTTAGTGATAAATCCTAACTCGACGATCTCAATGACCGAAAAGATTGTCGAAAGTGCCCGCAAAAAAAAGAGCGCTGGCACCAATATTATTGGCGCTTCGGGGGTCAATGCTCCGGCGTCTATTCAAGGTCATCATGATGAGGCGATGTCCGTTCCAGGGCTACTTGCCCGCTTAAAGCAAGCAGAAGCTGAAGATATTGATGGCGTGGTGGTGGCTTGTTTTGATGATCCGGGACTTGGGGCTTGCCGTGAAGTTTTTTCAGGACCTGTTCTTGGGATTTGCGAGGCGGCGGTTAAAGCAGCCAGCATGATTTCGACGTCCTTTAGCGTGGTGACCACGTTACCGCGATCTGTTCCGGTCATCGAAGAGCTGATTCATGGTTATGGGTTGTCCCATCGCTGTCGCCGTGTTCGTTCTGCGGCAATTCCCGTACTTGCGCTTGAAGATCCTAGCTCTGGCGCTCGTGAAAAAGTCCGTGACGAGATTTTGCGGGCGGTTCATGAAGATCACTGTGAAGCTGTTGTTTTGGGCTGTGCTGGCATGGCAGACCTAACGGATTGGCTGACAGCAGAAACGGGCGTTCCTGTCATTGACGGCGTCACGGTCGCCACGCGCATGGTTGAGGCTTTGGTAGGCTGCGGGCTAAAAACAAGTAAAATTGGCGCTTATGCCGTGCCGATTTAATACCAATTCACTGATAACTTATTAAAAATTATTCCAAGGAAGGAGAGTGTCATGGATCTTACCAAAGGTATCCCAGCGAGCGCTGACGTCAAAATGATAGATGCCGAAACTACAAGTGATGAGAGTCTAAAACCCAATGGCGCAGAAGATCGAACGTTAGGCGCGCTTGGTTACATGTCGCTTTGGGTTGGCGACGGTGTCAACATGGGAAATATGACGCTTGGCGCCAGTATTGTCGTTGCAGGAATGGCAATCTTAAATATTTGGCAGACCCTTACCGCCGCCTTAATTGCCATCGCCATTGTTTCTGCCTTTTTTACGTTAAATGACAGAGCCGGCTATAAATACGGCATTCCCTATGTGGCTCACTTGCGAGCGTCATTTGGTAAAAAAGGAACGCTACTTTCCTCACTACTTCGAGCTGTTCCTGCGGTAATCTGGTATGGGGTTCAAAGTTGGATCGGCGGTACGGCACTAAATGAAGTCGTTAAAATCTTATCAAGTGGCGCGATTGATAATGTGTTTATCAGCTTTATCCTATTGTTAGTGGCACAAATACTGCTTTCAATGAAAGGCTTTCATAGCATTAAAGTAGTCGAATCGGTGGCATCCGTGGTGCTGATGGGTATTGTTGTTACCGTTTTTTTTATTCTGGTAAAAGACCACAGTGCCGCAATTTCAACCTCTTGGATTAATGCTAAAGGTACTTGGGGACTGCCGTTTTTTGCCTATATTATGGTATTTCTTGGCAACTACGCGGCTATATTTTTAAGTGCAGCAGATTATTCACGTGAATTGAAAGAAGGCTATTCGGATAAAAAAAGAGGGCTTTTTTACTTCTTGCCGATTATCGTCTCTTATGGCTCGGTCATCGTGGTGGGCGCTATGCTTGCAAGCGCGACAGGATATACCAATCCCGCGCTAGGGCTACCTGCATTATTCGATAATGTCTATATGCAGTTATTTATCTCTGTATTTATTGTATTTGGTGCAGTCGCCACCAACATGGTCGCCAATATCGTTACGCCAGCTTATGTGATTCAGCTGTTTACCAAATTGAACTACAAAGCGTCAGTGACCATTACCGGACTGCTTGCAATGGGATCATTTCCATGGCTGTTGGTTCAAGACGATAATGCAAAAGGGCTCGATACGTTTGTCCACGTTTACTCCGCTTTTCTTGGACCTTTAATTGCAATTCTTCTTGTTGAATTTTACATCATGAGAAAACAGCGTATTGATATCAGTGAATTATACAAAAAAGACGGTAATTTTGATGGCGTGAACTATGCCGCGCTATTGGCACTGGGAATCGGAACCGCAGCAGCTTTCGTGTTTGTCGATTTGGCTTGGCTGATCGGATTGATCGTGGCTGGGGTTGCCTATCCCATCATCTCAAAAACCCTATTTAAAGGCTCTAAATTCAAAAAAGGTACGATTTTTGAAGAAGCAATATAGATTTATAAAAGCAGCGGTAAAAAAAGAGCAGAAAATCAGGTGATTTCTGCTTTTTTTATGGCGTTATCGCCAACCATTTTAACGACTATCGGTTTTAATTTATCAGCCCAGATAATGACGGGTAGGGTACTTATTAAATAGCTGAAAAAACCTTTTTGGCTCCGATAACAATGCCAAAAACGTCTTTGGCTATCGCGATGGTATCAGTAACCCAGAGATCAAAGGTAGTGGTATTCAGACGCCGCCGAGCAATACTGATGGCGCCATTGCGGCAGGCGAGTTTGTATTGGGGTATCAAGGCGAAGCCGGAACGATACCGCCCATGCCGCAGCCGGATATTTTGGGTAAAAATGGCTCATTTATGGTATTAAGAGCATATCGAAGTCACGTTGCCGCTTTTAATAAATTTTTAAAAGATAATAGCTCAAGCGATGAAGAAGCCGAACTGCTGGGCGCTAAAATGTGGGGGCGCTGGCGTTCCGGAGCGCCTTTAGCATTATCACCTAACAATAATGATCCAATTAGACGCTAAGACCGCTTTGTTTAGATTTGCTTTCGCTTTGGTTGGTAGTGACATCAAGAGCGCTGTCGATGTTGATTTGCTTGGCTCGGATGATGGTGTTGCTGCGATTGGGGTCACTCATCACGTTATCGCTGTCAGCGCCCATTCCCGCAATTAGGTTGCTGAGCTAAAAACCCAGACTATGCTTGTTACGACCCAGAATTTAACTTATTTTAAAAAAGTCTGATTAATCTCGTCTCCAGTAATAACTTCATCAGTTTCTTCATAACCTTCAGGTTTATCGTAATCGTATTTTATTTCAAATTTACCATCAGGATACAGAGTGAACGTTAATCCCCATATTCGATTACCTGTCAGTTTTAAAAAATGATCTCTTAGGTAAAATACGGCTTCCATTCGAAGCTTTGATAAATCTATAGGTATATCCCTATACTCATCTATAATACCTTCTTTTTGAATCAAGCTTTCAAAACACCTAATCATCCTTGAGTATATTTCTATGCTCATATTTGCTTTAATCCATTCATCATCGCTAGCATAGATAGATATACATTCAGCAAGGACGATATAAGCGTGATTTTCATCTTTTATCATTAAGTGCTTCTTACTATTGTTCAAATTCAAATAGTCTAGTGGATTTACCATTAATTGTAGCAAGCGTAGGGTGGGTTAGCGACAACGTAACTCAACAAATTTAGATCCATTACAACGTCATCAAACATGGTTACGTGAATAGTCCTATGCTTGAGCTTGTATACGTTCTCATCAATAGAGTAATAGGCACCCAGAAGAATCATTGCTTTTACTTTGAGTTGATTGTCACTTAGGAGCGAACACCTCTGTACTAGCTTAGTTCAAGCAAATTCGCATCTATGAAAAAGTCGTCCAAGCTAACAACAATTGATTGATGAATGATTTGGCTATTAGGTAAATTAGGTAGTGATTAGGAATGACGAGCAGAACAAGTTCATTGAACAGATTAACTTTTTGAGATTCTAAGTCAGCCTAGCTAATAATTGAGTCTAACTAATGATTTAATATTCAGCTATGCTATTATGAAGTTAATGTCAGGTAGCTCTAGTTTAACATAATATACATTATACGAAGTAACTAAAACATAAGAAAAGTGGCGATTTTGCCACTTAAAGCTTACTTACAGTTTTTAATCAGATGCGCTTTTAAAGACCCAACGCCATCCAAAGTCACATCTGAGATTTTGCAAGTATTGCCGCTGCAATCAACATCAAAATAAACATCGCTGCCTTGATTTAAATGTGCTTTAACTTTACCATTTTCCGCACTGAGTTTTGGCATCACATAGTCAGGATCTTGCGAGTCCCAAATCACATCAATATCAGCACCACAAACTTCTTGGTTTTTATCAAAATAATCTTGCTCAAGCTTTAATGCCGCCGTTAATTTTGGGTTAGCAAATTTAGCTAAGATTGGCGCGGCTCTGCCTTCATTTTTTATGTCTTGCTCATACATGGTTTTAATTAAGGCAGCTTTAGCAGTATCTTGAGGATTACTGGCGGCAGCCATAGTTGGCAAATTCATAACAAAAATGGCGGCAAGAAAAAGACGGATAAGGTTTTGATATTGCATGATATTTCCAATCGCGATAATAAACTTCCAATTGTGTAAAATTATTACAGCATAATTTACACCTTGATTTGTTGTGCGATCGTTGATATCCGGTTTAATTATAAGTACTTGAAAGATTAAAATTTTTTATTAAAAAATCGCTGCTAAGCCTTTATTTAGCGCAGTTTTGGCAAATAGTTAATATTTGTATAGGTAAATTTAGCCCTTATTAAATTTAAAAACGTTACAATGGCTTAATATAACTTTGGCTATGATAAAGCCTAATCCTGTCAATAATAAGGGTTAGTTATGATCAAAACGACTAAAAAAACTCGGCGCTCTGTCTTGATGACACTTATCAGTAGCGCTATTTTGATGACGGGCTGTCAGTCAGAATTGGCTTATGCTGCAAAGCCTGCAAGCGCCCCTAAAATTTCTGCAAGTAGTAAAAATCAGCAAAGCTTGATCAATCAAGCAAAGCAAATCCAAACGTCGCTGGCTCGCGGTCAATTTGCTAATATTATCAATGACATTCACCCCACTCGCGGCGTTCGCTTTTCGATGTATGGCTATGTTCAACCAAAATCGGATAAGGTCTTTAGCCGCGCCCAATTTGCGCAGTATTTAAAAGAATCAAAAATTCGCTTTACTTGGGGAGCGCTTGATGGCGTTGGTGATCCGCTGATTATTCCCTTGCCGAAATATCTAAACGATTGGGTAAATGCCAAAATTTTTAATCACGCAACCATTTCTGTGAATGAATTTAAAGCCAGTGGCAACAGCATTAATAATATAAAAAAAGTTTATCCTAATGCCGATGTCGTTGAGTTTTATTTTTCAGGAACCCAAAAGTATGATGGTATTGACTGGCGAGCCATGCGACTAGTCTTTGAAACGTATCAAGGTCGGCGCTATTTGGTCGCG
This sequence comes from Psychrobacter sp. MF31, assembly GCF_012847335.1. Classification (GTDB taxonomy): domain Bacteria; phylum Pseudomonadota; class Gammaproteobacteria; order Pseudomonadales; family Moraxellaceae; genus Psychrobacter. The sequence continues at coordinate 454,263 of NZ_JABBDX010000001.1, forward strand.
ATCGTCAACGATCAGTGGACGGTTTAAAACAGTAGCTATGCCCTGCTCTTTTTGCTCAGCTTTTAACCGACAACCAGCCGCATCAATTGCGTGCTGATATAACCGCCAACCGTGCCAAGCGCATAGCCCAAAATCCCTAAAAATACGCCAACAGGTGCAAGCGACGGATGAAAGGCGGTGGCGACAATGGGCGCTGACGAGGCGCCGCCAGTATTGGCGTTGGAGCCGACGCATAAAAAGAAAAACGGCGCGCGGATCAGCTTTGCAACTATAAAAACGATAACAATATGAATGCTCATCCAAACAAAACCGATGAGCAGCAATCGCCACTGCGAAACGATGCCAGATAAATTAATCTGCATTCCTATGGCAGCAATTAAGATAAAAATAAAAGCAGTGCCAATTTTGGAGGCGCCAACGTGGTCAAGACGGCGAATTTTGGTAAAGGAAAAGCCAACGCCCAGCAAAGTGATGATGACCACCATCCAAAAAAAGCTACTGGCAAGGCTGTATTGAACCGCCCAGCGATACGGCTCAAAAAATGCGGCAATACGCTCGCCTAAAAAATGCGCCAGTCCCACCATCGCAAAGCAAAGCCCAAACATCACCATCATATCATTTAAGGTGGCAGCTCTAGCATGATCCTGCTCGTAACGCTCAACGGCGCGGATAACTTTATCAATGCTGCTGGTATCGGCTCGCAGCCAGCGATCGATTTTTTGGTGATGTTTGGCAAGGATTAAAATTAGCAGCAGCCACCATGAGGCGTTGGTGGTATCAACCAAAATCATCATGCCAAATAAATCATCACCAACGCCAAACAGCTCCTTCATCGCGGCTTGGTTGGCAGCGCCGCCAATCCAGCTCCCCGCCACCGCCGAAAAGCCGCGCCAAAGTGTGTCATCCACAAACATCTCAGGAGCAACCCATTTGGCAAGCCCCAAACTTATAGGACCACTGATAATAATGGCAACCGTTGCCGCTAAAAACATGGCAATGGCGCGCCAGCCTAATCCTAAAATCTTGGGAACGTCCATTGATAAGGTCATCAAAAGCAAGCTTGCCGGAAGCAAATAAGTTGCGGTAAAGCCATAAATTTGCGCGCCAACACCATCAGCAAAAACGCCTAAACTGTTAAGGGTGGCGGGAATAAAGCAGCAAAGCACGATCCCTGGCATCACCGCATAAAACTTGCGCCAAAATGCCCCGTTTAGCCCTTGGGTATAAAACACCAAACCAATAATTGCCATGATAATGCCAAACGCGGCGGGCAAGCTTTCAATGTTCGTTATTAACAAGCTGGCATTAGCAAAGGTGGAATCGGCGCTCATAAGGCTCTCAAACAGCTAAAAACCGCCAGTATAATCAAGGCAAAACCTGCCTGCAACAAAAAAGCCAAACCCGAAATCGGATTTGGCTTGTGATCAGCACGAGCTTTTAAGTGCTAATTCATAAGCATGAATTAAGAGGTGCTTTTACTGCGGTACATTCCTGCAGGTTTTGGCGCGCGGCGGCTTTGACGGTTTGGTGCACCCGAGCCGTCACGGCGGTTGTCGCTGCTTCCGCGATTTGGGCGATCAGCGCGGTCACGATGACTTGCGGCGCGCTCACCGCGTGGTTTATCAGAGCGTCCAAAGCCGCCCTCAGACTTGCCTTGACCGCCTTGATAAGGCTTTTTGCCAAAACGATTTGGTTTTTTTGCGCCATCAAAAGGTCTGTTGGCGCCATCATTGTCACCAAAGCGCTCGCGGCGGTTTTGGCTGCGATCTTGACGGTCTTGATTGCCCTCAGATTTGCCTTCAAAACGACGACCTTGGTTTGATCGGCTTCGATTTTGACCAAAGCCGCCGCCATTGGCGCGACCACGACCGCGGTTTTTACCGCGACCTTTGTTGTCGTTTGGAATGTACGTCTTTTTCGGCTCCATGCCTTCAATGACGGACTCTTCCATTTTGCGATCAAGATAACGGTTGATGGCAATCAATTGTGGGCGGTCATCAAGGCTACAAAGGTTGACTGCAACGCCAGTACGACCTGCTCGACCACAGCGACCAATACGGTGAACGTAATCTTCAGTTTGACGCGGCAAATCATAGTTGATCACGTGTGACAGCGCCGGAATATCAAGACCGCGAGCGGCAACGTCGGTTGCTACCAAAACTTTACATTTGCCACTGCGAACGTCTTTAACGATGCGGTTACGCTTACCTTGCGGCAAATCGCCATGTAAAAAGTTGGCTTTATGACCATCGTCAATCAGCGACTGAGCAAGCTTTTCGGTGCTGCGTTTGGTTGCCGCAAAAATAATGACTTGGTCGATATCAGGCTGGCAGATCACTTTATCCAAGATTTTGTTTTTGTGGTCAAAGTCATCACAGTAATATACCGACTCATCAATGTGTGCCGATTCAACTTTGATCGAAACGCGCTCAGGATTTTTGGTAAAGCTTGCCGCAATTTTGCCAACCGGACCATCCCAAGTGGCAGAACACATAATGGTTTGACGCGCATCTGGTGCCGCTTTTAAAATATCGTTAATGTCATCAGCAAAACCCATGTCAAGCATTCGGTCAGCTTCATCAAGCACAAGAATTTCAAGCCCTGACAAATCCACGCGACCGGCTTTGATATGGTCAAGAAGTCGCCCTGGGGTTGCGACAATCACCTGAACGCCTTTACGAAGGGCGGTGATCTGACCATTATAAGGCGCGCCGCCCACCAAGGGCACACAAAATAGCCCGCGCATGTCTTTTGAATACGTGCGAACGCTGTCATGAACCTGCTGAGCAAGCTCGCGCGTTGGCGTCAAAATTAGCGCTTTGGTAACTTTATTAAAAGTGGTTGATCGGCTCAATTTATCAAGCGTTGGGATCACAAACGCCGCGGTCTTTCCGCTACCGGTTTGGGCAGACAAAAGTAAGTCGCGACCGGCTAGCGCAAACGGAATGGCTTGTTCTTGAATGGGGGTTGGGTTTTGATAGCCTACGCGCTCAAGGGCGGTAAGAATAGGCTTGGCAATGTTTAAATCAGCAAAGGTAGTTTTGAATGGTTCTTGGTTTTGATTGAGGGTATCGGTCATGTCAGTCATGAAGTTCCTTAAGATCACAGGTAAAGTGTTAGGCGATTGCCGCCAGCTGCTTACCACTGATAACCGAACCTCACCACAGCCTTTAACCCTGTTTAGGTTTTAGGCTGATCATCGCGCTGTCGTATTTTGGTGGTATGCCGAGCTCTTATCCATGATTTGCGCTGCCAATATCCTCACTTAATCCAAAGCAGGTTTCAGCAAAAAGCCAATCAATTATGCTAATTTAGCAAGATAAGCTATGAGTCAAACGCTTAACTTAAGCGATTGATCACAAAATCATCGGCAACAATTACTCATGGTCATCCTAGACCCAAAATCGCAGGCGATGTTATCAATCTCATAATCCGCGTCATATCGATTGATAATTTTAATCAATATGAATCGCGGGGGACGAATTATAACAAAAATTTTTAATCAATGCCAGCTATTGTTTTAATTCATTCAAACTATGGCTCAGTTGACCTTAACTTCAGAAACAAACCTTGGCAGCTGCCAAGCGCCGCCCGCCTCAATCAATCGGCAAAGTCCTGTGGTGCTGTCAAGACTTTTAGCAAATCGCTTTCCTGTCCAAACCCACTCTTCTTGATTAAGACAATCGCCAATGCCGCGACCTTTTTGAACCGATTTGAGTTTTCCATTGTTGTAATCCGTGGCGTCTGTCGTCACAAGTACCGGCTGATAAGGCTTTTTATCATTGATGACCCAAGCGCCCGTTCCTGAATTATAAGCCCCAACCCAGCAGCTGTGTTGAACCAACAACTGAGCGCCATTGAGCCTACTCACCCGCCACGGGGTATCATCGGTAAGATTGGGGCAATTCTTCTCCCAGTCGTTGGTGCTGGCTTGAATCACAGATTTTAGCTGCGATGATTTTATAGTAAATTTTTTCTGGCGAACGGCTCTTGAGGGTGCAACCCAGCGCAGCTGCGGCGCGGCACTAGGGGGCAACACGCTGCTGGCAGGACGACTTGTACCGCCATCAATAAAAGCGCTTGGCGTTCCAAGGCGACCTTGAGCTTCATCCGCTTTCACCATCACAGCCGTCGCCCCTTTATCAGACAACTGCCAGCGGGTATTTCGAAACACAACCTCAATTTTGCTGGTGCTTTTTAAAGCATTAATCAATGCCGTCACTTGCGATGGCGTAAGCTCAGCATCCCCTGAGCTGCTTGAAAAGGGTTTGGTTTCTCCCAAATCCTCGCCATTAATCACCAGCGATATTTTATGACGGCTGCCAAGTTGCATGAGCGCTTTAGATGAGTTTTGCTTACCGCCGCCAAGCTTTACCTTTCCCGTCACGCCAGCATTTGCGCCCGCTTTTCGGATCAACAGCACCGACACCGGAAAATCACTGTTATTTTCTGACTGATATCCGGCAAGGCGGCACGTTCGGACATTATCGCAAACCACCTGCCAATCTTGATGAGAAAACTCCACCGAGTCGGCAGCAAGACTTTGGCTTGAGATCAGCAGTGCAGAAAACGAGACCCAAAGTGAGGTTAGTAGGCGAGATTTATTGTTATTATTCATGGTCTTTGTCATAGAAAATCTAATCATAAAAGTGATGGTCATTAACGAGGATAAGAAAATAAAAAGTTAAGCCAACGCTGAATCAGGTCATAATATGAAAAATTGGCAACTTAGAATCTTTAGATAATATTAATAACCGTTTTAATACCACGATTATCTTAGCGAATGATTCTATCGCAGCCTTGTGGCGAGGTAATATTATGTTAAAAATATCGCGAAAATATTAAGTGATTGTGAAAATAGGCGCATTAGCAGGCAGATTCAGCGAATCAAGCAAGTGCTTAATCCGCTTTTTTTAAATAAAACCATAATAAAGTCATCACATTACTTAAAATGACTCCATTATTTCTTATTTTAGCAGCAGATTACAAGATAATAGCGGCTTTGTTAGTTATTTTAGCAAGACCCTACTCAATCGGCAATAGTTCTAAATTAATCCCGCGAATAACGGCTGGTCGCTCAGCGATTTTTTGCGCCCAGCGTCTTACTTCTTTATAGCTATCGACTTGTAAAAACTCCCCTGCATCATAAAGTTTGCCAAGAACCAATTGACCATACCATGACCAAATAATGATATCAGCAATCGTATAACTGCTCTCGCCGTTTCCGCACATATATTCATTATTTTTTAAGTGATGATCAAGAACATCGAGTTGGCGTTTGACTTCCATCGCATAACGGTTGATCGGATATTCAAGTTTTTCTGGCGCATAAGCATAAAAATGACCAAAACCGCCACCTAAAAAAGGCGCCGCGCCCATCTGCCACATCACCCAAGATAAGCATTTGGCGCGGTCTTGACCTTGCTCTACGGGAACAAACTTACCAAATTTTTCTGCCAAGTATAATAAAATAGCGCCGGACTCAAAGATTTTTACAGGGTGCTTGGGGTCTGAATAATCAACCAACGCGGGAATTTTAGAGTTTGGGTTAATTTCAACAAACCCTGAGCCAAACTGATCGCCTTTTGAGATGTCAATTTTAAAAGCGTCAAAATCAGCGCCTTGAACGCCCGCTTCTTTTAATTCTTCCAATAAAATATTGACCTTGACGCCATTTGGGGTGTTAAGCGAATACAATTGAAACGGCGCATCCCCTTTAGGGAGGGTTTGCTCATGGCGAGCGCCCGCCGTTGGTCGATTGGTGCTTGAAAATTTGCCACCGTTTTCTTTATCGTTGACCCAAACTTTGGGCGGCTGATAATCATTGGTTGTCATGATTTGCTCCTTTTATTAGGGTTAATAAAACTTTAAGGATTTAACGATGGTATCGTTAATCATTTTTACTATACGCTAAAGCTTAGCCGTTTTTTGTAGTAATTTTTCACCTTAATTTAATTTTACTTAACCATTTTTCAATGAAAAGTGCTGAATTATCAAGGATAATAGCAATATTAACGCCAAGTTACGGAGCATGACTACCATTTATTGCCAACACTTTTTATAATGCCCGAACTCAAAGCCTCCTTTTAACACTCAAGCCTGCGATTGTAATATGACCTCTTTAAGCCGCGCTCAGCAAAAATACCTGCCTTACGTTTTAGCCGTGGCGCTGTTTATGCAAATCCTTGATGCCACGATTTTAAACACCGCGCTGCCTAAAATGGCAGAAGCGCTTGGCGAGTCCCCGTTAAAAATGCAGTGGGCAGTGATCAGTTATGCGTTAACCTTAGCGATTTTACTTATTGATAGCCGCTCGTATTATTCAAGCCGTGGGCGGCGCGATGATGACGCCCGTTGCTCGGCTGATTTTGGTTAAATCCTACCCGCGAAATAAGCTGTTAACGGTGATGAACTTTGCGGTTATTCCTGCGCTGATTGCCCCACTTGTGGGACCTTTGATTGGCGGTTACTTGGTGGAGCTTGCCAGCTGGCATTGGATTTTTTTAATCAACCTGCCGATGGGGTTTTTGGGGCTAATGCTGGGGTTCAAATTGGTTCCTGATTTACGTGAGGTTACCCAAAAGCTCGATTGGCAAGGATTTTTATTGTTTGCGCTAGCCGCTTGCGGTCTTACTTTAGCCGTTGAATTTAGCTCTCAAGAAGGTCGCGGGATGCTTGGTATTATCCTTGGCGCGGCATCTATTATGCTGCTTTTGGGCTATGTCCGCTATGCCAAAAATAAGACAGCGCCGCTGTTTCCCTTAAGTCTTTTTGGCATTCGCACCTTTGCCATTGGTATCACAGGAAACTTATTAACCAGACTTGGCATTAGCGCTGTACCGTTTTTATTGCCCCTGCTACTGCAAGTGGTGTTTGGCTACTCACCCTCAAAAGCCGGCTGGCTGCTTGCTCCTATTGCCGCAGGCGCCATGGGGATTAAGCCTTTGGTCAGTAAAATCATTCAACGCTTTAGCTATCGCAAAGTTTTGGTTTATAACACGTGGCTGCTTGGGATATTGATTATCATTTTGGCGCAGTTTAACAATCCTGATCACTGGCCGTGGTTTGTGCCGATTTTAGTCTTGATGGGCGCTTGTAATTCCATGCAGTTTAGCGCTATGAACACCATCACTATTGGCGATTTAAAAGGCGCTCAGACCAGCAGCGGCAACAGTTTGATGGCGGTCAATCAGCAACTGGCGATCAGCTTTGGCATTGCCTTTGGGGCGGCGGTGCTAAACCTACTTCGTGAGCGGTTAATGATGGATACGCTAATCGCCTTTCAAACCACCTATTGGGTGCTTGGCGGCATCACCATTTTATCGGGAATCTATTTTTTAAAGCTTAAACCTGAAGACGGCCGCGGATTATATTAAAAAAAGCCGTTACTTTTTAAGCTGAGATGGCTTAAAAAATAACGGCTGAACCACAACCTTATGAGGTTGATCCTTCGTCAATTTGCGATTGGATATAGTTTTGGATACCGATCTCATCGATTAAATACAGCTGAGTTTCTGTCCAATCTTCGTACTCTTCATTGCCATCTTTAAGCGTGACCAACAGCTGTCGTGACACGTAATCTTGGTGAGCTTCACAAACAGCAATGGCATCGGTAATAATGCCAAGCTTTTGCCGCTCAAGGCGCAAGTTACAATCTAGCACCTCTGGAACATCCTCGCCGATATACAGCTTTCCCAAATCCTGCAAATTGGGCAAACCTTCAAGCAAGAGCACCCGCTCAATCAAATCATCCGACCATTTCATCTCTTTGATCGACTGATGGTAAAAATTGTCATTGAGCACTTTAAGTCCCCAATGCCGCGCCATTCTGGCATGTAAAAAATACTGATTGATGGCAATCAAGGATTGCCCAAGCACTTTATTAAGCGCGATAATAACGGCTTTATCACCTTTCATGATCATCTCCTTTAAGTCAAAGCGTGATGGGCTTGGCATTAATAGGCAATATCTGCCGGAACTTCTTTAATTTGGCTTTGAAGATAGTTTTTGATGCCAACCATATCAATCAATCGCAGCTGCTGCTCAAGCCAATGCGCATGATCTTCTTCGGTGTCGCGAAGCTGCATCACCAGCATCTCACGGGTCACGTAATCGTGCTCTTCTTCACAAATGGCAATGCCTTTTTTAAGATGCGCTTGCACCGCGTACTCAAGGTCTAAATCAAGCTTTAACATTTCAGGGACAGTTTTGCCAATATGAATCTCATCGACTTTCATATTTGGCGTGCCACCCAGCATCAAAATGCGGCGGATAATTTTTTGAGCATGAATGGTTTCATCGTGCATTTCGTGATGAATGCGCTCATAAAGCTTGCCAAACTCCCATTCGGCGTACATTTCAGAGTGAATAAAATATTGGTCGCGGGCGGCAAGCTCACCGCCAAGTAAAAAGTTGAGGTAATCAATGACCTTTTGGCTGCCAATCATGGTAACTACTCCTTATTTTGAGTTAACGCTTCCTTTTTGGGGCGGTTTTTAGCTAAAAAGCGCTCGCCAAAAAGCCCTATGGAAACAGTTTACCATAGAGCAAGAAAAGGTCTTGTAATATTAAGAACTAAGAATAAGATGCCAATTGAGAATTATAATTAGCTCGTGATGAGTCAAGCAAACTGTTTGCTAATAAATGAACGGCGAGTTAAACGGCGTAAGCCAAATCTTCAAGCTTGGCGTGATGCTCGGTCAAATAGTCATTGACCATAGGCTCACAGCAGCCGCAGCAGGTGGCGACATTGAGCGTGTCTTTTAGCCCATCCATGGTATCAATCCCTGAGGCAATCGCGGCTTTGATTTGCTTTTCTTTCACATCATGACAGATACAAACGTACATGGACGCTCCTTTTTACTCAACTGATCTTTAAACTAACAATGACTTTTTGCTATCTTGGTGCATTGATTATTATCATAACGATAATTATTATTATTTACAATAGCTTTAGAAAATTTATTTTAAAAATAATCAGTTAGCTTGAGAAACTGGTCAGGTAGTAATCATCCCTTACGATGCAACTAAAAAATGCTAAAATATCGCCAGTGACAGGCGTAAGGACGGTCTTTTTACTTTGACTAAAGCACGCTTGCCTGAGGTGATTGTTTAGTTTTGGAAGTGTGATATGTCAGATAATGTTGTGATGATGCAGCCTCTTGAGCTGTTTAAGGTGCTCTCCGACCCCACCCGATTAAAGCTGTTTCAAATTTTATTTCAAAAAGAGGCGCGCTGCGTTTGCGAGCTGGTAGAAATGCTCGATCAGCCTCAGCCGACGGTGTCGCGCCACCTAAATCACTTAAAAAAATTGGGAATTTTAAGCTGCGTTCGTGATGGGACTTGGATGTGGTATCAAGTGGCGGATGATTTGCCATCATGGTGCCAAGATATTTTAACCACCACCTATCAAACGCTCATCCAACAAAACGCAATCAAAGCGAGCTGAGCTGTTATTTGCTAACCTTTGCTATTCCTAATTTTGGTAAATATCGATTTTTTTATTGGATTTAGGAATATGTTAATGCCAATTTGTTAGGTGAGCGCGCTGTGCTGCTGCCGCATAATGAGCGTCACTATGTGACTCATCGGACAGTACGCTCATGAACACCTTTCCGCTTTTTTTTAAATTTGCAAACCAGTCAGTCGTGATTGTCGGCGGCGGTGATGTGGCGCTGCGAAAAGCTGATTTGCTCAGCCGATCAGGCGCTGCCATCACTATTGTCGCCCCTGCCATTTGTGATGAGCTTTTTGAACTACTAAGTCATCAAAAGCATCGCTTGATTGCCGCGCCTTATCATGCTGATCATTTAACCGGAGCGCGGATTGTCATTGCCGCAACCGATGATAGCGCGCTCAATGAGCAAATTTATCACGATGCCCAAGCTCGGCGGCTCCCGATCAATGTGGTGGACACGCCGCACCTTTGTGATTTTATTTTCCCCGCCATCGTTGATCGCAGCCCCATTGTGATTGGTATTTCCTCCAATGGTCAAGCGCCGGTGCTTGCTCGGCTGCTGCGAGCGCGCTTAGAGACGTTAATTCCGCAAGGCTATGGCAAGCTTGCCGCGCTTGCTGGCGAGTTTCGCGATGAGGTGAAAGCCAAAATCCCAACGCTTACTGGCAGGCGCAAGTTTTGGGAGCGCGCCTTTGAAGGCAAAGTTAGCGAGCTTGTATTTTCAGGCGATGAAAAAAAAGCCGCCCAAGTGCTAAAAGCGGCGCTTGATAATCCCGACCAAAAAGAAAACCCCAAAACGAGCGGCGAAGTTTATATCGTTGGCGCAGGTCCCGGCGATCCAGAATTATTGACCTTTAAAGCGCTGCGGCTGATGCAGCAAGCCGATGTGGTGTTTTATGACGCGCTGGTCTCCCCTGAGGTGCTCGATTTGTGCCGCCGTGATGCCGATAAGGTTTATGTGGGTAAAAAACGCAGCAATCATGCGGTAGCGCAATTAGGAATTAATGAGCTTTTGGTTCAACATGCTAAAAAAGGTCGGCGCGTGGTTCGGCTCAAAGGCGGTGATCCGTTTATTTTTGGTCGCGGCGGTGAGGAAATCGAAGCCTTGCGTCAGCACAACATCCCCTATCAAGTCGTCCCTGGAATCACCGCTGCAAACGCCGCCGCAAGCTACGCGGGGATTCCGCTCACCCATCGCGATCATGCGCAATCGGTGCGCTTTGTGACCGGCTACCTTAAAGCTGGCTCGCCCAACGGCAATTTTGAGAGTCTGTTAAATACCGATGAAACCGTCGTTTTTTATATGGGACTGCACTCACTTGAGCGCTTAACACAAGGCTTGATTGATGCCGGTCGCGAAGCCAATACGCCAATCGCAATTGTCTCAAACGCCAGCCAGCCCAATCAGCAAGTGCTCACAGGAACGCTTGAAACTATTACCCAAAAACAAGCCGAAGCTTGCCTGCCAACGCCTGCGCTCCTGATTATGGGAGATGTTGTTGCGCTGCATCATGATTTGGCGTGGTACAACCAAAGCGGCGCAGCTGATGATAGCGGCAACTGGCTTCGCGGTGGTCGCAATAGCACCCCACGCAAAAACGACGGTCAAGCGCATGCTTTGGCAATGATTGCCAAGTTGTCTGAGCAAGAAGATGCCGAATCGCTGGTCATTGGTTAAAACTTATAAAGGGTAATGATTAATTTAACAATTGTTTAAAATTTGGCATATAATGACTTATGGTGCTTTCATAAGGATGATCATATGACCAAATCAATATTTATTGCCCCCGCTTTGTTTTTGGCAACGCTTGTCTCAGCTCAAGCCCAAGTTTGCAAAGTCACCGACCCGACGACGACCAAACTAAACGTCCGCGACAGCCCCTCAGGCAAAATCATCGGCAAGCTTGCCAACGGTCGCGTCGTTTATATCGCCGATACCGATTACGACTATAAAGGTAAGCCTTGGGTGCTGGTTTTTGATGCCAAAACCGACCGCTATTTGGGCTGGGTCTTTCGCGAGTTTGTCAGCTGCTATCAGTGAAGATCAATTTAAAGGCTGATCATAATGAAAATACTTCCTTATGTGCTAATTAGCTTATTAGGAGGTGCAATTGTTCCATTACAGCTTGCGATTGTAAATGCGTTTCGGGAAAGTACTCAGGCGTCACAAATACAATCGACCTTTTATCTGTATCTTGGCGGAACATTAGCGTCTTTACTGCTGTCGTATTTTATTAGCGGCGGAATCAAACCGCCTGCTGTTGGCAATGCGACTTGGTGGATGTGGTCACCAGGGTTTTTAGGAAGCTTTTACATTCTTTTTATGTTTATTGCCGCTCCTAAAATAGGGGCAGGCAATACCCTACTTTGGGTATTTCTTGGACAAATGTACTTTGCGCTACTGCTGAGTCAATTAGGATGGTTTGGATTAGAAGTAACCGCAATAGACAAATATAAAGTATCAGGACTGGCTTTAGTTACTATTGGCGGATTACTCTTGATCTATGGCGAAACTAGCAAATAGAAACTATCAATCTTTTAGCCCAAAAGGATGGTATGCCGAAAAATCCACCTGAATAAGATGGTTTTTTATTAAGCAAAGCAACTTATTAATCATCTATTTAGATAAAACGAGCAAATTAAACACCGCCAAAGCTGACATCAGTAAACGGCGCGCAAATCTCAAAGCTTTTATCTAGCGTTTGCATACAGCTTAAGACGCCCTTTGGCGTTGTGGTCTCAAACTTTTTGGTTTGCTGATCAGGAACGACCTTTAGACCATTGCTATAACGATAAAGCGTTTTGGCTTTTTTATTATTTAAGCTAATGGCATTGGGCAGCATTATAGGCGAGCCACTTTTATTTAAGATAGGTTCGCCTTGTTTGTCAGTTTTAAAAACCAATTCGTTTGATGCTTGAATACTTTTGTAGCCTTTCATGCTAAAGCTGTATTGGGTAAAGCCATAAGTAGAAGCTGATCCCATCGTAACCTCATAATTACAGCTGCCTTTTTGAGAAAGCTTGTTGTTCTTTAAAATATAACAGGTGGTTTTTCCCTCATCATGACCAACGCCTGCCACTGCCAAGCTTGAACTTAATATCGCAAATGTCGTCATTGCTGCTACGATAAACCCTTTCATCATTCATCCTTTTAATACTTTGTTAATTTAACGGCAAATTATAAACCATAATTAACTTTTGTAGCCACTTTTGTTTATTTAAAATATTCAACGAAATAAAGTAGCGGACTTCGCTTAAGCTTATGAATTTTGCTAAAATGAGATGACTTTCTTGTTTTTTGCTGATAAGCCAAACTTATGTCCAACACTGTTGCCAGTTTTACTCATCCTTTAAAAGTGCTTCATACCTCCGATTGGCATTTGGGGCGCAGGCTTTATGGTCGCGCGCGCTATGAGGAATTTGCCGCATTTTTAGCATGGCTTCTTGAAACGATTGAAAAGCAAGCGATTGATGTTTTGATTGTGGCAGGCGATATTTTTGACACCATGACCCCAAGCAATCAGGCGCAAACGCTATATTTTGAGTTTTTAGGACAGGTGAGCAAATCGTGCTGTCAGCATGTGGTCATTGTCGCAGGAAACCACGATTCGCCGTCGTTTTTGGATGCGTCCAAGCAAGTGCTTAAGTTTTTGGACGTTCATGTGATTGGGACGGCTTGCACGAATGCTGGCGATGAGGTGATCACCCTTTGGGCAAACGATGGCGCGCCTCAAGCGATCATTGCGGCAGTGCCCTATCTTCGTGACCGTGATGTCCGCCAAAACCGCGCGGGGCAAAGCTTTGATGAAAAAGACGCCAGCGTCATAGCGGGTATTTGCCAGCATTATGATTCGGTTGCTGCTGAGGCAAAACGTCAGCAATCGGCGCTACATCAGCAGTTTTCAGCGCATGTTCCGATTATTGCTACAGGGCATTTATTTGCCGCAGGCGGCAGCACGACAGAAGATGACGGCGTTCGTAACCTTTATGTGGGAAATCTTGGTAAAATTTCAGCCGATATGTTTGATGATTGCTTTGATTATGTGGCGCTTGGTCATTTGCATGTGCCGCAAACCGTTGGCGGTCGCGACCATATTCGCTACAGCGGCTCGCCTATTGCCATGGGATTTGGCGAGGCGCGCCAGCAAAAGCAGCTGATTTTAATTGAATTTTCTGCAAACGGCCTAGCCATTCAGCCCATTTTTGTCCCTTGTTTTCAAAAAATTGCCCAAATCAGCGGCGATTTGACGCAACTTCTTGCCGAAATCTCAAAGCTTGCCAAGCAAAATGACGCCGTTTGGCTTGAGGTGATTTATACAGGCGACGAGCTGGTCAGTGACTTGCGAGAGCAAATTGCCTCAATGACGCAAGGCACAAAACTTGACGTCCTTAAAACCAAAAATCCTAAATCCTACCATCACGCGCTAAAACAAGAGTTTGAGTTTGAAAGCTTGCAAGATTTGGATGAAAGCGAGGTGTTTGAGCGCTGTCTTGAAGCTCATGATATTTTGGATCGCCAAAAAATCGAGCTTCGCGGCGCTTATGACCACATCATTGCTGCTATGAGTGAGCAAGACCATTTTGCCGACTAATTTTACCTTAACGCAAGGACAACCGAATGCGATTGATTGAGCTGCGCCTCACCAACTTAAACTCACTCAAAGGCAACTGGCGCATCGATTTTACCCATGAGGCGTTTGTCAACGAGGGCATTTTTGCGATTACGGGGCAAACGGGCGCGGGCAAAACCACCATTTTGGATGCCATTTGCTTGGCGCTTTATAGCCAAACGCCGCGATTGGGCAAAATCACAGGCACCGCAAACGACATCATGACCCAAGGCACGGGGGAGTGCGCCGCCGAAGTGGTGATTGAGCTTGGCGGCAAACAGTACTGCTGCTCATGGTATCAGCACCGAGCGTATAAAAAAGCGGGCGGTAAACTTGCTGCAATTAGACACCAAATTAACGAGCTGCCTTCAGGCAACATTTTAGAAGATTCAGCTTCAAAAACAGCGCCATTTATCCAAAACTTGCTTGGGATGGACTTTGACCAATTTACCCGATCCATCATGCTGGCTCAAGGCAGTTTTGCCGCGTTTTTAAAATCCGACATTGCTAACCGCGCCGCCTTGCTCGAAAAAATCACCGGAACCGCGATTTATGCCAAGATTTCTAAGCAAGTTTTTGAAAAATTTCGCGATGAAAAAAATCATTTAGCGCAGCTTGAGTCAAACATTGCTCATCTTCCCGTCTTAAGCTTGGAGGATGAACAAGCGTTTAAAGAGTCGCTCAGCCAGTTGAGCGACAAGCAATCACAGCGCCGAGACCAGTTGCAAACGCTCACCGAGCAGTTGCGCTGGCTTGAACAAATTAGCAAGTTAACTCAGCAATTAACCCAACATCAAAATGCCTTAGATGACGCTCAGTGGCAACACGAGGCGTTTGCACCGGACAATCTGCGCTTGATTGCTGCCAATCGCGCTTTGGAAATTGACAGCGTTTACCAAACGCTAAGCCTCAATCGGCGGCAATGTGACACCCTTTTGCAAGAAAAAACCGCGCTTGATGAGCGTGCGCCAGTGCTTTTTGACGCAAAAACTATGGTAAAGCAGACGCTTGCGCAATGCGTTGATCAAGAAAAAATCGCGCTTGATGACTTGCAAAACAAGCAACCGCTCTTAAAAAAAGTTCGGCAACTGGACAGCCAAATTTTGCAAGTATCAAACGCCATTGATGAGGAAAAAACCAGACAGTCGGCGTTAACGATGCGGTTATCAACGCTGAATTTACAAATCGATCAGCAGCAACATGCGGTTAAAGAGAATAATCAGCATTTGATTGAGGTTCAAAATTACTTAAATGAGCATTCGCATCATCTTGAATTAACCGCTGATATGCCAATATTTCAAGAAAATGCCGCTCAGCTTTCAAGCTATCTTGAGGACAAGATAAAAACGGTTCAAAAAAAAGCCCAATTAGAAATCCAAGCGCGCGAGGGTCAAGCAAAACTTACCGCGCTTGGGCGCAATCGCGATGCCATTAGCGCACAACTCCAACACAATCAGCAGCAAGTCGATAAGCTGACGCAAGCGCTTGGCAATCAAAACAAAGAGCAGCTGCAACATCAGCGCTATTTATTAGAAAATCATCTTGAAAAATTGGGAGTTATTGAGCATAACTTGCAGCGCTTGCGGGCGCAAAGCACGCAAATTAATGACTTAAATCAAAATCAGGCGCAGTTATCCCAACAGATTCAGCAGTCAGATGCAGAAATGAGCCAGCAGCAAGATACGATAAAAGCGGCGATGCAGAGGCGTCAGGATAAGCAAGCTCAATGGCAACTGTTGCAAAAAGTCGCCAAGCTCGAAGATTATATTGCTGATTTGGAAGCAGGCGCGCCCTGCCCGCTTTGCGGCGCCACCGAGCACCCCTACCAAAACGCGCATCCGTTATTAAGAGCTGCAACCCATAGTTCAGACAATAAAGAATTGCAAGTGGCGATTTTAACGTTGGATGACACCATCACGTGCCAGCAGCAGCAATTATCTGCTTTGCAAATTCAACATGCAAAAATGACGGCAAGCTTTGAGCATCACAACCGTTTAAAGCCAGCGTTTTATCAAGAAAGCTTGCGCTTGGTTCAAGACGCTCAAGTGGCGTTAATGGCGATTGCTCAAAGTAACGCAGAATCAAAAGCCGCTCAGACAATATCAAGCGAAATCGCGACGCCGCTAAAAGCGCTGAAACGCTCTTTTGAGCCTATTTTAAATTCTCTCAATGACAACCAACCCGCAACGGATAATCACCAATCGACTTTGGATTTAGCAGCAATTGAGCAAAGTTTAGAATATCTGAATGAGTTAAGCCGCGTGATCACCGCCCAAAAAACGCAAACGGTCGCGGATCAGCAAACTTTAGCGCAGCATAATGCCGCCATGGATCAAATGCTACAGATCATTGCTAACAACCAAAAGCAATTGGCGCAAATCGATCAAGATCAGCTGCAATTGACCGCTGAGTTAACCCTCAACCAAAACAATCTTGATCATCGTCATCAGCAAATCGCGAACCAACATCACCAAATTTTGGCGATCATGACTAAGCTGATCACCCTTTCACAAAAATATTTAAATGCAGTACCGATTCACTCTTGGCAAAACTTAAAGCAAAAAATTGCCAATCAAGACCCAATTACTGATCAAGAGTGCTGGCAAGTTATTGAGGATTGCCAGCCGTTCAATCAGCAGTTATTACACTGGCAATCGCAATTTTTGGCAAAAAAAGAGGCGCAATCGACGTTATCGCAGCAGCAAAGCCAACTGCAAGCAAACATCAACGCACAGACGGCTCAGCGGCAGCATGATATAGAAGCGTTGGATGCGATGGCGCGCGCGCTCAATGATAAGGTGCAGCAGCAGCATTCATGGCAGTCGGAACGCGAGCGGTTATTTGGTAGCAGCAATCCTGATGAGGAATTGGCGCGATTACAACAAGTCAGTGATGACGCCAAAGCAAACTTAGCGATTGCTCACCGCAAACTTGATGCCACCATTCAGCAGCTACAATTATTAAGCGATCAGCAAGCAAAACTTGATGCTACCATCATCAGTGCCAAAGCTGTTTTAGCTCAACAAGAAGTGAAGTTTAAGCAAGCATTAATTGAGGCGCAATTTAGCGATGAAGCTGCCTTTTGCCAAGCATTGTTGCCCAAAACTGAGCGAGATGTACTCAATCAGCAAAAGCTTGCGCTTGACCATACCCTAAGCCAAGCCAAATCGCAGTTAGCTCGCACCAAAACCGAACTTGAGTTAACGCAATCAAAAGCGCTCACCAAGCAAAACTTGCCTGAGATTGCCCTTCAACAAGAAGCGCTACAAGCAGACTTTGATCGCGCCTTAAGTGAGATTGGCGCTATTAACCAAAAGCTTTTGGACAATGATCAGCAAAAAGCCGCGCAATCGGTGCAGCTGCTTAACATTCAGCAGCAAAAAGAGCATTTGCGGGTTTGGCAGCAGCTTTATGACTTAATTGGCTCCGCCGATGGTAAAAAATACCGAACCTTTGCGCAATCACTTACCTTTGAGGTGATGATTAACCATGCCAATCAGCAATTGCAAAAAATGAGTGATCGTTATTTGCTCATCCATGATAGCGAGCAGCCGCTTGAGCTTAGCGTCATTGACAACTATCAAGGCGGTGAAATCCGCAGCACCAAAAACTTATCCGGCGGTGAGGGTTTTATTATTAGCTTGGCGCTTGCCCTTGGACTGTCGCAAATGGCAAGCCAAAATATCCGCGTTGATTCGCTATTTTTGGATGAAGGCTTTGGAACACTTGATGAAGAATCGCTTGATATCGCCCTTGATACCTTAACCGGACTTCAGCAAGAAGGCAAATTGATCGGCGTCATCTCTCACGTTAGCGCCCTAAAAGCGCGAATTTTAACGCAAATTCAGGTAAACAAACGCGCGGGTGGCATTAGTGTTTTGACAGGTCACGGCTGCCAAGCGCTTGCTGCAACTTGAGATCAAGTCTTGAAATCAAATGACGCAACTTCTAAGCGCGCCGATCACCAAGCTTTTGTATCATCAACTTTATCAATTTACTCAAAATAAAAAAATTGGCGTTATCAATTCACGAGGTAACATCGTATTAAAACCGCAATTTGATCGCCTTGAGGACAGCGGCGACCGCGTTTGGGTCATAAAAAACGGTAAAAAACTGCCACTAAGTGACTTTATCAACCTTAAAAGTTATTAAATTGAAAAAACCGCCCAAATTTAGGCGGTTTTTTGTTGTTTTAACAGCTTATTTTAAAATGGCTAACTTTTTAAAATTGCAAATTAATGATTGAGCGCGGCAATTTCATTCATAATCACAAGCAGCATGGCAATCGTGATTTGTGAGTCCGCCAACTCATCAATTTGCGTTTGAATGGCATCAAGCGCCGATTTTTTCGACGCTTGCCATTGCAAAAAGGCATGCTTTGGATCGTCTTTTGCCAAAAGGTGCTGCATTAGCGCTTGCACCTGACGCGATAAGCCCTCGCTTAACGCTTGCGCGGCTCGTCGCTCCCAAAGGTTGTCTTGAGGCAAGCTTGCAATTTTTGCCATCATCCAATCAAGCTTTAATTGCTGATAAACCTCAAAATATAAAGGCGCAATCACGGCATTGTCTTGCTTGAATTTTTCTGCCAATAGCGTGACATCCAGCGCATCGGCGCGGTATGGCATCATGGCAAACACTTTTGCCGCTTCACTGGGAACGCCTTGATCGATGAGCGCTTGGGTATCTTGGCTAAGCTCGGTTGCAAAATGCTGCTCAATAAAGCCGCTTGGCTTAACCAAATCGCTTGCACTATCGCCAAAGCGGACAATCATGTCGCTGACCTTTAAGTCCTCATTAAAGTTGCTCACAAACCACAAAATCGCCCGCGCTTGGAAGCTGCGCAGTTTGATTTCAAGTTGCAGCAAAGCGTTGGCAGCCACCGCGTTATCCAGCGTTTCAAGTGTTTGCCAAGCTTGGCTGATGGCAAAAATATCGCGGGTGATGGCGTAAGCACGAACAATGCTGGCAAGACTTTGAGCGCTTTGCTCAACGATTTCAAACACCGTTTCAATGCCTAAGCGGTTCACGATGCTGTTGGTCAAATATGTACTGATAATCTCGCGGTGCAAGGGATGCTGCTGCATTTGCTCAAAGTAGCGAGTGACCAATTCTTCAGGAAAATATTTTTTTAATTCCTTGCTAAAATAAGGATCATCCGGCACATTTGATGCCAAAATATGGTCATAAACCCACATTTTGCCATATGCCATCACTACGGCGATTTCAGGGTTGGTTAAGCCCTCGCCCGATTTTTGGCGGCGCTTGATTTGTTCATGGCTAGGTAAGTTTTCAATAGCGCGATCAAGACGGTTTTCCGCTTCTAACTGCTCAATGATGCGCTGATGGGTTGCCAAATTGGCAGTGGCATTTTGCGCGGTAAGCTCAATAGCTTGCGGCTGCAAATAGTTTTGACGAAGTACCAACTTTGCAACGCTATCGGTCATGGCAGCAAGTAACTTATTACGGTCATTTTCGCTTAATTGACCTTTTTCCATGATATCGCCAAGCAAAATTTTGATATTGACTTCATGGTCTGAGCAGTTAACCCCTGCTGAGTTGTCAATGGCGTCGGTATAAATGCGACCGCCCGATTGTGCAAACTCAATGCGACCTTGTTGGGTAAAGCCCAAGTTGCCGCCTTCACCAACGATAAGCGCGTTTAACTCCTTACCGTTGGCCCGAACGGCATCATTGGCGCGGTCGCCAACATCATTATTGGTCTCATCTGCACTTTTGACATATGTGCCAATGCCGCCATTCCAAAGTAAATCGACTGGCGCACAAAGCAGCGCGTGGATAAGCTCGTTGGGCGTTAATTGATCCGCATCAATGGCAAACGCCGATTTCATCTCATCGGTAATAGAAATGGCTTTGTCCGCCCGCGAAAACACGCCGCCGCCTTGACTGATTAATTGTTTATCATAGTCCTCCCAAGTTGATCGCGGCAATTCAAACAAGCGTTTGCGCTCTTGGTAAGACGCCTCGCAATCAGGGTTGGGATCAATAAAAATATGCAAATGGTTAAAGGCGGCTAAAAGTTTGGTATGTTTAGATTGCAGCATGCCGTTGCCGAACACATCACCGCTCATATCGCCAATGCCAACCACGGTAAAGTTATCGCGATTTTGAATGTCTCGACCAATCATCCGAAAATGGCGCTTCACCGACTCCCAAGCGCCGCGAGCGGTGATCCCCATCGCTTTGTGGTCATAGCCGACCGAGCCGCCGGAAGCAAACGCATCTCCTAGCCAAAAGCCATATTCAGCGGACAGCGCGTTGGCAATGTCGGAGAATTTTGCCGTACCTTTGTCAGCCGCAACGACCAAATATGGATCGTCTTCGTCGTGGCGAACGACGTCTTTTGGTGGCACGATGTTACCATCAATAATATTGTCGGTGATATCAAGCATGCCGCGTAAAAATGCTTGATAGCACGCCACGCCCTCAGCTAAAAAGGCGTCGCGATCACTGGCATTTACGTTTGATTTGACAATAAAACCGCCTTTTGAGCCGACCGGAACGATAACCGCGTTTTTGACCATTTGCGCTTTAACCAATCCCAGAACTTCGGTTCGAAAGTCCTCGCTTCTGTCCGACCAACGCAAGCCACCGCGAGCGACTTTGCCGCCGCGAAGGTGAACCGCTTCCACTTTTGGCGAATACACAAAAATTTCAAACATTGGCTTAGGTTTGGGTAGATTTGGAATGTCACTTGCCAAAAATTTAAAGGACAATCGATCTTTGCGCTCACCATTTTCGGTTTGATAAAAATTGGTGCGAACCATCGCATGGATTAAGTCCAAATACCAGCGCAAGATTTGCTCTTCATCCAAGCGCTCAACATTGGTAAGCTGATCATCAAGTTGAGCATTTAACTTTTTCACCGTGCTGTCACGATTGTCCACAGTGGGCGTCATTTTTGCGGCAAATAAATCAAACAGTATCACGCTAATGTCGCTATGCTTAATCAGCGTTTGCATGATATAAGCGTTTGAAAACGGCGCTTTGGCTTGACGCATATACCGCGCAAGCGCTCGCAGCACCACCACATCATAAGTATCAAGCCTTGTGGTCAAAATCAGCTCGTTAAAGGCATCATTTTCAACCCGACCTGACCAAATCTCTTGCAACCCGCCTTCAAACTGCGGCTTAACCACCGCCATATCGACCGTTTCGACATGATCGAGAACCAACTCATAATCTTGAAGCCAAATGGCGCCAAATTCATAGGTTTGCGCGGCAATGACCGAGACGCCAAAGTTTTCTAAAATCGGTAAGATTTTAGACAGCATCAACGGTACCTCGCGACCAAACAGTTGCAAATGTAATCGATTGCAAGCTTCGTCGTTGCTTTGGTACAAATGCCAAATGAGCGGAGACGCTTCACTAAGGGCAGCTAGTTTTTGTAAATCTTGCGCGGCTTGATCTACCGAAAACTTTTCATAATACGCCGCAGGAATGGCAAGAACGAGATCTTTTTGACGGGCGTCAGAGCTGTCATTAAGTTGGTCTAAAAGCTGTTTTTGATAGCGGTTTAAGGAATTTAATGGGTCGGGTTGATGGCTTTGGTCAGTTGCAGTTGGCATATCCTGAATCCTTCATTGTTTATTGTTATAAAAAAATAAACGACCAAAATAATCAGGCAGGGATATCACCAAAATTGCCGCTTAAATTGATCGTTATTATTAGTTTAACGCAAGTGTCACTTTGATGGTTGTTTTTAACATCATTTCATGAATGACCACTTTGCTGATAACCTTTACTAATAAGACAGATTATCATTTCAGCGCGTGAATCTTATGCCCCTTTTGAGGGAATTTTGTTAGAATAAATGCCAATAACATTTCGGCTTGAGTTGGCAGCATTTCTGCCAAAGCCATTTACCATCAACAAAGGGCAAATCATCATGAATATTTTGGTCATCGGATCAGGCGGTCGCGAGCATGCGCTGGCATGGCAGTGCGCAAAAGACGAGGCGGTTGAGCGCGTGTTTGTCGCCCCAGGAAACGCCGGAACCGCGTTTGAACCCAAATGCCAAAATGTCCAGATTGATCATAGCACTGACCCAAACAATCATGAGGCGGTGATTGGGTTTTGCCAAAACAATGCCGTTGATTTGGTGATTGTAGGACCAGAAGCGCCGCTCGTTCACGGCATTATCGATGCTTGCCGCCAAGCTAATATTCAAGCTTGGGGACCTACGGCTTATTGCGCTCAGCTTGAAGGCTCCAAAACCTTTGCCAAGGATTTTATGTTAAAAAATGGCATTCCAACGGCGGCTTATGAGGGTTTTACTGATGCGATAGAGGCTAAAGCTTACGTGGATAGCCAAGGCGCGCCCATTGTCATTAAAGCGGATGGCTTAGCTGCCGGAAAAGGCGTGATTGTTGCTGAAACGCTTGCGGAGGCTCATGCTACTATTGATGATATGCTGGCTGGCAATAAGTTTGGCGATGCAGGCAGCCGCGTGGTCATTGAGCAGTTTTTAACCGGTGAGGAAGCCAGTTTTATTTGCATGATTGATGGCGACAATATTTTGCCGATGGCAACCAGTCAAGATCACAAGCGTGCTTTAGAAGGTGATTTGGGTGCAAATACGGGTGGTATGGGGGCTTACTCGCCTGCGCCTGTGGTTACTCAAGACGTTCATGATAAAGTGATGAGCCAAGTTATTGAACCGGTCGTTGCTGCTATGAAAGCTGACGGTCACCCTTACACCGGATTTTTATACGCCGGATTGATGATTGATGATAATGGCAACCCGTTTGTCATTGAATTTAACTGCCGCTTTGGCGATCCTGAAACGCAGCCTATTTTGATGCGCCTTAAGTCCTCTATGGTGCAATTGGTTAAAGCCGGACTTGACGGTCAATTGCCCAAAAGCGCGGATTGGGAGTCACAAGTTGCGCTAGGAATTGTGTTGGCATCAAAAGGCTACCCTGAATCGTCTTCAAAAGGCGATGTGATTACCGGATTGCCAAGTTTATCGACTGACAATGATACGGTTAAAGTCTTTCACGCCGGCACCAAAGCCCTTGAAGACGGCAGCATCGTCACCGACGGCGGTCGCGTACTTTGCGTAACTGCCCTTGCAGATAGTATTGAATCAGCGCAGCAAGCGGCTTTGAGCACCATTGGCGCGATCAGCTTTGATGGCATTCAATACCGCCGCGATATCGGTCATCACGCCATTCGCCGTGAGCAGCAGCGCTAATTTTTCATAAAATTTTATAAAAAGCCCACGATCGATTTGGGCTTTTTTAGCGCTTTGGTGATAATCGGTAACCGGTCACACCAAGGCGAGATTTGTGTGCTACAATTTTGTAATTCAACTTGTATTGTTGGGCGACAGCCTACAAATCACTTACCATCTGCCCTTATTTGATGACTGATTATATTTATGGCACACAATCCGACCAACCCGCCCCATGACAAACAATCGATTGATAATCTAAAAACCTCAGGGTTTGAGCGCCGATTGTCCATTGCCAAAACGTCATTGAATATTGGCAGGCGCTGGGCGGGAAACAGTGTGTCAAATCTATTTTTGGATAAAGATGCCAAAGCGCGCCGCAACCAAGAATTTATGGAATCCCAAGCGCATTATTTGGCAGAAGAATTGGGTAAATTAAAAGGCTCGGTCGTCAAAATCGGGCAAATGCTGGCGCTTTATGGTGAGCATATTTTGCCCCCTGAAATTACCCGCGCTTTGCAAACGCTTAATGACGATACCGCAACGCTGCGTTGGGAGCGCATTGAGCAAAATTTGCGCCGGATTTTAGGCGACAAACTTAACGATTTAGACATTGACCCAAATCCTATTGGCACCGCCTCCCTTGCCCAAGTTCACCGTGCCACCATTCGCGAAACTGGCGAACAAATTGTCTTAAAAGTTCAATACCCGGGCGTTGCTGACGCCATTGATTCGGACTTGGCATTGTTTAAGCGCTTATTAAAGGTCAGTAATATCGTCCCGCAAACGCGAGCGCTTGATGCTTGGTTTGAGGAAATTCGCGACCTTCTGCATCACGAAGTTGATTACGAGGCGGAAGCGGCAACGACTGAGCGCTTTTATGAGCGCCTAAAAAATGACCCACGATATGTCGTCCCGAAAATTAATCGCCATTACTCAAGTCCAAGATTGCTTTGTATGACGTTTGAGTCCGGCGTTCCGGTAACGTCAAAAGAGGTTCAAGAGCTGTCTCATGAACGCCGAAACCAAGTCGGTCAAGCGGCTATTGAAATCATGATGCAAGAAATCTTTGTTTGGGGTGAAATGCAAACTGACCCAAACTTTGGTAATTATTTGGTGCGTTTAGGTCAAAATGGCGAAATGGATCAGCTCGTTTTACTTGATTTTGGCGCGATTCGAACCTTTGATGCTGCCCTTTTAACGATTGCCCGAAATTTGCTGACCGCAGGCTACTATCATGATCACACCACGATGATGGCAGCAATGTCGGGCTATGACTTTTTTGATACCATGAGCCCAAAAGTAAAGTCTGATGTGGCATCACTATTTTTGCTAGCCACAGAGCCATTTAGTGATCCTGAAAAAAATAAGGACATTCCAGCAGACTGTTTGGATGATCAACAGCGTTATGTTTGGGCAAATAGCCAGCTGCATTCGCGGATTTCGGCGGCGGCGACCAAAGCAATGCAGTCGTTTGAGTTTAATTTACCGCCAAAAGAGTTTATGTTTATCAGCCGTAAATTCATTGGTGCTTATACTTTTTTAACAGTTATTGATGCGTATACTGATTCGCAAAAATTGGTGAAAATTTTTATTTAGTTAGAAGTTTTTCTTGTAATTCTCTATAAAAATTTCTATTTTTTCTTTAGTTACTTTTTTAATATTTTATTTTTTGCTTAGGCTATTTTTATTAAATTATTTTGTTCTATATTTTTATATTAAAAGTTCTAATTTTCTTTAGGCAACCAATCATCAAAGCGCGTTTTATAACCGATTGGTTTGGTCATCATAAGCTCCCAACACGGCTCGCCGCGAGCAAGATATTTCACTTCAAAATGGGTTCGCTGACTATCGCTTGGAACGCTTGAGCGCTCAACTTGTAATTGCCAAACCTCACGAGCTTGCGCCTCGCCATTGTCAATATACGCCTCGATATTGCTTGCTAAGATAATCTCCCCGCCCGCCTGTAACCGCGATAATAAAAACTCAAAAAATGGCATGTTGAGCCATTGCTGATTGGGGTTTTTCTGCTCAGGGTTTGGATACAAGATAAATATTTTGCTTAATCGCTTAGGCGGTAGCGCAAACACCGTCCAAGCAATCGCATCGGCATGAATAGCAGTTAAGTTGGGAAAAGACGACTGCAACGCGAGTTTTTCAAACGCCATAAATTTATTTTTGGTTCGTTCAATGGCGATTAAGTGGCAATCAGGATGGGCTTTGGCAAAGCTTAGCGCGTGTTTGCCGCGACCTGCTCCAATTTCTAAGGCAAGCGGCGTTTTTGTTGCCATCACTTCAGGAACAAAAAAATCGCGCGGCAAAAGCAGCTTTTCAGGTAAAAAGGCGCGGTTATGGCGATGGCTTAGCGTTGTCATATCAGGCTCTTAAATTGGCTTTTGGCGTGTTGTCTTTTCATCATGTCGTGCTATTATTATAACGGCTATTGCTTGCGGAAAACACCGCCGAAACTTGACTCATTGCTCAAATTATTTGCCTTCTTATGACTGATAAAAATTCTGATACCGATCTTAGCGCCCCTACAAAGCAATTTCCTTGCCCGCAGTGCGGTACAAAAACGCGCTGGCAGGGCAATGCCTTTAAGCCCTTTTGTAGTGAGCGCTGCAAATTGATTGATTTGGGCGCTTGGGCAAGTGAAGATTACCGCTTGCCTGCCGATACCGCGCCATTTTCGGATGAACTTTAAGCCCCCATTTTAGTTTTTATTCACGCCAATTTTACCACTTTGCAACTGTTGATTTTTCCATTGCCAAATTAAGGACAAGTTATGCCAGCTACTTATTTGATGCCAACTTATAGCCGCCAACCCATCAGCTTTTCGCGCGGTACTGGCAGCTGGCTTTATACCAAAGATGATACGGCTTATCTTGACGCGCTCACCGGAATTGCGGTTTGCGGTTTGGGGCATTGTCATCCAAAAGTGACCGAAGCCATTTGCGATCAAGCAAAAACGTTGGTTCATACGAGCAATTTATTTGGGATCGACTGGCAAGAGCGCGCAGGCGAAGCGCTTTGCACGGCTGCAAACATGGACAGCGTATTTTTTGCCAATAGCGGCGCGGAAGCCAATGAAGCGGCGCTGAAACTGGCGCGACTTTTTGCTCACAATCAAGGCTTTAGCCGCCCAAAAGTCATTGTGATGGAAAAATCCTTTCACGGTCGCACCCTTTTGTCGTTATCCGCAACGGCAAATCCTAAGGCGCGTGAAGGCTTTTTTACTCTTGATGACGACTTTATCCGCGTACCCTTTGGCGATATTGACGCCATTAAACAAGCGGCTTGTAATAACAGTGAGATTTGCGCCATTTTGGTTGAGCCGATTCAAGGTGAAGGCGGCTTAAATACGGCGGCTAATGGCTTTGGCTATTTAGAAGACTTGCAAGCTGAGTGTGACGCCAACAACTGGCTATTTATGATTGATGAAGTTCAAACCGGCAATGGTCGAACGGGTAAATACTTTGCCTATCAACACAGCAACGCAAAGCCTGATGTATTAACCACAGCTAAAGGCTTAGGCAATGGCTTCCCTGTTGGCGCTTGTATGGTTCGTGGCCGTGCCGCTGACTTGTTTGGCGCAGGAAGTCACGGCTCAACTTATGGCGGAACGCCGCTTGCCAGCCGCGTGGTTCATGCCGTTTATGAGGTGCTAAAAGACGGCGATATCATGCAAAATGCGGTGACTGAGGGCAACTTTATTGCTCAAACGATTAAAGATGAGCTTAAAGGCTTTGATATCGGCTCACGCGGCGCAGGAATGATGATCGGTATTGTGCTTCCTGAAGCTACTGATTGCAGTGAGCTCGTTGACCGCGCTCGCGATGAAGAGCAATTGATTATCAACGTGACAGGCGGTCATGTGGTGCGCTTATTGCCGCCTTTAAACATGACGCGCAATGAAAGTGAGCAAGTGGTTGAACGTCTAACGCGACTGATCAAGTCGACACTTAATAATTAATTTCCAAGACTTTTATTTTAAACATGAAAAAACCCCAAGTTAATTTTGGGGTTTTTGTTTAATAAAACTTTTTAAAAGGCTAATTAGCTGGCATGAAAGTATTTTTTTAATACTTCCAAACAGCGAGTAATTTTGGCAGGTTGCTGCTCGCGGTTTAACGTAACGGCATAAAGCACAAAGCTTGGCAATTGATAACCGGTTAACACTTCGACCAATTCGCCATTTTCAAGCTCTTTTTTGATGTCCATTTCTACCATTCGCACCAAGCCATGACCTTCTTTGGCAAGGGTCGTTGCCATAAATACGTTGTTGGTATGGATTCTTGAGGCAAGCTTGGTTCGGGATTTTTTGCCCGTTTCGGTTTGGGTCAGCTCAATTTGGTTGGCATCTTTCATCAAATCAATGCAAATCAGCTGATGCGCCGCCAAGTCTTTTGGTGATTCAATCTTACTATGACCGCGCAAATATTGCGGTGAGGCAACCAGCAATTGCCGGACGTCGGTGAGCGGATGGCAGCTTAAGCTTGAGTCGTTAATGCTTGGGCTCATGCGGATAGCAATGTCAATGCGCTCATCAATCATGTCGATATAATGATTGTCCGCCAAATAAGTGATGCTCAAGTCATCGTGAGCTGCCATCCAAGTGGACAGCGCTGGTAAAATATGGTTAACACCAAGCTCAGGAGTCGTCGAAATCCGCAGGCTTCCGGCAAGCTCATCGCGAAGCTGATTGACTTTGATTCGACCTTGTTCAGCGGCGCTCACCACATCTTTTGCCGCTTCATAAAAGCTCTCGCCAGCTTCTGTTAAGCTCAGCTTTCGGGTGGAGCGGTGCAGTAATACCACGCCAAGCTCATTTTCCAAGGAGCGGATCTGTTGGCTTACCGCGCTTGTTGTGATGCCAAGCTCGCGGGCGGAGCCACTAAACGAGCCGTGGCTGACCACACTTGCAAATACTGCCATACCGCGAAGATTATCTAACATACGCTCACCTAAGCTAATTTTACAGTTGTTAATTTATCTTAACCATTATAGCTTAGTTTAAGTATTATTTCACCTATTGTCATTGTGCTGGTTTATTAAGTTAAATGATAACTTCATAATTATCAAAGCAATAATGATTATAAAAATTTCATTTGGCTCAATTAAACGTAATCATAACTTTTAAGTATAATTTTTCAACCCAAACTTTAGCTTTAAACTCTTTAGTAAAGGTTAAGGGTCATTGAGCTCAATTTGGGTAAGCTCCCCTTCTCTTTGATTGGCTAAATATTGCATGATTGGCGATTGTAATATCATCGCTTCAGCGGCTGTTTGCGCTTGAATAAATCGCTGCTGCTGACGCTCGTGTGGCGTGTCATTGTCCGACTGCATTAAACTGCCATCGACCATCAGCTCAATTTTTGCCCCTGAAAACTGAGCTTGAATCTTGCTTGCCAACTGCTCAAAGGTGGATTGCATGTGCCGACTGTTAAAAGCGGTGATAAAGGTTGCCGCACCGTGACACTCGCCGACCATCACCCCTTGACGGGCAAGCGCCAGCTCATCAGCGGCAAGCAGCCCCTCAGCGCGTGCCGATTGCAGCCAATAATCCCATTTGTCCGGCGACCATTGACCGCTTAATTCTTGCGGCGGACAGTGAAGCAGCTCACGCGGGTCATTCGTTGTTAATTGAGAATCATTTCGCGCTGGCTCAAGGTTTGGCTCAAGGTTTGGCTCAAGGTTTGGCTCAAGGTTTGGCTCAAGGTTTGGCTCAAGGTTTGGCTCAAGGTTTGGCTCAAGGTTTGGCTCAAGGTTTGGCTCAAGGTTTGGCTCAAGGTTTGGCTCAAGGTTTGGCTCAAGGTTTGGCTCAAGGTTTGGGGAAACTGTTTGATTCGGATTTTGATAACTTTGCGATTCAAAATTTCTTTCATTATGGATTTGGTTTTCAGCAAAATTATTTAACCCTAAATTTGCTTCAGGGTCATTAACATCACTTTCGCTAAAGTCATCCAAACTTATCGCGCCATCCTCACTGCCATAAGAAATAGTTTCAAAACTTTGATTATCCCAATTATTATCAGATAAAGTTTCATTTTGATTATGAACGTTCAAACTACTTTCATTAGCAAAATTTGCTGAAGCTAACGGCTCTACATTGGTAGTTATCGCTAAATTATTATCCGTATGATTTTTCTCAATAACGCCTAATTCTTTGCTTTGATTTTGCGATGAATGATTTGCTTGCGGTGCACTAGGAGCAACCTCAATCATTTCATCATGACCAAGCGGTCGAAATGCCAAAAGCCGCAAAATGCACATTTCAAGCGCTTGCATCGGCGTACTGGCAAGCTTCATCGACTCACGAGCTCGAACGACGATTTCATAATACAATTGCAGCACTTCAGGCGACATTATTTGAGCAAGCTTAGTGATTTGCGCGGCTTGAGCTTCATTAACGTTCAAGGCAACTTGGGGTAAAAGCTGGGTGAGCGCCAATTGATGCAAAAGCTCCGCTAAGCCATCAAACATACTTGCTGCATCGACCATTTGCATGCGGATCTGCTCAATATGCCTCGCCACCGCTACTTTATCATTGTGATAAATATCAGCAATCAGGTGCACCAAATCCGCCGAGTCAATCAGCCCAAGCATAGCGTTGACCGTATCATCATCCAAATGACCTTGGCCAAAGGCAATGGCTTGGTCAGTCAAAGATAAGGCATCACGAACTGAGCCTTTTGCTGCGTTCGCAAGTTGCCAAAGCGCCGGCTGGGTGAACGAAATCTGCTCTTGGGTCAAAATATTGCCCAAATGCTCACTGAGCAGCGCTTGCGGCAGCGGTCTGAGCACAAACTGCAAGCAGCGCGAAATGATGGTAATCGGCAGCTTTTGCGGGTCAGTGGTGGCAAGCAAAAACTTAACATGCGACGGCGGCTCTTCAAGCGTTTTGAGTAGCGCGTTAAAGCTGTGCGTTGAGAGCATGTGAACCTCATCAATGAGGTACACTTTATAGCGCCCTTGACTTGGTGCATACGGCACATTGTCAAGCAGCTCGCGGGTGTCCTCAACCTTGGTTCGGGACGCGGCGTCAATCTCGATTAAGTCAATAAAGCGACCTTGGTCAATCGCCACGCAGTGCTCGCAAACGCCGCAAGGGGTACTGGTCACTCCCGTATCGCAGTTCAGACATTTTGCCAAAATCCGCGCGATCGTTGTTTTGCCCACACCGCGAGTTCCAGTGAACAAATACGCATGATGCAGCCGATTATAATCGATGGCATTAATGAGCGCTTTTGAAACGTGTGACTGCCCAATCAGCTCATGAAAGTTTTTGGGGCGATATTTTCGGGCAAGAACTTGATATTGCGGCGTCATAGTCATCCAATTTGGCGGCGATTTTGGCGTTAAATTCACGCTTTTTTAAAACCATTATTATAGCAAAAAGCCAGCTTTCATGACTGGCTTTTTGGCAGGTTTAAGCTTATTTTAAAAGGCTAAATAATTGCTTTTATTGTGATTATTTCTCAAATTTTCGGCGCATATGCGGAAATAAAATCACATCGCGAATGCTTGCAGAATCGGTAAATAGCATCACTAAGCGATCAATACCAATGCCCTCGCCGGCTGTTGGTGGCAACCCATAAGATAAGGCTTCAATATAGTCTTCATCAAAGTGCATGGCTTCATCGTCGCCGGCGTCTTTTTCAGCGACCTGACCGTGGAAGCGCTCGGCTTGGTCAGCAGGGTCGTTCAGTTCACTAAAGCCGTTGGCAAGCTCGCGACCACCAACGAACAGCTCAAAGCGGTCAGTAATTTCCGGATTGTCATCACTTCGGCGCGCAAGTGGTGAGGTTTCCGCAGGATATTCGGTGATAAACGTCGGCTGACGTAATTGATGCTCTGCCGTTTCTTCAAAAATGATGGTTTGCAATTTGCCCACGCCAAACACGTCTTTGATCTGCTGCTTTAACACATTTTGCGCGTAATCTGCCAAATAATCGCGGTTGTTCACTTGGCTCATGTCAAAGTTTTCAGCATATTTCGCAATGGCATCAACCATCGATAAGCGCTCAAATGGTGCTTTTAGGCTAATCGCTTCGCCTTGATAGGTGATTTCGGTCGTTCCCAAAATGTCATTGGCAAGCTCATTAAATAAGCGCTCGGTCAAATCCATCAAGTCATGATAATCAGCATAAGCTTGATAAAATTCAATCATGGTAAATTCAGGATTGTGCCGAGTGGATACGCCTTCATTACGAAAGCTTCTATTGATTTCAAACACTTTTTCAAAGCCGCCAACGACCAAACGCTTTAAATAAAGCTCGGGCGCAATTCGCAAATACAGCGGCATATCAAGGGCATTATGATGGGTAATAAACGGTCTTGCCACCGCGCCGCCTGGGATCGGGTGCATCATCGGCGTTTCAACTTCCATAAAACGCTCATTGAGCATAAATTTGCGAATGCCGCTAATCACCTGACTTCGAATAATAAAGGTATTTCGGCTGGCCTCATTGGTCATCAAGTCCAAATGCCGGCTGCGGTAGCGCGCTTCGATATCCGCTAGACCATGAAACTTGTTTGGCATGGGGCGAAGTGATTTGGTTAACAGCTCTAGGCTTTCAATATGAACGTACAAATCGCCCTTTCCTGAGCGACCGATATAGCCTGAAACACCAACGATATCGCCCAAATCAAGTGATTTAATTAAGGCAAGCGTATCTTCATCAAGCTCTTTTCGGGCAACGTATAACTGGATGCGACCGCTCATGTCTTGGATCACGATAAACGCGCCGCGGTTCAGCATCACGCGACCGGCAACTCGAACCTGAACCTTCTCGCCTGCCGCTGCCTTTGCCTCAATGTCTTCTTTGCTAACGCCGTCAAACTGAGCTTGCAGATCTGCTGCAAAATCGGTGCGTTTAAACTGGTTGGGGTACGGCTGCTTTCCTGAGGCTTTGATGTCATCAAGCTTTGATTGCAATTGCGCGATCAGCTCATTGGTGTCTTCAAGCGTGGGTTGGGCGGTTTGGTCTTGGTTGCTTTGCTTTGCCATAGTTATCTCAAGTTAATAGGTTATCTCAAACTTAAAAGTTCGGGGTCAATAAATCGTTATCATTACAAAAGGCGCTTATATGAAGCGTTAAAACATAAAACCGCTTAAGCCTCACCGCCAATACTTGCCATCAAGTCGGCTTGGTGCTCACGAAGCAGCGCGTCAAGCAATTCGTCCAAGTCGCCTTCCATGATAGAATCAAGCTTATAAAGCGTTAAGTTAATCCGGTGGTCGGTCATTCGACCTTGCGGAAAGTTATAAGTTCGGATGCGCTCGCTACGATCGCCGCTTCCCACCAAATCACGGCGGATAGAGTCGGCAACATCAACTTGAGCTTGAACTTTGGCTTGCTGAATTTTTGAAATCAGCATTTTCATGGCTTTGTCGCGGTTTTTATGTTGGCTGCGCTCTTGCTGACATTCCACCACCGTTCCGGTTGGAATGTGGGTTAAGCGAACCGCCGAATCGGTGGTGTTCACGTGCTGACCGCCCGCGCCACTTGAGCGAAAGGTATCCATTTTAATGTCCGCAGGGTTTAAATCAACGGTGTCATCAATCTCAACTTCCGGCATGACTGCAACCGTACAAGCTGACGTATGAACGCGACCTTGGCTTTCAGTTTCAGGGACGCGCTGAACGCGGTGAGCGCCAGATTCAAACTTTAAGCGACCATAAACGCTGTTGCCAGAAACTCGGGTAATGATTTCTTTATAGCCGCCGTGCTCGCCTTCGTTTGCCGACAACACTTCCACCGTCCAACCTTGGGTCTGAGCGTATTTTTGATACATCCGAAACAAGTCGCCTGAAAAAATCGCCGCCTCATCACCGCCCGTTCCGGCACGGATTTCTAAAAACGCCGGAACTTTATCGTTGGGATCTTTGGGCAACATCATAACGTTGAGCGTTTCTTCCATCTGCGCGATGCTGTCTTTTGCCTGCTCGATTTCCTCTTGCAGCATTTGCTTCATGTCGCTGTCCGTGGTATCGCTTAGCATCTCATTAGCGTCAACAATATCGCTTTCAGCGCGGTTGTAATTCTGCCAAAGCGCGGTGATGTCCATCAAATCGCTGTGCTCAACCGACAAGGCGCGAAACTGCTGATTGTCGCTGATGACCTCAGGGTCAGATAATAGCGCGGTGACCTCTTCAAAGCGATCGCTCATTTGGTCAAGGCGCAGGCGTAAGGATTCTTTCATAAACTCAGTTCATTATGGTTTAAATCAAAAGGCATTTAAAAATAGCTATTTAAAAACGAAAGCGCAATTATAGCAAATTTTTAAGCTAAAATTAACTTTGATTGCAAGCTTAAGCTTTAAGTCAATAAAACTTATGTCCTTTTAAAAAACTGCAAAAAAAATAGCCAAGAATCTTTATCCTTAGCTATCTTTTAAGTTAAAAGCTCGTCGTTAACAAGCCATCAAATTAACTTAAGCTTTACGAACCAACACCGAACCAATCGAATAGCCTGCGCCAAATGAGCAAATCACGCCCAAGTCGCCTGATTTTAGCGAATCTTTATAGCGGTGGAATACAATCATTGGGCTTGCTGAACTAGTATTAGCAAACTCATCAATGACCATAGGCGCAAGCGCTTTGTCGGCATCTTTACCAACAACGGAGCGCAAGATTAAATCAATCATGTTACAGTTGGCTTGATGAAGCCAAAGCATTTTAATGTCTTGAGGGTCAACATGATTTTCTTGCAATTGCTCAGTGATGATTTCGGACACTTTTGGACAAACTTCACGGAATACTTTGCGACCATTTTGCAAAAATAACTTATGAGTCACCGGCTCTTTAATGTCAGGGTACATTTCAGTCCCTGCCGCTAAAAATTCTGAGCGGTCCATAAAGCCGTATTCATTTTTGATATTAGTTGAAAATTGCGTGAACAGCTTGGCGTTTAAGACTTCATAGCCTTTTGGCGTGTCTAAATCTTCGATAATACAAGCGGTTGCCACATCACCAAAGATAAAATGGCTGTCACGATTGCGCCAGTTTAGATGCGCTGAGCTGATTTCAACGTTCACCATTGCCACGCGTTTGGCAAGTCCGGTTTTAATATTGCCTTGAGCCTGAGCGATACCAAAAGTTGCCGCGCTACAAGCGACGTTCATATCAAACGCAAAGCCGCCAGTCATGCCAATGGCGTTTTGAATTTCGATGGACAGCGCCGGATAAGTTCGCGGAAAGTTTGAGCAGGCAAGGATAATGCCATCCAAGTCGTTGGCTTCAAGACCTGCATCTTTGAGCGCATCTTTGAGCGCTGCTGTTCCCATTTCGGCGGCAACCGACAGCTCTTTTTCCATATCGCGGCGCGGAATGACGGGCGCCATAATTTCAGGGTTTAAAATCCCTTCTTTTTCAACCACGTAACGCGATTTGATACCAGAAACTTTTTCGATAAATTCAGCGGATGAATGTTGAAGTGCGGTACGCTCGCCAGCTTCGATTTCGCTTGCGTGCTCGTTATTATAATTATCAACGTAGGTATTAAACGAGGTTACGAGCTCGTCGTTGCTGATGCTAAATGGGGGAATATAAAGACCGGTGCCAGTGATACAAGTGGTCATGGTTTGCTTCCTTGTCGACAATTTGCAAGTTGCAAATGCTTTGATGCTTTTGTTAAAAGGTTATGGTAAAACAACGGCGCCACGTTCGTCGCTATGACAATCAATAGCAGCTTAGTGAATACGTGTAAACTAAAAGGCAATACCCTTTATTATGCCTGAATATTATAATTTATCTAATAGTTTGTTACAAATAATGTGATTTGATTGAAGTTAATTGAGCTGTCAGCAATGAAGCGCAGCTGCGATCTCATTCAACGCATTTTTAAAAGCAATGTTAAAGGCAGTATTATGAGGAAATGGCAACATGATTGAGCTATTATTCGGGCAATATGCCGATTATCCGGTAGCGTTTATTATCCTTGAACTGATTGCAGTCAGCTTTGGCGTGGCAAGCGTGATGCTGGCGTCACGGCTGAGCATTTTAGTTTTTCCGGTTGGCATCATTAGCACCGCCATTTTTGTGTATTTGCTTTGGGAATGGCAGCTGTTTGGCGATATGTTGATTAACGCTTATTATACCGCCATGAGCCTTTACGGCTGGCTGAACTGGTCAAAAAACCAAACTGCGACCGATGAGCCGCAAGTTGAGCATATTCAAAAGCGCGATTTGCCTTTGCTCGCTCTTTTAGGCAGTGTGACAGCAGCCTTTGTGGCGCTCGTTTATTATTTCCGCCCTGTCATTAACAATCACTTTAGTTTTGAGGGCGCAGTTCTTGGGCTTCATTTATTCACTTGGGTTGATTTGACCGACATGCTCACCACCGCGCTATTTTTGATCGCCATGTGGCTGATGGCGCGGCGCAAGATTGAGCATTGGCTCGTTTGGATTGTAGCCGATACCATTTCTGTGCCGCTTTATTTGTACAAAGGCTTAACCTTTACTGCGTTACAATATGTGGTGTTCACCTTAATTGCGATAAAAGCCTATTATGACTGGAAGCAAAGCTTTGCCCGACAATCTCAAGCAAATTACGCCTAATTCGGTCAAAACGGTTGCCATTATCGGCGCAGAATCCACCGGAAAAACAACCCTTTGCCAAGATTTAGCGGCGGTATTTGACAGCCCATTCGTTTTGGAATTTATGCGCGAGTATCTGCAAAAAAAATGGGATGAGCTGCAATTAACCTGCACTTGGGAGGACTTACTCCCCATTGCTCAAGGTCAAATTAACCGTGAAAATCAACAAGCAAAAATCGCCGCAAATTCGGGCAGCTATCTGTTTTGTGATACGTGCTTGTTTGAATTGATGGTATATTCTTATTGGTATTATGGTAACTGCCCAAAAGCGCTTGAAGCAGCTGCGCTTGTCCATCATTACGATTTGGTATTGCTCACTTGCGTTGATATTCCTTGGATTGCTGATGATCTGCGTGACAGCCCAAACGAGCGTCATGCCATTAGCGATTTTTTTGAAATGATGCTCAATCGCCATCAAATCGCGTTTAAAAAAGTTGGCGGCAGTCGCGACGAGCGTGTTGAATTTGTGGCAAATCTACTTTCTGAGCGTTAACTCAATCCTACAGAAAGTAACGTAAAAATCATCAATAATAAGCCAAGTCTGTCCGCTTTTTAAAAAAGCTGTCTTTAAAAAAACGCTAAAGGACGAGGAAATCTGATGACAATAACAAAATCAACTTTAAGCCAAGCGCTGCTTTTGGGCGTCGCAGCATTAGGATTAAGCGCTTGCCAATCGCCGAGCAATACGGTTAAACCGCCACCAAGTTCCGGCAATTCAAATACCATCCCAACATCGCCAACGACCAGCCTGCCTGCCAAGCCTATTGCTTCATGGTCAAAGCCTGCCATTAACAGCAGCCAAACGGACGCCGTTTATCGTCAAGAATGGGTAAAGTCGCCCACAAAAACTACTTGCCCAATTCTTGCGTTACCCAAAAATAGCAATGCTCATATTTCAGGTCACAGCGCCCGCCGAGCCAATTTTTCAGGCGGTTGGGGGGTTGCTTATGACTTGCCAAGTGAGCGCAGTGCTTATGGGGTGGCTAACGCGGGCGTGTTGCAGGCGGGTGATCAAGTTTATGACGGCTGGGCTTATCATATCGTTTACCAAGATGGCAGTACCGTAGGCTACGGTCATGAAGGTGGCGACCCGTCAGCAAAGTGGCTTGCTTATCTCGTGATTCCGCAAAATCGCTGTTTTTATAATGTTTGGAGCGCTCAAGGTCAGTTTCATTTAGAACAGATGCTATCAGAATTAAGGCAAGTCAATCCTTAAGTTAACGCTAAAAGTAAGCCGCTACTTGCTTTTGGCGTCGTGGCTTGTTAATGGCAGTTTAAATATTTTTAACTGACTTTACAGCTAATGGTTTTGCCTTTGCTATTTTTATTCCAGCCGTAATCGTTGACAAATTGACCCAGTTTGGCTTTATCTGGCGTGATGATCGACATGGTATAAGCTTGGGTTTGATAGGTTGAAGTGATGACATAAGTTTCCACTTGTGAGCTTGCCATATATAGATTATTTTTAGCGTTTGACAGCGAGCTTATATGTTTTGGTAACAGATAAGCTTGCTGAAACTCTAGCGTCGCTCCGGTCTCAACATCATTATCATTGTCACTGAGGGATACCTTTTTAAAGTTACAATTACTGGTTAAAGGCGTCACGCCTTTGAGCTTATCAAGCCTAACAAACGATGAATTTTGAGTATTTGCTGCACCCCAAGATCGCGTCTCAATGATAGCAGCTTCAGGGCGCTCTTTAGTACCATAAAAGGTAATGGTCGTTTCTGGATTATCAGACCGTATGGTCTGAGTCATCATATAACGATTTTTATAATTACCATCTCGCTCTAGTTTTCCTATCTTTGGCAGCTTTGAAAAGTTTGACCACGTCCAAGCTTCATTTCGCAATTTTTCTACCGTAGGCAATACAGGCTTTGAGTTAAAATCGTTCGGAATATTGGCAGCTATGCTAAAAGTCGGCGTTAAACAAAGTGCAGCTAAGATGAGTTTATTCATATTTTCAATCTCAAATATAAAAACAAACTCTACTTTAGCCTACTAATTAAACAGGGTAAAGACAAAAGTTCGCAAAATAGTTAAAAGTGGTATTTAAGTTTATAAAAATAAGCTGATTAACTGTTTTAAGCTAACCTCGCCAATAAACCTTCATAATCAAATCTTGGCGTGGCAATTGAAGGGTGGCTTTTAATTCTTGACGTAGCCCTTTGGCAGCTTTGGCGTCAAGCGCGCCCCAGACTTTTTCGATTCGAATAGGATTTGCTTGGATAATGTTTAATATCTCTTGTTGAATATCAGTTTTTGACGTTTTGGTGATATGCTGAATGCTATTAAAAAAACCCTCGTGATTTGCTAAAGTTTTTGAAAGCGTGCAATCGGTCAAATAGCTTAAATCTTTGGGGTCATTTGTGACCAAAATTACCATTGGCGCGATGGGATTTTGCCACTGCTCAAGCAAATTGGCGACCGTTGGCATCGAGGTTTCATCACAAATTAGTAAGCACTGACCTTGCGCCAAATGAGCAATTTTTTCAGGATAATCGCGGACACTGGTCAGCACATCATCCGCCCTCATTGCCTGCGCCCAGTTGCCGCCTGCCGTGTCGCCGTGAACAAAGACATCAATCCAAGCCAGCGTTTGCTCGCCTTCGCTACCCTTCTCATGCCAAGCTTTTCGTAAGGTGTAATAACGCTGCAATTTTGGCGAATCATCCTCTTCACTTAACATATTAAATAAATAGGCAAATCCGGCATGATTCAATGGCGTATCTTTTGGCGCACGAACCTTTAAGCGCAGCATATTGGCACTGGCAAAATCGCGATCGATCACGGTAAATCGGCGCTGCTGAAGTTTAATCGACAATTTACCAAGTTTTTTGGCGGCAGATTGTAGTAAGTGGATGTATTGCGACTTGATGGTCGTTGACTCATCGATAGGGTCTTTAAAAGCAATAAAATGCGGCAAGCTGTCATCATCTGCGCTGATCAATAAGCCATCGGCAAAGACCTCTTGAACCAAAACCGTATCGTTATCGCCAACACGGGCTTCAGTGAACGCTTCGATAAACATCACAAGCTCATCTTGATGTTCTTCATTGACATGATTCATAAATTTGCCTTTAACCGCCATTGGTAGTGGCGTTTTTTTTGACAACTCAAAAGCTTGGGTAGTGGCAGTCATAACTCATATCTCAAATCATTGCAAACATCAAACGAAAAACCAAAAAGCTGCGGCGACATTCACCCCAGCTTTTTTAAAACCTCAATCGTGATTAAAACCCACGAGCGTTGTCTTCGGCAACACTATAAAAGTTGTGGAAGGCACTGTTGGCGCCGGTGCGAACCAATTTGCCATCCACCAACGCGCTGGCATCAAAATCAACGCCGCCGCCTGCGCTCTCACCGCTTGCTGAATTTGGCAAGGTTAATGAGCGGATGGTGACTTTTTGATTGGTGACCGGAACGCCTTGTTTGGTCATTTTATTGCCACGCGGCTTGAACGTTTCGCCCTGAGCTAGCATTTTGCTTGGATCATCATAAATAATGTCAAAGTTTAACACTTGAGCTTGCGCCAAATTGGCTTGACCGTTGATAACTGGGATGCCAACGAGCACTTTGCTACCACGATGGATCATTCGGTTGTCAATGATCGTCCCGTTGTCCATTTTGCGACCTTCAGCGGCAATCGAGCTGGTTCGGTTAATCAGCATAACTTTGTAACCAGCAACGGCTTTGGCAGCTTTACCATCAAAAATATCGGCAACCAATTGTGGCGCTAAGGTTTGTTTATCAAAAACGATTCGCGCCGATGTTTCAGAAACAGGCTGATTTTGACCATTAATGGTTAAAAATCGCGAGTCATGATAGCTGGTTTGAGTGGTTGTGATTTTAGCGGTTACAGGCGCGCTAGGTTTGCTCAAAGCCGTGGTGTTCTGACAACCTGATAATGCCGCGCTGACACAAATTGCGGTCAAAGCCGCCGTTTTCGTTAGATTTTTGCCAGTCATGGTGGATACGGACAACATAAAATAACCTCAAAAATAAAGTTAACTTCCAAAAAAAATGCCATTACTGGCAATGATGATAGTGCTTATAAAGGCTGATTAAATCGTGACAAAATGCTGATAAATAACATTATTGATAAGCATTATCATATATATTATTATTACGGCATTGTAATCGCTTGTCAATCAGATTTAACAGGATTAGCCCGCAACTGCCATTATTTTGCAAAGCCAAGAAAACCAAGGTTTTTATTAAAAAAACATCTGAAAAGGAATCAAACGTGATACCGCGACTTGCTTTAACCATGCTGACGGTTACTGGAATTTTAGGAACCAACATGCTGCCAAGCTTTGCTCAGCCAAATTTAACCCAGCCGGTAGATTTTAGCGTCATTCATCAAAAAGCTTCCGGATTTGAGGTGATTCAAAAAACTTTTGATCAAGATGCGCCCATTCAAACAGATGGCAGCGCGTTTCCTACAGATTTGGCAAATGTTGCTAAGCCGCGCCATTATCAAGTTTGGCTTGCGATGCCCAATCCTCAAGAAATTCAGCGTTTGACTCAACATAGCACCAAGCCGACCTATCGTATTTTATATTTGCTTGATGGCAACGCTGCTATTGACGATATCGACCAAACGCGTTTACAAGCTAAATTGAAAGCCACGCCCGCAGGTCAAATCCCGATTTTGGTATTTATCGGTTATCAAACGCCTTACCGCTTTGAGGTGACCTCGCGAGCTTATGATTTCACCCCGCCGCTATTGAGCGCCACCAACGATCAAATCGCCAATGCGTTTGTTGAAGAAGGTCGCGGCAGATTAAATGGAGGTAGTGAAAACTTTTATCAGTTGATTGAAAGTGACATTAAGCCTTGGGTGGCAAGTCAATTGCAAGATCATCCCAAAGTTGAGACGCTTTGGGGGCATTCTTATGGCGGCTTGTTCGTACTTTATAACCTATTTTTGCATCCACAATCTTTCGATCATTTTGTGAGCGCTGACCCGTCGCTTTGGTGGCAAAATGGCGAAATGCTCAAATACTGGCGGCAACATCAAACGTTGTCTAAATTTGCTATCACCAAACCGCTGCGGCTTGATTTTAGCCAATCGGCAACCCAAGAGGATAAAACTCCTGACGCCGATAGCCGCCAAAAGCGCCAGTTTGCCAACGAAATTTGCAATTATTATCAAGATTGCCAAGCCAATTTTTATCAGCAGTCGCATGGTGAGGTGTTTACCTCGTCACTACTAAAAACGATTGCGCAGTTTTAATCCCTAAAGCCTTTTCAGTACCTAATTTACTACACCAAGCTACTAAAAGGCTTGGTGTATTTTTTTGCATAATTTTTGAGAAATTTAAAACCTGCAAGACTTAAAAATGCCAATTTCATCTTGTATTTTAAAATAAACGCTATAAGACACATTTTAAATGAATGTTATAGCTGTTAATCACTCAACAACCTGCAATCTCAATCATGGAAACCTCATGGCATCCCCACAAACCCTCGCTATCGTCAAATCAACCGTTCCTGTGTTAGAAGAGCACGGCGGCGCTATCACCAGTGTGTTTTACCAAAATATGTTTGCTGAGCACCTTGAGCTATTGAACGTTTTTAACGAAACCAATCAAAAACTGGGTCGTCAGCAAACCGCGCTTGCCACTACGGTTCTTGCTGCTGCCAAGCATCTTGAGCATTTGGCGGTCTTGATGCCACAAGTCACTGAAATCGGTCACAAGCACCGCGCGCTACAGATTTTGCCAGAGCATTATCCAATCGTTGGTAAGCATTTACTTGGCGCGATTAAGCAAGTACTGGGCGATGCTGCTAATGATGACATTATCGAAGCTTGGCGCGAAGCTTATGATGAGATTGCTGAGGTGTTTATCAGCGTTGAACAAAAAATGTACGACGAGGCGATGTGGCAAGGCTTTGCAGCATTTAAAGTGACTGACAAAACCCTCGTGTCAGAAGATATTGCCGCGTTTAGCGTTGTTCCTATTGATGACACGATTAAGTTAGATAAATTAAACTTAAGCGCAGGGCAATACATTACGGTAAAAACCGACCCAAAAAACAGCTCTCATTTAGCGCTTCGTCACTATTCGCTTTGCTCGACCAAAATAGACAATGGCATTTATCTTGCGGTTCGCCGTGACAACCGTAACGACCATCAAGGCTTGGTATCGAACTATTTGCATGATAAGGTGGAAGTTGGCGATACGATTTTATTGTCCGCGCCTGCCGGTGACTTCGCGCTTGAAAAAGCGTTGATTGACCAAAATGAGGTGCCGCTTGTGCTTATCAGCGCAGGAGTTGGGGTCACGCCGGTACTAGCTATGCTTGAAACGCAAGTTGCCCAAAACCCAAATCGTCCGATTGTTTGGGCGTATGCTTGCCAAAATGCAGAAAATCATGCCTTTAAAGCGCGCATTAATAAGCTGCTAGACACCGCCAATTCGGTTGAGCGGCATATTTTTTACTTTGAAAGCAAGAATATTTTGGATGAAGCTTTGCTTGCAAAACTGCCAAACCCTACAGATATTTATGTTTGTGGTTCAATGCCGTTTATGGAAAGCATGATTGATGGCTTGATGACCCTTGAGCATGGCGCAGATTTTGTTCATTATGAGCCGTTTGGTCCAAAAATGAGCTTGCAAGTCTCGTAAGCTGGTTTTAAAACGACAAATTGAGCTGAATATTTTTAACTTGACTTAAAAATATTCAGCTTTTTTTTGACTAAAAAAATAAAATCAACGACCCTCAGAAAAACGTTTAACGTTATCGTCACTGGCGTCATAAATGGCGTTTAACTGCGCCTCTGTTAAGTGCTTTTCCGCAAGCGGAAATAATTCGCGTTTCTTAAAGCGGATATGGTCATACAATAACGTGGCAAGTTTGCGAACCTGCTCCGCTTGAATTGGCTTACCTTGGCGCTCAGCCGCTTGCATCAAAGTGAGCAGCGTTTCAAGTTCCCTGTGGTGCTGATTTAAGGTCACCAGCGCCGCCTTGATTTCAGGAATGTCCTTTTCATATGGCGATAATAACTTGGCTAACACGTTATCTTCGAGCGCAAAATGCGCGGTCATGGTTGTCAGGTAAATTTCAAGCGCTTGCCAATGCTGCAAAATGTCGTCAGGGTTATCAGAGCAGTTTTTGGCGTGATTGGATAGATTGAGTCCTAAGTGGTGTTCTCGCGATAAGG
The DNA here is from genome assembly GCF_012847335.1 of Psychrobacter sp. MF31. Taxonomy (GTDB): domain Bacteria; phylum Pseudomonadota; class Gammaproteobacteria; order Pseudomonadales; family Moraxellaceae; genus Psychrobacter. The sequence continues at coordinate 497,295 of NZ_JABBDX010000001.1, forward strand.
GCTGCAATTGATGGGCGCGTTTCATTACACTTTCCTTTTTAGAGCATTATTATCAGCATAACAAAATCATAAGCTTTATCTTCGCCTTATTGCAGACAACCTTTCACAGGCATGACCGGCGGCGGTAAATTCGACTCGTTCAATGCTTCTAGCAAGTTGATTTCAATGGTTCGTGACAGTGCCTCAAGCGGCAGATGGTTTGCCTCAAAGCCAAACGGGTCAACAAGCTCCTCACTTAACGCATCAAGACCAAAAAAGGTATAGGCAACTAAGGCGCAAATCAGCGGCGTTGCCCAACCTAACGATGATGCCAATCCAAACGGCAGCATAAAGCAATAAAGATAGGTCGTCCGGTGAACCAGCAGCATATAAGCAAACGGCAGTGGCGTGTTTTGGATACGCTCGCAAGCAGCAAGAACGATGGTGATTGAGGACAGCTGTTGGTCAATATTTTGCATCATAAGCTCAGTGACCAAGCGCTTTTTACGGCTGTTGCTTAGCTTTTTGCCAAGCAGACGCATGATAAAATCGGGCAGATTTTTGCTCTCGCGCATTTGCTGATGGTATTTTTCCTCGACAAACTTATCCACATCCTCCCAAGGCTCACTGTCACGAAGCCGATGCCGAAGCGCATGAACAAAGGCAATATTTAAATAAACCATCTCTTTTTGCGCTTGCCTGCCTTCTTCACTTCTGTCATCAATAAAGGACATAATTTGACGGGTAAAACTGCGTGAATCAAACACCAGTTGACCCCAAAGTCCGCGCGCCTCCCACCAACGCTGATAACTGGCGTTATTGCGAAATCCTAGAAACAAGGAGAGCGCAATCCCAAGCAGGGTAAAAGGCGCGGTGCTAAAGCCTGAAAACGAGCTTGGAAACTCATGCTGAATCCAAGTGACCAACGCACTGATAGCGGTGATTAAAATAATTTGCGGGTAAGTATTGGGGAGCACTGAACCGCGAAGGGCAAAAAATAACGTAAAGGCACTTAGCTTTTGCCGGACAATCATGACCACTTCCTAACGGCAAGAATTAAATAAGACCTCAAAAAATTTGAGACCGTCAATTTTACGTCGCCAATTATAACAAAGCTTATACTGAATCAAAGATTAGTTATGTGAATTTAGCCTTTAACTTCAAACTGCCGCTGCTACTTACGCTTTCACTCTGTTAACGATTATTTTCAAGACAAATTTTCATTAAGAGTAGAAAACCTTATAAAATTCAAGTAAAATTATATGAACTTATGTATAACAATAGATAAACAATTATAAATTAATAGCGTTAATATTGAAAATTACCAATTAAAATCTAATTAAAAGTTTGTTATTTATTATATTTTCGACTTGATAACGTATTTTTAGCGTTATAAACCAAGCACTTAAGCTTAGAAAAAACCACTTTCGTAATGAGATGTTCATGAAAAATTCAATGGTAAAAACCGTTGCTATTGCAGGAATTATTAGCGCGCTGATCGGCGCCTTGATGATTTTAGAGATGAATGAATTGGCGCCAGCTTTTAAACAAACGGGTCAACTGACGACCTATGTTGCCATTACGTTTTTTGCTATTTTTATCAGCGTGGTCATCGGCGCCATGATGTTTCATCGAAATCGCAAAAACCCGCGAATGATCGTTAAGCGTGCCCGTCTGATTTATTCAGGATATACCGCCATTATCGCGTTGATTATCTTTGCCCTTCCCAATTTTTTATTTAATAAATCTGCAGCATCTTGTATCAAACCTAATATTTATGCCGTGGTCTCAGATCCTTTAAATATTAAGGTTTGTATGAACATCAAATCTATTTTATTTGCAAAGTTTTTGCCATTCACTACGCCACTGTTTTTAAGCAGCTTGGTTGTCAGTACCATTGTCATCATGATCATTAGTGTGTTGATTTACTTTTTGGTGACCGCGAAATTTTTATATGCTAAACACCGCTAATATTGAATTATGGAATTTATCTGTTAGCAGTCACGGCTGAAATTATTTAAAAAAGACAGAAATTTAAAGTCTTGTAGGAGCTTGTTGTGTCAAATGTGGTCATTGGGGTTGGTGGGTCAGGACAGCATATCGTTCATGCGTATTTGCGGGTGCTTGCCTTAGGAAATGCAAAAGCTGTCGATGTGCCGCACGTTTATATCATCGATGCGGATGCTCAGTCGCAGCAAATCGCCAACCGCCGCAGTCAGCTTGTCCCTGATATCCAAAACTTGCATGAGTATCTGCGCAATCGCGGTATCAACAGCAAAACCAAAGAAGCCAATTTTGATATCATTCGCCCCTACAGTCAGCAGCTGTCAACCAACAGTGATTTGACCGTTAAAAACGTGTTATTGGCGCAAAAAAGCAACACCACCGAAGAAATCAATGCCTTTTTTTATGACCAAGATTTAAACATTAAGGTTTCTGAAGGTATGCACGCCAATCCAAAAGTTGGCTCGACCATTTTTGGTGAAAAACTAGGCCGCGTTCTTGATAGCAGCGGTAAAATCGACACGAGCAACAAGCAACTGCTACAAAAAGAGTTTTTATCACTGTTTGATGATGACGTGACCGGAATCAATACCACCGATTGCAATATTGTGATTGTCGGCTCAGTATTTGGCGGCACCGGAAGCGGAATCATTCCAACGCTTGCGCGAACTTTTAACGAGATTATCAACAATTCAAGCTCAGGGCGAACCATTAATTTGGCAACGGTGGCCACCCTACCTTGGTTCCAATTAAAACCCGGTGATGATGGCGCTACCGGAAGCGCGTTTGATGTGGCAAAATTAAAACGCAACACGGCTTTTGCGCTGCGAAATTTTCAGTATGAATTGCAGTCCAATAACAATAATGCGGTAAGCTCGATTTTTATCCAATCAGGAAGTCAGTGGCAGGACATTCAGCGCCCAAGTGCGGGAGATTTTGATCAGCCAGAGCACACTCATGTCATTAATTTATTAGCGGCAAACGCCGTTCAGCATAGCTTATCACGGCACTTTGATGCCAATGAGCTGTATATGCCGATGAGCCAATTGCCAAAAGAGATTCAGCAAGGTCATTTTCACCCGCACACCTCCCCGTCCCTACATTTTAAGGACTTTTCATTAGACAATACAGCGGTCAGCCTTTGGATGCTGCTGGTTAAAAATGCACTGACCATTTTGGTCATTCAAGCGTTTATTGAAACGCTTGAGGGCTACTTTGAAGGCGGCATCAATCACGCTATTCTTGGCGACTCGGCGGCGCAGTATGATAGCGTTAAGCAGTTATTAAATGAAATCAGCGCCAAATTTGGGGTTAGCCTTGAAAGTAAGAAAGCATGGTTTGGGCTAAAATCAGTCAGCTTTGTGCCAAAAGTGGTCGCGACCAGCTTAAAAGACGCGCTTGCCTTTGAGCAAAAGCAATATCAAGATACGCTGAAATGGATTTGTAGCCACGACTACGACAACCAAAACGCCTCAGGAATCATTCCTGAATTTCGACCGTACTTTAACATCAGTCAAGCCGGAAACGCCAACGCGCTTTGGTCAAAATTGGTCGGCGCTAATGATCAGACAGGTTTTGAGGCCAACGAGCTTTGGCAGTCTTGCGCGTTAAAAGTTCTTGAGAACATTTTGGTTACCGACCAAAATGGCATGAACACCACCTTGCAAGCCAAAATCAATACCATTGCTGAAAAAATCGACTCAGATGCAGATAAATATGCTGCTCTTGCCAGTGATATTGGCAGCGCTATTTTTAAAAATCTTAATAAGTACGTCAAATCGTCCGAAGAGTTTGGCGAGACCTTTTTTGAATTTAAAGATAAAGTGGATAACGCCCAGTCTATTAGCCAAGTTCAGTTACAAATGCAGCCGCAAAAAGGCCGGATTGCCCACTTTGGAACCATGGATTGGAACTTACAACTGGCAGGCGACGTTGCTACCCTTGATATTATGGACATCGAGCATCCAAAAACGCTGTATTGGCTTGATGCGCTGTACCCAACCTCAACGACGGCCAATTTAATCAACACCGTTCGCTTAGATGAGCGCATTGCCCAAGGCGTTCCGAACATTCTGGCAGCGTTTTTATTACAAAAATGGCGGCTTCAAAATCAAAACCATATTACCGTAGGTCAGCTACTAGAAAACGGTCACACCAAATACTACAACATTCAAGCTAATAAATTCCAAAGTACCGAAATGGGGCTATACTTGTACGCTCAGCGCGTCATTGAAGCCGCGTTTTGGTTACTGATGAGCGGATCAACTGAGATCACTTTCACCACCATCTCCTTAAATGATAGCAACGCTTATCACCGCTGGCTTAAGCGCGAGCTTCTCACCCAAAACTGGAATGATGACGAGCTTGGCATGATCGTGACCAACGACGCCAATCGGACGCCGCTATTTTTATGGAATGGCTATTTTTGGTGTTTAGCAGCTAACAGCGAGGCGCAAGACTATTTTGCTAAAATGTTGCAATCCATGCAGCTTCCGACCCTGCGCCACCGCTATGCCGATTTATTTTCAAGAAAAACGGTGGGCGATAAAGGCAGTACCACCTCGCTTGATACGTTTTTTGCCTCGCAGCTTAATCAATTAAAAAATCGGTTAAGAAACAGCCCAAGCATTGACAATAACAGCAATGAAACTATTTTGCTGACGGCGCTAACTGGCATTTTAACTGATCTGCCAAGCCCTGCCAGCAGCACGGCAGTCTCACCGATTGAGCCGCCGCTAACCTTAGGCTGCCGCCATACGGTGGTCCTTGATGAAATTGGTACTTCAAGATCGGTGGTCAACACCAGCAACTACCTTATCAAATCACCAAAAGTCGTGATGCTTGACAAATTGCCCAATGATAACGGCAACGTCGTCACCATCACCCAGTTTTTACCGGTTAAAAAAGAGTATTGGCTTGATCCTAAAGTCATTAACAATCTCAATAAAGATCCCAACGAATTTGTTCATACCAAAGTCAGATTTGCAGGCGAGAGCAACAACGACTGCACGATCCAATATACCAAGCTTTATGTTCCTGAGCTTGGTTGGATGGAATTTCAACAATCAGCGACCAATCAGCCAACGATTGCCATTACCGCTTATGACTTGGCATTTGGGGTTGGCGTTTGGCCAAACTTTAAAGCTGAAGGCTGGAATTATTATTTTGTCTCGGTGGATATTGAAAAACGTAACGTCTATCAAGATCTTGCCAGCAAGCTTTTAACCACGCTTGGCTCAGATAGCATGAGCATCACGATTTACTCGCAAGATCTTCAAAGCTTTGAAACGTTTGGCTTTGATGCCATTCCTGTGAGAATTGATTTTGTTCCGGCGATCATTGAGCTTTCTTGCGGCGATACCGTGATTGCCACTCAGCCCATCATTTTAAATGACGAGCTAAAATCAGGAAAAAGCCACATCAAGAGCCTCGGTATTGATTTTGGAACGTCTAACACCTGTATGGCCATTACTTATAACGATCAAGGTCAGCTTACCCGCGAGAATATCAATCTTGCCAATACCTTTGATGAGCCAAAAATGGAATGGCTTATTTATTCAGAATTGGATGAGGATCAAGGCTATCAAAACTGGCTTAAAAACCGCAGCGTTTATTACTTGCAGCGGCAAGCCAATGTTGATGAACTAAGCAGCTATACCATCCCAAGCGAGATTATCTTGGGGCTTAGCAACCGATCAAGCGTCAGCGGTGACAGCCAAGCAGATTTGCAGATTAAAACGATGAAAAATCAGGTCGATCGCAGCCAAGTCATTCATAACCATATCAATTTGACCGCGCCAATATTTACGCCGCTTTGTAGTGACGTTTACGGCTTTACCAAATCTGACAAAGACCGAATCGATTATTTTCATACGTTATTAAATGGCACCAATGACGTTCAGCGAATCTATGGCAACATCAAGTGGCCACAAGACATTGGCGGCACAGATTATCAGCTGTCAAATAAATTGCGAACGCTTTATATCGAGCAAATTTTAATTGGGGTGCTCGCACGATTGAAGTTTTCAGGCGTGACCGACATCAGCTACGTTTATGTGACCCGACCTGACGCGTTTATGTTTCATAACACCACCTTTGCCAATACCTACTCTCGCGATGTTGGCAACATTTTGCAAAAACTCAGCTCTGAAACCGGAATTAATATTCACAAAAATGAAATCATCGAGGTATCAGAAACCGAAGCGGCGCTGCAAATGTCTATGATCAACCCTAATGAATCTTATATCATCATCGATATGGGTGGTGGTACGACCGATATTGACATTGAGCTGTCTTGTTCGGACTTAAAAGATGGCACGACCCATTTAAAATACTCAAGTAGTATTGAATGGGCAGGAAATGACTTGTTAAACGCACTTCTAAAGCCGGTCAATAGCCCAATTCGAACGGCATTAACGCATAAAGTCAAAGTTGATTCGGCAAAAGAATCGCCAAAATATTACGATACGCTATTAAGCTCAGCCCTGAAATTGCAAATCCGAAATAATATCCGCATTATTGATGAAATCCCTAAAGGCTCAGATGCCGTTGCCAAAGTGGCGCAAATGTTTTTTGAAAGCCTTTATGAATACATTTTTATCAAGATTAAGCTTTTGCTTCAAGAAGCTGGCATAAGCTCACTTGATGTTTTAAAAAATCATAAGCTGAACATCGTGCTTCAAGGTAACGGCTTTAAGCTTGGACCTTATTTTAGTCACGATACGCACCCGCATCCCTCATTTAGCGCCGGTCACTTTGCGCCAAGCGTTTGGCAGACGGTTTTTGCCGATGTTCCTCACAGTGAGGATATTACGCTGAACGTTAAATACAACGAAAACAGCAAAGAGCATATGATTCGTGATGGCGCAGGAAGCATTGCTGATGCGATGTTCCAAAATAATGACAGCACGCCATTAAACCATCCAAAGATTCTCTATCCGGCCAATATGTTTGATAAAAATGCTTCGGATACCGCGGCTTTGGCTGAATACCATAAAGCAGACAGCAGCCCACGCTTAAATGAGACGCTTCTTGACGCTGAGCACTTGATTCCGGTTTTAAACGGCTTATTTCCATTTACTAAAAAGTACTGGGAAAATACCGATGAGGTGGCGTATTTATTTACTAACAATAAATACGGTAATGCTCGGTTTTACGATGTCAACGCCATGTATTTAACCGGATCAGGAAGCGGTACTGATCATTGGAACTTTTATCAAGCGCTCCTGCAGCAGCTTCAGGACTATAAAGGCTAATAAGAATGAAAACTACCCCTTATCGTCGTAGCGATTTGACCCCAAAAGCGCCTTTAGCCTTGTCGTTAGCGCTCACTATGTTGCTACCGTTATCTGCAGCAGCGATCGATAGCGATACGAAAAATAATGCTACAACGACAGCGACTGCAGCATCACAAGACAGCAAAAAAACGGCGCCTCAAACCAAAAACGAGCCTGCTGTTACTGAAAATAACGCCGATAAGCTTGACAACTTAAAAGCTGATACAGCGGCTAAACCGTTAATCTCTGACACTTCTGAGCCGCTTGCAAATAATTCGCAAATTACTAACCGCGATTTAAGCTCAAGCACCAACCTTCAGGAAACAGCCACTAATTCAGCCCCAAGCACTGACGCCATAGCAACGCCTCAAGCTACTCCGGCAGCGGCTCAAGCACCAAAAAAGACCATTTTTGGACTGTCTTTAGATTATATGTTGGCAGGAATTATAGCGCTGTTGGTACTAGGATTAGGGTTTTTATTGAGCCAGCTTCGTGCTTTAGCCGATGAAAATAAGGAGTTAACTCAAAATCTTAGCAAATTGACCGCTCAAGTGAATAGCAACAATAAAAGTCTTAAACAGTTAAAAGAGGAAAATTTAAAAATAAGGCAAGAGCTTCATCAGATTTCTATTGCTCAATCCTCAAAATCGTATGAGCCGAATCAATTAAATAATAACGCCGTGTTGCCTTTACCTATAGATGACAAGCCCGTAATTTCTGATCTTGATTTGGCAGATCGAAAGCAATTGGCGGATATCTTCAACAAATGGCTCACCACAAATCGCGGCAAAAACAAAATTGAAGAGGTGATTCCAGCTAAAATTCAACAAAAGCTTAATCATTGGCACTATAGCATCCAGTTTTGGGCGCAAGGCGATGGCGTTGATGATGTGAAGCCCACCAAAAACCAGATGTATGTTTCGGTCATTAGTCTCACGAGGCCTGATCAACAAGGGATTGCTTATTGTTATAACAAACCCAATTCGCTGTCAACGCTTTGGAAAAATCAATCGTGGTATGAAGTTCAATGTATTGGGCAAACGCTTAATGTTTCAGGAACACCGCTGGAGACTGTTTAATGCAACATCGTTATAAGCTTGGCGCGCTTTTATTATTGAGCGCTTTGGTCGCTTGTAGCGAGACGCCAGAGCCGCCATCTGAACCTAAAAAAGACGCTGCGATTGATATTGCACCTGATCCCATGCCGCCTTTAAATTTAAGCATCATTCCAGATACCAACCTAAATACGAACAATGCCCCTGCTGCTATCGATTATATTATCGATGGTTCAGCAAGTATGTGCGGCTACTTTGATGCAAAGCTCGGTACAACCGAAAAAGCGCTTCCCATCACCAAGCTTGTCCAAGCCATCCAAGCGGTCATGCGAAGCAACGATCGGCTGCTGATTTTTATGCAGGACAAGTCGCCTGATAGCGCAACTTATTTGCCATTTGAGCAATTTGAAAATGCCTTGATGCAAGGCCACTGCAATTTAAACGGTCAATATACGCAGCTTGGGCTTATTTTAAAGGACTACCGAGAAGACCCCGAGCTGCAATCACGATCGGTTGCAATCATCTCCGACATGCATTTACTGCCTGCTGAGCGAACTCAATTTGAAACGCAATACGATCAGCTCCTGTCCAACTACGTTTCGCCGAATAACGCAAGTATTGCGCTATCAAATGGCATTTTATCCCTGCGATCGCCCTTCGTTGGTCGATATTATACGGTAAATAACGACGTTAAAATGCTCGATCAGCTGCAAAAGCACGTTCACTTTTTTTGGTTTACCAAACAAAAAGCGGATGCCAAGCAAATTGAAGCGCTACAATTGCAGCTAAAAAATGCACAAAATCAGTTTCCAGACAGCGTTGTCGCCCAAAGCGAATTTTTACCGCAAGTTAAGCTGTTGACCAATGAGGCAAAAAGTTATGACAGCTTTAGCTCGCCTGCGCCAATTATCAGCCCTAAAAATTTAATCGATTTGTCAGATCCTGATAAAAAACCTTTTATCAGCAGTTTTGAGTCAGGAGCGACGCTGAGCGAGGAACAAAAATACTGCTACAATTTAAGTTGGAATAATAAAGAAGACATCACTTTTTTTCCCTATCCCAATCCTAAAACCAATCGCGATAAAATCTGCCCTGACGGCGCACTATTTCGCTCAAAAACTGGCAGCACGCTTCGGTTAAATCTGCCGCTAGCATCAGGATATGACATTTCAGCAAAAAGCCCTAATACCGCTGATGTCCAAGACGGCTTTTTGTCTGTTCCCATCGTCGGTGCTCAAAACGCCTGTATTGGCGTCAGCTCCGGAATGGGTGACTCACAAAAAAATGCTCAAGGAGTCACGCTACAATACGCGGCGGCAAGCAAGCCCATCAATACCAATTATTATTTAAGCTATGCCATTGAGCGCGATGGCTGCACCTCGGATTCGGATTGCTCAAACTTAAACGATAAGACTTTTCAGTTTGATCAGCTCATTGCCAGTCTTGCCAATCGCTCAAAACAGCAAATCGAAATGCTTTATCCTCGCAGCATCGACATTAACTTAGTTTGTGATCCAAAGCTGTAAGGAGAGTATCATGGAAATATTCTTTCAGCTAACCGTGAACCAACCAGCTTTTGAAGCATTTCAAAACAACTGTTTCCTTATTTTAGAAAAAGGTAGATCAGCTGATTTTGATAAGATTCCGCTGAACCTTAATGACAGCTCAACAAGTGATTTTGGTCTTCAGCTCACAAGTTCTGAAACGCCTTCACCTGCCATTAGCGGCAGCCTTGATATTGACAAACTGTTAGAAAATGACGCAACCATTAGTGTTGTTTATTTATGGTCATCATCAATTGAGCAAGAAAAGAGCTTTTTGCAAAAACTTTATATTAAAAGCAATCAGCCAATCTTGTTAAGATCTGATTTAACTTTCGAGCCTTTTGAAGGCTTGGCTCAAATTTATCCAAAGGCGCGCGCCCCTAACTTTTCTTGTATTAAAAAGATGTTAGAAAATGCAGGTAACTTACCTACCGACATCATACCGCCCCAAGATTATGATTCAAATAAAGCAATCAAATATAAATACCAAGCGCTACCTGAAAATCTTTCAAATTTAGAAAGCACAAAAACAGAAAGCTTTAAATCAGAGAGTTCACGAATAAAAGATACGCAAACAAAAAGCCTCCAAAAAGAATATGAGCTAGAGCTTATCGACGATGAAGAAATTATCCCAACGGCTAAAGATTCAGTTTGGCAGGTATTTTCTATAAGGGATGTTGACAGTCTTTTAGAAGGCTTTCAAGAGTGGCTTAAGTCAGCAGGTCGAGGCAGCTTGGAGGACAGGCTTCCTGCAGACTTTATGGACAAAATGACGGATGATTATAAAATCGCCTTTTGGACAAGCGGTCAGGGCGTCAGCACGATGGTGCCTGACCTAAGCCCGCCGCGGCATACTTTTGTCTTAGGTATTTTACATTTAACAGAACATACGGGATTGGCTTATTGTATTCAAAAGCCAACCAGCTTAGATAAAATTTGGGCACATCAGCAATGGCACTATATCAAGGTCGTTGATAATAAAATCACTGAAGTTCGCCCTGTAGACAGATTCTGACCTACAATGAAAACAAAGCAGCTGAGCGGAAACAAGCGATAATGAGATTTAATTTACTTTTATATGTGGCAACTTTGGTCGATACGCTTGATGTCGATTATGGCATTTTTATTCAGCATCATTTGATGGATGATCCGAACATCAATCTTGATTATTTTGATTTTAGCAAAATCAATCCTGAAACTTATGCGTTAGATATTGTCGAAAAAAATCCCGTCACCCCACAAGTTCGGCGCAACTGTTTAGTAGAAGGATTTACGCTAAATAGCTACCTAACTTTAGATTTAGATCGCGACTTTAACCGCAACATTCATGCTGATGACGTCCGGCAAATTTTTATTTGTTTTAAAAATCGCAGCACAGATCCCATCGATGCGTTTATTCGCTTAACAAAAGACCACGATATCACCGATTATCAAATTCATAATAACTTGATTTTTTTTAGACTTTGGGTTGCCCCAGAGTTGACCATCAATAACGATACTGAATTCAATATTGCTAAAATCAACTATTCAAATTTCGAATATTTTTGCGAAACGATAAAATCACAGCTCAATCAGCAGTGGCATGCTGTTTTAAATGAGAAACGCCATCTTAGCAAAGCTAAGTTAACACCCGATCAAAAAGTCAATCAGGTCACGATCAACGACACGCCACCTGAAACTGAGACACAAAATCCTGTTAAACTTACAGACATCTACTCTCAGTATCAAGCATCCGAATCACCCGTCTCTGTCATTCCTATTGCTGATGTCTATAAAGAAAAAAATACCGCTGAGCCTACTGACGATTGGTTAGAATCGCAAAGAGAGGGCGCACAAAACAGCTTAGCAGTTAAAAGCAGATCAAACTTAGCCACTAAGCCAAAAAAGAATGCGCGATTTTGGCCGCTTATGGGATATTTATTATTATTTCTCGTTTTATCCTCATTTTTTGAAGGCTTATTTAGTTAGCTATTTTAAGTGTGTTTTGGCCAGTTCTGCCATTTAAGCTTAATTTAGACGATCGCTGCCAGTGCCTCATGCTTAAGCCCTATTGCGCAAGGTACGCCGTTTTTATCGACTTCCTTAACCACTAACGACCACTCCTCATTAACAACGATTTTATCGCCAGCAACTGGAGACGTTGCCACATTTGCCATCACAAATTCAGCCACCGTTTGCTGCCAAATACTTGGTGCTTTGGGGTTGCCAAGCTGTTTGGCTTCAGCTTTTTTTAAGTCCGCAAAAAACGGCAAATCGCCCAATTTAACGTTGGGTGACAGCAGCCAATCGCCGTAAAAATCCTCAATGGCGTGCTTATCAAGCTTGGTATCATTAAAAATCTGCGCAATTTGCCGAGCATAATCACCGCGCATGGCATACCAAACAATATCACCAAATTGCAGTAGCGTATCCGCCTCAACTTTTACCAATCGACCGCTGCGAGCTAAGGCAAATACCGCAATTTCATCAGAGCTAATCCGCTTTGAAATCGCTCTTGGATGCCGCCCCATAGCAAACGCGCCAGCTTTAACTTCAAACTCATAAAGGGTAATGCTTGCGGTATCCGACATCCAAACTTCGTGCTCCTCTTTGGGGTCATTGTTGGTTAGAATGCGAACTTTGAACCAACTGTGTTGATTTTGCGTTTAACAACGAATTTGATAATGTTAAAAACAGCATCCACTTCAACCCACAGATCAAATACAACATCCAGCCAGTGATTGGTATTGATAATCGCCTAGAAGTAGGTGTTGAATACGACTATTGGAAAAACAAATTTGATATTAATGATGTGGATCAAAACGCGGTTGCTGCGTTGATTAAATATCATTTCTAATTTTGAAAATACTTTGCAAAAAGTATTGACACCTTTAGAAAAGCGCGTGTAATACGCCTTCATCATCTGACGATGACTTAAGCGGGATTAGCTCAGTTGGTAGAGCACGACCTTGCCAAGGTCGGGGTTTTGAAGTCTGGCATCTTAGCTTGAGTTGGCGCGTTGGATTTTGACTTGATGGTTTTAGTAGGAAAATTACTAAAGCTTGGTATAGTTGTTAATAGCAAGCTTGGCGCAAATTTGAATTTACCACTGCCTGCGCAATTGTCATTCCAATACTGCACGCGCTGCGCTTTGGTTTGACTAAGTGCATGGTTTGCCTGCGCGATCCAAGCCTCTAAAGTACGACCGGCGGCAAATAGCTTAATTACTTCATTATCTGACAGGTTATTGGCAATTCTAGGCGTATCCAAATGCTCAGCTTCTGCAACAACATCGGTCAGTCCAAACATTCGACCAAGAATGGCGCACTCGTGGTCGTCACGATAATATGTCAAATAGTCACTATCGTTTTTAGCAAGGTTCGCGTAGCCAAGACGATTGGCTTCTGCAAGATAAAAGGCGGCACGTTTTCTACTGCCGGAATTACCGTCTCCCACGACTCAGCATGAGCCGCGCTTAAAAATACGCCAATTATCATAAGGGAAAAATAGACGGATTTCATAAGAGCACTCCTTGCGCTTAGTCATGGTGGCTGCCTTATTTGACTAGCACCGCTTAATCCAGTCGATTTTTAGTATGCCCTTAACATATCTTAAAGTCATCACCATTACTTTAGTGAAACCGATAACTTTTGTAGCCCTAAAGTCTTTAGCCATGCTTTAATAGGATGACAATCGAACTATCTGACTTGATCCCAAAGTTTGCTAAGCCGCTTTTGCGATACCGCGCCGCGCGTTTTCATAGGCTGGGCAAACAGCTGAATCCGAAACTCCTCAACCATCCAGCGGTAATCGCTGATCGCCTCAAGACTTGCCCGCCCCGCCAAGCGCTCCATGTGCTCATCGAGCTGATAAACGCCTTCCAAATCGGCATCCAAATTGTGCTCCAAGCGCTCAAGGCGAATCTCAAGCGCCTCCAAATAGCGCGGATATTGCTGCCAGTGGCTATAATCCATCCGGTAAACAAAGTCGGCTAAGTGCAAATCCTCAAGCTGATCTTCAATATCATCAATCGACTCACCAAAAATCTCGCGATCCAGCATAAGTAGCCCTTGGCGGATGCGCTGCCAACGGGTGTAAACGGTTTTGAGCGTTTTAATCACTTGCTGACCGACCAATAAAAACTGGCTTAATACGGCGTCACAAGTTTTAGTAAATTCCGCTGGCGTTAACGGCAACTCTTCTGCCAAATTAACTGCTATTTTATCCGCACTTTCCGGCAAATCGCTGCTGTGGTCAAATAAAATATAATGCTCCTCTAAAGTGGCATCAAGAGCGGCATCAATCACCACGGTTTTAAGCGCTTCCATATCGCCAAGCGGCGCAAACGCAAGCTTAAAAGCTTTGTCGATTTGACTGGTCAGCTGTTTTTTTCGAGCCCCAAGTTTCAGTTTAATCAGTGTGAGTACGCCAATTCGGTGCGCTTGCAAGGCGGCGGTGACATCGGTAAATTGATGAATACTGACCGCACTACCTTCGCTGTCGGCAACGAGCGCGGCAAATTCTTTCACCACCACGCCAGCATGATGGCGGTTTTTACTAAAGGCAAAATGCTCAGGGAAGCTAGTGTGCGCCCCTTGCTGCTCATTGACCGCTTGCCGAGTCTCACTGGCATGACGGATTTGCAGCGTAGGCAAGTCGCGACCTTTTTCAATCAAGCGGTTTTTTTCATCAACGACGCAGATTTGCGGCTGTAAATACCGATCAATCGTTGACGGATTAAAGCTTTCAGGCGTTACCGCCATCACGCCACGGCGATGCAGCGCTTGCGTTAACTGCTTTAACAGCCCTTGCGAGGCGTTCGGATCAAGCTCATCAAACAGGCTGTCGGCGGTATCTGGAATCGGCACAATTTGACGGCGAATGTCTTTGGGCAACGATTTTAACAATTGCAACACCAATTCAAAGCGCCATCCCGGAACACCCCAAAGCAGCTCAACGGCATCCAATTGCGGCAAGGCAACAAGTGGCACGCGAATGCTCACACCATCATCATCGCTTGCTGGGTCAAATACGTAGCTCAGCGGCAATTTTAAATCGCCCAATTGCCAAACTTCGGGAAAATCGCCCGTCGTTGGCGCTTGGCTGTTCATCACATCATCATCGGTGAAAAACAGATAATAGCTGTCGGTTTTTTCAACTTCCGCGCGCCAATCCTCAAAGGCTTTTCGGCTAGCAATATTTTCAGGGATTTTTTTATCGTAAAACTGGTACAGCGCCTCTTCATCAACCAATAAATCTCGGCGGCGAAGCTTATCTTCAATGCGCTCAACGTGGGCAATTTTGTCCAAATTGTGCTGTAAAAATGGCGCTTGCCGACCAAAGTTTCCAGTTACTAAGCCATCACGGATAAAAATTTCGCGGGCTTCCGTTAAATTAACCTGCTCATAATTGGTCAATTGCTTACTGATAATAATCAAGCCAAACAAGCTGATTTGCGCGTAAGCTTTAACGCGACCGGTTTTTTTCGACCAATGCGGCTCAAAATAGTGGTATTTAAGCAAATCACTAGCCGCTGAAATAATCCATTCCGGCTCAATTTTGGCAACCGTTCGCATAAACACTTGCGAGGTTTCGACCATTTCAAACGCCATCACCCAAGATGGAACTTGTTTAAAGACAGTACTTGCCGGAAAAATTTTAGCTTTTTGCTGACGCGCTGCTAGATATTCACCGCGATTTTCGGTTTTATGGGCAATAATAGACAGCAAGCCCGTCAATAATGCTCGATGCAAGTTGGCATATTTGACCGCCTTCATCGCCTCCTCGTCCATGGCATCGGTTACTTTTGCCGCTTTATTATTTTTATCAATGAGCTGCAATTCGCTCATCATTTGCTCAAGCTGGCGGTGCGTTTGTTGCCATTCGCGAAGCCTTGGGAAGCTTAAATAATGCTTTTTAGCAAATTGTTTGCGCTGATTTCCGGACAGTTTATTGCCGTCCTCATCTTTTTCAAACAGCGCTTTCCAAAGGTTTAAATAAAATAAAAAGTCCGAATCTTCACCGCGAAACAGCGCGTGTTTTTGGTCGGCTTGGGTTCGCTTATTTGCCGGTCGCTCGCGCGGGTCTTGAACGGCTAATGCGGCGACCACAATGAGCATTTCACGGATGCAATCAAAGTCATATCCGGCAACGAGCATTCGCGCAAGGCGTGGGTCAATGGGCATCCGCGCCATTTGCTGACCGATTTTGGTAAGCTGAACGCTACTTTTATTTGAGCGCGCAGCAGGCTTATCACCAAGAGCACCAAGCTCGTTAAGCAGCTTTTGACCGTCGCTAACCAATCGCGTGTCCGGCGGCTCGATAAAATCAAAGTCATCAACTTGACCCAATCGCAAGTTTGCCATTTGTAAAATGACCGACGCCAAATTGGTTCGTAAAATCTCAGGCTCGGTAAATTCAGGACGACCGGAAAAGTCCTCCTCGCTATAAAGACGAATACAAACACCGGGCGCAACCCGACCACAGCGACCTTTGCGCTGATTTGCTGCCGCTTGCGAAATCGCTTCAATCGGCAAGCGCTGAACCCGCGAGCGGTAAGAGTAGCGCGAAATCCGCGCAAATCCTAAATCAATGACGTAGCGAATCCCCGGAACGGTCAGCGCCGTTTCGGCAACGTTGGTGGCAATGACAATGCGTCTGCCGCGACCAGAGGGCTGAAAAATGCGCTGCTGTTCGGCAAAACTTTGCCGCGCAAATAATGGCAATACTTCAGTATGCTTAGGACCATGACGCTCAAGCACCTCTTGCAGCTCGCGAATTTCAGCTTCGGTTGCCGCAAAAATCAAAATATCGGCTTGGTCAGGGTGACCTTTGCTGTGCGCGTCGTTAAAGCACTCCTCAACGGCAGCAACTACCGCTCGCGGCAGATTTTCTTCAAAGTCATCAAAGCTGTCATCGTCCGAGCTTGCTACCGGCTCATCGGTCAGCGGTCGATAGCGAACCTCAACCGGATAGCTGCGACCCTCGACATTAAAAATTGGCGCCGGAATTTGCCGCTTGAGCTTTGGATCATAATGGCTAAAATACTCGCTAAAGCGCGCCGTATCGAGCGTCGCTGAGGTGATAATCACCTTTAAATCAGGGCGTTTTGGCAAAATTTGCTTTAAATAGCCCATGATAAAGTCAATGTTTAAGCTGCGCTCGTGTGCCTCATCGATGATAATAGTGTCATATTTAGATAAAAAGCGGTCATGACCAAGCTCGGCAAGCAAAATCCCATCGGTCATGAGTTTTACAATCGAGTCACTTGAGCCTTGCTCGTTAAAGCGAACCTTAAAGCTGACCGTTTGCCCAAGCGGCTCGCCAAGCTCTTCGGCAATTCGGTTGGCAACGCTTCTTGCCGCAAGTCGCCTTGGCTGAGTATGACCAATTTGTCCTGTCACGCCGCGACCTGCCAGCATGGCAAGTTTGGGCAACTGAGTGGTTTTCCCAGAACCGGTTTCCCCTGCTACGATAATCACCTGATGGTCAATAATGGCTTGAACCAAATCATCGGCACGCAAACTTACCGGCAAATCCATGTTCAGCTTTGCCGCAAGATTTTCAGGAATGCTATCGATTCGTGCTTGAACTGCGGTTTGCGAGCGCGTCTGAATTTTGGCAAATTGTGATTGCTTTTTTTCAAGCTCGTCCGCTAGCTTTTTGCTGTTGCTTGGATTTTTGCGAATTTGCTGATTGAGCTTACTAATATCGCGCTCAAGTCTTGAAAGATAATGTTTGTCTTTGGCAAGGACGAGCATGTTCACAAGGTCGTTAGTCGTCTCATCTTGTTGGTTTGTATGCTGTTGATAAGCCGTTAAAGTATCGTTTTGGTTTGGTGTTGGGCTAGAAATATTGGTCATATTTGCTTAGGCTATTTTTATTAAAGAATGTTTAAATTATGGGGGTAAAAGACCATAGATTCAAGCAAAAGCCATCATTGACCACCAAGCTTTTAAGCCAATCGTTGAGTTATTTTTTGACTATAATGCTTATAAATTGTATGGTCATCTCTCCAAGAACAATTACAAAACCATTCGTTTAACTTATTTTATCTTCTTTCCTTTTAAAAGGCTTTTCTTAATGATGTCGTTTGTGCAAGAAAATCAGCAACTGTTTGCCCTAGGACTTCTGCTTTTTCTGATACTTGCGGTGCTGCTTTTTTTTCAATTCTTAGCGCTTTGTTATGGTCAACCGCTTGCCGTTCAAATCATCCGCAGTTGGGTAATGGCTAAACGCTACTTGAGCCAAAACCAAGTCATGATGTCGTTTAAAAGTCGCCACCCAAAGCTTTTTGCTACTCTCTCGCGGCGCTTTGATTTGCGACATTTCAGCGGCTTGCCCTTGACAATTTTGTCGCTCATGATGGTTTATATTTTGGCGCTTTTTATCGGGCTTGTCGAAGATGTTGCCACGCTTAAGCCCATCGTCGAGACCGATTATTTTGTCTCGGCGCAGATGAGCCTACTTCGCGACTCGCTGATTATTGGCTTTTTTATTCCTATTACCAGCTTTGCCTCAACGCCGATGACCGCGCTTGTGATGCTATTTACCGCTGTGATTTGTTGGGTAATTCGGCAGTATTATGTTTTGGTTGGGCTGTTGGTGGCGACCGTTGGCAGCGCGGCGTTTACGTTTTTAAGTAAAATGTTGTTTCAGCGTGAGCGCCCCGCCGATATTTTACTTTTTGAACACACCCATTCGTTCCCAAGCGGTCATGCGACGATTACTCTTGCGTTATATGGATTTATCACTTATCTTTTGATTCGCTTTAGCCAAAATTATGTTCATAAAATCCGCATTTTTGTGATGGCGTCGTTTTTTATGGTGCTGATTGGGCTGAGCCGAATTGTCCTTAACGAGCATTATTTAAGCGATGTTTTGGGCGGCTATTTGGTTGGCGGGCTTTGGCTCACCTTTGCCATCAGCGTAACTGAGTGGCTAAGCGCGAAAGGTAAAATTGATTGGCAGGTTAAGTGGTCAGCCAATCATATTTATTTGGTTTGGCTTAGCGGCGTTGGGATATTTATTAGCACCATAATTTATGCCAAATTGTTTCAGTTTCCGTTGTTGTTGTAAAAACTAATATTATGAAAAGCATAACAAACTTTCATAACAGACAATTAAATCAATAATCGATTATATCTCCTAAAACTATCTTCCGATAAAAGTTATAACCTTTATCAGAGCGTGCGAAAGAGATTAGCGGCTGTGTTTTCGATAGATAGTTAGGCTTTTGCTCCTGATCCATTAATCCTAAATTAAATAATGCTATATCAACTGACCCTACTCTTGAACAACTATTTTCACCATAAACTGATTCTATACCAGACAAAAGATAATCGTCTAAAATTTTAATTACATATATATTATAATCAAAGATCTTCTTAGCATTTTCTTCTTGAGATTGATCATAAATATATAGTTTTACAGCTCTAGCAAGCATTTTAGCTTGAATATTTTTATCAATTTTATCAATAACATTTAGGATTACTTCACCTAGCTCCTCATCTTCTTTTTTATCAATAAAATCCTTAAACCTTTGAAGTTCTTCTGTATCATCAAATTCCAAAAGAAAATTTTTAAATTTTTTCTCAAAACTTTTTGCTTTGAAATTATTATAGATATTTGATATTCCCAATATCGTACCTAAAACTGGTAAGTCTTTCATCAAACCATCACTTAGGGTTTGGTTATCAATGATCACTTCAACTATTTGACCCAATAATTCAGATGCTTGAAGTGCAGTTGATCTATTTATATTTGCCATAAATAAAACTCTAAAGATAAACAAGGCAATTGTAATAATAATTACCTTGTCTAAGAAAAATAAGTGAAATTCTTTTTTGTAGAACAATACTTTTCAAGATTCTCAACCAATCAAAAATCCTAATCACCCCACCTTCTTATACTGACTTTTCCCTGCAACAATCGTCTCGCTCACCACACGGTCATCGCCCATCGTCATAAGGACAAACAGCTGCTCATCCAAAATGTCCGATTGCGCCATTCTGCGCTCAAGAAGTGGCGTAGCGGCTAGGTCAAGCACCACAAAATCCGCCTCTTTTTTGGGAACAAAGTTGCCGATTTTGTCATCAAGTACCAAAGATTGCGCGTTGCCAAGGGTGATTTGGTACAAGCCTTGATGCGCCGATAACGGATTGTTTTGCAGCTGCTGAACTTTGTAAGCCTCGCTAAGCGTTGCCAGCATCGAGAGGCTCGTTCCTGCGCCAACGTCAGTGGCGATACTCACGCCAGTGTAGCCAAGCGTTTTTTTCAAATCAAACAAGCCGCTTCCCAAAAATAAGTTGGACGTTGGGCAATGGGCAATTTGCGTTTCAGTATCGCGAAGGCGCTCGTACTCGAAATGTTCAAGATAAATGCCGTGGGCAAGCGTGGTGTAGCGCCCCAAAAGCCCCATCGATTCATAAACATCCAGATAGCCTTTGTGATGAGGATACAGCTTTTTGACAAAGGCTATCTCGTCGCGATTTTCTGCCACGTGAGTTTGCATGTAAACGCGGTCGGTTGCCGCATAAAGCTCGCCTGCCAGTTGTAGTTGCTTTGGCGTTGAGGTGATGGCAAATCGCGGGGTGATGGCAACGTGCTGACGCCCCTTTTCATGCCATTTGGCAATGATGTCTTGGGTGTCTCGGATGCCCTGCTCGGTTGGTACGCAAAGATTTTCCGGAGCGTTTTGGTCCATGAGGACGTTTCCGGTAATCATTCGGGTGTTGAGCCGCAAGCTTTCTTCAAAAAACGCCTCGACTGACTGCGGATGACTGGTCGAAAATACCAACGCCGAGGTCGTTCCGTGAGCCAAGAGCTGATTTAAGAAAAATTTGGACGTGTCATGAGCAACTTTTGGGTCGCCAAAGCCCGCTTCGGTAATAAAGGTGTAGTTGTTGAGCCAGTCAAGCAGCTGCTCGCCAAACGCTGCCATCATGTCAATCTGTGGATAATGAACGTGGGTATCAATAAACCCTGGCATGATAAGCTTATCTTGATAATCGTGAATGACGGCAGGCGCTTTGCCCTCAATATCGCCATCAACAGCGGCAAAATTTTTCATCATATCATCGCGGTGACCATATTCAACCACCAAGCCGCTATCATCGTCAACGACAAGCGCGCCATCCTCGATATATTCAGGGAAAATTCTTACGCCTTTGACCACGGGTATCAGCTCAATGTTACGATTGATACTGCTTGGGGCACCAACACGAGAAGCTAAGTCATTTTCCGTTAAATAATGCAAAAGCTTGGCTTGATAAATGTGTAAGGTCATTTTCTGGCTCCTTTAATTTTTTTTATTACCATTAACATTACACTTGGTGGTATTGCTTCAACACTTGGGCGGCAATCGATACCGCCACCGCCATTGGCTCTTTACCGCCAATAGCAATGCCAATTGGCATGGTTAGCGCATTGATGCTATCTTCACTGTAGCCACGTGCTAAGAGCCGGTCGTAAAAGCGCTTGGACTTGGTTGCCGAACCAATGCAACCAATATAAGGGGCAGCTTTGTCAGGATTGTCACCAATCTCGTCAATTGCCGCGCGAATCAGCTCAAAGTCAAGGCTATGGTCATGGGTCATCACCAAAATAAACTGCTGACGGCTTGGCGATTTATTTTTTACCAAATCACTTTTTGCCAAAGCATTTTGGATAAACGGCTTAATAAAATCGACCGGCTCATCTGCCACATGCGCTCGAATGTGGTCAGGCAAGTTGTAGCTTGGCGCATCATTATCTGCACTAATAGCAAATGGCGCAAACATCTCCGCTCGGCTATCGACCCAATCGACTTTACACGGCAGCTCCGCCAAAATCTTCATCAATGCCGTTGCTACATGCCCTGCCCCAAATACCAAAAGCGATAACGGCGGAGTGAGGTTAAAGCACTCAAACATCACCGTGACACTACCGCCGCAGCACTGAGCAAGCTTTGCCCCAAGCGGATAGTGTTTGGTAACAACCGAGTCGCGGCGAGCAGCTTGCGCTTTTTGGGAGCGCAGTTTTGGTGCAGGCGTGTCATCGATTGTCTTACCTGCCAACAGCTTTCGCGCGGTTGCCATCACATCATGCTCAAGGCCGCCGCCACCTAAGGTGTCAAAGGCGGCGTCCTTAGTGATGACCATTTTAGCTTGTAGCGCTCGCGGCGCTGACCCCGTTACACTAACAACCGTTGCCAAAACGTGCGGCGCTCCCGACTTTTGGCATCGCGCCAGCGCCTCAATCCAGCTTTCAGGGGCGCGATTAATCGACTTCACTGTGAGCCGGCCCCCGAGCTCCGGCGACGTTTGGATGTTTTGCTTCCTCAGGCTCATCATCAAACAGACGTCCTTCAACCTCAGGCGGCATCTCATCGGTCGCATGATCAACGTCTTGCGGCACGACCTTGTCGTTATTGACCTCATCATTAATGGCTTTGTCGCCATCTTGCTCACTTTTTAAGCTTTCAATCGCGGCTTTATTTTCCGGCTGATTAATATCCCAAGTCTCATTTTGCAAGCGCATGACCGCTTTTAGTACCGCTTCAGGCGTTGCCGGCATGGTCAAATCTGGGTTTTGTTTGTAATCAACCAAACTTGCTAAAGCATTATTAATCGCGCACCAAACGCTCGCGGCAAGCATAAACGGCGGCTCGCCAACGGCTTTTGAATTGTAAATGGTCTGCTCTTCGTTTTTACGGTCAAACAGTTTGACTTGCCATTGTTTTGGTAAATCATGCGCCGTTGGGATTTTGTAGTTGGCAGGGCTGTTTGATGCCAAGTTGCCTTTGGTATCCCAAGTCAGCTCCTCGGTGGTCAGCCAGCCCATCCCTTGAACAAACGCGCCTTCAATCTGACCGATGTCAATGGCAGGGTTAATCGATTGACCGACGTCATGAAGCACATCAGCGCGAACGACTTTGTACTCGCCAGTTAAGGTGTCAATCTCAACTTCCGAGCACGCCGCGCCAAGGGCAAAGTAAAAAAACGGTCGCCCCCAAGCTTTTGAGCGGTCATAAAAAATCTTTGGCGTTTTATAATAGCCGGTTGAGGATAAGCTGACGCGATGCTCATACGCCATTCGGATAAATTCAGCAAAAGTCAGCCCTTTTTTATTGTCAATGATGACGTGGTTGTTTTTAAATTCAATGGCGTCCTCGCTGACTTCAAAATGTTTGGCAGCAAATTCAACAAGACGTGATTTAATGGTCAAACAGGCATTTTGCGCGGCTTTGCCGTTAATATCCGTTCCTGAGGACGCGGCGGTTGGCGAGGTATTCGGCACTTTATCGGTTCGGGTAGCAGAAACTTTCACCGTATCCAAATCAACATCGAACTCATTGGCAACGACTTGAGCAATTTTAATAAATAGCCCTTGCCCCATTTCAGTGCCGCCGTGGTTTAAATGAATACTGCCATCGGTATAAATATGAACGAGCGCGCCGGCTTGGTTGAGCGTTTGAATGGTGAACGAGATGCCAAATTTTACCGGCGTCAGCGCAATACCGCGGCGCTTGTCCGTGCCGTCTTTTTCAGCCTTCTTATTAAAGGCAATGATGTCATCACGGCGTTTTTCGTAGTCACAATCTTTTGCCAAATTGTGCATTAAAACGGCCAAGTCAAAGTGCTCAATCGGCTGACCGTAATGGGTCGATTGACCATTTTGATACAAGTTATCAAGGCGAACTTGCAGCGGGTCTTTGCCAAGCGTATAGGCAATATGGTCCATCATATATTCGGCGGTGAGCAAGCCTTGAGGACCCCCAAAGCCGCGATAGGCGGTATTGGATACCGTATGCGTTTTGCAGCGATGCCCTGCAATGTGCGCATCAGGATAATAATAAGCGTTGTCGCAGTGGAACATCGCGCGGTCAACAATGGCATCGGACAAGTCAGGCGAATAACCGCAAAACCCTGCCAGCTGCATATCAACGCCAACGATTTTACCGTTATTATCAACGCCAACGTCATAACGGTTTAAAAACTCGTGGCGCTTTCCGGTGACGACCATGTCATCTTGACGGTCAAGGCGCATGCTAACCGGCAAGTTATGACGCTTGGCAACGACGCCGCAAAGACACGCCCAAGCTGCCGCTTGCGTCTCTTTTCCACCAAAGCCGCCGCCCATGCGCCGAACGATGGCATTAACCGCATGAAAGGGCAAATCGACGACTTCAGCAACAAGCTGCTGAACTTCGCTTGGGTGCTGCGATGAGGTGTAAACTTCCAAGCCACCATCATCACAAGGCACGACATACGCCACTTGACCTTCAAGGTAAAAGTGCTCTTGACCCAACATATGAATATGACCTTTGATGCGCTTGTCTGCCTTTTCAAGCGCCGCTTCGGCATCGCCGCGCTTCATAAAGTGGCTTGGTCGCACAAATAGCGACTGCGCAAGCGCGTCCTCAACGGTCAATACCGCAGGAAGCGGCTCATAGTCGACTTGAGCTTTAAGCACCGCTTTTTTGGCGGCGCGATGGGAAGTTGCAACGACTAAAAATAGCGTTTGTCCAACGTATTCGGTAATGTCATCAACCATTAATAGGTCGCCGTCAAACACAGGACCAATATCAGTTTTGGCAGGCAAATCTTTAAAAGTTAACACGTCAATGACGCCGTCAGCCGCGCGAACCGAATCAAGGTTCATCTTCGTGACGCGAGCATGAGCATGGCTACTTTTACCAACCGCTAAATGCAAGGTGCTTTCCGGCTTTAGCATATCATCCACATAGGTTGCTGTTCCCATTACATGGCTGATGGCGCTGTCATGTTTGACCGAAGTGCCGATTTTGTGTTTTGGCGGTCGCACTCGGCGGATGCTATAACTGTCAAAAAGGCTAGAATGATGGCTCATAATGATTCTCTTTTTAGAATGGGTTTAAATCATATAGGTTAAAAGTTAAATCTAGGTCGCGCTCTTGCCGTGAAAAGCGCCCTTTTTTAAGCCGAAACGGGTTGATTTTTTGCCAAAAGCTCTTTGCCGCATTTGATTAATAATCGCTTGGTCACGTTTAGGCGGTACTCGCGGCTGGCGCGAACGTCGGTCATTGGCGTGACATCATTAAATAACGCGTCAGCGGCGGCTTGGAAGCTATCAAGAGTAAGCGGTTGACCTTTAAGCGCATTTTGACTTTTTTTAGCAAGCAAAGGAATTGCCGCCATACCGCCAAGACCGATAGTTGCCGTTTCAATGGTGTCGCCGTCCTCTGACATCCCAAGTTTTACCGCCAACAAACACGCCGAAATGTCATCTTCATAGCGCTTGCTGATTTTATGAATGAATAAATGCTCGCGGTCACGCATTAAGGGGATTTGAACGCCAACCACGTAAGCACCGGCGCAAAGCTTGGTCTTTTTATAGTCTAAGAAAAATTCCGATAACGGCATGGTTTCATCACGGACGCCGCCATCGTTATTATTTTTATCATTAACGCTATCGCAATAACGAAGCTGAATTTGAGCATCAAGCGCAAGCAAAACGGGCGGCAAATCGCCAATGGGCGAAGCGTTAGCAATGTTGCCGCCAAGTGTTCCCATATTGCGGATTTGCGGGGAGGCAATTCGCTCAAACAGCGCGGCAAACTCAGGAAAATGCGGCTGCAATACCGGAAGCATGGCGTTATAGCTCATGCCAGCGCCAAGGTTAAGCGTTTTTTTACCTTCTTTTTCATCAATTGACCATGATTTTAGCACGTCGATTCCGGCAAGCTGAACGATAACCTCATGGTCAACCAAACGCTGAGTGATGGTCAATCCCAAATCCGTACCGCCCGCCCAAATGGTGGCTTGCGGATAACGGCTTAAGATTTGATTGAGTTCAGCAATCGAGATTGGCGCAAAGAGCTTTTTTGAGCCTTGAGTAAGCTTTGGTTTTGGCTCATTGTTTGCATTTTGGTTGTTTTCTTGGCTATTTTCTTGATTTTTCTCTTGGCAGCGGTTGCTTGCCGCCATCGCATCAATGGCAAGTCCAAGCGCCTTTATGCCTTGTTGCGACGCGCTTTGAGCCTTACCAATCTCAGTCATGGCAAGCCCTGCATCAATAATCGGTCGATAGCCAGTGCAGCGGCAAAGATTTCCTGAAATGGCAGCGACAATATCGTCGTAGCTTAAATCGCCGCTCGCATTGTTACGATGATTTTCATAAACGCTGGCAAGCGACATCACAAACCCCGGCGTACAAAAGCCGCACTGCGAGCCGTGACACTCCACCATCGCTTGCTGCGCCGGATGCAACTGGGCGCGGTCGGGATGGTGATGAGGGTTGTCCGCCAAATACGAGGCGGTCATGATATGATAACCATCAAGCAAAGACAGCAGCGTAATGCACGAGTTAAAGGTAAAAAATGGCGCGCTTTCATCATCGCCCAAGCGCTCAGCCATCACGGTACAAGCGCCGCAGTCGCCGCTACCGCAGCCTTCTTTGGTGTCGGTTTGGCGAGCGTGCAATCGCAAGTACTCAAGCACCGTGGTGTTTGGATTGATCGTCGTTTCCTCAACGTATTTTCCGTTTAAATAAAATTGAATCATGGCAAATCTCGGCTCATATTAATGATGTTATTTTAAAACGCAAAAGCCCCTGAGCGGCTTATAATAAGCACTCATCGAGGATCTTAAAAAAGTTATTAGGGGTATGATGCTGCGGCATTCGCGCCAGCATTGTGTCTATCAATGGCATCGTCTCATCCTTGTTGTTAGCAGCCAATCATCCTTGATTCGCTTTGATATATCGAATTTACTTTTTGCTTTTATTGTTCACTGCGCTGATTTTTCAACCCATTGCCGCATCCTGCCGCCGTTAATTGACTCAATTCTACTGTACTAAAATCAAAAGCATAGCGTCCTAATAATAGCTGACTCCTTAGTCAAATCCAAAGTCAAGTCAAAGTAAATAAACGCCGTGATTATTCTTATAAAAAATATGCCCTTTAAAAATTCGAGCGTTCAAATCAAGGCGAAAGTGTTGCCAATTCAAGCAAGCTCGCATTGCCACCGATTGCTGTGGTATTCACCGTTTTTACGCGCTCAGTGACAAAGCGATAAAGATAATCCGGCGCAAGCATCGCTATCAAATCATTACCATTGGTCGCCGCGATCACTTGAACCAACGCCTCGTCCAATTTTGCCAAGTTAGCACTTATCGCTAACACTTCTTGAATATCAGCACTAACAGCAACTTGCATAAAATTTTGCGATAATAAATCATCAATTTGACTATTATTATCAAAAATTAATACCGCGTCTGGAACGCCTGCCGAATGCAATTCAGCAACAATCTTAGCACTGAACTCATCAAAATCTACGCCATTTATCACCGGACAATGAAGAATGACCTCATTTCCCGTAATCAGCGCAGAGATAAGCTGACCTAAAACGGCTAAAAAGTCCGCGTTTTTGCCCGCCATCACCAGCGTTTTGCCGCGAGCGCTGACGTACCACTCATTGCTTTCGCCGGTTGCGCCAGTTAACCGTTGAGCGTCATCAAGGCTTTTGGCATTGATCATCATTTGATCCAATAAGCGCTTAGCTTTTGGGGCGTCTTGCGATAGCTTGGCATTTTTCTGAATACTTAGAACGATATCATCAATGGCAGGTTGGATCATGGCAATGCGCTTAGCAGCGCTCATTAATCGCCACGCCTCGATCGTGTTATTTTGAATTTTTCGGATCATGGTAAATTCTCCTCAGCACCATCTATCACAACATCCGTCATTGAAACGGGCGTAAAGTTCAGCGTCATAAGCCGCGCCACGTAAAGAGGTCCGCCAGCTTTTGGTCCTGTTCCTGATAAACCAAAACCACCAAAGGGCTGCTCGCCAACCACCGCGCCGATTTGGTTTCGGTTGATATAGGTATTGCCTACGCGGGCGCGGCGCTCGATATGTTCAGCGGTGCGTTCAATCCGGCTATGAATCCCAAGGGTCAGCCCAAATCCGGTGGCGTTAATCTTATCAATCAAGTTATCAAGCTTATCAGCGTGGTAGCGGAGGACGTGCAAAATCGCTCCAAAATGCTCGCCGCCGATAGTTTTTATATCATCAACTTCGATCAGTGTTGGTGCAACAAACGTCCCTTTTGCTGTGTTTTGTTGATTCAGTGGCGTTTGATATAAGACTTTGGCAAGGGGCTCGTTTTGCAAGCGCTCAATATGCGCCTCAAGTTTTTGTTTTGCCGTTTTGTCAATCACGGGACCGACATCCGTAGCAACAAGTTCAGGATTACCTACCGACAGCTGCGCCATATAGCCGCTAATAAGCGCAATCAAGTTATCAGCGACGTCCTCTTGAACACAAAGTATCCGGCACGCTGAGCAGCGCTGACCTGCCGAGCCAAACGCCGACAGTGCCACATCTTTTGCCACTTGCTCAAGCAACGCCGTTGAGTCCACAATCATGGCATTTTGACCGCCCGTTTCAGCGATCAGCAGCGGCAAATTTTGGCGCTGAGCTTGGTTTAAGCTTTGATTAATGCGCTGTGCCGTTGGTACAGAGCCGGTAAAAATCGCGCCAGCAATTGCGTTTGAGCTTGTTAGTGCATCACCAACAACGCCGCCGCCCGTGACCAATTGCAGCGCATCCAAATTCACGCCAGCTTGATGCATAAGTTTAATAGCAAAATGGGCAATCAAGCTGGTTTGTTCGGCGGGCTTAGCAACCACTGTATTTCCAGCAACTAAGGCGGCGACAATTTGACCGGTAAAAATGGCTAACGGAAAGTTCCAAGGACTAATACAAACAAGCGTTCCGCGCGGCTCATAGCAACTGCGCTGCAACTTTTCATCCAAATCAATAACCGCAATGGACTCATTTTGCAACCGCTCGGCTTCATTGGCATAATAACGGCAAAAATCGACCGCTTCTTTAATTTCATCAATGCTGTCTTGAATGGTTTTTCCGGCCTCTCTTTGGCAAAGCGCCATAAATTCGGCAAAATTAGCTTCGTATAAATCGGCAATATTGCGCAGGATTTCAGCCCGAGTATTGACCATCATCGCTTGCCAAGCCGTTTGCGCGCTAACAGCATTGTCAATGGCTTGATCGGCAAGACTTGCATCACCATCAATAACTTCACCAACCTTTACTTCACGATTCCAAGGTGCAAAAACTTCCCTTTTCTTTAAAGTAGAATTAAGTGGTGATTTGCCATTAGTTGATTTGCCATTAATAATTGGCGCCGCTTGCCAGTACTTTTTAACCTGACTCATCGCGTCATTTAACGGCTGCCATTGCGATTCCACAAAAATATTCACGCCAAAACTTGCCGTTCGGTCGCCATAAATATCAAGCGGTAGCGGAATATTGGGATTATCAAGAGTTGCAAAGGCTAGCAGCTCATCAACAGGATGGGCAGCAAGCTTATCAATCGGATAGGACGTATCAAGAATTTGGTGAACAAAAGAGCTGTTGGCGCCATTTTCAAGCAATCTGCGCACCAAATACGGCAGCAAATCTTTATGAGCGCCAACAGGGGCATAAATGCGAACCGGAATCTGAACGTCTTTTAAAATGTGATCGTAAAGTGCATCGCCCATGCCGTGCAAGCGCTGAAATTCAAACCCTGAATGCGTTGCCATCGCCAAAATCGCGGCTATCGTGTGCGCATTATGAGTGGCAAATTGCGACCAAAGTAAGCCTTGGTTTTGCGGACTTAACAAATAGCGAGCACAAGCTAAATAAGCGGTATCCGTGCCCTCTTTTCGCGTCCAAACTGGATATCCTGCCAGCCCTTTTTGCTGAGCCAATTTAATTTCAAA
Source organism: Psychrobacter sp. MF31 (assembly GCF_012847335.1). Classification (GTDB taxonomy): domain Bacteria; phylum Pseudomonadota; class Gammaproteobacteria; order Pseudomonadales; family Moraxellaceae; genus Psychrobacter. Next base: position 526,878 of record NZ_JABBDX010000001.1, read on the forward strand.
ATCCCAATAAGCGCCTTTAACCAATCGCACCGGAATCCTATCGCCAACTTCTTTAGCCAATGCCGCAAGCCAAGCTAAAACGGCGATGGCGCGCTTGGAATATGCCTGAACCACAATGCCTAATCCATCCCAACCTTGGGTCATCGGATCGCGGTAAAGCGCCTCAAACAGCTTCAGTGAAATCTCAAGGCGGTCGGCTTCTTCAGCATCAATGCTGATATCCACATCAAGACCAAGCGCCGCTTCAATGAGCAGTAAACAGCGCTGACGAAGCGCGCCCATAACCTGCGCCTCTTGCGTTGCTTCATAACGCGGGTGCAGCGCTGACAGTTTTATCGACACGGACGGCTTTGGAATTCCTGCTTTGACCGTGATTTGCGCGGCTTGCTTGATGGCATTTAAATAATCATTAAAATATTTTTCAGCGTCCTTGTCAGTAATTGCCGCCTCGCCTAACATATCAAACGAGTAGGTATAGCCTTTATCGCGGTAGCTTTGACTGTTTGATAGCGCCTCGACCATATTTTCTGCCAAAACAAATTGCTGACCCATAATTTGCATTGCCGCTTGCATGGCGCGGCGAATGACTGGCTCGCCCATTTTTTTAGTCATTTTATCTAAAAATCGGCTTGGCGTGGTTGGGTCAAGACGAACCACGCGCCCCGTTAGCATCATTCCCCAAGTCGAAACGTTAACGATAAACTGATTGTCATTTTTTAAATGCTGTTTCCAATCGGCAACGCTCATTTTATCGGCGATTAATTTGTCCGCCGTTGCCTTATCGGGAACGCGAATGAGCGCTTCAGCAAGGCTCATCAACAAAATGCCCTCTTGGGTATCAAGGCTATATTCAAGCAGTAGCGCATCGACCATTTTGATGGCTTTGGTGTCGCCTCGAACGTGATTGACCAGCGTTTTGGTTTGACTGGCAGCTTGGCGGCGCTCATTATCACTCGGCTTGGCAAGTGGTAATAAGGCTTTCAGCCAGCGCGACTCATCGGCGCAGTAAAGTGGCGAGATAAATTGCTTTCGGGTAGCGGATGAAATACTTAGGCTATTTGCCTCAAGCAAGGTGATAGGGTCAAATAAAATTGGCTCAGCAGGCGTAAAAGGTAGAGGTCTTGACATATCAGCTCCGTCATCATGAACAGCCGCAAATCTAAATAAAGCATGACTCCGGCTATAACTTAAAACTTTTATCAAGCAGCATTAGCGCCTTCTTCTTAATAATCTTACAGTCAAATTAAGAAAAACCTCTACGGCGTTGCTTGAGGTGATGCGCCTGATGACTTGATGGTAGCATAAGCTCATGCCGATTGGGCATAAGTCTAATAACTGACGCATTATCAAAACAAAAAAGCTATGGACTTATGTTTTAAATTTCAAACTAATTTTTGAGCCAAAAAAAAGCCCTTTAATAAGGGCTTTTTGATAAACTTTAATTTAAATTATAGCAAGACAATTTTTGCCAGCAGTACCAACGTCAATACCCAAACTGGAATGCTAATTTCTTCAAAACGTCCGGTCAAAACTTTTACCGCCGTATAAGTGACAAAGCCAAGCGCGATACCATCCGCCACCGAATACGTCAGCGGCATGAAAAGCAGCGTCACAGCAACCGGAGCACCTTCGGTTAAATCCTGCCAATCGATGTCCTTGAGCGTACCTAGCATCAGCACTGCCACATAAAAAATCGCCCCTGCGGTTGCATAAGACGGAATCATTCCGGCAAGTGGCGCAAAAAACGTACTTAGTAAAAATAAAACGCCCACCACCACGGCAACAAGTCCTGTGCGACCACCCGTCACGATTCCTGAAACACTTTCAATATAGCTGGTCGTTGATGACGTTCCAAGCAGCGTTCCTGCCACCGTTGCTGTTGAGTCCGCTAACAGCGCTTGCTTCATGTTAGGAATATTGCCGTCTTTATCGATCAATCCTGCTTGGCTTGTGGTTGCAATCAAAGTTCCTGCGGTATCAAACAAGTCCACAAATAAGAACGCAAAAATCACGCTGATCATCGCCACATCAAACGCGCCAGCAATGTCAAGCTGCATAAAGGTTGGCGCAATCGGCGGCGGCGCTGACATAATGCCATTAAACTGCGTATGCCCCGTTAATAAACTAACAAGCGCCACCAATAAAATCCCAATCGTCACCGCCCCTGGAACTCGTCGATACGACAACGCAATAATGATGATGAACCCAATCGCTGCCATCGCCGGTGAAAACGCCGTCATATCGCCAAGACCAACGAGCGTGGCATCATGATTGACGATCACCCCTGAGCTTTGTAGCGCAATAAACGCCAAAAATGCGCCAATCCCTGCAACCACCCCTTGCTTAATACATAAAGGAATGGCGTTGATCACCCACTCGCGGATTTTAAATAGGCTCAATCCCACAAAAATACAGCCCGATAAAAATACCGCACCAAGCGCCACCTGCCAACTGTAGCCCATCCCAAGGACAACGCCATAGGTAAAAAACGCGCTCAGCCCCATCCCCGGTGCAAGCGCGACCGGCAAACGCGCGTAAAATCCCATAATAAAACAGCCAATCGCTGAGGCAAGACAGGTGGCGACAAATACTGCCCCCTTATCCATTCCCGCCTCAGATAAGACGTTGGGGTTTACAAAAATGATATAAGCCATCGTTAAAAACGTGGTCAGACCGGCAAGCAGCTCGGTTTTGATCGTGGTGTTTTCGCCATTAATCCCAAAATAGCGCTCAATTGCATTCATAGGCTGGTATCCTCACTGTGGTTTTTGACATCGCATCCAAGTTGCGGCTTTAATTATCACATCCAGCCGATAAATAAAAGCATTATTGCAATTAAATTAAAAATTACCCCAGTTGGCGGCAGAAAAATCGCGGCAATAAGACTGAATATCTTAAAATTACCCTGAGCATTGTTCAACGTCCGTCATTGACTTCAGAGTTTTTATCTTTGCTATTTTAAAGATAAGTTACGGCTGATAAGAATCACCAAACGACTTTGCTTAAAAATAAGTAAAATTTTGCTCATTTTTATGACCTTTAACACATTAATCAATGACCTTTTTTAAAATTCAAAGTAAACTAGCGGGTTTAAAATTGTCTTAGCTTTTATTTTATTCAAACTGTAACTTATTGATCTTTGCGCCCATGCGTTGCCGATCAAGCGGCAAAGCTTGGCGCTTAATTTTGCCACTGAGAGCGCGTCATGCCTGAATCGTTAAATATTATTGACCTGATTTCCCAAGCCAGTTTATTGGTTCAAATCGTCATGTTGCTGCTGCTTTTGGCGTCCGTTTTCAGTTGGGTGATGATTTTTCGTTTAAGCTCGCGAATCAGTACTGCCAAAAGCTTTGACTCACAATTTGAAACATGGTTTTGGTCGGGCGAGGATTTGGCAAAGTTGTATCAAGGCATTCAAGGCTCACCTGACCGTCAAGGTCTTGAGCAGATTTTTTATGTGGGGTTTTCTGAATACCTGCGCATGCATAAAAAACGCCAACCTAAAGATGACATCATCGATGGCGTTGAGCGCAAGCTTCGGGTTGGTCTTGGTCGTCAGCAGCAGCTTTTAGAGTCCGGAATTGCAGCGCTTGCCAGTATCGGCTCGGTGGCGCCTTACGTGGGATTGTTTGGTACGGTTTGGGGCATTATGAATGCGTTTTTGGGACTGTCGCAAACTGAGCAAGCTACCCTTGCCGCCGTGGCTCCAGGGATTGCCGAGGCACTGATTGCCACCGCGATGGGGCTTTTTGCAGCGATCCCGGCTGTTCTTGCTTACAACCATTTTTCTGCAAAGCTTGCCCGCCTTTATGACTCACGAGCGCTATTTTGCGATGAGATGACCGGAATGCTTCAGCGCGAAACTAGCATTGATAATACCTCAGCGGTTGCCGCTGGCATCCGGCAAACCAGTCAGGTGAGCGGACTATGAAGCCAAGCCCCTATCAGCGCAAAAAGGCGGATTTAAACGCGCAAATCAACGTCGTGCCCTATATCGATGTGATGCTGGTGCTGCTGGTGATTTTTATGGTGACCGCGCCCATGCTCACGACCGGCGTCGATGTGGATTTGCCGAAAGAAAAAACCAATACGCTCAAACAAAGCCAATTGCCCATTATCGTCACGCTGACCGGCTCAGGCGAGATTTTCGTCAGTTATGAAAATAATATTGATCTGCCCATCAGTGAGCCTGAATTAATCGATACCCTTGCCAATTTGCAATCGCAAAGTGATGAGGCGGGTGAAGCGCTGCAAGTAATGATCAATGCCGACCAAAACAACCAATATGGCGCGGTCATGGGGCTGATGGCAAGCTTACAACAAGCGGGCGTCCAAAAAGTGGGGCTGTTGACCGGAGCGCCATTAGCGGCGCCTAAGTAACCTAAGCCACAGCTTTTTAGGTTTAATGTCAAAACCCTTTGATTTATAATTATTTCTTATCATAATTTTGCTGATAATGCTTTAACGACGCCAATTGACTGCTGAATAAAACTCATGAATAACGCTCCTGTCGTCTATGTTCCAACTACCCCTGAAGGCGACGGTCTGACTTTACCGACCGTCTTGAGCATTTTGGCGCATGCTATTGTGATTGGCATTTTGATTTATCATTACCATCACCTTCCTGAGCCTGAGAGCAGCATTGAGACGACCATGGTCACCCCAGAAGAGCTTGCCGAGATTCAAGGTCAAATCTTAGCCAATCGCGCCGCTGCCTCCATGGCAAGTGGGGAAGATAACTTGGCAAGCGGTGCGGTAAGCCCATCGCCGCCAAGTCCAAATTCGGCAACAAATCAAGCGACCACAAGCCAGCGCGTTCCCATTTTTACCCCATCCAATGATGCTGCAAACTTTGATTATGACGCGCCCATCTTGATGAGCCAAGAGCAAAATGAGCGCTTGCTTGAACAATCGCAATCTTATGAAGAGTCGATAAGCGATTGGAACGCTCAGCAAGATGGCATGGCAATTGAGCGCTTAGAGCAAGTTGAAAAAAGCAAAAGAGAAGAGCAATTAGAGGATCGTGAACGCCTCAAAGCTTACCGCGAGCAGCAAAATAGCCCACCAAAGGTTGAGCGACCAAATGCTACTCAGCGCAATATCGAAATCACATCAGGCGGCTCGGGCGCAGGTGGCAAAAGCTACAACTTATCGGACGGTCAATCCACCTTTTCAGGCGACAGCAGCACCAGCAGCCCAAATACGGGTCGCAGCAAAAGCGCAGGCGGCAGCCGTGGCGCTAGCAATAGCGAGATTATCAACCTCATCCGCCGAAACTACAATCCGCCAACCGCGGCTAAAGGCTCTACTCAGCGCGCAACTTTGAGCATCACGGTCAATGCCAGCGGCGATATCGTAAACGTAAGTGTCAGCGGAAGTGACAGCGCGGTTAATGAAGCCGCCCGCCAAGCAGTTTTAAACACCCGCAATCTACCCATTGACCCCGATGATCCTAAATTCCCAACTTTCACCATTCAATTTAATGGCAAAAATTGATCGATAAAAAAGCTTTTGACCCCAGTTGCGCAAAATTACTTTAAGCCACTTGCCAAACCTGATCGAATCGCTTACCGTTATCGCCAACGTTTGTGCCATCATGGCTAAGATGTAGGAGCACCATTGCCTCATGACTTATAAAAATATGCCTTTGACTACTTTTTTTACCCCGATATTTACAAGCCTAGCGCTAGCAACTTCAAGTTTGATGCTAAGCCAAAGTGCAGCTGCGGCGCCAGTAGAGTTGCAGCTTGACTATGACATTCCGATTCAGAAAAATCAGGTGGCGTTTGTCTCATTTGCAGGCGATTCCGTCATATCCCCAATCGTTTTTAACGATTTAAATAAGACCGAGCTTACAGCCACCAACAAAAATTTGCCGCAGCAACCAAAAAGCAGCAGCGAGCTTGCCGGAACTTTACCCGCTTGGCAACAGCTTGGCATCCCTTATTTGGTGATGGGAAACACACGAACGGATCGCGGCAAAGTTGTGACCGATTATGAAGTGGTCAACGTGCAAACAGGGCAAGTGCTAGGCGGCAAACAAACCTTGTCTGCAGATAAAGATGCCTCAAGCATGCGCTACGCCGCTCACGTCATCGCTGATAAAGTTTATGAGCTGATCACTGGAATCCCAGGCGATTTTTCAGGGCGAATAGCTTATATTGAAGAGTCCGGTCGCGGTAAAGATAAAATATCGCGCCTAAAAGTGATGGACGCAGACGGTGAAAACGCGCGAACCATTACCGAAGTCAAAGGCTCCATCTTCTCGCCGGCATGGTCACCAGATGCTAACCGCATCGCTTACGCCGTTCAGCGTGAAAAATCGTATCCGGTGATTTACGTTCAAAACGTCAGCGGTGGCGGCGCATCCGTATTAACGCCATTTCCGGGAAGCAATTTAAGCCCGTCGTTTTCACCTGATGGCAGCAAAATTTTATTTTCAAGCAGCTTTGAGGGCAGCTCGCACATTTATGAAATCAGCGCCAGCGGCGGTCAACCGCGCCGTCTCACTAACTGGTCAAAAAGCAGTGAAGTTCAACCAAGCTACGCCCCTGATGGCAAATCGTTTGTATTTGTGTCGGACAAAGCCGGATTTAACAAGCCTGCCATTTACCGCTATAACTTTGGCTCAGGTCAAATCAGCCAAGTGTCACGTAGCGGCTATGCCACAAGCCCACAGGTCAGCCATGACGGCAGCCAAATTGCTTATTTAAGCGGACGTTCGGCAGCAATTATGAACAGCAATGGCGGCGTGGTGGCAAACCTTGGCAGTACCGGAATTGATGAAGCGCCAAGCTTTTCGCCAAATGGCAAGCGTGTGGTGTTCGCTTCAACCCAAGGCGGCAAAGGGGTGTTGACCATCAAATCATTAAATGGCGGTCAATCGTTTGGCAAATCCGGTCAAGGCATTATCCGCTCGCCGGTGTGGTCAAATAAGCCGCAGTAAGTTATTTTTTTAAATGTTAGGTTCGGGCGGCTGATTGGTCGCCTGAACTATTTTTAATACATTAAAGCATTTCTTCGATTCAAACGCTCGTATCCAAATATGCTAAAACCGAAGCCCAAGATTGCTTTAACCGACATTATCCTGCTAATACAAATAATGAACTATTCGGGCACTCTGGAATATAAACCTTTTCTTGTGCTCTGAAAATTTTCTCATTTACCCCGCCTCCAGTCAGCGATATTGGGTCACCGTCTTTATAACGTTTAGAGTCGTAAGTTAAAGTGTTTGTAGCCTCATCCCAACTGACGCTATAGGAGGGAAATACGGGTTGTTCGATATTGCCGCCTTCTGCAATCACAACGATACAATTTTCTCTAAACTCTAAATGACCAACTAAGCTGGCAACCATTCCAGAGGGATGATCTGGTTTTTCTTTTTCTACAATAGCTATTTTACTCATATTTTTAAGACGGTCAGAAGGGTTATTCCTGTTGTTTGTCGATATCTCTACCTCGGTATTTTGAGCGTCTAATACGGGACGTTCGTTTTTACTTTGCACCGTTTGATTGCAACCGCCAAGAAGTATTGCAGTTATTGATACCCAAATAAATTTATAATTCAAAGATAAATACTCCTATACTGATTAAATAGATAGTTTTAGTATGGTTAAAACAAATAATTGTTCAATAAATTATCTTTGATATTTGTACCATTAATAAATAAAAATGTCATTATCCAGTCAAGAAATATATCCCATCAAAAAAGCGCCTAATCTTAAGCGCTTTTTTTACTAAACCTTATTTTCTTAAAAAGCTTACTCACTCGGGTCAGAACCGGGCGGATTGCTGTGACGAAGCTGCGCCACATCCTCAGCGGTTACTTTATCTTTATAAGGGTTAAGCGTGCTATGAACGTACTGAGTCACCGCCGCCATTTGTTCATCGTCCATCATCATGTGAAACGACGGCATCCCGCGAAAGCCATTGATTAAAATATCGATGATATAGTATTTGGATTCCATTTTGCTGTTACTGGCAAGCGGTGGGTAATAGCCTGCGCCAATTGCGCCCTCGCCTTTATGCATATGACAGCCCGCGCAAGAGTCATGAAACAGCTTTTCGCCATTGGTGGTGACAAAAGCATTTTTACCTTCAAATTTGGCTTCCCATTTTTTAAGACTTGGGTCATTTTTCATGTCAGGCAATTGACTGTCATCAACAATATTACGATTTTTATCGCGAAGCTCGTCTCGGCTCATATAAACTGCGCCCCAAGCGCCATTGTTGCGGCTGGTTTCATTGCTCACCGTTTCTGGGGCGTCGTGATAAGCAGCAATCGTCGGCTGGTCTTTGTCGGAGGCGCTGCAACCTGAAAATAGCGCAGCGCTGACTATCAGCGGGGTTAAAAGGGCTTTGGGCGTCATAATGGTCATGATTACCTCGATATTGTAATACTTATTACTGAGTATAATTTATGCCTGCAATTTTACTTTTTGGTGCAAGCGCTTGGCGGCGTCCATTCCGGATAATATCGCCCCTTCCTGCCATGCCGGAATATGTGAGCAGTGCTCCCCTGCCAAAATAATCCGGTTATCAATACTGCAAAGTGTGTCGTAATACTGCTCACGGCTTGACTCGCTCCAAATGCCATAGCAGCCAAGCGTCCACGGAATTCGGTGCCAAACGACCGACGTTCCTGCGCGAAACTCTTTTGGGTACTGCGGGTGGATATATTTACCGTAAGCCAATGCCACATTGATACGCTCTTGCGGCGTTAACGTGTTAAATTTATAAGAGGTTGCCCCAAACCCGTAAGCGCCAAGGAGCACACCGCTACCGCTGCTAAAAAAGTTCTCTGACGGGTAAGAAATCTGAGTGATCGGCATATCGGTGTAAGTCACGCCGCCATAAATCCACTCGTCTTCCTCCCAAAATCGGCGCTTAAACTCAAGTCCCACTTTAAAAGAGGTATCATAAGGCACAGCCGCCATCGCTTGCTTCATGGATTTTGACACGTTGATATCAAGCTGAGTCAAGACGGTCAGCGGAATATTGCAAACGCACCAATCGGCGCGGATACGCTTTGGCACGCCATTTGGGTCGTTGCTATCGACATAATCGACGGTCACGCCGCTGTCATCTTGATGGATTTTGGTGACTTTGGCATTAAATTCAATAAGATCTTGGCATTCACGGGTAAAGGCGTCGCCAATTTTGCCCATGCCGCCAACAGGTTGAAACATCGTTGGCAAATGCTCATGAAGGTGATAGTTCTCATAAAGGTCAGCCCACATTCCGGAGTTTAATATCTCCTCGGGCGGCAACGGCTGAGACGGTCTTGGGTCCGGCATCAAGCCGCCGCCAGGATAGACGCTATAGCCGCGATATTTACTTAACGCATGGCTTTTGACATAGCGGTAATCCTTATCAAGCGTACCCCAACCTTTTAAGCCCTCAAGCAGCTTTTCTTTGTCCTCGCTATTGACGGAGCGATCAAGGCTGCCAACATTCACGGCTTTGGACAAAAGCTCAGCAACATAGCCTTGCATATCAGCTTTGACATCACCTAAACGCTGAGGGACACCGCCAAAATAGTTAGAGCGGTGTAAATAAGCGCGGTCATTGGTTTGGATGAAGGGCTGAAGTTCAACGCCAAATTTTTTGCAATAATGAAACACGGCGTAATGATGGCTTGGCAGCCGCCAAGGCCCCCCGTTTAAATAGTTGCCTTCTTCAAAGTTGCAAGTGACGCGACCGCCACCAAGTTCGGTATAGTCGCCACCGCTGTTAATCGTCCAACTACGACCACCGCCGCGATTTTGAAACTCAAGCACTTTCACGTTGTAGCCGGCTTTGCGAAGCTCATAAGCTGCCGTTAAGCCGCCAAGCCCTGCCCCCAAAATAATGATACTTGCGCCTTCTGGCGCGCCTGTTAAATTGAGCTCTTGATTAAAGGTCGATTCGGACGCAAATCCAAGCGTGGTCATCGCCTGATACATGGCAGTCGCGCCTGCCGTTTTGCCAATCATCGAGAGCAGTTGCCGGCGGGTGGGCGATTGAAGCGTGTCTTTCATAATGGTGTCCTTATTTAGCAATCAGCGGTTTGATGGCACATTAAACGCGGCGTGATCGCAAAAGCCGCCAAATAATAAATCCAATAATCAAAATAACAGCAATAATGCCAAGTGCCGCTAAAATCCCTGCATATTTAATCAAAAAAGGCTGATCAGGCTTAGCGGTTAGCACTCGCTCAACCTCTGCTGCGCTCACCTTACTGTCTTGAATACCACCAAAATTGACCCGAACGTAATTGGTAATCCCTGCAATTTGCGCCGCATTTAGATCTTTTGCAAACCCTGGCATACTTGGGCTGGTATTACTTGCGCCATCGATGCCGTGGGCAATGATATTAATGAGCATATCAGGGCGGTCACGGCGGATGCTGGTAAGTCCCACGATTGGCGCATATTTGGCATCTGGTTGAGCGTAGCCATTAACCCCATGACAGCTGCCACAAGCGGCTAAATAAAGCGCTTTTGGTGAGTCACTGCTGCCCGCGCTTTCTTTGGCACGTTGAAGCACGTCTTTTTGAGCAATCAAATCATGAGTGATAGAAGCGTTAAGCGGCTTAACAAAGTTATGATCAGCAACTTGACGGACTTTATCGTCAGTTTTAATGGTGGGAACAGATTTTAAATAGTTAGCAATAGCGCCCAAGTCCTTATCGGTTAAGTAGCGCGTGCTGTGAGCCACCGCCTCGCCCATCGGACCTCCGGCGTAAGCACGACCATCAAGCTCGCCAGTTCGTAAAAAGGTGACAATGTCTGACTCGCTCCAAGTACCAATACCGCTGTCTTTATCCGGCGTGATATTGGGCGCAAACCAATTACCAAGTGGCGCGCCAGCAAGATATTTTTGGGTATCCGCGCCCATCGTGCTGTTTCTTGGGGTATGACACGTGCCGCAATGCTCTAAGTGATCGACCAAATATTGACCGCGTTTTTGCGTGGCGGTTAGGTTTTTAGGCGGCATGGTTTCTTTTAAATTGATGACGTTCCAACCGATCATCAAACTTCTAATATTAAAAGGAAATGGCAATTTAGTTTTGTATTCAGGCGGCGCGTCAACCGGCTCAACCGTTTGCAGATAAGCAAATAACGCATCGATATCTTCATCGGTCATACCTTGATAATCTGAATAAGGCATTGCCGGATATAACCAATGCGTTGGCGCACGACCTTCTTTTAATACCTTTTCAAGATCGCGTTTGGTATAATTGCCGATGCCATAACGCTTTGATGGCGTAATGTTGGTGGCGTAGATATCACCCATCGGCGTGGCAATTGGCGATCCGCCTTTATAATCTTCGCCGTGACATGCCATACAGTCAGCAGCGCGCGCGATATAAGCGCCTTTGTTGACCAAATCGCTGTTCGCGGGGCTGACATTGGGAAGGCTAATCCCTTCAGCCATTGAAGCTCCTGAGGTTCCGATCGCAATCGCGGTCAACATCACGGAAAGTGGCTTTAAAGTTGGCTTCATAATATCCTCATGTAGCTGTCATGAATCAAGGATTCCATCCTAATGGCGTTTAATTAGAATAAAACTATTTCGCAACTCTTGCTTGATTGCTAACTTTTCTCTCTCAATTATTTACAAAAGTAAATACTCTTACTCAAAAACTTATAACTTGTTTAAATATCAATATATTTAATAAAATAATGTTTTTTTAGAGAAAAAATTAAACCAAATCAATCATTAAAATTTTGAAAAACTATCAGTCCCTTGATTTGAGTGGCACAAGCGCTAATTGGTTCGGTTTGAGGCAGTTACACAGTTATTACATTAAGCACTTTATTTTAATTTCCACTATTTGAAAGAAAAGCTTACTTTTAGCGTTGTTTACTTGGATTTGACGCAATAATTTTAGAGGTTAGGTTATGAAAAACGCCATGCTAGCGCTGAGCTTGATAGCGACTTTAACAGTATCAGGATGCCAATCGATCCAATTTGTAGACAGCCCCATTCCGGTAACCGCCGATTTCAATCAGCACTTAATCAAAGACTAAAAAAAAGCAGCCTGACGATTGGCTGCTTTTAAAGGCTCAAATTTTAAATCAATTTGGCGATTTTGGCTGATGTTTAAGGATCGTTTTTGCCAGATGATCACCAAACCAAATCGCGGTATTGATATCGCCTTTATTGGGTGACTCCTCGGGCGGCGCGTCAAGCGATTGCGTCATGAGTCCTAAAAAGCTCGACAATCGGTTTAAATCCTCGTCCCCGTGACCGGTTGGCATCAACGGCATGCCAATCCAGTTCATGCCATGCTGCATGGCGTAAAGGCAAATTTGCTGAAGTACGGCAAGTTTATCACCGCTCAATCCGCCTGAGTTGGCAAATCCTGCCGCCCACTTGCCCTCCCACTGGCGGTGATACCAGCGCTTGGACGTTTCATCCATAAAGGTTTTAAATTCTGCCGTGACGCTTCCCATATAAACGGCGCTACCAAACACGAGCAAATCAGCGGCATCCAAAAATTCCCAATCAACCTTGTGAACATCCACGGCTTTGACGCAATCTTTGGCAAGCTGATTTTGCGCGCCCATCACCACCGCTTCTGCCACGCGCTTGGTATGACCATAATTGCTGTGGTAAATGACGGCAATGCGCAAATCAGAGGGCAAGTTATCGTTTGGTGTCATGGTCAAGACTCAAATTAAGGTTAAAAACTATAGGTTAACTATCATGAGGATTAAAAAAGTTATTTTCAATCGTGGCGAACAATCACCAGCGCCATTCGTCCGGTTGCGCTTTGATGTTGATGCGACTGCCTACGGTAAGAATAAAATTTCGCATCGCCATAACTACAAGCGTTTGCCATTGATTGAACGCGAATACCTTGCGCCGTTAGTTGGTCAAAGGCAAGCTTTGGCAGATTAATAAATACTTTATCGGTTCTAGATTTTTTAGCATAACGATCATCAAAATCTGCTAAATTAGGCTGCGCTACCAACTGCTCATTTTGGCAAGCTAACTTTAATTGGGCTAAAACCTCACTGCCAACTTCATAATTGTCTTGGCTAATAGCCACCCCAATCCAAGCGATAATTGGCGTATCGCTCAATTGCTTCACCGTCTCTTTGATGACGCCGCAAGCCAAACCTTGCCAGCCAGCATGGATTGCCGCAATTTTGTTTGATTCCGGCTGATAAAGCACAATGGGAACGCAATCGGCAGTCATAATAGCAAGACCGGTGCCCGCCTCATCACTGATTTGAGCGTCCGCATTTGGCGGTATCATGCCAAGATGAGATGTTTTCACTTGAAACACCTGATTGCCGTGAACTTGATTGAGCCAAAATAGCTGATTAATCAAAGGCTGGTTATTTTTATTAAGCGTTTGGTTTATGGCGGCAAGCAATTGCATTCGGTTAGCAAGCACCGAGGTTGGGTCATCATTGACATGAAGACCTAAATTAAAATCGCCGTAACTTGTGCTTGATTCAGTATCAACATCGGCATTTTTAAACGATACCTCGGTAAAGGCAGCCGTTTGGAAAACACTGACCTTATCCAGCTTTTCAATCAAAGTTATGGGAAGTTTGGACTGCTCAAATACGGTTGATGCCATAATTTTGCCTTATTTTTTATTTAATTTTTATTATGGTTTTTATTTAGCCATTTATTCCCCAATATCGCCCTTTAATACGTCAATAAGCTGCTGCATATCGTCCGGCAATGGCGCTTGAACTTCAATGTCCTCGCCGGTGAGCGGATGAACAAAGCCAAGCTCATAAGCATGAAGCGCTTGCCTTGGAAATTTTTCGATAAAACTGCGCTGAAATGGGCTAAGCCCTGCTCGCAATTGCCGGCGGCTGCCATAAACGCGGTCGCCGACCAGCGGATGACCCAAATGGCTTAAATGAACACGGATTTGATGCGTTCGCCCTGTTTCAAGTGCCACGTCAAGCAAGCAATAATTGTCGTTTAATGCGCTAATGCCAATTAAATGGGTGACCGCATCGCGACCTTGACTGGTCACTGCCATTTTGGTGCGCTGATTGCGGTTGCGACCGATGGGCCCATCAATCGTTCGATGCCGCTGCAAACTTTGAGCGTCCCCTGCCACCACGCATTGATAATGGCGATAAACCGCTTTGTCTTTTAGCTGATCGGTCAAGTCCATTTGCGCGGCTTTGGTTTTGGCAACGATAAGCAGCCCTGAGGTGTCTTTGTCAATTCGATGAACCAGCCCTGCTCGCGGCAGATGCTTTTGGTTTGGAAAATGAAACAGCAGCGCGTTAACGAGTGTTCCGGTCATGTTTCCAGCGCCGGGGTGAACGACCATGCCAACGGGTTTGTTAATCACAATCACCGCGTCATCTTCAAAGACAATATCAAGGGCGATGTCTTCAGGCAAATCCGTGCCGTGCTGCTCAAGGGTGGCAACAAGGGTGAGCTCATCGCCTGATTTGCAGCGGTATTTGGGCTTTTGCGGCGCGCCATTACAGCAAAGCTTGCCATCATTAATAAAATCTTGAAGCTGCGCTCGGGAAAAATCAGCAAATGCAATTGCGGCAACTTTATCAAGTCGAAGCCCTGCCTCGGCATCAGTTACCGTATGCGATAAGTCAATATCTTGATTAAAGTTATCATTGTCGCGCTCAACTGCAAAAACGCCGTCATCGTCAAAGGCGCCCTCATCAAACGCATCATTATCAACCTCTTCATCACATCCCAAATCATCGCTGATCAAATTTTCAAAGTCAGCATTTACAGCAGATGGTTGAGCAGGAGCAGATAAAGAAGTCATGGCGGTATCATCAAATAATAAGTCAAGCGCTAGTTTAGCATGACCGTCATCAAAGCCCTAGTCCCTGTGGTGCGCCGTTATCTTTTTGATTGCTATTGAGCTACTTTTTTAGTTTTCATTGTTTAACCAGTTGCCTTTTTATTTTTTAACTTAATTATTGCGCGTCGGTTGCTTCGTGTATATTTGTTCCCAAATTGCGATTTTGCTACCCCAAACAGGCATAGGTCATGCTAAACTGTCACGGCTAATTTTACCCCAATTCAATTCTAACTGATTATTTCTCAAAAGTGATCTAAAACCGATTTGTTGCTAAGTGATGGCGACAAGGCTTCGGTCTGTTTTTCGGAGAAGACGTTATGCGCGCTGGCACCTCGATGTTAAAACTATCCTCAATTACCCTGATTGCGTTGAGTGTCAGCTTAACCGGCTGTCAGACGTTTAAAAATTTGACCAATAAAAAAGAAGATGCCGTCGAAAAAGCTGAAAAATCAGAAGAAGCCTACTACCGTGATGCCATAGCTCAAATTGATAAAGGCAGATTTACCCAAGCGGTTGAAGATTTAACCAACTTGCGCACCTTTTATCCCACGGGCGAATTTGCTGAGCAAGCGCTTTTGGACATGATGTTCGCGCAATACCAAAGCGGCAAATATGAGATGGCAGCGGCAAGCGCGGAGCAATTTATCCGCCTTTATCCCTCAAACCCGCAAGTCAGCTACGCTTATTACGTTCGCGGCGTTGCCAATATGCAAGGCGGCGCTGAAGGCATTAAGCTGTTTAAAGTCAACCAAGCTGAGCGCGATACCGCCTATTACCGCTTAGCCTTTGCCAATTTCCAAGAATTAATTAACAAATACCCAAACAGCCCTTACGCCCCAGATGCCGCGCAAAGAATGACGTTTATTTACAATCAATTTGCTGAAAGTGAGCTTGCTGCTGCCAATTGGTATATCAAACGCGATGCTTATGTTGCTGCGGTTAACCGTGCTAAATGGGTATTTCAATACTATCCATTAAGTGAGTCGGTTCCTGAAGCGATTGCCATTTTGGCGTATAGCCATGAAAAGCTTGGGCTTAATGACTTGGCAAATGATTATAAAAAGCTGCTACAAATCAACTATCCAAACTGGCTCACCAATGATGGTCGAGTGAAACTTGCCACCAAAGCCGACCGCTCTTGGGTTAATAAACTCACCTTTGGTCAGCTTGGTCGCGCCAGCATGAAAGATGACTCCGTGGCAAGCGGTCAATTTACCGGTGCGACCAAAACGCAAATGATCCGAACTGCCGCTCAGCTCAGCTTGCCAAATAGCGGTGCGAGTGCTCAAGGTAGCTTGCCGTTTTCAGCTCAGCCGCGCGGCGGGGTGAATATCGGTCTTGGACTTCCTGAAAGTGCCGCTGAACAAATCACCGGTCAAGGTAGCGCCAGTGACGCCGCTTTTGATGCCGAAGTTGATCCTGAAGTCACCAACCCCACACGCCGAACCACGCTTCCTGGCAGTAGCCAACTTCAAATTAACCCAAATTCGCCAGCGCCTCGTAGCGAATAAATCAGGCGACTGAGGTAAATTACAACTGAAAAAATTTCAGCGTTTGGCTTTTTATCGTTAAGGTCAAGCGCGGCATAAGCTTTGCTGCCTTGACTTATTTTTTACGATTGCGGCTAATATTTAAGCTAAAAAAATTCTTAATAACTGTGCTAGAATAGCAACAACAAGGTCAACCCAAGCAGTTGACCTTTTATTTTCTCTGTTAAAACCAGTGACCCTCTAAAAGCGACTTTTTTGATTGCATGAGTATTCCAAACCACATCCTTGAGCAATTAAACAGCCAAGCTGATTTGGTCAGCATCATTGGTCGCCACACCACACTTAAACGATCAGGAAATGAATTTCGCGGCTGCTGCCCCTTTCATGGGGAAAAATCGCCGTCATTTTTTGTCAATCCGCAAAAAAATATGTATCACTGCTTTGGTTGCCAAGCAGGCGGCAATGCGCTTGGGTTTTTGCGCGATTATGAAAACCTCACCTTTATGGAAGCCGTTGAAGAGCTGTCGCGGCAAACCGGAATTGAAGTCCCTAAAGAAGATCGGCAAAATATCCGCTATAAAAAACAAGCGGCACCAAAAAAAGCGGTTTCAGCGGCGCATCATCATGCCGCAGAGACCCCCGCGGTAAGTCATGATCGCGAAAATCATCCTCAGCCTAATGACAATTATGGTTATGGTGCAATCTCAACCACCAGTCCGGCAGGCTATGAATTTGCTGATCGCGATTTTTATCAAGATTTGGCAGCGCCTTCTTTTTCAGAAGAGCATTTTTCTCAAAATGACTTTTCGCAACGTTTTTATGACTCGCCGCCTGATTATTTACAGTCGATAAGCGCCGAAAATCCGGTAAATGATGCCAATGCTAATAGCGACGGCAATTTATACGAGCTTCTTGAGCAAATTTGCAAATTTTATCAAGACAATTTGTCAACGCATGCTCATGCCAAGCACTATTTTACCGCGCGCGGCATCAGTGATGAAAGCATCAAAACCTTTGCTTTAGGCTACGCACCGTTTGGTTGGCAGCATTTAGAGCAAGCTTTTCCTGAGGATATCGAAGGGCTAAAACTGCTCGGCTTAGTTCGCAAATCCGACTCAGGTCGCGATTATGACTTGCTTCGTGATCGGGTCATTTTTCCTATCAAAGACAACCAAGGTCGCATCATTGGCTTTGCCGGTCGCGCGCTTGATGATGAGGTTAAGCCCAAATATATCAACTCTTCAGACTCGCCCGTATTTCATAAGCAGCATGTACTTTATGGCTATTATGAGTCGCGTCAACAGCGCGCTAATGATTGGCTGGTGGTTGAAGGCTACATGGACGTCATCGCGCTTTATCAAGCCGGAATTTATGGCGCGGTGGCGTCTATGGGAACGGCGGTCAATGAGCAACAAATTGCGCGGCTATTGCAGCTCAACCCAACGTTAACGTTAAGCTTTGATGGCGACAGCGCCGGTCAAAAAGCCGCTTGGCGAACGCTTGAAATTAGCCTTCCCATATTAAGTGATGATAAAGAGCTGCGCTTTTTAACCCTACCGAACAATCATGATCCCGACACCTTTATCAAAGCTTATGGGGCGGATGCGATGCGCGAGCACATTGCTTCTGCCATGCCCTTATCGCAATACATTTTTGCTTATTTGAGCACTCAGCATGATTTGGGCTTGGCTGAAGGTAAAGCCAAATTGATGGCGCAAGTTCGCAAGCTTGGGGCGCTATTGCCTAAAGGCAGCAGCTTTCGCTATTTGCTCAACAATGACATTTATCAAAAGCTTGGCGGCAAGCGCAATCAAAACCGTGATGCTAAAGATGCATTATTAAACTTTAATGGCGGCATGACCACAAGCCAGCATTTGCAGCTGTGCTTTTTATTTCAGCCGCAAGCTTTGGTGGATGACCCGATCCAAACCATTTGGCAACAAGCCGGCATTGATAAGCTCAATTTGCCGGAGCATATTAAAACCAAAGCGCCAAGTGATGCCAGTCGAACGCTGGCTTGGGCGGATCTTCAAGACGCTGAGCTTTTGGATGTGGTCAGCACCATTCAACGCTGCCAAAATGTGCTCCCAAATGATATCAACGCCGCCGCGCATTTTATTTTATCGAATCTTAACCCAAGCACAAGGCAGCAGTTAAGCGCTTATTGGGTTGACTTTTATCAAGCGTTAATTTTTAGAAATATTTTAGAAATCGATGGTTTAATTGAAGAGCTAGTCAGCGGTCTGCTTGAGCGGCATATGAAAAATAAACATAAACAGCTGATTAAAAATCCTGATATCATCACCATGACCATTGTTCGCAGCCAAGCTCAGTTATTAAAAACTTGGCTTCGCGCTTATCACGCTGAGCAGTCCGCGCAAATGATGAGCATTTAGCTTTGATCGCTATGCCTAACCCCTCCCCTTTAAATATAAGCCATCGCCCCCATGAATTATCATTATGCGGTCTTGTAGTCTGTGATAAACTACGCACCAATTATCCTTAGCCTCCTTACCACTCATATTACAGTCATCAGTCATGACATCTGCCAATCGGCAATATCGTGAGCTTTTAGGGTAGTTGTGCTGACGCAATCTTGAGGTTATTGTTAGCCGATTTGAATCATTTTGCTGTTTTAGCCTTCCGTATCCATGCAATTTTGAAAGTGAGTTTTTATGAACGATAAGTCAGTTTCTACGTCCACCTCGCAGCTTGCCACCTTAATTCAGATGGGAAAAGAGCAAGGATATTTGACCTATGCTGAGGTCAACGATCAGCTGCCAGAGTCCATCACCGAAAGCGATCAGATCGAAGATATTGTCCAAATGCTCACCGATGTGGGCATCAAAATCTTTGAGTCTGCGCCCGATGACGATGACATCTTGATGAGCGATGACGCAAGCGATGACGATATGGCAGCTGACGAGGCAGCAGCAGTATTGGCGTCGGTTGAAACTGAGCCGGGTCGCACCACGGATCCGGTTCGGATGTATATGCGCGAGATGGGAACGGTCGATTTGCTGACCCGCGAGGGCGAGATTGCCATTGCCAAACGTATTGAAGAAGGCATCCGCGATGTTCAGTTTGCCATGGCATATTGGCCAGGAACGGTTCAGTTTGTGCTTGATGAGTATCAGCGCGTTTTGGAAGGCGAAAAAAAGCTGTCCGACGTCATCACCGGATTTTTAGACCCTGAAACCGATGAGATTGCGCCCACCGATGACGATGACAATATTCCGGTCATCAAAGCCAAAGGCAGCAGCAAAGATGTCAATTTAGATGACGATGAAGACGAAGAAGATCTCGATGCGGTCGATGATGAAGATGCTGAAGAAGAATCAAGCGGCATTGACCCTGAAGAAGTTCGCATTCGCTTAGAGGAAATCGAAGCGCTATTTACCATTGCTAAAGCGGCGCTTAATGAGCATGGTCGCGGTAGCCGTGAAGCCGAAGCCGCTTACGCTAAGCTTGCTGAGCGCTTTATGATGCTCAAACTCAACAATCGCCTGTCCGATCAAGTTATGGCGATTATGCATGATGTTTATGACGATGTTCGTAAGCTTGAGCGCCAAATCATGCGCTTGGTCATCCGCCGTGGTCGCATGCCGCGAAATGAGTTTCGAAAAACCTTCCCAAGTAATGAAGCCAACGTTGATTGGCTCACTGAGCGCTTAAAAGGCAAACCGGGCTTTGCCGAAACGCTTGAAAAAGTCATTGATGATGTCATTTTACTTCAGCGCAAAATTCGCGACTACGAGCAAAAGCTTGACATGGAAATCCATGACATGAAGGACGTGGCTCGCCGAATGGCAATCGGGGAAGCCAAAGCCCGCCGCGCCAAAAAAGAGATGGTTGAAGCCAACTTACGACTTGTGATTTCAATTGCCAAAAAATACACCAACCGCGGCTTGCAGTTCTTGGACTTGATCCAAGAAGGTAACATTGGCTTGATGAAAGCGGTCGATAAATTTGAATATCGCCGTGGTTATAAATTTTCAACGTATGCGACATGGTGGATTCGCCAAGCGATTACCCGCTCGATTGCCGATCAGGCGCGAACCATCCGAATTCCGGTACATATGATTGAAACGATTAACAAAATCAACCGCGTTTCCCGCCAGCTCTTGCAGGAAATGGGTCGCGAGCCAACGCCTGAGGAATTAGGCGAACGCTTGGAAATGGACGAAGTTAAAGTCCGAAAAGTACTTAAAATCGCCAAAGAGCCTATTTCTATGGAAACGCCGATTGGTGATGATGAAGACTCGCACTTAGGCGACTTTATTGAAGATCAAACCATCTCAAGCCCTGTTGATGATGCAACGTCTGCCGGACTTCGTGAAGCTACTCGTGATGTGCTCAGCAACTTAACCGAACGTGAAGCTCGCGTTTTAAAGATGCGCTTTGGGATCGACATGCCAACCGACCACACGCTTGAGGAAGTCGGCAAGCAGTTTGACGTGACCCGCGAGCGCATCCGCCAAATCGAAGCCAAAGCACTGCGTAAACTGCGTCATCCATCGCGATCCGAGCACTTGCGGTCTTTCCTTGAAAACGATTGATTCTTGAAATTGCGCCGTTAAGCCTTATAAAGATTGTAAGCTATTTAAAAGCTGAGCCTGACTCAGCTTTTTTGTGACCAAAATATTTTTAAATCACGATCACCTCATTGTGCCTCGCACTAAGGATTTCTCATGAGCGACCATAAAAACGACCCAAAAAAAGACCATAATCAGCAAAATGCTTCCCCAAAAACTGAAAATAAAGCGGTAACCCTCTCTGACGTTACCCCCGAGCGCGCCATCAAAGGCAAAAAAACTGACATTCAAAACCCTGAGCTTTGGGAATTTCCGATGGATTACCCCATGAGCATCATCGGTCATGAAGGCGAGCATGAGACGCTACTCAACGAAATCAAGCTGATTTTAGGCAGTCAATTCCCTGAGTTTGATTTGGCATCGATCGAAGTAAAACCTTCCAAAACCGGTCGCTTTCACTCCGCTCGCGTCAACTTATACTTAACTCACGCCGAGCAGGTCAACGAGCTTTACGCCGCCCTTGATAATGCTAAAACCGTTCGGATGGTGCTGTAATTTTAAGTAGCTTTATTAAGTGACCTTCTTGAATGGATCGCTACTTTAATTTGTTATAAACTTAGCTCGCAATCGTCACCCTTTAGGCTGGCGATTTTTGCAAATTTTAGGTACAATCAGCGCCCAAATTAGAGGGCAACGATTGCCTTAAGCCTCGCTTTTTAACATAGGCAGTTAAAAAATCAATCTTCCAAAAAAGCAAGCCCTAGAGCATTTTTTATTTTAACTTGCTTTTACAATTTCTTTTTAAAGAGCCCAATTCTCCCCTAACCCTTATCCTATCGAACCTTGCTTAAAATTTGATTATTGATCGAGCTTGGGCGCATAAATCGCCGTTAAAATCAAGATAGCATTTTCAGATTTTTCCCGCTATATTGTGGCTACCAACTTCCACTGGCGCTATATCTTGTGTTTACTGCTCAATTTTTGACAGTAGCTTGCGGACTGTTATTGTCTAAAAAAGTAGACAAAATTGCGCTGGATTGGTAAAACGATTATAAGTAAATTTTTGACAAACTAAGCGTTATCGATGAGGGCAGCATGACACATATTGACAAACTTCAAGTAACCAAACGTGATGGGCGACTCGAGCTGATCAATTTGGACAAAATCCACAAGGTGATCACGTGGGCAGCTGAGGGCTTGGACAATGTGTCGGTATCGCAAGTTGAGCTTAAATCGCACATCCAGTTTTATGAAGGCATCAAAACGCGCGACATTCACGAAACGATCATTAAAGCGGCAGCAGACTTAATCTCCGAAAACACGCCCGATTATCAATATCTGGCGGCGCGATTGGCAATTTTTCACTTGCGTAAAATCGCTTATGGTCAATTTAACCCGCCATCGCTTTTCAATCAGGTCAAAACTTTAACCGATAACGGCAAATACGATACTCACATCTTAGAAGACTATAGCCGCGAAGAATTTGACGAGCTGAACGACTACCTCGACCACAACCGCGATTTGAACTTAGCTTATGCTGCTGTTGAGCAAATGGCAGGAAAATATCTCGTTCAAGACCGCGTGACCAAGACCGTATTTGAAAGCCCGCAGTTTTTATATATGCTCGTTGGCATGTGCTTGTTTGCCAATTATGACAAAGTGGAACGCTTAGATTTTGTTAAACGCTTTTATGATGCGACTTCGCAATTTAAAATCTCCTTGCCAACGCCCATCATGTCCGGCGTTCGAACGCCATCGCGCCAGTTCAGCTCTTGCGTATTGATTGAATGCGGTGACAGCTTAGATTCGATTAATGCCACCACCAGCGCGATCGTTCGCTACGTGTCGCAGCGCGCCGGAATCGGCATTAACGCCGGTCGTATCCGCGCGCTTGGTAGCCCGATTCGCGGCGGTGAGGCTCAGCATACCGGCTGTATTCCATTTTATAAACTCTTTCAAACGGCGGTCAAATGCTGCTCGCAAGGCGGCGTTCGCGGCGGGGCGGCGACCTTGTTTTACCCGCTTTGGCATTTAGAAGTGGAATCGCTTTTGGTGCTAAAAAACAACCGCGGCGTTGAGGACAACCGCGTCCGCCATATGGATTACGGCGTTCAGATTAACAAAACGCTGTATTCGCGCTTGATTAAAGGTCAAGATATTAGCTTATTTTCGCCAAGCGACGTTCCGGGGCTTTACGATGCGTTTTTTGAAGACCAAGACAAGTTTGAAGCGCTTTACACTCAGTATGAAAATGATAAGAGCATCCGCAGCCGCCAAATTCCGGCAGCCGACCTCTTTAGCCTGATGATGCAAGAGCGCGCCAGCACCGGTCGCATTTATATCCAAAACGTTGACCACTGCAACACCCATAGCCCGTTTGATGCAAGCGTTGCGCCGATTCGTCAGTCTAACCTTTGTATGGAAATTGCGCTACCAACCAGTCCGCTTGATAACATCAATGACGAAACCGGCGAGATTGCCCTTTGTACGCTATCAGCGGTCAACCTTGGCAAAGTAAACAACATCACCGACATCGAAGAGCCTGCCGAGCTGATCGTTCGCGCTTTAGATGCCCTTCTCGACTATCAAGATTATCCGGTAAAAGCTGCTGAAAATGGTAGTATGCGCCGCCGGACATTGGGCGTTGGGGTGATTAACTACGCTTATTATTTGGCAAAAAATGGCACGCGCTACTCCGACGACAGCGCGCTAGGTCTTACGCATCAAACCTTTGAGGCGCTGCAATACTATCTGCTTAAAGCCTCAAACAAGCTTGCCCGCGAGCAAGGCGCTTGCCCTGCTTTTAAAGAGACCACTTATTCAAAAGGCATCTTGCCGATTGACACTTATAAAAAGGACTTGGACAGCGTTTGCCAAGAGCCGCTGGTGTTTGATTGGGAAGCACTTCGCAGCGATATCAAAGCGCATGGTCTTCGCAACTCGACCTTGACCGCGCTGATGCCGTCTGAAACCTCAAGCCAAATCGCCAACGCCACCAACGGCATCGAGCCGCCGCGTGGTTTGGTGTCCATCAAGGCGTCAAAAGATGGCATCTTAAAGCAAGTCGTCCCTGATATTGACACGCTCAAGCACCAGTACGAGCTGCTTTGGCAAATGCCAAACAACGACGGCTATTTAAAACTGGTCGCCATCATGCAAAAGTTCGTTGACCAAAGCATCTCGACCAACACCAACTACGACCCGACCCGCTTTGAGGGTCAGCGCGTTCCGATGAAGGTGCTGCTCAAAGACTTGCTGACGGCGTATAAGCTTGGGGTGAAAACGCTGTATTATCACAACACGCGGGACGGCGCGAACGATGCTCAGGCGGATATGGAAGATGATTGCGCAGGCGGGGCTTGTAAGATTTAAAGGTTATTAACTCTCGAGTTTTAATGTCTGCTTTTAATTATCAGGCATTAAAAATGGCATAGAAGACCTAATCTACTATGCCATTGGGGATAGAAAGTACTGGAATATTTTCTGTCCGAGAGTTAAGACTATTGACTTTCACAAGTGATATGTGCTAGTCAAGTCCTTCACAACCTGTGAGGTGTATCTTATTAGAAAACTTATCTCTTGTCCAAAGAAAATCGTGAAGTAGTAGTCACCGAAAATCGTGATTTAATAATCACCATTTTATGAGGGCAACATTATGAGCTTTATAACAAAGTTCAGTATTGAGCTTTTACTCATCTTAGTCGATTATCTTCTAAACTCAGAAGTGACTCCGATGTGCTTAAGGTTCCTTAGCTTTTTACTTTAATTAGCTAAGATATTTTTATAAGTATGATTTTCGACGAAGACTGCCAAAAGGTGGTCTTCGTCTACTTGTCTCAAGCATCATCCTAATTGGATTGTTGTTAACTATGAAATTAATAAGGGTTGACTATGAAATCTAAGAACTTAAACTTAGGAAATTCAATTTTCAAAGGTTTTAATGACCAAGATGGATTGATGATTTGTGGCTATGAATGGGGAATGAGTAAACAAGACCAAAAAGATTCCCAAGATAATAACCTTGTTGAGCCTGAAATAGATATTGAACATACCTTTGCAAATAAAGCGCGTTACTGGGGCGAGCGCGCAAACACTTGGCGTTATGATAATAATATTAAGCAGTGGTTTGAGCTTTGGGGATTCCCGTTAGATAGCAATGAGCTTGGCGGCAATTTCGAAAAATCACTTGTGCAAACCAATTGGGCAGACACACAAGGTCATTCAATTCATGACAGCGATGCCGATAAATACATCATGCCAGAGCACGTTGACAATTTTATTTATCACGTTAACGCCCTGCGTCCAAAAGTTATATTGTTAATGGGAAGCAAATTGATAGATTATCTGCAAAATCCAGCAGTTTTGCCCAAGTTTATTGAAGTTATGGGCGATATTACCGAGCGCAGAACCGTCATTCAAAAGCCGTCTTCTGGTACAAAATTTAGAGTTCACTTTCAATCTTTCGAGCATTGTAAAGTTGTAGGATTGCCACATCCTAGCGGTAGTTTTGGGATTTCTTATGATTATATTGCCTCGTTCAAACCTGAACTTTCAGCAATATTAACTGAATATAAAAACCTCCGTAACTTTTAATTTTATCCATTAATCAAAGACAACTTTCAAAGGCAATCCCATGACCTACTCAATTTTCTCCCAAACACCAAACAACGCCCTGACCGAACCCATGTTTTTTGGTCAACCGGTCAACGTCGCGCGATACGACCAACAAAAGCACCCCATCTTTGAGCAGCTTATCGAAAAGCAGCTGAGCTTTTTTTGGCGACCCGAAGAAGTCGACGTGTCAAAAGACCGAATGGACTTTGGCAACTTATCCTCGCACGAGCAGCACATTTTTTTAAGTAACCTCAAGTACCAAACCTTGCTCGACTCCATCCAAGGTCGCAGCCCAAACGTGGTGCTGCTGCCGCTGGTGTCCATCCCCGAGCTTGAAACGTGGATTGAAACGTGGTCGTTTAGCGAGACCATCCACTCACGCAGCTACACCCACATCATCCGCAACATCGTCAACGACCCAAGCGTGGTATTTGACGACATTATGGAAAACGAGCACATTTTAGAGCGCGCCGCCGACATCGCCCGTTATTACGATGAGCTGTACCAAAGCGCCCAACTGTATACCATCTTTGGCGCAGGAACGCACAACGTCAACGGCAAGAGCATCACCGTTGATTTAACCTCGCTCAAAAAGCAGCTGTATTTGTGCTTGATGGCGGTTAACGTGTTAGAAGCCATCCGCTTTTACGTGTCGTTTGCCTGCTCGTTTGCCTTTGCCGAGCGCAAATTGATGGAAGGCAACGCCAAAATCATCAAGCTCATTGCCCGTGATGAGGCGCTGCATTTAACCGGAACTCAGCACATGCTGAACCTCATGCGAAATGGTAAAGACGACCCTGAGATGGTCGCCATCGCTGACAGCTGCTATGAAGAAAGCATCGAGATTTTCAAAACTGCCGCCGAACAAGAAAAAGCTTGGGCGGGCTATTTGTTCAAAGACGGCTCAATGATTGGGCTAAATAAAGACATTTTATGCCAATATATCGAGTACATCACCAACTTGCGAATGGAAGCGATTGGGCTGCCGTCAGCGTTCCCCAATTCAAAATCAAACCCGATTCCGTGGATTAACACGTGGCTATCGTCCGACAACGTCCAAGTCGCCCCGCAAGAAACCGAAATTAGCTCGTATTTGGTCGGTCAGATCGACTCGGACTTGTCCAACAATGACTTTGATGACTTCGAGCTGTAATAAAACCTAGGTAAAATAAAAACTGGACGGTTAAACGTTAAAAAAACGCGTTGCAACAACGTACCAAAAGCGCCTCAATGTTAAAGCTTAAAAACAATAGGATTGGTGATGACTTGGGTAATAACCACAAAGATGCGGTTTTATTTGCACGAAGAAGAAACGCTGCTTGATGGGCTGCTGCGAACAGGTCACGATATCAGCTATCAATGCCGCGAGGGCTATTGCGGCAGTTGCCGAGTTCAATGCGTTTCCGTTTCCGTGCCTATTGAATATGTCATTCAGCCGATTGCGATGATCGATGACGATGAAATCTTGCCGTGCTGCTGCCGCGTTCAGGGCGTGATTCATCTTAATCACGAGTTGATAAAGGATTGATTAAGCATAAATCAAAGATAGATTTTGAATTACAAAAAAGCGCGTTTTGATGACGCGCTTTTTTTATGGCTTAAGCTTTACAATTATTGTTGCTGTTGACGGCGAATGGCATCTTGTTCGATCATCTCTAAAAGCTCTTCACGAAGTCGGTTGCGCTCCGCTTCACTCAATTCAGGAGCGATTTGAGCTTGGTTTTGCGCATCTTGACCGCCAAGATTTTCATCAAAAATAATGGTCGGATCCGGCTCTTCTTGTGCTGGTCGCTCCATTAGCATGATTTTGATTTGTTTATTTTTACCGCCGCGCAAGACTTGGGCATTTAGCTCAATATTGGGCGGTTTTCTTGCCACATATTGAACTAAAGTGTTGGCATCGGTCATCTCAACGCCGTCAATGGTCAAGATGACATCACCAACTTTAAGACCGCTTTTTGCCGCAGGACCTTGGGGAACGACGCTCATAACTTCAACGCCGGTGGAGCTTTCAAGCTGAGTTGGGTCACGAAGCTGCGATTGAATCTCGATACCCAGCCAGCCGCGACTGACTTTACCGTCTTTGATAATGGCGTTCATCACCTGCTCAACCAGCGCCGTTGGAATGGCAAAACCAATCCCCAATGAGCCGCCTGATCGTGAAAAGATCACCGTGTTAATCCCAACCAGCTCACCATTGGCATCAACGAGCGCGCCGCCTGAGTTGCCCGGATTGATCGCAGCATCCGTTTGGATAAAGTCCTCAAACTTATTGACGCCAAGTCCAGTGCGACCCGTTGCTGAGATAATACCTTGGGTGACCGTTTGACCCACCCCAAACGGATTACCAATTGCCAAGGCCAAATCACCAACGCGAATCGGCGTTTCGCGGAAGATCAACGGCGTCAAGCCTTGCATATCAACTTTAATCACCGCCAAGTCGCTGTCAGGATCAGTGCCGATCACTTTGGCTCGGCTTTTGCGACCATCACTTAACGCAACCGTGATTTCATCGGCTTTTTCGACCACATGAGCATTGGTCACGATATAGCCGTCTTTTGACACGATCACCCCTGAGCCTAAGTTGGTTGCACCCTGATCGGGATCGCCGCCGCCATGAAACTCAAAAAACCGCCGCAGCACCGGATCGTCACTATAAGGGTGCTCGCTGACCGCTTGGGTCGTGTAGATATTGACCACCGATTGTGACGCCCTTGCGACCGCATCATGATAAGAGGCAATCGCATTAACGGGCTTGTCCGAAGTTGCCGGAACGTTTGCCGGTGCTTCTGTTGTCGATCTTGGCGGCTCCCATTTTGCCTCTGATGCCGTTTTCATTTGCATAAACAGCCAAACTGACAGCATCACAAAGATGAGCAGCAACAACCACGGTAACCACTGCCAAACCTTTGACTTATCATTGGCATTTGGGGATGACGACATACAACCAACCTCGGATTATCAGCGTAAAATTAAAAGTTGAGCGTTAAGAAAATCTAACAAAGCTAGGGCAAAAAGCATGGAAATGTCTAAATTATAGCCGCCTACAAGCAAAAAAGGTAACCCATCGTGTAGCCTTTCAGTTATTGGGATTGTCTGCGCTTTTGCTGATAGCACTTTATCTAATTTTTGCTTAAATTTTAGCGCTAAAACGCTCCTGTATTAATATGCTAAAATGAAACTTATTGACCTTTATTTTGCCCATTAAAAAGATAAGCTTATGAAAAAAGATTCTGCCCTTTTTGCTCAAGACATTACCAAATTTTGTGATGACTATTTATCCGCGGCAAGCTTTCAAGACTATTGCCCAAATGGCTTGCAAGTCGATGGCGGCGCGGCGATCAATCACATCGTCACCGGAGTCACAGCGTCCGAAGCGCTCATTGATGCGGCGATTAAAATAGATGCAGATGCCATTTTGGTTCATCATGGCTATTTTTGGAAAGGTGAGCCTGCGCCCATTACTGGCATGAAAGGCAAGCGAATCCGTAAGCTTATGCAACACGGGATATCCTTAATTGCTTATCACTTGCCGCTTGATGCCCATCCGGAGATTGGCAACAATGCCATTCTAGCGCGCAATCTTGGCTTGACCATTACCGGAGCGCTATATCCTACTGAAGCAAGACCGGTTGGCAATATTGCCACTTGCCCGCCGCAAGATAGCGATGAGCTTTGCCAAACCATTGAAAAGGTCTTAGGTCGAAAGCCACTTTTCATTTCAGGAAATCGCGACGCTCAAATTTCGAGTATTGGCATTTGTTCAGGCGGCGCTCAAGATATGATCGATCAAGCAGCAATGATGGGCTGTGAGGCTTATATTTCAGGGGAAATCTCAGAGCGAACTACCCATAGCGCTCGCGAGCTTGGCATTGATTATTTTGCTTGTGGTCATCATGCCACCGAGCTCGGCGGTATTGAAGCGCTTGGCAAAGTAGTTTCTGAGCAGTTTAATATTCCCGTTACCTTTATTGGCATCGATAATCCGGCGTAAGTTTTAAAGCTTTGGAGTTTTAAACTGAACTATAAAAAAAGGCTGAATATCCATCAGCCTTTTTTATAGTTCAAAGTTTAGCGATTAGGAACGGTTAATTTTTGACCCATTTGCAGCATGGTATCGGTTGGGATGTTGTTCATGTCCGCAAGCTCTTTGGTTGATACGCCATATTTGCGAGCAAGACCAATCAGGCTGTCCCCTGAGCCGACTGTATAGGTGGTGGTGACTTTAGGAACTTTGATAGTTTGACCAAGTTGAAGCTGAGCTGTGGTCGCGATGTTGTTGGTCGCTGCCAAATCTTCAACTGAAACACCAAAACGGCGCGCAAGGGCAATCAAGCCATCCCCCGATTGCACTTTATAGCTTTCGGTGTTGCCAAGTTTTTTACCTGAGCTACTATTTGCTTGAGCAGGCGCTGAGGTTGCTGCTTGCGAAGGAGCAGTTGCCGATTGAGCAGGACGGCTTCCGGCAGCCGGAATCGTGATGGTTTTTCCCAAAATCAAATTAGAGGATGCCGTCAGATCATTGGCAGCAGCAAGCTCACTAATGCCAATATTATAGCGCTTGGCAACGCCCGTTAACGTATCGCCCGATTGCACTTTATAACTGACCGATTGGTTATTTAACTGACGATCGACTTGTGATTTGCTGACCGGAACTTTAATCGTTTGACCGCGCTGCAATCGCGTATTGGTATCAACGTTGCTGTTCACCGCCGCGATTTGCTCGGCGCTCAACCCTAAGCTTCCTGCAATACCGATAAGCGTTTCACCAGATTTTACCGTGTAATTGCTCGTTGCTGCTAAGCTGGTATTGGTAGGGGCGCTCGGTCTAGCAGGGGCAGAAGCGGGAGTCGTCATTGCTGAAAAATCAACGCTTGCTGGAACTTTTAAGCTTTGACCTACAAATAAAGAGTCGGTTGCGCCCATTCCATTTAAATCGGCTAAGGCTTGCGTGCTCATGTTAAATTGGCGGGCAAGCGCAATCAAGCCATCGCCTGATTTAACCTTATAAATTTTGGTATTTGAGCTTGATACAGGCTTAGAAGGCGATTTTGAGGGCGCAGCAGGCGTGCTTACCGGCGCTTTGACCTTTCCTGGAATGAGCCATAACTTTTGACCACGAAGCAAATCGGCGCGGCTGCTGATATTATTGTAGCTGGCAAGCTCAGTGACGGACAAACCAAAGCGATTAGCCGTCCCAATCAGCGTATCGCCTGCCTGAACGGTATAGCTGTCAGGGGTGCTTGGCGCCGAGCTTTGCGCTAATGGCTCAATCGGGCGGGCATTGTATAAATAAAGCGTACTTCCTGAAAGCAAATTGGCATTGGCATCAATTTGGTTCCATTCAGCAATATCGCGCCAGCTGACGCCTGCTCGCGAGGCAATATTGGACAACGTATCACCGCGCTTCACCGTATACGTGGTTCGCACGCCTTGCGGTTTTGGTTTGGCGGTTGCTGTAGGATTTGCAAAGCTTAATTTTTTATCTTTGCCACTGGCTTCTAAAATCGACTGCTGAGTTTGAATGGCGGACAATTTAATATTGCCATCAATGCTGCTGATGACGTTGGTTTCAGCGGTTTGAGCTTGAATTTGACGGGCAATAAAGTCGCGCTCTTCACGGGATAATGCTGGTTCTTGAATGACGGTATTGTTTTTGGTGATTTGCGCGGAAGTGGTCGGCAAGTTATTGCTATTTTTCAATTCAGCGTTGATTTTTTGAGTTTCACTACTGGTGATTGGCGGCTCATTAAAGACCGCCGCTTGATTGCTATAAACGGAGCTGCTGGTGGTTTTCACTGTCGGCGGAATATAGCTGGTCGTTTGCTGAGGTACGCTTGCACTTGCCGCATAATCCGCTAAGCCGCGACCAGTACTTGGAAGCTTTGAGGTGTCATAAGGCTTGGTGTTATAGCTTGAGTTTCCGGTATTGGCAGTAGAGTAGCTTGGCGAGCTTGGAGTACTAGACGAATAGCTTGGAGTACTAACAACGCTTGGCTCGCGGCTTTGAGATTGCGACGCTGCCCAAACGTCACTGGTGCCATTGCCATAAAGCTTGATAAGTTTGGCATCGATATTCACATCGACGTCGTTTGGAATGACCACCCGCTGTGGTCCTGAGGCATCCACTTTGGCAGAGGTCAGCGCTGGATTAAGCTTTTGTAGCTCATCGTAGCTTACACCCGTCATTTGGGAAACTTCAGCAAGACTTACCCCATAGTTGACCGGAACACTGCGAAAATGCTGACGGTTAGCAATGGCAGGCAAATAAACGCCATGCTGACTTGGGTTTGCCACGATTTCTGCGACCGCTAAAAATCGCGGTACGTAGTTCATGGTTTCAGTGGGTAACCTAAGTGACCAATAATCGGTTGGCAGCCCTTGAGCAGCATTGGCATCGATTGCTTTTTGAACCCGACCAGGACCTGCGTTGTAGGCGGCAAGCGCCAGCTCCCAACTGCCAAATTGGTTGTGAAGCGCGGTCAAAAAGTCATAAGCGGCGCGCGTTGATTCAATCACATCGCGCCTGCCATCATAAGTGCTGCTTTGGTTTAACCCATAAATCCGACCGGTACTTGGAATAAACTGCCAAAGCCCTGCCGCCGCTGCGGTACTGGTTCCTGTGGGATCATAAGAGCTTTCAATCACAGGCAACAGCGCAAGCTCCGTTGGAATATTGCGACGCTCAGCCTCACGGACGGTATGGTATAAATAGCGACTGGCACGAGCGGTCAAGCGATTTAAATAATCTTGGCGGCTGGCAAACCAGCTTTTTTGACCTTCAATTCGCTGATTGTAAATGGGGCGACCATTGTTCATGCGGTAGCCTGCCCGCAAGCGATTCCACAAATCGCCGTATTGCTGGATGATCAGCTTATTGTCCTCAACCATCGTCATGTCGGTGGCTTCTAACAAATCTGCCAACTCTTCTAAGCTTTCAGCATCTAAAAACGCAGTTGAGTAGTCACTTTGAGCAGCAGGCTTGGTTACCGGTTTTCCTGATACTTGCCCACTTGGGCGCTTCACCACCACCGGAGTTGTCGCCGTTCCCGTCGATTTAACTGCTGAAGTATTGCTACAGCCGCTCACCAATAAGGTGGTCACAGCAAGCGATAAAGGCAGCGCAATAAACGCGCGAGAAGTCGATGACACAGTAGACATGATAATAAACGTATCCTAACAGCAAAATAAATAAAAAAGGGGCAAAAGGATAATCCCTCATCCCTTGCAAAATGATAAAGTCATGATTTTATAAAAAAACTTACCGCAATTACAATACTAAAGTTTTAACAGCTGCCATTAAAAACTACCCAGCTGTTTGATCGTCGTTAAAAATAATAGCATTTATACTCATCGTTAATTTTAATAAGACAGCTGCTTATTAATCGATTTATTAATCGATAGTCACTTGCGAGACGGCTCGTAACAGCACCGCATTTCCTGTAGATAAGGCTAAAGTGACGCGCGAGGTGGTCACAAACGACACTTTTTTGCCATCTTTGACCCAGCTTTCCACCGTATTGACATTGGCTTTAGCTTGGCTTCCGGTAATCACGATGTTATCAATGCTGATATCATAATGATAGTTTGAAGTTTGGCTCCAACTACTTTGTAACAATTTTAAATAAGCGTCTTTATCAAGGCTGGTCGATTTGCCCTTTCGTGACATCGAAATTAGCGCATCCTCCGACACCAGCTTTGCAACTTGACCAATATTTTGACTGTTTGCCGCCGATTTCATAGCAGCAGCATAGCTTTGAACCAAGCTTTCAGTCATCACTGCGGCTTGAGCAGAAATACAAATACCAGTTGCGATCGCGCCAACACCTAAAATCGGCAGACTTTTTAACAGCACGGTTAAAATCCGAGCTTTATTTAAAGGTTTCATGAAATAATCTCAATCAATAATGAACTTTATCCGTAATCTTAATAGCCTATCACTAAAATTTTACGGTTATGTAACGTCCTGTGGGATTATTGCTGACACAAACTTCGTTACTATTAAGGTTAAAGGGAATCAGCTTTATCCAAATTGTCCTCGACCTCGTCATTAAGCTTCATTCCCAAGCGCTTGACGCGGCGATCCATCATTTGCCGAGCCAGCGCTTGCATGTCCTCAACGCGATCAATTTCATCGACAATTTCAAGCCCAAGCAAAGTTTCAAGAACGTCCTCAAGCGTGACCAAACCTTTTACCTCACCATATTCGCCAACGGTTACGGCGATATGAATGCGATTTTTTAGCATCAAATCAAGCAAATCAAACAGCTTCATTTTGGAAAATACAAAGCTGATGTCACGCTGAAACTCATGAAGTGATTTGTGGACATTGTGGTTGACCTTTGCCAGCAGCAGATCCGTTTTTAAAACAAAGCCGGTGATGTTATCAAGGTCGCCATCATAAATGGGCAGCCGTGAAAAGGTGAGCTTTGGGCGATCAACCAGTACTTCAGCGATCGTTTTGTGTTGATCAAAGGCAAGCATCACTGATCGCGGGGTCATGATGTCCTCAACCTTAATTGCGCCAAATGCTAATAAATTGCGGATAATTCGCGACTCAAGCGGGTCAATTTGACCTGCTTCTTCACCAATGCTGGCAAGCGCGGCAAATTCGCGGCGGCTAAAAACATCTGTTTCTTTACCGCGAACCAACAGCTTGGTTAAGCGCTCAGAAAGCCAAATAACGGGATAAAGCAGCATAATAATGCCGCGAACAAAATGAGCAACAAAGCCGCCAAGCTCGCGCCAGTATACTGTTCCTAATGTTTTGGGGATAATTTCAGAAAAGATTAAGATCGCTAGCGTCATCAACGCTGAAAACACGCCAAACCAAGCGTTACCAAACACAATGGTGGCTTGCGCCCCTGCCCCGATCGATCCTAACGTATGGGCGGTGGTGTTTAATGTTAAAATAGCCGCAAGCGATTGGTCAATGTTATCAACCTTAAGCCGCTTTAACATCTCCGCTTTTTTAGGATTGCTGTCTTGAATATCGGCGATGTATGAGGGCGTCATGGTCAATAGTGCCGACTCAGCCAACGAGGATAAAAAGGACGTGCCGATTGCAATTGCCACAAAGATAATCAATAAAACCACGTTGGTGGTCGTAGGCTCGCTTGGTAGCTCAGCAGCAAAAGCGCTTATGGGAATCAGCAGTAAAAGGGGCAAATAAAATTGTTTTAATCGCCTCATCGGGGGAGGTTCAGCAGACGCCGACTTCTGGCAAGAGGGCGACCTTCGGCGACGTGATTTTGATATTGATGACACAGTCAAGTATTAACCTATTTATAATTAAAAAAAGAAAGCGTTGCTCTATTTGGCGCAGTTCAGCCAATTAAAATATGCGCTTAAAAATATTTGATGACTTAAAAATATATGATTAAAGCTATCAAAGTTGAACCTAAAATGAGCAAATTTGATAGTAGCATTGATAAGGCGATTTCACAATAAACCAAGCTTGCAATCACGACGCTAATCAGCATTTGGTAATTAAAATGATCGACGATCATATGGTTTAAATGATCGTTTAAATGTCGGTCAATCGCTAGCAATGGCTTACTTTAAGCCTTAGCTACATTAAAATTAATCGGCTTTTAGGATTAACAGTTACCAAGTCTTAGAATTTTTGTTACTATGCGTCTAATTTTTTCTAATTATCTTCATTTTTAATTTGATTATACTGAGAGTATTATGAGCTTTTTTATTCAAGCAGCACACGCGGCTCCCGAAGCGGCAACCGGAGCGTCTTTTTTAGGGCAAATTTTACTTCCTGTTGCTTTTTTTGCGATTTTCTACTTTTTGGTGATCCGACCACAGTCGAAACGCGCTAAAGAGCACCGCGCCATGGTTAACGCTCTAAGCGTTGGCAGTGAGGTCATTTTTGCAGGCGGTCTTATGGGACGCATCAAAAAGCTTGAAGGTGACTATGCCGTCATTAGCTTAAATAACACCAACGACATCAAAGTTCAGCGCGCCTCGGTCATCTCAGTCTTGCCTGCTGGCACCATTGAGAGCGTATAATACGTTGCCAAATCTAAGCCCACCGCTTTAAAGATGGGTAGTTTACTTCAGATTTAGCAAGAAGCTGGCAAGATTTTGTCAGCGCCGCTTGGCTTGCTTGTCATTTATTAACTGAAAGAAGCGATTATGCAATATCCTGCTTGGAAATATGTTCTGATTGCCATTGTGCTTGTCATCTCAGGGCTTTATGCTGCGCCCAATTTATATCCCGATGAGCCAGCGGTTCAAATCACCAGTGCCACCGCCGGTACTCAGTTGACTGAAGGTATTTTATCTCAGTCGCAAAGCCTGCTTAAAGATGCCGGAATCAATTATCATAACGGCACTTTTGAGGGTAACAGCGCGTTGGTGCGCTTAGATAATCCAGTCGCTCAGCTAAAAGCGCAGGAAGTTCTGCGCCAAAACTTGGGCGATGATTATGTGGTGGCGCTCAACCTTGCGCAAACGACCCCCAAATGGCTTCGCGATATTGGTGCCAAACCCATGAAGCTTGGGCTTGACCTTCGCGGCGGGGTGCGCTTTGTTCTTGAAGTGGATATGGACAAAGCCCTTGAGCAGCGTTTAAGCAATGCCAGCCGTGATGTTCGCCGTGATCTTCGTGCTAAAAAAATTGCGGTCAAAGGCATCAAAACGCAAGAAAAAGGTTTGGTTCTGCATTTTGCCAATACCCAAGCTCGAGATCGGGCGCAAAATATCCTTCAAAGCGCGATGGGATCGACGTTTAATTTGCAATCTGCAATCGATCAGCAGGGCGCGGCATTAATCTTGACTTACAATGATGCCACGCTTGATGAAATCAACAGCTACGCGGTCAGCCAAAACTTAACCACCCTTCGCAACCGAATCAGCGAGCTTGGGGTAACTGAAGCGTTGGTACAATCGCAAGGCGCTAACCGCATTGTCGTTGAGCTGCCCGGCGTTCAAGATACCGCCGAAGCTAAGCGGGTATTGGGTCGAACTGCCAATCTTGAATTTCGAATGGTTGCTAAAGAAAGTGACAATTTCACAGGTGGCATTGCCCCTGCAGGCACCGAAGCCTTTCCATTTAAATCACTTGATGGTCCACCGGTATTGCTAAATCGTCAAGCGATCGTCACCGGCGATAAAGTGACAAATGCGCAAACCAGCATGGATGAAAATGGTCGCCCTGAAGTTAATATCACGCTGGACAGCGCTGGCGGCAAGCTCATGCAAAACGCCACGCGAACGGCAGTTGGCGAGCAAATGGCGGTCTTGTTTATTGAAAATAAACAAAAAGTCAGCTATGCAAAAGACCCTCAAACAGGTGAGACGGTTGAAACGCGCACGCCTTACGCAGAAGCTAAAGTCATCAACCGCGCCAACATTCAAGCTGTTCTTGGTTCTTCCTTTAGAATCACAGGTCTTGATAGCAACGCGGAAGCGGCTGAGCTTGCGCTATTGCTGCGATCAGGCGCGCTTGCTGCTCCCATGTACTTTGTGGAAGAGCGCACCATTGGACCCTCACTCGGTCAAGACAATATTGACAAAGGCTTATTTTCAACGCAAGTGGGCTACCTACTCGTCTTTGCCTTTATGATTATTTTTTATCGCCTGTTTGGAATCATTGCCAACATAGCCCTAGCTGTCAACGTCATCATTATCGTGGCAGTGATGTCTATTTTAGGGTCATCGCTCACCTTGCCTGGGATTGCAGGTATCGTTCTTACCATCGGGATGGCGGTTGATGCCAACGTGCTGATTTTTGAGCGTATTCGAGAAGAGCTTGCCAATGGCGTTCGACCAAAATCGGCGATCACCGCAGGATTTGATCGCGCCTTTAGCAGTATTTTTGATGCCAACATCACAACCCTTTTGGTGGCGTTCATTCTGTTTGCCATTGGCACAGGACCGATTAAAGGCTTTGCCATCACCCTTGCTATCGGGATTATCAGCTCGCTATTTACCGCCATTTTGGTGACCCGAGCGCTGATTCAGATTGCTTATGGCAAACGTAAATCCATCAAACGCTTGAGCATTGGCTAGGAGATTATCATGGCGATTGAACAAAAAAATCCTAATGAGGCGCCAAGCTTGCCAACCGTGTCAGGTGGTGATGGCAATGGTAGAGACAACCGCCGCCGCAGAAACAATCCGCGCCGAAATGGTAAAGGCAGCAATAACCCTGCGCCAACAAAAACGGCGCTGGATACCAATACGTTAGCCACCCTTCCTGATTTGGATGCGGATGCGGCGGCGCAAGCTGAAGGCGGCGTTAAAGCCATCAGCGATCAGCGCATTATTCCATTTATGAATATTGAAAAGCCAATGGCAATTTTATCATTGCTATTGGTGATTGGCAGTATCATTGCCATTGCGGTTAATGGTTTAAACTTTGGTCTTGATTTTACCGGTGGCGTGTCGGCAGACGTTCGTTACGAGCAGCCTGCTGAACAAAGCGATGTGATCAAAGCACTTGCTGATAATGGCTTTGATGATGCCATCGTTCAATATTTAGGAACGCGCAAAGAGCTACTGGTGCGACTGCCGCCACAATCTGACAACGTTGAGGGGTTAAATACCTCACTAAGTCAAGCGCTTGAGCTGCCAAACAACCCTGCAAAGATTAACAACGTTAATATCATCGGTAGCCAAGTTGGCAATGAGATTTATCTCAATTCTGTGATGGCGATTGCCTTAGCGCTGACTTGTATGTTTGGTTACGTGGCGCTTAGATTCCAGTTTAAATTTGCCTTGGGCGCGGTGATCTCACTATTTCATGATGCGATCGTGGTTGTTGGTGCGTTTGCCTTATTCGGCTTTCCATTTGACTTGACGGTTTTAGCAGCGGTACTGGCGCTGATCGGTTATTCACTTAACGATACCATTGTTGTTTATGACCGGATTCGAGAAAACTTTCGCCGCGTTCGTGGTATTAGCCCGCGCCAAATTGTCGATTTATCACTGACTGAAACGCTGCGCCGAACCATCATGACCATCTCAACCGTCCTTTTGGTGGTACTTGCTATGCTGTTTTTGGGCGGCGAAGGGCTATTTTGGTTTTCAGTGGCGCTCTTTATCGGTTTGATTGCGGGGACGTACTCATCAACGTATATTTCAAGCTCCATTCCGCTTGCAATGGGACTGTCGCGCGATGACTTTGTGGTTAAAGTTAAGCCTGAGTTTGAAGAAGAAATCGTAAGCTTTAACGATCCAAAAATGTTTGAAGAAAATTAACCGTATTGCTCCTTGATAAAAGCACCTAGTTTTAGGTGCTTTTGTTTTTATTTACCTGACAAATCGGTGGGATATGAGCGCTCAAGCTGAAGAAAATGCGATCGATATTCGCTATTTACGAATTATTGCCATTGCCGTTCCGGTAATTTTGGCAAATTTAGCGATGCCCTTTCAAAGCTTAATTGATACCGCGATTGTCGGTCATTTAAATGATGCCGCTTATTTAGCTGGAATGGGACTGGCAATTCAGTTATTATCGCTCGTTTTGGTCAGTTTTAACTTTTTACAATACGCGTCATCTGGACTTGCCGCCCAAGCGCTTGGCAAAATGACTTACAACTTACAAAGTAGCCCTGACAAAGCGCCGCTCCTTGCCATTTTGCAGCGGGCTTTATTGCTGGCATTTATGATTGGTTTGGTGCTGCTGCTGATCAAGCCTTTTCTGATTCACTTTGGGTTACAACTGCTTGCAGCAAATCCTGACAGCTCAGCGGCGGCAAGTACCTATCTTAACGTTCGCTTTTGGGGCGTGATTGCAGAATTGATGAACTTTGCGTTTATCGGCTGGTTTGCCGGTCAAGGTAAAACGCGATATATGCTGTATCAGCAAGGCTTAATTGCTATCATCAACGTCATTTTGACGCTGTTTTTTGTGTTTGGTCTTGATTTAGGGATTACCGGCGTTGCGCTTGGGACGACGCTTGCATTTTGGTCGGGCGTTATTATCGCGCTTTGGCTTGTGACGTTGCACTTGCAAATTTCATGGCAAAATTTGGTAACGATCGACAAAGCTTCGGTGACTAAAAACAGTATGCTTCGGCTATTTTCGCTTAATAAAGATATTTTTATTCGAACGTTGATATTAACGCTCAGCTTCACTTGGGTAACGCGCCTGTCCGCACAAAGTGGCGATTTGGTGCTGGCAACCAATGCCATATTGCTACAAGTTTTGAGCATTTCAGCATTTGCCCTTGATGGCGTTGCCGTTTCGGCAGAAACCCTGAGCGGTCAAGCAGCAGGTCGCCGTGATTGGTCAAGATTTACCCTGATTGTTAAGCGCACCGGAATCGTCAGCTATGGCTTAGCTGCCGTTTTAACGTTAATTTGGTGGTCGATCATGCCACTTTATTTGCCCATGATGACCAATATTGATGACGTCTTGGCATTGGCAATGGATTATCGATGGTTTGCGATTTTACTGCCGCTGATTGGCGTTGGCGCTTATTGGATCGATGGCATATTTTTTGGCTTAACGGCAGGAAAAACCATCCGCAATGCTGCTATTATTTGGGCGATACTTTTTTTCCCATTAAGCTTTGTGTTATATCAGCAGTTTGCTATGCTTGGGATTTGGCTGAGCGTTTGGAGTATTTTATTGCTTCGGCTGTTGGTTCTTGGGATATTTTTAGCCAAAGCCACCCTATCGCAAAATTTTGCCGCCTTGCAATCCTCATAAATTGACATTGGGATAAATTTTGAGCGTTAACACCGTAGCATTAAAGCAAGCTAAATTTGATTGGTCAGCTGGGTTTAAAAAAAGCCTTCCGGTTGCCATGGGCTATTTACCCGCAGGGATTGCCTTTGGCGTTTTGGCGCAAGTGGCAGGCGTTCCTATTTGGGCGGCGCTTTTGCTCAGCGTGGTGCTGTATGCCGGAGCGGCGCAATATGCCTGTTTGCCCATGCTAAGCTCAGGGTTGCCCATTGGCACGATCGCGACCAATATCGCAGCGATCAATCTTCGCCATGTGTTTTATGCCACGCCGCTGCTACAGTCCATGCCAAAGCAAAAATGGGCAAAAACGTATTGTCTATTTGCGCTCACCGATGAGACATTTTCGGTCATGACCAGCTTGCCAAGCGATGAGCGCCCTGCACTCATTTTGCCAATTAGCCTTTTTAACCAAAGCTGGTGGGTGATTGCCACTGCTCTTGGCGGGCTGATTGGTAGCGCGCTGAATGACTTGGTGCCCCATTTGGACTTTGCGTTAGTTTGCTTATTTGCCATCTTAGCTTATGAGCAATTTGCCGCCATCAAGCGCTATTTCCCAATAGTTATCGCCATGATCGCGCTGATTTTGGCATCCCTTATGACCCAAAACTGGTTACTGTTGGTGGCTATTGCCATCTGCATGGGGCTGATTTTATTGCGTAGCGCTTTGATTGCGAAGGTGGATGCTCATGACCAGTAGTTATTTAATTGCCGCCACCATTGCGATGGCGTTTGTCACGTTTTTAACGCGAGCAACGCCGGCGCTGATTCCAAAACGGTTTCTTGATACGCCTTGGCTACACCGACTCAATGAAAGCTTGCCGCTATCGGTATTAACCCTTCTAATTTTAACCAGCTTATCTTATCAAGGCTTAACGCCATCTTTAACCAACCCAAACTTACAACTGTTAGCCGCTCAAGTCACTGCCTTAATGTTAGTCTTGTTGGTTTATCATTTAAGCCGCCAGCTTTTGGTAAGCATGGTGGTGGGCATTGCTACGCTTAATGGGATGCTTTGGTTATTTTCTTTGATTTAAATCCTCATAAAAAAAGCTGAGACATCACATCTCAGCTTTTTTATTGCGCAAAAACTCTTAATCGTATTCGGCAACGCCCATCATGTCCACGGGCGTATCTGCAACGATTTGAACGCCTTTTTTGCCAATTTTGGCGGTCTCGCAGCGCAGCTCTTGCAAATGCTCAAGATAAGCTTCGTTAATTTGACCAGTAATATAACAGCCGTTAAATACTGAGCAATCAAAGCCTTCTACGCGGCTGTGTTTGGTGTCTTTTACTGCCTCCACCAAGTCGTCCAAATCTTGGAAAATCAGGCGATCAGCGCC
Source organism: Psychrobacter sp. MF31 (assembly GCF_012847335.1). Lineage (GTDB taxonomy): Bacteria > Pseudomonadota > Gammaproteobacteria > Pseudomonadales > Moraxellaceae > Psychrobacter. Next base: position 568,364 of record NZ_JABBDX010000001.1, read on the forward strand.
AATGATCTCGCGGACTTCCTCAACGCTGTTGCCGGATGCAATCAGTTCGCTTCGAACTGGCATATCAATGCCATAAACGTTTGGATATTCAACTGGTGGCGCGGCGCTTGCAAAAAAGACCTTTCTTGCACCCGCATCGCGCGCCATTTGAATGATTTCATGGCAAGTGGTTCCGCGAACGATCGAGTCATCCACCAACAAGACGTTTTTGCCTTTAAACTCTAGCGGAACGGCGCTTAGTTTTTGGCGGACGGATTTTTTACGTTGCTGCTGACCTGGCATAATAAAGGTGCGACCAATATAGCGATTTTTCATAAAACCTTCGCGATATTTGACGTTCATCTTCATCGCAAGCTCCATCGCAGAGGTTCGCGAGGTGTCAGGAATTGGGATGACGACATCAATGTCATGATCTTCGCCCCACTCGCGAAGGATTTTTTGTGCCAGTTTTTCGCCCATTCGCAGCCGCGCTTTATAGACCGAAATGTTATCCATAATCGAGTCAGGACGAGCAAAATAAACATATTCAAACATGCAAGGCGTATATTCTTTAGGCTCAACGCATTGTTTGGTATGCAGCTTGTGATCAAGATCAATAAAAATAGCTTCACCAGGGCGAACATCACGAACGATAGTGAATCCTGAACTGGTCAGCGCGACTGATTCTGACGCGACCATATATTCGGTGCCGCCATTTTCTGCCATGCGTTTGCCAAAAATCAGCGGTCGGATACCATTGGGATCACGAAACGCCAACAAGCCATGACCTGTAATTAGCGCGACCACCGCATAAGCGCCCTCACAGCGACCATAAACGGCTTTAACCGCTTCTAAAATATCTTCAGGCGTTGGGTCTGTTTTGCCCAAATTTTGCATCTCATGCGCCAACACATTCAGCAAAACTTCGGAATCTGAGTCGGTATTTAAATGGCGGCGGTCATCAAGATAAAGCGATTTGGCAAGCGTTTCAGCATTGGTCAAGTTGCCATTATGGGCAAGCGTAATCCCATAAGGCGAGTTCACATAAAATGGCTGAGCCTCAGCGCTGCTTGACGTTCCGGCTGTTGGATAACGCACGTGACCGATACCAAATTTGCCCACCAAGCGCACCATGTGGCGGTTCATAAACACATCGCGAACCATGCCGTTTTCTTTGCGCAAATACAGTCTGCCATCTTGCAAGGTTACGATCCCTGCCGCATCTTGACCACGATGCTGCAACATGGTTAAGGCATCATAAAGGATTTGGTTGACCGGCTCATGAGCTGCAACTCCAACGACTCCACACATAGCTATGTCCTATTTTTGATTTGGCAACAATGCCGCGGCATTCAATTCAAGGATTGAATCAAGATGATCAATTAATAATGATAATGGGTTACGATTTAAAGGGGTAACGTCATTTTTATTGACGATTTGGCTTAAAAAGTGAAAATTTTTGAGGAGCATTATAGGGTAAATTGGTCGCAAAATAAAACGCTCGCGGCAATTTTTTAAGCTAAGATTGATTGACTTGATCCCAAGCAACCCCTAAAACATCCGCCGCTAATGCTTTAGCAACGGGCGCATAAGGAAGCAGTTCAGGAGCGAGCACTGAAGATTGCCAAATCGGCATTTGCACCAAAAGCGGCGCGGTAACGCTTAAGCCAACAAGCACCACCAGAACATTTTTGGCAGCGCCTAAAATACCGCCCGCTATTTTATCAATAGCGCCAAGCCGAAGCGATTTTAGCGCCTTTGAAAAAATAAACGCTACTGCATTCATCACTGCAAGAACAATTAGTACCACAAGCAAAAATGCCAGCGCAATTTGCAGCACAGGGTTTTGAACGACTCCAGCAAGTGAGGGCGCAATCGAACTTGCCAGCCGAGAGGCGGCAATAAGCGCAATAAACCAGCCAACCATGCCAACCGCAGTTTTAGCAAGCCCCAACTGAAAGCCGCGCCAAAGCCCAATCAATACCAATGCCGAAATGACAATATCAAGACCACTCACAACATCGCCTCGCCTGCTTTATCAACAAAAATTATGCTATCAGTCATCAAGCGCATCATAGTAACCGCCAATGGATTGAATGCAAGATTGCACAAGACCAGGACCTTTATAAATAAGTCCTGTGTAAAGCTGAACCAAATCTGCGCCAGCTTTGACTTTTTTTACAGCTTTTTCGCCGCTATCAATACCGCCCACACCAATCAGCGCCACTTTATCCTCTAAAATATCAGCAAATTGCTGCAAAATTTGGGTGCTCATGTGGCTGACTGGTCGCCCTGATAAGCCGCCGGCTTGGTCGCCATCGGGCAAATCTTCTACCCCAATTCGGCTCAATGTGGTATTGGTCGCAATTAAACCGTCGATTTCAAAATCAAGCAGCTGCTGGGCAATATAATCGACTTGATCCATTTCCAAATCCGGAGCCACTTTGAGCACCAAAGGCACATAAAAGCCGTATTCCGTTGCCAGTTGTGAATGGCGATTTTTAATGGTATCAAGAAGCGCGGTGAGCGCATCGCCCGATTGCAAGTCACGCAAGTTTTTGGTATTTGGTGATGAGATATTCACCGTGATATAAGAGGCGTGGGGATAAGCGCGCTCTAAACAATAAACATAATCATCCGCTGCATTTTCAACGGGCGTTGCCGCATTTTTACCAATATTAATGCCAATATTGCCTTTATATTTGCAGCGTTTAACATTTTCAACCAAATAATCGATACCTTGGTTGTTAAATCCCATCCGGTTGATGATGGCATCCGCTTGCTTTAAGCGAAATAATCGCGGCTTATCATTTCCTGATTGCGGCTTTGGCGTTACCGTGCCAACTTCAATAAAGCCAAAGCCAAGTTCGGCCAAGGCGTCAATATAATCGGCATTTTTATCAAGCCCAGCGGCAAGCCCCACAGGATTACTAAATTGCAGTCCCATGCAATCGGTTGGCTGCATCGGTTGACCATAAACCAAGCCCAGCGCCCGCGCCCGATGCGCTTTTTCCAATAACGATAACGTCATTTCATGGGCGTGCTCGGGATCCATCTGGAATAAAAACGGGCGAAGTAAGGCATAGGACATAAAACGTAAACTCTGAACCAATAATAAATCTAAAAAAACACCGAAATCTTAAAGCAATCACTCAAAATATCGCGGCAATTATAACAGGTTGTGGCGCGATGCCTAGTCTATCAACCAGTTGCGCGCTTAAAATTAGCAAATCAGCAATCTTGCGGCGACAATTAGGGCACCGGTCGCTGGGAGGTAAGCGCAATCCAGCCGCGAACAATGCGGTATAAATGCCAAATCACGGTGATACCAATGATCGCCACCCCCAAAAAGGCAAATATTAACGACCCAGCTGCCATATGATTGCTGTCCATGATCGCGCTAAAACCAAAGCCACCAATAGCGATGGCAATCATAATCATGCCAATAATAAAGAAAAAAATGCTGTACCAAAAGGTCTTAATTTGCCAATCAAAATGGGTCGCAAGCCAAGTGCCATCTGCTTCATGACGACGAACGTAATTCATCACAATCGGAACGATCCAAAGCAGCCCTGCGGTAAAGTAGCTCACCACGTTTAATAAATAAGTGACATTGTTATACGTTATAAGCGAGCGTTCTTGGTCATTGGTCATCACTCCCCCTTAGCTTTAAAATTCAAATTATCGTCACATTGCTCTTAAGCATGATGCTTAATCGTTTTGTTTTCAATACCTATTAAGCTTTGTTGACAAATTTAGCACGATATTATGAAAAACTTAGCGTCGCTTGAACACTCAGCGCTTTTGAGGTGGCATCTTGCTGGATGATGAGCTTTGATAACTGAGCGCCTTGCTGCTCAAGTTGACTTAAGGTATTGGCAACGACGGCTTGGCTTGGGTGAGAAAAGCTAAGCTGAATGTCATCTCCCATTGCTACCACTTGAGCGCCCATAATTCCCATAGCACTTAAGACGGAATTTACCTGATTGGCAGGGGGTTGGCTGGTTTCTTGACGGGTTTTGTTGGTATCAATATTCGCCGCTTGAGCCCGCAGCCAAAAATAATCTGCCACCTGGTTTTGATAATCAAGCTTACTTTTTTGCGCCGCCATGTGCATACTGTAGCCGCCATAACCGCCAACAATCATGATAAAAAACAGCATCAAGACACTTAGCGCTAATTTGTCACGCGGTGCTAAATGTTGCCAAAAATCTTGTGATCTATCCGACCAAACCGTTACGTAGCTGTGAAGTTTTCCCGTCGTTTTTAACGGAGCAGCTTGTGGATTATTTGATGGTGCAGCAAGATTTGGACGTTTGATTCGATTTGAGATAAATTTCATAACGGCAGTCATACCTTGTGGTCACGCCACTTTTTTATTTAATATCGCAATGTTTTAAGCAAAACTATAACGCGCTCGCTGACACATTATTTGAATCGCTACTGATTCGGATATTTCCCGTGATGCCGCCTTGGTCAGTATTATTAACGGCTTCTAAATTTGCTGTCAGTCCTTGGGCGCTTAAACTGGCAACCAAACGATCAAGACTGGCTTTATCAGGCGCAATCAAGGTCATTTTAAGGGCATCGGGCTCAAAAATTAACGCTTGGGCGCTGATTGACGCAGCTTTAATTAGCGGCGAAACTTGCGATAATAGCGTTAGGGCAACGCTTGACTCTGAATGGTCTTGACGAAGTTTTGGCGCAAGCTGAGTTTGCAGCTGTGTTCTGGCATTTAGCGGCTCGTTAGGAAACCACGATTGATACTGCGCCGCCGTTGCGCTTTGGGTCGCCGCCGCCGCCTCATGATAGCGATACCATTGAATGCCGTTGGTGGCAAACTGCAACACCCAAGCAGCAAGCGCCACCATAAGCGCCGTTTTTAGATAGGGCGACAATACCGCTTTATTGGCTTTGGTAAAAAAGTTTAAGGCATGGCGCTCAGGATAGGGCACAGGCTCTGGATAACTGAGCAACTCACTTAATTGTAAATTGTGCTGGTCAAATAACGCTTTGGTGCTGGGCGCAATAAAAAGTGGGTCAAAAATAGAATCATTGCCAATATCTTCAAGAGGAGAGCTGATCGGCGGCAATACGCAAATTTCGCTTAATTCAGGAAATTTTGCAAGCATCAGCGGCAAATAGCTGACTGCTAACGCTTGATTGTCAGCCTGCCGAAGTAAAATGGTCGCCTCATCTTGATAAAAAACAGCTTGCTCGCCGCTCATTATATTTGGCATTGGCAGCAATAAAAAATCTGGAAGCATGGCGGCAATGCTAAGCCCCACCAATGCCGCGCTTTGTTGCCACGATTCAATATCACTTGTTGAAAGCGCAAACACACGTTGGGCATCATTTGTACTAAAGCTTCGCGTTGCAAGCGTTTCCACCGACCCCAAAAACAGCTCTTCAAACAAATACTGCTGACCGGAAACCCCAAGCTGTTTGATTTGCGAGCTGGTAAGCGGGGTGTCAACTTGCAATAAATGGCGGGTTGGAAAATATAGACTGATGGCTTTTGTGCCATGAATGCCATAAATATCGTAAAGCTGCTGCCAATTGTCCACCAAGTGCCAGCGCCGCTCGTCCAAATGCCAAACTGCAAGCGGACTTTGCTGCCCGCGAAACCAAACGTGTAACACCCACGATATCCTTAAATTGTGGCGCCAATTAGCGCTGAGCGGTTTGAAACGCTAACGTTGCTGCTAAATTATGGCTGATCGGGAACAAAGCGGTCAATTTCTTTTGCCATTCCTGTCATTAAAAATTCCAATTCAAACACACGCGCTTCAGCCAGCGAAAATCCCTCAAAGCTGTCACCCGTCAGCAAACTTGCAAGCTTTGCCACAATCGACATATGACAAACGACAAGCAAACATTCCGCGTCAATATCTGCAAGCTTATCAAACGCCGCTTTTGGGTCATCCGATGGCGTGATGTTATCTTGCGTTATTACTTTAAGGTCAGAATAATGCTTGGCAAGCTGTGCCATCGTTTGCTGAGCTCGCTTGAACGGACTGACCACAAGCGCATCCGGCTGATAGTGAGTGGCAATATAGTCCGCCGTTTGCTGCGCCTGCTTGCTGCCAAAATCGGTCAGTGGTCTTGCACTGTCAGGAACTACCCCTTCTTCAGCTTCACCATGACGCATTAAAATGACTTTCATGTTGCCACCTTTATTCATTATTATTTACTAACGATTACTCACATGGTTGCTTACTTTGTTAATCATCGACGCTTGGTGATTGATGATCGCTCATTTGCTGAGCAGCTTGCATTTGCGCGGAAAGTACGGCATTACTGTGGTCATGCGGCATAACAAATTCCACATCACTTCGAAATCCAGCTTCCATCAAATGTAGCGCAACGCCAAGCGCTGCTTTATCCTCAAAAATTACTGCATAAAGGGCATGGGTAATGGGCATATAAATGCCTTCGCGAGTAGCTTTTTCATGAACTTGCTGAATGGTATTGACGCCCTCGGCAGTTTGACCCAGCTTTTTCACGGCAGCTTGGATACTCATGCCGCGACCAAGCATGTTACCAATGCGATAGTTTCGGCTCAGCTCCGAGCTGCAAGTGGCGTACAAATCGCCCACGCCAGCAAGCCCTAAAAAGGTCAACGGATTGGCGCCCGTTTCCACCCCAAAGCGGCTCATTTCAGCCAAAGCACGCGTAAGCAGCATGGCTTTGGTGTTTTCGCCAACCTCATAAGCGGCTGCCATTCCCATCGCAATGGCGTAAATGTTTTTAAGCGCGCCGCCAAGCTCAACGCCGCGAACGTCATCACTAGCAAATACTCGAAAAAACGCACTGTGAAGCGCCGATTGCACCGCATGGCGCAAAGGCTCAGAATCACTGGCAATCACGGTCGCTGATGGCATATTTTTCATGATTTCAATGGCAAGATTAGGCCCCGACATCACCCCAAAATTCACCTCAGGAAGCTCATCTTTGATAATGTCGCTCATTAAGGCAAAGGTGTCTTTTTCCATGCCTTTGGTTAACGACACGATGGCTTGACCGGTGATAAAAGGCGCAATATTTTTGAGCATTTCGCGAAAGCCAATACTTGGTACGGCAACAAAAATAATATCGGTATCACTGATTGCCGATTTTAAGTCATGGCTAAATTTTAAATCGTCATCAAGCTTGAACCCCGCCAAATATTTTTTATTCATCCGGTGCTTGCTAAGGGATTTTACCGTGCGCTTATTGCGAACCCAAAGCGTGGTATCGCAGCCATTTTTTGCCGCAAGATTTGCCATGGCGGTTCCAAAACTGCCACCGCCCAAAAATGCCAATCGCAACTGGCTTGGGTTGGTCATGGCAGGGGTCATATTTTTGGCGACATCTTCAGCGATGATGCTTGGATCCAGCTTTTTGCGACCAAGCCCCGATTTGGCAGCGCGCTCGATGATTCCAGCAAGCAGTCCTGATTGCTTTTCAGTTTCAAGCGTTGAGGGTAACGGCTCATTTTCCAACGCTTTTTTCGCTTTTTTTCCTGCAGCTTTGGTTTCTTTTTTAGCGTCAGAATTTTCCGTGGTCATCGAAGTTTTAGCCTTGGCGTTAGAACCGGCACCATCGGGAATTGAATTTTTGGATAAGTCATTATCTTTATTGTCGTTATTAAGGTCAGCATCTTGAGAAGTCGATGAGCGCGTCATATTACATTTCCATATTGAGCAAGGCAGCTTTTGAGCAAATTAACATTGTTCGATCAAAAGATAAAGCAAGATATAGTAATTAATGCCCAAGTTCTGCCTAAGCTACGCCTCAAATCGGGTTAACGGCTCTATATCGGCAGGCTTTCGCGCGGATTTGTCGCAAGGGCTGGTTCCGGTATAAATAAATCCGGTGACATAATCCTCAGCGCCAACATTAAAATAGTCTTTGACAGCCGGATCGTTGCAAAGCAGTCCGGTGCGCCAAATGGTGCTAAAGCCTTGCGCTTTTAACGCCAAAATTAAGTTTTGAACGGCAGCGCCTGCGCTTAATAGCTGCTCAAATGGCGGCACCTTTTTATGGGCTTCCATTTTGGTGACGACCGTGATAATGACCGGAGCACGTAGCGGCATATTCGCCGTTTTTTTCTGCTCTTTTTCGGACAAGGTGTCACCATCGCGCGCTGCAATCCCTTCAGCTGCTGCAAGTAGCGCTCGACCAAACGCATGACGGGCATTACCTTCAGTAACAATAAAGCGCCAAGGTTTTAATTGCTTGTGGTCAGGAGCAGTTGCCGCACAGCCAATTGCCATGCGAATCTCGTCGTGATTGGGGGCGGGAATGGTTAAATTGCTCACGCTTCGGCGCGAATTAATCCAATTAATCAGCTGCTCAGCGGTGACTTGAGCGTTGGGGCGGTTTTCTTGAGTATTGTCTTCCAAACTATCTTGTTGCAAACGTTCTTGATCGTTTTGCAATTGATTCATTTCCGTCATTATTTTACCCTTGTCATTTATTTTTATCATAGCATATTAACTATAGATGATAATTATTATTAGTTATTGTCTCAATGTTATTTGAATTTATAATAAAATGCTTTAAGTTAAGCCGCTTCATCCAAGCGGTGTTTTGATTTTAGATAGTCTTCGGACTGCATTTCAAGCAATCGCGATCGGGTTCGTTCAATTTCAAATGCCAATTTTTCGCCTTGATACAATTCCAAAATAGACTGCTCAGCGCGAATTAATAGCTTAACCCTGCGATCATAAAACTCATCAATCATATAAATAAAACGCCGTGTGGGATCGCGCAAATCGTCATTAAGCGCAGGAACCGCATTGACCAAAACGGTGCTAAAGCGGTTGGCAATTTCAATGAAATCGGCAGCGGATCGCGGCTGCATGCACAAATGGCGAAAATCGCAAAATAAAATCGTCTCAGTTCGCGCGTTGATAATAATCTCGCGACCATTAATCACAATAGGATCACGGCTGATTCTGATATTATTGGACAAGCTGGCAAAACGGTTGGCAAGCCAGTTATGATTGGCGCGGGTCATTGGGGATTTATAAAGTTCAGCTTGCTGGAGCACGCGCAGGCGATAATCAATCCCAGAATCAATATTCATCACGGTGGTGTGGCGCTCAACTTCAGCAATAGCAGGCAAAAAGCGGTCACGATGCAGCCCATCTTTATAAAGACCATTTGGCGCAATGTTTGAGGTGGCGACAAGGGTCACGCCGCGGTCAAACAGCATGGTAAACAAGTCGCCTAAAATCATGGCATCTGACACATTGGACACAAAAAACTCATCAAAGCAAATCACGATTGCTTCGCTATAGATGATATCAGCAACCTTTTCAAGTGGGTTGGTTTCGCCTTGGATTTTATTCAGCTCACAATGAACGCGCTGCATAAAGTGGTGAAAATGTTGGCGCATTTTACGGTCGATGGTTAATGAATCAAAAAACATATCCATCATCCACGTCTTACCGCGACCCACGCCGCCCCACATATAAAGTCCTTTTGGCGCGGCAGGTTTGGCTTTAAAAAAGCTAAACAAGCCCTTTTTTGGCGGTACAAAATCATTGAGCTCATGACAAAGCGCATCAAGATAGCTCATCGCTGCAAGCTGCTGATCATCTTGGGTATAGTCATCGGTTGCGATGGCTTTTTCGTAGCGCTGCAAAGGTGATAAGGTCATAAGACGACTCGTCATTTGGCAATCAATAAATAAAGTGAAAAGCACTTTGCTGCGTTAAAAAGTGATCTGATTAAAACGCATTGCAGGCAAAGTCCTTCCCATCTTGCACTATTTTTTAGGATAATCGCGCGGAAACTACGCCGAATTCCTAAATTATCTACTGTCCCATGATTTCATACTTTAAAAATATAATCACCCGATTTATAGTCAGTATTTCTATAAAAAATACTATCTAAAACATTGCTAAATGTTATTAAAATCAAAACTGTTTAAAATTTAGCAAATTAGCGATTGGCATAATACTGCTCAAGCAATTTTTTAAGCTCGCCCAATTTGCCATGAAAAAAGTGCCCTGCCCCATCAATAATGCTGACATCAAGCCCCATTTTTTCGGCAAAATCTTGCATCGAGGCAGGCGCAATCACCTCATCTTGATTGCCATAAATCTCAAAGGTTTTATCCGTTGGCAAGGTCAAATCACTGGTATCATTTTTTTCAACCGACGGCGCGATTAACGCCACTTGACGGATCGTAATGTCCTCAAGACCCCAAACTTGTGGCGCGGTTAATAATTGCTCAGCAACACGTGCCGTCACATAACCGCCAAAAGAAAAGCCCCCAAGCCAAATCTTACGAGCATTTGACTGCGCTGTTGCCCACTGAATCACCGTAAGCGCATCCTCAACTTCGCCGACCGCATAATCATGATCACCGGTCGATTGACCAACCCCGCGAAAATTAAAGCGCACCACATGCATGCCAGCATCGCGGGCAAAGCGGTACATGGTGGTCACCACTTTATTATTCATCGTGCCTTCAAATAGAGGATTGGGATGGCAAAGTACAGCCATGGTGTCGGTTGCCGCATCGTTCGGATTGTCATTTTGCCAAAGTGTTTCTACTTCAAGAACGCCAGCAGGAGCTTTAATTAAGGGCATAACAGTCATCAATGAGTTAAAAATGGGCTTTAATTATCCTAGAATGAGTTAATAATTCAAGTCATTTATGTCAAAATGTTTCAAATAATAACGATCTAGGTGAGATAAATCCAAAGCTATCAATTAAATAAATTATAATATAACAATATAATCAATTCTGCCAGTGTTATACCACTTGCAAAGGCTTTGCTTACTAAGCAACACAGCGGCAACATCACTCACAATTTTTGTCTAGACGTTTGTGGCAAAACTGAGTTAAATGAAGGCTTAATTTCGCCTCTGTTTTTATATATTTGTTTTATATATTTTGGTTGAATGCCCTAAATTTGAGGATTGATGTTTTAAGGATATTATGATGAAAAAATTTGCCCCAATCGCTGCAATCATCGCTAGCGCCTTAACGCTTGCCGCTTGTCAAAGTACCCCTGCAAGCCCTGTGATTCAGCGCGCCAACTCAACCTTTGAAACCACTGGTATTGGTAACACCAAAGTTAAAGCGCAAGAAAACGCGCTCGCCAGCGCGCAAAAAACCTGCCGTGGTCAGCAAGTGATCATCGTGGACGACAATGTCAAATACAACGGACTTTTAGATGAGCGCACCGGTCGCGTGGTCGGTCAAGTTGGAACGGTTCTTGGCACAGTGCTTGGAACCGGATCGCCAAACTTATCGCGCCAAGACGATTACGAATATCAAATCAGCTTTCGCTGTCAGTAATTAGGGTTTAGCGCTTATCTAATTGGGTCATCACTTTTTGAGTCATCACTTTGATTTTAAGCGCTACCAAAAGCCAATAGTCGCCGGATTATTGGCTTTTTTTTATGCTATGCTTAATCTTATAAACAAAACGGCAACCTCGATTTTAAGCCTTATTAAAACAATAAATAAAAGTTGTGATTATGAAAAAACCCAATTTATCCCGTGAGCATTTAGAGCGCTTGCTTGAAGACCCAAGCAAATCGGCAGCATTTTCCGAAAATGACTTGCCAAAGCTTGAGGCGGAGCTTGCTGAACATGACGACCCACTATCCGATACGGTATTGCGCTTAAGTGATTATTTAGCCGCGGTTGAGATGGTGATTAATGAGACGTTTAACCATCACGTTTGGGTGAAAGCAGAGATTCGCAATTTATCGACTAAGGGTGGTCATTATTATTTTGAATTGGCTGAAAAAGACGACAGTGGTAAAGTGGTTGCCAGTTGCCGTGGCAATCTTTGGCGCTTTAAAGCGGCGCGCGTTTTGGGTAAATTTGAGCGCGAAACGGGAATGAGCCTTGATCGTGATGTGACGGTGCTTTTAAAGGTATCGGCGACGTTTCATCCGCAATATGGCTTTTCGCTGGCTATTGAGGACATTGACCCAAGCTATACCTTAGGCGATTTGGCGCGGCAATATGCGTTGATGGTCGAGCGCTTAAGCAGTGAAGGTTTATTGCATTTAAACCAAAGCTTGCCTACGCCGTTTGATATTGAACACGTTATTGTGATCGCCCCTGAAAACGCGGCAGGGCTTGGCGATTTTCAAGCAGACGCCGATAAGCTTTCACAAACGGGCGCTTGCCAGTTTCACTATCATCACGCCACCTTTCAGGGCAATCATGCGCCAAGCGAGATCCGAGCGGCAATCAGCAAGGCGCAAAAGCAATTTACCGCCGATTATGATCGATTGCCGGATTTGTTGGTCATCATTCGTGGTGGTGGCGCGGTGGGCGACTTGGCGTATCTTAACGATTATGAGCTTGCTGCCCTCGTCGCTGAGCAGCCCATTCCGGTTTGGGTGGGTATCGGTCACGAGCGCGACCATGTGATTTTAGATGAGGTGGCGCAATCAAGCTTTGATACGCCGTCTAAGGTGATTGCGGGGATCAGCGCACATTTAGCAAGGCTTGTGATCCAAACTCGCCATTACGAGCAGCAAATTCAGCAATCAGCAACCCGAACGATTAATCTTGCCCGCAGCCAATCCGAGCGGCAATTTAGCATCATTCAAGCTCAAGCAAAGCAGTCGTTAATCGTGCTGCAAAAAGATTGCAATTATGCTTGGCAAAGCATTGGTCAATCAGCAAAGCAGCAGCTTAGACAAAGCCGTTATTTAGCACGAACAGCCAATCAAAATATCCAAAGCCAAGCTTTTAAAAATATCCAAACGGCAAAACGTAACAGCCGATTTTTACGCGACAGCATTTTGCTTTATCAGCCAAGCCGCGTATTAAATCAAGGCTTTGCCCGAATCACAAATGAGGATGGCGCGATAACAATTAGCCAAATCAGCGCATTAACGTCCGGTCAAACCGTTCAAATTCAGCTCAAAGATGGCATAGCAACTGCGACAATTGATAAAATAAATGCCAATTATCAATAACAACATAAGGAAAAAACAATGACAACAGCCACAACGAAACGCAAAAAAGCGGCACCAAAAACCTTTCAAGATGCTTTTAATATTTTAAAAACCAATGCCGAAACGCTACAATCGCAAGATGAGCCGGACATTGACAATTTAATGAGCACCGTTGAGGAATCTATTGCCGCCTACCGCGTTTGCGAAGCGCGACTTGATGCCATCGAGCAGGCACTAAACAGCGCCTTTGCGATGGACGACAAGGTCAATGAGGAAGAATAACGGTTAACGCCCTACTCTTTGAGCAAGTCATTTTGAGCGTCAGAAGGGGCGATTCCCTCACTTTCTGGCGCTTCAATCTCAAACACTTGGCGCAAATATGCCAAATACGTGTCGTTATTAATCATCGTTTTACCGGGGCTGTCAGAAAGCTTGGCAACCGGTTGACCGTTACATTCGACCAGTTTGAGTACGATATTTAATTGCGTCAGTCCCATATCATTGGTTAAATTGGTGCCAATGCCGAAGCTGGTTTTGATGCGACCTTTAAAATATTGGTGCAATTCCCAAGCTTTTTGCAAATTAAGCCCATCGCTAAAGGTCAGCGCTTTGGTTTTTGGGTCAATTTTTAATTTTTTATAATGATTAATGGCTTTTTCGCCCCAAGCATACGGGTCACCGCTGTCATGACGCAAACCATCAAACAATTTGGCAAAGTACAAATCAAAATCACGCAAAAACGCATCCATGCCGACCACATCAGTCAAGGCAATGCCTAAGTCACCGCGATATTCATGAACCCAAGCTTCAAGCGCCGCTTTTTGTGAGTCACGAAGGCGAACATCAAGCGCTTGAAAGGCTTGTAAAAATTCATGCGCCATCGTGCCAATTGGGGTCATTTTTAGCTTCTTAGCCAGCAAAACGTTTGACGTTCCGCTGACGATATTCGGCTCAGCATCACGAAGCGTAGCAACCACGTGCTCTTGCCACTCTTTGCTAAAGCGGCGGCGCGTTCCAAAGTCGGCAACAATAAACGGCGGCATAAAGTCGGATTTGGGCTGATTGTCCGCTTTTTTCGCCAATTCATGAAGCAGCTCAACTTTAGCATCCAAGCGTTTTTGACCCTCTAAAATGACCTCAGGCGTTGACAGCGCTGAAAAATACAGCTGATTGACGATAGCCAGCACAAACACTTCAAAAAACATGGCTTGAATCATCGGACCTTCAATGTCGATACAAAGCCGACCTTTACTGTCCGCGCTCACCTTGATAAAGCGGCGCTTTAATTGAAACAGCTCTAAATAATCCACAAAGTCAGAGCGAATAAAGCGCAAACTGCGTAGGTATTCCAGCTCATCGGGCAAAAATCTCAGCTCACAAAGCCTGTCAAGCTGATACTCAAGCGCCTCTTGAACGTCGGCAAGCGGATAAGCTGTTTCGTCATTATTTCGGCAGCGAAAGCGATAAACGCCGTGAGTTTGCGGAAATTGGTGCAACATGGCTTGCAGCATGGTGAATTTGTACAAGTCATTGTCTAGCAAGGAAGTAATAATCGGGGCAGAATGGGGGATAGAAACGGCTGTCATGAAAGCGCCTTTATAAGATAAGTGCAGAATCAAAATTGTGCCATCTTAGCACAGTTTTTACAGCGGCAATCCAAAAGGCGGCTTTGGTTTACCTAATTACGTCATTTCTATTTTTACACCCCGCCATTAAAAACGCCTAACCGTCAATTTGACCATTAGGCGATAAGCATGATAAGTGATGATAAGTAGCAATCTTATAAAGCTAGCACTATTTTACCAAGTTGACCAGTGGCGCGTAGCCTGATTGTGGCATCAAATCCACCGGAATAAATTGCAGCGCCCCGCCGTTGATGCAATAGCGCAGTCCGCCTTTGTCTTTTGGACCATCGGGGAATACGTGACCTAAATGCGAGTCGGCAACGCGCGATCGCACCTCCGTTCTGACCATGTTAAAGCTCATGTCGCTTTTTTTGGTGATCACTTGCGGGTCAATCGGCTTGGTAAAGCTTGGCCAGCCGCAGCCAGAATCATATTTATCGGTTGATAAAAACAGCGGCTCACCACTTACCACATCAACATATAAGCCTTTAGCAAATAAATGATCGTACTCATGGCTAAAGGCGCGCTCCGTTCCCGCATTTTGAGTGATGTCATATTGCGCTTTGGTTAAGGTATTTTTGAGCGCATTTTTATCAAAGTTGGCGTAGCGTTTTGGGTTGAGCGTTTCGGCAACCGTATTGGCAGAGGCAAGCTTACTGCCACCGCGAACGCTTGGTTTGCCTTCGATTTTGTCGTCGGCAAGGCTTAAATCAATATGGCAATAGCCGTTAGGATTTTTCGCAAGATAATCTTGATGGTACATCTCGGCAACGTAGAAGTTATCGAGCGGCTTTTCTTCAACCACGACTTTTTGCTTATATTTGCCTTGAAGCTGCTTGAGCGCGGCATCAATCAGTGCTTTGTCATTGTTATTGGTGTAATAAATGCCCGTTCGATACTGAGCGCCACGGTCATTGCCTTGTTTGTTGAGGCTCGTTGGGTCAATCACGCGAAAGTAGTATTGCAAGAGCGTTGGCAAGTCGATTTTGTCGGCATCATAAACGACTTTGACCGTTTCGGCATGACCTGAACCGCGAATCACCTGCTCATAGCTTGGGTCTTTTATCGCAGGGTTGCCATTGGCATAGCCTGAAACCGCATCAACCACGCCGTTGATGCGCTCCATATACGCCTCAACGCCCCAAAAGCAGCCGCCCGCCAAATAAATGGTTTTGGTGTTAATGGCTTTGCCTTTATCGTTGTAATAAACGCCATCTTTTTGCTTGATGGTTTCAATTTTACTATTGCTATCAAGCGCGGTGGTCGCGGCAGGTTTAGCCGTTCCGGATTTAAGCTCGGCAAAGTCGTTTGAGGCATTTTCTGCCAAAGCAAACGCTTGCTGCTCGGTCAAATTACCTTTGACCAAATGCACCAAATTGCCCTTTTTATCCAAAATTGCCCAGCTTGGGTACACCTGAATGCCAAGTTTGCTAATCAGGCTTCCTGATTTATCCACCAGTACTGGAAGCTTTGGATAATCGCCTTGAACGCCTGCGTACCACGATTCAAAATCGCCTGCCGCCTTTTCATTTAAATGACCAGGACTTGCCACCGTCACCACATTTAAGCCCGCAAATTTAGGATTTTTGCGCCAGTTTTCGGTTTCCTCAAGCGATCCTAAGCACAGCGGACACCAGCTTGCCCAAAATTTAACGAGCGTAGGTTTGCTTGGGTCAATCACATTTTTACCGGTATTGCCAAGACCTTTGGTAATTTGCGGTAACCCTTGCAATTGATTGAGCATGTCCGAGGGCAACATATCGCGCGAGGATTTGACCCCCGTATTTTGCGATTGTGAGCTTTTTGCGCTTGAATTGTTTTCAGCATTGCTCATCTGACCGCAAGCTAAAAGCAGTCCGGCGCTTAAAGCGGCAGTGATGCCAAACGCGCTGATATTTTTGAGCGTTCGGGACGGTGGCTTGAGATTAGAACCGTGGTTTTGAGATTGGTTTGGCATGGAAATTCCTTGAGAAAATATTTTTTTGGTCTTTGAAAAATAATGGTGATAATCTGCCATTTTTTAAAGCAAAAAATGATAATAACTATCGATAATTCAGTAGCTTAAAAATAAATTTAAAAACGTTATAAAGGAAGATAAACTGGAATAAGATAAATATTAGGCGCAATATTTGTGTAAATCAATTAGATTTTATTAAAATTATTGATTTATTATTTAGATTATTTTAACTATAACTCTATAAAAAAAGATAATTTTTAACCATTAGGTAAGTTTATTGTAAGATAAAAAAATAACGCTTTATTAAAAAGCGTTAGTTGAAAAAAAACGGTAAATATAGGTTAAATGTTCACTTTAAAAAAATATTTACTTTAAAAAAAGCGCCATGCCTTTTTTAAACAGCTCACCATAGGGTGGCAATAGCAAGTTTAGACCGTTTAATTTGGACTGAACAAAAACCGGCTTCATATGACTTAAGCGCTCAAACCCCGCCTTGCCATGATACGCGCCGATTCCTGATTGCCCAATTCCGCCAAAGGGCAGCTCGTGCTGAGCCACGTGGACGATGACTTCATTGACGCAAACGCCGCCAGATACGGTCATCTCACGGATGCGCTCAATGTCGCCCTCATCACTGCTAAAAATGTACAGCGCCAAAGGTCGTGGTCGCGCGTTCACAAAATCAATAGCATCAAACACTTGGTCATAATGAATCAGCGGTAAGATCGGCGCAAAAATCTCATTTTGCATCACAAGGTTGTCAAGCGGCGGCTCACAAACGATGACCGGCGGCATAAATCGTGAGTTACGGTCGCTATGAGCTTCGGTTAGCGGATGAATATGGCGCTCATCAAGCTCATCAAGATAGCTTTGCGCGCGCTCAAACTGGCGCTCATTGATGAGGTGTGAGTAATCTTTATTGCTAGCAATGTTCGGATAATGTTTTGCCAGCCACTCGCGGGCAAGCTCGATAAAGCGCTTATGATAGGGTCTTGGAATTAACACGTAATCGGGCGCAATACAGGTCTGACCTGCGTTGAGCGTTTTTCCCATCATGATCCGGTTGACCGCATTTTCAAGGGCGGCGTCATCGGTGACAATCACCGGCGATTTACCACCAAGCTCAAGCGTGACTGGCGTTAGATTGGGCGCTGCCGCCGCCATGACCTTTTTGCCGACCGCCGTTGATCCGGTATAAAGCAGATGATCAAACGGTAATTTGCTAAAGGCTTCGGCAATGTCCGTCTCGCCAATCACAACGCTGACCATATCGGGTGAAAAATAATGAGCGCAAGCTTTAGCAAAAGCTTCGGCAAATTTGGGCGCCGATTCGCTCATTTTTATCATGACCCGATTGCCAGCCGTCAGCGCGTCAATTAAAGGTCCTACGGTCAAATACAGCGGATAATTCCAAGGTACCATAATCCCAACAACGCCTAACGGCTGCGGCTGAATCTCATTATGAGCGGGTAAATAAAGTGCTGAGATGCCAACTCGGCGGCACTTCATCCACGATTTGCCGTGTTTTTTGGCATGGCTGATGCCCGTAAAGCTTGGAAACAGTTCGGCAAATTGCGTTTCAGACTCGCTTCTGTGACCAAAATCGGCGCTGATCGCTTCTGCCAATTGGTGCTGATTATCGCTTAGTAGCGCCTCTAAATTATCAAGCTGAGTGGCGCGTGTTGACCAATCCAAAATCGGCTGACGGCGGCTTAATTTTTGCAAATGAGTAAATTGCTGATGGAGCTGATCTTGATTGGTGATGATGCTGATTGCTTCTTTGGTGTGGCTATTTGTTTTATTTTTACTTAGGCTATTTTTAGAATTTGACGTGCTGTCTTGATCTAAAGTCATAAGAAATCCTTTTTCATATGTTTTAATACGGAAATTTAACCTCTTTATTACGACTTAATGTAGCTGATTGCTTAAGGATTGAAAAGCGGCAATCGTTGGTGAAGTGTTCTGCCTTATTTTTGATAACGCTTGTGATCCACCAAGCTGCGGCTAAAGATTGAGTTCGACTTATAAAAGCTGTTACACTCAAAGCTTGGCGTCCTGCTACTTTCCCATTTTGCCACCAAAAGATGGTTTCCCATGTCAAATTTTGCCCCAATCGATGATTATCTGATTCAAAAAACACTGAGCGCCGCCGATTACAACCCAACCCATGACGCGATGTTGGCGCGAACGCTTGAGCGAATTGCCCTAAAAAAAGAACAAAACATCCGAACGCCTGATGAGCTTTGGGTCGTCGATCACAACGACGTTTACACCTTGGGTCAAGCAGGAAAAGAAGAGCATATTTTGCAAAAAACTGCGACGCCCATCATCAAAACCGATCGCGGCGGTCAAGTGACTTGGCATGGTCATGGTCAGTTGGTGGTGTATTGGCTGTTTGATTTGCATAGCCTTGGTTGGAGCGTTCGCAATTTGGTCTCGCACGCTGAGCAAGCCATCGAAGATGTGGTAAATGACTGCATTTGCCAAAATCCGGTTCATAGTGGTCAAACGATCATTGCCAAATCGCGCCGAGATGCCCCTGGCGTCTATCTTTATAGCCAACTTGATGGCGATGACAAAACAGAAATCATGATTGGTAAAATTGCCTCGCTTGGCTTTAAAATTAAGCAAGGCTTTAGCTATCATGGCATTGCATTAAATCTTGATTGCGATTTGAGCGCCTTTAACGCGATTAATCCTTGCGGTTACGCCGGAATGCAAATGCTTCGCTTAGCCGACTTTGCCAAGATGGATGACAAGCTAAGCTTTGATATCGTCACTCAAAAGCTGATTGATAATATTGCTCGCCGCCATCGCGGTGAAATTAGCTTGCGATCAATTGCCAATGCGTAGCTAAAAAAATGATTGAGTCGATTTTTGCATAATATCTTGCCCGCTTGGACTTAAGCGAAACGAGAAAACGGCGCGTTAATTTGCTATACTCGCAGCCGAAATTATTAAGGCGCTTTTTAAGCCTTAACATAAAGCCCATTTCAATATCATAAAAGGAGCCATTATGGCAGATTTTAATAAAATTTTGGACGCAGGCGACGTTGACGGCGGCATTATCAATGTGGTTGTCGAAATCCCAACCGGAAGCAGCCACAAAATCGAGTGGAACCGCGACTTAGCCGTATTTGAGCTTGACCGCATTGACCCACAAATCTTTGCTAAACCTTGCAACTATGGCTTTATTCCACAAACGTTGGACGAAGACGGCGACGAGCTTGACGCGCTGATCATCACCGATGCGCCATTAAGTACCGGCATTTTCTTAAAAGCCAAAGTGATCGGCGTGATGAAATTTGTTGATGATGGCGAAGTTGACGACAAAATCGTGGTCGTTCCTGCCGATGACCGCAATACCGGCAACGCTTATAACACTTTAGAGGACTTGCCTGAAC
Organism: Psychrobacter sp. MF31; assembly: GCF_012847335.1. Classification (GTDB taxonomy): domain Bacteria; phylum Pseudomonadota; class Gammaproteobacteria; order Pseudomonadales; family Moraxellaceae; genus Psychrobacter. The sequence continues at coordinate 588,256 of NZ_JABBDX010000001.1, forward strand.
AGCTTATCAAACAGCTTCACTTCCACTTTAGCCACTATAAAGACTTGAAAAAAGCCGGAACGACCGTGGTTGAATCTTGGGGCGACATTGATGAAGCCAAAGAAGTCATCAAAAGCTCAATTCAGCGCTGGAAAGACAAATAAGCGTTTGTCATATTAAGCGTTTTGTAAATTGCTGCTTGCTTTATTTACCGCAATCCTAAGGTTGCGGTATTTTTTTGCCGTTATAATGCTCAAAACCTTTCTTAACAATAGGGCTTGATTGAGGACGCCATGCCAGAATTTGACCAAAAAAAGAATGCCAAAGCCAATAAAAAACTGCCCAAAGCCGTCATCATGATGATTGAAAAAAACAATTTGGTAATGGCAATTAAAACCTTGGCGCAAGAAGAAAATATCAGTCTTGAGGACGCCAAAGCCCGCGTTGACGCTTATGAAGACGCCCTGCAAGAAAAGCAAGAGCTAAATTTGGCTAAAATTGCCAACCGTCAAGGCATCCCCGATGAGCTGATCGACCAATCAAACGACCCTGACGCTCAAGAAGAAAACGGCGTTTTGATAAAAAACTACGTCAAATCCGACCAGCCTACCGGATTTGCCGCATTACAATCGGGACTAAACCGTCAGCTTCATGACATGGAGTATAAAAAGCCCTTGCTGCCCTATTGGGCAAAGCGCGTTGCTATACTTGTTATTATTATGGTGGGGCTGTTTTGGATATTGTGGCGGGTGTTTGGGAAATAAAATATAAGCTTATCAAGGCTATAGCTCAAGAATTTAGGGCGTGTCATCAATTAGAACAGTTATTTCAGAATAAGCTATACTTAGATCGTATTTAGAAATTTGAGATCAGAGACCATGGCAAGACGACATGCGCTAAGAGATGACCAATGGGAGAGAATTAAAGACCTTCTGCCGGGGCAACCAAATGACGTTGGTGTTACCGCAAAAGATAACCGCTTATTCGTAGAAGCCGTTCTCTACCGCTACAAGACCGGCATACCATGGCGTGACCTACCTGAACGCTTCGGCGACTTCAGAGTGGTTCATACCCGTTTTAGTCGCTGGTCAAAAAAAAGCGTATGGGAGAAAATTTTCAAACAGTTGTCTGAAGAGTCTGATGATGAATACGCCATGCTAGATGCTACTATTGTCAAAGCCCATCAGCATAGTGCTGGAAAAAAAGGGATCAAGCCATTGGACGCAGTAAAGGTGGACTAACCACTAAAATACACACCCGAACAGATGCGCTAGGCAATCCTACTGGCTTTTATCTAACAGGTGGCGCAGCTCATGACCTTCGTGGCTCAGATGAACTGCTTGATGTCAGCATTAGCCAAACTTGGCTTGCCGATAGAGCTTATGATGCTGACGACCGCGTTATTGAACCGATTAAATCAGTACAAGGCAATGCCGTCATACCGCCTAAGTGTCATAGGCTGCAACCAAGAGATTTCGATAAAGAGCTTTATAAAGAACGGCATCTGATCGAGAACTTCTTCGCTAAGATCAAGCAATACCGTGCGATTGCCACTCGTTATGATAAGTTAGCCAATCATTTCCTCAGTGCAATTTACCTGGTTTCTTGTATCATTTGGCTTAATTGATGACACGCTCTAGAGGATAAAGATGAGAAAACTTTTTTTAATGTTACTAAGCTTATTAGTAGTCGGTTGTACGACAAACCCTGTAGCTGCTCCAGCTGAACATACGGAAGTTATAAATCCTATTCAAAAAGTCATTGAACCTGCGCAAAAGACTAGCATTTTTCGCTATTATACTGATCCCGTAACGCAAGCACAGTCTATGGCATCTGTGGAAGGAGTTTTCAAATGGCAGAAAGGTTGTCTCTACCTAATACAAAAAGATGGTAGTTACATAACAGCTATGTTTCCTAAATATCCTGAAAATGCTGTTAAATGGAATGAATATAATAAAACTTTAAGTTTGAATGGGTATATTTTTAAAATGGGTGACTACATTAGAACTAATGGACAGTATTCAAAATATTATCCCGATAATGATATAGAAGAATACGCAAAACAAGGAGATAGAAGTTGTCTAACTCCTATGCTGGCAGAGATTGGAACTTTAGATTTAAAAAAATAATTTTGAGTTTCAAGCCAATGAACTGTTTGCAGCATAGCTAATTAAAATGCTGACGCGCCAAACACGCGCGCCATTAACAGTGGCTAAGCAAATTCATGCTCGGTTAAAAACTCCTCAACCACGCGAAACTGTCCGGCGGTACTCTCTTCGCTATACATGGCTTGGCGAAAGGCGTTAGAGTTTGAAATCCCGCTGGTATACCAGGCAATATGCTTTCGAGCAATTCGGCAGCCAGAATATTCGCCGTAAAAGCCATATAACTCTTGCAAGTGATCAAGAACAATGGCTTTGATTTCGCTAATGGTTGGCGGCACTGGGGTAACGCCCGACTGCAAAAATTCCTGAATATCACGAAATAACCAAGGCTGACCTTGGGCGGCGCGACCAATCATGATGGCATCCGCGCCTGTTTTTAATGCTACCTCAAGCGCCTTTTGCGGGCTGTCAATATCGCCGTTGGCAATGATTGGAATGTTCAGCGCTTGCTTCACCTCGCGAATCAGCTCGTAGCGCGCAGCTCCCGTGTACATATCCTCACGCGTCCGACCGTGAATGGCAAGGGCGGCAATCCCCAAACTTTCAGCGCGTTTTGCCACGCGAACGATATTTTCGCGACCATTGGCAAATCCTAAGCGCGTTTTTAAGGTCACGGGAACATCGACAGCGCTGACTACGGCATCAATTAAGCGCGCCACCAACTCTTCATCTTGCAATAACGCTGATCCTGCCAGCTTTTTACAGACCTTTTTAACAGGGCAGCCCATATTAATATCAATGATTTGCGCGCCGTTATCAATTTGATAGCGAGCGGCTTCCGCTAGTTTTTGCGGTTCTGCGCCTGCAATTTGTGCAGAAATGGGCGCGATCTCCCCTTCAAAATTGGCACGATAGAGGGATTTTTTGCTGGCATAAAGGGCAGTATCAGCAATAATCATCTCGCTAATGGCATGACCTGCCCCAAAGGATTTGCACAATTTGCGAAAAGGATTGTCCGTCACTCCTGCCATTGGCGCGACGATCAGCCGATTTTGAATGGTCAAATTCCCAATGGTCATTGGGGTTAATAACGGATGCAGCGCTTTGGTATCGGTCATAAAAAAACGGCTTGTTCTTTAAAATCAAGCCGTTATTCTAAGCCATCAGCCATCAATTGCAAGTTCAAAATAAAGCAAAAGATTAATTATCAAGCAAGCTATTTATCAAGCAGGTTATTTATCAACAAGGCGGTCTTGGTCTTGTTCCAAAGTAATGTCGTCATCATGCTCCTGCATCCGCCAAGGCAAGCTGTCAGGCGATACATTTAAAAAGTGCAAGTATTTCTCAAACTGATCGATAATGTCATTGATGACCGATTCAGAATGATAACCATACAAATCATAAGTCTGACTGCCGCGGCGCAAATAAACCTGCGCCCGATGTTCGTGATCTTGTAACAATGATTTGGGCTGATCTTGGTAATATTCGGGCGTCTCATTTTCAGACAAGCGAACTTCATACCAAAACTCGACGTTATCGGCGCGTTCAATTTCTAAAATGGCGCGGTCGTTCATATCATCAAAGCTCACTTTGGTATCCCAGCCGTTTTCGGCAAATTTTTCAGCGACTTGTTCCATAGAAGGCACAATGACAGCTTTAATATAGTCCAAAACCTGAGCTTTGCTTGGTTGCTCAGTGATATAGTCAATTCGCGCCCGCCATGCTGAGGGCTTGAGCAAATGCGGCGGCAAATGGTTGTCATTGACCAAGCTTTCGTTGCGGTGACCTTCAATTTTAAGCGCTCGCCACATGCCAAATATGGCGATCAAAATGATAATTGCAAAAGGCAATGCGCTAACGATGGCTGCCGTCTGCAGCGCCGTCAACCCGCCTGCAACCAATAAAACCGCTGCCACAACCCCTTCGGTGACCACCCAAAACGTTCGTTGCCACCACGGCGTATCGCTGCGACCGCCAGCTGCCAGCGAGTCAATCACCAGCGATCCTGAATCCGACGACGTCACAAAAAAGGTGATGATTAACAGCACCGCAATCGAGGACATCAATTGGGTCAATGGCAAGTGCTCAAGCAGCTTAAATAGCGCAATCGCTTGGTTGTCCTCAACAGCGCTAATGAGCGAGGTATAACCGTCCACCATAATCATGTGCAGCGCCGTATCGCCAAACACCGCAAACCAAAAGAAGGTGAAAAACGTGGGCACCAGCATCACGCCAAACACAAACTCGCGAATGGTGCGACCACGGCTAATTTTGGCGATAAACAACCCAACAAACGGCGCCCAAGCAATCGTCCATGCAAAAATAAACAGCGTCCAATTGCTAATCCAGTCGCTCAGCTGATACGCCTGCAAACTAAAGGTGCGCTCAACGATATTGCCAAGATAGCTGCCGGTGTTTTCCATAAACGCATTTAAAATAAAGACCGTAGGTCCCACCATAAACACAAACAGCATAAGTAGTGTGGCAAGCGCCATATTTAAAATCGACAGCCGCTTGACGCCTTTATCCATCCCTGCCAGCACGGAAATTAGCGCAAGCGCGGTAACAATAGCAATGGCGATCACCTGAACGGTGGTATTAATCGGGATAATATCAGGCAATAAATAATTCAGCCCTGTATTAATTTGCGCAACTGACAGCCCAAGACTGGTTGCCAAACCAAAAAGCGTCCCTAAAACGGCGAACACATCGACCGTATGACCAATAGGACCATAAATTTTATCCCCAATCAGCGGATAAAGCGTTGAGCGCATAGATAAAGGCAAACCATGACGAAAGGAAAAATACGCCAGCGACAATCCCACCACCGCAAAAATCGCCCAAATATGAAAGCCCCAATGAAAATACGCAATTTGCATGGCTTCTTTGGCAGCAGCAATCGTTTGCGGCTCAGACACAGGCGGGCTTGCAAAATGCAGCACGGGTTCTGCCACCCCAAAAAACAGCAGTGCAATACCGTAACCTGCAGAAAACAGCATCGCAAACCAATCGATAAATTTATATTGCGCCTCGCCGTGATCAGGTCCCAATTTGATACTGCCATAAGGCGAAAAGGCAAGGACGATAATAAACAATAAAAATATCGCCACCGCCAGCATATAAAACCAGCCAAAGGTATCGGTAATAAAATTTAAAACGTCGCCAAACAGATCCCCAGCAGCTTCAGGATTGACCGCCGTGCCAATCACGAGCAATAGCATCACGACCGCCGCCGGAATAAATACTGGAATTAAAATGGTCGATTTCGCTGATTGAGATTTTGTCCAAGTGTCTTGTGCCAAAACAATACTGTCCTAATTATTGCGGGATGGTAGGTTTATCACAATATTCCCCAAAACCCCAGAAAAATAAGAATTTAGCAACAAGACCTTAAATCACTGTTACAAAACCCCTGCTGAAACTAATCAGTCTCAAAAAAAGGCTAAGTAGTTTCAGCCTTTTTTTGAAATGTTATTTAATCGATAGAGCTTTCAAATTATCAAACTTGCAATCGCAATCATTAGAATTGAGCATCAATCGCTGCCGCAAAGTCTTTAGCCAAAGCGGCAAGATCATCACTATCCGCCATCGTATTGGCATGACGACCTAAATCATGAATATTTGCCGGAACCAAATGGATATGATAATGAAATACTGACTGCCCCGCCTGAGCGCCATTTAATTGCATCTGGATAATGCCTTCACGGTTTAAAACTTGCTGCTGAGCTTTCATCACTTTTTTGGCGGTCATGAGTACTGCCGCGGCAAATTCTGGCTCAAGATCACTGAGATCAGTGGCGTTTTGTTTCGGGATGATCAGAACGTGACCGCGAGCTTGCGGCATGATGTCCATAAAGGCAAGGGTTTTATCATCTTCAAAAACTTTATGACACGGAATCTCACCTGCCAGCATTTTGGCAAAAATATTGTCTTGTTGGTAGCGGCGACTATATGATGGATTATGTTGTTGGTTTTGTTGGCTCATAACTTGTCCTTATTGAGTGATAAAGCGTTCTTGTGATTAAAATAAAGCCGTTGAATTTAATGTTGAACGGCGTACTAAAAGTATAATAACAAGTAATTAACCGCCATAATAATAGTGATGATGAAAGCGGCTAATTTGTTGGCGATAAGGTTGCGATAAATGGTATATTAAAGCTTTCATCGTTTAGTGGACGCGATAACTTTGCAAGCTCAATCTTCCAGTGATGCCAAAGCTACGATCACAACAGCTCATATTTCGCCATCAGCCCTCAATGTCAGCCAAGCGCTCATTGAGCCAAGCTATCAGTGGCGGATTCACAACTGCAAACTCAGTGAAAAAATGGTGACGCAAGAGGCGACTTTGCCGTTTTTATATCATTATGACCGATTAGGCGATGATATCAAACAAAAGCATCCTTTAACGCCGCAATTGTTAGCAAAATTTAATACCCCAATGAGTTCAGAAGCCGCCGCCCAATTGATTGGGATTGATACGGCGCTCATCGCCAAGCCTTGGCATGTTAAAGTGATTGGCTCATTAGTGGTGTTTAGCGAAGCGCTGCAATTGGCAGTTCGCTTGCATTGGAGCAATACTGGTCAACAGGCTGAGCCTATTTATACCAAAACAAAAGACGATGCGCTATTGGCGGCTTTTAAAGATTGGCAATTTTTTGGTCGCGTTGATGTGCTTTATAAAAATGCCAATCAAGCTTTAATTAGCCTTGATGACAGCCAAAGTCAGGACGCTGTTTTGACCATTTTGCCTGCAAACGAGTACCAAAAGCTGCCCCCAATGCACGCGCTGGCTGTTCTCAATACGCTTGAGGACAATAAAACCAAGCTGCCTTGGTTTGAGACGGCAATTTTAGCGCGAATTGAGTAAATTGCGATGCCTAAATTCAGAAACTATAAGGCAGTCAAAAAGGCAGTCAAAAAGGCAGTCAAATTTAAGCGATAAGATGCGCCCGCAACGTTGCTTGCTTTGTCATCTTAACCCTTTACTTCCCACCTCATTGACTTAGATTGAAAGGACACACTATGGACTATCGCTCAAAAACTTCAACCGGCGGTCGCAATATGGCTGGCGCTCGAGCGCTTTGGCGCGCAACAGGAATGACTGACGGCGATTTTGACAAGCCTATTATTGCCATTGCCAACTCCTTTACCCAATTTGTTCCCGGTCACGTTCATTTAAAAGACTTGGGGCAACTGGTTGCTCGCGAAATCGAAAAAGCCGGCGGCGTTGCTAAAGAATTTAACACCATTGCCGTTGATGATGGCATTGCCATGGGTCATAGCGGCATGCTGTATTCCCTACCAAGCCGAGATTTGATTGCTGACTCAGTTGAATACATGGTGAATGCCCACTGCGCCGATGCCCTCGTTTGTATTTCCAACTGCGATAAAATCACCCCCGGAATGCTCATGGCAGCCATGCGCTTGAACATCCCTGTTGTGTTTGTATCCGGCGGTCCTATGGAAGCCGGCAAAGTCGTTGCCAGCACCGTTGCCCACAGCCACAACAACGACGGTCAAAGCGATGCTCAAGGCGTTGACAACCAAGGTCAAGCCATTCGCAAATTGGATTTGGTCGATGCCATGATGGATGCAGCAGACGACAGCATCAGCGACGAAGATGTAGCAACCATTGAAAATTCCGCTTGCCCAACTTGCGGCTCATGCTCAGGGATGTTCACAGCAAACTCGATGAACTGCTTGACTGAAGCGTTAGGACTATCCTTACCCGGCAACGGCTCCTTGCTTGCCACCCATGCGCTGCGCCGTGAGTTGTTTTTAGAAGCCGGTCGCACTATCGTCAAGCTTGCTAAGCGCCGCTATGAGCAAGAGGACGACTCTGTACTTCCGCGATCAATCGCCACCAAAGCGGCGTTTGAAAATGCCATGAGCCTTGATATTGCGATGGGCGGCTCAACCAATACCATTTTGCATTTGCTTGCTGCTGCCAATGAAGCAGAGGTTGATTTTAAAATGGCAGACATTGACCGCTTAAGCCGCCATGTGCCTTGCTTATCAAAAGTCGCTCCGGCAACCCAAAAATACCATATGGAAGACGTTCATCGTGCAGGCGGCGTGATGGCGCTATTGGCTGAGCTTGACCGCGCAGGGCTTTTAGACACCAGCGTTCCGACTGTTCATAGCCCAACCATGAAAGATGCCATTGAAAACTGGGACATCATGAACCCTGACAATACTGAGGCGCGAGCGCTTTATATTGCGGCTCCCGGCGGCGTTCGAACCACGCAAGCATTTTCACAAAATAAAGCGTGGTCAAACTTGGACGTCAACCGTGAGTCAGGCTGTATCCGCAGTAAAGATCATGCCTACTCACAAGACGGCGGTCTTGCCGTACTTTACGGCAACATTGCTGAGCGCGGCTGCGTGGTAAAAACCGCAGGCGTTGATGAAAGCATCTTGGTATTCACGGGACGTGCGCGCATTTTTGAATCGCAAGATGACGCCGTAGCAGCGGTATTAGCCGATAAAATCGTGGCAGGAGATGTGGTCATCATCCGCTATGAAGGTCCTAAAGGTGGTCCTGGAATGCAAGAAATGCTGTATCCGACCACCTATTTAAAATCAAAAGGTCTTGGCAAAGCTTGCGCCTTATTAACCGATGGTCGCTTTTCAGGGGGTACTTCTGGATTGTCCATAGGTCACGCCAGCCCCGAGGCAGCTGAAGGCGGCGCCATTGGTTTAGTAAAAGAAGGTGACACCATCCATATCGACATCCCTAACCGAACCATCAATATGGACGTTAGCGACAGCGAACTTGCGGCTCGCCGCGAGGAGATGGAAAGCCGAGGCAGCCTTGCTTGGAAGCCTGTCAACCGTGACCGCCACGTCTCACAAGCCCTTCGCGCTTACGCCGCAATGACCACCAGCGCGGATACAGGCGCTGTTCGTGATGTCAGCCAAGTTGAGCGTTGATTAATCATTCAATCTTGGTCATTAACTCTAAATAGCTCAAATAAAAAGCCTGCGCAGTGCAGGCTTTTTTTTCACTAAAAACCAACGTAAAGGCGGTGCTGATAACGATTTTTTGCGAAAAAAGTCACCGTTTTTCGTCATGATAACCCTTTAAAATCTTAATTTTTACGGTCATGGCGATTATCACCGGCTTTTAACTTGGCAACTTTCTCATGCTTGATAACTACAATTTATTCTTACTGATTTGCGGCGCGGCATTTTTGTTTGGGGCACTATTTCCCATTATTAAAAAATTTGCGCCCATCTCATTACCTATGATTCAGGTCACCTTTGGGCTGATCATGGGCTATTGGTGGACAAGCTTATCGTTTTTAAACCCGCTTGAAAGTGGCATTATCATTGAAAAGCTGACCGAAATTGTCGTTTTGGTGTCACTAGTCGGCGCTGGTATTAAAATTGACACGCCACTGACTTGGAAAGCTTGGCAACCAACGTTACGATTGCTATTGATTACCATGCCTATCGGGATTTTTGCGATGGCGGTATTAGGCTATTATGCCTTTGGACTGAGTCTTGCAGCAGCGATCCTACTGGGAGCTGCACTTGCGCCAACCGATCCTGTTCTTGCCTCCAGTATCCAAGTTGGACCTCCTAACACTGGAAACGAAGATACCCCAAGATTTACCCTCACCTCAGAAGCCGGATTGAACGATGGCTTGGCATTCCCCTTTGTTTATTTGGCAATAAAAATGGCAGAAGCCCACCAAAAAGGCATCCGCTTTGATGGCGAGCAGCTTTGGTCATGGTTTACTCAAGACGTGCTTTGGCAAATTGGCATGGGGCTACTCATTGGCGTCACGGTCGGGAAAGTGTTAGCCAAGATTATTTTTTCCAAGCGCATTAAAGGCACAGCGATTTCCCAAAGTTACGTGGTGATTGCCTTAACCTTGCTTGCTTATGGTTTTGCTGAATTTGCCCACAGCTATGGCTTTATTGCGGTATTTGTTGCCGCCTTTGCCTTTCGCCGATCAGAAACGGAGCACCATTATCATAAAAAGCTGCACGACTTTGCTGAGCAATCAGAAGGTCTTCTCATGTCGCTGGTGCTAGTAACTTTTGGTATTTTTATTGGTCAAGGGCTACAGCTTGATATTGAGCTGACTTGGCGCGTTTATATTATTAGCTTTGCCTTTTTATTGTTAATTCGACCGATTGGCGGCTTTATTGCGCTAAGCGGATTAAAACTGCCTTTTGCCGAAAAAAATGCCATTGCCGCCCTTGGTATTCGCGGCATCGGAACGTTGTATTATTTATCCTATGCTTTAAACCAAAACTTTTTTGCCGAAAGCGATGCGGTCAAACTTTGGATTGTTTGCTCCATCGTGATTTTGATTTCCATCTTTATTCACGGGTTGACCGCTCAAAAACTGCTTCAGCTTACCCCCAATAAGCCCCGAAATTAGCTTTTGGGGCTTATTAGGGCAATGGGTTGATCATTAACAACTATGAAATAACAACTAAGAACTAACGACCAAGAACGGCTCGTGGATCAATTGGGTTGCCATTGAGACGGACTTGAAACTCAAGCGCCACTTGACCTGATTGACCAGATTGTCCCATCGTGGCAATGCGCTGACCACGCTGAACGGATTGACCTTCTGCCACCAAGATTTGGCTGTTATGAGCATAAGCGGTAATATAGTTATTGCTGTGGCGGATCATTACCAAATTGCCATATTCTTCTAAACCGTCACCTGCATAAAGTACCACGCCTGCTTGGCTTGCAAGCACCGGATCGCCCAATTGCCCTGAAAACCACATCCCTTTGACGTCTTTTGCTTCATCAAAATTGCGGATGACGGGATTTTTAGTTGGCAGCTCGTAACCAATGGCGGTATTGGCAACCACGTCATAATCTGTCGCTGTATTATTGCTTGGCGGCGTATAAACGGGATTGTTATTGCTTGAATTATTGTTGTAGCTTGGTGAATTGTTGCTTGCCGACGTATTTTGGTCACTTTGCCAAAGCTTGAGCATTTGACCAGTATAAATGGTGTATTGGCTGTCTAAGCGGTTTAGCGCCCCCACTTGGCGATAGTTTAGGTTATATCGCGCGGCAATTTGGCTGACCGTATCGCCCTGCTTCACTTGATAAAAATTAGGAACCCCTTGGGCATTGGTAATAATCGTAGGCGACTGCGATGGCAGCTGATAGGTAGGTTTGGTGGCGCAGCCTGTCATAATCAGCGCGCTTAGGCTCAATAGCGCCGTCAGCGTCAACCGCACAGAGAGTGGCAGTGATGTCATAAAAAGTTCCTGTATTTCAAAAGCTTAAAAATAGCAAGCTTAGTTTACAAATGGGGCGTTACAAGTTGGTCGGTCGTTGTAACTTGAAGTGGTTATCTTTAATCGTAATTATTCAGCAAAGCATCTAATTCATAAAGACTTTGGCTTGGGACATAAGGCAATCTAACAGGCGATAAACTTACCCAACCTGCCGCAACAGCTTCAGCATCCGTCATCGCCAAATAAGGTGTCGCTTGTATCCGCTCATCTGATACATTTGGGTCTTTTTTTAAGCTTAGCCAATACGCCTCTCGACCTCGCGGATCGATCAATTTATGAACGGGATTGAGTAGCGAGCGATGACCAAGCGCGGTGATCTTTTGACCTTTGATATCACAAGCTGACCTATCTGGAATATTAACGTTTAAAACGTGATAGGGCAAATTTTTGAAGCCCGCCATTAACTCATGATGCCCCAAAAGCGTCACAATTTCATCAGCTGCAGACTCATAATATTTTGCCAAGTCTTGACCACAACCTACGGTTGCAACCATCGCAAGTGACACCGCCATTGCCGGAACACCGAACATCTGAGCCGTCGCCGCCGCGCCAAACGTCCCTGAAAACAGAACATCTTGCCCAAAATTAGCGCCTGAATTGATCCCTGAAATCACCCAATCAAACTTAACATCGGCAAACAGCTCATGAAGCGCCAAATAAATACAATCCGCAGGCGAGCCATTAACAGCAACAAATCCTGACGCCAGCTTTTGCGGGTATAATGGCTTTACAACACTCAAGGCGCTTGCGCTACCACTTTGCTCACTATCGGGGGCAACCACGACCACCTCGCCAATCTTGGATAGCGCCTCATATAATGCCAAAAGCCCAGGCGCAAAAACGCCATCATCATTACTGATTAAAAATCTCATGAAATCTCAAAGGAATAAAAACGTGGTTAAAAACTAATAATTTTAAATAGCAAAATTAAAGCGAGGATTATAACTGATAGGTCAAGCTTGAATCATTAAGTCATTAAATAAAATAGGCTTTAGAAAGCTTTGGGATACCTTAATTAACACTAAAAAATTTTGTAAAAATAATGCAGCAACTTGATAAAAGATTGATCCTTAATGTTGCTATAAGATGAGTCAGGATCACAATATTTCTACACATAAATCAATATACTATGTGACTTTTTAGTGCCGAAAGCTTAATATAAGACCATTGAATCATCTTGAGCGAGCGTGATAAAGAATGAACAACCCATTGATATTATCCAAATTATTCCAAACTGCTAAAACCTCTTCTAAGTCCTCATTTCATATTGCTAATAAAGTTGCTATTGCGGGGATCATCACGACTTCTGCCATGATGTCACAAGCAACTAATGCTGCAAACAACAATGCCGTCTCAACCATTCCGATCGATATGTCGGGAATGACGGTCACTAAACATGAAATCGCGGTCATGCAAGTGCTGTCTGAAATCTGCCCATCAATGCTGAACAACAATCAAAAGCAGCGTTTTTATAAATCTTATAACGTTCAGCTTCGGGAATTGATGCCAACCCTTGAGGATCCAAAAGCCGCCATTCAATATTTATCGACTCAGCAAGATTACCGCCAAATTTTGCAAAGCATGCGCAGCTGGACTATGAGCTTTTCAAAACAAGAAAACAAAGCCATTTGTGAAGACTTGGCAAATGCCAGTTTTTAAATTGAGCCATTTTTAGTAGTGATTATATTTTGACATTAAGTATATTTTAGTAGTGATGATAACTTAGCCCGATTATAAGGTTTTTATATCAACTTTATAATTCGGGCTATTTTTTTATTATAAACAATTGATGAAAGCAATAAATTAATCCTGCCAGCGTTTGATTAACGCCGCTAATTTTTTAGGATCACGAACCGATTCATGACAAAAATCAACGCCCAAAGCTTGCAGCTTGCTTGCTATCGATTGCATGGCAAAACCTCTATGCGCTGAAAACCAATAAACGATCAATACGCGGTGATGAAACTCAGCTTTTCGGATAGCTTCAGCCAATTGACCTGCTTTTTCAATGCTGATCTCTTCGCCAATCATAACAAAATCTACCACAATCGTTTGCAGCTGCTCTAAAATGGCTTCTGAATGCTGATAACATTGAACTTGTGCTCCAAGCATTTTCAGCTCATCGATCATCACTCCTGAATCATCGCGGTGATAATACAAGATGGATTTTCCTGCTAAAACTTTTTGCTGAGATTTTGACAAGCTGTCTTTTAAGGGAATTAAAACGGTAAAAGTGCTCCCCTCTCCAATCGTGCTATCAACTTCAATGCTACCGCCCATCAACTGAATAATTTGTTTGATGACGGCAAGTCCCACGCCTGCGCCCTCATATTCCCGAGTGACACTAGGATCAACTTGAAAAAATGGGGTAAAAATATCCTCTAAGTATTTTTGTTCAATGCCAATACCGCGATCAATGATTTTAATTTGCCAACGAATACTTTCATTAAAATGGGTCAGTTGGGACTCAAGGATGATATTTCCTGCTTGGCTAAACTTGATCGCATTGTCAATGAGGCTTGAGAGCACTTGAGTGATTTTATTGACATCACCTTCAAGGCTATAATCGATATGATAAACTCGGCTGCTCAATATCAAGTTTTTTTGGCGGGCTTTGGGCTCAAAGTCATTAAGTAAATCCGCTAATAGTTGTAGCGGGTTAAATTCCGTTAAAGTTAACCCAATTTGACCTTTTTCAATTTTATTTAATTGAATGATTTGCTCTAAGGTATTGTGAAGGTGCTGACTGCCCTTTCGGATCACCTCTAAAATGTCTTTTTGCTCATCATTTAGCGCTTGCGGATTGAGCAGTTGCAGCCCGCCTGAGATGGCATTAAGGGAGGTTTTAAGCTCATGGGTGATCATACTTTGAAAATTGTGGCGTTGAACCTCAAGTGATAAGTCTTTACTTTGCAGCTGAACTTCAAAAGCTGCAAGCGATGCAATGTGATCTTGAGCAAATTTTAGGCGCTGAAAAAGTTTGACCAAAGCTTGCTGAAGCTGCATAAGCTCCGTAAATTCAAAGCGCTGCTGCAATGCAGGAAGCTGATCAAGCTCATAATCGTCATTTTGCCAAGCTTGCGACAAGATGTTTAAGTCTTGGCTTGGCCAGCGAAGCTTACGCGCGCAAAACAACGCCAATATCAGTCCAGAACCTGTGATCATTAACCATGACCACCAATTAGCCAATAACCACTGCAATCGCAGCTCTTGAATATCTAAGGTAATATTAATATAACCCAGTAAAGTGCTGTGCTTGTTATTGCTATTGGTTGCGTTTGATCCTGTGTTTGGCAGCGCTTGGCTCGTTACCGCTCGGCTAAAATTGACGGATCTTGCAAATAAAGCATTGCTCCAATCTTGGTTTGAATGCTCAATTTGTGACTGATCGCTGTTGGCGATGGGTTGCTCTGTGGCATAAAAAACGATGCTATGAATGGCAGGGTCATTGTCAAGAAGCAGCCGCACTTGGCTTGCTACCAAAGCGCCGCCATTGACCACAGAAGCACTATTTGCTAACAGCTCTGCCACTTGCTGCAAATGCTGACGCTTTTGTTGATAATGCTCAACAAAGCCTATGACAAAGGTCAAAAGCAAAGCCATGACCAGCCCAATGGTCAGTAATTGTAAAACGGTTTTTTTAACTAGGCTGGAAATAGGACGTGATTGACGGTTTGGCATCTCATTTCACCTACTTTTGACGCCAAAACGCCAAAAGCAATGATCATCATAACGCGCGCTTAATCTTAACAGCAAGCTATCATCAATTAGCGTTTTTTGGTACCGCGCTTATTGCTGGTTTTTGCCTCTTTTGCAGAGGGGTGTTTTGATTGAGCAGCAAATTTAGTACCGCGTTTTTGGTGGCGCTGTTTTTGTGCTTTAACGGGCGTTGACGTTTTGTTCGCAAAGGGGTTTTCGTTGAGCTTAAACACCACATTTAATGGCGTGCCTTCAAGCTTAAACACTTGGCGAAACTGATTTTCAAGATAGCGCTGGTAGCTTTTGGGAAGCGATCCAGTTTGGTTACCATGAATCACGATCACAGGCGGATTGTGACCGCCAATATGCGCGTAACGCAGCTTAATCCTGCGACCTGAAACAGCAGGCGGCGGATTGGCGGCAACCGCATCTTGTAAAATTTGCGTCAAGCGGCTTGTTGACACTTGAAACATGGAAGAATGATATGCTTTTAAAATGGAAGGGTATAAGTTGCCAACGCCTGTACCATGAAGCGCTGAAATCAGATGCACTTTAACAAAGGGAATAAAGCTAAAGCGGCGATCCATCTCAATTTTAATAAAGTCTTTTTGCTCAACGCTTAAGCCATCCCATTTGTTAATGGCAACGACCAAAGCGCGACCGGCATCAAGCGCATAACCAATCATGTGCAAATCTTGGTCAACAATGCCTTCTTGAGCGTCAATAACAATAACAGTAACGTTGGAGTCTTTAATGGCTTGAAGCGTTTTAATCACCGAGAACTTTTCAACTTTTTCATCGATTCGACCTCGGCGGCGAACGCCTGCGGTATCAATCAAAACGTAGCTTTTGCCCTCGCGCTCATAAGGGATGTAAATGCTGTCGCGAGTCGTTCCTGGCATGTCAAACACCACCACACGCTCCTCACCAAGCAAGCGATTAACAAGCGTTGACTTACCAACGTTTGGGCGACCAATAATGGCAAGCTTAAGACCTTCAGGCTCAGGCTCAGCATCTTGTTCGGGCATATCTTTGGTGATGACTTCAAGAAGGTTGCTGATACCTCGGCTGTGGCTTGCGGCAACGGGATGCGGCTCACCAAGCCCTAACGCAAAAAACTCGCTCGGGGCAGATTCATGAACGCCATCGATTTTGTTAGCCACCAAAAAAACTGGCTTGCCAAGGGTGTGCAAAAATTTGCCGATCTCTGCATCTGCACCAATCATTCCGGCACGAGCATCCACCACAAAAACAATGATGTCAGCTTCGTGAATTGCAGTGTAGGACTGCTCGGACATATAATCGTCAATATTGCCGCTGCCATCATCTGCCTCACCAATACCGCCGGTATCAACGACGATAAATGACTTACCCTCAAAGCTTGCATCGCCATATTGTCGGTCGCGGGTCAACCCCGCCATATCTGCCACCAAAGCTTGACGGCTTTTGGTAAACTGGTTAAATAAGGTCGATTTACCAACATTTGGGCGACCAATCAGCGCCACCACAGGCTTGATACTCATGCGATACTCTTTTTAGTTGTGAAAGCGGCTTTTAAAAATTGAGCGAAAATACTATCAATCTCTTACCGGGCGCATAGATTACGCCAATTGACCCTGAAGCACAAGTCATCTTGAGCAAATGAAGTAAGGCGATCTTAGCATTCAACTTAACTTAGCGCTGCTGCCAAATAGCCACTTGACCGCTTTGACTTTGAGTCAATAAGCGATTGTTCACCACTTGAAGGCTGGTCAGCGCCCCTTTGGTTTGCGATCGGCTAACAATGTTGCCAGAATTTGGGTCAAATAAATGCACCACGCCATCCAAATCACCAACCGCGATATAATTGCCAATCATCGCAGGATTGGTCAGCTTTCGATACGCTAGTGCGTCACTTGACCAAAGCTCTTTTCCAGAGCTGCGATCATAAGCCACCACTTTGCCATCAAGGCTTGTGGCAATTAGCTGGCGACTATTTACCGCAAGCGATTTTAAGCTTGCAAGCTCATTGACAAACATCACTTGTTTTGATGCCAGATCAATGCCAATCAATTGACCGCTATAGCTGATGGCAAATAACTGATTATTATCAACGATTGGTGCGCCATCAACGTCGCTCATGCGCTCAATCTCGCTGCTACCAACGCCTACGCCCACGCGGCGCGACCAAATAGGCAAGCCATTATCGGTTGTGATGGCATGAAGCCTGCCGTCTGCGGTTGCAAGCAATACCGTTTTGCTGTCTAACAAGGTGGGCTTTGCCGTTCCGCGAATGCTAATGTCCGGAACTTGGGTAGCAAACTGCCAAACTGGCTGACCAGATTGCAGTGATAGCCCTTGCAAAAAGCCATCATTAGCTGAAACAATCACCCGATTATTACTAATCAGGGCAGGTGATAATACTGTCCCTGACAATTGCTGCTGCCAACGCTTTGCTCCCGTTAAACTGTCAAATGCCATCACTTGACCGCTTCGAGTACTGACCACTGCCGTTTGACTTAGGGCATCAAGTGCCACGCCGCCGGTGATTTGATCGCCAACATTGAGCGACCAAAGGCGAGCGCCATTATTATCAAAACCGCTTAAATCGCCAGCGCGTGAGGCGATAACAATTTGACCATTATCATAGCCCACTTGCAAATCAAGCGGGTCTTTTTGGCTTGCCTTTTTATTATCAACGCTTGCCCCAAAAACAGGCTGAAGAATATTGACCGGATTGGCAATTTGAACCAATTTGGTCGGCTCATGAACCACAGGCTTAATGCCGCGATTACAGCCTACCGTAGCCACTGCCATCACCGCAATGATAGCCACGTTTGTTACCGAGCGCTTTAGGGTGCAATTTGATAAAGTCATTAGGGTCTCACTACCATCATGTTGCAGCTGATCAATTTTCATTTTGCTGCTTGTTAACATCACAAAAACCAAAAATATCAGCCGCCATCTTATAAGATTTGCGCGTAAGCTTTGGTATATTTATGGTGACTTACGCCGGATCACTCAAAGAAGGCGCATCTACTGCCAAATCCTGAGCTTGTGAATTAGGCTCAGGCTCTTGAATTAGGCTATTTTTTTCGCGAATGGGGTCAACGCTGATCCCAAGGCTTTCCATTTTAAGCGCCAATACGGCTCGCGATTCCTCACGTTTACTCAGCTGTGACCACGCGTTTTTATAAGCTTTAATTGCCGCCTCTTTATCGTTTTTTACCAAATAAATATCGCCAAGCAAAATTTGCTGACTGGCTAAAAACGCATCCGGCATTTCTGATTGTGCCTCAGTCATTGCCGCATCCTGATTGCCTGCTGCTAAAAGCGACTCAGCATAACGAAGCCTTGTGATCGCTTTTAGCCCCTCATCGCCCAAATCAATGGCTAACGCTTGTTTTAATGTGGCGCTTGCGGCTTTAAAGTCATCATTATCTACCTCTTGACGCGCTTTAATCATCAATGCTTGCCACGCATAAACGGAGCTGCCATGCGATTTGACCAAGGTGTCAATCTGCTTATTTAAAGTATCTTGATCTTTGCTTAATGCCGACTTCGCTTCAGTTTCTAAATCAGGATTTTGGGCAGCTAAATTGACTTTTTCGTTCAATTGCTGAATATCAGCATATTGGTCAGCGGCAACCGTATCGACGCGAGCATGATTGTTTTGCCAATACGTCCAGCCAAAGTAGCCAGCCAGCGCCAGTAAAATGACAGTAATAATATAACTGCCGTACTGCTTAAGCGCTTGCATGGAATTGTCCGCTTCAGGCGAAATTGGGGATTGAGCCATGGTGTTTTACCTAAAAAATAGTCGCTAAAAACTGATGATCAAATGATTACCAGACCGCTTTTGAACAAAAACCTTCGTTAACTTAACCTGAAAAGTTTTTTTCATCAAATAGCCAGTCCCAAGCTTGGCTTGATTGCTCACCCGACTGCATATTTTTAATGCTCAGCGTTTTATGCGTAATTTCATCTTGCGCCAAAATTACTGTAAGCTTCGCGCCCGATTTGTCCGCTTTTTTCATTTGGGTTTTAAGGCTGGTAGCACTTGCCATTTTTACGCGTAAATCAGGACGCTTGATCCGCAAAGTCTGCGCATAATTTATCGCATCGCTAAACACCTCAGGATGAGCTGCCACAAACACCTCACAGCTTGAGCGCGCCTCAAACGGCGCAACCGCTTCAATAAGCAATAATAACCGCTCAAGCCCCATCGCAAAACCAACGGCAGGCTCAGATTTGGCGGCTTTGCCAGAATCAGTACCCGTTCCCATGGATTTTAGCTGACCGATCAAACCATCATATCGACCGCCCGCGCAAACGGTGGCTTGACTGCCAAGCTTATCGGTCACCCATTCAAACACGGTTTTATTATAATAATCCAAACCGCGAACCAAATGCGGGTTGATGACATACTCAATGCCTAAGGCGTCCAAATAACGCTTCACTTGCTCAAAATGCTCGCGGCTGTCCTCACCTAAAAAGTCGGCAAGCTTTGGTGCACCTTGAAGCAGCGCTTGGGTTTTGGCATCTTTACTATCAAGAATTCGCAGCGGATTGGTCGTTAACCGGCGGCGGCTGTCCTCATCAAGATCATCTTGCTTGTCAGTTAAATAAGCCACCAATGCATCACGGTAAGCTTTGCGCTCATCAATCTCACCAAGCGAATTTAATTGCAAATGAACGTGGTCTGCAATGCCAAATTCTTGCCAAAACAGTGTGGTCATGGCAATGACTTCGGCATCGGCATCAGGCAGAGGACTGCCAAAACTTTCCACGCCCAATTGGTGAAATTGACGGTAGCGACCTTTTTGCGGTCGCTCATAGCGAAACATGGGTCCCATGTACCAAAGCTTTGGGGTATCACCGCGAAGCAAGTTGTGCTCAATAACCGCGCGAACGGCTCCTGCGGTGCCTTCAGGTCGCAAGGTGAGTGGCGTTGGCGGCTCAGACTTG
This sequence comes from Psychrobacter sp. MF31, assembly GCF_012847335.1. Taxonomy (GTDB): domain Bacteria; phylum Pseudomonadota; class Gammaproteobacteria; order Pseudomonadales; family Moraxellaceae; genus Psychrobacter. The sequence continues at coordinate 608,265 of NZ_JABBDX010000001.1, forward strand.
TCGGTAAAACTGTACATTTCTTTTTCGACAATATCCGTTGCCCCGCCAATAGCTCGAGCAAACAAATCGGTTTGCTCAACAATCGGCAAGCGCATGTGCTCAAAGCCAAAGCGCCCTAAAACGTCTGCCAATACCGACTCTAAATACAGCCAATCTGCCGATTGCGGCGGCAAAATATCATTAAACCCTTTAATCGCTTTAATCATCAGCGCTATTATCCTCAAGTTTTTATGACCGCCCTTAGCGGTAATTTAAAAATGTATCAAATTATAAATTTTATAAAAAAGCTATTTTACCCGAATAATTTCATTTTCGCGCGCTTTTGCTTGGATTTCGACCTGCTCGCGAACCATTTTTTCAATTTCATCCACCAAGTTATTGGTATCTATCAAATGACTTTTTTCGCCCATTCGGTAAACAAGAGACTTTGGCGCGGCGCCCACAATTCCGATGTCAGCTTCTTTGGCCTCCCCTGGACCGTTAACTTTACAGCCAATCACCGACAAATCAAGAGGTTCGCGGATATCTTCAAGCCTAGCCTCAAGGGCAGTCATGACTTTAATCACATCAAACTCTTGCCGCGAGCAGCTCGGACAAGCAATAAAGTTGACGCCATTTGAGCGAATATTCAGCGATTTTAAAATATCAAAGCCGATTTTGATTTCTTCTTCTGGCTCAGCAGCTAAAGAGATGCGCATGGTGTCGCCAATACCATCAAGCAATAAGCTACCAAGGGCAATGGCAGACTTAACCGTTCCGGTTCGATAAACGCCGGCTTCGGTGACCCCTAAATGCAGTGGATTGTCGATTTGTGCGGAGATTAAGCGATACGCATCAAGGGTCAAAAACACGTTACTGGCTTTCACGGAGATTTTAAATTGGTCAAAATTCAGCTTATCTAAAATGTCAATATGGCGCATGGCGGATTCGAGCATCGCCTCACCAGTAGGCTCGGTGTATTTACGCTGAATGTCTTTTTCAAGTGATCCTGCATTCACGCCAATTCGGATAGGAATATTATGATGGCGCGCACAAGCTACCACTTCGCGGACTTTGGCATCGTTACCAATGTTACCGGGGTTAATTCGTAAGCAATCCGCTCCGGCTTCGGCAACTGCTAGCGCAATTTTATGGTCAAAATGAACGTCGGCAACGAGAGGCACGCTGACCAATTTGCGGATTTTACCAAACGCTTCAACCGATTCCATCGTTGGGGTCGAGACGCGCATAAAGTCTGCCCCTGCCGCAACGCAGCGCTCAATTTGCGCAACGGTTGCTGCCACATCGCAAGTATCGGTATTGGTCATACTTTGAACGCTGATGGGCGCATCGCCACCGATTGCGACATCACCCACAAAGATTTTTTTGGTGGGGCGGCGTTTGATGGGGGATGGCGTGCTCATACAAAAATCCTTTGGTAAAACGGCAATTAAAACGCAGTATTATGAAAATTTGATTAAAATGATGACCAATTTAGCGCCAAGTTGCGCTCGCAGGATTACTTAGCCAACCTTTGAGCGTTTTAGCTTCATCGCTTAAAGGATATGCTGATAACAATTGCTGCGATAGCTTTTGGCGGGTCACCATATCTTTTTGCGCGGCGGCAAGTTTTATACCTTGAAGCAGCAGTCTTGGGCTGTTTTTATCTTGAACCAATTGCAGCGTTTCATCATAAAGCTGCTGAGCTTGCGGAATGCGGTTTTGCTCAAGCAGCAAATCAACCAGTTCAATATGCGCAATCAGGCTGTTACGATTGCCTTCAATGGCGCGAATAAAGGCTTTGGTCGCTGCCGCTTTATTATTTAATTTTAAATAGGTTCGACCCAAATTTTCAAGCGCGCCAATGCGACCGTCATAACCAAGCGCAGACCCTGCAATTTCAAACTGCGCTGCCGCCTCACTATAACGCTTCATTTGCGACAAATATACGCCGTAATTGTTACGCACCTGATCAAAGTCTTTGTCAATAGCAATGGCTTTTTTAAAATACTCGTCGGCTTTTGCCAAATTAATCGCGCTGCCTTCTTGCTGCAATAGCACGCCCATCATATCATAGGCAGGCGCGTATCGGCTATCGGCGGCAAAGGCTTTTTCAAGCTGCTGCTGGGCGGCATCTAGCTTATTTTCACGGATATATTGCGCGGCTAACGCGGTGCGAACGCGAGCGATTTCTTTTTTATCCAAATTGCGCTTGTTGCTTGGCTGAGTGCTCGTTTGGTAGCGCGTGTTGCCAAGCGCGTCAGTATTAGGAACGCTTTGACAGCCGATTAAGGCGCTAAAAATTAGCACCCCTGCCCCAAACTTCATCACCTTGTGTTGCGCCACACCAAAAACCGCTTGCATGATTTCACCTCGAAGTAATTTTTTTACAACCCATCCATGATAACTGTTGTTATTTAAAAGCCGTTGATCTTTAAAACTATTATTTCTAAAAAATCTTGATAAGAAAAGCTGATAATAATTTTGGCTAAGCGCTAACGCTATTTTGCTGCTGATTGGCTTTTTGTTGAACAGACTTTTGCCAGTTTGCTGAGCGGCGCGTTTTGTCCGCGACTTGACCGACCAATTGACCACAAGCCGCGTCAATGTCATCACCGCGCGTTTGCCGAACCGTACAAACAAAGCCGGCTTGGTTTAAAATGTTGCTAAACGCATGAATCCGGTTGTTGCTTGAGCGTTGATACGGCGCGTGCGGAAACGGGTTAAACGGGATTAAATTGATTTTGCTGGGCAAATCTTTTAACAGCGCGACCAATTGGCGGGCATGATCATCGCTGTCATTAACTCCGCCAAGCATCACGTATTCAATGGTGACATGTTTTTTATGGCGCGGATTGACATCGCAAACGTAATTTTTCGCCGCAGCCATCAACTCTTTTAGCGGGTATTTTTTATTAATGGGTACCAATTCATTACGAAGTTCATCGTTTGGCGCATGCAAGGAGATGGCAAGCGCCACATCAATGTCTTTTGCCAACTCATACATTTTTGGCACAACGCCTGAGGTCGACAAGGTTACGCGGCGTTTTGATAGCCCATAAGCGTGATCGCTCAGCATAATCGTCATGGCACTTACGACCGGTTGATAATTGAGCAGCGGCTCGCCCATCCCCATCATCACCACGTTGGTTACCTGATTTTCCCAAGCGCTGTGGTCGATACCTGTCAAATCACCACTATCATCACTCATATAGGATGCGTTAGCAACCCAAAGCTGACCGATAATTTCAGCGGCGCTCAAATCACGCTCAAAGCCTTGCTTGCCGGTACTGCAAAAGCTGCAATCAAGCGCGCAGCCGACTTGCGAGGAAATGCAAAGCGTTTTGCGACCGTTGGCTTTGTTGTCCTCCGCCGGAATCAACACCGTTTCAACCAGTGATCCGCCTGCCACTTCAAACACCCATTTTCGTGTGCCATCTTCGCTATATTTGCGGTGAACGACTTTTGGCGGCGTGACGCAAGCATGACTGGCAAGCTTTGTCCGAAGCGCTCTGCTTAAATTGGTCATTTGCTCAAAGTCAGTGACGCCAAACTGATAAATCCACTTCATCACCTGCGTCGCCCGAAACGGTTTTTCGCCAATGGTTTTAAAAAACTCACCCAACTGTAGCTCAGTCATCCCAAGTAAATTGGTCTTAGCAACCGCTTCATCAACCATCGCAATGGCAGTTGGGGTAAACATTTCAGGCGAGCAGCTTGCTGACATAAGAGTGACCTTTTTAAATAATAATAAATTGCGGCTTGCTATTATAAACGATTGATAACACTAATGAAATTGTAAATATGACCGTAACTTTATTTTTCAATTGATAGTTAACGTTTGCTTTAAAAAAATAATAAAACGGCTTATACCCAAAGATATAAGCCGTTTTGCGTAATCAGGCGTTGATAACCCCTTTTTACGCGTCAATGATGATGCTTGGATTAACGCTTACGTGGGCAAACTTCGTCATCATTAAAGAAGTAGCTGATTTCACGCTTGGCAGATTCGGCAGAGTCTGAACCATGAACGGCATTTTCATCGATGCTGCTTGCAAAATCGGCGCGGATGGTACCTTTATCGGCATCGGCTGGGTTGGTTGCACCCATGATTTCGCGGTGCTTAGCAATGGCGTTGTCACCTTCTAGTACCGATACAAGTACGGGACCTGAGGTCATAAACGATTTCAAATCATTATAAAATGGGCGCTCAGCGTGCTCAGCGTAAAAACCGCCAGCTTTTTCATCGTCAAGCTGGATCATTTTAGCCGCGACAATGTTAAGACCTGCTTTTTCAAAACGGTCGTAAATTTCGCCGATGTGGTTGCCGCCAACGGCGTCAGGTTTGATGATTGATAACGTACGTTCAATAGCCATGAAAAGCTCCTGCTTCATTATAGTTAATTTTGTCTTACAGTTGACCTTGAAGTCAGATTGATTCCAAGGTGGGATTACAGCGGTAAAGTTAACGATTAAGCATCGTAAGGGTCGCGCAAAATGATGGTTTCATCGCGATCAGGACCCGTTGAGATAATGTCCACGGGGCAGTCGATAAGCGCCTCAATGCGCTTGATATAGATTTTGGCATTTTCTGGCAAATCATCATAATTGGTGATGCCAACGGTCGACTCGCTCCAACCTTTTAAGGTTTCATACTTTGGCGTAACTGACTCATAGAATTCTGCATCATGAGCGCCGGCGCATTCGTTTTCTGGAAGCTCGTAGCCCACGCCAATGAGCAATTCATCCAAACCATCTAACACGTCAAGTTTGGTTAAGCAAATCCCTGACATTGAGTTGAGCACCACAGCGCGGCGAAGCCCTTCGGCATCAAACCAACCACAGCGGCGAGCGCGACCGGTTGTTGCACCAAACTCGTGACCCACTTTCGCCAAATGCGCGCCAACGTCATCAAAAAGTTCAGTGGGGAATGGTCCACTACCTACGCGTGTGGTATAAGCTTTGGTGATTCCGAGCACATAATCCAAATATAAAGGACCAATGCCAGTTCCGGTAGACACGCCGCCTGCGGTTACGCTTGAGCTGGTCACAAACGGATAAGTCCCGTGGTCAATGTCTAAAAGCGTGCCTTGAGCACCTTCAAACATAAGGTTTTTGCCTTCGCGGCGCAGTTTGTCTAAGTCGTCCGTCACATCGGTCACCAAGTCTTTTAATTCTTCGCGCCATTCATGACAAAGCTTTAAGGTTTCATCAAAATCAATACCATCAACTTGATAATACTGAGTCAATTGAAAGTTATGATAGTCAATCAAATTGCGCAATTTTTCAGGTAAATCCTCACGGAACAAATCCGCAAGCTTGATCGCTCGGCGGGCTACTTTGTCCTCGTAAGCAGGACCGATACCGCGACCGGTCGTGCCGATTTTGCCGCCAGCAAGCTTCGCTTCACGAGCTTGGTCAAGGGCAACGTGATACGGCATAATCAGCGGACAATTTGGCGACACACGCAGACGCTCACGAACCGGAACGTTGTTGTCTTCAAGATTTTTCATCTCTTTTAATAGCGCGTCTGGCGCGAGCACCACACCATTACCGATAAAGCAGGTCACGCCTTCGCGCAAAATACCTGAGGGAATCAAGTGCAACACCGTTTTTTTGCCATCGACAACAAGCGTATGACCGGCGTTATGACCGCCTTGAAATCGTGCTACTGCAGCGGCTTTTTCGGTGAGCAAATCGACGATTTTACCTTTACCCTCATCGCCCCATTGGCTCCCTAAAACTACGACGTTCTTACCCATGATTCATCCTCTTAGTGATGTAATAACTGTGCTAAAAAACACGGTCAAGCAAACTTTAAAACGGTTTAAAATTAAGCAGAAATACTCATCAATTGCCAAGCGCCATCAACCAACGCCAAGCGGTGCGTTAATTTATTTGGAATATCCTCTTGACTTAATGGCAGGGTCACACAAGCGCCCAAATCGCGAAGCTCATGGATCGTTTTTTGTAGCGCTGCTGATTGCTTAGTATCAGCCGATTGCAAATCTGCAAAATCAACCACGACAATTTTGGGGGCAGTAAGTGCAATGTGATTGACCAATCGGCTCACATCTAAACTAAATCCCGTTGCCGCGCGCCGCGACTGACTTTTTTTGCCATCAAAGCGACCACCACGAACTAAAGGCTGCGACTCATTATTGATATAGCCGTTAAATACGATACCGGTATGGTAGTGATAGCCGGACAGTTCAGTGACATCAATGCTCACTTGGCACTGCCATTGCTTCTCTAAATGCGCTTTTAAGGTCATCAAATCAGCCGCCGCTTCCATCAATACCGCATCAGCTTTGGCAGCTTGCGATAGCGTTTGCAAAAGTGTTGGAATATCATGACCAAACCGCGCCAGCGCATAAAAGTCATCGCCCATGGCAAACGATTGACAAAAGCGTTTGAGCTCAGGTAAGTTTTTATTGGCATAAAATTGCATCAACTGTTGGCTGTCATCCTCGGTCAGTTCAGCAAGCAATGATAAGCGCTCAAAAATCGCCACATGACCCAAATCAATATGCAGCTGAGCGTTTAAGTTTAACTCACTGAGCATGGCAAACAGCATGTCAATCAGCTCAATGTCAGCGGCAAGGGCTGTACAACCAAAGATTTCAGCGCCCAGTTGCAACGGCGTTCTTGAACCGAAAAGCCCATTTGGCAGGGTATGAATGACTTGACCGGCGTAGCAATAGCGCGCGATTCCCATCCCACCATGATGGCGATCGATTCGCAAAATTTGCGGCGTGATATCCGCGCGAAGCCCCATCAAGCGACCCGTCAATTGATCGATGATTTTAAAGGTTTGGCGTTTTAAATCCTCTGAGGCATCACTTAATAAGGATTCAGTGAACTCAATCATCGGCGGGCTGACTAACTGATAACCGTGAGAAATCAGCTTTTGGATCAAGCTATGGCGAAGCACTTCTTGCTTTTGGGCATCGTCAAATAAGACATCGCTGACCCCATCAGGAAGCAGCCAATTGCTTGCCACTTCATGGTCAAAATTGCGATAAGGAAGGTGCGGGATCTTAGGGAAATCATCCCCTTGATCGGCGGCAGGTTGAGCTAAATGAGAACAAACAGACACAATAAATCCTTGTTTGGCATAGCGCTTGCCAATAGGCGCGGCATAACTCGAACTAACATTTTTTAATTAAAGGCTTATCATTATTAAAAATTGTAGCGGTTTTATGCAATAAATTTTCAAGGCACTTTATCATCAAGTTTAGCATAATCGCTAAGGCTCGCCTAGTCACAATTGGGTTAATTGTGCCGCTTATTTTATTCAAGCCGTAGTTTTTGTATGGCTATTTGCTTGTCAATTAGAATAAGCCCTTCCCTTCAAGCTTGAGCTAAGTAGAAAATGTGATCAACTCCTTATAGCAGTCATGTTACACTAACCCATCACTTATTTTGGAGGAGTTATGTCGCAAGATTATCATCCCAATCCGGCAATCAATCAAACCAACGTGCTAGGAACAGCGCTTGCCAGCTGCTGCTTTGATCCGATCACCGGCTATTATCGCAACGGCTTTTGTCACACGGGTAACTTTGATACCGGTCAGCATACCGTTTGCGCCAAAATGACCAGCGAATTTTTAAACTTTTCGGCAAGTCGCGGCAATGATTTAATCACCCCGCTTCCTGAATTTAATTTTCCAGGGCTAAAACCGGGAGATTTTTGGTGCATTTGTGCCCTCAGATGGGTGGAAGCGCTTGATTTTGACGTTGCCCCGCCGCTTAAATTGACCGCTTGCCATGAAAGTTTACTCACCCTTGTGGACATTGAAACGCTCAAACGCTTTGCGATTTAAGTCAGCATTTATCCGATCACTTAATTTTTGAAACTTAAATTTTGAAAAAAGGAGGGGGCATGAGCCGCGATGATCCTAAGCTTAACCCCATCACCACACGAATCACTTCTGACCCCGATGCCAGCCGCTTATTTGCAACTCATGAACACTCAGAACTTGCCGATTTAGACTCTGACAGCTATATCTATGGCGACTCAGAAGCCACGCTTGAGGACACCATTGAGACCATGACGGTCTATGATCCGGACTCTGAGCGCTATGAGGATATTGAATTTACCAGTATTGATGAGGTGGTTAACTGCTATTCGTACTCGCGAAAAACGGGCGAGAAGCTCGATAGTCTTGAAATTAAAGACGTGAGCCGCGCTTTAACCAATAACGGTCAATTTATTTGGCTTGGGCTTTATGACCCAAGTTTGCAAACTATTGAGGACGTTAAAAGCGCCTTTGATTTGCATGAGCTGGCGATCGAGGACGCCTTTGCCGACCATCAGCGCGCCAAAGTCGAAAATTATGATAACGATACGATATTTTTGGTCATTCGAACGGCAAAGCTTGAAAATAACGTCATCCGCTATGGCACAACCGCCATTTTTATGGGCAAAAATTATTTAATTACCATTCGAAATGGTCCCTCAAACTCTTACGCGCCGGTTCGCGAGCACTGCCACCGCCGACCTGAAAAGCTGCGGATGGGACCTATTTTTGTCTTACACGCCATTCTTGACTTTATCGTTGATAACTATATGCCGGTCACCGATCGCCTTGGCAGTTATTTGCGTGAGCAAGAACGCAATATTTTTACCTATACTTTTAGTAAAGAAACGCTGCAAAATCTGTATGAATTAAAAGCACAATTGGTGCATATGCGCGCGGTTATTTTACCGGTTCAGGACATTTGTAGCTTTTTTATCAATCATAAAAAAAGCGATTTGGTTTCCCCTTTCTCGCAAGCCGCAAAGCCTTATTTTCGCGACGTGAACGACCATTTATTACACTCGCTTGATGCCATTAACGGTTTAAATGAGATGCTCAGCGTGGTGATGAACACCTATCTTGCGATGGTAAATATGGGTCAAAACGAAGTCGTTCGTAAGCTTGCGGCTTGGGCAGGGATTTTAGCCGTTCCAACAGCGATTGCAGGAATTTATGGGATGAACTTTGATTTTATGCCTGAGCTGCATTGGAAGTTTTCTTATTTGGTAATTATGCTCATCATTGGCGGGCTTTGTAGCTATTTGTACTATAACTTTAAACGTTTAGGATGGCTTTAAGTATTTGATATTTAATATAAAAAATTTTATTATTAATTTTTAAAGCATTTATTTGGTAAATAAATAATTGATAATCATTATACATTGTAATATTATTTGAGCCAATTCTTACTACGATGATGCTCGTTATCACAGATTTATTGCGCTTAATATCCCATTAAGCCTGTGCTCAAATGAGGTTATGATGCAATTATCCAAGTTATCTCAAGCCGTGGCGCTCAGTGCTGCTGCCCTTGTCCTTAGTGCTTGCAATAATGATTCTGACAATGAATCAAACGTCGTTCGCGATGTCACGCCGCCGTTATTAACCACGGATGACAATTTTACCAGTGGTCACACTAGCGTTGCTGGCGTATTTTTAGTCGGCGATGCTAAAGATGATGGCGGGGTCAAATCCGTCACTTATCAGATCAATGATGGCGCGCCAACGGCTCTTAACATTGATAATAATGGTCATTTTGCGCAAACTATCGCGTTAAATCGCGGTGAAAATGCCATTAAATTAACGGCAACGGACAAGGTTGGCAATCAATTAAGCCTAAATAAAGCCATTTATTTAGGTGACACCATTGCCGCTGGAAATTCGCATTCGGGGGCGATTAAAGACGGCAAACTTTTTGGTTGGGGTCGCAATAACTTTGGGCAAACCGGCATTGGCATCACTTCAAAGTTTGGGGAAGCTACCCATCCTGATACGCCAAAATTGGTTAATAATGCGCCAACGGATTTGGTCAGCTTAAGTTTTAACCAAAACCACTCGCTGACTATCGATAAAAACGGTCAAGTTTACAGTTGGGGTGAGGACAAATTGGGGCAATTAGGTCGCGGTAATAATGGTCGCGACAACTGCACGACCGCAAAAAATGACTGCCGATTGACCATTGCCGCCATTCCCAATATGACAAATGCCGTGACAATAGCAGCAGGCTATCGCCATAATTTAGTGCTTGATGGCGATGGTAACGTTTGGGCGTTTGGCGCAGGAAGCAATGGTCAGCTTGGCAATGGTCAAGCGACAGACAGCAGCTCACCAGTTCAAGTTGATTTTTCCAAAGCTGAAAATGTTGGTCGCATCATTCAAGTGGCAGCAACTGCCAACTCTTCGTTTGCGCTCGATGATAAAGGTCAAGTTTGGGGTTGGGGCAGCGATGCTTACGCCAACTTTGGTCGCGGAACCCCGTGTAATAAAGCTGCTAGTTGCGTTGATGTTCAAGCAACCCCGATATTGCTTCCGGTCAGCAACATCAGCGCTCAAGATGAAAAAATTATCCAATTAGCAACTGGTCGCGACCATGTCTTGGCACTCACCAATAAAAACACCGTTTACGGTTGGGGGCTGAATGCCACAAGCCAAATCGGCTATAACGGTTCAGGATTTAAAGATAACGACAAATCTTGGGGCAGTATCGTAACCACGGCTAAAATCTTGCCTTGGTTTCAAGATAAATCCGTTCGCAGGCTATTTGCTAATGGCAACTTAAGCTACGCGCTACTCAATGACGGCAAAGCTTATCCTTGGGGCATGTACGGCGAAACTAAAAATATTGATGGTAAAGATAAAACTGTTTATGACAACCTCAACGAGCCTGAAGACCGACTTCAAAATATGAAAGCGATTGACAATATGGCAATGGGATCGCTGCACCAAATTGCTAAAGAAAAAGACGGCAGCATTTTTAGTTGGGGCTGGAGCTTTGAGGGTTCACTAGGTAAGAAAGATACCCTTGATACGTGGATGTTTAATACGCCCATCGTTGTTGATTTTCCTGCCAATTAAACGGTTACTTATCCGCAATAGCACAAACAAAGGGGGCTTAAGTTGAGCCGCCTTTTTTATTTGCCAACATCGTTTTTTATTAGGGTTGTTCATGACCATTCATTTTTTTAACGCTCGCGTTTCAAGCAAAAAACCGGTTCTAACCTTGACTGCTCTGAGCTTTGCGCTATTGCTTAGCGGTTGCGGCGGCGCTGATGACAGCGAAAATGTTACGCCAAGCCAGCTAAATCCGCCGATCACTCCGGACAACTCAAACCCTACCGATATCAATTGGCAACCAGTCGGCGGCGCGGCAACCATTGCAGGCGACAGCTACCGCCCGTTTTTGCAAATTATCCCAAACTTGCCAAGCCATGAATTTAGCAACGTCTCAACCGGTCGAGAATTATTTGTGGCTCAGTGGCAACCGGCAAATCAAGGTCAGCCGCTGCTTGATGGTTTAGGCCCGCTATTTAACGCCAACGCTTGTACCCAGTGCCATAGTGACTCAGGTCGCAAAGCAGTTTATCTCGCCAATGGTGAGCTGAGCGATGCGATTTTATTTCGTTTGGGTGATAAAAATGGTTTGGCGCATGCCGATTTTGGCGAACAGCTTCAGCATCAAAGTATTGATGCCAGCATTTTACCCGAAGGTCGCGTCCGCTTTGCACCAATCGCCGCGACAAGTACAAACCCTGCCGGAATCCAATTTAATTTTACGCCAAGCGATAGCAATCAATCGTTAGGCGCAACTGCAATGAGCGGTCGCATCTCCCCACAGCTGCTTGGAATGGGACTGCTTGATTTAATCCCTGAAGCCGATATTATTGCAGCTAGCAACAATGCCAAAAAAGACGGCGTCAAAGGTCGCGTTCATTTTGTTGAGGATCATGGTCAAAAAAAGGTGGGTAGGTTTGGTTGGAAAGCCATCAATCCAAGCCTTCGCGTTCAAAATGCCAATGCCATGTCACAAGATATGGGGCTAACTTCCTCGGTATTTTTAGCGCCCAATTGCACGGTCAATCAGCCAAGCTGCTGGACGCTACCAAATGGCGGTAGCCCTGAAGTTAGCGACAGCGTTCTTGATGCGGTGACCGACTTTATGACCGCCCTTGCCGTTCCCGACCGCCGGATTGACAATTTAGCCACCTTTAATGAAGGCGCTCAGCTTTTTGATGATGTGGGCTGCGCAAGCTGTCACATCCCTAAGCAAAAAACTGGTAACAGCCCGCGCTTTGCCCTACTTGCCAATCAAGTGATTTACCCTTACACCGATTTATTTCTTCATGATATGGGCGCAGGACTTGATGATGGCGTGAAGGAAAAAGGCGCGGAAAGCTTTGAATGGCGAACGCCGCCGCTTTGGGGCATTGGCATTACTGCAAAAGACCAAAACGCGCGCTTTTTGCATGACGGCCGCGCAAGCTCAATCACCGACGCCGTTCTTTGGCATGGCGGTGAAGCAGCAACAGCAAAATCGCGATTTGAAAAACTGGACGATAGCAAAAAGCAAACGCTGCTTAACTTTATTAACCGGATTTAAATTTTTTAGCATTTAATAAAAACCCTAGAACACGTCAATTGCTCTAGGGTTTTTTATGGTGGTTTAAATTTGAAGCCGTTTAATTTAAATAGGCATTTAAACTTTCGGCGGATTGCTCTCTTGTTTCACCGGATGCTGGTAGTCGGCAAGCGTATCCTCTGGGCTACCAAAGGTTTTTGCCGTCCATGTCAAAATCACCACCGAACCACTTAACGCCAAAATCGCAATCGAAATCGTTGCAAGCAGCCACAAGTGAAAATAATCTGAAACGGCTTGAACATCAACCACCAAATGCCGCGACAGCGCAGTGATGGCAATAAAAATTAAAAACTGAACTGGCAGTCGGTGGGTTTTAAAATAAATGCCAATCATCGCGAGCAATTCAAGGTAAATAAACAGCAGCAAGATGTCTTTTAAATCTGCCGCGCCCTTTTGAAGAATGACAACAAACTCTTTTCCTGCCGTCCAAACCACCACCACGGTAATTAAAAATAAAATTGCATAGTGGCATAGATCAACAAAGGTACGACCTGCCGACTGTAGCGACGCGGGGCAATGGCGATTACTCATATCAGCTCATAATATCGACATCAAGCCCCGCCGCTTTTTCAGCAGCAGCAACTGTTTGGCGAATCAACGTGTTAATGGTCATAGGACCAACGCCACCTGGAACTGGCGTATAAGCGCTCGCTACCTTTTCTAATCCGGAAAGCTCAATATCGCCAACGCCGCCTGATTCGGTTGGATGGAATCCAGCATCAACCACGACCGCACCTTGTTTAATCCATTCAGCGCGAATCAATTCTGGAACGCCTACCGCCCCTACAATGATATCGGCGCGCTTCACAAAACTTGCCAAATCTTGGCTTTTTGAATGGCAAATCGTCACCGTACAATTGGCATTCAATAGCATCATCGCCATTGGTTTTCCTAAGATTGGGCTGCGACCCACCACAACGGCTTCTTTACCAGCAAGATCAATGCCATAATGATTCAGCAGATGCATGATACCTTGTGGCGTACACGAGCCAAACGCCGCCTCACCCATACTCATGCGCCCAAAACCAAGACAAGTTACGCCATCAACATCTTTATCAAGGTCGATTTGCTCAAAGCAGGCGCGCTCATCGATGTGGCTTGGCACTGGATGCTGAAGTAAAATGCCGTGAACGTCTGGATTATGATTTAACTCATCAATTTTGGCTTTGAGCTCCTCAGTCGTGGTCGCGCTTGGCATCTCAACTTTCATCGAATCCATGCCAACGCGCTTGCAAGCATTGCCTTTCATGCGAACATAGGTGGCAGAAGCGGGGTCATCACCAACCAAAATCGTCGCTAAAATCGGCGTTCGACCCGTTTTTTGCTTTAAATTTTCTACGCGAGCGCTTAAGTTTGCTTCAATTTTTTTTGCCAGTGCCTTACCATCAAGCACCAAAGCCGATGCAGTTTCGGTCGTTGGCGTAGTCGTTGACATCCGGTTTGAATCATCATTAGACGTTACAGTAATCTCAGCTTGTGACATAGCAGCTCCATAGATAAAGCGCGGCAAAGTAGCGCAAAATTGAGCCTTATTGTACCTATCTTAAGGTCAAAAACCCACCCGAAAGCCTGATTTTCGCGCAAATTCTCCCAAAAAAACTCATACGCTTAAGTCAGCAATAATTTCTTATTTTTTATCTTTAATAAAATAATTCAACAAAATCAATAGCAAGCTAACAATTGCGCAAATTTATAAAAAAATGACTTGTAATTTAAAAAATATTTGCTAATATGGGTCACCTTGATGGGCTGGATGGCAGAGTGGTCATGCAGCGGACTGCAACTCCGTTAACGCCGGTTCGATTCCGACTCCAGCCTCCAAATTTAAAAAAGTCGTTAAATTTTACTTGCAATTTTAAAAAAGTAACCTATAATAGCGACCACTGAGTTAAGCAGCCAATCGCTGATACGCTCAATCAAGTTTTGCCCGGGTGGTGAAATTGGTAGACACAAGGGATTTAAAATCCCTCGCTAGCAATAGCGTGCCGGTTCAAGTCCGGCTCCGGGTACCATTATACAAAAGCCTTACAGTAAATATGCTGTAAGGCTTTTTTATTATTTGAAATTCAAAATGACATCCTTGCGCTTTGAGCAGCAAACTCCGATTTTGATACTTTCTTGATACTTAGACTAGGTAATGCGCTTAAATCTTCAATTTTAGCTTTGGTTACTACCCTGACTGAATGCAGAATATTTTCTAAAAATCCTGGTGTTTTTGAACCGACCGTTGCTACATTGGCGTTATAAGTGGCGTTATCCTGGCTCACTACCATCGGTCTTTTTTTGGTAGTTACCACAATGGTTTCTAAAATCGAGCTCGCGGCTGTGTTCAAACGGCTTTGCTCGGCTTAGAGTTTTTTATCAATACTGATGGTAACACTGGCATTTTTTTAAACAAAAACGCCTACTGATGGCTACCAATAAGTTTTGGCATAACCGCTTCTTTAAAAATACTACAGGATGATCATCACAAGTTAAAAATTGGCTGATCATTGCAGCGTGAAGATAGCTTTTGCTAAGTTGCAACTTGGCTCACAATTATGAGCTCAGCAAAAGCCCTTCAGCGGAAATCAAATCGGGCGTGATGGTTGGATAATGAGTAAAGGTCAAACTAAACCCTAGCTTAGAATCAAGCGCTAACGGCTTGATTTGGCACTCAGCGCCAAGCGGAAAGCTTTGTTTATTGGCAATATGACCAAAGCCAAACCCGCTATAAATCGGCAGTTTGGTTAACTCAAAAAGCTGCTGAACGACCACCGCCATATCATAGCGCGGGTCATAAGCATCCTTACTAAAGCCGGACAACGCCCCAAACACAATCGCTTGCTGACCTTTAAACGCGCCTGCCAAATACAAATCATAAAGCATCCGCTCAACGCGGTAAGGCGTCTCGCCCACCTCTTCTAAAAAGACAATGCCGCCGTCGATTTTTGGTAAAAACTCACTGCCAGCCAGCGCCGATACCACACTTAAATTGCCGCCCCAAATCGTCCCTTGAATCACTTGCTCAGGATTTTTTGCTAAAATCATTGGCAGCGATTTTGCGGTTAAATCGGGTTTTTGAACGTTGACGGTAAGTTTAGGCGTCGTCAACGCGGTGACAAATTGCCGTATGGTATTGCTATCGGGCGTCACTTTACCAAATTCGCTATTAAGCATGGGCGCGGCAAGCGAGCTCATGCCCCCTTTTGCCAGTAACGCACACTGAATCGCGGTCACATCGCTAAATCCCGCTAAAATTGTTCCGTGATCCTTTAACACCCGACCCAAAGCTGCCCAATCAATCAGCGGTAATAATCGCATTGCGCCATAGCCGCCGCCGACGCCCATCAGCAATTTGGGCGCAGCAATACCGCTGGTTGCGATATTTTGCAAATCACTTGCCCGCTGACGATCTGTTCCTGCAAAGCGTAAATACTGCCGATTGACAATCTCAGGATTTTTAATATCAAATCCTGCGCAAGCCAGCCTCAATAGCGCGCGTTTATTGCGAACCACATCACTACTGACGTTCGAGCTGCCAAATAGCCGAGTTTCAACCGTAGGTAAAACGCATTGGCTGACTTTTACTACGGCATTAGAAAGCGGCGCCGTGGTTTCTTCTACTATGGTTTCATCTTTAGTTACCACTTGCAGATTTGCCAACTCAGCACCGCGAGCTGCCCCTGAACCTAGCAACCACCCTGCTGCTGAATAACCGCCCAACCGCGTTAAAAACTGCCGCCGATTGAGCTTAGAGGTATTTTCGGTGTGAGCGTCCGCAACTGCCTTATTCATTACTATGTCATTACTACTTTTTAATTGCTAAATTTCTCTGCGCCAATACCGCAAGTTTTAGGATTACTTAACCGTTACTTGACAGATAAGGTTACTTAATTTTTTATATTCACTATAACAAATCATTAACCAATCTCATTTGCTATTAGCGCAAAACTGTTGTTATAGTAGCAAAAATGCGTGACGAAAATCAGCTCAATTTACCTTTCTTAATGGTGATTTTTGCTTGACCGCTTTTAAAAATATAATTCTAAATTCCATAACGACAATAACTAGGAGCCAATTTCATGACTGATAATAATTCGACCAAAGATAAAGATACTGCAGCAAATGCTCAAACCGATCATCAAAAAGATAGCGCTGCCAATGACCAAGCAACTCATTCAGCACAAAGTTCGTCGTCAATCTCTGATAACAAAACAGACAACCAAACGGCAAAAAACGACAGTGATAAAAACCAAGATAGCAGCGCTGACAAAAACAAAGTAGCAGATAGCGCAAAAGATAAAGACGATGATCAAGACAGCAAAGCTCAAAGCAGCAAAGACAGCGACAACGCTTCAAAATCTGATAAAAAAGACGATGCTAAGAAATCCAGTGACCAAGCCATTGATCAAGACAGTGACGTTGACGATAAAGACAAAAAGCTGCTCGGCGCGGATATGGAATTTATCATTAAAGAAGAAGAAAAAATCAAAGAAAAGCTTAAAGACAGCATTCACCTTGAGCGCTTTACCACTGATATTTCCTTATTTATCAGCTTAATTAAAGACTACTATCAAGGCAACTATCGTAAAATCCCTTATAAATCCATCTCATCGATTGTTATTGGTTTGGTTTATATTTTAAATCCGATTGATATTATCCCTGATTTTATTCCAGTGATCGGTTATGTTGATGATGCGTTAGTGATTGCGTTTTGCTTAAAAATGGTTGAAAAGGACTTGCTTGAATACCAAGCTTGGAAAGAGCAGCAAGGCGACAGCGACTCCAAAGCTAAAAAACAAGACGCTTAATTTTTATTTTTTCGATAAAAAAACAATCATGGCTATTACGGCGATGATTGTTTTTTTTATAAAGATGTATTTATTAACCCCTAATTTGGAACGTCATAATTGGCATTTTCAGGATTGATGCCAAATGAAAAGACAAACGTTGCCGCCAAACTATTAATAATAATAAACATCACATCCAATGAGTTGTGACCTAAAATAAAGCGACCAATTAAAAACGAGATGATGAGCATCAACACAAAAAACCCGCCCAAATAGCTTAAAATCACCGGATGGGTTAAGCGATACGGTGTCTTTGGGGCGGGCTTGTTGCCAAGCACTTTGGTGCGAATGAACCATCCTGCCATATAAGCTAAACCGCCTAAAATCACATATCCCAAAAAGTTCATTGCTGCTGCCCTATTTTATTTTAATGATTTTGAACCGCTATTATTGCTGTCATTTACGTTATCAATCACGATATTGGCATGCGGATTTGCCAAAATATCAACATTAACGTCATCGCAATCGACTTTATAAATGGTATTAGCGCCTTTATAAATAAATGCCAAATATTCACTGTCTAAAAGTGGATCGATATTGGCATAAGCTGGCAAAACGTGCGCCATAACCAGCTGCTTATCAGGGCGCGCAATTACGGCGTCCACATTGTCCGGATCAATTGAAAAATAAGTTTTAAGATTGGCTTTATCAAGCGCTTCTAGCGGCTCAGGATTGTCCCAAACGCGATTGGCACTTTTTGGCTCTTTCATTTGCATGACCCAAGCGCCATTTTGCTCACTGATTTTTATTTGTGCCGGTTCATCATGGCTTACGGTGTAGCAGCCAGAAAATACCGCCAAATCATTGGCTTTGGTATTGACTGCGGTATTGGTAGCCGTGTTATCTTGAGCAGATTTATTATCGCTACAGCCAGACAATAAAGCGCTTGCCGCCATTGACGAAAGCAATATCGTTAAGCTAGCAAGACGGCGATGGTCAAGATTTAAACTAAAGCAAGATAACATCATTCAGCGACCTTAATGTTGAGGTTGGCGTTTGCTGCCACAATGACGGTGAATTTAAAAAGTTTGAGTTAGGGATATTTTAACAGAAATTGGCATCCGTGTTTGCTGCTTACCACGATTTATGCAAAAAAGCGCTTTTCCAAGTGAGCGTAAGATTTGCTATAATATCGGGAGTTGATAACCTTTGAGTCCTTATGTCGCCAATTGATCCGTTAGCTTCCAAACCCAATACAACGATTGCCTATACCGATGGCGCCTGCAAAGGCAATCCAGGTAAGGGCGGCTGGGGGGCGCATTTGATATTTAGTGATGGTCAATCGCAAGACTTTTACGGGGGCGAGCCGCAAACGACCAACAACCGAATGGAGCTGCTTGGCGCGATTGCGGCGCTTGAATACAGCCCCCACCACGATGCGCTTGAGGTTTGGACAGATTCAGGCTATGTTAAAAAAGGCATCACTGAATGGCTTGCCGGCTGGAAAGCTCGAGGTTGGAAAACGTCGAGCAAGCAGCCCGTTGCCAATCAAGACTTGTGGCAGCGCTTAGATCAGCTTTGCCAACATCGGCGCGTCAGTTGGCATTGGGTTAAAGGTCATGCAGGTCACGCAGGAAATGAGCTTGCCGATCAGCTTGCCAATCTTGGGGTCACCTCAAGTCATACGGACAATCCAGGTAAAAAAAAAGCAATGACTCAATCAACGGCGCCTTTAACCATGGATAATGCGGACGCTCATAATGAGGGCTGGATCGGCTCAGACCCACTTGGGTTTGATATGATGGATGATGAGGATAGGTTAGAAGATGACGCTGAAATGTCTTCTGAGCCGTTAACGGCTGAGTCAGCAACCTATCAAAACGAAGCTGAGATCATACCGGAGTTTGACGGCGATACCAGCCGCGCCAATCCGTATTTTACGCCGCTGCTACCGACCCCCATTCATCAAAACCATCCCAACCGCCAACTGATTATGGATACCGAAACGACGGGGCTTGATGCGATGAATGGCGACCGCATCATTGAAGTGGGGATTGTTGAGCTGGTCGGTCGCAAATTTACGGGTGAAAAGCTTCACGTTTATATCAATCCTAATCGCGGTATGGATGAAGAAGTTATCCGAATTCATGGGATTTCTGAGGCATTTTTGGCGGATAAGCCGACTTTTGAACAAATCGCCAAGGCGTTATTAGCATTTATGGAAGGCGCTGAGGTCATCGCTCACAATGCCAGCTTTGATATGACGTTTTTATCGATGGAATTTGGCAAACTTGGCATTTATGATTTTGAGCGCCGAGTGACGGTTACTGACTCGCTTCAGCTTGCCAAACAGCAATATCCGGGACAAAAAAACACGCTAGATGCGCTCGTTCGCAGGCTTGATGTTGGCAAACAAGACCGAACCTTTCACGGGGCATTGCTTGACTCAGAGATTTTAGCTGAAGTTTATTTAGCGATGACCGGCGGTCAAGTATCGCTTGCCATTGAAGATGACGTTGCCGCTGATGGCAGCCAAACAACGCACGCGCAGTTTGCTAATCTAGCGCAATTGCTTGTGGCATCAAGTTCTGATTTAGCCGCGCAGGAGCATTGGCTGACAAGCTTAGCTTCGGACTATCCGGCGCTCAATGCTCAGCTTTCCCAGCAATAATCGCCAGATCATGATTTAGACAACAAAAGCTCAAGCTTAGGCATTGCTTTTCTTAGCAAAACCTTTTTTAATAGTCACCACTATATCAATCATTTTTTTAATTGCTTTTAACCTTGAGGGCAGTCAAGCGCTGCTTTTTGAGTTAATTAGGGAACAATAACGATGAGCCAATCAGAAGCTTTAGCATTAGCAACTCCCAATTTAAGCGTGACCAATTTTGATTTGCCCTCACTGCATTTGTTACACGATGAAATTTTAACAATTTTAAAAGACACTGAAACGCATTTGAGCGAATTTAACGACGATTTGGAGCAAGCGCCCTTATTGCTTGACTCGATTGAAGTGTTAAAGCAGTTGGCTTGCATTTTTGAATTGATGGTTTTGACAGGTGCTCAGGTGTTGACCACGGCTATTGCTCACGGACTTCAGCATTTATACGATGGCGCGGACAACAGCGATACCGATTTGATTATGGATATTTCTGAGGCGATCATGACTTTGGATCGCTACATTGAATTTATCTTGTTAACGGAAACGGTTGAGCCAAGTTTGCTGCTTCCCATCATCAATAAGCTGAACAGTTATGGCGGCAATGATCATATTGACCCCGATTATTTTACCAAGTTTGGCAGCAGCAGCGTGGTGATTGCCAACCCTGAGGACAATTTTGAGCCGTTATCTCAGCTTGGTTTGGATCAAAACTTATTAACCAACGCCTATCGCAGCGGTCTAAATGTGGCGCTCAGTTTTCAAGAAGGCAGCCTTAATGATACGGATAAAAAACGGCTGACTATGATGAGCGCGGCTTGTGCGATGATTGCCGCCCATTCGCAAACGCTGTTTTGGCAAGCAGCAGCAGCGGCAGTGATGAATATCGAGGCGTTATTGCCGCTCAGTTTAAACCAAAAGCACACGCTCATTTATTTAGAGCAGCAATTTCATCACTACCTGCCTGTCATGGATGCACGATTTGCCGATTTGGTCGCGCTGGCTTGCCAACGTGACAATGCGCTTGCCCAAGATATTAAAAAGCAATATGCCCATAATCAATTGAGCGCTCAGCAAAAAAAGGAGCTGCGCCGGTTTTTATTTGGTCCTAATCGCCAAGTGACTGACACCTTGAACGATTTGATCCAAGGTCAAATTAGCAGTATTAAAGAAGAAGTTGATAGCTTTGCTCGCGGTGAGACCATGATTTCAGGGGAGCTGCAATCCGCGCAAATTACCGAAGCACTGCGTCAGCTTGCCTCAACCATGCGCCTTCTTGGCTTAACTGTGGCGTCCGATGCGCTCAATCAAGCAGCAAGCGCGGTGAGTCAGTGGCAAACGCCAACCCCAAGCGATTTTGACCATCTGCTTTTGGCACTGATGAGTGCGGAGAATGCAACTATTACAATGGCAAAATTGCGAACGCCAGGCGCCGTCAAATTGCCACTGCATAATCATAATATCTCTTTGCATCAATTGGATACCGCTTACGAAACCTTAATTCAAGAAAGCCGAACGGCGATTGCTTCAGCAGAGCAAGCGCTCAATGATTATTTGGCAGACAGTACTCGCGATATTTTAAACATTCAAAATACGCCGGAGATGATCCGTCAGGTGGCAGGGGCGGTGCGCTTTTTGCGCTTACCGATTTCAGCGACCATGCTTAGCCAATTGGCAACCTATATTGACGCGCAGTTGAGCGCTGATTTGCCGCTAAGTGATCAGGCGCTGACTTACATTGCCAATGTGATGATGTCGGTCGATTATCGCTTAGAAAGCTTTGAGCATAACCGTCCGGTCAATCAGCAATCATTGGACGTGGCTCAGCAAAGCTTAAGCCAATTGTTGGCGGCATAATTGATGACAACTGCACTTATTATTGATGGGGACAATGTCCTTTGCCAGCAGCTTGATGCTCATTGGCAACCAATTACCCTACCGTTTGCCACTGAGCAAATTGCCAGTCTTGACTATCAATTTGGCTTTGCGCCATTGTCCGATCAGCCGGATGATAAAGATTTTCAACATGTAATGTCAGCTGGGTTTGTTATGACTTCAACCTTTGCTCAAGCGCATCATATCGCGCTGCCCGAGATTTCAGGAAAAGTTGAGTTTGTTAATTATCGAACGTTGGTGCCGATTGTAGCGCCGGATTTGGGATCAAGGCTTAGCGAAGCGATTCAGCTGCTACGTTGGCAAGCGGATACCCGATTTTGTAGCCGCTGCGCTGGTACGGTTACCGCTGCGCCACTTGGTGAGCGCGCGATGATTTGCGCAACTTGCCAATTGCGGCAATATCCAAGGATTCAGCCTTGTGTGATCACGGCAATTACGCGACATAATCCAACAACAGGCGTCATGCAGATTTTACTTGCGTACCATCACCGTTATGGTCAAACGGTATTGCCGCTACAATATGGTTTAATTGCTGGCTTTGTCGAGGTCGGTGAAAGCTTAGAAAATGCCGTGTCGCGCGAGGTTTTAGAAGAAGTGGGTATTGAAGTCACCAATATTCGCTATATCAGCAGTCAGCCTTGGCCTTATCCGTCCAATTTAATGCTCGGCTTTCGCGCGGAGTACCAAAGCGGCGACATTATTATTCAAGAAGACGAGCTGTCACACGCGAATTTTTTTGATTTAACCGACCTTCCTAAAATTCCGTTTAAAGGCAGCATTGCGTTTGATTTGATTGCCAAAGTTGCCGCCGAGCATCAGATTGATCTCAATGCTTAAGTGATTAAATTATTTAAAAAAGCCAAGAAAAAACTGCCGCCTGCTAAGCCAATAAATTTGTCAAACTATGAGCCAAACCGTTCCAAACTTGCTGCCCTTTGTTGAGCTGCCGATATTATTTAAGCCCTTAACGCTTGATCAGCAGCCGCTTGATATTCAGCAAAAAATCGCGCAAATCAATGAGGTGCTACCGCAAACCCAATGCGGACTTTGTGATCATCCAGATGGCTGCCTGCCTTATGCTGCCGCCATTGTCATTAACGGTGAGCCGCATAATAAATGCGTTCCGGGCGGTCAGCCAGTTACGGATACGATTGGTCAGATTGTTCAAAAAAATAATCCGCCGCTTATCGCCGCCAAATCAAACTGGGAAACGGACGCGATAACCGGTCGCCCGCAAGAAATGCGCGCCATCATCCGCGAGGCAGACTGCATTGGTTGCACCAAATGTATCCCAGCCTGTCCCGTCGATGCCATTATTGGCACGGGCAAGCACATGCACACCATTTTTACTGAGCTTTGCACCGGCTGCGAGCTTTGCATTGCGCCCTGCCCTGTTGATTGCATTGATTTGGTGCCCATTTCACGGCAAATCAGCGCAGATATTCGGCAAATTGAGCAGCATGATTTGCAATCACGATATTACCATCATTTAAACCGCGTGGCAGACAGCTTAGCCGACAGCCGTCATACCAAGCCTGTGGTCAGCATGATGGAAGCTAAAATCAATAACGTTGCTGCCCAAAGTTTAGATATCAGCGAAGCCGATGCCAAATCGACCATTGCCGCCGCCAAGCTGCGAACCAAAATCAAAAAACTTGAAAAACAGCTGAGCGTTCGACCAAATGCGCAAAAACAAAGCGAGCTTATCGCGCTTCAAGCCGAACTTGCGGCGCTTGTTTGACCTTGTTTTATTTACAACCTTATTTAATAACATCTAAAAAGAAAAATTGCCATGACCGCCGCCAAGATTGACAAGCCTAAACGAGTCACCACTAAAACGAGCGAGACGCCGCCATCACGGCGAATGCCGAACGCAAGCGTTTACCCTTTTTTTGAAAAACTTGCCGCAACCATCGCCGAACCCGTCACAGAGCTGAATTATCAAAGCAATTTTGAGCTGTTAATCGCGGTGATTTTATCAGCGCAAGCAACCGATGTGAGCGTCAATATCGCTACCCGTCAGCTGTTTCCCGTTGCCAATACGCCAAAAGCTATCTTAGCCCTTGGCGTTGAGGGTTTAAAACCTTATATTAAAAACATCGGGCTTTATAACGCTAAAGCCAAAAATGTGATTAAAACTTGCCAAATGCTCCTTGATAATTTTGGCGGTAAGGTTCCAGACAACCGCAAAGATTTAGAATCACTTGCTGGCGTTGGTCGCAAAACGGCAAACGTGGTGCTCAATACGGCGTTTGGTCAACCAACGATGGCAGTCGATACACATATTTTTCGAGTAGGCAACCGAACCGGACTTGCTACCGGCAAAAACGTGCTCATCGTTGAGCAAAAACTGCTTGAGCGCACCCCTGATGAGTTTATTATGTTTGCTCATCATTATTTGCTGCTTCATGGTCGCTATACCTGTCAGGCAAGAGTGCCAAAATGCGGTGAATGCCCTGTGTTTAATGAGTGTATGTTTAAAGACAAGCATGCCTTTTTGGAGCTGTAAAACAGTTCGATAACGGCGCGGTGATATGCTAATTTTGAATTTAAAAAGTTTAAAATTTAGCAACTTGTTTTCATAACTGCTGATTATCAGACGATTTTTGCGGATTGATAACGTCAATTTTTAAGTCAAGTGATGCAGCAAGCGCTCCGCCGACTAGAGTTTTTGACCATTTCAAGGTAGAATAAGGCAATTTTTTAATCTAAAAAGCCTCAGCGACCTGATTTCCTATTATAAAAAGCGACACTTAGCTGACGGCTTTTTCCTCTTTTATTGTTTTTAAAAAGTGATTGTTTATGCGCGAATACAACTTATTTACCTCAGAGTCTGTCAGCGAAGGTCATCCTGACAAAATGGCGGATCAAATCTCAGATGCCATTCTTGATGCCATTTTGCGCGAAGATTTGCAAGCTCGCGTGGCTTGTGAAACCTTGGTTAAAACTGGCGCGGTTGTTTTGGCAGGGGAAATTACCACCACCGCAAACATCGATATTGAGCGCCTTGTCCGCGATACGGTCAATGGCATCGGCTATCATCACTCAGATTTAGGCTTTGATGGCGAGACCTGCGCAGTTATCAATATGATCGGCAAACAATCCCCTGAGATTGCCCAAGGCGTGGATAGAAGCTCCCCTGAAGAGCAAGGCGCAGGCGATCAAGGCTTGATGTTTGGCTATGCCAGCAACGAAACTGAAGTATTCATGCCTGCCCCAATTGAGTTTGCCCACCGCCTAATGGAGCGCCAGTCAGAACTTCGCCGCGCAGGTGAGTTGCCTTGGCTTCGTCCTGACGCCAAAGCTCAGGTAACGCTAAAATACGAGAACAATCAACCTTCAGCGATTGATGCGGTGGTGCTGTCAACCCAACACGACCCAAGCATTTCCCAAAAAGACTTGCAAGAAGCGGTGATGGAGATGATCATCAAGCAAGTCTTGCCAGCTGAGCTTTTGCATCAAGGAACGCGCTATCACATCAACCCGACCGGCAAATTTGTCATCGGGGGTCCTGTAGGGGATGCGGGGCTTACCGGTCGTAAAATCATCGTTGACACTTACGGCGGCATGGCGCGTCATGGCGGCGGCGCTTTTAGTGGCAAAGACCCTTCAAAAGTGGATCGTAGCGCCGCTTACGCCGTTCGCTATGTGGCAAAAAATATCGTTGCAGCAGGGCTTGCCGATCGCTGTGAAGTTCAGATCAGCTACGCGATTGGCGTTGCCGAGCCGACTTCCATTTCGGTCAATACCTTTGGCACCAACAAAGTCAGCTATGAAGAAATCATCCGCTTGATCCGAACCCATTTTGACTTGCGACCTTATGGCATCACCAAAATGCTTGATCTCTTGCAGCCGATGTATCAGCGAACCGCAACCTTTGGTCACTTTGGTCGCACCGGTTCTGATCGCGCCTTTACTTGGGAAAAAACGGATAAAGTTGACATTTTGCGCAATGATGCCCGCTGGTAATTTGCTTTAAAACATGATTTAAAATAAGGAACAAAACATGACGGATAACCATCCTGATATTGACGATGCAAAAATTACCAAAAACGCCGCGATTGATGACAATATTAATGACGCCGAAACCGTTGAAGTCACTCCTGAAATGCAAGCGTTTTATCAACGCGCCGACGCCATTATCAGCCTTGCCAACAGCCAGTTAGGAAATGAGGCGCATTCAGGTCAAGTGGGCGCATCGCTGCTTTACGCGGCGGCTCGATATAGCGCTTCTGTCGCCTCCATTGGCTTTGTGAAAGGCGATGATTTTGCGAAAGAAAAAGATGACATTGTTGAATTTTACGTTAAACAATATCGGCAAATGCTCAGCGATAATGTGACCGATTACGCGCAAAACTTTGATAAATATGTTCAATTAAATCAAAGCGATAATGACAAATAACGCAAAAATCTGCTTAAGTCGTTAAAAAACAGCTCACTTAATCGTGGGCTATTTTTTTGCTTTGTCATCATAACTACTTATTAAAACTTTATAAAAAGGCACTATTTTTAGCGGCTTTTTCCGTTATGATCTTTTGATCATTGACCATCAAGGAGGAATTATCATGAGGTTTTATACAAAAACTTTTCGAGTAAAAAGTAAAGCAGCGCTACTATCCACTGCCCTATCTTTACCATTATTATTAGCAGGCTGTAATAACACGCAACCTGCAAAAACGATTGATAATACAACCATAAATACACCCATGCCTAAAACGTCAACTCCAGAAAATGCGTTTACTACTTGCCCGCCTTTTAATCCGGACAAAAATATTTGCACGATGCAATATGATCCCGTTTGTGTCCAAACCAAATCACAAGGGAAAATCAGCTACAAAACAGCAGGAAATGCCTGCTCCGCTTGTGGGACGCCTGAGGCAATTGGCTTTACAAAAGGCGAATGCTCATAACGTTTCGTGTCATTGCCAAAGTTAAAAAACTGTTAACCAAAAAAAAGCCCCGAAACCAAATGAGCTTCGGGGCTTTTTAAAAAGCTATACTTTAAAATTTAGAAATTCTAAGATTTAAACCAAACGATTAGCTGAGTCTTAATTTATCAAAAGTCAGCTTGCCATTATCACCAACATCGACTTTGATGATATCGCCTGCCACAAAGTCACCGGCAAGCAGTCGTAGCGATAGCGGATTTTCAATTTCCTGCTGAATGGCGCGTTTGAGTGGTCGCGCCCCATAAACCGGATCGTAACCAACCGAAACCAGTTGATTCATTGCCTCATCCGTTAGCGTAATGTCAAGCTCGCGATCTTGCAATCGGCGACGCAAACGCTCGATTTGAATGTCGGCGATTCCTGCCATTTGCGCTTGACCTAACGGATGGAAGACGACGATTTCATCAATCCGGTTTACAAATTCAGGTCGGAAATGCTCGCCAACCGCGTCCATGACTTCGGCTTTGATGTCCTCATAGCTTTTGCCTGCCATCTCTTGGATTTTGTGCGAGCCTAAGTTACTGGTCATGATAATCACGGTATTTTTGAAATCAACCACACGACCTTGCGAGTCGGTCAAGCGACCATCATCAAGCACTTGTAACAAAATGTTAAAGACATCCGGATGCGCTTTTTCAACCTCATCAAACAGCACCACGCTATAAGGTTTTCGGCGAACCGCTTCGGTTAACACGCCACCTTCTTCATATCCCACATACCCAGGAGGCGCGCCCACCAAGCGGCTGACGCTATGTTTTTCCATAAATTCGCTCATATCGATGCGAACCATAGCGTCCTCGCTATCAAATAAAAAGTTAGCAAGCGATTTGGTCAGCTCCGTTTTGCCAACCCCTGTAGGTCCTAAGAATAAAAATGAGCCAGAAGGACGATTGGGATCAGAAAGTCCTGCTCGGCTTCGGCGAACAGCATTGGCAACCGCTTCGACCGCTTCATCTTGACCAATGACGCGCTCATGCAGTTTTTCTTCCATCGCCAGCATTTTATCGCGCTCGCCTTGCATCATTTTAGCAACTGGAATTCCGGTGGCTGCGCTGACGACTTCGGCAATCTCATTATCCGTAACTTTGTTACGCAATAGCTTGATGTTTGGGGCATCTGATTGCTCTTTTTGCTCCGCCAAATCGGTATCACGAATGCGTTTTTCAAGCTCAGGGATGACGCCATATTGCAGCCGTGACATTTCGGCATAGTCGCCATCACGCGTGGCTTTCTCAAGCTGAATCCGTGCTTTGTCCAAGTCTTCTTTATACTGCTGACTGCCTTGCATCAGCGCTTTTTCAGCTTGCCAAACTTCGTTTAAATCCGCGTATTCTTTTTCAAGCTCGTCAATTTGCTCATTTAACGATTTGGTTTCGGCTTGCGCGCCGGCATCTTCTTCGTTTTTAAGCACTTCGCGCTGCATTTTTAGCTGAATCAAGCGGCTATCAAGCTTATCAAGCGCTTCCGGTTTGCTGTCCATTTCCATGCGCAGGCGGCTTGCCGCTTCATCAACTAAGTCAATGGCTTTATCAGGCAACATTCGGTCGGTAATGTAGCGGTGGCTCATTCGCGCGGCGGCAATGATTGCGCTGTCTTGAATGTCCACGCCATGATGCAGCTCATAGCGCTCTTTTAGACCGCGTAAAATCGCAATGGTGTCCTCAACGCTTGGCTCATCGACCAAGACTTTTTGGAAGCGGCGCTCAAGGGCGGCGTCTTTTTCGATGTACTGGCGGTACTCATCAAGTGTCGTTGCGCCAACGCAGTGCAGCTCGCCGCGAGCTAAGGCCGGCTTGAGCATGTTTCCGGCATCCATCGCGCCGTCTGCTTTTCCTGCGCCGACCATGGTATGCAGCTCGTCAATGAATAAAATGACGTTGCCTTCTTGTTTTGCCAAGTCGTTAAGCACCGCTTTTAGACGCTCTTCAAACTCACCGCGAAATTTTGCACCGGCAATCAGCGCGCCCAAATCAAGTGATAACACCTCTTTTCGGCGTAGCCCTTCAGGAACGTCGCCATTAACGATTTTTTGCGCAAGGCCTTCAACAATCGCGGTTTTACCAACACCCGGCTCACCAATGAGAACGGGGTTATTTTTGGTTCGGCGCGAAAGTACTTGAATCGTCCGGCGGATTTCTTCATCGCGACCAATCACAGGGTCAAGCTTACCTTGCTCGGCGCGCTCAGTTAAGTTCACGGTGTATTTGTTCAGCGCATCGCGTTGGTCTTCGGCGTTCTGGTTAGTCACGGTGTCATCCCCACGAAGTTGTTCGATGACGGCTTTTAATTTTGCCGCACTGGTTCCGGCAGCCTCAAAGATTTTTTTGGTATTGCCTTGTTCTGCAAGCGTGAGCAGCACCCATTCGGTGGCAATAAAATCGTCGCCGGCTTTTTGCGCTTGACGGTCGGCAAGGTTTAAAATCTTGACCGAATCGGGGTTTAAATTAACCTCACCGGTTGGATTGGCAATGGTTGCTTGGCTCTCAAGCGCTTTTGCCACGCCATTTTTTAATGCCGGAATCGACGCGCCTGCCTGCTGACAAATGGCAAGGTTGGCTTCATCTTGCAAAAGGACGGCAAGCAAATGTACCGGATCAACTCCTGTATTGTCGCGACCGATGGCAAGACTTTGCGCTTCAGAAATTGCTAATTGCAGCTTTTGGGTAAATTTTTCAAATCTCATGTTTTATCCTTTTAATAAGAGTGCTTTGGCGACATTATTTGCTTTTATTATTGCCAACTTGCACCAAGTTTGATTGACGTTTTGTCCACTTTCTTCTATATAAGGTAGCTTATGTCTTTTTCAAGCATAAATTTTAAAAAGTCAAGATGTTTTTTGGGTGGATTTTCATGCTAAAAGGCGCGGATTTTTTGTTGTTTTTATCACATAAAATTTATTTAGACAAAAACGCAATCAGCGCCTTTTCCTCAATACTTTGATGGGTACGCGTTCGACCGCGGCGGGCATTTTTATACTCCTGAAAAAACGTTCCCGCTAAAAAACGTTCAATAATTTCAGGATGAATATAGGATGCTCGGCAAACGGTTGGCGTATTGCCAAGCTCGGCGGCGACGTTTTTTACCATCTCAGTGACCAATTTTTGCCGCGCTTTGCTATTAGGTACGCTGTCTAAAATAACTCTCTGTTCGCCTGATAATTCATCATAAAGATAACTTGCTGCTAACACACTTGCCATCCACGTTCGAAAGTCTTTAGCGCTAAAGTCGTCGCAATTCCCGCAGTGCTTTCGCAAATAGGCGTTAATCGTGCCGCTATCGACGACTTGTTTAGTACCATTTTCATCCAGATATTTAAAAATTTGGTAGCCCGGAAGCTCCGAACACGCTTGGATAATCGCAATTAAGCGTTCATCTTGAAGTTCAATATGGTGCGATTTGGCACTTTTGCCAACAAAATCAAAGGCTAAGCCGTCGTCAGTTTCGGTCACATGGCGACTTCGAAGCGTAGTTAAACCAAAGCTTTTATTGAGCTTGGCATAGCGGCTATTACCAACGCGAATTAAAGTAGTTTCAAGTAACTTAATCACTGCTGCTAACACGTTTTCACGGGACAATTCAGGGGCAGCTAAATCCTTTTCCACTTGAGCGCGAAGCTTTGGTAGCGCACTTGCAAAGTCAATCATGGCGACAAATTTGGCATGGTCGCGGACGTTGTCCCATTTTGAGTGATACAGATACTGCTTGCGACCTTTGTCATCGCGACCGGTCGCTTGCAAATGCCCCGTGTCGTCGCGGCAAATCCAAACCTCCGACCACATCGGCGGGATAACTAGCGCCTCAAAACGCGCTCGAAGGGTTTTGCAGGTGACTGTTTTGCCCGCGCCGTCTTGATAGGTAAAGCCGCGACCGCGCCGCTTTCGGGTAAATCCTGACTCAATATCGCTGACATAGCGTAAATTGGCAAGTTCCGCTAGACGCTCGTAATCGTGGCGCTCGGAAATAGTGGCGGCGGTTTCGGTCATAAGTTGGCGTGTCTCATAGCTAAAGGCAGTTAACAAAGATAATTTCAAAAAGAATAACTTTAGAATAATTAAGACCACCGTTTTTTACTGTGAGCATTGACAAGATAATGTGTAAGGCTATGTAAATTAGAGCGCTTTAAAAATTAGAAAAGGGTTATTAAATGTTGAGTTTTCGGGCATAATTTATTATTAACTTTTCGTAGAAAAATCATGAATAAATTAAATTTTAATAATTCTATTCGCATTGCTGCCCTTACCGAGCAAGACTTTGACGCTTGGCTTGATTTATGGCAAGGCTATTTGACGTTTTATGAAACCAGTTTGCCCACACAAATCACCAACGCTACTTGGCAAAAGCTCATGAACAGTAACACGCCTGTTTTTGGTTTTGGCGCGTTTCAAGATGATAGCTTAGGTAATAACAGACTAGTCGGAATCGTTCACACGGTTATCCATCCGAACACTTGGAATGCGACCGATTGCTGCTATCTTGAAGATTTATTTGTTAGTGAGTCAGTTCGCGGTCAAGGCGTCGGTCGCGCGCTTATCGAGCATATTTATCAGTTTGCAAGCGAGCAAAACTGCAACCGCGTTTATTGGACGACGCAGGACAGTAATAAAACAGCGCGACGGCTTTATGACACGCTTGCCACTCAAACGGACATGATTCAATACCGTAAATATTTATGAACTATCCGTTTTATAAAATATTTTTCAAAACAAAAAAAACGCTAAGATTGCGCTTAGCGTTTTTTAGGGCGTTTTGAATATTCATAATGTCAGCAAAAGATAAGTACAAGCGAGCGCGACCATATTTTCATAATTCTGCTTGAGCTTATCAAACCCTATAGCAATTGCCCCATGGCTTTAATTCTAAGTGGATCTTCGTTGCTCGACCGGCAACGCGTTTGCCAAAATACTTAGGCAAATTATATCAAGGACAGCTAACGCGCAAGCGGTAAAACACGCCTTAATAACAGTAAACTAAGCAGTAAATTATGTTTATAAGGTTAGCATTAATTGAAATTACCCTTATAAAACTCCTGATTAATGCTGAAGTATTTATAGCTAAGTTGTCATATCACTGTTTGAAAAATTCTTTTTTGTAAAAGATTTTTATCGCAAAATTTCCCTCTAATATCTTGTAAAACTAAGCTAAAATAGCGGTCATGACTGCTTTTATTCCTTTGCAAAATGCCCAAGATAGCATCACGACTGCCCCGCGAAAAATCATTCATTTAGACATGGATGCCTTTTATGCAAGCGTTGAACAGCGCGACTTTCCGGAGCTTCGCGGTAAGCCGTTAGTCGTTGGTGGTGACCCAAACGGTCGCGGTGTGGTCGCGGCAGCAAGCTATGAGATTCGTAAGTTTGGCGTTCGCTCGGCGATGTCATGCTTTGAGGCAAAAAAACGCTGCCCTGAGGCGATTTTCGTGCGACCCCGATTTGAGGTTTATCGCAAAGTCAGCCTTGAAATCCGCGCGATCATGCTCAGTCTTACCCCCATCGTTGAGCCGCTATCGCTTGATGAAGCCTACCTTGATGTGACGGGTCTTGACTGTCATCAAGGTTCGGCAACGCGGATGGCAAATTGGCTACGGGCGCAAATTTTGCAAGAAATGGGACTGACCGCCTCGGCAGGGGTATCATTTAACAAAATGCTTGCCAAAATCGCCTCGGATTTAAATAAGCCCAACGGCACAGCGGTCATTACGCCTGCGCAATCCGAGGCGTTTATCAGTCAGCTTGCCATTGAGCGCTTTCATGGGATTGGTCGGGCAACGGCAAAGCGATTGCATGAGCTTGGCGTCAGTAATGGCGCAGAGTTACGCCGCATTCCGGTGGCAACTTTGATTCAGGAGTTTGGCAAACGTGGTCAGTTTTATCATGACATTGCGAATGGTTACGACCATCGTCCAGTCAAAGCCAAACGGCAGCACAAATCGGTCGGTTCGGAAACGACCTTTAGCGACAACTTAGGAAATAACCCACAAGATAACGCTGCGTTAAAAGCCCATATTTATGAACAAAATGCCGATGCCTTTTATCAGCTTCAACAAAAAAACCTGATCGCCTTTACCATCACGTTAAAGGTTAAATTTGCCGACTTTACCCAATTAACACGTGCTCATACGTTATCATCGCCTTTTGATTCGGCGCAGTCCGCGCATTATTGGCTAGATAAGCTATTTTTGGAGGTTCCGCGCGATAAAGCTATTCGCTTGGTGGGCGTGACTTATTCCTCTTTAGTTCCTGCTGATTATCAGCCACCGCAGTTAGACTTATTTTAGCGTTTAATGTCTATAACACTTAGGCTATTTTTGATTTAAAAAAGCTTTAAATGACCAAAACGTCCGCTTTACTTTGCCAATTTCTGCTAAACTAACGGCAAAATTATTAACGAACGATTTACCTGTTATGACCACCCACCCAAACGAAACCCTTCAATCAAAACCTTTGCCAACAACGCCTGAGCCTTATTTAAGCGTTGACGATTACGATTATGACTTGCCCGAATCGCTGATTGCACGCTATCCGCTTGAGTCGCGCTCAGCATCCAAATTGCTTTACGTTGCCTCAACTGGCGCAAAGGCAGGATTGCCACAAGATTTTAGCTTTCAGCAATTGCCAAGTTTGCTCAATCGCGGCGATTTAATCGTCTTTAATGACACCAAAGTTATGAAAGCACGCTTGTTTGGGCAAAAAAACACCGGCGGCAAAATCGAAGTTTTGGTTGAACGCATTGTTGAGGAGGCAAGCCAACTTGCCAGCGCAAATATCTCAATGTCAAACGAGTTTCCATTTTTAGCGCTTTGCCATGTCAAAGCCAGTAAAGCGCCAAAGCTTGGTCAACAACTTGAGCTTGCCGGTGGCGAAATGCAAGCGGTGATGGTCGGTCGCCAAGACAATTTATTTATTTTGGCGTTTCGAAAGCCAATTTTGCCGGATTTAGAACGCTTTGGCGAGTTGCCGATTCCGCCTTACTTTGAGCGCCACGCCGATGCGGTGGACAATGAGCGCTATCAAACGGTCTTTCACGACCCATCCAAATTGGCAAGTGTTGCTGCGCCCACCGCAAGCCTGCATTTTGATGAAAGCATCTTGCAAGCGCTTAAAGATAAAGGCATTCAGACCGCTTTTGTGACCTTGCATGTGGGCGCAGGAACGTTTGCGCCCGTCAAAACGGACAATTTACTTGAGCACACCATGCACAGTGAGTTTGCGCATCTCCCGCAAGCTACTGCCGATTTGATTAACCAAACTCATGCCAATGGCGGTCGCGTCATTGCCGTTGGCACCACCGTGACCCGCGTTTTAGAATCTGCCTTTCAAAAAACGGCGATTAATGGCGCGCCGCTTAGCGCTTGGTCAGGCGATACCGATATTTTTATTTACCCTGGATTTCGCTTTGGCGTTATTGACAGCTTAATTACCAACTTTCATTTGCCAAAATCAACGCTATTGATGCTCGTTTCAGCATTTTCTGGCAAAAATGTTATGGAAAACGCCTATCAACACGCAATCAACAATCAGTACCGCTTTTTTAGCTATGGCGATGCGATGCTGTTAGAAAGGGCATCTGAGTCCTTGTAAAGAAAAACAATAACTGCGAAATAAACTGGTAAACTTTAGCAGATTTTGCTATAACTGCATAGTAAATATAATTGCGCGATTGGCAATGCGCTTTGCTAATTTGCGCCATTATTATTTAATGGCTTTTATCCTCGGATCAATGGCAACTCATTGAGTTAGTAAATCAAAGGCTTGACATGACTTGGCAATCTTCTTTTTTTCCCATCAATCGCTTGGCTATAAGCGTTTTTTTTGCAGGATTATCGATTTTGCCAATTGTCCCCGCTTCGGCAATGAGCTTTGGGCAAACACTGATTCAGTCACATCAAGATGAGCCACTTTTTGCTAGCATGGCAATCTCTGATATTGACTCGGCAACTTTTAATGTTCAATTGGCAGATGCTCAGCTTTATCAAACTATGGGGCTTAGCCAAAATCGTGCGATGACCGTTAGCTTTTCTGCCACCTCAAAAACGGCAGGAACTGTCTTAATCCAAACCCAAAAGCCAATAAATGCGCAATTTACTGATGTGGTTTTAGCGATTAATAATCAAGGTCAACAAAAAATTATTCCAAAAACACTGCTAATGCCTTTAAAAGACAGTTTGGCATTATCAACTACGCCATTTGCTGCTGATATTGCACCAATGACTGAAACGGTATTGCAATCTCAGCCTTTACTTGTCCGCAATGAAGTACCACCACCATTGTTTCCGCCAAGCTCTCAACCAACGGCTAATTTAACAAACCGTTCTGAAATTATTAACGCAAAATCAGTGACTCCAATCGCAATACCACTGACTGTGTTGCCTGCTAATATGATGCCAGAATTGGAATTGCCGATCGATGCTAGTGTTAAGACAAAGCCGCTTCATGCAACCTCAGCTAATTTAGCAAAAGAGGCTCAGTTAATTGCAAAGTCAGATCAAGATTTATTATCAAAGCAACTTTTGGCACAAGCTAAATCATCAGCGCTCAAAGCTGATCACCATTTAAAAAATCTGAAAAAAAATAGCCAATCTTCAACTCAATTAGACGTCCCCGTTAAAAAACTAGCACCAAATGATGATAAACTGAGCGCTAATACTATGATTTCTAATACCGTGGTTTCTCTTGATCTGAATACGGCTGCAAAAACGCAAGATACCCTTACCATTCATCAAAATTCCTATTATCAACGCGCTGTAAAATATTCAGCAATCACTGATGAGGATACTTTGGTGACGGCGAAAAATGAAATCAGCGCCAAAGTAAATTAGGTGATCAAATCAAAAAAAGTAAACTGTTACGCGGTAATCCCTATTAATAAAGCAAATAACTCGCTTGATCGAATATCAATGCAATAACTTATCATCATAGATTTGGAATTTTCATGAACAATATACTCTATATCATTGTGGGATTGGTGATTGTCGCCGTTATTGCCGTTGTGATTTTGAAAAAAAATAAAGCGCAAGCTCCCACGCTATCAAAGCCGAGTGATGATTTTCGCGCTGCTCACCCCACCTCTCAGTCGGCTCCTGCGGCAAATCAGACCACAGCAACCAAATTTGATGATTTGACTGTTGCTCAGCGATTTATTGACCAGCAGCGTTATGATCGAGCGATTGAGACACTTGAGCGCGGCTTAAAAACTACCCCGAATGACCATCAACTTTGGCTAAAATTGCTTAATGTCTATGCCTTGACCAAACAAACGGTAGAATTTTATAACACCTATCAAACCATCACAAAACAAGCCGATCCGGCAACGATTCATGAAGCTCAGCAACTTAAGGGTTTATTTGATGCTGAGCAAGGATTTAATCATAGCGCTGCCCAAAATACTGAAGCGTCCCAGCCTGAATTTGAAAGTCTCGACTTTGACTTAGAAGCTGAAAAAAGAAAATATGCTACACGCCATGAGCCGTTAACTCAACAATCTATTGGTACTGTTAATGCTGCCACTGAATCCCAAATTGAAACCGTTGCACCTAATATCGACGATACAATTATTGAAGAGCAAAAGCCTTTAGCAAATGACGCTTTTGATTTAACCCTTGAGGATTTAGAAGCTTCAGATCTTGAGTTAGAACCGTTTGCTGCGACCAATAATATTTCTGAGGATGTCGTTGTTGCCGATCAAAACGTTTCTCAAGATCCTTTAGCGCTTAGCTTAGAAAATCAGCAATCCGCTTTAACTGAGCCTGAATTAACCTTCGATGATTTTGATTTTGATCGCGATTCAGCAACACCTGAAAAAGCAATTCAAACTGAACTAAGCCATCAAGAACTGGCTCAAAAAGAAGACGATGCAGACTTTGATTTTGATTTGGCACTTGACTTAGATGAAACAAAGCCTGATCAAGCTGTAGAAAACACCGCTGCTCAATCAAACCTTAGTGACACTTCAGATGATTTTGCTTTAGAGCTCGATGACTTAGATTTAGATGCAGAATTAGATCAGCTTCTTAGTGAAAGCTTTGATGGCTCAGAAAATTTAGACGATTTTCAAAATAGCAACCCTGAGTTGATTGCAAAAGAAGAAACACTTAACGAATCAACGCCTGCTAAAGAGGACTTAACGCTCAGCGACGATGATGATTTTGCAATGTTTGGTCTTGAAGAAGCCAACTTTAATCATGAAGAAGCACCAGCTGCTAATAATTATGAGCAAACTCAGCAAGCTTTGACGTCCCAAACAGAGGCTCCTGAACTCTTATTTGATGATGAGACGCCGCTTGATAACTTCTCATTTAACGTTGATAGCTCAGCTCCTAAAAGCGAAGCCTTTATCGAGCAAGAAGAAAGCCAGACTCAGCCAGTTGTCTCTACTGTCCATTTAAACCCGCAATTTTCGACAGATTTTGCTTTAGTTAATGAGCTTAACCATCAACAAATCACTTTAGAATTGGCAGAGCAGTATTTAGAATTGGGTGAATACGATAGTGCTAAGCGCTTATTGAATGAAGTTCTTAATGAAGGTGACCGTCAACAGCAGCAGCAAGCCCAAGCACTGCTTGATAAAACAGCTTAACGGTTTATTTGACTATTAATGAAAAATTAATCAGCAAGCATTTTAAGGGATTAAAATGCTTGTTTTTATTTAATAACCAGACCTTTTAATGAGGAGCTTTAAGTAATGACTCCGACGCTTTCTCAACCTATCGCACTGATTTACGCAGGTGGCACCTTTGGCAGTTATGGAAAGCCTTTAGCGCCACTTCCTGCAAAGCAATTTTTACCAATTTTACAAGAGTTGCTAAGCCAGAATCCTGAACATAACACTGCAACGATTTCTTGGCTTGATAACCCCTTAATTAAAGACAGCAGTCAGTTGGACGCTCAGGATTTTGTGCATTTTTATCAGCTGATTTTGACGGCTTATGCGTCAGGAACCAAACGCTTTGTGCTGATCTCTGGCACGGATACGCTCAGTTATTTGGGCGCATTTTTAGCCGAAGCCTTTGCAGGATCTGATATTAAAATTGTGGTCACCGGAAGTATGCGACCGCTACTAGATTCAAGCAATATTCAAAGTTATTGTGTTGATGAAACGTCCGATGCTTGGGGAAACTTATCAACGGCACTGCAGCAAGCCTCCTCGTTTGATCCGGGGGTGATGATCAGCTTTGGCGAGGAGACTTGGCCGGCGCAAACCGTTCAAAAAATCCACAGCCATGACTTTATGGCATTTACTGGTCATTTTCGCGCCGCTTATCCTGCCAACAGCTATGTTAAAGCCATCCCTCAAGCGCGACTTCAGCATTGGATTGAGGATCAACAAGCGCAATTAAGCATGATTCAGGATCGCGCAAAAGACGCCGCAATTTTTGCTTTATATTGCGTTCCAAATGACCCTAAAGCGATGATCACTCAGCTTAAAGCAATCAGTAATCATCCCAATTGCGCTATTATTTTATTAGGGTTTGGCGCAGGCAATCTGCCTTTTTCAGCAGAATTAGCCGCCGCCTTAGATGACGCTTATCAGCAAGGTCAATTGGTCATTGCCGCAAGTCAATGTCCTTTTGGCGGCGTGAGTGACAGCTATGCGGCAGGAAGTTGGCAATATGATCATCATGTGATGAGCGGTGGCAGGTTAACCATAGCCGCTATTTATGCTCGGCTGCTTTGGCTGCTGCTGCGCTTTGATTCCCCAGCGCGCCGGCGGCAACGTTGGCAATTTAGCGTCAATCAAAAAACTGCCACTCATAAAAATCGCTGATTTATCATTACAAACCTTGTAAAATAGCTCAACCTATTATCAATTGCGAACCATAATGTCAAGCCAAGTCATTGAAAATAAAGTCAATATGAATACCGATAGCGCCCCTGTTTACAACCTTGCCCTTGCTATTGAGTTTTTAGGGACGCGCTATCGCGGTTGGCAACGGCAAAAAGAGGTGATTAGCATTCAAGAGATGGTTGAAAATGCCATAAGCTCAGTAGCCAATGAGCCGGTTGAGGTGGTTGCTGCGGGGCGAACGGATGCCAGCGTTCATGCGGGAAATATGATTGCGCATTTTACCACCCACGCTTATCGAGCGCCTTATAACTGGCTTCGCGGTATCAATAGCCTATTGCCCGATGACATTGCCGTTCGCTGGATTTGCCCGATGCCAAGCGATTTTCATGCCAGATTTAAGGCCATTTCTCGCCGATATCGCTACATCATTTTAAACCAAACCACACGCCCTGCCCTTCTTAATCATCAAGTCACCCACATTCATGAACCACTTGATTTAGCTGCAATGCAAGAAGCTGCCGCCGCCATTGAAGGCACGCATGATTTCACCAGCTTTCGCGCCGCCGCTTGCCAGTCAAATCAGCCTGTACGAACAGTCAGTCACGCCAAGCTTTTTGCCCACGGTGCCTTTATCGTTTTTGACATTCAAGCGGATGGCTTTTTGCATCATATGGTTCGAAATTTAATGGGAACGCTGATTGCAATTGGTAAGCATGAGCTTGTACCTTCAGACTTTTTATCGATCTTAGCTAAAAAAGATCGAACCATCGCGCCGCCAACAGCATCAGGAGATGGGCTTTATTTTATTAATGCTTATTATCCAAACGAGTTCCAGTCCCTACTGCCGTCATTGCCCTTGACGCCAATTTGGCTGAATTTACCCAATTGACATAACACCATCACGATAAGGCTGTCAAGCAAAAATCAGTTATTTTGTTGCTTTGAGGGTCAATGTTGCGTATAATATTGGCTTATTTTCCATTGATTGATATAAATTATGGCCAAAAAAGACGATATTATTGAATTTGAAGGCGAGGTCATCGACACTTTGCCAAATACCCTATTTAAAGT
The DNA here is from genome assembly GCF_012847335.1 of Psychrobacter sp. MF31. Taxonomy (GTDB): domain Bacteria; phylum Pseudomonadota; class Gammaproteobacteria; order Pseudomonadales; family Moraxellaceae; genus Psychrobacter. Next base: position 647,810 of record NZ_JABBDX010000001.1, read on the forward strand.
CCGTTTAGAAAACGGTCACGAGATCATTGCTCACATTTCAGGAAAAATGCGCAAACACTACATCCGCATTTTAACGGGCGATAAAGTAAAGGTTGAGATGACGCCTTATGATTTATCAAAAGGTCGCATCACCTATCGCGGCAAAAACTAAGTCTTATTTGGCTTAACCGCACCGACTGCCTTTAGTATTAATTCATTGGGCAGATGATAAAAAAATACCGCTTTATTAGCGGTATTTTTTTGGTAGGCTTATTAAATCTTTACTATTTAAATTCTACCGTTGCCCCATTTTGAATCACGCCAAGCAGCGCTAACGCATCCCAATTGGTTAAGCGAACGCAGCCTGCCGAAGCTTGACGGCTGATGCGTTCAGGATCGGGCGAACCATGAATCCCATAAGAGGGTTTACTCAAGCCAATCCAAACAAGACCTACCGGATTGTTAGGTCCTGGTGGAATGATAAGTTTGCTGCCATCCTCTTTAGTAAACGTATAATTTGGCTCGTGAACCTTCACGCTCACCGTATGCGTTCCGCTTGGTGATGGCGTTGCAGTACTGCCAACCGTCGTCGGATAGCTGGCGATCAATGTATTTTTATCATCATAAGCATAAAGCGTTTGGGTAGATTTATCAGCAACGACGCGGCTCACGGCTTTATTGATCGGTGAGCCCGGGTTATAAACAGTGATGATATCCCCTGATTTAAAGCTGCTGTTTGGGTTAAGCGCTTTTAAATAGCTTTGGGTCATGTGAAATTTTTCGGATAAGCCTTCAATCACACTTTGGTAATACATACCTTCAAGCTTGGCTTTTTCTTCTGCGGTTTCAGGAATGGTTGCCGTCTTAATAAATACATCATTGTCCGTCAATTTATAATTGACCAAAACGGGCTGAGCAACAAGCTTGCTGTCTTGAGTTAACGCTTTCCACGTTTCTTCGTTTAACTGATCGCTGATCGTCAAGTTATTTGCCTTTTGAAAGGCTTGCATGGCTTTTTGTGTATTTTTGCCCCAGTAGCCATCGACCGCGCCAACGCCATTTTGATGCCAGTTGAGTAGCGCTTGAATCTTGGTTCCGGTTGCTCGATTTAATGTCTTAGTTTTGCCCCAATCAGCCGCGTTGACCTGTTTTGCGACTTGAGATAAATTGTCGGTGGTATAACTGATGGTCGGTAAAAAGCGCGCATTAGCTCCTGATGTTTTGCTGCTTGAGGTTTGATAAGGCGCGGTGGTCACCGGACTGATGTCTGAGGCGTCTGTTTGGTGAGCAGACGGGCTAGTTACCGTTTGAGCAGTTGGCTCTTTTAATGCGCTTAATTCTGACGTTTTGGCAACGTTTTGCGCGTCCTTCACGGTCACATCCATAGCGGCTTTTTTATAAGTATTTTGTGCTGAATCAACGCTTGCCAGCATTTGCTTAATACTGTCCGCAGCTTGACTGCCTTGACTGACAAACAGCAGTGTGGATAATCCAGCAGCGGCAAGGGCGCTGTGAAGGTTAGTTTTTGCAGGCATAACGATCTCCTCAATTATTTTTATGCTTTTTTAGTTGTCATTTTTTATTTAATGAAATTTTATTTGTTATTTTATAATGCCGCTATCATGGCATAGCCTTCGGTGATCTTGTGATCATTTTATGTTAATAAGTGGGCATTCATACAGCAAATGTGTTAATAGACGCGCTCAAATTAAAAAATGCCATAAACTGACGATCAGCTTATGGCACCTTATCAAAATCGGCTAGTTATTAAAAAAACTGTTAAAAAGCCTTATTCACAGTAAATTTAATAATCCCATTTAAAACTATGAGGCAAGTTTAGCAAGAACGGCTTCACCCATTTGCTTACAGCCCACTTGCGTCAAGCCACTTTCATTTTTATCTAAAATATCAAGCGTTCGCAAACCATCATCAAGAACGTCGCTGACAGCTTGTTCAATGGCAAGCGCGGCATCTTCTTGTTTAAAAGTATACCGTAGCATCATAGCAACGGATAAAATGGTGGCAAGCGGATTGGCTTTATCTTGACCGGCAATATCAGGCGCTGAGCCATGACAAGGCTCGTACATGCCCTTGCCGCTTTCATCCAAGCTTGCTGAAGGCAACATGCCAATAGAACCGGTCAACATCGCCGCTTCGTCGGACAAAATATCGCCAAACAAGTTGCCCGTTACCATCACGTCGAACTGCTTTGGCGCTCGAAGCAGCTGCATTGCTGCGTTATCAACATACATATGCGACAGCTCAACATCGCTGTAGTGATCATTTTGCAGCTCAATCATGGTCTGCTTCCAAAGCTCGGTAACCTCTAACACATTGGCTTTGTCCACAGAGCAAACTTTCGCAGGCGTTCCTGACGCTTTAGCGCGAGTTTGGGCAAGCTCAAACGCCACTTTTCCAATACGTTCAATCTCGCTAGTTTTATAAACCATGGTGTTAAAGCCTTGCTGTTCACCATTTTCCAAGGTTCGGATGCCACGCGGTTCACCGAAATAAATACCGCCGGTCAATTCGCGAACGATAAGCAAATCAAGACCTTTAATCACTTCAGCTTTAAGGCTTGAGGCATTGGCAAGCTGCGGGTAAAGTTTGGCAACGCGAAGGTTGGCAAACAAGCCAAGCTCGCTTCTAATTTTAAGCAAACCGCGCTCAGGGCGAAGGCTGCGCTCAATCGCATCCCATTTGGGACCACCAACTGCGCCTAAAAGCACAGCATCAGCCGCTTTTGCTTGAGCCAAGGTGTCGTCTGGCAATGGTGAGCCTTTAGCATCAATTGCAGCGCCGCCAATCAGTCCAGACTCAAGCGTCAATCCTAAATTAAACTTGTCATTGACAGCAGTTAGCACATTGATGGCTTGGGTCATAATTTCAGGGCCAATGCCATCGCCTGCGAGAGTTAATACGGTTGCCATACGTGTCCTTGTTGGTAATTAAATAGTAAATAAATTTGAGCTTAAACTTTTGCTTTGGCAGAAGCTTTTTGAGTTAACTCCGCCTCAACAAATTCACCTTGGTGCTGAGTGTCAAGCTGTTTGCAAAATCGGCGCTTGATTTGATTGTTTTGCAGCAAATCAATACATAAAGGGTCAGGAGAGGCATTATCAAGAAGGCTTCCTGAAGCTTGCGGGCTTTTTTTGCGGTAAGCTTTAAGCTGGTAAGTTCCTGAGTCATTAAACTCATGAATCATGGCAAAGCGCTCAACGTAATCCACGTTATTTTCAGGATAAAAATTCACGTGAACTTCACGCTTCGCTGGCTTCAAGCGAACATAATAGTTCACTAAACCTTTCATGTTAGAGGCAAACAGCGGCACCACTTTTATCGAACTGCTATTTAAAAGCTCAGGAACCATCACGGGTTGACCATTTGCTGACTTGCTCACCGCTGGCGCCACCATATTAAGGTTGGCAGGTCGATGAGAGTCTTTATTAATGATCGGAATGTTATCAATCTGCAAAATCTCGCAATGATACGTTCCCGAACAGGCAATATTCACCTCACCTTTGACCGGATAAATTTTTCCGGAGCCAGTTTCAAGAACCGGTGCATTTTTTGTTGCAACGGGCTCTGATAGTAGCTGACAGCCTGATAACACTAAACTTGCGCCAAATAATAGGCTTGCTGATCGAGCATAACATGTTTTATTCATAATGACGGCTACTGTTTTAGTCAAAGAAAATATCTACGGCTCATTTTAGCCAGTTAGCCGTCATAACTCAATGATTGCCAATATCTCAGCGGTTTTTATTCTCCATAAAAGCGCTTTTTAAGTCCGCTATTGGCAGTTCTTTGAGGATGAACTAGGCGCGAACATCATTAAAAATCCATGGCGTTTTTTGGCGCATTTGGGCTTCATAATCTTTGATGGCATCACTGTGCTGCAAAGTTAAACCAATGTCATCAAGACCGTTTAATAAGCAGTGCTTTCGAAAAGCATCAACGTCAAAGCCAAACTCTTCGCCGTCAGGGGTGATGACCACTTGACGTTCAAGATCAGCAGTTAAGGTATAGCCTTCTATAGCAAGCGCGGCTTTCATAAGTTTGTCAACGATCTCTTCGCTTAATACGATCGGTAACATGCCGTTTTTAAAGCAGTTGTTATAAAAAATATCGGCAAAACTTGGCGCAATCACCGTTCGAAAGCCGTACTCGGACAATGCCCAAGGCGCATGTTCGCGGCTTGAGCCACAGCCAAAGTTTTTGCGGGCAAGTAAAATGGTTGCACCTTGATAGCGCGGCGAATTGAGCACAAAATCTGGGTTGATTGGACGGCTGGAATGGTCTTGACCGGGGAAGCCTTCATCAAGATAGCGCCAATCGTCAAATAAATTCACCCCAAAGCCAGTACGCTTGATTGATTTTAAAAACTGCTTGGGAATGATTTGGTCAGTGTCAACGTTTGAGCGATCAAGCGGACAAACAAGACCAGTTTGGGTAGTATAAGCTTGCATAATTTTTCCTTATTTATCCTTTGATTAAAAGTCGCGGACGTCAACGAAATGACCGGCTAAAGCGGCGGCGGCTGCCATCGCAGGACTGACCAAATGCGTTCGACCGCCGTTACCTTGACGACCTTCAAAGTTACGGTTTGAGGTTGAAGCGCAGTGCTCTTTTGGCTCAAGCTTGTCAGCGTTCATCGCCAAGCACATCGAGCAGCCTGGCTCGCGCCATTCAAAGCCCGCTTCAGTAAATAGCTTGTCTAAGCCTTCAGCTTCGGCTTGCAACTTAACTTGACCCGACCCTGCAACGACAATCGCTTCTTTAATGTTGTCCGCGACTTTGCGACCTTTAATCACCGCCGCCGCATCTCGCAAATCTTCAATCCGTGAGTTGGTACATGAGCCAATAAAAATACGATCAAGCTTAATATCGGTAATTTTTTGACCGGCGGTTAATCCCATATAGGTATAAGCGCGCTCCCAACCTTCTTTTTGGGCAGCGTCCGACGCTTTATCAGGCGTTGGCACAGTTTCGGTAACATCAACAACCATTTCAGGCGATGTTCCCCAAGACACTTGCGGGGCGATTTGGCTGCCATCCAGTTCAATCACGGTATCAAAAACTGCATCTGAGTCTGAATAAAGCGTTCGCCAGTACTCCTCCGCTTGTGCCCACTGCTCGCTCGTTGGTGCGTAAGGGCGACCTTTGACATAATCAATGGTAGTGTCGTCAACGGCAACCATGCCCACACGAGCGCCCGCCTCAATTGCCATGTTACAGACGGTCATCCGACCTTCCATGCTCATGTCTTCAAACACTTTTCCGGCAAATTCAACGGCGTAACCTGTTCCGCCTGCGGTGCCAATTTTAGCAATAATGGCAAGAACGACATCTTTTGGGGTCACGCCTGCACCAAGCTCACCGTTAACACGGATTTGCATATTTTTCATTTTTTTGGCGACCAAGCATTGAGTCGCAAGAACATGCTCAACTTCTGAAGTCCCAATACCATGCGCTAAGCAGCCAAGCGCGCCGTGAGTTGCCGTATGCGAGTCACCACAAACCACGGTCATCCCTGGCAATACCAAACCTTGCTCAGGACCCACCACATGCAAAATCCCTTGGCGTGAGTCATTAATGGTAAATTCAGCAATATCAAATTTAGCGCAGTTGTCATCTAAAGTAACTACTTGCAAGCGCGACACTTCATCTTTAATTCCTGAGACGCCCTCAGCACGCTCACGGGTGACCGTTGGTACATTATGATCTGGGCTTGCAATGTTGGCTGATAATCGCCAAGGCTTACGATCAGCAAGCTCAAGACCTTCAAAAGCTTGCGGGCTTGTGACTTCATGGAGCAGATGACGGTCAATATAAATGAGGCTTGAGCCATCATCACGTTTGCTGACTTCGTGAGCGTTCCAAAGTTTGTCGTATAACGTTTGACCGGTCATAGTGCTGTCCTTATTTGGTAGCGGTTGGCTGATTACAATCATCTTAATAAATGTCATAAAAGGTATATCGGGGCAATAGTATTGATTTTCTAATGCTATCGCAACCTTTCATCATCATGAGCATTACAGCGTTTATCCTCGATAATTTGCTGCAAATTTTTGGATAATTGATGATTGTCACTTGTGATTATAACAGGCTAATTCTATAATAATAATTGATGATTTTTATCTGTTTACAAACTTTTATTTCTAATAATTTGTGACTAGATAGCCTAACTTTTATTTATAGCTTTTAAGCTAAGGACATCGGTTTGAACACCACCAACTTGACGACGTTTGTCACGGTCATGCAAACAGGAAGCATTTCAGGGGCAGCTGAAAAGCTATTTATCACCCAACCTGCGGTCAGTAAGCGCATTAAAAATTTGGAAGATGAGTTTAATATCACTTTGTTTGACACCGTTGGTCGCGGGATTGTGCCCACGCAAGCAGCAACTGAAATGCTCCCTCACGCCAAGCGCTGGCTCGATGATTATGAAAACTTTAAAATCAATTTGCAAAACGCTCAACAAACCGTCTCAGGAAAACTGGTGATTGGCACCAGCCACCATATTGGGCTACACCATTTAGCACCAGTGCTCAAGCATTTTATCCAAAGCTATCCGGCGGTTCAGCTAGAAGTTCATTTTGTCGATTCAGAAGAAGCTCACAAAGCCGTCCTTGATGGCGATTTGTCGCTGGCGTTTTTAACGCTGCCACCTGTTTATGATAAGCGCTTAAGCTATCATACCCTTTGGTCAGACCCGCTATATTTTATGACCGGAACGCTGTCCGCCCTTGCCAAAAAAACCAATGTAACCCTTGAGCAGTTGGCGCGATATCCGGCGATTTTACCCTCAGCAAACACGTTTACCAGTCAAATTACCTTAGCAGAATTTGCCAAACACAACTTAAAGCCGTATGCGACCATGAGCACCAACCCGCTTGAGTCAATTCGGATGCTGGTATCGGTCGGTCTTGGCTGGTCGGTGCTACCGCAAACGCTCATTAGTCAGGATTTGGCGCGGATTGATATGGCGGACAATATCGAGCTTCAACGCTATCTTGGTGTGGTGATCAACCCTAAACTTACCCCATCAAGTAGCGTTGAGGCGCTACTAAATATGCTAACGCCCATTGACAGTTAAGCTTGTTCTTTAAATTGCTATCAAATCAATTGCCGATCATTATTCGCAATTTAGCAAGGGTTACGTTATAATCAAATGCAATCGTTCAATTAACATTGCTTTACTTTCAAAGCCTTGAAGCTCACACAGCGATAAGTTTTAGTAAGGTAAGACGATAGCAAAGTTTTTTGATTCATTCACATGATTCATGCCAAAAGCCATTATGTCTGACTTAATGGCTTTTTTTGTCTTTAAAATCTTAAGTTCTATATTTACAAAAATTAAGTTAATAGGATTTTAAAACAAAGGCATAGGTCATCACGATTGCCAACATCGTTGGTTAAGGACAGCAATTATGAGTGGCGTTTCCGGCGGGATTTTAGTTTCTCTTGGGGCATATTTTTTGGTGATGATTGGCATTGGAATTTATGCCTATTTTAAGCAAAATAACGATGCTGAAGGCTACATGCTTGGCGGTCGCAATTTAGGACCTGCGGTCACAGCGTTATCAGCGGGAGCTTCCGATATGTCAGGATGGCTGCTTTTAGGGCTGCCAGGATATATGTTTGCCGATGGCATCGTTAGTATTTGGATTGCGCTTGGGCTGACCTGCGGCGCGTTTTTAAATTATATTATCGTTGCGCCAAGGCTTCGGGTTTATACCGAAGTTGCGGACAATGCCATTACCCTCCCCGATTATTTTGCCAATCGCTTTGAGGATAAATCGCATCTACTTCGGGTGATTTCAGCCGTTGTTATCATTTTATTTTTTACCGTTTATACCGCTGCAAGCTTGGTCGGCGGCGGCAAATTGTTTGAAAGCTCGCTGAATTTATCCTATAGCACAGGGCTTTGGGTAACCGCTAGCGTGGTCGTTGCTTATACGTTATTTGGTGGCTTTTTAGCGGTATCGATGACTGACTTTGTTCAAGGCGTCATCATGCTGTTTGCTATGGTGATCGTTCCAGTGGTGGCTTTTACCGACCTTGGTGGCGTTAGCGCAACGACCGACACCTTGCGCAATATCGATCCAAACTTACTTAATATCACCAACGGCATGACCGTTATTGGGATTATCTCGCTGCTTGCTTGGGGACTTGGCTACTTCGGTCAGCCTCACATCATCGTGCGCTTTATGGCGATTCGCTCGGTCAAAGACATTCCAACGGCACGAAATATCGGTATGGGCTGGATGATTATCAGCTTGATTGGCGCATTAATGACGGGATTTGCAGGGCGTGCTTATGTTCAAAAAACGGCAATGAGTCTTAACGATCCTGAAACTATCTTTTTGGTTTTTACTGAGTTTTTATTTCATCCGCTCGTTTCTGGATTTTTACTTGCCGCCATTTTAGCGGCAATCATGAGTACGATTTCCTCACAGTTGCTGGTCGTATCAAGCTCGCTAACCAAAGACGTTTATAAGCTATTTTTTGACAAAACGGCTCCTGAAGCGCGGCAAGTATTGGTTGGACGGATTTCGGTCGTTTTGGTTGCAGTGATTGCGATTTTACTAGCCTCTAACCCCGAAAGCTCAGTGCTCAGTCTTGTATCCCACGCTTGGGCAGGATTTGGCGCTGCATTTGCGCCGCTGGTGGTATTTAGCTTACTTTGGCGACGGATGAACCGAAATGGCGCGGTCGCTGGCATGGTTGTTGGCGCACTGACGGTCATCATTTGGGTTTATGGCGGACTGCAATATAATGGCATGGCGCTCAATGATTGGCTTTATGCCATCGTTCCGGGCTTTATTTTAAGCTCAATAGCGATTGTTGCGGTAAGTCTTTTGACAGGCGAACCTAAACCTACGGTCATTGCAAAATTTAATGAGATGGAACAACATCTTCATCGCTAATCCCAAACTTTAAACCGAAACCCTTATCAAAAAAAAGCGACCAATCTGCGGTCGCTTTTTTTGCTCTTAAAAATTTTTATTTTGCTTGATAAGATACTTTCACGCCAAGCGCGTAGCCATCGTTATCTTCAAATTCACCAACGATTTTGTCAGTTGGCAATTTACCTTCGGCATCACCGAACCATAAGTATTTGCCACCTGCTGAAATAGCCCAGTTTTCGGTAAGGTTGTATTTTGCGCCAAGTCCAGCACTATAATAGCCTTTAATTGGACCAAGCGAAGTAACCGGATTTCCTGCACCTCTATCCCAGCCAATATTACCAGAAATTGCTAAAGCATCAGTTAAACGCTTGGCAAGTCCCAATTCAACCATCCATTGGTCTTTATCATAGCTAACTAAAGGTAAGCCATTCTCTTTATATTGAGGATTTAGCTTACTAACTTCATTATAAAGTGGCGGTACGATAGAGAAATCACCCCAAGGCACCCAGCGCACTTTAGCTGTAGCTAGCATAGTTGGGGTAACCCCAGTTTGGAAATCGAGGTTGACTGATTTTGGCGTCGTTATCCTAAATTTCCCACTTCTGTTAGCTGCCGCAGCTGCAACTGTAGATGGCGCACCTTGAATTAAAGCTAACTCCTCAAGTAACGGATAAACCTCAGCGACATTCACATCATGATCGATTTCTGAGCGATACGTTAGCGCCGCTTTTAATGCAATCTCAGGCTTACTATACGAGGCACCAACAAGCCAGCCATAGTCTTGGTCAGGGCTAATATAAGCGCTATAACCTGTTGCAGGACCATAAGCAATACCGCGAAGCTTCACGTCTGCTTGAACGCGCTGAGCAACAGGACCGCCATAAATTTGGAATTCTTTATTAGCGCCGAATTTCGCGCCTAAAATACCAGTGATACTCTCTGTACGCACTTCAACGTTAGTACCTTCACCTGCATTACTGTTCTCTGCTCGGGCTGCGCCTAAAGCAGTAGCCAATTCTGAAGCTTGCTTAGCTGCTGCGGCTCTGTCTGCGGCGGATCGCGTTTCGTCATTAGCAATAGCGGTTTGTGATGCAATAGCGGTGCCAATAGTTGATTGATTAGTGAATGTTCCACCTGTTAATCTATTTACAGCCGCATCAGTACCACTTCTTGAAACAAAATTATTATCACCTTCGTATTTAGCCGCAGCCCCAAATGGCTCATCGTATAAAACACCAACACTAAACGTATCGTTTAAATCCGCTTTTACGCCATAACGGAAGAAGTCATAAGATTCCGCCATATCATCGATTTCACTTCCTCTAACATAGCTATTACTTGTAGGAATGTTATTCTTACTATCATAACCGCCAACATCGGCGTCCAAATACGTGTAGCTGGCTTCAGCATAAAGCCCATCTTGCAAAAATGCGGTGATATCTTGTCCTGAACGGTCAAGACCGGCGGCGCTGGCAACACTTGCTACCGAAAAAGCTGCAATCGCTAACGACAGTGATTTTAATTGAAAAGGGATGCGCATCATTATTCTCCAAACGTCCTCATTGTTTTACCATGTCAAGCCTTAGCTTATTACATAAGCCAACTTGCTTTGACTATCGGCTTCCTCAATCAAATGGTAATGGCTTTTTGACACTAAAACAACAACTAAAATAGGATATTTCTCGAATATGACTTATAAGTTCACCTTTTATAGTTTTGTGTTAATTAAATTAAAATTTAAGTAACAAATCCAGCTAAAAAATAAAAACGAGTTATGAGTACTCGTCTTTTTTCATCCATAACGTTGAATATTAGTTAATAATGAGGCGGTTTGTCATTCATCACATCAAAAGGTGCAATACCTTCATCCTGATTTTCGCTTTCCACTTGTTTATAAAGCAGTTGTAATTGCCGCTGAAGCGTTCGCAAGTGCTTATCTTGTTTGGTAATAACCAGATTTAATTGCTCAACGGTCAATTCTAAATGCGCCACACTCATTTGTAGCTCAATCAATTGCGCTTCTATTTCGCTATTGCTTGGCGCCTTGATCATCGAAGGCAAAGCTGCGGGATGTTTTTGGGATTTTAAAGGTTTCATTTTAGGCTTACTTTTGGTCAAGACGAGTTAACTTTAGACTCATGATCAAATCAAGAGAATAAAGTGCGCTGCCCTAGATACAGTTAAAGGCGGTCATGCTATACTGCCTGTCATTTTAGCGCAATTTCACTTTGATAAGTATAAGTTTACAATTCCTATGGCTTTGATTCACCTTAAAAACATTCATCTTGCCTTTGGCGTCGCTCCGATTTTGGACGGGATTGATTTTAGTCTCGATTCAGGGGAGCGCGTTTGTTTGATCGGTCGCAATGGCGAGGGCAAATCGACCTTATTTAAGCTCATTAATGGCAGCATTGCGCCCGATTCTGGCGAAGTTATCATTAATAGCAGCACGCGGGTGGCGATGCTTGAGCAAGACGTTCCTGAGTCTAGCGGTCGCATTTTAGATATCGTTATGGGCGGCAGCCAGCGAACGGCGCAGCTGCTCAAAGCATATAACGAGCAAGCCGATTTGTGCGCAACGGGCGATATGAACGCTTGCGAGCAAATGGCAACCTTGCAGCATGATATCGATGCCGTTCATGGTTGGGATTTGGAGCGCGAGGCTACGCGCTTGATTGACACGATGGGGCTTGATCCACAAGCCGATTTGGCATCCTTATCAGGAGGTCGTAAGCGCCGCGTGTTGCTTGCGCGAGCGTTGGTCACGCGCCCCGATGTTTTGCTGCTTGATGAGCCAACCAACCATTTGGACGTTGATAGTATTGAATGGCTTGAGCGCTTTTTGCTCGATTGGCAAGGCTTAACTTTGCTGTTTGTCACCCACGATCGCGCTTTTGTTAATAAGCTTGCCACGCGCATTATTGAGCTTGATCGCGGTCAATTAACCAGCTATGACGTCACTCAAGGCGCTAAAGGCTACGCGCGCTATCAAGAGTTAAAAGAGCAGCAACTTGCCGCTGAAGAAAAAAGCAATGCCAACTTTGATAAAAAACTGGCGCAAGAAGAAGTTTGGATCCGCCAAGGCATCAAAGCGCGTCGAACTCGCAATGAAGGTCGCGTTCGAGCGCTCAAAGCCCTTCGTGAGGAGCGCCGCGACCGCCGCGAGCAAGTGGGCAACGTCAATATCAGCATGAACGATGGTGAAAAAAGCGGCAAACTGGTTTGCAAAGTTAAAAACTTACACCTTGAATATGACGGTCACGTTTTGGTGGACAACTTTAGCACCACGGTCATGCGCGGCGACAAAATCGGCATTATCGGTCCAAACGGTGCTGGAAAAACCACGCTGATTAAAGCCCTTCTTGGCATGTCTGACAATGAAATTACCCAATCTGGCAGCGTGACCCTTGGCACCAATTTGCAAATTGCGTTTTTTGATCAGCTTCGCGATCAGCTTGATCTTGAAGCCAGCGTCGCGCAAAATGTTTCTGAAGGCTCAGATTACATCGAAGTTAATGGTCGCAAAACGCACATCATGAGCTACTTGCAAGACTTTTTATTTGCCCCAGAGCGCGCCCGCACCCCAGTTAAAGCCCTATCAGGTGGTGAGCGCAATCGCGTGTTGCTTGCCAAGCAATTGCTCAAGCCTGCCAACATTTTGGTTCTTGATGAACCGACCAACGATTTGGACATGGCAACACTTGAGCTGTTAGAAGAGTCAGTAGCAAGCTTTAATGGTACTATCTTGCTGATCAGCCATGACCGCTCGTTTATGGACAATGTGGTCACCTCCACTTGGGTCTTTGATCAAGATGAAGACGGTCGCGGTATCGTCAATGAATACGTCGGCGGCTACCAAGAATATTTGGTTCAAAAAGAGCGCAGTGATGCCATTATTGCCAAAAATAAAAAAGCTAATGGCAGCAAAAAAGAAGAGACTAAAAAACCAACGCTCAGCAATGCTATCAAAGCTGCTCCTGCTAAAAAACTGAGCTTTAATGAGCAGCGCGAGCTTGATTTATTACCCAAAGAAATTGCTGCTTTAGAAGCTGAGCAAGCAAAGCTTCAAGAAAAGCTTGCCGACGGCTCATGGTTCATCTCGGACATGCAAGCGGCAACGAAGGCAAGCGAGCGCTTAAGTGCCATTGATGATGAGATGATGGCAAAGCTTGAGCGCTGGGAGGCGCTTGATAGCTAACAAAAGCGTAACAAGCCTTGAAACTTCGTGACCTATTTTGCCAATTGCAGTATCATTCACTAAAATTACAATCCCTTATTATTTTTAAGGTGATAGCAAGGATTTTAGCGTACTTTTTTCGCAATTGGCTTATAATAGGAGCCCAAAATCGCTTTGGGGTAATATAAAATGCCCCAAATAATTAGATTTAACCGATGATTTTACTAGTTTAACCTCATCAAAAGCGGGTTTTATTTTTAACACAATAATTTATTTTATGACCAAAATAGCTTAGAATAGCAACAATTAGCAAAATTAGGCACAGCTAACGTGGCTTGTAATTGATATTGCAGAGTTCTAAGTCACAAACCCAGTGTGGGATAATCCCATTTCATTCACCTGGAGGAAGTATTGATGAGCCATGCCGAAGGCGTTAATGTTCAACGCCGTAGAGTTCTTATTGCCTCAACAGCTGCGATTGGGGCAGTTGGGGTCGCTGCGGTGGCAACCCCTTTTGTTCGGTCTTGGTACCCAAGCGCTAAAGCGGAAGCTGCCGGAGCTGCGGTGACCCAAGATATCGGTTCTGTTGAAGCAGGACAGATGATCGTGGTGAAATACCGCGGTAAACCTATCTATGTGGTCAAGCGCACCGAAGATATGCTCAGCACCTTAGATAAAGTAAAACCCCTACTTTCCGACCCTGACTCAGCGGCGTCTGTCCAGCCTGAGTACTGCAAAAATCCTTCGCGCTCACTTGACCCTGCTATTTTGGTGGTTGAAGGCGTTTGTACCCATTTAGGTTGTGCTCCAAACTATCGTCCTGATGTTGGTGCCGCTGATCTTGGTGGTAATGACTGGTTTGGCGGGTTTTTCTGTCCTTGTCATGGGTCGAAGTATGATATCGCAGGTCGCGTCTATAATGGCGTTCCGGCACCGCTTAATCTGCCCATCCCAGAATATAGCATGGATGGTACCATCTTGACGGTTGGGGAGGCTTAATATGAGTATGGGAAAAAGATTCATGCACTGGGTGGATGCGCGCTTTCCGGCGACTGAAACCTATGAATACCACATGTCCAAATACTATGCACCAAAAAACTTTAACTTTTGGTACTTTTTTGGTGTGTTGTCCATGGTGGTCTTGGTCAACCAATTGGTGACCGGCATCTGGCTTACCATGATGTATAACCCAAGCGCTGAAGGTGCATTTGCCTCTGTTGAATACATCATGCGTGATGTGAAAGGCGGCTGGCTCATCCGATATATGCACTCAACGGGTGCGTCTGCGTTCTTCGTTGTGGTTTACTTACACATGTTCCGAGCGCTACTTTACGGCTCCTACCAAAAGCCGCGCGAGCTGGTTTGGCTTATCGGTATGGGTATTTACTTAGCGCTGATGGCTGAAGGCTTCTTTGGTTACTTATTACCTTGGGGCAACATGTCGTTTTGGGGTGCTCAGGTTATTCTTAACTTGCCAGCCGCGCTTCCTGTCATTGGTGATGGCTTAGCAGAGTGGGTTCGTGGGGATTATATCATCTCAGGAATTACTCTTAACCGCTTCTTTGCCCTTCACGTCGTTGCTATTCCATTGGTACTGGTTGGTCTGGTATTCATGCACTTGGTTGCCTTGCATCACGTTGGCTCAAACAACCCTGACGGCATTGATATCAAGAAACTTAAAGACAAAAACGGCATTCCGCTTGATGGCGTGGCGTTCCATCCTTACTATACCGTTCATGACATGGTCGGGATTGTTATCTTCTTTATCTGCTTCTTTGCAGTGATTTTCTTCTTCCCAGAAGGCGGCGGCTTCTTCCTTGAGCCACCAAACTTTGAAGTGGCAAACTCATTGAAAACGCCTGAGCATATTGCACCAGTTTGGTACTACACGCCATTTTATGCCATCTTGCGCGCCGTTCCAAGTAAGCTTGGTGGGGTCATTGCGATGGGCGCGGCGATTGCGGTATTGTTTTTAATTCCTTGGCTTGATAAGTCGCCAGTCCGCTCGATTCGCTATAAAGGCATCATGTCCAAAGCTGCGCTGATTATCTTTGCCATCAGTTTTGTGATCTTGGGCTATCTTGGGGCAACCCCTGCTACGCCAACTGCGACCATCATGGCGCGAATCTGTACCATTTTGTATTTCTTGTTTTTCTTATTGATGCCAATTTACACCTCAATTGAGAAGTGTAAACAGCCACCTGAACGCGTCACTGGAGGTCACTGATGAATACGCTCACAAAATCCTTAACTGGTTTGGGCTTTGGTGCCGTATTGGCGTTATCAGCGACCAGCGCGATGGCATCAGGAAAGGGCTGCGGGACATTTGTCAATGCCAAAGGCGTCACTGAGCATCTGGCTTGTAGCAAAGCCCCGATTGACTTTACCAATAAAGGCTCGCTGCAAAATGGCGCAAAGATGTTTTTAAACTACTGCGCTGGTTGTCACTCGGCGAAGTACGTTCGCTACTCACGCGTTGCTCAAGATTTAGAAATTCCGCCTGAATTGGTTGAAAAGTATTTGATGGTAAATACCGATCAGATTGGCGATCAAATTAGCGCAGATATTGACCCTGAGGTTCAAGCGTCTTGGTTTGGGGCGGCGCCACCAGACTTATCGCTTGAAACTCGCCTTCGCGGTGATGACTGGGTTTATACGTACCTTTTGTCATTTTATGAAGACCCAAGCCGACCTTGGGGCGCAAACAACCTCGTTCTAAAAAACGCGGCGATGCCTCATGTGCTTCATAACTTACAAGAAGAAGTGAGTAAAGAAGAGTTTGAATCTGAAGTGGGTGATTTGGTCAACTTTATGGCGTGGATGGCAGAGCCTGCCCGTCATGACCGCAAAATCTACGGCTTTTTTGTGATCTTGTTCTTACTTGTGCTGTTGATTCCCGTTTACTTATTAAATAAAGAGTTTTGGAAAGACGTTAAGTAAGCGATTTTTACCGCTCATCAATTAAGCACTACTTTGGTAGTGCTTTTTTGCGCTTAGCGATTAACAATTGCGTAATATAGCGCTTAGCAGTTGCTAATCTGTCAAACTTTGATTACGATGACTGTTTTATGGGTTGATTAAGCGTTCATGATAGATTCTGCCAGTGTTCCAAACTCACAGCTGATTTTATATGCCGATGATGGCTATGACAGTCATGTGGTGCGCCTGCTTTTAGAAGAAAAGCAGCTGGAATATTATTTATCGACCTTGAACTTTGAGCGCCCTGAGGACTTGGCGGCATTAAATCCTTATAATACGCTACCGGTATTGCAGCAGCGTGAGGTTGCGCTTTATGAAATCAATGTGATCTTTGAGTATTTAGAGGAGCGCTATCACTCGCATAAATTGCTTCCGGAGTCGCCACAAGCTCGGGCGCAGTTTCGGCAGTTGGCATGGCGAATCCAAAATGATTGGCTGGCATTGGCAAAGGCGCTATTGACCCATCCTGATAGCTTTGATAACTCACAAGCCGCGATTGCAAAAAAACAGCTTTCGGACTCATTGATTACGCTTGCACCCTTATTTGCCCATAAATCTTATTTTATGGCAGATGAGTTTGGCTGGTGCGATGTTCTGCTCGCGCCACTGCTTTGGCGCTTGGAGGATATGAAAATTGTGCTACCAAAAGCGATCAGCCGACCGTTACTAAACTATCAGCAGCGCTTATTTGAGCGACCAAGTTTTCAAGCCAGCATCCAATAAGATCAATTTTTAAATGTTAGGACAATAATTATGAGTGATTCTGAAGCCTTGACCCCGACCCGCCCTTATATGGTTCGGGCGCTGTATCAGTGGATTGAGGACAATGAGCTGACCCCTTATTTGATGGTCGATGCCACTGCAAAAAACGTTCAGGTTCCAAGGCAATACGTTCAAGATGGTCGCATTGTGCTTAATATTGCAAGCCGCGCCACCGGAAACATGGTCATGCAAAATGACTATATTCATTTTAATGCGCGCTTTGGCGGCGTCTCGCAAGAGATTTGGGTGCCGCTAAATGCCGTTCTTGGGATTTATGCCAAAGAAAACTCGCAAGGCATGTTTTTTGACCCAAGCGAGTATGAAAATTATCAACCAGAATCAGAGTCAGAAACGCCTGCCGCGCCGCCAAAACCCAAACGCGACAATAAAGCGGGGCTTAAAGTTTTAAAATAAAATGATTAAACGTAGACATAAAAAAAGCTGAAATTTTCATTCAGCTTTTTTTATGTTTATTTTTAAGTTCGCGGTAAGGTGACGCCGCGCTGACCTTGGTATTTACCGCCGCGATCTTTATAGCTGGTTTCACAAACGTCATCGGCATCACTTTGGAAAAACAGCATTTGCGCCACCCCTTCACCTGCATAAATTCGCGCTGGTAAATTGGTGGTATTACTAAATTCAAGCGTCACGTGACCTTCCCATTCCGGCTCAAGGGGCGTGACATTAACAATAATCCCGCAGCGCGCATAGGTTGATTTACCAAGGCAAATGGTCAATACATCGCGTGGAATTCGAAAATATTCAACCGTTCGCGCCAGTGCAAACGAGTTTGGCGGAATGATGCATTCATCACCAACGATGTCGATAAAACTTTTTTCGTCAAAGTTTTTGGGGTCAACGATGGCGGAGTGAACGTTGGTGAATACTTTAAATTCAGGGGCACAGCGAACATCGTAACCATAGCTTGAGGTGCCATAGCTGACCAACCGTTCGCCCGCTTCATTAAAGCGCACTTGACCGGCTTCAAACGGCTCGATCATGCCATGCTCGGCAGCCATTTTGCGAATCCAGCGATCAGATTTTATTGACATGGTGACCTCATACCCTTTTGCATTTTAAAAATAGGATCGATTATACGCAACTTTGGCGAAAATTTATACCGCTGCAAAGTCTTTAAATAGCTTTTAAAGCCCATTTACTTGCCGATTAAAAAATGCGCTTATCATCAACGGGTTTGGCAAATTTATTAATATTGGCGTCGATATTTTTGGCAATATTCATATAATAGGCGGCAAATTCATCCTCAGCCACCACGCTTGGCTCGCCTTTATCGACTTGCTGGCGAATACCGCTTGCCAGCGGCAATTGACCAAGTAACGGCACGTGATATTGTTCAGCGATTTGCTCGCCGCCGCCTTCTCCAAAAATGGCTTCGGTATGCTGGCAATGGCTACAGGTATGTAGCGCCATGTTTTCGACCACGCCAATGACGGGGATGTGAGTTTTATTAAACATCTCAATGCCTTTTTGAGCATCAAGCAGCGCAATATGTTGCGGGGTGGTGACGATAACTGCGCCAGTTACCGGAATCCTTTGCGCGAGCGTCAACTGAATATCGCCGGTGCCTGGTGGCATATCAATAACGAGATAATCAAGGTTTGGCCAGTTGGTTTGGTTGTAAAGCTGCATCAATGCGCCAGTCGCTTTTGGACCGCGCCAAGCAACGGGCGTATTATCTGAATCAAGAAGGCTGGCAATCGAGAGCATCGCAAGACCCCGCGCTTCAATCGGTACAAACTGCTCATTTTCAAGCTCAGGCTTCACCTTGTTTACGCCAAGCATGGCAGGGATGCTCGGACCATAAATATCAGCGTCTAACACACCAACGCGGTGACCCAGTTTTTGCAGCGCGAGCGCAATATTAACAGTGGTGGTTGATTTGCCAACACCGCCTTTGCCGGACGCCACCACGATAATATGGCGAATTCGCGGGTGCGGAGCAATTTGAGCTTGCGTGGGCGCTGCTTTCGTAATCGGCGGCTCACTATGATCAGCGTTTGACGCCATCGCATCGGTAGTTTTGGGAAGGGTTTTGCTCTCGCCTTTGGTGGCGGCGCTGACGTGGACATTCATGTGGATGGCTTTGACGCCATGAAGATGAAGGACTGAACCAAGCTCTTGTTGGAGGGTTTCAGGGTCAACTTCTGGCGGCAAGCGCAAATCAAGGGTCAGCTCATCTTGGTCAAGCGTCATTTTGGTAAGATAATTTTGGATACTTTTGCCATTGATTTGGTAATTTTCAAGCACCTCATCGATCACTTTACTGTCAGGGGCTTGCCCTCTTTTTTTTATAAAATTAAACATAGCAGCTCTTTTACCGATAAATTATTTAAACCTAGTATAACGCGATTGCCTGTATATTTTTAACAAGCAATTTTAACCAAAGCCTTTTAGTAGCACTTTTTATAGTAGCATTTTTTATTAAAATTTAAGACAAGGGTAAAAAATGAGAAGCGATAAATAAATACATCACAACGCCTGAGGCATCACAAACTGACGTGATTAAAGGCGCACTGGCACTGGCAGGGTCAAGCCCAAATTTGCTTAAAACAAACGGCAAACTCATGCCAATCAAACAGCCTACCATCACCACCGCCACCATACTCAGTGCCAGCACCAAGGATACGGTAGCATCCCCGCGAACATAGCCGATAATCGCTACTGCCACCGCCATCGTTATCCCAAGTAGTAGTGCGACCAAGGCTTCACGACCCAAAAGCGAAAACCAATCGCGAATGACCACGTCCCCCGTGGCAAGCGCGCGAACCATCAGCGTTGCTGATTGTGATCCGGCGTTACCGCCACTATCAACGAGCAGCGGTAAGAAGAACACCAAGACCAAATTAGCCGCGATAATGTCTTCAAAATGAGCGATGCCAAGTCCTGATAATAAATTGCCAAACACCAAAAACACCAGCCAAAACACGCGTTTTTTATAAAGCATGGTGATGCTGACGTCTTTTAATTTGCCAACCATCGTGGTGACGCCGCCCGATTTATGAAAGTCGTCGGTTGCCTCATCGCTTGCCACATCCATCGCATCATCATGAGTGACAATACCAACGAGCCTACCCTCGTCATCGATAATTGGCAGCGCGATCAAGTCATAGCGCGCCACCTTTTTGACAACGCTGTCTTGTGGATCGTTAACATTGCTTGACACAATCGCGCTCACCATAATATCACTGATCGGCTGATCAGGATCTGCCAAAATCAGCGCCCGCAACGTCACCACGCCCAAAAGCTTTCGTACCTCATCGATCACATAAGTATGATAAATGGTCTCGGCGTCAGGCGCTTCTCGGCGCAAATTGATCAGCGCTGTCGCTACACTCATTTGGATATTGAGCGTGGCGTAATCTGAGGTCATCAGCGCCCCCGCCGTGCCTTCTTGGTAAGACGATAGTCGGCGGACGTCCTCACGTTCAGCTTGAGCAAGCGCGGGCAGCAAAATTTGCTTTTGCTCGTGATTGAGGTGTTTAAATAAGTCGGCGCGCTCATCGCTTGGCATCTCACCGATCAGCTGAACCATTTGCTCACGCGGTGGCACTTGGGCAATGGTTACTTGCTCATCAATGTCCAAATAAGAAAAAATCGCTGAGCGATTCGGCAGCTGCTCAAGCAGTTGCCAAGCAAGCTTTGGCGGCATTAAGGCGATCACATCGGCTTTATCAATGGGTCTTAGCGCCTGAATTTGACTGATCGCTTGCGCAAATTGCTTATTTTCAACCACGCTACTTAAGCTGAGCGCCAAAGATTCATTGTCCATCATCACGGTCTCCAAAATCAGCAATTACATCAAGCCATAAGCAAAAAAACGCCCAAAGCGCTAAGAACCCTACAGTGTAGCCCAATTGCCCTCATAAAAAAACCACAAGTCCGGATTGCCCAGCCTTGTGGCTTCATATCAGCTTTTTATAAAACTGATGAATGCTAAGTTTTAAATGGCGCTGATTAAAACTGACAGGCTAACATCTGCTTATCGCATACACCAGCCGTGACTTGCGTTAATAGATTGCCCCGTGAACACATTGGTTGGGAACGCTGCTAAAAACAACGCCATCTGTGACACATCTTCAAGGGTGGTAAATTCTTTATTTAAAGTATTGGCTAGTAAAATGTCATTGACCACCTCATCTTCGGTGATGCCTTTTTCTTTGGCTTGCAGCGGGATTTGGTCATTGACCATTGCCGTTTTCACAAATCCTGGAGAAATCATATGAGTTCGGACGTTGTGCGGCGCGCCTTCTTTAGCAACGGCTCGGCAAAGCCCTAAAAGTCCATGTTTGGCGGTGATATAAGGCGTTTTGAACAATGAGGCATCATGAGCATGGATTGAGCCGATATAAATAATTGTGCCGCCTTTATTGTTTGGATACATATATTCAACTGCCGCTTTGGTGGTCAAAAAGCCGCCGTCTAAATGGGTAGCAAGTAGGCGCTTCCAATTGGCAAAGCTCATTTTATTGATCGGATCAATCAGCTGAATCCCCGCGTTTGATACCAAAATATCAAGACCGCCAAACGTATCGACCAGCTCTTTGGTGCCGCTATTGACTTGGTCTTCCTCGCGGACATCCATATTAATGGCAAGCGCTTCCCCGCCATTGTCTTTAATCATTTGCACCGTTTCGCGAGCGCCGTCAATATTGATGTCCGCCACGCCAATTTTTGCGCCAGCTTTGGCATAAGTGAGGGCGATATCGCGACCAATTCCGGCAGCAGCGCCAGTAATTAAAGCCACTTTTCCGGTTAAATCTTGGCAAATTTGGGTCATAAAATAATCCTTATTCGTGTGATAAAAAGCGTCGCCATCAATTGAATGACGAAAGCGGGGCGCAAGCGCGCAAGAAGACTAAGCGCATGGCTTGATCTTTGATTAATGGTGATTTGAGCAAAAGATAGCAGGGCTATGTTTAGGCATCATTATTGCGACCGCACGCCATCAGTCAAAATGCGCTTAGAGCGTTGCGGTAAAACGGAAAATTATTTTGAGATAAAATAATTGAAAGTTGTCTAATTTTGGCAGTTAGAAAGCGAACTTAGCTGAAAGGTAAGAAAAAAGCGTCAAGAGAAGACGTCAATCAGCCAATAGTGATATAAGACTTATCGTTTTTGTTAATTTTAATTGTTATTAAAATATTATGTTTAAAATTAACGATTTAGCTTCGCCATAACGTATCAATTTTCCTCCGCTGAAAGCTGATACGCCCTTAATATAAACCATTTTATTAAAAATTGCAGAACAATTTTGCAAAAAAATAGCGCAAACAAAGTTAAGGGGTTTGCAAGAAAAAGTTATGAGTGATTTTTAACTTTTTTGTCATATTATCCGCGCTTAATTGCGAACGGATGGCGCAATCGACCCCAATTTACGGTATCATAGGCTATTTTTTATCATAAACTGAGGTAATGATTGTGCGTGAGATTTTAGTGACCAGTGCCCTGCCCTATGCCAATGGCGACATTCATTTGGGGCATCTTGTTGAATATATTCAAACAGATATTTGGGTTCGCGCGATGAAGGCGCAAGGTCATCAGGTGACTTACGTTTGCGCGGATGATGCTCATGGCGCGGCTATCATGCTCAAAGCTGAAGCCAATGGCGTGACTCCTGAGCAGCAAATCGCCACCGTCAAAGCCGCTCATGAGGCGGATTTTGCCAAGTTTATGATTGATTTTGACAACTATTACTCCACTCATTCTGAAGAAAACAAGTCATTTTCAGAACTGATTTATCGCCGTTTAAATCAAGCCGGTCATATCTCAACGCGCGATGTTGAGCAGTTATTTGACCCTGAAAAAGGGCTATTTTTAGCCGATCGTTTTGTCAAAGGCGAATGTCCTGAATGCGGCGCGGCGGATCAATACGGCGATAACTGTGAGGTTTGTAGCACCACTTACCACGCCACTGAACTTAAAAATCCGCGATCAACCATTTCAGGGGCAACACCAGTTTTAAGAACCTCAAAGCATTACTTTTTTGATTTGCCTGAATTTGAAGCGTTTTTAAAAGACTGGACGCAAGCGGAATCGCGGTTGCAGTCCTCGGTCACCAACAAATTGCAAGAATGGTTTGATACCGGTCTTGCCAGCTGGGATATCTCGCGCGATGCGCCCTATTTTGGCTTTAAAATTCCTGATCGCCCTGAAGGCGAGCCGGACAAGTACTTTTACGTTTGGCTTGATGCGCCGGTCGGCTACATGGCAAGCTTTAAAAACTTGTGTGAAAAGCGCGCGGGAATTGACAATGCGCTTGATTTTGACCGTTATTGGGCGCAGGAAAACGAAAATAAAACCGAGGTTTATCACTTTATTGGTAAAGACATCGTTTATTTTCATGCGCTATTTTGGCCGGCGATGCTTGCCGGAAGTGAATTTAGAACGCCAACCGGAATCTTTGTCCACGGCTTTTTGACCGTGAATGGCGAGAAAATGAGCAAATCGCGCGGCACGTTTATCAATGCAGCCACTTATGCCAAGCACTTGCATCCTGAATATTTGCGCTATTATTTTGCCAGCAAATTGACCAGCAAAGTTGAGGATATTAACCTTGATTTAGAAGACTTTATGCAAAAGGTCAACTCTGACTTGGTCGGTAAAGTAGTCAATATCGCCAGCCGAAGCGCCGGATTTTTGGTGAAAAAATACGACGGTATGCTTACTGAGATTTGCGCTGAACCTGAATTGTTAGAGGACATCACCAAAACGGGCGATGAAATTGCAGCCGCTTACGAGAATCGCGAATTTGCCCGAGCTATGCGCCTTATCATGCATTGCGCTGACAAAGCGAATGAGTACATCGACCACAAAAAACCGTGGTCACTTGCCAAAATCGAGGGCAAAGAGCAAGAAGTTCAAGATGTTTGCTCAGTGGCGATCAACATTTTCCGTCAGTTGATGGTTTACTTAGCGCCCGTATTGCCTGAGTTGACCGCCAACGCTAAAGAATTTTTAAATATTGAGGATTTGAGTTTTGAAAGCCGAAATCAGTGGTTGCTAGCTCATAAAATCAATAAGTTTAAACCGCTCATGCAGCGAATCGAAGAAAAAGACCTTTCGGCAATGATTGACGCCTCTAAAGAGTCACTTGAAAAAATTGCGGACGCCGGTCAAACTGCCAAAAAGCAAAGCGATGCTCAAACTAAAAAAGACGACGCTAAAAAAGCAGCGTTAACTAACGACAGCCAAGAGAATCCCTATATTAGTATTGACGACTTTGCTAAAGTTGAAATGAAAGTAGCAAAGGTGCTTGATTGCAATTTGGTAGAAGGCGCGGATAAGTTACTGCAATTTACCCTTGATGTTGGCGAAGATGCGCCGCGAAATGTGTTTAGCGGTATTCGCAAGTTTTATGAGCCAAGTCAGCTTTTGGGTAAAAAAGTGATTTGCGTGACCAATCTTGCCCCGCGCAAAATGAAGTTTGGGGTATCCTCTGGCATGATTTTGTCAGCAGGTGACCCAAAAACTAAGCTTACCGTAATTACATTGCCTGATGAGGCGATCGTTGGCGATGCTTTAGCTTAAGTTTTTGATAAGTTTTCATCAAAAAGATGCTCAATCGGGCATCTTTTTTTCATAACATTTTAAAAAAATAGGGCTAACTGCAAAATTGGCGGTCAAGTCACTTTACCTGTGTAATTTTTTATTGCGATAAGTGACATTGCTGTCATAATATAGCCGATATTATTATATTTGGTCGCCTAATTATTCAAATTATTGATCAATTGCTGCTAATTAAGAGGGTTGCAAAACCATGATGATTGCCTCCTTATTTCGATCAAGCGCTACTCTAGCCGCTGTTGCGATTAGTGCTTTGGCACTGGTCGGCTGCTCAAAGCCGGTCAATGAGACAGGTTCGGCTGCTGATTCTGACACTCAAGCCAAAAGCGCGGTCAAGCCTGCAAAAACGCTTGCTATCACCCAAATCGTTGAGCACCCCTCCTTAGATGACATGCGCCGAGGCATCATCGATGAGCTGGCTGACAATGGCTACGTTGAGGGGCAAAATCTTACGGTCAACTTTCAAAGTGCTCAGGGCAATACGGCAACGGCAGGTCAAATTGCCAAGCAGTTTGCTGGTGACAATCCAGATGCGATTGTGGCGATTTCGACCCCATCGGCACAGTCGATGGTCACCGCAACCAAAACCGTTCCGATTGTTTATACCGCCGTGTCTGACCCTGTTGGAGCCAAGCTCTTGACCCCAGCTGGCAAGCCGTTTCAAGACAATTTAACCGGTCTTTCAAGCCAATTGCCACTGCCGCCGCAGCTTGATTTATTACAAAAAATTGCCCCCAATCTAAAGACGGTTGGCTATGTTTATAGCCCAGGGGAAGCCAATTCGGTATCGCTTCGTGACCGCCTAAAAGCTGAGCTTCCGGCTCGCGGTTTAAAACTGCTTGATATTCCGGCAAACCGCCCCACTGATATCGGCATGGCAACACGAAGCTTGCAAGGTCGCGCGCAAGTGATTTACACCTCAATGGACAACAACGTGGCGTCCGCCTTTGAAGCCATGACGCAAGCGGCAAATGAGCTAAAACTGCCGATTGTTGCCTCGGATGAATTTAGCGTCACTCGCGGGGCAACTGCCGCGCTTGGGGTGAATGATTATGCGTTTGGTCGAACCACAGGCAAAATGGTTTACCGGATTTTAAGCGGCGAGCCGGTCAATCAAGTGACGCCTGAAGTCATGAATGAGCTGACCTTATTTGTCAGCCCTACTCATGCCAAAGCCCAAGGGGTGACGCTGAGCGATGATTTACTCAAAGGCGCAGTCAACGTGGACAATAAATCTGCGAGTGCCAATAACCAAGCTTCAACTGCCGAAACTGCAAAATAAGCGCAATTTTTCTTCTTTAAATGATACGGACTCAATTAGGAGTGACTGTGATGTTTTACCAAAACCGATTTGCCAAAGCATTATTGTGGGGCGGACTTTGTAGCGTGATGATCGCAGGTTGTAGCAAACCTGCCGAAAATGCAGCAGGAAGTACTGACAGCGGCGATACCAAAACCCAATCGTCAAACAGCGCCACCAAAACGGTTGCCATTACCGCCATCGTTGAGCATCCCGCGCTTGATGACGTCCGCCGCGGTGTGATTGAAGAGCTTGCTGAAGCTGGCTTTAAAGAAGGTGAAAACTTAAAAGTTAACTTTCAAAGCGCTCAAGGCAATACCGCAACGGCAGGTCAAATCGCCAAGCAGTTCGTTGCGGACAATCCCGACGTGATCGTTGCTATTGCAACCCCATCAGCGCAATCGGTAGCTGCGGCAACCAGCAGCATTCCTTTGGTATTTTCAGCGGTTACTGACCCCGTTGAGGCTAAATTGGTGCCAAAACTTGATGGCTCAGGAACCAACGTAACAGGTGCTTCCGATGCGCTTCCCTACGAGCCGCAAATTGAGCTGATGCGCCAAATCATTCCGAATCTTAAAAACGTCGGCTACGTTTATAGCCCCGGTGAAGTCAACTCAACCATTATCTTAAAAAATCTAAAGCAAAAACTGACTCCGCTTGGTATTAACGTCCATGAAGCACCCGCTCAGCGCAGCAATGACATTGCCATGGCAGCGCGAAGCCTTGAAGGCAAAGTCGATATGATTTATACCTCAACGGACAATAACGTGGTGTCCGCTTACGAGTCACTGTTCCAAATCGCTAAAGAAAGTAAAATCCCGCTTGTGGCGTCCGATACCAGCTCGGTTGAGCGTGGCGCAGTAGCAGCACTTGGCGTCAATTACTACGACTTGGGTCGCGAAACCGGCAAAATTGTCACCAAAATTTTAAATGGTGAAAAAGCCGGCGCCATCCCTGTTTATACGCCGCAAAAGCTTGATCTGTACGTCAGTCCAAAAAATGCGCAAGCTGAGGGCATCACGTTATCACAATCAATTATCGATAACGCCAAAGAAGTGGTAAAATAACGCAATTTTAACCGTCAAGGTTGCTGTTAAGTGAGGCACCATGTTTTGGTTTACCCTAACTGCAGATTGTTTAATCTGTTAAATTTACCCCCCAAGCGCTGATTGTCTAGTCAGCGGCTTGGTTTTGGCTTATTGATTTCTTATGTCTTTGATTGCTTTTTTTGGGGCGCTTGAAAGCGGGCTGATTTACGGCTTGGTGGCTTTGGGCGTTCTTATCTCGTTTCGAACCCTTGATTTTCCCGACTTGACCGCAGATGGTAGCTTTCCGCTTGGTGGCGCGGTTGCCGGCATTTCGATTATTGCTGGCGTTAATCCTTGGCTGGCTTGCCTTTTTGGGATGCTTGCCGGCTCTGTTGCCGGAATTGTGACCGCTTGGCTTCATGTAAAGCTGGGAATTTTGCAGCTTTTAGCCAGTATTTTGGTCATGGTGGCGCTATATTCAGTCAACTTGCGGATTATGGGCGCGCCAAACTTACCGCTACTGGGTGAGCAAACGGTATTTACTAGCTTTGTGACCGACAGCAACGGCTATTGGATGCGCTGCTTGGTGATTGGTGTGGTGGTGATTTTAGCCAAATTGTTTTTGGATTGGTTTTATAATACTGAAACTGGGCTGTCGATGCGCGCGACTGGTTCAAATTTGAGGATGGCGCAAGCTCAGGGGATCAACACCTCAAAGATGACCATCATTGGCATGGCAATTTCCAACGGGTTGATTGCCTTAGCCGGAGCGCTGTTTGTGCAAACTCAAGGCGGCGCGGATATTTCGATTGGTATCGGAACGATTGTTATTGGTCTTGCAGCGGTCATTATTGGTGAAACCATTATTCCGGCTAAGCGCATTTGGCTTATTACCCTTGCCGTCATTATCGGAGCGATGCTTTATAAGCTGTTTATTCAAGTTGCCTTATCTAGCAGCGCCCTTCGCAGCATCGGCTTTGGTCCGCAAGATTTAAACTTAATCACCGCTTTGCTGGTCGTGTTGGCATTAGTTTTACCTAAAGCCAAAAGTAAAGTGTTAAGCCGCAAAGTGCGAGCATCATAACCATTAATAAAAGGAATCATCATTATGATGCAGGCAAACGATTTGCGCTTAACCTTTAATCCCGGAACACCGATCGAAAATCCGGCACTTCGCGGAATTAATCTCAACATTGCCGATGGCGAATTTGTCACTGTCATTGGCACCAACGGCGCAGGAAAATCGACCTTTTTAAATGCGGTCAGTGGCACAACCCAAGTTGATAGCGGCTCCATCTTGCTGAACGGCATTGATGTCACCAAAAAGTCAGCTCATCAGCGCGCGCACTGGGTCGCCCGCGTGTTTCAAGACCCGATGGCAGGAACTTGCGAGGCGCTAACCATTGAAGAAAACATGGCGCTTGCCTTTAAGCGCGGCGGCAAACGCGGTCTTAATTTTGCCTTAAACCAAAACAACCGCGAGCTGTTTCGTGAAAAGCTGTCGGTATTAAAGCTTGGTCTTGAAAACCGCTTGAGCGATCGAATGGGTTTATTGTCCGGCGGTCAGCGCCAAGCGGTCAGCTTACTGATGGCATCACTTCAGCCGTCCAAAATCTTACTGCTTGATGAGCATACCGCTGCTCTTGACCCAAAAACCGCTGCGTTTGTGCTTGAGCTGACCGACAAAATCGTCAATGACAACAAATTAACCACCATGATGGTCACTCACTCCATGCAGCAAGCGCTTGCTCATGGCTCGCGAACCGTGATGTTGCATCAAGGTCAGGTCGTCCTTGACGTGTCAGGGGAAAAACGGCGCGGAATGACTGTTCATGACCTGCTTAATATGTTTGAACAAACGCGCGGCGAAAAAGTCGAAGATGACAGCCTCATTTTAAGCCAGTAGGTTTAAATAAATCGTTCTAATTTAATCACTAAACAAGCTTGCTTTGCGACTCAAGCATAGCAAGCTTTTGAATCAACTCACTCACGTGCTGCGATTGCATTTTTTTCATCACTTGAGCGCGATGAACCTCAATAGTTCGGATTGAGACGTCCAAATGATCGGCAATGATTTTATTTAAATTGCCTTGCAATAGCTCGTTGGCAACCTGCTTTTCTTTATCGGTGAGTTGATCATACAATTTTTGAATGTAATAAATTTTGGTGCGCTCCTGGGTTAACGCTTGGGCGCGATCAATGGCAGCACTTAGCTTTTGGTGGCTGACGGGCTTTTGCAAATAATCTGCTGCCCCTTTTTTAAGCATAGCAACCGCATCGTCAATCTCGCCATTTCCCGTTAAGGCAATCAGCGCAATCGGACTGCCTTTTTCATTTAAATGCACTTGCAGCTCTTGACCGCTCATGATTGGCAGCATCAAGTCACTTAGCACCACCGCTGGCATAAAAATATCCACTTTTGCCAAAAATTCAACCGCACTTTCCCACGATACCGCGCAAAACCCCAAGCTTTCGATTAAAAACTTGCAAGAAGCGCGAACGCTTGGCTCATCATCAATGATATGAATCACCAGATCAGCTTGGAAATTTGGCGGCAGCTCAATACAAGTCATGGTTGATCCTTTTTTGACAAGAAAGTTGGCGCTGTATTATCGATAATGGTGGGCGGAAAATACATCGCAATTTGTGCACCAAGATTACATTTTGGCAGGGTGTTTTCTTCTAATAGCGGCAAGTGGCGACGCGGCGCTTTGATCGAAGCGTTAGCCGTTATTTGATAATACTTTGGCGCACTCAATATTAGCTCATCATCAATCGCAATGTTGCCAAGTACCAATTTGCCCTCAAGCGCTTGGCAAAGCCTGTGGCAAATCATTAAACCAAGTCCTAAGCCTTTGGTTTTAGTTGAAGTCACTTTGCTAATCCCAGAGGTTGTTTTTTTAAGCTGCTCCGGTAAAAACCCGCCGGCATCATCGCTAACAAAGATGCCAAGCTTTTTTATGCCGTTATCATCCACCATTTGACAGCGCAGCAATATCAAACTTGCGCCCTGCTCTGCCGCATTGAGCAGCGTATTTAACAGCAGTTGGTCAAGAACCAAATTGGGCAGCCGCAATGCGTCAATATCATTTGCCAAATAAAAGCGAATCCCAACGGCTTTGTTGCCAAGCAGTAAGATGCAGCGCTGATAAACCTCAGCAAGATCAACAACAACCTCACTTTGGGAAGCTTGGCTACTGCCTTTTACCCAGCCTTTAATATTTTGAATGATGGTTGAGGCGCGCTCGGTCTCGTTGATAATTTCATCAAGAGCGGAACTTAGCAGCTGAGCATCTTTGTCAAGTGGCTGATTTGCCATGGCTTTTTTCTGACGGATCAGTAGCCCTTGCGCGTAATTTTGGATGGTTGCTAGCGGCTGATTGATTTCGTGAGCAATCGCGCCGCTCATTTCCCCCATAACGGCAAAATGGCTTGATTTATTTAGCGCCTCATCGTAATTGCGAATGAGCTGATTTTGCGCAATAAGCAGCCTTCGGCGGCGCAATGCAAGCCAGCTCATCCAGCCGTAATTAATCAAACTGATCAACACGATCAATGTCATCACCCCAACCCAAAGCCGATGACCCTTGATCCAGTCGTAAAGCTGCTGGATCATTGGCTGCTGCCTTGGGTGCTGATTTAAGTCGTATAACAGCTGCTCAGCGGCGCGGTTGGACTCAGGCGGCAGCCAATTGGGAAGAGGTTCACGATCAAAATTAGGATTGAATAAGCTTTGATTGATTTGCGTTAATAACGTACTTGGCAATTTATTGGTTGCTGCAAGCGTCCAGTTGGGATAAATGTCGGTCGATGATTGACAGCTCGATGCCGTTGCCACCGGATGAAGCAGACGAAAATCACGCGGCTTAATTCTTCCTTGAAGTCCCATCTCCTCCATCAAACAAATTGGCGCAATCGCCGCCTCAACTTGACCCTCCGCCAATGCCAATAGCGTGTTTTCAATGGGAAATCCAAAAAACTGAGTCTGGTAATCTGCCGTATGAATACCATGTTGATAAAGCAAATGGGCAATCAGTAAATACCCCCCAAAGGCGTCTTGATTTACCGCGGCGATATGTTTGCCTTTGATGTCCGCTAGCATTTGAATAGGGCTGTCTTTTGCCACCCAAAGCGCGCTTGCCACTTGCTCCATTGGGCTTGGCGCTTTGGCTGATTTTCGGCTCTCAAGCGTGGCAAGCCAGCGCCAACCTTTGGTTTCCATTTTAATAAATTGAACTTGAGGCCCTAACACCAAAGCAAATTTGTCCGCTTCGATCTGCTCTTGCCAATTTTCAAGGGCAAGCGGCACCATGACAATGGTATCGCCATTGAGCTCTTGGTTGATGCGATCAAGCCATGGCTGCCACCGCTTTTGCGCGGCGACTTCCCCTTGTGGCGCAAGAACGCCTAAATAATACGTTTGCGCGGCAGCTGACACGCTAATCAGCCAAGTAATGAGCACGCTTTTTATCAAAAATCGACAGATTGAGCACTTTTCTTGATTAAAATCAGCCGATTTTTTTAGCTTGCTTGATATCAGCACCCGTTTTGCCTTACTTCCCATCAAAAACCTTATAAGCAATGTGGTTTTCCACAATATTATTTTTCGTCAATTGTCTTACACTATAACGATAATCTTATTATTTTTCTTTGGCAATCTGTTGATCATTATCGTTGATAAGGCTACCAAAGCTTATTGGAGGGCAATCTTATGAAAAAGTGGTCGCTCATTATTTTAGCTGCTGCCCTTATTGGGCTGATTGCAGCGCTAATCATTGGGCTATTATTGCCCAACTTGCGAACCGAAAGCCACCAAACTCGCGTGGAGGTTAACAATCCTGAGCTGATTAAAAAAGGCGAGTATATCGCAAGAACAGCGGACTGTGTGGCGTGTCATACCACGCTTGGCGGTAAAGATTACGCCGGCGGTCTTGCGATGCTGACCCCGCTTGGGGCGATTTACTCCACTAATATCACGCCGGACAAAGATACTGGCATTGGCAATTATAGCTTTGATGACTTTGCCAATGCGGTAAAGCACGGCGTTCGTCCGGACAAGCGCGCTTTATATCCGGCGATGCCTTATCCGTCGTATCAAATCATGCCCGATGAGGATTTGGCAGCGCTTTATGCTTACTTTATGAGCGGCGTTGAGCCGGTTAGCGAGCCGAATAAAAAAAGCGAGCTGCCACCCGTTCTCAATTGGCGCTGGCCGTTGGCGTACTGGCAGGCACTATTTGCGCCCAAGCGCGAGTTTGTCCCCGAATCTGATGATAAAGTCCTTGCTCGCGGTCAATATCTCATCGAAGGCCCCGGTCACTGCGGCTCATGCCACACCGAGCGCGGAATTGGCTTTCAAGAAGTTGCCCTCACCAATACCGACTCTAAAGACTACCTAAGCGGCGCGGTCATTGACGGTTGGCGCGCCAAAAGCATCCGCGGCGAGCATCGCGGTCTTGCCACCTGGTCGATTGATGAGCTAAATCTATTTTTTAAAACCGGTCGCACCGATACCACCGCCGCCTTTGGGGCAATGGCGGAAGTCGTTGAAAACAGCACCCAATATATGACGGACGATGACATTCATGCGATGTCCTCTTATTTAAAAACGCTAAGCCCTGCACCAAATAAAGAAGTCAAATTGCCTGAGAAAAAAGACACCACCACCGAAAAACTGCTTGCCGGAAAATACGACTCTCGCGGCGCGCTACTTTATGTTGAATACTGCACCGTTTGTCACCGCGCTGATGGCAAAGGCGTTCCGCGGATTTTCCCTGCTCTTGATGGCAACAGCGCCGTTTATGCCCGAAATGCCGACTCCGTGCTACAAATCACCTTGAGTGGCGGTCGCATGCCCGAAACGCCACACGACAGAATGACCTTTACCATGCCTGCCTTTAACACGCTTGCCGATGAAGATATCGCCGAGGTCGTTAACTACGTTCGCAACAGTTGGACAAACCAAGCACCAAATATTGACGTCAACGATGTTATTAAAATGCGCGCGTTTTTAAATAAAAAGCCCAAAACGGCAACCGACATTGCGCCGGATTTGACCGTTAGCGACCACGCAAAAAACGCAAAAGGAGCAAATCATGAAAAATAATTTGAATTTGTTGCCCAAAGCTGCCCTTGTCATCGCCATTTTAGCCTCAGGGATTGTCGGTTGTAGCAGCCCTGAACCTGCCGCTCGCAGTGGTGCAGAATATAAACTTGTCAATGCTGACGGCAATGATTTGGTTAACGCAGAGGATGCCAATAAAGATATTGGCACTTATATCATCCCGCAAGACACTGCGATTTTGGATGAGCCTAATGCTGATGAGATCATCTATGGCAAACGCCTATTGAATGAGACGCGCCGATTATTGCCCCAAAACGTTGGCGCAAGCATGAACTGCAACAGCTGTCATATCGCCGAGGGCAAAATCCCCTTAGGCGACCCATACATCAACAGCTACAATTTTTATCCGCGTGTGATGCCGCGAGCTGGTCGCGAGATTGACTTGACCGACCGCATTAACGGCTGCTTTCAGCGCTCCATGAACGGCAAACCGCTGGATCGTGAATCGCCTGAAATGAAAGCAATGCTGGCGTATATGAAATGGCTGTCGCAAAACACACCCAAAGCGCAAAAAGTCGATATCGAAAACGCAGGCAAGATTGATGAATCCCTGATCCCCGACCCCGTTCGCGGTGAGCAAATCTATCATGCCCAGTGCGCCACCTGTCACGGCGACAATGGTGAGGGTATGAAAGACAGTCGCGGCGATATTATCTTCCCGCCGCTTTGGGGCGATGAGTCGTTTAACATTGGCGCAGGGCTTGCGCGAACCTATAAAGCCGCCGCCTTTGTCAAATATAACATGCCGATGGGCATCCAAACCAAAGGGCTTTGGGGTCATGGCAACGTGCTCAGCGACCAAGACGCCGTTGATGTGGGGCACTTTTTTACTCATCAACCAAGACCTGATTTTGCTAAAAAGGTGAATGACTGGCCAAACGGCAAAAAGCCCAAAGACGCCCGCTATTGATAAGGTTATCGTTTAGTAATAAAAACCCGTCATAAATAGTGATGGGTTTTTTAACCCTTTCACTTTCGCATCACGCCAAAGCCTTCGTCATAATCCCAATGCAACTCTGAATCCTTGCTGTATAGCTCCAAAGTAATTTCGCAAAGGGCATCAATCCGGTCTTGCTGGTCGCTCAAACTCTCCGCAAGTATCAGCATCTGATCAGGTGATAAATGCAACCAAGCATTCGATGTTGCTGCCGTTGTTTCAAAGTCGCTGCTGTAGTTTTGCCAAGCTTTATTTTTACCTCTTTTCGCGCCATCCACTGCCACTTGCTTTTCAAAAATCGTCTCATTATCCTCTAATTTAAAGCGGTAAATGGCTTGATACTGCCCCTCGCGTAGCGCTGTGAACTTTTGATAAAGCTGATCGGTCATCAAGCAGCTGTCCACTTGCGAGCTTGAAAACACCTCATCGATATCACTATCGCCATCACTATTGGGATAAAAATAGCATTGGCAAAACGTTTTAATTTGCGACTCATCAAATTGGGCAAGCTGACAATGCTCAGTATCAAAGCGCAATCGCGAATCAATGCTTAATTGCAAAACCCCATCAGACACATCAACTGACTGCCAAGGCAATAATTCTGCCAAATCATGCGATTGGTAAGCCGATACTTGCTCATCTGTGTTTTTAATAGGGCTATAACCCTCATATCCGGGAAAGATAAAGGCAAGATTTTGACGGCGTTTTTGCTCAACATTTTGGCAATGGCGAAAATTATATTGCGGAATCATAATGTTGGGCTGGCAAATTTGGTCTAGGCGATGGCGATTGACCCGACCTGCTGTCTGGACAATCGATTGAGCACTGGAGACATCAATGATTGCCCAATCAAAATCATGGTCGCGACCAACTTCTTCAACGGGCGTAGCAACAACAATAAAAGGTACAGAGTCCGAAAGACTGCGCTTCATTAACTGCTGAATTTCAGCATCATCAAAAATATGCTCATTTCCAGTTTTGCGCTTTTTGCCGTCTTTATGTCGGCGCAGCAAATGATCTAGTCGCTGCTCTTTATGAAAGCGAGAAATTCGCCAATCGTTGCCGTGATAGCAAGCAATATAAGCTTGCGGCAACTGCGCTGCCAAATACCGAGCCAATCCGATGGCGTGAGAGATGTTCGCCACGCGAATTAAGCCAAACGATAAGCGCTTATGCTTTGATGACCAGTCCCAAGCGTGATTCTTATGAAGTGTTTGTGCGCCGTTTAATACTGCTTGTCGCCAATTGGCAACACTTGGCTCAGCAATAGGAAGTAGCGCTGCCAATCGAAAAGTGGGCTTATCGCTTAATGCCTGTTGCAACTCTTTAAGATGGTTTTGGTATTCAGTTGTAAAGCTTTCCGCAATTGCTTTTGGTGATTTAGTTTTTTTATTATTACTTAGGCTATTTTGTATATTATTAAGCGGAGTATCTAGTGAGGATTGCCAAATTTTCGGCGCAACTTCATTGTCAATGATGCCAATAGTAAAGGTAATTGCGGTTGTCGCTGGGTTATGAGTGTTGAGTAACGCGCGGCGCATGGCAATTCCCGATTCAAAGGCGCCCTGAACACTGACGGCTAAGGTTTGCGATAGCGTGGCTGAAGAGCAAATCACATGGCGACCATACATCGCCGCTAGCTGAACCAACCGAAGCACCGCCATGAGCGCTTTTGGCTCATAGCTGTCGATTTCATCCAAAACCAAATCGCTACTAATCAGCCGTAGTAATGCTTTAACATGGTGACCTTGACGCTGCGGCTCGCCTGCGGCAATCAAAAAATCAATCGTTGACACCAATAAAGGCGACGTTAAAATCGTGCGCTCGCGGTGATGGCTTTTGCCATAAAGCGGACTTAACCACTCAGGCAAACCATAATCTTCACCTTTGGCATCAAAAATCGGCTCAAGCGGGTTTTCATCCTCATCAATCATTGGCGCTTGGGCTTGGTTAAATAAATCTTGAGTGAGGTTATCGCCGATAATAACCGCAAGCTCATCATCGGATAAATTCATGGACTGCTCAAGAGCAAATCCAGTCTGCAACGTGAGCGAGCGCAGGTTTAACGCAATACTAATCCGCGGATCATCAGGTCGCAACAGGCAAGCCGCGCGTAGGTTCATCCGCGTTTTACCGCTTCCCGTTCCTGCAATATTAAAAATCAGCGCTGGACTGTCAATATAACGCTGGCGATGTTTTTGCAGGCTATTTGCCGCAATATTTTGCCATTTAAATTGGCGGTTTTGGGTCGCTTGGGTGATAAGCTCGACCGTTTGCTCACAAAGCCCAGCAAGATTTAAATTGGTCATCATCTGACACGAAATATAGCTTGCTCTATCACCAACCTGCCGCAAATGCCACTCAAGCGGCTGATTTTGGCGTTTTTTAAACTGCGCCACCGTGGTGTTGGCAAATAGCGTAACCGCGTCTTGATTTTGATTGGGATAAACTTGCGCTGAAATGGTGTGGTCAGCATGGATTAATGCCGCGCGAGCATGAAGGCTTAACGCTTTCCAATAAAGCAGCGTCTCGTTATCATCACAAAAATTTGGTAAGAGTTTTGCTAAGCGGTTTAAGCGCTTTTGATGGCTGTCAAAAATAGCTTTAGGCAAGTCGCCTGCGCAAGTCAGCTGTTTGGGAGCTGCGGTTTTTTCTTGAACATGTTTTGAACTGTCAGGCAAACTTAAATAACTATCGCCATCATCTGCCCCTAACAGTCCATGATGGGTCACGATTAAAAAATCCACCGCTTCAAGGCTATTTTTAACACCATCAACGCCGTCTTCATCACTGAAATTGCGGTCGCCCAAGGTTAAATCTTTTAATTGGTATGAGTTTTTCTGCTGCCAGTCCCAAGCGGCTTGCCAATCCCAACCATTGCCGCGAAGCTGTTGTAGCAATTTGATTGAAAGCCATTCGTGGCGAACATCATCTCTGATAATTTTATCGGCTTGGGGTGGTGACAGCTTTTGCTGAAAATGCACCGACGCTTTACCGATATCGTGCATGTCTCCTGCCGCTCCCGCAAGCAAGCTGCTTGCCCGAACCCAAGGCTCAACCTGACGGCGCTGATAGGGGCGCTTGGTGGACGCGACCGGATAAGCGCCCTCACTATTAAAGCGGTGCTTTGCGCCAACGACCCAAGCTAATTTCATCCGCCGCATACCAAAATTAACATAAGCCGCAACCGCCGTTTGCCGCGTGATGCCTTTTTGCTTAAGCGCTTTTCGGACTTCGTTTAAGCCATCCATCGTCATTGGCGCTTGCCACGAGCTTTGCCCCGTGCGAATGGCATAGCTGTCAAGAACCGAACGCGTTTTTTTCAGGGCTTTTTTTTCGCAAGCTGAAATGAAAATGACGTGCATAAATTTAATGTCTCAAAAATAATTGAATCTTAGTAGCTTAATTTGCTGTTGAGCTACTATAGTATAATTTTGAGAAGGAAATAAGTCCCAACATTTTTAAGGCGACAGGTGGTGTCGTAACAATGAATTTATCCATAAATATCAAGCACAATTCTGACGAACTCCTGCCCCAATTACAAGTCAGAGTTACCGCCAAAGGCTTTCATCATTTCTCTAAGCTTGTCCTAGTTTCAGGCTAATCTTAAATTTTTGTTGAAATACACGACAGCAGATGTCGTGTATTGCTCTCGCTTGCTTTTAAACGCTTAAGCATTGTGATAAAAATAAACATAAGTAAATAATTAATAAGGAGGAGCTATGGCTGCCCCAACATCTGATATTCCCATTGAGGACTATGAGCAGTCACTTGCCGAGTCGGTTCATTTTAGTGTTAAGACGATTAATACCAACATCGACAAAGGCGGGATTCGCTTAAGTCAAGACCAAGCGCTTGATTTGCCATTTATCAGCGCCAGAACGTTGCTTGCCGATGGCGTTCGCATTCCAACCGACTATACAGCCAACGCTGGCAAAACTGCCACCCATTTTAAAGTTATCAAGGCGGCAATGACGGATGACGCCGTGGTCGATGCCAAAGGCAACCCTGACCCTGAGTTGCAGCTCATGGCAGATGCCCTTGCCCCGAGCATCGATCAGTTATTTGACGCGCCCTACCAATCAGGGCTGGAGCATATTAACCTGCGAATGCGGCAGTTATTGATTCCTAAAGATGACAGCTATATTAGCTTAAGTCCAATAACGGCGGCTGGGGTCAACTACTGGTTAAATGATGAGATTGATGCGATTAAAGCGCAACGAAAAAACAATGAGGATGCTAAGCGCTTTAGAAATCCTATTGCTGCGG
This sequence comes from Psychrobacter sp. MF31, assembly GCF_012847335.1. Taxonomy (GTDB): domain Bacteria; phylum Pseudomonadota; class Gammaproteobacteria; order Pseudomonadales; family Moraxellaceae; genus Psychrobacter. Next base: position 685,864 of record NZ_JABBDX010000001.1, read on the forward strand.
TATTTGGCATTGGCGGCGCCAACGCGCAAAACGCTGGCAGTCTAATTCGTGCCATGCAGCGCCCTATGTACTTGACTGCGCCAACAGCAAACGAAGAAGTCAGCCAAGCGTTTCGCTTATTTTATCGAGGGTTTGACTATTATATCCCGCATAAAATCACGATTGATAAAGATTTAACGCCTGCCTTGATTAAATGGGTTCATTTAATCAAAAAGGATTTAAAAACAACAGCGCAAGACTCACGCCAGCCTTGGCAAGAAGAGGGAATTTTTGCGGGCAAAACTGATTTGAGCCGCCGCAATGCTGAGCTTGCTTTTTTAAGACAAATCGTCCGCAACGTGTTAGCTCAAGGCAAAAAAGCCAAACAAACGCTTGAACAAGTCAAAGACAAATTACCGCAAATCACTGACCTATTAGCTGACGAGGATAACGTCAATTTAGACAAGCCGCTTAAACCACTCACGCCGCTTCTGCATCCCAGTGTTGACTTGGCAATTCAAGGCTTAATCGACCCAACGCTTCGCGATGATGGCTGGCTGCAAGAGTTTAGCGAGCATTTGGCGCGTCAAATCGTCCGGCAAGACTATCAGGTTGAAGGTCAAAGCGAGCCGGTCAGCTTTCCTATTGACGACAGCGCTCAAGGATTTTTGGCACGGCGCATCCGCGAGCTGCTCTACAGTTATGGGGAGCTTATCTGATGAGTAAAATTATTGTGATTCCGCACATTAAAGTGCAAGCCGCAAATCTGCAAACCAGCGGGCTACTATTGGGCGGTGCGCCTTTGATGGCAGCGGCAATGTTTGCTCACAATTTGGCGCGGCAAACGGGAATGGCGGATAAGGGCATCGTTTTTATTCATCACGACCGCCAAGATTTGGGCGGCTTTGCTTATGGCAACTTTACCCCTGCTCAGCGGCGCGGCTCTGTGTTTATCAATAAAATCGACTACTCCTCAAAAAACAAACACGCCCTGTCCTTGCAGCCGACCGCAAGCTGTCATTTGCATTTTAGCTTGCTAGTAAAGGTTGATGCCAAGCGTGTTTTTATTAATAAAATCAAGGACTTTTTAATAAATGCGCGATTTGCAGGGGGCAAAATCCTTGAGTTTGGTGACGTTAAAGCGCTTGATGGCATTGCTGGAGCATTAAATAAGATTAAAATCGGCTATGCGCTTATCGACCGTCAAGACGTATTGCAACACTACGCCTGCGCTCAAAATGTTAAGCGCTTGCAAGCATTTACGGAGCTGTTGTCCTTAAGTCCTGAGGGATTGCAGCAAGTCTTTGGGACTGATCATCGGTTAAGTTGGCTGTCCGCGACCAATCTTGGCTATGCTTTGCTTGAAGCTAAAAACGTCAACAGAACGGGCGTTCGGCAAGCTTATGATAAAAATAATCAACCACGAGACACCCCTCACGCTTACGCCGAACCGTTAATCGGCTTGGTTCAGTACGTGTCGTTAAATCAGCTGCTGCATCCCCCTAAACCTGACGACAACGAAACCACGGCTGACCCAAACCCCATCGCTAAGCCGTTGCAAGAGTTAAGCGAGGATTTAAACGGGCTTTGGTGGCATTACCATTGGCAATCAAAATTGGGCGGGGATATTTTTTTATTATCCCAAGCATAACGTTCAATAATTTTTTAATCACTTACCTATTTACCCTTAATTTTTTAGCAAAAGTAATCAGGAGAAGTATCATGGCAACATTTAAAAAACTTCCGGCAAGCCTTGCCCTGCAACGCGGAACGGTCATCAGCGATGGCGCATTTTTTAACTATATTGACGACAATACCGACCGCTCGCCACTAGAAGTCATGCTCCACGGCATTCGCGGCACGCAAAACGTCGCAGGAAACAAACAAAAAGGCTCAGCATCAGGGCAATCAATGGCGCGTGAGGTCAGCAACATCCAACAAACGGAATCGGCAAAACTTGCGCCTAATGCCAAATTATTGGTCGTTTGGGATTTTCGCTTGATTAATTTGTCCGATATTTTATTTGCTAGCGCCTCAAAAGCAGGAACTGATAAAAGCGAGGAACAAGACTTTCGCCAAGCATTTCAAGGCTTTATTGATCGCGCTAAAGTCAGCGAGGGCTTAAAAATCGTCATTGGGCGCTATGTTCGCAATATCGTCAACGGTCGCTGGCTGTGGCGCAATCGCTTGGTGGCAGAGTCCATCGTGATCAAAATTAACCCCACGCAAAATAAAGACCACGTTTATAGCTTTGATGCGCTAAGCTTTAATTTAAAAGATTTTGATAACGTCAGCACTGATGAGCAAGCACTTATCGATATTTTACTGGCAGGAGCAAAAGGTGACTCGGCGCAAGCGGGGCTGCATATTGAAGCCGTGGTTGATTTTGGCATGGGCGGCGTTGAAGTTTTTCCTTCGCAAAACTATCTTGAAAATAAACCCAAAGGCTTTTCGCGCTCTCTTTATCAGCTCAATCCAGTAAAGCCAAAATTTCAAGCCGACGACAATCAGTTTTTGGGGCAAGCGGCGCTTCGCGATCAAAAAATTGGCAATGCCATCCGAACCATTGATACGTGGTATTCCGACTTTAATAACAACGACCAAAAGGCGATTGCCATTGAGCCAAACGGGGCAAATCTTGAGCGGCAGATGTTTTATCGCGTGGGCAAAGATAAAGTGTCGGCGTTTGACATTTTAAAAGAAGTTGCTGATCTTGACCCCAACAGTGACAAGGGCATGTTTTTGATTGGCTGTATCATCCGCGGCGGCGTTTATTCTGAAGGGGATTAAGATGGCGTTTGACTATTATGTCGATATCCGCGTGATCCCGTCCGCAGAATCGGTTGATTTATCCTTACCCAGTGTCCGAAATCAAGTTTATAAAGTGCTGCATGGCGCGTTTCGAACGCTTGCGGCGGACAGCTTGCCTTTTGCGCTAGCAGTTGTGACCTCCCCTAAACTTTTGGCAAAGCAAGAAGCTTTGGCAAAAAAATATGACCAAGCGCCGCGCTTTGACTTTGATATTTTTCGGGTGTTTTCGGTGACAGATGAGGCGCTGCAACGCTTGGTGGATAGCATCAATAATCATTGGACGATTCGCGATTATGCTGTGGTTGGTGCGGTTGCCCTCGTTCCAACCGCAAAAATCAGCGGCTGGCAAAGCTACCGACGCTTTCGCATTCCTACCGCGAAAATGGAACGCAGTAAGCTATCTCATGATTTACCGCCTTTGCATGAGCGCCGATTGCAACAAGCCAAAGCGATGCCTTTTTTAAAAATCCAAAGCAAAAGTACGGGGCAAAGCTTCACTTTGGTCATTAACAAAGTCGAGGCAACCGATGCCGGTCACGGCTTGCCTGACAGCTACGGTCTTGCGCGAGCCAGTCAACCGTTTGCCTTGCCTGTTTTTTAAACTATTTGTTTTTAAACTCTGTGTTTTTAAAAGTCATTGCTAAAGGTTAACTTATCGTTGTCATTATAAAAGCAGTAACGCGATTGCCTTACTGCTTTTTTCAATACCACTTTATTCAATGCTGCTTTTTTTAATGCTGCTTTTTTAATGTTAGGGAAAACCATGAGCCAAAATAACAGCCATTTACGCAAGCTTCGAAGCCGACCGCTGATGCTCTCAAAGCGCGCCTGCGTGTTTTATCTTGAGCGGGTTCGCGTGATTGTCAAAGACGATCGTATTGTCTATTTGACCGAAAGCTTACAGCCGATTGAGCATTTTTATAATATTCCTGAAAAAAATACCGCCTTTTTATTGTTAGGAAAAGGCAGCTCCATCACCGATGCCGCCGCCAGACGCTTAGCAGAATCTAACGTGATGGTCGGATTTTGCGGTTCGGGCGGCTCGCCTTTGTTTAGCGCTTTGGATTTGACTTTTCTTGCCCCGCAAAGTGAATATCGCCCAACGGAATATATGCAAATGTGGATGAAAGCTTGGCTTGATGACGCGGCGCGACTGCTCATGGCAAAAATATTGCTGCAAGAGCGGATCACGATCGTCAAAAAATACTGGCAAAAAAACCCGATGCTGCTGCAATTTGGCATCCATATTGATGAGTCAGCGCTTACAAGCTTTCAAAGCGCCATTGATAGCGCCGAAAATCAAGAGCAATTATTAACCGCTGAGGGGCGCTGGGCAAAGGCGCTTTATAAACGCTTGGCGGACGGCTTTGGGATGAAGTTTGTTCGCGAGGAAGGTAAAAACGCCAATGATGATTTGGGCGATATCGCCAACAGCTATCTTGATCACGGCAATTATATCGCTTACGGTTACGCCGCGGTGGCTTTGCATGGCTTAGGGATTAGCTTTGCGCTGGCGATGCTTCACGGTAAAACGCGCCGCGGCGGCTTGGTGTTTGATGTTGCCGATTTGGTAAAAGATGCTTTGGTCATGCCGCAAGCTTTTGTCTCGGCAAAGCTTGGTCACAATCAAAAAGAATTTCGGATGCAATTGATTGAAACTTGCCAAGATCAAGACGTTTTGGATTATATGTTTGGCTTCATTGTTGACACCTGTCAAAAAATACAATAATTTCAATGGTTTAAACTTGTGCCCTGAAAACGATATATTTTTGCTGCTTTAAACGTTATATAATTGATACTTAGAGGTTTTTGTTATAAAACTTCTAGTTTGCCATCGCATAGATGGTTTAGAAAAATGGGCAAAGGCTTAAAAAAGAGCGCTGAAGGTTTGCCATCGCATAGATGGTTTAGAAAAAGATATGGCGCAGGCCATGACGCTCGCAAAAGTTTGCCATCGCATAGATGGTTTAGAAAAACAGTATTTTGAAGGCGACACACGCGAAGTCGTTTGCCATCGCATAGATGGTTTAGAAACTGCGCGCTGATCCTGATGATGCGCCCGATGTGTTTGCCATCGCATAGATGGTTTAGAAAAACGCTTTGGGGTCTGCCAGTAGTCACCACTCGTTTGCCATCGCATAGATGGTTTAGAAAATGACCGTTCGCCGCAGCAAGATGGGCGATATGTTTGCCATCGCATAGATGGTTTAGAAAAAGAAACAAACTCATTTTGCTTCATTCCAACCGTTTGCCATCGCATAGATGGTTTAGAAAAAATCCAAGTCATTAGCGGTCAAATTACTCGTGTTTGCCATCGCATAGATGGTTTAGAAAAATTAGACGCCCTGCGATATAGATCAGTGTTGGTTTGCCATCGCATAGATGGTTTAGAAAATCTGCGAGTATCTATCAGAGCCGCTAAAGATGTTTGCCATCGCATAGATGGTTTAGAAAATCTGCGAGTATCTATCAGAGCCGCTAAAGATGTTTGCCATCGCATAGATGGTTTAGAAAATACTGTCTGACGTTTCACCTGCCGCAATATCGTTTGCCATCGCATAGATGGTTTAGAAATGCCGCCGATTTTGACCAGCTCTCACTGTCAAGTTTGCCATCGCATAGATGGTTTAGAAATTGCCGGAATAACTCAATGTTGTCGTTGTAGTGTTTGCCATCGCATAGATGGTTTAGAAAAAAGAGATTCACTTGTTACTAACCAGCCTATTGTTTGCCATCGCATAGATGGTTTAGAAAAACGTCGGATTTTATGTAGGAGTGTAGCTATGGTTTGCCATCGCATAGATGGTTTAGAAATCAACGCGGTCTTTGCCATACTTGTTAATTGCGTTTGCCATCGCATAGATGGTTTAGAAAAAAAGACGCTGTGATGCCAAGCCGTGTGTTTAGTTTGCCATCGCATAGATGGTTTAGAAATGATTTGTGCGTGATGATTCGGTGAGTTGGTAGTTTGCCATCGCATAGATGGTTTAGAAAAAAAACAGCGTCTCAGATGGCGTACAAACTGCGTTTGCCATCGCATAGATGGTTTAGAAAACTATCCAGCCTGGCGACAGCTACTCAGCAACGTTTGCCATCGCATAGATGGTTTAGAAAAACCATGTCTGCCAATTCTTGCTGACTCAATTGTTTGCCATCGCATAGATGGTTTAGAAACCCGTGACGGGCTTATTTTTTTAGAGGCGATAGTTTGCCATCGCATAGATGGTTTAGAAATACTACCTATGCAAACTATGCACCTGTGTTATGTTTGCCATCGCATAGATGGTTTAGAAAATCACGTCATTAGCACCAAGGGCGCTTACGGCGTTTGCCATCGCATAGATGGTTTAGAAATTGCCGTCTATCAGCTTACTTATGAGTCCAGCGTTTGCCATCGCATAGATGGTTTAGAAAACAGCGGTGATTGGTTTTTTCGGGACGGCGGAGTTTGCCATCGCATAGATGGTTTAGAAAGGTCGGGGCAGGGCTGTGGACGGTGGCATTAAGTTTGCCATCGCATAGATGGTTTAGAAACTTGGAGTTGGCCTGCAATTCCAGCCCCTGAAGTTTGCCATCGCATAGATGGTTTAGAAAGTTCAAGTTGACGTAAGCTTCGACCACTTCAAGTTTGCCATCGCATAGATGGTTTAGAAAGAAAACTACAAAGCGCGCGCGGTATTTGTTGAGTTTGCCATCGCATAGATGGTTTAGAAACAAAACGTGCTGACCGGCTGATGGTCGTTAACGTTTGCCATCGCATAGATGGTTTAGAAATAGGATCAATGCAGGCAGAATTTGAAAAAATGGTTTGCCATCGCATAGATGGTTTAGAAAATCGCCAGCGCTAGCAAAATGATTGCTAGTCTGTTTGCCATCGCATAGATGGTTTAGAAAACATAATCGCTAATCGTTTTCACCGCCTCATCGTTTGCCATCGCATAGATGGTTTAGAAAGCTTGGGGTGCTTGGGTCAGATCAGACCGTGAGTTTGCCATCGCATAGATGGTTTAGAAAACCGCGCCGCTGTGCTCGATCTTGTCAGTAAAGTTTGCCATCGCATAGATGGTTTAGAAATGCGGCTTCCATGGCTTGGCGATCAGCTTCGCGTTTGCCATCGCATAGATGGTTTAGAAAGAGATTATCGGGACCACTATCCAATGTTTATTGTTTGCCATCGCATAGATGGTTTAGAAAATGAAAACGTATCAAAAAGGCGACTACATCGTGTTTGCCATCGCATAGATGGTTTAGAAAACTCGTTATTGATGTTGAAACGCCGGAAACTAGTTTGCCATCGCATAGATGGTTTAGAAACATAACGCCAATTTCAAAAATGCGTCTTTTTAGTTTGCCATCGCATAGATGGTTTAGAAACGCGAGTCATGGGTGATATGTCGTTTGAGGTGGTTTGCCATCGCATAGATGGTTTAGAAAAAGATGGCAGCCGCGCCGTTCCTGCGCCCCGCGTTTGCCATCGCATAGATGGTTTAGAAATCTTTGATCAAGACCTGATAATCTGAGCGCGAGTTTGCCATCGCATAGATGGTTTAGAAACACCAGCCATTATTACGGTCTGATAGCTCAGTGTTTGCCATCGCATAGATGGTTTAGAAACAGCGTTCGCTAAAGCCATACTGCGGCGCGTAGTTTGCCATCGCATAGATGGTTTAGAAAAGTAGCGCAATGTCAGTCATATCGCTGCTTTTGTTTGCCATCGCATAGATGGTTTAGAAAGGATGGAAAATAATAGCGAAGTGCAAATGCGAGTTTGCCATCGCATAGATGGTTTAGAAATGTTGCTCATCCGTTGAACGAACGTTTAAACGGTTTGCCATCGCATAGATGGTTTAGAAAAACTCAAAACTCAGGAGTAGCAAGACCGCACGGTTTGCCATCGCATAGATAGTTTAGAAATACTCGCGCAACATGAAAGATGCTCGCGGCAAGTTTGCCATCGCATAGATGGTTTAGAAAAAAATCTGAGAAAGCTTCAACTGAAAAGCTCAGTTTGCCATCGCATAGATGGTTTAGAAATTGATGGCGATAAAGATAGTATTGCCTATGCTGTTTGCCATCGCATAGATGGTTTAGAAACGTCGGATCGCTTGTGGTGGCAAAAAAACTATAGTTTGCCATCGCATAGATGGTTTAGAAAAAAACGGCTCAATCACCAACGCTAAGATCGGTGTTTGCCATCGCATAGATGGTTTAGAAATCTTTGCTTAGTAGCTCATAAACCCACATCTGGTTTGCCATCGCATAGATGGTTTAGAAAAAACATGGACGACTACGACCTTGACACGCAGCGTTTGCCATCGCATAGATGGTTTAGAAACACTCGTGATGATTTTGAGAAAAGCATAACTGGTTTGCCATCGCATAGATGGTTTAGAAAGCCAAGCTGTCACAGCTTATTGTTGATATCACGTTTGCCATCGCATAGATGGTTTAGAGCTTCCCTTAAACATCATCGATTTAGAAATAAAAAACTGGATTAAACAAGATTTAACCCAACTTTTTTATAATTTTTTAACCTATAAATTTTACTTCGAGATTGCTTTAAAGTGAGCGACCTGATTGGCATTCGTAATCGTTAAGACCGGCAGATTGCTCGCGTCCTTACTTAAGCTAAATTTACCTTGAGCCATGGCACTCACTGCCGCATCAAAGCTTGCTTGCGGCTCAGGACAAGCCATTCTGGTGCTGATGATATTGCCCAATTGCACGTTACCCGCTGCAGCGCTGTAGTTGGCGCTCATTTTATTGCAAGTGTTTAAAAAAGCCACGCGATTGTTCGAATCAACCGTCATAAAATTTAAGATTAAAGGTTTTGCTGGATCAAAAAACAGCTGAGTCACTTTGCTGCCATCATTACGCTTGGCATCGATCAGTTGCCAGTTGTAGGCTTGTAGCGCGCTTGAGGTCACCGTTTGCGTCACAGGAGTCGCCGCGCTTGGGGCAGATTGACAACCCGCTGCCAATGCGCCAACCGTAAAAACGCCCGCCAGCATCAGTTTAGTCATATGTTTCATAAAATACCTTTAATATACATTCAAAAATAACGTTCAGTTGTTATATCCTCAAGGAATATCCGAGCGATTATATGATTAAATAGTGGTAGATGCTATTGCTCGTAACGACGAGAATAAGTAAAACAACGAAAGCAAACGGTTCTTTAACGTCCCGCAGTTTATCGCCACCCTTCCTAATCATTTCATTTGCCATATCTAAACCAAAAATAGCCGCAATATAAAAGGTTTACTCACTTGATTGCCAAATTTTAAGCTGATCTTAAGATTGGCATCAGGCGTTCACAGCGTATTTCACCTGCTGACAAGATTACTGATGAATTTTGCTTGATTAAACTTACGACTTCAGATAATTTTCAGGTGAACTTGAAAATAAATATGTCTTAATTCTAATTTTATAATTATAGCGTCATCCGCCTAATTTTTTTGAGAGTATGATATTCAATGATAGAGCTGTTAAGCGATCCTTCGATTTGGCTTGGATTTTTTGCGCTGGTGAGCCTTGAGATCATTCTTGGCATTGACAACCTTGTTTTTATTGCCATTCTTGCCAATAAACTTCCGCCAAATCAACGTAGCAAAGCGCGCAATCTTGGGCTAGGACTTGCTTTAATTATGCGGTTAGGGTTGCTGTTTGTCATGTCATGGCTTGTGACCTTGACCGAACCTGTGGTGAGCTTTGCCTCATTTAATTTATCAATCCGCGACTTGATTTTGATCGTCGGCGGCTTCTTTTTATTGTTTAAAGCCACGCTTGAGCTTCATGAACGCTTAGAAGGTAAGCCTGAGGGGAGCAATAAAAGCAAAGTTTATGCAGGATTTGCAGCGGTCGTTGCGCAAATTGTGATCCTAGATGCGGTATTCTCCTTTGACGCGGTGATTACGGCTGTGGGCATGGTGGAGCATTTAGAAGTCATGATGGCGGCGGTCATTGTGGCAATGGCAGTGATGGTTTTGGCTGCCAAAGCGTTAACGGATTTTGTAGGAAAACACCCAACGGTCGTGATTTTATGCTTAAGCTTTTTGCTGATGATCGGGTTTAGCTTGGTCGTTGAAGGCTTAGGATTTCATATTCCCAAAAGCTATCTTTATGCTGCGATTGGCTTTTCTATTGTCATTGAAGCCTTTAATCAATTTATGCAGCGCAACCGCACCAAGCATGAAAACGCCATTCCGCTACGCGATAGAGCGGCGGATAACATCCTAAAGCTTATGGGCGGCACTATCGCAAACCATGATGAAGATCAGCTTACCGAGGTCAGCCCATCCATAGCGCCCATCCCTTTTGCAGAAGAGGAGCGCTATATGATCAGCGGCGTGCTTGCGCTTGGTGAGCGCGATGTCAAAACCATCATGACGCCGCGATCAGAGATTTCTTGGGTTAACATTGAGAACAGCGCCGCCGAGATCCGTGAGCAGGTGCTCTCAACGCCGCACAGCTTGTTGCCGATTTGCGAGGGGCGCTTAAACAAAATCTTGGGCGTCGTTCGGGCTAAAGATATTTTATCGGTGCTCGATACGCCGTCTGACGATATTTATTTGGCGCTGGAGCCGTTATTAACTAAGCAGCAGCCTGTGTTTGTCTCTGATGGCATTGATAACTTACGGCTGATCAATCTGCTAAAAAACGCCAAAGGCAACTTGGCAATCGTCGTCGATGAATATGGTCAAGTGGCAGGATTGGTGACGCCTTTGGATTTGTTTGGAGCGATTGCAGGCGAATTTCCTGATGAAGACGAAACGTTGGAAATCTCTAAACAAGAGGATCATTGGATCGCTGAAGGTACAATCAGCTTAGATCAGTTGCGACTTGAATTAAATGAAGCCAGCTTACTTGCCGAAGCTGAGCAGCTAACCCTAGGCGGTTATATCAACTTTAAGCTTGATAACATCGCTCAAGTGAATGATCATGTGAGCAGCGAGGGTTACTTATTTACCGTTTTGGAAACGTTATCGGGAAGGATTCTTTTAGTCAAAATTGAAAAAGCGCTGACCCAGTCAAGTTGATAGCGCCTTGCCCTAAATCGCTAAAAATCGTGACATAAAAGTTGTGCTATTCGTGATTGAAAGCTGATGTCATTCAGCTTTCAACCCTAAACAATATCATCGCCAGTTTTTTTCGATTACTGCTGACCTACCACCATCACTCGCGCTTCAGTGGCGGCAAACTCTTTTTCGCCTGCCTGCGCTGCAATCCCGCCAAACGGCATCTGGGCAATCAGCTTCCAACTGCTTGGAATGTTAAACGCTTGGGCGACATCTTGTTCAAAAATGGCGGAATAATGCTGCAAACTTGCACCAATACCCAAATTGCTCAGCTGCGTCCAAACGGCGTACTGGTGCATGGCGTTGGTATGCTCAGCATAAATCGGAAAGCTGTCGGCATAAATTGCAAACTGCTCTTGTAGCGCCTTGATACCGTCGTTATCTTCAAAGTAAAGAATCGTTCCGGCACCGGCGCGAAAGCTATCCATTTTTTGCTTCGTACTTGAAAAATCGTTGTCACCGACAATCTGTCTTAAATTTGTCTCAGCAATGTCCCAAAGGCGTTTATGCGCCTCGCCAAACAGAACGGTAATCCGCGTGGTTTGCGAGTTAAACGCAGAGGGCGTGTGCAAAATGGCATGCTCTACCGCATCAACCACCGCTTGCTCAGAAACCGGAAGCTGATCCGTTAGCGCATAAATGGTTCGGCGGTTTGCAAAAATATCTTGAAGGTGAATCGCTTCTTGAGTCATAAGTTATCCTTATTGATTGAAATTTAGCTTATCTTGATAAAAAGTTTTGGCGTTGGTTAATTGGCATTGATTAAACTTGAGCTTGACTAAACTATGAAGGATTAATTTTCAGTAGAGCCAAGCGCTTCCCGACCATGAGCGCTGTTAAAATCGATTTTTGGCCCTACTGGAATAATTTTATTTGGATTGATCGTGTCGTGGCTTTGGTAATAATGCGTTTTAATGTGCGCCATATTGACCGTTTCTGACACGCCTTTGGTTTGGTACAAATCACGCAAGTAGCCCCAAAGGTTCGGGTAATCAACAATTCGGCGGATGTTACACTTAAAATGCCCAACATAAACACTATCAAAGCGGATCAAGGTGGTAAATAAGCGCCAATCGGCTTCGGTAATTTGGCTGCCGGTTAAATACTGCTGCGAGCTTAAGCGCGCTTCTAGTTGATCAAGCGCGTCAAACAGCACCATCACCGCCTCTTCATAGGCTGCTTGGGTGGTAGCAAAGCCCGCTTTATAAACACCATTGTTAATGGCGGGGTAAATAAACGCGTTCAGCTCATCAATCAGCGCAAGCAGTGAGGGCGGCGCAAAATCGACAGCCACCGCGCCAATGTCGTCAAACGCTGAATTAAACATACGGATGATTTCAGAGGATTCATTGTTGACAATGGTGTTTCGTTTTTTGTCCCAGAGCACCGGAACGGTAACTTGACCTGTGTAATCCGGTTTAGCGGCAGTGTAAATTTCATATAAATACTGAGCATTAAAGATGGGGTCAGCAATCACCCCTGCTGCCTCCTCAAACGTCCAACCGTTCTCCCCCATAACAGGGTTAACGACCGATAACGATATCATGTCCGTCAACCCTTTAAGCTTTCGATAAATCAAGGTTCGGTGCGCCCAAGGACAAGCAAGGGACACGTACAAATGATAGCGATTTGGCTCGGCTTTAAAACCGCCGACCCCTGAGCTGCCTTTGCTGCCATCTTTGGTGACCCAATTTCGAAAGCTTGAGTTTTTGCGCTCAAAGCGACCATCTTTGGTATCATACCAGCGGTCTTGCCAATTGCCATCTACAAGTAATCCCATGATTGCCTCCTTGCCGGTTCAACTTTTTAATTAAAATCAGTTGATTAAAACCAGTTGTTTAAAATCAGTTGATTAAAAGTTACCTTGATTAAAGTCGTCAAAAGCTTGCAATACCTCAGCTTTGGTCGTCATCACAAAAGGTCCACCGCGAGCAATAGGCTCTTGCAAAGGCTTGCCCGCGATCAGTAAAAAGCGCGCCCCATCACTGCCACCGGTTACCAACAGTTCATCCCCGTGGGTTAATACGCCAAGATGTTTGGCGGTTAATGGTTGGTTTGCCGCCTCAGTTTGGTCATTGCCTTCTGGTATCACACGGATATCGCCCTCGATCACGTAAACAAAGGCGTTATGCGCTCTCGGAAGCGATTGCTCAAACGTCGTTTCCGCAGGAAGGCTGATATCAAGATACGTCGGATATGTGTGATGATTGACCACAGGACCTACTGTTCCTTGATTGGTACGCCCTGAAATTACCCGAATTTGCGTGCCATTATCGCGGCATTCAAGCGGCGTTGATTCAGGCGGAAACTCTTGATATTTAGGTGCGCTCATTTTTGCAGCAGCCGGAAGGTTGACCCAAAGCTGAAAACCTTTGAGCAATCCCTCTTCTTGCTCGGGCATTTCTGAGTGAATGATACCTTTTGCCGCCGTCATCCACTGAACGCCACCGGATTCGATAAGTCCTTCGTGACCGGCATTGTCTTTGTGACGCATTCGACCATTTAACAGGTAAGTGACCGTTTCAAAACCGCGATGCGGGTGCGCCGGAAAGCCGCCAATATAGTCATTTTTATCATCACTTTCAAAGCAATCGAGCAATAAAAAGGGGTCAAGAAAATTAATCTGCGGCGAGCCGATAATTCGGGTCAACTTGACACCATCCCCATCCGCCGTGGCGACACCTGAAAACTGCTGGGCGATACGACGGAAAACTTTATTATGTTTTGTTGTCATAAGATCACTCCGTTAGGCTTTTGAAGTTACCTTATTATAGTAACTGTTGACGGAGTAAAGATAAACGTCAATAATTGCAAATATATGTTCTGCTGACAAGAACAATAAAAAAATAAAGGGGATGATTTGGGACAATTAGAAGATATGGCGCTGTTTATTCGCATTGTGGATGCCGGCAGCATCACCAAAGCCGCCGAGCAGTTAGGTCTTGCCAAATCCGCAGTCAGCCGTAGGCTTAAAGATTTAGAGCTGCGCTTAGGCGTCCAGCTCATCAGCCGAACGACAAGAAAATCCAACGTCACCGAGTCAGGCGCTGAATATTATCGGCGCGCTAAAACTATTTTGGATGAAGTGAGCTTATTAAATGAGCAAACCAGCGGCGCCCCCATGCTTATTGAAGGGACGCTAAAACTAACCGCGCCGTTATCCTTTGGTTTGATGCACCTAAATTCGGTGATTCATGACTATGCCAACTTGAATCCTAATTTGCGATTTGAGCTGGATTTTACTGACCGAAACGTGGATTTAATTGAAGAAGGCTTCGAGCTTGCCATTCGCATTGGCAATTTACAAGACTCAAGCTATCAAGCCCAGCAGCTGACCATCATTCGCTCCGTTATTTGCGCAAGTCCTGACTATCTAAGTCAAAACGGCATACCAAACACGTTGGAGGATTTAACCGCGCATCATGTTTTACAATATAGCTTAAGCCAAAGCCACGATTTAGCCCTCACCGATGCGCAAGGTCAGCAGCATTTAGTTTCCACGCATTCAAAGATGAGGGCTAATAATGGCGATTTTTTGTTAGATATGGCGGTCAGAGGTCACGGAATTGTTGCCCTGCCAACCTTTATTGCTTATCAAAAGCTTAAAAGCCAAGCGCTAATCCCTGTACTTCAGCAATTTCGACTGCCCACCCTAAACGCTTACGCCGTTTATCCACAAAATAAGTTTTTATCCAAGCGTTGCCGAGCGCTTATTGAACTGATTGCCGAGCGCTTTGGTGATCATCCTTATTGGGATGACGATTGTGGCATTGCTAAAAACATAAGCCTAAAAAAAATAAGCTAAAAGACGGTCATATTTCTTTTAGAAAAATTTAAATATTTAGGCACGATGATATGATTTATCAATAAAAAATTCGGCTTTAAACCTAAAAATGAACTGTAAATAGCCATCAAAATCAAGACTTTGGCTCATCAAGATTGCTATCTTGTTTTAATACTGAGCGCTGCTCTTTTTCTAAGCGCTCAAGGGCAAAATTGAGCCGTTTTTTAATTTCTTGATAGTCATAGTTTTTAACGTCTTTAAAGTTTAAATGCAAATTAAAGCCGGGTAAGGTGTGATCGATCCATTTGGACATCTCCCCTTGACTGACATCAGGATCAAGCACTTGCCAAGCCGGCACTTTGTCATCAAAACCTTTTAAACTAAAAGTGCCTGCAAACTCGCAATCGTAATCGTGGCAGATGTAATCGTAAGTGGCTTGGCTAATAAAAATATCGCTTTTCCCCGCCGCCGACTCAAGCCTTGAGGCTAAATTGGCTTCTTTACCAATCAAGGTATAGCTCATGCGGTTGCTGCTGCCAAAGTTGCCCACATGACAATAGCCGGTTGAAATGCCAATACGAACGTAAAGCCCCTCAAATCCCATCAGCCGCCAAGTTTGACGCAGGCTGCGCATCTCGCGGCGCATGTCCACCGCCATCGCCACACAATCAAGGGCATCTTGACGAGCACCGCGACTGTTCGGCTCACCAAAAAAGCAAACCATGCCATCGCCAATAAACTTATCAAGCACCGCGCCGTGGCGATTGGCGATCAGCGTCATGCTGTGCATATAGGTGTTTAAAATATCCGCAAGATTGTCAGCGCTTAGGCTATCTGAAAGCTCGGTAAATCCTGCGATATCTGAAAACATAATCGTTAATTTGGCGCGTTTGTTGGCAACGATTACTGGGCTGTCCGTTTTGACAATCGGCTGCCAAATTTGCGGCGGCACAAATCGGGTCAATTTATTGATGACTGACACCATGGTGGCTAGGCGCTCACGAGCTTGGGTAGAGGTTTTAAAATAGCTCAAATATTTGCGATGAATGGACCAATACTGCCATAAAATGGCGCAAATACTGACAAACAACACCGTTGGCGCTAAAAATCCTTCATGGCAGTTGGTATTTCTACCATTTAACGTGACGCTGACATAATAAAACATCAAGCTGGTAATCACCGCAACGCTGACAAGCTTTAACCGATCTTCGCTCTCGCTGACAATTACCCGAAAGCCAATCAGCATAACAAGGCTTAGCGCCATCACGGTACAAAACTGTGACAACCCAATCATGGTCGCCAGCAAAATGATGACAATGTTGGACGTCCAAAAACTTGGCGCTCGGCGATAGTTGTAAACCAAGATCATTATGCTTGGCAAAACGACAATCACCAGTCGCGCCATCGAACTTGGATTAAATTCGTAATACAGCGCTGAAAAAATGCCAGTAATGATGAGCACAAAAGCTTCAGGATAGTTAAACGAGCCATCCTTTTGGTTGGTAAGCTTTTGCTTGAAGGCTTGTAAATTAGAAAAGCGACTAAAAAATGCCATGATGATCCGGCGTAAAGCAAACAAAAAGGGGAAAATAAGTTATAACCGATAATGGCGCCAGATGCCAGTTATTCTTACTTAAACGTTAATCCTATGTTAATAAATATAAAATGCTAGGCATAAAAATAAGCCATTTATCAAACAGTTAAGATAAATGGCTTAATTAATTTTATTTTGGCTACATGCGCCAATCAAACGGCATTTGATGATGACCGCGAAGCGCCATCATGAGCGCCTGCTGCATTTGGGTTAAAATCTCTTGCGAATACGGCACGGCAGGGATGCCCCAAACCGGATTTGGCCATTGGCTGTCGTTTTGGTAGCGAACAATGTGATGAAAATGCAATTGCGGCACTTGATTGCCAAGAGCGGCGACGTTCATTTTATCGGCTTGAAAAGTTTTGGCAAGCTGACTTGACAGCCAGCTTGACTCGCGTAAAAACTGAGCTTGATCCGACTCACTTAATTCATAAAGCTCTTTGACCCCTGAGACGCGCGGCACCAAAATCAGCCACGGAAATTGGCAGTCGTTAATCAAGCGGCAAGTGGACAGTGGAAAATCCCCCACCAAAAAACTATCAGCGGCAAGCTTTGGGTGCAGTTGAAACATAATGACAGCGGCTCATCTTATTAATTTTAGCTAGTTTAGCAAAATTCCTAAGCTTGGCATAGCACCTTAAGCCGCTCCTCAATTTTACGGTAATGATCAAAGCTTGTTAGATCGTTTCTGTGATATGCTCATGAAAATAATTAAGCAGCTCGGTTACCGTGTCAACGCGCGCCTGCGCGGTGGTCAGTTTAGCCGCATCACTAAAGCGAATCGCTGAGGCGCCATTCATTTTAAAATGGCGAGCGTCTGATTGGATCAGTTTGATGATAGATAACGCTTCAACTGGTGTGTCCGGCGCAAATTCTAAGGTCACGCTTGAGGTACTGGCATCAATCTTATTAATTTTTAACGGCTCAGCCAATAACCTTAATTGATGAACGGCAAATAACTGGCGGGTTTGCTCAGGGAGCGCGCCAAAGCGATCAATCATTTCGGTGCGAATATCAATCAGCGCCGCTTTGTCCTCAGCGTTACTGATTCGCTTGTAAAACAGTAGCCGCTGATGAACATCGTGTAAATACTCCTCCGGAACAAGCGCGGAAGCATGCAGATTAATTTCACTGGTTAAAGACAGCGGCGAGCTTAAATTCGGCTCACGACCGGCTTTAATGGCTTTGGTGGCGCGCTCAAGCATGTCCATATACAAGCTAAAGCCAATCGCTTGCATGTTACCGCTTTGCTGCTTGCCTAAAATCTCCCCCGCCCCGCGAATTTCTAAATCTTCACTTGCCAACATAAACCCTGCGCCCAAAGTATTGGCGCGCTCAATCGCATGAAGGCGGCGTTTGGCATCGCCTTTTAAGCCTTTAAGTGACGGCACAAGCAGATAGCAATAGGCTTGATGATGGCTGCGACCCACACGACCGCGAAGCTGATGAAGCTGCGCCAGACCAAATTTATCAGCGCGCTCAATGATGATGGTATTGGCATTTGGAACGTCAATTCCGGTTTCAATAATGGTGGTACAAACCAAAACGTTAAACTTTTTATGGTAAAACTGCTGCATGATTTGCTCAAGCTGACGCTCTTGCATCTGACCGTGAGCGACGCCAACGCGAGCCTCGGGAACAAGTTCGCGGATAGTTTCTGCCATGCGCTCAATGCTTGCCACATCGTTATGAAGCAAATACACCTGACCGCCGCGAAGCAATTCACGCAAAATTGCCTCTTTCATCAGTGCGTCGGTTTTTTGCATGACAAAGGTTTTAATCGCCAATCGGCGCGCTGGTGGCGTCGCGATAATCGACATATCGCGCATGCCGGATAGTGCCATATTCAGCGTTCTTGGGATGGGTGTTGCGGTCATGGATAGGCTATCAACATTGGTTTGAATCGCTTTAATGCGCTCTTTATGGCGAACACCAAAGCGGTGCTCTTCATCGACAATCATGAGTCCTAAATTGACAAATTTGACATCCGGCTGCAATAACTTGTGCGTGCCAATGACAATATCCACTTTACCGTCGGCTAAATCGGCCAGCACTTTTTCTTGATGCTTTTTACCACCAAATCGTGAAAGTGATTCAATCCGAACCGGCCAATCCGCAAATCTATCCAAAAAATTATCTTCGTGTTGACCGGCAAGCAAGGTCGTTGGTACGAGCACCGCCACTTGATATCCCGCGCTTACCGCAATAAATGCCGCTCGCATGGCAACTTCAGTTTTGCCAAAGCCCACATCGCCACAAATGAGGCGATCCATCGGCTTATTTTGCTTCATATCATGCATGACCGCATGAATGGCATTGGCTTGGTCGGGCGTTTCTTCAAAGGCAAATTGACTGGCAAACAAGTCATAATGCGCCATGTCAATGTTAAAATGAATACCGACTTTAGCATCACGCCGCGCTTGAACGTTAAGCAACTCGGCGGCAACGTCATGAATTTGCTCAAGGGCTTTTTGCTTGGCTTTATCCCATTTGCCGCTGCCAATTTTATGCAAAGGCGCGGTCGCAGGATCGCCGCCACTATAGCGGCTAATCATGTTGAGATTGGCAACCGGAACGTAAATGCTCGCGTCATCGGCGTATTTTAAATGGATAAATTCTTGCTCGCCTTCCCCAACGTCCAAAGTAATCAAGCCATCATAACGACCAATACCATGCTCAATATGAACGACCGGACTGCCTTCGGTCATTTCGGTAACGCTTTTTACCAAAAACTCTTCAGAAACACCACTTTGACGGCGGCGGCGCGTTTGTAGCACTTGCCTGCCAAATAATTGCGTCTCACTAATCATCACCAAGCGCTCAGGAACAAACACCCCGCGCTCAATCGGCGCTACCGTCAAGCCAACGGATGGCAAGCCGCGGCTTTGACTGGTGATGTCATTTTCGGCTAAAAACTCTTTAAAACTTGGATAAATTTTGGTATCAATTTTACCTTTAAACAGCTCAGTTAGAATTTCGCGGCGACCTGCCGTTTCTGCAACAATCAATATCGGGGCACTTGCATTTTCCGCTAAAAAGTCTAAAAGCGCGGCAAGTGGTTCGGCTTTTTGATGATTCACCGGCAGCTCTGGCGGCGGTAACGCGGTCAATGTCACCAAGCCTTGAGCGCCCTCTTTTGCCTCAACCATCTTATCATCCGCACCCAAAATCACGCGCGGATAACCGTTTAGATATTCATTAAGCGAACTTGATGGCAAGTACAGCAGCTCAGGCGGCAAAATGGGCTTATCGATATCATGGCGGCGCTCTTCATAGCGGCGCTGAATTTGCGACCAATATTCCGCTTGGTTTTCGTTAATTAACTCATCGGTAATGATCAGCGCATCTTTGGGTAAATAGGCAAATAAATTGCCTTCCGATTGCCAATCATTTTGGTCAAAAAATAGCGGCTGATAATATTCCAAACCGCTACTGGCAATCCCTGACATCACATCTTGATGCAGCTCAAACTTTCGGCTACTGGTGTTGGGAAACATTGCCGCAAAATTGGTTCGAAACGTTTCGCGACCTTCATCAAGCGGAAATTCTTTAGCAGGCAGAATTTGAAACTGCTTAATCGGCTTTGAAACGTCCGGCAGTTTATGCAGCAGCGACAGCGACTCTTGACGGACATTGTCATCTTTGCCGGCAATAATATTTGCCAAATCGTCTTGGGTGAGCGTTCTTTGCGTTTCGGGGTGAAAAAAGCGAATGGTGTCGATTTCATCATCAAACAAGTCAAGGCGCATTGGAAACGGCTGACCCATCGCAAAAATATCGACGATGCTACCACGAACCGCAAACTCCCCCGGCTCAAACACGTTTTCAACCGCTCGGTAACCGGCTTTGGTCAATAGTTCACGCTGACTGTTAATATCAAAAGTATCACCAACCTTTAAGTCAAAATGCTGACCGATAAGCCAACTTGGCGGCGCAACCCTTTGCATGAGCGTTTGAATAGAAATAAGCAGAACGCCAAATTTTGGCATGTCCGTCAATAAATTAATGCGCTCACTGACGATATCTTGATGCGGCGACAAGTCATCGTAGCTGAGCGTTTCCCAATCAGGGAACACAAAGGCATCAACGCCGCAAAAGGCAAGCTCAGTTTCGATTTGATTGAGCTGATTTTGATTGCGAGCGACCACCACTTTTAGGCGATTGTCCAACTGCCAAAGATCGGTATCAACCAAACTTGATAGCCATAAGCTGCCAACCGCACCATAAACGGGAGCAAGCCAGCGGCGCTCATTTTTTAAAATAGGAAAAAGTTGCTCATTAATCGGGGCAAAGGCAGCAGTTAAAGCAGAGATAGGCATAGCAGAATCAAATCAACGTGATAGGTTAGGTAAGCTTGTAAGCAAAAAACTATTATACGAGGATTTTGGTCATTGACCAAAACGATTGCCGTAACGGTTTGTGATTGGCAAAGCGGAACGATGAACCAGTCAAATAGCAAAAAATCCCAGTGATGACTGAGATTTTTACTGAACTATTAAAAATTTGGTCTTTAAATAAGATTAAATCAGCGGCTTATCGCTTGCAATCATGCCGTTGTTGTCAGCATAAATATACATGCCAGAATTCAGCGTCAAATCGCCAAAGCTGATTTCGATATCGGTTTGACCTTCATCACGTCGCGTTGATTTGCGAGGAATACAGCCGACTGCCATCACGCCCAAATCCATCTCTGCCATCGCATCGACATCACGGACGCAGCCATAAATGACCACCCCTTCCCAGCCGTTTTTGACCGCCGATTCGGCAATCATATCGCCAAGCAGGGCACAGCGCATTGAGCCGCCGCCATCAACGACCAAGACTTTGCCATTGCCATTATCATCACGACCGTTTGAGCCAAGCAGCGATTTGACGCGGCTGTTGTCCTCAAAGCATTTTACCGTCACGATTTGACCGCAAAATTTATCTTTACCACCAAAGCTATAAAACGATTTACCCTCGATATTGGGCAGGCAAACTTGCGATTCTGGGTTATTATCCAGCAAATCACAGGTTACAAAGTTGTCTTTGGTCATCTCAGTCATTGATTACGCTCCATGCTTATTGTTGACAATGCTTTTGCCATTAATTTTTATTGAACAAATTGCGTTCATGTTTAAGCTTTTACTTAAATCAGCAGTAAAAATTATCGCCCATAACATAGCATAATTGCCGCCAATCGCCTAATGCTTTACGCGCGTCATGGCAAGCAGCTGCTTATTTTCGATGATATCAACGGTAGGAAATTTAGAAGCTTCGCGGTATTTTCCGCTTTCATAAATCGCTTGGGCGCTCATTGCCATCGCGATTGCCACCCTTTGGGCAGAGATTGGTCGTAGGGGCACCGATTCTGATACCAAAGGCGCAATGATCGAAAACGCCTTTTGGCTTAAGCTTTCAAGCGGTCGACCTTTATGCTTACCAAGCAGCAGTGACGGTCGAAAAATCACCAAGCGGTTAAAATTAAGCTCGATAATTGATTGCTCCGTTTCCGCTTTAACCCGATTATAAAAAAAGCGGCTATTTTTATCAGCATTCATGGCGGACAACAAAAAGAAGTTTTGAACACCTTTATCTCGGCACAATTTGGCAAAGGTGACATTGTAATCGTGATCGACTTTATAAAATGCCTCATCGCTTCCGGACTGCTTTTTGGTCGTCCCAAGGCAGCTGAACGCATCGGTGGTACTGTCCGCGCCAACGCTTGCAAAGACTTCTTTTAAATTGTCAAAATCATTGACTTGATAAAAGCGCATCCGGCTATTGATAAAGCGCGGCGGGCGGCGGGCAATTACAATTAAGGTCTCATAGAGCACATTTAACTGCTCGATTAAATGCTGACCAACAAGCCCCGTCGCCCCGATCACTATCGCTTTTTGCTGCATAGCCTACCTATTATTGTTCGTCACTAAAATGAAGGATTGGCAAACCCAACCACTATTCTTGCCTAAAATACCTTATTATCCCTCAAGCTTGGCAAGATTTATTGTAAAAGAGTTTATCAAATCCTTTTCTTGGCGACCGATTATTTTTTAATCTTATAGGTTCTTGATCATATTTTCAGCACTTCACTTGACGCAATTCACAATCAATGGGCGATTGGTTTTTAAATATATTGTCCTTATGCTAATAATTTGCTAAGATAACCGGCTTTATACGCCAAGGTTGTTGCATTATTCCCAGCGGCTTTGGCACAATTGATGAGAATCATCGGCATCATTTTGACGAGACGGCTGCTCGTCGGCCATGATTGTTTCACAGAATTTGCAATCAACATTCATAACTTTATCTTCAAGGAGATACGCGTGGCTAACTCTGCTCAAGCTCGTAAACGCGCCCGTCAAAATACCAAACGTCGCCAACATGCCGCTTCACAGCGCTCAATGGTTCGCACTTATCTTAAGCGTGTTGACGCTGCCATTGCAACTCAAGACTATGCAGCAGCAACTGAAGCTTTCAAAAGAGCCGTTCCTGTGATCGATCGCATGGCGGACAAAGGCATTATTCACAAAAACAAAGCCGCTCGTCGTAAAAGCCGCTTGAATAAAGCCATCAAAGCATTGCAAGCTTAATACCCATTAAGCTTAAAAAAAACCTTACCACTCGCGTAAGGTTTTTTTTATGGCAATTCCCAACTGACTTTTGGCGGTAATAACAACTGCTGCGGCGCAAACCCAAGCGCTAAATAGCTATCGAGCAGGCTGCTAATCGATTTTGAATACAATCTGCCGCGCCAAATAAAATAAGCCGTTGATTGATAAAAAGGCTGATCGTCAAACCACAAAAACGTCCCCTCCATCATCTTTGGCCAATCACTCCAGCTTAGGTTTTTCGTATCGAGCATCACGGCTAAAAAAGCCGACAATAAAGTGTCATGACTGATTGCCAATAACAGATGATTTTGCTCAGGGCGCTTTTGATAAAATAAGGATAGCAAATCAAGCGCTCCTTGATATGCGTTTTTGGTGCCGTCAAGATCGCCTTGTAAAAAACGGTTGATAAAATTTAATACCCCAATTTCTTTAAACACTGGACTTGCAATATCAGGGTCAATCACCAAACTTCCCGGCTCAACAAGCAGCGACTGCGGCGCAATATAGCGACTCAGCCCTGCCCCTGCTTGCATCAATTGAGCGGTATCAATGCAGCGCTTGATCGGGCTTGAAATGCTATCAACCTCCATCGAATACGGCAGATTATTGGCAAGCCAGCAGCCCCAAGAGTGGGCAAGAACGCGACCCTTTTGCGTAAGTGGCAGCTTGGAGCTTGCAAAGCCATTGCCGTCAGAACGCTCGCGCAACGAGTGGCGGGTGAATAAAATCAGCCGCTTAGCTTCTGGCAGCAGCTCTACCGACGCCATCATGCTGTCAGGCAAGTGCTCAGGAACAGGAGCGCCGCTTTTTTGATAGCTTGCCATCGTTGATATATTAGCATTCGCGTAGGGAGGATTTGAGTTCATGGCTCAAGACTAGCAGATTTTTTTGCTGCCGTGAACTAATGACAAGTTTTGTAGCAATCATTTTTTGAAGTTGAAAAAATCGTTTAAGTTATGCTTAAACGTAATTCGGATTAGTTTTAAAAAAAATTTGCTAACATAAAAAAGCTGGATGATAAGTCCAGCTTTTTAATAAATACAAGCTTTAAGCAAAGAACGTTAACGCTTAGATCCCTGACAAAATCAAATTTAGCTTAGCAAGGGGGTCGCTTGCCGTCGTGATGGAGCGACCAATGACCAAATAATCCGCGCCATCATCAAGCGCTTGCTTTGGCGTACAAATCCGCGATTGATCGTCGCTATTGTCCTCAGGTAAGCGAATTCCCGGCGTTACCAGTTTAAAATCAGTACCGCAAAGCTGCTTGAGCATTACCGCTTCGCGCGCTGAGCAAACCACCCCATCAAGACCAGCATCACGCGTCAGTTTAGCAAGGCGGCTGACTTGTAAGTCCAAATCATCATTAACACCAATTTGCGACAACGCCGCCTCATTCATTGAGGTGAGCACCGTTACTGCAATCAAGAGCGTTTGGTAATCGCCATCGACAAGCGCTTGCTTGGCGCGTGACATCGCCTCAAAACCGGCGCTGGCATGAACATTCACCATCCAAACGCCCAAATCTGCCGCCGCTTTCACTGCCTGCGCGGTGGTATTTGGGATATCATGAAATTTTAAATCCAAAAATATCTCAAAGTCGCGACTTTGCAGTTCGGTGACGATCTGAGTGCCGCAGCGGGTAAACAGCTCTTTGCCCACTTTCAACCGGCACAAGTTAGGATTAAGACGGTCGGCTAAGGCAAGTGCTTGCGGCATGGTAAGATTATCAAGCGCCACGATGACAGGAGACATGACAGTTTGGGTTAAAGCTTTGGAGGAATTCATATCAAAATCGCTTTAAAAATGAGGGACTGAAAAAATCGAGATGATCACTTAGCAACTATAAAAAACGCCGATTAAAATTTTTAATCAGCGTTTTAGGGCTTAAGCTAAAATATTGTCATTGACCGCTTCGCGAAGGGCTTTGCCAGGTTTAAAATGCGGAATGGCTTTTGCTGGAACCGGAACACTCTCGCCAGTCTTTGGGTTGCGACCTGTTCTTGCGCGGCGATGATGCAAACAAAAGCTGCCAAAACCGCGAACTTCAACGCGACCGTCATTAGCAAGTGTGTCGATCATCAAATTTAAAATCTCGCGAACCGCATCATCAACGACCACTTCGGTCATGGTGTCACAGTTGGCACTCAAATTATTAATAAAATCGGACTTATTAATCGCCTGTTGCATTATTACACTTACCTTATTGATTCATGAGTATCATCATTACTAACGCTAAAAACTAGCCTTAGTCGCCATTATTTTTGTTAACGCTGAGTGCGAGCAGTCAAACCGATTGAGCCTTTTTATCAGCCATTTTGACCCAAATCAAACAAAGCCAAGCAAAAGTTAATGCGATTTCAACCACTTAGTCCTATTTTACATTTCGTTACCCAATGTTGCAAATAATAGCGGAAAAATTTATCTTTAATTTTCAATAAAAAGCAGCTTTTATTATTAAAAAATTATGAATAGTGGATTATCTTTACTAAGTTGAAAAATAAAAACCAAAAAAAAGCGACCGAAGCCGCTTTTTTTATTTACGATATTTTCTACTTACAATATTAAATAGCTATTATTGCATTTGCTCTTTGATCAAATCACCAATCGTTTTTGGCTGAGCGTCAGCTGATTGCTGAGTGTTGCTGCTCAAGTCTTTAATCGCTTGACGCTCTTCGGCTTCATCTTTAGCTTTTACAGATAAGCTGATGCCGCGAGATTTGCGATCAACGCTGATGATTTGCGCTTCAACGTCGTCACCAACATTTAGATGCTTGGTCGCATCTTCAACGCGGTCACGTTGAATTTCTGAAGCGCGAAGGTAGCCTTCAACGTCGTCAGCCAATTCGATAACTGCGCCTTTCGCGTCAACTTCTTTCACTTTACCAGTGACGATCGCGCCGCGGTCATTAGCAACTAAGTACTCATTGAATGGATCTGAGCTTAACTGCTTAATACCAAGGCTGATACGGTTGGCTTCAGCATCTACAGACAATACCATAGCTTCTACGGTGTCGCCTTTGTTGTAGTTGCGGATCGCGTCTTCGCCAGACTCATTCCAAGAAATGTCTGATAAGTGAACTAAACCGTCGATGCCGCCATCAAGACCGATGAAAATACCAAAGTCAGTGATTGACTTGATGGTGCCTTCAATTTTGTCGCCACGCTCATGTTTTTTGTCAAACTCATCCCAAGGGTTAGCAAGGGTTTGTTTGATACCAAGGCTGATACGGCGACGCTCTTCGTCGATGTCAAGGATCATCACGTCGATATCATCGCCCACTTGAACGACTTTTGATGGGTGGATGTTTTTGTTGGTGTGATCCATTTCAGACACGTGAACCAAACCTTCGATGCCCTCTGAAATTTCAGCAAAGCAGCCGTAATCGGTCAAGTTGGTTACGCGAGCTTTAACCACGCTGCCTACTGGGTAAGTTGCGCCAACATTGTCCCAAGGATCCGTGCCAAGCTGTTTTAAGCCTAAGCTTACGCGGTTGCGCTCACGGTCAAATTTCAAAACTTTAACTTTTAAGTCTTGACCCACTTCAACCACCTCAGATGGGTGCTTGATTCGGCGCCATGCCATATCGGTGATATGAAGTAGACCGTCGATACCGCCTAAGTCAACAAACGCACCGTAATCGGTTAAGTTTTTGACGATACCTTCAACTTCGATACCTTCTTCAAGCTTGTTCAATAGCTCTTCACGCTCTGCTGAATTTTCAGCTTCCATAACGGCGCGGCGGCTAACCACAACGTTATTGCGTTTTTGATCAAGTTTGATCACTTTAAATTCAAGCTCTTTACCTTCTAAATGGGTGGTGTCGCGAATCGGGCGAACATCAACCAATGATCCTGGCAAGAACGCGCGAACTGAACCGATATCAACGGTAAAGCCGCCTTTTACTTTGCTTGAAATGATGCCTTTGACAATCTCATCGTTGTCATAGATTTTTTCAAGAACATTCCACGTTTCAACGCGTTTGGCTTTTTCGCGAGACAGACGGGTTTGACCCATACCGTTGTCCACTTCTTCAACCACCACGTCAACGCTATCGCCAACTGCTACTTCAAGCTCGCCGTCGTCATTTAAAAACTCTTCACGAGCGACGATACCTTCAGATTTAAGGCCGGTGTCAACGGTGATCCAGTCGCTATCGATGGCAACGACCGTTCCTGTGATAACTGAGCCACGCTCAATATCAAGACCTTGCTCTTCAATGCTCGCTTCAAATAGTTCAGCAAATGATTCCATTATTTCTACCTTTGTATAGCCGTAGCCTGTCCAGCACAGTACGGATCAAATTTATGGCACAATAAAACGAGATACTGGTTTTTTATTTTATCTTGCCATATAAAAAAGCTGTTGCTAATAAGCTTATCAATTTACTAGCAGCAACTGTCTTTTAGCAGCAAATGCCCTTTGATTGGCAATAGCGTTTAATGGTGGTATAAACTTCCGTTGCATCAAGGGTCGAGCTGTCTATTATCAACGCATCCGCCGCCGGTTTTGATGGCGCCGTGCTTCTTGTTTCATCGCGAACATCACGAGTTTTGATCGTCGCTAAAATCTCTTCAAAGTCTGCGTTTTGGTTATCACGCTCAAGCTGAGTTAGCCGTCTTTGAGCGCGAGCTTGCGCACTTGCGGTCAAAAATATCTTCACTTCGGCATCCGGAAACACCACCGTTCCCATATCGCGACCATCGGCAACCAGTCCTGATCGCATTGCCATATCTTGCTGAAGCTTTAGTAGCGCCGCCCGAACCTTTGGAAATACGGCAACTTGAGAAGCATAACCGCCGACCGTTTCATTGCGAACTTGATCACCAACTATTTCACCATTCACCACAATATCGACACGATTTGAAGCATTATTTGGTTCAAAGCTGATTTGCAAACTTTGAGTTAGACGTTCAAGCAAATCCTCATCGAGCTCAGCATTACTTTCATCGTTAATCAAGCCAGCTTCAAATGCTTTTAAGCCAACAATTCGGTAAAGCGCTCCTGAATCTAGCAGCTGATAGCCAAGCTCTTGCGCCAATCGCCATGCTGCTGTTCCCTTTCCCGCCCCACTTGGACCGTCAATGCAAATCACCGGAAAGCGTTTAGGTGATGATGAAAAAGCATTTAAAGGGGGCAAAGACATTGCACTTATAACCATTATTGATGACTTAAGACCACAATTTTAGCAAAATCCGCTTCCGCTATATTTTCATAGTCAAATAGGGCAGTATTATAGCAAGAAAATATCGCAATCACTAGCGTTTAACGACAATTTTTCTTATTAAATCAGGGCAAATTTTGCTTAAGACTGTGCCGCTTTTTTTAAAAGTTTAGCTTGCTTACGTCTATTTTTAAAAAACTGCTGTAACATTATCCGGCTTTGCTCAGCAAATAAACCGCTATTCACGAGCAACTGATGATTGTAAAAACTTTGTGTCGTCAAATCCATCTGACTGCCGACCATTCCGGCGCGCGGCTCAAAGGTTGCAAACACAAGCCTTGCTACGCGAGCATGAATCAGCGCGCCAATGCACATGGTACAAGGCTCAAGCGTCACATAAAGGGTCGAATTTGTTGGCAAGCGGTAGTTATTTAGCGCCTTACAAGCTGATCTTAACGCCACAATTTCAGCATGGGCGGTGGCGTCCGAATCTTGAATCGGCGCGTTAAAACCCTCGCCAATGACTTGATTATCATGAACAATGACAGCTCCTACCGGAACTTCACCAAGATTGGCGCCCAGCTTTGCCAACGTTAGCGCGCGCTGCATCCAAATAATGTCATGACTTGACCAAAGCTTTTGCTCACTTAAATCATGGGGCTCATTGAAAGGCGATAATTTCATCATCACGTTATTGCGGCAACTGCCAATCAATCGGCGTTTTTCCGTGTTGGATCAAATAATCATTGGTCTTAGAAAATGGCTTACTGCCAAAAAATCCGCCACGATTGGCAGCAAGGGGCGATGGATGAACCGCTGTTAAAATTAAATGCTTATCGGTATTGATATACTTACCCTTTTTTTGCGCGTGACTGCCCCACAAAATAAATACGGTATGGTCGGTTTTTTCGTTGACCACATCAATAACTGCATCGGTAAATTGCTCCCAACCGATGTTCTTATGGCTGTTTGGGGTCGCTTCCAACACGCTCAATGAGCTGTTTAATAGCAACACGCCCTGCTTTGCCCAATAGGTCAAATCGCCATGCTTTGAGGGCGAAATGCCAATATCATCCGCCATTTCTTTTAATACGTTGTTGAGCGATGGCGGCTTTGGAATGGCTTTAGGAACGGAAAAAGACAGTCCCATGGCTTGACCGGCTTTATGATAAGGATCTTGACCTAAAATCACGACTTTAACTTTAGATAAGGGCGTTAAATCAAACGCGTTAAACATCAAGTTTGCAGGTGGATAAATCGCCTCACCTCTTTGATAAGCGCTAGTTAAAAACGTACGAATATGATCCATATTGCTTGAGGTCAGCTCCGCTGCCAGCGCTTCTTTCCAATCTTGCGGCAAGCGAACTTTATCTAGAATCGCTTGTTTTTCAGCATCCGTTTTTTCGTTATTATTATTAAAAAGTGCAGTCATGATCACCTCTTATTTTGAGTAATTATTGGCATTGTATAAAAAAACGGCTACTGGCGTAACCGTTTTTAATAATAGGGAAAGAGTTAAGCTAAAGATTCAGAATCCGAATGCGGCTCATGAGTTTCAACCACCGTCAAAATGATCCTGCTGTCTTTTGAGCCGCGCTCGCCTTGATTGTTATTACTGGTATTATCATCACTTGGTGCAAGCGTTAAGTGAACAACGCCACCATTGACCAAATCCCCAAACAAAATCATACTTGCCAGCGGTTTTTTGATCTCATCTTGGATCAAGCGCTGCATCGGTCGCGCGCCCATCAAGCGATCATAGCCTTTATCAGCTAAGTAGTCGCGAACGTCATCATCAATCTCAAGGACGACTTGCTTGTCATCAAGCTGGGCTTGAAGCTCAACCAAGAACTTATCAACCACTGAAATAACCACTGTTTTATCAAGCGGATTAAAGTGGATGATCGCGTCTAAGCGGTTGCGAAACTCAGGGGTAAATACCCGTTTTAGCGCTTCGGTATTGTCGCGGCTGTGATCTTGATGAGTAAAGCCCATTGAGGATCGGCTGATACTTTCTGCGCCCACGTTGGTAGTCATAATCAAAATTACATGCTTAAAGCTGGCTACCCGACCGTTATTGTCAGTAAGCGTTCCATGATCCATCACTTGCAATAGGAGGTTAAAAACGTCCGGATGCGCTTTTTCAATTTCATCAAGAAGCAGTACGCAGTGCGGATGCTGATTGATTTTTTCAGTCAAAAGCCCGCCTTGATCAAAGCCCACATACCCTGGAGGCGCACCAATCAATCGCGAGGCGGTATGAGCTTCCATGTACTCTGACATATCAAAGCGAACCAGCTCAGCACCTAAAAGGCTTGCCAGCTGCTGTGACACTTCCGTTTTACCAACGCCAGTAGGTCCTGCAAACATAAATGAGCCAATTGGTTTATCCGGTGCCTTAAGTCCCGCTCTTGATAGTTTAATGGCATCGGCAAGGGTGCTAATTGCCTCATCTTGACCAAAGACCAAGCGTTTTAAATCACGCTCTAAATGCTCAAGAATTCCCTTATCATCGCTTGAGACCGTTTTTGGTGGAATCCTTGCAAGTTTGGCAACAATGGCTTCAATATCGGTGACCCCAATAACCACAGGCGCTTTTTTGCCTTTGGCTTTATTTTTGGTTTTACCTGAGGCTTTGATATTAGTCGTTTCAGAAATAATATCGGTTTCAGAGGCTTCTTCTTTATCAAAATCAATTGCTTGATCTTCAACATCAACGGTTTCTTCGCCAAGATCTGCAAGTAACTCATTTTCAGCATTAATATCACCAACATCAGGGATCACACCAAGACGTTTATAAGCTCCAGCTTCATCAATCACATCAATGGCTTTATCTGGTAAAAAACGCTCA
The DNA here is from genome assembly GCF_012847335.1 of Psychrobacter sp. MF31. Taxonomy (GTDB): domain Bacteria; phylum Pseudomonadota; class Gammaproteobacteria; order Pseudomonadales; family Moraxellaceae; genus Psychrobacter. The sequence goes on from NZ_JABBDX010000001.1 coordinate 716,713, forward strand.
TGAACGTGCTTTGCGGACAGTTGAACCGCACTCACCAATGCCTCATCGGTATATTCCACATTATGAAACTCCTCATAACGTGATTTTAAACCGCGAAGAATGTCGATGCTGTCTTCAATACTTGGCTCTTTGATATCGATTTTTTGGAATCGGCGCGATAACGCATGATCTTTTTCAAAAACTTGCCGATATTCGGTAAAAGTTGTTGAGCCAACGCAGCGCAGCTCGCCATTTGCCAAGGCAGGCTTGATCAAATTTGACACGTCCATGTTACTGCTCATGGAAGACCCTGCCCCAATGATCATGTGAATCTCATCGATAAACAAGATAGCATTGGGCTTTTGTTTTAAGGCATCAAGCAAAGACTTCATGCGCTTTTCAAAATCACCGCGATATTTGGTTCCGGCAATGAGCGCGCCGATATCAAGGCTATAAATCACGCAGCCGCTTAATGGTTTTGGCGCTTTGTCATTGATGATCAACCAAGCTAAACCTTCAGCAATCGAAGTTTTACCCACGCCCGGCTCACCGACCAACAGCGGATTATTTTTACGGCGTCGGCAAAGTACCTGAGCGGTTCGCTCAATTTCAGGACCACGACCAATCAATGGGTCGGTTTTACCTTCCGCAGCGCGCTGGTTTAAGTTGGTGGCAAATTCAGTCAGTGGGTCTTTACCACCTTTGTCAGAAACGGCTCGGCGCTCGCCACTCATCGGTCGCGGCGGCTCTGAGCTGTCCGTTTTTCCCTGACCATGCGATAAGTATTGGGTCAATTCAAGGCGGCTAATGCCTTGTTTTTTAAGCAAATAAACTGCGTAAGTATCATGCTCTGAGAACATCGAGACCAAAATATCTGAGCCTTCGACCAAACGCCCACCGCCAATCGACTGAACATGAAAGATCGCCCGCTGCAAAATGCGATCAAAGCTTTGGGTTGGCTGTGGTGACTGCTCCATATCTGCATCAATGGTTGGCGTATGCTTATTGATATACGCCTCAAGCTCTGATCGCAGGCTTGAAATATTAGCATTACAAGCGGTCAGCGTATTTGCCGCATGAGTGTTCTCTAAAAGCGCCAACAGCAAGTGCTCAACGGTCAAATATTCATGCGACTTTTGGCGCGCAAGCGTCATGGCTAAACGTAAGGAGACTTCAAGATGACGACTTAACATAGCGAATTCCTATGGTTTGTTCCTATTGCCATCATGACTCCGGCGTTACTGGCAGTCAGGATAACTATAAAATATTTTTATTAATAATAAGTGATTTTTAGTCATTGGGTTGATTATCATCACACCATGATAATCACTTGGAGTCAATCAATTAACCGCTGCTAAAATGTATCAAAGATTTTAATGAAAGGAATTTTGATGCTGACTGGTTTAAAAACAACAGCCAATGACCGCAATAGGAGTGGATCAGTAATATCCTTTATATAAGGAATAAGATTTAAAAATCAAGTTAGGGAATGCGCAATTATTCGCCTTGATGCGGCTCAATTTGAGTCAGTAGTGGATAGCCTTCACGGTGAGCGGCGCTATTGACCTTTTTGGCTTTAGTTTCTGCGATGTCTTTGGGATAAATGCCAGCAATGCCTTTGCCATTATTATGAACGGTCAGCATAATTTCCACCGCGGTTTCAATCGAGTGGCGAAATTCTGATTGTAAAATATAAACCACAAATTCCATCGGCGTATAGTTGTCATTATACATCACCACCGCGTACATAGGCGGCTTGGCAATTTCAGGCTCCGCCACCATCACATCAGATTGCGGGGTCGATTGCGGCGCACTTTCTTCATGGGCGCGCGGAAAATTGGGAAAATAAGGCGCACTGATTGGCGCGTTCGGCAGATGCCAATCGCAAACGATCGGCTCAACAGAATCGATCATCGATTGGCAATCTTTTTGGTTAGACTTAATAAAACAAGGTTGGATTCGCGTCATTTGCATAAGAGTGAATTCAAATATTTTAATTAAAATTTTGCTTTAACGTTAAAAAGCATGCTTAAAATAAAGATGACCCTTTAATGGGGTCATTTTTGCAAAAATTAAGAGCGCCCAATCATTATTATTCAGATTTTTTAATCGCACTGGCTTTATTTGCTTTGACTTTAACGTCCTCATTGACGATCGGACTTTCATCCGGATCCCCCAAATCAAGCAGCGATAGCGGCATATTATCAACCATATCGCCAAGTCGCCAATCATAAAGCTGCTCGACTTCTTGCTTTCCAGATTCAAGAGTCAGCTTCACTTGCAGTGGCTTGAAGCCTTTTGGCATCACAAAGCGACCGCGAATACGAACAATACCTTGAATCGTATAGCTTGGCGGATCAAGGGGCACTTCTACAAAGTTATCCTTATCCTGAAGCGTTAAGGTGACTTTTAAATCTTTAGCTTTGCCATCATCGCTCAACATGCCCACATCAAAACCATATTCAAAGGCATTTTCAGGAAGCGGCTCAATTTTTGCGCCTAAGACTTGAAGCGGCATACCGCCTTTTTCAGAAATCAGCTGGGCATAAATGTCATTGAGCTGCATGACTTGCTTATTTTCAACTTTAAGCGCTTGTTGAGCTTGGCGCAATTCATCCAAATTGGCAAGGCTAATTGCCAGCTCTTGCTTAGAAGTTTCGACTTGGTTGGTCAAAACCTTGTTGCTAATTTGCAAGTCTTTGAGAGTTTTGGCGTTCTGCTCACTGCTGCTAACCGCTTTTTGCGTCTCTTCTTTGATCGCATGATAGCCGCGCTGATAGCCAATTTTATGACCTAGCAGTAGCGCCACCACGGCACTAACCAACACAGCAACGGCAAATAATGCAAATAGTCCCGTTCCTGCCCCGCGCTGACGGCTAAACGGCAACGCCAAGTTTGCGTCCAGAGTCTCATTTAACAACGGCTGATAAGATGGCGTAGGCTTTGATAGGGAGGTCACCGGCAAATTGCGCGGCGGCAAATTTTGCGAGCATTGCAGGTGGGAGTCAGTCTTAACACGCATCTTAGCAGCATCTCATAACAGAAAAAGGCGAGACATTATAACGGAAATTAGCATCAATACCTAGCCGCGCCCTGTAATCATGCCAAACGTCGCAGCAAGGATTCTGTGATAAGTAAAAGTTATCATTCTCAACTGGCTATTATAACATCTTATGGATTGCAGGTTAACCTTAAAATTTTAAGCCCAACCCTTTATCATCGTCAAAATCAAGTATTAAGGCACAATCGGCGCAAAATCTAATCCAAGCGTTTCATCCAAACCAAACATGACGTTCATATTTTGTACTGCTTGACCGGCAGCGCCTTTCACAAGATTGTCTTGAACCACAAGAATGGTTAAATCCGCGCGAGCGTTATCTTGATGAACGGCGATTCGTAAACGGTTGCTTGCGCGAACGCTTCTGGTATCTGGAAAACTTCCCTTTGGCAGCACATCAATAAAGAACTCATCCTGATAGCTTTTTTCAAACTCAGCTTGCCAATCAATTTTAGTACCTGCATCAGTCAATTCTAAATGAATCGAGCTGAACATCCCGCGGATCATTGGCACCAAATGCGGCAAAAAGCGAATGTCATGGTCAAACTGACTGGCAAGGATGTCATTAACCCCTTGCTCAATCTCTGGCAAATGACGATGACCTGCCACGCCATAAGCGGCAAAATTGTCTGAAGTTTCGGCAAAATTAAGCGACAGCTTGCCTTGACGACCTGCCCCTGAAACGCCCGACTTGGCATCAATGACAATGCGCTTGGCGATAAGCTGTTCCGCGCGGGCATTTTGTAAGTTGATAATGGGTTTTAGTCCCAAAATTGCTGTGGTCGGATAGCAGCCCGGATTACCAACCACCAACGCTTGAGCAATGGTATCGCGAGAAACTTCAGGAAGACCATAAACGGCAGATTTTAGCAGTTCAGGGCAAGCATGGGGCTGCTGATACCAGTGCTCAAAATCGCTTAACGACTGCAAGCGAAAATCAGCTGCCAAATCAATCACTTTTACGCCAGCTTTGATCAATGCTTCAGCTTGCTTCATAGCAACACCATGCGGGGTTGCAAAAAATACCACATCGCAGTCTTGAAGCTTGAATAGCGTGTCATCGCCCAAATCGCTAAAAATGATCTCTGAAACACCGCGAAGACTTGGGAAAATGCTGTCCGCGCGAGTTCCTGCTTCACTTCTTGAGGTGAGCAGCTCAAGGCTTACTTTTGGGTGAGCCGATAGCAGCCGGATAAGCTCGACTCCGGTATAGCCAGTGCCGCCGACGATCGCCGCTTTAATCATAAGTCATCCTTAATTTATTATTTTAATTGAGCATAAGCCCTAATCGTTAAACCAATTAAATTTGCAAGCCTGTTAAATTTGATAGTTATGCACCGCATCAATAAAGACTTTGGCGTTTTCAGGGTCAACCCATTGGGTGATGCCGTGACCTAAATTGGCAACATAACCGGTTTTATCGCCAAGTGCATAAGCGCTATCAAGCATGGCTGTGACTTCGCGGCTGATCGTTTCTTTTGAGCCGTAAAGGGTGGCAGGATCAAGGTTGCCTTGGATGGCTTTTGGTCGTTGCAATTTTTTATGCGTTTTGGTCAATTGGCGCTGGCTGTCAATCAGCACTTGGCGCGCGCGATCAAGCGGCATCGTCCAATCAAGCCCCAACGCATCCGCCTCGCTATCGGCTTGAATATCAAGCCATAATCCACCGCCTTTGGTAAATAAAACTACCGGAACCGTAGGATGACGCGCTTTTAGTTCTGCCACAATGCGCTTGTTATAAGCGTGGGAAAATTCAACAAACTGCCGATGACCAAGTGCCCCGCCCCAACTGTCAAAAATCTGAACCACTTGAGCGCCGGCATGAATTTGTGCGTCTAAATAATCAGTAACAGCAACGGTCAATTTATCCAGCAGCTGATGCAAAAATTCAGGCTTGCTATAAAGCAGCCCTTTGGTATAGCGATAATCTTTTGAGCTGCCGCCCTCTACCATATAAGTGGCAAGCGTCCAAGGGCTTCCTGAAAAGCCAAATAGCGGCACTTGACCATTGAGCGCTTTTCGAATACTGGTCACCGCCCGCATCACATAATCAAGCGAATCATTGACATCCAAAACCGGAAGCTGCTCTAAATCCGACTGCGTGCGAACCGTATATTTAAATTTAGGACCTTCACCGGTTTCAAAATAAAGCCCAAGCCCCATCGCATCAGGAATGGTTAAAATATCGCTAAATAAGATCGCTGCATCCAAATCATAACGGCGCAGCGGCTGCAAAGTAACTTCAGTGGCGCGAGCCGTATCTTTACAAAGGCTTAAAAAATCGCCCGCTTCGGCGCGAGTGGCTTTATATTCTGGTAAATAACGACCGGCTTGGCGCATCATCCAAACTGGCGTGGTATCGACCGGCTCAAAGCGCAGTGCTCGCAGCAATCGGTCATTTTTTAGCGGGGCAAAATTATGCTTTGGGGCAGTATCGTTAGCATTAGAGTCAGTGGCGCTCATGGCAAGCTCTCCAAAAGGACGCAAAATCCGTCGTTTTTATCATCAATTAAACTATCAAATCACTTACAGCAAAAAAATAAAGGTTAAACCGTAATGGCTAAATTATCGCGGTGAACCATCACCACGCGGTCTTCTTTATTTCCAAATATTTTGTTGAACTGCTCGGTTCGCTCACGAGCCACGCGGCGAGCGTCGTTTGAGGCAAAATTTACTTGACCAACTGCCAAACGCTTATTGGTATCTTGATGGACAATTTCCACCACATCGCCTTCATCAAAGTCGCCGCGAACTTCAACCACGCCGACCGGAAGCAAACTTTTATGATACTCAATCAAGGCTTTGGCAGCGCCTGCATCAACAATCAAGGTCCCTGACATTCGCAAATGCGCCGCAAGCCATTGTTTTCGAGCAATCATCTTATCTTGATCGTTGGTGGTTAGGAGCGTTCCAATAGCTTCGCCGGATACCACTCGGGTGATGACATCTTCAATACCACCGCTGACGATCACTGTCGGACAGCCGCCCATAGCGGCTAAGCGACCAGCGCGAATTTTGGTCAGCATCCCGCCGCGACCAAGCTTGCCGCCCTCGCCTGCAATATCAAATAAATAATCCGCCATCGCGCGCTCTTGTCGAATCAAGCGCGCATTAGGATTTTCACGCGGATTGTCGGTGAAAACGCCTTCTTGGTCGGTTAAAATAATGTACAAATCAGCATTAACCATTGCCGCTGACATCGCGCCAAGCGTGTCGTTATCCCCAAATTTGATCTCATCAACGGCGATGGTGTCATTTTCATTAATGACGGGCAGCACGCGCCAGTCTAAAAGCTGAGTCAGCGCACGCGCCGTATTTAAATAGCGGCTGCGGTTGGACAGATCATCATGAGTCAGCAAAAGCTGCGAGCTTTGAATGCCGTATTGAATCAGCGCTGACCACCACGTTTCAATCAGTCCCATTTGACCAATAGACGCGCAAGCTTGCAGCGCAGGCAAGTGCTTGGGGCGCTCCTCCAAATTCATCCGGACGACGCCTTCAGCCACCGCTCCTGAGGACACAAGCAGCACTTCCATACCTTGATTGTGAAGCTTGGCAATTTGCTTTGCCCAGTTATAAATGGCAGTTCGATCAAGACCGCGACCGTTATTGGTCAACAAAGACGATCCGATTTTTACAATCACTCGTTTGATATTAAAGTTTCGTGATTGCTCAGTAAATCTTGCCTCGTCGGTCATTTGCTCCGAATCGACTGCCATAATAACTCCTGTCACTTATCTTTCCAGTTCATAAGATGGCGTGCTTGCCCTCTTATGTTGATAATTTTGCCTTGAACTTTTAAAAACTTAGCGATTTAATATCAATTAAGGCACATAAACCACTTCAACCTCATGATCATCATCGTCATCAAAGTCGCCGCTTTGACCTTCACGCTGAGCGCGGCGCATTTCGCGGTAAGCTTCACGCTGAGCTTCCGTATTTCGGCGAACTTCCGCCTCAAGCCGCTCAAAGCGCTCTAATTGCGCCTCAGCAAACATCGGGTCTTCTTCTTCGCGCTCGCGTTCGCGCTCAATTTCATTCATCAAGTGGTATTTAATGGCATCAACGCCATCCCCAGTCAACGTTGAGGTTCGAAAAACCATCCCCGACCAGCCAAGCTCAGCCACGATATGCGTGCAAAGGGCATTTAATTCTGCCGCGTCGACTTGATCGATTTTATTTAATACCAAAATTTGTGGCAAATTGGCAAGCTCAGGCGAAAAACGCTCAAGCTCATTAAAAATAACCTGAGCATTTGCTACCGGATCACTGCCATCAATCGGCGCAATATCCACCAAATGAAGCAGTCTTCGCGTTCGAGCCACATGCTTTAAAAAGCGAATGCCAAGTCCTGCGCCCTCGGACGCCCCTTCAATCAGTCCTGGAATATCTGCCATCACAAATGAGCGATGACGACCGATGTCCACCACGCCCAAATTTGGCACCAAGGTGGTGAACGGATAATCGGCAACTTTGGGCTTTGCAGCGGAAACTTGGCGAATAAAGGTCGATTTTCCGGCGTTTGGTAACCCGATCAATCCCACATCGGCAACGACTTTTAATTCAAACTTTAAGACTTTGAGCTCACCTTCAAACCCAGAAGTGGCTTTTCTTGGCGCTTGGTTGGTTGAGCTTTTAAAATGCGTGTTTCCAAGACCGCCATCGCCGCCTTTGGCAACAAGCAGCTTTTGACCAATTTCGGTCAAATCGCCAATCACTTCATCGGTTTCGGTATCGATAATGGTTGTACCAATAGGAACGGCCAAATAAATATCGTCCGCGCCTTTTCCAGCACAGTTTTTACTGTGACCGTTTTCACCACGGCGCGCATCATAGCGGCGGGTATAGCGATAATCGACTAAGGTGTTGGTATTGTCATCGGCAATCACAAAAACGCTGCCACCGCGACCACCGTCGCCCCCATCAGGACCACCGCGCGGGACGTATTTTTCTCGGCGAAAACTGACGATGCCATTGCCGCCGTCCCCTGCTTTGACCGTGACTACGGCCTCATCAATAAATCGCATGCTACGTTCCTACTGTTTAACTCTCATTGTGATCAAAAATAATCATTGCCTATGATGGCAATAACACCCGATAACCAAGCTGACTATCGGGTGTAATTATAACCAACGCTAACTCTTAAAATAATTATCAAAACATCAAGATCAATAATTGATAATTAGGCAGGAAGTTTTGCGTAATTAATTCCTGCCATTTGCGTTGCTAATCGTAACACTTGGGTGCTGTAGCCTACTTCGTTATCATACCAAATATAAACGGTCGCATGATTGTCAGTCACAATCGTTGCTTGAGCATCCACAATCCCAACGTGTTTGGTGCCCACAAAATCGGTTGATACCGCTTCGGTTGAGTCGGTATAAGCAATTTGCGACTGCCACTGATGGCTATTGGCAACGCCTTTTAAAAACTCATTTAAGCTTTCCGCGCTTTTTGGGGCGGTTTTTAAATTTAAATTTAAAATCGCTAGGCTTACGTTTGGCGTTGGGACGCGAATGGCATTTCCGGTTAATTTACCGCTTAATTCAGGAAGGGCTTTGCCAACCGCTTTTGCCGCGCCCGTACTGGTAATGACCATATTAAGCGCCGCACTACGACCACGGCGATCGGCTTTATGGTAGTTGTCAATCAAGTTTTGGTCATTGGTAAAGGCGTGAATGGTTTCAACGTGACCATTATCAATACCAAACTCATCGTTTAACACTTTAAGCGTTGGCGTGATGGCATTGGTGGTACAACTTGCTGCGCTGACGATTTTATCATCGCCAATCGTGTTGTTATTCACCCCAAACACGACGTTTTTAATATCGCCGCTGGCAGGCGCGGTAAGCAATACTTTTTGAACGCCTTTTGATGCCAAATGCTTGCCAAGTCCTGCTTCATCTTTCCATTTGCCAGTGTTGTCAATCACAAGCGCGTTATCGATACCATAAGCGGTATAATCAATCTCGCTTGGGTCATTGGCATAAATGACTTGAACAAAACGACCATTGATGATGATGCCGTTATTGTCTTCATCCACTTTAGCAGTGCCATTGAAGCTACCATGAATAGAGTCGCGCTCTAATAGTGAGGCGCGTTTTGCCAAATCGCCTGCCGCTGCCGGACGCACCACAATGGCTTTTAGCTGCAAGCCACGCGAGGTTGAGGCTTGCGACAATAGCAATCGGGTTAAGATTCGACCAATGCGACCAAAGCCGTAAAGCACGACGTCAGTTGCGCCGTTTTGAGCACCATTTTTATCAAGGCTTGCTAGCGCATCATTAATATCCGCTTGGTTTGCGATTAATTGACCGGCATCAATACTTGCTGACTGGACTCCTGAATCTTGAATGGCACGAACCATAGCGATGGTGTCATCAATATTGATAGCGCTTGCGCCTGATTGACGCGTTGCTGCTTTTTGATGCAATGCCAACACTTGATTGACCGACGCTGAATCGATCGCTTCGCCAAAAAGCGTGACTTGAACGTCATTGTCATTATAAAGCTTGTTTAACAGCCCCATCAATTCGATGGCTTTTTGCTCTTGGCTATTGTAATTGGTTAAATGGTTTTGATGTAATTGACGCAAAGATTCAGCTTGACTCACAAGAAACATCCTTATAATAAAAAAGTTATGATGTGATAAAAGAATGGCGGTAATAATGAGATGGTGGTCACAAGAATAAGTAGTGCAACCGCAATCGATTTGCAAATAAACTAGATTTTAGCGTAAATCATCGTAATTAGCCAGTTAAAAGCTGCAATAGTTGCCACCCTTCACTTAAGATTAATCTAAAAAATCAGGCAACGATGTCGCTGCCTGATTTTGTTGATAAGGTTTTGTTATTGGCTTTAGTTCATACAAAATGGTGATGAAAAACTAATTTAATATACCTTAAGGCGCAAGTTTCACTGTTTGCCCAGACTGCGGCGTTAAGGTAAAGTTGGTCAAATCATAACCTTGCTGCTGAGCAATTTGGCGATATTTGGTATAAGTCTGCTGACTGATATTAGGCGAGCGCGCCAGTAACCAAAGGTATTTTTTATTAGGCGTTCCAACCAGCGCGGTTTGATAGTTGTCATCACGCGCCAGTACCCAATAATCGGCGCGACCTACCGGAATCCAGCGGATCCATGAGGGCAAAAAGGTCACTTTCAGCTTGCTTCCTGAGTCATCAACTGGCTTGGCTTGACCGTTTGCTGCCATCATTTTGCCATCACTTTTGGCGCATTGATTTAAAACATGGATACTGCCATCGTCGTTGGGCGTATAAGTGGCGGTAACGTCGCCTTGGCATTTTTTCTGAAACGACATTGGAAGTCGACCAATTTCAAACCAAGTCCCCGAATACTGTTGCAAATCAACCTTTTCTACGCTGGTTGGGGTTGATGCAGATTGATAAATGATGTCATTAGGCTGAGTGCTCACCGCTGCCGAAGCGTTAGTTGCATTAGCGGCGCTATTGGCAGGTAAGTTTGGCGTTGCGGCATAAGCCGTAAAGGCAGCAAGCGGAATAATAATGGCTAAGGCTATCAAAGTATGCTTCATCAAACTGTTCATAAATACTCGCTCAGGAAGGGCTGCTACTGGCTCTAGCGCTTGGGGTTCAGGTTTTTTAGCCAAAATCACAGCATCATGTTTAAAGGATTTGGGTTGATTAAAATTATGGTTAATATTATTTTTATAATGAGTACCGTCAAGATTAAGCCCTTGATCCACCGGCTTTTGATAAGCCGCTTTTTTATAAGCAAAAACGACATTATCAAATTCTGTAGTCACCGTTTCATCCGCTGGCATTAATTCTGCTGATGAAACATTGCTGCTCTTGCTACTTTTATCACTACTTTCAAATTCATTATCGCTGATATTTAAATGAGAAATTTGGCTTTCAATCAACGGTAAAGTTGCTGATTCGATTTTTTCTTCAAATACTGGTTCTATAGTTACCGATTCTATGTCGTCGCTATTTTCAAAATCATTAATTTTAGTATCATTAACTTCAGTGTCATTAACATCATAATCTAGCGCCGATTGCAAAGCTGCTTCATCAAGTTGCTGAATGTCTTCCATCGAGGTGATTTCAGCAATTTTTTCATCTGCAAAGTCTTTATCAGCAAACAACGTTGACCGCTGAAACTTAGTATTTCCCGCTGGTTTTTTATAGCCAAAGCTGATGATCGTTGCGCCATTTTGGTCATCGTTTTGATCTTTATTTTTTAAAGACGAGCTTTCTAAAAATGCGCTATGTTGGTCTTTATTTTTTTCGGCATCAGCATCAACGATTAATTGCTGATGGTTGCGCTGATAAGCTGCCATTAACTCGTGAACTTCTTGCTCATAGCTTGAATCATTGGAAGCTGAGCGGTCACGAGTCAAATAGCGGCTTCGCGCCAAATAGGAATTTGGTGGCGTAGCAGGCATCGACTGAGAACCAGCTTCCTGTGAGTCAGACCATGCTGACCACGGTAACTTATTGGTTGTCATAATCACACCACACTGGTTATCAAAAATTGGTTTGGGTCACCTAAAATATAAATAAAGTGTCGCGGCTTAACATTGGGTTTAAGACAGTGGTTTTAGGCAAACCTATCAAAAATAATCGCCTTTTGACACTCTATTAATTCATATTTTATGATAGGGATGAGGAGGTGAATAAAACAGTGTGGCAATGTAGGAAAACGCAACGGTTTGTAAGCGAATTGGGCTTTATTCACCATTTAGAATACATTGTAAATGCTTTGTAATTGCGGCTAACCATGTGATTTATTTTGTTTGCTTTTTTAAATGATAGCCGTGCTTAATTAACTTTTTCTAAAAACTGACGAATACCAGCGACACTGATTGCGCCAAAAGATTGTGCCTCAGCTAAGTCATTTGGGGCTACCCCGCCAAGCGCAATCACAGGAACATCGGCAAGCTTAGCCAGTTCTGACCAATCCTTCCAACCAAGCGCCGGCTGATCGGGATGAGATTTAGTGGGTAAAACAGGGGCTAATAAGATCGCCATCACCGGCGGCAGCAGCTGAGACACTCTTAATTTTGCAAGTTGATTGGCAGCTTGAATACTTGTTTTGTCGTGACAGCTGACGATTAGCGGTAAATTAAAATCGCTGAGGTTAAAGTAGTTATGATGTTCGTTTACATCGTAAGCTAGCAGCTCCGATTGTGATAAATGACCCGCTATAATTTGAGCATTCAGCTTGCAATGCTTGCGTAGTGATTGGGCAATCGATAATGGTAACACCGCTTGAATATCGGGGCGTTTTGTTAATAATTGCTCAGCCAGTGCTAATGACAATGCCAAATCTTTTCCCGCCAGCTCAGCTTTAGGACGAAGATAACCCCAAGCATGTTTAGGAAGCGCGTTATTGTGATAATCAAGCCATGACTGAGCAGGATCAGGATCATGGCTAAATTCAGATAAGGGCAAGGTGATCACCAACTGAGTTGGCAAGCTTAGCCAAGATAAAATGGTAATATTTGCTTCTGGAAGTGGAAATTTTTTAGCAAGCAGTTCAGGTTTAGTTGCCCAAATCAGCGGCTGATTTTCAAGACCAAGCGTTTTTCTGTGGTATTTAGCAAATTGCTCAGCACTTAAAGAAATCTGATAAACGTGAAGACAAACGCTTTTATCACCATAATCGTGCTCGATGTTGCCAAGTTTTAGCGCATAATTTTGGCGGATATCCATCCCCGTTTCCTCGCTGACTTCGCGGATCAGCGCTTGATGAGGCGTTTCATCCGTATCAACTTTACCGCCAACAAATTCAAAACGCTCCCCTTGATGCTGCTTGGCACTGCGATAACCCAGTAAAAATTGATCTTGATAATAAATCACGGCAACTGCCACATGGATGGTTTTATGAACGTTTGTTTTATGAACATTTGAAGAAGCGCTTGTCATTAAAATTCCTATGAAAAAGGATTAAAAAAGAATAACTCATCACTATAAAACGAATGATAAATAGTTATGAAAAAAATTCCTGCTAACTAATTCACATAAGTTTACATAAATTAGGAAAAAATTTTTATTGAATGCTTGCAATTTAATAATTTACAAATGATAATGGTTATCGTTAACTTAACGAAGTCAGTGCAGCTTCACTCACGCTAGGCGCTGATGACTTACAACGATTCATCCCCAGCCACATTATTTTTTAAAGGAATTCATCATGAGCATGGTTATCTCACGCTACTTAAACTGCCGCGAAAATCGTCTGCCAACACTGCAATCTCAGCATCTGTTTGCCTTAACCAAAGAAGTCCGAATTGAGCACGAAGGCGAAGAATATCGCTTGCGATTGACCCGAAATAACCGCTTAATTTTAACCAAATAATTGCTTAATTAAAAAAATGACAATAACAAAATAAAAACGCCTTAAATAAGGCGTTTTTTTATAACCGCTAATTTTTTAACCTTAAAACTGCCAGCTATAAACCACATCAACGGCGTTTTCAGCGGCAGAGGTGGCTTCAACATAAATCCGCCGCGTAAGCTGATAGCGAATCGATAAGCTGTTTTGCGCATTAAACACACCAACGCCGTAGCGAATGTAAAGATCAGGGGTAACATAGCCAGTCACGTTGACATTGGTATCCTCGCTATTTCCTGAGGCATCCACCGTGAGGCTCTGAAGCCCGAAAGCTTGCCCAATTTGGTTGGTCAGGCTGCGCGTCCCACTTAACCCAAAGCTTAATCCTGCTGCCGCTAAGTTATTGGTGACTTCAGATTTAAAGCCTTGCTCACTGATTTGGGTGGCGCTCTTATTGTCAATGCGACCGGTGACCAGCGCATTCATCGCTTGCTGCTGAGTGAGACCGGCATTGTTAAAGACGACGATATTCGGGCTTTCCGTACTGCCTTTAACGCGAAGTCCGACCGTTTTGCCGCTGATGTTTTTGACCGCCTCGATACTTAAGTTTGGCTTCATCACATCGCCATTAAAGCGAACTTGACCGTAATTGAGCTCCAAACTTTGCCCAAAGATATTCACATTGGTTCGCCGCGACACTTGAATGACGCCTTTAGCACGCATCACGCCTTGACCGCGCTGGGTGACGTTAAGCGCCCCTGCCAACGGGATGACCGCACCAAAACCACGAAAGTTAATGTCATCGCCCAAATCAACGCCAATATCTGCGTTGATCGACCACGGCTTAGTGACTTTTAATACCTCATCAATATTGCCAATTAACCGGCGATCAAGCACCACCGCATCTTCAGTTTGGGTAATGATATCTTCACTGGCCTCAGGCGGTCGAATGGTTGCTGAGGGTACGCTCACCGCGCCTTCAATATTGACATAACGATCAGCAGGTCGAACAATGATGTCAATATCAGGGTTGACTTCAGCCAATAATAACGGCGGCTGAGTGAGCACCAAGCGCTCGCCTTCAACGCTCAATTTTGCTTGCAGTTTTTGTTGCCAGTTGACGCTGCCTTTTAGTGTTCCGGTTCCTGTGCCACTGTTAAACTTACCATCAATCACCGCATCAGTGCCGCGAACTTTGGCGGTGGCATTGACTTTGGTTAAATTGATCGGCAAATCAAGCATGGCAACGCGACCATTTGCCAATTTGACATCACCATAAAACTGCGGCTTGGTTAAGCTGCCACCAAGACCGCCTGCCATAGTGATGTTGCCCTCAAGCACGCGCATTCCAGGGAAGAAGGGTTTAAACACCGCTAAGTTCAGCTCATTGAGTACCAACGCCCCTGAAATCGGCTTGTTCGGTTTGTAAGGATCAACGATAACCTCAGCATAACCGCGAGCGCCGCGACCAGTATTGATGTCTGAGCGCAGCTTTAAGCCGCCCGGAACGGACATGGCAATGAGGGAGACGCGCTGATACGGCAACGTGATCGGTTCTGCGTCGCCATCTTGAATGAGACCAATTTTGCCATTGTCAGAATATAGCGTGGTGTTGATCGAAGGCGCTTGACCTTTTTTCCAGCCAATTACCGCGCGACCATTGATCTTGCCATGCCAATCAATGTCTTTAGGTAAAAAGACGGCAAACAATGACGTATCTAATTTTTGAACGGCTAAATTGACTTGACCTTGTGAGGCGGAGGCAATCAGGTTTTCGCGAAGGCAAAGCTTTCCAGACTGGTCTTCAGCTTGCCAGCAGTGGGCGGCAAGATTGACTTTCAAGTCGGTGGTTTTGCCTTTATTGGTATTGGGCAAATTGACAATCAATTGCGCCGGTTGCAGCTGATCGAGCGTGGCATATTTGGATTTTAATTGACCATTGCCAATCGCGCCTGACCAAGTAAGCGTATTGCGGTCAAAGCCGCCTTTTAGCCGCGCCATCACATCAAGCTGCTCATTTGCCACATCAAGGTTGACCACATGCGAGCGCTCAGTACCATCAAAGCTGACATCCAGCTTGTTAAAGCTTTGATTGGAAACGTCTAGCCCTTCAGCGTGAATAATCAGCTGGCTTGGACTGTTGGCTAAATTGACGATTTTGCCACGGATTTGACCTTGACGTAGAATCAATCCGGGAAATGAGAGGCGCTCACCCACCAGATCGATATAAAGCGTTGGCAAGGCTTGACCCGCTGGCTGCAAAAGCGTGACGCCGCCAGTGACTTTACCACCAAGCTTGGGTGACAGCTGATCTAGGCTTGTGATATTGATATTGGCTTGTAAATTTTTGGCATTGCCATTGGCAGTTAAGTAGTTGTTGCCCCAGCGAATGACCAAATTATCGGCATTTAATTGCTCAATTAAGCGATTCACTTGTTGATATTGCGCTGCTGCTTCTTGCGCTTGCAGCTTTTTAAAGTAGCCGGCGATATCTTCAGGCAAGTGCAATTTGGCGGATAAACTGCCTTTTGCCGATAAATTTTGACCTTTAATCGTGCCATTTAAATTCAGGTTATTTAGATGAATGACTTGCTGATTTTTACCCCAGCGACCGTCGCTGTTGACCGATCCTGTGATCACACTTGGGGTATCTTTTAAAAAGTAGCCCAAGTTAAAGCGATCCATGGTGGCTTTGATGTTCCAAGCAATGCCATCTTGCAAATTGACCGTACCGCTGGCGTCAATGCTTCCTGCCGCGCCTTTATGCGATAAGCGCTCGATGGTGATCTTTTTGGTATCGCCTGCTGCTTTGATTTGCAGCTTGCCCGCTGGAAGCTGTTTGGCATCCAAAACACCATCAAAGTCCACGGCAAAGCGTTGCAAACTGCCCGCCGATTTACTATTTTTGGGCGCCGATTGCCACTCGCCGCTCGTCACCAAATCGCCTGAAATTATCGCGGCATTATTGGAAACAAAATAGCCCAAATTAAACTTGTCAAAATGCCCCGTCACATTCCAGCCAATATTTCGGCGCAAATCGATCACGCCTTTGGCTTGAACGGCGCCCGCTTCACCCGCGTAATTGAGCTTACGAACGCTAATGAGCTTTGGCGTTCCTGCTGCATCAATAATTAAGCGACCTTTGGGAACGTCTTTGGTATCCACATGACCATCAAATCGGGCATCGAATACCGACAAATTGCCGCCAACAATATCGACATTGGCATCCCCACTTCCAGTAATTTTAATGGCGCGCGCGTTTTGAGAGGCATCAAGAATCGCGCTCAAATCGGTATTGCTAAAGGAGAAAATATGGCGCTGACCTTTCACGCCGCCTTTGGCGATATCAATCATCCGACCGCGAGCGCTGATCTTACCGCTTAAGCGCTCAAGCGGCAAATCGGCATTGTATTTTTTGGGCAACAGCCCTTTGGTTTGCGCATCAATCTGCCACGATAATGGTTTGCGATTGTGAGCTAAAATGATGCTGCCGTTACCGGACAAATTGCCCACGATACCATTATAATCAAGGTGATTGATCGTAATAGTTTCGCCTGATTTTTGAGCGCGAACGTTGTAAATGCCTTTGGGAGCGGCGTTTAGTTTGTTGATATCGGCATGGGCATCGATGGAAAGTTTGCCGCCGCGAACGATAACACTTGCGCGACCGCTTGGGCTGTCCACCTCACCGATATTGGGAAGGTTATGACGAATAAGCTGTTGCCACGTGGCGTCAATATACCAAGGTGCAGACTGAGCCGATTTTGCCGAAACTTTTCCACGAACCAGTTTGGCATTGAGGTGCTCGCCGTCTTTTTGGCGCAAATCGGCACGGATTTGGGTGTTGCCTACCGTATTTTTTTGTTGATAATGCAGGGCGATTTTGCCATTTAAATATCGCGGCGCATAAACTTTATAATCCGCAAATTGTTTTGGAATGGCATCTTGAAGATTAAAGCGGCTTCCGGTCGCCAAAACTTTGGCATCAAAGCTATATTTCCAATCAAGCGTACCTTGAAGCAACAAATTGCCCTGAGGAACGCGAGCGTTTAACTGATCGATTTTGAGCTGTTTGTCAACGAGCACCGCTCGACCTTGATAGTGCCCCGAGGGAATATCTTTGGCACTAAGCTCGCTATTAATTCGCAAGCGAACTTCGGATAAGACGCCTTCGGCAGTCAACAGCCCACTTTTTAGATGAATGTTTTGCTCTTCTAAATAGGGAATTAACACATCATCCCAGCGCAACTTGGCTTGAAACGGGGTTCCAGGATCAAGGGCTTGAACCACCAGCTCGCCTTCAACATCACCTTCGTTATAACGGCTTTTGATTTTGCCGACAGCGCGCTTAAGGCTTCCGGTAGCGGTGATATTTAAAGGATCGACATAGACTTTTTCAAGGGCGCTGACCTCAGCAATGGCGCTTAGATCCAGCGGATAATCGCCCTGCAAATCGATATCGCCCGATAAGGCGCTGACTTTGACCAGCTCGCCATAGTACAAATCACCGCGACCAACGCTGACTTTACTGCCAACCCAAGTCAAATCGCGAGCGCTGATATCGTGAACGACAATGGGATCACGGGTGACTTGCTTGTAAACAATGCGATTGATCTTAGCGTTATCAAAGCGTAAATTAACCGGTAATTTGAGCGTTTTATAATCGTAAGGATCGCCGGTTGGCGGCTTTTTGTTGATGATCTCAATGGTATTGATATTGGCATCTCGAAGGTGAACTTCTTTGGCAAAGACGGCGCGCCAGCCAATTTTGACATACGCTTTGTCGACCAAAACCTCCAAATCATCGGTCGCTTTGATATCAATATCGGTCACCCAAAGCCCATCGCGAAGGTTGCCTTGACCGTATTTAAAGCTAATTCCCGCTTCAGAGCCAATTTTATCTAAAATAAACTTGGTGCCGCCATCCGTTCCTGCCATATAAAAAAAGATGGCAATCATCAGCGCCAAAACGATTGAAATTAAAATCAATAATTTAAGCAAAAACGACAATGGAAACCAATGCCGAACCATGCGCGCGTCACGCTGAGCCGGATCGTCGTTTGGGTCAGGATTTGGCGGCGGATTGTTGGGCAACATGACTCTCAACTACAAATAAAAATAACAACGAGCAAAACCAAATCATTAATAAGTGATCAGCAATGCGCCGTAAGAAAAAGCTTGGTTTTTTAACAATTTGATGATGATAGCGTAAAATTTATCATAAACAAATCCAAATCCGCTTATTTTTACGTTACTTATAGCGGCGAGCCAATAAAAAAGTGCAATCTTATTGGAATATCATCTTCACTCACCCCAGCGGCAACATCCGCGCGAACGACGCCAATTGGGGATGCCCAGCGGATCCCCACGCCGACGCCAACTTTGGTTTCGGTATCAAAGTCTTTGTCATAAGCATTTCCCACATCGGTAAATACCGCGCCGCGAAACCCTGGTTTAAATTCATAGTTATATTCCGCGCTGCCTACCGCTAGGATTTGACCGCCGGTTAAATAACCTTTGTCGATGGGCGATAAGCTATTGTAGTCATAACCACGAATACTTTGATCGCCGCCTGCAAAAAAGCGCAACTTATAAGGGACATCATTAAAGTCATCTGCCCAGATATAGCCCGATTCAAGCCGACCCAGCACTTGATGCTTATTATCATCGCCAAAGCTATAAATACCGCTCAATCCTGCATGAAGAATCGCCAAGTCGGTATCACTGGCTAGGCTTTTTGATCCGGCTTCTAGACCATAATATTGGCGATAACCGCGCATTGGGTTGGTGGCACTATCAGCGGTGGTTTTACTCACCCCATAACCCAATAGCAGCGCTTGCTGACGCGGTTTTGATGAGGTGAACTGTACTGGCAATTTGTCAAGCTCAGCCTCATCAACGCCCGTTTCAAGCTCATCTAACCGGTAGCGAACAAAGTAGCTTCGATCCCAACTATTGTCTTTATGGATATTTCGGGCAAGCGCCGCTTTTAGCGTTTTGGTTGATAAATCAAAGTTGCCTTCACCTTGATCGATAACTTCTTCTTCATAAGCAAGCTTGGCTTCAAGTTTGTCATTTAAAGGATGCGATAGCGGTCTGCTGCCATAAACGGTCGCGCTTTTATTGATCCGCGATAACGCCGTTTCAGCGCCTGCTTGATAGCCTTTTTTATTGATCAAGTTGTAATCGATTCGAGCGGTTGCGCGAACGCCGGTATCAGTGCCATAGCCCAGTCCCACTTGCGCATCGCGCGGCTTATTGGCAGAAACAAAGACATAAAGCGGCACTTTTTTATCCGCAAAAACGTCCTCAGGCGTTTTTTTGCCAGCAAGCGTTGGTGGCACAAAGTTTTCATCAAAGCCTAAAGGCTCATCATCGGGGAATATTTTTTTGGCAACGTTGCTGATAGAGTCGCTGATTTTACCCAAAAAGCTGTTACTGCTGCGCTCTTTTTCATCCAACACCCGATCGCTTGGCAGGCTGCTTAAGCGGTTTGCTTTTTGTTTGATTGCCAACAGCTTTTCGTGGGTGGCTTCATCCACTTCAAAATTGATGGGCGCAATATCGGCATCATCTACGCGAGCGCCGCTATTAGCTATGCTTTCGCCTTCCGCCAGCTCTCGGTCGTTATTTTCATCATCTGCCACCCGAGCAGATGCCATCATGATCTCATCATTATCTTCTTCTATGCCGTTGGCATCATTGTTATCGCTTGAGCTTGGACGGTTGTCAAAAGCAAGCGTGCTGGCTTCACTGCGCTCATCGGGCGGTAATATGGTTTCGACGTTGACGGTATTAAAATAGCGGGTCGCGGACAAATCGTTGCTAAATTTGGTGACGCTTGGGCGATAAAAGGGGTCGCCTTCACGAAAGTCAAACAGCTTTCGCAGCAACGACAGCTCAACCGGAAGCTTTTCAGGATCGGTGGTCAAGACGCGATTTTCTCTATCATAAGTATAAAAAACCACATTATCAAAGTCGTAGCGCTCGCCGGTATCATAAACAAGCGACATATCAGCAATGTTGTCCGGCAAAATGATATCTACCGATTTGTTCAGCCAATATTGGTCAAAATAGCCGTAAGTGCTGCTCAAGCCCTCTAAAGCGGCTTTGCTGTTTTTATAAACGCGGTGGTTAAAAACATCGCCTTCTTTTGGCGGCAGGCTTTGTTGCAGCGCGATAAATTCCGGCTGAGTTGCGCCCTCGCCGCGAACATCAACGATGCGCTCTTCAACGCGAACCGGATCGCCTAATTTTTCGATGATGACATCAATGGTATCAGGGCTTGATTGGCGCAGTCGTAAAGTCACATCGTAATAACCCACCGCGCGCGCGGCATCAAGAGCCGTTTGACGAAGTCGCGGTAAAGCAGCAGTAAAGTCACTTACTGACTGAACTGTGGTGTCATCAAGGGCAGCTTTGATGTTGTTGATCGGCTGAATGTCCTCATCGGCTTTGATAAGTTTTGGTGTGCCATTCGCAACCGCTTGCTGCAAATAAACGGTCGTGTCAACGTGAGGAAGTGCCGTATAGCCACCATTAAAAAAGCGGTTATATAATCGTTTAACAAGACTGCCTTTATTGCGCGCTCGCGGCTTGGATTTTGCTGCCTGCTCAATGCTATCGCTGACGGCTTGAGTTTGGTCATCCGCTTGATAATCGGGCAAA
This sequence comes from Psychrobacter sp. MF31, assembly GCF_012847335.1. GTDB lineage: Bacteria > Pseudomonadota > Gammaproteobacteria > Pseudomonadales > Moraxellaceae > Psychrobacter. Next base: position 737,738 of record NZ_JABBDX010000001.1, read on the forward strand.
TAATCCTCAGGGTTCAACGAGTCATTGCTATCGCCCGCGGTTTCATCAGGTAGTTTGCCTGCGTTAATTTTAGCGCTCAAATCACTGGTTGCGCTATTTTTACCCGTTGCCGCGCCCGTCGTTGAGCTGGTATTTTGTTGTTTTAACGCCGCGTTAGGATTGCTTGACTCCGTTACGCTGGCTGCCAAATCGGCGCGACCGCTGCTCACGGCATCACTGACGTTAATGGGGCGCGACATAATCTCGTTGGTTTCTTGATCATCTCGACCTAAGGTTTCCAAATTGGTTGGTGCAGGAAGGCTTGCCGAATCAAGGCTGGTATCAAACCCAAGCGGCGGCGCATTGCTATTTAGCGTGGCGATAGGGGCATCAAAGCCATTTTGATTGTTATTGGGCTGATTGATGGTTTGGCTTTTGGCAAGTTCGCGCTCAATTTGCGCAGGCGTTAGTACTTGATAACCTTGGCGCTGAATATCTTGAGCTTGCTGCCAAAGCTGACTTTGGGAAATGTCATTTACAGTTGAGGCGGTATTGTTTTGGTTAAGATTGCTATTGGCACTTTTTTTTGGCGCCTTGCTGTTATTATTTTTAGTATCAGAATTATGAATCCCAAGCGTCTGCTCGCTATAGTCATCAAGAACGGATTGGTCAATGATGCCCTCTTCTACCGCTTTTTTTAGGCGCAGCGCATCAAGGGCGGCATTTAATTGCTCATCGTCATCCATGGTTTGCAAGCTGCTGGGCTGGGTTGCTGATTGATTTGTGACAGGTGCTCGAGCGGTAGCAGCAACAGCAGGCGCGCTACCTAGCCCCATCAATACGCTGGCAATGGCAGTCGCGATGGCTGATTGAGAAAAAGTGGGGGCAGATGGGCGATTGGGGGCTTTTAGGTTGCCGCTCATGATGTCATACTTCCTATGGGGTCTCAAAATCAGCGCTGATCATCACAAGATGGCGCAACACGTAAGCTTACAAATCATAACTGAGATCAGGGTTAAATCATAGTGTTTGGCGCACCAATTATATCAATCATTCGCCAAGCGCTTGCTATTATAAGGGCAAAAACCAAAAAGCCCTATCGCTATTTTTGCTAACCACTTGATCCATTTCAATAAATTATTTAATCAACGGCTGATTTTTAATCTTACCGCCGATCTTTAGGAGTTGTTATGGCCAATCAGTTTTCACTGTTTAAGCGCCGCCGCTTTAATGCCATGTTTTTTACTCAGTTTTTAGGGGCGTTTAATGACAATGTGTTTAAGCAAGCGCTGATTTTGGTGCTCACTTATACTGCCGCAAGCCAGCTTGGGGTGGCGGTTAGTATTTTAAATAATTTGGCAGCGATGCTGTTTATTTTGCCGTATTTTTTATTTTCAGCGCTGGCAGGTCAGCTTGCCGATAAGTTTGAAAAAGCCAAGCTGACCCGATTGATTAAGCTGCTTGAAATTGTGATTATGGTACTTGCAACCATCGGCTTTGTTTTTGAGCTTTACGCGCTGTTATTTGTGGCACTATTTTTGATGGGAACGCACTCTACTTTTTTTGGTCCCATTAAATATGCCTATTTGCCGCAAGCCATGAAAGAGGATGAATTGGTTGGGGCAAATGGTTTATTTCAAATGGGAACGTCGCTTGCAATCTTGCTTGGGATGATTGTGGCAGGTGTTTTGACGCAATTGCCAAACGCGCTATATTGGATTAGCGCGGCGGTAGTTGTGGTGGCGCTGATGGGCTACGCGGCAGCAAGGTTTATTCCGATGATGCCAAGCGTTCAGCCAGATCTAACCATTAATTGGAATATTTTTACCACAAGTTTTGCCACCATTCGTTATTTATACTCGTTGCCGTTTTTATTTTTTATTATTTTAGGAAACAGCTGGTTTTGGTTTTATGGTGCAACTTTTTTAACCCAAACGCCTGAATTTAGTAAAGTCATTTTATTTGGCGATGAGTCGGTGGTGATTTTTTTATTAACGCTGTTTTCAGTTGGCGTGTCGATTGGCTCGCTGCTTTGTAAATCGCTGACCAAAAACCAAGTCAGCTTAAAGCTGTTGCCCTTTGGTATTGCCGGATTAAGTCTGTTTGCTATCGATTTGTATTTTTCATTATCAGCGCTTAATATTGGCGCTACAATGGCAAATTCAGGCGCGCTTTTAGGCATTGGGCAATTGGCGTCAGAGTCCGGCAGTATTCGCGTTTTTGCTGATTTGTTTTTACTGGGCTTTAGCGGCGGACTTTACATTGTGCCATTATATGCTGCGATGCAAGCTTATGCCCCTGTAAGCCACCGCGCGCGGATTGTTGGCGCCAACAATATTTTTAACGCCATTTTTATGGTTGGGTCAGCAATTTTTGCGATTGTGGTGCTCAACATCATTCATTTAACCCTGCCGCAGTTGTTTTTGGTCACCGGAATTATTAACGTCATTTTTGGCTTATTTTTATTTAAAAAATTGCAGCAGCATGTTAAAAATGCCAAGATTCAAACCCATGATGATGCCATTACCAGCGTTTGATAGTTGTCATAAGGGCATTGAAATTCGAAAAAATCCTTACAAAATAATAAAACCGCTTATTTAAAAGCGGAATTGTTTGATATATTAATTTATCCTAAATTGATGTTCTCAGGAGCCTATAATGAGCGTGCGATCTTTGAGCAAAATTGATGAGTTGCTGCTTGGCGTTGACAAAGCGCTGCGGGCGGTGGTGCCAAATTCAAACCCCAGCACCCGACCGCTGCCCGTATCGAGTGATGAGTTGCCAGAATTGAGCATCACTGAGGCGCGCCATGTGGCAGGACTGATGCGGATCAACCATACCGGTGAGGTCTGCGCTCAAGGCTTGTATCATGGTCAGGCATTTAGCGCCAAAAATGATGATGTTCGGCAGGCGATGCAGCACTCAGCGGACGAGGAAGTCGATCATTTGGTTTGGTGTGAAACGCGCCTTTCTGAGCTTGGCAGTCACCCCAGCATTTTTACGCCGCTTTGGTACGGCATGTCATTTGGTCTTGGGGCGGTTGCGGGCGCCATTTCTAATGAGTTTAGCTTGGGCTTTGTTGCTGAAACTGAGGCGCAAGTGAGCGAGCATTTACAAGATCATATCGATCAATTGCCGCCGCAAGATAGACGCTCAAAAGAAATTTTGGCACAAATGGATATTGAAGAGCTGCATCATCGCAAGCTTGCTTTGGACAATGGCGGCGCGGCGCTCTCCCCGCCAGTTCGTCATGCCATGCGCTGGATGGCAAATCGCATGAAAGCCACCGCTTATCATTTATAATTGCGTTTATTAACACTCCTAGTACCGACTTACTATAATCCTCAGGTGAAGTTTTGTTAGGGTAGATAATTGTAGAAAATAAATCAAAAAAATACCAATGAAAAAATTGTTGGCTTTGGTCTTGATTTGTAGGGCAACAACTGCGCTATAATCAAGGTCAATATCTTGTAGCTACTGTCGTTAAAAAACGCTCAATCACGCCCTATTGTTTTGAAATTTAAGGTAATACGCTTTATGACTGCTCAGAATCACTCAATCACTACGTTAAAAAAGACGCTTAGCTTAAGCGCTCTTGCTGCCGCTTGCGCGATGACGATGTCCGTTTCCAGTATCGCCGCCACCAGCCCTGCAACTGATGCCAGTGCCGTGCCCTCAGCAGTTGACTCAAGCCAGCGCGTGATTCGCCGCGCCACCTCAAGTTCAGCGGCGCAGCCAGCGCAAGCTGCTGACGCCAAAAACGATCTTGAGCGCGATCAAGAGGCGCAAGCAACCAATTTTCACGCGTCCTTATATCAAGCCCCAGCAACCACACTTAGCCGACCACCAATAGTAGCAACGCCGCTATTCCCAGGTCAAGCGCCAACATCAACACCAACTAAAGCGCCAGCCCAACAAGAAGTTCAAGCAGAAACGCAGGTTTATCAGCCAGGTCCTATTTCAACGACTGGCGTTGATATCAGCCGTGGGCAATTGGCAGGAATCCCTGCACCAAAAGTCAGCGTGTCTAACATCAGCTTTGTGCCAACGGTATTGATCCCCCAAAAAACAGGACTTGGCACCGATAAAATTGACGTGAGCCTTTTAGATGACTTTATCAAAGAAGTCTCACCAAACGCGCGCCATTATCCACCAAACTTTCCTAACCGAACTCAGCGCTATAATGCTCGTGAAAAAATCAAAGTGTTGACCGATTGGATCGAGCCTTATGCCAAAGCTTCTGACGCGTCTTATGAGGTGCTCCTTCGTGCTGCAAAATTAAACGGTATGGGACGCAACTTAGATTTAGGATCGGACTTTGCCGTTCGCGGTGGTCAATATGTTGATCGGGCAATTAAACTTAAGCCTGATAGCGCTGAAGCTAACTTTTTATATGGCATGATGCTTTCAGAAGGTGGCGGCTTTAAAGAAGGTCAAAAGTATTTGGATCGCGCGGTCAAACTTGGCTACGTAGAAGCAGAACAAAGCTTGGCGCAATCGGACTTGCTCAGTGATAAAAAATCGCAAGCCCTAGAGCGCTTGCAACGCCTTCAGCAGCAGCACCCAGAAAATGCGCAAATTCCCAAGCAAATCCAATTGATTGAAGAAGGTAAATACTATATTTGGGATCTGCCTTCTTCAAATATCGCTGCAAAGCCATAAGCGGATATTGATGACGACGTTTTTTTCATCGTTTGGCGCTCTTAACTTAAGGGCGCCTTTTGCCGTAGGATTGTTAAGCTTAGGGCTTTTGGGTTGCAGCACCGTAAGCGTTAATAAACAAACCAGCGCCAAAACCATCACCTCGCAGCGTGGCAATATTGTCACTGACAATAAGTTAAGCAGTCATACGGCATCAGCGCTTTTATCCGCAGGACTTAATGAGCAAGCTTGCTTAAAGCACTTTGACTTGTGCTTGGCACAGTTGTCCGACAGCTTATTGACCGACCACTATCGGCAAGCGTTAGCCGTTTTCGCCGAACTGCATTACACCAAAGCTCGCGATTTGCTTGAATCACCCGATTGCAAATCGGCATTGGCAAGAGCGCCCATTGATCCGTATTACGCCAACGCCCGCCCCAGCGACTCAGAAGCAAAAACCTTACAACAAAATGCCCAGTCTTGCTTAACAAGCTATCAATCAAGGCTCATTGATGCAGTAAAAACCAGCTATACCTTTTTATTTTATGACAACCTTAAGCATGATTTTGAAGAAGCAGAGAGTTTAGCGGATAACACCCCAGCTCGGCGCAACCATCGCCTTCCCACCGAGCTTGATATTCAAAGCCAAGACATTTATAACGCGGCAAGTAACGACATCATCACCCAGCTTTATGATTCCGCTGACAGTCAAGCTCAGCAGTTTGGTAAATCCACCAACATGACCGTCAACTATTTGCCAACGACGCTGGACAATAGTGATGCGGCAACAATTGGCAATACGCCTGCACTGATGGGCGACCCAACGCGGCAAGTGAAAGTGATGACGCTCTCCTCTGATGACTATAATCTTAATGTCTATTTGCCCAATGAAAACAACTATTTGCAAAATGCAAAAAAGCAAACCTCCGCACTTAGCGATTTAATTTCAGCTTATGAGCTTAAACTATCAGGGCTCAACTCCATTAGCAAACGCCCCGGACTTGGCATTAGCCTTGTGGCATCGCTTGATGATCGCTATACCACCACCATTCGTCAGCTGCTGGTTTCAACGTTATCAGGACGATTGAGCCAATCAGCAATGAATAGCGCGATGAATGAGGACGATCCGGTATCACGGATTTACCCAACCGGTCATCTGCTGATGACTGGTCTCATTCAGCCAAAAGGGAACAGCGTTCTTGATGTGCTATCTAGCAACGAGCTTGATATCCACCTTTATAATCCGTATCGCAGCGACAGCGTGGATATATTAGGCGAAAACTATCCGCTGGCAGCTAATTTTTCAGCAAGTTACGGGCTTTGGCTTGCCGAAAATCAGCTCGATGGTGTCGGCTACCTAAACTTGCTGGCGCGGCAAAAACAAGCCGTTTTGCCAAAGCTGTTTATGCTTGAGCCTTATGACCCAAATAAGCGCGTGATTATTATGCTTCATGGTCTAGCATCAAGCCCTGCCGCTTGGGTCAATTTGACCAATGACATTTTTAACGATGAAACTTTGCGTGATCATTATCAAGTTTGGCAAGTTTTTTACCCAACCAACTTGCCCATTTTAGAAAACCGCTACCAAATTCAAAAGCTGCTCACCACCGCTTATCAAAACGCTGACCCAAGCGGCAATCAGCCTGCTAGCAAAAACAGTGTCATTATCAGCCACAGCATGGGCGCGGTGATTGCGCGAATGATGCTCTCTGATGACAATTTGACCCAAAAACTTGATCAATTACAAGACGATGACTTACTAAGCAGCAGTAACAAACGGCAAATCGATACCATGCTCAAATCCGCCTTTAGCCGCGAGGAGCTTGGAAAACGCTTTGAGCTTTCGCCTTTGCCGCAAGTCGATACTGCCGTCTTTTTATCCGCGCCGTTTCAGGGAACGGACTACGCCGATCGCTGGTTTACAAGGGCGCTGCGCCGCGTGATTTATTTGCCGCTTAACATCGTCAAAACCGTCACGGACAATCTTGCTGCCATTGCGACCCAAGGCGATTTGGCACAAAATCCACTTGGCGCCCTGTATTTACAAAATGGCGCCAGCCAATTAAGTGATAAATCCTCATTTATTAAACTGACTCGCGATTTGAGCATCGATAAAAACGTTACGTATCATTCGATTATTGCCAGTAACGATTCAGATTTGACCCAAGGCTTAGCACAATTGCAGCCCGGCGGCGCCAAGCTTGATTTGTCCAAAGCCGATGAGGATGAAAACAAAACCTCCCCTAAAGCCAGCAAAATCTCTGAACCTTTAATTGCGGCAGTCACCGTTGACAATCAAATCGGTCAAGCGCTGACTGAACGCTTATCCGATGGTATCGTGCCTTATAGCAGCGCGCATCTAAAAGGCGCAGCAAGCGAAACGATCATTTCAGGCGGTCATAGCATTCAGTCCAATCCGCAAACCATTTTAACCTTGCGGCGTATTTTGCATGAGCAGCTTAAACAGTGACCTTAGTTTTAAAAGACCGCTTTAATTAAGTGGTCATTTTTTTGCCTAATTTTGTCCCTATTTCTTTGTTCGTTGATCTATTATAAAACCCCAATTTTATCAATGAATTGAAAAGTTTTTCTAAACAATTCTTTGATTATTACTCTATATTTTTTCAATAATTTAAAATGACCAAATCGTTTGTTTCAGTATTTTGCAGCGGCTTGCGCATGTTAAGGTATGAGCGCATACTATACGGCATGTTGGTTAAAGGTAAGCTTCGCTTAAAAAATGCGTCCAAAAAATGACTAAGTATTGAGTTAATTTATAAATTATGTAATTTAACTCAACTTAACATTATCAATACAATATAAACTGGCTAATAGCGCTCAATAATTTAGCAATAATTCAATAGCCACTTGATAATGAAACGCTTGGCTGCCTTTGCCCAAACCCCACGATGCCAAAGTCAGAATTCTAATTCTGATGACGCTTACAACTAAAGGGTAGCCGTCTATGTTTGCAGCAGTGATTGACCAGCTTGATGCGTTGATGCTGGCACGAATTCAGTTTGCGTTTGTTATCTCCTTTCACATCGTTTTTCCTGCCTTTTCCATCGGTCTTGCCAGCTGGCTGACGGTACTTGAGTTTCGTTGGTTAAAAACTGGCAAGCCCATTTACGCTGAAGTTTATAAGCATTGGGTCAAAATTTTTGCAGTCGTGTTTGGGATGGGCGTGGTGTCAGGCGTGGTGATGTCCTACCAGTTTGGTACCAACTGGGCGGTGTTCTCCGACCGCGCAGGAAACGTGCTTGGACCGTTACTTGCCTATGAAGTGCTCACCGCATTTTTCCTTGAGGCGTCATTTTTGGGAATTATGCTCTTTGGCTGGGGTCGCGTCAGTAAGCGCATGCATTTTGCGTCAACGGCGATTGTTGCCATTGGCACTTTAATTTCTGGATTTTGGATTTTGTCCGCCAACAGCTTTATGCAAACGCCGCAAGGCTTTATGGTCGGCGCAGATGGTCTACTCTACCCGACCGATTGGCTCAAAGTGATCTTTAACCCATCATTTCCGTATCGCTACGCGCACATGATTACGGCAGCGTTTTTGTCGACGGCGTTTGTCATTGGTGGTATCGGGGCGTATTACTTACAGTCCAAACGGCATACCGAGCACCGCGCTCATGGTCGCGTGATGCTTGGTATGGCGATGGTGATGGCGATATTTGTCGCGCCCGCTCAAGTGCTGATCGGCGATGAGCATGGCTTAAATACGCTTGAGCACCAACCGGCAAAAGTTGCCGCTATGGAAGGTATTTGGGACGATGAAACTGGCGCGGCGCTTAGGCTGTTTGCGATTCCTGACCAAAAAAACCAAACCAACAAATTTGAAGTTGCTATTCCTTATGTGTCGGGGCTGATTTTAACCCACTCCTTTGATAAAGAAGTTAAAGGCTTAAAAAACTGGGCACCTGAAGACCAACCGCCTGTGATTATTGTATTTTGGGCGTTTCGGATCATGGTCGGCATCGGGCTTTTGATGGTGATGGTTGGGCTATTTAGTATTTATAAATATTTTAAAAAGCAGCAGTTTGATCAAAACAGCGTTTGGTTCCATAGGGCATGGATGATGATGATGCCGATGGGATTTATTGCGCTGCTATCAGGCTGGTTTGTCACCGAAACCGGTCGTCAGCCCTATACGGTTTATGGTGTGATTCGAACGGCAGAAAGTATGTCACCGCTTGCCGCTCAGCAGGTGGCAACTACGTTGATTGGCTTTATTGTGGTTTATGCTTTTGTGTTTGGCGCAGGGACGTTTTACATCTTGCGGTTGATTGGTCAAGGTCCAAAACCGTACGATGATCCTGCCGATGAAAACTTCTATGAGCACTCAGTCACCGAAGGTCAAGGTCGGACGCTCAGCGGCGACACCCATGCCAGTGACAAAACCGAGCAGCACGGCAATGAGGATTTGGATTCGCCTGCTAATGATGTGGACGACGGAGGGCTACGCTGATGTTTAACTTTGGTGATGTGTTAGATTTGCCGCTGATTTGGGGGGCGCTCATTGCCCTTGCCGTGTTTGTTTACGTGCTGCTTGATGGCTTTGATTTGGGCTGCGGGATTTTATTCCCCTTTGCAGGGTCAGATAAAAACCGCAGCCGGATTATGAACTCCATCGCGCCGTTTTGGGATGGTAATGAGACTTGGCTTGTTTTGGGTGGCGGCGGCTTATTTGCTGCGTTTCCGGTCGCTTACGGCATTATTATGACGGGGCTTTATTTGCCAGTTATTTTTATGCTGTTTGGATTGATTATGCGCGGGGTGGCATTTGAGTTTCGCTTTAAGGCGTCCTCAAAGCGCTACGTTTGGGACTTTTTCTTTTTTATCGGCTCAGTGGTCGCCGCCTTTTTCCAAGGGGTGATGCTTGGGGCGTTGGTTCAAGGTTTGGAGGCGAGCAATCGGCTTTATACCGGAGGACCTTTTGATTGGCTGACCACCTTTTCCGTGGTCTGCGGCATCTCATTAATCATCGGTTACGCGCTGCTTGGCTCAACGTGGCTGATTATTAAAACTGAGCACAAATTGCAAGTTTGGGCGCGCAAAGTGTCTAATTGGATGCTCATAGCGTTGGTGCTAGCCATGGTAGTGGTCACCGTGTTTATGTATTTTTCAGACATTGACGCGCTTGAAGGTTGGTTTAGCTTACCGGGGATTTTGTATCTTGCGCCCATGCCGATTATCGTTATCGCCCTGTTTTTCTTAATGCGTAAAGACTTGTCCACCGAGCGTGAATATCGACCGTTTTTACTGACCGTGGCGCTATTTTTGATGGGCTATATCGGCGTTTGCTTTGCGGTTTTCCCATATATCGTGCCCTATCAAATGACGCTTCATGAGGCAGCCGCGGCAGATACCTCGCTATCGTTTATGCTCATTGGCGCGGCGATTATGTTGCCGATTATCTTAAGTTACACCGGCTATGCGTATTATACGTTTAAAGGGAAAACGGACCACGAGCATTTATATTAATATCGATTTCATAAATTCAGTGAGGGGATGATGAAACGGTTATCAAAAAAACAATCGCAGTGGGCTTGGTTTATCGGGCTGTATTTGGCAGGGTTTTTGACCATTTTTACCATCGCTCAAATTATTAAATGGGTGATGGGGGTTTAAAACTGGTCATTTAAGACTGAGGGTTTAAAAGACTGTCAAATAACAAAAAAATCGCTAGAACGAGGATTCTAGCGATTTTTTATTGGGTAATTAAAATTGGCAACTTAAAATCAGCGACCGCGATGGTTCGGGTTTTTATTTTGGATAAACTCATTAACTTCTGCCAAGCGCTCAGGCGTGCCAACGTCAATCCAGTTGTCTTTAATGATATCGCCTGACACTTGAAATTTGATCATTGCCTGTTTTAAAAGCGGCGCAAGGGGGGCTGCTTGACCATGAACCAAACCATCAACAAGGCGCGGCGACATCACGCTGATTCCTGAAAAGGTGTATTTATCGCCGCCTGCAATCGCCATCTCGGACGCCAAGCCATTATTTAAAGCAAAATCGCCGCCATGATTGTGAGCAGGATTGTCGATCAACAATAAATGCGCTTTTTGATCGGGGCGCAATTGATAGTCGGTCAAGTTGGCAAAATCATAAGTCGTCCAAATATCGGAATTGACCAAAATAAAGGGCGCATCTTGTAACTTTCCTGATTGCAGCGCCTGAAAAATCCCACCTGCCGTTTCAAGCGGCTCCTCTTCCACCGACCAGTTCAAGTTGACGCCAAATTCTGAGCCATCGCCTAATGCTTCGGTCAATTTGTCGGCAAGCCAAGACGCGTTGATCGTGATGTCAGTAACTCCTGCTGCCTTAAGCGCTTTGATATGCCAAACAATCAGCGGCTGACCGGCTACTTCAACAAGCGGTTTTGGAATCGTTTCGGTCAAAGGTCGCAATCGCGTGCCTTTTCCTGCGGCTAAAATCATCGCTTGGGTGATTGGCATGATGACTCCTTTTTGGTGGCTACGTTAAATGTTTGCTCAAAGGCGGGTAAAATGCTGGAATTTAGCCACTCATAAAATGGCGCCATTGCTTGAGTCTCGTTGGTCATTAAAGCGTTGATTTCAATGACCAAATCGCGCATGACCTTTGGAATATCTGCCAAATAGCGGTTTTTACCGTCGCGCTTGGCAAGTCTGACAAAAATACCAAGCACCTTTAAATGGCGCTGAACGCCCATGATATTGACTTCAGTTTCAAAATCAGCAAGCGTTTGGGCGCAAGTCATTTTGCTTGCGTTTAGCTTTTGCCAAAAATCAGCAATCCACTGATCAACCCAGTCTTCAGGAAAATCGATATAAGCATCACGGACAAGCGACACCAAATCATAAGTATAAGCGCCGATCACCGCATCTTGAAAGTCGATGACGCCCAAGCTTTTGGCATCATTTTGGTTTTGCATCAAATTGCGGCTGTGATAATCACGATGAACGATGACTTGCGGCTGCGCTAAAATGCGCTCGATCAACCAAGATTTTAACCCCTCCCAAGCTTTTTGATCGACCGGAGCGCCAATATACGGCAAAAACCAGTCGCTAAATAAGTCCATCTCGCGATTGAGCAGCTCGCGATCATAAAGGGGAATCTTGTGATCATCTTGGGCAAGCGCAACCGAAATGCCTTGCAGGTCAATCAGCGCATCCATCGCCCACTGATAATAGCCGTCAATAGCATCTTTATCAGCATCAACCAATAAATGGGCAAATTCAACCGCACCGAAGTCTTCTAATACCAAAAATCCTTGCGCCAAATCAAAAGCAATCATTTCGGGGACATGAACAGCCGTGCTTAGCAAATTGGCAACGTTAATAAACTGCGCCATCGCCTCTTTATCCTCGGACGAATCCATCACGATATAACGCTGTTGATCGTCCGTCACCAAGCGGTGATAACGGCGAGTACTGGCATCTCCTGCTAGGCTTTGAATCGTAAATTCTGCGCCATCAAACACCGAATCAAGCCAAGTCATAAGCATGTTATCGCGTAGGGTTTGAGCTTGGCTTGGGGTTTGATTGGTGCTCACGGATTGGGATAATAAAGTTTGGGTCATAAATATATCGCAAAAAAGTCAATAATTTCGCTGATTGGCTTGCCTGATTTTGCTTACCAACAAACGACCAAAATGATGATAACTTTGGGAAATTCTTGTTAAAATAGCAGCCTTTTTAGATCGCGGTGGTCAGCATCTACCTTGATGTCTTAGCAAAACTGAAGTAAAAATGGGGCAACACGGCCAAAGGCATGATAAAAAGTGCGTAAATAGTGTAGCTGATTTGCTTTTTTTTGACTATGATAAGTCGTCAAGATATGTAAGTTGATATTGGTTTGCCGTCTTAATCGCTTTTTGCCTTTGCCCTCATAGGTGTGCCCTTGTTATATTCTCTGCTTTATCAAAGCATTCGCTTGGTTTTATTTGGCTCGCTTGCAGCAGCTGCCTTAAGCGCTCAGGCAGCCAGCGTAAGCGGTGAGCAAGACTTGCCATCCTCAAGACCTGCGCCTTTAAGTGAAGGTCAGCAAGCTACCAATACCACGTATCAAACCATCGTTTATAAAAATAGCCGCCGAGCTTCAAGCGCTCAAGCGCCAAAAGATGAAGGCGACTTTCAAGTCGATGGCTTGCCAAATCAAGGCAATACTGACAATGAGCAAGCCGTTACGCCCGTTGCTGTAACGGCGATCAATGATGCTGACGATGCCAATAACCAATTTTCAGACGCGGATACGAGCACTAACTTAGCCACCACTCAAACGAATCAAACTCATAGCGCCGAAAACAAACGCGATAACGCCGCTAAAGCCTCTCGCGCTGAACAAAACCTCAAAACTGACCCAGCGCTTGATAATAGCCGCTTAAATGTCAGTGACGAGAGCATCCAAGAAAGCTTGTCGCGACTGGCTGAATTTTATGAATTAAAACCAAAAGCGGCTGAAAAAAATCCCGAACAGCCGCAAATTTCGGACAATGGTGCTAAAGTTTTGCCCAAGCTTGGCAACAATTTAAATTTACTGCGCCGAACGGTGGATAGCAGCGAGCGCTGTGAAGGTCAATGGGTGTATCCGCAACCAAACCCCAATTATCAGCGCGCCCTTGCTGAGGCAGGCGCTCAAACTGGCACAGTTAATAGCGCTAATGGCTTAAACAACCAAGCACCGATTTTTACCGAGTCGGATTACGGCTATTATGACAATGTGAACTACGCTGAGCTTGCAGGCAACGTGGTCATCAATCAAGGCACCAATCAAATTGAGGCGGACAAAGTCGTTTTGGATTTGACCACGGGGGTTGCAGGCGCTCAAGGTAAGGTGATGTTCACCGACCAAGCGATTGGCAACTCAGTGATCGGTAATTCGGCGCAATATCAAGATGGCAGTCTCAACATTAGCGAAAAAGCCAGTCAAGGCGGCTTAATTGGCGTGGCTGACAGCCTAGCTTATAGTACAGAGTCGGGACAATCGACCGCTTATGGGGTGGCATTTGCCAGCGTGCCCTTGCAAGCTCACGGTTATGCCAAGCGCTTAAACCACCCGAGCGATACCCAATACGAGCTTGATGAGGTGATGTTTAGCACCTGCCCGCCGACCGATCGCAAATGGCAGCTTGATGCCAAAAGTATCGATTTGGACACCGAAACCGGTCGCGGTAAGGCTTATGACACCACCTTTCGAATTTTAGACGTTCCGGTATTTTATTTGCCGTATTTTAACTTTCCGATCGACAATCGGCGCACCAGTGGATTTTTATTACCAAGCGCAAGCCTTGGCAGTGAAAGCGGTCTTGAGGTCGATATTCCATATTACCTCAACCTTGCGCCCAATTATGATGCCACCTTTAACACCCATATTTACACCAACCGCAATCCGATGTTGTCGGGCGAGTTTCGTTATTTAACGGACGATTTTGGCGAAGGTATTATCAACGGCTCCTATTTGCCTAACGACCGCAAATACGATGGCGAGGATCGCAGCAGCTTATTTTATGATCATTATTGGTCATCAAAAAGCATCCCAAGGCTCAGTGGGGACGCCAAATATAGCTACGTGTCCGACGCCGATTATTTAAACGACTTTGATACGCTCGGGCTGTCAAAAAATACGCTCAATTTGCCGCGCCGTGGTCGACTTAATTACTATAATGATTACGTCAATGGCGAGCTTAAAGTTGAAACCTTTCAAACGCTCAATGCCATTTTAAACGACGGTCAAGCGCTTCAAGATAAAGACAAGCCCTATTCGCGGCTGCCGCAGCTGCAATTAAACTACCGCCTGCCTTGGCTGAGCGACTTTGATATCACAGGCGTGAGCGACTCTGCTTATTTTAAAAAATCCATTGATGATGGCTCAGAAGCCGAAAAAAGCGGCGCTCGGCTTTATAACAAAATCAGCGCCGCCTACCCGTTAGAGACGGCTTGGGGCTATGTCAATCCAAAACTCAGCCTTCAGCACCTTTATACCTCTTATGATCAAGACAGCCTTGATGACAACAATTTGACCAAGCAAGATGGCAGCCAATCGGTATTTGTACCTCAAGCCAGTATTGATGCAGGATTACATTTTTACCGCGCCGGATCGCCATTTGGCAAATTTGACGACAGTTTAGGCGGCTATCAGCTGATCAACCCGCGTTTAAAATACACTTATTCGCCTTATAAAGACCAAAACGATATCCCAAACTTTAATACGCGAATTGCCTCAATCAACTATGAGCAGCTGTTTTCCGACAGTTGGTTTTTAGGTCATGACCGTCTGCAAGATTTGCATGCCATCACCCCAGGGATTAATTATCGTTACATCGACGCAACGGGCGTGACACGTTTGGATGCTAGTATTGCAGAGCAGTTTTATATCGATAAAGGTCGCGTCACGTTAGATGACAATAAGCCGGTGTTTGACTCATCCTCATCGGGGATAGTTTGGACGGCAAGTGCTCAGCCTTATAACAACGTTTGGGTCGATGTCAACGGCGCGCTCAGCCACAGCTATGACCTCAACTTTTTTACCACCGAGCTTCGCTATCAGCCAAGCGAGAACAGCTTATTTAACGTGGGATTTGTAAAACGCAAGCTTGATGACAATACCAATCAGTTGCCGCTGACCGCCTTGACCGCCTCAAGCATTTTTCCGGTTAATAACAACTGGCGCGTCCTAGCTCAAGGTCAATACGACTATCGCAACAATAAAATGCTCGATGCCCTAGTTGGCGTTGATTATGAAGATTGCTGCTTTGGCTTTGCCGTTTATGGTCGGCGTTATTATAACGATTTGAACACCAAAGATGAGCCGACCCAAGCGGTAATGGCGGAGGTGCGCTTAAATGGTCTTGGCAGTGGTAGCAGCCGTTTGACCAAGCTCCTGTCCGAAAAAGTATTGGGATTTGAACCGGTGCAAACGGCTTGGAAAGATTAACCGCTTAGGCTTTTGAACTCAATTATCGTTACCTTTAAATGTTTAGAAATTGCCGAACTACCATCCGATGCGATGATATTGATGAGGAGCATCATGAGATTTTTTTTAGACCCAAGCCAAGTTTTGCTGGCAACTGTGATCAGTAGCGCGTTACTTATCCCAGCGCAAGCAGCAACCGTTAAGCCGCAAGCTGCTGCGACCTCTAACAGCAAGCTTACTGCAGCATCAAGCTCTGATGGCATCATTGCTATGGTCAATGACAACGTCATTTTAAAAAGTGACTTGATGAGCGCCATTGCCCAAACACAAGCTCGCGCTGAGGCTGCAGGGCAACCGATTGCCAACTCGCCCCAATTGCAATCTGAAGTGCTTAATGCCTTGATTTTACGCGAGTTGCAATTGTCCTTTATCAATCGCGTTGGACTTAAGCCTGATGAAGCGGCGATCAATCAGCGCTTGACGCAAGTGGCGCAGTCGCAAGGGTTGTCAAGCTTAAGCGAGCTGCAACAAAGCCTTGATCAAAAGCAGCCCGGCAGCTATGCCACATTTCGCGCTCAATTGATTGAAGATGCGGCGATTCAAGCCCTTCAGCAGCGCCAAATCAGCAGCCGAGTCCGGATTTCTGAGCAGGATATTGATGCGTTTTTAGCCTCGCCTGAGGCCAAGCGCTTAAGCCAAAGCGAGTATCAAACCATTCACGTTCGCGTCCCTTATATCGACGATTATAACCGCTTATCAACGGCTCAGCGCGAAGAAGCTCAGCGCGTTGCCGAAGACATTCGCCGCCGGTTACAAGCGCCCAATGCCGATGTCAACGAGGTCATTAAAGCCGCTCAAGGTCGCTATCCAATCGACATTCAAGGCGGTAACATGGGCTATCATAAAGCTGCAGCCTTACCCACTGAGCTTTCCGATCAAATTGTCAAGCTTGACGTCGGTGCGGTCAGCGCCCCTTTAGTGACTCCTGAAGGTATCGACATCATTAAGCTTGCTGATAAAAAATCAAGCGACAAAGTCATCGTTCCGCAGTGGCACACCCGCCACATTTTGGTCAATGTTGATGAGCTGCAATCAGATGCCCTAGCTGAACAAAAAATCAACGATCTTTATGAGCAGCTGCGCCGCGGTGCCGACTTTGCAAGCCTTGCTTCCACCTACTCCGATGACGTAGGATCTGCCGGTCGCGGCGGTGATTTGGAATGGGTCAGCGAAGGCGAAATGGTCGCGCCCTTTGAAGCCGTTATGAAACAAACGCCTGTGGGTGATTTTTCCGCGCCATTTAAATCGCAATTTGGCTGGCATATTTTGAAAGTAGAAGGCGCTCGCGATTTTGATGCCACCACCCAATACCGCCGCAATCTTGCTCGTCAAGCGCTTTATCAGCGCTTAGCCCCGCAAGCTAAAGAGGACTGGTTACAAGAACTGCGATCAGCGGCTTACATTCAAATCATTGACTAATCCTTTCACTTTAACCAAAAAAGATGATTCATAGGATCATCTTTTTTTATTGAGCATTGAGAAATTTTGGCTTATCAAGCATCAATTTTACTAGCCAAGCAACATTTTCAAAAAACAAAAGAAAAACCCCGAACCTAGGGCGATAAGTTCGGGGTTTGGGCGCATCTGATGTTATTATTATTATCACTTCCTTGTTGACTTATCCTAAGTCGGAATACTCATCATAACGATAGCGGGCTGACCTATCTTAATGATGACCATCTCAACACTGCATCCTTACTTATCCTTGTGCTGATAATGGTATTGTAGGTCAGCTGAATGATTGCCGCTAGTCGCTAAAAACCCTAATTGTTGTAAGCTTTTACTTACAAAACAATCGTTGGTAAACTTATACGCGTTTATTAGTTCAATCTTGCTCTTGAGAAATCTTTTCTCCCTCTTTTTTGCCTTCTTGAATGGTTTGTTTGGCAGCAGCAATCTCCTCGCTGTCCGCTGGCGCTAATTGCTGAGCTTGCGCGACCGCTTTTTCCGGCTCAAATTGTAAAATGGTCAAAACCGGAAAATGATCGGAACCTATACTTGGCAAGCGCTCAATTCGAACTACCGTAAAGCATGGGCTATGAAAAATATGATCAAGCGCCCAGCGTAAAAAAGGAAAGCGCACATGAAAAGTGTTGATAAATTTGCGACCAATTCGCGGATCTAACAGCCCCGATATCCTCTGAAAGCGGCGCGTGGTCTTTGACCAAGCCACATCGTTCAAATCCCCTGCCAAAATCGCGGGCTGCTGCTGCTCCTTGATATGCCGACCGACCAATAAAAGCTCAGCGTCGCGCGTGGTTGATTTTTCTGCTTCCGTTGGGCTTGGGGGCATCGGATGCAAGCAATAAAAGCAGATGATTTGTTCATTGAGCCGAAGCTTGGTGTGAATGGAGGGAATATCATCGATAATCAAAAACTGAACAATCGGGTCAATAAGCTCAATCTTTGAGTACAAGTGCATGCCATACAGGTTTTCCAGCGGCACTTTGACCGTATACGGATAGTCGCTTTCAATCGCTTTTAGCGCAGTTTCCCACGCTTTATTGGTTTCTAAAGTCAATAGCACATCAGGGCGCTGCTTATTGACCAAATCAATGAGCGCTTGTTTGTTGTCATTGGTCATCAATACATTGGCAACGATAATTTTGATTTGATCGGCATTGGCGCGCGTACTGGCATCTTTTACTTGTTTTCGCCAAATTTTTGTATAAGGAATGACCATTTTAAGCTGATAAATCAGAGCGACAATCAATAACAACAGCAAAACTTTATCGCTGCCATCAAAAAAAAGCCTTGAGGACTCCCCCAACACCAAAAAAAATACCAACCCTAAAAGGCTGATCAGTCCAAGCCACAATATCTGAATCCGCGGAAAGTCGGCACCGCGAACCCACCAATAATCTACTGGCAATAACCCCCAAAGGGTCACAAAAATAAGGATGATCGCCAAACCTTGAAAGCCTATGAGCAAATGAAATCCCTCCTCGGTGATCCTTATTTTAATGCTTGGGTGGTTAGGGGTAATAGCTACCTTTTTGATAGCCACTTTGAATAATCACGAATCTAAGCTGATTTAACTTAGCAATCAAGGATATTTTGGTGAAGCAGTTGATTAACTTTTAAAGTTACTAAGCTAATGGCGAAAAATGGTCGTGGTTAGAACGCTTGGCAACCTCATATTTTGATAACCGAAAGTTGCTATCAGTGAAGCCAATATTGATCAAAGACCGATCAAATTGAGATAAAATATCTTGCTTTTTAGGCACTTTCACGGCATTGTAATCGGTTGGGATTGCAATACTTTTTGGTAAATTAAGGACAACATGTCATGAGCAATTTGAAAGTAGGCTTGGTAGGCTGGCGCGGAATGGTCGGCTCGGTTCTCATTGAGCGGATGCGCGAAGAAAATGACTTCGCAACCATCACGCCAGTGTTTTTTTCGACCAGTAATGCAGGTGGCAATGCGCCAAGCTTTGACGGCATTGCTCCTAGCACTTTAAAAGATGCTCATGATATCAAGGCACTTGCCGATTGCGACGTGATTATTACCTGTCAAGGCGGCGATTATACGCAGCAAATTCACAAGCCGCTACGGGACAGCGGTTGGACGGGTTATTGGATCGATGCGGCAAGCACCCTTCGCATGGAAAACGATAGCATCATCATCTTAGACCCTGTGAATGAAAACGTCATTGATGAGGCGCTTAAAAACGGTAAAAAAGACTTTATCGGCGGTAATTGTACGGTATCTTTGATGCTGATGGCAATCGGTGAGCTGTTCAATAAAGGCTGGGTTGAATGGGTCAGCGCCATGACCTATCAAGCAGCAAGTGGCTCGGGCGCAAATAACATGCGCGAATTAATTTCAGGAATGGGCGTGCTTCGTGACGCCGTTGCCGATGAGCTTGCCAATCCTGCCAGCGCCATTTTAGATATTGACAAAAAAATCGCCGAGACTCAGCGCTCAGCGGACTTTCCGCAGCAATACTTTGGCGTTCCGCTTGCCGGAAGCTTGATTCCTTACATCGACTCACAGCTTGAAAACAAGCAATCGCGCGAAGAGTGGAAAGGCGGCGTTGAAACCAATAAAATCTTGGGCAATGATGAAAACAGCCAAATCGCCATCGATGGGCTTTGCGTTCGCATCGGTGCCATGCGCTGTCATGCTCAAGGCTTAACCATTAAGCTTAAAAAAGACATTCCACTTGAGGATATCGAAGACGCGCTCAAAAACAGCGGCAATCAATGGCTTGATGTGGTCGAAGACACCAAAGAGGCGGCAATGAACCGCTTGACGCCTGTTGCCGTAACTGGAACGCTCACGGTAGCCCTTGGTCGCTTACGTAAGCTCAATATGGGCGGCGAATATTTGGGCGCTTTCACGGTTGGCGACCAGCTGCTTTGGGGCGCCGCTGAGCCATTACGCCGGATGCTGAACATCATTCAAAAGCAGCAAGCGTAATTTTAAGCTTTATTTAGCATAAAAATTTATTAAAAAGCGATTTATAAACCAAAAAAAGACAGTTCAATACTGTCTTTTTTATTATCTATTTTAAAGTAACGATACTTATTGTTGCGCTTATTGCTGCTCAAATTCACATTCAATCATGACTTCATTTCGGCGCATAAATGGTAGCGTCCAAGGCGGGTCATAACGAGCAAGCTTGGGCTCGCTTAGTGCTTTCATATGGTGCTGCTGCAACCAAGATTGCAATTCTTGGGTTTTTTTAACAACTTTATCCTCGCCTGCAAGCCCTGAAAACCCAATCACCGCAAACGTTTTTTCAGGAAGCTGCTTAATGCTAATATTTGGATTATTAGGTTTAGGCAAAGTTTCTATGGTAAATTGGCTTGGCATAATAAACTGCATTTGCCATTCATTTTTTGCTGTTTTTTGACTAATTACCAGCGCGGTCATGTTTATTTTTTCTGAAGACGCTGTTTTATTTTGCGACTTTTGCAGGATCACTGGCGCGGTCATGGCAATTTTATTTGAGCCCTCCGCTGCAGTGTTATTTCCAAAAATAAAATCCGCTAAGATTTTAAAACCTTGTTGACTGGCCGCTTGCTGCGATCCAATCACTGCAGTTTGAGCGACAATTTGACGATCATAACGGCGCAGCTCGATGCCATCATGGCGCTGCAAAACGGTATATTTTGGTTCTTCAGTTGCCATAACTTCCCCTGAGATAAAAAACGCCATTACCGCCACAATAGCCAACGCGTTTACTCGAAGCTTCATCACCGCGTCCTTAGGTTAAATCGACGGCTAAAGTGTTTTGATTGGTTAACTCGCCATTTGCTTAATAAAATAAACATAGCAAAAGCCCTACCCTGTGTCTGTATCAAATCGTAGTTAAGCTAAATATTAAAGCCTTAAGCAATTGATCTGATAAGTTTGACGATACCCGCCATTTAACATTTGCTAATGCTATAATTACGCATATTTTTTGAATAAAGATTACGGTTAAGTTATGCAATTTACCCTTCATAAAACGGCAAATGGCGCCACCCGCGCCCGCCGTGGTACAGTTCACTTAAATCATGGCGACGTTCAGACCCCCGCCTTTATGCCCGTTGGCACTTATGGCACGGTCAAAGGGATGCTGCCGCGCGACATTCATGAGATTGGCGCTGAGATCATCCTTGGCAATACCTTTCATTTGTGGCTGCGACCAGGAACGGAAGTTATTGATAAATTTGGCGGCTTGCATGACTTTATTCATTGGGACAAGCCCATTTTGACCGATTCTGGCGGCTTTCAAGTATTCAGCCTTGGGGCAATGCGCAAAATTACCGAAGACGGCGTTCATTTTAAATCGCCCATTGATGGCGCAAAGGTGTTTTTGTCCCCTGAAAAATCCATGCAGATTCAGTTCAGTTTAAATTCTGACATCGTCATGCAGTTTGATGAGTGTACGCCGTATCCTGCGACCTTTGATGAGGCAAAAAAATCGCTTGAATTGTCGCTTCGTTGGGGCAAACGTTGTCTTGATGAGCATCAGCGCTTAGAGAGCAATAACGCCTTGTTTGGCATTATTCAAGGCAGTATGTTCCCCGAGCTGCGTCAGCAGTCCCTTGAGGGCTTGCTTGAGATTGGTTTTGATGGCTATGCTATCGGCGGGCTGTCCGTTGGCGAACCAAAAGAAGAGATGATCGATGTTTTGGATTATATCCCTGACGACATGCCAAGTGATAAGCCGCGCTATTTGATGGGCGTTGGTAAGCCTGAGGATATCGTTGAGGCCGTTCGCCGCGGCGTGGATATGTTTGATTGTGTCATGCCCACCCGAAACGCTCGCAACGGTCACTATTTTGTCACCGGAAATTTAGATAATGGCGGCATCGTTCGCATCCGTAACAGCCAATACCGCTTGGATGAGACGCCGCTTGATCCTGATTGCGATTGCTATACCTGCCAAAACTTTAGCCGAGCGTATTTATATCATTTAAATAAATGTAAAGAAATGCTGGGCGCTCAGCTTGCGACCATTCATAACCTGCGCTACTATCAGCGCTTGATGGCAGGGATTCGCGCGGCAATTGATAATGACCGCTTTGATGACTTTGTCTATGACTTTTATCAGCGCCGTGGTCAAGACGTTCCGGAACTTAACTTGCGCTAAAATTTAAAGAAAATTAAAAAAAAGGCTTAACTGATTAAGCCTTTTTTATTATTAACTTTTATAAAATCTTAAGGTAAATCTTGGTTGATATGATCTAATGGCAAATCTGGGTGCTTCATTAAGTGAATGATGGCCATCACCAAACCACCCCAAACCAATAAGATTGACACCATCATCAAAACAATTGCAGATGAATTCATTTAAATCTCCTCACGTCGATCTTTAAGGCTAGTCAGTAAAAACGCCCCAATAGCAAAGATCACCACAATGCCCCAACCAAAGATCAGCTGAGTCAACATCGGATAATCGCCGTAGCCTTCGGTCAATAAAGACTTGAGGGTCAATACCAGCGCCACCAATAACGACAATGGCGTCACCACTGTTAGCATAAACACCCAAACTTTACCAAGCTTGATGCTTGAGATGCGGTTAACATGAGTGATAAGCTCTGGAATAACTGAGCGGTGAAACCAAGTAATCCAAACGATGGACAATAGCGCCCCAACCACGATGCCGATGTTATTGGCAAAGTTATCGATGATGTCCACAAAGGTAATGGCGTTTTTGGTGGAAAATAATACGATAGAAATTAAAGCACAAGTGCCACCAATGATCGTCACAGCTTTATTTCGTGACCAACCAAATTTATCTTTAAACGCGGCAATCGGCACCTCTAAAATACTGATGATCGAGGTCACCCCTGCAATCACTAAAGAGCCGAAAAATAAAAACCCAACGATATCGCCGCCGCTTCCCAAGCTTGAAATCAGCTTTGGAAAAGCAATAAAGGCAAGACCAATACCGCTACCAACCACCTCGGCAATCGGAACACCGGTAGCTTGCGCCATAAATCCTAACGCAGCAAAAACCCCAATTCCGGCTAGCAGCTCAAACGACGAGTTGGCAAAGCCGACCACCAACCCTGACGCCGTCAAATTGGCATTGGGCTTTAAATAAGAGGCAAAGGTCAACATAATACCAAAGCCGATGGATAGCGAGAAAAAGATATGACCGTAAGCGGCAAGCCAAACTTTAGGGTTGGTCATCGCGCCCCAATTGGGGGTGAAAAAGGCATTTAAGCCGTCGACCGCGCCTGGAAGTCTGAGCGACTGGAATACCAGCAAACAAAACATGATGACCAGTAGCGGGATACAAATGCGGTTGGCAAGCTCGACGCCTTTTTTAACCCCACCGTATAAAATAATCAATGCCAGCGCCCAAACGATGACCAGACCAATGAACAACTGAGGCACAAATGCCGCTTGCAAGGTATCCGCATTTTGCAAATAAGTATTAAAGAAAAACGCTTCGGTATCCTCGCCCCACTGCTGACCGAACGAGAAAATCATGAAGTTGCCCGCCCAGCTTAAAACACTGGCGTAATAAATCGCTACCACCGAGCAAACAAGCACTTGCCACCAGCCGATCGACTCGGCAGATTTAATCATTCGCCGATAAGCAATCGGCGCGCCGCCGCGGTATTTTTGACCGACAATATAATCTAAAAATAGCAGCGGCAATCCTGCCGTCATCAGCGCAATCAAATAAGGGACGACAAATGCGCCGCCACCGTTTTCATAAGCCACATAAGGGAAACGCCAAATGTTCCCTAATCCTATTGCTGATCCCACAGCCGCTAAAATAAATCCTGAGCGGCTGGACCAGTTTTCTCTAGGTTCTGCCACAAACTACTCCTTAAAAACAACGGAAATGACCCGTCAATACGAAAAATTAAAAATGTTAATTGAGGAACAGGGCAAACCAATGATCAAATTTACATTATTAACAATGAAGTAAGAAAGCTTTCTGCTTTCTAGCAACCGTAAGTTTCTGTTAACTTGGCTGCCTTGTCAATATTAGGGCAAAAAAAAACCATAACAAATTGTCATGGCTTTTAATAAAAATAGGCAAAAAGCAAAGAAAAAATAAACGATTGTGAATGAATCTTATCGAACGACGCCGCGATTACTTTGGGTAAGTGAGTTGATAAGCATTTGAACTTTTGGCTCACGAGGGAGCAGATCATTTTTTAAAATATCGACCGCTTGTTGGCTGGTGAATCCGGATCTAAAGATCACTTTATAAGCTTGGCGCAAGGTGTCAATCGTCTCAGCAGACCAGCCTTTTCGGCGCATACCTTCCACATTTAGACCATGAGCGCTTGCCGGATTTCCTGAAACCATAGTAAAGGCAGCAACATCTTTTAAAATCAAACTTGCCCCGCCAATCAAGCTATAATCATCAACACGGCAAAATTGATGAATCCCAGAATTGCCCCCGATAATCGTATGATTGCCGATATGAACGTGACCTGCAACCCCAACATTATTTGCTAAAATATTATGATCGCCAATCACGCAGTCATGAGCAATATGGGTGTTGACCATAAACAGATTGTGGCTACCAATCTTTGTTAAGCTGTTGTCCTGAACTGTGCCGCGATGTAAGCTACACGCCTCACGGATGGTATTATGATCGCCAATTTCAAGCCAAGTGCGCTCGCCATTGTATTTTAAATCTTGGCAATCCTCGCCAATACTGGCAAATTGATAAACGGTATTATTTTTACCGATTTTGGTAAGCTTAGCGACGACCACATGGCGCTGAAGTACCGTATTTTTACCAATCGTCACCTCATCGCCGATGATACAATAAGGTCCGATCACCGCTGAAGCATCAATATTGGCAGAAGGTGAGATGAGCGCCGTTGGGTGAATCTGACTCATAATACAGACCTTAGAATCATCGAATTTCAATAAAAATGTTAAGCAAAAAGCAGAGCTTGACCGTAAAATTTGACCCTGCTTTTTTCTTATATAAACCTATGACTGCTCTTGTCGAGCAATCATCACTTGAGCGCTGGCAGCAAGCTCATCTTCCACATGAACCGTGCAGTCAAACTTATAAATACCGCGCTTTTGCATCACTGTGGTGGCGCGAATAATCAACTGATCCCCTGGAATCACGCGGCGTTTAAAGCGAACTTTATCCACGCCTGCAAATAAGTACAAATAGCCATCTTCAGCGGTGATCCCTGCGCTAATAAACCCAAGGACGCCTGAGACTTGAGCCATTGCCTCAACCATCAAAACCCCTGGCATAATCGGCTCATCAGGAAAATGACCATTAAAAAACTCTTCGTTAATAGTCACGTTTTTGATGCCGGTGATGGACTCACCAGGCTTACAAGCCGTGACTTTATCCACCAACATAAACGGATAGCGGTGCGGCAAGTAATGCTTAAGCGTATGATAGGTTAAAGGCAGCGTTAAGCCTTGATCCGCTAAGCTTTTAATATGATCGTCAGTTAAAGTATCAATATCGGTGGCACTCATAAGGGCTTCCTTGCTGCTGCAAAAGGTCAGCTTAAAAATCATCGGCTAAAAGGTATTAAACATCCAAACCAAACGTCTTAAGCTTACCGCAATTTAGAATAAAGGTCTTTAATTTTGCTAAAATTTTGATCGTCATTATTTTAGACAAATTTTTGATACAAATTATAGCGCGTCAAATATATGACGTGATCAAAAGCATTATTTTGATGAGCTATGTTTATCCCCAAGCTTTCGAAAGCGAACCGCAGCTCGCCGCCAGTTGCTCGTTGGCATTGCCGGTGTTCCAGAAGAATACGCCCCAGAAGTAGTGATAGACTTAGTCACCATCGTCATTCCTGAAAGGCTCACATCATCACAAATGCTAATATGACCATTAATTCCAACGGCTCCGCCAATAATGCAGCGCTTGCCGATACTGGTACTTCCGGCAATGCCTGTTTTGGCAGCAATGGCAGTACCATCCCCAATGGTCACGTTATGGGCAATTTGAACTAGGTTATCAATGATCACATGATTACCAATGACAGTATCATTCACCGCACCGCGATCAATACAAGTTTGGCTCCCAACACGAACATGATCGCCAATCACCACGCGACCAAGCTGAGCAATACGCTCCCAACCGCTTTGGCTGATGTCTTTGGTGGGGGCAAATCCAAAACCTTCTGAGCCAATGCTCACGCCAAAATGCAGCCGAACAAAATCACCAATGATACAATCATGAGCAATGCTTGATTGTGATTTGATGACAGCGTGACTGCCAATAACCACGCGATCTTCAACCACCACATGCGCCTCAAGATTGCTATGATCGCCAATCGAAACATCGTCGCCAATCACACAAAACGCGCCGATCGAAACGTTCTTGCCAATCATCGCGCTTTTGGCAATGACGGCGGTGGGATGAATCAGTCCTAACTTGGGCTGTGGCGCAAACAATTGGCTCACACTGGCATATGCCAAATAAGGCGCTTCAACAACCAGTGCTACGCTTGATTTTGGCACTAAAGCTTCATGCTTTGGCGTCACCAAAATTGCCGCTGCCTGACTTTTTTCAAGGCTTGATTCAAATTGAGCACTCGCTAAAAAGCTGATCTCATTGGCTTTAGCATGAGAT
Organism: Psychrobacter sp. MF31; assembly: GCF_012847335.1. GTDB lineage: Bacteria > Pseudomonadota > Gammaproteobacteria > Pseudomonadales > Moraxellaceae > Psychrobacter. Next base: position 764,359 of record NZ_JABBDX010000001.1, read on the forward strand.
AAGCTCCCAATGCCGCAAAGCGTTTGCTTAAGCGTTGATGCCTCAAGATGGGCTTTATTTAGCACGGGTTGGCGCCGCTCGATTTGAGAAATCAGTTGCTCAATGGTGATCATCATGCATTATCATCACTATAAATATCAATCAAGCCCAAAATTTGGGCTTGAACCGTAATCTTAGGTTATGACTTAAAAGGTGCTGCCAATTTGGAACTGGACGTGCTCGGTTTCATCGCCTTCTTTATCGCCAATTGGCATGGCGTAACTTAAGGAGATCGGACCAATTGGCGTGTACCAAGTTACCCCAGCGCCTGCACTAAAGCGCAAGTCTTTATCTTGAGTCAATAGCGGAATACCTTTATTTTCGCCAGAAACTGGATCAACAAAGGTGCGATTTTCTTTATCGGTAGTATCAAAAACCTGACCGCCTTCAAAGAACACCACAGGGCGAACTTGATCTGCCCAATCGCCTTTAAATGGCATCGGTAAAATCAGCTCAGAACCAAAGGTCACCAGCGCGTTTCCGCCAACCTCTTCATCGCGAAGTCGATCGTATCCGTTAATTGCATCATAATAGGCTTTAGATCGTGGTCCAAGACTTGAAGACTCATAACCACGAACCGAACCGTAGCCGCCGGCGTAAAAGTTTTCATAAAACGGCAAATCGTTACCATAGCCAAGCTTGGTATAACCGCGAGCCACCCAGTCTTTATAAATTGGGTAGTATACATTACCACGATAAATGACTTTTTGGTAGCTGGCATCCCCTAAACCAATGGTGGCATCAACGGCATGACTCATGCCTTTGGTTGGGAAAACAGGGCGATCAAGGGTGCTATAATCCCAGCCTAACAGTAAATTGTAGGTATCATAGTCATTTTTAAAGCTGCCGATGCCTTTGATTTGCTCGCCATTGTCATTGGTATACGTTTCAACGCTACCGCCATCATCAATGATTTGCTGAACGTTGGAGATGCCTAAGTTACGACCGCCACGAACTGTAGTATTGTCGTAGTTGAATCCTGCACTTACGCGCTTGGTTTCATCAACCGGATAGCTGTAGTTTAAAGTTGCGCCATACGAGTCGGTGACGTATTCACTCACGTTACGATCATCGTATTTGGTATTGCGGTAGTAAGCGCTGATCCCTTGCGATACGCCATTTTCGGTAAAGTAAGGGTCGGTATATCCCAAGCTATACGAGTCGCGGGTTTCTGATCGCGATAGCGCCGCTTTTACCTTATTCCCGGTTCCCATAAAGTTATTTTGGGTCAAATCAAGCTGGAAGGTCACCCCACCGCTTTGCGAGTAACCGGCGGCGATGGTTGAGCTTCCTGAGGGCTGCTCTTCAACCGTGTAGTTGACATCGATTTGATCGGGCTGATTGGGGACAGGTTTGACATCGACGTTGACCGATTTGAAAAATCCCGTCCGCATCAATCGCGTTCGTGACAGCTGGATTTTTTCATTGGATGCCAAAGCGCCTTCTAGCTGACGCATTTCACGGCGAAGCACTTCATCTTTGGTGCGCAAATTACCGCTAAAATTGATCCGGCGAACATAAATGGGGCGCGCAGGGTCAATATAATAATCGATATCAACAACGCGAGTTTCATCATTGATACGAGGAACAGGGCGAACTTGAGCTAAGTAGTAGCCTTCATTGCCATAGCGGCTTTTAAGCGCAGCGGTAGTCGCATCAAGCTTAGCTTGCGAATACTGCTCATTGGGCGCAAAGGTCACCAGCTTTTGAAGCTCACTGGTTTCAAAAGTAGGCTTTCCTAAAAAGTTAATTTGACCAAATTTGTACTGCTCGCCTTCGCTCACGCTCACTTCAATAAAGACGCTGCGCTTGTCTTCACTGATATTGAGAACCGCGTTATTGACATCAAAGCGCACAAAGCCTTCGTTTTGATATAAGGCTTTTAAATTTTCAAGGCTTGCAGCAAGCTTTTCTTTAGCATAACGGTCAGATTTTGATAATAATCGCGTCCATGAGGACTCTTTAACCGCAAAAACTTCTTTGATTTTTGAATCACTAAAATGCTTATTACCGATGACATTAATATCAACGACTTTGGCAGGCTTGCCTTCAATAAAGCGGATATCGAGTTTGACGCGGTTGCCATCAAGCAGCGTTTGGTCAACTTCAATGTCGCTATTGTAGTAGCCTTGGCTGATATATTGCTGCTGAAGCTCATTGGCAACCCCAAGCAGCGTTGCTTGTTTGAGCACATCACCAACGGCAAGCCCTGCATTTTTTAAGCCTTGGGTTAAGCCTTCTTTTGGGATGAGTTTGTTGCCCTCAAAGTTCACCTCAGCGATGATGGGACGTTCAATCACTTGAAAATTGATCGCTGAGCCTTTTACTTGGCTTTGAATATTGGCAAAGTTTTCAGTGGCGTAAAGCGCTTTAATACTGGCAGCAAGGCTTTCATCGGTGACGGTATCGCCCACAGAGATGGGTAAGACAGGATAAAGGCTCTCAGCGGTCAGGCGATTGAGCCCTGAAAAGCTGATGTCTGAGACCACAAAATTTGCCGCTTGAGCAGGCACACTCATCACAGCGACCATGAGCGGCAACCCGGCCGCGCTCATCAATAAAGGCGTTCGCATAAACACTATCCGTCAATAAAAAACTTGGCTTAAATTAAGGGAAAAAGTCTGTCTTGTAAAGCCCGATCCGTACAGAATTTTGGCAGTTGCTCTAAGATTGAACTTGCAGACTTTGACCAATTTATATAAAACGTAGCATAAAATAAACTAAAACTTACCGTTAGTATAGTACCTCATAACAAAGCCCTGAGGAATTTTATCAGACAAAATAATGATTAAAGACAGCCATCAGTTGCGCAAAGTACCCAAGAATCATTGATTGGTCAAAATGGCACCAATATTGAGTCTAAAATAAGCGGCTAATATCATTACCAATTGCTAACACCATGAAACCTGCCAGCAAAAGAAGACCAATATTTAGCCCAACCATTTGTACCGATTCTGACAATGGCTTACCACGAATCAGTTCAATGACATAATAAACCAAATGACCGCCATCCAAAACTGGAATTGGCAATAAGTTTAGTACCGCAAGGCTCAAGCTAATCAGGGCGGCGGTTGATAGCACCATCTCCCAACTGATATCAAAGCTTTGTTTAGCCACTTTGGCAATGGTTATAGGACCTGATAAATTTTCAAGACCAATCATTCCTGAAAGCATTTTTCCCATGGAGCTGAGCGTCATCACTGCCAGTTGCTCAGTTTTTGCAAATGACTGAACCAACGCTTCGCCAGCGCCGTATTGAACCGTGGTTTTATAAGCGTCTGGAATGACAATGTCCGTTTCAGCAGCCATGGCGCCAATTTGACCATAAACATTGCCTAAATTGTCTTTTTTACCTTGCGGCATAATTTGCAGATCAAGCGGCTGATTGTCCCTTAGCACCTGAATATTTAATAGCACCTCAGGGTTATCACGGATGATCCGCGTAGCACTTAACCAATCAGTAATGGGCGTGCCATTAATGGCGGTAAGGGTGTCGCCAACTTTTAAGCCTTGACGAATTGCTGCCCCATCGGGGGCAAGCTGACCGACCACGGGCGCAATTTTTGGCTGCCAAGGCAACATTCCAAAGCTGGTTAGCGCATCGACGCCGTCTTTTTCTTGCATAAAGCGATTGATGGCGACAGGATAGGTCGTAGCATTGCTGTTGTCCGGCTGCAAGGTAACATTGACCTTGGTGGTTTCGCCCATTTTATCCGCCAAGCGGTAGTTGATCGCCTCCCAAGTTGCCACCTCGTGACCGTCAATCGCTATGATCTTATCCCCGACCGGAAGCTTTGCGGCGGCGGCTGGCGAATTTGGCAACACCTCACCGATTTTGGTGGCAAGCTGCTCTGATGGCGTTAAAAAAAGCACCCAAAATAAAAAAATGGCAATGACAAAATTCATCAAAGGTCCTGCCGCGACCACGGCGATTTTTTTCAAGGGATGCTGACGGTTAAACGCCAAATGCTGTTCGTGCTCGGCAACCTCCCCTTCGCGCTCATCCAGCATCTTGACATAGCCGCCCAAAGGAAGCGCGGAGATGCGGTAATTAATGCCGCTTTTTTTACTCGTCCAACCAAACAATTTGGGACCAAAACCAATTGAATAAGTCAGCACTTTGATGCCGCAAAGCCTTGCGACGATGAAATGCCCCCATTCATGTAGCGCAACCAGTGGTCCTAAAATCAAAATCGCCGCAAGCAATGTCAATAAAAACGTCATCATAAAGTGTGATTACCCTTATTTGTGACCCAAGCCGCAGTTTTTGCAAGCTTTGCTCAGTGATAATAGCGCTTTTATGGCGGCGTTATCCTGCTTTTGCAATATAGTCTTGAGCGATGCGGCGAGCTTTAGCATCAATCGCTAAAATCGCTTCAATATCCGCATTTTTTGGTAGCGTTTCTGGGAGTTTGCAAAGCGTTTGCTCATTGATCTCAGCAATTTGAGTTAAGCCAATTTGACCGTTTAAAAACGCATCAACAGCAATTTCATTTGCCGCATTAAGGACAATGGTCGCGCCATTTCCTGATTGCATTGCTTCGCGCGCCAATCGCAAACAGGCAAATTTTTGCGCGTCAGGATGAATAAATTCAAGTGCGCTTAACGAAAACAAATCTAACGGCTGAGCGCCACTTTCGATGCGGTTCGGGTAAGCTAAAGCATGAGCAATGGGGGTTTTCATATCAGGGCTGCCAAGCTGAGCTAAAAAGCTGCCGTCGTTATACTCAACCATGGAATGAATAATACTTTGCGGATGAATGGCAACGTTGATTTTATCTTCAGGAAAATCAAACAAATAACACGCCTCAATCAGCTCAAGACCCTTATTCATCATCGTTGCCGAATCGACCGATATTTTTTGCCCCATCGACCAATTAGGATGATTGACCGCCTCAGCAACATTTGCTTTTTGCATTTGCTCAAAGCTTTGGTTTAAAAAAGGTCCTCCGGATGCGGTCAGCCAAAGCTTGCGAACGCCAAAACTGCTGTCGTGAATTTGACTGCGATTGGCTTGAATATTCACCGGCAAACATTGAAAAATGGCATTGTGCTCAGAATCAATCGGCAACAGCATCGCTTGATTGGCATTGACCGCATCGATCATCACCTGACCTGCCATCACCAGTGCTTCTTTATTGGCAAGTAAAATGCGCTTTCCTGCCTTGGCTGCGGCAAGCGTTGATGGCAGCCCTGCCGCCCCAACGATCGCTGCAACTACCGTTTGCACTTGGCTGTCGGTTGCAATATCAATTAAACCTTGCTGACCGCTGACCACCTCAATCTCAAGCTGATGTTCGGCAAGCTTTTGCGCAAAGTCATCAACCGCAGCTTCTGGAACACAAACACGCTTGGGCTGAAATATTTGGCAAAGCTCAAGCAATTTATCAAGCTGATGATGTCCAGATAAGGCAAAAACGTCGTAGGATTCAGGATGCGCCGCCAATATCGCAAGGGTACTGTCACCAATGGAACCGGTCGCTCCAAGAACCGCAATTCGCGACTTTGTCATTTCTTGATCACTTATCATCAGTGTTTGTTATCTCGTTAAATTATGTTTAATAAATCGTACTATGACACGACAATGCCAAAATGGTTCAACGTCCAAAACCCAAGTGCAAAAATTGGCGTGGCGGACAATAATGAATCAATTCGATCAAGAACGCCGCCATGACCGGGCAAAATGGTTCCTGAATCCTTCACGCCAGCTTGGCGCTTGAGCATCGATTCAAACAGATCACCAAGTACCGATGCCAAAATAGTAACTGCCGATAGCGCCACAAAGCTGATGAGCGCAACGCCTGACAGTTGCAGTTTAAACACGCTAATAGCCATCACCACCAAAAGCCCCGTTGCAAGTCCGCCTGCCAAGCCTTCCATGCTTTTATTGGGTGACACGTTGGGCGCCATTTTACGTTTGCCAAGCTTGCGACCGACAAAGTACGCCCCACTGTCAGCACACCAAACCAACAAAAACACATACATCAGCCACCACGGCGACAATCGCCACAAATCAAACATCGCGGTAATGGCAGCGGTTAAAATAACAGCGCCCATCACTGCCAATCTGCGACCATACCAGCGGGTTTTTTGCGGAAAAACGCGAACCCAAGACAACGCCAACAGCCAAATGACCACGGAAGCTGACCACCAAACCGCCCAAGAGCTTGGCACCACTAAAGACGTGAAAGTCAGCGCCAAAACGATGACCACAAACAGCCAAGGCTGACGCCAAGCAGGCATCAGTTTTGTCCATTCATGCGCTGAAATGCCCGCCCCAACCGCCAATAGCGGTACAATCAAAATGGGCGATGCACTTGCAAAAAGCGCCACCCCAACGATAATAATTAAAATAATGGCGGTTTTAATCCGTTGCCACATCAGCGCACCTTATCAATGTCCCTCAATCAGACCATTATAGCAGTTAATTTGACCATCACCGATTGAATCGTGATGCCTAATCAAGTGACAATAAATTAGATGACCTATCAAGAGCAACTTGCTCACTGGTTTTTCCAAATCGGCGCTGCCGCTGAGCAAACTCAGTGACCATGGCTGCAAGCTCTTTGTCGGTAAAATCTGGCCAAAGCGTTTGGGTAAAAAATAGCTCAGCATAAGCCGATTGCCACAATAAAAAGTTGGACAAGCGGTAATCGCCGCCCGTTCGAATCAGCATATCAACCGGCGGCGCATCATGAAGCTGAACGTGCTGCCCCAAGCTTTCTTTATTAATATCATCAAGGGTAATTTCGCCGTTTTGAACTTTTGCGGCAAGCTGCTTTGCGGCATTCGCAACGTCCCACTGACCGCCATAACTGATGGCAATCACCAATGTCATTTTGGTAAATTTTTCTGTTGTTGCTTCGGCAGCTTGCATTTTTTGTTGCAAATCATGACTTAACTTTTCACGGTCGCCAATAAAGCGCAGCCGAATCTCAAACTTAATCATCCTTGGCAACTGCTCATCAATGGTCAAGGATAAAAGCTGCATCAACAACGCCACTTCATTGGCGGGTCGCTGCCAATTTTCGCTAGAAAAGGCAAATACGGTGAGCACCTCAACGCCAACCTCACGGCAATATTCAACCACAGGGTCAAGCGCATCTTTTCCAGCAATATGACCGCCGCCGCTTCCCAATCGGTGAGCTTTGCCATAGCGATTGTTGCCATCCATAATGATGGCGATATGGCGCGGAAGAACGGTGTTTGAAAGCGAAGTTGGTAAGGTCATAAGGTCAGCTTTTAATGATAAAAAAGTTCAGCAACACGATAAATTGACGATTAACAAGAACCGACTTTTATAGCGTTATAGAGGTTTTATAATAACGCTTGAGCAATAAATTAAAAAGATAAGACGATAAATTTCACTAAATTATCATAATTAATAAGAGCGATTTTAATTCTTAAAAAAACAGCCAATAGCACCAAACTATTGGCTGTTTTTTAAAAGCGTTTTGATAAAAAGTTTACACTTCCATCAAGTCCGCTTCTTTTTTCTCAAGCTTGCTGTCAATGCTGGCAATATATTTGTCCGTCAATTTTTGGATATCATCACCCGCGCGGCGCTCATCATCCTCTGAGATTTCTTTTTCTTTTGCCAAATCCTTGATATCGTTCATCATATCACGGCGGATATTACGAATAGAAACGCGGCTACTTTCAGCTTCACCGCGAGCCAATTTTTGCATATCGCGGCGCGTGTCTTCGGTAAGCGCAGGCATTGGAACGCGAATCACATCCGCCGTCATGGGGTTAAGTCCCAAATCAGCTTCGCGGATGGCTTTATCCACCGCTTGAACCATCGTTCGATCAAACGGCTGAACCAATAGCGTTCTTGAGTCTTCAACGTTGACACTTGCCACTTGATTCAGCGGTGTGTCCGCGCCATAGTAGCTGACCATCACCCCTGACAGCATTCCAGGATGGGCGCGACCCGTGCGAACTTTACTAAAGGTATTTTCAAGCGCCTCTAAGGTCTTTTGCATACGCGCTTCGCCGTCTTGCTTAATCTCTTTAATCATCATAAATCCTTAATGTTAGTCAGTTAACATTCATTTATTTAACATTTAAAATTAACCTTGAAAAAATCTGTCAAAGGCGGCGTTAATGATAAACGCGAGTGCCTTCATTTTCACCCATCACAACATTGAGCAGCGCATTAGGCTTCGTCATATCAAACACTTGCAAGGGCACATTGTGCTCGCGGCACAGCGCAATCGCAGTCAAATCCATGACGCCAAGCTTTTGCTCAAGCACCTCATCAAAGGTCAGACCGTCATATTTGACCGCATCGCTATGCAGGCTTGGGTCTTTATCGTAAACGCCATCGACTTTGGTGGCTTTTAAAATCAAACCCGCTTCAATCTCAATACCGCGTAAGCAAGCGGCGGTATCGGTGGTGAAAAATGGATTTCCCGTTCCGGCAACAAAGATGCAAACCTCACCGTTTTTAAGGTAGCGAATAGCATTTCGGCTGCTGTAACTTTCGGTGACCTCACCAATGGGCAGCGCAGACATTAATCGTGTTTTGATATTTCGGCGCTCAAGCGCATCGCGCATGGCAAGACCGTTCATCACGGTGGCAAGCATTCCCATTTGATCGCCGGTCACCCGACCCACCAGACCTTCTTTTTGCAATTGCGAGCCGCGATAAAGGTTACCGCCGCCAACCACGATGCCCACTTGAACGCCAAGACCACGAAGGTGGGCGATAGATAAGCTCATTTTGTCTAAGACGTCGCTGTCGATACCCATGTCCTTGCCGCCGGCTAACGCCTCGCCTGAAAGTTTAAGCAAAATTCGCGCAAATTGGGGATTTTTGTCAGACATGAGAGCACCTTTTTAAGAAAATATCAACCACGGTAAATGAAGACTTATTGCCAATTATCCAATTCCAAGCCGAACGACGCCTCATGCAATAGCAAAAAACCATGCAAGCATTTAATACGTTTAGGCATTGGGAAGATAAATTGCGCCAATTGTAGCAAAATCTGCGTTGATTTGGCGCAAAATTTTTGCCTTTAGCCGTCAAAGCTTGCAAACAAATCGTACTCGCTGGCTTCATCAATGGTGACGGTTAAAAATTGACCGGCTTTGACCGAGCCATCAATGTCATCAACATAAACATGACCGTCAATTTCAGGAGCATCAGCAAAGCTTCGGCAAATGGCAATATTCTCTTCCGTATCGATTTCATCGACCAACACGGTTAAGGTTTTACCCACTTTTTCTTGCAATTTTTCAGCAGAAATGGCTTGTTGCAGCGCCATTAAGCGCTCATAGCGCTCCTGCTTAACATTTTCGGGAACGGGATTTGGTAACTCATTAGCCACCGCGCCCTCAACTTCGGAATAAGTAAACGCGCCCACGCGGTCAAGTCGCGCCTCTTTGAGCCAATCAAGCAGATATTCAAAGTCCGCTTCCGTCTCCCCCGGAAAGCCGACCACAAAGGTAGAGCGAATCACAATGTCAGGGCAAAGCTCGCGCCACGCCTTAATTCGCGCCAGTGTATTTTCGCTATGCGCAGGGCGTTTCATGGCTTTAAGCACGCTTGGACTGGCATGCTGAAACGGAATATCAAGATACGGTAACAGCTTTTTTTCGCTCATGAGCGCAACCACATTATCCACGTGTGGATACGGATAAACATAATGCAAGCGCACCCAAATCCCAAGCTGGTTTAGCGCTTGGCACAAATCAAAAAATTTGGATTTAAGCGGCATGCCATTCCAAAAGCTGGTTTTATACTTTAAATCAACGCCGTAAGCTGAGGTGTCTTGCGAAATGATAAGCAATTCTTTCACGCCAGCGTTCTTTAAAGCAACGGCTTCATTCATCACGCTATCAATCGGTCGCGATACCAAATCGCCGCGAAGGCTTGGGATAATACAAAACGTGCAGCGGTGGTTGCAGCCCTCTGAAATCTTGAGATACGCGTAATGGCTTGGGGTCAGCTTAATCCCCGCATCATTGATTAAATCAATTTTTGGGTCGTAAGTTTTATCCAAATTGGTGGGTTTTGGAACATGCTTTGATACTGCGGTAATCACCTCGTCATAAGCATGAGCGCCCGTCACCGCAAGCACCGCCGGATGCATTTCGCGGATTTTTTCCGCCTCTTTACCAAGGCAGCCGGTCACTATCACCTTACCGTTTTTATTAATTGCCTCGCCGATGGCATCTAGCGACTCTTGAACTGCTGACTCAATAAAGCCGCAAGTATTGACCACCACCAAATCCGCGCCGTCGTAATCTTTGGCAACCTGATAACCATCGCGGCTAAGCTCGGTGATGATGCGCTCACTATCAACCAGCGCTTTTGGGCAACCGAGCGACACAAAGCCAATTTTGGGCGCGCCAGTTCCTGATAAAGCCGCTGCCAAATCTGCGCCCTGTCCCATCCCAGATTGGGCACTTTCTTCAATACTGCGGTTTTGATTGTGATTGGCTTTATGATGATAAGGCGCATCGCTGCTTTTTTGCGGATGAAACATCGTCACGCTGTCGGTTAACGGCGAATTGTTATTGTTCAGAGCGGTTTGGCTTTGAGGATTGGACATGGCGAACCTTGATTGGAAGTGATTAAAGCTTGGCGCATTGTACGTTTTTTTTGATTCAATCGCTACAATTTATTCGCTAAGCGTTTGATTTAATGCTTAAAATTGGGTGAAAACTACCAAATTAAAGGCAGATTTTAGCGTTTTTGAGTATTTTTCAACCAAAACAAAACTCTCACTTTTTTAAAAAAACTTCAGTTAAAAAAATTTTTAATTTCAAAATCTTAGCAAAAAACTGCCAATTATTTTAAAATTAATTGCAAAAAAGGCTTGCCAAGCGTTTAAAACTCTATATAATGAGCAACCACTGAGACGCACTACCGAATCAGTTACTTATCTTCTTGCGATGACTTTATATCGCTACTAAGATAAGCTGACAAATGGGGCTGTGGCGGAATTGGTAGACGCACCAGATTTAGGTTCTGGCGCCGAGAGGTGTGAGAGTTCGAGTCTCTCCAGCCCCACCATTTTTCGATAGTGATTAAAGCTCTCAAACCTATACTAGACCTGCCTTCGGGCAGGTTTTTTTATATCTGAGATTTGACCCAAATCCCACGCTGGGACATACCGTGGGATTGATTAAGAATCTTATATTACTTAAAAACCTTGTATTTACTGACTTTCAGCGCTTATCACATCTTATCCCATAAGTTTTTGCGTGGGATTTGCCATAATTTCCCGTCATTTAAAGGGCTAACAAGTCCTTAATAATCTTGCTCATGCTTTGATAGCGCTGTGCTTGCCGTTTTGCTAATGCTTTATTAATAATAGGTTGGTATTGCTGATAATCAATTGGCAATATTGGAATTGGGTTTTGGCAGTGAGCCGTCGCCCAAGCTTTCGCATAATTTGGATTTGTTTTACCAATGCTAAACGCTCGCTTTCCCATCAATATCTCAACCATCATAATTCCAAACGCATAAATATCACTTTGCAAGCTTAATCCTTGCCCATGCCAACATTCAGGCGCTAGATACGCAGGCGTTCCGGCAACATTTGAGCTTTCGCTATTGCTAACCTGCTTTGATAAGGCAAAATCGGTTAAAAGTAGCTGCCGCTCGTGTTTACTATTATCAATCAAAATATTGCTCGGTTTAATATCGCCATGAAGCCAGCCGCTTTGATGAAAATTATTAATAATTTGCGCGCTTTTTATCAGCAACTCTTGCTTTTGTTCAAGACTCGTTAGCTGCCGAATCTGCTTATTTAATGAACTTGCAAAATAAGGCATCACCAAAAATTCAAACCGATAAGCTTTATCTAAAAAAATAAAGCTACTACTTTCGACAGCTAATAATTTTGGAACGATTTTTGAAGTTTTTTCTATTTTTGATAAATCTTTTAAAACGCTAATTTCATGAGACAATTCAGAAAAACTTTGCGGTGACAATGACCATTTAATCATCACGGTTCCAAAGCTTGAATGCTCCGCTTTAGTTAATCCTTGATAGCTTAAAAAATTATCCTTTTGCTGACTAAGTCGTTGATGGCAGATATTTAAATAACCAAAATCGCGAAATTTTTCGGTTAATTTCGGTAAAAGTTGAGTGGCTGTATTTTCTAACGCCAATTTTGGATTTATTGTTTTGGTTTTATTTTGGTTAACCGCTTTGCTGCTCAGGCTCATGATGACAATTATGCTTTAGTGAAAATTAGTTTATCGTATAGCAATCACAAAGGGGATGACCGCTACTATGAAAAAAAGACTCTCAATATTTTTACTTACTGGCTTGATGCTCACTGGATGTCATCAAGCTATTGACACTCAGACTATCAACATTCCTAGCAAGGTTTCACCTGTAATGTCAGAGACTGAAAACGCATTTGATGACCTTAATATACAAGCCAATCAAGGCGATGCTAAGGCTCAATTTAATATTGGTAAAGCTTACTACGACGGTCACGGCGTGGGTCAGGATTACATCAAAGCGATTGAATGGTTTACAAAATCCGCTGAGCAAGGCTATGTTCCTGCCCAATACCAACTTGGAACCCTCTATAACTATGGCGAAGGTGCTCGTCAGGACTATTATAAAGCGGCTAAATGGTATTTAGAAGCTGCCAACCACGGCGATGCTCGATCTCAATATAACCTTGGTATGATGTACTATGCAGGTCACGGCGTGCGAACCAATCTAGGTCGTGTCTTCAATTGGATAAGCCATAAATAATAGCTACAATACTGCATCTATGGATCTGATGCGAGAAATACGAGTCATGGCGAGAACAGCCCTAACAGATACGCTTTGGGAACAATTGCAATCAACAATGACACAGCATGGCTGCTATCAAACTCAAAACAGTCGAGAGGTCATG
>NZ_JABBDX010000002.1 GCF_012847335.1 Psychrobacter sp. MF31
CTGATGGCTTCTAATTTGAATTCTCGGGTATATTGATTGCGTTTGGTGGTCATACTATTTTCCTTCTTTGGGTTAGTATAAACCTCTTATGCGCTGTCCAAGTTTATTATGCCACTACAAACGATAACTTCATCACCGCATAGGTGACTTAGAAAAAGTCGCTGTTGGCGCGAGGCAAGTATTTTTCCTTCATCACCGCATAGGTGACTTAGAAATACTATATCTTTAACTTTCAGCGCATCAGTTACTTCATCACCGCATAGGTGACTTAGAAATTGATATTGGGTCGATGATTGAGCGCATTAACCTTCATCACCGCATAGGTGACTTAGAAAAATCGAAGCTGTGAAACAAGCTGGTTGGAATCCTTCATCACCGCATAGGTGACTTAGAAAGTCAAAGCTTGCTAAGGCTTGGACGTTGGTTACTTCATCACCGCATAGGTGACTTAGAAAACCTAATGGCTATGGTTGTCTGTGTTGGGTTACTTCATCACCGCATAGGTGACTTAGAAATCCAGCGGTCACTAGCGCAATATTTGTACCGACTTCATCACCGCATAGGTGACTTAGAAAGCTACAAAAGCGGATCAGAACGGTCAAAATCGCTTCATCACCGCATAGGTGACTTAGAAATACAACGTTTGAAGCTTGGAGCTGAATTGGTGCTTCATCACCGCATAGGTGACTTAGAAATTATCGCTTAATATGATACCCACTTCGTCTTTCTTCATCACCGCATAGGTGACTTAGAAATTCGATGTTTCGCAATCGCTGTGAAGTTAAGTCTTCATCACCGCATAGGTGACTTAGAAAATGATAGACTGTTTGCGTCAGTGCTATAGACTCTTCATCACCGCATAGGTGACTTAGAAAATAAATTTCAGCCATTTCTTTTGCCATCTTGCCTTCATCACCGCATAGGTGACTTAGAAAAACAAAGCCATGGTTGATAGCGACTTCCGCAACTTCATCACCGCATAGGTGACTTAGAAAAAGCAAATGGTTGATAGAACGCCTGAGCTTAACTTCATCACCGCATAGGTGACTTAGAAATTAATATTCATGTCTGGCAAACACGCAAACCACTTCATCACCGCATAGGTGACTTAGAAATGATTTTTTGGTAATGAACAGCGATGGCAGCTTCTTCATCACCGCATAGGTGACTTAGAAAAAGATTGCCACCCGCGAAATTGAGCGTATTTTCTTCATCACCGCATAGGTGACTTAGAAAGATTGCCGCCGGATTTTTTGCCTCATTCAGCAACTTCATCACCGCATAGGTGACTTAGAAATTACATTACTTAAACGTGATTTAGGTAATAGGCTTCATCACCGCATAGGTGACTTAGAAAAGAATCATTATTGCCATGCTTTAGTAGTCACACTTCATCACCGCATAGGTGACTTAGAAAGAAAGTGGATAGATCAGCGCTTTTGTTAACATCTTCATCACCGCATAGGTGACTTAGAAATCTACAGTTGGGTCAATATTAGAACCTAACGACTTCATCACCGCATAGGTGACTTAGAAATATAAGAGCGACACTTTTGGAGTGAAAGGCGCCTTCATCACCGCATAGGTGACTTAGAAATGATATGCCGCAGCCATTGATGTCTCCTGCATCTTCATCACCGCATAGGTGACTTAGAAATCTCTAAGCATCATAAATGCTGCTAAACCGTCCTTCATCATCGCATTTATTTAATTGCCATGCGACAACTGTTGACGTTTATCTCTGTCTACAACTAAAAACGACTTCCATAAAGCTGATTAAAATCGTAAGGTATAGCTTGAGTGGAGGTTAACTAATTCAAGGGGAATGCCGAATATGGAAAGTATCACTATTGCTCAATTACAAAAAAAGTCCGTGGGAATTTTTAATGATGTGATTGGTCTATTTAATATTTATATCCAGCTCATTCGTCCCCGTATCAGCCTTTCAGAAAATTTTCCAATTTATCAAAGGCTGGTTCTAGCTAAACCTACGGTAGTTATAAAAACTGATGAAAAAATACAGCTAATAAATAGTTTTGAAATCTTTTATTTGTTAGGAGAATTAAATTCAAACAACAAATTATCTAAAGAAAAAATATTATGGGGTCAAATTATAGAAGCCGATTTTTGCATCCGTTACGCATTTTATGAACTAATTGATATTATCGTAAGATACAGTAAAAGTTTAAATATTGAACTGATTTATAAGCATATTAATGCCTTTTTGACGCAAGAAATGAAGCAGCAATTATTTAATAAAAAGAGTCTTTCGATCGCTACTTTTTGTGAGGAGCTTAATATTCATGAGCAGACTTATTATAAACGTCGTGAAAAGGGCTTGACCGATGTCAACTGCTAGATTTGTCAGATCCCATTACCAATTACGCGAAGAAATTGATATTCAAAAAATTAAAAAAACGATTAATAAATTAAATGAAAATGAAGATTTTCATAGGCGTGAGAAATCAGTAATAGCTATCTGTGACATCGTAACCGCTGTTCATAAATGCTATCGTAATGTCGCTCTTCAAAATCAACTGATTGATAATTTGGTAGCAATTCTGAGTGATAAACCTGTTTCTATGCATGATAGGCAGATTGGCAAATCTGCGCTCAGTAAAAAACCGCTTATTATGCAAGTTCTAATTTTAATGCAATATGTTGCACTAAGACCTAAAAGTTTGCGCTTTCAGAAAAAACTATACTGGCTGGCTATTGCGCTACACACTGCGGTTTTGCTTATGCATTATAATAAGAAAATGCATACGTACAATATTCTAATGCAATTTAAACTGGCTCAATTCTCAAAATCGGCAACTCGAACATGGATTTGGCGTGAGCTGCTCGATAAGCCAAATATGAATCCAGCTGACATACTGTCATCATTGGAAAATATTTTAGAGCCTAAGGACGACGATTCCACTCAAAAAAAATCCTTATCTGACCCTGCAAGAAGACAAATTAGTAAAATTATTGCAGCCTATCAAGAAGCCCACTATCTTAAAAAAAACATAAAAATAATACCCATCACAGATGTAAGACCGATCAATATTGCAACTCAATCAGCAGATATAGTAATAAATCACGACCAAGAAGAATGGGAACCAAATAATGGCAGGTTTGAAGGTAATGACTTAGCAACTGCGTCTCAGTTTTATACTCCAATGACAGAAAGCTATGAAGATTTAACGACAAGCTTTGAAGAAACGATAGATCATTATGGTTCGCCCTTTATTAGTTATGAAGTTAATACGGACTTACCAAAAGGGTTCTCTGTTCCTCTTCAAACTATAGATTTATCACTACAGCAAAATCATATATCCCAACAAGATTTAGCTCTTAACTCAAACGTTCGCGTACTTCCAAAAAGCAGTTATCAGCTGCTATTTTCCGTGCTTTATCAAGATGCTCAAGCGACAGATAATTTTGATAATCGTACTTGTGCACAAGTTTTATTGTTGTCTATGATTACAGCTTTGCCTGTTAAATCCTTAATTATCCCAGGATATATCGGTCATTCAAGCATTTTTAAGATTGGTTTAAACCGCATTTATATTCAACACTCGCTTGGTATTACTAAACGGTCAGAAGAGTTCGATAGCAACAAATATGAAAATAAATTTGATGTTGTTAAAATTCCTTTACCACCGTGGCTGATTAATCAAATTTTAGATCAAGAACTACCATCACAAGAGCAAATCCAAAGCTACATCGCCGGTCTGCGCACCAAAATTTGCCTACCCTACTTATCGATAAATCGTATTGAAACAGCATTGCAAGTTATGTTGTCTCGCTATACAGAAAATAGCAACTCTCATATTGCCGACCTGATTTGTCGATCTCCGGCTTCTCAAGCTCCAGCGATGTATTATAGCAGCCATTTAAGTGAAGAGGTTTTTTCTCATTATAAATCTGCGTTAACTGTACTTGGTAAAGACAGTCATTTTGACACGTCATACATTACGTCTTGGCACAAATATACGTTAGGTTCAGGGTTTGCGCTCACAATGGATTATGTTCGTAGCATCATTGTGAAGCTTCAAACATGGACGACTGATAGCACTGACGATAATACTCATTTTAATCGTGTCAGTATCTTAGTATGGTTTGCATTTTGCTTATTGACAGGGGTTCGACCAAATAACGGTATTGGACGTATAAGTGATATTGATTTAGAAACAGGCTGGCTCATGATTGATGACAAACCAAATCGAAGAGTAAAAAGTCATCGGCTTATACCGCTTTGCACGACATTAATACGCTTACTCAAAGAGTATAAAAATTATTTAAATGACTATCAAATGAGTAACTTAACAAAGGAAAAAATAAGAGAATGCGTTCAAGCAATACAACGAGAAGACGACTCGGCACTGCTGCGATTATTATCAGAAAGTTTTGATACGCTTACTATCATCAAACGTGGTGACGCCTATCATATGGTCAAAGACATCATCGATGCCAACCCTTACTGGACACGTCACTTTGTGCGTACTCAGCTTGAAAAACGGGGCGTTGATATGGTGCTTATCAATGCAGTAATCGGTCATGAAAAAGCCAGACAAGAAGCGTTGGGTCGCTTTTCTTCCCTAAGTAAATCTCAGATTAAAAAAGTCAGCTTTGAATTTGAAGACATCGCAAATGAGTTAGGATTAAACGCTATAAATATTCAAAGTTATCGTTATGAGCAAAATTTATCATGATAATAAATGATATTAAGCCTTCTAAAATTATTGATGAGTTAGCAAAATTTGATGGCAGAAAAAAAGCATATATACCTGATCCTAAAGTTATGGAAAATGCCAATGAAACCAAGCGGCTTGAAATCACCCTACTGGCTCAGTTTCAAACCGAATGGGAGCGGTTGCGGCAGCTCTATCCTGATGATATTAATAAGTTAAAACCCACCAAAAAACATTTTCAAAAAGCCAGTATTATACCGGTATCTTTAGAAGGATTTGCGAAATTCCAAAGCTACGTTCATCGAACTGTCAAGCAGATATGTCAAACAGAGAGGCGAATCAAACAAGGCTATCGAGCTGTCAATCGCTTTATTGACTATCAAAATGAGCATTTTATGCTTTTTAATCATCATTACCTTAATATTAATATCATACTACCCAAAAAGCTTAATTCACTTGTAATAAACAACAATTGGGTTACTAAAGGCAAGCAGATTAATAAAATCGTACAAGCTGTACGCAGTCACTGGGAACAAACAAGCGATTATGACCTTAATGAGATACTAGGATGGCTACTTTACTCCGCAGTCATTTACGGCGGCATCAACGATAAATATATGCTACAAGGCTGGTTTGAAGCCATTCTAAATGGTCAATACCAGCCATTTATCAACAAACGCATAATCATATCCGCGCGATTTGCTCAAAAGAGTTATGGCAATGAGCGCGATGATCAGCAAAATCAGCTCTATAACACTCAGCAGATTATTGTTGATTTAGTTAGTCAATGCTGGTTGATACGATATCAAAAGCAAAAATGTGAGATTAATGTCAATGAAATGCTTGAAAAAGGTGCTGAACATTACGTAATGGGCGTTCTAAAATCAATTCTTGAAGCTGAAGACTTACAGGCTATCACATTTAAAAATCTTTTGTCTTGTGCAAGTTACCATTGGGAGATGCTAGATGGCGCTGACATTGATCAAGCTTCAGTAACAGTGCTTACTGGTAAACAAAATACATCAGGGCTAACTGAAACAAATTTTAAACATTTTTTGGAAGATAAATATAAAAAATCGACTATTACATATGACTTAGATGATATTTTAAAGCTGAATATTAAGACTTCAAAGAATAGCTTAAAAGAAATAGATAACCAAAGCTTGCATGGCAAAAAAATACGGCAATCAGATCTAATCTCTGACCTTGTTAATGACTTTAAAACAGCAGCAAGACTAAAAGACAAAAAAACGAACCACAAACCTCCTACTTTAGTTGAGAGGATAGAAAAGCGACGTAAGCAGTATAGCGCAGTTAGTGAAAAAATATTTATAAGCTGGATTTTAGCTTTTCTAGCAGATGATTCATCAAAGAGAATTAAAGATGCATCGTTGCTACAATACATTAAAAGTATTGGCTACGAATGGCTATATTTTACAGCAAATCAGTCTATTGAAAGTTGGGACGAAGACGACTTTGAAATACTTTATGAAGATATTTTAGAGTACAAAGCCACAGCTCGCGGTCATCTTGACATATCTTATTACGCCAAGCTGTTACAGCGCCTTCATAACTTTGCCCATGCAGAATATAATTTGCCGCGTGTTATTATTTCCTATGAAAAAGGCGGTCGTCGTGTTCGTGCTGAGCTGATTTCACCTCGTATGTACCATGCAATCATCGCGCAAATTTTGCATAGCGTGGACATTTTAGAAAAAGAGATGTTCGCATTGATGTTTATTCTTGTTTACCGAACAGGAATGCGAAAAAAAGAGCTGCTTGGACTTCGGTATATTGATATAGAGGGACTAGCTACAAAGGAGCCATCACTTGTTGTTCGCAGTAATTCGTACCGTGGATTAAAAACAGCGGGCAGTAATCGAAGACTTCCTATTTTTGCCCTGCTTCAGCCCAATGAATTGGCGTTATTTATAAGGTATGTACAAAGTAATGCCGGTCTTAATCCTAATAATTTTATATTTACATTATCAACCGAAAAAAACCCTATTGATGACCATGTGCCACTGCAATTGCTAAAGCGCATTTTAAAAGATGTCTCAAAGGGTCAAGATGATACTCTTAATCAAACTTTTCATGC
Source organism: Psychrobacter sp. MF31 (assembly GCF_012847335.1). Taxonomy (GTDB): domain Bacteria; phylum Pseudomonadota; class Gammaproteobacteria; order Pseudomonadales; family Moraxellaceae; genus Psychrobacter. Next base: position 6,778 of record NZ_JABBDX010000002.1, read on the forward strand.
ATTTCGGCACACTGCTGTAAGCAACCTATCACTTGTACTATGCGGCGATATTGAGCTTGCTCAGGCATTGACCGACTATAACGAAGAAGATATTAACCGTATCAAATATGGTATTCTAGGTGAACATATTAACGCTCAAGATCGCTGGTATGCTTTATCTGGAATAATGGGACATTTATCGCCGCAGCGCAGTTTTGAATATTATAATCATGTTGCTGTTTTGATGGCAACTTATGCGCTGAGTGCGGCTAATATTGAGCTTCCTGTTAAAACCATTTCTAATATCACCGGTTTTGATAGGAAGCGACTTAAAGAGAATGGCGCCATCATTGAGCATAACAATATCAGCTTAGTTAGCGTCCGTAACTTATTATTCCGCCGTCTTAGTCAACATAAATCTAAATCGCTTCAGTTAAGCATTAACAATACGACAGATTTAGTCAGTCCGCAAAATAGCGTCGAAACGTTATTTATGCGATATGGCATCAATAGTCTTTGGCTACTCTTACAGCAAATTAAATTAGGTGCTTCTTTAGAACAAGCTGCTATAACTGCTAATATTCCTCTAAGGGATGCACAGACCATCATAAATCGAGCACAGCGCGTAGCCAATGTTTTCTCAAAACGCGGTAATCCCAGATTCGTTGGCGCAGATGGTCTTCCAAAACATATTGAACATAAAAGCGACTATCGGCTGCTGTCCTCATTGCAAAACCGCGCTCAAGAATTACGAGATCAATCATTAGGTGACTGGCAATGGTTTATAGCCATATGCCAAGAGCGCCTATCTTATAATAAAGCTTTTGTACCTTTTTCAATAAAAGAAAACAAAGAGTTCCAACGTTTTATTAAGATTGCTAAACGGCTCCTTCCTGAGAAAAACTGGCTAGTTGGTTATCTTACGGATTTTCAAAATAATCGTAACTTTGCTGACGTTAAAGGCTTACGAGCTATTAATAAAGATAATATTAATACACTCAATATTGGAATAGCCTTGATCGATAATAGATCCTCTACAAATAATAAATGGCAATTTTCTCCTCTGCTACGGTTTTTTGTCTATATGGTATTGATAACTGACGAAGAGGTAGCAATTTTGGATAATAAATCATAGGTTATTTAAGCTTGCTTCGATGTTCGATAGCGACACCTAAAACTTCAAAATCGGTAAATCTACTATCAATGGTGGGGTAGTCAGGGTTAAGCGCGATGAGCTGAAAGTAGTCCTTTCCTGTCGCTTCATCATAGCCACAAGGTCGCCACTTTCTGATTACAACATCTTTTGAGCTATTAAGTGCCAATACATAATCACCTGGCTCAGGTTTTTGACTAGGACTTATTAGTATTAAATCATTTGACTGAAATTTAGGTTTCATGCTGCTATTTGTCAAACTTATCCAAAAAACTTCGTCGTCATAATCAGTAATAACAATTGGTAAGTAGTTATTTATGGAAGTTTGTTTTAAGTCTTGACTAACGCTAATTTCAAAATCATCCAACACTGGAGCAAAAAAAATATCATGATCCAAAAGAAAGTTTTCTGTTTCATCGCCTTTTGTTAAATACTCAATACTGCATCCAAAAAAACTTGCCAAAAGCTGCAAGTATTCAAGTTTAGGCAAGTTTTCGTTGTCCTCCCAATTTTTTATAGCTGTTTTAGAGACGCCTATCTTCTCACCTAACGCATCTCGAGCAAGATTTTTTTTCTTTCTAAGCCTGTATAGTCGCTGACCAAGAGTTTGCATAATTTCTCCTATGTATAAGAGTAATCTTATCAGTTGAGAAGGTAAGTTTTATGTGATTTAATAGGTAATTAAACTTACCTTATATTTTGGAGGGTTCTATGCATTCATTATCCAAAAAACAGCTTGCATACTCACGCAATATTCAAGCTCAAATACTGCAAAGCGCCGCAAAGCAAAAGCATCGTTTTCTTGCAGAATGTGTAGGGGTCAACACTACGACAATTGGGCGGTGGCTGGATACGAGCAATAAAGACAGCCGCTTGACGCAATTTGCTTTGATACTAGCCATTTTTGATTTAAAAGTAGTTCCTAGCGACATGCAGTGCTATGACCGCCATAAGATTGACCTCTTATTTCAGTTAGCTAAAGACACTTTTGAGCGGCTTGATAGCGCTGATGACTTTTTCATAACACCGACTTATCAAGGAGAGGGTCATGAGTAAATCAGACGATGTTAGCATTTGGCTACCGATTTATATTGGTGAGATGCTCGCGATGACCACGCGCTTGAACACCGAGCAAATAGGAGCTTTATATCTTTTAATGATGGACTATTGGAAAAACGGCGCCATCCCTTACGATTATAAAATCATCTCAGCAATCATTGGCTTATCGCTCAATAAAACTAAAACTTTTATTGCCCTCATTTTAGATCTAGGCATTTTTGAGAAGTCAAACGATAGGCTAATCAGTAGCTATTTAGATGAGAAAAAACAAACGGCAACCACAAATAAAAAAGTGAAATCAGAACGCGCTCGTAAAGGTGCTTTGGCACGCTGGAATAAAAATGAGCAAGATGAGGATAGCTTAAGCAATGCTCAAGCATCTGATTATGAATGCTCAAGCAATGCTAACGACATGCTTGAGGAATGCCCGTCATCGTTATCGTCATCTAATAACTCTACTCTCTCTCAAGCGCCTTTAAAAATTGAGCCGATAAAATACTGGAAAGCGCCATCTCTCATCAAAATTAATGAGTTATTAAAAAAGTCTTCAGCTAGCTTTAGTTTAGATTTGAAGGCCTATGAGGCTCACCTATCCAAATTCAAAAATTATTATTCAGAACAAGAGCAGCTGAACCGGCCGATTGTGACAGAGGAGCGCCGTCAAGACGTTCTCACCAATTGGATTATTAACGATCGTCAGTATCAATCAAAATCAAATAAAAAAGGAGCAAGCGATGCAAAAGCTCACACAACCAAAGCCCGTCAGTCAAATGCCTTTGATCAAGCTTCAAGCTATGTCGAGCAAACGCAGCAAGATGTCGATCGCTTCTTCGACCACGTGCCATGCACCGCCTAATGCTGACGATCAGAAACTTAGGAATCTGACCAAAGATATTGTTAAACTGTTTGGCGAGTGGCAGTTAAATTTTGGCAGAAAGGCTTGCGCCAAAGACTATCCGGTTCAAAAGGCGATACTTTGGGCAAGGGTAGTGATGCATCTTAATCCTACCGCTGAAGAGTGGCAAGTCGCAAAAGCGCGGTCGATCTTTGAGGAGTGGCCGCCAAGCTCGGCGCGTGATTTGCTGGCATTAGCTTCAGTCAGGTCTGATTATCCGGATTTGCGCGACGCTTATAAAGCGGCAACTCAAGGCTTGTACGCGCATGATGTCGTTTTTGAGACGGCTCGGCGCCTAGGATTTTGGGATTTGAAAAGTAAAGCCGAAAGCATCACGTATCCTATTTGGCAATCGCTTTACCCAAAAGTCTGCCGCGAACATGCCAGTGGTGCTGAATTTAAAACACCAAAATCAAGGCAGCTGACTTATGAGCATATGCCCATGTCAGCTGACAGTCCAATGGCTGAAAAAGTTGATACGTTTTTAAATGAGTTTAAGAGAAAATGGTCGTGATTTGATTTTGGTTCGCGAGCTTTGGAATAACGAGTATCTTATAGTTTAGTGAGCAAATCAATACGATAATGGTTCTTTTAGACTGTTATAAGTAGTTTCATTATAGCAGTCTAATTTAGGTGGTTCTAATGATTAGTTTGGCGCCGGATTTAGCGGTTCTATTGGGGTATGCATTTTTCAGACCGATATATAGATAAGGAAATAGATAAGATCAAATGCAATTTATTTTATTTACCCTGTTCAAGATCTTCTAATATGGCGCACTCTGCGTTTTCATCACCTGAGCAATGATCAGCAGAAAACTGTAATAAGCTCACCATATCTTGCAACTGAGCTATTTTTTGGTTTAAGGTTTCTATATGTGTCAGTGTCAATTTTTTAACATCAGCACTCTGCCGATCTGTATTTTTCCGCAAATCAAGCAACTCTTTCATCTGTTTGGAGGAAAAACCTAAATCACGAGCCTGTCTCAAAAAGCATAAGTCTTTTATATCTTGTTCAGAATACATTCGATACCCTGAATTCGAACGTTTTGCGGCATCAAGCAACCCGATCTGCTCATAATAGCGGATCATTTTGGGGGAGATTCCTGATTGCTCTGACGCTTGACCGATATTCATAACTTTCCTCCTGATATAAAAAGGGTTAAAGCCAAATGACTACTTTGAATCGCGACTTTAACCCTATCCTAATACAATCTATGCTTTAATCGTTGGCACCTGAAAATACTTTAAGCGTAAGGCATTACCTAGCACAAAAACAGAGGATAGCGCCATTGCTCCTGCAGCAAAAATAGGTGACAACAAAATTCCAAACGCTGGATATAAAACCCCTGCGGCAATTGGAATTAAAGCAACATTATAGAAAAATGCCCAAAATAGATTTTGTCGAATATTTTTGATAGTCGCTTTACTTAAAGCAATCGCATTAGGAACCCCTTGTAAACTACCTGACATCAACACTACATCCGCAGCTTCAATTGCCACATCTGTTCCTGTGCCAATTGCCAGACCGACATCCGCTTGAGCAAGAGCAGGGGCATCATTAATCCCATCACCAACAAAAGCCATGCGACCATACTGTTGTTGTAATTGACGTAGTGCATCCACTTTTCCATCTGGTAACACTTCTGCGACCACTTGATCAATATGTAATTTTGCTGCAATTGCTTGAGCGGTATGGCGATTGTCGCCTGTGATCATGGCCACTTTTAAGCCCAATTGATGTAAACCTGCAATAGCGGCATAAGTGGTGTCTTTAATAGGATCCGCAACGGCAATAATGGCTGCTAGCTTTTGGTCAATCGCGACATAAAGTGGGGTTTTACCTTCTTGTCCTAAGCGTGCAGCCTCGTTTTCAAAAGGTGTAACATCAAGCTCTAATTGCTTCATATAACGATCAGCACCAATATGAATGGTTTGACCTGCCACTTCCGCTTTGATTCCAAATCCCGTCACAGACTCAAAGTTGGTAATCGGTAATAAGCTGATATTTTGTTGTTCTGCAGCCTGAACAATGGCTACGGCAATGGGATGTTCAGATTTTGCCTCAACCGATGCCACGATACGCAAGACTTGCTCATGTTGAAACCCTTTTTGGACATAAAAATCCGTTAAGGTTGGTTTACCTTCAGTTAATGTGCCGGTTTTATCGACCGCAATGACTTGAACGTCTTGTAACGCTTGTAATGCTTCACCTTTGCGGAATAACACGCCCATTTCTGCACCGCGACCTGTACCAACCATAATAGAGGTAGGGGTTGCCAATCCCATTGCACAGGGACAAGCAATGATTAGGACGGCAACGGCGTTGACAAGACTAAATGTCAAAGCAGGTTCAGGACCAAAAATAAACCAGACTATAAAAGTCAGAGCGGCTAAGAGCATGACCATGGGAACAAACCACATAGTGACTTTATCAACCAACGCCTGAATCGGTAATTTAGACCCTTGAGCCTGTTCAACCATACGAATGATTTGCGCCAATACCGAAGAGTCGCCAATGGCAGTCGCCCGAAAATTCAAGGTCCCATTCTGATTGACGGTGCCTCCTACCACTTGATCACCGACTTGTTTTTTGACAGGAACGGGTTCACCTGTGATCATAGATTCATCAATGTAGCTTTGGCCTTCAATAACTTCACCGTCAACAGGAACACGCTCACCGGGTCGAATCTCAACGATCGTTTCTGTGGTCACTTCTGCAATCGGCACTTCAGTCACTTGTCCGTTATGATGGATACGCGCTGTTTTTGCTTGCATTCCAACCAAATGCTGAATGGCTTGAGAGGTACGACCTTTGGCTTTTGCCTCGAAATAACGTCCTAATAAAATTAAGCTCACAATCACAGCGGCCGCTTCGTAATAAACATTCACGGTGCCTTCAGGTAGAACTTGTGGAATAAATGTTGCGACTAGCGAAAAACTATAAGCCGCCAGTGTTCCAACCGCGACCAATGAATTCATATCTGGGGCAAAACGCCATAATGCCGGAATACCTTTTTGATAAAAACGTCTTCCCGGAAAGATAAGAACCAGCGTCGTCAAAACAAATTGAATCAGCCAGCTTTGTTGGGTGCCGATATTGTCCACGACCCACATATGAAAAGCTGGAATCATATGTGACCCCATTTCTAGAATAAAAACCGGAACGGCCAAAATCAAAGAGATCATTAAATCTCGTTTCAGCTGTTGCTGTTCCGTGGCTTTTTTATCCTGTTGAACACTCACACTTTGCTCAATCTGCTTAGCTGTGTATCCCGCTTTTTTAACGGCTTGAATCAAATCGCTGCTCTGTACTTGAGCGTTGCCTTGTACCCATGCGCGTTCAGTAGCAAGGTTGACGTTTGCTTGTTGTACGCCCTCAACTTTTTTTAATGCTTTTTCTACCCGTCCAACACAGGAAGCACAAGTCATACCTTCTATCGACAGCTCAATCGGCTGAGATGCCAAGATCTTATAACCGGCTCGTTCTACGGCTTTGGTTACTGCGATAAGGTCTAAAGGTTGAGATGAGGAAATCATGGCTTTTTCAGTCGCAAGATTCACCTCAGCATTTTCAACACCTTCAACTTTTTTTAATGCTTTTTCTACTCGTCCCACACATGAAGCACAAGTCATACCCTCAATGGGCAATGTCTCACTATAAAGATAAGACTTACTATTTTCTGAATTCATAACAGCCTCTATCATGTTCAATCTATTATCAACAGCATATAGGTTGACATCATGGTAAGGTCAAGTATATTTTTTCAAAAATGTGTTTGACCTTACCATTATGACAAGGCTTAAGCTTAGTGATGAAATAAAACTTATTTGGAGAAAGGGTATGAAACTATTGATTGCAAATATGAACTGTGGCGGTTGTGCCCGTGGTGTGTCAGCAGCTATTCAGAATATCGACTCAAAGGCCAAGGTTAAGATTGATTTAGCAGCCAAAGTGGTCAGTATCGAAACCATCGCCAGTATTGAGCAGATGACAGCTGCTTTAGCAAAAGGCGGTTTCCCTGCACAAGCGCAATGAATCAGCCTTATAAACGCGCAGCCTATCTGTTTGACAGAAAGGACGATGGGCTGAATCACATCTGAAAATATTGACCAGTTGAAAAAAATCTGACATGGGCAACTGCATCTTAGTGATGCGTTTGCCCCGCGCCTTTGGTTATAGGTCTACTTTTAATGATAAAAAGTGGACAGTGTTATCAAAATGAATACTTTATCTATGACACGAGTTATCGGCAAGCGCATGCAATATTCCGCAGGATTCAGCTAGCGCTTCACTTGCGCATTTTTGCCGCAACGCTAGTAGATGTTGCTTTAATTGTATCAGCTCTTCCATACGTGTCTCTACCGCATCGATATGCTCATCCAATAGCACATTGACCTCACCGCAGTTTTCATCAGGTTTATCTCTATATTGAAGCAGGGTTCGTACTTCATCCAAAGTCATATCGAGTGTACGGCAGTGCAGGATAAATTGTAGACGCTCAAAATGCGCTTCATTATACAAACGATAGTTGCCTTGGCTACGCGCAGGTTTTGGTAATAACCTCTCTTTCTCATAATAGCGAATGGTTTCGACCGTCGCACCGGTGCGCGTGGCAAGCTCACCAATTTTGATTAGCATGTGTATCTCCTTAAATAGTATTTTCTATTATCTAAACAATAAAGTAACTATAAGGTTTGCTGATAAAAAATCAAACCTCTTTATCGTTAAAAGTCTTGACCCTAAAGTTACTATAGGGTTCATACTGCCTTTAACAAGAGGAGAAGTGATTATGCAATATCATATTGAAGGTATGGACTGTGCCAGTTGTGTTGGTAAAATCGAGCGGGCGTTAATGCGAATACCTGGTGTCTCTGAGGTTCAGTTAAACTTTGCGACTCAAAAGCTAGAGCTAACCTTGGCGCCTGATACGAATACTGGCGTTAAAGATATCGAGAAAACCATTAAAAGCCTAGGGTTTGGTGTGTCAGCGTTAACGGGTCAACAAAATGAGAGGGGCAATGATGGTAATCAATCAGCGGTGGACAATCAGCGCTGGTGGCAAACCATAAAAGGCAAACAGGTCATTGGTACGGGGCTTTTGATGGGTGCCGCATATGTATTGTCTTTAATTTTCCCTGAATATGGCGCATGGGCTTTTATTGCCGCTGTGGCTATCGGTGTCCTACCATTTGCTCGCAAAGCTTCTGCACTGGCGTTAGCAGGATCGCCTTTTTCAATTGAAATGCTCATGTCTGTTGCGGCTATTGGCGCGCTTATCATAGGTGAAGCTGAAGAAGCGGCTGCCGTGGTCTTTTTATTCTCGGTTGGGGAGCTATTAGAGAGTGTCGCAGCTAATCGTGCGCGCGCAGGAATCAGAGCATTATCGTCGCTTGTGCCAAAGACAGCTATTTTACTGGACGCGCAAGGACAACAACGTCAGGTGGCAGCGACTTCACTACAAGTGAATGATAAGGTGCTTGTGCGTCCTGGTGATAGAGTCTCTGCTGATGGCGTGATTGTTCAAGGTACGTCTAGCCTTGATGAGTCACCTGTGACGGGAGAATCTGTTCCTGTTGCCAAAACCATAGGCGATGAGGTCTTTGCTGGATCTATCAACGTTGATGGGGTACTACAAATACGCGTAGAAAAAACAGCGGCAGATAATACAATTGCTCGTATTATTGAGCTTGTGGAGCGGGCACAAGCGTCCAAAGCACCGACTGCACGCTTTATTGAAGCCTTTAGCCGCTACTATACGCCTATCGTTATGGCGATTGCGGCTTTAGTGATTATTATCCCACCTCTACTGATGGGAGCAGAATGGGGAGTATGGCTATACCGTGGTTTAGCGCTATTACTGATCGCCTGTCCTTGTGCTCTTGTGCTGTCAACACCTGCCGCTATTGCCTCAGGTTTGGCTGTCGGCACGCGCCATGGACTGCTTATCAAAGGAGGTAATGTCATGGAGTTGGTGGGTCAGGTCAACACTGTCGCTTTTGATAAAACGGGTACTTTGACCGAGGGCAAACCTCGAGTAACCGATATCATTGATTTTAAAACAGTACATGGCGATGCTGAGGGTCGCGATAAACTACTGTCACTGTTTGCAAGTGTCGATGCTACCTCCAGTCATCCGCTTGCTATCGCTATTGTGGATCATGCCAAAGCCGCTAAGGTAGTCATACCTGGATCCTCCAACGCCTTTGCGACCGCAGGTAAAGCGGTTCATGCAACGGTTGCTGGACGCTCTTTGGCCATCGGCTCACCAGTCTACGTCGCTGAGAAAGTGATGTTGCCAGCTGAGCAGCAGATTCAAATTGAGATGCTACAAAATGATGGTAAAACGGTTTCTATTTTGTTTGATGAGCAAACGAGGGAGGCGCTCGGATTGGTCGCTCTACGTGATGAGTTACGAGAGGATGCAAAGCAGGCCATTGCCCAGCTTAACAAGATGAACGTGCGCTCCGTCATGCTCACAGGTGACAACAGTCGTACGGCAAAAGCGCTTGCCAGTCAGTTAGATATAGAGTGGAAAGCTGAGCTGTTACCTGAAGACAAGCTACGTCTACTCAGTGAGATGCAAAGCAATAGTAAAATAGCGATGATTGGTGATGGTATCAATGATGCACCCGCTTTGGCAGCGGCAGACATTGGCATTGCGATGGGCAGTGGCACGGATGTGGCTATCGAAACGGCTGATATTGCCCTATTAAAAAGCCGCGTGATAGACGTTGCTAACCTTATTGCCTTATCCCGCGCCACCATGAGAAATATCCATCAAAATGTCATATTTGCACTTGGGTTAAAGGGCATATTTCTGATAACCACTGTGCTCGGCGTGACAGGGCTTTGGATTGCTGTGCTAGCGGATACTGGTGCTACAGTACTGGTGACGCTGAATGCATTGCGTTTACTGCGTTTTAAAACAAGATCTTCCGATTAATTATCATTAAAGGATAAGGCGGTCGCAACTACATTGGGACCGTTTTATTAAACCTATCTCCTGCCTACAAGCAGTCAATGCACCTACCTTTAATCCAGAAATCGCCTAAACCTATCACTCTTCATCCAGAGTAAATCTGCGCCGATATTCGCTAGGGGTCAAACCAACAATGCGCTTAAATATTTTACGAAATGCACTAACATCACTATAACCCACCTTCCACGCTATTTGCTCAACAGGCATTAAAGAGAACTGTAGAAAGTCTTTTGCACTACCAATGCGTAATCGCTGACAGTATTCTGTTGATGTCATGCCCGTCGCCTTATGGAAACGGCGCAGAAAAGTGCGCTCCTCTAACTGCGCACAACTGGCTAGGGTGGATAAATCAATAACCCGTGCTTCTGTTTTTTGTAGCCAATGCTGCACCTTTAGTATGGCGGCATCACCATGAGTGAGGTTGGGAGAAAACGCACTGTAATAGCATTGTTCACGCCTTGAGGGGTCAATTAACAATGCACGAGCGGCCTCATTCATGACCTGTGAGCCAAGAAAGCGGTCAACCATCCTAAGCCCCAAGTCCGTCCAAGCCATCGCGCCACCAGCGGTCACAATATCACCGTCTTCGATAATAATGCGATCGACATCCAGATCGACATCAGGGAAGCGCTGTTCAAACTCTTCTACATAACCCCAATGCGTCGTTGCTTTGCGTTTGGATAGGAGTCCCGTCTCGCCCAGTAAAAAAGCACCGGCGCAGACGGATGACAGTATCACACCTGTGGAATGCTGATCTCTTAGCCATTCCAGCCATGGTGCCGCTGCTTGCTTTGCAATTGGCGTCTCTAACGTGGGTGGAATGATGATAGCTGCTAACCTTCCTGAGCCATCAGGATTGCTCGAAAAATTGCAGGTAGGACGCAGATTAGAACCCTTAATCTCCCAGTGACTGACCTGTAAAGACATCTCAGTTGTATCTTGAAGTTTGGCAGCAATCTTACTGGCCACTATCAGTAGGTCGGTCAGCCCAAGAACAGCGGCCATTTGTGCTTCCTCATAAACAACCAACCCAATTTCAATAGCATGTTTTTGATTCATATATCGTTATTAACCTCTTATGTGTCGATGTAGCCACTCGTTAGTGTAGCACAGAGCTTGTAAAATATACGCCTATACAGTCACTTTGATAAAAAAAGGAATCATCATGAGCACAAAAGCACTTATCGTTGTCGATATTCAAAATGAGTATTTTCCGCAAGGTAAATTATCACTCGTTGGTATTAATGAAGCCGCTGATAATGCGGCTTTGGTGATTGAGTCTGCTAGAGAAAAAGGCCATACCGTCATTCATGTTCGTCATGAAATGCCATCAAATGACGCACCAATCTTTACGCCTGGTACTGATGGTGTAGAAATCAATGAGAAAGTAAAGCCTATAGAGGGCGAAGCCGTCATCACTAAGCATTACCCCAATTCGTTTCGTGAGACCGCTCTGAAAGAGCTATTGGATAAAGAAGGTATTAAAGACGTTACCGTGATTGGCGCCATGAGCCATATGTGTGTTGATGCAACGGTTCGTGCGGCAGTGGACTTTGGTTATACCACGACCACCATCCATGATGCGTGTGCCACGCTTGATCTTGAGTTTAATGGCACGACAGTACCCGCCGCTCAGGCTCATGCCACCATCATGGCAGCGATTGAGTTTCTATATGGCGAAGTGATTGATACGCAAACTTGGATTGCGCGTTAATCCAGAGTTGTTAATCAAACTCTTATTAGCAAGGTGTCAAATTATGAAGATAGCGAAATCGCTGACCAGTACCGCTCTGTTAAGTGGTGTCATGTTGTTAACCGCATGTACTACTTTTGCCAGTCCAACTATCAATTCTAATGCTGGAAAAGAGACGGCGACCAATACCGTTCAATTTCAGCAAATCCGTAATGCAACAATTAAGCTTGATTATGCAGGCACTACTTTTTTAGTGGATCCGATGCTAGCGGCTAAAAACGCATATCCAGGGTTTGATGGCACAGTAAATAGCCAAATACGCTATCCAATGGTCGATTTGCCTATATCCGTTGAAGAGGTGCTTAAGGCGGATGCCATTATTTTGACCCATTTACATGCTGATCATTGGGATGATGCTGCACGTAACTTAGTGCCTCGTGACATGCCAATTTTTACCCAAGATGAAGCCGATGCAGCAATCGTACGTAAAGATGGCTTTACCGATGTGAGAGTGTTAACAGAGCAAGGGGTGGTGTTTAAAGGCACTAGAATCAATAAAACCACCGGACAGCATGGCACTGATGCGATGTATAAAGTGGCGCCATTAGCTGAACTGCTGGGCAGAACAATGGGGATTGTATTCCAAAAACCAAACTATAAGACCGTATATATCGCAGGGGATACCATTTGGGATAAGGAAGTAGAGAATGCGCTCACTCGTTACAAGCCTGATGTGGTCATCCTTAATACAGGCTATGCGAAGCTGACTACCTTTGTGAATGACTCTATTATCATGGGTAAAGACGATGTATATCGTGCGTATAAATTCTCTCCTAATGCTCAGATCATTAGCGTGCATATGGATACGGTGAATCATGCCACACTCACAAAGGCAGAGCTGCGCCGCTTTATCGAAGAAAAACACTTAGACAAACAGCGTGCGCTTGTTCCTAATGATGGTCAAACCTATAAATTCTAGTTCTTTAGAAGTCAGTTTTTAGAAGCTTCCCTGTGTGGCAATGCTCAAAGTGTGTTGCCACATATAATAAACATTGCATAACTGAGACAGTTTATGAATATGCCAAATAATTCTGGCAACGCACCTTTCGTTCTCTCGGTGCTCGACAATGCCTTCACCGGCGTTGGCCACACAGTAGAGGACACCTTTCAAGAGATGATTGCGCTTGCGAAACTGGCGGATAAAAGGGGTTTTCAGCGGTTTTGGATGTCTGAACATCATGCCATGCCGGGCGCCGCGATTCCTTCGCCGCAGATGATGGTTGCACGTCTAACAGGGGAAACTGAGCGTATTAGGCTTGGTGCAGGCGGCATCATGCTACCGAATCATATGCCTCTGGTGGTCGCTGAGCAATTCGGTATGCTTGATGCGCTGGCGCCAGGACGGATTGATCTGGGTTTGGGAAGGGCACCAGGTACGGATGGCGCAACAGCTTCAGCTTTGCGTCGTCATCAGGCGGCAAACGATAAATTTCCTCAGCAAGTCGCAGAATTGTTGGGCTTTTTAGAAAACAATTTTCCAAAAGACCATCCTTATAGCGAGGTTCATGCGGTGCCAGGCCCATGGCAGGCCGAGCAAAATCGAGTGTCACCATCGAAGACCACAGCTGATGTCTGGATCTTGGGGTCATCAACTTACTCTGCGCATTTGGCAGCACAGCTTGGCAGACCTTATGCGTTCGCTTTGCAGTTTGGCAGTGCTGATGTTTTAAATGCCATGCGAATTTACCGAGAGAATTTCCGTCCATCAAAAATCCTAGCCAAGCCATACAGTTTGGTCAGCATTGGCGCTATTGCGGATAAAAATCCTGTAGAAGCACGTCGCCAGTCAACTTCGTCTGCTATGGCCATGTTGAGAATGTTCCAACGCAAGCCTTTTGCTTTACTGCCCCCTGATGAAGTAGCGGCTTTTCAAGGCAATACGCAAGAGCGCCAGATTATTGATCAGTATACTGATCAAACCCTCCATGGTACTGCTGCCGAGGTCGCAAAAAGTTTGGAGAGCCTTCAGGAGCAAACAGGGGTCGATGAGATAATGCTGGTTGTTCAAGGCTATTCGCGACGCGCCCAATTGCGCACTGTTGAGCTAATCGCAGATCATTATGGTATGCCAAGTCACTAGATCTTGTTAAGATTAACGATATTAAAAGGTTAGCAAAGAGCTTAATGCCTAACCATTAGGCTTGTTGTTAGGCATGGCAGTAGTAATCCTTATTTCTATAACAGCGCTTATGGTAAATAAAAATAATGATCTAAAAGCTCACTGCATGTACACAACGAAGTACACTGCAACCACCTAAATAACTCAATATGCCGATATCATTAGCCTACAGCCTAAGATTCTAGTCCTAACTAGGGAAGCGAAAAACAATCCTGCAAAAAATAAACGCTCCTACTACTTGACGTAATAGGAGCGTTTATTTTTTGCAGAGCCAAACCACTCCAACAATACTTGGGGTTTAAACCTATATAACTTAATCAAACTTCATTGGTATCAAATAAGTTTGACCATTTTTATTTTTTGCAAACTGTTCTAAATAAACGTAACATTCTTTGCGACTTGAACTACCAGTTATACGATAGTCCGTATTTGCTTTAGGTATAAACTTCCCTGTTACACGGCAATTCGTTTGGGTCGAACCATTATTGCTGCCCATAGTATATTTGGCAGCCTGACAAACTAATGACAGAAAGAATTGTTGCGCCTAACAAATGTGATGACTTCATAACTTAATCCTAATGTTTAATCCACTGATTTAAAAAATTTCATTAACATGGTTAATATCCAGATAGAGGCAAAAATTTTGTCTTTAGATGATTTAAAGTCAATGAACTCGCTATGCTCAGTTGCGCACAATATGGAATCAACTGCATGTTACTAGGTGAGGATTGTGGAGTATAGCTTTAATAGGTAGTATTTTGGTGTGTGAACTGCCCCGAAAATATTGGAGGAGTAATCCTTCCAAACCTAAACCACCCTATGCTTCTTAAAATTCTCCGCCTGCTCAAAGATTTCCTGATACACCTCATCGCGATCAATTGGCGGATAACCCCACTCATCAAGCAAGATGAGCAGATCAAAATGAAGCTCAGCTTTGATGTCCTCGCGTTTGTTCCAGTCGGTGTATTTGGCTTTATTATCAATAACTTCTTTAACGGCTTTGGATAGCTCAATCAGCTTATCTTCAGGGTAGCTAAAATCATATTTCTGCGCTAAAGACAGCAAAATGTCATAAAACGCCTTTTCCTCAAAATCAATGCCAAGGCTATTTGAAGACAGCATATCCTCTCGCAGCTCTTGATACAAATTGATGATTTCATCGGTAAAGTCTTTGATGACTTCAGATCGCAGGGTGTCTTGCTCGTCGCGCTCGTTGTATTTTTCAACCAAAGCATTCATTTTTTTTGTGAAGTTGATACCTTGAACTTTATTGGTCTTTTTCATCTCGCCAATGGCTTTAGCCAGCAGCTGTTTGAGCAGCTCAATTTTGGTATTTGGCTGTTTGATTTTTTCAATTTTGGCAAGATAGTCGTCATCAAATAGGTTGACGCTGCCATCTGTGTTATCACCAAGCTTAAAAATCTCTTCAACGCCATCGCTGATTAAGGCGTCTTTGACCAGCTCGCGAACCTTTTGGTTCATTTGCGCCGCATCTGGGGCATCTCCTGTAGTAATTTTGAACAGCAGCGTGCGCACGGCCATGTAGTAGTGGATTTTAGCTTTGTCGTCGGCGCTCAGCGCGCCACTGCCCACGCAAATGTCGTAAGCAGCTTTCATGCGCTGAACCAAGTCCATAAAGGTCTTGTGGCGCTTATTTGACGCTAGCGCGTAGTTTGCTGCGTTATTTAACGTATTAAGCTGATCTAAAGGGCTGCCGTTAAAATAAGGCGCTGAATCAAAGCCATGATACAGAGCATCTAACAGGCTTAAATGGTCTTTGACGACGACCACAGATTGCTGAATGTCCTCAATATTTTGCGTTTGCTCTCCGGTGTAGTGCGCTAACGCTTGGTTCATCTGTTTTTTGATACCGACATAATCAACCACCAGACCTTTATGTTTTCCGGCAAATTTACGATTTACCCGTGAGATGGTTTGGATTAAATTGTGCTTTTGAAGTGGTTTGTCGATGTAAATGGTATCCAAAAAAGGCACATCAAACCCTGTCAGCCACATATCAACGACGATGGCGATTTTAAAGTTGGAATTAGGGTCTTTAAATTGCTCATCTAAATCTTTGCGATAATTGTTGCTGCCAAGCTTGTCCCAAAGCGCTTTGTCATCATCAGCATGGCGCGTCATAATCATTTTAACGCGCTCTATGGGCGCTGATGGCGCTTTATCGCTTGACGTTACGTTATCCTCGCTGAGCTTTGCCTCATTCCAATCAGAGCGCAGGGCGATGATATTTTGGTAAAGCAAATAAGCAATCTCGCGGCTGCTACAGACAAACATCGCTTTGCCTTTTAAAGTTGTGCCCTCAGTCACCCGTTTTTCGTAATGCTCAATAAAATCGGCAGCAACGGCGCTGATGCGATCAGGATCACCTAAAATGGTGGTCATATTGGCAACGGCTTTTTTGCTGCTGCTAATCTGATGCTCATTTGCGCCTTGTTTCGCGCAGGCTTTGTAGTATTTTTCCACCTGATCAAGCTGCTTGCTATCGACCAATATTTTGGCAGCGCGACCTTCATAAACGATAGGAACGGTGATTTCATCATGAACCGATTCGGTCATGGTGTAGCTGTCCACAACCGCGCCAAAGACCTTTAACGTGGCATCAATCGGTGTTCCGGTGAACCCAACGTAGGTGGCATTAGGCAATGAATCATGCAAATATTTAGCAAAACCGTAAGTCTTTTTGACGCCATCGTCGGTGACGGTAATTTTTTGGTCTAAGTTGATTTGGCTTCGGTGGGCTTCATCTGAAATGCAAATTACATTGGTGCGATCGGTCAGTAGCGCCGTATCTTCGGTGAATTTGTGAATGGTGGTTAAAAACACGCCGCCACTTTTGCGACCTTGAAGCTCATCTCGCAAGTCCGCTCGGGTCTCAACGCTGATGATATGCTCATCACCCAAATAGGTTTTGGCATTGGTAAAGGTTTTAGATAACTGGTCGTCAAGGTCGGTTCTGTCGGTGATTAAAATAATGGTCGGGCTTTTAAGGGCTTTATCTTTCATCAAAAGGCGCGCTAAAAACAGCATGGTAAAGCTTTTGCCGCAGCCCGTTGCCCCAAAGTACGTGCCGCCTTTACCGTTTTTGATGTCCGATTCAATCACTTGTCCTGACGCGTCGGTTTGCTTCATGTGTTTTTTGATGTTGTCATGAAGTTTATTTGCCGCGTAGTACTGCGGATAACGGCAAACGATTTTTTCTTGTTTTTTTGAGGTGTCCGGCAAATAGATGAAGTTTTGAATGACATCAAGCAGCCTTGGCGGATAAAACAGCCCTGAAATCATGCTAAATAACGCATCTACGCCGCCGTTTACGCCTGTCTCATCGCCTGTAATCTTGCGCCAAGCATAATAAAACTCATACGGGGCAAAGCAGGAGCCCATTTTGGTATTCGCGCCGTCACTGATGACGCAAAGGGCGTTGTATTTAAACAGTTCGGGAATATCGCGGATATAGCGCGTGGTAATTTGGGTAAAGGCGTCAAACAGCGTCGCGTTTTCACGAATGGCGCTTTTAAATTCAAACAACACCAGCGGCAAGCCATTGATAAATAAAATGGCGTCAGGAATCCGCGTTTCTGAGCCCTCAATGGTAAATTGATTGACCACGCGAAAGCGGTTATTGCCCGCGTTTTGATAATCAATCAGCTGAATATAAATGTCTTTTTGGGTGAAATCGTCGCGTTTGAACAAAAAACCATCGCTCAGCCATTTCATGATAGTTTTGTTGCTCTCGTACAAGTCAGCGGCGGACAGGTATTTTAGCTGATGAATGATTTGCCGGATTTCTAGCTCGGTGATGCCGTCGCTTTGATAACGCTCGGCAAGATAATCAAACAAGTCATCTTGAATTAAGACCTCGTCCAACTCACGCTCGATGCTGTCGCCGTGATAGTGCGGGTAGCCTTGAGGTTCTAACAACGCAATGATGGCTTGCTCTAATTTATCTTCGGTAAATTTCATTGCGTCTGCCTTTTTCGCTGCGTTATTATTTATAAACTTTTTTGATTGGGTCAAACTTTACGATTTTGCTGTAGTTTACGGGGTCGATATGGTCGTAATTTTCATCAGGCATCTCGCCGCTATAGTTTAATCTGACTGGATAGTAAGTAGAGTTGTCGGGCAATATCTTAAACTCAACGTCATAGCTATAATATAAAGGCGAATCTTCTTCATAATTTCCGGCATTATTTGAACCAGCATCGCCAAATGTATATAAATTAATAAAGGCGTTTTCAGGTAAATGAAGCACATCCCACCAACTGTCCATTTGTCCAGTAGAAACGTAACCATTCACAAATACGCTGCCAGTCAGATTTTTTCCTAACGGCTGAATTCCCTTTTTAATAGATTCACTATCTAAACCTACTCTGCCCCAACTGCTAGAGAATCCAACATCTTTAGGTGTTCGGCTAATCAGTTGAAACTGACCATTATTTAGCTTTTTAAAACTATAAATATCAGCTGTGGCTTGGCAGACGTGGCAAGAGGCTAATGAATTACTCTCATATAACGCAACTTTTTCAATAATTACTAAATAGCGAGGTTCACCAGCGCTATTGTTATAGTTCACCACAGGGTGCATAGCTGCAACTATTCTATCTCCCTCGCTATTTACACTGTTTAAGCCAATGTGTGGCATGACTTCAATATCTTCATTATCCACAACGACATTCACCATCTGACCGCTATAAAACTTGCGCATAACTTCTTTAAAGCTTAAGTCTTTAAGCTTAACCTGAGACATTTGGCTGGCAGAAAATGCAGGAGTCGCCGCCATCAATGGGGCAGACGATAAAACACCTAAGCTAATCGCCAAACTTAGTAATAATCTTTTCATGCTTAATTCCATTGATGATTGCGTTTTTAAATAATGATAGATTGTTTTTACTCAATCGTCATCAGCCCTCTAACGACAGCATGTTTATAATAAGCTTAATTAAAATATCCTTTTGGCTGGGGTCAGATTCGGCAATCAGTAGGGTTAAGGCGGCAAGCCCAGTATCATTTATCACCGTCTCGCCTTGCCTATCCAGCAAGCGGTTATTACGATGCAAAAAATCGATAAACAAAAACGCGCCGCTGCGCTTATTGCCGTCAGTAAATACATGGTTTTTGACCACAAAATACAGCAGGTGCGCCGCTTTGCTCTCAATGGTAGGGTAAGCTTGCTCACCAAATACCGTTTGCTCTAACGTGCCCAAAATACTGTCCAAGCCATCGCCGCGAGGTTTGGCAAAAAGTTCTGTCGCCTCACCGCGCGCCATGAGCTGATCCTTAAGCTGATTTAAGTCAGCCATTGCCTGCGCTGAACTGGGCAATATCCCGCCTACTTGCCCTGTTGGGTCATCAAGCAGACCTTCATCATAACGCTGTAGCCATAAAAAAGTCTGGGTATAACGGCTGATAATCTCAATCAAACCGCGACCTTCATCAGTATTAAGCTTAGGGCTTTGGGCGGTTTTTTTAATCAAGGCTAAGGCTTGCCGTAACTCGGCGGCGTTTTTATCAAAGCGCTGCTCGTTGATGCTGTAGCCTTGGAGCAAATACTCCCGCAATCTCTGGGTTGCCCACATCCGAAACTGAGTGCCTTTTTTGGAGTTGACCCGATAACCTACAGAAATGATGGCGTCGAGATTGTAAAAACGAATCTTACGGCGAACTTGGCGTGACCCTTCTTGGCGAACTACCGAGGATTCCTCGGTAGTTGCGGCGGCGTCCAATTCGCCTTCGGTATAGATGTTTTTTAGGTGCAAACCAATGCTGTCAGAGTCTTTATCAAACAAGGTTGCCATCTGCGCTTGCGACAGCCAAAGCGTGTCTTGCTCAAGGCGAATCTCAATTTGCGTTTGTCCGTCGCCGCTAGTGTATATCTCAATCGTATGGTTATTATCGCTCATTAGGCGTCCTCAACCATGGCGGCAGCGTCAGAAACACGGATTTCGCCGGACATGAGCTTGGGTAGAAGGGTATCGCGGAGGTTGGTAAGCTGCCTACTCAACTCGTCATTAGCAAATATTTTGTTAAATAACTGTAAGGCTGTTTCATCAAATAGTTTATGTGTGCTCTTATTTGGCACAATAATATTAGTTGCCTTTATTTCTGCAGTAGATAAATTCACTTGTACGCCACTATTTGCTCTACTACGTAGCTCAGTTATTGTACTATCTAGATTTGAATATATATAAATATATGGATAATTCAAAGCAGCATTTTCTTTAACACTCAATCTTCCAACTCTTTGATTAACTAAGTATTTATCGTTTTCAGACATTAAGGCAGTATGTCCTAATAGAGCCATGCTCGACTTCATATCAGTCATAGCCATTAGTAGATCACCTTTTTTTAGAAGGTATTTCTCTAAGCCCTTGGCTCTATCAGTAGGCAAATATGACTTAGTACCATCGTAATTGAAACCTCCGCCCCGTTTAATATGTCCCATTTTGAACACATGAAAAGCGTTGGTGGAGTCCGTCGTTAATTCTTTACTCTTAAAAGCATAACCATTTGTAAAGTCGCTTTCTTTCCCTAACGTACTTACCCTCCACCCCTTCGGAATCCACCCCAATTCCTCGGTAAATTCAAACTCGTCAGGAAATAGGCTTTGAATTTCTGGATTTTCTTTTTTGATGATATTTTTGCGAAGCTTAGCGCGCGCGGCAAGCTCATCGGGAATGAGTTTGCCTGCTTTAATCGCATTGTCAATCACGGGGTCAAAGTCCACAAACCAACTTTTAAACAGCGCCTGCGCCATCGCCTCAAGCGTTTCGTTCATTTGGCGATTGAGCTCGATTTTGTCGTCTAAAGAGCCGAGGATTTGGGCAATGGCTTTTTGTTCTTCTGGATGTGGAACAACAACTTCAATATTCTTTAAGATTGTCTGATTTATTAATGGCTGTCCTGACCCTTCTCTCCAATTATTTAGATTTAAGTCTTTTAATAAAAAATATAGGAATAGAGCACTATTTTCACCTAATGCGAAAGCTTTGATAGCGTTATCTGTAACCCAAGCTCTATCTGGACTATAATAAACTGAGCCACAATAAGTTCCCACACGCCCAATAATAATGCTTTTTTCTTTAGAGTTAGCACTATCGCTATGACCAATTACTCCATTAGAGCCATAAACTGCAAACTCTGAGCATTCAATACGCTCAGGCGATTTCTTTCCATTAGAAAAATTTAAAAGCTTTCCAAGAGAAGTCTCATTCCAATCACTCACCATAGCCCAAGCCCTCCAAATTCTCACGAATGACCGCATCAAGCCTTGCGGACTCTTGCATTTGCGCGTAGAGCGTTTGGGTCAGCTCCGCCATTTTGGTTTCAAAGGCGATGCCGTCATCTTCGATTGCCGCTGCGCCCACGTAGCGCCCTGGCGTCAGCACATAGTCATTGGCGGCAATATCGGCAAGGGTTGCCGATTTGCAGTAGCCTGCCACGTCCTCATACGCCTCATAGCCGCCTGCTGCTGCCTCACCGCGCCACGAATGGTAGGTATCGGCGATGGTGGCGATGTCCTCATCACTAAATGCCTTGTGCGTTCGGCTAATCATGCTGCCCATATTGCGCGCATCGATAAACAAGGTCTCGCCGCGACGGTCACGCATTCCGCGAGTTTTACTGTCTTGTGATTGCGCCTTTTTATCGCGGCTGATAAACCACAAACACACTGGAATCTGAGTGGTATAAAACAGCTGCCCTGGTAGCGCTATCATGCAATCGACCAAGTCGTTTTTGATGATTTGCTCGCGGATGTCGCCCTCACCGCTTGTGGTCGTGGACATTGAGCCGTTTGCCATGACAAATCCGGCGCTGCCATGCTCGGATAATTTGAAGATGATGTGCAGTATCCAAGCGTAGTTGGCGTTACCTGTCGGCGGCGTTGGGTAGCCTGCCCAGCGCGGGTCTTGGGTCAGCTCATCTTCTGCGCGCCATGCCTTTTGGTTAAATGGTGGGTTTGCCATTACAAAGTCGGCTTTGAGCTGCGGATGTTGGTCTTTAAAAAACGTATCCGCTGCCACGCTGCCCAAATTGCTTGAGATGCCGCGAATGGCAAGGTTCATTTTGGCAAGTTTATAGGTCGTTGTGGTGTACTCTTGACCGTAGATTGAGATGTCTTTGGTGTTGCCGTGATGGCTTTTGACAAATTTAATCGACTGCACAAACATGCCGCCTGAACCGCAGCAGGGGTCGTAAATTTTGCCTTGGTACGGCTCAAGCATTTCGGTAATTAAGTTTACGACCGATTTTGGGGTGTAAAATTCGCCACCGCCTTTGCCTTCCGTTGCCGCAAACTTGCCTAAAAAATACTCGTAAACGCGACCTACGGTATCTTCTTCGGGATTGCCGATGGT
Source organism: Psychrobacter sp. MF31 (assembly GCF_012847335.1). GTDB lineage: Bacteria > Pseudomonadota > Gammaproteobacteria > Pseudomonadales > Moraxellaceae > Psychrobacter. The sequence goes on from NZ_JABBDX010000002.1 coordinate 29,088, forward strand.
GTCGATATTGTTGATAACGTCGATTAAGGCGGCAAGCTTACTTGCCGTTAAGCCAAGCCGCGAAAAATAATTGTCCGGCAATGCGCCTTTTAAGGATGGGTTGGTTTTTTCGATGGTGCTAAGCGCGGTATCGATTTTTAAGGCAATGTCTTCTTGTTTGGCGTTTTCTTGAATATAGCTCCAGCGCGCGGTTTCTGGCAGATAAAACACGTTGTCTTTGGTATAAGCTGCCACCATGTCGATATGCTTTTCATGACCTGCGGCAATTAGCTTTTGCCGCTGAGCCTCAAAGGTATCACTAATAAACTTTAAGAAAATCAGACTTAATGCGACGTGCTTGTATTCCGAGGACTCCACGCTGCCGCGAAGCTTATTTGCCGCATCCCAAAGCGATTCCTCAAAACCCTTGTCATTTTTGCTAACTGCCGTTACCGCCATAATTTATTTTTCCAAAACAAACAACATTATTCAAAACTTGTCTATGATAACAGTAATGAGTTTGTACGGATAATCTGTATTTTAAATCATGATAATCTTTCCAAACCTAAGACATTTTTTAAATAGAATTAATTTACCTGATTTAGTTTCTGTATCGGTATAAAACCGCTAACACTCTAATCAGCATTGTGGATCGCCCCAGTATTTTAGCTCCGACATGATTATCAACTAAAACCTACAAAACAATCTCATAACTTGTGCTGCGACCTGACGCGACTGATTTTTGCAGCATGCCTTTGTCTATCAAATCATTGATATCGCGAAGGGCGGTGTCAATGGAGCACTTAGTCATCGTCGCCCATTTTTTGGTGGTCAATTTGCCGTAAAAATCATTTATTAACCGATTAAGCATCTTAATTTGCCTATCATTTAACGCATGATGCCGATGCGTCTGCCAAAAACTGGCTTTTGCCATAATTCTATCGGTGGTCGCTTGAGCGGCAATCAGGGCATCTATCAGCGTTTCTAAAAACCAAACTAGCCATAACGTGATATCGCGGCCGCCTTTTTGCGTTCGCTCCAACACCTTATAATATTCATTACGCCGATTTAAAATTTGTGCGGATAAACTATAAAAGCGCTGAGCGCTGCCATCACTTTTGGCCAGCATCCGCTCCGTAATTGCCCGAGTTAGCCGTCCATTACCATCGTCAAAAGGATGCAGCGTCACAAACCATAAATGCGCGATACCCGCTTTGATGACCAAATCAAGATGAGCTTGCTTGCTTAGCGGCATATTAAACCACTGTAGAAAACGATCCAACTCATCAACAAGCCTATCTGCATGAGGCGCAACAAAATGCACGCGCTCTCGACCGTAGCCTCCTGAAACCACTTGCATAGCGCCTTGACGGTCATCTCGAAGCTTACCAACTTTAATTTGATAAAGCCCGCTATAACCATCTGGGAACAGCGCCCGATGCCAACTGAACAAGTCTTCTAGTAATAACGGCTTATCAAAGTGAAATGTCGCAGCCAGCATCATCTCAACTACCGCGTCAATCTCCCGAGAAGCGGCTGGCAAATCATGGTCATCAACCCCTAAATGACGAGCAACAGACGATCTTACTTGATCGGTTTTTAAAACCTCACCTTCAATTTCAGACGTTTTGACCACCTCAAGGGTAACAGCATCCAACTGAGCCTCAACATTTAATTCAAACCCAAGCGTCAGTAATTTGCCAAGAAGTTGACCTTGAAGCAATCGTACTTGACTGACGAGCGGCAGCAGTTTTTTATCTGACCACTGCCAATCGGTCCAGTTAGGATGCTCATGAATATAAGTGACATGTTTCATAATAAGACCAAAATCTGCGTAAATTAGAGGATTATTCTCCGTATATTATGCAGAGATTAAAGTTAAGAAACAAGAAAAGCCATCGCTGAAATGATGGGTCAAACTGTATTTTCTCAATAATAAAAACACAAATAATAGAAAAATAGGACTGACGAGCGCATAAAAATGAGAAGAGTAGAGGTAAAAACGCTATAATTTTATAGTGCCCAAATACGAAAAACGATTTAGTAAGGTCTTAATTGACATCAAAAATAACGTTTGCTAAAATCGCTGCAAGCTACGATTGGTAATTGATGTAAGATTAGGTATAAACAGAAGAGTTTGGTGCTCCTACTTTGACATGGTGGAGGTCGCTAGTTCGAATCTAGTTACGCCTACCAAATTTTAAAAACCCCGACTTCTTAGTTGGGGTTTTTTATTGCCCATTTTATAAGGGCTGTAGTGGTATTTAAGAATTTCCCACAGCCTTTATTTCATATCTATATTACGTTGCTCAGTAGGTTAAATAATATTTTATACGTTTGAAGAAATCTCAAGGACAAGACGGATCATCCAATAACAATACTTACCCTTAATGCGTTAAAGGTAGCTGGATACAAACCTTGAAAAGTATCTTATCTTTAACTTGAATAGTCATTTTACCATTATGAGCATTTACGATAGACTGAACGATCGACAGACCAAGCCCTGTTCCCGAATGAAATTGATTTTGCTTATGATGGCGATAAAATCGTTCAGACAGTTTAGCGACATCTTTTGGCTCTATAGGGTCATCTAAGCGGTTACAAAAGGTGATCTCTAAAAAAGCGGGCTTTGATAGTGCGGCGTTTTTTTTATTAAGGTTATCTGTACTTTTTTCTATTAAATTTGCTTGAATTGTAATCTCGCTATGCTCCGCCGCGTAGTAAATAGCATTAGAGATTAAGTTAGCAAATAATCGCTGCAAAAGACTATCATCGCCTAACACATGATGAAAATAACCAATTTTTTTAAAGGCAATATCTTTATCTTCAGCAATAAACTCATAGTAATCAATGACTTTATTCATAATACCATCGGTATCAACTGGAATAAAATGCGAATCATGAAGCCCTTTTTCTGTCTTAGCCAGCAATAGCATATTATTAACTAAAACTGATAACTGAGCTAAAGTATCATGCTGATGATGCAGCTGTTCGACATATTCATGTAACGCGCGCGGTTTATTTAGCATGACTTGAGTTTGAGTCGTTAATGTTGCCAAAGGGGTTCGCAGCTCGTGGGCTATGTCGTCTGAAAATCGTGATAAGGCATCAAAATTGCGCTCAAGATTAGTCATCATTGCATTATAAGCTTGCGCTAAAGGTTTTAGCTCACGAGGCATTTTGCTGACGATAATACGATCGTCTAATTGATCAGCATTGATATTGCGCATTTTTTGTCTGATGGTTGAAAGCGGTGCAAACCCTAAATTTACACTAAAGGCGGCGACAGAAACTAAGATAAACGTAGTTGCCAACAAAAGAAGAATAAGCTGGCGGTTAAAATGGTGGATATATTGATGATGAATATCTACCGGTAACGCGATAAGTGCCAAATGGGTAGAATTTTTAATAATAATAGCGCGATAAAAACGATGATCTATCGTCAAATCAAATTGTTCATTGTGATATTTTTCCCATAAGTTTTTTACCAACCCTTTATTATGCAGTTGGCTTAAAAATCCTGTAGGCGAGCTGCTGATAGGCTTGCCTTGGTGGTCAGTAATTACGGCTTTAACATCGTAATCAAGCCCTGCCTCATGAGAAAGTAGGATGCTTTTAGTATTTTGTTGCGGGGTTACAGCGGCGCTCGCGTTGGCATTGTTCATCATATATTGATGTAAATTGGTTGCCGCATGAGTCAAAATTTCAGCATCCATTTGTTCAAGATGCCCTGTAACGGAGCGCTGAATCCAAAGATAAAGACCGATTTGGGTAAAGGCGACAAACAGCGTTAATAAAAATAAGGTTCGCCAAAGCAGCGATAAGCGCCCTGTGATTATTGTCGTGGTCATGATGTCGGCGCTTTTGCAGCGGCAATAGCATCTGGGCTGTCTATCACCTCTAAGCGATAGCCCATACCGCGAACTGTATGGATCAGCTTAATCTCAAAATCATCGTCAATTTTAAGCCGTAATCTGCGAATAGCCACATCGATCACGTTCGTATCGCTATCAAAATTGATGTCCCAAACCTGCGAGGCGATCACAGATCTTGGTAATACCTCACCTTGGCGCTCAAGCAAAAACTGCAATAGGGCAAACTCTTTGGCGGTAAGCTTAATTAATGTTTCGTCCCTATAAACACTGCGTTTGGCAATGTCCATCGTAAGATCAGCAATTTTTAGCACATTGCTACTGTAGTCCACTTGCTTGGCGCGGCGTAGTAAACTTTTTATTCTCACCAACAGTTCAGCAAAAGCAAAAGGCTTTGTTAAATAGTCATCACCGCCAATCTCAATGCCTTTAATACGATCATTCAGCTCATCTTTAGCAGTCAAAAACAGTACTGGCGTCAGCTTTCCTGCGGCGCGGTAATTGCGAACCACTTCAAAGCCACTGATATCGGGTAGCATCACGTCCATGATCACGACATTAAAATCTTCACTCATCAAAGCATGGTAGCCATCAAGTCCTGTAGTTTGATGGCTCACGATAAATCCAGCTTCCATAAGCCCTTTTTTTATGTAATCGCCAAGGGTGATCTCATCTTCAACAAGCAAAATTTTCATGATAGCCGTATCCAATAGCTCTCGTTAAGAAATTTAGAATATAAAGGAGTCATAACGATATTGATATAAAAACAGCCCAATATGACAATATTGTCATCAAGTTGTCATCTTGCTGTCAGATTTAACCTTGTAAGCTTATCACTATGAGCAATTACAATCTGTTTTATCAATTAGTTTGAGAGTTTATGATTACTTTTATTAGAAAATCAAAACAGCACGTTCATAACTCTATGAAGATTTCAAAAATAGTTCTAACTATGTTCACCATAGTTACTTTAGTTACTTTAGTTACTTTAGTTGCTTGTGGTAAGCCAAGCTCGACTGCCGACCAAACCCGTCATTTAGAACCAATACCAAAAACTCATTCAGCGACTAAAAAGAATATTTCTAACATCGATTCAGCGCTTTTAAAAACAGCTTCAGCTACAGTTTATAAAGATGCCAATTGTGGCTGCTGTAAAGACTGGATTAGCCATGTCGAAGCTCATGGGTTAACTGCCACCTCAATTGATGTTACAGATATGAGGGAAGTTAAAGAGCGTTACGACGTACCAAATGACATGCAATCATGCCATACCGCGGTGACAAGCGAAGGCTATGTTTTTGAAGGTCATGTTCCTGCAAAATTTGTAGCGCAGTTCTTGGCACGCCCGCCTGAAAATGCCATCGGTCTGGCTGTACCTGATATGCCTTTAGGAAGCCCTGGTATGGAATATCAAAATCAGTTTGAGCCCTATCAAGTCATGCAGCTTAATAAAGATGGCAGCACCAAAGTATTTGCCAATATTGAGTCAACTCAGCAGCAGCTATAAGCTGCGATATTAAGACTGGATTTTCTTGAATCAACGCTTTTAAAGACGTCATCACAAATTTAAGGATTTATTATGATTACCAACCGTAAATCACGATTATCTGTCATTGCGGTAGGCACGATTACAGCGTTACTGCTTAGTGCTTGTCAGCCTGCCAAAAACGAAGCAGAAGTAACAACGACAAGTGATGCGCCAGTAAGTGAATTAGAAAATCAAACAGCCAGTGAGGCAAACCCACACGCAAATCATGACATGAGCGCGGATATGGCATCAGACGATGCTTCTATGAGCGCTATGCATCAAGAGTACAGCGCTTCTATGACCAAAATGCATGAAGAAATGATGGTCGGAATGAGCTATAACGACCCTGACATGGCTTTTGCTCAAGGCATGTTAGGTCACCATATCGGTGCAGTTGATATGGCAAAAATTCAGCTTAAATATGGCACTGATGCCGAAATGCGCAAGCTTGCTCAGGACATCATTGACGCTCAGCAGTCAGAAATTGCAACGATGAAATCTTGGCTTGCCAGCCATAGTGACGCCCAATCGCCTACACCCGATACTGAAGATATGCAAAAAGACTATGCGGACGGTATGGATGAGATGCACGAGGACATGATGGAAGGTATTGCCGACCCAAGACCTGACATGGCATTTGCTCGCGGAATGCTGCCTCATCATGTGGGCGCTGTTGACATGGCAAAAGTTCAACTCAAATACGGTAAAGATGAACAACTGCGTAAGCTTGCTCAAGATATTATTGATGCTCAAGAGCCTGAAATCAAACAAATGGAAAGTTGGATTGATAGGCAAGATACTTAAATTTAATCCGTAATTTTCGATAGGAAAACTTATGTTTTCTTATCTTTTATTCCTTAATATTTTTAATCAAAACTATTATCCAAAATGATTATTAATAAATAGTCTTTTGAAGATTTATTTATATCTAATATTAGCATTTTTAATAAATACCTTTTATCTTCGATATACGTTTTTAAATGATTCACGACTGAATCAACCCATTAGGATTTGTCATGAGACATTTTTATTTAGACTTCGTTCTTACCGCGATAGCTTTAATGATAGCAGCGTGGTGGGGTTATTCTCATGGCGGTATTGGCGGCATGATAACCACATTATCCATTACCGCCATTTTAGCGGTCATGGAGATATCATTGTCATTTGATAATGCCGTGGTTAATGCTTCTGTCCTTAAAGGCTGGGACGATTTTTGGAAGAAAATATTTTTAACCGTAGGAATTTTAATCGCCGTGTTTGGGATGCGATTGGTTTTTCCTATCGTTATTGTTGCTGTCACCGCCGATATCGGAATGATCCAAGTCGTCAATTTAGCATTGTATCAGCCGGCTGAATACTCAGCACGATTAATGGCGCACCATGCTGAAATTTCAGCGTTTGGAGGCATCTTCTTACTTCTTGTATTCTTAAACTTTATTTTTGACGATAAAGAAGTTCATTGGTTTAAATGGCTTGAAGGTCGTTTGGTAAAGCTAGGCAAGGTAGATGCTATTAGTGTATTTGTAGCTCTAATTGCCTTAATAGTTGCGTCATCATGGGCGCAAGCTGACCAATCCATAGCCGTACTAACCGCTGGCATTTGGGGCATATTAGTATACTTGAGCGTGCAAGTCATCTCCGGACTTCTTGAAGGCGATCTTGAGGAGGGTTTAGATGGCGTAAATAATGGTTCTGGTGAAGCAGCAACAAGCGCCATTATGAAAGGCGGCATTATTGGATTCTTATATCTAGAAGTTCTTGACGCTTCGTTTAGCTTCGATGGTGTTATTGGAGCATTTGCAATTACTAATGATGTCGTCGTGATCATGCTAGGTCTTGCTATTGGTGCTATGTTTGTGCGATCAATGACTATATTTTTAGTGAATAAAGGCACACTTGATGAGTTCATTTATCTGGAACATGGTGCGCATTATGCTATTGGAGCATTGGCTATTATCATGCTTTTATCGGTGAAGTTTCATGTTCCTGAGATTATCACTGGTTTAATCGGCATTGCCTTTATTGGCTGGTCTTTTATCGCTTCGCTTAAGTACCGAAATAAAGATAAGTTAGCTAATTAGTTTGTATTCTTTCAATCAAAACTAATTTTATAGCTATAATATCCAGATAAATACTAATTATTTTTGGCTCCAATATAAAAATAATGACTTCTAAGAAGATTGAGAACTTTATTGAAAATGCTATATTTAATAGCCGCTGGTTACTGGCATCTTTCTTTTATTTTAAAACATAAAATTAAGCTCAAAAGTATTGGTTTAGCCGTACCAGGTTATTTAGAATCAGCTTTTATAACGGCGAAGCAGCACTCAATCTATGAGCTTTGGCAAGACTGCCATTTATCAAAAGTAAAAGCGGGAAAAAGAGTTGTTGCATTAGGTGCTATACGTGCCGCTACAGAAGAGAATTTTTATTAAAATGACTTCATTAAAAAAAGCAATAATGGCGCATAGCCCTATGATGGCATTAAAAATTCCAAAAACTTTATGATTGTTCATATAAGCTGACTTGTACTACTAAATTGAAACCAACAATAATAACGTACTGATCAAGGAAATAATTTTCATCCATTTATCTTTGATATAAAGTCAGTAGTGAGACTACTTATCATCCAATAAATAATAAAATGTCATTTTCACTGCATGTCGCTCATTATTTCTTGCAAATAAATAATAATTTATATACGATTCATATATGTTTCGTATATTAAGGTTTCTTTATGGGTATTGTTAAAATTGACGATGAGTTGCATGAGGAAATTCGCAAAGCAAGCTCAGTTATGGTGCGCTCCATCAATGCTCAAGCAGAATATTGGATGAAGATCGGAATGCTTGCTGAAGCCAATCCAAATTTGTCTTATAACCAAATTATCAATGAGCAAATGAGACAAGCTGATATCAACGTAAGGAACCTTATCGATGGATAAGGTGGTGCTAAAAAATGCAGCGGAATTGGCAGTCATGCGAGAGTCTGGGCGACTTTTAGCTTCTGTTTTTGATTACCTCGATGAGCAAATTAAAGTCGGTATCTCGACAATGGAAATTAATGATCTTGCTGAACGCTACATTGTGGATGAGTTAAGGGCACGCCCAGCGAGTAAGGGTCAATATGGTTATCAATATGCATTAAATACTTCTGTGAATAATGTGGTTTGTCACGGCATTCCTTCAGATCAGCAAGTGCTTAAATCAGGTGATATTGTGAATGTGGATATTACCCTAGAACAAGGTGGCTTTATTGCTGATTCTAGCAAAATGTATTTGATAGATGAGGTGTCACCTCTTGCAAAACGCTTAGTTGATAAAACCTATGAAGCCATGTGGGAAGGTATACGAGTGGTAAAACCTGGAGCGACGCTAGGTGATGTGGGTTATGCCATTCAAAGTTATGCTAAGAAGCATGGCTATTCTATAGTGCGAGAGTATTGTGGTCATGGCATCGGGCGCGAAATGCATGAAGCACCGCAAGTTCTACATTACGGACATTTGGGAAAAGGCTTAGTTTTACAAGAAGGTATGACCTTTACCATTGAGCCTATGGTTAATCAAGGTAAAGCTAAAGTTAAAGTGAAAAAAGATGGCTGGACAGTAATTACCAACGATAAAAAGCTCTCTGCTCAGTGGGAGCATACCATTGCTGTCACCTCGGATGAGCCCATCCCGAATTCTGTGTAACTGCCATTTAGATTAAATGCTTACTAATACGGTCATCAAACATAATCATAAAGCGATTCAAAGCAGACGTCCAGTTACGGATTGGCATCGACCATTTTTTGGATGCCTGCTGGGTGGCTAAGTACACCACTTTAAATGCAGCCTGATCAGACGGGAACACCTTACGCTTATTCACCGCTGTCCGAATCACACTGTTTAGCGACTCAATAGCATTGGTGGTATATATGACTTTTCTGATGTCTTTAGGGTACTCGAAGAATACCGTTAAGCCCTCCCAGTTATTACGCCAAGACTTGACCACATGTGGGTACTCTTTGCCCCAAGTCTCATCAAAGTGCTCAAGGTTAGCCTCTGCTATCTCAAGCGTATCAGCGCCGTAGATGGCCTTTAAATCGGCGGCTACTGCTTTTTTATCCGTCCAGGGTACAAATTTCATCGAGTAGCGCACCATGTGTACGATACACAGCTGAACCTGAGCATTGGGATAAACCGTATTGATGGCATCAGGAAAGCCCTTTAAGCCATCAACACAGGCAATGAGGATGTCTTGTACCCCGCGGTTTTGTAGTTCAGTGAGAACGCCTAGCCAGAACTTAGCGCCTTCATTCTCTGATAACCACATACCCAGCAGCTCTTTTTTACCATCAAGTCCCACACCTAGCGCCAGATAGATAGCTTTGTTGATAATCTGCTTGTCTTGGCGTACTTTGACGACAATGCAGTCTAGATAGACAATAGGATAAACACTGCTTAACGGCCGGTTCTGCCAAGCGGTGATGTCGTCTAAGATATTGTCAGTGACTCTTGAGACAAGAGAGCTTGAGATATCTACGTCGTAGAGCTCTTTAATGCTCTCTACAATCTCGGTGGTGGTTTGACCTTTGGCATAAAAGAATATGATTTTATCATCAAGGCCACTAATACGGGTTTGATGCTTACTGACGAGTACAGGCTCAAAGCTGCTATCACGGTCTCTTGGGGTAGAGATCTCAAGATCGCCGCTATCACTGCGGACAGTCTTTTTAGTGTGTCCATTGCGCTTATTAGGCTTGTCTGCTTTCTCATGCTTAGGATAGCCAAGATGCTCTTCCATCTCAGCTTCTAGGGCAGTATCGATAAAGGATTGCATGAGCTGCTTCTGAAAGTCTTTGATGTCATCGAAGCTTTTCATACTACCAGCCATTTGCTCGGCTAGTTTCTTAATGTCAGTTTGCTTAGTCATTGCTTATTCTCCTGTTAGGGGATTATAAGCAGTTACACACTTTTTAGGAAAGGCTCAAAAACAAGATTATGCTTTAATTCGTAATTAGCTATAATCATTAAACTTTCTATAATACAAGGCAATAAATATGCAAGTACATTGGTTATTTTTGGCAGGGGCAGTTTTGAGCGAAGTTTTTGCATCATCAATGTTAAAATTGAGTGAGGGTTTTTCTAAGCCTTTGCCAACTGTTGGGGTTGCAGTTGGGTTTATCGTGTCATTTTATTGCTTATCATTGGCACTTAAAACCTTGCCGTTAGGTACGGCATATGCTATTTGGGCAGGGGTCGGATTGATTTTGACATCTTTGGTTAGCATCATGTTTTTTGGTCAAAAAGCCGATTTAATGGGAATTATTAGTATTGGATTAATTTTGCTAGGCGTGATTTTACTTAATACCATGTCACATATGTCAGGGCATTGAAATCAATAAAAAAACAACCGCCAAGTATGGCGGTTGTTAAATTAGCCCCATAACCTTTTTAAAATATGAGCGATACATGACATCTTTGTAAGAAGTAGCCATATTTTCAATAAAATTCTGGAGCCTTTCCTAAACTTTGTGTAACTGCTTATAATCCCTTAACCGGAGAATAAGCAATGACTAAGCAAACCGATAGTTTATTAGCTATTATTTTCTAATGCCTTCTTAATAACATCCTTCACTAAATCATCTTGAAACTGGGTATTAAAACTCACGCTAAGCCCTTCTGACTGCATCTGATTGAATAAGCGCTCGGCGTGCTTTATCTTGCGATTTTCCTCTGCTCTCAGGTTATCAGATGATTTAGTATCTTTAGTTTCAATGATTAAATTAAGTATCTGACCTTTATCAGTTTCAACAACATAAGCAAAATCAGGTGAGTAAGTGCCGCCCCCAGCTATTGGTATTCTAATTGAATTGCGAGGGATCTTACTAAACACTGTCACATGCTTTATCTGCTCTTTAATATTCTGTTTTTCTAACGGCGAATCATAGAAAATATCTTCAAAAAGAAAATCATCGCTAGGCTTACCTTCATCATAATTAACGCCTAGCTGACCTGATTTTAACTCAAGTAAAGGTAAGCCAGTTGAATCCGTATAGCTGGTTGGGTGTACCTGATTAGATATGATGTTATAGCCTATCTCAAACTTCTGCATAGCATTTTGGAACAGGTATAGCTTTATCCCGTCAGCAAACTTACGGATAGTTTGGATATTTAAGTAGTCATTAATATCTAGACCCTGTTCACCCTTATCTTTTAGATGTTTGAGACTAACGAACGCTTTATGTAAGGTTGGCAGTTTTATGTATGTTTTTTCAGATAGCTGACGTAAAAAACTACCGTAACTCATGGTGCTGAGTTTTGCGAAGTCTTCCTTATCATCATATACACTCTGATAACCAGCTTGATTGTTATGGATATGAAGCTTCGATACCTTTGTTATGAGTCCCGTCTTACTGAAGTTATCAGCAGCAATCTCTTGCTTCAGATAGTCCATAAGCAGATTTTCGTAGAAGTTGCTCTCATCTTCAAACTGGTATTCCAAAATAGCACGCTGGTTGATCAGCTCCCATAACTCCTTAAGTTCTTCATATTTGCCGATTCTAACTTTGGTTGTAGATTTTGAGTTCTGTTTAGACTTGTTCTCAATCTTGCCTTTTTTAAGTGCTGTACCAAAGGCAGCAGGGTAGAGGTCTTTAAGTGCTTGATAACCACCTTCTAAGAACTTCTCGTCATCATCAATTAAGTTTTGGTCATATAGTTGATTGCTGAGTTCTCTTTTGCTTACTTCATAGTGGTTTTTGATTTGCTCAACTAGCTCGTTGCTCAGCTCTTCTGGCACTATCTCTGATGTAGAGGTCTGATTAATTTCTTGTGTCAGCTCCTCTACGAAATCTTTTTCCGTGAAGTCTACATAATAGTTTAAACGAAAATCATCAGTCTTCTCTCTTGCCATGTGCTCATTGACAGGCAATCGCAAGCCGCGTCCTACCTCCTGTAGTTTAGAGGTCGTACTACCACTTGAGCGTAGCTTGCAGATTTGAAAGACGTTTGGATTATCCCACCCTTCGCGTAGTGTCCACTTAGAGAAAATAAAGCGTCTAGGATTATCTAGTGATAATAAGCTTTCTTTATCGTGCAAAATTTCGTTAATCTCAGCTTCAATCTTTTCATCATTACCCGTATTATCTTTTGAAAAATAACCGCCATGGGTCAGACTGATGTCTTTAATAGTACGCTGTAAATACTGTTTATAAAATGGATCTGTTTCTTTAGCAAGATAGGACTTAGCTGTTGCTAGTACCCAAGTCTCAAATCGTGTTTTTAAACTGCCAGCGAGCTCATTACCGTCTCTATAGCCCTCGATATCATCGATAAAGAACAATGTTAATGGTTTGATACGCGGACTACGAGTAAGCAGCTCTCGCTCTAGTTTAAAGTGCTCTTTGATAGCCTTTTGAATCATACTGTCTTGAAGTGTCTCATGATAAGAGTAAGGATTAATACTCTCGTCTTTTTTAAGCTCAATACCGTTACTAAGCACCAAAGTAGTTTTATTTAATTTTTCGATATTTAAACTATGTATCGCTGAATGGATACTTGAAAGTGAATCATTATTACCAAGTATATGGCGAGTCTTAGTACCATTTTCGCTAAGCTCAAATTCGGCTTCTTTACCATTTAACGATTTTAAAGTGAGCTTAGCGTTGTCATTACCTGATAAGGTTTCAACATATGCAGTAACGCCTTTAACCAAATCTTGGTTAAAGGCATCAACAGCTGTTAGATGGTAAATGAGGTTTTTATATTCATCGTTGAAAGTTGCACCATAGCGTAGCGTGAACTGTGCTTCTAAGTTTGATATGCTTTTCCAAGTTTTACCCGTTTGTGGAAACTTATGTGGCTCGTCTATGATAACGACAGGATTGACCCCTGCTAGCGCATCGATGGCCCGATCATATTTCTCACCAAGCAATGCGCGATCAAATCTTTCTTCTTGAATAGTAGGTGAGTTAATCATGCCTTGGTTAATCACTAAAATATGAATTTTACTCCTATCACCGTGACTGGCATTGACAAACTGAGTCACAGACTCTGGCATATACGATCTTTTACCTTTCTTACTTTTTTTGCTTTCAACCACATACGTGACAATTTGCTTATCGTGATATTCACCTTGAAAATCATGGCGAAAGTGCTCACGCAAAGCGTCACTTTTTAAGAAATTGACCGTACCAGCTTTAATAGAGAGAGTGGGCACGACAACGATAAACTTAAAAAGCCCATATATTTTGTTGAGCTCATATATCGTTTTCGTATAAGTGTAAGTCTTACCTGTTCCTGTCTCCATTGATATATCAAACACAAGTTCATCACTGTACTTGTCTGTGCCAAATATACCGTTCTCTTGTTGAGTTTGCTTGATATCATTAGCTAATACGCTAGCGTTAAAGCTGATTTTAGGATTGACATATGGGTTGATGCTCTGATCGCTTGAAGGATGAAACTCTACATTCAAAAATGACTTTACTAGCGCAGTAATCGCCTTTTCTTGATGAGGTAGATTGGGTTCGAAGTTAAAACCTGCCATAGTCGCTCTCATGTATAAAGTTAAAAAAGAAAACCGCTATCAAAAATTTAGTATCTAACAATAATATTGATTGTGATCTTCTTTTTGTTTTGATAGCTTCTGATGGCTTCATTTAACTCCATCTGTATAGCGGTATCGAAGTTGTAGCCATTGACTATGATTCTATCTGGTGCAAAAATTTTATCCTCATCTAACTTATCTAACAAGCGCTTCAAACTTTGAGTGCCAAAGTCAGAGGTGATAAGATATAGATTTTTATTCACCAGATGGGCGTTATATCCCTGCAAGTCTATACTTTCAATGTCCGCGGTTAGCTCGTTATTATCGTAAAGCATCCATGTCGTTAGCAGCGCTTGATACTGCTCGTCACTTAATACCATATCGTCGAACAGGCTTTCATTACTCACTTGCAATTCATCATCTACGCTAGGACGGAAGTCATCTATGGTCTCAAAGACTTTAAAGCCTAAGTCGCCTTGGTAATCAGGGTTTTCTTTAGCGATTTTTTGCGCAGCTTTGGTGATACGGGCTTTGGTGATGTCAAAGATAGAATGATAACCAATATCGAAAGCATCCTTAGAGCTTTTGCTGGCTATTTTATTGCCCGTTTTTTGGTCAATTTCATAAGTTAGCTCATCTAATTGCACGCAAATAAATTTACGACTTCCTTTATCTTCAATATTAAGCTGCATAACTGCATCCGCGGTAGTCCCACTACCCACAAAGAAATCTAAGATAAAATCCTCTTTGCCCGTTGCTATATGTACCATTGGTTTTATCAATGATGTAGGTTTAGGGGTATCAAAAGGCGTTTTAGCACCGAAAAGGGCTCTTAATTCTTTATTTGCAGCATCATTATGGCCAGCTTCTTGATAGTTCCACCATGTCGTAGGTACTCTACCTTGTTGCACTTCTTCAAGATAGCGTTTTAATTGCGGCGCTCCTTCACCATCTTTGCCAAAATATATACGATTTTCTGCAAGCCATTTAGTCATAGTTTCTTGGCTAGCACGCCAACTACTTCCTTTAGATGGGTAAAAATCCTCACCTGTATTAGGATTTTTTATTGGATATACGCCCGACTCAGAATAAGACTTAACCAATAAGTTATCAGACCTCCATAAGCCCTTACCGTCTTTATCATCATGTTTATAAGGCTTATTCTGCTCTTCTGTTCTAGGCAAAAGGTTTCTCTTAAATACACTGCTTTTTTGGTAGCAAAGGACATAATCATGTGTCGTAGAAAAGCCTTTAGCATCATTCGTGGCTGCATACTTTTTTTGCCAAATAATATCAGCCATAAAGTTTTCTTCTCCAAATACCTCATCACATAACAGCTTTAATTGTGCTTGCTCATTATCATCGATACTAATAAAGATCGCGCCATCTTCGCGCATGAGTTCACGAGCAATATATAGCCTTGGATACATAAAGGTGAGCCAAGCGCTATGACTATTCGAGCCTTTAGCGTTAAAACTAAGGATTCGTTCCGCTTCGGCTTTATCGATGCCTGCTAATCGGCTCAAATCATCTACTGTGAACTTGAAGTCATCTTGATAGACAAAACCATCTGACCCCGTATTGTAAGGAGGGTCAATATATATCATTTTAATTTTTTCACGGTAACCATTCACCAGATGCTTGAGCACTTCAAGATTATCGCCTTTAATCAGTACATTACCGCTATTACTGTTCTCTAAGCTCTTGTTATGCGTTGTATCAGGTTTTAGTAGCTTTTGAGGAGGTAAGTTGGTTAACAGCCTAGCATAGGCTTTACCAAGCCAATTCATACTATAAGACTCCTTAACGATCTCTACGTCATTGGCTTTTACGACTTCCATCATCTTTTCAGGCTGAAAGTGACCGTTCTTATCGAAACATTGAGGAAAGTGCTTCTTCAAAATAGCAATTTGTTTGCTATTTGCTGTTTCAGTTTCGTCAAATAGGGTTTCGGTAGGCAGGTGGGTCATGGTACTTCCTAAGGTGCAAGGTAAAAGGAGCGCTTATATAATTGCTTTGGCATTATGACAAAGCTAATCCATCCAAACAATAATAACGATATTTTAAGCGACATATACTGACGTTAGATCTGATCATTCTGGAAGAAATCAATTAGAAACGATCCGCCTGCTCATCATCTAAATACTCTTTCATAGATCGCTTATTAAAGGTTTCAGGGTCTTTTTTAAGCCAATCTGTCATATGAGCAATCCAAGCTTTTGAGGACTGGTTTGCTGGGTTTTGCGCTGTAACCCGATGTCCATAGTCCTGCATGAATTTTTTACTATGAACGATTCTTGCAAGCTGCTTATCTGTCAAAGGCTTCTTGGCTTCATTTGCCGTTTGCCCTGTAAACATATCGATGGTGTTCGGATCTCGGCTCGGCGCTTTTTTAATAGGTTTGCTGACAGTCTTCGCTTTTGGTTTAAATCTAATCTGTAAATGGGTGAGTTTGATCCCTCTGCCCGAACGTCCATTTTTATCGCTAAGCTCATAGTTGACGTTATAAGGCGATTTTTCATCAATTTCTTTAATGGCGGTATCTAGCACACGCTTTTTAAGATCCTTTACAGCGTCGTATTTGTCCGTTAATCCAAGAATCTCTCGAAATTCATCAAGCCTAATTGAAACGTAGCCTGTTTTAGCAAACTGCATCATCAAAATATAAATTCTAAAGCCATAAAAACTGTTGAATCCTGCCAAATCGTTTAAGTTGAGCTTGGTAAATTGCTGCTTTAACTGACTGATATACGGAATAATGTCAGGATGAAACACCACGCGAGCTATGACGTTCTCATCACTACTCGCAATCACGGGCAGACTATCAAGCAGATTATGCATTTTAAGCTGCTGAAGAAAGTCTTCATCATATTTTGAGTCAGGATATTGGCGTTTGAGCTCCTCAAACACCTCGCTTTTAAAGTGCAAAATGTTATGAACCCAATGCGTTCCAAGAACACCAATCGGCGTATTAATAAAAATCTTCCGATCGAGCAAATCACTACATGCTGCCCGAATTTCGCGAGCCACATTTTTAGGCTCAACGCCCAGCCTCACAAAATCATCTTTGGTGATGTAATACGGTTTCATAGGGTTAATGACTTCATCACTATCCCCTTTTGGCATTTGCGCCATCGCAACCAAGAGCAGTCGAATCTCATTGACGCCGAGCCTATAAGATGCCCGAGCCATACTATTTGACATCGTCACTAGGCTTTTACTTTCTTCCATCAGCAAGGCCTCAAAATATAATCTTAGAAGAGGACTTATGAATAAAAAGTCCTCTTCTAAGATTATATTCTTACTTACCTTATTTATCTATAGCGATAAAAGGACATTTGTAAAAAAACTCCTACTTAACTATGAGTGATTTAAATACGCTCATAGTTGTGCGTCATTACGTCCCTATCTAGTGCGTCAATTCGTCCCTTTCTCGCGCGTCATTCCGTCCCTTACTGTGCGTCATTCCGTCCCTTTCTAATCGCCGAAACCTTTAAATACAAAGGCTTGCGCGCTACCTAAAAACTATTTAAAAACTATATATAAAAATAATAAAAAAAGGGCAAATTTCAAAAATCTGTGGATAACTTCAGATTTTATTCACTTCTAGGACTTAAAAATTTGTTTTTTTAGATAAAAACTAAGAAATATCTCTCAAAGTAACATTAAAATTATGAAAAATTTTCCGCGCGATTTTAATTTCATTACAAGCTACAAGTCAGTTATGGCTCTAAAAGCCTCTAAAATGACCAGCAAGCGCCTTTAACTATAAATAACCATTCAATCCTACTAAAATGCCTCAAAAGGCTCTACAGAGACATTTAGATCCATTGCAGACATCTTAATAATAAAACTTTACTGCTAATCACTTTGAACTTTTCATTGCGCGGCTTAAGTTAAAAGGAGTTCTAAACTCTGGCTGACTTGGTGACTTATAAAGATCTATCGAGTGAGCTTTGTTTTCAGGCAACGCTTGAATCGCCTCAAAATCCTTGGCAATCACCTCAAAATCTCTTGGTGAAATAAACCCTGACTTAACCAGATACTTTGCCACAGCCACCGCTTCAGCATTATTAGCAAGTGCTGCTGATCTTAGCGCCGCACCCCAAATGATCTTTTTTCGGGTCACAAGCTTACGCTGATTGTCATTTTCTTTAGCCAACAAATTTTGAACTTTTAATTCAGCACGTTTGGTTCTAATAAATCGGTTTTCAGCTTTTATCAACTTCTCTAAAACTCGATTGTCTTTATCCGAGCGATTCGGCTTTTCACCTAAAATCACCAGCAGCTTTTGCGCATCACTTGGGTGTTCGTAGTTCTTAAAGCGCTTAACTAGCGTGATCAACTGCTTTTCATCGATAGCCATTACGACCCCTCCCCCGCCATTTTTTGGCTGATTGTATCATAGTATGCTACCCTGTTGATGGCGATTATAGAACGGATCCCAACCTTCCCAAAAGGGAAGGCACGCTTAGTAGTTTCTAATCCATTCCTCCGTCATGGATTAGAAACTAGCGTGGTAAGGGGCGTTGCCCCTTTACGAACCCCAGTCGAGGGAGACCCCCCGACACCCCCCGAAAAAAAATTGTGAGGCGCAAATGGCAATTGGCAGATTAAATGTTCGTGTTGGCAAAAAAGGCAAAGCTGCGCCGCATGCTAAATACATTTTTCGTGAAGGCAAATACCAAAAATGTGGTCTTGGTATGGAGGAGGTTGAGTGCATTGGCTCAGGGAATATGCCAAAGTGGGCGGCTCATGATCCCAACTTTTTTTGGCAAATGTCGGATATTTATGAGCGTAAAAATGGCACGACATATCGTGAGCATGTGATTGCACTGCCAAGGGAGCTGACGCCCGATCAGCGCCAAGCACTGGTTGAGGCTTGGATTAAGCAAGAGCTTGGTGATAATCATGCTTATCAATATGCCATTCATAATCCGCCAGCAAGCGATGGTAAGGATCAGCCGCATTGCCATTTGATGTTCAGTGAGCGCTTAATTGATGGGATAGCGCGTGATCCGGATCAGTATTTTAAGCGCTATAACGCTAAAAACCCTGAGCGCGGCGGTGCTAAAAAAGCGAATGTGCAGAAATTATTTAGTGAGCGCCAAGAGGATCTTTATGGGCTTAGAGGGCGCTGGGAGGATTTGTGCAATGGGCATTTAAAAATGGCAGGAAGCGACAGCCGGATTACGATGAAGTCTTATAAAAACTTAGGGATCGATCTCAAGGGCTGCAGCTTTCATATTGCAAGGATGAAACATGATCTGATTAAACTTGAATATACAGAGTATGGCAAAGAAAGAAAGGCGTGGCTGTCGGCAGAGCGTGAAGTAGATTCTTTAGAGGTTTCAAAAATGCTCAATGATGAGCAGGAGCACTTAGCTGCAAAAGCTGCCGAGCAGCAACGGCTTGCTGAGGAAAACGAGAAAAAACGCTTGGCAGAAGAAGCGGCAGCTCAGCGCAGGATTGAAGAGGAAGGCGAGAAAAAACGCTTGGTAGAGCAGGAGGCGGCTGAAAATGAGCGACAAGAACAAGAACGCTTGGCTCAAGAAGCTGCTAAGCAAAAAATAAAAGAGCAGCAAGCTCAAAGGGAGAGACAAGAAGAACAAGAAAAGCTTGCGGCCATTGCTGCTGAAAATGCCAAACAAGCTCAGCTGGAGGCTCAAAAGCGTGATCAAGAACGGCTTTTAGAAGAAAATCGCCGATCAAAAATTGAAGAGGCGGCGACCATTTACGTTAATCATTTTAATCACTCTGACCCTGATTTTCCACGATTTACATTACGGCAAACCTTTATATTGCAAGGCATTGAGGGGTTGCGGTATTTACCAAATTACGAAACAGTCTTTAAGACGCTATTAAATCCTAGGCATGAGGCAATCGTTCAGCTGCTGCTTGACCCTCAATCGCACCGTCTTTACCAAAAAGATGAGCCATTACCTTTGAAAAAAATGCTTATAAAGCTTCGCTCCCCCCATACCCAAGGTTGTGTTTCAAGGTTGTATGGTCAGTATGAGGTGGTTATAGGTCAGCTTGAGGCAACAAAAAATCTTGATGTGACCCAAGAAAGCTTGGATTTGAGCGTACGTTTTAGCAAGTGCTTAGACGAGTTGCAAGGTGTGATGGCTGAGAACTTAAATTTTGCACGCGCTGATGATATTGAGGTTTATCAAGACTTACAATCTCAAACGACAATCATGTACCACAACGTTTTTAGTGAACTTGAGGAGCGCGGCATTAGGGTGGAATTAATCGAAACTTATAAGCAAAGCTTTGCTAAAAATCAGGAAAAAGTCACGGCGGCGATCAAGGTCGCGCAAGATAAGATGAATCGACCTAACGCTCCCAAAGAGCCGTCATCAGAGTCTGTACCAAGGAAAATATTCACACCTTTTTCTTTTCGAAGACGCTGACTGTCAGCAAAAGCTGACGTTTTTTGAGGTAGCGATTGTCTAGTAAATTGCTAGCAAATTTGTTGTAAATACCTAGTACAGAGCTAGTAAATACCTAATTTGAAGCTAGTGAATAGCTAGCAAATTCCTAGTGATTTACTAGTGTTTTTGTTGTAAATAGCTAGCGATTTTGGGGTTCAAAGCTATTTTTCATAGATTTCTAGCATTTTTGTTGTTATTTACTAGCAAATTGCTAGTAAATCACTAGTTCCGATGTTGTAAATAGCTAGTTCGGAGCTAGTGAATAACTAGCGAATTCCTAGTGAATAGCTAGTGATTTATTGAAAACACATAACATTAACGCTTCTTCGACGGTTTATAGCCAACTTTGGCAAGCAGTGGAGTGTAATAAGACTGCATATTCTTATCATTTAAGTTGGCAGCAATGATATCGGCATACTCTGCGGTAGATGCGCCAACAGGGGCTTGGCTGCCAAGCTCTGGAAGCTGAGCTAGCTTATTGCTAAACATGGAGATTTGCTGGGGTGAGAGTTTGATGAAAGCGTCAGCGGTCACGGTTTTTTCTTTGTTCTCTTTAAATTTAAAACTGAAGGAAATAGCAGTAATTTTACGACCAGTTTTATGTTGATCGTAGCTTGCGATAATATCGGTATGTTTATTAATTTGTTCTAATGCAGGCAGTAAAACTTTAGCTTTAAATCGTTCCATGAGTGGATATTCATCATCCAAAACGCCAATTCTGTCTCTTAAATCCTGAATTTCTATCCTTGGTACTTTCTTAGTGGAGCGCCAAGCAATGAGTATTTCATAGAGCCGGACAGCATAACTGCTGGTTAACTCTGCGACTTGAGAAAGTTCATAGCTCGTAAATTGTCGCTCAAGCTCGGTAATCAATGGGATAACAGCTTGAGCAAAACGAATTTTGACAAATGCGTCATTAACGGCATAGCCA
Source organism: Psychrobacter sp. MF31 (assembly GCF_012847335.1). Lineage (GTDB taxonomy): Bacteria > Pseudomonadota > Gammaproteobacteria > Pseudomonadales > Moraxellaceae > Psychrobacter. The sequence continues at coordinate 50,367 of NZ_JABBDX010000002.1, forward strand.
ACCTCACTAACCCACCGCGTTGTCGATTTAACTATTTTGCCATCTATCGTTTCCCCATAAGTAAATCTACGTTCTAACAAGTCGCTAGAAGCCTTTTTAAGTGACTTATAAGCCGCATTTGCCTCCACTTCAAAGCTTTCAGCATAACTAGCGGCTGAAACAAATAAAGGTTCATTAAAGTTATTTTCATTGGAGTGATGTCGAGCCTCAAGAATCGCAAGAAGGATTAAACGCTGTTCTGCTAGGGTCAGGCTATAACTTGCGTTAATAAGAGCATTGTCCTTAACTACTAACTTTTTCATAGGAACCTCTAAGAATATTCATTTAACAACTATATATTAAAAGTTGTTAAATTCCTACCAAAGGTTGTTATATAACCTACCAAAGGTTGTTATATAACCTACCAAAGGTTGTTATATAACCTACCAAAGGTTGTTATATAACCTACCAAAGGTTGTTATATGGAAGCGCCAGCCCTTTATTTACGTGCGTTGCGCGGTACGGAAAAGTATTTAAAAGTATTTAAAAACAAAAAAGGGAAAATTCAAAAATCAAAGCCATTCAAACGCGATTGAAGAGACAGAATCTCAAAAGCGACACAAATCCAACAGGACACATCGGAAAAAACGAAGCAGCAAAAAACGCAACAAAAGTGAAGAAAAAAAGGATTAAGAACAACACTGTTTAATAAAAAAGAAAAAATATTCCGCGCGGCTCAAATTTGCCGTTTTAAGCTGTGGATAAGTCCTTTTAGCTATGTTGATACCAAAAGAGGTTTAAAACGCTGTAGAGGGGCTATTAGGGGCTAAATTAGGGCTAGAACAAAGTGTTATCTAAAAATATAAATAATTTTAAAAAATAATTATAAGTAGATATTATAATTTGATGAACTTTAGTAAACTATCAATTACAGGGCATTAGCATTGCTATAAAAAAGGATTTACCTATGGGTAACTCAAAAGATGGTGATGTTTTAGCTAAGCTTACTTCTATGGATAAGACTCAGTTAGCTGAGGTTGTTAAAGCGTCAATTCAAGCCAATGAGGGGTGGCTAAAGACTTTAGAAGGGCTAGATGATGAGGTGCTTAAGAATGATATCTGTGATGATCTTGATCAAAGCCGCAAGATTCTCAAGCAGCTTAGGTAATTTAACTCAAATGTGGTGCTAAGGCTTTGTAATATTAATACTTTGAGAAGGATTTTCGGTGAAATTTGTTAAATTGATTGGCGCTGTAGCTGGACTAATGATAGCTACTGTGGGTAATGCTTATGTGTATGATGACGAAGCTGGCGGATGTTACTTATTTCAAGCAGACAAAATGATTAAACGAGGAGTCTGCTTAATTTCTACTGAAGCTATTCATGGCAATATATATAGAGACTTATCGTTCGAGGGTAAAACTTATGAGCTTCACGAAAATGCAGAAAAGTCAAACGTAGTACATAAGCTAAATAAGATGCCTGCTAAGCTCTACTATCGTAACTCACGATTCCCTAAAATCATATTGAATATTGATGACTTAGATAGCTACCCTTTCCTAACTTGCTATAAGAATAAGAGTGTTGATATTTGCTACAGAGAGTTGGTTCAAAAACCAGATGAATTAGGATAGATTCGGTCTATCAAGTTCTTTAGAAACGGCAGCAATAAGATGCCGTGAGCAGTTGGCGGTTTTTTGGATGTCGCTGTAGCTGTGACCGGATTTGAGTAAGCTAGCGATGACTTTGCGCTTGTTAAGGTCTTTGCCACGACCTTTGTATTTGCCGTCAAGTTTGGCTTTGGCAATGCCTTGCATTTGGCGGTGACGGCGGTCTTCGTAGTCTTTTCGGGCAATGGCGGCAAGCATGTCAAGCAGCATGGCGTTGATGGCTTGAAGGATACTCGCCATAAATTCGGTGCTGTGGTCAGCTTGAAAGGCGAGGAATGAGGTGGGAAGCTCTTTTGAGACGATAGCGAGCTTCTTATCAGAAAGTTTTTGCTTTAAGGTGTTCCAATCGTCCTGATTTAATCGCGCTAGGCGGTCAATTTGTTCAACAAGGATAATATCACCGTCAGAAGCATCCTCAATCAGCTGCATGAGCTGAGGCCGTGCAAGCGTTGCGCCGGATTCGTTTTCGATGTAGTAGGCGGCGATCTTTTGACCATGATCTTTGGCAAATTGATCAAGTTCAGCTTTAGCGCGGCTGGCGTTCTGCTGTTTGGTGGAGGCGCGAAGGTAGGCTCGGATAAACATAAAAGGCTCTCAGACTGTTATAAGTGGTTTCATTATATCAGTCTGATTTAGATAGTTCTAATAGCTAATTTTGAGCCGGATTTAGTGGTTCTTTTGGGGTATAGGTTTGAGGACATGGTCTAATAAGGCTGATATTAACCTTTAATTTTTTTGACCGATTTCGTATTACAGCCTTTGTATAAAATTTTGCTTCCTGCATCTTGAATATTAACGCTTGATTTATGGTAGTTGTTTAGCCTTAAGGCACCGCTCATAATGCTGAAATTGTCTTCATCACCAAATACAGTATCAACTACATCGGAGCGACCTAAATTAATTGGTAAAAATCTTTTTTTACCATTTAGATAGGCTTCAGCGTACGTTGGTAAGTTTTGTTTATTAAAACCATAAGTAACACTTACTTTTTTGTTATTCTGGCACGAATAGTTTACTTGGCGAACTTTGACAGCTGAATCATAGCTTTCTGCAGGATCCATAACTTGTTCTGAATAAGCGAGTGCTGAGCCTGAGCTTAATAATGCGGCTGAGACCGCGAAAGCCGATATCGTAGTTGTTAAAGTTTTCATAATTTACTCCTTGGGTTTAAGGTAATTATCATTAGTTGCTTTAGAAAAGCATTATGTGCTTTGTACTCAACAAAAAACTTGGTAATCCGCCTCTTCAGTTTGATTTGCTTATTTCAAGTTGAGAGTGGGGTGTCAATACATTATTTATAGTCAATAACTATAGTTGGCAGTTTACTTGATACTGTTGACCATTATCTGAGGTGATGGTCATAATGCCAAAGTCTGCTTTGGTATGCCAGTCATAGGTGGTCTTTGGGTTTACATTGTTTACATAACGTACGCCAGAGCCTGATACTGCTTGCTCTAGCGTGATTTTTGCGTCTTGTAGACCTACTTTTGGCAAGGTGATGTTTAGGTTGGCCGCTTGACCCTCCGCTGCATAGGCGGCAGTAATCATGCCGTTGTCTTCACAGGTAAATGACTGAACGACTGGTTTGGCAGCAGTGGTTGGGGCGGTGGTGGTCGGAGCGTTGGTTGCACAAGCGGCTAACAAAACGGTAAAAGGAGCAACAGCAAGTAATTTTTTCATAAACGATATTCCTCAATTTGGTAAGTGAATGTGAGTTGTTATACTGAGCAATATGATACATGCTCAAATGTAATTTCGTGTTGTGGTTAGAGTTTACCAAGGTAATTATTTCAGTCTTTTTCGTGATTTGCTACATCCTTATAGCCTAAATGATTGAGTGATATTTGGTTTTTTGTTTACACTGTTTTTTTATTTAAGATAAATACCAGTACCGCCCCTAAGATGACTATACTGGCGATTATAAAGTTGAGCGTCAGCTAACTTTCTTACTTTTTAGAGTAACTCAGCTGCTTGTAATGCTATTTCTTTAACATCTAAGCTAAGGGCTAAATCTGCATTGATCAAATCTTCAGTATCGAAAAATCTAGCTTCTAGGGCGTCATCACCTGCTAGAGGATCACCAGAAACCCAAATACAAAGTACGGCTACAAGAACAAAATGGTGACGAAGCTTACCACTACTATCAAAGTCAAACGCGTCTACAGCGTTAAATGTCTTAAAGGCTTTTGATACAATGCTTGTCTCTTCATAAAGTTCACGAACGGCAGCATCTTTAACAGTTTCCCCACGTTCAATTTTACCACCGGGAAAACCCCATCGACCTGCATCGGGTGGGTTAGCACGGCGTACTAAAAGCACCTTTCCATCTTTAAAAAGTACTCCAATAGTAGCTACTATTGGACGTAGGCTCTGTGGTTCGTATTGTATTATAGGTTCATTACTTAGTATATTAGACATAAAAACTCAATTGAGAATAGGACATAGAGGATAGCTTAATATTCAAGTCCTCACTAGGGAAGCCAACCTACCTAAGCCATCTAAGCTATGCTGAAAAACCATCTTAATGAGCCACGCGCAACAACACTTTAGGCTCGACTTTCGCAATTTTCAGTAGAACGCTAGCCGCCTTTGACGGATTGCGTTTGCCTTGCTCCCAAGCTTGTAATGTGCGAACTGATACCCCAAGAATTTCAGCAAATTCTTGTTGTGACAGCCCTACATTTTGTCTGGCTTCAACAGCTTCATTCAAAGCAGTTTGCTCACGTACCACGCCTTGCCCCGCCTTAGCCTGTCTGATGCTTTCAAGCAACAAAGCCCCTAGCTCATCCCCTGTAAATTCGTGATCAGCCAAGTCAATATTGTCTAAGTCATTCATCGTCTTTATTGCCATGTCTCTAACTCCTTTATCAAATCTTTAAGCATATGAGCCGGAATGTTTTCGGTTTTGGCTTTGGCATAGATCAAGAGCATAAAGATTTCACCACTTTGTAGTCGATTGTAGTAAATCGCTCTGACGCCGCCACTTTTACCAGTACCCTGCCGAGCAAAACGAACCTTACGAACACCACCGCTTTTAGGAACGACATCACCAATCTCAGGATTATGGCTAATCAAGCTATGCAGTTCGCCCTGTTCTTTTTTGGTTAATAGGCTATCAACCATTTTGATATAGAGCGGTGTTTCAACAACGGTAAACATAAACGATTCCATATACTACATTGTAGTAGTATAGCAGATTATGGCTTAAAGATTAATATTTTAATTCTATAGATTTAAGAAAAGCGATAACCCTAGCGTAAATATTCCTTAGCCCAACGGGTCAATCTCAAAAAGGATAGGATTTTAAGATAGTTAATCGACTAAAAACGGATGCTTCAAAGCTTAAAAAGCGCCCGATTAAAAGCTGTTTAGATTATTTAAGATGATGAGAAACAGTAATTATCATTTGGGTCTCCAACTTCTCTCAGGTACTTAGCATATAGAGTTTTCAACCAAGTAAAAACAAGCAAATCCAAGTAAAAATAAGTAAAACCAAGCAAAGACAAGCTTAGCGAACCAAGTTAAAACAAGTTTCAGCCCGAATTATAGGTAGAAAGCCAAAGAAAAAGATCAAAATCAAGAGCCAAAGATAGGGGATTGAGGTGAAACTGATTGATGGCAGGATAGGCTATCGCCGTCAAATATAGGGTATTTTTATCTTGTTGTTAGTCGGCTAGTTAGTTGGTTATCAATGGCTGAGCCCATCCCGAATTCTGTGTAACTGCCATTTAGATTAAATGCTTACTAATACGGTCATCAAACATAATCATAAAGCGATTCAAAGCAGACGTCCAGTTACGGATTGGCATCGACCATTTTTTGGATGCCTGCTGGGTGGCTAAGTACACCACTTTAAATGCAGCCTGATCAGACGGGAACACCTTACGCTTATTCACCGCTGTCCGAATCACACTGTTTAGCGACTCAATAGCATTGGTGGTATATATGACTTTTCTGATGTCTTTAGGGTACTCGAAGAATACCGTTAAGCCCTCCCAGTTATTACGCCAAGACTTGACCACATGTGGGTACTCTTTGCCCCAAGTCTCATCAAAGTGCTCAAGGTTAGCCTCTGCTATCTCAAGCGTATCAGCGCCGTAGATGGCCTTTAAATCGGCGGCTACTGCTTTTTTATCCGTCCAGGGTACAAATTTCATCGAGTAGCGCACCATGTGTACGATACACAGCTGAACCTGAGCATTGGGATAAACCGTATTGATGGCATCAGGAAAGCCCTTTAAGCCATCAACACAGGCAATGAGGATGTCTTGTACCCCGCGGTTTTGTAGTTCAGTGAGAACGCCTAGCCAGAACTTAGCGCCTTCATTCTCTGATAACCACATACCCAGCAGCTCTTTTTTACCATCAAGTCCCACACCTAGCGCCAGATAGATAGCTTTGTTGATAATCTGCTTGTCTTGGCGTACTTTGACGACAATGCAGTCTAGATAGACAATAGGATAAACACTGCTTAACGGCCGGTTCTGCCAAGCGGTGATGTCGTCTAAGATATTGTCAGTGACTCTTGAGACAAGAGAGCTTGAGATATCTACGTCGTAGAGCTCTTTAATGCTCTCTACAATCTCGGTGGTGGTTTGACCTTTGGCATAAAAGAATATGATTTTATCATCAAGGCCACTAATACGGGTTTGATGCTTACTGACGAGTACAGGCTCAAAGCTGCTATCACGGTCTCTTGGGGTAGAGATCTCAAGATCGCCGCTATCACTGCGGACAGTCTTTTTAGTGTGTCCATTGCGCTTATTAGGCTTGTCTGCTTTCTCATGCTTAGGATAGCCAAGATGCTCTTCCATCTCAGCTTCTAGGGCAGTATCGATAAAGGATTGCATGAGCTGCTTCTGAAAGTCTTTGATGTCATCGAAGCTTTTCATACTACCAGCCATTTGCTCGGCTAGTTTCTTAATGTCAGTTTGCTTAGTCATTGCTTATTCTCCTGTTAGGGGATTATAAGCAGTTACACACTTTTTAGGAAAGGCTCCCTCGGATGGCTATGAGGTTCTTACGCTTAGAAATGATGAAATCATTTAAGTTATCTAGTATTTAAAAACGGTTTAATAAGGCGCTTCTTAATCATAAAAGCGCCTTTTTTCATATTTTAAGCAGTCATCATTTAAAATTGATCATCTCTTTATAATTGCATTCAAAGTACCAACATATCATAAACCCAGAATAGCATAAACCTAGATATTCTATGGGACGTGAACCTATCGAAGCCGTTTAAGCTATATTTCCCTCAATGCTAGAGCAGCCTAACCTAAACCGTCGCTAAAGCCTTAATAAGTTCAAGGTATGATATTTACTAAGTTTTTTAATTAGTTAAAGTAAATCTCAGCCGCTTGGTTATTAAAGGTTTGAATTCCATTTTTAAAGCCAGCTAATGCTTGGGCATTTGAGCGAATGGCTTCAACTGCATTTTCAGCTTCTAGGACGACTAAAGTCGCCGAGGCACCAACTTCAATCAAGCTATTTATTGCTAATAATTTAGCAGGGTTTACAGTGATCATATCAAAAGCGTCACTTATTTCGTCATCTGAAGATAACTGTGCCAGATTGGCATACATATTTGCCATTCTGATCAAGGAGGCATCACCGTAGGGCGTGAAAGCATTTAAGATGTTATTGCTCGATATGGTCGTATTAATGCCAAGCTCTGCAAATTGATTGGCATTGACAGTACCTCTTGGAATCAAGGCTTCATAATCACTGCCATTTATGTAGATGTCAGTAGCAGGCAGCACCGTCAAAGTAATATTGGCGCTTTTAAGCAATCCTGCCATCTCACCGCGCTTCATTTTATCCATTGCCGAAAGCTTGGTGACGTGACCAATAGAAACACGACCTTGATAATTGCGTTTAATCGTTTCTTCAACAAGTTTTGGTATGCTTGAGTTTTTCGGATCCAAGTCAAAATCAAGATGAAAATCGACGTCAACGTCAAACTTCTCAGCGATGTCAAATATCATTTCAATATGCTGATCTGGGTTTTCGTCTTTATAGGGACAGCCACCTATGAGATCTGCCCCTTGTTCTAGGGCTTGCTGTAACAGCTGTTGGGTTGTAGGTTTAGTCGTCAGTCCTGATTGCGCAAACGCACAAATTTCAATATCAATAGCAAAGGCATATTTGGCGCGGGCTTTTTTTATCGCGTTAAAGCCTTCCAGCTTTGTTTTTTCGTCCGTTTCTACAAAGGTACGTAAGCCAACTGTACCTTTCTTGATTGCCATTTCAATGACTTTTGAGGCACGATTAAACACATCTGCTTCCGTAAAATCCTCTTTTGCTTTATCTGTTTCTTCAGCAGCTTCCGTAAATGTACCCTCACTGACGTTACAACGATCCAAAATACAAGCTTTATCAAGATGAATATGGCTTTCAAAAAATCCTGAACATACAAAATGTCCTTTTGCATCATAACGGCTTATAGACGCATCAAGCTCATTATCAATATCTTGATCTTCAAGGACTTCAATACGTTCAATGTGCCCATTTTTGATGTAAATATTCACGGGATAATGATAGCCTATTAATCGGGCGTTATTTATAATTAAATCAGTCATTGGAATCCTTTGATAAGTTATTATTTTTAATAGTTTTTTATAATGTGAATAGGTCTAACATTGTCACTATATCTGCTTTAACGGTCGATAGCTCAAGCCCTTTTGAGTTCCTATCTGGCTAGGGTATAGACTCAAGATCTGTCTAGCTCAGCAAGTGCAGATAGAATATGCAAATAAAATCAAAAAAAATATAGTCATTCGGTAATTTGCCCAACCCTAAGCCGCCTATCCCATTAAACTAAACTAAGCTGCCCTACTCTTCTTAAAACGCTTCGCCTGCTCAAAGGTTTTTCTTTATTATTAATGATGCGCTTAACCGCTTTAGACCGCTCAATCAGCTTATCTTTAAGGTAGCTAAAATCCTATTTTTACACCACAATCTATTAAGGCTTTTGAGCTTTTATTAATTACTATATATTCAAAGACATCGTAGCTTTATCGCCATAAGCTTAAAAAACAAGTCAATGGGCAATCGCTATCTTGCTTAGACCATCGTGGTGAAATCAATGATTAGAGAACTTAAAACCTTTGTAGCCGTTTGCGAGTTAGACAGTTTTGCTGCCGCAGCCAGACAAATAAATCTTACCCAGTCTGCGGTTAGCGCTCAAATAAAGACCTTAGAAGATGCATTAGGATTACCCTTATTTACCCGCTCCGCTCGAGCCATCACGCTCAATCAGCAAGGCAGCCGAGTGCTGCCTATTGCCAAAGAAATTTTAGCGCTTTATGCGACGATGCAATTGCCTTCAAATACGGATATTGCAAGCTATTATGGTCAGCTCAAAATTGGCGCTATCAATTCAGTGCAAGTCGGTATTCTACCTGAAGCTTTAAAAGCAATTAAAACCTTAGCGCCGCTCATGCACACAGAAGTTATTCCCGGTCGGTCAACTGAGTTTTTCAAGCAGCTAGAAGAAGGCAGTATAGATGCTGCCATTACGGTGCAGCCGGCTTTTGCGTTACCTAAATCTATCGTCATCGAATCCATTATGATTGAGCCTTATGTGCTGATCAGCCCCAAAAAATGGGAATTTCACAACCTAAGACAAACTTTGGAACAGCATCCTTTTATTCATTACACCTTAAAGTCCTCCGCCAGTACAAAGTTAAGTACCTTCCTAAAACAGCAAAATATCAAAGTCAATACCATCATGGCGATCAATGACCTTGATGCTATTGTCAGGATGGTCGAGTCAGGATTAGGAGTCGCCCTAATTCCCTATGCTGGACTTTGGATTAGGACGGCAGCACCGGTACAAGTTCACCATTTAGGAAATCGTGATTTGGTTCGTGAAATTGTGCTTGCTTATCGTTATGTCGATCGCCAACATCCCAAAATTAATGCGTTAAAGCAGGTGTTATCGTTGTGAGATACCGCTATTGGCTTTACTTTAAGTCATAACTCTCGGCAGCGCTTTTAATGCCTAGCTGATCTTTCGTCTTATTTCTAAAATAGCCCACCTTCCCCCTCCTTTTTCGTTTTACACAGTTACGAGACAAAATTAACGACAAGCTTAGTCGATTAGCCCAAAATTTTTTTGGGCTGAGAACGGATTATTTACGTTTTTCTTGCTACTTATTCTCAGTTACGATGATGAAACTTTATTTAATAGCGCAAAGCAAATACTTTGGTCTTATGAGCTCACAGCCTTGCTGATTTGCCTATCTTTAAGCCTTTGCTTTATATGTTTTGATGCAAGCAGCCAACCATAAACGGATTATTTGTTGTCTGCGAGATCAAAAACGGCTATTTCATAGAAGCTCAATGATGAACTATCACCAACTTAACATTGTCACAACCAAGGACGGAATTTATGTGGAAAAACATGGGGCTGACGGGCAAGATTATTGTTGCCATGATACTGGGAATCATCGTAGGTTTATTGATAAATTATCTTAGCTTAAATGCTGAAGGCAGTTTTATTAATACCTATGTGACCAATGGTTTTTTTGCCATTGTGGGTAAGTTATTTGTTAATTCTTTAAAAATGCTCGTTGTCCCTTTGGTACTGATCTCCTTGATTTGCGGTGTCTGCGGTATTGGTGATATTCGATTGCTGGGTCGAATTGGCGGCAAAACCTTTTTTATCTACATGATCACCACAGCGCTTGCCATTACGACCGCTATTGGTATCGGTTCCATGTTTGGCATTGGTAAAGGCATGCAGATCGCAACCAAAGCGGTATTTGAAGCCGAGTCTGCCCCGCCCCTCATTGATGTGTTCTCCAATATTGTGCCTTCAAACCCCATCAGCGCTATGGCAAACGGCGATATGCTGTCCATTATCTTTTTTGCGATGTTAATTGGCATCAGTATTTTGATGGTTGGTAAACCTGCCAAAGGTTTGGTTCAAAGTTTAGAGCTAATTAATGAAGTCATCTTAAAAATGGTGACCATCATTATGAACCTTGCACCTTATGGCGTCTTTGCCCTGTTAGCCAAAGCCATGTCTGAGCTGGGTTTTGATTTGATTTGGTCGTTATTGGGTTATGTTGCCGTATTGGTGGGCGCGCTGATTTTCCACTTTTTTGTGACGATGATGGTGATCTTGAAGCTGACTTCCGGATTATCGGTAACGACGTTTTTAGCCAAAATGCGTGATGTTCAGATTTTTGCTTTTAGCACCTCAAGCTCAAACGCGACGATTCCCATTTCTTTACGTACCGTGACGGAGCGTATGGGCGTCAATAATTCAGTAGCATCATTTACCATTCCCTTTGGCGCGACCATCAACATGGATGGCACAGCCATCATGCAAGGTACAGCGACCATTTTTATCGCTAACTTATACGGGGTGGATTTAGGCATTGCCGGCTATTTGACGGTGATCTTGATGTCAGTGCTAGCCTCAATCGGTACGGCTGGCGTTCCGGGGGTGGGGCTGATTATGCTTTCTATGGTATTTGCTCAAGTGGGGCTGCCGATTGAAGGTATTGGTTTGATTTTGGGGGTTGATCGGATCCTCGATATGCTTCGAACTGCGGTGAACGTTGGTGGTGATGCCGCAGTGACAGTTATCGTGGCAAAAATGGAAAACGAAATGGACGTGGCGGTTTATAACGATCCGAACGCCGGCGCAGAAACGATGTTCGATGATCATATTGATGCCGATAGCGAACGTGAATTATCCGCGGTATTTAGCGATAACTTACTGGGAAGTGAATATAACGAGATAAAGCAAAGCTCATAGCTTAAACCTAAGAAAACTATACTTTTTTCAAATAACTTAACACTAAGAAGACCTAAGACTATGGAAACTACCATGCTACCAACCAACGATCAGCCGCTCATTCGAACTGAAACAGATTTACTTGGCGCTCAATCTGTCCCTGCAACTGCCCTTTACGGTATTCAAACGCAGCGCGCTCACCAAAACTTTAACATTACAGGCGTGCCCATCAGTCACTTTCCGGAGTTGATTAAAGCGCTAGCCATGGTCAAATTTGCGGCGGCTCGCGCCAATCATCAACATGGCTTACTGAGCAATGAAAAGGTCAATGCCATTACGGAGGCTTGTAAGGATCTTATTCGTGGCGAGCATCATGAGCAGTTTATTGTTGACTTGATTCAAGGCGGCGCTGGCACGTCAACCAACATGAATGCTAACGAAGTGATTGCAAACCTTGGCTTGGCAAAAATGGGCTTTAAGTACGGTCAATACAGTCACTTGCACCCGAATAATGACGTCAACCGCTCGCAGTCCACCAATGACGTTTATCCAACGGCGGCACGATTAGCCATTATATTTGCAGCTCAGCCGCTTAAAGACGCCGTAGCTAACTTGCAACAAAGCCTTGCGGCTAAAGGTCAAGAATTTAGCACCGTTCTTAAAATGGGTCGAACCCAAATGCAAGATGCGGTACCGATGACTTTAGGTCAAGAGTTTAATGCCTTTGCCAGTGACTTAGGTGGTGAAACCGCTCGTATTGATCACAGCTGCCGACAGTTATGTGAAGTAAATTTAGGCGGAACGGCTATTGGTACAGGGATTAATGCGCCTAAGGGTTATGCTCAATTAGCTATTAATGAACTGGCAGATATCAGTGGCTTGCGCGTGCGCCTTGCCCAAGACTTAGTAGCCGCAAGCTCTGATATGGGCGCTTTTTTGACCTTTTCAGGAACGCTTAAACGCTTAGCCATTAAATTGTCTAAGCTTAGCAATGATTTGCGACTGTTGTCGAGTGGTCCACGAACGGGCTTGGGTGAAATTAACCTTCCCGCCATGCAACCAGGATCATCGATTATGCCTGGTAAAGTGAACCCTGTCATTCCTGAAGCCATGAACCAAACGGCATTTCAAATCATGGGCACGGACATGACCGTGACCATGGCAGCAGAAGCAGGTCAGTTGCAGCTTAACGCTATGGAGCCGTTGATTGTCTATAACCTATTAAATAACGCTCGCATGTTAGAAAAGTCCATTCGAATGCTCGATGAGCTTTGCATTCAAGGCATTACAGCCAATGAAGCTCGCTGCGCTCAGCACGTCGACAACAGCATCGGCATTGTGACGGCTTTAGTGCCGCATATCGGTTATGACAATGCCAGTCGTATTGCAGGTCATGCTTTGCTCAACGGCTTAGGCGTTGCTGAATTGGTGAGACAAGAAAAGCTATTAAGCGATGAAGAGCTGGCGGCAATTTTATCTCCTGATACGATGATTAATAACGTTTAAGTTATTGTCCTCAGTATTGAAAAATCTGCCATTTTTATTTATTTTAGTGCTTAAAAGAACCGTCAGTATAATCTTACGGTCCTTTTAAATATTAAATTTAGAAGTATAACAATTTTTATTAATAAAATAAATTTATAACCGTTACTTTTGTTCTTAAGATACTATCAAAACAGTTATATCATTTCTTAGGTTTTTTAATCCTTTATCCGTTTCAACGCTTTCGTTAAAATCTTCTCTCCAAATGAATAAATTAGCCACAAGTTCTGAAATTTTTGATCATTAAAAATAGCTTAAGCTAGTAACTCTAGATATCACTGCTCTGGATATCACCGCGCTAGTTATTAATCAGATATTACTTTTGTCTATCAAATCGTTGATATCGCGATCGCCTTTTTGCGTTCACTCTAACGCCTTGTAATAGTCATTGCTCCGATTTAAAATTTGCGCGGACAGGCTATAAGTAAGTGATGCCAGCTTTGACGACCAATTTCATGGCAAGGTTAAAATCTGCGTAACTTAGAGGGTTATTCTCCTTAAATTATGCAGAGATTAAAGTTAAACAACAAGCAAAGCCACTGCTAAAGTAAAGCATCAAATTTCATCTTCTTGATAAAAAAATATCAAAAAGTGAAGACAATAAGAGTCATCTGAGCATAAAAAAGCGTGGCGGTGAAAACACCATAAGCCATAAGCAGCAATTAATATCAACAACTGCCCTACTAAAAGCGTATCATGTGGGCATTATTTTCATAACAGATGGTAAAATAATACCCGCTTTTTTTGAACATTTTTTATTAGGAAGGGTCATGCTTCTTCGTTTTATTGCGCGTCATAGCACCTTAATTATGCCAGTTTGCGCAATTGTAGGCTTTGTTTTTCCAGACTTATCCAATGCCGTATTGGTGTATTTACCGCAAGTACTGTTTTTTTTGATGTTTTTTACGCTGCTCGGCATCGACCAATATGCGCTATTAAAGCGGATAGCGACCCGCTATGTTTGGGTTTTTGCTTTATTTCAAAGCGCAGGAATGAGTCTAGTTTTAACATTAATCGCTTACATGCTTGGTTTACGTGGCGATTGGCTCTTGGCGATCGCAGGTCTGGGCGCTACTGCGCCATTGTTCGGGAGCGGCGCATTGGTCAATGCGGTGGGGTTTGATGCTCAACTGGCGACAGCAAAAACTATCGCGGCTACTCTTGTTATGCCATGCACTTTATTAGGCGTCTTATGGTTTTTAGGCGATAAAAATGCGCATTTAGACACCGGTCTTTATATCAAACGCTTGTTCGTTTATATTGTTTTGCCCATGGTGCTCGCAGTGGGGGTGCGCCGGTTCGTGTCGCCTGCTATTTTATTACGTTATTATCCCAAAATTGGTCAGTTTAATATTTTGCTCCTCATGTTATTTCCACTTGGACTGATGGCAGGATTTCGTTCTACGTTTGATCATGATCCGTGGCAAGCGTTGCTATTACTGGTGCTCAGCTCTGTATTGGCATTGGTGTTTTATTTTACTGCTTATTTCATATATCGGCGTTTTGGCGATGAAAATGCCATTGTCGCTGCGCTAGTTTGTGGCGGTCGCAATGTATTGCTAGCTTACACCATAACGGTACCTTTTATGGGCGCGGTGTTTTTACCGTTACTGGGGGCGTTTCAATTACCGGCATTTTGCTTACCTTTATTGGGTAAATATATGGCAAAACGGTATCTTTCATAACTCTCAAGCTATGGATTTTAATCAGCTTTCTAAGGCGTTTTTTTGACTGATTTTTGGAGGAATTAATGACTCTAAAATTTCTAAGCTGTTGCTATTTTTTATAAAAAATTTAGGCTAATTTGGCTATATCTTTATTTTACTTAAGTCTTATCTAAAACATTAGATTTAACAAATCAACTATAAAACTATTAAATTTGTAATTAGGTTTATAATTTTTAAATTCTCTAAAATATTAAGCTTATAATATGCTTAAATAAAAATTTTCTCTATCTGAGTATTAGTTGTATGTGCCAATATTTTTTTACCTTTAGTTAAATCGTTTAAGACACTCAACCGATTTGATAGTTCAGTTTGAATAAACAAAATACAAATCTTCAGCTTAGAAGACGTTTTTAATCGAGAAGGATAAACTGCCCAAATATCCGCATCTTGCCAATAACTGGTTAAAATATGTTCTAACTTATTCGTTCGTATTTCTTCTATAACATCCCAAACTGAGCAGAGCATAATGCCTCTGCCATCAATTGCCAATCTTTTTATGATATCGCTATTATTAG
Source organism: Psychrobacter sp. MF31 (assembly GCF_012847335.1). GTDB lineage: Bacteria > Pseudomonadota > Gammaproteobacteria > Pseudomonadales > Moraxellaceae > Psychrobacter. The sequence continues at coordinate 65,548 of NZ_JABBDX010000002.1, forward strand.
AAGTAAATTTTGGTTCTATAGAAATCGAAATATCTTCCATAGGGCTTCTTAATTTCCAAACATGATTTAATTGTTCTCTTTGTCTGGTTGCAAGCACCGTATGATGGTTTAAATCGTGTAAATCATCAGGCTCGCTATTTATCTCTAGATAACTCGGAGCAGCACAAATAATTCTATAATTGGGTAAAAGTTTTTTAGCAATCATATTAGGATCGACGTCATTGCCGACGCAAATTTCTAAATCCACGCTATTGGCAATTAAATCTAACGTGCGATCAACCGTGCTAAATTGAATTTCAAGCTCAGGATATAACGTCATTAATTTTGACAAAATCGGCGTGACATGGGCGCCGCCAAAGCTAAAATTACTCACTATGCTTATCTTACCGGTTGGTGAATTTTCCGGATTGTTTAAGACATCTTCTAGTTTTTCAAACTCATTGAGAATGTGAAAAACCCGCTCAAGTACCAATTTTCCATCTTCTGTCAGGCTAATATGCCGCGTACTGCGATGAAATAATTTGCAGTCAAGGGTATTTTCTAAGATACGAATGCGCTTACTGACATAAGCCGGAGATGCGCCAAGCTCATCGGCTGCCGCTGTAAAACTCTTCTTTTTTGCAACGGTATAAAACACATTTAAATCTGAAAGGCTAGGAAGATTATTCACGATCTGTGTTCCTTATATTAACGATTAGGTTGTTGCTCCTTTATTCTTACCTAAGCATCATAAATGTCAAGGAAGAAACCAAAAATCAGGAGCTTTACACTATGAAGTCTTTAAAAATAGCGGCATTAGCAGGTGATGGTATCGGGCTTGAAGTCTTGCCAGAGGGCATGAAAGTCGTCAATGCCGTTGCTGAAAAATATGACATTTCAATAGATTTTGACAGTTTTGACTGGGCGAGCTGCGACTATTATCTTGAGCATGGCAAGATGCTTCCTGATGATTGGTTTGATGCCTTAAAAGACTACGATGCCCTATTTTTTGGCGCGGTTGGTTGGCCTGAAAAAGTGCCGGATCACATCTCACTTTGGGGATCGTTGTTACAATTTCGACGTCAGTTTGATCAATACGTGAATTTACGTCCGGTGCGCTTAATGCCCGGTGTGACCTCCCCTTTAGCGAATAAAAAACCTGGCGATATAGATTTTTATGTCGTCCGTGAAAATAGTGAAGGCGAATATTCAGATATTGGCGGTAAAGCGTTTGAAGGTACAGATCGTGAGTTTGTCATTCAAGAGGCAATCTTTACCCGTCATGGCGTCGATCGCATTTTAAAGTACGCATTTGAGCTTGCAAATCATCGCGATGCTAAAAAGATCACGGCAGCTACAAAATCTAATGGTCTTGCGATAAGCATGCCCTATTGGGATGAGCGTGTGGCTAAGATGGCGGCAAACTATCCCGATATCAAGTTGGATATGCAACATGTGGATATTTTAGCTGCCCGCTTTGTGTTACAACCCGAACGCTTTGATGTGGTGGTCGCCTCCAATCTTTTTGGGGACATCTTATCTGATTTGGGACCTGCCTGCACAGGAACCATCGGTTTGGCAGCGTCAGCTAACCTAAATCCAGAACGCAAGTTCCCATCAATGTTTGAGCCGGTTCATGGTTCTGCACCTGACATTTTCGGTCAAAATATTGCAAACCCCATTGCGGCTATTTGGTCAGGCGCGATGATGCTTGATTTCTTAGGAGATGGAGATGAGGCTTTTGTTAATGCCAGTCAAGACATTATGAAAGGTATTGAACATGTCTTAGTCAATGGTCCCAAAACGCCTGATGTAGGCGGTACGGCAAGCACAAGTGACGTTGGCGATGCCATTGCCGAGTGGATAAAAAGCAATTAACCATCGTTTGATCTGATATAAGTGATTTGCTTTATTGGAGTGATAAAAGTACTAAGAAAGATGATAGATAAGTGATTTCAATGATTTTTGAAATTGGGATGTGATTTAAGTTATTGACTTAAGATCAATAATACAAAAGGACTTATTGATATGGATATCAAGCAAACAGAGTCACGAATAAAAGAGCCAAGCGCTGTAAAGCTGGATAAGTTTTTAGCAATCACAAGCTTATCTATCGTTTTTATTTCCGTATTTGCGCTTGCCGTTTATTCAAAAGCGTCCATCGACTTTACAGAAAAACTTTTGTATTGGAGTACCAAAGTTTTTGCGACCCCCGTTTTATTGTTTGGTTTTTTTGCCATTGTATTTGTGGTGGGTCTTGCTTTTAGTAAGTACGGCAACATTAAGCTTGGCGAAGGTAAGCCTGAATATAAAACGTCATCTTGGATTTTTATGTTTTTATTGGCAGGTTTAGGATCTTCAACTTTATATTGGGGATTCTTAGACTGGGCGTATTATTATCAAACGCCTGGGCTAAATATTGCGCCAAATACCGCTAAGGCTTTAAATTACAGTGTTCCCTATACCATGTTTCACTGGACGGTCAGTGCTTGGGCAATTTATGCTCTTGCATCAATTTCACTTTGTTATAGCTTCCATGTTCGTAAAAATAAAGGTCTAAGCCTTGCGTCCATCATAGAATCTATCACAGGATTTAAAGCAACGGGTGTTGTAGGACGCGTTGTTGATCTACTATTTTTATTATGTATGTTTGGCGCTTTAACCATCTCATTGGTGCTTACCGCGGTTACTTTTACGAATATTTTATCAGCGCTGACCGGCATCCCGAACAACTTCATGACCAATGCGATATTTGTGCTTTGCGTGTCCGTTTTATTTGCGCTGAGTTCCTATGTTGGTATGGATAAAGGCATGCAGCGGCTTAGTTCTATGGTTTGCTACGCTGTCATCGCTTTTGTGGCTTACGTCTTCTTTTTTGGTCCTACCGATTTCATTTTAAATAATACGGTTAATAGTGTCGGCACCATGTTTACCAACTTTGTCAGCATGAGTCTGTTCACCGACCCATTTGGCGATGGCAAATTTACGCGAGAGTGGACCGTATTTTATTGGCTTTGGTGGACATCTTATGCACCGGGAGTTGCACTATTTGTCGCTCGAGTGTCAAAAGGCAGAACGATCAGAGAAGTACTGTTAGCGATGTTGGTAGGCGGTAGCGTGGGAATGTGGATCTTCTTTGGTGTTCTTGAAAACTACAGCATCTATCAGTTTGTTAATGGATTAATTGACGTTCCTAGCGTATTGAGTGCTCAAGGTGGTGAAGTTGCCATATCGCAATTGTTGGCACTGTTACCCGGCGGCACCATAATGATGTGGATATTCTTAGCCATCACCGTTATCTTCTTAGCCGCTCATATGGATGCCGTAGGATATGCCGTTTCAGCAACGTGTTCTAAAGGCTTAAGAGAAGGTGAAGACCCCTCACCACGAACTCGGCTATTTTGGTGTGTGATGTTGACCCTATTGCCGCTTGCTATGATTTTTTCTAAAGCGCCTTTAGATACGATGAAAACGGCAACGGTCATCACCGCGCTACCATTTATCCTAATCATCTTAACCCAGACCTTTGGGCTGATAAAATGGTTACGAGAAGACTATGCTCACCTGCCCTCTTATCTGATTGAGCAAGGCGAAAAAGGTGAGTCTTTAAAACGGATTCAAGCTGACCAACTTGTCGCCGAGGATCAGCTTATAACAGAAGATCCGTCCCTATCAGAAAATCAAATTCATCGGAATACTCAGGAGGAAATTATAGTGTCGATACCTAAAACTTAGCGTTAACAACCATTGAGATTTTTACCAGTTATAAATGGCAATGGAAAATGAATATTAACTCATGTTTTACAGCGTTTAAATTCATTTTCTAACAGGGAGAAAGTTATGAATGCTCATGAAAAAAGCACCGTAAATACCAACAAGGAGTTCACTATGAAAGTACCTCATCAAGCAAACGAAGATGTGATAGAAGCGTTACCTGAAGATTTCTGCAAAGACGTTGATAATGCGTATACCTTACCTAAAGTTTTTTATACGTCCAAAACCGTCTTTGAAAAAGAAAAAGAAGAGATTTTTGCAAAGAGCTGGATTTGTGTTGGGCATGTGAGTGAAGTTGCAAAACCTAACGAGTACTTTACTAGAATGGTGGTTGGCGAAAATATCATTGTTATTCGCGGTAAAGATAGCGTATTGCGAGCGTTTTATAATGTTTGTCCCCATCGCGGTCATGAACTGCTTACCGGATCAGGAAAATCAAAAAACGTCATTACCTGCCCTTATCATGCTTGGACGTTTAAGCTTGATGGAACGCTAGCCTTGGCTCGCAACTGCGAAAATGTTGAAAACTTTGATAAAGAAGACTTCAGCTTAGTTTCTTTAAAAGTTGAAGAGTATGCTGGTTTTATTTATATCAATATGGACCCTGAGGCGACTTGTGTCGAAGATCAGCTACCAGGGTTTGGTCAAAAACTTACTGAAACCTGCCCTGTCATCAACGATCTCAAGCTTGCGGCGCGTTTTGTCACCAACACCGCATCAAACTGGAAAGTGATTGTCGATAACTATCAAGAATGTTACCACTGTGGTCCTGCCCATCCAGGATTTTCAGATTCTGTTCAAGTTGATAAATATTGGCATACTATCCATGAAAACTGGACGCTTCAGTTTGGTTATGCGCGATCTTCTGAAAAGTCGTTCAAACTTGACCCGTCGGTTACTGACGCCTCTTTTAGCGGTTTTTGGGTCTGGCCTTGCACCATGTTCAACGTGCCACCGGGTGGCGATTTTATGACGGTCATTTATGAGTTCCCAGTTGATGAAGAAACCACCCTTCAACATTATGATATTTACTTCTTAAATGAAGAGCTCACCCAAGATCAAAAAGATTTGATTGAGTGGTACAAGCATGTCTTTCGTCCTGAAGATTTGGACTTAGTTGAAAGTGTTCAGCGCGGTCTAAAATCACGCGGTTACCGTGGTCAAGGCAGAATCATGTCCGATCGACAACGCTCAGGGCTTAGCGAGCACGGCGTAGCTTATTTCCAAAGCCTTGTTGCTCAATATCATCAATAGCCAACAGATCATAAGATGAGGTAGAGCGCTTGATTTAAAAGCCTCTACCGAGTCAATCACCACCTTGGGAGCAGCAATGAAAAATTTAAAAAACAAAGACTTGTTTCAGCAATCGGCGTATATCAACGGTCAGTGGGTCGAGGCAGAAGGTAACGCCTGCGTAACCGTCACTAACCCCGCCACCAATGAAACCATAGGGTTCGTTCCTAATATGGGGCGCGATGAAACCGCAAAAGCCATCAATGGAGCTTACGATGCTTTTAAATCTTGGAAGGCGATGACCGCTCAAGAAAGAGCAGACATCCTTTTATCATGGCATAAGCTCACACTAGATAATGCCGAAGACTTAGCGCTGATTATGACGACGGAACAAGGCAAACCGTTTAGCGAAGCGCTTGGCGAGGTAAAATATGCCGCGTCGTTTATCCAGTGGTTTGCTGAAGAAGGCAAACGCATTTATGGCGATGTTATCCCAACCACCAATAAAAATCAGCGGTTTATCATCACAAAAGAGCCTTTAGGCGTGGTTGCGGCAATCACACCTTGGAACTTTCCGCTTGCGATGATTACTCGTAAAGCCGCTCCTGCTTTAGCGGCGGGCTGCCCGATCGTCATCAAACCTGCCAATGAGACGCCTTATTGTGCCCTTGCCATCGCTAAGCTTGCTGAACAAGCTGGCGTTCCTGCTGGTGTTATCAATGTTATTACGGGCGATTCTGCAACCATCGGCGATGTGTTAACCAGTAGCGAAAAGGTCAAAAAACTCACCTTTACCGGATCAACGCCTATCGGTCGCCTGCTCATGGGTAAATGTGCCGCTACCATTAAAAAAGTGGCGTTAGAGCTTGGTGGCAATGCGCCATTAATTGTTTTTGATGATGCCAATTTAGACAAAGCGGTCGAAGGGGCGCTGATGGCAAAATTCCGTAATGGCGGTCAAACTTGTGTTTGCGTTAATCGAATTTATGTCCATGAAGACGTCTATCAAGCCTTTACCGATAAGTTTATTGCGGCGGTAAAAACCTTAAAAGTAGGCAATGGCTTAGATGATAAAGTGAATATCGGACCGTTAATTAATGAAAAATCGATTACCAAAGTTCAAAGCCTGATCAAAGAAGCTTGCGATGATGGCGCAGTTTTAGCTTGTGGCGGCAATCGTCATGATCTTGGCGCAACTTTCTTTGAACCGACCGTTTTAACTCACGTTAATAAAGATATGAATATCGTCTCAGAAGAAATTTTTGGTCCTATTGCACCGATTATCAGCTTTAAAAATGATGACGAGGTCATTGAGCAAGCCAACGATACCATTTATGGACTGGCCGCTTACGTTTATACCGAAAATATCTCACGAGTGTTTACCATTTCAGAGCAGCTTGAATACGGCATGATCGGTATGAATTCAACCGCCATTTCAAACGAAGTTGTACCTTTTGGCGGGGTTAAGCAATCTGGAATTGGTCGTGAAGGCTCTAAATATGGCTTAGAAGAATTTCTCACCATAAAATATTTGTGCCTTGGTATCTAGGTATCTAGGTATCAATAAGTTAACTTTTACTGTTGTTAGAACTCTCTTAATAGGAGCTAAAAATGTCAGAAAATTATCAAATGTTTGCTTCTATAGTAACTAAAGTCGAACCACTCAATCCTAGAGTGAAGCGTTTTACTTTTCAGCGCGCGGATGGTCAGCCCTATCCGCCGTTCACCGCAGGCAGCCATATTTTTGTAAAAACGAATGAGGATTTTTCAAATGCTTATTCTTTAGTCAGTGCTACTGATGATTTGAGCCAATATCAGGTTTGTGTTCAAAGAGAAGATACGGGCAAAGGCGGTTCTGTATTTATGCACGATCATTGCGTTGAAGGGTTTAAGCTTGAAATCTCTTCACCAAATAACTTGTTTGAGCTGTGTCCATCAGACCAAAAGCATCTTTTGGTGGCAGGCGGTATTGGGGTCACCCCATTTATCACTTATATGGAAAAACTTGCTCAGCTTAATGCCAATTATGAGCTTCATTATGGTTATCGCACGCCTGATTATGCCCATTTATTAAGCCATTTAGATGACCGTGTTTTTGCCGATCATGTTAAAACCTACGACGGTCAAGATGGGGTTTGTTTGGACTTAGAGTCATTGATTTCAGAGCAGCCGATAGGAACGCATATTTATGTTTGTGGTCCTAAACCAATGATTGACGCCACAATTGAGGCTTGTCATAAATATCAGCACCATGAAGACAATATTCACTGGGAACAATTTGCGCCGATCACTACTGAAAATGGCAATGCTTTTACCGTCATTTTAGCCAAGTCAGACTTAACGATCGAAGTTCAACCCGAGCAAACCATATTACAGGCTATAGAGTCATTTAATATCGAGGTCGAATGCTTATGCCGTGAGGGTGTCTGCGGAACTTGTGAAACGGCGATTCTCAAAGGCGAAGCGGAGCATTTGGATCAATATTTAGATGAGGATGAAAAAGCAGCGCAAAACACCATGATGATTTGTGTTTCCCGCGCCCGTGGCAATGAGATCACCCTTGACCTTTAATTTAACTGCTTCATCCTTTTCACTTTATCCCCTCCTTACTCTGAGGGGATTTTTTTGGCTTGAACAAGTTTTAATATCTTAAGCGCTTTATTTTTTACTTCAAGCTACAAGTTAAAAACAATTTTGGAAAAGGCTCAAGAAATTTTAAATCGCTTACAGGTTCTAGGTCTCTAACGTCAAAACCACTTTTCCGATATGATCTCCTTTATCAAGCGCTTCATGAGCTTTTTTAACGTCATTGAAGTCAAATACTTGATAAATCATGGGCTTACACTCTCCTGATTCAATCAACGGCCAAACCTTTGCTACCAGCTCTTTAGCAATAATATGCTTTTCCTCAGCGCTGCGACCGCGCATGGTCGAGCCTGTAATCGTCGCTCTTTTAAGCATCAATTGCTGAAGATCAAACCGCTCGACAACTTGCCCGCCCATATAGCCAATGATGACTAATCGACCATCTTTTTTAAGCAAGGTCATGTTTTTATTAAAATAGGGCGCGCCGACGATATCAAGGATGACATCAACGCCTTTTCCTTTTGTAAGCGACAACACTTCTTTTTCAAAATCTGCTTTTTTATAGTTAATGATTTTACCATAGTGACTAAGAACGTTAACTTTATCATCCTGACCAACCGTGCTTATCGCTTTGATACCCAAAGCTTTGCAAAGAATGAGCGCCGTAGAGCCAATACCACTTGCTCCGCCATGGATCAAGACGACATCATCTTTTGACGCCCGCCCCAAATCAAAAAGATTTGCCCAAACGGTGAAAAAGGTTTCCGGAATTGCCGCCGCTTCCATAAAGCTTAAATTTTTTGGCATGGGCAAAACTTGGGTAAAGGGAACCGCGCAATACTCGGCATAGCCCCCGCCATTGGTCAGCGCGCAAACTTGATCGCCAACAGAAAACCCAACGACATCCTTGCCGATCGACTCGATGATGCCTGCAACTTCAAGCCCCGGAACGTTGGTCACGCCTGCTGGCATAGGGTATTTGCCTTGCCGCTGCAAAATATCAGGACGATTTACCCCCGCGGCTTTAACACCAATTAATACCTCATCATTGCCAATCGAAGGTATGTCTTGATGGCTAACTTTAAGCACTTCTGAACCACCAGGCTGAGAGATTTCGATAAATTTCATGTGATTTCCTAGGAGATATAGTTTTTATAGTTTGAGGATAAAATAGTTTCAGGATAAATTTGGAAAACTTGTAAATGACTCGCTTTATTTGCGATCATTTTTTAGAATTTTCAACCAATTCTCAAACCGATCCGTTGCTCCTATTAGTGATTATTGTAGCCAATCATTTCAATAATGAATTATATTCATCTTTTATTTAATTTAAACCATTTTTATTCATGTAAAATTTTAGTTATGATGGCTTCAATCACATATTTGGTTTTATCTTAACCGTTAAGGCAGATCACTATGAGCCACCAGTTTACTTGCGCCATCAACAAGATTCGTTTTGATGAAAACTATCGCCCTGCGAACAGCACTCGGCTGACCACCAACTTTGCTAATTTAGCACGCGGTGATCAGCGCGAAGACAACTTACGCAAAACGCTTACCATGATTAACAACCGATTCAACGCTCTAGCTCATTGGGACAACCCAACGGCGGATCGTTATTCTGTGGAAGTAGATATTATTTCTGCCACGATGGATATCGAAGGCAATGGCAACAGCTTTCCGGTCATTGAAATGCTGCAAACCACCGTGGTTGATCATAAAACGAACACAAAAATTGAAGGTATCGTTGGTAATAGCTTTTCCTCTTATGTTCGCGATTATGACTTTAGCGTGTTATTGCTTGAGCATTTTGATAAAAATCCATCCTGCCCGCCGCCCAAAGAGTTTGGTGAGCTTCATGGCAAATTATTTCAATATTTATTAAATTCAGAAGCTTATCAAGCCAATTTTAACAAGCAGCCGGTGATTTGCCTGAGCGTGTCAACCAGCAAAACCTATCAGCGAACGACCAATGAGCATCCAGTTTTGGGCGTGGAATACCAGCAAGATGAGTACTCATTGACCGATGATTATTTTCAAAAAATGGGCTTAAGCGTTCGCTACTTTATGCCTAAAGGCAGCGCGGCGCCCTTAGCGTTTTATTTTGCCGGCGACTTGCTCAGTGATTACACCGATTTGGAGCTGATCAGCACCATCAGCACGATGGAGACGTTCCAAAAAATTTATCGCCCTGAAATTTATAATGCCAACTCCACCGCCGCGCAAGTCTATCAGCCAAGCTTAAACTATCAAGACTACTCGCTCACTCAAGTTGAGTATGATCGCGAAGAGCGCAGCCAATTGGCAGTAAAACAAGGCAAGTTTACCGAAGAGCAGTTCATCAAGCCCTACCAAAATATTTTAGAAAATTGGGCAGCAAATTATGACGTGACGCAAATCGTCGCCTAATTTGAGCCTAAAAGGCAAACTGCTTAAACCCTAAAACCGAATAAAAAGACTGAAAAATTATGGCATTACTATTACCAACCTCAACCGCAGGAAGCCTTCCAAAACCGTCTTGGCTTGCTGAGCCTGAAAAGCTGTGGTCGCCTTGGAAATTAGAAGGCGAGCCATTGCTTGAAGCCAAGCAAGACGCGCTGCGATTGTCACTACAAGAACAAGTTCACGCCGGAATCGACATTGTCAGCGACGGCGAGCAGACGCGCCAGCATTTTGTGACCACCTTTATTGAGTATTTGGATGGCGTCGATTTTGAAAATCGCGAAACCGTTCGAATTCGCAATCGTTATGATGCCAGCGTTCCGACGGTTGTTGGCGCGGTGAGTCGTCAAAAGCCGGTGTTTGTTGACGATGCTAAATTTTTACGCGCTCAAACTGACAAACCAATCAAATGGGCGCTACCAGGGCCTATGACCATGATTGATACGCTTTATGACAATCATTACAAAAGCCGTGAAAAATTGGCTTGGGAATTTGCTAAAATCTTAAACCAAGAAGCGCGCGAACTTGAAGCAGCGGGCGTTGATATTATTCAATTTGATGAGCCTGCCTTTAACGTATTTTTTGATGACGTCAATGACTGGGGTGTTGCAACCCTTGAGCGCGCAATCGAAGGGCTTAAATGCGAAACCGCCGTTCATATTTGCTACGGTTATGGCATTAAAGCCAACACGGATTGGAAAAAAACGCTGGGTTCTGAATGGCGACAATATGAAGAAGCATTTCCAAAATTGCAGCAGTCAAAAATCGATATCATCTCGCTTGAATGTCAAAATTCACGCGTTCCTATGGAGTTAATTGAATTAATCCGTGGCAAAAAAGTAATGATTGGAGCGATTGATGTGGCAACCCATACTATTGAAACGCCAGAAGAAGTCGCCAATACCTTAAGAAAAGCTTTGCAATTTGTTGATGCGGATAAGCTTTACCCCTCAACCAACTGCGGCATGGCTCCGCTACCGCGTCAAGTAGCCCAAGATAAGCTTAAAGCGTTAAGCTTAGGGACAAAAATCGTTCGTCAAGAGCTGTCAAACGAGTTAAAATAAGTCATTGTTAACGTTAGGATTTTGTCATGATTGAAGCCACTGATTTTAAAAATGCCATGGCGCTGCTGACCTCCGCGGTCAATGTGGTCACCACCAATGGCGCATCAGGCAGTCATGGGTTTACCGCATCGGCGGTTTGTAGCGTGACTGACACGCCGCCAACCTTGCTCGTTTGCATGAATCATGCCTCAAGATCGCACTCGCATTTTGTGGACAATAAAACCTTGAGCGTCAATGTTTTAGGCGCTCATCATGAGCAAATTTCCAACGTTTTTGCTTCCAAGTTGCCCTCTAACGAGCGATTTGAGCATGGTTCTTGGTCGCAATTAACCACAGGAGCGCCGATTTTAGAAGACGCGCTTGTGAGCTTCGATTGCCAGATTGAACAAATCCAGCAAGTTGGCACGCATAGTATCTTTATGTGCCGCGTCCTTGCAATCAAACAAAGCCAACAAAGCGAAAGCTTGGTTTATTTTAACCGCGCTTATCATCAGGTGGGTCATCTAGAAGTCGTTTAAACTATCTTTTGGTATTTTTTAAAGCTTATTTATTTGTCCTTAAAATAGACTTGTGAAACTAGGCAAAAATATTTGATCCGTAAGAATCTAACCAAAAAAAGCCAACTTATATGGCATTTGCCCCTAGCATTAAGCTTGCTTATCAGCTCGCAAGCGGCTTGGTCTTGTATGCCATTGACCCCTAATGATGTGTTTATTGGTCGCATCAAGTCTATCAAAGCGCTGCCAATCCCAAGCAATCCCAATAGCTTTGATTGGCAATTTAGCAGCCATCGCTTTACTTTTCGGACGCTGCCGACCAAGTTGATTTACCGAACGCCTAAGACGTGGCAAAGTGACTTTGAACCAAAAAAGGTATCCGCCGGCGACTTAGTGGTTGGTCTTGGGTACAACTCTGATGGTAGTCAGCCAAACGACTATACCATTACGACCGTGGCTAAGCTTACCTGCGAAAATGACAAATTAAGCATTGCTAAACCTATTGTGCCTTATTTGGCTTGGAACCGTGAAAACGGCAGCTGCCATCATGATACATCTGATCCTAAAGACATCTTAGACGGCTTTATTCACAAAGACCACGCGTATTATTTACAAAAATTGCAGCAAAAATACCCCACTTGTCAACAGTTAATCGCGGCGTTTCCAACCCAAAGCGCCGATGCCAATCCCTCATTTTGGACAAAAATTAAGACATGGTTTCAGCGTTTAAGCCATAGCTGACAGCGCTCAACTTTTAAAAACTGTAATAATTCGCTATCATAAAGCCTTAATGATATATCTCATTTTTTGGCGATAGCTTAGTAAATCAAACTGCCTTTTATTAAATTATTTCAAATTTGGCTTGTAATTTAGCGTGATTTTCGGTATGTTAAGTAAAAATTTGTATTGCGGTTGCAGCTAGGCTTAGTCATAAATTCTGTTGCCACCGACTTTAGCAAAAAACCCTCATAGTTTCCGCAGGATAGCCTCTGCAAGACCTCTATCTCAGTATGATCACTGCTTGGATCTGCAAGATACGAAAAATAAATAGTAAAGGTCAGGAAGACTTTTACGACAATCTGGTTAAAAACCCTGAAATATAATTTTTATAACGGTTTTACGATGGCAAGGATGTTACTCAAAATGCTCAGCCCTCCTTTGTAATCCATAAACCAAATATCGCTAAGTAACAATCGTGCTTGATTCATCTTTGCGCCTAAATTTTAGGTTATCTTAATTTAAAAGCAAAGTATCGCTCGTGGCTGACAAATTGTTGCCAAGCAAAAAAGGCGCTAGGAAGTGGCTAATCTGTCTTCCTGATACCCCAAAAGTTATCCTCATATTTTTTTAAAACCACAACTGGTATAGAACGGGCAAAACTATTAAGCGCCTTAGTTCAAGGGGCTTGGCAAAAAATTTTGTGGGCTAGCTACTACAAGCAAAAATTTTAATAAAACCGCGTTATTTAAATGGCAGTGCTCAAAAGTAAATATGACATTGGTTGATTTTATTGAATCAGCCAAATCGCAAAAAAACTTTGAAATCATTGCAAGATCAACCAAACATCATTTGAAAGGAGATTTTTATGATTACAAACGAAGACGGCTTAACCATCCCAACTTTAGATGATATGCTTGAGGCTCATGAGCGCATTAAGCCATACATCCACCGCACGCCCGTCTTGACCTCACGTTTTTTAAACGAGATGGCAGGCTGCGAGATGTTCTTTAAATGTGAAAACTTCCAAAAAGCGGGCGCGTTTAAAGTTCGCGGCGCCTCAAACGCAGTATTTGGCTTGTCTGATGAAGAAGCGAAAAACGGCGTTTGTACGCACAGCTCAGGAAACCATGCGTTATCATTATCTTATGCCGCCGGTCAACGCGGTGTGCCTTGTAACGTGGTCATGCCTTACAGCGCCCCACAAGCAAAAAAAGATGCGGTTAAAGGTTACGGCGGGATCATCACTGAGTGCCAGCCATCAACCAGCTCGCGCGAAGAAGTGTTTGCTAAAGTCCAAGCCGAAACTGGCGGCGACTTTGTCCATCCTTACAATGACCCACGCGTGATTGCCGGTCAAGCAACCTGCTCACGCGAATTGCTTGAGCAAATGGAAGAGCGCGGCGAAAATCTTGACGCAGTTGTCGCCCCAATCGGCGGCGGCGGCATGATTTCAGGAACCTGCTTGACCCTATCAAACCTTGCGCCAAATGTAAAAATTTATGCCGCTGAGCCAGTAAATGCAGACGATGCCGCGCGCTCGTTCAAAGCCGGTCATATCATTGCTGATGATGCCCCAAGCACCGTTGCTGATGGCTTAAAAGTGCCTTTAAAAGATTTGACTTGGCATTTTGTTAGCAATTATGTCACTGATATCTTGACGGCAACCGAAGAAGAAATCATTGAAGCGATGAAGTTAACTTGGCGCCATATGAAAATCGTGATTGAGCCAAGCTGTGCAGTTCCTCTTGCAGTCATTTTGAAAAACAAAGACGTGTTTGCGGGCAAAAAAGTTGGCGTGATCATCACCGGCGGCAACGTTGATCTTGACAAATTGCCTTGGAACAACTGTTAATTATACGATTGATTAAAACCCTACCCTTTATAACCTGACGACCATGGAGAAATTACAATGTCAGATACTGAATTAGAAGTTGGCTTTAACGTTCCTGCTAAAGTTGGTATGGATGAAGCAGATATCCAAACCCCTTGCTTGATTTTGGATTTAGACGCCCTTGAGCGCAACATCAAAAAAATGGGCGACTACGCTAAAGAACACAACATGCGTCACCGTAGCCATGGCAAAATGCACAAATCAGTCGACGTTCAAAAATTGCAAGAAGAGCTTGGCGGCGCGATTGGTATTTGCAGCCAAAAAGTTTCTGAAGCTGAAGTGTTCGTTCGCGGCGGCATCAAAGACGTGTTGGTATCCAACCAAGTTCGTGATCCTGCTAAAATCGACCGTTTAGCTAAATTGCCAAAATTGGGCGCTAAAATCACCGTTTGTGTTGATGACGTTAACAACGTTGCTGAATTGTCAGAAGCGGCCGTTCGTAACGGTACTGAGCTTAACTGCTACATCGAAATCGATTGCGGCGCTGGTCGCTGTGGCGTTACCACTACTGAAGCCGTTGTTGAGATTGCCAAAGCCATCGATGCCGCTGAAAACTTGAAGTTCACCGGAATCCAAGCTTACCAAGGCGCGATGCAGCACATGGACAGCTACACGGATCGTAAAGCTAAGACTCAAGCGGCGATCGATCAAGTTAAAGACGCCGTTGATGCGCTAACTGAAATCGGTCTTAAGCCAGAATTCGTATCAGGTGGCGGTACTGGTAGCTACTACTTTGAAAGTAACTCAGGCGTTTATAACGAACTTCAGTGCGGCTCTTACGCGTTTATGGACGCTGACTACGGTCGTATCTTGGATGAAGATGGCAACCGTATTGACGCCGGCGAGTGGGAAAATGCGCTGTTCTTATTGACTTCAGTTATGAGCCACGCTAAAGCCGACAAAGCCATCGTTGATGCCGGTCTAAAAGCACAATCAGTGGATAGCGGCTTGCCATTCATCTACGGTCGTGACGATGTTGAATACGTGAAGTGTTCTGATGAGCACGGCGTAGTTAGCGATCCAAAAGGCGTATTAAAAATCAACGAAAAATTGAAATTGGTTCCAGGTCACTGTGATCCAACTTGTAACATTCATGATTACTACATCGGCGTTCGTAACGGTAAAGTTGAAGCCGTTTGGCCAGTTTCTGCGCGCGGTCGTGCCTACTAATCGCATCGATTTCGCGTAAGTAACTACAAGGAGTTTGTAATGAGTGTGGAAAACCAAGGCGGTCTTGTTATCGTCTCAGAAGCCGCTTGTAAAGCCGTGATTGATCGCGAATCTTCTTTTAAAGCCGTTGAAAGCGTTTTTGCAGCAATGGCGCGGGGCGATGCGTACAACTTCCCCGTCATCCGTGAAGCCATTGGCTATGCCGATGCGTTATATGGCTTTAAATCAGGATTTGATCGCGCGGGCAAAGCGCTTGGGCTAAAATCTGGCGGTTACTGGCCAGGAAACGAAGCCAAGGGCTTAACCAACCATCAATCGACCATCTTTTTGTTCGATCCTGATACCGGCAAATTGCGCGCACTGGTTGGCGGTAACTACCTAACTGCCGTTCGTACTGCCGCAGCTTCAGCGGTTTCTATTGCCCACTTGGCGCGAAAGGACAGCAAAGTGCTTGGCATGATCGGCGCAGGTCACCAATCAACGTTTCAGCTTCGCGCCGCCCTTGAGCAGCGCAAGTTTGAAAAAATCGTTGCTTGGAATGAAAACAAAGACCGCCTAGGCAACTTGCAAGCCATTGCTGAAGAAGCAGGAATCCCGTTTGAAGTGGTTGAGCGTGATCAGTTGGGCGCTGAGTCTGATGTGATTATCACCATCACTTCAGCGTTTGAGCCACTACTTATGAAAGCGTGGATCAAACCTGGAACGCACATTGCTTGCATGGGAACCGACACCAAAGGCAAACAAGAAGTTGATCCTGAACTGATTGCTGCTGCAACTGTCTTTACCGATGAGATTGCCCAATCAATCACCATTGGTGAAGCTCAGCATGCCGTGGCGCAAGGGCTGATTAAAGAAAGCGACATCACGCCTATTGGTGATGTGATCAATGGCAAGCACCCAGGTCGTAGCTCTGACGACGAAATTACCATTTTTGATGGTACGGGCGTTGGCTTACAAGACTTGGCAATTGCTTCAGTTGCCGCTGATCTTGCGATTGCAAAAGGCGAAGCTCAACAAATCGCGTTGTAATCTGATTTGATCGCCACTTGATATACTAAAGCAGCCAAATAACGCGATTATTTGGCTGCTTTTTTTGTGCCATAATCATAGCAAAGCAAATTTTAGTAATTAAAATCTGGCAAAACACTAAAGCAAAACTTTTTTATACGCCTGCTAACTTGATTGTAAATTTAAATGATAACAATGACAGTTGCTCTATTTAGCTCAATCATGAATAATCAAAGTGCGCTGGCGAACCTTTGAGAAAACCACTATACTGGTTTAAAACTTCTTTAAAAATTAAGGCATGAGCCTCAAAAATAAAAACGCCTGATTTTTGATAACTTCTTTAAGGCAAAATGATGACCCTTGCTGAAGCCCTATTAATCCGAAGCGACTTGCAAAAAAATTTAGCGCAGCTTAAGTCGCGAATTGCCAACAACGCCAAAGTCCAAGAAGGCGATGCGCCAAGCGAAAACCCAAATGAGCTGATTGTGAGCGCCCAAAAGCTGATCCGCGACTTATCAGCGTTGATTGCGCGGATTCACCGAACCAATGCCGCTGCCAAAATCGAGTCAGGCGAAACCATGCTTAGCCTGCTCATCGAACGCGACGAGCTTGAAATGCGCCATAAGCTGTTGATAGATGCTATTGACGCTAGTCGCAGCGAAACTGAGCGCTACAGCGCCCGCGAAATCCGCTGGACAGCCACTATTGCCACCGCGCCCCTACAACAACAAGCTGACGACATTGCCATGCAGCTTCGTAAGCTTAACATCCTCATTCAAGCGAATAATTGGCAAATTCAGCTGCTTGACTGATCGTTTTACAACGCCAGATTGGAGCCGATCGGGCGAGTGTCCGACCCCGAGATGCCGCCGCAGGGGGTTTTAAATATACTGTCGCGGCTTGCTACGCGCTTGGGGCAGGCGCAAAGTTACCCCTCATGCCCAGACTTTTGACTTATCATTGGTCATCTGTTAATCCTCACTACCAGACACTGACGGTCGGCTTCATTTTTATTTAAATAAACCAAACCCCTTTTAAAAAGGGGTTTTTTTATTGCCTTTTATCTTTAAAATTTTTAACGTTAACTTTCTTAACCTTTCTTAACCTTTCTTAAAATATTTCCTTACAAATTTTCTTAAAAATCATAGCATTAAAAATATGACCTTAAATATCGCTTGCAAAGGTAACGAAAATAAAGATAATGATAACAATTATCGTTAGTAATAAAATTTAACGTTACTTGACAAGGTATTTTAAGGAAAGAATTATGACAAAGGATTGCCCTACTTTTAACACCAATCCGAAGATAACAGCCAATCCCACGTTAATTCACAGCAAAACCCCATCAAAACCTATTATCTCTGAGCGCCATAAATCCTCGCTCACTCAAGCGCTGATGATGGC
Organism: Psychrobacter sp. MF31; assembly: GCF_012847335.1. Lineage (GTDB taxonomy): Bacteria > Pseudomonadota > Gammaproteobacteria > Pseudomonadales > Moraxellaceae > Psychrobacter. The sequence continues at coordinate 83,316 of NZ_JABBDX010000002.1, forward strand.
ATCCACGGTTCCTTTGACCGCATTTTCAGGGCTTGCTGCTGCGGCTGAAGTTAAGAGCGAATTGCCCAGTACTTATTTACCTGCCATCCATGTTTATGCCAAGGCTAACACGGAGTTTAAAAAAGATAAGCTTGAAAATGTCAAATACACTCAGCCTTTGGTCGATACGCCGCAAACCATCACGGTCATTACCGAGCCACTGATTGAGGAGCAAAAAGCCTATAGCTTGGCAGAGGCGCTGCGCAATACGCCAGGGATTACCATGCAGCTTGGTGAAAATGGTCGCAGTAGTGAGGGCGATGCGATCAGCTTTCGCGGGTTTTCAGGGGACAGTTTGTTTTTGGTCGATGGCATTCGCAATATTGCTCCGGTCAGCCGCGACACCTTTAACGTCGAGTCAATTGAGGTGACCAAAGGCGTGACGGGCGCTGAAGTCGGTCGCGGCGCAACGGCAGGGGCGATCAACATCGTCACCAAAAAACCCAAACCCTTTGACGACTCTAGCGTAACCTTAGGCGTTGATACTGCCGCCAAATCGCGATTGACCGCAGATTTGAACCAAGTTTTTGAGGGTAATATCGCCGGTCGCCTCAATGTATTGTACGAAAAAGGCGATGTGGTCGGTCGCGATGTGGTCGAAAAAGAAAGTTTCGGGGTCGCGCCGTCCGTCACTTGGGGACTTGGAACGCCAACGCGCGTCACGGCAGGCGCAGAGCTGCTTTATCAGCGCAACATCCCTGACGGCGGCATCTCAACCGTCGGTCTTGATGGCTACTATCAAGGTCGCGCCGATTATAAAGCGTCCGAGCTTGACGTTTCTGCCCTTAATGGCAAATCCGCCGCCCAAGCCGCAAGCGAAATCAATACGGCAAACAAGGCGCTCAATAACGCCGCTGCAATCAATAGCCGCAACTATTATGGCAATAAAAACGACTTTGAAGATGTCGACAGCCAGCTTTATAACTTAATTATTGAGCATGATTTTAATGACCAATTGCAGCTGACCAACACCACGCGCTATGCGGACAATCAGCTCAAACGCGAAGTCTCCGCCCCCTATCAAGCTTATAATACGGCGCTTAGTGTGGACAGCTCAGGAAAAGTGACCGAAGATGCTGCGCTTAAAAACTTAGGATTAAATACAACTGACCCAAGCACGTGGCGAGTTCGCGCTATTCGCCAAGGCGTTGATCGCACCAACACCACTTTGGCAAACCAAACCAACATCAATTTATTTGATGTCAAAACGGGCAGCATTTCACACGATATCAGCACCGGAATTGAGCTTTTACATGAAAAACAGGTGAACCATACCCTTGCCCGCAGCCCCGATGTCAATGATTATCCATTGTTATATACGCCTAATGTCAATATGCCACAAAGCCAAATGATACCCAATGGCGCCAAAACCAAAGGTCAAACCAAAACTGTTGCTGGCTATATTTCAGATACCTTATCGTTTAATGACAAATTAAAACTCAATGCAGGGCTTCGCGCGGACAATTATCATACCAGCTTTGAAGAGGTTGCCACGGATGGCAAAAGCGCTGAGCTTCGCGATAGCGGAACTTTGATCAGCTATAAAGGCGCGCTGGTTTATAAACCAACGCCGCAATCGAGCCTTTATACCAATTATGGCGTCTCGCAAACGCCGCCCGGAAGCAGCAACTTTAGCCTTGCCAACACCGGTCGCAACGCTACGAGCCCTGCAAGCAATCCTATTTTTGACCCGCAAGATACTAAAAGCTTTGAGATTGGCGGTAAAATTGAAGTGTTAAATGACCGCTTAAGTTTGGGCGCGGCATATTACGACACCACCCATGAAAATGAGCTTGCGGTTTTGGATTCAGCGACCAACACTTACACCCAATTTGGCAAACGCACGATCAAAGGGATTGAGCTGACCGCTCAAGGCGAGCTGACCCCGCGCTGGCGTTTAAACGCAGGGCTACAAACGCTAAAAACCAAAATCAAAGACGGTACGACCGGAATTAATTCACAAAACGCCTCTGCTCGCTGGTCTCCTGAATTAACCGGAACGCTTTGGAGCAGCTACGACATCAATGACAAATTTACCATTGGCGGCGGCGCACGCTATGTCGGCGAGCAAAAACGTCAAACTGACCCCAACGCTGATTTGAGCGCCACCAACATGCCTGTCATTCCAGACTATTGGGTTGCTGATGCTTACGCCTCCTACCGCATCAATGACGCGCTATCCGCTGATTTAAACGTTTATAATATTTTTGATAAAGAGTTCATCGAAACGCTTAACAACGGCGGCGGTCGTGCCACATTGGGTGAGCCGTTAAATGCGCTGCTCACATTAAAATATAAGTTTAGATAAATTTTTGCTAACAAGTCATAACGCGGCTTTAGGTTATGACTTACTTTATTTTAATTTGTACTAATCATTAAAGCTTAACGTTAATTTTTAAAAAATCACAGGCGCTTTTTATGCTTCACGTCATTGAAAACGTAGTGCCCCTTGAGATCATCAAACAAATACGAACAATGCTTGAAAGCCATAACGCCGATTGGCAAGATGGCAAACAAACGGCAGGCGCCAGTGCCAAAAACCAAAAGGACAATTTGCAACTGGCTCGCAGCTCACCTAATTATGAAAAAATCGCAGAAGTTTGCCTAAAAGCGCTCAAGCAGCATCCCGTTTTTATGTCCGCCGCCCTCCCCAAAATGATATTGCCGCCCTTATTTAGCTGTTATGAAAACGGTCAGCATTATGGCAATCATGTGGACAATGCCATTTTGCCGCATCCGATCACCAATGAGCCGCTGCGCTCGGATTTGTCCTTAACCTTGTTTTTAAGCGACCCTGACAGCTATGAAGGCGGCGAGCTGATCGTTGAGGACAGCTTTGGCAGTCATCAAATCAAGCTTGCTGCGGGCGATGCGATTTTATACCCCGCCACAAGTTTGCACCGAGTCAACGCGGTCACCTCCGGCAAACGCTTAGCACTTGTTACTTGGATTCAAAGCTTGGTTCGCAGTCACGAGCAGCGGCAGATTTTACATGATTTGGATATCAGCCATATTTTATTGCGGCAAAAATTGCAATCGATGGGCGCAATGGAGTCAGTCGCCCGCGAGATTGAAGCGCTTAACAAAAGCTATCATAACCTGCTTCGGCTTTGGGCGGACTGCTGATATGGCAAGCGCTCAATGGCAACCTATTTGGTCACAAATTCCCGAGCAGATGGTCAGCTTGCCCGATTATGAAGCAGCAGCTCGGCAGTTTTTGCCGCAAGCTTTACAAGCGTTGTTATTTGAAAATAATTTGCAAGAACAAGACACCAATGCCACGGCTTTAGATGGTAAATATTGGCTGCCAAAGGTGTTATCCCCTGCAATCCCAAATTTAGCCTGCCATCTTTACAATCCCAACTCTGCGGTGCCTTTAGACCTTCATCTGCCGCAACCGCTTTGGCTCAGTCCGGTCGCCCATCATAAGCTTTATCACCCCATGGGTGAGCTGGCAACGCTTGAGGTCGCAAATTTATTGCAAACGCCTTGCATTTGGAGCAGCTTAGGAAATACGCCGTTTGCTAAACTTTTAATTCAAGATCATCTGCCAAACACCGTTCAATGGTATTGGCAACCGCTGCCAACAACTCAACCCTTAAGCCCAAAGCAGTTGTTGGACGCTTTTGCCGATCGCCGTGAGTATAATTTGCAGCTGATTCATGACTTGGTCAATCAAGGGATGACGCTTTTGGTTTTAACGGTTGATGCGCCGCATTCTGGCGTTCGGGCGGTCAGTCGCCGCTTTGGCGCAAGCATTCCGCCTAACTGTCAAGCGGTAAATTTACCAAAAGCTGCTGAAAAATCTGCGACCACTTTGGCTAAGCTAATGGCAGAAGCCCCAACTTGGGACGATATGGCTTGGCTTGTGGCGCACAGCCCAGTTCCGGTGCTGCTCAAAGGGATTTTGGATAACGATGATGCTAGGCGCGCTCAAGATATTGGCTGTGCGGGCATTATTGCTTCCAATCATGGCAGGCGCGTGTTGCCAGATATCCGACCTGTTGCTGATTGCTTGCCAAAATTACGCTTAGCAGTTGGCAATAACTTTGTCATTATTGCCGATGGCGGCGTTCGCAGTGGTAGCGATTTGGCAAAGCTTTTGGCACTTGGCGCGGATGGCGTTGGCATTGGTCGCGGTTACATTTATGGCTTGGCATTGGCAGGGGCGCTTGGTGCAGCCCACGTGATAAAACTGCTGATTGAGGAGCTTGAGGTCACCATGGCAATTTTGGGTGTAAAAAATATCAATGAATTAAAAGGCTTAGCGTTATTTGATCATTGATTGCAGCGCTTTAACTTGCCGATTTAATTGCTCAAGGGCTTGCTTATAATCGGGATCTTTTTGGTCAAGCTGACTTAATCTGCCATAGCGCAACTGCCGGTAAGTCGTGATGACCTCACTAATCGCAGCTTTTAATGGCGCATTGTCATCGGTCAGCGCGTCTTGAAGCCTTTTTAGCCAAGCCAACTGCCCCTCAACGTCATTTTTGAGTAATTCAGACTGAGTGTTGCCGATGTTTTTATTGAGCATGACCAACGCTTTGTCCGCCGGATGAACGTATTTGCGCCGCCGAAGCCAAATCATTATCGCAATTAACGTCATTATAATTGCGGCGGTGATGGCAAGCCAAAGGATTTGCTGAGTGATGGTTTTGATATGAAACCATTTTAAAAGCGCATTGGACTGCTTGTCTTGATCGTAGCCGACGATGTCTTTTTGCCAATAGTAGCTGGCTTGGTCGGACAAACGGCGCAGCGATTGCAACAGCTGATATTGCTGATAGCTGAGTTGCGCGCCTGCCCCGCTGCCAAACATTGAAGCGCCGCGCGATTGGGTCAACGAATCCATCCCTTGCTCAACGCGCTCAGGGGCTACAAAAGCGGTCGGGTCAACGCGAACCCAACCTTGATTCTCAAGCCAAACCTCCGACCACGCATGGGCGTCCATTTGCCGAACTTCCCAAACATTGCCACCGCGACCAAGCTCGCCGCCTTGATAGCCTGCGACCACCCGAGCCGGAATTCCTGCCGCGCGCATCATAAAGGTAAAACTTGACGAATAATGCTCACAAAATCCGGCGCGAGTACCAAATAAAAAGCTGTCAATGCGGTCGCGATCAAGCTTGGGTGGCGATAAGGTATAGCGAAAATTTTCGCGGTTAATCCAGCGCTCAAGCGCTTGGATATAGCGAAGAGGGTCATTTCCCGACTGGCTAAATAACTGCTTTGCCAGTTGTTTTGACTTGGCATTTCCCGTATTTGGTAGCGCCAAGTTGAGTCGTCTGTCAGCGTCAGTTAATATCGGATCAATGACCATCGGCGCAATTCTAAGCGCCTCATAACGAAGCTGCTGAGTGACTGGCTGCGGCGTGACCAAGGTAAAATTGGAAGTCATTGCCACATCAGGGCGCTGCGAGAGTGGATAATCAAGCCCAAACAACCAGCGCTGCTGCGTCGGCTCTAAAATAATCTCGTAGCGGCTTGGCTCAAGCTTGGCGCTATCAGGCGCGGTTGCCAGCGCGTTATTGAGCCAAGTCGGCGTTTGCCGATTGGGCGACCATTGCCAAAATGCTTGATTCTGATAGTCCGGTCGCCAAGCCACCCCATCAAAATCGCTAAACACCAAGCCGCGCCAATAAAGCTCGCTTTGGTCGGGTCGCGCGCCTTTAAAATCAACGCGAAACGCCAGCGTCGTTGACTGCCCCAAATTGGCAAAATCACCCGGTGACATGCTATCGGAAACGCCTGTAGTGGCTTGATTTCCAGAAAGCTGAACCGACCAAAGCGGTGGCAATCTTGGAAAAAATAAGAACAGCACAACCAACAGCGGCACTGCTGAAATGCTCAATATCCCAAGGGTTCTCAGCCGACCGCTTCCTGCTTGGTTGCCGTCATCGTTGAGCGCAATAAACGCTAACAATACGAGCAATGTGCCGATGATGACTTCTAAGGTTGTGATCAGCCCTTGATCCATCAAAAACAGCGCCGCCAAAACAAACAGCGATAAATTGAGCACCACATAAGCATCGCGTAAGCGGTACAGCTCCCAAAGCTTGCTGATCAAACAAAGCAATAAAAAAGCCACCCCCATATCAAGACCAAACGCTGTTTTATAAGTCAGCCAAAGCCCCAACAGCCCAAGCAAAAACCCAAACATTTGCACCCCTTGATAAAGGCGCTTTTGGGCATTGGCAGGCTTTAATTTTAATCGAGATGCGGTTGATGATTCAGAAGTTGCGGCAGATTTGGTAGGCGTAAACGATGCAAACTTGGCTTTAACTTGTGGCAATTGCGCGATGATGCTGATGGCAGCAAACCCCATTAACCAAAACGGCAAATTGGCAGCATGCGGAAAAATAACGGCAACTTGCGTTATCAGCACCCAATAATAAGCTGGCAGCGCGATCAATTTTTTAGCTATTGAGCTTGGCGGCTTGACGTGATTATTAACAAGATTTGGTTGACCTTGCGCCAACCGCTCAAAGCTTGATGCCATGCTATTTTTTACCAAAGCATCTGGCGATAAGGTTGGTTGAGAATTGGATGACGGTATTTTCATGGTGCTTTTGCCAACCGTAACAAGCAAGATTGGACAAACCCTGAGCCTTGACCAACGGTAGATTGGCTTGTCAAATCGCTCGGCAATATCAGTTGAAACGGTAAATTTAACCGCCCCATTTCATTGACAGCAAACGCTAGTTGCGACAGTTTTTGTTCGTGAGTGGTCGCGGGCATATCTGCATAATCCAAGCGGTAATCAAGACCTACCGGATCCGCAAAATGCTTGGTCAAAAGCCCTTGACCGCGCGCCAAATGCGCCCAAGACACGCGCGCCAGCGACTCACCTTCCACAAAGCTTGATAATTTATCAAAGTCATCTTGACCGCTGATGCTTTGATTGCCCGTGATCAGATCGGCATTTTTCAGGGTTGCTCTTTTTTCTGTCCAATCAAAGCGCAAAGGCTTTGGCGTGACCCAAGTGGTTTTGGCAAAATAAATCACCGACCACGCGCGCATAATTCCAAATGGATAAGTGGTTTTTATTTGTAGTTTTGGTAGGGTCAACTCACCGCGAAGGCTGGTGGCAACGGGCAATTGCAGCTCTAATTCGGATTTGAGCTGAGGCAATAACACAGTATTTTTGTGGCTAAACTTGGTATGACTAAGCTTGTTATTTTGATCGGCAAAACCGATGAGCAGTTGCCGCCTAGGCTGACGGCTGTCATTGATAAGCTTGAGCGTCACCCAAACCGGATCGCCGGCTTCAGCAGTAGTGATGTCAACCAATTCCACCTTAAGCCCTGAAATATGGGTAAAAGTGATATGAAAACTGATAAACCAAACGCTTGCCAAATAAAAGCACAAACCAAGCACCAAATTATTGGCGTAATTGATCCCTGCAATAAAGGTGATGATCAATAAAACGGCAAACAGCCCGCCCTCTTTACTAAAAAAGATATAAACGTTGCGCAAATTCAGCTGAGCGCTGTCACTGTTCGGCGCACGCTTGGCAATCTGGCGCGACACCCAAGTGGAAACCGTCGAAGCTGGCATGATCCCTCCTTAAACAGGAACGTCCGCCAAAATGCGCTTGGCAAAGCTGGCTTCTTTCACGCCGCCCACGTAATCAGGAATAAAGCGCTGACCTAGCCTATGATCGGCGACCGCAGCAAATACGGCTTGGATGTCCTCAGGCGTCACCTCCGACTGACCTGAAACGTAAGCAAACGCTTGCGCTGCTCGCTGAAGGGCGATCACCCCGCGCGGCGATAAGCCATGGTAATCAAGGCTTGAGCGGGTTTTGGCAACCAAGCGCTGCAAATAATCAAGCACCACATCCGCCACAAACACCTGCTGAATTTGCTGCTGAGCCTCACGGATCGCCTCATGGTTCATGACCGCCTCAAGCTTACTTAGCAGCTCGCGGCGATCTTGACCACGAAGCAAAGCGCGCTCCGCGTTTGGCGAGGGAAACCCAAGCGATAAGCACATCAAAAAGCGATCAAGCTGTGACTCAGGAAGCGGATAAACGCCAGCTTGCTGCAAAGGGTTTTGGGTGGCTATCACAAAAAATGGCGAGGGCAGCGCAAACGTTTGACCATCTTGGCTCACTTGCCGCTCCTCCATCGCCTCAAGCAGCGCGCTTTGGGTTTTGGGGCTTGAGCGGTTGATTTCATCGGCTAGCAGTAACTGAGTAAAAATAGGACCTTGGCGAAAGCTCATGGTCGCAGAGCTAGGATCAAAAATACTGATCCCCAAAATATCGGCAGGAAGCATGTCATTGGTAAATTGGATACGGTTAAAGCTCAATCCCAAAAGCTGCGCCAACCCTTGCGCCAGCGTCGTTTTTCCCATCCCTGGCAAATCTTGCAGCAATAAATGACCACCCGCCAAGATGCAGCTGAGGGCAAGTTTAATCACTTGCGGCTTATCAAGAATGACCTCGTTCATTTGCGCAAGCAGTCTGGCAATGTCTTGCTGGTTGCGGCTTTGACTGCCGTTTTGATCGTTTGCCGAAGTCTGCGGCGCTGATTGCAATTGCCTTGCCGATTTGTTGTTAAATAAAGCCATAGCAAAAACCAAATTTCTTATTATTTTAAATGAAAGCTTTTAACCGCTAATTTTTATAAAAATTTTTAAAACTGATCTTAAAATTTATTAATAGTTTAGATGCTTATAGTTGATAAGCCTTTATTTTTCATAAATTACTGTTGATAATTTGCCGCTGGCGTTTCGCCATCAACAATCTCTACCGCGTCATTTTGCATTTTTGAATGCGACGTTAAAGCTTTTTTTGTGGTTTCAGTTGCAGCTTGAGCATTTTCCAACGGTTTTGGCGGCACTTCCCGCAAAGTGGATAGATAAGCAATAACATCAGCGCGCTCATGAGCATTCGGCATGGGATCGGCAAGCATCTTTGAGTCTGGAAGGGCGTTGTCCACATCGGCAATATAGCGATCGAGCGTTTTAGCATCCCAAACCCAGCCTGATTGGCTCAAAGCTTTGCTGTATTTGTAGTCTTTTAACTGCGCCGCTTTTGCGCCATAAATGTTCATCAATTGTGGACCTTTTTTATTCAGCCCAGCTTTGAGCTGATGGCACTGAGCGCAAGCATCATCAAAGATAAGCGCGCCATTGTCAGCATCGCCTGTGGTCAATACCGGCAACGTGACCTCAGGGCGATAATCAGGCGGCACTTTTTTACAGCCGCTCAGCACCGTCAAGCCAACAACACAGAATAAACACAATCGAATTACAGGATGAATCGTCAACATAACCTTCTTATCAATTTGGCGCCATAGTTAGGATTTGGTCGCACTCATGGTCGGGCTTGGCTCTTCAAGATAGTAGCCTTGTAAATAGCGCGCGCCTACGCTCCAAGAGACCGACATGGTCGCCGCATCTTCAATATACGGCATTAAAACTTGAATACCAAGATCATCGGCGCGGCTGACCAATAATTTTACCGTATTTAAATTGTCCGCGTTATTAATGCCATCAATATAGCTTCGCGCCAGCCGAACCATATTGGGCTTAACCAAACTTGCAATGTCAATCGATTTGGTGGTGGTACCAAAATTGTTAATCCCCACTTGGCAGCCATTGCTATTGAGCGCAGCAAATTGGGATTTGGCAACCGTTAAATGATTGCTGACGTCTTGCTCATTAAATTGTAGCGTTAAAGCGCCCGCCGCACCGCCCACCGCATTAATCAGCTGACTTGCGATGCTTGGCAGCTTTTTGTCGGTTAAGGAGGCGCTGGTCAGTTGCACCAAAACGCGAGCTTCAGGGTGCGATTTTCGAAATTCATTTAAGCGCTTACAGGCGTTAATCAATACCCAGCGGTCAATTTTTTCACTGAGCTGATGCGTTTTAGCCACCGTTAAAAACTGATCGGGGGTGAGCACCGTATGATCCGCGTCCGCAAGCGGTAGGCGCAAATAAGTCTCAAAAAAGTCGCTACGATCGGCATCAATATCATAAATCGGCTGAAATAACAGCTCAAAGCGGTTATGAGTGATGGCATCGATCAGCGCTTCAGCAAGCGCGTCATCATCGCTATTGGCGTGCTCGCTTGGGTCATATAAATGATAAGCATCACCGTGATTTTTGGTGGCAATATTGACATCATTAATAGCATCAAGAGCGCGCTCAAGCAAGACGGTAGGCTCAGCAGAATTGGGCTTAATTTTAACCATACCAATGCTCACCGTGGTGCTTGTGGTATGGTCATTAACCTCAATGAGCATCTCTTTAATTCGCAAGCAAATCGCGGCTGCCAACTCATTAAGCGCTTGGGTCGTTAAATTTTCAATCAAGACGGTGAATGCCGTATCGCTAAAGCGGCTGACAAAACCATCTGCAATCATTTCTTCAAGGGTGAATCCTACCTGTTTAATGGTCGCATCCACCCCTTGAATACCAAGGCTTGAGCTGATTTTACCGATGTTGTCTAAATGAATATATAATAAAGCTGCTCGCGTTTTATTGGCGATCACCGCTTGGTAAAGCTCAGCAAAGCGATCTTCAAAGCCGCGGCGGTTACTAAGCCCAGTTAAGCTGTCTTGGCGCTCAGCGGCGGCTAAGCGCTTAGCAAGCTCAGCGCTGTCGCTGTTATTTTGCTGGATGATAATTTGGGTGACTGGTTCACCATCAAGCGTTGCGGCTGCCAACTGAAGCTTTGCGGCAAAGGTGCTGCCATCCATTCGGCGACTTTCAAATTTAAACTCAACCTGATCGCGGCTGCCTTTTTCAAACTGACGTAAAAAGTGCTTAAAGCCTTTGACATTATCCACGCCTGCGATCATATCAACAACCGGAACGCCAACAATATCTTCAACGTTATTAAAGCCAAACAGCTTTAAATAAGGGTCATTGGCAAAAATGTGAATGCCTTGGTCTAAATACGCCACCGCGCTTTTGGAGTTTTTAATTAAAATATTGGCGCGCAGCTCCGCTTCCATCAACACATTTCGCAAAATCCGCAATTGGCGGCGACCGCTCACATTGGCATGTTGCAAGCAAATTGCCATAATCACTTGGGTTTCTTTTTCAGGCAATAAGGCTTTGACCATGGTGCCATCCATCACGGCGGGCAAACCATCCTCATTGCGACCCGTTTGCGCCATCTCATCGCTCATCAAGCCGACAACGGGCAAGTCAAGACCTTGCTCTTGAATGATGCCAACGACATCGGTAAAGCTTAAATCATAAGCATTGCCAAACACCAACACATCCCAAGAGTGCCGAAGCGCTTTTAGCAGCTCTTCTTCATCATCCAAAAACCCTAAATTCACCTCGTCATAATACGCTTGCAATAACCTCACCAAGCGCTCTGCATAAAGTTGGTCTTCATCAATGACCAATAAGTCCAATTTAGCGTTGTTTCGCATATCACGCCTTTTGTCATTTAAAGTCTTGGAATAACGCTATTATTAGCAATTCCATAATCGCATTAAGAATATAAACCTTATAGTATAGTCGCTATCAGCGCTGCCGCAAGCAATAATAGTGATTATTTGTCGTTTATTACCTTAGCATAATTGCTGAGGTCATGGGTTACCATATCAATTGAGTAATCATTGGCACTAACAGTTTTGCGCGCGCCAAAAAAAACGGCAGAATTCACTGCCGTCTTATCTTAGCTATTGCAGCTTTATAAGCGAATGACTTCAAATTGGGTAAATTCTTCCGTACTTAAAATACTGTCTTGTAGCCGAAGCGTTTTTTGTTTGTCGTTTAAGCGGATCACTACTTTATCGCCAGCTTTAAAATGATAAGCGGGCACAAGCAGGCTACAGTTGCTACCAAGGCTTTCTTCGGCAGCAAGCAAAAGCGCGGGCACAAAACTTTGGCTGCGACTGTCGCGCTCATCAATTCTAAGGGCGCAAGCCGTTGGCGCGTGACCTAAAATTTGCGCTTCAGCTTCAATAAACTCATCTTCAAGCGATAGCCAGCGGATCAGTCCAAGTGCGCAGGTATCTGGCTTTGCGCCATGCTCTTTTAATAAAAACAAATTCATAATTTGTAAATGCGGCGGCGCGGTGGCTAAAAACTTATCTAAAACCGCCTCGTCAGTTTCTTTTGCCTGCTCAATATTGATGGGCTCAAAAATTTGATTTAAAGGCGGCAAAATTGGCGCTGCGGACGTATTTTGGCTATTTTTTATCACTCTTTGTTCAAAGGCGGCAATATCTTGAACGGTTAATGACCGCAGCGTTCTAAAATGTGACAGCTCACCTTGATGGTCAAGCACCTCCACCTCAAAGCTTGATGATGTAGCGTCTTTTTTGGGGGCGGTGTCATATTGCGGTAAATAATCAAGTGACAAGTCGTGAAGCGCAATCATATCCATCAAAGCGATATTATGAGCCGCAAAATAATGGATCGCGTTAAAATGAGTGATGAGCGTAGCTCGCGCTTTGGGGCTGTATTTTGAAATTGATTTGAGCGATCGGTTTAAATAGCGATGCGTGATCGCCATCAAAATGGTCGTCACCAATCGGTATTCGGTTAAATTGTTATTCGTCGCAATCAGCGTGTTTTGGCGCTGCCGCAAGTATTGCGCTAATGGCTCAAGCTCAATAAATAAGCACCAATGACCATCTGAATACGGATTGATTTTTGACGTTGCTGACACATACTCGGGGGGATTGGCGCGGTTTAAATCCACAAAAATGCGCGTGGCAGATTGCGGCTCAAAAGAGGCAATAATATGCGCTGACCACTCAGGGAGCAAGCGCTGAATCAGCAGCATGCTTGGTCGGCGCATGGCGAGCACATTGAGCAAGCTATGCAAGCAAATTTGGCAATACAATTGGTGAATGTTGATGGCGTTTTTGGTCACCATCGTCACGCTTAAATTGACATGGGCAATGTCAAACTGACAAGCTTCAGCATAATGCTTATGGATGGCTTGCCAAAACTCTGCAGGCAGTTTTTGGTAGCAAAGGGCTAACTCTTGATCAAGTTTTTGATAAACTGACAATGTATGGTAAATGGCACAAGCCAGCACCATCGGCGGCTGAGTTACTGGGGCGGGCTTGAGCCAACCCCAAACAGAAGCATTGGTATTTTTGGCAGCACTTGCCACTTGGTGGTCGGCTTTAACCAATAAGTGACGCTCGCGCTCAACGACGCCGTCAAACACCAACAGCATTTGCTCATATAAGCCTTTGACTTTATCCATTACAGTCAGCTGCTGGGCGCTCAGTGACCCTGATTCATGAATATAGTGGCTGCGAAGGTTAGCTATCAGCGGATTGGCGGCGCTGATCACGATGTCCATGAGCTTTAAACGCAGCGCATCCTCAATTGGTCGGGCGCAAAGCTCAGTTAAAATAGTCTCAATTTGAGTAAACTGCTCATCCTCTGGCAACATTGGCAACCCTGCGGCCCAAGTCATCAAATCATTGAGGTTATGTTGCAAGCCCTCATTTCTTGCTAAAACTGGCGGCGACTTTGCTGTTAAATAGGATTGAAAATTTGATAATTTCATTTTCTATTCTCCTCATCGACCGCGGATTTCCACAAATTTTTTGAAGCACCCGTATTTTTAATTTGAACCTTTGAGCTTTTGTTATCCTCATTGCTTTTCGCATAATAAGCTAGATCGTGATTATCAATGATTTTTAATAAATAAACAATTGTTATTAATATTTAATCATAATACTTACTAAGCTTTTATATTATATTGAACCCTCTATTGATCCTTGTAAAGGTCAATCGGAACCTTAAACGGTCTGTTCGGCAACTCCTTGACCAACTTTGGTACCAAGTAGCCGGGCAGTTTTGCCAATAACTGCCAATATAAGTCAACCGCCCGCCGCTCGTCGATGTCAAAGTGCGCCGCCCCTGCCACCTTATCGAGCAAATGCAGGTAATAAGGCATCACTCCCGATTTAAACAATTGTTTGCTTAAATTACTTTGGATGTTTATATTGTCATTGATACCTTTTAATAATACGGCTTGATTTAGCAGGGTGATTCCGGCAGCTTGAGCGCGCCTGAGCGCAAGTGTTGTAGCATCATCGATTTCATTGGGATGATTGCAGTGGACAACCATCACAATTTGGCAGCGGCTTTGATTTAAGCGCTCAAGCAACGGCGCATCAAGCCGATCTGGGATGACGATGGGCAGCCGCGTATGTAGCCGGATGGTGGTTAATTGCGGTAGCGCTTCAAGCGCATCTAACCAAGCAAATAAGCGCCGATTGCTCAGACTTAACGGATCACCACCACTTAATATCGTCTCGTTAATATCCGGATGATCGCGGATATAATCAACAATCAAGGCTTGATTTTGTGAGGTCGGCAAATTGCTTTGATAGTCAAAATGCTGGCGAAAGCAGTATCGGCAATGAATGGCGCAGGCGCCAGTGAGCGTTAATAACACGCGCGACTCATATTTATGCAGCAGACCATCAATCGGATTTTGACCGGCTTCCCCAAGCGGGTCACTGACAAATCCGGTCACCGTCAGGCTTTCTTTGATATCTGGAAGCACTTGTTTTAATAAAGGGTCATTGATATCGCCAATTTTCATCTTATTAACAAAGGCGCGCGGCACGCGAAGGCGGAACTGATCGGGGATATAAATCGCGTGATCTGCCAAATCAAGACCTAACAGCGCAAAAAGCTCATCAATGGAATTTACCGTTTCTGATAATTGCGATTGCCAGTTTTTTTGTGTGATTAAATGGTTTATCATGACAGCCTGATTGCAATGAAAACCGACATTATACGCCGTTCGCGGTTCGACTATCAAAAAATGGCGCATCCCGCTGAAATAACCTTAATTACCCGAGGAGGGTTTTGTGGCAAGTTTTTCTACCAATGAATTTAAAGCTGGGCTCAAAGTGATGCTCGATGGCAACCCATGCGCCATTATTGATAATGAGTTTGTCAAACCTGGAAAAGGTCAAGCATTTAATCGCGTCAAGCTTCGCAACTTGCGCTCAGGAAAAGTACTTGAGCAAACCTTTAAATCAGGCGACAGCTTAGAAGCGGCTGACGTGATGGACACCGAAATGAACTATCTATATAACGATGGCGAATTTTGGCACTTTATGCACCCTGAAAGCTTTGAGCAGCTCCAAGCTGACAAAGCCGCTATTGGCGATGCCGCTCAGTGGCTCAAAGACAACAGCAACGCGCTTTGCACCATCACCTTATTTAATGGCGTGCCGTTATCAGTTTCCGCGCCAAACTTCGTTGAATTGCAAATCACCGAAACCGATCCTGGCGTTCGCGGTGACACCTCAGGCGGCGGCGGCAAACCGGCAACTTTAGAGACCGGCGCCGTGGTTCGCGTGCCATTATTCGTTCAGCAAGGTGAAGTCGTTCGCGTGGATACTCGAACTGGCGATTATCAAACTCGCGTTAATTAATTTGTAGTTTTATTTATAGATTTAACGGCTTAAAAAAACGCAAGCTTAAATTCAAGCTTGCGTTTTTTTATGGGCTAAAGCTCTGGCAAATTTGACGACATGCCTTGGGTTGCTTGCTTATAAATCAGCCAGTATTGCACCAACGCATTGAGCTGCTCTTTTTTAAAGGGCTTGGTGCAATAATCTTGCATTCCGGCTTGCAAATATTTTTCGCGCTCGCCGTCCATCGCATTGGCAGTAAGCGCAATAATCGGCGGCAATTCACTGTCATCAAACATCTCATGCAATTTCATGGTCGCCTCAATGCCATCCATAATTGGCATATGATGGTCCATCAAAATCACATCAAAATCTTGCGGCTGAGCGGCAAACGCTTCAATCGCTTGTTGACCATCAGTGACGTGAGTGACTTTATGACCGCAGCTTTGAAGCGCTTTTTGAGCAATGAGTGCATTGACTGCATCATCTTCAACCAATAACACGTGACCGGCTTGCTCATTGCTGGTTGGCGGCTCAATTAGATCATCGTAGCGCCAGTTTTCAAATTCTGCTTTTTCAAGGGTGGCAAGCGGAAGCAAAACATTAAACGTCGTGCCCTGCTCAACCACACTGTCCGCCCAAATATGACCACCCATCAGCCCAACCAGCGATTTACAAACGGACAACCCAAGCCCTGTGCCGCCATAAAGCCGATGCGTTGACTTATCAGCTTGGTTATAAGCATCAAAAATGGCATCCAAAGATTCAGGCTTGATACCAATACCACTATCGCTGACCGAAATACAAACAGTCATTCCAGAGCAGCTAAAATTTTGAACACTTTGACTATCGCTACAAATCTTGCAAGCCTCGTGCGGGGCGTGTTTTACGTTAATGCTCACCCGACCACCTTCACGGGTAAATTTGATGGCATTATTCACCAAATTGGCAATCACTTGCTTTAGACGTACCGGATCGCCCTCCACATAAGGCGACATCGCTTCGGTATAATGGTAATCAAGCGTCAAGCCGCGTTGACGGGCTTTAACGGCAAAGAGCGCCACCACTTCATTACAAAGCTCAGCCAAATTCATCGGCACTTTGTCTACGGTCATCTTTCCCGATTCAACTTTAGACAAGTCCAAAATACCGTTGATAATGGTTAGCAAGTGCTCAGCCGATACTTTAATGTTGTCAATACAGTCGCGCTGATCGCCTGTCAGCTCAGTATCATCGAGCATTTCCACCATTCCCATAATGCCATTCATGGGCGTGCGGATTTCGTGACTCATATTGGCTAAAAACTCTGACTTCATTTCATTGGCGTGTTTGGCGCTGCGCTGCTTGCGCTGCAATTGAAGCGCATCCCCAGCCATCGTTGCAAATTGCTCAAGAAGCTTGGTTTTTTTATCATCAAAATCAAAATGCGGTTTGATGTCAATCAGGCACAATGAGCCAAGCCGATAAGTTTGCTGATCCTCCACCAAAATAATTGGCGCGCCTGCATAAAAGCGTAAAAACGGCTCTCCACAAACAAAGGGATTGGGAATAAAGCGCTCATCTGCCGCTAAATCTGGAACGATAAAAACGTCATTTCCGGTCAAAGTATAATTGCAAATGGCAATATCGCGCGACGTGGTACAAACCTCACCAAGTCCCAGCGGCGATTTTAAGTACTGCGTGTCCTCATCAATAAATGTGATGGTCACCATTGGCACGTCAAAAAACATTTTGACCAGTTGGGTCAGCCGCGAAAATGCCGGTTCCTCTTTTTCATTGAGAACCTCAAATTCTTTAAGCTTTTTAATGCGATCTTTGTCATCGATCGCAATGGGATAAGAATACGTGCTCAATCGTGACTCCATCAATCAAAATATCAAAGTGACGTTGCGTGTTGTGACAACATCTTTAGCGCTTCACTGACCATCACCATCGCCACCACCGAGGTGACCGTCACGGCTGAGCCGTAGCCGCCGCAGTGAAGACCACCGAGCTGACAGCTTTTGTCAACGCGCGGTGGCTCTGTAGAATATACACATTTTATGCCAAATTTTTCTTTTAGCTGCCGATTGATGTTGTGATCCAAACGCAGCTTTGATCGCAGCCTTGCCAAAAGTGGGTCTTGATAGCTGTCTTTTAAATCGCTGACGGTAATTTGGGTGGGATCGATCTTCCCGCCTGCCCCGCCGGCACAAATGAGCTTTAACTTATTAAATCGGCAATGCAGCGCAATCGCAATTTTTGCTGACATGTCATCGACACAATCAAGAATGATGATAGGGCGATTGTCAATCATGGCTTGCTTGGCAGCCTCCCGACTTGGCAGTAAATCAATCACATTATCTTGAGTTAAAAAATCATCGATCAAATTGAGCGTTAAGTTTGGATTGATTTGTCTTAAGCGCTCGCCCATCGCCGCAACTTTACTTTGACCAAAGCTGCTTTGTAACGCCGGAAGCTGCCGATTAACGTTTGATTCCACCAAAACGTCTAAATCAATTAAGGTGATACTGCCAATGCTGGTTCGTGCAAGCGCTTCTGCTGCCCAAGAGCCAACGCCGCCCACGCCAATAACGATCACATGAGCTTGGGAAAAACACGTGACCGCTTTGTCACCAAACAGCGTTTTGGTGCCCTGAAATCGCCTTGAAATATCCAGTACCCCATCGTTTGGCTGACTCGATACTACCTTGGATGACATCGCAGAACTCATAATCCAAACGCCTTTTTTCTAAAAAATAACCCATTGCAATTCATAACCGTCATAGTTAGTATTAAAAATGACGCTGTATTATCGTCAACTTAACGTCCAATCGCCAGCTTAGTTTGGGTACTGCTATTTAGTTACTATTATTCAATTACAGTTATTCAGTTACAGTGAAAAATCTTAAAAATGAGTCACGATGGTTTGCAGATTTAACCGTTCTAAAATTTAACTGCTCCAAAAGCCAATTTACCAATTGGTATGAAGCGCGCGGTTACTATTTTGCCATAATTGCTTGGCAAGATCAGCAGGAGCAACATTTAGTAACTCACTGAGACTCAATAACACCCAAGGTAAGTTTGCCGGAACATTAGGCAGTATGCGATCGTGATCGTCCTTTTTTTGGCACATGATCGGCGTCATATCGGGGCAATCGGTTTCGATCACAAGGCACTCAAGACCAAAGTCAGCAACAGCAGCTTGAATGGCGCGGCGCAGCTTTTTAGCATTCGGGTTGGTCACTTGACCGGTTACCCCAAGCTTAAATCCCAAATTTACAAAAGCTTTTGCCTCTTGCTCGCCGCCACTAAAACTGTGCGCGATACCGCCCAAAGCTTTGGCATCGTAATCATGAGCCTTGAGCAGCGCCAAAGCCTCAGCATGCGCTTTTCGGATATGCAGCATCACTGGAAGTTGGTATTGAACTGCCAAATCCAGCTGAGCGCTAAAAAACTGTTGTTGTTTGGCAAAAATTTTTGGCTGTTTCAACTCAGCGGTAAAGGTATCCAGACCAATCTCGCCGATCGCCAGTGGTCGTGAGTGCTCAAGCCGAGTTGCTAAATCTTCAAGATGAGACAGCTGATGCTGATGACTATAAAATGGATGCAGCCCCAAAGCAATATGGGCGCGCGGCGATTGATGTTGATCTGCCAAATCATTTAACACCGCTGCTACCTGATTCATACGATCAAAGTGCGATTGTAAATAGCCGACCAAAACCAAATGATGAACGCCTGCCGAAAGTGCGGTTGCCGCCTCAAGCGTTCGACGCTTATGAAATAACGGCTCATCAAAATGCGTATGAGTGTCGATCAGTGCAAAGCTTGGCTGCTGACTCATAATCTGCCCTTAGTACTTATTACTCTTTATTTTTAAATGGTTTTTAAATGATTTTTAAAATTAGACTTCTAGGGTTATAAGGGCAAAAGATGATGGCTTCAACGGCGCGGTGGTAAAACTGGGCTTACATCATTATTTAATGATGTAAAACTGTCAGATTTAAATAAAAATGATGAAAATAATTTTTAGCCATGATTGTCGTTAAAAAGCAGGTTTTTATTCTATTTTGAGGGTAAAGTTTGAGGGTAAAGTTTGAGGGTAAAGGCTTTGAATTAAAGA
Source organism: Psychrobacter sp. MF31 (assembly GCF_012847335.1). Classification (GTDB taxonomy): domain Bacteria; phylum Pseudomonadota; class Gammaproteobacteria; order Pseudomonadales; family Moraxellaceae; genus Psychrobacter. The sequence continues at coordinate 102,828 of NZ_JABBDX010000002.1, forward strand.
TAAAAGACGTTAAGGCTTGATGACAAACTCTGGTTTGAGGAACCCGTCAAGCTTTGAAAAAGGTACGATCAATTCCGCAGTGTGAGGAACAAAAGCCAGCAGCTCCCCTGAATGATAAATCAAATGCAGTCCTTTTTCGTCCAAATACCACTGATCGGTCTTGGGCGGCGGTGAGTCTTCTAGATATTTAGCTTCAACGCCTTGATTGCTAAGCCATTTAATCTTGACGGGAATAAACGCTTCTAAGAGCTGATCGGTGCTGCTATTTGGCAATAACATATCGTCAATAGTCAGTTGAACTTGTTTTTTTAAATCAAGCATTATGCAGTTTAATTGCTGATGCTGGCTACCTTTTCGGTGTTTGTTTAACCGAACCATAAGATAACCCGTTGCAGCGCCTTTACCATTTTGCGCGACCGGATTGATAACTAAGTCGGTATCAACGCGCTGATATAAAGGCTGAGTGGTCACCACTTGCTCGCCATAAGCAATTTGGTTGAGAAGCATAGATAGGTTTTGTTTGGCGGTTTCATCTTCGGCAACCAAAGGCGTACTTGGGTCAAGCGTTCGCGCGATACTTTGCCATATCACATGCGACAGCCACGGCAAATCAGGATCAAAGCTTAGCGTGTTCAGCTCAAAATACTGGCACTGAGCGCCCTCGCAATTGGGCTGACGGGCAATGGCTTGCTGGCGGTGGATGACCACAGCAGCTAAGGGCGACTCTGGTTTGTTTGGAAGATGACTGACGCGTTCGCCTGCAACAGTGGGAACTTCGGATTTATCCTCCGCTTGCTGCTCAAACATGGATTTTGGATTTGGGGAGCATCCTAAAAGGCTTATCCCCAAAATCAAAGGAACTATCGTGGCAGGGATTGTATTACGCTTAGCTGTCATAACGCCGCAACCCAGTTGTCGTCAAGATGAAGCTTTATAGTAGCTTAAATTTTGCCAATTATTGCGTTGAATTGCGTAAAATTTTGCCGATTTTTTCTTACTTTATTGCCGCTTTGATCCTTTTTTAGGAGGCTTTTGCGACTCGTTGAATGACAAACTTAAGTTGCTGCTGCGTCTTGGAATAAATAACAGCGCCGCTCCAACCAGCGCAAGTTTAAGCCATTTTTTTGAAGGCGGCTTGGATTGAGCTTGTTTTGACTGCGACTGAGATGAGTTATTAAGGTTTTTGGTCATCACGTTCTGCCTTGATCGCTACTATTATAACGGCATTATCAAGGCAGAATGGTAATTTTTCAATCAGTGATAACCCATCATTTTCATAAAAACTAGCGCCCAAGTGGATAGGTGGTCATGGTCGCGCCCCCATCATCGACACGGGTCATACTTTTTCGAGTTGCCGCAGGCTTTGGCGTTTGGTCGCGTTTGGGAATAAGCGGATTTAAAGGCATCAGCTCATAATCGGCGTCAACTTGACCATCCCAGCCTTCAGTCCCGCTCAAGGGCAACTGCTTAATCGTACCATTTTTGTCGATGACCAATTGCAAAACGCGCATTTGGTTATATTTGCGCTCGGTCACGCTTGCCACCGCGCCGCCGTCACGCAAAATGGTCGGCTGCAAAAAGATAATGAGGTTACTTTTTTGGGTGCTGTCATTGTCTGAGCGAAATAAGCGCCCAAGCACAGGAACGTTACCCAGACCGGGGACTTTTTGTTGGCGCGTAGTGGTATTGTCGCGCATCAGACCGCCCAAGGCAATAGTTTGTTGGTCGTCAGCTAAGATGGTGGTGTTAATCAAGCTTTTATTGGTGATTAGCCCGCTGGCATTGCTGGTGCTTCCAGGAACCACGGAGGACACTTCTTGCGACACTTCTAGGCGAACGGTGCCATTTTCACCAATGTGCGGGATGACGTTTAAATTAATACCAATGTCTTTTCGGTCAATGGTTTGAAATGGGTTGTTTGAAGAGTCGCCGCTGGTAGTGTAAGAGCCGGTAACAAAGGGCACGTTTTGACCAACCAAAATGCTGGCTTTTTCGTTATCAAGGGTCAAAATCGACGGCATGGACAATAAATTGGCACTGGTTGTTGAATCAAGCGCTTGCAAAATCGCCCCGTAAAATTCGGTGTTGCCTTTACTGTCTTTACGGCTGCTACCAATACCAAGAAGCGCCCCTGCGATCGATCCTGCCGCGGCGCTGACGTTTGCCCCGCCAGCTAAAGCTGCGGCAGCAAGGGAGGTGGCACTAGCGCCAACATTAGTAAAGTTCACCACGCCATAGCCGCTATTGGCATTGCCAAGCGCCCATTGGACGCCAAGCTGAGTGGCATCATCGCCAGAAACTTCCACGATCGCCGCTTGGATCAGCACTTGAGCGCGGCGGCTATCAAGCTGATTGACCGCTTCTTCGATTTCAAACATCAGCTCGGGCGCAGCGTTGACAATGACGGCGTTTTGGGTTTCGTCAGCAATGATGCTAAATGGCTTAGATCCCCCTGAAACGGACGTTTTGCCACTTGACGCGGTAATTTGATCACCAGCATTGCTGGTTACGTTACTCGCAGTGCTAGCATCGGTTTTGATTCCGGTATCGCTTGTGGTGCTATTGGTCAAAGAGGCGGACTCAAGCGTTGAGGCTGCCCCTGCGCTATTAATCGACTGATTGGCAAGAAGTCCACGAAGCATTTGCGCGATGTGACCGGCGCTGGCGTACTTTAATCGAAACACGCGCAGACCGCTTAAACGTCGGCTTGGCGTAGTATCCAGCTCGTTGACCATCTCTTGGACTTTGGCAATCATTTCAGGACTGCCTTTAACTAATAAGCGATCGCTTGAATTGTCTGCAATGACTTTAAGCTGATTGCTTTGACCTTGAGCGCTGCTGCTACTGCCGACTAAAGCGCTGATTAAGTCCATCATGCGCTCGGCATCCACGTGACGCAGCGGAATGACGCGCAAGCTGTCATTGCTATTGCTGTCCAAATCGCGAATCAAAGCGCTCAATTGGTTCAAGCTGTCGGCACGATCAGACAACACCAAAGCATTCAGCCCCGGAACAGCCGCCGCATGCGCAGATTGCGGCATGAGTGGTCGGATAACGCCCAAGACTTCTTCTGCTTTGGTATTGGTTAAATAAATCACCCGCGTGGTCAGCGCCTCGCCTTTGCTCTCGCCGCGTAAATCAACCGCGATGCCTGACTGCTTTGCCACACTGTCCGGTACCAACTTAATGGTCGTCCCCGATTCAATTGCCGCAATCCCATTGACTTGCATCACGGTTAAAAATAGCTTAAAAATCTCATCACGCGACAACGCCCGATTGGAAATCACCGTCACATTGCCATTAATCCTAGGATCAAGGACAAAGTTTTGATTGGTGATGGTCGCCACCTCATTAATAAAAGCTTTGATGTCCGCGTCTTGAAGGTTGACTTTCCAGCTTTCAGCTGCTGCCAAATGACTGGCAGCTAAAAGCGGCAAGCCAATACAAAAAGGTCTTATCGCAAAAAGCATTCGGCGGATCACTAACGCCAATGGCGCTTTGAGATATTGCTGCAAACTTACCATGGAAATCACACCCACTTGATGTCACAATCGACGACGGTCATTAAAAATACGAGCATTAAAATTGTTGGCGAATGGTGATGGTTTGATCGCCGCGCTGAACTTCGATTTGAGCTTCTTTAGCTTGCTGAACTTGCTGCAAGACGGCGGCATCAGCGGCAGGACTGTTGCCAACTGTTTTACCATTGACGGACAAGACTTTGTCTCCAGGCTCAAGCCCCAATCGGTTACGAAGTCCTGAAGGCATGGCAGCGGTCACTTGATAGCCATCCCCTGACGCCATCACGCCCATTCGGCTTAAATAATTGGCTGGATTGTCTTGCAGCTCATTGACTGCCTCATCAATCGCTGAAGCTGGACTTGACCCTGCGCTGGTATTTGGGCTTGCCCCTGAACTACTATCAAGCGCTGGCGCCTCAGGAAGCGTTGGCATCGCGCCTGCCATTGGGTTTTGAATGGTATTTGCTAAAGGCTGATTGCTGATCGCCCCTGCCGCCATACCGCGCTGATCAAGCGGCAGCGCTTGACGCATAGTAATCACAATCGGTTTGTCATTACGATCGGCGATCACAACTGAGTTCCAATCGACCGCAACCAAAGTAAAACCACTATTTTGCAATTCATCATTGATGCGGTAGTTTTTCACCTCACCATTCACCTCTAACAGCGCCGAGGAAAAGCGCTCAGGAACCGCCACCATAACCCCTTTTAAAACCACATTTGGCGGCGGCGCAGCGGCAACTTCTGCAGGCTTGGGCTCAGCGAAAATCGTAAACAAACTGCTGTTATCACTTACCGCCACAGAATTGTTTTGCATTGCCAGCAAAGGCAGCTCAGGCGCTATCGGTGGCGCAATAAGCAGCCAAATCAGCCGAGCACTCACCCAAGCAAGCCAAACGACTGCCAAAAACAGCAGCCAACCTGAAAAGCGGTTAAGCGTTTGTAAAACAGGGGCGACAACAGATCGCTTCACTGAGCGCCCCCAAGATTGGCAAATAGGGGTTGGCGGACACTGACCACCGGCGTATCTTTTGGCGCTTGACCTTTATAATCGGGCATGGTCTCCAAAAGGCGCTGAGTTAAATTGACATCCAGCATCATGTTGTCATCCAAATACAAATCACCTAAGCGCTTATCTTGCTGATTGTTAAGACTTAAATGCAAAAGATTGGCATTGTTTTTTTGCTCAGCGCTTAAACTGGCGTAAACTTTTGGCATCATTAAATGAAACACCCGACCACCGCTTGGATAACCCATCTCACCGCCCGCCCAAAGTAGCTGACCGTCTGCTTTGGTAAATCCGCCTGCTTTTTCACCTTTTTTTGCTTGATGATCAATCCGCACATCTTTGACGTCAATAGCCGCATTTGGCAATTGCCAATTCACCAAACTTGCCAAAGTTTCGGGTGTGATTTTGCCATTAAAATCATCGATTTGCCATGAATTTTGACCAAGATTTACTTTTCCTACCAGAGTTGATTGTCCTGTGTTGACCTCTACATTGGCGCCCATTTTCCCAAACAACAAGGATAACGGTCGCCAAGACCAAGCTCCCGATCCAGATAAAGACGACGCTCCCATAGGAAGTTGCCAGATCAAAGCGCCCTGCCATAAGTTGCCCGAAACATGCTGAATATAGCTATTGTTTGGTGCCACTTTTTTAATGACCCAAGTTGCCGGCATTTGCAGCAGCAAAAACAGCATAAATAGCACCATGCCAACCAGCCACCAGCTTTTTTTGGGACGGCGGTTATCCGCTTGGATCAATTTTGGCACAACATAAGCCCCGCGATACGCCAATAAGTCGTAAGACCCATCAATAAAAAATGCGTCTCAATCAAAAAATAGTGATTATCATAACAAACTCCTGCCTAATAGTAATAGCAAAAAAGCCAATATATTTTTGCCATTACCAAACTCGTAACGGCAAAAACATACTGGCTTAACTCACATCATTTGAAACTTAGCTTAACGGTGACAAAGTTATAATCCGTCACCGCGCCGCTTTATTATCAAATTAAACCTCAAAGTCCTCAAGGCTTTGACCGGCTTCTAATGCATCAACCAACCACGTTGGTTTGCGACCGCGACCTGTCCACGTTTCTTCATGATTTTGGGTGTTGCGATATTTGATATTGCGTTTTTTTTCAAGAACTTCGCCTGCCGCCAAAATATCATCGATGCTGCAACCGCTTTCTTCAGCGATTTGCTCAAATTGAACATAAGCATCATACAATCGTTGGTGCTTTTTTTGCTCGATCAATTGCTGAGCGTTTTGGCTTAACGCTAAAAGCTCTTCAACATTTAAACTTTCTAAATCGATTGGATTGGTCATCATTATCTCTTTGAGTTTTTAAATTAAGGAAAAAGAAATTTTTTAATGGCTTTAGTGCCCTAATGATCCTCTAGCAAGCCTTTTAACGCTTACAGAATTCTGCTTTTTAATTGGCATGATCATCTTAAAAACAGCACCCTAGCATAATTTAAAACAATAATAAATAGAAAATTAAATTGAGGTATTATTATCATTATTAATATTCTTTTAAAAATCAACAATAATTTATTTTAATATTAACAACTCATCTATGATTTAATTAATACCGTTATTAAAAGCTTACTTATTTTTATTAAATTTTATTTGGTATAAAAAAGCCCTGAATAGTCAGGGCTTAAAATAATGAGTAACGATTTATTAGCAATATTTAAAATGGGATATCATCATCCGCTGGGCTGTCATTCATTGGCTTTGAATCAAAGCTGCTATTGTTATTGCTAAACTGGTTTTGAGACTGCTGACCAAATTGATTTGCTGAGCCTTGATTATTGGCAGCTGGACTTTGGGGTTGCGAATTATAATCTTGGTTGTAGCTTGGTTGGTTAAAGCTTGATTGCGGCGAATTAAAGCCGCCAGATTGACCACCGCCAAACCCTTGATTGCCTTGCTGGTTATTTTGATAATTGTTTTGATAACCGCCTTGATTGTTGCCTGAGTTAGAATAGCCGCTTTGACCACCAAAGCCGCCGCCTTGACCGCCCGCGCTGTCTAGCATTTGCATTTGGTCAGCGCGAATCTCAGTGATGTAGCGGTCTTGACCGTTTTGGTCTTGGTATTTTCGCGTCCGAAGGCTGCCTTCAATATAAACTTTACTGCCTTTACGAAGATACTGCGCGGCAACCTCGCCTAAGCGGTTAAATAGCGAAATGCGGTGCCATTCGGTCGCCTCTTTTTTCTCACCTGAAACCTTATCCGTCCACTGCTCTGAGGTCGCCACCGAAATACTGGTGACACCGCCGCCGTTATTAAACTCGCGACGTTCAGGATCAGCGCCAAGATTACCAATGATAATAACTTTATTTACACCACGCATAGGAGTGTCCTTTTAATAATCAATCGTCGTGCTGCCACATTGATTGTTTTATAAATTTATTGATGATTAACGCTACTTTATACAACTTTTGGTCAAATATCTAGCGGGCTTTGACTCAGCTGCGACAGTGATTGACGCGAAGAATCGGTAAGTTTGGACTTATCAAGTTTTAAATAAGCAATCTGCTCTTTTGCCATGACCATCAATTCATCAACGCCTTCAACTGCCATCACTTGCCGTGACCAGTCTTGAAGGTCGATATTTTTAGGAATAGTTACCGTGGTGCTGGTCAAATAAGGCGGCTGAGCAATGGGCAAAATCAAGACCAACGCCATCGCCATCACGGCTGCCAACAGTGCCCAAGCTAATAGGTTGGATTGAGTGAGCAAAATGCCGCCAAGTGCGCCGCCAACAAACGCTCCTAAAAACTGGGCGGACGAGCTAATTCCCATCGCTGTGGCTTTTCCGGCAACCGGAGCGCGCTTGGAAATCCAAGATGGAATGGTCGCCTCAAGTAAGTTAAAGCCCATAAAATAAAGCAACAGCCCTAAAATAATCACAAATCCAAGCTGATTACCAATGGCTAATAGGGCTAAAGCGACCGTCATTAGGGCAATCGCCGCTAAAAACACTTGGCGCATTTTGCGTTTTTTTTCAGCGATAATAATAAAAGGAATGGCAATGGCAAAACCGATAAATAGTAGCGGCAAATACACCATGCCTTGCTGACGAACGGTCAATCCCATCACGTCATTAAGCTGATGCGGCAAAATGACAAAAATCGCCGTCATGGTCAAATGTAGCGCAAAAATGCCAACATGAAGGCGGTTTAAATCGCCAATTTTAAGCACATCCACCAGCTGATCCTTGACCGATTTGTTGGCTAAATTGTGCTTTAAAACCCGAAGTGGCGATGGCACCAGTAGCAGTAAAATCATGGCAAGCACCGCAAATCCAGCAGTCAACCAAAACAGCCCTGACATGCCAAGCATTCCGACCATTAACGGACCTATCGCAAACGATACCATGATCGAGCTTGCAATCGTCAGCCCCATGGCTGCCATGGCTTTGGTTCGCATCTCCTCCCGAGTGACGTCAGCTAGCAGCGCCATTAAAACGGCAGAAACTGCGCCACTTCCGGCAAGCGCTCGACCAATGATCACTTGATAAATATCGGTCGCCGTTGCCGCCAAAATTCCGCCAAGCGCAAAGAGTACCAAGCCCCAAAATACAATGGGCTTTCGCGGGAATTTATCAGCAGCAAGGCTGACTGGAATCTGAAAAATCGCCTGACCTAAACCATAAATCCCCACCGCAAGACCAATCAAAAATGGCGTGGCATGCGTATAATTGCCGCCATAAACCGAAAATACGGGGACAATCATAAACAAGCCGATCATCCGCAGGGCAAAAATCCCGCCAACGCCCAATATCGCCCGTTTTTCTATGCTATTCATAATGGCCTCACTGATGATGAGCCGCTTCATTTCTAGCCGCTCGGTGTTGCAATGCTTGATCGATGACCGCTGAAACTTGCCATCGCGGTAGGCAGTATAAAACATTCAGCCTATTATGGCGATAATTTTGCAGCGCTATTGATATTGATTCTTATTTGAAAGATTCAAGCTTGATTTGAATTTTTCGCAATTAAAAGCCATTTTTCTGCTCAGAAGATTTGTTACCAAAGCTATGAATTCAAGCCAATTCCCTTGAATAATCGGTAAGTTACAACCATAAAGAAGCTCGAACGCAACGACTATTTTTACGTTATGCGGTGATTTTTACTTCAAGATTTATTTACTTTATTAACGATTGCTTGACCATTTTACAATGATTTAATACCCATAATGACTTTTATAAAGGATAAGCTTTGCCTTATTAACGTAGCTTATCAAAGAAGATTATATGATCAAAACTGATTTTATTAAAATTGCTTTAGCTATAAATTTTGATTGCGCCAATTTATAAATTAAATGATAGCGAATCTATTTAACTTAAATTGGCAAAGGTTTAGCAAAAACGAGCAATGTTAAAGAAAACCATTTAAAGCGGTTCTTTATTTATCAATGAGCCAAATTTTATAGATAAAAGTTTATAACCAATAGCGCAATATATTGGCGCTATTGATGATGATTTTACGACAAATTAGCAATAGGATACCCAAAACCGATGGCAAATGACCATATTGCAATTCGCGGTGCTCGAACTCACAATTTAAAAAACATTAATTTGGACATTCCTCGGGATAAGTTTGTGGTGATTACCGGCTTATCGGGGTCGGGAAAGTCATCCTTAGCGTTTGATACGCTTTATGCTGAAGGTCAGCGCCGTTATGTGGAAAGCTTGTCGGCGTATGCGCGGCAGTTCTTATCACAAATGGAAAAGCCGGAAGTCGATAGCATCGAGGGGTTGTCGCCTGCCATTGCCATTGAGCAAAAGTCAACCAACCATAATCCGCGATCAACGGTTGGCACAATTACCGAGATTTACGATTATTTGCGGTTATTGTTTGCGCGGATTGGAACGCCATTTTGCCCTGAACACGGCGAGCCGATGGTGGCGCAAACCATCACTGAGATGGTCGACCACATCATGGCGCTACCTGTTGACAGCAAGTTGATGATTTTAGCGCCGGTGGTTCGCGACCGCAAAGGCGAGCACCAAGTATTGCTTGAGCAGCTGATTGGTCAAGGGTTTGTTCGCGTTCGTATCGATGGTCAAGTTTATGATATGGACGAGCTGCCCGAACTTGAAAAAAATAAAAAGCATACCATCGAGGTGGTGGTTGACCGCTTTAAAGTCCGCGATGACTTAGGCAATCGCGTAGCGGAAAGCTTAGAAACGGCGCTGCGGTTGGGTCAAAATATCGCCATTTTGCATCACATGGACGGCAACCCAAATCCAGATGGCGACGACAATCAAATCTTATCAGCTAAGCACAGCTGCCCCGTTTGTGACCGCGCGGTGTCTGAGCTTGAGCCGCGCCTCTTTAGCTTTAACAATCCTTATGGCGCGTGTCCGTCGTGCGATGGTCTTGGCAAACGGCAATATTTTGCTGCTGAAAAACTCATTACCCATCACGAAAAAACGCTCAACCAAGGTGCAATTAATGGTTGGGATAAACGCCATGCCTATTATTTTGGGCTGCTGAGCACCGTTTGTCATCATTTTGGCATTGATATGGACACGCCTTGGCATGACTTGCCGCATGACCAGCAAAGCCTGATTATGAATGGCTCGGGAAAAGAGGTTCTGAACTTTAACTTTACTGATGAGCGCGGTCGCAAAACTAATAAAACCATGCCGTTTGAAGGGGTTCTACCCTACCTTGAGCGCCGCTACGCACAAACGCAAAGCAACTTGGTTCGTGATGAGTTGGCAAAATATTTAGCCGACACCACTTGTAACGTCTGTCACGGCGCAAGGCTTAATGAAATCGCTCGCAATGTCCGCGTGGATAATCAAACCATCGCTGATATTGTTAAATTATCGATTGGCGATGCCGCCGATTATTATCAATCGCTCAAAATCAGCGGTCATAAAGGCGAAGTTGCCGATAAGATTTTTAAAGAGATTAATGAGCGGCTCAACTTTTTGGTGAGCGTTGGTCTTGATTATCTCACCCTTGCGCGCTCAGCCGAAACGCTTTCAGGCGGTGAAGCTCAGCGGATTCGCTTAGCCAGTCAAATTGGCGCGGGACTGATGGGGGTCATGTATGTCCTTGATGAGCCATCCATTGGGCTGCATCAGCGCGACAATGACCGACTTTTAAAAACCTTAACTCGACTTCGTGACTTGGGAAATACGGTATTGGTCGTTGAGCATGATGAAGATGCGATCCGCCAAGCGGACTATATCATTGATATTGGCGTTGGCGCAGGCGTTCACGGCGGTCACGTCATTGCTCAAGGCAACAGTAACGATATCATGGCAAGTTCTGAATCGCTTACGGGCAAATATCTGTCCGGTGAGCTGAAAATAGAAGTACCTAGTATCCGCCATACTGCCAAAACGATTGATGTTGATGGTAAACAAGTGCCATTATCTATTGAACTTAAAGGCGCAACGGGAAACAACCTAAAAGACGTTGATTTAAGCTTGCCGATTGGGGTAATGACTTGTGTAACGGGCGTTTCGGGATCAGGAAAATCAACGCTAATTAACCGAACGTTGATGCCACTTGCCGCAACTGAGCTAAATAACGCCTCGACCCTCATTGCCGACAGCTTTGAGAGTATCAGCGGTCTTGAGCACTTGGATAAGATGGTGGATATTGACCAAAGCCCAATCGGACGGACGCCGCGCTCGAATCCAGCGACTTATACCGGCGTGTTTACGCCAATCCGTGAAATGTTTGCGCAAACTCAAGAAGCCCGCGCTCGCGGCTACAAACCAGGGCGATTTAGCTTTAACGTCAAAGGCGGTCGCTGCGAAACCTGTCAAGGCGACGGTCTTATCAAGGTTGAAATGCACTTTTTGCCCGACATGTACGTGCCTTGTGACAGCTGTCATGGCAAGCGCTACAACCGCGAAACGCTTGAGATTCACTATAAAGGCAAAACCATTGCCGATGTTTTGGACATGACGGTTGAGGATGCGACGGAGTTTTTCGCAGCGATTCCCGCCATTCATCGCCGACTTGAAGCGCTGATGGAAGTTGGTCTGAGCTACATTCGCTTGGGGCAATCGGCGCCAACGTTGTCCGGTGGTGAGGCTCAGCGGGTGAAACTGGCTCGCGAACTTGCCAAACGCGATACCGGTCAGACGCTGTATATCTTGGATGAGCCGACCACGGGACTGCATTTTCATGACATTGCTAAGCTGCTCAATATCCTGCATGCCCTTCGCGATAAAGGCAACACCATCGTAGTGATTGAGCACAATTTGGACGTGATAAAAACGGCGGACTGGATTGTGGATTTGGGACCTGAAGGCGGTAAAGGCGGCGGTATGATTATCGCTGAGGGCACGCCTGAGCAAGTCGCGGAAACGGAAGGCTCGTTTACGGGAGAGTTTTTGAAGCCGATGCTTGAGCAAGTGGCTCAGTAGGTTAGGTTGTTGGGATTGGGAAAGGCTGTTCTTTCGGGAATGGTCTTTTTTATTGGCTAGAATTTATTTTCAACGTTATAATTTTTAGAATATTCTCGGGACAAGTTAGCAATGGCAAGTGTAGAAAATATAGAAAAACGACTTATAGAGATTATGGGAACTAAAGAACCTTTTGCCATTGCATTAACTGGCAAATGGGGTGTTGGCAAAACTCATCTATGGAAAAGCTTTCGTGATAAAAACAGAGAAATATTTTCTGGTAATAAGTACGCTTATATATCTTTGTTTGGATTAGACTCGCTAGAGAGTCTAAAGTTAGCAATTGCTACCGAAGTCCAAACGGACGCAGCTAACGATTCACCCTTAAACGTTGATGTATCAAAGCACATTAAAAAATTATTCGGCTTCGTTGGTGGTGGGAACATTACTGCATCAGGAGACATGCGCTTTGGTATTAATATTGGTAATAATCTCATTACTAATATCATTATGGCTCATCTCAAGGACACTCTAGTTTGTTTGGATGATATAGAAAGGAAATCAGATAGCTTACCCATGTCAGAAATAATGGGATTGGTGAATTACTTGAAAAATGAGCGTAATTGCCAAATTATTATGATATTGCACGATGCAGAATCAGAAGATAGAGATTATTTCGATAAGCATAAAGAAAAAATTTTTGATGAATTATTAGTTTTGGACAATTCTTTATCTATTGTAAAAGGTATCGTTGATAGCAGTTTATCTACAATATATGAGCAATTTTATGAAATTATTGGAATAAAAAACTTGCGGTTCTATCAACGGGTTGACAAGTCTTATAAACTCTTTGACAAGACTTTTCCTTCATTATCACGATTAAGTAAAGAACAAATATTAAGCTTTATTCTAATAATACGGATGGCATATGATATGCCATCAACGCTAGGTAATGATATTGACTTTAAGTTTTTCGTTGATAGCTTTAACTCTAAAAAAATTAAAGATTTTAGAGGCTATAAAATACAAAATGTCTATAAAGAGCAAAATGAAATTCCAGATAATATAGTAAAATTTAATAAAATTAATGACTATATTCATCCATTTTATAATTATTTTGAAATTTCAGATTGGGGAGAGATCATTGTATCTTGGATTATAGAGTTAGATTTTGATAAAGAAGCTACTAAAAACCTTATAGAAAAAGACAAACTTAATGAAGAAGCCTTAGTAATTGACAGATTAAGCTCTGAGATTTTGAGAGAATTTCATAGTTTAGAAATAAAGCCTAACTTTTCAGAACGTCTATACTATATTGCCTGCGCTAAGATAGGAAAGACACAACTTACTAACTTGAGTTTTTACTGTGATATTCTTGAGGCATGTAATAGAAAGGACTTAGCGAGTCAGTTAGAAACACACATAAAACGTCATATCGAGAATAGTATCAACTATTATCAGACGCGAATTTCTATTAATGACTTTTACTCCTTTGGTAGGAAAGAAAATGATCGATTTTATAATTTCACCGTTGATAAGATAGAAAATCATAAATACGAAAATATTAGCCCTAACACTATATCATCGATATTTTTGGATTTCCATAAGAACGGTCGTAGTGTATACAACCCTAGTGATAAAAAAATCCTTGAATTAGTTGATAAAAATATTTTAAGAGAAGTAATTTGGACAAATATCGATACGATTTTTGGGAATCGTAAATTATTCATTCATTCAATATTGTGTCATCCGGTTTTGAATGATATTGAAGGTAAGAGAGAAAACGTCAGATTATGGATATTAGAATTGCTTCAAGAAAAAATTAAGCAAAATCCGAATAGTGAACCGTCCATAAAAATGTGGTTAGATGACACTAAGAATCTGACAGAAAACTTAGCTTAATCCTTATGTTGAATGCAATTTTTGACACACAAAAAGAAATTTGATTATATTCAACACTAAATGGTCATTTTGATTAAACAAACTCCCTCTCAACATTCATCACCCGACCATCCACAATACGCTCAAGCTTATCCTCAATTTAGCGGCATTGCGTGTCAACATCGCGCTTAGTTAGGGCGACCACCACAAACGACCACTCGCTGGCATCATGGCGGTCAAGCTCACCGCTTTCGCAAACCGCAACGTTTGGGCTGCGACCAAAGCGCTCATGAAGACCGCCGACGCGTTGGCGCTTTTCTTTCAGTGAGCTACAACCGGGCAAGGAAATGGTAACAGTCATAATGGCAATTTGCATCGTATTTTCCATAATTAGGGATTGAATTTTTAGTAAGTTTTAAAGCAGCAGCTTATTGGTGATTACAGACAAGCTGTCTTTGAAGCTGCTATCATATCGTGAATTGACTTGAGGGGCGCGGCTGTGTGGCAGGTGTATTTTTTTATTTTACCGATTGGGCTTGGGCTGATAACGCTGGTGGCAAGCTTGATTGGGCTATTTGCCTATTTGATAAGCGATGATGACGCCACGTGCCGACCGGCGTTTAACTGGTTTCGGCGCTTGATTGTCGTGGCATTTATTTTGCTGAGCATCGGGCTATTTATGACGTTTGGCTACTTTTGGGGCGCTTCTCATCAGCCCTAAGCGCAAATTATTCTATTATTTTTGCCAGTTCAAGAAAATAAAGTCCCTCTTTTTTGGGTGTGCCGTTATTGCCATCTTCAGGAAAGGCTTCGGTATTGCCAGTTGCCACATAGCCGCGCCGCTCGTAGTAAGCTTGCAATTGCGGTCGACCAGTTAACACCAAAAGCTTAATGACCATTGGCGAAGGCTCATTTTGGGCATTATTTTTGCTTTTTTGATGGTTTAAATGACGCTCGGCAAAAGTTTCTGCCGCCTCAAGCATGGTATTACCAACGCCATTGCCTTGAAGTTCAGGGTTGACCGCAAACATGCCGATATGAGCGTCATTGTTGCCCATTTCGACATTGATACAGCCTAAAATCTCGCCCGTTTCTTCCCCATCGCGAGTGCCGTTTTCCGTTTTTGGAAAGGCAAAAAGGTAGTGATTAGGGTCGCTGATGACGCGTTCAAGCTCTTTTTGCGTGGTTCGGATGCCACCAATCAGCGCAGATTCATTCGTCCAGCCCTCATTTTGCCGATAACAGCGATTTAGTAATGACTCTAAAGCTGGAATGTCACTCGCCATGGCTTGCCGTAAAAAAACAGAAGTTTCCGTCATAAAATTCTCATGATTATAAAAGGCACAAAACTGATAAAAATAGCTCGACGCCGTTTTATTTTATTAACCTTTGCTTAAAAAGATAGCGCTTGCGCCTGAGCAATGATATCAAATCCAGCTAAAAGTTGCGCTCGCGTTGGGGCAACACCGCGACGAAGCAGCGCATCAAAGGCGACCAATTCTTTATCACGACCAAGGGTACTTGCGGCAGTAGCTCGGCTGTCCTGCCCGTCATCATCAAAATAATACTCAATGTAGTTCAACTCGTTTGGTTGACCGATTAAAATACCATAGTCAGGCGTTTTGGCGTGACCGCTGTAGCGAAGGCTTTTTCCGTATTGCATCGTCCAAAAAAACGGCACGCGCTCTTTTAGCGAGTTGACCGAATGACCATCTAAAACATCATCATTTAAAATACTTGCCGCCGTGACCAAACCATGCTGCAACGCCACGCGCCAGTGCTCAATCCGCAAGCGTCCCAATTTGCCTTCAGCATTGGCAATATCACCAAGCGCAAAAACACCGTCTTTTAGCTGCAATCGAGCGTCAACTTGAGCGCCATTTTTATCATTAATATCGCCTAAAACGTCAAGTCGCGGCGCAACGCCCGTTCCTAAAATCACCACGTCAGCGTCGATTTGTTTACCATTGGCAAAGGTGATCCCTGTCACTTTCTCATTGTCATCACTGTTAATTTCTTGAATCGTGGCATCAAATTCAAAGGTGATGCCGTTTTTTTCATGCAAATTAATCAGTGCATTGCTGACGGTTTCGGAGACGATATTGCTCATGACGCGATGGTTTTGACCGATGACGGTGATGGCGGTAACTTTTCCTGCTTGCGCAAGTGCAGACGCCACTTCCATGCCGATAAATCCTGTGCCAACGATCGCTACGCGTTTGCCATGGCTGGCGTCTTTGATCGTTTTAGCGTCGTCAAGGCTACGAAGCGTATAAACACCATCTGATGTTGCCCCTTTAATCGGCGGAATAACCGGCTCTGCGCCCGTGGCAATGACCAAAAAGTCCGCTTTGATTTGATTGTCCGCATTATCGTGAGCGCCTGCTACCGTAACGGTTTTATTTTGATAATTAATGTTTGAGACGCGCTGACTTAACCGTAAGTCGATGTTTTGTTTTTTCGCCCAATCATTGCCGCCAAGTTTAAGCTTTTTTTCATCGGCTTTTTCGGCTAAAAAAGCTTTTGACAGTAGCGTTCTGTCGTACGGCTCGTGGTCGTCCGCGCTGATCATAATAATCTTGCCGCCGTAGCCTTCATTGCGCAAATGATGGGCGCTCATAAACCCTGCCGCGCCGCTACCGACAATCACAGTCGTGGTATTTTTAAGCTTATCGTGAGGGTTATTTTTAGTTATTTTAGCACTGGTATCAACGATTAAGGTATCACCCCTGTTTTCGATTTGATATTGGGTTAAGCCCTCGGTTGCGACCGGTTCGAGCAATGAGCCGTCCGTGCTGTCAAAAGTCGCATGATGCCACGGACAGACCACACGATTGCCGCAGCGAAGACCGTCGCCTAGGTTTGCGCCAGCGTGCGGGCATTTGCCATCAAAGGCGTAAAACTCGTCGCCATCGCGGGTGATTAAAATAATGCTATCATCGTCTTGTTTAAATGATTTCATGCCGCCGCTTGCAATGTCGGCTTTATTGATGGTCACTTTCATAAATCGTCCTTAGGTGGCAATGGCTTCCTGATAGATTTTTATTTTTTTAAATTATCAACTATTGATGATAGCAACTGCGCCATTTATCTGCTGTTTTTTTATGGTCGCGGCAAGTAGCAAATCGTAACCCAAAGCATGATTTATGCCTTTTTAATTTTTTTTATAAATAAGAGCGTCATTTATGACATTAACAGCCCCAATGCAAAACCTTGAAGTAAAAGAATTAGCCGATACCTCAAAGCTACCGCAACCAAGCAAACCGCCAATTTTAACGGCAAATTTTAAAACCATGGCGCAAGATTTTATCGTTGAAGAATTATTAGACATTGAATTTAGCAACTCTGGCGAGCATCTTTGGTTGCAAATTCAAAAACAAAACTTGAATACGGCGTTTGTGGCGCAAATGTTAGCCAATTGGGCACAAATCCCGCTAAAAGATGTTGGCTATTCGGGAATCAAAGACAGAAAAGCGCAAACGACGCAGTGGTTTAGCTTGCGATTACCAAAAAAAGAAGTTCCTGCCCTGACCTTTACCGATTTTTTGCAAAATCAAAGTCTAAATGACGGCGAAACGCTGACCATTTTGGCGCAGCAGTGGCATCTAAAAAAGCTCAATCGCGGCACCCATCAACAAAACCGATTTACCATTGTGCTTCGAGAAGTAAGCCTTGATGACAAAGATAATAATCCAGCCGCTAAAGATGCGGTGCTCAATCAGCTTAACGCCATTGCCAAATCCGGCGTTCCTAATTACTTTGGTACTCAGCGTTTTGGTATTGAGGGCAATAATATTGCCAATGCGCTGCAACTTTTTGCCAAACCCTTATCCCAAAGTAAAACGTCAAATAGCAAATCTGGAAAAAAACGCCGACTACCAACCCCCACTCAAAGCCTTGCAATATCTGCTGCCCGAAGCGCCATTTTTAATCAAATCTTAGCCGCTCGCGTGATTGATGGCAGTTGGAATCAAGGCAAATCGGGCGAGATTTTTAATTTAGCAGGGTCAGGGTCGATATTTGTTAGCTACGATATTGATGAGGAAATTCAAGAGCGCTTGGCTTGTCACGACATTCACCCAACTGGCGCGCTTTGGGGAACGCCATCAGCAAAAACGAGCGCGGCAATCGCCAACTTTGAAACAGAAGTTATTCAAAAAAACGCGTTATTATCGCAGCTTGCTGCAGGGCTTGAGCGCTTTGAGGTCAAATCACAGCGCCGAACTTTGCGACTGACACTATCGGATTTTAAAGCAGATTGGCTTGATGACAAAACAATAATGCTGAGCTTTTCATTGCCCAAAGGCAGCTTTGCCACCAGCGTTTTGGCAAGCTTAGTGCAAACGCTCACTCAACCTAATCGTTAATGTCTTTAGTGCCAAAGTTGACTTGAATTTTACCATCGGCAATCAGCTTGTTGGCGCTGATCACTCGGTTGCGACCATCGCCTTTGGCTTGATATAGCGCATTGTCAGCAGTGCTGATGACCAGTCGGCAAACGGCGCTTGATAGCTGATTGACAGGCGATGCTTTTCGTTTGCGGTATGGGCGTTTCTTTTTTAATGACACTTCGATCGGCTTGGCAGTTTTAGACGTTGAGGGCGATGGCGATTGTTCAGGATTTGGCGGTAACGGCAGCGCGTTATTTTGGCAGTGCTGCTTTAACGCGCTTAAGTCGTGGTTGCTGATGCTATAAAGCCCAAAACTTGCTGTGATGGTAAAGCTCAACCCATTATCCATACAAATAGTATGCTTGGCAATTTTGACGCGGATGGCTTCGGCAATATCAAAAGCTTGGTCGTGGCTGACGTTTGGCAAGCCAATTAAAAACTCCTCACCCCCATATCGGCTCACGATCGCGCCTTTTATTGGCGTTGAGGTGGCACTATCTAAAGCATTTTCGATCAACAGGCTGTCGGTTAAAATTCCTGCCACTTCTCGAAGCACTTGATCGCCGGCATCATGACCATAGCTGTCATTGATCCGTTTAAACCAGTCCAAATCCAGCAAAATCACACTATAATATTGCGCCGCTTGCAGCGTCATTAGGGTTGCTTGAATTTGCGACAACCCAAAGCGGCGGTTGTCAAGTTTTGTCAGCTCATCTTTATTGGCATGCTCTAAGATTTCGTTTTTACTGTCATCTAAAATGACCAGCAGCTTTCGAAACATATAAACCATAAAAATGGCTTTAGGAAGCGCTAAATACAGATGCGTTGAGCGCCAAAAAAATGCCGATGACCGTCGCACCTGCTCAACATTTTCCCAGCTGATTTTACCATTTTTAAAAATGGAGGCGGCAATCGCGTTCTCAATGGTGGTCGTTTCGCTATAAGTTAAATAACTGTAAGTATCTAGCGGAATGGAAGTGATGGTCAATTGGCGCAAATTGGGCAGTTTAACGCCCAAATAAGGGATCATCGTTACCACCACAATTAATGCCACTTGCCATAAAAACGCCCACCACATATAGCGCCGACGAACCAACATCATCCCAAGCATCGCGCCGCCCACAAGCGAGACGCCAGAGACCAAGCTGCTATAGCCCATCACCAAAACCATGATCGCAATATAAAAGCTATAGCAAGTAATCAACAACAACTGCCAGCGATAAAGTCGCGTTTTGTCATCACTTAAGGTTGAAAAATGATGAACCAACCAAGCAAAAAGCAGCCCCATCAAGGTCACACCAATCCAAACTGGCTTTAGTAGCCCCATTTGAACGTAACCTGAAAAATCCTTTTGACCCCACCAAACAAACAAGCACCAAAACCAATGCATTGTCACCTCAAGCACCATAAAAAATGCCAACAGCGAGGTGCGATTTTCAGCTTGCCACTCAAAAATAACTTGAGTCAGCTTTTTATGAACAGGAAGCACGGTTTCGGGCATAGGTCGCCATCACTTAGTCAGTAAAATTTAGATGGTTTTTAACGTTACTGTTGTACTTTGGTTAGTTATTGATATAAATGGTAACTTCTTTTTGATCAAAAAGTAATTGTGGATTCTGCTTAGTTAACGCTATTTTTTCTTGATATTTTGAGTTTTTTGGATCAGTTTTTTTAAACTAAGGGTTTATAACTTAAGGTTTTTTAAGTGAAGAGTTTCTAAATCTAATTTTTTAAATTAAGGATTCTAAATCAAGAGGTTTTAAAGCAAATCCTTTTTAAATAGATTGAAAATGCTGCCAAACTCCAATCTGTTCTGCATTAAGTTTGGGCACATCGCCCAAGCGACGCCAAGGCATATTAGCACCATGAAAGTCGCTGCCGGTTGATACGGCAAGCTTGTGCTCTAAAATGCAGCGATCTACCATTTTTCGAGTGCTGACAGGCTCGCTTGAACTTGGGATTTCGCAAGCATCACCGCCAAGCTCAGCAAATTCGGCAATTAATTTGCGGATTCGGGTGGCTGACAGCTGATAGCGGGTCGGATGCGCAAGCACGGCTTTGCCGCCGCAGTCATGAATGAGGTTAATGGCGCGCTCAAGACTTAACGCTTCAATTGCCACATAAGCTGGCTTATTGTCCGCCAGATATTTGTCAAACGACTGCTGAACTGTTTTTACCAAATCCCGATCGAACAAGACCTGACCGATATGCGCGCGACCAACGGCAGTTGGGTTGCCGCCAGCTTTGGCGCAAATCTCATCCCAAAGCGGCGCAAATTCTAAATCAAGCAGTTCGCTTAATTTTTGGGTCATTTGATAGCCGCGAGTGGCTCGGCTACTTTGAAGCCCTTCAAGCGTTTGCTGCATCATTATGGTATCGGTAAAATCAAGCGCGACCACGTGAATGATTTTGTTTGCCGCTTTATTTTTACCATAGCCACCGCCAAGCGTATGTTGACAGCTGATTTCAACGCCATGAATTAAGGTGATTCCTGCGTCTTTTGCCGCGCTTTTTGCTGATTCAATGCCTTGGAGGGTGTCATGGTCAGTCAACGCCAGCAATTCAATTCCTGCGATTTTCGCGCGCGCGATCACCTCCTCGGGCGAAAAAGTGCCATCGGAGCAAGTACTGTGGCAATGCAAATCTATTTTCATCATCAAAACCCTTTTGTTGGCATCATTTTGACAGTCAGGTTGGACAAGAGGTGTCAGCGCTATCATTTTTTGATCACAAACGTCAGACTACGCTAATATTTGCCGCCTTAGATATAGTATAAGGCAGATTGCGCGCTTTGATTACGCCAAGATTGCTTTTTTTCTTGCCGCGCGCCGTGTAAACTATCGACATCACTTAAGCCGGTAAGCATTATTATGAAAGCCTTATTAGACTTTATTCCGCTGATTGCATTTTTTATTGCGGCGCGTCACAGCGGCATTTTGATGGCAGCAGGAGCGCTATTAATTGCCACCATCATCGTTTACGCCATCCACTTTATCCGCCAAAAAGGCAAATTTGATAAGCAGCAATGGGTCGTTTTAGTATTGACCATCGTCTTTTGCGGCGGAACTTTATTGCTTCGCGATGACATTTATTTGCGCTGGAAATCGCCGATTATCAACGGCATTTTTGCGTTGACGCTGTTTGGTAGCGCAGTCATTAATAAGCCTTTGATGCAGCTTGCGATGAAAGATGTGTTTTTATTGTCGCCCTCAGGATGGAAAAAACTGACCGTGGCTTGGGCACTGTTTTTTGCCGTGATGGGCGTGCTGCATTACGTCACCGCCTTTATGATGAGCGATGAAGCTTGGATTAATTTTAAAACGTATGGCTGGGTTCCGATTATGCTCGTGTTTATTGCCGCGCAATTTATGGTGCTCAAAAAGTATGTCAATCCCGCATTAACGGATAAAACTGCAAAATAATAAGTAAATTGTAAAAAAAGCACGTCAACTTTTAACAACATTTTAAAAATAAGGAAAAATTATGTCTCTATTTGTCATCATCGGTCATGACGTTGCCGGAAGCCTTGAGGCGCGAAAAGCCACCCGTGAGGAGCATTTGGTACGCCTAAGAAAGCTTGATGAAGAAAAGCGCTTAGTCATCGCCGGTCCCACGCCCGTTGAGCATGGCGCCCCTGAGATGTCCGGAAGCATCATTATCGCAAAGTTTGACTCGCTCAATGATGCCCAAGATTGGGCAAGCGCTGAGCCATATTTGCGCGAGGGCGTTTATAGTCATGTGGACATCAAGCCCTTTTTGCAAACGCTGCCCGCGCCTACTCAACCCTCAGAACCCTCAGAACCCTCATGACCATCACTCCTGCCAACATTGATTGGCAATTGGACGACTTAGGAAATGAAGTTCCAGTATCCACGCTGTTTGGTGACGTTTATTTTTCAAACAGCGATGGTCTTTGCGAGTCGCAATTTGTGTTTGTTGATCACAATGATCTACCAAATCGACTTGCCAAGCTTGCCCCAAAGCAAACCTTTAGCGTTGCTGAGATTGGCTTTGGTACGGGGCTAAACTTGCTGGTACTTTGGCAGCTTTGGCGCGACCTTCGCCAAAGTTATCCTCAACTTGCCACCTCGCGATTGCATTTTATCACCACAGAAAAATACCCGCTGACCCAAAGCGATTTAGCAAAAGCGCTTGCTAGCATTTCAGGACGCGCGCCTAAATTTGCCGATTTGATCGATACGCTTTTGAGCGCTTATCCGCCGCTTGTTGAAGGCTGCCACCGCTTAAATTTTTTTGAAGATAATTTAACCGTTGATATTTGGTTTGGCGATGCAGCACAAAGCTTGCAAAATTTGGCTCAGCCGAATGAGCCGCTCCCTAAACCCACCATCGATGCTTGGTTTTTAGATGGCTTTGCGCCGTCTTGCAATGAAGATTTGTGGGCGCAAGCAATTTTTGCACAAATTGAGCGCTTATCGACAGTAGGAACGACCGCTGCCACCTTTAGCGCAGCAGGCGTGGTTAAACGTGGTTTGACGTCCGCCGGATTTTTAGTCAAAAAAGTCAAAGGCTTTGGCAAAAAACGCGAAATGATTACCGCGGTTATTGCTGATAATAACGCTGAACCCTTATTACAATCAAAAGAAAAATCATCACCGCAAACGCTGATCATTGGCGCAGGGGTTTCAGGACTTATGGCAGCGTGGTCACTTGCCCATCGCGGTCATCACATCACCCTTATCGATAAAATCGCGCCGCTGGCGGGCGCATCTGGCAACCCGCGAGCGCTGCTTGCGCCCAAAATGACGCCGATTGCATTTGTCGCCGAGCATCTGCATAGCCTTGCCTATTTTTATAGCAGCCGATTTTATCAAGCGCTTGATGCCAAAGCGCCATCTGACTTAGATCATATCGTCACGCCAACTGCCGCGCTTGATTTATTGACCCAATCTAATGTCGATACCGAGCAGATTAAAGCTTATCCGGATGAGGTTGCGACCACTTTAGACCATCAAGCTGCCCAAAAAATCAGCGGAATTTTCAACCAAGACTTTACCGACAATTTATTTTTACCAAAAGCGGCGCTCATTAACCCTCAAGCGTTAAAGTCAGTAGTTTTAGAACATCCAAATATTAACTTTAAAGCTGTGTTGGTCAACCATATCGAAGATGATGGTCAACAGGCAATCATCACTGCCGTTTTAAATAATACGAATGATGATAACAACGCCATTACTATAAGCGCTGATCGAGTGATTATTTGCGCAGGTTACCAAAGCCATTTATTGCACCCTAAGATTTTTAATTGCCGAAAAATCCGTGGTCAACTGTCTTGGTTTACCCCAACCGCCAATCAGCTCGCCAAACTTCCCAAAATTCCGTTAAAATATAGCGGTTATTGTGCGACATTTACGCCAACTGAAAAAGATGCCGACATCAATCAGATCAACTATCCGCAATCGCAATTTTTACTTGGCGCAAGCTTTGATCGCAATGATGAAGGTCTGGATACGCGTGATTTTGACCATCAAGCCAATCGTGATAAGCTAATCTCAACCTTCCCTGAGCTTGATGCCGCTATCCCAACGGATTTTGAGCAGTGGCAAGCGCGCGTTGGCATTCGCTCGCAAACGCCCGATTATCATCCGCTCGTTGGAAGGCTAAGCGCCAATATTTGCTGCTTAACGGCAATGGGATCAAAAGGCTATGCGTTTGCGCCGCTTTGTAGCGAAGTTTTGGCAGATCTGATATCAGGTAATTTTGCGCCGGTATCAAGCCAAATGCTTGCCAAACTTGCGCCCAATCGCGCGCGCCTGCAAACGCCGCTTAAACCTTAATTGCGCTTTGATGTTGGCGATGAACCGTTATGGAGCTGATATGACACTTTGGAAATCTTGTAATCTGCCAAACCAAAATGCGATGTTGGCAGTTGTGGCAAGTTTATGTTTACTTACAGCTTGCCAAAAAAAGCCTGAAGCAAGCGCTGAGGCTGACGTGGTGGCTCCCGTTGTCACCACGGTTGCTACTGAAGAAAACGGCGTTGCTCATTCAAACGATAAGGCTTCAGAAGAGCCGGCTTCCGATCAAACAAGCTCGGACACTACTAAACCATCAAACCAAAAAGAAGTAGCTCAAGACAGGGTTTTAGAAAATGAGGATGATACAGTAGCTAAAGCGCCGCCCTCGCTTGCAGGCGCTCAAGTGACCGATGTTCGCTACAAAAGTGATGACGGGTCGACCATGAGTGTGGTTTTTGAAACCTCGCGTGATGGCATCTTAAATGCTATTGTCAGCTTTCCTAATCAACCAAAAGTCACTTTGACCGCTCCTGAAGGTCAAGGTAACAACCCCACCTATCGCTCAAAAGATGGCAAGTTGGAACTGGTCAGCCATGAAGGCGGCAGCAGCATTGATTTAATTTATGAAGGCGACATCAAAAGCTTTGTTGCACTCAGCGCCGATGCCGCTGTGGTCACGCAATCCTAAGCTTTTTAATCAAGCCAGTTATATTCCAAGCTTTCGGCGCAGTCTTGATAAAAAGCCCATTTTTTGCTGCTGAGCTGAGTCAATTTTGGCATTTTGACTTGCCATTGATGGCTCAGTTGCGGGCGTTGATGGCGCTGGATTTTCAATAGTGGATGGCGTTGAGGTTGGCGAAGTAAGTAATGGCGCGTCATTTAAGTCTTGAGAGGTTAAGGCGATATTTTCAGAAGCGCTTGCCAAGCTTTGGTCATCGTTTTTGTTATTGGCGTCAAAATGCAATGGTGGATTGATCGCTTTTGCCACGCGGCTATCTAGCTTTTCATAACTTTGCTGCTGTAAATTTCCTGAAAATAGCAAACTTACGATAATTTTTTTCGCAGATTTTACTGAAACTTTCGCGGCGGCGGCTAACTCATTGACCGATTTTGGGGTGGTCTCCATGGCGGTCATGATAGCAAGCAAGGCTTGACGCTCGCTTTTAGCAAGACTTGTGACCTTATTGTCTGTGATTTTGGCGCTATAGTCGCGAAGCTCCGGCTTAATCCAGCCGCTTAATTGATAGCTTTCTAAATCGCTTGCCAGCGCGAGCAGTTCCTCGGAATGCTCCCAAGCTTGTTGCCAAAGCCATTGGGTCAAATCAAAGGCAGCACTAGGATCGAGCGTTATCCCTTGATACGGCATCAATTCCCAGTGATTCAATGAAATTGGCTTGCCTTCAAAATTTTGGCACCAAACGCGACCTTCTTTTGGGGCAATAATAGCCATGGGGCTTAGTTGACCTTTGACCTTAATTTGATGAAAGCCTTCAGGTTTGGCGTTAAGCTGTTTAATCATAGCAATTAAATTAGCATAATCTGCTGACGGCTGAGCGCTATGGTCGATCTGAATATCAGCCGTGCTATCATGATTCACATCCGTTTCAAGGCGATTTATTGAACCGCTGCCAGTTTTTGCGGTCAAATTAGTAGGATCGTTTACAGCTTTTTTAGAGTTGACGGGTGCTTTTGCATGTTTAACTTCATTTTGCTGCAAAATTGAGGTCACTGCCCCCGCGCCTTGTTTAAGCGCGCTAACTGACGTCATGAGCCACTCGTTTAAGCCATCAAGCTTTTTTAGCGGTAAAATCAAGCGGTCGTGATTGATCCAGCCTTCATCAATATCGGTTCGGCTCACATAAAGTACCGGCGTTTTTTTTTGATCACTGAGCAGCTTGGTGATGCTAGCCGCAGCTCGAAACTCATTATTAATCATAAACAAATCGACCTGCGGATGGTTTGCCGATACCCATTCCAAATCCGCCTCAAGTCGCAGCAGCACGCGCAAATACCCTTTGATCATCACCTGATCGGCAGGTTTGATCCCCACCAAAGCGGTGCGCAGGACTTTTTTTAGATTATTTTGAGTAGGCGTTGCACCTTGACTCATTAGGACTCCCCCAAACCGCTTGGCAACTTGTAATTAAACAAAACTGCTGACCATTATAGCCGCAATTGAAAGTGATTCCCCATCTATTGCCCAAGACTTAGGTCAGAGAATTGTTTCAAATTATCCACGATGATTTTTATTTTATAATGACGCTTACTAATGAAGTCAGCAAAATTAATGCCAACTTCATCTTTATTCAATAAACGTCTCACGCCGTGCTTTATTATTTAACGTTATTGGTCTTATTTGCATTTGCAATCGGCAGTTGGCAAGCGCCTGTTCCTTGAGTATTTACCGTCACCACCGCACCAGTTAAGGCAAACAGCTGCTGCAATTGCGATTGCGCATTTTGAGCGGCAAGATTCATGATGTTGCCGCGACAAGCGCGCTCAAGGACTTCTTTTTTTGCCGATTGTTGAGCCGCTTCAAGCACTTTTGGGTCAACTTGTAGCAAATTAAATGCGCCCGTTTGCCAGTCATAAATTTCCAAATCATCCAGATAAACGGTAAAAATTTGCGATGGTGGCAAGGTGATATTGATGGTTGGCATGGCAGCTTTGGTGTCATTTTCTGCGGCGTTTTCAGTTACTTTTGGCAGCACGACTTGAACCATCTCAGGCGACAACTCGCTTAAATCCACGCCCGCCTCCACGCGACCCCGAGCAATAAACAAGCCTTTTTGCTCATCTTGCCAAAGCTTTTGCCAACTGCCGCGTTTTTGGCTGCTTATAATGGTATCCACGCTAAACAGCACGGTTTGCAGACGGTTCAAATTTTGAATTTGGGTGATGACGCCCTCACGAGTGATGGTTTCAACTGGCGCAGCTTTCGGCTTTTTTTGTAAGCTAAAAATCGCCCAAGCCAACGCCAAAATGCCAACGATGAGCACGAGCCAAGACAGCGGCGCGATGGGCTGTTTTTTCGCCGATTTTGTTAAAATCACTTCTTTTGAAGGGGTTGGCTTTGAAGGATTTGGCGGCGTTGGTTGACTGTCACTCATGGCGTCTCCTTTTTTAGGGTTTAGCTTATTATGGTTATTAGCGGATTGACGGCAAATTTGATCTTAGTTACTACAAAAAGAGGAATGAAATATCAGCATAAAATGCACCTTTGCTGGGTCAAATTCAAGACCTAGCTACGGATTGACTACAATACTGTGGATTTGTTATCAATAATCCCAAGCTTTTGGGCGGCAGTTCTTGCGATTTAAGCGCTTGGTTGCCAAAAGCTTAAAAAGTCATTGCGTCTTAAGGCAAGTTTACCTACCATAGTCAGATTGTGCTTAAAAAAAGGTTATGAAAAATTCAGACTATTTTTTAAGCCTCGGGCTTCGTTTTCGTTATTTATTTTTTTTAAGGTTCTGCTTTATTTATGAAAGCCAGTCAATTGTTGTTTGCCACGCTCAAAGAGACCCCAAGCGATGCCGACATCGCCTCAAGTCAGTTGATGGTTCGCGCAGGTCTCATCCGCAAAATTGCGTCGGGGCTATATATTTGGTTGCCAATGGGGCTTCGGGTGCTGCAAAAAGTGGAGCAAATCGTCCGCGAAGAGATGCAAAATATCGGCGCTCAAGAGGTGTTGATGCCCATGACTCAGCCTGCCGAGCTTTGGCAGACGACCGGTCGTTTTAATGATTATGGTCCTGAGCTTTTGCGATTTAAAGACCGCCATGAGCGCGATTTTGTGTTAGGTCCCACCCATGAAGAGGTCATCACCAATTTAGCCCAAGGCGAGCTGCGCAGCTATAAACAGCTTCCTGTGACCTTTTTTCAAATCCAAGGTAAATTTCGCGATGAGATTCGCCCGCGCTTTGGGGTGATGCGCGCTCGTGAATTTACCATGAAAGACGCCTACTCTTTTCATGTCGATAAAGAGTCACTTGCACTCACCTATCAAGATATGTTTGATGCTTATACGCGAATTTTTACCCGTTTAGGGCTTGATTTTCGTGCGGTTCAAGCCGATACCGGCTCAATTGGCGGCTTTGCGTCCCATGAGTTTCATGTGCTTGCCAGCAGCGGCGAAGATGACATTGCGTTCTCAGATACTTCTGATTATGCAGCAAACATTGAGCTTGCTGAAGCGGTCTGTAGAGACGTTCGCCAAGCGCCAACGATGGAAAAAACAGACGTTGCCACGCCAAATATGCCAACGTGCGAAATGGTCGCTGAGCATTTAAACCTGCCACTTTCACAAACAGTAAAAACGCTTATTGTTAATGGCGAAAATGAAGACGGCGAGGCGCAACTGATTGCGCTTGTGCTTCGCGGCGACCATACGCTAAACAGTATTAAAGCTGAAAAAATCCCTAATGTCACTTTGCCGCTCACTATGGCAAGCGAAGACGATTTAAAAGCGGCTGGACTTTATAAAGGTTATATTGGCGTTGATTTGGACATGCCGGTCTTTGTCGATCGCGCGGCGGCGGCGCTGTCGGACTTTGTTTCAGGGGCCAATAAGCCTGATTTTCACAGCACGGGCGTGAACTGGGATCGCGATGCGACCATTACTGAAATCGTTGATATCCGTAACGTTATCGAGGGTGATGCCTCCCCTGACGGTCAAGGCAGCTTGCAAATCAAACGCGGTATCGAAGTTGGTCACATTTTCCAGTTGGGTGATAAATACTCAAAAGCGCTTAACTGCACGGTTTCAGGTGAAAATGGTAAGCCCGTTACCCTAATGATGGGCTGCTACGGTATTGGGGTGAGCCGGATTATCGCGGCTGCCATCGAGCAAAATAACGATGACAATGGCATCATCTGGCCTCAAACGCCTAATGTTAAAGACTCCATTGCGCCGTTTGAAGTGGCGATTGTCCCGATGAAATCCAAAGAAGATTTGGTGATGCAAAAAGCCACTGAGCTTTATAACACGCTAAAATCACGCGGCGTCAATGTGCTGCTTGATGACCGCAACGAGCGCCCCGGTGTCAAGTTTGCTGATTTAGAATTGATTGGGATTCCGCATCGCATTGTGGTATCGGATCGCAATTTGAGCGAGGGCAAATACGAATACGCCAGCCGCCGCGATACAGAAAAGCAATTACTCAGCTTGGATGAAGTATTGGCAATCGTTGGTTAAGTTAGTATTTTAATTGGTCATAAAAAAAGCGCCTGATAATAGGCGCTTTTTTGATTTAAAATCAATGTTTATTTTTAATTTCGTTGATTAACTGTATTTATTGGCGAATCAACCGACTTGGTTTTGGCAATAATGACAAGTCACTCACTCGGCAAGGATTAATATCAATGCCACCGCGGCGCGTGTACCAAGCGCGAACGATTAAGGAACTTGGCGCAAAATGCGTCATCAAATCCGCAAAAATCTGCTCAACGCACTGCTCATGAAAGCCGTTGTGCTGCTGATAGCTTAAAATATAGCGCAGCATATTGGTATCACTCACCAGCCGTTTGGTTGTCATCATTACCCCAAGCGTTCCCCAATCGGGCTGATTGGTGACAGGGCAATTGCTTCGCAGCAAATTGGAATAAAAGCTATACGTTTGGCTGGCATTTTCGCTCACTTGAATGTCACTGACTGACAGCAGCGTGCTGTCTGGGTGATCGGCAAGTGGTAGCGGCGCTTTTAAATTTTTGAGCGCCTCATCAATACAAACGCCGTCCGGCTGAACGACCATTAGCCTTGAGGTGGCATCTTCTAAGCGAAACAAATCAACTTTAACTTCCGACTGCAAGCATTTTGACAAATCTTCACTAATCAGCGCTTTTACCGCCTCCCAACTGTCAAACTGAGTAAAATTGAGACTGTTTAAATACAATTTTAGCGATTTGGACTCGATGATAAATGGGGAGGTCGCCGAAATGGTAAATCGTGCCATCGCCACTTGTGCCACGCCCAAAGCATTGAGCCATGACACCTCAAACGCATGCCACCAATCGACGCCTACGGTCAGACTTTCAATATCAATATCGGCATTACTTTTTGCAATTACCGAGCGCCCAAGGCTTCTTGCAATTGGGAATAACATCTCGGGGCTATAAGTGGTCGGATACGTGGTCGTCTGTTCGCCTAAAATACCATGAATGCTCATGAAAACCCTTTTTAAAATAAATTAATACGGACTATAGCAAAATTAAACCGTTACAGGCGGATTTTTGAGCCATCGTTAATTAAGCGATAAGCGATGATATAAAAGATCACGCAAAAGGCAAAAATTGCCGCCATCGAATACCAAACATTGACGTCAGAATAGCCCAAAATACCAAAGCGAAACGAGTTGACCATATAAACGATGGGGTTTAATAGCGAGATATTTTGCCAAATCGGCGGTAAGTTTTCCATTGAATAAAATACGCCGCCAAGATAAGTTAAAGGCGTCAATACAAAGCTTGGAATAATGGAAATATCATCAAACGATCGCGCAAAAACGGCATTGATAAAGCCGCCTAAAGAAAATAAAATCGATGTGCCAAGAACGGTAAAAATGGTCACAAAAATATGCTCAATGCCAAGCTTGGTAAAAAACAGCGCGACAATCGACACAATCACCCCGATTGCCAAACCGCGAAATACGCCGCCGCTGACATACCCCATTAAAATGGCATGTTTTGAAATTGGCGATACCAAAAGCTCCTCAATGCTTGAATGAAATTTGGCACTAAAAAAGCTCGACACCACATTTGAGTAGCTGTTGGTGATAATCGCCATCATGATCAGCCCTGGCACAATAAACTGCATGTACGGCACGCCGCCCATTTCCCCGACGCGCGAGCCAATCATTTTGCCAAAAATCACAAAATATAGGCTCATGGTAATCACCGGTGGCAGCAGCGTTTGCGGCCAGATGCGCAAAATCCTGCGAATTTCTTTGACCAGCAGCGTTTGAAAAGCGATCCAGCGTTTGGCAAAACTCATGAGCAGTCTCCTAATTGGTTTGTTGATTGGTTAAGCACTTAACGGTTCATCAAGGCTTTTGTCCACCAAGCGCATAAACAGCTCCTCCAAACGGTTGGCTTTGTTGCGCATACTGGCAACGCCTATGCCTTGATCGGACAACTGCTCAAAGACGCCATTGAGCGACTCGCCTTCAGATAGCGTCACCTCAAGGGTCAGCGCGTCTGTTTGAGCGACATCGGTTACACCCAAAAGCGTCACTTTTTGAGTAAGCGGTTCTGCCAAATCAAACACAAACGTCTCAACCGACAACTGAGCAAGCAAATCTTTCATATCGGTATTCACCCGAATCTCACCATGATCTAAAATGGCAATTTTGCGGCAAAGCTGCTCAGCTTCTTCTAAATAGTGCGTCGTTAAAATGATCGTGGTGTTTTCTTCAATGTTGATTTGCTGCATAAACTCCCACATCGATCGGCGAAGCTCAATATCCACCCCTGCGGTCGGCTCATCTAAAATCAGAAGTCTGGGTTTGTGAATCAGCGCCCGCGCAATCATTAACCGCCGCTTCATCCCACCGGACAGCTCGCGCGCCTTGTTATCACGCTTATCCCAAAGCCCAAGTGCTTTAAGCAATTTTTGCGCTCGCGGTCTTGACTCACTTGCCGAAATGCCAAAATAGCCCGCCTGAGTGATTAAAATATCCTCAACTTTTTCAAACTGGTTAAAGTTAAACTCTTGCGGAACAACGCCTAAGAACTGCTTGGCTTTTGCAGGTTCTGCCAATAAATCCGTGCCAAAAATATGAACGCTGCCGGTTGTGGGCTTAAACAACGAGCTGATAATCCCAATCATCGTTGATTTTCCAGCGCCATTGGGACCAAGGAGCGCAAAAAAGCCGCCTTGCGGGACGCTTAAATTAACGCCTTTAAGCGCTGAAAAGCCATTTTTATACGTTTTAGATAAGTTTTGAATTAAAAGCGCGGGGGTCTCATTGTCAGTCATGGTCATCTCTATTTACTTGATATTTCTCAATAATTGGTATTTTTCAATCAATTTATTGAAAAGATATAGCTCTAAAAAAAAGCAGAATATTAAAAATGTAGGCAGCCTTTTAATGTGAGGCTGAAGCTTACCGATTTCAACCGCTTAAAACGCTTTGATTTAAAACCTAATTCCGCTTTGCCAAAAGGGATTATTCAGGACAATAAAAAACGCCTATTTGAGTCAAATAGGCGTTTAAGCGGACGATGATCCTAAAGCAAAATTAGCTTGAGCCTGCCACCATATAATCGACCGCGTTCTGAACTTCTTCATCAGGGATGTCCGCACCGCCTTTTGCTGGCATCGCGTTAAAGCCGTTGATCGCATGGGTATAAAGGGTGTCTTTACCTTTAGCAATATGCGGCGCCCAAGATGCCGCGTCGCCCATTTTTGGTGCACCAAGCAAGCCTGCAGCGTGACAAGTATGACAAACGGCGTTAAATACCGCTTCACCATCGCGTGGGCTACCGTCAGCAGAAGCACCCGATGAACGCGCGGTCACATCACAAGCCTCGCCGCCTTCAAAACACACCTTTCCAACCGGCTGAATTCGAGCGATCAGATTTGGATAAAGGGCGATAAGTTTTTTCACTTGCGGCGTATCTTCAGGAACGGGCTCTTCTTCAGCAGCAGGAGCCGCCGCCGCTGTTGCTTCAGCGCTATCTTCAGTGGCTTCAGTAGCCGCCGCATCCGCAGTAGCTTCAGGCTCATCAGCAAGACCATCACTGTCTTTAGTATCAGCAGCAGCTTGCGTTTTATCCCCAAGTTTTTCGGGAATATTTTCTTTGACAACTTCCTTACCTTCAGCAACATCACTGACGGTCACAGGCGTTTGGGGGACATCCTCAGCTTGGCTCACCGCGATACTAGCGATTCCTAGAATGGCAGCTGCCGATAACATAACTACTTTTCTCATTCGTCACGTTCTCTTATTACAATTACAAGGGCGGGCTTCACTCACGATCAATTTGGCGATCAAAGCACAAGTAAAATCTGCCAAATCAAGCATTGATGGCGGGCTCAATTGTAATCGGTGGTCAACAATGATTATTCTCCCTAGCATTATAAGGGAAAAGCGGATCAAATTGCCATGCTTGATTGAGCGCTTGGCGGTTTTTTCTTTAAAAAGAGTTCAATTTGATATTACGCATTGGCAATTAGAATTTTATTTGTTAGACTAGGCGGTCTTTATTTTTGATCATGCGCCCGTAGCTCAGTTGGATAGAGTATCGGTCTCCGAAGCCGAGGGTCGTGGGTTCGACTCCCGCCGGGCGCACCATTCCCCATAATTCTGCATCTCCTTAACTAATAATCTTCTTCGTAAACCTCTACCGTTTCATAGTCGTAACTGTCATCATCATTAGTGGCAGCAGGCTCTTCGATAACCACAGTGTCTTCAGCATAGTCATCACGAACGCGGATGGTGCTTTGCGTGGTCGGCGCTTTTGTGGGTTCAGGCTTTGGCGGCAAGTCACTCATACTTTGGCGACGGTGCGTGGTTTCCCAAGTCGCGTCCAAGTCGTTTGGCTCTTCAATAATCACATCATCAAAACCATCATAATGCGCCATCATGGCGATGTCCGCTTGATTTTCTTTATCAATTTCAATCATAGCGGCAATCATCACAGCGGCACTGCCAATATCGCCGACGTTGTAGCTTTGGTTTTGATTTCCCGATTCATCGTAAGACGTGCCAATATCATAATAAATTGGCGCTAAAAAGCGATTGCCGCGAAGTTCGCTAAAGCGGCTGATGACCTCAGCATCAACGCCAAATAACGCTAAAATATCGCTGTAAATACCGCTGTTGAGAAGCCTAAAAATTTGACTGGCAATGTCAGGGGCGCTGCCCTCATCACCAAGGTAGCGAATGTCTAAATAAGCGCTGCAATCCACGCGACCGTCCTCACGGCGGCTCGGCTCTGAGATGTAATCCACGCCGATTTTCACGCGGCGCAGCAGGGCTTGGCTTATCGGGTCATCGCCTTGAACATTGATACTGGTGTCACGCGCCCGCTGAATCACATTGTCCTTAATCCCTTGAACGACCCAAGGCGCCACGCAGGGATTGGCGATAGCGGCGACTTTTTCTGCGGGTTGATTGTCGTCTTTTGAGGCGCTATGACCACAAGCAGTAAGTAGCGCGGCGGCGTTGACCACCAAGCTGAGCAAGGATACTTTAAGCAAAACGACAAGTGACCGCGACATGATCCCGCCCTTATTTTCCAAATAAAAAATCAATCGGCGCATTATCGCTTATTTTGCTAACACAATTCTAGTATTTAGGCAAGTTTTAAGGTTAAATCACGAGCAAGTGTGCTTTGCGATGGCACTTGATGATAGTTCAGCACTAGGGCATCCCCTAGCTTGCGCTGACCTGCCGCCACTTTTTTATCTATAGTAATCATGGCGATTTTTTGTCCAGACTTACTGACAATCAAATGATTGGGCTTTTGGGTGACGCGGACATCAGCAAAGCTTTGCTCAATGAGTCGCGCCGTTTTTTGTAAAGCGGGGTTAGGCTTTGGCTTAGACGTTTTGTTTTTATCATCACCGCGCCGTTTGGCAACCAACCAAAGCGCGGCGATCACCAAAATCAATATGACAAGCCACCAAATACCGTCTATCATAAGTCAATCCGTCTAAATATAAGCCGTTGTGAATCTCAAGGTGCGGTTATGGTAGCAGAATTACCCAAAGAAATAATGATGCAGATCAATAAAGCGGCGAAGATGTTGCAAGCTGCCAAATCGGTTTGTGTGTTAACCGGGGCAGGCGTTTCTGCTGAAAGCGGCATTCCGACCTTTCGCGATAAACAAACCGGACTTTGGGAAAATTACCGCGCAGAAGATTTGGCAAATCCGGCAGCCTTTAAAGCCAATCCTGATTTTGTTTGGGGCTGGTATCAGTGGCGACGCCAACAAGTCATCGATAAAAAGCCCAATCCTGCCCATTTAGCCCTTGCCCAGTGGCAAAAGTCGGCGGCAAATACGGGCATTCACTTTACCTTAATCACTCAAAACGTCGATGATTTGCATGAACAAGCAGGAAGCGACGTTTCTCATTTGCACGGCAGGCTTTGGCAAAATCGCTGTAGCCGTTGTCAAAATCTATCAAAACAATCGCCCAATCCAAGCGAAAACGCTAAGCAAGCGCTTGATAATAATTTGGTGTATTGTGAGATTTGCGGCGGACTGCTGCGACCTGATATCGTCTGGTTTGGCGAGGCATTGCCTAAAAACGAATGGCAAATCGCCGAAAGTGCTGCTGCCGCTTGCGATGTTTTTATGAGTATTGGCACCTCAAGTTTGGTGTTTCCAGCGGCAGGACTTGCCGGAATCGCTCAGCAGCATGGCGCAAAAATTATCGAAATCAATCCACACCCAACGCCAAACACCATCGTCGATGTGACCATTGCCGCACCCGCCGGTCGCGCTTTGCCGTTATTGTTAGAACAACTTCAAGGTATTTGAACAACTTTAAGAGGATAAAAAATCCCCTAAAAAAATAAGTAAAAATAGCTGAGAATGAATCTGCCCAATTTTTACTTTACACAGTTTATCATTTTAAAAAGATAACCGAATCGCTCAGCTCATTGCCAGCGGGATCATGTTCTAAATAATAATATTGCCGAAGCAGCTGACCAATCTCATCAATCAGCTCGCAAAGGCTAGCGTCATATTTTTGATTGCTCATGCCAGCCACGGCTTTATCACACATAGCTCGCCAAATGGTCGGACTGACATGCTCACTAATACCGCGATCGGCAATGATATCAAGGCTTTGCTCGCAAATATTGACATAAACCAAAACGCCCGTATTCTCTTCGGTGTCCCAAACGCGGTAGTCACTAAATAAGTCAATCGCGCGCTCGCGGCACGTCAACTGATAAGCGTCTGGAATCGGAAGCTGATTTTCAATAATTAAAAACACCTCGCCGCGATGACCGCGCTCCGCTTCCGTAATTTTAGCGCTCAGTTTTGCTTTGACCGCAGCGGTCAACCAGCGACTATGCAGCATCGGAATAAACGAAACCTGACGCCATAAGCGGGCAAAGCTTGGCTTGACATCGGACTGAGAAGGCTTTGCCATGAATGATAAATCCTCAAATTAGCAAAAAATATATCCAATCAAATACTCTAAATTTAGCGAATGATGTGACTAGGCTGAATTTAGCGTGACGGTTAGTTTGAGCATCGCTTTAAATCTCAAGTTTACCAAGAGCCACCAGCACCGCCGCCCCCAAAGCCGCCACCGCCGCCGCCGAATCCACCCCCGCCAAAGCCGCCACCACCAAAGCCGCCGCCGCTGCTACCACCGCCAAACCCTGGCAAAAAGATCATGCCGCCACCACCGCCGCCGCGACCTCCTCGACCACCGCCGCCACCGCGAGAAATCAAAAACAGCCAAATAAATATCGCCATAATCACAGTCATAACGATGCCGCCACCAAGCGCCAGTGACCCAACCACAAAGCCGCCTGCAGTCAGCATTGATCCCAATACTCGACCAAAAATCGCGGTGATGACATTACCAAAAATCATCGCCATGATAAATAAAAAGATACTCGAGGGCGTATCATCGCCGCCACTTTGGGTGCGCTCAGCAGCTTGAGCATCCGCTCGCGCTAACACGTCAGGATCGGCTTTGAGCCTTGCTGTCAGAGCATCAATCCCTGAGCTTAATCCTGCCGCGTAGTCATTTTGCTTAAATAACGGCGTGATATCTTCGCGGATAATGCGTTTGACCGCCGCATCAGGAAGCGTGCCTTCAAGACCATAGCCGGTCAAAATATAGATGTTGCGATCATTGACCGCCAAAACGATCAGCAGACCATCATCGATATCTTTATTGCCGAGCTGCCATTTGTCTGCCACTTGTAGCGCGTAGTCAAATATCGGTAAGCCATTGGTCGTGGGGACAATGACCACCGCCGCTTGCGCAAGTCCAGACTGATAAATGCTTTGCAGCTGATCGGTTAAGCGCTGCTTTTCAGTTGCCGTTAAAATGTTGGCTTGATCAACGACCGGCTGATTTAAAATGAGCTTATCAGCATCGACACTTTGAGCATTTGAGGTGACCGCCGGCTTTGTAGAAGTAGAATTAGCAGAGGAAGATTGAGTAGCATCGCTTTGGGAGCTTTGCGTGATGGCATCATTATTAAGAATGGTATCATTTAACGCCTCATTATCAAGCGCATCATTGATCGCCTCATTACTTTGCCGCGCTTTTGCAATCGCCACCAACTCATCAGCGCTATGATTGCTTGGGTTTAACCGGTTGTCATCGGCTGACGCGACCGCCACATCGTTTGGTGCTGCAAATACCTGCCCCATGCCGCCCAAGCTTACGCTTAATAATACTGCTGATCCAATTGCTTTCGCGTTTTTCATCCGACGTTACCACCTCAAGGGCATCCTTGCTAAACCATCCCTTTTTATTATTAATAAGTTATTATTCAAACCAAGTCTTTATTTTTAATAAATTTTTGCTATTTCTTATCGTCCCCAAAATCAACGGTTGGCGCGGTTGAAATTTGTGTCTCATTTGCCACGGTAAAGTTTGGCTTTGGCTGCATGCCAAATACTTTTGCGGTAATGTTGGTTGGGAACTGGCGAACCGAGGTGTTATAACCTTGAACCTCTTGAATATAGCGGTTGCGAGCGACCGTAATTCGGTTTTCTGTGCCCTCAAGCTGCGCTTGCAAATCTTGGAACAACGCATCCGATTTTAAATCAGGATAGCGCTCAGAAACTGCCATCAATCGTGACAGCGCGCCGCCAAGCTCGGACTGCGCTGCGGCGTAACGCTCCATCGCTTGTGGGTCGTTGAGCACCTCAGGGGTGATGTTAATGCTTCCGGCTCGCGACCTTGCTGCGGCAACTTCGGTCAATACTGACTTTTCTTGATCGGCATATTGTTTCACCACTTTGACCAAGTTTGGCACCAAATCGGCTCGGCGCTGATATTGGTTAACCACCTCAGACCATGCGGCAGTGACCTGCTCATCTTGCGCTTGCAAATTGTTATAACCACAGCCAGTTAAGCTGACTGAACCGGTAATAAGGGCAGCGGATAACAAAATCGGCTTTAATAATGCAAATGAGGGTTTAATCAAGGGTTGCTTGCTAACAGATTTGCCAGACAGTTTGACAAAATCACGCGACATAATGTTCTCCTAATGCTTTCAACACGAATCAAAGCGCTACCGATCATTTATAGCAGGCGGTCTTTGATCGCCAATCTCTCTTTATGCTGCTAATAATGGCGCGATCAGGCGAAATTTACAATTCATCGTTACCAAAACACAACCGCAATCGCCCCAATGCTGACCTTTGCGCTTACTCCATCTATTTTTTAAATATCAATTCTTGTTATTTAATCAAGTAAGCTTTTTAATTTAATGATTTAAGTTAACTTAATGATTTTAGCGTCTTCATAAATTTTAAAATGATTTATAAATGCTCAATAAACTGATCTATATTTTTAATATAAAACAATAGTTTTTAAATCATTATAACGCCAAAAAAATCAAAGCTAACCGTTACGTGCTCTGATTCTTCCATTCATAACTATTATTATTCCTCTATAAAAAAAATTGCTAGTAATCAATTTAAAACTGTGGCAAATTGCAGTTACGTAGCCGTATCATCCAGCAACGTTTAGAAGCAATTGGAAAATAAATCATTGATTTAATGAAATTTAGTTTGCTAATTTTTTAAAACGTTGCTGGCTATTGCGGCTGATTAAACGCATAAAACTCTCCTCAAGGGTGAGATTAGCTGAAAACTTACGCAACAAAAAAAGTGTTTGGGCAACAGTGATGATGACAGCACTAAGGTTTTAAAATCAGGGTTTCAAACTTTCGCTAAGCTAATATTGGCAATGCGTCAAAATAATTGATGTGCCAATAGTCACCACTTTGAGATGATTTGAGGAAGACAATATGGAAAATTTGGTCAATATCGTCAATGGAATTATTTGGAGCCCCGCGCTGGTTTATCTGTGTTTGGGCGCAGGATTGTTTTACTCCATCATGACGCGCTTTGTTCAGGTGCGCTTGTTTGGTGAGATGATTCGTTTGCTGTTCAAAGGCAAATCTAGTGAGGATGGCATTTCCTCATTTCAGGCGCTTGCTGTATCGCTAGCCGGTCGCGTTGGCATGGGGAACATTGCAGGGGTTGCTGCCGCCATCGGCTTTGGTGGTCCTGGCGCGGTATTTTGGATGTGGGTTGTTGCCTTTTTAGGCGCATCAACCGCTTATGTTGAGTCAACACTTGCTCAGATTTATAAGGAAAAAGACGCGGTCACCGGTCAATATCGCGGGGGTCCTGCCTACTATTTTGAGCGCGCTTTAAACCAGCGCTGGTATGGGGTGGTATTTGCGATCGCCTCTATCCTTGCTTGTGGCATGTTCTTGCCTGGTGTTCAAGCAAACGGCGTTATCAATGCGGTCACTCAGGTGATGGGTGAAGGCAATCCGATGAACATTCTTGGCATCGATGTCGGCGCGATTCGCTTAAGCGCGCTTGTGGCTATCCTTGTCATTTTAGGGATCATCATTTTTGGTGGTATTAAACGAATTGCGACTTTTACTGAGTTTGTCGTACCGTTTATGGCGATCGGTTATATTGCTTTAGCCTTGATTATCATGTTTACCAACTTTGAGCGAATCCCTGAAGTGTTCGGCTTGATTATCGGCGATGCCTTCACAGCGCAAGCAGGCTTTGGTGCGGCGATCGGTTGGGGCGTAAAACGCGGTATTTACTCTAACGAAGCGGGTCAAGGAACAGGACCTCACGCAGCAGGCGCGGCTGAAGTTGAGCATCCTGCTCAGCAAGGTTTGGTTCAAGCGTTCTCCGTTTATGTGGATACGCTGCTCGTTTGTTCTGCGACCGCATTTATGATCTTGACTATGGGAACGTACAATATCCAGTGCTTTGCAGCTAACAAATGTACTACCGCCGCGGATGGCAGCTTTATCATTCAAAACGTGGCAACCGCTACGGAAATCAACTCGCCTGCCTTCACCCAAATGGCAATGCAGTCGGTTTATGGCGGCTTTGGTAATATCTTTATTGCGCTTGCCGTGTTCTTTTTTGCCTTCACCACCATTTTGGCATATTACTATATCGCTGAAGTCAACGTGTCTTACTTGACCCGCTTTATCAGCCGAAATGCCAACCGCACTGGATTATTTTTAGTCAAAGTCCTCATCATGGCGATGGTCGCTTACGGCGGTCTAAATTCTGCCGGTTATATCTGGACGATTGGCGATATTGGCGTTGGTCTTATGGCTTGGTTGAACATTGTGGGGATTTTGGTCATCTTCTTTGTAGCTCGACCTACTTTGACGATGCTCAAAGACTACGAAAGACAGCGAAAAGCTGGCGTTGCTCATTATGACTTTGATCCTGCAAAATTTGGGATCAAAAACGCGCCTTATTGGGAAGAGCGTCATCTCAAACGTCAACAAGCATTGCGTGATGCTGAGATTGGTAGCCAATCTTTAGATAAAGAGCTCAAATAACGGGTGTTTAAATAGCTGATTTAACTGTTCAAAAAATCCTAAGCGGCGGCTTGGGATTTTTTATTGCCGACTGCTTTTGTTGATCCGCTAAAAATCGCTCAACAAAAAAAAGCCTGACCATTTGCCAAGCTTTTTTTAGTGGTAAAAATTTATTGTTTTGGCAGCAGTACTTTATCGATCACATGAACCACGCCATTACTGGCTAATATGTCGGTTTTGGCAATGCTCGCCTTGTTGCCACTGGCATCGGTGATCATGTTGTCTTTATCAATCATAAACGTTTGACCATTGACCGTTTTGATGTCAGTACCATAAGGAATGTCGGCAGCTTTAACTTCTTGCTCTGGGATAACGTGGTAGCTTAGTACCGCTTTGAGCATCTCTTTATCAGCAAATAGCTGTTCTTTGGTCATGTTGAGTTTGGTCAATAGCTCATCAAATGCCGCGTTGGTTGGCGCAAATACGGTAAAGCGACCGTTTTCTGACATCAAGGTGGTGTCAAGCCCCACATCTTTAAGCGCAGCAGTAAGCGTGCTTAAATCTGGCGTTTCGGCGGCGATCTCGCCGATGGTTTTTTCAGAAACGTTGGCAGCTGCAGGATCCATCTCATCAACAGGCGCTTCAGGAACGACCGCTGGTGCCGGTTCTGCTTCTGTGGTTGAGGCAGGCGTTGCAGGCTCAGTGGTGGTTGCCGCAGCGTCTGTTTCATCCGCAGGCTTGGTGTTGTTACTACAAGCCGAAAGTGCCATCATTGCAGCAATTGATAATGGAAGTAAGCTCTTTTTTAGCATGGTCTTATCCTTTTATATATTAAGATGGTTAGGTATTAATCTTGTTTGATATTAAAAAAACTTGTTTGGTATCAAAAAAATATAAACGCTTGTCTTATTTTGGCATTAACACATGATCGATCACATGGATCACGCCATTACTTGCTTTAATGTCGGTTTTGATAATATTGGTCGTGCGTCCCATTTCATCCATCAGCTGACCTGTTGCTGTAACCATCAGCGGATCATTGCTGAGCGTCATCACATTGCCAGATTTCAAATCGCTGCTATAAAGAGCTTTGTTGCCATTGATAACGTGATAGCCCAAGATTTTGGTGAGTAGTGGCTTGTTGGCAAACAGTTGCGCTTTGGTCATTCCGGTTTGTTGCAAGGCTTGGACAAAAGCGTCATTGGTTGGCGCAAAAATGGTAAAGTTGGCATTTGGGTTGGCAAGCACGCCCGTCAGCCCTGCCGCTTGAACCGCCTCGACAAGGAGTGAAAAATCAGGATTGCTTTGCGCCACTTGCAATAAGTTCATATTAGCGGTCGCCGAGGTTGCAGCCACCGGTTTTGTCACCACGGTTTTTTGTGGCATGATGTTGTTACAACCACTGAGCGCTGCAAGGCTGACGGCAAGCGCGCTGATAGCAGCACCTCGTAAAATTGTCATAAAGTGATCCTTAATAATGGGATGATGATTGGCATTCGGCGGCAGCGGTTATTATCTGCTGTTTAACTAATCGCCGTTCGAATTTGAGCTTAAAACCGGTGACAACCGTGAGCTTAATTTTAAAAACATAAAGCAAAAATGATTAAGCTGTTATAACAAGATCGTTATTAAATCTTTTCAAAGTGAACTACCAAGTTTATTTAATACTGCCGCTAAACCATGATTTCGCTTTGCTTTTGGTTATTTGTTTAAATAATATGAAAAATTGCTTTAAACTCACAAAATTAAATTACCACATTACGCTTGGAAAACTAATTTGCAATTACGCTGTTATTTGTAAGCTTGATGTAACTTTTGTTTATTTTCTAGCCAAATTTTTGATTTCGCAGTAATTAACTGCGGTTAAAGCTATTTTTAAACCATTATTCAATCACTTTTCCATTATTAATATTGGTTTTGATGGCTCAAACTGTTCGGCATAAAGTGACCCGTTTTTCATGGTAAAATAGCCATTATTTACCCTTTTAACGCCTCTTTATTGCCTTCCTTTTTCGATTCATTTTTTCTTATTTTTCTTTGATATAAGCAGTCATTTTATGAGCACAGCCCACGCCCCGACCTCAAGCAGCAAATCCATTATTACTACCAACCCAAGCGATTTTGAATTGACGCCGCCTACGGCTTTTAACTTTAAAGCCCAGCAAATGACGGCGCGCGAGCGGCTTGTCGATATCTTAACCCGCCGAATTATGATGCTTGATGGCGCAATGGGAACGCACATCCAAACGTATAAGCTCAATGAGGCTGACTATCGCGGCGAGCGCTTTGCCGATATTGCGCAAGATGTAAAAGGCAATAATGACTTGCTCGTGCTCACGCAGCCTAAAATGATTCAAGACATTCACCGAGCGCACCTACAAGCCGGCGCAGACATCATCGAGACCAACAGCTTTAACGGTACGCGGCTGTCGATGGCAGATTATAATATGCAGCATTTGGTGCCAGAAATGAACCGTGAGGCGGCAAGAATTGCTCGCGAAGTGGCGGACGAATTCACCAAAAAAACGCCCGACAAGCCGCGATTTGTGGCGGGTGTCATTGGTCCAACGTCAAGAACTTGTTCGTTGTCGCCCGATGTCAATGACCCTGCTTTTCGCAACATTACCTTTGATGAGTTGGTGCTCAATTACCGCGAGGCGACGCTTGCTTTAATCGCAGGTGGCGTGGATATCATTTTGATTGAAACCATTTTTGATACGCTAAACGCGAAAGCGGCGATTTTTGCGGTGACGGGCGTGTTTGAAGATATCGGTTTTGAATTGCCGATTATGATTTCAGGAACGATTACTGACGCCTCAGGGCGAACGCTGTCAGGACAAACGGCAGAAGCGTTTTATAACTCGATTCGCCATGCCAAGCCGTTATCGGTCGGCTTTAACTGTGCGCTTGGGGCGGATGCGCTCAGACCGCATATCCAAACACTGTCAAACATTGCTGATACTTTTGTTTCCGCGCATCCAAACGCAGGATTACCCAACGAGTTTGGCGAGTATGACGAGACGGCGGAAGAAACCGCCGCGCTGCTTGAAGGCTTTGCCAAAGCGGGCATTTTAAATATCGTTGGCGGCTGCTGTGGCACAACCCCTGAGCACATCCGCCAAATTGCTAATATGGTTGCCAACTTTCCGCCACGCGCCATTCCTGAAATTCCACCTGCCTGCCGATTGTCAGGGCTTGAGCCGTTTAACATCACCAAAGATAGCTTGTTTGTCAACGTCGGTGAGCGCACCAATGTGACCGGCTCTAAGAAGTTTTTACGTTTAATTAAAACCGAAGCTTATCTTGAGGCGCTTGATGTGGCTCGCGACCAAGTCGAGGGCGGCGCGCAGATCGTTGATATCAACATGGACGAGGGTATGCTCGACTCCAAGCAGGCGATGATTCATTTTATCAACTTGGTATCGGGCGAGCCGGACATCAGCCGAGTACCGTTAATGATTGACTCCTCAAAATGGGACATCATTGAGGAAGGACTCAAGCGCTCGCAAGGCAAATGCGTGGTGAACTCGATATCACTCAAAGAAGGCTACGACGAGTTTGTTGAGCGCGCCCGCCTCTGTATGCGTTACGGTGCGGCGGTGATCGTGATGGCGTTTGATGAAGACGGTCAAGCGGACACCGAGCAGCGCAAGATTGAGATTTGTCAGCGCAGTTATAACGTACTTGTTAATGAAGTGGGCTTCCCATCAGAAGATATTATTTTTGACCCGAACATTTTTGCCGTTGCCACCGGAATTACCGAGCACAACAATTACGGCGCGGACTTTATCAATGCCACGCGCTGGATTACCGACAATCTGCCCAATGCCATGGTCTCAGGCGGCGTGTCCAACGTATCATTTAGCTTTCGCGGCAATCCCATCCGCGAGGCGATCAACTCGGTGTTTTTATACCACGCCATCAAAAATGGCTTGACTATGGGCATCGTCAACCCCTCGATGCTTGAGCTTTACGACGACATTCCAAAGGAAGCTCGAGACGCCATTGAGGACGTCATGCTCAACCGAAACCAAGGCGAATC
Source organism: Psychrobacter sp. MF31 (assembly GCF_012847335.1). Classification (GTDB taxonomy): domain Bacteria; phylum Pseudomonadota; class Gammaproteobacteria; order Pseudomonadales; family Moraxellaceae; genus Psychrobacter. The sequence goes on from NZ_JABBDX010000002.1 coordinate 147,338, forward strand.
AGGTCAAGACGCCACCGAACGGCTCATGACCATTGCCGAAACCTATCAAAACGGCGGCAAGAAAAAAGACGCGACCGCCGATTTGGCTTGGCGTGACGACACCGTCGAAAAGCGCATCGAATACGCGCTCGTCAAAGGTATCACCACCTATATTGAAGCCGACACCGAAGAAGCAAGGCTAAAATACCCACGACCGCTTGAGGTCATCGAAGGTCCACTAATGGACGGTATGAACGTCGTTGGTGATTTGTTTGGCGCAGGCAAAATGTTTTTACCGCAAGTGGTCAAATCGGCACGCGTGATGAAGCAGTCGGTGGCTTGGCTTAACCCTTTTATCGAAGCGGAAAAAGTTGAAGGCGAAGCCAAAGGTAAAATCCTTATGGCAACGGTCAAAGGCGACGTTCACGACATCGGCAAAAACATCGTTGGCGTCGTTCTTGGCTGTAACGGTTATGAAATTGTCGATTTGGGCGTGATGGTACCTTGCGAAAAAATCCTTGATACCGCCATTAAAGAGAACGTCGATATCATCGGCTTATCAGGACTGATTACCCCAAGCCTTGATGAGATGGTCTATGTCGCCAAACAAATGCAAGAGCGCGGCATGGATTTGCCGCTGATGATTGGCGGCGCGACCACCTCAAAAGCGCATACGGCGGTCAAAATCGAGCCGCAATATCAAAATGATGCCGTCATTTATGTGGCGGATGCCTCGCGCTCGGTCGGCGTGGTGACTAAATTATTGTCCAAAGAAAACCGCCAAGAGCTGATTGATGAAACACGCGAGGACTATATCAAGGTTCGTGAGCGCTTGGCAAAACGTCAGCCCAAAGCTGCCAAACTGTCTTATAAAGACTCCGTTGAGCTTGGCTTTCAATTTGATTGGGACAACTACGTGCCGCCGACCCCAAATCAGCTTGGCAAAGTAGTGCTTGAGGATTATCCGATTGCCAACTTATTGCCCTTTATCGATTGGACGCCGTTTTTTATCTCGTGGGGACTTGCCGGAAAATATCCTAAAATCTTGCAAGATGATGTTGTTGGTGAAGCAGCAACGGATTTGTTCGATAACGCGCAAACCTTACTTGATAAATTAATCAATGAAAAACTCATCACTGCAAAAGGCGTGTTTACTCTCATGCCTGCTCGCCGAACCGGCGCGGATACCGTCACCGTTTTTGACGCTGACCCTAATAATGGCGGCAAAGTGACCTATCAGTTTGAGCATTTGCGCCAACAAAGCGACAAGGCCAGCGGCAAGCCCAACTTTAGCTTAGCCGATTTTATCTCGCCCTCCATCAATCATACCGACTATTTGGGCGGCTTTACCGTCACCATCGTCGGCGCGGAACAGCTTGCCGAAGATTACAAGGCGGCAGGCGACGACTATAACGCCATCATGGTGCAAGCGCTTTGCGACCGCTTAGCTGAAGCCTTTGCCGAGCATTTGCATAAGCTCATCCGCACCGAGTATTGGGGCTATCAGCCGGACGAGTCGCTTGATAACGAGGCGCTCATCAAAGAAAAATACGTCGGTATCCGCCCCGCCCCCGGCTACTCTGCCTGCCCCGAGCATACCGAAAAAGGCAAGCTGTTTGATTGGCTTGGCACGACGGACGCTATCGGAACGCGGTTGACCGAAAGCTTTGCCATGTGGCCGGCGTCCTCGGTCAGCGGCTTTTATTACTCGCACCCTGACAGCGAATACTTTAACGTTGGTAAAATTAGCACTGACCAACTTGAGGACTATGCGGCGCGAAAAGGTTGGGATTTGAAAACGGCAGAGAAGTGGTTGAATCCGAATTTGTAGTTCATTACTAACTTCTTATATTTTCTATAAATAAGAAAGTATGCAGATGGGTTAAATATTTTTAAAAGGTATGAACATCTTGCTTCATACCTTTTCTCTTGTGAAATATATTGCTTAATGGCATTATTAAAACCTGCTTCATGACATAAAGGTAACTATTAAAATGTATGACAATGCATTGGAAAACCCAAAAACTATTAGACAACTTTTCCAAAACTTAAAAGAAATCAGAATACCAGCATATCAACGCGCATATAGTTGGGAGCAGAAACATTGTGAGCAATTTTTTGAAGACCTTATGGAACAGAATGGTAAAAGCTATTATTTAGGTCAACTCTTATTTGAAAAAGATGAAAGTAAGTTCTTTATTATTGATGGGCAACAGCGTCTTACTACTACCCTATTATTTCTCTCTGCCCTAAGCAAAGTGAAATATTTAAGAGATGAAGATACTACAGCTATTAAAAACACCTATTTAACTGATGTTTTTAGAACGATTGAAGATGATCAGGTTATATTTAAGAAAGTAACCCAAAAACATCTAGTATCAAAAATTGATAATACTGAAACGCTTTCTCAAAAGCGAATTATTGACGCATTTGTATTATTTGAAACTAAATTAAATAATTTAAAGAGTGATAGGTTATCCCAATTACAGTATTCTCTTGAAACTGCGGTGATAAATACGTTTTATATCTCAAGTAAAGTTGAAGCAACGCAACTTTTTGAATACCAAAATAATCGAGGCAAGTCTTTATCTACATTTGAAATAATTAAAGCTTATTTAATGCATCAGCTTTATGTATACAGCATGGATAATGATCAAGCAAATAACGCAGTAAAGGATATCCAAAATATTATTTCTAAAATCTATAGATATATTGAATCTGTAGAAGGTTATTTTAGCGAAAATGAACTTCTTAATAATTACTGCCTTTTATTTTACGGAATCCAAGGTACAGCCGAAGACATCAAAAAACAACTAACCAAGCAATCTGACAGACTAGCTTGGATTCAATTATTCTTTGAAAATTTTGTAGAATTCACTCATAGTGCCAAGAGTATAGTTGCAAATAAAGACGACACTACATTATCTAATCTTTTCTTACTTGGTAATGCTACCAACTGGAAGATCATTACTCTAGCCTTATATTATAAAGGTGACAACTCGGGTAATAAATATCGAAACATATTAAAACTACTCGAAATTCTATGTTTTAAGTTAAAGCTAGGTGACTATCGTACTGATAGGCTTCCTACTTTTGCAAGACATTACTTTAATAAGCTAAATGACGACAGCCTCAATACTCTCTATAATGAGATAAAGACAGCTACTGAAGTAGGTTTTAAGTGGTATTGGAATGAGAATGATAGATTCAAGAATATAATATATAATTATTTTGATAATAATAAAATGCATTACAGTGGAAATAGAATTAAGTTTGTATTATGGCAATACGAAAATCACTTACGCTCAAAGAATCGTTCAGGGTCACTAATAGATAAAGCACTATTTGATGATTATACAATAGAACATATTAACCCTCAAAACCCTAAGCAAAAAGAACATTCAGAGTTATTTAAGACAGACTACCTACATCTATCAGGAAATCTAGCTTTATTGACAAAGAGTCAAAATAGTCAGTTTACTAATAAGTCTTTCGAAGATAAACGAGATTTATTTCAAAACACTGCCTTGACTAGCTATACGGAGATTAGAAATAACGCTCAATGGGAGGAAAATGAAATTCTAAATCGTCATGAAAAAATTTCTAACTTTGCTAAAGCATATTTTGATACTTCAAAACTGTAATTAGTTTAACAGCAAAAATACCGCCACCTCTATCCAGCTCCTTTAGTAACGTTAGGCTGGAAAATGTGGCGGTTTTCTATTGTCTTAACTATCACCTTTATCCTTACCCCGCCGACACTTTTCCGAACAATACACCACCTGTTCCCAATCCTTTTCCCACTTTTTACGCCAAGCAAACGGCTTTTGGCAAACGGGGCAGATTTTTTGCGGTAAGTTGACTTTTTTATGTGCCATAAGTTGACCCCTTTATCTGCCCCAACTTGGCGCGCGAATCACGCCACCGGTTTTACTGCTGATGGTATAGCCGCCGCTACCGGTTAAGGATCGGATGACAAGGCTGCTTCCGGTTTGACCATTGATTGCGGCGTTTTGCATCGGATAAACGGCAAACTTGCCACTTGGCGACAGCCGTGCCGGTTCATCAAGTCCAGTATCGCCAAGGTTGACGACTTGAGCACTGCTCAGGGTCATCACCGCCGCCTGTTTGCCATTTAAAAAGCCAAGCTTTGAGCCATCGAAGCTTACCATCGGGCTTGCCGCGTAGCCAGTCGTTGTGATGGGAACGACGCGACCGACCTTGCCATCAGTCGTCAAATACTGCCGATACAGCCTTGGGCGACCTGCCCGCGCCTTGTCACTGACGTAAATCACGCTTTGACCGTCCGCCGCGTAGCTTGGCTGAACCTCCGTGCTTGGCAATCGCGTTAACTGCGTGACTGCGCCATTACTAAGCCGCTGCTCATAAATATCCGCATTGCCGCCCATCGTTGAGCTGAACACCAACTTTTGACCATCAGGGGAAAACGCCGCCGACAAATTGCTGCCTTTATTACTCACCGTCAGCTTGGACGATTGACTGGCTTTATCATAGATAAAAATCTTTGGGGCTTCGCGCATGGCTTGCTTACTGTAGGCAAGTTTTGCGCCATCAAACGACCATGACGGCGCGTAAATATAGCCGTTTAAGCGGTCGATAAGTTCGCGGTTGCTGCCGTCAGGGCGGATGGTATAAAGGCTCGATACTTTTGCCGAGCCCAATCCCTCTTCTTCCACATAAGCGATTAAACCGTTTTTATCAATAATCGGCATTTGGTTAACGATGGGATTGGCAATAGGAGCACCGCGTTGCTGCGATAAGCTTTGACATCCCGACATTACAACCGCAGTTATTGCAATTGCCGCAAAAAGTTTATTCACAATAATTCTCAATTTTATTATTTTAAAAGTCTATTTTAGCTGATTATTTTACTACTGCGACCATCATTTTGACATAAAAAAAACCCCATAAAATAATGAGGCTTTTTTTAATTTTTATTTTAGTGCTTATTTAGCAACAGCTTTAAAATGCGCCACTTGATTGCTATTGGTAATAGTCAAGATAGGAACATTATTGGCATTTTTGTTTAGGGTATATTTACCATTCACCGTTGCTAAAGTTGCGGTATCAAAGCTTGCTTGTGGCTCAGGGCATGCCATCATGGTGCTGAGCATATTTGACAGCTGAACATTGCCGTTCACAACGCTATATTCTGCGCCCATGTTGTTACAAGTGTTGATAAAGGTCACGCGATTGCTGCCATTGCTGTTAAAAAAGCTTAACGTCAACGGTTTGGCAGGGTTAGAAAAAAGCTGGGTAACCTTGCTGCCATTAGTACGAGTGACATCCACCAATTGCCAGTTATAAGCTTGCAAGTCTTTGTTGGTGACAGGGTGAGTCACTGGTGCAGTCGCACTTGGCGTAGATTGGCAGCCTGCAGCAGCAAGCGTTCCTACAGCAAGGATTCCGGCAAATAGGGCTGAAGTCATAGTCTTCATAGTTTCTCCTCAAGGTTTTTGGATAGCTTTATGCTTATTGACTCGCAAAAGGCAAGAGAATATGCCTCATGTTTATCTCTCAATAATTGCAACTTATAAATAAAATATCTCATTTTATTTGATCGCAACTTTGTCTTTCCTCAAAATACTCATGTTTTCAAAAGTTTAGATCGTGGTATTCTTATTTTTTATAGTTATTAATTTTATAGTGATCAAATCATTAAAAAGTTTGCTAAATTGTTCAAAAATTATCAAAATAAGGGTAATCAAAACAACGGTTATATTATGGCAAACCGATATTAATAAGTCATGACAGGTTGTGTAGCGCAAATAATAAAATATTGTTTTACAATATAGTGATTTTGTATGCCCTCTTGCCCTCGGCGCCATAAGCTGCTAACGGATTTGCTACAGGAGTTTGCCCGCAAAAAAGCCAAATTATGCTATAATATGACCACTGTAATTTATTTACGAACCTATTGATAATGACAATGAAAAAATCCTTGATCCAATCAAAAGATGCTTTAGATAAAATGCGCGTTGCCGGAAAGCTTGCCAGCGACGTTTTGGTGATGCTTGATGAGCACGTGAAAGTTGGCGTCAGCACCGAAGCGCTGAACCAAATCGCTCATGATTATATCGTCAATACGCAAAAAGCCATCCCAGCCCCGCTCAACTACAACGGCTTCCCTAAGTCGATTTGTACCTCAGTCAATCACGTGGTTTGCCATGGTATCCCGTCAGAAAACAAAATCCTAAAAGACGGCGACATCATCAACATTGACGTGACAGTCATCAAAGATGGTTATTATGGCGACACCTCAAAAATGTGGGTGGTCGGCAATGGTTCCATCATGGCGGAGCGTATCTGTAAGGTGGCTCAAGAGGCGCTTTATGCCGGAATGAGTGTGGTCAAAAATGGCGCTCGCTTAGGTGATGTTGGCGCGGCAATCCAAGAAGTGGTCGAGCCTGAGCGCTTTAGCATCGTTCGCGAATTTTGTGGTCATGGCATCTCAAACGAGTTTCACCACGAGCCACAAGTACTGCATTATGGCAAAAAAGGCACAGGGTTTGAGCTAAAAACCGGAATGACCTTTACCATTGAGCCGATGATTAACCAAGGCACTTGGCAGACCAAGATTTTGCCGGACGAGTGGACAGCGATCACTAAAGATCGCAAATTGTCCGCCCAGTGGGAGCATACCCTTGTGGTGACGGATAATGGCTGTGAGGTGTTCACCACCCGACCTGAAGAAGATTTAAGCTTTTTAAAGCAATAAAAAAATAAAAAGACTGCAAGGTTGCAGTCTTTTTTTTGGGCAAAAATTGGCGTAAATTAAGGCTAAAAGCGCTATGAAAGTTTAGGGCGTGTCTTCAATTCAAACGATGCTTTCTAAAACGGTCAATTTTTTCAAATTAATAAGGTAGGATTTCAAGGGGCAACCATGACTCAAATGACAAGTTTTAAGTTAGCACCCCTTCCTGCTTTAACCTCAACCAACCAAAATCAGTGGCAACAGTTAATTACGACTTGGCTTGAGCAAATCCATAATGATACTAATGAAGCGCTCGCCTCAAACATAAATATTCGACCGCTGGTGAATGCTCGCGCCGCCGCCATCGATGAGCTGTTATTGGCGCTGTTTTTTGGTGTTGAGCTGCAAAACTTTAATGTCGCGCTGTTTGCGGTTGGTGGTTATGGTCGCAGCGAGCTTGCGCTACATTCAGACATTGATATTTTACTGCTGACGCAATTTGCAGAAGATCAAGACAGCTCTCAAACGGCAAGTTTTCATAAAAAAATAGATGCTTTAGTGGCGCTGCTTTGGGATGTGGGGCTTGAGCCTGCGCTATCGGTTCGCAGTTTGAGCGAGTGTTTGGACGCCGCGCGCGAGCCGACCATTGCCAGCACGTTACTTGAATCGCGATTTTTAGCCGGAAACGCGGCGCTCAAAGATATGCCTGTGGCTATCGTTGATGAGGTTTGGTCGGCAAAAGACTTTTTTGACATTAAAATGAATGAGGCCAAATCGCGGCATCTGCAAAATAACGCTACTGAATTTAACCTTGAGCCAAACATTAAAGCCGCTCCCGGTGGTCTTCGTGATATTCATATTATCGGTTGGATTACTAAGCGCTATTTTCGAGTAAATACCTTGTTTGACTTGGTTCGGCAAGGATTTTTAACCCAAAAAGAGTTTGAAACGCTAAGTGATTCGGAAGATTTTTTATGGCGAATTCGGCATTATTTGCATGATTTGACGAATCGCTGTGAAAACCGCTTATTATTTGATTATCAGCGCGAGATTGCAGACAAAATGGGCTACAAGGCGTTAGTTAATGATGCGCCAAACGCTGCTGTTGAGCGCTTTATGCGTGATTATTACCGCTCGGCAATGCAAATCTCAACGTTATCTGAGATGCTGACCAACCACTATTTTGAAACGATTATCGAGCCAAAACTTCCCAAAAGTGAGCGCCCCGTTAAGCATCCATTGAACGCGCATTTTAACCAAATCGGCGACCAAATTGCGATGGCGCATCACCGCGTGTTTGCTCAGCATCCTGAGGCAATTTTGGAGATGTTTTTGCTGATGGGTCAACATGGCATTAAGCGCGTTCGAACTCGAACCTTGCGAGCGCTAAAAATCGCCGCGCAAACCATTGATGACACTTATCGCAATACTCCTGATCATCAAGCACTATTTTTAGCCAATCTCAAAGAGCAAAACTATCTGTTTCAACGACTGCGAACGATGAACCGCTATGGCGTTTTGGGGCATTATATTCCGGCGTTTGCTCAGGTTACAGGATTGATGCAGTATGATTTATTCCATCGTTATACGGTTGATGCGCACACGCTGTTTTTGATTCGCATGCTGCACCGCTTTACCGACTCAAAATATCATGATGAGTTTCCACTGGTGAGCGCTATTTTTCAGCGCATTGAGCGCAAAGAAATTTTGGTGCTTGCCGCCATTTTTCATGACATTGCCAAAGGTCGCGGCGGCGGCAATCATAGCCAGCTTGGTGAGATTGATGCGGTGGCGTTTTGTCTTGCTCATGGGATGAGTGATGCGGATGCGCAGCTTGTTGGTTGGCTCACGCGCCATCATTTGCTGATGTCAATGACAGCGCAAAAAAAGGACATTTTAGACCCCGAAGTGGTCACCCAATTTGCCACCATCGTCGGCAACGTCACCCATTTAAATCATTTATACGTGCTCACCGTTGCCGATATGAATGCGACCAATCCACAGATTTGGAACAGTTGGCGGGCAACGCTATTAAAGCAGTTGTACTCGCAAACGAGGCAGATTTTGCGCGCCAATATCGATGCGCCAACCAACCGCTTGCAAATGATTGCCGCAACAAGGCAAAAAGCGCTGGCGCTGCTCGATAGCCACTATCAGCATTTAAACCGCGATGAGGTGCTCAGGCTTTGGGATGATTTGGGCGATGAGTATTTTTTACGCGAAATTGCTGAGGATATTCTTTGGCATTCCGAGGCGATTTTAAATCATCCGCCGATCGGTCGCGCCTCAACGCCGCAAAGTGCGCCCTTGATCGTGCTTCGTGAGCACCGCGAGCTTGCCCTTGATGCCATTCAAGTGTTTATTTATACCCAAAATCAGTCCAACTTATTTGCCGTCACCGTGGCGGTTTTTGATCAGATGAATTTGGATGTACTTGATGCGCGGATCATCACCGCAACTCGTGACTTTGCGCTTGATTCTTACGTGTTGCTTGACCATAGCGGGACGATTCTGACCGATTTTGCCAACCAGCTTGAGTTAAAATTGCGCTTGATTGAGGCGTTTAAACACCCCAATTTGCCAAAATTAACCCAAAAACGCATTCCACGCGAACTTAAGCATTTTGTCGTTCCCACCCAAATTGAGTTTGAATTTAATGAGGCGTCAAACCAACATATGATGAGCTTGCAAACGCTTGACCAACCGGGGCTATTAGCAAGGATTGGTCGTGTGTTTTTGGAGCAAAACATTGAAGTTCATGCCGCGCGAATCACCACCTTGGGCGAGCGCGCCGAAGATATGTTTTATCTCAGCGACCAAAATGATGCGCCACTTGCTTTTGATAAGCTTGCCGCGCTAAAATCGGCGCTGATGGCAAGCTTAGCGCCAAATAACCAAGCGCTTTAAATAGGCTGAGCAAGTAAGCTTTTATAAATCATCGCGTCAGCCAGCGGTGACAGCTCGGCGTCGGCGATCTCAGGGGGCAAAACTTTTGCCTCAATTTGATAATCGGCAAGCAATAAGCGTCCGGCATCCACCTCTTTTTGCAATAAGCACTGAAGGCTAGCTAGACGCAAATTGGCATCGTAACGCTCATGAATGCGTTGCAATGAGATCGGCGACTGGGCATGAATGTCCGGAAAAATGCTGTCACTTGCCAAAATATACATCTCGTTGAGCGCCTGCTCGCGAGCAAGATCGGCTTTATCAATGCTGTTTTGCATCCGGTTGGCAAGGCGACCTTTAAAGGTTATCATCACTAAAAAAAACAGCGTTTGCAGCGCAAATATCGTTAAATATTCCCAAAGAAACAAATTTAGCCCAAACAATTTTCCTGCGGACATTAAAATAAGCGCGGCTGCCACATAAGCCACAAACTGCCAAAGTAGCCACATCATCAGGCTATTGTCCCCAAACCAAAACAGATGCCGCTCTTTGAGCATAATCAGGCGCTGACGCGTCTGCCACCACTGCGCCTCACGCTTTTGCAGCTGTTGGTAAAACTCGGTTCGCGCTTCGCGATCCTCCGAAAAAATAGGCATGATGGTTATCCTTGTGATAACAAGCTTGGAATAAAGCCACAACTTAAAAAATATGGGTCATAAAATAACGCTTGATCGCCAGCCTTAATGAGTAAAACAGTAAGGCAAAGTTTAACTTAGCGACTTGCGCTTCCTCGAGCTCGAGGAAGTTACTAGCGATGAGGTTAGGGTTGTTTAAATCTTTATTCTAAATATTTTATTGTCTGTAACTTTTCTAACGCGTTTGTTTCCCAATGTTTTAAAATTAATCTTTAATTATCATTCATTTACCATTGTATCACAATTATAGTCAGCCCAATTATGAATCACAACCTTACTGCCCTTCATCCTTATCCGTTCGCCAAAATGACAAAACTGCTTGAAAATAGCCGTAAACCTCAAGCCCTGCTTGAGATTAAGCTTGGCATCGGTGAACCAAAGCACGCGCCGCCGCCCTTTGTTTTGGACGAATTACGCGAAAATTTGGACAAATTAAGTGTGTATCCCACCACCAATGGCTTGTTTGACTTGCGCCAGACCATTGCGCATTGGTTGGAGCGACGCTTTTTTTTGCCTCATGTGAATCCGCAATCGCAAGTTTTGCCCGTCTTAGGGTCGCGTGAGGCAATTTTTAGCTTTGTTCAAGCAGCAATCGACCATTCAGAGGGCAAATCGCCGATTGTGATGATGCCCAATCCGTTTTATCAAATTTATGAAGGCGCGGCAATTTTGGCAAACGCTGAGCCATATTTTGTACCTTGCTTGCCTGCCAATCAGTTTAAAGGCAACTATCGCGCCATCAGCTTGGATATTTGGGAGCGCACTCAGGTGGTGTTTGTTTGTAGCCCCAATAATCCAACAGGATCAGTGATGGACATGGACGATTGGGAATATTTGCTTCGCCTGTCGGACAAATATAACTTTATCATTGCAAGCGATGAGTGCTACAGCGAAATTTATTTTAATGAGCCGCCGATTGGGCTATTGCAAGCTTGCGCAGCACTTGGTCGCAGTGATTTTAAAAATTGCATCGTTTTTCATTCGCTCTCTAAGCGCTCAAATTTACCCGGACTGCGCTCAGGATTTGTCGCAGGCGATGCCCAAATTTTAGCGCCTTATTTGCAATATCGAACTTATCAAGGCTGCGCCATGCCCGTACCAACTCAGCTTGCCTCCATCAAAGCTTGGCAAGATGAGCGCCATGTGGCACAAAACCGCGCCCTTTATCGCGAAAAATTTGCGCTTTGGATGGCGGAGCTTGGTGAGCTGTTAGCGCTGCGCTTGCCGGACGCTGGATTTTATCTTTGGATCAAAGTTCCTGATCAATTTAACAATGATGACGAAGCTTTTGTCAAAGCGCTTTATGAAAACGTGGCGATTTTTGCGCTTGCAGGGCGTTATTTATCGCGCGAGGTTTGCAATCAAAATCCGGGCGCAGGCTATATCCGCGTGGCATTGGTCGCAAGCCTTGAAGAAAATAAGGAAGCAATCCGCCGAATAAAAATGTTATTACAAGAGTAACGCCTTATTTAGCTTACAGAATTTATTTCAAATGGCGCGGTTAATGCTATAGTAAAGTGATTGGGTTTGATAAGTTAAGCCACTTAAATCGTTCAAATCACTTAACTTACCGCACTGGCTTTTTGCTCAAGGAGGCTTTTATGCCACAGCTTGATTTTACGCAGCCGCCATTTGATGTTCTGCGCTTATCTGAGCGCCAAAGCTTAAAAAAACATACCCATGTTCGCTATTTGGCGGCGGATGAAACGCTTGGGGCGGAGGATTTGCAAAGTTTTTTTGTGGTGTTAAAAGGGCAAATTGAACAAACCCTTAACGGGGAAACCGTCGCGGTTTATTTGGGCGATGACCACTCAAATCATGTCAATAACAATGACTGGTTCGACGCGCGTCGCCGCCCTGAAGGCGTGGATTCAGATTATGAAGCGCCGCTGCCATCGGGGCTTAATATGCCTGTCGATAAATTCAGCTACCGCTATCGCGCGCTTGAGGACACGCTGCTATGGCAAATCAATGGCATGGCAATGGATCGTATTGGCGCGCAAAATCATCTGGTTCGCCAACTGCTCTCCGACAAGCTTCCTGATCGCCTAAAAGCCTTGCAGCAGCGCCGTCGCCCTGCCATCCGACAAGATACGGACACCAGCGCTCAAGAAGAAGTTCAGCAAATTATGCTTCAGCCCATCACTGATGTGAAATTATTGCCCATTCATATCATTGAGGCGACCCAAAGTTTACAACAAGCTGCGCAAGTGATGACCCAAGCAGGTCAAAAGCATGTGTTGATTCGCCCAACGCCTGTTAACGCCCAAAACCTTTCTGAGCATCTGCTTGGCATGTTAACGGATACCGACCTTTGCCGCGCGGTCAGTGACGGTCAAAATCCAGCCACCACGCCTTGCCAAGATTACGCCAGTTTTAACCTGCGAACGGTGGACAGCGAGCAGGAAATCGGCGAGGCGCTTTTGACCATGACTCGCCACCGAATCCATCGCCTGCCTGTCATTGACCCTTCAGGGCAAATGATTGGCATTTTGGGGCAAAGCGACTTGATAGCCCATATCAGCCACCACTCGCAACTGATCAGCCTTCAAATTGATCAGGCAACTGATTTACCAAGCTTATTCACCGCCGTTGAGCGCATCGGGCGTTATATCCGCTCGCAGCAGCAAAACGGGGTGAAAATCAGCGTGGTCAGCCGAATGGTACAAACGCTCAATGCTCAGGTGTTCACCAAACTTTGGCAAATGATTGTGCCGTTAGACGTTTTTGAAAATACCTGCGTGATCGTGATGGGATCAGAAGGTCGCGGCGAGCAAATCATGCGCACCGATCAAGACAATGCGCTGATTGTCAAAGATGGCTTTACCCATCCAAATCTGGCTCATTTTGCGGACAGCTTTAATCAGCAATTGGCGCAATTGGGCTACCCACTTTGTGATGGCAACATCATGATGACCAATCCGCTTTGGCGCAAAACCTTGCAGGACTTTAAGGCTCAGATCAGCTATTGGTTCGTCAGTAACGACCCCAATCATGCCATTTATTTGTCCGCGATTTTAGATAGCGAGTTTGTTTGCGGCGATGAGTCGCTATTGGCTGCCATTCGCGAGCACCTGCAAACCGCGCACCGACAGTCCGACCCATTATTTGTACGCCAGTTTGCGCGAGCCGCGCTGCAATTTGGGGATATTAACTTATGGTGGCAGCGCTTTATCCCAAAGCTTGGAAAATCATCAAATCCGCAAATTGATTTAAAAAAAGCAGGGATTTTTCCACTCGTTCATGGTATCCGCGCTTTGGCACTTGAAAAAGACATTTTTGTGCCAAGTACCAAAGATCGCCTTAAAGCTCTGGTTCAAGCGCGGATTTTTAGCAAAGAGCGCGCCGAAACATTGGCAGAAGCGCTCGATTTTTTTATGGCTCAGCGCTTAGCCATAGCGCTTATCACCGAGGACAAACATGCGCGCCAAGTTGATCCGACCACGCTGACATCCATTGAACGCGATGTGTTAAAAGAATGTTTGTCCGTGGTCAAAAGCTTTAAGCTGCAATTGCGACAGCATTTTAAGCTTGAATTGGCGTAAGTTGACTGATGATTGACTCCCTTATCAGCCAATTTAAAAAACGCAAGCTTAAGCGACCTGAGTTGGCGGTCATGTTTGAGCCGCCTGCGCCTGAACGATGGGTTGCCATTGATTGCGAGATGACGGGGCTAAACCCCAAAAAGCATCACCTGCTGTCAGTTGCCGCCATTCATATTGATGGCAATAAAATCGACAGCGGCAACGGCTTGCACTTAATTTGCAAGCCGCCACAAATGCCCAATCGTGATACCATTATCATTCATGGCTTGCGCGCCTCAGATGTGGCTTATGGCATGAGCTACGACGACATGCTTGCGCTGCTCTTACCTTTTATTGGCAATCGCATGATCGTTGGGTTTTGTCCGCAAATTGATTTGGCATTTTTAAATCCACTGGTCAAGCCCTATTTAGGAACGCCGCTACCTAATCAAGTCATCGACATTGCGCAAGTTTTTGGTAAAAAAATCGGCAGTTATGACCCTAATTTTCCGGCGCCATCGCAGCATTTAACCCAGATTTTGGCACATTACCGAATCCCCAATCTTGGCAGTCATGACGCTTATAATGACGCCTTGATGACCGCCATGGCATTTTTGCACATGCGTTAGCGGTAAAAAGCCATAAAGCAGCATTTGGGTAATTCTGCTACAATATCGGGCTATTTTTATCGATTCAGAGCCAACATGTCGCCCACTGTGATGCCAAGTAACTTAAATAAAACCTTATCTCGACCTACTTCTATTTCTATTGCGCCTTTCGTGGTGTATTTTGCGATTGGCTTTGTGCTTGCCAGCGCTATTTTTATGCTCATTCAAAGTAAAGTTGCGCTCAACTCATTCGTCGTCATTGTGATTTCGGTCTTGGTTGCAGCGTTTATTGCCACCTTTAAATTTACCAAACAGCAAAAACGCTCGATGATAACAAGCGAGATGAACCGTTTGGCGCTTAGTGGAACGCTTTTGGTTTGGGTATTAACGGCGATTTATTTTTTAGCCATTTGGCTTTGGCTTTTGGACGATATCAGCCGCGAAGTTTTAATGGACATGACGCAAGCTCAGCCGATGCCGCTTGTGATCGCCTTGGTGATGATGCTTATGGTTACTGCCATCAGCGCGCGGCTTGGGCTTTGGGCGTTTAATCGGCTGATTGCTACCAAACCCTAGAAGGAAAAACTGTCATGAAAGCACGATTAATTGCCGTTGGTCACAAAATGCCGCGATGGATTGAGGATGGCGTTAAAGAATACCATAAGCGCATTCAGCCGATGCTTGCGACCGAAATCGTTGAGATTGCGGCGGCAAAACGCGCCAAAAATCCGTCCGATGCCAACCTTGAGCAGTACCGCGAGCAAGAAGGCGCGGCAATTTTGGCCGCCATTCATGATCGTGAGGTGGTTTGGGTGCTTGATGTCAAAGGAAAAATGCTCTCAACTGAAGGCTTGGCGGATAAGCTTTCAGGCTCAATGCAAGACGGCTTTGATATTGCGCTTGTCATTGGCGGCGCGGATGGCGTGTCAAAGGCGGTTCTTGATCGCGCCGATGTTAAATGGTCGCTATCGGCGCTGACCTTGCCGCATCCTTTGGTTCGCGTGGTGCTTATGGAGCAGCTTTATCGGGCAATGAGCATCAATCACAATCACCCGTATCATCGCGGCAATTAATTTTGGCAAAAATAGATTGATAAATATTAACGTGATAAACCTTTAAACCCAAGCCAATCCCTTGAATTGACGACCATTTGCCCACATCAAGCGCTTATGACTCAAATCCCTGATACGCCTAAATCCCATCAGCCGCCGCTTGATTTATCGGCAGTTTGGGAAAATTATTCGCGAAAATCTGCCCTTAATGATACGGCAAAGCTTCCGGCGCTGTTTATCTCGCACGGCGCGCCAACGCTTGCGCTCGAGCACTCGGCAACGACCAATGCCCTTGCCAGAATTGGGCAAAACTTGCCAAAACCGCGAGCGATTGTCATCATGTCGGCGCATTGGCAATCAGCCAAGCTTGAAATCAGCAGCAACCCTGCGCCAAAGACTTGGCATGACTTTTCAGGGTTTGAAAATGCGCTTTATGAGATTCAATATCCGGCAGCAGGGCAATCGCGATTGGCTGAAACGATTGCTCAAGCGTTAAGCGCGCGTCATATCGAGGCAAGGCTGAATCCAATGCGAGCTTCAGACCATGGGGTTTGGGCGCCGCTGTTGCATTTGTACCCAAACGCGGACGTTCCGGTCGTGCAGATTTCCCTGCCGCGCCATTTTGACAGCTTTGCTTGCTATCAGCTTGGCGCGCAATTGGCTCAACTTCGTTCTGAGCAAATTTTGATGATTGGTTCAGGAAGCATCACTCACAATTTGCAAGTTATGCAATGGGATGCCGAAAGCTTTGACAAGCGCGCTTTAGCGTTCAAAAAATGGCTGCTCAAACAGCTAAAAACCAATATTCCCGCCGCCCTTGATTGGCAACAATTTCCTGAATTTAAGCACATTCACCCAAGCGATGAGCACTTATTGCCGCTATTTTTTGCGCTTGGGGCGGGTCAGCGCGTCAGCGTCGTTCATGAAAGCATGGCGCATCACAGCTTAGGGATGGACATTTACCGCTTTGATTAGCGTTGAATCGCAGTTTAAATACCCGTTAAACCTTAACCAAAGCGTTTTTTTTCGTGTCAAACGCCGGCGGCGTAAACAGTCCGGCGCGCTCTATCTCACCTGCCAAGCTTAATAATCGCGCCTCGCCATTCATTCGCCCAATCAGTTGCATACCAATCGGTAGCCCCTTTTTGCTCATGCCAACGGGAACGGACATGGCAGGAAGTCCAGTGACATTTGCTAAAATCGTAAATGCCATTTTGCTTAATACCGGATGGCTGAGCCACTGAATGACGCCGGAGCGAAAGGCGTATTTTCCCATATCAAGCCCTTTATTTAAAATCTCCGCGCTTTGCATCAAAAGCTCATCGACACGGCTTGGCGGCAATACGCCGTGTTTGACCGCAGGTGTGGGCACCGTTGGGCATAAAATCATGTCAAATTTGCTTAATAACAATCCGGTTTGATACTGAGCGTCATGCCAGCCTTGTTTGGCGCGAACCAAATCAAGGGCAGATAACGAGCGCCCAAGCAGCGCCATGTTGTAAGTTTGCGGCTCCAAATTTTGGACTTGCTCACGACCAAATTGCCGCTCTAAATTGTCCACCGTAAATGCCGTATGCGCGCAAACCACTACAAAAAAATCATGCCAAAAGTTTTCAATGTTAATTTTAGGCTCAGCAGGAACGACAGTATGACCCATATTTTCAAGGGCTTTGGCAGTTTTATGTAAGGCTTTTAATACCTCGCTGTCAACCTCTGTGTCAGCAATGAGCGGCTGTTGATGCAGGGCAATGGTGAGCTTTTTTGGGGCGCTCATCGCGGCTTGTAAAAATGTGCCATCAGGCGGAGCGATGACATAGGGCGCGCCAATCTCGCTGCCACTGATCGCATCAAGCATGGCGGCGCTGTCGCGAACACTTCGGGTAATGACATGATCGGCCACTGCACCATCCCAACCTTCACCAAAAAAAGGTCCCATTGGGCTACGACCTCGGCTAGGCTTAAGCCCAAATACGCCGCACCACGCTGCCGGAAGTCGGATTGAGCCGCCGCCATCGCCTGATCCTGCCATGGGAATGATACCGCTTGCCACCGCCGCGGCGCTACCGCCCGATGAGCCACCTGAGCTAAAGCCTTTTTTAAAGGGGTTGGTGACCGCGCCGTGGGCTTTAGGTTCAGTGGTGATGATCAACCCAAATTCAGGGGTGTTGGTTTTGCCAAAGGTATTAACGCCCGTAGCTTTCATTCGTTTAACGATTTCATCATCTTGATTAGGGGTGATGCAAACGCTTCGGCTGCCCATCGTTAACGGTTCGCCGGCAAAGTCAAATCCTAAGTCTTTCAGTAGAAAAGGAACCCCGCAAAAAATCCCTTTTGGCAGTCCTTTTTTTGCCGCATAAAAAGCGCGATCATCAAAACGGTGAATGATAGCGTTTAACTTTGGGTTTAACAGATTGGCTTGATAAATTGCCGCTTCAAGCAATTCTTTTTCGCTGACCTGTTTTGATTGAACGAGGGCGGCAAGCCCAAGCGCATCATAATGAGTGTACTCTTGAAACATTGCCCGCTCCCCATTATTATTTTTATGATGGATTCATTTTACATCAACAGCTCACGTTTGCCACTTTTTCCCATTGAGCTGACAAGCCCTGCGTCCTCCATCGAGTCAACGATTCGTGCAGCTCGGTTATAACCAATACTAAATTTGCGTTGGATGCTCGACGCCGAAACTTTTCGCGTTTCCATTACAAAGGCAACGGCGTCATTATAAAGATCATCATCTTCACCGGAGGCGCTGCTGCTCGTGCCAGAAGGCGCCGTCAGCTCAAAATTGCCCGCCATATTGTCGATATAATCGGGAGCCCCGCGATCGCGCCAAGCATCACAAACGCGGTTGACTTCCTCATCGCTCACATAAGCGCCATGAACGCGATCCGGCTCAATTTGACCGGGTCCTAAAAACAGCATATCACCGTTGCCTAGCATGTCCTCAGCGCCGCCACTGTCTAAAATGGTTCGCGAGTCGACTTTTGAGTTGACCCTGAGCGCGGCACGAACCGGAATGTTGGCTTTGATCAGTCCCGTAATCACATCAACCGACGGTCTTTGCGTTGCCAGCATCAAATGAATCCCTGCTGCCCGTGATTTTTGCGCAAGCCTTGTGATCAGCTCTTCGGCTTGTTTGCCCACCTGCATAATCATGTCGGCAAACTCGTCAGCAACAATGACAATCAGCGGCAGCGTTTTAAGCTTTGGCGCTTTATCCATGCTCACGCTGTCATTGGGACGCCATAACGGATCAATCAGCGGCTGACCGGCTTTTTCAGCGGCGCGGACTTTTTTGTTAAACTCATGGAGTTTGCGAACTTTTAATAAGCTCATCAATTGATAGCGGCGCTCCATTTCGGCAACGCACCAAGACAAGCTGCTCGCCGCTTCCGTCATGTCGGTGACCACAGGCGTTAGTAGATGCGGAATGTCGTTATAGTTGGCAAGCTCTAACTGTTTTGGGTCAATTAAAATCAAGCGCAGCTCATCAGGCGTATATTTGAGCAGCATCGACAGCAGCATAGCATTGACCAACACCGATTTTCCCGATCCTGTCGTTCCGGCAACGAGCATATGCGGCGCTCGCGACAAATCCGTGATAATAGGCTTGCCGCTAATGTCTTTTCCCATTGCCATGCTGATATGGCTGTTGCTGTCTTGATACGCTTTGGTGCCTAAAAGCTCAATAAGTCGCACCATTTCGCGCTGTTTGTTGGGAACTTCAATGCCGATATAGGGCTTTCCTGGGATGACTTCGACCACGCGCAGAGACGCCATCGATAGTGATCGCGCCAAATCACGAGAAATATTAGTCACTTTACTGGCTTTGACGCCAGCGGCAAGCTCAACCTCAAATCGCGTCACCACAGGACCTGGAATCGCGGTCACCACCTCAGCTTTGACATTAAATTCTTGCAATTTAATCTCAAGCAATTCGGACAACTGCTCAAGCTCCTCTGCCGTATAGCTTGGCTCTTGGTTCGGATCCGGCTTATCCAAGATATCAATCTCAGGAATCGGCGTGAGCTGAGCGCGGTAACTTGCAGTTTGCATCGCTCGCGAGCGCGTGGCAAAGGCTGCATCGTCATGAATGTCAGGAAAAGCAGGCTCATCAGGAACCATCTCGCTGATGGTGTTGTTGGCTTGCCACTCAGGAATGGCAAATTGGATGATCGGCTCAGTGCTTTTAACCTCATCCTCGGCTTTTGGTGGCGTGGCAGGGTTTGACGGCGGCGTATTGGTTGGGGTCATATCCAAACCCCAATGCTCAGTCTCCTGAGCCGGTGCTAAAACCGTTGGCGCAAAAGCCGTCTCTAAAATAGCCAAAGCGCTGTCATCGTCAGGATCAAACGCTGATTCTTCGGGCTCAAAATCCTTTGGCGCTAAATGAGTTTCCTTAAAGTCATTTTGCTTAATATCGTTTTGCTTAATGTCATTTTGCTTAAAGTTACTTTGATTAAAACTGTCTTGGCTAAATTCAGCAGGATGCGCTTCTTCAAAATAAGTGTCAGTAAAGTCATCGTTAGCGCTCGCCTCTTCCTGCCAATCCTCTGCCGTATCGTCAGCCGATTCAAAAGCTGTTTTATTTGCAACTTGAGCTGCGGGTTGACTCTGGCGATTGTGACTCATTGCTAATTGCATCAATTCTTCAGTAATTAAATCGTCATCAGCAGCTTGATCAGCATCATCATAAGTATTGTCCTCTGATTGACTTTGGATATCCTTATGATCTTCTGCAATAGAATAAATAAATGAGTTTGCCGGCGGCTCAGAAGTCAGCGGTGCTGTTTGTGATGCCAATAAATCATTCACCATTCCTGAATCATTCCAAGCAAAACTTGGCTCAACTTTTGGCGCACTAACCTTGGTTTCATGTCCTTTCGCCGCAAATGCCCGTTGAATAAAATTTGATGACGCAGGCTCTGCTAAAACAGATTCTGAAGCATCACTTTTTGGGCTGAGCTGCGGGGCAATTATCGGCTCACTTGTTGAAGTGTTCGTTGTTATTGGATCTGTTGCCACTTCATCTTGATTAGCCTCATTGTCCGCGTTTAGCACGTCCGCTGATTCAGGCGCTTTTTCTTCTGCGGCAAGGGTGGCTTTGACACTGGCGACCAATCCTGATGTTGCTAAAAAATCGCTCAGCGCATGCTTAAAACTTGCCGAATTGCTTTGGCTTTGGACGCCTGCACCCTCAAAGGCTGGTTGAAGGTTAAGATTTGGTGCGCTAAGCTCTTTTGTCGCCTTATTGTTCGGTTGCGAAGGGCTTTTTTCTGCTTTTTGATTTGGGTCTTTCACCCCAGTTCCAAACCAAGAGGCATTGGTTATTTTTTGATAAAACGCTCGCCAGTGAATATTAAAAGCAAAAGTTGCAGTAATAATCATAAATAGTGTCAAAAATAGCGCGCAGCCCCAAGACGACAGCATTTTTGCCAACCGCAGTTGCAATTCAAGCCCTACAATACCGCCAAGCGCTCCTGATGGTCGCACCATCGCCCAATCAGGGCTAAGTTGAAACAGCGCTATCAGTTGGGTAATCAAAGCGCTACCGCTTAACAATAAAAAAATATAAGCGGCGACCCGAATCACCCAATAGGTGGATTTGTTGCCCCACCAAAGCCAGATCGTCTCATAAACCAAAAAGGCAATCAGCCACCACGCCCCAAAGCCAAAAAAGCTATAAAGCAAATCTGAAAGCCAAGCTCCCATCGCCCCGCCGGTGTTGTTGATGGTGGTCATATCACTGCTGATATGCGACCAGCTTGGGTCATTGCCAGTATAGGTGAGTAAAATCACAAACAAATAGACCGCAAGCATCGCCCCAAGCAGGGTAAAAATGCCTTTTTTTAGATATTCGATGAGTGGAGCTGATATCACGAAAACTCTGCCTTGTAGTCATTTTCAATAATTGCCCATCACGACTGAAAAAGCCATGTTGGCAGCACGTTAAATTACGCTTAGGTTGCAACTGCTAGTTTCAAGTTCAAAATGTCGATCTCAGGCGATTTTTGAGCCATCAATGATAAAAAATCATGACTTTTTTTGCCAAAATCTTGCCATGATTTGCAATCAATTTTGATCCTGATTACACTTAGCATAACTTCTTATAATAACAAATACATAGCCCTGCTGGCGACTTTGATATAAAGAATTTCTAAGGCTTTAGGCAAAAAGTCTAGCGATCATTGATTGAATTGATCACGGTGATGATTTTCGCAAACTTGCGATTTTTCATCATCGCCCTTATGTTAGACTACTTAGCGCTTAGCCTTACCATCAAGCGTCAACATTGCTTAATTTTTGGTACTTGCTGGGCTAATTTTTTATTCAAAACCTTTTTCATCCACAATTTAAAAAAAACCAAAGCTAGCGTTATTAAAATTTGATAATAACCATTAACTTTTGATTACTGACTTATTCATATCATTAAGGATGCCTCATGAGCCGCTCAACCCAAAACGCCTCGCGCCACGAAAAACTGATTATTTTAGGTTCAGGACCTGCGGGCTACTCTGCTGCGGTTTATGCCGCGCGCGCTAATCTCAAGCCCGTCATGGTCACAGGGCTTCAAGTTGGCGGTCAGCTCACCACCACCACCGAAGTTGACAACTGGCCAGGCGATGCTCATGATTTGACAGGACCTGCGCTGATGGATCGCATGAAAGCTCATGCTGAGCGCTTTGGTACGGAATTAGTTTACGACCATATTTGTAAGGTTGATTTAAGCCGCCGACCTTTTACCTTAACGGGCGATAACGGCAGCTATACTTGTGATGCGCTGATTATCTCAACGGGCGCGTCTGCGCAATATTTAGGGCTTGAGTCTGAAGAAAAATTCAAAGGTCTTGGCGTGTCAGCTTGCGCCACTTGTGATGGCTTTTTTTATAAAGACCAAAAAGTAGCAGTGATCGGCGGCGGCAATACGGCGGTTGAAGAAGCGCTTTATTTGTCCAATATTGCCGCTGAGGTGACCCTTGTTCATCGCCGCGATAGCCTGCGTTCTGAAAAAATCTTGCAAGATAAATTGTTTGAAAAAGCTAAAAATGGCAATGTTAAAATTGAGTGGAACCATCAAGTCAAAGAAGTCGTTGGCGATGATATGGGCGTCAATGGCGTGGTAATTGAGTCAACCCTTGATGGCAGCACCAAAACGCTTGATGTGTTTGGAATGTTTGTTGCCATCGGTCACAAGCCAAATACCGATCTGTTTGCCGGTCAGCTTGAGATGAAAGATGGCTATTTGATCGTCAACAGCGGTCTTAATGGCAATGCCACCCAAACCAGCGTTGACGGCGTTTTTGCTGCAGGCGACGTTGCCGATCATGTTTATCGCCAAGCCATTACCTCAGCTGGAACTGGCTGTATGGCAGCGCTTGATGCTGAAAAATATTTGGATGCGATCGGTGAGACGACCGCTCAAAACCACACTTACGCGTCAACATTGACCGCTGATAAAGAAGCCAATACAGAAGCAGAATAAGATCAAAAGTCGCCTAAACAGGTTAACGGTCAGGATTGATCCTTTATGAGCGATCATTGTCAATCAGCACTTGAATCAAGATTAATCAAGCTTGCTTGTCAGCCAAAACTGTCAAAGCACAAGCTTGATATGCTCAGCCGATTTGCTTTTCCTGACCCCAAATTGGCAGATCCTGACGGCACAGGATTTGTGGCTTTGGGAGGCGATTTAGCGCCCGATACGCTCATTGCTGCTTACGCTCAAGGCTTATTTCCGTGGTTTAATGAAGGCGAGCCGCAAGCGTGGTGGTGCCCTGAGCCGCGCTGTATCATCGTTCCAAGCAAATATTGCCCAAGTAAATCATTAAAAAAACAAGCCAAAGCTTCGCGCTGGCGATTGACGCTTAATCATGCCTTTGCTGAGGTTATCCAAGCTTGTAGCTTACCGCGAAGCTATTCGCCAACTGATGGCGATCATTCTTGGATTCATCAAACTATGATTGATGCTTATCAAGCGCTGCATCATGTGGGCTTTGCCCATAGTTTGGAGGTTTGGGATGACGATAACGTCCTTATTGGCGGACTTTATGGCGTTAAAATCGGTCAGATTTATTTTGGCGAATCCATGTTTCATCAACAAGCTAATGCCTCAAAATTGGCGTTTTGGGGGCTGATAAAATTATGCCAACAAAGCGGCGTAGCGCTCGTTGATTGTCAACTTCCTAATCCGCATTTGATGAGCTTGGGCGCGGTGACCATGCCGCGCGCCGAGTTTTTAACCCAATTGCCCAAGCTGATTGAGGGGGTAAATGCCCATTGGCAGGCAGCAAACTATCAACCGCTGCCGGTCAGCCGACTTATAGCAGCTCAGCCTTGGCAATCTACCCCCAATTAATTTTTAGTTGATTATCGAATAACCCTATGTCCACAGATTCAGAATTTTTACTTATCGGCGCATTGGCTCGGCAAGCAAATACGACCAAAGACACCGTCCGCTATTATGACCAGCTAGGACTGCTCAAGTCTCGAAAGCGCCAAGCGGGGTCGCGGCTTTATACCGAGTTTCACCCTGAATGTATCGAGCGCATTGAGCTGATTAAAAGCGCCCAAGCGGTTGGCTTTACGCTCACTGAGCTTAAAGAAGGCTTAAACGATTATTACGATGGTCAGCTTGATATTGATGAACAATTACTCGTCAATAAGAAAAAACTTGAGCAACTAAAAAAGCAGCAAGCCAATGTCAATCTTATGATCAAGCAACTTAATGAACATATCGATATGTTAAATAAAATGAAAGCTGATAGCAAAAGCTCAATTAGCGCGGCGGATAATAAGAATAATTCACTTTAATTAACGTCTGATTTTTTATTATCTCATGATTCACTAATAGCTAAGTTGTAAAATTAGCGCATCCACTGAGGGCAAATTAGGCTGCTGATAATACCCTTTTCGGTAATGGATCTTTTTAAAACCTTGACGGTCATAAAGGTTAATAGCAGCACTATTGTCCGCACGAACTTCTAGCATCAATTGCATGACGTTATTTTTAATAAGCGTTTCGTGAAGGGCGCTAAATAACTGACTGGCAATCCCTTGGCGTTGATAATCAGGATGCGTTCCTATCCGTAAGATTTCCGCTTGCTCAAACAAGATTTGATATAAGCAGTAACCAACAATCTCGCTGGTTTCTGTGATTGCTAATAATAAATAATAACTGCTCTGAACTAATAGCTCATTTAGAGTCTCTTCATCCCAAGCATCCATCGGCTGAACCATAGCT
Organism: Psychrobacter sp. MF31; assembly: GCF_012847335.1. Classification (GTDB taxonomy): domain Bacteria; phylum Pseudomonadota; class Gammaproteobacteria; order Pseudomonadales; family Moraxellaceae; genus Psychrobacter. Next base: position 172,041 of record NZ_JABBDX010000002.1, read on the forward strand.
TCAATGGCAGCAACAGCTTTTAGTTGTAAGTTATCCGTAGTTTCTTGATATTCTTGAATTATCATAATGTTAATATTAATTTTCAATAGAATTGATTTAACCAATTTCTAGCCACAGTTTAGCCACAAAAAAACCGCCCAAATCGGACGGTTTTTTCAATCACTAGCAAGCGCTTGGATTAGTCACGAACGTTGGCAACAACGCCTGCGCCAACCGTACGACCGCCTTCACGGATTGCAAAGCGAAGACCTTTGTCCATCGCGATTGGGTGGATCAATTCCACGCCCATCTCAACGTTGTCGCCTGGCATAACCATTTCAGTACCGTCTTGCAATTGGATCGCACCAGTCACGTCCGTAGTACGGAAGTAGAACTGTGGACGATAGCCATTCAAGAATGGGGTGTGACGACCACCTTCTTCTTTTGATAAGACGTAAACTTCAGCGTCAAATTTGGTGTGCGGGGTGATTGAACCAGGTTTTGCCAATACTTGACCACGTTGAACGTCTTCACGCTTGGTACCGCGAAGTAGAACGCCACAGTTTTCACCAGCGCGACCTTCGTCAAGCAATTTGCGGAACATTTCAACACCGGTACAGGTGGTTTTTTGTGTTGGGCGGATACCGACGATTTCAATTTCGTCACCAACTTTTACGATTCCTGATTCAACACGACCAGTTACTACGGTACCACGACCTGAGATTGAGAAGACGTCTTCGATTGGCATGAGGAATGCTTTGTCGATGTCACGCTCAGGCTCTGGGATGTAGGTGTCAAGAGTATTCAAAAGCTCTTGAACTGCTGGCTCACCGTATTTGCCATCTTTGCCGTTTAGGGCTTCTAAAGCTGAGCCTTTGATGATTGGGGTGTCATCACCTGGGAAGTCGTAGTCGCTAAGTAATTCACGAACTTCCATTTCTACGAGCTCAAGCAGTTCTTCGTCGTCAACCATGTCGCATTTGTTCATGAAGACGATGATGTACGGTACACCAACCTGACGAGACAATAGGATGTGCTCGCGGGTCTGTGGCATTGGGCCGTCAGTGGCTGATACCACGAGGATTGCGCCGTCCATTTGAGCCGCACCGGTGATCATGTTTTTAACATAGTCGGCGTGACCTGGGCAGTCGACGTGAGCATAGTGACGCTCTGGGGTGTCATATTCAATGTGGCTGGTGTTGATGGTGATGCCACGCGCTTTTTCTTCAGGGGCGCTGTCAATGGCTGCGTAGTCTTTGGCTTCGCCGCCTGAGGTTTTTGCAGCAACGGTTGCGATCGCTGCAGTTAGGGTGGTTTTGCCATGGTCAACGTGTCCGATGGTGCCGACGTTGACGTGGGGCTTGTTGCGTTCAAACTTGGCCTTTGCCATGGAGTTTTCCTCTTTATTGTTGAATCTTTAAACATCAAAGATTGATAAATAGCTGATTGACGGCTTATGATTCCAACCATCAAACCGTTGACGCTATGGGTAAAGCTGTTCTTACTAAGAATAAATCTAAAAAAGCATTCTGACAGCACTAAAAGGCAACACCTCGGTGTTACCTTAAAATTCTTTTTTGCCGAGTGATCAAGATGCTATTCAATATTAATCAAAGCTTAATTTTTAGGTGAAATAAAAATGTCACTTTACAAAATTTGGAGCTCATATTGAGAATTGAACTCAAGACCTCTCCCTTACCAAGGGAGTGCTCTACCGCTGAGCTATATGAGCTTGATTACTATAATCAATAAATTATAGTTTAAAAAAATATCACTCGCAGTAATTTATAAACTGTGGTGATATTGGGTACTGATAGTAACTGCGTTCTTATTGGAGCGGGCGGCGGGAATCGAACCCGCGTCATCAGCTTGGAAGGCTGAGGTGTTACCATTATACCACGCCCGCGATACTTAAATTATCTGGACTCTTTTGTGAGTATGGATAACAAAGAACGTCTTAAAAAAATGGTGGTGGGGGAAGGATTCGAACCTTCGAAGCTTTCGCGACAGATTTACAGTCTGTTGGGTTTGACCGCTCCCCAACCCCACCGAATCATCATTTAAAATATAAACTTTTAAATGATCGCTTTAAAAGATGGTGCCGACTGCCGGAATCGAACTGGCGACCTACTGATTACAAGTCAGTTGCTCTACCAACTGAGCTAAGTCGGCGTGATCTCTTAAAGTGGGGAGTATTCTAGCAAATATTTGATAAAACGCAACCCCTTTTTTTAACTTTTTAGCAATTAATTTCAATATAATCATTAACTGATTGATTACTCTGTGAATTTAATTGCAATTTTTTTTACTGCCCTTACTTGTCTTTCCTATTTTAACGGATTCTTAAGCCATCGCAAGCCATTTTTACCGCTTTCACAAGGGCTAAGGCTTTTTTATTGGTTTCATCCCATTCGGATTCAGGAATGGAGTCGGCAACAACCCCTGCCCCTGCTTGAATATGGATTTTGCCGCGGCGCATCACGGCGGTGCGAATAGCAATGGCGGTATCCATGTTGCCATGCCAACCAAGGTAACCCACCGAGCCGCCAAAGACGGTTCTGCGAACCGGCTCGACTTCGTCAATAATTTGCATAGCGCGGATTTTGGGCGCTCCTGATAACGTTCCTGCGGGGAAAGTTGCACAAAATACGTCTAACGCGTCTTTATCTGGCAATATATCACCCTCAACATTGGAGGCAATGTGCATGACTTGCGAGTAGCGCTCAATAAACATTTTTTCAGTAACTTTAACGCTGCCAAATTTACAGACGCGACCGATGTCATTGCGACCTAAGTCAATGAGCATGACGTGCTCGGCGATTTCTTTGGTGTCCGCAAGCAGCTCTTGCTCCAGTGCTAAGTCCTCGGCTTCATCTTGACCGCGTTTTCGTGTTCCGGCAAGCGGACGAACGGTAACCTTACCATTTTCAATCCGTGATAAGATTTCAGGCGACGCCCCAATAATATCAAAGCGTTTGTGATCATTGAGCGTATAGCCGTGGACTAAAAATAAGTAAGGTGAAGGATTTAAGAATCGGAGCGCCCGATAAACGGCTAAGGAATCTCCTGAATAATTGGCGGTCAATCGCTGAGCTGGAACGACTTGCATAACGTCGCCTGCAAGAATATAATCTTTGATTTTATTCACATCGTCGCAATATTTTTGCTGACCGGTTTGCGAAACAAATTTAGGCGTCGGCATAATTGGCGCACTTAAATCGGGCATTTCGGCAAGCTTATCTTCAATTTTTTCAAGCTCGCGAATGGCGGCGCTATAACCATCCTCAGCATTGCAATCGGCATAAACGATGATGGAAAGCGTGTTTTCTAAATTATCAAAAACGATCACGCTCATCGACAGCATCAGCCACATATCAGGAAGCATCATTGGGTTTGGTGCGTCAGATTTGCCCACGCTTGGCTCAATTACCCGAACCAAATCATAACCAAAATAGCCGACTAAACCACCGCTAAAGCTTGGTAAGGTGGGAAGGTCGTCCGAACTTGGCATTTTATACTGCGTCATTAAATTGCGAATAAAGTCAAACGGGTCATCAACGGCGCTGATTTCGATGTCACATTCTTTTTTGACCATCATTTGACCGTCGCCAAACTGCAAAATCAAGTCGCTACCAAGACCAATCATCGAATAGCGTGCCCAACGCTCACCGCCCACCACCGACTCAAACAAATACGCCGAGCCGCTCAAATCGCGAACTTTAGAGAATACAGAAACAGGTGTTTGGGCATCCATCAAGCGCTTTTTTACCAAAGGCGCATGGCTAAAGCCTTTTTCTTTAAAGGTTTGATAGTCATCAAAAGTCATCATAGTCATCGGTCTCAGAGCCAACGCTTGGCAAGGTCAGCAAGCTATCGGGTTTACCATTAACACGCTAAAAGGGCAAACCGTTACTGTAAAAGATATTAAAAAATAAAAAGAGGGTTAGGGCGTGTCCTCATTTTAAAATGGTGATAAATTGCTGCCAAACAAGGAAAATAGCGCCGATAATATCAAGACATTAGCGAGCTAGTTGACGCAGTTTGACAAAATTTAGTCCTTTTTTAGCCCATTTAGAGAGCATCGTTTGAATTAAAGACGTCCTAAAGCACTATTAAAAGTAAAAGCTAAAAATAAAAGCGCTTATCTTTGGGTTACTACGAATTTTAAACGCAATAAGACCTACCAGTATAACAAAACTGGCGGTCTCATTGAGCGCTTAGATGTTGTTTGGCAAAAAATTTAATGTTAAAAATGACTTAGCATTTTAAATTTTGCGCGTTACATCCCGCCCATATTGAATAGCCAAATTGCCGCACCAATGATAATGATGACAATAAATACCCAAATAAACCAACTGCCGCTTGGTTTTTTGGTTTCCAAATGATCAGGGTTAGCAGGATTATTTAATGCTTGATCAAGCGCATTATTGCCCTGAGTGCCAACATCACGCGGCGCTCCTAAGTTTGCCGTTCCGGTAAACTGTCCCGTTGCCGCTTGCTTGGCGCGTAAAATATCGGGGTCAGCTTCTTCTTGTAGTGGCGTGGTGGTCGTTTTGTCGTGATCGCTTGCAAGTTGCGCGCTTTGGCTCATATTTTCAGGAACAATCGGCGCCGCATCAGGCTCTGCAATCAGTGGCGCTTCAAGAACTGGATCGCTAATTAATGACTCCTCAACAACAGGAGTTTGGGCAGACGAAGGCGTTTCCAAATTTACTGATTGAGCAGGAGCGCTACTGGTCAACGCTTCATCGTCATCTAATTTTGGCTTTAAGCTTTTCACTAAATGGTCATCCTTAAACGGTTGCTCTTGAACAGGCGATTCATCGGCGATGGCGGGAGTTGAATCTGCGACCGAACCTTCTTGTAACGGATCAGGAAGACTGTCTTCAAGCTCGGCGCTGTCACTTGATGCCGGATGAACCTGAGATACGTCATTAAGCTGCTTGTCATAGTCGTTCATGATATCTTTTTGCGCCGACTCGGCAACGGGTTGAGTATCTGCGATACCTTCTTCTAACGGATCAGGAATGCTGTCCTCAAGCGTTGCGCTCTCAATATGATCCTCTGTGCCATTTGGTTGAGTTGCGTCCTCAGCTGCCGATCGAACTTCTAAAATGTCCACGCGATCTTCATTTTTAACCACAACCTCAAGCGGCTCGGCGGTGGTATCAGTCGCAACTGGCATTTGCTCATGACTGTTCTTATCGTGATCATGAAGCGGGATGGCTTCAATCACTTCCGGTTCTAAGATGTTAGTTGGGGCTTGTGTATTGTCCGCTGCTAAATCAGTTGGTAAAACATCAGCATCCAAAATCTCGCTTGGTTCAATAATATCTGAATCTTCTGGCGCTACTAAAATTGGCGTAGGCTCAGCGTCTTGAAGCTTATTCACATGAAAGCCAAAACTTGCAAAGCTGATCGTATCTTCAGGCTTTAAGTATTTTGACTTGTTGCTTTCGATGCGCTGATCGTTGATAAATGTGCCGTTTGAGGAGTCCAAATCTTTGACGTAAAGCTTGTCATTTAGCACGCTTAAAATTGCATGATTTCGCGACACTTCTTTACTGCCCAGCACCACATCGTTGTCACTGCCGCGACCGACCGATAGGCTGTCAGTTACGGTCAATTGCAGTCTGCCAAGCGCTTCTGATATCGCGCTCAGCTGCCAAGTTGAACTTAACGCCTCATCACCAAGCACAGGCGTATCGCTTGCGTCTTGAGAATTTATATTATTATTTAAAGGATCGGCAGATTGGGTCATGATTTGGTGCTCCTAATTTTTGTTATGACAGTTTATTGTCTTAAGCTCATTATCGTTGTGTCGTTATAATTATTGCGCAGGTTTTAAAAAATGATTAATTTTAACTTTAGCTTATTTAACCACATATTGCGGCTTAATAATGCCATTTAATTGCTGATAAGGGATGGTTAACGTTGGCATTCCTGACGCATAAGGCGCAATGGCATAAGGCTGATATAAAAGATCAACACCTTTATCTGTCAGCATAATGTTGTCACTGAGCGAAAACGGCCAATTTTTCTCATAGTTTTTTAGATCTTTATCAAAGGTTGCCACCCATTTTTTATAAGCATCATAAGCTTGCGCTTCAAATTTAGGCTTTTTACCTGTGATTAAAATATCATTCAATTTAATTTGGCGTTTGAGTTTTTGATCAAACATTAAATTTTCGCGGTAAGGTATGCCATGAGCGCCACCAGTGAACTCATAGCTGTCGATTTTAATCAGCTCAACATCATTTACGTGACCCACATAACTTGGCGTCACGCTCAGCTCATACGACCATTTGTAATCGCGCGGCGCTTCTTTAAACTGCGCTCGGCTAAAGGCATCCAGCGCCGTTTTGGTCGCTTGATTGCTGGTTGCTGTGCTTGCAGGTTTATCACTAATACCGTGGTTAATTACCAAGTTATTCACGCGTTTATTAACCAAAGTATCAATCCAGCTTTGGTTGCTTTTTAAATGCTGAATTTCAATATTGGGGCAGTTATTTTTATCATTGCAACGCTTTTGAACGTCAGTGGGCAGCGAATAACTAAAATACTCCGTTTCACTGATGAAATTTGCCGCTTGCGCTGGAGCAAAGCTTGCCGCAAGCAAAACGGAAACAGCGGCTAATGGCAAAGACTTAGTCTGCAAAAGGTTTTTTGCTTTAGCTTGAGAGGCTGACGAACAGGTTATCATGATTTGCTCCACGTTACTTGACTCTAAAATACTTGACCCTAAAATGCTCACAAAGGCTGCAAGCTCAGCTCTAATTTTAGCGTAAGATATTTTGGCAAATGTTGAAACAATGTTTAAGTTATATCATGATTGTATGGCAATTTAAGCTGACTTGAAGCAAATTTTGGCAAAATGACACAAAAAAGCATGGTCAGCCGCGCCATGCTTTTTTATTGAAGCTTAAGCGATTAATGCTCGCGGGTGTTGCTAAAGGTAATTTCCGGATAGCGCTCTTGCATCAACTGCAAGTTAACACGGGACGGCGCAAGATAGGTTAAATAACCGCCGCCATCGATGGACAATTGGTCGTGAGCTTTTTTCTTAAATTTGGCAAGCGCCACTTCATCATCACAATGAATCCAGCGCACCGTCGCAATCGATACCGGCTCAAAAATACATTGAACTTTATACTCTTCTTTTAACCGGTGAGCGACCACCTCAAACTGGAGCACCCCAACGGCGCCTAGGATTAAATCATTATTAATCTGCGGCATAAACACTTGGGTTGCGCCCTCCTCCGAGAGCTGCTGAAGCCCTTTTTGCAGCGCTTTGGATTTTAGGGGATCTTTTAACACCACTCGGCGAAACAGTTCTGGCGCAAAGTGCGGGATGCCGATAAAGTTGAGCTCCTCGCCTTCGGTAAAGCTGTCACCAATCGAAATCGTGCCATGATTATGAAGCCCGATAATGTCGCCGGGATAGGCTTCCTCAAGCGCCTCGCGGTCGCCTGCCAAAAAGGTGAGCGCGTCAGCAATGCGAACATCTTTTTGAAGCCGGACGTGCTTCATTTTCATGCCTTTTTCATATTTGCCGGAACAAACGCGCAAAAAGGCAATTCGGTCACGGTGGCGTGGGTCCATGTTGGCTTGGATTTTAAACACAAAGCCACTAAAGCCAGTTTCGGTTGCCATCACTTCGCGCTCAGTGGTGGCGTGAGATTTTGGCGGCGGCGCGTAGTTAATCAACGTATCAAGCACCATGTTCACGCCAAAGTTGCCAAGCGCTGTCCCAAACAGCACAGGCGTCATCTCCCCTTTTAAAAAGGCATCCACGTCAAAGTCTTCAAGCGCCATTTGCACAAGCTCTAAAGACTCCTCAAACGCTGAAAACATGAGCGACCCTAAACGCTCGCGAACGTCGGGATAATCGTAGCCTTCACGAGTTTCAATGACCGTCATTTCGCTGCCGTGACCTTTTTCATAAAAATAGGTCTTGTTTTCGGTCAAATGATAAACGCCAACAAAATCTTGACCCATGCCGATTGGCCAAGTGAGCGGAATACACTTAATTTTAAGAACGGTTTCGATCTCGTCAAGCAGCTCTAAAGGATCACGGATTTGGCGATCCAGCTTGTTCACAAACGAGATGATCGGCGTGTCGCGCATCCGGCAGACTTCCATGAGCTTAATGGTTCGCTCTTCAACGCCTTTTGCGCCATCGACCATCATAAGCGCGCTGTCAACGGCGGTTAGCGTCCGGTAGGTATCTTCGCTAAAATCAGCGTGACCGGGGGTATCAAGGAGGTTGACGATATGGTCTTGATAGGGAAATTGCATCACTGAGGTGGTGATCGAAATGCCGCGCTCTTGCTCCATGCTCATCCAGTCGGAGGTCGCATGACGGTCATTTTTACCGCCTTTCACCTCGCCTGCCACCAAAATCGCTTGCCCCCAAAGCAGCAGCTTTTCGGTCATGGTGGTCTTACCGGCATCCGGATGCGAGATGATGGCAAAAGTGCGGCGGCGCGCCACTTCACGGGATAACTTGCTGGCGATAGGTTTAGACTCTGCGCTCATAATGGGGATTTTCGCTTAACAATAATTCAAACAATAAAAAGGCAATCGGGTAGTATTTTACTGCGCGTATTGTAGCCGAATTATGAGTTAGATGCTATTTTTGCCATAAAAACATTGGGGTATAAAAAAAGGAAGAAAAAGCAATAAAGCCAACGAGATGCTGGCTTTAGGATTAAAAATTTTGACACTAAACTTGATCGCAAAATTTAATAATATTGTTGAATTTTTTGCTGTAAAAAGTCGGCGGCAGTGTCGTTAATGAGCGTGCAATCAACGACGCCCACGTTATTATTAGTATTGGCTTGGGTTTTTCCGGCTGACCAATAGTTAAGGTTATCATAGACACGGTTTTTATAATCAATACCGTAATAAACGTACTCAGGGTCTCGGCTGTCGGCAGCAAACTTGATTTGCTCTGAGCGATATTCGTTTTTATTGCCAACATCAAAGCGCTGCTGCTGCGGTTTTTTACTGTTACCAAAAAGGTTTTTGGTGTCATTGATCCAATCATTGATTGAGCCTTGAATGGGTCGGCTGTCTTTATCAAATAACCAGATATTTTTATCTGTCGTTGTCACTGGAATATAGCAAATTGAGCCATTAGGAAACGCGGCGGTATTTGGAATTTTGACATAATCATTAAGCGCCGTTCGAACTTTGCGGCATTTATTATTAACGGCATTGTCGGCAAAGTCGCGAGCTTGGCAACCAGCTAAATCATAAGCCTCATAAGTGGTGCTAAATTTTAAGCTACCGCTGCCATTGGTACTAGTATTGATATTATCAATCGGCTGCTCAACCGTTCGCCCTGAAACCGTGATATTTTTATTGGCTTGCAACCCTTCAAAACCTTCTGCCACCACAATGTTGTCCGCGCTGCTTGGAACCACCCCATTGTAATTGCGAACAATATTTGTTCGAGTGACGCGGTACTGACCTTGGCTAAAATTACGCTCAATTTTGGCAATAGCAATATTGCTCGACGTTTTATCATAACTGTTTACAAACTCAAAAACACTCAATCCACGAGAGCTACTGCCACCTGAACCAAAAAAATTATCATCATCACTGCCGCAGCCACTTAGTATGAGCGCAGCAAGACCGATCGGCAATAAATAAGTCAGTTTGGCAGTAGGCATCATCTGATCCTTATGAAAAAATATGCTCAAAATACAGAGCGTAAAAATATAACTTTAAGTTTAGCGCACTATTATCGCTAAAAATAGCTTGAGATTGTACAAAAGTTTTTAAAATGAGCTTATTAAGATAAGCGTTTTAAATAACCTTTTTAAATTACAAATTTATCGTAGAGCTTTACGGTTTTCTTGTATAAATGCCAAATTTAGGTTTGTTAAGCTGAGTTTGGTTTTAAAATTTTCAACCCTTTTAATTTCATTTAAAAAAGGAATAATAACTCAAATGAAAACATTATATTCAACCAAAGCGACGATCAAAGGCGGTCGTCTTGGTACGGCAAGCTTAAGCGATAGCGATTTGACCATTAAAATGACCACGCCCGGAACCGATAATGAAGGTAACAACCCAGAGCAGCTTTTAGCCATGGGTTATGGTGCTTGTTTTGATGGCGCGCTTGGTGTGGTTAAAAAAATGGAGCAAGCCAGCTTTGGTTCAACGACTTATACGACCGTTGATTTGCTTCAAGGCGAGGCTCATGAATACAAACTTGCCATTAAAATTCACGTCGTTGCCGATCATACCGATTTATCCGCCGATGAGATTCAGCGTTTGGTCGAAAAAGCGCATGAAGTTTGCCCCTATTCTAAAGCCACCCGCAACAACATTGATATTGAAGTGACGTCAGAAGTCCAATAACTGCTATTAAGAACGTTTAAAAAAAGAGCCTGAACTTGACGTTTAGGTTCTTTTTTTAGCTCACACATCGTAACTTGTCGCCATTCGGCAACCTGACCAATTCGCGCTATAATAACTGACTATATGATTGCTGATATGTGACTTTTATGACCGAAAACGACCACAATTCACACGCGCCGCTGGACCCAAATAGCTTGCCAAACTTTGCGACCATGACCAATGTCGCTACCATGGACACGGGCGGCGTGAACAAAGATGCGCCGCCGTTTATTTTGGTGGATGGCTCGTATTATTTGTTTCGCAACTTTCATGCCCTGCCCAAGATGACCACCACCAAAGGGCTGAACACCAACGCCATTCGCGGAACGCTTAACGCGCTACTAAAACTTATGCGCCGCTATCACCCAACGCATATGGCGGTGGCGTTTGATACGCGAGCGCCAACGTTTCGCCATCAGTTATCTAGCGACTATAAAGCTGCGCGACCACCGATGCCGCCAGAGCTTGCCGAGCAAATCCCTTATTTGCATCATTTAATCAGCGCGCTTGGCATTCCATTGTTGCGAATTGAAGGCGCGGAAGCTGACGACATCATCGGAACGCTTGCCCACCGCGCCGTTGCAGAAGGTCATCACGTGGTGATTTCAACCGGTGATAAGGATATGGCGCAATTGGTGAATGACTGCGTGATTTTGGAGGACAGCTTTAGCAATAAAATCACCGATAGCGACGGCGTGGTGGCTAAATTTGGCATTCGCCCTGAGCAAATGATTGACTTTTTAACGCTCATGGGCGACTCGTCCGACGGGATCAAAGGCGTCCCCGGAATTGGTCAAAAAACCGCCAAAGACTTGCTCAATAAATACGGCAATATCCCCAATATTTTAGCCAATGTCGCTGATATCAAAGGTCGCGCCGGCAAAAATTTGGTTGAATTTGCCGAAGATATCCCGCTGAATGCCAAGCTTGCCACCATTATTACCGATTTAAACATTGGTCAAGATTGGCGCGATTTAAAAATCAATACCGACCCTTGCGCCCATAGTGATGAGCTGCGAGCGCTTTATACCACCCTTGAATTTAAAAACGAATTGGCGTCGCTTGATCACCCAAACCATCCGGCAAATGGTGCAAGATCGGTTGCGGACAGCCAAGCGGATGCTGAATCGCAAGCGCAAATCGTCAAATCGTTGCAACAAACGACGATTAGTAATATTAAAAACAGCAAAACCCACGATAAGTCTTGGCAATTGGTGTTAGATAAAGCTGCTCTTAATGAACTCATTGCCAACCTTGAAACTCAGCCGCATTTTGTGATTGATACTGAAACGACAAGCATCAATTGGCAAAAGGCGGAATTGGTCGGTATTGCGATTGCTTTTGAGGCGCACAAGGCGTTTTATATTCCGCTTACCCATAGCTTAGAAAATGATGACAAAGTTACTCAGCAACTTGATTTAACTGAAACCCTTGCTGCACTTAAGCCCATTTTGGAAAATCCAAATATCGGTAAAATCGGTCAGCATTTAAAATATGACGCTCATATTTTAAGCCGTTATGGTATTGATTTGATTGGCGATGTTCACAGCCAACCAAACAATTGGGCGATGGATACCATGCTAGCAAGCTACGTGCTTAACGCCGCCGTCACCCGTCACGGCATGGACGACTTGGCGCGACATTATCTGCAAACGCAAACCATCACCTTTGAAGATGTCGCTGGCAAAGGCGCAAAACAGGTCAGCTTTGATCAGGTTGCCATTGATATTGCTCGTGATTATGCTTGCGAAGATGCCGACATTACCTATCAGCTGTTTGAGTTGTTCCGGCAAAAGCTTGATGAGAACAACGCTAAGCTGTTACATAAGCTTGAAATCCCCATCGCGCAGATTTTATGCCAAATGGAAGCCAACGGCATTTTAATTAAGCGACCGTTTTTAAAAGAGCTGTCCAAGCGCTTTGATGAAGAAATTATCGAGCTTGAAAAACGCGCTTTTATAGTTGCCGACCAAGAATTTAACTTAGGCTCACCCAAGCAGCTTGGTGAGATTTTATTTGATAAGCTTGGTATTGCTGGCGGTAAAAAGACCAAATCAGGTCAGTATTCAACCAGTGAAGCGGTGCTTTCCAAAATTGACCATCCATTGGTTGATATCGTTCTTGAATACCGAAGCCTTGCCAAGCTCAAAAGCACCTATACTGATGCGCTTGATAATGTTGCCGATGTGGACACCGACCGCGTTCACACCAGCTACCATCAAGCCTTGACCAGTACGGGGCGCTTGTCCTCAACCGAGCCGAATTTACAAAATATTCCGATCCGAACTGAAACGGGGCGCTTAATCCGCCAAGCCTTTATCGCCCCTAAAAATCGCGTTATTTTAGCCGCGGACTATTCGCAAATTGAGCTTCGGCTGATGGCGCATTTTTCAAAAGACGCGACACTTACCCGCGCCTTTAACGAAGGCTTGGATATTCATACGGCAACGGCGGCAGAAGTTTTAGGCAAAAGCGTTTCGGAAGTTAGCGCCACTGAGCGGCGAAACGCCAAAGCCATTAACTTTGGCTTGCTTTATGGTATGAGCGCGTTTGGGCTTGCCAAACAATTGCAAATGGGTCGCAGCGAGGCGCAAGAGTATATCGACCGCTACTTTGATCGCTACCCAAACGTCAAGCGCTACATGGTCAGCACCCGCGATAGCGCCGTTAATCATGGCTTTGTTGAGACCATTTTAGGTCGCAAACTATTCACCCCTGACATCAATAACAGCAACCGAATGGTTAAGCAAGCTGCCGAACGCGCCGCCATTAACGCCCCGCTTCAAGGCTCAGCTGCCGATATTATCAAGCTTGCCATGATTGCCGTTGATGCGGTATTACCAAAACAGCACGCCAAAATGCTGCTTCAAGTCCATGATGAACTGGTCTTTGAGGTTGATGCCGACCGCGCGGACGAGATTGGCAGCTTGATTAAAAATGCGATGGAAAATGTGCTGTCGGTGACTGCCAAAAACATGGGCTGGGATATCGATTTTGCCGTTCCTCTTTTGGTTGAAACCGACACCGGAAGCAATTGGGATGAGGCGCATTGATCGACAATGGGTATTTAGCTTGCTGTTTAAAAAGTAGTTGCAGTAACGGTAAAAGCGGTTTGAAGGCTTATTAAATTCATAATAAAGGATGACAATATGAACGTATTAATCACAGGAGCATCGCGCGGGATTGGACTTGCCACAGCAAAACGCTTGATCGCCAAAGGCATGAGCGTGGGCTTATTTGATATTGATGATAATGAGCTTGATCGCGCGATCAATGATAAAGCCTTTAAAAAAGCGCTTGAGGACAATCAAGTCATTAAAGGTCATTTGGATGTGACCGTTGAGAGTGATTGGGATGACGCCATTGCGCAGATGCAAAAAAGCTTTGGCAGCATTGATGTGCTGATCAATAACGCGGGCGTGATTGTCAGCGGAACTTTACCGGAAACTGACCTTAAAAAGCAGCTTGCCCTTATTGATATCAACTGTAAAGGCGTTCTGATTGGCTGCTATAAGCTTGCGCCGCATTTGGCAAAAAGTGATAACGGTAAAATCATTAACTTATCCTCAGCTTCTGCCATTTATGGTCAATCAGAAATCGCCCCGTATTCAGCAAGTAAGTTTTTTGTCCGCGGCTTAACTGAAGGCTTAAACATCGAATTTGCCGATTTGGGCGTTAAAGTGATTGATGTGATGCCGCTTTGGGTCAAGTCCGATTTGACCAAAGATATCAAGGTTACCAGTATCGACCGATTAGGAATTAATTTAACGGTTGATGACGTTGCCAAAACGCTTTATAGCTTGGTGAGCAAACCCAATAACAAAATCCACGCGACCCACTATCCGGTTGGCATGCCTGCTAAAGTCTTGCAAAAGCTATCGCAAGTCTCCCCTGACCCCATCATGCGCTGGATCAATACCAAAGTTGGCGCTAAATAAAACTGCCTTAAGCAATGATCAACAAAAAAAACGGTAATCTTATGAGTTGCCGTTTTTTATTACACATTTTGAACATGCTGTCACAGCTTACTACTATTGAGCAAAAGCGATTTGCGGCAAACTAACCTCCAAAGCATAAGATTCAAAGCAAATAACAACCAATAAAAAATAATAAGGATACTATGATGGAAAGCTCAGCTGACAACTCAAAACTGCCCCTTCCCGATGAGATGGATTATTTAGAAGGCGAAGATGATCAAATGGTCGATTTAAATGACCCGATGCTTCAAACCATCGACGATGAGCCGCTCATTAGCGATGACCAAGAATTTAGCAACTCACGCGTTGGCAGCTCAGAAACCATTCAAGGGGAAACGCCCATTTATCGGCAAAATATTGACGAATCAAGAATTGATGAGCTATTGGTAGAAGAAAATCTTGATGACGCCGATTATCCTGATATCGTTGATATTGCTGATAGAGATGCTGCAAAAAACAGTTTTAATGATGATTTATAGTTTTTTTATTAAAGTTCTAAGAGCACACTATTTAGTTAGTTGTGCTTTTTTTTTGCAAATAAAATATCAGCCGTTTTATAAATGACAATATCATTGCCGTCGTGACAAGGCTTACTGCCGCAAAGCTGAATGAAAATATAATTGTCGTTTAGATATTTGATTTGAAAGCGCTCGCTGCCATAATCTTCATGAACGACGCTTTGAATTTGTTCGACATTTTTAAGATTGTAAGGGATCAACAAGCGATCATTTAAATAAGTGATGAGTCCAAAAATAAATATCAGCCCTGAGAGTGCCAAAAATATCAAATAGGCGTCTAAAAATAAGTGACCGCTTTGAGATTGACCGCGAGTCTTTAAACGTTGTGAGGAATCGATTAAATAGCCCGATTTGATGATGAATATCAGCGCTTTATTGACCAAAACGATAAATCCGGCGATTAAGGTCAAAATAATCAACACAGGGCTTTGATTAGATAAATAGTCAATACTTAACACAATCAGCGCAATAATGGCGATCAGTAGCAAAGTAAATTTGATCAAGGCGCGAAAAAAATAACGCTTTAAACTTTGGTCATAATCGTTTGCAAACGCCTTGGCGCGCTTTTTGATCGTTGCCAAATCCGAACCGGTAAAACGCAAGTAAATTTTATAAAATACAAACCCAAGCAGGGCAATAAAAATCAGCAGCGCGCCATCGACCGGAACTTGGCTGACCGAAAAAAACCGAATATAAGATAAATTTAGCCGAGCCAGCGCAATAATTTGCCAACTGGCACCAAAAAAAGTCGGAATGAGCACAATAAGTGAGACATTATCGCGCAAAAAATCAAGCCAAAAGCGGATGGAATTGTGCCGATGGATGCGGTGCTGATGCAGCTTTTTAAGGGCGGAGGGCGTATCCGTATCAGGAAGGATCAAACCGCTTGGCTGCTTATTCCAGCCTTGCTCAAGCGGTTTGCAATCGTTATCAGGATTGCCCTCGTTATTCATCACTGATCGCCGATGCTAACAGCGGGATTAATGCGCATTTAACGGCTGATCCGTCCAAACGTCGCGGTAGCTGGTAAAATAGATCAGCAGTAAAATAGGCAAAATGACAAAGATTCCAAGCCCTAAAGTGAAAAAGACAACAACGGGAACGAGCAATAAGCAA
Source organism: Psychrobacter sp. MF31 (assembly GCF_012847335.1). GTDB lineage: Bacteria > Pseudomonadota > Gammaproteobacteria > Pseudomonadales > Moraxellaceae > Psychrobacter. Next base: position 188,041 of record NZ_JABBDX010000002.1, read on the forward strand.
ACCAAGCCAAAAACAAACATCGGCATCAGGTTTTGTTTGCTGCCTTCAAAGCTTTTTTTCATTGCCGTGACCGCATCAACATCATGAAGCACAATCAGCGCAGGCGCAAACCAAATCGCCATGGTCAAAGGGATAAACAGCAGCATACTTATCAAATAACCAAAGATCACCGCACTGATCGATAGGCTTCCGACCGTGCCATAGTCACTGTTAAATAACGCAAACATCATACTTCCCATCGCAACAAACATGGGAATCATACAAACAATCGTCCCGACCAAATACCAAAGCCCAAGCATCAATAACGGCTTTAGATGGGATTTGAACCCTGAAAACAAATGGTCAAAACGCAGCTCATCGCCTCGCGACTGCGCGGCAGCGCCTTGAATGATACCGCCGCTAAAGACAAAAACGACCATGACCATCAAGACATTTAAAAAGGGAATTGACGCCAAAACGCCCAGAATAATAAGTAGTGTCGCCCCCATTGCCAACCACAATAGCGGCTGGCGCTGAAACAGATTCACCGCTTGAACCATCCACATCACGCCAGCACTGGCATCACAGCGCCTTGGGGTGGCAAGCAGCCTTGGCAAAATTGAGCCGTACTCATCCGTTGGCGGGATGGCAGGTGGCGTAATTTGCGGGGTTGGCTGTTTTTGTAAGTTAATCATAGACGGCTGAGATGGCTCGCTTGAATTCATACTGACCTCAAATTTAACCTTTAAATAGAATAGAAAATAATCCCTATTCCCAACCCGTAAGCGTCCCCGCCCAACCTTGAACCAAAGGCGCTGCAAGGGCTGCCATCAAATCAATGTGCGCGTCATCAATATTGAGTGCGGGAATATAATGATAGTCTTTGCCGCCTGCGTTAATAAAGTTATCGCGGTTTTCAATTGCCAATTCCTCTAGGGTCTCTAAGCAATCGGCTGAAAACGCGGGGCTGACCACTTGAACGGATGCTACGCCTGATTTTGCCCAGTCATCGAGCACCACATCAGTATAAGGCTTTACCCATTCTTGTTTGCCAAATCGCGACTGAAAGCTGATGATCCACTCATCCTCACCAAGACCAAGCTCACGTGCCACTTGCGCCGCCGTACAGCGACAGCGCTTTGGATACGGATCGCCCTTTTCGGCATACGGCTGCGGGATACCATGAAAGCTGAACATCAACTTTTCAGGTTTGCCATGCTTGGCTTGAAAGCGGCGAATGCTGTCAGCTAAAGCTTTAATATATAACGGATGGGCAAAGTAATCTTTCACAATCGTTAAATTGGGAATATTGCGCTGAGCCAATGCCCATTTATTCACCGCATCAAACGCCGCTCCCGATGACGTTGCCGAATATTGCGGAAATAAGGGCAACACCACAAAATGGTCAACGCCTTCAGCGCGAAGCTTATCCATTACCGCAGGAACAGCAGGATTACCGTAACTCATCGCCGCGTGAACCGACACGCGAAACGGCGCAGCAACGCTTGCAAGTTTTGGCTCAAGCAATTTTACCTGCTCATTTAAAATATTGCGCATGGGCGAGTCGCCATCCCAAATGCTGGCATAAGCTTCCGCCACGCGCTTGGGGCGACTTGGGAGCACGAATAAATTTAAAATAATTGCCCAAACAAACTGCGGAATCTCAATCACCCGAGGGTCGGATAAAAACTGGCGCAAATAGCGGCGAACGGCAGGAGCGGTTGGCTCGTCGGGTGTTCCTAAATTGACAAGGATCACAGCAATCTTTGGCGGTAAGGCAGGCTTCATAGGGGGCAAAAAACCTTGATTAAACGGATAAATAAAAGCATTTAGTGTAGCACTTTGGCGCAATTATAATAGTGCCAACGCGTAATCAAAATGCGCTTTTTCAGCGATTTTTTTGTGGGTGGTTGTGCTCAGCTCCCCATCGCCCTACAATAGAGTCGCCGTTTGATACGTCGATTTTGATTCTTTTTTTCCAGTCTGGTTTATGCGCACGCTTTTGTGAGGTTATTTTGAACACACGCCCAATCTCTTCTGACGCTCCCTTTGATAAAACGGTATCTCAAGATGAGCGCGCGGACATGATGACAATGAATAACGACCATCATTTAAACGCCGATCAACTGCCCATGACAGCTCAATCAGGCAAAGCCAACTATTTACAAGCCAAAGCGTATTCCACCACTGAAGGCTCTGTGGGTATTGTCGCGCCAAAAGTATTTCATTCTAAGGCGCCCTTGACCTTGGTTTGCAACCGGATTTTGCCGTCATTTGACTTGGTTTATGAAACTTACGGTCAGCTTAACCGCGATAAAAGTAACGCCATTTTAATTTGTCATGCGTTGTCCGGAAGTCATCATGCGGCAGGCTATCACAGCGTGGATGACAAAAAAGCGGGCTGGTGGGACAATATGATCGGTCCCAACAAAGCCATTGATACCAACCGCTTTTTTGTGGTTTGCGTGAATAATATTGGCAGCTGCTTTGGCTCAACGGGACCTACGACTCTCAATCCTGAAAGCCAAAGTAACGGCGAAGCCGCCATCCCTTATGGTCCTGATTTTCCGCTCGTGACGATTAAAGATTGGGTCAAAACCCAAGCCATGCTGTCCGATTATTTGGGGATTGAGGTTTGGCATGCCATCGTTGGCGGCTCAATGGGCGGCATGCAAGCGCTGCAATGGTCGGTCGATTACCCAGAACGGCTCAAGCGGTGCGTGGTGATTGCCAGCACCCCCAAACTGTCCGCGCAAAATATCGCCTTTAATGAGGTGGCTCGGCAGTCGATTTTATCCGACCCTGACTTTAATCATGGCAGGTATTTGCAGGCAGGAACCTACCCTCGTCGCGGCTTGATTTTAGCAAGGATGGTCGGTCACATCACGTATTTAACCGAAGATGCGATGATGACCAAGTTTGGTCGGGATTTAAAATCGGGCAAATTTATGTACGGCTACGACGTTGAGTTTCAGGTGGAAAGCTACCTTCGCTATCAAGGCGAGCGCTTTAGCGAAAACTTTGACGCCAACACCTATTTATTAATGACCAAAGCGCTCGATTACTTTGACCCTGCCCGCGATTTTGACGGTAAAGATGCCCTTGCCAAAGCGTTATCGGTATCAAAATGCCAATATTTGGTGATGTCCTTCACCACCGATTGGCGCTTTGCCCCTGAACGCTCACAAGAAATCGTTAATGCGTTAATGGCAACCAAAAAGCCAGTCAGCTATTTAAACATCGATGCGCCGCACGGTCACGACTCATTTTTATTTGACATTCCGCGTTATATGACCGCGATTAAAGGCTTTTTGAGCGCGCCGTTTATCCATGATGCGCCAACTTTTCAACCCAATCAATCGACAAAACCTGCCGGAGCGCCGCTATGAGAATGGATCACCAATTGGCTGAGCGCTGGATCGCCCCAAAATCGAACGTATTAGATTTGGGCTGCGGCAATGGCGAGCTGCTAGCGCACTTGCAATCAAAATTTGGTGTGACCGGCTACGGACTTGAAATCGACCCTGATAAAATCAACGAAGCCATTGCCAATGGGCTCTCCATCATCGAGCAAGACTTAAACGACGGTCTTGCCCGATTTGAAGACAACAGCTTTGATACGGTGATTATGGCGCGCGCCCTGCAAGCGGTGATGACGCCCGATAAATTGCTCCTTGATATGCTTCGGGTCGGTCGCGAGGCGATCATTACTTTCCCAAACTTTGCGCATTGGCAAAATCGGCTGCATTTGGGCATTAAAGGCTTGATGCCGGTATCAGAAGCATTGCCTTATGAATGGTACGACACGCCCAACATTCATCTTTGCACATTTAAAGATTTTGAAGCGCTTTGTGCCAATCACAATATCCAAATCTTAAGCCGATTTGCCGTTAGCGACTCCACTCGTCATTCAAGCGCGCTTCGAACGCTGCTTATTCGCCAAGCCCCTAACCTATTGGCGGATGTTGCCATTTATCGGGTGACCAAATCTTCATGAAAGTCACAATAATATTAAGGATTTTGTAACTTCTCTTTTCCAATTTAGCTTTATTAAACCTTACTGCAATGTAACATTATGATTTTGTTAGCTTCTCTTTGGCAAATTTTGGCGTAAATTTGCGTAATTAGTATTTGAGTTTCGTAAGTTTGGGTGGTAAGCTTACAAAATATTGTCAATGACCCCTTAATTACAACCGCCTATCTGTTGCGTTAGCGTAAGGAATTTTGGTTACAAAAGGTTAATCAGTCCAAAGTTTTAACGCTAATAACGGCATCGGTCAATTCAACGTCATGGTTATATTTTTATCTGATTTGGAGCTGGTATGAAATTTTTAAAAGCCGCCTTATTCACTGCTGTATTGACCACGGCAAGCCTTGCCAATGCCGACTTGGTTGCCAATATCCCACTTGATACCTCACGCTATGAGATGATGAACGTCAGCGAGCTGTCCTCACATGCTGCCCAAGGCAACGATCACGCTCAGTTTTATCTCGCCAAGCGCCTACAAAAAGGTCAAGGCGTGGCTAAAAACACTCAGCAAGCCGTCCAGTGGTATACTCGCGCGGCGGAACAAGGCGTCGCTCCTGCTCAGTTAAACCTTGGCATCATGTACCTTCGCGGTGAAGGCGTCCAGCCCAACCTTCAGCAAGCCCGCAAATGGCTAGAAAAAGCCGCCATGCGCGGCGACAATCGCGCAAGCTACACCTTAGCGCTGCTCGATGAAAAACAAAAAAACCTCGTTGACGCTTATAAATGGTATGATTTGGCTGCCCGCGATGGCATGCTTGATGAAAAAGTTCGCAGCAAAGCTCGCGGCAAAATCGGTCAGTTGGCATTGAACTTATCGAACTCTGATATCGCAAGCGCTCGCAACCAAGCGGATCGCTGGTTCCAAAGCAAATAAGCCTTAAGAAGCTTGACCATTTAAAATCCCAGCTCATACGTTGGGATTTTTATTTTGATTCAAAAATTTTATAAATTTTGGTAAACTTACCGCGCAATTAGCATAATTTGCCGATTTTTCTTTTATTTATCATTGCTCTAGGATTACGCCCTAGCCCGCAGGAGATAGCATGAGCCACGCCCCTTATGATGCTACTACCAACAATATTGTGGTAGCTGCCCTTTATAAATTTACCCCGTTTGCCGATTTTGAAAACTACCGCGAGCCGATTTTAAACACTATGCTTGATAACAACGTTAAAGGCACGCTATTAATCGCAGCGGAAGGCATTAACGGTACGATTTCAGGAAGCCGCCAAGGTATTGATGCAGTGCTTGCGTTTTTACGACAAATTCCGGCGATTGGCGAGTTCGTTTTTAAAGAATCTTACACCCACGAGCAGCCGTTTTATCGAACCAAAGTGAAGCTAAAAAAAGAAATCGTCACCATGGGCGTTGAAGGCATCGACCCGCTGCAATCGGTTGGACGCTATGTTAAGCCTAGCGATTGGAATGCGCTAATCTCTGATCCTAACGTTATCCTTGTCGATACGCGAAATGATTACGAAGTTCAAATCGGCACCTTTAAAAATGCGGTGAACCCAAACACCAAGACCTTTCGCGAGTTTCCAGAGTTTGTTGCGCAAAACCTTGACCCAAATCAGCATAAAAAAGTGGCGATGTTTTGCACCGGCGGCATTCGCTGCGAAAAATCGACCGCGTTTATGCGCGAGCAAGGTTTTGAAGAGGTTTATCATTTAGAGGGTGGCATTTTAAAGTATTTGGAAGAGGTGCCAAAAGAGGAGTCGCTTTGGGAAGGTGACTGCTTTGTGTTTGACAATCGTGTTGCGGTCAATCACGATTTAGAAAAAGGCGATTATGAGCAGTGCTTTGCTTGCCGGATGCCGATTACGCTTGAGGATATGACCTCTGCCGCTTATGTCAAAGGGGAGTCGTGCCCGCATTGCATCGATAAAGCGACTGAAGAACAAAAAGCGCGCTTTCGGGAACGTGAACACCAAATCAATCTTGCCGCAAAGCGCGGTGAGGAACATATCGGCGGCAATGTCGTTGAGGTCATCGAAAAGCGCCGCGCGGCTAAAGTTGAAGCAAAGCAGCAGCAAGAAAACGCTCAAACTAAATCCAAAAAATCAAAGCAAGCTAAAGCTTAATCCAGTTAGCACTAATTTTAGTTAGCAAAAGTTTCAGTTACCGCCAATTTTAGTTAGCACTAATAAAAAAAGAGGCAAAATCTGCCTCTTTTTTTGACTTTTTAAATTGTGTTTTATTATCAGCAACTTATTAGCTACCGCGATAAGTGCTGTAGCCATAAGGCGATAAGGTAATTGGAACGTGATAATGCTGAGTGCCTTCAATGTTAAAGTTGACCTCAACATAAGGATAAAATGATTTTACGCCTTGATTGTAAAAATAGGGCGTAGTTTCAAAAATCAGCTTATAAACGCCATTGTGACCTGAGCTGCCCTCATTGGGTAAAAAATCAGGAATTCGACCGTCATTTCCGGTTTTTTTGCTGTCAATCAGCTTCCAGCTGCCGTTTGATTGCTGCTGCATCAAGCGAACGTTGACATCTGGCGCAGGCTTTCCGGTGCTGATGTCCAAAATATGACTGGATAACTGATAGGTGGTATCGGCAGCAAGGCTTGGTACGGCGCTTAATAACATGGCGCTGCCTACCAAAGCAGACGCGGCTATTTTTCGATTGAGTGTAAGTTTCATGGAAATTCCTATAACAAGGATTTTTATTGTTGTTGGGGTTGATAGGAGGTAACGCACTTTTCCCTAGCGATGTTTATATTATCTTATCAATCACGCTTTATTATTAATTAAATGTTATGGTTTGTTGAAAACTGTTAGTGTTGTTATCAAAATAAAAGCCAAAAAAAACAGCAGAGTTATCACTAACGCTGCTGCTTTTAACGCTGAAATTTAAGTTAAAACAAGACGCGAACTCGAACGGTTTCCGCCACATCATTGAGCATATCAAGCGCCGCTTTTGAATCGCTATAATCCACATCCATCACCAAATAGCCGATATCGCCTTCGGTCATGAGGCTTTGGGCTATAATGTTGATGTGAGCTTCGGCAAACAGGCGGTTCACTTGTGACAGGACGCCGGGGACGTTTTTGTGAATGTGAAGCAATCGGTGCGTGCCTTCTTTAAACGGGATGGAAACGTTCGGGAAGTTGACCGCAGTGATGGTATCACCTTGATCCGAATAGCGGACGAATTTTTCGGCGACTTCTAAACCGATATTAGCCTGAGCTTCTTGGGTGGAGCCGCCAATGTGCGGGGTCAAAATCACGTTGTCAAATTTGCGCAGCGGCGACTCAAACTCTTCATCAGCAGATTTTGGCTCTTTTGGGAACACGTCAATGGCGGCGCCCAAGATTTTGCCCGATTCAATCGCGGCGGCTAAATCATCAATATCTACGCAAGTTCCGCGAGCGGCGTTAATAAAATAGCTGCCGTCTTTCATCTTATCAAACTGCTCAGCTTTCATCATATAGCGCGTGCTTGGCTCATCAGGAACATGCAAGGTGACAATGTCGGCGTTTTCAAGCAGCTCATCAAGGCTGCCAACTTGGCTTGCATTACCAATCGGCAATTTGGTGACCACGTCATGATAAATGACATTCATGCCAAAACTTTCAGCTAAGACCGACAACTGCGAGCCGATGGAGCCATAGCCAACAATCCCGATAGTTTTGCCGCGAACCTCATGCGAGTCTTTTGCGGACTTGCCCCAACCTCCGCGATGAACGGCAGCGCTTTTGGCAGGGATACCGCGATACAGCATGATGGCTTCGGCAAGTACCAATTCGGCAACCGAGCGCGTATTTGAATACGGCGCGTTAAAGACCGGAATACCAAGCTCACGAGCGGCATTTAAGTCCACTTGGTTGGTGCCAATACAAAAGCAGCCAATGCCGATCAATTTGGGCGCTTGCTCAAGCACCTCACGGGTCAACTGCGTTCGCGAGCGAATGCCAATAAAGTGCGCGTCTTTAATTTTTTCAATCAGCTCATCAGTATCAAGTGCTTGACTTAAGCTTTCGATATTATGATAGCCCCCTTGAGTCAACACTTTAACCGCGTTGTCGTGAACACCTTCGAGAAGTAAAAATCGGATTTTGTCTTTTTGCAGGGAGAGCGCCATGGAAAACCTATCCTTTGACTTTGGTGAATGAATCAGCAAGCTTCTTATCTTACACAAATTGCCAAGTGTTGTTTTACTATTTATTTAAATAAATAGTTACTATTTTTTAATCTCATCATGAAAAAAATTCAGGGCGGCAGTAGTTATTTGAATTTGCTTAAAAAATAAAAGTTCTTCAAAATTTATCAACTAGCCGCTCCCTTAAAATCACGATACACTATATTATTCTTGAAAGCTTGCTTTATGATTTTATTTTGACCCGTTTTATTTTAACCCGTTGTTGTTCACCTCCCATTGCCCAAAACGATGCTGCCTTGAGACGATTATGACTGAATTGACCACGCCCCAACCGACTTTGGAAACTTTGCAATCAACCCCGACTGCCACCTTGCTCAATGCTTTGCTTGAAGATTGCGGCTTTGATGCCAGCCAAATCAAAACCGACAGCGAAAGCTTGCTGCACTGGGGCAAAGACTGGACGAAGCATTTTTCGCCAAACGCCTCAGCAATCGTGTTTCCAAAATCGACCGAGCAAGTTCAAGCGGTGGTAAAACTTGCTAATGCTCACAATATCGTTCTCACGCCAAGCGGCGGTCGAACAGGACTGTCAGCAGGCGCCGTTGCTGCTAATGGTGAAATCGTGGTCAGCCTTGATAAAATGAATAAAATTGGCAAATTTTATCCGGCAGACCGCTTGGTGGAGATTGAAGCAGGGGTGATTACCGAGCAGCTTCAGCAGTTTGCCCAAAGCCAAGATTTATATTATCCGGTCGATTTTGCCTCAGCAGGGTCAAGCCAAATGGGCGGCAATATCGGCACCAACGCCGGCGGCATTAAGGTCATCCGCTACGGCATGACGCGGCAATGGGTCATGGGGCTGACAGTGGTGACCGGTCGCGGCGATATTTTGGAATTAAATCGCGGCATGATTAAAAATGCCACAGGCTATGACTTACGCCAATTGTTTATCGGCAGTGAAGGCACGCTTGGGCTTGTGACCCACGCGCAAATCAAGCTTGAGCGACCACCAAAAGCGCTCAGTGTTATGGTGCTTGGCATGGACAGCTTTGATGATGTGATGAATGTTTTGGCCGCCTTTCAAGCCAAAGTTGACTTAACCGCCTTTGAGTTTTTTGATGATGTTGCCGTTGACAAACTCATGGCAACGGGTCACGTTCAAGAGCCGTTTGAATCCAAACCGCGATTTTATACCTTGCTTGAATTTGAAGCGCCTTATGAGCCGATCATGGATGAGGCGATGGCGATTTTTGAGGACTGCATGGAAAACGGCTGGATTGTCGACGGCGTTATGAGCCAAAATATGACTCAAGCGGCGGAGCTTTGGAAGCTTCGTGAGTTTATTTCCGAGACCATTTCGGTTTTTACGCCCTATAAAAATGACGTTTCGGTATTAATCAGCCACGTTCCAAGCTTTATTCACGACATTGAAACTATCGTTCAAGACAAGTACCCAAGCTTTGAGGTGTGCTGGTTTGGTCATATTGGTGATGGCAATTTGCACTTGAACATCTTAAAGCCTGAAACTATTAGCAAAGACGAATTTTTTACTGAATGCCAAATCGTTAACCAGTTTGTCTTTGAAACCGTTCAAAAATATGGCGGCTCGGTATCGGCAGAACATGGCGTTGGCATGACCAAAAAGCCCTATTTGCAATTTAGCAAAACTGAAACTGAAATTGATTATCTCAAAGCCATCAAGCGCGTTTTTGACCCCAACAACATCATGAACCGCGGCAAGATTTTTGATTTGGAGTGATAGTTAATAAAAAATAATGGTTAATAAAAATGAGGGTTAACAAAAATTAAGCCCTAAAAAATAAAAAAAATGACGTCTTAGAGCGTCATTTTTTATTGCCTAGCGAGTTTGAAATGTTACCACCAAAGCAATGATCCTAACGCCAAAATCACGAGCAAAAGCAAAATACCTTGAACCAATAAAAAGGCTTGATGCGGGGCGGTGACATAGCGAACCATATTGCCAAGGGCATTGTAAGTGATGCCCGCCGCTTTGATGTGCGGCGGATGATCAAACGCTTGAATGACGGCTAAAAACTGCTGAGTCCGCGCGCTTGACCACCCTTGCGGCGCAAACGGTAAAAAGGGCGCTAAATTTTGCGCTTGTGCCTTGGTGGCATCCGACCAAAGCCAGCGCTCCAAAAACAGCATCCGCATTCGCCAATCTTTAAAGCGCTGATGGCTGATCGGCTGAGCTAATAAGATAGTTAGCTGCTTATGTCGCGGATCTTGCGAAATGCGCTGCAAAAGCGCCAAAATCTGCGCTTTTTTACCTTCAATACACTGCAAAAACTCGCCATTGCCATAGCATAAAATGCCCGTAATGCCTTGCTGCTGATTGTAGCGATACGCATGATGGGCAATATCATCAAAGATTTTTGAATCAAAACGCCCCTTAAGGCTCAACGTGCTGGCATACACCACTTGGATCAGCGCATCATCTGCCAGCGGTTCAATTTGGTCAAGGGACATCATAATAAACCTTTATCATCCATTTTATTGATAGTTAAGCAAAAATTTTGGCATCGCCAAGAAAATCCAAGTTTGATGGCACGGTCACAAAGACACCACCGCTAATGGAGGTATAAAGGCTCAGTAAATAAAAAGGAGAAGCTCAAGATAATCTCACAAAATCATAGCAATTGGTTACTTCTCTTACGCTGATATCACGACGTTGGCTTGCTATGATAAGCATTAAAAAATGATCGCAAGTTGAAAAGATAAGCGTAACCTGTGACGCTATCTTATGGCAGCAAATAGCAGAAGCGTAAATCTGTCAAAACATAATCGAGCCTGCCAAGATTTCAAAAGACTTTTAACGTGGCTTTAACTTTTAACTTAGCTTTAACAAAAGCATCGATCGTGACAAATTTTGCTTAAAATTAACTATAGCATAGCATTAAAGCGATAAATTTTTTAAGATTTTTTTATGAGTTTTGATACCATTTTTTAGTGCCAAAACCGCAAGCTAACCTTTGAATAGGATTGATATGAGTAAGAACGATAAGATCGATGATTTTCATTTAACGATTGCTGAAATTAAGAAAAAAGACTACCCGCAATTAAAAGTATTGATGGATCGCGTTTATGCCAATTTGGGCGGCGCGTGGTCAAAAACGACCATTCATACGCTCATTGATGCCTTTCCTGAGGGTCAAATTGCGCTGTTTGACCATGACCAAATGATTGGTTTTGTGCTGTCGATGCGCGTGGATTATGCCAAATTTTCCAACCCCCATACCTATGATGATTTGATTGGTCACCGCGAGATCATCAAGGATAACCCTAAAGGCGATGCCATTTATGGCTTGGATGCGCTGATTGATCCCGATTATCGCGGTTATCGCTTGGGTCGCCGCCTTTATGATGCTCGTAAAGAGCTTTGCCGGCAGATGAACTTTCGGGCAATTTTAGCGGGTGGTCGAATCCCTAATTATTACAACCATCAAGATTTAACCCCTGGTGAGTACATTGATGCGGTTGAGTCGCGCGAAATTCATGACAATGCACTGTCGTTTCAATTGTCCAACGGTTTTATTGTCAAACGGATTTTGACCGGCTATTTGCCTGACGATGCGCAATCAAAAGGCTTTGCCACCTTACTTGAATGGTCAAATATTTATTACGAGCCGCAAGATTATAAGCCCAATGCTCGCAAATCTGAAGTTCGCATCGGCGGCATTCAATGGCAAATGCGTGAGGTGGAATCGCCAGAAGAATTGCTTCAGCAAGTTGAGTTTTTTGTCGATATCATGGCAGATTACAATTCCGACTTTGCTTGCCTGCCAGAGTTTTTTAACGCGCCACTCATGGGACTTTGTGAATCCACCGACCAAAATATCGCCATTCGCTTTTTAGCAAGCTATACTGAATGGTTTAAAAATGAAATCTCGCATTTAGCAGTCAGCTATAACGTCAACGTGATTACCGGCTCGATGCCGCTGCTTGACGAGGAGGACGTGCTGTATAACGTCAGCTATCTTTGTCGCCGTGATGGCACGGTTGAGGAGCAGCGCAAAATCCACATCACCCCGCACGAGCGCAGCGCTTGGGTGATTGAGGGCGGCGATAAAGTCCAAGTCTTTGACACCGACGCCGGTCGCGTTGGCATTTTGATTTGCTATGATGTTGAATTTCCTGAGCTTGCCCGCCTCATGGCACTTGATGACATGGACATTTTGTTTGTGCCGTTTTGGACGGACACGCAAAATGGCTATTTGCGCGTCCGTCACTGCGCCCAAGCCCGCGCCATTGAAAATGAGTGCTACGTGATGATTTGCGGCTCGGTCGGTAACTTACCGCAAGTTGAAAGCCTTGACATTCAATACGCTCAGTCGTCTATTTTTTCGCCGTCCGATTTTGCATTCCCGCACGACTCCATCATGGCAGAAACCACGCCCAACACCGAAATGGTGTTTTTCTCTGATTTGGATTTAGATAAGCTGCTTCATGTTCGTCATGAAGGCTCAGTTCATAATTTGCTTGATCGCCGCGATGATTTATTTAGCCTGCGCTGGAAGAAAAAATCAAAAGTTCCGGCAAATAAACTAAGCGAAGCCGAGCGCCTTGACAATTCTGGAAGCGTTCGTGAGGGTGATCCGCTGCAAGACCGCGCCGCAAACCCTCGCAGTTAGCTAAACCTTTATTTTAATAAGACTTTTTTAAAAACGGCTGCAAACAGATAACTGCTCAGCCGTTTTTTGTTAGACTAGCGATTCACTTTAAATGTTATTAAAAAATATATTATGACGGAAACTGCTCTGCCCCTTACCAAATCACCAAAACAAAAGCTATTTTCAGCGATTAAAACCATCTTGCTTTATGGCGTGATGTTTATCGTCATTTATAGCGTGGTCAATTGCTGGCGACAGCCGGTCATGCCTGCCAATCCGGAGCTTAGCCTAACCGATTATCAAGGTCAAACCGTTGATTTGGCAACTTTAAGCCAAGACCAACCGGTTTTGGTCTATTTTTGGGGAACGTGGTGTCCCGTTTGTAAAACCACCTCCCCTGCGGTCAACAGATTGAGCCAATCGAGCAACTATCCGGTGGTGACCGTTGCGGTGAAATCTGGCAGTAATCAAGAATTAGGCAGCTATTTATCACAACATAATTATCGCTTTACTACCATTAACGATGAAAATGGCAATATTTTTGATGATTGGCAAGGTCAGGTGACACCATCGTTTGTCATTTTAAAAGATGGCAAAATGAAACAAGGCTTAACCGGAATTCAGCCGGAATGGTCATTGAAACTTCGACTTTGGCTTAGCTCATTAGGTTAATCTTAAATGAGGTTTCGCCATTAAAAAACCGATTGAGCATTGCCAATCGGTTTTTATTTTAAAGCGTTTTTAAAACAAATATTAGCTTAAAAGGCTTGCTAACTCTTGATACTCTAACCCAAGCTCATCAGCAACAGCCTTATAAGTGACAAAACCTTTTGCAGTGTTGACGCCTTTGGCAAGCGCGCTATTGTCAAGGCAAGCTTGCTTAAAGCCTTTATTGGCAAGCGCCATCACGTAAGGCATGGTGACGTTGGTCAGCGCCATGGTTGACGTTCTTGGCACCGCGCCTGGGATGTTGGCGACCGCATAATGGATGATGCCGTGCTTGGTGTAAGTTGCGTCGTCGTGGGTGGTAATTCGATCGGTCGTTTCAAAAAGCCCGCCTTGGTCGATGGCAATGTCAATGACGACGCCACCCGGCTGCATGGATTTGATCATCTCCTCAGTCACAAGCTTTGGCGTTGCCGCGCCCGGAATCAACACCGCGCCGATGACCAAATCGCTGTCTTTGACGCTTTTGGCGATGTTTTCTTTGGTGGACATGAGCGTTTGAATGCTGCTACCAAACATTTCTGACAGCTCTTTTAAGCGCTGCGAGCTTAAGTCCAAAATGGTCACATCCGCACGAAGTCCAATGGCAATTTTGGCGGCTTCCGTTCCAGAAACGCCACCGCCAATGATGGTCACTTTACCCTTTTGAACGCCCGGAACGCCGCCTAATAAAATACCTTTGCCGCCATAAAACGACTGCAAATATTGAGCGCCAATTTGGGTACTCATTCGACCTGCAATCTCACTCATTGGGGTCAATAGCGGCAACGCGCCATTGCTCAATTGAACCGTTTCATAAGCGATTCCCGAAACCTTATTTTTTACCAACACTTTGGCAAGCTCAGGCTCAGCCGCCAAGTGCAGATAAGTAAACAAGACCAAATCTTCTTTTAAATATTGATATTCCGCGCTTTGCGGCTCTTTGACTTTGATGAGCAACTCGACATCCCAAGCTTCCGCCGCGCTATTGACAATGGTCGCGCCCGCGTTTTTATAGTCGTCATCGGTGAACTGCGATCCCATTCCGGCATCTTTTTCAACCAACACCGTATGACCGTTATCAACCAAGGCACTGACGCCATCAGGGGTCAGACCGACGCGATTTTCATTATTTTTAACTTCTTTTGGGATTCCGACTTTCATAATTTGCTCCTTGCAAAATGGTAGCTAACCTGTTGAAATTCTAAAAATTAACTTAAACTTAATAAAAATAGAAATTCTTAAAAGATTGGCATGATAAATTAAGCAGGTAATCCTGCTGATTATTTTAAAAAGTGGTAAATTTAAAAGGTGATAACTTTAAAAAGTGGTAAAAAGGTATTAAAAATTTGCTAATTCAGCAAATAAAGGCTTAACTAGGAAGTTGTAAATAGGCTTAATGCAATCGCTAATGCTTTATAAAGGCGAGCGACGCTATCCCAAAGCTTGAGATTGACGACTGGCGACATCATACAGGAAAAATACGCGCTCAAAGCGAGCATTGATAACCAAAAAGACGCTATCATTAAAAATAGTTTAAAATAAGTTACCATAATAATGGCGTGATGTTAAGCGTTTTAAAATCAGGTTTTGATAAAAGCGGATGTTTTTTGCGCCACTGATTGCGCGACTAAACTACCGTAACTCTTTTTACCCCAAGCAATTTGACATATAATATGCCGCGATATGATAATTTTTACTTAGGCGCTTTGAGGATCAATCGCGCCGCGCCTCACATTTTGGTCGATGCTTCTATTGACCTAATGACTGTTATTTTTTCTAGCGCTTGTTTGCACCCCTATTTTTCACTTAACTTAAAGAACTGCTTTTATGACTGACCAAAACGCTCAACATCCGACCGTCATCGACTATAAAGACACCTTAAACTTAGCTGATACCGCGTTCCCAATGCGCGCAAATTTGGCTCAGCGCGAGCCGGATTGGCTCAAAGCTTGGGAGGCGGACGACGTTTACGGCAAAATCCGGCAGGCACGAATCGGCGCGCCAAAATACATTTTGCATGATGGTCCTCCATACGCCAACGGTCAAATTCACTTAGGTCACGCGGTCAACAAGGTGCTCAAAGACATTATTGTCAAATCAAAAACGCTGTCAGGATTTGATGCGCCTTACGTCCCCGGTTGGGATTGTCACGGATTGCCGATTGAGCAAAAAGTGGAAGCCAAAGTTGGCAAAGTCGGTCAAAAAGTCTCCGCAACCGAGTTTCGCGGACTTTGCCGCGAGTATGCCAAAAGCCAAGTGGCGCTACAAATGGCGGACTTTAAGCGCTTAGGCGTCTTTGGTGATTGGGACAATCCATATTTGACGATGAATTTTAGCCAAGAGGCCAACATCGTTCGCGCCTTGGCTAAAATCTATGACAACGGTCACGTCACTCGCGGAATGAAGCCGGTCAACTGGTGCTTAGATTGTGGTTCAGCCTTAGCCGAAGCCGAAGTTGAATATCAAGATAAAGTATCGGATGCCATTTATGTGGGCTTTGATATTGTTGACGCAAAAAATATCAAAGCGTTCAATGGTGCGGATGATATTCAAGCAGTGATTTGGACAACAACGCCTTGGACACTTCCTGCGAACCAAGCCATTTCAGTGCATCCGGAGCACGATTATAGTATCGTTGCTACCGAAAAAGGTCATTTACTATTAGCAACTGACTTGGTTGATGCCGCATTAACCGCACTCAAACTTACCAACCAAGGCATAAAAGCTACCGTTTCCGGTCGTGACCTTGAAGGGCTCAAAGCTCAGCATCCACTTATTAACGAGCGTCAAGTTCCGCTGATTTTAGGCGATCACGTGACCACTGATAGCGGAACGGGATTGGTTCATACTGCGCCCGGTCATGGTTTAGACGACTATTTGGTTGGGCTAAAATACAACTTACCGGTTGAAAATCCAGTCAGCGGCAGCGGCGTTTATTTAGAATCGGCTGCCGTGTTTGCAGGCGAGCACATTTATAAAGCCAATCCAAAAATCATTGCAGCGCTTAATGACAGCGGTCATTTATTAAGCCACACGAGTATCGAGCACAGCTACCCGCACTGCTGGCGTCACAAATCGCCGATTATCTTTCGGGCAACGCCGCAGTGGTTTATCAGTATGGAAGCCAAAGGGCTTCGTGAGCGCGCACTGGGTGACATTCCAAAAGTCACTTGGACGCCAGCTTGGGGTCAAAACCGAATTGAGGCGATGATGAGCGGTCGCCCTGATTGGTGTATTTCACGCCAGCGAACTTGGGGCGTTCCCATTACCTTTTTCACTCATAAAGACACCGGCGAGTTGCACCCAAAAACGCTGGAACTCATGGAAATTGCCGCGAAAAAAATTGAGGCAGGCGGCGTTGAAGCTTGGTTTGATGCCAGTTGTGAAGACTTTTTGGGCGCGGAAGCAGCGAATTATGACAAAGCTACTGATACGCTAGACGTTTGGTTTGACTCAGGGACGACCCATTTTGCCGTTCTTGAACAGCGTGATGAGCTGACCAATCCTGCCGATATGTATTTAGAAGGCTCCGACCAACATCGCGGCTGGTTTCAAACCTCGCTGTTAACCTCAGAAGCCATGTACGAGCGACCCCCATTTAAACAAGTGCTGACCCATGGCTTTGTGGTCGATGAAAACGGTCGCAAAATGAGTAAATCACTTGGCAATATCATCACCCCGCAAGATGAAATTAACAAAACTGGCGCGGATATGCTCAGACTTTGGATCGCCTCAAGCGACTACCGCTATGAGATGAGCGCCGGCAAATCAGCGTTTAAAGGCGCGATTGACATGTATCGCCGAATCCGCAACACCTTGCGCTTTTTACTTGCCAATACCGATGACTTTGACCCCAGTACTGACAGCGTTCCGATGGATAAGCTCATCAGCCTTGACAAGTTTATCTTAAAGCGTGCAAGCGATGTTCAACAAGATATCGTTGCCGCTTATGACGCGATGGACTTTCACCAAGTCACCCAGCAAGTTACCGCGTTTTGCTCGCAGGATTTGGGCGGCTTTTATTTGGACATCATCAAAGACCGTCAGTACACCACCCAAACCGATGGCAACCCACGCCGCTCGGCACAAACGGCAATTTATCATATCGCTCAAGCGATGATTCGCTGGATTGCGCCGATTTTGACTTTTACCGCTCAAGAAGCTTGGGAAGTGCTCAAAGGCACGGACGGCTACGTGTTTACCCAAGAGTGGTACGAGTTCCCCGAGTTTCAGTTGAATGAGATTAGCAGTGACGATTGGCAATTTATCCTGCGGGCTAAAGAATTGGTCAATAAACACATTGAAACGGCGCGTGAAAATAAACTGATTAACGCCAACCTTTCAGCAAATGCCACCCTGTTTGCGGACGGTCAAATGTTCGATAGCCTTGCAAAATTGGGCGAAGAGCTGCGCTTTGTGCTTATCACCAGTGGCGCGGCGTTAAAACCCTTGAGCGAAAGCAATTTAGAAGCGGAAAAATCAAGCGATGAGGACAATGACTTAATCGTTGACATCACGGCCGCTCAAGGTGAAAAATGCGTTCGCTGCTGGCATATCCGCGAGGACATTGGCGCAGATCCAAGCCATCCTCAGCTTTGCGCCCGCTGCGTCACCAACGTGGCCGGATCAGGTGAGGAGCGCCATTATGCCTAACTCCAGCCCTCCAAATTCGCCGCGACCGACCAAGGATGATTTGGTAAAAACGGACGACGTTGTAAAAGCTAATGATGTTGAAACTAAATCGGTCGCGCAGGTCAGCAGGACTGAAACCTTAGCCCCTGCTCATGTGACCACAGGAAGCTCAACCACGCCAAAAAGTCGGCTTGCTAGATCCTCAAAGCTGGTGGCAAATGGTCGCGGGGCATTAACGTGGTATGGCGTGGCGTTGCTGGTGCTCATCATCGACCAAGCCACCAAATGGCTTGCCCAAACTAAGCTTACCTTTCATGAGCCGGTTGCAGTGATTGAGCCGGTGCTTAACTGGACGCTTGCGTATAACTACGGCGCGGCGTTTAGCTTTTTGGCGGACGCCGGCGGCTGGCAAAAGTGGTTTTTTGCAGGGCTTGCGCTCTTAATGGCACTATTTTTAAGCGCTTATTTGCCAAGAGTCCCAAAGCAGGCACGATTGTTATCACTAGGACTTGCGATGATGCTTGGCGGCGCGGTTGGTAACCTCATCGACCGCTTACTTCATGGTCATGTCATTGATTTTATTCACGTTCATTATTATGATGTTTGGCATTATCCCGTATTTAACGTTGCTGATATGGGTATTTGCTTTGGTGTGGCGCTTATCGTGATTGACATGTTATTTTTAGAAAATAAGCGTAAGGTGGGGAATTAATCTAAAAAATTGATCGGCAAAAGGAGTTTGATGATGACAAGAACAGACGATTTTGAAATCAGCTTAACGCTAAAAGATGACTTGGGAAATGAGCATCATGTCGCCCTTGCCGTGATCCAAGCCGACATCACCAAACTTCACGTTGATGCCATTGTCAACGCTGCCAATTCAAGCTTGCTTGGTGGCGGCGGCGTGGATGGGGCAATTCACCGCGCTGCTGGTCGACAATTGGTCGAGTATTGCCGAACGCTAAACGGCTGCAAAACGGGCGATGCCAAAATTAGCCCTGCCTTTAATTTGCCAAGCCGCTTTGTCATTCATACCGTAGGTCCCGTTTGGCACGGCGGCAACCAAAACGAGCCTGAACTATTGGCAAGCTGCTATCGGCGCTCGCTTGAGCTTGCTGCCCAAAACAATTTGCAAAGTATTGCATTTTCCGCCATTAGCACCGGCGTTTATGGCTTTCCAAAAGACAAAGCGGCACGCATTGCCGTTGATACCGTTCAAAAGTTTTTAAAAAATAGTATTGAGCAAGAACAAGACATTTCAGTAAACAAGGTGATATTTTGCTGTTTTTCAAGCTCAGATGCAGCGCTTTATCAAGCTATTTTAGCGAATATCGTGTCAGAGTAACTTTGAGGCTTACTGCGGTTTGACTAAAGCGATAACAGACCGCTTAGTTTGCCCTCGCCCAGCGTTAGTACAGCAAGCAATAATGCTAAATTTACCACGACGGTAAAATAATAAACCAAGCGAAACTCTGCCTTTTGCGATTTATGGCGCAAATAAGTTTGCGCCACCATCGCGCCAACCCAGCCCCCAAGCGCGCTTAAGACATGCAGCGTTGACTCAGGCGTTCGCCATTCCCCTTGCTGCGCTGCGGCTTTGTCTTTGGCGTAACTCAAATAAGTGATGACCCCCAAAACCAAATACCATCCCACAAAAAGCCAAGACAGCTTTGTGGTCGCTGCAAGTAATACCAAAACCCCATAAAACGCCGCCCCTAAAAACAGCCGCTTTTTTTGACCCGCTTCAAACTCCGCTTGCTGACTTTTTTGCTGGTTTCGGCGGCGGATTTGGGCATTTTTTTGGGCTATTTTTTCTTGAACAAAGCCAAGCTCTTGAATCTCACAAGCTTGCAGGCGACCTTGGTTATCGCGTTTGCTACCAAACACCACCTCATCACCAACTTTAGGTCGGCGTGGCGGCAAATACTCACTGATATGAAAAAACAGCTCATCATCACGACCTTGATCTTGAACTTTAATAAAGCCAAAACCTTTATGATCATCAAAGCGGACGATCACGCCTTGTTGTTTGTTCATCCTAATCTGCGACATGATAACGCCTTCAATCTTAGTGATCAGCTCACTACATTTAAAACTGCTGACAAAAATCAGGCTATGATACACCGATTGCGCGAAGTTTTGTTACATGTTTTTAACCGATTGGCGCTTACAGCTTCGCGCAATTGGCTTATCATGGTCAGTGATAAGCGAAAATCACTTTTACCCGTCTTGCAAATTTTTATTTTTTAAATGGCATTGATATGATCCCAACTGACTTTACCACGCCAAATGAAGACACTCGAATTGAGCACGGCAGTCAAGTGCTGCTGCATTTTGAAGTAGCGCTTGAAAATGGCACGGTGATCGACTCCACCTATCCGCGTCCTGATCCTGTCAGCCTGACTATCGGGGATGACAGCTTGCTGCCTGGATTTGAGCAGGTGCTCAATAACCTTCGAGCAGGCGACACGCGAACGGCGCTGTTGACCTCCGAGCAAGCGTTTGGCGAGTGGAATCCGGATAACATTCAGCATTTTAGCCCAGCGCAATTTGCTTTGGTTGCAACAAATCCTGAAGTTGGCATGATGATTGAATTTGAAGACAAAGGTAAAAACACCTTGCCCGGCGTGATTACGGCTATTGATGAAGACGGTATTGAGGTTGATTTTAATCATCCGCTTGCAGGTCAGTCGGTGCTCTTTAAAGTCACGATTTTTAAAGTGACCCCGCCCGGTGTCACGGGAATTCAGCTCATTTAATCTTAAAATTAATGATGCAACATTATGAGTAATAAAAAGGACATCTCATGCGCTATGAACGCTTGCCGCAGCTTGATACCAACGTTTCTAAAATTTGCTTGGGAACGATGACTTGGGGTCAGCAAAATACGGAAAATGACGCCCACGCTCAGATGGATTTGGCGCTTGATTTGGGGGTCAACTTTTGGGATACGGCGGAGATGTACCCCTCCCCGCCGGACAAAGACAAGCAGGGCACAACTGAGTGCTTTATGGGAAGTTGGCTTGCCAAAACCGGTCGCCGTGATGAGGTGGTGATTGCCAGTAAAATATCACCAATGTCGTTTTTACGCGGCGGTCAAACGCGGTTCAATAAAGACCATATTAAATCGGCCATCGATGACAATTTAAAACGGCTGCAAACCGATTATATTGATATTTATCAGCTGCATTGGCCGGAGCGGCAAGCCAATTTTTTTGGCAATCGTGGTTATGATGATCAAATGAGCGCTCAAGATTTAAGCGAATTAACGCCATTTTTAGAGACGATTTCGGCGCTTAATGATGAAATCAAGCAAGGTCGCATCCGCGCTTATGGCTTATCGAACGATACGGCTTGGGGCGTGATGCGCTACCTTTGGGAGGCTGAAAAAAATAATTTAATCGCGCCCATCACCATTCAAAATCCGTATAGCTTATTAAATCGTCTTTATGAAATCGGTCTTGCTGAAATCTCGCACCGCGAAAATATCGGGCTGCTTGCCTACTCGCCGCTTGGTTTTGGCGTATTGTCCGGCAAATACTTGGACGGCAAACGACCGAAAGGCGCGCGATTGTCACTTTATGACCGCTACGATCGTTATATTAATGAGGAAGCTAAACGTGCGACCCAAGCCTATGCCAAAATAGCTCAAGACTTTGATTTGGACATGGCGCAAATGGCGCTAGCGTTTGTGAACTCAGAACCCTTTGTCACCAGCAACATCATTGGCGCCACCACGCTTGATCAGTTAAAAAGCAACATTGACAGCATTAATCTTAACTTAAGTGATGAAGTTTTGGCGGCGATTGAAAGCGTTCATCAAAAAATTCCAAACCCATCGCCTTAATGGCAACAGATTTGGAATCCTGTTATCAAGCCGTAAGTAATCAAGCAGCAGGTTTTTAAAATCAGCGTTTAATAGCAAACGCTGATTCAAGGTTTTTTAAAGCATAAGTTTTAAAAGCCTATTTTTCTAGCAGCTCAAGTCCAGCATCGCTTAGCACTCGCGAATGTAAATCGGCAAGACCGTCTTGCAAGCGTTGCTGCAATAAATTGGTCAGCTCGCTTTTGGTTTTGCCATCAGGGGTGATCGGCTCAAGCGGCAACACGTAAGCGCAAACATCACGGCTGTCCAAAACACGCTTGATGCTCTCTTTCATGGTAAGCTTACCAAAATACGGCAGCTCACTGCTTAGCGTGCCATCCTTATTGACGTAAGCAATAACCAAAGGTCGGATGGGAACGCCAGCATCAATCGCCGATTGCAAAAGCGTGCCATGAATGCGCTTGATTTTTTTACCGCTGGTGGTCGTTGCCTCCGGAAAAAAGATGATCGAAAACCCATCTTTTAAAAAATTGGCAATCTGATTGGCAACGGAACCGGCATCACCTGAACCGCGCTCAATAAATAATGTTCCGCCAGCTTTAGCCAGCTTACCAAAGATTGGCCACTCACCAATTTCAGCTTTGGATAAGAAAAACGCGGGGCTGACCGTTCCCACCACCGGAATGTCCATCCACGAGATATGGTTTGACACCCAAAGCCCGTGGTACTGCGGGACACGCTCAACTTGGACGACTTTGACGCCAAAAGAGCTTGCCATTTTTTGGCAAAAGGTCTGAATATAGCGCGGCAATTGCTCACGCGGCGGTTCTTGAAAAGCACCAATTTTTTTAGCCGCTCGGATGCCGCCGGCAATGGTGGAGGTCATCCCAGCGATTTGCTTGCCGCGACCTAATTGTCGCCGGATAGAAAACTTGGACTTAAGCAGGCTCATGATTGATCCTTAATGGTCATTTTTTATCCCTTCATTTATGGTTATGGCGATTTAGTATAGCAAAATTTTAAATGGGCGTAAGGGTTTGTTGATCGCTCAAAACAGCAATTGCATAAAGATAATCTGGGAGCAATTTTAGCAAAATGCTTTAATCTTGCTGATTTGCCCTTATATTATAGTCATTGGGGGTTGCCGCTAATTTTGCCTGATCGCACAACTTGCTAAAATGTGGTAATCCCTCAAATTATAACTGATAACAATTTAACTATAGGTGAGACTCTTTGGAATATTTTGAACGATATGAAGGTGGCGAGCGCGCCATTTTGGTACATTTGGACATTCGCCAATTGCAGGACCCTGATGACTTAAATGAGTTTGAGCTGCTCGTTGATTCAGCAGGCGCTGAGCGTTTGGCGCTCGTTGGCGGCTCTCGGCTCAAGCCTGATGCCAAATATTTTGTCGGCGCAGGGAAGGCAGAAGAAATCGCGGAATTGGTTCGCGAGTATGACGCCGATATTGTGATTTTTAACCACAGCTTATCACCCTCGCAAGAGCGCAACCTTGAGCGCTTAGTTCAATGCCGCGTTCTTGACAGAACGGGGCTGATTTTAGATATTTTTGCTCAGCGTGCGCGAACGTATGAAGGTAAACTTCAAGTTGAGCTTGCTCAGTTAAACCATTTATCAACGCGATTGGTTCGCGGCTGGACGCATTTGGAGCGCCAAAAAGGCGGTATCGGGCTTCGAGGACCAGGGGAGACTCAGCTTGAAACGGATCGCCGACTTTTGCAAGTCCGCGTCAGCCAGCTTAAAGCCCGCCTTGCTAAAGTTAAGCAAACCCGCGCTCAAGGTCGCGCCCAGCGCCAAAAATCGGACGTTCCGACCATCTCTTTGGTGGGATACACCAACGCTGGCAAATCAACCTTATTTAACCGCTTGGTTGATGAAAATATTTATGCCGCCGACCAATTATTTGCAACCCTTGACCCAACGCTGCGTCGCTTGGACTGGCAAGGCGTGGGTCGCGTGGTGCTTGTCGATACGGTCGGCTTTGTTCGCCATTTGCCGCATGAGTTGGTTGAGTCATTTCATGCCACCCTTGAGGAAACGCTTGAGGCAGATTTGTTGCTTCATGTGATTAATTCGGCAAGCGAGGACATGCACGAGCAAATCGAGGCAGTAAAAGCAGTGCTTGCTGAGATTAATAATAACGTTCCGGTGTTAAATGTCTTTAACAAGATTGATTTGAGCGGTGAGCCTGCCCACATTGGTTACGCATCCGAAGGCGTTCCAAACCGCGTTTATGTCTCAGCGCAGAAAAACTTAGGCATTGAAGAATTGTCCCTTGCCGTTCAGCAACTGCTTACAGGAGCGCTGACGACCTTTGATCTAACTTTGCCCTATCATGCCGGTCAGCTTAAAAATGCCCTTTATGAGCTTGGGGTGATTCAAAATGAAAGCTATGATGATTCGGGTCATGAATGTCTGCAAATTCGCCTGCCAAGCGATAAGCTCAAGCAGCTTTTGGGTCAAGCTGGATTGTCACCGCGTGACGTGTTGCCCGAAGCTCAGGCAACGTTACTCATGCCGGTGCTTGAGCCGTTTGAGCAAGCGCTGATCGCCGCTGAAACGTCAAATGAAACTTTTGATAACGCTATAGATAGCCTTGAAGATTTAGAAGATTAATTCTAAAGGGGGCATACCTATTTGACCTCAGTCACGATACCATTTTAGCTTTTGCCACGCGCTCAGTAACCATCCCAATCGGTCTGAGTGCGGCAAGTTTAGTTCAAGCACCTTTAGCCCTTGCCAACCTCGTTATTATCATTTCAGGATTGACGGTCGCGATCTTTGCTCGAATTTTGTTTATAAATATCTCTGACAATTGCGATAAAGGATTAGCGTTAATGCTTGTCGCTCACGCATTTAGAACGCTTAAAGCTTAACAAATAAGCCCAATCGCCGATCGCTACTCTGCCTTTGATTTTACCGTTAATGGCTTATTAGCCACCGTTTGCGCTTCCATCTTTGTCAGTGCCTTTCGCATCTAGCACATGATTTTTTCAATCTATCCTTTCTCTGATTTTCATTTGGGCAGCCTTGCTATCAGCTGATAGCAATCTTTTGCGCCTTTTTTTAAGTACTAATTTATTTTCTTTTTTGTTATATTCACTTTTAGCCATCTAAGTGTTACTAATTTTCAGCAAAGTAATATTTTGATTTGGTTAATTTTTTTAACAAAACTACCCTACAATATTAGGATTAAGATAGGGAAAAATATTTTTTTATGATATAGTAAGCAACTATTATCTTTTGTATCTTTTACCATGATGTTTCGTGATTAATGTCGTTTATTCTTAATAACGATGACTCTTGATTTACGCCTTAATTTAGCCCTGTCTTTTTTTCTAGGGCAAAGGGCGATAATTTGATAAAAAGTGATATTTTTATGATAACTGTTGCTCCACTTTTCCGCCGCTATTTGCCCTCAGCTTTGATGAGCGGTATGATTTTAGCGACCGCTGCCACCAGCTCTCAAGCCGCTAACATAAACTTCTATAAAAATAGAAGTGGACAAACATTGATCACTAACAGTGATAATCCCCAAGGTAGTTTTTCTGATTTTAATAGAAAAGTAAAAACGACCTATTATAAAGATTCTATTGCTCAAAAAGCGACTTTCACCAGCAATTACAACCCCACTTACACGCCATCGACCAGTTCTGGAAGTCGTAGCACTTATGACTCGTATATTGTTGCGTCCGCTGGGCGTCACGGCGTTGATCCGGCGCTATTAAAAGCGATGATGCACACTGAATCTGCTTTTAATCCCAACGCCCGATCTCCTGTAGGCGCTCAAGGATTAATGCAGTTAATGCCCGCCACCGCGCGCCGCTTTTCAGTAAGCAATCCTTGGAACCCTGCTGAAAATATTGAAGGCTCAGCGAAATATTTAGCTTGGCTTTTGCGCAAATTTAATAACAAAGTCGAATTTGCAGTTGCAGGCTATAACGCTGGCGAAGGCAATGTGATGAAATACGGCGGCATTCCCCCCTTCAAAGAGACGCGCAATTATGTTCAGCGCGTCATGAGCCGCTATAACACCATTTATAAAAACGATGCAGGGCTGTTTGCTAACAATTCGCGCTCATCAAACTCTGGAAGCTATTCAGCAACGCCCGTCAGCTATGCCACCAGCAGCAATAGCGCCAGTTATGCCAATGCCGCTTATAACGCCCTTCGTTAAATCTTGATTTATATCACTTGCTTTTATTGAATAGAAATAAAAAAGCCCCTCTTAATAAGATGGGCTTTTTTTGCGAATTATTTATTGCTAATTACTTATTGCTAATAAGCAATAAATTGCCATTCATTACTGATTGGCAGAAGCTTGAGCTGCTGCAACTTCAGCTGCAAAGTCTTCTTGTTTTTTCTCGATGCCTTCGCCAACTTCAAGACGTTTAAAGCCAAGAACTTTAACACCTTCTGCTTTTAATACGTCGCCAACTTTTTTGTCGTTGTCCATAACGTAAGGCTGACGAAGTAAAGTTACTTCATCAAGATATTTACGCAGACCGCCTTCGATCATTTTTTCTACGATATTGTCAGGCTTGCCAGACTCACGAGCTTTGGCTTCGATGATGTCTTTTTCGCGCGCCAATACGTCCGCAGCAACGTCGTTGTCATCAACCGCAACAGGGTTAAATGCGGCAATGTGCATGGCAAGGTTTTTGCCAGTTTCAGCACTGCCACCTTCGTAAGAAACCACTACACCAATGCGCAAACCGTGACGGTAAGCAGCTAGGTTGTCGCCTTCAATGGTTTCAACGCGGCGAACTTGGATGTTTTCACCGATTTTTTGAACCAAAGCCACGCGGGCTTCTTCAACGCTTTGACCATCGCCGTAAGGAAGTTCAGCGATTTTAGCCACATCAGTTGTGCCGTTTTCTAGGGCAAGGTTGGCAACTTTTTCAGCAAACGTGGTGAAGTTGTCGTCTTTTGCAACAAAGTCAGTTTGGCAGTTGACTTCAACCAATACCGCTTTACCACCTTGTTGGGCGATGATGATCGCGCCGTCAGCCGCGATGTTGCCCGCTTTTTTGGCAGCTTTTGCTTGACCTGATTTACGCAAGTTGTCGATGGCAAGCTCGATATCACCGTTTGACTCTTCAAGGGCTTTTTTGCATTCCATCATGCCAAGACCGGTGCGGTCACGAAGCTCTTTTACCATTTTGGCAGTTACTTGTGCCATAAAAATTACCTCAATATCAAAATGAGTTGCTTAAATTAAAAAGGAAAACAAGAAGGCATGACGAGAGATCCTACATCATGCCTAAGCTTGCTAAAACGCCTTAAACTTAAACGCGTTTATCGAAATGACAATTAAGACTCAGCTTGTTCTTCAGCTGGAGCATCAACGGCTTGCGATGCGTCATCGTTTTGAGCTTGCTCAGGAGCCGCTCCTGATTGAGTTTGCGCGTACTCTTTTCCTGCAATGATGGCGTCAGCTACAGCAGTCACGTACAAGCTTACAGCACGGATTGCGTCGTCGTTTGCTGGAATGACGTAATCAACATTGTCTGGGTTTGAGTTGGTATCAACGATACCAATCACAGGAATGCCCAAGTTTTTAGCTTCTTTGATAGCGATTGCTTCGTGATCTACGTCAACCACAAAGATTGCATCAGGAAGACCGCCCATGTCTTTGATACCACCCAGTGAGCGCTCAAGTTTTTCCATATCGCGGGTACGCTCTAGCGCTTCACGCTTGGTAAGCTTAGCAAAAGTGCCATCTTCTGCTTGTTTTTCAAGCTCTTTTAGACGGTTGATTGACTGGCGAAGGGTTTTCCAGTTGGTCAACATCCCGCCAAGCCAGCGATGATCAACATAAGGCATGCCAGCGCGAGCAGCTTGCTCACGGATGATACCGCTTGCCGCACGTTTAGTACCTACAAAAAGCACTTTATTCTTTTTTGATGCCAAGTTGTTCACGTAGTTAAGCGCTTCGTTAAACGCTTTTACGGTGTGCTCAAGGTTGATGATGTGAATTTTGTTGCGAGCGCCAAAAATGTAAGGTCCCATTTTTGGGTTCCAAAAGCGAGTTTGGTGACCGAAGTGAGCGCCAGCTTGCAATAGATCGCGCATTGAAACTTGAGTTGGGTTTTGATTTGCCATAAAGGTGTCCTGATGGTTGGGTTATGCCTCCACATCACAAAACCTGCCGATTTGATCACACGCATTTGTCTTAACTAAGTTGAGCAGACAAATTAATCAAGTGATCAAACACCCAGCAGCTTTTTGCCGTGATGTGTGTGTCATTGGTTGAAAATTAATGCATTATTTTCATTCAAAAATAATTGCTCGATATTTTATCATAAACGCAGCGGTAAGCTCCAGCGATATTGTTAATATGGTGCTTTTCATTGCAATAACAAGTCGTAATCGTGGTATTAGCGCTCACTTGTAATTGACTTTTAAGCTAACGCCACGCGATTACGCAATACAAATGCCAACGACTGCTTGATAACCGCGCCAATTAATGGGCGTGATATAGCTTTGGCGCTCTTTTGGTAAAAACGTATTGCTTGGGGCGCCATCGACAATCTTTGGCGGCGCAATGATAAAATGAGGACCAAATTCAGTTCGCGCGTTTCCTGAGATGGTGTTTGCCATCTCCCCAAGCAAGTCTTTCATCATGGTCAATGAATTGTCCGGCTCTCGCATCACACTTAGCACCTCGCGCAGCATCATGGTCGGGGCGCTGACATAAACGTAACCCTCAAGCGGTCCCGAAATTTTGATGATGCCGCTGTAATCAAAGCCAACTGAGTTTTTATTGCTGTGCAAATAAGGCGTGTCGATCGCCACCGGCGAGTCATCAATTTGAGCAAAAAAGTCGCTGATTGAGCTTAAAAACACCTCTAACTTTTCTACTTTTACCATACGTAATCTCTTTTAAATCTTAGCGATTGTTGTTTTCATCACAAAAATTAGTCTTGTAAACAAACCACGATTTCGCCCAATTGATGTTGCCATGTGACCGGAATGATAAAGGAGCGCTCATTTTTAGGCAAAATGATGCTTTGCGGCGCGCCTTTAAATACGATGGGCACTGAGATATGAAACATCGACCCGAACTCTTTGCGCGCATTTCCTGAGATGGTGTTTGCAACCTCGCCGGTCAAATCAATTAAATTGTCTTCGCCTTGGTCGCTTTCACCCATGCTGTCTAAAATTCGCGACAGCAGCGGCGTGGTGGCTGTAAAATAAACCACGCCTTTTTGAGCGCCTGAGATGCCAATCACGCCGGTATAATCATGGACTTGCGGCTGTTTATTTTCTAACAAATATGGGGTATCGACCACCAATTCATCTTCGCCAAAAAGACCGAAATAATTGCTAATGATGTCAACAAAGACTTGTAATTTTTGTTCTTTCATAATGTCCCTACTGTGATTATTTTGGCGAATTAATCTTGAACCAGCTCATAAAGCGCTTCAACCAACTCTTCTTCTGAAAATGGCTTACATAAAAAGCCGCTTGCGCCAAGTGATAATGCTTCAATACCTGTGGCTTTATCTGACAATGCCGAAACCACCAAAATTCTCACCTCAGGGTCAATGGCAATAATTTTTTCGATACATTCAAGACCATCCATTTCAGGCATGGTCAAATCCATCGTAATCACATTTGGGCGATGGGTGTTAAATTTTTCAAGGGCGCTGACGCCGCTGGTAGCGGTGGCAACCAGCATAAATTGTCCTGAATCATAAGCGCGCTGAATGCGGTTGCGAATGATATTGGAGTCATCAACAATCATTAGTTTATGCATGATGGTTTGTTATCCTAAAATTAAGAATGGGGTAAAGTGATGATAAATCGGGTCATTTTGCCAAGCTCGCTGTTGATATTAAGCTTGCCGCCAAGCTCTTGAACATGAGCTTTGATGATATCAAGACCAACCCCGCGGCCGCCGTCCTCATCTGAGTGCTCTTTGGTGCTAAATCCTGAGGAAAACAGCTGACTTAATAGCTCATTGCGATCCATTTGCTGAACGGCATCTTTGGTAAATTTGCCCATTTGAACCAAGCGGCTGCGAATATTGTCGTAATTGATCCCGCGACCATCATCTTGCAGGGTTACCACAATTTGACTGTCCTCTTTTTTGACTTCAACATCAATTTGACCGGCTTCAGGCTTTCCTGCGGCGGCGCGCTCATCTGGCGTCTCAATGCCGTGAACGATGGCGTTTCGTAACAGTTGAACGGTGATCTCATTGACCACTTGATTTAAGCGCTCAGGAATGACCACTTGATTGAGCGTTTTTGATTGCAGCTCAACTTGCTTGTTTTGACGCGCGGCAATTTGTCCGGCAAAGTCTTGGTAGTAAGCCAGCTGCGAGTTTGAAATCGTCGTTTTAGGCGTGTGGTTGATTTCAAAATCTGATTTGTCGCTAGTCTCAGTAACCGCTGCTCCTTGATTGATCCGAGCGCCTAATTTACTGATTGTATTTGACAGTGTTAGCAGCTCATCTAAATGAACGGCTAAGGCTAAAAAGTCATTTCCTGCAAGCTTGCCTTGGTTTTGTAGCGCTGCCAATTTGTCTTCAGCTTCTGAAGCAATTTTAGTAAAGCTGTGCAGTTTTAGCGCGGACGCCTCGCCTTTTAAGCTGTGCATCTCGCGATAAATAGCGTTGAGCTTAGTTTCAAGCTCATATTGCGAGCTTCCGGGATTTTTTAAGATGTTGTTCATCTTATCAATTCGCGATTTGGTCGTGTTAATGAACTCATTAATCATTACCGGATTGACGTTCAAGATTGTGGTAAGCATCTCAATTTGCATGTCGTTTTGGGCGCGCTCTTTTTCTAAGCGCTGCTCTAAATAAACGGCGTCGGATACGTCATTTACGTTCACCAAAATTCGGGCAATGTCTTTGTCTTCATAAACGCGCGAAAATTTAAAATCCAAAAAGCGATTGCTGGTGTCTTGATCATTTGAGGGGTCATGAAGCATGACTTTATTGAGCGGATTGAGAGAGTCGACCAAGCGCTCTTTAACGCGCGGATTATAAAGCTGCTCAATAAACTGCCGCGTGGTGGTCAAGTCTTTATCTGAGATACGACCGCGAAGCACACTGGCAAAGTTTTGCCCTGCAAGCTTATCTGACCCCATGATTTTGCTTAACGCTTTTGAATGTTGCTGACCGATATTTAAGTCTTTATCAAGCAAAAACAGTCCCGTATTGACCGTTTCCATAATCTCTTGGGTTTCGCGGCGCGCCACCATCAACTCTTCGTCCGACTTTTTTAAGCGGCGAACAAAGTACGAGACGAAAATGATGAAGTATAAAATCGCAAATGAAATGCCAAAGATCTGTAAGTTACGCAAGAAGGTTGCGCGGCTGCCGTTTTCAGCGTTTAAGCTGTTGGCTAAGCTTGAAGCATTATCATAAATTTGGCTGGTTGGCGCGCCAAATTGCTGCTCAAGGTCTTGCGTGCTCAGTGCCGAGTTTGCCGCTAAAAAATTATTGGCGTTGCTGTGATAACTGTTCCAAGCTTGGCTTGCCCCTTGAACAAAGCCCATTTGATCAGCTTGCGATACCGCCACAAAAGGCACTTTTTCATCGCGAATGTTAACATTGCCACCTTTTTCGAGTACTTCAATGTCAGCGTCAATTTGCTTGGTCATCTTGCTGACTTTGGTGGTGATCGCTTGAATGGCTGCGGCGTCCTCATTGCGAGCGCGCATGCTGTTGAGTAAATAAATTTCTTTAGTGAGCGTTGGGATATCGCTTCGCAAGTTTGAGCTTAATAGCGTTCCTGCGCGTAAATCACGGATTTTAAGCGAGTTATAAATACTCGTCACCAAAACGCTTGAGGTGAGCAATAAGAACACCACAACCGAGACAATAATTGCCGTATATCGGCTTTTGGCGATGGGCAAATGAGAGCGTGATGGGGCTGCCATAACGAACGTCCTTGTTCAATCAATTAAAAGTTTGACCATGAAAATAATAACTGCGCCAAGCGCAATCCAAGCTTAAAAACATAACGCAATATCATAATTCAGTTAACAACGATATTGACTTATGTCTGGCTCATAATGTAAATAAAACTCATTACTGCTATTAAGATAGCAACAATAGTTGCGACTCTAAAGTTATGGCAATAAGGTATTATTGAAGTTGTAATAAGGACACTAAAAATGTTAGTTTTAGAATTTATTATAATTTTATTAAAGACTTAATAGCAGGAAAAAGCCATTTTAAAATAACAACAATTGAAACAATCATAGAATATAAATTTAATAAATATTACATAGTTTTACATATAATCATACTTTAGTGAGGTTGTAAAAGCAATGTTTCTAAATTTATTTTATCAACTTGTCAGCGCTAAAATGGGCAAATTTTTATCATTTAATATCTGCTTGAGAGGACTGCTGGTTTATAATTGCTTTTTTTTATTTCTTGCCATAAAAAAAGGGCTAAATCAATAGCCCTTTTTACATGTTAACTTTTTTACATTTTAAATAGGATCATTCTGCGTCTTCTAAATCAAGATTTGAATCGATGCGCCAAATTAAAAAGCAGCCGATACTCATCAAGATCAGCATGGTGATGCCAAGCTTAAATACGGGATTGACGGGGAACAAGTTGAGCAATAAGCCACCAAAGATGCCGACCGAAAACATCAGCGAGCCTTGAAGGGCACTTGCCATTCCGGCGCGGTGTTTTTGAAATGCCAAGGCAATAGCAGTGGAATTAGGCTGAGTCAACCCTAACGCTGAAATACAAAAGAAAATACAAACCAAAACCAGCGGTAACCAAGCATCGCTTCCAAATAATAGCCCTAAAATAAACAGCCCTGCTGCTGCACTCACTTGAATCATCGCGCCAAAACGCAATAAGCTGAGCAGTCGAAAGCGGTTAGTAAGCCATTGGTTCAACTGAGTTAACGCCACAAATCCTGCCGCATTAAAGCCAAAAATCCAGCTAAACTGAGTTGCGGTCACGCCGTAGTTGTCCATTAACAGCTCAGAGGCGGCGCTGATATAAACGAACATCGACCCCATCAATAAGCCGCCGCCAATCGCCGGAAAATTAAAACGCTTGTCTTTTAACAATTCCCAATATTGAACCAAAACTTGCGATACTGGGCGCTGGTTACGATTCTCTTCGGTTAAGGTTTCAAAGAAAAATAGCTTGGTTAACACCAAATTGAGAACCCCAAACGCGGCTAAAAACCAAAAAATCGCATGCCAGCTAAAAAACCGTAAAAACAGCGCCCCAAGTGACGGCGCTAAGATGGGCGCAAGTCCCATCACCAGCACCATAATCGAAAAGGCTTTGGCAGTTTGTTTTGCCGTTAAGCGGTCGCGAATGGCGGCGCGAGTAACCACCGCACCAACACAAGCCCCAAGCGCTTGCAAGGTTCGCCCAAAAAACAGCACAAACTCATTATTGGTCGTAGCACAAATTAAAGATGCCACCACATAAAGCACCATGCCAATATATAAAGGCTTGACCCTGCCCACCCGATCGCTAAACGGACCATAAAACAGCTGACCGAACACCAATCCCACAAAATACGCAGGAACAGAGTTGGCAATAAACGCGGTTGAGACGCCAAAGCTTTTTGCCATGTCAGGAAGCGCAGGCAGATACATATCAATGGATAACGGTCCAACCGCGACCATGAGCCCAAGCATCATAATCCATAAGACGGGTAAATCCGCTGAGCGAACGCGCTCAGAGGGATTGGGCGGCGTTGGTGAGTTGGGTGACGATTGGTTTAAGGCAGGCATAAATCAGACCACTTTTTTGGAAAAAAACAAAGGTTTAACGCAGGTAATCTTTGAAAAAAGATAATGAAGTGGTTAATGACAATCATTAACCAATCAAGTTATATCTTATCTTTGGTAAATTTTTCAATAGTAACCATGAATTTTATAAAGTTTGGCTAATCAATCAGCGAAACTGGCGCGGTTTAAACTTTACAGATGCCTCTTTGGCTTTTTTGACGGCAAGCTTTTGATTGCGACCCAGCATTAATTTTAATTGCCAAAGCTTTTCTTGATAAAGGCTGATTGGATTTGGTGAATAAAGCTGGTTGACCACGCGCTTACTGGCAAGAACGGCATCGGGTGATCGGGCGATGATCTCCTCGGATAAAGCCAGCGCTGCTGCCATCGGATCCTTATGACAATGGGAAATCAGCCCTGCTTTAAGCGCAGTGCTTGAATCAATCACGCGAGCGCTCATGGCAAGCTCTTTTAACACATCTAGCCGGACGATCCCTACTGCTGATTGCGACAATCCCATATCGGGAACCAAGCCCCATTTGGCTTCCATAATGGCAAACTTGCAATCAGGGTGGCTGATTCGGCTATCAAATGCCAGCGCCAATTGTAATCCTGCACCCAAACAGTGACCTTCTAACACGCCAATCACCGGAACCGGAAGATCTTGCCAAATTAAGCACACCTTTTGAAATAAACTTTGCCAAGGTTTTATCAGCTCCCAAATCGCAAACGCTTGGTTTTTGGGAGCATTTAAGTCTTGCAAATCGATCCCTGAGCAAAAGGTATGCTCACTGCCATCAACAATCACGGCGCGGATATATTTATCTGCCGCAACCCTTTTTGCAACCAAAATCAGCTCACGCATCATGGCAAAGCTCATGGCGTTTTTTTTATCGGGGCGATTTAGGCTCAGTATTAAAATACCATGCTGAACGCTCACTTGCAGCGTTTGATATTGATAACTGGCAACGTTATTCATAAGTTGTCCTTGGTCATATAAAGTCAACCGTTATCTTAGCAAGACTGCCAAACTTTGCAGCGGCAATCTTTGACTTTGATCGTCGCTTTTTTATCAATCGTAAATTGACAATCAAATCATTTTCCAAGTCATGTCATTTTCGCTCAGCTTATGGTAATTGAGCTGTGGATAAGGCGACAGATCATGGGATTGCAAATTATCCAGCGCTTGCAATAAGTCCTCAAAAAACGGCTTTAACATGGCAAATTGAGCGGGCGTTGTATGCTGAGAGTTAAGCAAGCATTTGTCCTCAAGATTTTGGCTGACAAAGCGCAGTTGCGGCACGCCCGTATAGCGACTTGCCCCCAAAATCCGGTGGGCAATTTGTGCAAGCTGCGAGCGGTCACGAGCCTCCCAAGCGCTATTTAACGCCTCTTTTTCGGTATTTATGGTATCAAGCATCATCACCATTAAGGTTGCTGCCAGATCGGGTTTGTTTGCTGATCGGGTCAACGCATCTTGCCAGTCAAGAATGGCAAAGCTGTCAAGATTCGTGGTGGCTTCCACAGGTTTTTGCAGCGCGATATCAGCGGTCGCACTTGGCGCCATGGCATCATGATAAAGCTGATGCTGATAGCGCGGCTGGGTTTCGCGGGCAGGCTCTCGAAGATAATCATCGCGCGGCTGGCTGTCACGAAGGTAGTCGTCGCGGATTTTTTTAAGCGACAGTGGTCTTGCGATATTTTTATCTTTGGGCATGGCTACCGATTTTTGCGATCGGCGGATCTCAGCTTGACCGTTGTCATTATTTTCAAGATTTTGCGTTAATAGTGGCTGCTCTACGAGCCGTGGCGATGCTTGAGTTGCCGTTCGACCCAGCCATTTTTGCAGCACTTGAACGAGCTGCGGCTGACTGATGGGCTTGCCAACATAATCGTCAATGCCGCTTGCCATCAGCTTATCACGCTCATCAGCAAGACCATGAGCGGTCAGCGCGATAATCGGTACTCGGTGCTCTGGGTTTTCGATTTTGCGGATTTGCTCGGCAGCGGCGCGACCGGACATTCTTGGCATTTGAATGTCCATAAAAATTAAATCAATGTGGTCTTTATCGTCAATTTTTATTTTTTCTTCAGCGGGATTAAGGCTTGTGGCAGGAAGATTAGCGCGACCTTCAGCTTTTGACAATTGCGTTTTGTTCGATAAACTTTGCTGAATGCCCTTATTGGGTTTGCTATGTTTGGTTTGTTGTTTGCTCATAATTTCGATGGCATCAAAGCCGCTATTGGCGGTAATCACTTGAATGCCAAGCTCGCTTAATAGCGCATCTAATACCAATAAATTGGGCAGATGGTCATCAACTGCCAAAACCGTCACCCCATGCCAGCGCGGCAGTGGCGCGGCAGTCGGCGCTCGCGATTTTTGCGTATCAAGCATGGTATAAAGTTGGCGTTTATCAAGCGGCTCAAATAAAATGTTGGCGTGATAGCGATTAAGTAGCGCTTGGTCAGCGGCAACTTGATAGCCAAAGACCGCAAGTTTGCCTTGATAATGTAGCCGGATTTGCTTTAACAGCGCCATCATATCGTCTTGGGTGTCATTATCGACAATCACCCAATCCCAATAATTGCCATGCTCTTTTAAAGATTCCAAAACGCCAGGCAAGGAGTTGGCTTGGGTTAAATGAATCGGCAAGTTTTGCAAACTGGCTTTTAATACCTGAATCGATGCTGCATGATTAATCCAAACCAAAATATGAAACTCATCCCCCGCGCTTGCCAGCGGCGCAAGTACCGGCGGGCTAATACTTTGACCTGTCGGCGCTTCTAACACATCGACGTGCGTTGGCATCCGAAACCAAAACGTCGCCCCTTGATTGGCAATATTTTCTTG
The DNA here is from genome assembly GCF_012847335.1 of Psychrobacter sp. MF31. GTDB lineage: Bacteria > Pseudomonadota > Gammaproteobacteria > Pseudomonadales > Moraxellaceae > Psychrobacter. The sequence goes on from NZ_JABBDX010000002.1 coordinate 224,564, forward strand.
AGCATTGTCATAAAAACCAATATCGCCGCCCATCAATCGCGTGAGCTGCTTTGAGATGACAAGACCAAGCCCTGTACCGCCATATTGCCGCGTGGTTGAAGGATCGCCTTGGCTAAAGCTTTGAAATAACAGCTTTTGGTCAGCTTTTGAAATGCCTTTGCCGCTGTCTTGAACGCTAATCATCAAAAAATTATCTTGATAATCATCAAGGCTGACCCGAACCACCACATCACCGGTGTCAGTAAATTTAATCGCGTTGCCCACAATATTGGTCAAAATTTGCTTGAGTCGCAGCGCATCCCCCATGATTCGCATGGGAACGTCATTGTAAAAAAGTACTGCCATCCGCAGCCCTTTTTCAGCCGCAACAGGGGACAACATATCCACGACGTCATAAACGGTGTCATATAAATCAAAGTCGTGACGGTCTAAAATCAGCTTTCCGGCTTCAATTTTTGAAAAGTCCAACACATCATTGACCAATGCCAATAAATGAGCGGAGGACTTGCGAATGGTTTGAACGTACAAATCTTGCTCGGCGTTTAACTCGCCATGGCGCGCCAGCAAATTGATAAAGCCGTCGATACTGTTCAGCGGCGTTCGCAGTTCATGACTGATATTGGCTAAAAACGCCGATTTGGCTTGGCTCGTTGAAATGGCGGCATCGCGAGCGTTACGGATCGAAATGTTTTGCATTTCCATCTCATCAAAAGCCAATCGCAAATCGTCTTCGGTTTGCTCGGCGTGATTTTTTAATTCTTGAAAGCTTGAATGTAGCCTGCGCAGCGTTTTCACCAAATCTTGCTGAAGTAAGTTCAACTCGCCGTCCGATTCCACCGGAATGGGCTTATAAAGATTGTCCACGTTGGTGCGCTGAAGCTGAAGCCGAAGCTCATAAATCGGCGCAATCCAGCGCTTGGCATAAATATTTAAGCTCAGCAGCAAAATTAAAATGGTAAAAAGTCCGGTAATCACCAGCGCAATGGCGATTCGGTAACGAGCAATATATAGCGGCTCATTGTCCATATCGACCAAAAGCCAAAGCCGTTGATCTTCAAACGTCCCCAAAACACTGCCATAAGCGGTGCCAATGGGCGTTGGCAGCTGTGATAGAAAATTTGCTTCAGGATTAATTTCAGGCCAAGACTCTGCCACCCCGTAGCCCACAGTTGCTAAAACCTGATTGTTTTCATTGACAATGGCAATGCGCTGAACGTGCTGCTCGGACTGCATCCGGCTTAATTTGTCGCGGATCGCCACCAATGAGGCAATTGCGCCTTTGGGGGCGAGCTCTGATTTGCCTTGGCTTTCGTCAACGATGACCGCGCTTGAGGGCGTTGGCGTTTGTACCCCGCCAAGCGCTTCTTCAGACAGCACCGCATTATTTAAGTTGCCACCGCGAGCGACGATATAATGGTCAGAATGAACTTGCGATACGGGCAATTGAGATTTTTTTATGCTGGCATCAAGCGCTGATTGGCTGACGCTTGCCACATCGCCAACGATTTTTTTGGCAGTTTCTTTATTGTCATTAAATTGAACGCGCTCTTGCTCTAACAATTCAGGAATTAGCTCGGTCACCATGGGTTTGTAGCGAATCAATACCGCCTCGGCAAGGGCTTCTTGCTCAGATTCTGAGGCGCGCATAGTTTCATGAAACACCAAAATACCACCGACGGCAGCAAGCACACAAATCGGCAAAAACACCAAAATAATCAGCTGACCATAGGCGCTACTGGTATCAAAGCGCTTTTTAGTTGTCATAAGCTTGCCTGCCTTCACGGATTGATTGTTGCCGACTGAACGCTATTTTAACAGCATTTTTCATCTGCCGCCTTTTAGTCATGCGTTTTATAAACTCAGCTTTTATTTACTGAGCTAAAAACCCATAAAGCGCTGCACGAAGATAACAACAAAATGATATAATAAGCGCATTTTTTATAAAGGGCTGCATGAAGATAACGCTTGCTGATCCCAGCGCGTTTCAAAAGCTTTGCTTTATAAGCGACCCAATAACATCACAAGGATGCGTTATGTCATCGCAAGATTCAAAAGCTTCATTTATCAGCCAAACGGTGACCTTAGCCGACTGCGTTGGCAAAACCCCGCTTGTGGAATTGACCACGTTGCCAACCTTAGAGGGCGTCAGCGGCGCAAAATTATTAGCAAAGCTTGAAGGCAATAATCCGGCAGGGTCAGTTAAAGACCGTCCGGCGTTTAATATGATTTATCAAGCCGAAAAGCGCGGCGACATTAAGCGCGGTGATACTTTGATTGAAGCGACGAGCGGCAACACCGGAATTGCCCTTGCGATGGTCGCTGCCATGCGCGGTTATCCGTTGACGCTATTGATGCCGACCAACTCAACCCAAGAGCGTAAAGACGCGATGGCAGCTTACGGCGCAACGCTCATTGAAGTTGATGAAGGCATGGAAGCGGCGCGCGATTTGGCACTGCAAATGCAAGCGGACGGCAAAGGCGTCGTTCTTGACCAATTTAACAATCCGGACAATAAGCAAGCGCATTATTTGACCACCGCTCCTGAAATTTGGGAGCAAACAGAAGGCAAAATCACCCATTTTATCAGCTCAATGGGGACGACCGGAACGATCACCGGCGTCGCGCAATTTTTAAAAGAAAAAAATCCGGATATTAAAATCATTGGGTTGCAGCCGGACGAAAATGCGTCGATTGCCGGAATCCGCAACTGGCCAAAAGAATACCTGCCAGGGATTTTTGAGCCAGAATTGGTTGATGAAATCCTCGATATTGACCAAACGGACGCTGAAGTTTACATGCGCAAACTTGCCAAAACCGAAGGCATTTTTGCAGGGGTATCTTCAGGAGCGGCGGCTTGGGCGGCGCTAAAAATCGCTCGCGACAATCCCGATGCCGTTATCGTATTTATCGTTTGCGATCGCGGCGACCGATATTTATCAACCGGACTTTATAGCGTCAATGACGACGCAAAAGCCGCTGATAACGCCACGCCATAATTTAGCAAGCTGATTTCCATTTAGGATGGTTTATGAACAACGCCCTGCCCTTTGACCCAGTATTGGTCTTTGATATCGAAACTGCCCCAGACGTTGCTGCGGCGCGGCGCATTTATCCTGAGCTTGCCGACTTAAACGATGATGACGCGTTAAGCGCCCTTACCGCCCTGCGAACTCAAGAATCAGGTCGCAGCTTTATGCGCTTACCGCTTCAGCGCATCGTTTGCATCTCGTTTTTATACATCAAAAATGGCGCGATGAGTTTGCGATCTTTAAGTGCTGAGCAGTTGTCCGAGCAAGAGATTTTGCAAACGTTTTTTCGCGCTTTTAATGATTTTGACAGCTTACCGCAATTGGTCAGTTGGAACGGTTCAGGGTTTGATATTCCAGTATTGCTATACCGCGCTATGCTTTATGAGTTAAGCGTTCCGCTGCTTTTTGAAGAAGGCGACCGCATCCAAAAAATGCGCTTTGATAACTATGTCAATCGCTACCATAGCCGCCATTTGGACTTGATGGACAGATTTAGCCAGTTTGGCGCAAGCCCGCGCCAATCGATGGATATCGTGGCAAGCCTTTATGGGTTACCGGGAAAAACTGATGTCGATGGCAGTATGGTCGGCACGTTGGTTACAAACGATGATTGGCAAACGCTTACCATTTATTGCGAAAGTGACGTGCTAAACACTTGGCTCATTTATTTGCGCTGGCTGCGATTAACCGGCAAAGTGACGTTTGATCAATTTAAACTTTGGCAATCGCAGTCAAAAACTTATCTGCAAAGCTTTCAAAAAGATGACAGTGATGTCAGCCGCCATCATGAGTTTTTAGAAGATTGGGAATCAAGCGCCCAAAATCTTGCACGTTAATTGTGAATTGATCGCAGCTTTACCTTTATTGATATTAAGCTGCGCGTATTATCGTTTTATTTTTTTATTAAGGCAGGATTATGACTCCCACCGACCATCCCAACAGCAATGTCAGCGCCATCACCACCCCACCAAGCAAAAAAAAATCTAAGCCCTCCTCAAAAACGCGCCGCCGTTTAAAAGACGCCGAACCTGTGCCCTTTGTGATTGATGGCTTATCGCATGACGGTCGCGGCGTGGCAATTTATGGCAATGGCTTTGATGAAAAAGACGCTCATATCACAGACAAACACGGCAAAAAAGTCTTTGTCAGCTTTGCGCTACCCGGTGAGACGGTCAATGTCAAAATCACCAACAGCCGAGCAAGCTTTGAAGAAGGCGACGCGGTAGACGTCCTTGCTAATCCCAACGCGCATCGCGCCGTTCCGCCCTGCCCGCATTTTGGCGTTTGTGGCGGTTGCAGCTTGCAGCACTGGCAACCCGATTCCCAGATCAACTTTAAACAATCGGTATTAGCCGAGCTGTTACGTCATCAAGCAGATATTGAGCCGGATCACTGGCTTGAGCCTATCATTGCTGATCGCTTGGCGTATCGAACCAAAGCTCGGCTTGGCGTTCGCTATGTTGCCAAAAAAGGCACAGCGCTCGTTGGCTTTCGTGAGCGCTCAAGCAACTTTTTAGCCGAGTTAAATGAGTGTCATATTTTGGATGCGCGAATTGGCTTTGAGATTGAAAATTTAAAAGCACTGATTGCAAGCCTTGACGGTCGCGACCAAATTGCTCAGTTAGAGCTTGCTATGGGCGAGCTGTTGCCTGAGCTTTTAGATGGCAATCAGCCCGTTGCTTTAATCGTTCGCAATTTATCACCGTTAACAGATGGCGATTTGGAAAAGTTAAAAGCGTTTTTTCGCGAGCGTAATTGGCAGCTTTATTTGCAGCCTAAAGGCATGGACAGCATTGAGCGCATTGCTTTGCACGACGATGATAATTTAACTGAGCAATTTGGTCGCCTTTATTATCAATTGCCAGAATTTGATTTGACGTATGAATTTATCCCAACCGATTTTACTCAAGTTAACTTGTCCGTTAACCGCAAAATGACCAAGCTTGCTTGCGATTTGTTGGATTTAAAATCAGGTGAGCGCGTCTTGGATTTGTTCAGCGGTCTTGGCAACTTTAGTCTGCCAATGGCAAGGCTTGTTGGCGAGTCAGGACGGGTGATTGGTGTTGAAGGCAGTGACGCCATGACGGCTCGCGCCTCAACAAATGCGCGCCGAAACAACCTTGCCAATACTGAGTTTTATGCTCAAGATTTGACCCAAGATTGCTCAAATGAGCCGTGGGCAAACCAAGGTTTTGATGCGCTTCTCATTGACCCGCCGCGATCAGGCGCTTGGGAAATCATGCAATATCTGCCAAACTTTAATGCCAAGCGCATCGTTTATGTGTCGTGCAATCCGGCAACGCTTGCCCGCGATACCAAAGCCTTATTGGATAATGGCTATCGGTTAACTCATGCTGGGGTCATGGATATGTTTTGCCACACCGGTCACGTTGAGTCGATCGCACGCTTTGAAAAAATTGCCGACGTTTAAGCCATTTTTACAAACTTAAGTTTATGTGATTTAGGACTTATGTTACTTTTAATCATAGCATTATTACAGTTACTCGCTTGAATTGTGGTGGTGAGGTGAGATAATACCGCATAATAGCAACGGTATTTTTAATCATAAAACTTAGCCAAAATCCGTTGTAAAAAGGCTTTTTGAGAGCTTTATAGGCAGTGGTTGGCAACTTAATTGTCACCCATTACATTTTTTTGTGATAAGGAGCCGGCTATGGTGAAGATTCGTGAAGGCTTGCCCTTGATAGATGGGCAGACCACACAGGTCGATAGCGCCGCTGTGGCCGCCCAACTGGTTGCCAATCAGCGCTCGCAAGGCTCCGCAAACAGCTATGCTCAGCTGCCGCTAGATATCAAGCAGCAGCTTGCTACTCATAAGCTGCACACCACGTTTGATCGGACGCCAAATTACAACTATCCTGATGAGCTGTATTTTGATAACGATTATTTAGACAGTGCTTTATTTCATGAAGCGCAATTGATTGATAGCGAAGGCTTAAGCCTTGAGCAAGCCAATATTGATATTCCCGTTTGGCTTGACAATGTTGCTCGGCGAATCGGTCAAGCCAGCGTCCCAAAGCTGACTCAAGCTTGCGAGTTTATCCGCAGTCGAATGACAACCGATGAGTCTGAGCATTCAGGTGCTTATGTGACTGGCATTGGTATGACCGACATTTTGACTTATCTTTATCAAGATGAAAATGCACTGGTCGCTGCTATGCTTTATCGCAGTGTTCGTAAAGAGCTGATTTTACTTGACGAAGTTAAAAAACAATTTGGCGAGGATGTCAGCACCCTAGTCACTGATACGCTGGCAATGGGAAAGCTTGCGGATATTATTGAGAGCAGCAAGCGCTTAGAAGATCATTTTGTTAACAATCAGCGCGATCAGCTGTCCAACATTTATAGCATGCTCATCTCGGTTACCAACGATGTTCGCGTGGTGCTCATTAAGCTTGCTGAGCGCACCTTTGCGATGCGCGAGTTGTCTTTTTCGACCACTGAGCGTCAGCGCCGCGTTGCCCGTGAAGTGATGACCATTTACGCCCCGCTTGCGCACCGACTTGGCATTGCTCAGCTTAAATGGGAACTTGAAGATTTAGCCTTTCGTTATCTTGCGCCCGACCGCTACAAAGAGATTGCCAAGCTGCTTTCAGAAAAACGTAGCGAGCGTGAAACTTATATTCGCCGCGTTGAGCAGCAGCTTAATGACGCGCTACGTGATGCGGGCATCAAAGGCGAGGTTTCAGGTCGCGTTAAGCATATTTACTCCATTTACCGCAAGATGAAGCTTAAAGGCTTATCTTTTGATCAGCTTTACGACATTCGAGCGCTTCGGGTTTTGGTAGAAGATACTGCCGACTGCTATCATGTGTTGGGATTGGTTCACGGGCTTTGGCGCTATATCCCTGAGCAGTTTGACGATTATATTACCAATCCCAAATCTAATGGTTATCGATCGCTTCATACCGCCGTCATTGCTGAAAATAAATCCCTTGAAGTTCAAATTCGCACGCATAGCATGCACTTTGAGGCAGAGCTTGGCATGTGCGCCCATGTCAATTACAAAGAAGGGCTTAAAAACAAAAAAGACAACTATCTCAATCAGCGCATCAGCTCATTGCGCCAGTTATTACTCATCAATAACGAAACCAAATCGCATGGCAAAACGGTCGTGGTTGAAGGTGAAAATGGCGATTTTGAAATTTTTGAAGATGATGAGCAAACCGTTGATTTTGATGAGCTTGAGCGCATTTATGTGTTCAGCCGTGATGGTGATATTACCGAGCTTCCAAAAGGCGCCACCGTTCTTGATTTTGCTTATTATGTTCATACGCAAGTTGGCAACCGAGCTCAAGCTGCTCGCGTTAACCAGCGCTATGTGCCGCTCACCTATCAGCTTAAAACCGGCGAGCAAGTTGAAATCATTACCAAAGCTGCCCGTGAACCCAACCGCGATTGGCTGGTTGCCTCCCTTGGTTATATCCATACCAACCGCGCCCGCTCCAAGCTTCGGCAATGGTTCAACAAGCAAGACCGCGATAAAAATATCGAAATTGGGCGGCAAATGCTGGCAAAAGAGCTTGAGCGCTTATCGGTTCATCCCAATAGCATTGATTTGAACGACTACTTGCAGTTTTTTAACGCCAATACGGCAGATGATATCGTAGTCGGATTGGTCACAGGCGACATTGGCATTCACCAATTGACCAATCACATCTCCCGACAGCTGCACCTTGAGCCTGAAAAAGAAGAAGAAGAATTTACCCCAAGTATTGATACCAAAATCAGCGACAAGCTTGGCAATTATAAAATCAATATCGACGGTTTAGATAATATTGAAATTAGCCTTGCTGGCTGCTGCCATCCGGTTCATGGCGAGCCGATCGCCGGATTTATTACCCAATCGCGCGGCGTTAGTATCCACAATCGCGGCTGCCCTGAATATGCAAGGATGATTGAGCGTGAACCCGAGCGGCAGATCAATGCCTCTTGGCGCGCTAAATCAGGTCGATTTCAACCCGTAGACATTCATGTTGAAGCTTACGATCGGCGCGGATTGCTTCGGGATTTGACCCAAGTCATTGATAAAGAAAATGTTAATATCCGCAAAATTGACACGCTCAGCACCGATGACAACATCGCGCTTCTTAAATTTCATGTTGAAGTTTCAGGACTTGCGCACTTATCCAAACTGCTTGCCAAGCTTGAGCAGCAGCCGGGGATTTTACACGCTCGCCGAGCCGTTGCTTAGCGTTATCTTGCTTAAACTTAATTTTTGATATTAAATAAAGGTTACCTTTTTATTTTATGCCTGAATTGCCCGAAGTTGAAACCACCAAGACCAGCCTTGAGCCGTTACTTGGTCAAACCCTAACCCGCGTTCAAGTATTTCAGCCCAAATTGCGCTGGGCGATTCCTGATAATTTGGCAAATCTGAACGGCTATCAGCTAAAATCCGTTGATCGGCGCGCCAAATATTTGCTTTTGACCTTTATCAAAAAAGATGCTGAACCATTAAAACTGATTGTCCATCTTGGCATGTCAGGAAGTTTGCAGCAGCTTCCGATGGAAACTGAAAAACGCAAACATGACCACGTTATTCTTACCTTTAGTGACAACCTTGGCAATCAAAACGCCTTACACTATCACGACCCGCGGCGCTTTGGGGCGATGCTTTGGCACCATGAGTATCATAACAAACTGTTAACCCATCTTGGCGTTGAGCCTTTATCAAAGGCGTTTAATGCCGATTATCTTTATCAATTAATTCAAAAAACCTGCCCATCCAATTTAGCCATTAGCAACACTAAAAAACCGCGACCTATGACCAAGCCTATTAAGGCGGTCATCATGGAGCAGCAAGTGGTCGTTGGTGTGGGCAATATTTATGCAACCGAAAGCTTATTTTTAGCCAATATTCATCCCTCAACGCCTGCCAATCAGCTCAGCTTTGATCAAATTGCCACCTTAACGGCTCATATTAAAGCGATTTTATCTCGGGCGATCGATCTTGGCGGCTCAACGCTGCGTGATTTTACCGTAGCAAACGGTCAAACCGGCTATTTTCAGCAAACGCTTAATGTTTATGGCAAACAAGGTCAGCTCTGCCCCAATTGCCAAACGCCTTTAGAAAATGTCAAAATCACAGGTCGAGCAAGTGTTTTTTGTCCTAATTGCCAACCTAGTTCCATTTTGGCAAAAAATTAATCAACATTGCTTTATCTTTTAGGTTGCTTATCAAGTCCCAACTTGCTTTAATAGCTTTATTTGCCAGCCATTTTTTAGCCGTTGCTTGAATTTGGCAACGACGATGACAACTATTTAGGATAAGGCTTGCCTTATTTATTTTACGATTAGGATATGGTTATGACTCAAATCAAGCGTAGCATGAAAACAAAACTCTTGAGCGCCGCAATCAGTATTAGTATCATGACCGTTGTCATGCAGCCTGCAACTGCGGCTATCGAGATTGATGAGTCAGATTTTGGACCTTCTTATGATACGATGATGGTCGATACGGTTGCCGGAAAACCATTACAACTGATTGCCGCGATTGCTGGAACCGCAGCTTACGTAGTAAGTTTGCCGTTTTCGCTCATCGGAGGAAATGCTGATCAAGCTCAGCAAAAACTGGTCGTTGAACCTTGGAATGCAATGGGACGCTGCCTTGGTTGTACCGTTGCTGAAGATAACTATTATAAATCACAAGCAACCAATGACAATACGGTTCGAATTGTGGTCGATCAGCCCTCAGAGATTTTAATTAACACCAATGACTATGTGGTCGTCCGTCCTTAAATTCTCCCTGCTATCTTTGTCATAATAAAAAATTGTAATCAAGCTAAAATAAAAAAGGCTAACCTGGGTTAGCCTTTTTTTATTACACAAAATAGCTCAGCAAATTAAGCTTCTTTTTTGCGGTTATGACGTTTGCGATCGCTTTCAGTTAAATACCGCTTACGCAATCGGATTGATTTTGGCGTCACTTCAACCAATTCATCATCTTGAATAAATTCAAGCGCTTGCTCAAGCGTAAACTTGATCGCAGGCGTCAAGGTTAACGCTTCATCCGTACCGCTCGCGCGAACGTTGGTCAACTGTTTTGCAGTTGTTGGGTTTACGACCATATCGTCATGGCGCGAATTTAGTCCCACGATCATACCTTCATAAACTTCAAGCTGCGGCTCTGCAAAGAGCTTACCGCGTTTTTGCAAGTTAAAGAGTGCAAATCCTAAGCAAGTACCATTTGCCATCGATACCAAAACGCCATTCGGACGACCGCCAACATCACCGATCTTTTGTGGACCATAATGCGAAAAGCTTGAGGTTAAAATACCTGTTCCTGATGTGAGCGTCATAAACTCAGAGCGAAAACCGATCAAGCCGCGAGCAGGCATCACCGCTTCAATACGAATTCGACCTTTGCTGTCAAGCTCCATATTGGTCATCTCGCCTTTGCGTAGACCGATTTGCTCCATGATGCTGCCTTGATGCTCAGATTCGACATCAAAGATCACGTTTTCATACGGTTCTTGTAGTTTGCCATCGACTTCTTTAACGATAACCTCAGGACCTGAAACCCCAAGCTCATAGCCTTCACGGCGCATGTTTTCAATCAAGACTGATAAATGCAGCTCACCGCGACCTGAAACTTTAAACTTATCCGGAGAATCGGTATCTTCAACGCGCAGTGCAACGTTATGAATCAGTTCACGCTCTAAACGCTCACGGATATTTCGTGAGGTCACAAATTTGCCTTCACGACCTGCAAAAGGTGAGTTATTCACCTGAAAGTTCATTGAAACTGTTGGCTCATCAACGGTCAATGGCGGCAAGGCTTCAACGTGGTTAGTATCACAGATGGTATCTGAAATATTAAGCGCATCAATCCCCGTGATACAAATGATATCACCAGCCTGGGCGCTATCCACATCAATACGCTCAAGACCATGATAACCCATGATTTTTAAGATGCGACCGTTGCGCTTATTGCCTTCTTTGTCAATGATCGTGACTGGCGTATTGGTTGAAATGCTGCCACGCTGAATACGACCAACACCAATTACCCCAACAAAGCTGTTGTAATCAAGGCTTGAGATTTGCATTCTAAATGGCGCGTCAACATCCACTTGTGGTGGCTCAACAACATCAACAATCGTCTCAAATAGCGGCGTCATATCGGCTGCCATCTCATCAGGAGCATTCCCAGCAATCCCATTTAGCGCCGAAGCGTAAACAACTGGAAAGTCAAGCTGCTCATCGGTTGCACCAAGATTGTCAAACAAATCAAAAACTTGATCCATAACCCAATCGGTTCGCGCGCCTGGACGATCAACTTTATTAATCACCACAATTGGCTTTAGACCTTGTTCAAACGCTTTTTGAGTTACAAAGCGCGTTTGCGGCATTGGACCATCAACAGCATCAACCACTAAAAGAACGCAGTCAACCATTGACATGACGCGCTCAACTTCACCACCAAAGTCGGCGTGACCTGGGGTATCCACGATATTGATTCGATATTCGATACCTTGCTTTGGATGCTGCCATTTGATAGCGGTATTTTTGGCAAGAATCGTAATACCACGCTCTTGCTCAATCGCTCCTGAATCCATTGCCCGCTCTGCCACGTTTGCACGATCGTCAAAAGTTCCTGATTGGTGCAACAATTTATCTACCAAGGTTGTCTTACCGTGGTCAACGTGGGCAATAATTGCAATATTGCGCAAATGTTTGATATCGTTCGCCATATAAAATGCTCTGTTCGTCTTAAGAAATAAAGTCACTCTCAGCCATGGCTGATAGAAGCTTTAAAAAGGAAAAGTTAAACTAAAAAGACAACCACACAATACGCGTTAATGTCTTTAAGAAATTAAGCTGTGATACGTTTCTATCATTCAAAGCGACTTTAAATCATAAAATCACTTTGAGAATGGATGAAGTGTTAGGGCGGCTAGTATACCACCATTTTTACTCAAAATTATGAATTAACTGAGATAATAGGAAGATTAAATAAAAAAAAGCCACCAAATTGGTAGCTTTTTTTGTAATCTTTATAAGATTAATTGGTCATCAATAATGATTTATTGAACTACCATATCTTTTGTTTGATCAACGGTAGTGGTTTTATCACCAGTGATGATCGCATAAACACGGCGGTTCATTGCTCGACCTTCTTCAGTGTTGTTGTCTGCGATTGGGCGGTCATAACCGTAACCTACGGTTGATAAACGGTTTGGAGCAATACCAAATTCGTTAGTCAACATTGACTTCACAGCAACAGCACGGGCTTCAGACAAGCGTTGGTTATAAGCTGCTGATGGACCAGTTTTTGATGCATGACCTTCAATACGAGCCGCTGAGTTTGGATACTCGCGCATTTTTTCAGCAACTTTTGCAATTTCTGGCTTGTATTGATTTTTGATGGCAGTCTTGTCGTTGTCAAAGAAGACACGAAGTTCCATTTTTAGCTCATCAACAAGATCAACTTGAAGTGGGCAGCCATATTCATCAACTACAACGTTCATTGGAGTGCCTGGGCAACGATCGATGCTGTCTGGAACGCCATCACCATCAGAGTCAACGTCAGTTTCTACTGGAACAACGACAACTGGTGGCGTTTCTACTTCAGGCTCAACGATTGGTGGTACCGCAACGGTAGGCGCTAAATGACCACCAAGAACCACTTCTAAACCAGCAAGAGCAAGACCTTCCCACCAGTTTTGATCAAAGTTGTGAATCGCACGAGCTTCACCACGTAGGCTTAGAGCATCATTGATGCGGTACATCGCACCAAGACCTAAGTTACCAATAGTATCAGTTGATTCTGAAACTTCAGATCCTGCTGGAATCGGCTCGTTTTTACCAAATGCATTAGTATTTGATCTATCACCATTAGCTGCAATAGCTTCTTGGTTTTTAACTTTGATTTTTGACTGACCGGCACCAACCAAGACATATGGTTTAAACGCGCTGTCGGTGTAACCAGTGAATTGCTCAGTTCCGATCAAGAAGTTACCAGTGATCATACGCTGATCAACGTCGAATTTAGAACCGGTGTCATCATTGACGCCATCAGTATTTGAAACGCCATATTCAACTTGGAACTGAGTTGATGGGGTAATTTCAATACCTAGGGCAGCACCAGTATAAAGACCATTTTCTTTATAGACACCATTGTTTTCGCCACTAATATCTTTGCCTTCACCACTCTTGAATAGTTCACGCTGCTCATTATCAGCGCCTTCGCTGTAGTGGTATCCTAACAATAATGGGCTAACAGTAACGCCAGCTTGAGCTGCTAAAGGTGCAGCTGTAGCGGCAACCAAAGCTAAAGCAATTTTATTTAATTTCATGGACTTCCTCCAAAGGATGATTTAAGTTTTGCGTAAAGCAAAACCGTTTCCTAGATGATCTAAAAATCGAGACATCTTTTTAAATTTAAATTGTACAACAAAACCAATTACGGAGTAGCTTAGCGATTCTAAATTCAATTTACAACTTTTTTTGTAAGCCAGCTACACATTATTACACGATAGTGTTGTAACTAAAACACAATAACTAGTTTTGATTACTGAGGATAAACCTAAATTGCAGTTTGCTTCTGTTTAGTAAAACATTAGAAGCATTAGTAAATCAAAAGCTACTTATTGTCTTAAATTAGTTTAATACAACTTGTTTTAATTCTCTAGCAGTAAAACTTTAAGTTCACCAATTTAAACAAATTTTGACAATTTAGTCGTAATTTGTTTAAATTATTAAACCGAACATTATTTTATTTAAATTTAGTCATATTATGTTACATATTATACTGTAGTTTTGATCCATTTTGCTTTTTAAATTGTAATTTAACGTCAATAAAATTGCTTAAAGGTAACTCTCTGTGAAAAACAAATCACTTCATAATTCAAAATTAAAAATAAAGGAAGTTAATTCAATAGGTTATCAACAAAGCATTAAGCATATTAGTGGTTTTGGTCTAGTTGAATTAACGATTACCTTAACAATTTTAGCAGTGGTGATAAGTATTGCTGCGCCATCCATTATTGGTCAGCTTGCCGCAATGGAAGCAAAGCGTTTCCGCTTTGAGGCGACAAACATGCTTAAGTTGGCTAAATCTGAAAGTTTGATTCGACATCAAAATGTCTTTGTTTGTTTGACGAATAATAGCGGCGTTTGTCACAAAGATGGCAGTCAATCGTTATTGCTATTTTTAGATAAGAATAATAACAATCAATATAATGCAGGCGTTGATGTCCTATTAAGTGAAAGTCAACTGGGCTTAAGATACGCGACCGTTCACCTGAGAGCAAGCGATCGCGATTATACAAGATTTTCTGCCGATTCTGGAAAATCACGCGGATTTATGGGTCATATTAAGTATTGTCCCAGTTCAGCTTTTAAAAATAATAGCTATCAAGTGTCCTTTAATATGTCTGGGATTATTAAATTTAAACCAAATAGCTTATATCCAAACGACTGCCCTTCTTAATAGCTGATTACTGTTTTAATAGCTGATGATTGTTTTTAATTTCATTACTTACCACTATGCATCGCTGCTTTCATAAGTACCACAGCTTGCGATAATCCCTCAAAAATAGCGTCGCTAATGAGCGCGTGACCAATGTTTAACTCATAAATACCATCAATAGCCGCAATCGCCCCAACGTTTTTTTGGGTAAGACCGTGACCTGCATTAATCAACAGCTCACTATTTGCTTTTTGCGCATATTGAACGGCATCTTTAATGCGGTTAAGTTCGGTTTGTTCGCCGTCAACATCTTGCGCTAAGCCTTTTTCGGCATAAGCTCCGGTATGCAATTCAATCGCATCGGCGCTGCAAGCAACCGCCGCGTCGATTTGCTCGTGGTCTGGGTCAATAAAAAGTGAGACTTTAATGCCGTGGTCTTGCAGTTTTTTGATGTAATCTTTGAGCATATTAACTTGACCTGCGACATTTAATCCGCCCTCGGTCGTCAGCTCCTCGCGCTTTTCAGGAACTAAGCAAACCCAATATGGCTTCACTTGACAAGCGATGCCAAGCATTTCTTCTGTAGCTGCCATTTCTAAATTCAGGCGCGTGGTAATATGTTTAGCAATCTCGTAAACATCGCTATCTTGAATATGGCGGCGGTCTTCGCGCAAATGAATGGTAATGCCATCAGCGCCCGCTTTTTCGCAAATTTGCATGGCTCGAAGCGGACTTGGATAATCCACGCCGCGAGCTTGACGCAAGGTGGCAACGTGGTCGATATTGACACCAAGTAAAGGTTGTTTGATATCAAAATGGTTTGAAATAGTCATGACTTGTCCTTTTGTCAAATCGCGATTAGCTTTAATTGTTGATTGCGATAGGTTTTCTAATGGGGAGTTGAATTTTTAGGTGGATAAACGCCATTTCTATCATAATAGCTTTTATTATTAAAGCAAATTATTGTTGATAGCGCAGCTGCTGTTGCCAAAGTTTTCGACTTTGAAGTGGCTTATGGTCAAGTAAATGATCGATTAATTGCCGGTACAGCCGAGAAAAAACAGTTAAAGTCACTTCACTAATACCAATATCTGCCATGGCTTGAATTTCAGAGCCTGTAAAAGCATTGGCGATTGCGCTTGCTTGCTCGTTTGGCTGTAGTTTAACGGCTAAAAACCCTGCATCAGGCGCAAAACGATAAATACTATCCGCCATAATGCTATTTCCTAAACTGTCTTGAGTAAAAGCAATCACAAAGCCAAGCTGAATAAATAATTGCTGCTCAAATCGGCGCAAACAAAGTCGCAGTTCGATATCAGTTAGGGGATTTTTAAGTCTGCTAAGGCTATTTTCGTAATATTGCCAAAGATCAGGGGCAGCATCTTCTTGGGGCAAAAGACGCCATAAAATCTCGTTTAAATACAACGCAGCATATTGATTTTGACCGCCAATTTTTTGATAGCGGCTGGTTTGAGTAATTTCTGAATGTAGCTCGGTAGTTGCAATGGTGATTTGGCTAAAGGTTTTCAGCTCACGCTTGCCGGTTGCAAACAGCTGAAGCAGCTCAAATAGCGGCGCACCTTTTTTACCAATGCCGCTAATAATGCCATGCTCTTGGGAAAATAAATAATACAGCGCGCGCTTTTCTTGATAAGGGCGCTGATGCAGTAAATAGCCGGTTAGTGCCTCATTGCGCATGGATTGCCCTTATTTTTAATAAGTAAAACGTCAATATCCTAAACTATTTAACGCGCGCTCATCGTCCGACCAGCCGCGTTTGACTTTAACCCAAAGCGTCAGCATGACTTTTTTGTCAAACAGTTGCTCCATATCACGGCGAGCATCAATACCCACTTGCTTGATTCGTTGACCTTTTTCACCGATGACAATGGCTTTTTGACCGCTGCGCTCCACAAAAATGGTCGCATCAATAAAGGTCATTGCCTTGCGTGGTCGACCAGTTTTTGGGTCAAGGTGCGCAGGCTCATCTTTAAATTCGTCAATTTGAACGGTTAAATCGTAAGGCACTTCATCACCGGCGCTGCGCATGATTTTTTCGCGGATGATTTCGCTTGCCAAAAAACGCTCAGAGCGGTCAGTGATTTGCTCGGTATCAAAAATCGGTTCAGCGACTGGCAGATGCGAGGCAATAACCTCTTCTAAACGGTCAAGGTTTTGATTTTTAAGCGCCGAAACAGGAACGATATCAGCAAAATCAAAGCTGTCGTTAAACGTTTCCATTAAAGGCAAAATCGCGCCTTTGTCTTTAATCGTGTCAGCTTTATTGATGACCAAAACGACGGTTAGATCGGTCTCGCCAAGCTTTTGCAAAGTCAACAAATCATCCTCACGCCATTGGTCAGAGTCCACAACAAAGAGCACCAAATCAACATCAACCAAGGCAGAAAACGCCGCTTTATTCATCCGCTCATTGATGGCGCGAACTTCGTTTTGATGGATTCCGGGGGTGTCCACAAACACTGCCTGCATCTCGTCAGTCGATAAAATTCCGTGGATTCGGTGGCGCGTGGTTTGTGGTTTACGCGACGTGATGGACAGCTTTTGTCCAAGCATGTGGTTCATGAGCGTCGATTTACCAACGTTTGGACGACCCACAATGGCGACAAATCCAGCTTTAAAATCGTTTTTTTGCGAATTACCTTGAGGATTGGCTGAAAAAAATGCCTCAATGGCGTTATCGTTGTCAATGTCAGCTGTGATTTCTAAATCAGTACCGCTGTTTTCTAGCTCAATGCTAGGGGCATCTGTCTTATCTTTATCAAAACTATCAGACGGTTGGCTCATGGAAAATCCTAGTTATTCATCAATTTGGTATTAAAGCAATAAGCCGTAATTAAGAGAGTAAGTTAGTCGCATCAATTAAGCGCACCAGTTAAGAGCGTTTTTTAAGGTTGTTTGGCAATTTATGAAGCTGATTTATCATAAGCTCTGCCGCTTTTTGTTCCGCAATTCGGCGGCTCTCGCCGGATTCAACAATATCAGGGCAGTTGCTAATATTGACTTGGCAGCGAACCACAAAGATTTGGTTGGGCGCGTTGCCTTGCGTCTCCATTAATTCATAATTGGGCAACTCAATCTGTTTGGATTGTAGCCATTCTTGCAATCGGCTTTTGGCATCTTTAAGCACTTTTTGGTCATTGACATTGTCGATTAAATCGCCGTACCACATGAGAACGCAGCGCCTTGTCGTTTCCAAATTTTGAGAATCCAAATAAATCGCGCCGATTAAGGACTCAACCGCATCGGCTAAGATGGAGGCGCGATTACGACCACCGCCTTTGCGCTCGCCAATTCCTAATATTAAATGATTGGACAAATCAAGGTGTTGCGCGATGGTAACGAGGGTTTCTTGACGAACGAGCGTGGCACGCATTCGAGTCAAGCGACCTTCATTTTGTAGCGGGAACCGATGATAAAGCGCTTCGCCAACAATCATCCCAAGCAGCGCATCGCCCAAAAACTCAAGGCGCTCGTAGTTTTTTTTGCTGTCAAAAGAGCGGTGCGTTAAGGCAAGCTTCGGCAATGCAGGATTTGCAAACTCATAACCAAGCCCTCGATTTAGCACGCTAAGCTTTTGTAAAAACTCGGTGCTCACTGACGGCAAGTCCGTTTCATCTTGAGAATCTTTGGAGGATGGCTGAGGTAAAATCGATTTCATGCGTAAGCTTAATTGTCCTTTGGCTAAATTTGGCGTTGGCTTTTAAAACTAATCGGTCGAACCTTTTGGCGTAATGTCACCTTCAAAACGGCTGACGATATCAATATTGCCAAAAAAATTATTGGTTTTACTATACTGCTTTTTAATCGCTAGCTGACCTGGAGTTTTACTGGTAAAAACAAACAACTCTTCAGCTTTAGCGTCATGATTGGCATTAATCGCCAACTGCTTGTCAACGCGCTCGGTAAATTGCTTTGCCGTTTGATTGCTGTTATTGGCTTCTGCTAACTGAGCGCTTAACACTTTATTCAACTGATAATCACCAATTTGCGCCGGAACAATGGCAATAAATAGCTTAATAGCGACTGCAAAGGCAATCACAAAAAACATGATGCCAGTCACGCTGGCACCGCGCTGAGCGCTCAAAGATAGCCGTCTCATGATTCCTCTGTTTAAAGCCTAATTATTTTAAAAGATCAACATTTATTATTAATATCAATGCTAATCAATCTTCCCATTTCGGCTAAAGCTTGGCAAATGTAGCCCTGGTGGCTTATGCATCCAAATATAAACCGCTTTTCCGGCTAAATTGTCATCGGGAACAAAGCCCCAAAATCTGCCATCAGCGCTGCGATCGCGGTTGTCACCCATCACAAAATACTGACCTTCAGGGACTTTAATTTGCCACTGTGTGCCGCCAGACTCAACTACGTTTGGCGACTGCGCTTGTAAAAATGGCGCATATTGCGAGCTGTTCATCCCCGGTAAATAACGCGCTAAATGCTGATGCTTGCCTTGCGTTTCTTGAAAATACTGGGCGTGATCTTCTTCTTCACGACCAAGCATTTGCGCTTGGGTTTCGCTTAGCATTTGCCCCGGCGCAACTTGCCCAACTGGGTACAATTGAGAAGTCAACTCAGCATCGGCATCAAAGTTCACCGGCGTCGTTTTTACCGGAACATTATTAATCGCAAGCTGACCTTGATTGTAGCTGACGGTATCACCTGGTAAGCCAATCACACGCTTAATATAATAAATATTGGGATTTTCAGGATAGCGAAATACCATCACATCGCCATGCTCAGGGCTTCCGGTATCCAGCACTTTATTGTAGCTCAGCGGCAAGCGGACGCCATAAGCAAACTTATTGACCGCAATAAAATCACCGGTATAAAGGGTTGGCACCATGGAGGATGACGGAATATTAAACGGCTCAATCAAAAACGAGCGAACGATCAGCACCACAGCAAGCACAGGAAAAAAGTCATAAGCCCAGCGCACCGGCAAGCTTTCTTTACCACGACCATAAGTGGCGCGCTGTTTTAGGCGAAGTTTATCCAGCAGCCAAATTGCCCCTAAAACAAGCGTTAGCGGCACTAAAATAATATTAAAGTCAAAATCCATAAACAGCGACCTTTAAGGCGTAGGTTATCCATTGTCCACTTGCAGCACCGCTAAGAAGGCCTCTTGTGGAATCTCCACATTACCCACTTGCTTCATGCGCTTTTTGCCCTCTTTTTGCTTGGACAACAGCTTTTTCTTGCGCGACACGTCGCCGCCGTAACATTTTGCCAAAACGTCTTTACGCATGGCTTTGACCGTGCTGCGACCGATGATTTGACTACCAATCGCCGCTTGAATAGCCACATCAAACATCTGCCGCGGGATCAGCTCTTTCATTTTGGTCACCAACTGATTGCCTCGGAATCGCGCTTGATCTTGATGGCAAATCATCGCCAAAGCATCGACTTTATCGCCGTTAATCAATACGTCAACTTTCACCAATTTATCTTGTTGATAACGCTCAAAATTATAATCAAGAGAAGCAAAGCCGCGTGATACCGACTTTAAGCGGTCAAAAAAGTCCATGACCACCTCGCCCATCGGAATATCAAACACCAGCTGAACTTGTTTGCCCATAAAGCGCATGTCCACCTGAACGCCGCGGCGCTCAATACAAAGGGTCATGACGTTACCCAAATAATCTTGCGGAACTAAGATATGACAGCGCGCAATTGGCTCGCGAAATGATTCAATGTTGTTGGGTTCTGGCAGCTTTGAGGGGTTATCCACATAAATCACATCGCCATTTTTTTTCTCGATTTCATAAATGACCGAGGGCGCGGTGGTGATCAAATCCAAATCGTACTCGCGCTCAAGCCGCTCTTGGATGATCTCCATGTGCAGCATTCCTAAAAAGCCGCAGCGAAATCCAAAGCCTAGCGCGTCCGACGTATCCGGCTCAAAAAATAGCGCGGCGTCATTAATTTGCAGTTTTTGCAGCGCTTCACGGAATTTTTCAAAGTCACTTGAATCGACAGGGAAAAGTCCCGCGTAAACCTGCGGCGTGACCTGTTTAAAACCAGGGATGCGCTCAACGTCCGGCGTTTTGGCAAGGGTAATGGTATCACCCACCGGCGCGCCCGCGATGTCTTTAATTCCGGCGATAATAAAACCAACTTCGCCTGCCTCAAGCTTTCCAGTATCTAAAGGCTTTGGTGTAAAGACCCCGATAGAGCTGACCAAATGCGCCTCTTTGGTCGATTTGATATAAATTTTATCGCCAGTTTTGACCGAACCTTCACGAACGCGAACGAGCGACACCACACCCAAGTAGTTATCAAACCACGAGTCGATAATCAGCGCTTGCAAAGGCGCATCACGGTCGCCCGTTGGGGCAGGGATCACCTCAACCAATCGCTCAAGCAATTCTTCAACGCCAAGACCGGACTTTGCGGACACGCGCGGCGCATCAACGGCATCAATACCGATAATATCTTCAATCTCTTGAATGACGCGCTCAGGCTCAACTTGCGGCAAGTCAATTTTGTTTAGAACCGCCATCACCTCAAGACCTTGGTCAACCGCCGTGTAGCAGTTAGCAACCGATTGCGCTTCAACGCCTTGCGCGGCATCAACGACCAAAAGCGCGCCTTCACAAGCGGCGAGCGATCGCGAGACTTCGTAAGAAAAATCCACGTGACCGGGGGTATCAATGAAGTTGAGCTGATAGCGCTCACCATTTGGATGGTCAAAATAAAGCGTGACCGATTGCGCCTTAATGGTGATGCCGCGCTCACGCTCAATGTCCATTGAATCAAGGACTTGCGCCTGCATTTCACGGTCTTGAAGCGCGCCGCACATTTGAATAAAGCGATCGGCAAGGGTCGATTTGCCATGATCAATGTGCGCAATAATAGAAAAATTACGAATATTAGCTAATGCAGTCACAAAGCGCCTACTAAATAAGGAAAATAAAAAGGGTCAAAAAACGAAGCTTTACGCGGTATTCTAGCAGTTTTAGCGGATAAAGTAAGGCGAATTTGACAGCAAGCGTTTGATTTATCATCAAACTCTAACCAAGCTTTTCTTAAAGCTCCAAATCTCACGGGTAAAGTTTTAAAACTGCAATCTTAACTCAACGCTTTTTTTAGACAAAAAAAAACCAACCTATAAAAGATTGGCATTTTTAAATTTGGTGGCGATGGAGAGACTTGAACTCTCGACCTCACGATTATGAGTCGTGCGCTCTAACCAGCTGAGCTACATCGCCTTTTAAGGCTCGGTATTATGCTAAAAAAAGACGCTTTCGTCAACCCCCAATTTAGCAATTTTTTCAATCCGTACTGATTTTTGATAACTTTACTGCAAAAAAGTCTTGGTAAACCGATAAGCCGGGTTCTGTCGAGGACGATCATTCATCTAGGCGCACAATCGCTTGTGCGCTCAAGCAACCTACCCGCATTGGACGCGGGCCGCGCCATCAATGCCTATTTGGTCTTGCTACGCGTGGAGTTTACCCTGCCGTAAGCTATTGCTAGCCACGCGGTGCGCTCTTACCGCACCCTTTCACCCTTACCTTTAAAAAAAGGCGGTCTGCTCTCTGCTGCACTGGTCGTCGGGTTGCCCCGCCCAGCCGTTAGCTGGCACGCTGCCCTTTGTAGCCCGGACTTTCCTCCCCCGATGGTCTGAAAAATCAGTCATCAGCGGCGATCGTCTGGTCTACCAAGCGCGCTAGTATAGCAAATTATACTTAGATTAAAAATAGGCTATGATAGAAAGTTTGCTGGTAAATTAAGCTCGGCTTGATGATCATCAATTTGATTTAAGATTAGCCAATGGCAATCGGGCGCATGATTTTTTAAATAACGTTGCAAAAATTCTTGCGTACTTTGGCTGATATCGGCGTCATCGTCGTGAATGGTGTTATAAATGAGGCTTTGCAGTTTGAATCCGCGAGATTGAACGGCTTCAATGCTCAGCAAAGTATGGTTAATGCTGCCAAGTCGCCCTGAGGTCACTAAAATAACCGGATAGCCTTGCTCGGCGATATAATCAAGGGTTAAGCAATCTTCCGTTATCGGAACGAGCAACCCGCCTGCGCCTTCAAGGAGTACCACGTCAAAATGATTTTGCAAAGTTTTAGTCGCTTGAGTAATATTATCGACATTTAATATGGCATTATCCATCGCAGATGCTAAATGCGGGGACGCGGGTTTGCTAAAGCAATACGGGCAAGTCGTGCCATCAATGTCAAACTCATTGAGCGGGATTTGCATGAGTTCACGGTGAGTTAAAATATCGTCGCTAGTGGCTTTTTGACCGTTTATAGCGGCGACGCCAGTTTGAACCAATTTTTGAGTCATGACGCTGATATTTTGCGCTATTAACGACCGCGCTAGCATTCCGGTTGCAATCGTTTTGCCAATATCGGTATCAATTCCTGAAATAAAAATAACCATCAGTTGCCTTTAGTTATGGCTTAAATTCAAATATTCATCAAGTACGCCAAGCAAGCCTTGGCAAAGCGCTTTAAGTTCGTCATCGGTAATCACATAAGGCGGCATGATATAAACCAGTTTGCCAAACGGTCGCACCCAAATGCCGTGACGAACCAGCAACGATTGAAACCGCGCCATATCAACGCTGTGGTCAAGCTCAATCACGGCAACCGCGCCAAGAACGCGGACGTCAACAACGTGCTGCCAATTTGCGGCGGCCGATAACTGCTCGCGCAGTTGGGATTGCAATCTTGCCACGCGATTTTCAATATCGTAGCTTTGAATTAACTCAAGTGAGGCGATTGCCACCGCGCAAGCCAGCGGATTTCCCATAAAAGTGGGGCCATGCATCAAGGCAGAGTTGGCGCTTTGGTGAATGGTATCGGCGATTTGGCGCGAACAAAGGGTTGCCGCAAAGCTTAAATAACCACCCGTCAGCGCCTTGCCAATGGTCATAATATCCGGCAAAACCTGCGCGTGCTCACAAGCAAACAGCCGACCGCTACGACCAAATCCGGTGGCGATTTCATCTAAAATAAGCAGCACCTTATATTCATCACAAAGCGCCCGCAACTGCTGCAAATACTCAGGGCTATAAAAGCGCATTCCGCCTGCGCCTTGGATAATCGGCTCGATGATAAATCCGGCAAGGTTTTGATGATGGCGCTCAAAAAATGCGCTTAACTCATCACGCTCGCTGTCCGTCATTGAGCGCTCAAATCCTGCCGTGGGCGCGGCAACAAAATGCTGCAACGGTAACTGATTGCCATAAAGGCTGTGCATTCCGCAAACAGGGTCGCAAATACTCATGGCGTGCCAAGTGTCGCCAAAATAGCCGGAGCGGGTCGAGGCAAATTGGTTTCTTTTTGGCTGATCTACCGCGATTTGATATTGTAGCGCCATTTTTAGCGCAACTTCTACCGCAATGCTGCCGCTATCGGCGTAAAAAATCGCCTCAAGATTGCTTGGCACCATGTCAAGCAGCTTTTTGCCTAAATCAATCGCCGGTTGATGGGTCAAGCCGCCAAACATCACATGCGCCATGTTTTCAAGCTGGTCAGTCACCGCTTGGTTTAGCTTGGGATGATTATAACCATGAACTGCCGCCCACCATGACGACATGCCATCAATCAGCCGCTTACCGTTTTGGGTAATTAAATAAACGCCTTCAGCTTTTTCAATAACCACGTTTGGATAGGCAGGCGGAATGCTGGCGTAAGGATGCCAAAGGTGACGCGAGTCAAAATCACTGGTTGGATAGCTTTTTGCGTTGTTTGCAAGTTTGGTAGAAAAAATGGGGATATCCTTATTATTATCTGTTAGCGGCTTTTTGCTGATATGGCGCATCTAAAATGACTACCATTTTTAAAACGCTCAACTGGTATAAATTTTTTTTGCTTGCTGCTCACAAGCTCACAGAGGCGGCAAAAAATTCATCCCAGCATCGATCGCTATGTTACTTTTATAGGAACTATATTGTTGGCTATACTATTGTCCCGTAATGCGTTTATATTTTGCCAATAAATCGCCCTCAGATTCCACGTAGTTGGGGTCTTTTGGGATGCAATCGACCGGACAAATCTCAACGCATTGCGGCTCGTCAAAATGCCCGACGCATTCGGTGCATAAGTCCGGATTGATGACATAAATATCATCGCCCTCCGAAATGGCATCGTTTGGGCACGCCGGCTCGCAAACATCACAGTTGATGCACTCATCGGTAATCAATAGCGCCATAACTGCTCCTTTTAACCTTGATTTTTAGGACTTTTTACGCGTTTTATTTAAAATTTAACCAAGCTTTTTGGTAAAGGCTTCTGCCACGCAAGGCGGCACAAATTTGTTGACATCGCCGCCAAGTTTGGCAATCTCGCGAATCATGGTGGAGGAAATAAACGAATAATTTTGCGCCGGCGTTAAAAATACCGCTTCAAAGTGCTCATCAAGCTCGCGGTTCATGTTAGCAAGCTGGAATTCATATTCAAAATCAGACATCGCTCGCAAGCCCCGAAGTACCGCCGTTGCGCCATTTTCACGCATAAAATCAACGAGCAAACCTTCGAAACCCACCACGGAAACTTGCGGAAATTCAGCAAAAACAGTTTTGACCAACGCCACGCGCTCATCAAAGTCAAACAATGGCTTTTTATGGTGACCGGACGCCACGGCGATAACCACCTCGTCAAACAGCTTAATCGCGCGTTTTACCAAATCCACATGACCATTGGTAATGGGATCAAAGGTTCCAGGGTACAAGATTTTGGTCGGAGCGCGCAGCGGCAGTGATGAGGTCATAAGCATTATCTAACGGTTGATTAGCAAAAAAAAGCGGCGGTTTTGATTGACCGTACCTTTTTTAAGCGCTAAAAATGGCACTTCGAAAACGGCGTCAATCTTAGTGCTTATGCTAGCAAATTTTGCGGCAACTTAACACCAATCTGCTACATTTGTCATTACCGCGGCAATACCCTCGCCGCCTAAGATTTGCTACAATTGAGCCTCGACTTGGGGCAGGTTTTAGCAAATATTTTTCGTTTTGCTTCAAGGATTACGTACGATTATAGTGAAAAAAGATTATGGCAAAAAAAGCAAAAAAACCAGACAATCAAATTTGTGCTAACAAAAAAGCACGGCATGAGTATTATATTGAAGAAACTTTTGAGGCGGGACTTGAGCTGCAAGGCTGGGAAGTTAAAGCCATTCGCGCGGGCAAAATGAGCATCACCGAAGCTTATATTATTTTTCGCAATAACGAAGCCTTTTTATTTGGCTCGCACATTCAGCCGCTGCTCTCTAGCTCAACCCACGTCAATCCTGACAATATTCGCTCACGAAAGCTGCTGATGCACCGCCGCGAAATTGACAAGCTCATGGGCGCGGTTAACCAAAAAGGCTATGCTTGCGTGCCATTGTCTTGCTACTGGAAAAATTCGCGGGTGAAATGCCAAATCGCGCTGACCATCGGTAAAAAACTTCACGACAAACGCAAAACACTAAAAGAGCGCGATTGGGAGCGTGACAAGCAGCGCGGCTTTAAACAGCATTTAAATTAATATTTTTAGATGTAATATTTTTAGATGATTAAAATTGCCGCATAAAAAAACGGATGACGTTTGCCATCCGTTTTTTTATTTTACTAACAATTAGAGATTAAGCCGCTATTTTTTCAATACGATTTGATGGCGCTCGGCGCAATTGCTTTATCCCATGAGCAATCAAAAACATAATCCCGATCCAAATCAAGCCGTAGCTGAGCAGCATTTCCATTTCAAACGGATTTCCTAAAATTGTGACTGCAAGCAAAAATAGCAGCGCCGGCTCAATATAGCTCATCATACCAAACACGTTGACCGGTAAAATTCGGCTGGCTTCCAAATTAGTACTCATGGCAAGAACGCTGAGCATCCCAAGACCAATCAGCATCACGATAAAAAAGCTTGATCCCGCAACCAGTGCCAAATTGCTTGGCGCAACAAACCATAAATATAGCAGCGCAAGCGGCGCAAAAACGGTCAAATCAACCAAAAGTCCGGTGACCGCTTCAATCTTTTGCACGCGGCGCATGATGTAATACATCGGATAGGTGCCGCAAACCCAAAGCGTTGCCCAAGATACGCTTTGCGTCCGAAAAATCTCACTTGCCACCCCAAGCGCAGCAAAGCCAACCGCAAACCATTGCAATCGGCTTAACTTTTCACCAAAAAGCACGCAGCCAAACACCACCATCATCAGTGGAAATAAAAAGTAGCCCATTGCCGTTTGAACGCCTTGACCGTTGACCGGCGCCCACATAAATAGCCAAAGTTGACTCAAAAAAATCGGCGTAGGCAACAGCAAAAGCGCCCATTGTTTGATGCCGCCCAAGTTAGCAAGCTTATTTAAATGGTATTTCAGTTTACCTGTCAGCAGCAAAAACCCAACCAATGCCGCCCACATCATCAGCATCCGCCAAATGAACACTTGCGTTCCAGACAACGGCTTAAGAAAGCTGCTATAGGCATAAAGCGCGCCAAATAAGACGTTAGATAGCACAGCAAGCGCCACGCCGCGAATGAGCGTTTGCTGGGCGCTGTCGCTTTGGTCAAAAGCTGCAAACAAGCGCTTTTTTGGGATCGCATTCATTGGGGTTAAGGTTGACATGTTGACGTCCTAAAAATCGAAAACTTTAAGAATAATGACATTGGTTTTTTGAATAATGGCGTCAGTTTACCGATTTTTTTTGCAATTATTTTTCTAAATTAACGTTAATTTGAATTAATTTATCTTATTTTTTATCAAATATTTATTTTTTTCTCAAAATTTAGAATGATATGATAATAATTATAAAAATAAGCTTAACACCTTACAATTTATAAGGGGAAGCTCAGTTTAAAAAGACAACTTATTTAAGGAAAAATGATGCTTGATGACACTGATAAAGCGATTTTAAATTTGCTTCAAGATGATGCCACCTTGCCGCTAAAAACCATTGCCGAGCGCGTTCATGTGTCGGTTGCCACGGCGCAGCGGCGAATCCAAGCGCTAACCGATAACGGCGTGATAACGCGGCAAGTGGCGATTGTTGACCCTAATAAGGTTGGATTTGGCTTAACGGCAATTGTGATGATTGAAATGGAGCGCTCAAACACACCAATGCAGCACCGCTTCGAGCGCTTAATGAATGCTCAGCCGCGGGTGATGAGCTGCTATGAGGTATCGGGCGATGTGGATTTTATGCTGTTGGTCAGCGCCAAAAACATGAGCGATTATCATGAATTTACCCGTAATATGTTCACTTATGAAAATAACGTTCGCAATTTTAAAAGCCAGTTTGTGATGAACTTTACCAAAAGCGGCACAAAGATTGCGCTTGATTGAGTCAAATTAACGCATTATTTATTTTGCTATCAATCACTTAAGTGACTTTTGCAGTGAATTTTATTATCAACTTGAAAGCGATTCATGATAAGATGAGCGCCTTTTTATCACGCCAATTTGCTCAAAGGTTGCCCCATGTCTGCTGATACCATCGCCCAATCCGCCTTTAAACACGGCACCAAGCCGCTTTATGATTACGACAAGCATTGGGCAAGCTGCTATGAGCCGGCGCCCTATTTGCCAATGAGCCGCGCTGAGATGGACGAGCTTGGCTGGGATGCTTGCGATGTGATTATCATTTCAGGCGATGCTTATGTGGATCATCCAAGCTTTGGTATGGCGATTATCGGCAGGCTTCTTGAGGCACAAGGTTTTCGCGTTGGGATTATTGCTCAGCCGGATTGGAGCAGCAAAGATGCGTTTATGGCGCTTGGCAAACCGGTTTATGCCTTTGGGGTAACGGCAGGAAACATGGACAGCATGATTAACCGCTATACCGCCGATCGCAAAATCCGTAGCGATGATGCGTACTCGCCGGGAAATATTGCAGGATTTCGTCCCGACCGCGCGGCGATTGTCTACAGTCAGCGCTGCCGCGAAGCGTATTCGGACGTTCCGGTGATTTTGGGCGGGATTGAGGGCAGCCTGCGCCGGATTGCTCATTATGACTATTGGTCGGATAAGGTTCGCCGCAGTATTTTGCTGGATTCACGCGCCGATATTTTGCTTTATGGCAATGCTGAGCGCGCGATTGTCGATGTGGTTCACGGCTTGTCCAAAGGCTATAGCTTTGAGCAAATGAGCAAAATCCGTGGAACGGCGTATTTGTCCACGCAAAACCGCCGCCACTGGCAAAATGATATGGTTGAGGTCGCAAGTAACGACGTTGATACTATCGGTCGCGTTGACCCCATCATCAACCCGTACGTGATGACCGAAGACGTTGACAGCTGTCAAATCGAGCAAGATAAAACAAGCTCCATGTCGGGGCAGTATCCGGGCTTTGTTGCCGAAAAAGTGACCAATAAAGTCTTAAATGCCGATGCCGTCAACGACGATATTCAAATCGTTCAGTTTAAAAATAAGCCAAAAACAGCGCTAAAACATACTTTAAAATTGCCAAGCCGTGACAAAACGGTCATCCGCTTGCCGGACTTTGAAGCCGTCAAAGCTGACCCCGTACTTTATGCTCACGCCAACCGCATTTTGCATTTAGAAACTAATCCCGGTAATGCTCGCGCCTTGGTTCAGCGTCACGGTTCAGGGGCAAGCGAAATTGACGTTTGGCTCAATCCACCGCCAATTCCGCTATCGACCGAGGAAATGGATTACGTTTTTGACTTGCCTTATGCGCGCCTGCCGCATCCCGTTTACGGTGACGCTCGAATTCCTGCGTTTGATATGATTAAATTTTCGGTCAATATCATGCGCGGCTGTTTTGGCGGTTGTACGTTTTGCTCCATCACCGAGCACGAAGGTCGAATCATTCAAAACCGCTCACACGACTCCATTTTGCGCGAAGTGGAAGCCATCCGCGATACTGCTCCCAATTTTACCGGAATTATTTCCGACCTTGGGGGACCTACGGCAAATATGTATCGGCTAAACTGTAAAGATGAAACTATTGAAAAAAATTGCCGAAAGCCGTCTTGCGTTTACCCGGGCGTTTGCGACAATTTGCTGACCGACCACAGCTCATTGACTCAGCTTTATCGCCGCGCCCGCGACATTAAAGGCGTGAAAAAAATTCTCATTGCCTCAGGACTGCGCTATGATTTGGCGGTCAAAGATCCTGAATACGTCAAAGAGCTGGTCACCCACCACGTCGGCGGCTACCTAAAAATCGCCCCTGAGCACTCCGAGGACAACGTTTTATCCAAAATGATGAAACCTGGCATGGGAACTTACGACGCCTTTAAAGCCATGTTTGAGCGCTTCAGCCAAGAAGCCGGCAAAGAGCAGTACCTTATCCCCTACTTTATCGCCGCCCACCCCGGAACGACCGACGAGGACATGATGAACTTGGCGATTTGGCTCAAGCGTCACGGCTACCGCGCCGACCAAGTCCAAGCGTTTTACCCAAGTCCCATGGCAACCGCCACCGCCATGTATCACTCGCACAAAGACCCACTGCACAAAGTCAACCGTGACGGCGGCGATGTCACCATCGTCAAATCGGGCAAACAGCGCCGCCTTCATAAAGCTTTTTTGCGCTATCACGATCCTAAAAACTGGGCAATGCTGCGAAAAGCCCTACAAGATATGGGTCGCGGCGACTTGATTGGCAAGCATCGCAGCTGCTTAATCCCGCCATTTAACCCGCAGCTTGAAGGTCGCGATGGTGAAGCTGCAAGCTACCAATCGGCGCGCAAAAAGAACAGCCGTGTCGGTAACGACTCCGTCAAACGCCAAGCCCACGGTAAAAATGGTCAAAGTAACCCTCAAAGTAGCACTCAAAAGAATAGCCAAAAAGCTAACCCAAATAAAACGACTAAAAAGCAACCGAAAAAAGGCAATTTTCAAACTCAGCACACCGGAATGCCGCCAAGACGCGCCAAATAAAATATGATTTTTAGGATAAAAGCTTTGTGAAAATAGCCTTTTGCAAAGCTTTTAAAAGCAAAATTAAAACTTACATTTTGTCGTCAATCAGGTAACTTGGCTAACAGGCGAGTGACAATTGCTAACATTTATGGGTAAATTTTTTCGTTATCATATTCTAAGTTTAATTAACAATATGACGCTTAAGATTATGGCAATGTCAACTTAAGCGTTTTTTATTCAATATTGTTCTTAAAAATTTTTATTAATCGTAACTTTTTTGATAATTTTGGAGATGATGATGACCAATACGTTAAAGCTTGCCGCTGCAATTCCTGCCCTTGCCCTACTTAGCGCCTGCGCGACAACCGCTCCAACGACGCCAAGCACTACGACACCAGCCGAAAGCGCAACCGACGTAGCTTATGACCGTATGGCACCTGCGCCTTATACCTGTACCGACGGCGGTAAAGTCATGGCAAAACAGTCGATCAACAAACAGCAAGCCATGCTAAGCGTCACCCTGCCAAAAGTAAACTGGGCAAATCAGCCTTTATTACTCAACGGCGGCATGAATGGCGACACCGCAAGCTACGTTAACGACTCAAACCCTGAAGTCGTTTATGCTTGGCACATGAAAGGCAATGAAGCCATCTTGGCAATGAAATGGGCAACGGGTCAAGAATACCAAGTGACTTGCAAAATCTAAGCATTTTAACGCCCTAAGTTAAACGTGCTAAGAACAGCCGTCAATCATTGATGGCTGTTTTTTTTGGACAAAAAGTGGCAAACTAGGGGTTATTTTTTAATTCAATTTTGGTTTTGGTTCAAAGTTTTGGC
Source organism: Psychrobacter sp. MF31 (assembly GCF_012847335.1). Lineage (GTDB taxonomy): Bacteria > Pseudomonadota > Gammaproteobacteria > Pseudomonadales > Moraxellaceae > Psychrobacter. The sequence goes on from NZ_JABBDX010000002.1 coordinate 255,725, forward strand.
AAAAATAACCAGTAAACAAGGCGGCTCAGTAATGGTTCAGCGTTTATTTCGCGTTTCGATAATAACGGCGTTTTTGATCACCTTAAGCGCTTGCGATAATTCAAGCCATCAGACTGACGAGGTGGAAGCGAACAGCGAAGCCATTAGCAACACCAAAAGCAGCAATACCACAATTCACAGTAATGCCGCCGACATTACCGAAGTTGCCAAAACGCCTTCCGCTACTGGTTCGAATAAAGCTATTGATTGGTCAGCAATAGCCAGCAGTGAGCCGCCCGCTGACCCCGTTCATTATCAATATCCGTTTGCCATCGATAGCCAAAACGTTCGCGATTACGCCGAATATTTTAAAGTCGATAAACGAACCGCCCAATATAATCTCACCGTTGGCATGGCAGTCAATGAGCCACTAAACAAAGTCCTTGACCAACTTAGCACCAGTTACGTATCGCACGAGTTGATTGACGCGAAAAAAACCGCGCTGATTATCCATACCACGCCTGAGGTTCAGCCCTCAAAGTTCGATTACGTGATCCAAGGCGACTTTGGCAAAGGCTTAGTCTTGTCAGTTGAGATTAAGCCGGATGGGGTGAAGGGTGAAAATAGTGGCAATCCGCATAGGGCAGAATTAGGGATTTAAAAGCTCTTTGGAGTGTAAAAATAATTTAAATGGAATTTAATCACTCTTTAAACTATTTTTACATTAACACGTTATTGAGCATATATTAGCCATGATTAGCTTTTATTCAGAGGTATTGTTATTTATAAAAGTTCATCGTAATATAGAATCGTTGTGTCTTTTCTCAATAATGATTTAATTACTTGTGCAGCTATCTTGAATAAACAGCAATATGTTAGACTATCATTAGTTTTAGCTGCCCCCATTTTATTATTTAGTTTATGGCTATCACAGCAAGATTCTGTTTTTAGTAGCGGTCAGCTTGTAGATTGTGATTTAACCAATGACTATTGCTATCATGAGCGGATGCCGTTGGAAAGAATTAATTTAATATCTAATGATCCACTTTATTTAACTTATAATAATTTTTCATTAGTAGCCAATAATTATAAATCGAAAAACTTATTAGTATTACGTAATTTCAATTTTCCAATTAAAATTTATTTTAAAGATATTAATAGAGACAAAGATATAGATGTAACCCGACTTATCCCTGTTGAAGAATTGGAGAACCATTCATGCTCTATATATTTATTAACTAATATTGAATGCAAAAAGCCATTTTTTTCATTTGCGTCAAATTATGGACGTATAGAATTTACTAGTTTAGAAGACCAAGATAAATTTATCAAAAAAATTTCGCAGGCGCAATCAAATTTTGAAGATGATACTTTGATAAGAATTAGCATAGGTATTGGATTTTTTTTGCTTTTTTTTATTTCTTACTTAATTATTTCATGGCTAATACATTTTATAATCTATGGAGCTAAAATAAAATCATAAGATGCGCCTATATTCCAATACAATAGACCTATCATTTAAAAGTTAGCAAAAGGCGCCCTTATTCTGATCAAATTTCTTTAAATGGTTAGATTCAAAATCTTTCAACCATCCCCAAAAACTCCTCCTCACTCACCACTTTGACCCCAAGTTTTTCCGCTTTGGCAAGCTTTGAGCCAGCTTTTTCGCCGGCAAGCAGCGCCGTGGTTTTGGCAGAGATGCTGCCAGTGACTTTTGCGCCAAGCGCTTGTAATTTGGCTTTGGCTTCATCGCGCGCCATAGTGTGTAGCGTTCCTGTAATGACCCACGACTGATTGGCAAGCGGTAAGTTGTCCGCCGCCTGCGCCTGAACCGCGTCCCAATGAACGCCAGCGTTAATGAGCGCATCGATGACCTCGATGTTGTGCGGGGCGCGAAAAAAGTCAAAAATCAGCTCGGCGGTAATCGCGCCAACGTCAGGAGTAGCAAGTAATGCCTCAACGTCCGCGCTCATAAGCTTATCAAGCGTTCCAAAGTGCAGCGCTAAGTTTTGCGCAGTGGTCTCGCCAACGCCGCGAATCCCGAGAGCAAAGATAAATCGCGCTAAGGTGGTTTTTTTACTGGCTTCAATGGCGGCAAGCATATTTTGAACGGACTTTTCGCCCAATTTTTCAAAGTCAATCAGCGCGCTTTGGTGGTCTTTAAGCTTATAAATGTCCGCGGCATTTTTTATCAGCCCTTCTTCAAAAAAGCGAATCAGCCAGCGGTTGCCAAGACCGTCGATGTCCATGGCGCGGCGTGAGACAAAATGAATGAGCGCTTCGGTTTGCTGAGCGGGGCAAAACAAGCCGCCGGAGCAGCGAGCTAAGGCTTCACCTTCTGGCAAAATAACTGGCGAGCTGCAAACAGGACATGAGGTTGGCAAGGTGACCGGTTTGCTATCAGCTAGTCGATCATCAAGCCAAACTCGGGTGACTTTGGGAATAACGTCGCCTGCGCGGTGGACGCTGACCATGTCGCCTGCGCGAACGTCCAAGCGCTGAATCTCGCCAAAATTATGCAAGGTGACGTTACTGACGGTGACGCCGCCGACTTTGACCGGTTCAAGCTTGCCGACAGGAGTTAATGCTCCGGTGCGACCGACTTGCCAGTCGATTTGGTTGAGCCTTGTGATGACCGTTTCGGCGGGGAATTTGTACGCCGTTGCCCAGCGCGGCTCGCGCGATAAAAAGCCAAGCTGTGATTGCAAGGCAAGACTATTAACTTTTATCACCGTACCGTCAATTTCAAAGGGCAAATTGGCGCGGTTTTCAATGATGGATTCATAATACTCTTGGGCAGCGCGCGGATTGGCAACGATACGAACATTGCTTACGCTAAAGCCAATATCCCCAAGCCAAGCGAGCGCCGCCGACTGCGTGGCAATATCGCTTGGCAAGCCTTGATTGACCGAATAAGCATAAAAGGCAAGCGGTCTTGCGGCGGCAATAGCGGGGTCAAGTTGACGAAGACTTCCGGCGGCAGCGTTTCGCGGATTGGCAAAGGTTTTGTCGCCGTTTTCTTCTGCCAAGCGGTTGAGGCGCTCAAATCCGGCTTTTGGCATCAGCACCTCACCGCGAACCTCTAACAGCGCAATTTCTTTTGCAGCGCTTAGCCAACGCGGTAAATTGCGGATGGTTTTAGCATTTTGGGTGATGTCCTCGCCCACTTGACCGTCGCCGCGAGTGACCGCTTGAACCAGATTGCCAAACTCATATTTGAGTGATACCGCTAAGCCGTCAAGTTTGAGCTCCATTTCAAACTCGGGATTTTTTTGGCTGTCGCTTAAGCGGTCATTCACCCGTCGCATAAAATCGCCAAGCTCGTCATAATCAAAGACGTTGCCAAGAGACAGCATCGGAATGTCATGGGTGACTTGAGTAAAGGCAGACAGCGGCGCGTCCCCCACTTGATTGGTCGGGCTGTCTGGCTGAACTAAATCCGGATACGCCTCTTCAAGCTCAAGCAAGCTTCGGCGCAGCTGATCATACTCACTGTCCTCAAGGGTTGGATTATCAAGGACGTAATAAGCGTGATTATGAACTTTAAGCGTTTTTATCAGTGATCGCATGGTGGCAATCACGGCATTGTCATCAAGGGGCGCGGCGGTTTTTGGCAACATTGGGTCAGTCATAGCAAGTCAATCAATCGATAAAGTTAGCGTTATCATAGCAAGCTTTTTGCGCTTTAGGATAGTTCAAGGCTTGGGTAAAATGATGGTGAACGGCTCAAATTTTTAGCCAAAAAAACGGCGCTCAATGCCCCGTTTTTTATCACTAATGCACTTTTTATTTAATAGCGCTCATTATAATCGCGGACAAAGTTACGCAAGTGCTGCTTGTCTTCTGCTGAAATCGGCTGATTATTTTCATCTAACACTTCAGCATCCAAATCCCGCGCCATCATTGCCGCCACGCTCATCATGCTGTCAAATCCCATTAAGGCTTCCGGATGCGGCAAAGATAAAAACAGTACCAGTCCAGTATAAGTGTTGGTCGCGACATTATGCGGATCAAAGGGCGCAATGCCATTTTCAGTCATTCCCATCATGCTAAACCAAAGCATTCCTGTGCCGTCTTTGTTTTGGTAGCGGTGAAACATATTCATCGCCCCAAAGCGCAGACCGTATTTGTCCACGAGCGCCAACAGATCACGACCGCGAATGATGGTCGATAACCGCGTAGGATCAGGATTGGGCAAAATGGTGATGTTGATATTGTCTTCAGCATTTAACAAAGGTGCGTTTTGATCGTGCTCGGTCGATTGCATTAAGTGCTGATCTAAAATTGGGCTGTTTGCGGTAAATGCTGACTCACTCGCAGTATCAATCACTGGCATTAAGCTGTCGGTGGCGCTCATTAAACTTGAAAACGCATCGGAATCATCGGTTGACCCGTCTTGATAGGCTTTAGACAATTGCTCAAATTCAGCCTCATCCGCGCGCGCCTTGGCGTCTTGCCAGCGCAAATAGTCCTCATCTTGAGATTGGGCTGATTTTTTCGCTTGATTGCTTGAAGATTGGCCTTGATTTGCTTGAGCCTCAGTTGGCGTGTCGTCATCTTCAACAATGGCGTGCAGATATTGACGATCAGGAGCGATGGTCGTTTCGCCAGCGACCGCATCATCTAAATCAGGATCATCGACGATACTGCGCTCATGACGCGGGATGATCGGAATGCCATTTTTATCATAACTGACCGCCTCCATCGTCGCTGACGTTTGGCGGCGCGCCCCGCGAACCACCAAATAAATCCCTGCAATCACGATACAAACAGCAATAGCAATGAAGATAAACTGAATGGCGGTCATGGGCAAATTTCCTGAAACAAGTAAGGGGCAAGAAGGTGATAGTCTAGCATGGCTTCTTGGTATCGTCATCCATTGTCAGCAACGATTTTGCGCGCCATTTATCAAAGTTAATCAGCTTTCTAACGCTTTTTTAGCCCTCAAGATAGTGCTCAGCATCGCTTAAGGTTACGCTCACTTGCGTTGAGATTCCAGGCTGCGGCATGGTGATGCCTTTGAGCTCATCAGCAATTTGCATCGCAAGCTTATTATGACTGATAAAAATAAACTGAACGTCGCCTGCAAGCTCTTCAATAAGGTTGGTAAATCGGGCAACGTTGGCATCATCAAGCGGCGCGTCAACCTCATCAAGAACACAAAATGGCGCCGGATGCTGCTTAAAAATCGCAAAAATAAGGCTCAGCGCGGTTAAAGTTTTCTCGCCGCCTGATAACACTGCTAAACGGCTGTTGCGTTTGCCTTTTGGCTGAGCCATTAAGGTCAGCCCCGCCCGCCAAGCTTCGCGTTTTGACGTATCGGCGGGTAGCTCATCAAGATTTAAGCTCAAGCTTGCCTGACCGCCACCAAAAACTTTAGCAAATAAATTGGCAAGCTCTGAGTTCACCGCATCAAGCGTTTGTAAAAACAGCGTTTTGGTGGTGTCATCAATGGTTTTAATGGCTTGATTGAGCATTGCAATGCTGCTTTCGATGTCCTCAATTTGCGTCGTTAACGGCTCAAGGCGCGCGTTAATGTCGCTAAGCTCGGCGGCAGCGGCTAAATTTACCGCGCCAATTTTTAACAGCATATCATTTAACGCCTTAAGCTCGGTGTTAAGCGCAGCGATTTGTTCAGGTTTTGGGCGGCGCTGATGGGCAATAAAGTCGCTGGTTAAGCTTGCAATACTGACTTTCAAATTAAGCATATCAATACGCCGGCTGGCATCTAAAAGCCGCTCCTCGCTGACGGCAAGCTGACTTGCGGCAAGGCTTTGCGCTTCCTGCTTGACTTGATATTGCAGCTGTAATTGATCAAGCTCGGTCTTAAATTGGCTGTGCCCGTTTTTAAGGTCAGAAAGCTCCGATTGATATTCCGTTAACGCTTGCAACTCTTCATCAAGACTTAACGCTAACTCATTAACTTCACGCTCCAAATTGGGCAATTTTTGCGCAAGGTTGGTAAGCTTTTGCCGCAGTTGCGCTTGATATTGCGCCGATGTTGTTAAGTCCCGTTGGCGATTTTGCAGCGTGTCATGGTGATGACGAAGCTCAATTTCACTTTTTTGGATGGTAAGTTGCAGCGCTTGATACTCTTCATCGTTGGCTTTTTGCGCGGTGGTGATTTGCTTGATTTGTGATTGTTGAGCGTCAATGTCAGCGCGGACGTAATTAATCTCAATGTCACTTTCGGCAAGTTGCGCGTTAATCGTTTCTTGCTTTGCTAACAGACTTTTGGCTAAGCGCTCAATCTCATTTGCCTCAACCTCAAGCCTTGCTTTATCTTGCTGCAAGCGCTCAAGGTTTGATTTTTGCTGATTTAATTCAAGCTGAGATTGAGTTTGCTGCTGACGCAAATTTTGGTCAGTAAGTTGCAATTGGCTTAACTGACCGCTAATTTCATCGATACTAATCGTAAGGCGACCTTCCTCGCGCTGATAGGATTTTATTTTTGCTTGAATATCTTCAATTTGGCTATCAATCAGGTTTAATTCGTCATCAAGCGCATTAAGTCTAGTTTCTTGCGACAATCTTTGGGTTAAAAAGTGCTGATTTTCCGCGTCAAGTTTGTCGCGGGTAAAGCGGTTTAACTGAACCGTACCAAAGCTGCCAATAAGCCAGCCATCTTGGGTAAGCATCAGCGCCGATTTTGGCAACGTGCTTAACATTTCTGACCATTGCGCGGCATCAATTTCTGACATTGGCTTTAAGCACAAATAGCCGTTTTGCCAAAGCTGAAGTTTTGGGGCGGCAATCAAGGCGTTTAGGTCAATGAGTGGCTCAGGGATATTTTTAGCAAGATTATCCTCATTATCCGCCAACAACCAAAGACTATGGCGGATTGATTTTGGGTCATGATTAGCTTGGTAATGCAGCAAATCAGCTAGATATGGCTGCAAGCTTTGCGCTAAAGCGTCGCTTTTTTCGTTCGTGGTTAGCGCGTGAATCTTGGGTAAAATTTGACTGTCCAAAAACAAGGTCAACCAATAATCAAGCACTTCGCTTTGCGATTTTCCTAAATCGGTTAACTTAATTTGCTCGCGAAAAGATGACAAAGCGGTAGCGTTTTGGCTTGATAAAACCGTTTGCGTTGACGATGAGGTTAATCCGGTTTCTATTTTCGCGACTTTTTGATGAAGCAATCGATGCAGCGTGTCATACTCACCTGTGAGCTTGGCGCTTTTGGTTTCAAGGGTTTTGAGCTTGGTTTCCTCTGTTTTAATCATTTGACTAAGCACGCGGTACTCATCAGTTAAGAAGGCTTTTTGTTCACTTAAAGCAAGTTTTTGCTCATGATTGCGATCAAGCTGCTGACTGAGCGTTTGCAGCTGCTCGCTTAATGATGATTTTGAGTTCGTTGTTACCGCGTTTTTATCCCAAAGCGTTTGTAAAGCGTCGTTTTGCTGTTGCCATTTTTGTTGGGCGTTTTTTAGCTGCGACAATGACTGCTCATTTAAGGCTTGGTCTTGCTTGAGCTTTTGGTTGGTTGCAAGCATTTGATTTAGCGCTGATTGCGCCGTATCCAGCTTTTCTTGTAAGGGCAGTAATTGCGCGTTTTGCTCACGGCGTTTGATGGTCAGCTGATCAAACTTTGGCTTTAGCTGAGTCAGATGGGCAGACTGTTCTTGATAAGATCGCTCTAGCTGCTCAATATCGCGGCGGGCTTGTTGATGCTGATCATCGGCGCGGGACAATTGATGGCGCGATTGCTGCTCAGTATCTTTTAGCGATTGCAAGGTTTGATTGGCTTGTTGATGGTGCAGCTTGATGTCGTGATGCTTATCTTGCGCGTCATCTTTGAGCCAAGTGACTTGACTGATTTTGTCATCAAGCGTATTTTGTTTGGCTTTAAGCGTTTCGATTTCTGATTGCAGCGCAATCACTTCTTTTGAAATGGCATCCAAAGCAAGCTTATTTTCGTGTTGGTGGTGTTTGGCGTGATACCATTCTTGAATGGCAAGTTTTTCTTTGACCGCCTCAATTTGCACGATCAAATCTTGATAACGCTCAGCGCTGGCAGCTTGTTTGGTAAGGGCTTTTTGCTGACGGCTAAGCTCCGTTTGCAAATCGCTTAACCGAGCTAAATTTTCTTGGGCGGTGGTGAGCTGCTTTTGAGTTTCCTCACGCCGCGCCTGATAGCGCGATACCCCTGCCGCCTCTTCGATAAACTCACGCAATTGTAGTGGGTTTGAATCCACAATGCGCCCAATCATGCCCTGCTCAATGACCGCGTAACTGCGAGCGCCAAGCCCCGTCCCCAAAAATACGTCAATCACATCGCGGCGGCGAGCGCGCGTGCCATTGATAAAATAATCCGAGCGACCATCAAGATTGATTTGGCGCTTAATGGCAAGCTCATGGTATAAGTTTAGCTCATGTCGGATGCCGTGGGCTTCATCTTGCGTGTGCTCAAACACCAGCTCAACGCTTGCTACGCTTTTGGCGGCTTTATCTTGCGTTCCTGCAAAAATCACATCGCTCATCGCACCGCCACGAAGCTGCTTGGCAGAGGTTTCCCCAAGCACCCAGCGGATGGCGTCAATCACGTTGGACTTGCCGCAGCCGTTGGGACCCACAATCGCGGTGATGCCATGGCGAAAGCTGAGTGTCGTTGGGTTGGCAAAGGACTTAAATCCTGCCAGTTTTAAAGATTTTAAGCGCATGAGGGTAAAAGCTTTTGAATACGAAAGCAGCTATTTTACCTGAAAATGACCACTGTTTTCACTTGCAGCTTGTTTAAAACACCCCAAGACCACTTAACGTCAACTGAGCGCCAACAAACATGAGCAGCACCCCAAAGGCGCGCTTAAGCGTCGCCGCAGGCAACTGGTGGGCAAGCTTGGCACCAACTTTTGCCATCACAAAGCTGACCACGGAAATGCACAAAAATGCCGGAACGTGAACAAAGCCGATCGCCTCTTTAGGCAAGTTTTGGACGTGTTGACCAAACCAAGCAAAGCCAATTGCCCCCGCCACCGCAATCGGCAGACCGCAAGCTGCTGCTGTGCCAACCGATTGCTTCATCGACAGTCCCGCCCAATTTAAAAAGGGTACAGTCAAACTGCCGCCGCCAATCCCAAAGATGGACGACGCCAAACCGATCCCCGTTCCTGCGCCAAACTGAACGCCTGAGGAGGGTAACGGCTTGCCAAGCTGCTCTTTGTTAGAAAAAAACAGCATTTTAATCGCCATCAAAATCGCGCCAATCCCAATGATGGCTTGCAGCGCTTGACCGTCGATTTTTTCGGCAACGGCTGCGCCAACCAAACTGCCAATGACCAGCCCTGCGCCCATCACCCGCCAAATGTCCCAACGCACGCCGCCGCGCTTATTGTGCGCCATCATTGAGCTGATTGAGGTGATGATAATCGTCGCAAGGGACGTGCCAACCGCCATATGCGTGACCACGTCGGGGGAGAAATGATACGCGGTAAAAATCCAAACCAAAACCGGAACAATAATCAAGCCGCCGCCGACCCCAAATAGCCCCGCGCACGTTCCGGCAAACGCCCCTGCTATCACAAACCACAGATAAATCATTAATTACCCTACCCTTTATCCCTCTTTTTTTTTATCATAACACCAGCATTTGGCAAGCATCACAATCCTTTGAGTCACCCGCCAAATTTGACGAATAACCTTTTAGTATAGCAAACATTTTAATCAACATAATGAATAAGCTTATGCCGACCAATGCTGCGCTCTTATCCAAGCTCCACCACCGCCACTTTGAGGATTGTCCCTCGACCAACACTAAGCTGATTAATGATGTTAAATCAGCTGCTCTTGACGCCAAAGCGCTGCATCTGTTAACCGCAAGTCGCCAATCTGCTGGTCGCGGTCAACGAACGCGATCATGGCAATCGCCTGTTGGTAATGTTTATTTGTCGCTTTATCATCCGATCACCATGCCAGTTAGCGGCTTGTTGTCATTAATCGTCGGTCGGCGCTTGGTTGACATGCCAGTTATCCAAACCTTAAACCAACAACTTTTAGCGCAAAATTTAATCCCCATTCAAGTCAAATGGGCAAATGACTTGGGCTACTATCAATCCGATCAATCCATTCAAGAACAGTCGCCAACAATCAATAACGCTGATAATATTTTATATTTTAACAAGCTTGCCGGAATATTAATTGAGCCCGTTTGGCAACAAGGAAAAATGCTTGGCGTCGTGATTGGCGTTGGGCTGAACGTTAAAGCCACGCCCAAGCTAAACGACAATAACCGCGAGGGCATGAGTTATCACGCGCTAAGTCTTGCGGATATTACGGCGTTACTGGAAAAAAATTGCCAAAACCACGGTGAAAAAAACTCAAAAAACAGCATTAATTTGCCAAGTTTAAATGAGCTTTACCAGCAAATCAGCCAAGCCCTTATCCATGCCGTTGCTAACTTTGAGCAATTGGTTATTGAACAAAATCAAAGTCAGTCGCCAAAAACTTACGATTTTTTGCAAAAATTTAATCAAGTTGACGCGCTGCGAGGTAAATCAGTAATTATCAACCAAGACAGCGCTTGGGGTAATAGTGAAACCAGCCAAACCATGAGCGGAAAAGTTATTGGCATTGATGGCAATGGCTGTTTGCAATTGCAGCGCGATGACGGTAAGATTTGCGCGATTTTTACCGGAACGATTGATGTGATGGGCTAATTTTTTAATGAAAACGTCAGCCAATCATTCGCCTAAAAAAGTGCTCACCAAACCCTAAAAGGATGCCTATGCTTTGGCTTGACCTTGGTAATACCCGTTTAAAATACTGGCTGACCGATGAGCTTGGGCAAATCATTGCTCATGATGCCAAGCAGCATTTGCAAGCGCCAACCGAGCTTTTAATGGGGCTGACCGACCGCTTTGAGCAGTTTGCGCCAAGCTTTATTGGGATTTCTTCGGTTTTGGGCGAAGCGCTGAACGTTCAGGTTGCCAAAACCTTAAGTCGACTTAACATCGCCTTTGAGTTTGTCCATGTCGATGCCAAGCATCCGCTGATGACCAGCCGTTATGATGCCAATCAGTTGGGCTGCGACCGCTGGCTACAAATGCTCGGCGCCGTGGACAAATCCAAACGCCAATGCGTCATCGGCTGCGGAACGGCAGTGACCATTGATTTGATTGATCATGCGGAGCATTTGGGCGGTTATATTTTTCCCAATATTTATCTTCAGCGTGAGTCGCTATTTTCAGGAACCAAGCAAATTACCATTTCAAACGGCACGTTTGACAGCATTAGCGAGGGCACAACAACGCAAGACGCGGTTCATCGCGGGATTTTGTTGTCCATCGTTGGCGCGATTAATGAAATCAGCAACCGCCATCCCAATTTTGAACTCATCGTTACGGGCGGTGATGCCAATATTATCGCTCAGCATATCAACCGACCGGTTCGTATCCGTCACGATTTGATGCTAAACGGCTTGGCGCGCTACTTTGAGCAGCAATCGCCTTAGCCGATTTTAAGAATATTTTATGAATAGTTAAGCTAAAACTGGCGCTTTGATGGTCACGCCAGCTTGGATTTTGCCGTCATCATCAAGCAGTTCCATCACCAGCTCATCATCAGTTTCAGTTTTGATTTGCCAATTGCCGCTTGCCGTTGGGATTCCAGTTGCCATGACCGAAATGGCTTTATTTTTTAAGCGGATCATTGGCGGCTTGTGCTCATAGCCTGAATGCTCAAATCCTAAAATATCATCCGCAATGGTCGCCGCTTGAGCGCGCAGTGGCGCCACGTAACGACAAGGCACGCCGTTAATCGACATACAATCGCCAATGGCATAAATATTTCGGGTACTGGTTCGCAGCGTTGGCGCATCAACTTTGATGCCAGTTCGGGTATCAAAGTCAATATTGGCAGCCGTTGGCAGCAATTTGTCTACGGTAAGACCAGTGCTTGCAATCACATGATCGGCGATAAAGGATTTTTCCTTACCCCCCAACTGATAACTGATCTCAAGCGTGCCGTCGTCATTTTTAATCACATCCATCACTTGAGCGCCGCCCAAAAACTCAATCCCTTGAGACTTAATGGCATTTGCAATTCGCGCGGTTGCAGCTTCTGGCAGCATTTGCGCAAGCGGTGCTTGGTTAATATCCATTAAAGTGACGCGATGACCCGCTTTTAGCAAATCTTCAGCAATTTCTGTACCGACCATGCCCGCGCCAACGATTGCCACGCGCTGAGCCTCGCCTTGCAATTGCTCTTGTAATTGCCCAAAGCGCTCAATGTGGTTGACGTGCCAAACCAACTCTTCGGGCAAGCTTTTTGGAAAAATCGGATGCGCGCCCATGGCAAGCACCAATTTGCCATAAGTTAGCGCCGCATAACCGGTATTTGCCGGATCAGATCGCGTGGTAGAAATCAGCTGCAATTGCTGTGATTTGGCATCAATATCAGTCACAGACGTGTTCGCCATCAAGGTAATATTGGCAGCTTTTGCCGCATCCATCCCTGACGCGCGAACCAAATCCGCCACGCGTTTGTTTTGGCTGATTGCCATTGTCAGCATCGGCTTATGATAGCGATCGCCGTTATCGCTTGTGATTAAGGTGATCGGAACGTCCTGATCTTTACTACGAATCGCGTCAATCACGTGCCAGCCTGCAAGCCCTGCCCCGATAATAACGATAGAATTTGATGGCAACTCTGTACTCATGACGACTCCAACTCAAAATCACAAACGAAAAATAAATTTTAAAACAGCTTTTAAAAAACCAGCCTTAAGCATTGTAGCAGCAAATTACCTCTACTCAAAAAATCATGGTCAATTTTGCTACTTTACAAAAAGCTTGATGACCATATTAAAAATCACCTTAATGATTTAAAATTTTGGATAAAAACGCCTGCGCGCGATCACTTTTCGCCCCAGCAAAAAACTCATCTTTGCTACAGTTCTCAACGATATGACCTTCATCCATAAAGATAATTCGGTTGGCAACTTGACTTGCAAAGCCCATTTCGTGAGTCACGCACATCATGGTCATGCCCTCGCGAGCAAGCTCAATCATCACATCAAGCACTTCTTGGATCATTTCAGGATCAAGCGCTGAGGTCGGCTCATCAAACAGCATCGCCACCGGATTCATCGACAAGGCACGAGCAATGGCTACGCGCTGCTGCTGACCACCAGAGAGTTCTGCCGGATATTTGGGCGCTTGCGCGGACAGCCCCACGCGATCCAAATAGCTCATGGCTTTTTGTTTGGCATCCCCCTCTTTGCGACCTAATACCTTAATTTGCGCGACGGTTAAATTGTCCAAAATGGTCAAATGCGGAAACAATTCAAAATGCTGAAACACCATGCCCACTTGGCTACGAAGCTTGGGCAAGTTGGTTTTGGGATCACCAACCGACACACCATTGACCAAAATCTGACCTTTTTGAAACGGCTCAAGACCATTGACGGTTTTAATCAAGGTCGATTTTCCGCTTCCAGAAGGTCCACAAACCACCACCACATCGCCTTTATGAACGTGAGCGGTACAGTTGGTCAGCACTTGAAAATTACCATACCATTTGCTGACCTCGCTCATTTTAATGACGATCTCATCGCTGGCATGACCGTTGTTGGTCACCAAACCACCAAATTCATTAATAAACGTATCTTTATCATTTAAATCAAGGTTATTAACGCCACTGCTGATATTATTTGTTGTCGTATTTTCCATAATTTTTTGCCCTATATTGTCAAGCGTTGCTGACTTATGTTGCACCATCACTTTTGCATCATGAACATTGGATCGCGGCTAAAATCGAAAGCGCCGCTGTAGCCGCTGAACGCCAATCGATGCTGCAAGACTGATCACAAAATAAACTGCCCCTGCGCCTAAAATGTAGGGCGTGAGCAGTCCCATCAGCTCACCGCGAACATAAGCGGCGCGGAAAAAATCGGTGACACCAATGGCAAAAACCAGCGTGGTATCTTGAAATAAAATAATACATTGCTGAAGCAGTAGAGGCAGCATCTTGCGAAACGCTTGCGGTAAAATGATCAAGCTCATGGTTTGCTTATAGTTCATCCCAAGGGCGCGCGCGGCATTGACCTGACCGCTACCAATCGACTGAATTCCGGCGCGAACCACTTCCGAAAAATAAGCCGCCTCAAACACCATAAACGCCACCACGCACGAGGTAAATGCGGTATCAAGCAGCAAATATTTGCCAGTAATCCAAAAATAAACCATCGGAACGGCAAAATAAAACCACAAAAGCACCAATAAAAGCGGCACTGAGCGAAAATAGTTCACGTAAAGCTTGGCGGGGATTTCAAGCGCTTTGATTCCTGATAAGCGCATAAGCGCTAAAATCGTCCCCAAGCCAATACCGCCAACGATGGCAAGACCAAGCACTTTTAAGGTGGTGAGCATCCCGCCTAAAAGCCCAGGATACGCCGTTGCAAGTTCTGTCGATAAACTCATTTTTGACCCCCTGCAATCAGCCCTGGAACGCGAAGTTTGCGCTCAATCAATCCCATAATAGCAATCAAAGAGAGGTTAAATACCAGATAAATAATCGTCGCGTAGGTGTAAATCTCAAAGTTATTTTGCGTATATTCGCTAATGGTTTTGGTTTGGCTGATCAGCTCCATCACCCCAACCAAGGATGCCACCGACGCATTTTTAAAACAGTTGGTCAGCTCAGAGCTAAGTGGTGGCAAAATCACTCGAAACGCTTGCGGCAAAAGCACTTCTTTATAAGCTTGCTTGACGTTGAGCCCGAGCGCAAAAGCGGCGTTGATTTGACCTTTAGGAAGCGATTCAATGCCGGTGCGAACCTGCTCAACAATCCGCGCGGCGGTGAATAGCCCCAAGCCAATACTTGCTGAAATCATCGCTGAGGTGTTGGGTGATAAGCCCTTATACCACCATTCTTGCAGCGCAGGCGTCAACCAACCGGGGGCGACATAAAACCAAAAAAACAGCTGAACCAGCAGCGGAATGTTTCTAAAAAAAGTCACATAAGCGGTACCAATGGCGCGCGCCGTTTTGTTTGGCAGCGTTCGCATGATCCCCAAAATCGTGCCGACCACCATCGCAATCAGCCAAGCAATGCTGCCGATCAAGAGCAACCAGCCAAGACCGGTCAACATCCAGTTGAGATACAGCTCACTGCCAACGCCGGTGGACTCAAATAACACGTTCCAATTCCAGCTATAGTTCATCGCCCCCTCCCTTAGTTTTTACCTTATCCTTAAGGCACTTACGCGCCTAAGGCGCGCAAGTGATCGGATCAATACAAACGGTTAATCATGGCGCTCGGTTAAGAAGCAGGAGCCGCCGGCGCTGCTGGTGCGACATTTTTTGGCTGAGTGCCATCATGCGGATCGGCTAAAAGCGCTTTTAAATTGTCCGACATTTCAAAGTTTAAGTTGACGTTTTTCGGTGGAATCGGATTTAAGAACCATTTGTCATAAATGCCGTTAATTTCACCAGAACTAAAGGTTGCGTTCAGCGCCTCATCAACGACCGCTTTAAACTCAGGATCGCCTTTTCGCATCATACAGCCGTAGATTTCAAACGATTGCGGCGTTCCAACGATGACCCAATCATTTGGATTTTTGGCTTTGGCTTTCTCGCCTGCTAAAAGCACATCATCCATCATAAAGGCGTCCGCGCGACCGCTCTCGAGCATCAAAAAGCCCTCGCCGTGGTCTTTGGCAGAGATGATATTGATGTTCATTTTATTGTCGTCGTTATATTTGCGGATATAACGCTCAGAAGTCGTTCCTGCGGTAGTGACCAAGGTTTTGCCTTTTAAATCGGCAAAGTCTTTGATTCCGGAGTCTTTTTTGGTCAAAAGACGCGTGCCAATTTCAAAAAAGCCGTTGGAAAAGGCAACTTGTTTTTGGCGCTCTTCGTTATTGGTGGTCGAGCCACACTCAAAATCGACCGTACCATTTTGTACGAGTGGGATTCGCGTTTGCGAGGTAATCAGGTTATAGCGAACGTTAAGATTGGGCATGTTCAGCTTTTGCTTGACCGCTTCAACCACTTTCATTTCCAAATCATGAGCGTAGCCAATCGGCTGCTTTGGGTCATCGGCAATATAAGAAAACGGAATCGAAGAGTCACGGTAGCCGACCACAATCGTTCCAGAATCTTTGATTTTTTGCAGCGTTTTGCCCATATCGCCGCCAGCGTTTGCGTTGCTGTCGGTTGTGGTGGCGGTCTCATTTGTTGCCGCCGTGTCGGTGGCAGTTTGGTTGCTATTATTACAGCCTGTCAAGGCAAGTGCGATCAGGGCGACAAGGCTAAGTGGTTTTGAGAGGGCATAAGTCATAAGACACATCCTGTTATCATAATGGAAATTGAGCGCGAAATATAAAACCGTTCCCGATAAGCCCTATCGGTCACTTGTCTTATCATGGCTTGGCATCGTCATTGCTTTGCTTCCTTGCTCTGACAGTAAGTTATCAAAATGCAACTTAATGTTACTCTACCTTAAATTTAGTTTCCTGCAAACTATTTTTTGTTATTGAGCGGGCAAAGTTTCAATTGCGATTCAATTAAAAAAACGGATAAAACTCTTAACTTTAGTTTTAATGCAAAAGCTTCGCCCTTTAATTTATATTGATAATTTCAAAAAAATCCCCATAACGTTGTCACTCTTCCAATCCAGTGATGACTCCTATTATGACTCAAAATGATCAACCTAACGCTTTAAACGCCGATTTAAGCCACGATATTCGCCAGCGCTTTTTTATTGAAAACTCCCCCGTTCGCGGCGATGTGGTTCGGCTAGCCAAAAGCTACGCGACCATCATTGCGCAAAAACCCTACCCTGAAGCGATCAAGCGCTTACTTGGTGAGATGCTAGCGGCAGCAAGTTTGTTAATTGGCACGCTAAAAATCGATGGCACGCTCTCCATTCAGCTGCAATCGTCAAATAGCGACAGTTTGCTCAATTGGGCAATGGCAGAATGTGACCGTGATGGCATCATCCGCGCGCTTGCCAGCTATAAAGACGACACCGAAGCTCAGCAAAACACTTGGAACCAAATGACCTCGGCAAATGACGCCTTTGCCGAGCTTGGCGCGGTTGGTGATGGCGTTTTGTTCATTAACATTCAGCCAAAACATGGTGAGGCTTATCAAGGTATCGTTGAGCGCAGTCACGACAATTTGGCAGATTGCTTGGCGCATTACCAAAAGCAATCCGCGCAAATTCCAACGCTGATTAATTTGGCATCAGATGGTCTGCAAGCTGGTGGTATTTTGGTGCAATTGTTGCCGCGCCGTGATGACGAAATTGAAACCGTTGATAACGATTTGTGGCCGCGACTGACCATGCTGACCAAAACCATCAAAGACAATGAGCTCACCAGCTTGCCACCAACCGAGCTGTTGTACCGACTTTATAATGAAGAAGAGGTCGTGCTTCCTGAGCCAGTTGCGCTTGAGTTTGGTTGCACTTGCTCAAAGGATAAATGCCGTGCTGCCATTTTACAAATCGGTGAAGCAGAAACGCTTGATATCATTGAAGAGCAAGGCGGCAGCTTTGATATGGACTGCGGATTTTGTGGCGCGGTTTATCAATTTGATAAAGCGGATGTTCAGCAGTTGTTTGCTGACTAGGGCGTGTTTTCATTTTAAACAAAAAAGTAAGGCGCTATAAACGTCTTACTTTTTTTATAAGGGTTCAGTTTAAATAGTTATAGTGAAATAGCTAGATTTAAATAGCTAAATTGAAATAAGAAGAATCAAATGACCACGCTTAATTCATTGGGATAAGAATGAATGCAAGAAATATTTACCGGCGGATCCAGTAAATCTTGACCGTTGGCAATCAGCCATTGAATGATTTGCTGATGGACGCGGTGATTGTATAAAAGATTATAGTGGCTGACCCCATAAAAAATGGCTTTGTGCTGCTCAGGAACCATCAGCGTATGAGCATCACTGTCCTCGCCAAGTGCTGAGGCAATATTCACCAAGCCATCACCAAGCAAGCTGGTTGCTTTTGAGTCGTAATGACCTTCAACCAACGTGGCAGCAATTAAATAACTTCTCACATGAAGCGGAAGCCTTGCCGGATGGCGAAAATCTTGCGGCAACACGCTTCGGGTATCCAAAGGCTTCCAATCCTCATCGCGAACGCTGCCATGGCGCAAGTCAATGATGCCGGCGCTGCGCAAGTTGCCAAGCGTCGCCAAAGAGCCTGCAAAGGGCAATTTGGCAATGATTTCTTGAACAAAATTGCCAATGCGCTCAAGGCTTGCGCCGTGATGCGGCGAGCCAAGCGTCATTAAATTACCAACCTGATTGACCCAATCAAAGCCTTGCGCTTTACCATAAAATAAGGCGCTTCTGGCGACCAAACCGCCCATGCTATGACCGATCAAGTCAATTTGGGTGATGTTTGGGTGATTGTCGAGCACATTTTTTAATAAATAGGACAAATCGCGACCATTGATCGAGATACGCTGACCGGAGTTGTAATCTAAATAAAGTACTGTCGTCCCAGAGATACTGCGCTCAATTTTTTTCCCCAAACCCTCAGGATCGCTTGGGTGCCAACTTAAGTGGCTCATACAAAGCCCGTGGCAAAGCACAATCAGTCGCCCTGACAGCGCCTCGTTTGGAATCTCGCCTTGGCTGTTATAAAGCACCATCGGCGTGGCAAGTGGGTTGTCATGATTGACCAAATGATCGCCCATCACGCCATTTAACACATTAACCAACGGCTTTAATCGGCGCGGTAACGGCTGGGTGGTATTTTGATTGACAATGGTATGATAAAGGTGCAAGCCGTTTGCAAGGTTACTGCCGACAAATTTGGCAGTTTTGCGAACGCGGTCATAAATCCTTGCGGTAATGCCGCGCTGCCATTTGTTTAGGCTGCGCTTATTTAAGCGCCCAAGCGGTCGTAGCAAAATTTCGCGGTGAATTGCCTCAACGATTTCGGTCACCTCAACCACGCCCATGGTAGCAAGGCAAGTTAAGCCTTCTAACATATCAGCCAAGGTCACAGGCTCGCGCTCAGCAAGGGGGATCAAATTTTGCGGGGTAGCAACCAGTCCTAACAGCGCTGATTCATCCAACTCCTCAAGCGAATCTAAAGCATCATAAAGCTCTAATGAGGTGATCGCTTCTTGAAAAGCATCCTGAATATCCGCCTGATCGGGCGACTTGATATCAACTTGGTCATCAATGGTCGGCTTAATTGCGAGCATAGGATAGGACGTTTTAGAATTTGCCATAATCAGGTCGCAATTTATATGAGGTCAATATGAAAATTAACTTGCCCTAACGATAAGAAATCATTGGCAAAACAGCCCTCATACTAGCCATTATTGCGATAAAACAACAGTAGTCTATTGTTGCAAAACCTTAATCAAGCGCTTTGAACTTGGGCTTGCCACCGATGATTGCCAAGCTTGAGTATTAACTTATCATTTACGGTAAGTTTGCCCACGCCGCTTGGCGTTCCGGTCATGATCACATCGCCTGCTTGCAAACTAAACGCTTGGCTAATTTGGGAAATCAGCTCAATCACCGGAAACAACATCAAGCTGCTGTCGCCATCTTGGACGGTTTCATCATTGATCATCAACTGATAATTGACATTTTTAAAATCGCCAAATTCAGCTGAGTCCACCCAATCGCCCAAAACGCAAGCGCCATCAAAGCATTTAGCGCGCTCCCAAGGCTGACCTTTGGCTTTAAGCGCACTTTGCAGCTCACGCAAGGTTAAATCAAGCCCTAAAGTTACCGCCCCAATGGCAGATTTTGCGTCATCATAACTGGCATTTTTTAAGTCGCGCATCAACTGAATGCAAAGCTCGGCTTCATAATGGGTATCGCCAAATTTATCCGCATTAGGAAGATCGATTGATCCCACTTCTTTTTGGTTCAAATAAGTCACGCAAGACGCCGGCTTCATAAATAATAGCGGCGATTTTGGAACGTCATTGCCAAGCTCGCGAGCATGAGCGGCATAATTGCGACCAACGCAAACCACTTTACCAATGGTAAGATTGTTTTTTTCAGGCGAAAGCTCAGCGGTCATGGCACCATCCTTTTGAGTTATTTTAGATGTTAAAAAGCAGAGTTATGAGTTAGAAAATTGACTGTAATCGACGATCATATATTTTGCTGGAATGTCTTTTTTCTCAACGCCTTCATCCGCCATAAACACCAGCTTTTTTTGACCGTTAATGATTAAATCATCAATGGCTTCGATATTTTTGAGCTGATTTAATTGCGGGATGGCGACTTTTTTAGGGACATCGTTAACCGTGCCGCCCCAAGTCCAAATTTGCGAGACGTCTTTGCCTTTGTCATTGGTAATTTCATTGGCAATGATAAAGGTGTTTAAATGCTCATCAAAATGCAAGGAGCGAATGCCGCCACCGCTCAAATCTAAAAAAATAGGCGCGCCAAAATTGGGCTTGGCTTTTTGATCAAACATGGCATCAATATTGGTGATCGGTACGATAATAGATAAGTTACCTGCCATCGGCGCGCGCAGCCCAAGCAGCAGCGTGTTGTTTTTGGGCAAATACGCCATGCCTTCAATGTTTAAATCTGAAAAATGCGGCGCACTTTTCGACTTGGCTTTGATGGCATCGGCAAGCGTTTTATCCGCGCGCAAATCATCACGAAGGCTGGTGACGCGAGCGATATTTTGAGCTTGACCATTTTTGACCGTAAAGCGGAGCAACTGCTCACGATTAGGATCGCGGTCGCCTTTTTTATTGGATGAATGCGACGTTGCTGCAAAAATCCGACCGTGGTTGTCCCCCGCCAAATTTTCTAAATCATCAAGCTTATGACCAAAGCTTTTGATGAGCTTATGATTGGCAGCTTTATTTTCAAGCAAGCGACCATCAGAAGCAATGGTCAATAGGCTCATTGCGCTTTCAATTTCATCTTCCACCACCAAAATATGACCGTCTGGAAGCTGAAAAACCGCTGACGGCTCATAAATATTTTCAAACGTGCGAATGTCAACGCTTGCCGCTTGAGCCGTTACTTGAGACGTTTTTGAACTCGTTTCAGCTGCCGCCGCCGCTGGGCTTGGCGCAAGACCTAGCGCAGATTTTAAGACAATAGCGCCGCCAACAAGGGCAACAGCACCCCAAGTGATACGGGCGGATTTTGGGGTGATTGATTGGCTCATAACTGCCTCTTTTAACTTAAGATAGTCATATATTATAAATGCTTATCAGCGGATTTTTTGCCTTTGCTACATCCTGTAACATAATGATTCTCATTAGCGCTTAGACTTAGTTTCGGGCAAAATATTTTTATAATCCAGCATCACATAGCGCGCATGAATGCCTTTTTTGGCATCGCCTTCATCTGCCATAAAAATCATTTTTATGGTGCCATTGGCGGTAATGGAGTCAATCGCTTCGATGTTTTGCAAAGCAGCAAGCTCAGGGGCGTTAAGTTTTACCGGCTTGTCATCAATATCCCCCGACCACGTCCAAATCTGCGCTTTTTTGTCGCCATCGGCGTTGGTGATTTCATTGGCAATTACAAATTGGCTAAGCACAGCATCAAAATACAAGGAGCGGATGCCGCCGCCATCTAAATCCAAGAAGATGGGCGTCCCAAATTGCGGCGGCGCTTTTTGTGAGAACATAGCTTCCGTGTTGATGATCGGAATGATGATGGAGCGATTTCCCGCCAATGGCGTTCGCAGTCCAAGCATCAAGTTGCCGCTGTCATTATCAAAGGCGAGACCTTCAATGTCCAAATCCTTAAAGTCAACGCTGGTGTTAAGCGCCTGCTCAAAAGCCGCTTGCAATTCGCTTGAATTTTTCAAATCATCGCGAAGGGTTGTGACTTCCTTAATGTCGGAGGGGATATTGCCATTGACCCGAAAGCGCAGCAGCTGCTCACGGGTTGGGTCACGATGACCATTTGAGTCGGAGGAATGCGAGGTGATGGCATAAATAAAGCCTTTGGCATCGGCGCTCAACCCTTCTAAATCATTAAGTTTGCGACCAAAACCGCGCGTCATTTGCAAACTTGCCACCTGATTTTCAACCAAACTGCCATCGGGCTCAACGGTCAAAATATTCATCGCGCGATGCTCTTCGTCTTCAACCACCAAAACGCGACCGTCCGGAAGCTGCTGAACGGCAGACGGCTCATAAACATCCGTAAGCGTTCCCATTCCGGTAGCCGTCAATGGCGTAACCGGCGGCTGACCGAGGGCGGCAGGATAAAAAAACACCAAGCCTTTTAACAAAATTGAGGTCAATACCGAAACCAGCATTCCCCAACGAAACAACGAGTAGGAAATACTGAGCATTTTAAAATTGCGAGCGGCAATTTGCCCAAGCCAATACAACTGATCGCTCATCGCGTGATAAGTCTCATCGCGGTCGCGCATCAGCGCTTGCATTTGCCCCCAATATTCTTCTCGCGACAACTGCATCCGGTCTTTGTTAATCAATAAATTGACTTTGTCACCGCCGCCAAACTGATTGGCTTTGTGCAAATAAGCCTGTAATTCCTGCCTTGAGGCTTGTTTTTTGACCCAAGCTTTGCCCCAAGCAAAAAATCCGGCAAAGTAATTTGCCTTTTCAGGAGCTGCCGCCAAAATGGCGAAAAAAATGGAAGCGGCAGCGGTAAACATAAACATGCCCGCCGGAACTAAAAACGCGGCTGAGGACACAAAAATAAATGCCCCTGAAATCATCAGCGCTGAGATGATGATGCCGTTTAACGAAATCATGATGTTAGCTTTGGTTGCTGCTAAGGCAATCAAATCAAGCTCCGTTCGCAAGGCATTGCGAAACATCGTTTCAACAGCTTTTGACGTTCCAAGCGGGATGGCTTCAACAGCGCCGCGCTGAAAGGTAATATCGGTCATCAATTTTGGCTTTGGGGCGGCTTTTTTCTGCTTTTTTTTCTTTTCTAACTTGCTCAATACTAACCTGCTACTAATCTGGATTCGAGTGGGCGGCTTGCAATGCCAACGGTTGGCTTGCTGCCGGATAAAGAGGCGCGCTTGGCGGCAAGCGCAAGATGGGGGTTTGACCGTTACGGAATCGTTTTGGTCAGCACATCGGGTGGAACGTAAGTCAAATAGCGGTTTAAGCGGCGCTCAAGGGTTCGAAACCCAAATAAAATAACCCAAGACAGCAGCAGATAAATCACCCCTGCGGCAAAAAACAGCTCCATCAAGGTGTAGGTTCGCGCGCTGATGGTTCGGGCAACGCCGGTGATGTCCATCAATGCAACCGTTGAGGCAAGCGCGCTGCCTTTGAGCATAAAAATGACTTCATTGCTGTAAGCTGGAATCACAATACCAAAGGCGCGCGGTAAGGTAATTCGGGTCAGCTTTTGCCATTTTGACATGCCAATGGCGTCCGCCGCTTCAAGCTCGCCTGTAGGAATCGCTTGAATTGCCCCACGAATAATCTCTGCCAAATAGGCACTGGTGTTCATGGTAAACGCGATGATCGCACACCAATAGGCTTGGCTTAATACCGGCTCCCACAAAAATGAGTTGCGGATTGCCTCAAATTGACCCAAACCATAGTAAATCAAAAAGATCTGAACCAAAAGCGGCGTGCCACGAAAAAAGAAAATATAAGCAAAGGGCAAGGCTTGAACCGCCATGCTTTTTGACAATCGCAGCTGAGCTAAAATCAGCCCAAAAAACAGCCCCACAATTCCTGAAATGACCACCAGCTGAACGGTCAACACCGCCCCGCCAAGCAGCTCTGGGATATGGTCAAAAATTACTTGCCAATTCCAATCCATCACCTGCTCCTTTAATTACCGATGGTCTGTGCAGGCGTTCGCGCCAGCTTTTTGGCATAGCGCGCGGCTGGATTGGCGCGCCACTCAAGCCACATGGTCATCCCAGTAATCAAAATGGTCAGCCCCAAATAAATAATTGCCGCTGCCATATAAAAGGTAAATGGCTGCTGGGTTGACTGCGCCGCGCGCGAGGACTGATACATGATGTCTTTAAGCCCAACCACAGAAACCAGTGCCGTATCTTTGAGCAAGACTAAGAATAAGTTACCAAGACCGGGAAGTGCAATTTGCCAAACTTGCGGCAAGGTGATTCGATAAAAAATCTGCATGGGTCGCATGCCAATGGCTTGCGCCGCTTCGCTTTGACCGATCGGGATTTCTTGAATTGCCATCCGCAAAATTTCGGTAGCATAAGCGCCAAAAGCGATAGACAGCGCCATCACCCCGCCCCAAAAAGCGCTGATCTCAATATAATCGTTATAACCAAAGGATTTAAGAATACTCATCAGCACCATTGAGCCGCCGTAATAAATAAACAGCACCAAAAGCAGCTCAGGGATACCGCGCATCGTGGCGGTATAAATGGTGGCAAGCTTTCTAAAGATCCAAATCGATGACAGTTTGGCAGTGGCGCCAAGAAGACCCAAGATCATGCCAATGGCAAGGCTGGTCACAGTAATCTTAATGGTGACGACCGCCCCGCTGAGCAGTAGCGCCCCAAATCCTTGTAAATCAATCACAGTGGTTCACTTTGTCTGATGGATTACTCAAAACTGCCCGCCCAAAACTATAATTGCCAGCATATCTTTTGGCAACGTTTTGGTGATCCGATGTTCGCGAGTAAAATGAGGGCTGATTTTAGCATATCCATTCTCAAGTATGTTATTTTCTCTTCATGAAACTGGGCTAAAAAATGCAATTTACCCAAAATCTTTGGCGTTATTTTAAAAAAAAAGCCTTGATAAACAAGACTTGAGCGATCGTCATAAAAAAACAGCACCAAATTGGCGCTGCTTTTAACGCCAATTTCAAGACTATTTGCTGCTATCTTCTGCCGCCTTTTCTGTTGACTCTGCTAGCTTATTTTGCGCCGCGGTGTTTAATGAAAAATACTTTTGATAAATGGTGTCGTAAGTGCCATTGGCTTTGATATGGGCAAGCGACTGATTAAGCTTATCGGTTAACGCCTCATTAGGTCGCGTGGCGATGGCAAAATGGTCATTGATATCAATGTCATCGCCTTTAATGGTAAAGCCTTTGCCGGAGGGCGATCCCAGCCATTGCAAAGCGGGCAATTTGTCCGAAATCATGGCATCAACGCGGCCAGCGCCCAAATCCAAAAAGGCGTTACTGAGCGTATCATAAAGTTTCATGTCCGCTTTTGGGTAGGCTTTTTCAAACCACTGCGAGGAGATGGTCGAGCGCTGAGCCGCAATCGAGTGGGCATTGATGTCCGCCTCATTTTTTGGGTCAAAGCTTGCGCCATCTTTTGCTAAAAATACTAAGGCGTTGCTAAAATAGGGCTCGGTAAAGCTGACCTGCTGAGCGCGCTCAGGGGTGATCGACATCGCGGCAACAATGGCATCATATTTCCCAGCTTTAAGCCCCGGAATAATCCCATCCCAATCTTGAGCAACGATGTCACATTTGACCTTCATGTCTTCACAAAGCGCGTGAGCAATCTCAACATCAAAGCCGCCCAAACTGCCATCGGCATTGGTAAAGTTAAATGGCGCATAAGCCCCTTCCGTGCCAATTCTGAGCACCTCCCCTGAAGGCGCATTATCCGCAGAAGCCGCTGAGGGGTCAGCGCTGTCTTTATTTTCGGGGTTGCTACAACCTGCAAGCATCAACGCGCCCAGTCCAACTGCCAAAAACGGCTGAGCTTTGCGAGCGCCAGTTCCCATCACTGCCATAACTTTTATCCTTTAAAAAGCCCGTTGGCGCGACCTTGTTAGCCGCGCCAAAGCCGCTCGTAAGCTATTATTGCGCTACGTTTTTAGGTTGAGCCGTTTTGTCATCGACGACGACCACATCGTGAGTATCGCCAGCGGCATTTTCTGCTTTGGTGCTGGTTCCAAAATAGCTGGTGGTGATTTTTTCATAAGTGCCGTTGGCTTTAATTTCGGCTAAGGCTTTGTTAAATTTAGCAATCAGCGGCGAGCCTTTTTTAAAGGCAATTCCCATCGCGTCCTCATCGGAGCTGATTTCTGCGCCTTTAACTTCATAATCTTTGCCCGCGTCCGTTTTAAGCCAGTCAAGTCCCACCACTTTATCTGACATCATGGCGCGAACGCGACCGGAGGTTAAATCAAGATAGGCGTTGTCTTGGGTATCATAAAGCTTAATGTCCGCCTCGCCATGCTCGTCCTGCAGATATTGCGCGGCAACAGTGGCACGCTGAGCGGCAATCGGCTGAGCCTTTAGCTCATCAACGGTAATGTTGTCGCCTTTTTTACCGATCAAAATGATGCCGGTGTGATAATACGGATCGCTAAAATCAACTGCCTGTTTGCGCTCAGGGGTGATGGACATTCCTGCAATGGCAGCATCAAACTTGTTGGCGTTCAGCCCTGGAATCAAACCATCCCAATCTTGTGAGGTGACCTCACATTCGGCTTTCATTTGCGCGCATAACGCATCGACCAGCTCAATTTCATAACCGATCAATTTGCCGTTAGCATCGGTGTAGCTGAACGGCTTAAAGCTTGATTCAGTGGCGATTTTGATGTGGGGGGTATCATTTGCACCATTAGCAGCGCCTGATTCCGTGCTATTGCTACAAGCCGTCAGCAAACTTGCTGCACTGATGACGGCAAAAAGCGCGGATTTGGTAAACATTTTCCGGTGAGCAATCATTTTAATATCCTTGAGCAAAACTGGTTTTGATGAACGTGAGCCTAAATCGGGCAACTTATTGGTCAAAATGGGCTTTTTCAATGCGCTCAAGCTCGCCATTAGCGCGGATTTCTTTAAGCGCTGTGTTCAGGTTTTCTTTTAGCGCATCGCCTTTTCTGACCGCAATGGCGATATTGTCGTTGTTATCGATTTCATCACCGACAATACCAAAGCCTTTTGGGTTGTCTTTAAGCCAAGCTTTAGCCGATACTTTTTCTGCCAAAACCGCATTGCTACGACCTGATTTTAAATCCAAATAGGCGTTATCGTAATTGTCATAAAGCTGAACGGTGTTGCCATCTTTACCATCATAATGGTCTTGCAAATACGCGCCCGGCGTCGTTGATCGCTGACCGCCAAGGGTTAAATTTTTGATGTTTTTGGGGTCAAATTTGCCATTGGTTTCGGTCAGCCAAACCATGGTATTGGCAAAATACGGCTCGGTAAAATCGACCTTTTCTTGACGCTCAGGGGTGATGGACATTCCTGCGATCACCGCGTCATATTTTTGTGCCAAAAGCCCGGGAATAATGCCGTCCCAGTCTTGAGCTTTGATGTCACATTTTGCTTGCATTTGCTTACAAAGGGCATTTGCCACATCGATATCAAAGCCGCCAATGCTGCCATCTGAATTGGTAAAGTTAAATGGAGGATAAGCGCCTTCGGTAGCAATTCGCAGCGTTTTGCCGCTCACGCTTGTGGATTCTGAGGCGGCATCCGTGCTGTCGGTTTGGTTGGTCGATGGGCTACACGCGCCAAGCATTAAGGCGGCGGCAATGGTCGCTGATGACCATAATAATGAAGAAGTCGACATCTTAAATTCCTTAAATCGAGATGGGGGCGCGCATCAAAATGCAAAAGGACGATGATAATTTGCGGTTATTATCGTCCTTCATAAAATGTTAAACGCTAATTTTTTTGATAATACCTGACTCAATTATCAAAAACAAACCTTTTAGCAAGGCTTTTGCAAGCTTTTAACATGATTTTAAATGACTTTTTATCTAAACTGATTTTTATAAGCGCTTCAAAGTTGGCAAAATTTGACCTATAAACGCCATTTAATTTCGGTGCGATGCCATAAAGTCTTTGACCCGCTGCGAGGTCGGATTGTCAAAAACTTGCTCAGGAGTGCCGATTTCTTCAATGACGCCTTGATGCAAAAACACCACTTTGCTTGACACATCGCGAGCAAAGCGCATCTCGTGGGTGACGATCAGCATGGTTCGACCTTCCTCAGCAAGCTCGCGCATCACCGCAAGCACTTCATTGACCAATTCAGGATCAAGCGCGGAGGTCGGCTCATCAAAAAGCAAGACGCGCGGCTTCATAGCAAGCGCGCGCGCAATGGCTACCCGCTGACGCTGACCGCCCGATAAGTTGGCAGGGTAAGCGTCTTTTTTGTCGATCAAGCCAACTTTTTTAAGCAAAATTTCAGCTTCACTGATCGCTTGGTCTTTTTTAAGCTTTAAAACTTGGGTGGGACCTTCGATGATGTTTTGCAAAATGGTTTTGTGCGGCCAAAGGTTAAAGTTTTGGAACACAAATCCCACGCTTGCGCGCAGTTTTTCAAGCTGCTTGATGTCCGCCGCTTGCATTTCACCTGATTTGCTAGGTTTTAAGCGCAGCTCATCTTGACCAATGATAATTTTGCCTTGGGTGGGCTTTTCAAGCAAATTGATGCAGCGCAGTAAGGTCGATTTTCCTGATCCTGAGGAGCCTAAAATGGAGATCACATCGCCGTCATAAGCGGTCAAGGAGACGCCTTTTAATACGGGCAGCGCGCCGTAGCTTTTGTGCAAATCTTCAATTTCAAGGGCGATTGAGGGATTGGTTGGGTCGGTAGTTGCAATCATGAACAGCAAGTTTCCCGTGGTTAATTTCAAGCAAATAAAAAAAGCCCAGACAGCTTGGGCATGTCTGAGCGGTATTTTAGCATTTTAATCAACGCTGCGCTGATTTATAGATGAATGATACGGCAAGTCTAACCTTACGATCAGCACCATTCTAGCTGGTCATCAGTTGGTTGAAATATGCTCATTGGTGTCTGTGCCGTCCATCATGGCGCTATCGTCGGCAGTAGCAACGCCCACATCGTCTGTTGCAGTGGCAGTATCGCCTGACGCCATGCCGTTATTGTTCATGCCATCGGTCATCGGCTCGGTTGTAGTTGCCGTACCATCAGCGCTTGCCATTCCAACTTCATCATTCGCGCCCATATCGTCGCCTGCCATATCAGGCGCGGTTGCCGTTGCGGTATCCGATTCGGTGACCGCAGGCGTGGTGGTGGTCACGGTTGTTTCAGTTTCAACAGGTGGCTCTTCTTTTTTGCTACAAGCGCCAAGCGTGAGCATTGCAGTCGTCAAGCCAACGCCGATCAGCGCTTTATATGAGACTGCTTTTTGAGAGGTTGAGGTAAGCATTGCCATGGGAATCTCCAAGAGTTGATAAAAAAGTTATAAATAACAATCTATTGCTAGGGCTTAAAGTTGAGCCTCCCACTATACTGATATTACTTAGCGCCGACTTTAGGAGTTACAGCGCAGTTATGTTTGCTCTGAGTAACTTTAAGATACTTCTTATTAACGCGAGCTAAATTAAAATCTTAGCTTCAATGTTAGTCTTTGCCTTTACTCTAATTGCAATCTGCTTTATGTTAATGATCATCGCAATTTTAATTTAAGATCAATTAAGGATAAAGGATGACTTCTCAGGCTCAATCGGATGATATCAAAACTTACATGACCGAAGTCGGTCGCAAAGCTCGCGCGGCATCTCGAACGCTTGCCGCGGCAAGCACCCTCGATAAAAATAAGGCTTTACTTGCCATTCATGATGCTTTGATATCAGCAAAAGCCGATATTTTGGCAGCAAATAAAAAGGACGTTGATCAAGGCGAAAAAAACAACCTTGAGCCGGCACTTCTTGATCGCTTAGCACTCAATGACGCGCGCTTTGATGGCATGCTTCAAGGGTTAAAGGATGTGGCAACCTTGCCTGACCCCATTGGCGAAATCAGCGATATGACTTATCGACCTTCCGGCATTTTACTGGGTAAAATGCGCGTTCCGCTTGGCGTGGTCGGCATGATTTATGAGTCGCGCCCTAACGTGACCCTTGAGGCGGCGTCCCTTGCGCTCAAATCTGGAAATGCCATCATCCTTCGCGGCGGCTCAGAAGCATTTGAATCAAACCTTGCCATTGCCCGCTGTATTCATCAAGGATTAGAGCAATCAGGATTGCCAAAAAGTAGCGTTCAGGTCATTAACACCACCGATCGCGCCGCCGTTGGTGAGCTGATCACCATGACCGACTTTGTGGACGTTATCGTTCCGCGCGGCGGCAAAGGCTTGATTGAGCGCATCAGCCGCGACGCTCGCGTTCCGGTCATCAAGCATTTAGACGGCAACTGTCATACCTTTATTGACCGCGATGCCAATGCTGACATTGCTATCAAGGTGAGCGTCAATGCCAAAACGCACCGCTACGGCACTTGCAACACCATGGAAACGCTGCTGGTTGATCACACCATTGCTGATGAGCTACTGCCGAAAATCGCCGAAGCCATCATTGCCGCCGATAATGACATGCAGCTTCGTGTTGATGAGCAAGCAAATGCCATTTTAAAAGACCATAACAAGCTTCAAGGTCACCTAAGTCCGGCAACCGATGCCGATTGGGATACTGAATATTTAGCGCCAATTTTAGCGGTGAAAGTCGTTGAGGGCTTGGATGCGGCAATCGATCACATCAATACCCACGGCAGCCATCATACCGATGTCATCATCACCGACAATTACAGCAAATCGCAGCGCTTCATCCGTGAAGTGGACTCCTCAAGCGTCATGATCAACGCCTCAAGCCGCTTTGCCGATGGCTTTGAGTACGGTTTGGGTGCAGAAATTGGTATTT
Source organism: Psychrobacter sp. MF31 (assembly GCF_012847335.1). Classification (GTDB taxonomy): domain Bacteria; phylum Pseudomonadota; class Gammaproteobacteria; order Pseudomonadales; family Moraxellaceae; genus Psychrobacter. The sequence continues at coordinate 286,237 of NZ_JABBDX010000002.1, forward strand.
CAACCGACAAAATCCACGCTCGCGGTCCTGTCGGACTTAAGGGATTGACCTCACAAAAATGGGTGGTTTATGGTCATGGGGAAGTCCGATCGTAAAGCCAAAGCTTAAAATAGATTTTTAGTTCTAATAAACTTTTAGAAAACGCCGACATTGCTTTCGGCGTTTTTTAATTTATAATTCCTGATTTTATAAATTTGTATTATTTACAAGCTACTAAAATTACAATTAAAAATACCTAAAAAACAATGACTTAATTATCAAAGTTACCGGCACTATACCCAAAATCTTACAATTTTAAGATAAAGGATGCGTATAATTGCGCAATGGTTACTCATTTTACGCCGCAATGTAACTGAATTGATAAGAAATTTTTTGCCCTATCGCAATTATTTTGCATGACTTGCGGTGTACTCAAAAGGAGCACTAGGACGCTTCTTGTAACGATGAAATTGCTGTTTTGACGTTTGGCAGGGCGAATGAATGCCAAAACGTTCAATTTTGTTTTTAAAAAGGATGACTTATGGAAGTTACTTTAAATGGCTACTATACGCTGATTTTAGCAACCTTAGTGCTGTTACTGGGACGATTTTTAGTCAAAAAGATTAAGTTTTTAGAAGATTTTAATATTCCAGAGCCTGTCGCAGGCGGTTTGGTTGCCGCGATGATTGTTTACGCGCTCAATTTGATTTGGGGCTACAGTTTTAATTTTCAGCAAGATTTGCAAACGGCTTGTATGTTGATGTTTTTTGCGTCCATTGGCTTGAGCGCTGATTTTGGTCGCTTAAAAGCCGGTGGTATGCCGCTATTGATTTTTACGGTGGTGGTTTCAGTATTTATTGTTCTGCAAGATGCCGTTGGCGTTGGGATGGCAAGCGTTCTTGGTCTTGATCCGTTGATGGGGCTTGTGACCGGTTCGATTGCGCTCACCGGTGGTCACGGAACAGCAGGCGCTTGGGGACAAACGCTTGAGCAGCAATACGGCGTTGTGGGCGCAACCACCCTTGGGATTGCTGCTGCAACCTATGGTTTGGTCGCAGGTGGTGTGATCGGGGGTCCTGTGGCACGCAGACTCATTCAAAATTTGGGCGTAAAGCCAAGCCTTGCCAACCCAAATCCTACCGATATTGAGCGCGTGGCAAGCGATCAGTCACTTTATAGCACCAAGCATAGCGAAGATGAAGGTCTTGATTCCAAAGAGATTTTTGAAAAACCGGACAGCATGCGCTTTATCACCGCCTCCTCTGCCATTGAAACGTTGGCATTATTTGCCGCAGCTTTAGCATTTGCCGATGTGATGACGATTGTGGCTAAAGACACTTGGTTTGAGCTTCCCACTTTCGTTTGGGCGCTTGGCGGCGGCGTGGTAATCCGCAACGTGCTAACGATGGTGTTTAACTTTGATATGTTTGACCGCGCCATTGATGTGTTTGGTAACGCTGCATTGAGTCTGTTTTTAGCCATGGCGCTGTTGTCACTCAAGCTTTGGCAATTGACGGATTTGGCAGGCCCTGTACTTGTTATCTTGCTCGTGCAAACGGCAGTCATGATTGCTTATGCTTACTTTGTCACCTTTCGCATTATGGGCAAAGATTACGACTCAGCGGTACTGGCAGCAGGTCATTGCGGCTTTGGTTTGGGCGCAACGCCAACCGCCATTGCCAATATGCAAGCGGTGACTGATCGCTATTTGCCATCACCAAAAGCGTTTTTGATCGTTCCCATGGTTGGGGCGTTTTTCGTGGATATTGTGAACGCAACGGTATTGCAGATTTTTACTAAATTGCCGTTTTAGCTTTTTTAAAATTGTAGAAAAATAAAAAAACCGCTCAACGGATTGGGCGGTTTTTTTGCTTTTACAGTTTAAAAACAGCTGTCTTTGACCCTGTTTTTATTTAACGCTTAAGCTTATTTTTGGTTTTTCGCATAAACCGGCTTTTTCGCGCAGATGGCTTTGACTTTTTCGCGGGTGTCAGAAATGACTTTTTCATCACCGCGGCTGTCAAGCACATCACAAATCCAACCTGCCAAGGCTTTGACGTCCGCTTCATCAAAACCGCGAGTGGTGACCGCTGACGTTCCGATGCGGATTCCTGAAGTCACAAACGGTGATTTTGGATCGTTCGGAACGGCGTTTTTGTTGACCGTGATGAACGCATCACCCAGCCATTTGTCCGCTTCTTTGCCAGTCATTTCTTGTTTGACAAGGCTGATCAGCATTAAATGGTTTTCCGTGCCGCCTGAGATGATCTCATAGCCGCGATCTTGAATGACGGTTGCCATCGCTTGGGCATTTTTCACCACTTGCTGTTGATAGGTTTTAAATTCAGGCTCTAAGGCTTCTTTAAAGCAGATGGCTTTAGCCGCAATCACATGCATCAATGGACCGCCTTGATTGCCTGGGAATACGGCAGAGTTGATCTTTTTAGCAAGCTTGTCATCACGCGACATGATGATTCCTGATCGTGGACCACGAAGCGTTTTGTGGGTGGTACTGGTCACCACATCAGCAAAAGGCACTGGGCTTGGATAAATGTCCGTTGCGGCAAGTCCTGCCACATGCGCCATATCGACTAAGAAATAAGCGCCGATTTCGTCAGCGATGTCACGAAAACGCTGCCAATCGACCACTTGCGAATACGCTGAAAACCCTGCGATAATCATTTTAGGCTTGTGCTCACGCGCCAAAGCTTCGACTTGGTCGTAATCGATCAAGCCGGTCTCTTCAACCAAACCGTACTGAACGGCTTTATAGTTGATTCCTGAAAAGTTCACATGAGCGCCGTGAGTTAAGTGACCGCCCGCATCAAGACTCATGCCAAGAACGGTATCGCCTGCGTCAAGCAGCGCCAAAAATACCGCTGAGTTGGCTTGGCTTCCTGAATGCGGCTGAACGTTGACATATTCAGCACCGAACAATTCTTTGGCGCGGTCAATCGCCAACTGCTCGATCACATCGACATTTTCACAGCCTCCATAATAGCGCTTGCCAGGGTAGCCTTCAGCGTATTTGTTGGTCAAATCTGAACCTTGAGCTTCCATGACCGCTTGCGAGCAGTAGTTTTCTGAGGCAATCAGCTCAATATGATCTTCTTGGCGAATACTTTCAGCAGCCATAGCTTCGGCAAGAGCAGGATCAAATTCCTTAATCGATATATCTTTAAACATAGCGGTTCCTAGTTGGTTTGAATTATTGAAAAAGGCGCGATCACAAAAAGCGGCAGTCCCGCCCCATCTAATGATGCGCTTGTATCTTTGCTATCGCTGTGGCTCAGTGTAGCATGAAACTTTCAGCCTTGAACCTAAAAAACACTCAACTTTTCTTGAAACGCTTGCAATTAATATATTTTTTAATAAAAGATTATGTTATTCAACGATTTAATCCAAAAATTATTATCTTGCCACCGTTTTTAGCACAAACTTTGTTAAAGCTGTTGACAAAAAGCTGGTAAAAACGTTTCGCTGATTAAAAATTTTCGCCCAAACCAATCATAGCGCGTTTGCCGCTGCCAGCCCAATTGGGATAAATAAATCGTGCGCTCATTGGGCAAAGTTCGGCTGCGTTTAAACAGCACGTAACCGATAGGCATACCTTTAAGCTGTTGAAGCCGTTTTGCCGTTCCTTTTAAGCTGGTGATTGGAAAAATACTTTGCGCGGCAACCCACGGCTTTTGGTCGGTACCATAAAGATAAGTATTGCGAACCCAAGCCAGCATCGGTCGATTAAGCTGCGCCCCAGCAACCCCAAGCTGCTTTTTTTGCTCAAGGCTCAATGCCAAATAACCCTCAAAGCTGCGCTCCACCGTGATCGGTCGCCCCGCCTGCTTTTCTAACAGAGCCGTCAATGAGCCATTGGTCGTTAAAAACGGCATCAGCGTCACCGGAGCGTTTGCAAGCGTTTGAGGATCGCCTTTCATGTCACCACCTAATTAAAACAGTAAATTAACGTTAAATAAAATCGTCCGGCTTTGGCGGCAAATTGTCTTGGTTAAACGGCAGCGCGGCAAACGCCTCTTGGCGATATTCCTGCATTTGCTGGCGCTCTGCTGCGCAAAACGCATCGATTGCCTTCACAAACCGCGAATCAAAAATCCGGTGCAATGAGTGCGTTTTGGTGGGTACAAAACCGCGAATCAGCTTATGCTCGCCTTGCGTTCCGGGGTCAAAATAATCCAAGCCAAGCTCAATGGCAAATTCAATCCCTTGATAATAACACAGCTCAAAATGCAAACTGTCAAACTCCCCAAGCGCGCCCCAATAGCGACCATAAAGCGATCTTAAGCTTTGGTTATTGGCATTTGAATCAAAGAAAAACAAACTGCTCGCAATAATTGCGCCGCTATCATCCAAAGCTTGCGTCATCATCAATTGCTCTGGCATGGTTTGCGCCAATTCTTCAAAAAATTCAAAGGTTAAATACGGCGACTGACCGCGAACAGCATAAGTCATCACGTAACAGTGATAAAAGGCGCGCCAATCGTCTCCATTAAGCTCAGTGCCAACTTTACGCTGACATCGAATGCCTTGGGCAGCAACTTTTCGGCGCTCCGCTTTGATGGTTTTGCGCCGTTTTGCAGTAAGCGTTGCCAAAAACTCATCAAAATGGTCAAATTTTTGCTTATTTTTTGCAAGATAACAGTTTTGCCATAAAAATCGGCAGCCTTGACGCTCAAGAATGGTCGAGTTAACGTTTAAATCCCTATCATCAAAATTGCTTGATAACTTTTCTTGATGAACGGTTTGTTTTGCCAACTGACAACATGGTTCAGTCACAAATAAGCCATGCCAGCTTGAGGCGCCCACTTGACTGGCAATACTATCGACGCCGGTCATTGCCATGCTGACAATCTGTGTCGACAATTCAACACCCGCTGCCAACCAAATTCGCTCCCCTGTGATCGGACTGAACGGCACGGCAGTTACCAACCTTGGGTAATAATCAACGCCTACCTGAGCAAACGCTTGCGCCCAATAGTAATCAAACACAAACTCGCCGCGATGGTGATTTTTAATAAATACAGGCATCACCGCGATCAAGGCGCTTTGGCTGTCATCCGCCGTCGTTTTGTGAATCAGTACAAATACGGGCAGCCAGCCTGACGACTCGCCGATCGCCTCCGTGGTCATCAAGGTCTGCCAAAACTTTAACGACATAAAAGGAGAACTGGGCGCTTGCCAATTTGCTTGCTGCTGCCAGCTTAAATTAGTGGCAAGCGACACATGTAATTTCATAAGGATCACTTTTAGTAGTTGGTTATTTTGCCAGCCTGCGTTGATTGAATACAACCAGTAACTCGGCAACTGATAAAAAGTCTACCGCGATCATGGCGCTTTTTGCAGGGCAGTTGCGTAACGCAAAATGTCTTTAGCCAAGCTTTATCGTGATAACCCTTTTTTAATAAAGGCAAGTTCATATCAAATGAGCTGCCATAAAAAAAGCCATCTTGGTAATAAAGATGGCTTTTGATTGTATTTTTTTAATTTATAGTTCTCATCCAAAATATAAATGAGAGTGAGATTAACTTAAGCCTTGCAAAGGCGGTAAAATAGATGTTATCTATATAAAGAGCTGCTAGAATGACGCGGCAACCAGTTTACTATAATTTAGCAGCTTGATGCTGCGACCAACTGCCGACGCCAAAGTCACTTTGCCCAATTGACAGCAGCACTAGATGAGCGATGCGCACGATTTTTGCTCAGCAATTCACTTTTTACCCTGTTCAGTGATATAATCAGCGCTCCTTGTTAACCGTAATTCAGTTAGCGAAAGACAATTTTCAAGCAGGCTCAATCCTCTTTAATATCGTGATCACTCGTGCCAACTCTTATCTTAACGCCCCTCTTTTGGCGCTGGCAGAACCATTAAACGATCACTAAAGCCTTATCATTAACGACAACCAAAGGAATGCCCTAAGACAATGTCAATCATTTATTATACCAAAACTGACGAAGCCCCAGCTCTAGCTACCTTATCATTTTTACCGATCGTTAAAGCCTTTACCAAATCGGCAGGGATCGAGGTTGAAACGACCGATATTTCTTTAGCAGGGCGTATTATTGCGTTATTTCCAGACTTTTTGACCCAAGATCAGCAAATCCCAAGCGCTTACGCTCAATTGCGTGAGCTTGTCAAACAGCCTGACGCCAACATCATTAAACTACCAAACATCAGCGCGTCAATTCCGCAATTAAAAGCGGCAATCAAAGAGCTTCAAGACAAAGGCTACGCGCTTCCTGATTACCCAGATCATCCCGCTAACGACAAAGAAGAAGACATTCGCGTTCGCTACGACAAGATCAAAGGCAGTGCGGTCAACCCAATCTTACGTGAAGGTAACTCAGACCGCCGAGCGCCACAAGCAGTTAAAGCCTTTGCAAAAAACCATCCGCACTCAATGGGTGAATGGAGCGCCGACTCAAAAACTGAAGTTGCCACCATGGATCACGGCGACTTTGCCCACACTGAAGAAGCGGTAACCATTGACAAAGCGACCGATTATCGCATCGTTTTTACAGCGGATGACGGCAGTACAACTGAGCTTAAAGCCCCAGCACCGCTTCTTGATGGTGAAGTGATCGACGCGGCGGTTCTTCGTCACAAAGAGCTTGAAGAATTTTTAGAAAAGCAAGTTGAGTACGCTAAAGCCCAAGGCATTTTGTTCTCATTGCATCTAAAAGCCACCATGATGAAAGTGTCAGACCCGATCATCTTTGGTGAAGCAGTTAAAGTTTTCTTTAAAGACTTGTTTGCCAAACATGGCGACACGCTAAAAGAGCTTGATGTTAACGTCAATAACGGCTTTGGTCACCTAATCAGCAAACTGCAAGAATTGCCAGAAGACAAGCGTAAAGAAATTGAAGCAGACATCGAAACCATTTACAAAAACAACCCTGATTTGGCAATGGTTAATTCAGACAAAGGCATCACCAACCTTCACGTGCCAAGCGATGTGATCGTTGACGCCTCAATGCCAGCAATGATCAGAAGCTCAGGAAAAATGTGGGGCGCGGACAACCAGCTTCATGACACTTTAGCAGTTATCCCAGACAGCAGCTACGCGTCAATCTATGATGAAACCATCAAATTTTGTAAGCAGCACGGCGCGTTTAACCCTGCCACCATGGGATCAGTGCCAAACGTGGGCTTGATGGCTCAGCAAGCTGAAGAATACGGCTCACACGACAAAACATTCTTGATTCCTTCATCAGGAAAAGTTCAAGTATTAGACGCTGATGGCAACGTATTGACCGAGCATGACGTAAAAGTCGATGACATCTGGCGCATGACGCAAGTTAAAGATGCCCCAATCGAAGATTGGGTAAAACTTGCCGTGACTCGCGCTCGCGCCAGCAACACCCCTGCCGTATTCTGGCTTGATGAAAAGCGTCCACACCACGCAGAACTCATCAAAAAAGTTGAGCGCTACTTAAAAGATCATGACACCACTGGTCTTGACATCCGAATCATGCCCGTTCGTGAAGCGACTCGCTTTACCCTTGAGCGCTTAAAAGACGGCAAAGATACCATTTCAGTAACCGGAAACGTGCTTCGTGATTACCTCACCGACTTGTTCCCAATCTTAGAGCTTGGTACCAGTGCTAAAATGCTGTCAATCGTGCCTTTAATGAACGGTGGCGGCTTGTTTGAAACTGGTGCGGGCGGTTCAGCACCAAAGCACGTTCAGCAATTGGTTGAAGAAAATCACTTACGTTGGGATTCATTGGGCGAGTTTTTGGCGCTTGCTGTTTCGCTTGAGCATTTATCGGTTCATGAAAACAACCCAAAAGCGCAAGTGTTAGCCGATGCTTTAGACAAAGCTACTGAAAAACTGCTCATGAATGATAAGTCGCCTTCACGTAAAGTGGGTGAGCTTGACAACCGTGGCAGCCATTTCTACCTTGCTATGTACTGGGCAGAAGAGCTTGCCAATCAGGATAAAGACCAAGAGCTTAAAGAAAAATTTGCGCCACTTGCAAAAACTTTAAGCGACAATGAAGCTGCGATCGTCAAAGAGCTTAACGACGTTCAAGGTCACGCGGTTGACATCGATGGCTACTACTTCTTTGATGAAGCTGCCGCCACCAAAGTGATGCGCCCAAGCAAGCTGTTAAACGACGCGATTGCTTCGGTTTAATAGTCAGCTTAGTTTCATAAAAATAGTAAAGCGCGCTGAAATTTAGCCGCAATAAGCACCCCAATTGACCACATCGATTGGGGTGTTTTTATTTTATTAAAACAATGAGGAGATTTTATGGCGGCAAGTCTGATTTTATTTAACAAACCCTTTGGCGTTCAAAGCCAATTTCGCGACGATGGCAACAATGAATTTGCCACCTTAAGCCGCTATTTTACCGATAAGTCGCTTCGCGTTGCTGGTCGCCTTGATGCCACCTCCGAAGGTTTGTTGATTTTAACAAGCAGCGGCGCGGTCAATCATGCCATCACTAAACCATTAACGCTTAAGGATTTTAAGCAAAACAATTTGCAGACCAGCCCAAAACTTGGCAAAACCTATCTCGTTCAAGTTGAAGGGATTCCAAGTCCTGGGCAATTGCAAGCGTTGCAAGAAGGCGTTGACTTAAAAGATGGCAAAACCTTGCCAGCGATGGTTCAAGTATTGGCTGAAAATGAGCTGCCAATGCCGCTTTGGGAGCGAACGCCGCCCATCCGCGAGCGTAAAAACATTCCGACCTCTTGGCTTAAGCTGACCATTTTTGAGGGTAAAAATCGCCAAGTCCGGCGCATGAGCGCTCATGTTGGCTTGCCGTGTTTGCGCCTTATCCGCTGGTCGGTTGCCGGATTTGAGCTTGGGCAGTTACAATCAGGCGAATTTGTCCGCGTTCATTTGTCGCCTACCAAACTTAAAAATCTTGGTATTAAATAGCGTTTATAAACAAAGACTTACTATAAAAAAGCGTTGGCGGCGGTGTTATCGGCGCTCATTGTTTGTTATTATCATTATCATCATAGGCGGGATTACGTCTATGTCAGCCCTTAAAAGCTCAAGGATTGGTCATGATTGTCCCCAAAACCTTATTTTCAAAAACCCATCCTCAAATCAAAACCTTTTTTAAAAAATGCGCCAATTTTTCCTTAGTTTTTAGCGCTATTCATCAGTTCACGCGACCTTGTGTTACAGCAGGATTGGCAATAAGTGCGGCTTTAGCCGTTAGTGCTTGTCAGCCAAACCCCGATCAATCCGCTGAAGATAATCAAGCTGCCATTGATCGCAATCAAGAGGTTCATCAACGTAGTGATGATTCAAAAGCTTTGGATTCGCAAGATTCAGCCGACCCAATCGACAGCCAAGCTGCTGACATTGCAGAAGAAAACATCGCAGAAAATGAAAAAACCGCCATTGATGCTGCTGACAGTGTTGAGTCAGGTGATTCTGATAACGCGCCCGTAAACGCCGAAAATCGATTCAAAGATGTCAATAAAGTCGTCGATAACATGAGCGATGAAATGATGATCGCTCAGCGCTACCTTGACCCCGATGTGGCATTTGCCAAAATTATGCTGGGCTATCAGCGCAGCATTCGTGATTTGGCAAAAACCCAAAACAAATATGGTCAAAATGAGACCATGACCGCCTTTGCGGACAATTTATTGGCGCTTCAGCAAGAAGAAATTGGTCAACTTAAAAAATGGCTTGCCTCGCACCCCGATACCGCCAAACCAAAAGCGGAAACGCCCGCTATGCAAGCTGCTTTTGCTAATGAGATTCAAAGTATGGTCGCAAAAATGCAGGCTGAGCTAAATATCGCGGATGCTGATTTGGCATTTGCGCAAACCTTATTGCCGCATTATTTAGGCGCCATAGCTATGGCAAAGATTGAGCTTACCTATGGTCGCGATGACGATATGCGCCAATTTGCCCAAAGCTTTATCAATTCTCGCCAGCCACTGGTCACGTTGCTTGAAAGTTGGGTTCAAGATCAGCACTCGTTAAGTGAACCAAACACGCAAAAAAGCGGTTCTGATGAGACTAACCGCGCTACTAAAGATGAAAACGGTGCTCAACCAACGCTTAAAAGTGACAAGTAAGTTAGCTTTACCATAAACCTTGTCGCTTTTAGAACGTGTTAATCAGTGAAAATCTTGATTTTGGCGCTATTAATTTTGACCATTTTTTTCTTGGTGCCAAGGCACACCACCAAGCCAAGCTTGCCAAGCCGACGCAATGTCAGCTGATGCCAAACCATCCGTATCAACCATCGCTTTTCGGAGCTGAACTTGATAAGGCTCATTACTATTGTCGATCGGGGCTGCCAAATTGACCGTCACGGCAATCAGCTCGTCTCGGCGAAACAGATGGCAACTCATGGATGGTTTTGCGGCATTTAATTCCGCAAATTGTTTGCTATCTGCTTTAATCCCATCAATAGCAACGATCACATCGTTTGCCGAAATTCCTGCGTTGGCAGCAATGCTACCTCGAAGGACGCGATTGACTTGCAAACCGCTTGGGGTTTCGGTCACGCGAAGTCCCCAAGGCACGTGTTTGGCAAATGTATTTTGAGTATCGGCAAGCATTTTGATGCCATTTTCAGCCAAAAGCTTTGCTATGGGCAATTTATCCACGCCATCCACATATCGCGCTTCAAAATCAAGCCAATCCTGCATAGGTACAAATTGAGCAATCACGCGACCTAAATCTTGGCTTGAAATACCAAGCTTGGGATATTTTGGCGAAGGCGCAGCTTGTCTGGCTTGATCGTAAAACGCGCGAACCACATCAAATAATCGATATTGCCCCGCCGATTTTTGGAGCAGCCATAAGTCCAAACACAGCGCCACCAGTGCGCCTTTATTGTAATAACTGATCCCAGCATTTGCCGTATTTTCATCGGCTCGGTACAGCTTAATCCAAGTATCAAAGCTTGATTCAGCCACGCTTTGATGATCGCGACCAAAGGTTTGATAATAGCGGCTGATTTGATCGCTAAGCAACGTCAAATAACTGTCCTTATCGATCAGCCCTGACGCTTGCAGCATAAAATCGTCAATGTAGGAGGTGAAGCCTTCAAATACCCAAAGCAGCGGCGTAAATGCCTCACGGCGAAAGTCCGCCTCAACCATCACATCGGGGCGAACCGTTTTAACCCACCACGAATGAAAATACTCATGGCTACAAAGCCCCAAAAAGCGCTGATAGGCAGGGCTTGGCAAATCAGGCTCATCAAAGCGCGGCAAATCGCGCCGCGGCGTCACCAGACTTGTTGAATTGATATGCTCAAGACCGCCGTAATCTTGACCGCTGGCATACGTCAAAAACGTATAGTCGCTAAATGACGCATGACCAAGCCAGCTGATATAGGTTTGGCAAAGCTGAGTCAAATCGCGCTGAAGCCTTGGCAAGTTGGCATTATGCCGACCTGATAAAAAAAAGCGGTGGGCAAGCGCCTTGTCATCATCATCTTGAACCACAAAGCCGAAGTGATCTTGAGCTGCAATCTCAAACGGATGGTCGATCAGCTCAAAATAAGTGACCGCTGCCAGCTCAAAACAAAGCTTGTGATCGCGCGTTTGATTGGCTTTGAGTCCGCAAGCGATTTTGCATGGGTCATTTTTTAATAAAAAATCTTCAGGAACGATCAGCGTAACGGCAACGGGTGAATTTTCCTGATCGGTAACCGCAAGCGCAAGCGAGGTAAAATTGCCAAATAAGCGCGACTGATCGACATAAGCGGTGCGAACGGACAAGTCATAACAATACACTTCATAAGTGACGGTGACTTTTTGTCCAGCGGTGACTTCTGGCAGCTGCCAAGTGTGCTTATCAAGTTTGGGGGCACGCCTTAACTCAGCAATGCCAAGTTCATCAACTTGATAAAAAACGGCAGTAATATTGCGCGCAAATTCGCGGATCAAGTAGCTTCCAGCAATCCAAGTCGGCAGCCAAAGCGTTGGCGAGTCCGCTGTTGCGGTAAATTCAAGTCGGACATCGACCAGATGCTCATTAAAGCGCGCAAAATCCAGCGCATAATGGATGTCCGTATGAGTATTAGTCAATTGAGTTAAAGCGATCATTATTAAGGCTTATCGTTATTAAAATACCTTATAGTAAAAGCCTTATGGTAAAAAGGCAACTTGAGCGCTTAAGCTTTTATGCTCATTATTTGTCATTTATTACGAAAATTTTTGCAACCTCACCTTGAAAGTTAGTATGATCATCTCAATGAATAGGCTAACTGCTTTTCAGTTACTACTTAATTATTCCTAATAAACTGATGATAATTTGACTATTAAGGTGGCTTTTTGGCTGGCTGATTGGCTTTTTTAGGTTTATTACATTAATAACAACCCATTAGGATCGCTTATGACTACCATTGCAAAGGACACCGCCGTCAAATTTAACTACACGTTAACCGACGATGAAGGCAACATCATTGACAAGTCACCTGAAGGTCAGCCACTTGCCTACCTTCATGGTCATCAAAACATCATCCCAGGACTTGAAAATCAGCTTGAAGGCAAATCAGCGGGCGAAAAAGTCCACGCGGTGATTGAGCCTGCCGATGCTTATGGCGAGTACCAAGAGCAAGCGGTTCAGCGCGTTCCTCGCGATAATTTCCAAGGCGTTGATGACATTCAACCTGGAATGCAGTTTCAATCGGAGTCTGGCGGTCATGTGATGCTGGTTACTGTAACTGACGTGAACGACAAAGAAGTGACCGTTGATGCCAACCATCCCTTAGCTGGCAAACGCTTAACTTTTGATGTGGAAATCCAAGAGGTTCGCGCTGCAACTGAAGACGAGCTTAACCATGGTCACGTTCATGGTGCAGGCGGCGTTCAGCACTAATTAGCGCTCATATTTAACTCAGTATCGTTATAAATAAGTCTCTTTATAAATAAGTGTCGTTGTAAAAAAGCCTGTTCTGATTGCAGGCTTTTTTATTATAAAAAAAAGCGCAATGATGACAAATAACTGTAAATGGTTTAACCATAAAAAAGCCGTATAACCTCAGTGGTCATACGGCTTTTTGCGATCATCCATCCCTGATTTCAGAAAAATGATAAGCCAATCCCAAGACTTATTTTTTCTGCGGGTATCCTACCCTTTTTTTTCATCATCCCTAATGAACTTACCTTCCCTGATCTGATGACTGACGTTACAAATTTTACCAATCCCTAGTAAAACGTTTTGTAAGTGAGCCCTCAGGCAGTGACACCATCATCGCAAATTTAAGCCGTTAGCAATAGAGGTCAAGGCGTCATCTGTTGTAAGCAATTGCTTACAGCCTTATGGCGCAGACGTCGCCCTAACTGCCGCAGTTGGCTCAGCGCTGAGCATCAAATACGCCGCTTCATTAATATAAGCTTCATCCTCAGGCAACTGTGGCCTGATGCTTGCCTTCATTTGGCTGCGCTCTTCAAACTTGGCATCCATTTGCGCCTGATAGGTGCTCCAATTGGCATAAGGGCGCTCGCCAAGCGCTTTTCGGCGCTGATTTTCCGCCTCAAGCGTTTTTTGCTCAACCAGTTTCATCTTGGCACGGCGGCTGTTGATGTCAAGCTTGATGGGCTTTTTCTCATCTTCCATATCGCGAATTTTATTAAGCGCGGTCAAATAAATAAACTGCGGATTTTTTTCTTGGCGAATTTTTGATTGCTGATTGAGGGTCGCAAGCGTGGTGGCACTGAACTTGCCTTCAGGCTTATAGGCCGCGGTTTTAATGGTGTCCCAAGGTAAGGCATTTTTTTGCACGCGCTCACCAAAGATGGCATCATCATAAATATTGACCAAATTGACGTCAGGAACCACGCCTTTGTTTTGGGTACTGCCGCCCGTCACACGGTAAAACTTGCGCTGAGTTAAGGTTGCTGATCCTAATGCTAAATTATCAAGCTGAATTTGCGCAGAGCCTTTTCCGGTGGTGGTGCTACCAACCACCAATCCACGACCATAATCTTGGATGGCAGCGGCAAAAATCTCACTGGCAGACGCCGAGGCTAAGTTGGTTAACACGACCATTTTACCGGCGTAAAGCTGAGCGCCGCCGTCATCATCGCGGTAAACTTGAACGTTGCCGCGATTGTCACGAATCTGAACTAAAGGTCCGCTTTTAATAAATAGCCCAAGCATTTTGGCAACTTCATCGAGCGAGCCGCCAGGGTTGTTGCGAAGATCAACCACAAGACCGTCGATATTTTGCGCGTTTAAGGCTTTAAGCGCGCGCTCAGTATCGACGCTAACGCTTCGGTACTGCTCACCATTTCGGCGCGCTTGGTAGTTAAGATAAAAGCTTGGAATCTCAAGAACGCCAATGCGTTTTGGGGTTTTATCAATGCCTGGTCTTTGAATATTGACCACGCGCTGGGTCACGCCCGACTCTTCTTGCTCGATAACATCGCGAACCATGCTTACAGTTCTGGCGCTGGCATCTGGGGCGTTTGGCTGACGTACTTTGATGGTGACGGTGGTGCCGCGCTTACCGCGAATGAGGCTGACGATTTCGCGCGTTGACCAACCGACCACATCGGTCATATTTTTACCATCTTTGGCAATGCCAATAATCAAATCGTTAGGCTTGATTTGACCACTTTTTGCCGCAGGACCGCCATCAACTAAGGTAACAATTCGGGTATAGTCCGGATTTTTGCGATCAGGGCGGATGGACACGCCAATACCTTCTAGCTGAAGGCTCGATTGAATTTGCAGTTCGGTAGCTTGGATCGGCGCATAATAGTTGCTGTGCGGATCATAAGTCAACATGGCGGTATTTAGCACCGTTTCCATGATCTCATCATCAGTGAAGCGCTGCATTTGCTCATGCTGACGCTGCAAGCGGTTAAGCAAAATCTCATTAGCCGAGCGCTTATCATTGCGAACCAAGTCTTGACCCAAGGTGATGTCCGGATTGTCCATAAAGACTTTTTCTTTACCCGCCTCATCTTCTTTGCCAAGGGTGATGCCAATCAGCTGAAATTTAAGTTGGCGCGTCCAATAATCGCGCTGCTCTTTTTGAGTTTTAAAATGAGCAAGCTTTTCGCGATCTAAAATAATGCTGTCGTTTCCGGTCAATTTGACGTTGGATTTTAGCAAGCGATTGGCAAGCTCAAAATATTCATTGGAGCGTTTGCGGTAGCGCTCAAAAATTTCCACACCAGCTGACAGATCACCGCGTTTTAAGCGATTGCCAAACTCGCTTGCGTATTTTTGTTTAAACTCATCGACATCCGACTGCAAAAACAGCGTGTGATTGGGATCTAAATTGTCGATATACATGTCCAAAATCTGAGCGCCCATTTTGCTGTCAAGCGGCTGATTCAGGTAATGGCTTCGGTCTAATAAAGCGGCAACCTGACGCGTGGTCAGCTTTTGCTCGGGGGTGGCAACGAAGCCTTTGGTGTTGGTATCAGCAATCGCTGTACCATAACTTTGGGTCAAAATAAGACCAACAACGCCCACGGACGCAATGCTCAGTAACCACTGTGCTGGTTGTTTTTTCATCATTTACACCTAGTTGATTGATCCTGTCAATTTATACTTAATTTGTATCGCGGCTTGATGGCTCAAGCTTTTTTAATTCAGTTTTAAATTTATAAAACGATTAAAAAGCTTTGCAAAAAACCAAAAATAATTGGGAAATTTTTTAAAATGCTAACGCAGATTTATCCTTAGAAAATGCTTTATGGTAGCACAGCGCTTGTATTTTGACTGTCTCAAACTGTATCACTAATCTTTCGCAATGGCTGAGATAGCTTTTTATAATGCTAAAATGCCGTTGTTTAAATTCATGATGAATACCGCTTTAATCATGGCACTTTTGATGGGTTTCAATGGTCGTGCTAAAAAAATTTGGCAGGCGAATTTTGAGTTGGCATAATGGTTGTGACATTTGATAACGTTAAGTTTAATTCATTCAAGTTAGGAGCAGACCATGACAGGCGCTTTGATGATCGATGTGGCAGGGACAGCGCTGTTATCCGAAGATAGCCAACTTATTAGCCAGCCGGAAGTTGGCGGGGTGATCTTGTTTGGGCGCAATGTGGCAAACGCTGCCCAAGTTCGCAAGCTTTGCGATGCCATTCGCGATTGCAATCCTGAGATTTTGATTGGCGTGGATCAAGAAGGCGGTCGCGTTGCTCGGCTGCGTGAGGGCTTTACCAAACTGCCCGCTATGGGCGCGATCGGAAAATTATTTGATACTGATCCTGATACTGCCAAAAGCTGCGCCTTTGATTGCGGCTACTTGATGGCTTGCGAGGTGCTGGCGGTGGGCATTGATATCAGCTTTGCGCCGGTTCTTGATCTTGATGATGTAAGCTTGGTCATTGGCGATCGCAGCTTTCATCAAGACCCAAAGGTGATTATTACGCTTGCTAATGAGTTTATGCGCGGGATGAAAGCAGCTGGCATGGCAACGACAGGAAAGCATTTTCCAGGTCATGGGGCGATTGCGCCGGACTCGCACGTCAGCGAAGCTATCGATAATCGCCAATTTGCTGAGATTATGGCGCGTGATATTCAGCCGTTTTTACAAACCATGCCGCTGCTTGATGCGTTGATGCCCGCTCACGTCATTTTTAGCCAAGTCGATGACCAGCCTGCCGGATTTTCTAAAGTTTGGCTACAAGATATTTTACGCGAAAAGCTTGGGTTTAAAGGTGTGATATTTTCAGACGATTTATCAATGGCAGGGGCTAAGATTGCAGGCGATATTGGCGCTCGCGTGACCGCCGCAATCCATGCAGGTTGCGATTTGGCATTGGTTTGCAATGACCGCTTAGCAGCCCTTGATGCGACTCAAGCCGTTAAAGCACTGCAACTTTCGCCCTCAAATCGGGTAGCGGCTATGAAAAGTCAAATCCCAACATGGCAAGGCAGCCTTGAAGCCACTTGCCAGCAATTTTCCCATTGGCAATCGGCAAAAGAGAATGTTAAGGCATCGTTTTTTGGAGAATCTCAATTCAAAGGTACTAATCAACAAGATAAGCCAATAGATCCAACTCATTATTCAGCGTCGTAATTTTTGACCCCAAAAATTTTAACGACAAAAAATTAATTTGACTGTGATATAACATAAAAAACCACCAAAGCGCTTGGTGGTTTTTTTTGACGTCAATTTACTTACTAATTTTTAACTACGGATTGCTTGTAGTAGTTCCAGCAGCGGCATTGTTAGCGTTTGGCTGGGTAGTCGTTGCCGTATTATTGATCGGCTTCACGTCAGTTTTTGGAACAGGAAGTGAGCTTTTTGGTGCAGGAGTTGGCACTTCATTTGGGTCGCGAGTCTCTGTCGTACCATTTGTCGTACCATTGTTATTCATCGTCGTATCGTTCATGCCACTATTCATATTGTCGGTATTGTTCATCGTGACGTTAGCGCCGCCAGATGTGCCTTCACGCTCGATCACCGGAACGTTAGTGCTGGTCGGTGGCATTGGATTCACGCCGCCAATATCAGCAACTTCTACGTTGTTGTTCATCGCAGTTTCATCATAAACGGTGAACTCAATGCGGCGGTTACGGAAGCGACCTTGATCGGTTGAGTTATCGGCGACCGGCTCCGTCTCACCTTTGCCTTGGATGATTAGCTTGCTTGGGTCAGCGCCTTTTGACACCATGTAATCTTTCATGGACTGGGCGCGCTCTTTGGATAGGTTCAAGTTGTAAGCTGGATCAGCCGTGCTGTCAGTATGACCGGTAATCAAAAGCTTCATGTCAGGCACTTTTTTCATGATTTCAACGGCGCGATCAAGAACGGGCTTGTTGACATCAGGAATGATGGCTTTATCGACATCAAAGTGAACAACTTGTAAGCTCAACGCACGAGCAACATCACGTGGGTCTGGATTTTCGCCCAAACGGTCAACAGCAATATTTGCCGCTTCAATACTGCGGTCGATCTCACCTTGTAAATCTAGCGGCTTTTCAGCGGTGACTATCATTGAAGGCGCCGCTGCTTGAATGTCGCTCACTAATTTTTGCAAGGCTGCGGTATCTGGAGCGTTAACAACGATGTCATTGCCTTTGATAAAGATGCTGGCGTTAGGAACGTTATTCACCAAAGGTAAAATGCTGGCAAGTTGTCCCGACGCTGGCATATCGGTTGCAAAGTTGTCATCAACGTCCGCGCGGCACTTGTCCGCATCGCCGCCAAAGGTGCTACTAAGCGCGCTCATGAGAGTACCTTGAAGCGCTTCGTTGCCCACGTTCATGCGACAAGCGTAAAGCGATCCTGGCGCGTCGCCTGTGGCAAGTCGTAACGAAGCTGGTTCAACATCGGTGACCGCAACAGCTTGACCGTCAGTTGCCGTTTGTTGGTCAGTGACGACAGGCGTTCCCACCGGTTCAGGATTGTTTTGACAACCGCGAAGCAGCGCCCAAGCCAGCGCCCCTAAAATAATTAAACCGATAATCGGCAATAGCGCCTTCATAAAGTTGCCTTGCGGCTCTGGCGTTTTTTGTAGGGGCGCGGTGCTGACGGTATCAGAAATGCGCTCGCCCACGGGAACCGCCGCTGCCGTTGGCGCTGCTGCAATCATTCCGGCAGGAATCAGTCCTGCTGCCCAAAGCGGGATATGATGCTGATAGCTGTTTAAATTATCATTCAAAAACTGGGGGACAGGCATTGTTCCTGCCAAGCTTTTGATTTCGTGATAAGCCAGCGGGGCTGCCATGGCAATCAATCCGCGAGCAGCGATGGGATCAACGTTATTTTCAGCGGCAAGCTCATTAGCGATTTGCTCTTTATGGCTACCTTCAGTCCAAATTCGGTCATAAAACCCTTGATCGTTATGGGCAATATTTTCGCTGCTAAAGCGGTTAAATACCTCAGGATCAGCAAGCTTTGCTGCAAAAATGGCATAAAACTGCTCAAGCAGGTGCATTTTAGCAGGCGAGCGGTCATCGCCAAGCACCGCTGGGCTAACAGTTCGTGTTAAGTGACTGATGATATCCATAAGAAAACTCCTCGAAATTATTGTTATAAAATAAATGATAATTTTAAAGTTGACTAAAACCAGTTAAAAATAGCATTTTGCAATTAGAAATTTTAATACTGCAAAACCATTTTTATTATAAAGCGGCAAATTATGACTCGGCTATGAAGTTGCTGTAGGGCAATTGCTAAGATAAGTAACGATTGAGTGAGCACAAGTAACTATTAGCAAGTATTCTCACATTTTTTTTACAAAAAACCGCCTAAGACTACCGTTTTCGCTTAAGCGGTTTTATTTTGGAGGATTAAAAGCTGTTTGAAATAACTTTTAATTATTGAGGATTATAATTATTGAGGATTGTTCTGATTCACATTTCGAACAGGGTCAGCGATGATGGTGGTATTGGCAATGTCATCGACTTCAGCTTGCGACAATTGACCATTTGCTGGTCGGTTATTTTGCGGCATTGAAGTGTTGCTAATGCTGCTTTGTGGTGGCGGCGCAGGCGCTGGGGTGATCGTATTATTGGTGACAGGTTGTGGGCTATTGTTAACGGGCGCTACTTGATTGCTCGGCGTGGTCACAGGAACGCTTTGCTGAGGTGCTGGGTTGACAATCGTCACAGGGTTGGGCGTTGGGGCTGTATTTTCATAAACAACGGTGGGCGCAGGTGCAGCTTGAGTCACGGTTGTGGTGGCAACCACAGGTCTTGCGGTGGTGATGGTCACGGTCGGCACTATGGCTTGAACATCCACGAGCAAGCGCTGCAATTGCGTCTCATCAGGCGCTTCTAAGCTGATGCTGTCATTTTGCAATTGAAATCTTGAAAACGGTGCGCTTCTCATCAGCGTTAAGACGTTCGGCAGCGTTTCGACATTGATGTTCGTAAGCGTGGTTGCAACACCGCTTCGAACGCTGATATCACAAATGCTGGCTTGAGCACCAAAGCTTGTGGTCAGCGCTTGTTGCAATTGCGCTTTTAAGTTGTCATCGCCAACGGTTGCCGAGCAGGTGTACAAATTGCCTGCATCATCAACGCCAACAACCAATTGCGCAGGCGTCACCACAGCAACAGGCGTTACCGTTTCAGGCGCAGTTGCCGCCGGATTAATCGCCACCGTTTCTACAGGCTCCTCACTAGGCTCGCGTAAAAACAGCCACCAAAGCAGCAATAACGCCAACAACCCTGCAACTAACAACAACAGGCGCACCATCATGTCATTACGCTGATTGCGAGCGCGAATCTCTGCTCGGGATTCAGGCACAGCAGCAACCGTATGGATCACCTCAGTTACAACTGGCTCTGGCACCCTTGTCAGCCCAATCACTGCCCCCGCCCAAGCCGGCAAGTAAGGTCTGATTTCGTTAAGGCGCAACTGCAAAAACGGCGGTAGCGGTTGATTGTTTGCTAAGATATTTAGCTCTTTAAACGCAAGGGGGGTGGCATGATTCACCAGCTGCTCAGTCGTTGCTGCATCAATATGATGGGTTCCGGCAAGCTCGTGGATGAGAAGCTGACGCTGACTTGGCTCGCTCCAAATTTGCTCAAATAACAGATTGCTCGGCGCAGGTTCCACCAAGCTGTCATAGCGTTGAAGCTGAGTGATCACCTCAGGGAGCGCCAAGCGGTTGACCAAAATGGCATAAAACTGCTCAAGTAAGTTTTGATGCGCCGCGCCGCCTGAATTGCCTAAAATTGCTGGGGTTACAGTACTGTCCAAATGATTAATGATTGTCATAAATTTCCGCCTGATTGATAACACAACAGTTTTTCCAAAAAAGTGATTATTTTCCAAAAGAATGAATAAAAAAATGATTTGGCTAAATATTATTTTTCCAAAAGTATAGTTTCCAAAATTTCCTCAGTAAAATTTTATAGCGTGAGCTTGTCGTTTTGGGGCTAATTCTTGCCCATACTGCGTTGCCAAAACGATAGCGCCATCATGCCAGAGATTAGACAAGATGGAGCACAAAAGTTGCTAAAATTGCTATGGTGTCAGTCAACCATAAAATTTGGTAATCGTATAGAAGCGAATCACGATAGCTTTGCCAAGATTCACGGCTGTTTTGTAGTTGAATGTAATTTGTGTTAATCATGAATTGAGCTTCAAAGCCAAACTGACTACTATAATTAAAGACCAGTAATCAAAGATCAATTTTTAAAAATCCTGCTTACTTTTGGCTGACGTTAAGGACAACCTTTGCTCACTCATACCACCTTAATTATTATCATCACGGTCATTGTTAGCCTCATGGCTTGGCAAAACAAAGCGCTGTTTAATCGGCTGATTTTTTACCCGCCAGCGGTCAGCGCAGGCCAATGGGACAGATTTGTGACGCACGGCTTTATCCACGCCGACAGCATGCATTTATTGTTTAATATGTTCACCCTGTACTTTTTTGGGCGGGCAATTGAAGGCTTATATCGCGAGTTTGTGTTCGGCTATGGCTTTGTGATTTTTTATGTGCTGGCGATTGTGGCTGCCATGATTCCAAGCTATATTAAAAACAAACACAACGCGAGCTATTTGAGCCTTGGGGCGTCAGGCGGCGTGTCAGCGGTGCTGTTTGCCTTTATTTTAATTGCACCTTGGGAAATGATTTATTTATTTGCCATTGTACCGATTCCAGCAATTGTTTTTGCCATTGCTTATGTGGCTTATAGCATTTACGCCAACAAACAAGGCAACTCAAATATCAATCATATGGCGCATTTGTGGGGCGGCGCGTTTGGGGTAGTGGCAACCATTTTATTGCACCCCTCAATTTTATTGCACTTTTTTAATGCGCTGATTTCTCCTCAATTTTAAGCTTGTTTCTACAAAACATTCATTTAAACGCTTCTTTTTATCCATTTAATAAATAAAGGCTGCCTTTTAATTGACAGCCTAAACTCATTGACAATTAAAAAGTTTATTCATATGAGGAGGTAAAATTATGATTATTGATATCATCGGTGATATTCATGGTTATGCGGACAAGCTTGAAGGGTTACTCCATCAGCTTGGTTATCGCCATAACGGCACGTATTTTGAGCCGCCAAAAGGTCATCGAGCGCTGTTTATCGGTGATTTAATCGATCGTGGCTCACAAGAAATTGCCACCCTTGACATCGTGTTTGCCATGATTGATCACGATGTGGCAGACGCAGTCATGGGAAATCATGAGTACAACGCGCTGGCGTTTGCAACGCCCAATCCGTATAGACCAGAGGAATATTTGCGATCGCACAGTGACGTTCACCGCCGTCAGCATGAGGCATTTTTAAAAGAAGCGCCAATGGGGTCGAAGCTTCATGACTATTGGCTGTCACGATTTTATGAGATTCCGCTTTGGCTTGAAACCGATTATGCTTGCTTTGTTCATGCCTGTTGGGATGTGGATAGCATGGCGGTGCTAGCGCCATTATTAACCGAAAATCACTGCTTAACTTATGAGGCGTTGGTGGCAACGTCGCAAAAAGGAACTCCGGAATTTGATGCGCTTGAGCGGGTGCTCAAAGGGGTGGAGACGCCGCTTCCAGACGGGCTTGTGATGGTTGATAAAGAAGGGGCTGAACGCAAAAATGTCCGCGTTCGTTGGTGGCTTGATGATTTGGACTCAAAAACCATTCACGAGATTGCGCGAGCGCCAAAATCAAACTTGGCGCTTATCCCAACTGATGCCTTAGCTGAAAATATCAATTTTGCCTTAAAAACGCAAAAGCCGGTGTTCGTGGGTCACTATTGGCTAACCGGAAGCCCTGAACCCTTAAGCCCGCAGGTGATTTGTACCGATTATTCGGCGGCGGTCGATAGCGGTTATTTGACTTGTTATCAGTTTGATACCGAATGCCCGTTACCATTGTCAGCGGATAATTTTGTTCAGTATCGCCACGATTAACCCATGATGACCTTTAAACTTACTGTCCTTTAAAAAAGTCAGCTTGGATAAATAATCGCAATCCTGACTTTACGCCGCCTTGACATCTTAGTATGATAATCGTTTTGCGGGAATTGCATCATGAGCCAAGCACCCAATCAAGCCGCTTTAAATCACTCTAATGTCCCTGAGCCGATCGCCTCACCAAAAGGGGTCGCCAAAGTTGGCATCATCATGGGATCGCAGTCCGATTGGGCAACGATGCGCGAGGCGGCGCTATTGCTTTCAGAATTTGATATTGCCTTTTCTTGTGAAGTGGTGTCGGCGCACCGAACGCCTGACCGCTTATTTGATTTTGCCAAATCAGCAAAAGCCAATGGTTTGCAAGTCATCATTGCAGGGGCAGGCGGCGCCGCCCATCTGCCCGGAATGTGTGCCAGCCAAACATCCTTGCCAGTGCTTGGCGTTCCAGTAAAATCATCCATTCTAAGCGGTTGGGACAGCTTGTTATCCATCGTTCAGATGCCAAAAGGCGTGGCGGTTGGCACGCTTGCGATCGGAACGGCAGGGGCTTATAACGCCGCGCTGCTTGCGATTCAAATTTTAGCGCTTCATGATGGTGCGATTGCTCAAAAGCTGAACCAATTGCGCCAAAAGCAAACCGAAACGGTGCTTGCAAGTCCCACTCCAGGAATCATTACAGGCTAAAATTGTGACTGATGATCGTATCCGTCTTCGCATTAACTTGGCTATTGACATCATTATTGATTTCAGATAGCTTTTAGCTTCAAGGTGCAAATCTGCACCTTTTCTTATTTTTAAGCGCTGAGCGACTGACCACGCGCTTGCCCCCTTATTTTTAATTTTAACAAAAAAAAGAGCGACTCATGACCCAAGCCCACTCCCCTTATAAAGCTCCCAAAACCATTGGTATTTTAGGCGGCGGTCAGCTGGCGATGATGCTGGCTGAAGCGGCAATTCCGCTTGGGTTTCGCTGCGTATTTTTAGAAGATGGCGACAACTGCCCAGCCAGCCTTTACGGTCAAGTATTTAAAAGCGATGAGCTTGAGGCGTTTATTGAAGCCTCCGATGTGTTCACCCTTGAGTTTGAAAATACACCGACCGAAACCGTTGAAAAACTTGCCAAGTTATCTAGTCAAAAAGGCGCCAATAAGCTTGGCATGTTTCCACCGCCAATTGCACTCGATATCGCTCAAGACCGCCTAAAAGAAAAGCGCATGTTCAATGAGCTTGATATCCAAACTGTACCGTTCGAAGCGGTCAGCTCACTTGAGGATTTACAAAGCGCTTGCCAAAATCTTGGCTTGCCTATTGTCCTTAAAACCAGTCGCGGCGGCTATGATGGCAAAGGTCAAGTGGTCATCAAAGTGGAAACTGAGATTGCTCAAGCTTGGAATGAATTAAAAGACGCCGTCAGTGGTCAAGGTCAACTGACCTCAACGCCTGCCCCGCTCATTGCCGAAGGTTTTGTAAACTTTAGCCGTGAGGTGTCCATCATTGCCGCTCGCGATCAAAACGGTATCGTTCGCTGCTATGATTTGGTTGAAAACCATCATTTCGAAGGCATTTTGGCTAAAACGCAAGCTCCTGCCGTGGGGACGAGCCATTTGATTAATCCGGCACAATCTGCCATCAGCAAAATCATGGCGCACCTTGATTACGTTGGCGTATTGGCGCTTGAGTTGTTTGTTTCCAAAGATGCTCGCGGTCATGATTATTTGGTTGCCAATGAGATTGCCCCGCGCGTTCACAACTCAGGTCATTGGAGCATTGAGGGCGCCATCACCAGTCAGTTTGAAAACCATATTCGTGCCGTGACAGGATTGCCGCTTGGCGATACCGACAACGTTCATCCGTCGATTATGATTAACGTCATCGGTCAATATCCGGACACCAAAGCCCTGCTTGCCATCGATAGCGTCCATTATCACAGCTACCATAAAACTGAGCGTCAAGGTCGCAAAATCGCCCATATCACCGTCATGCCAAATGATGTCAGCGATTTAGAACCTGCCTTAAGTAAAATCATCGCCGTATTACCCAATAAAGTCGGTCTTGAAAAAACGGTAACGCCTGTTGCTACCCCAATTGAAAACGCCGCTTTGGAAAACAATTCCTTAGAAGACAACGCTTTAGCAGCTACCAAGCAATCAGAAGTTAAAACTGTTGCTAACGATAAAGCAGATAATAAGGCAGCAAAATAATGCAAATTTGGGTTGATGCCGACGCCATTCCGCTCATTGCCAAAGACATCATCATCAAAACGGCGGAGCGGACGCAAACTTGCGCCATTTTTGTTGCCAATCAGCCCATTAAGCTTAAAAAATCCAAGCTGTTGACCATGACCGTCGTTCCGCAAGGTTTTGATAAAGCCGATGACTTTATCGCCGAGTCTTGCCAAAAGGGCGATTTGGTCATCACCAGTGACATTCCCCTTGCCAATGACGTGTTAGAAAAAGGCGCAAAAGTGCTCACCCCGCGCGGCGTCATTTACAATCAGGACAACATCAAGCAAAAGCTGAACATGCGCGACTTTATGGACACCATGCGCGGAACGGGCGTTTTGGAGTTGCAAGACATGTCAGGTCAAAAACCCTTTGGTGATCGCGATAAAAAAGCCTTTGCCGATAGCATGAACCGTTTAGTTCGCTAGGAATTTAAGCTTAGGATTTTTTAAAATTTCAGGCTTTAAAAGTTATGCCAAATCACTTGGAAATGGAATCACCTCACTCAGCGATGTTGCCCCTATTAACACCATTAAAAGCCGATCAAAACCAACCGCAATGCCGCTGCAATTAGGTAGGTTTTCACTTGCCGCCAGCAAATGCTCATCAATTGGCATAACCGGCAGTCCATGATAACGGCGGCGAGCATTGTCCGCCTCAAAGCGCTCGCGAAGTAGCGCGCTGTCCGCCAATTCATCATAAGCATTGGCAATTTCAATGCCGTTAATATAAAGCTCAAATCGGCGTGCCACCTCATTGCCATCTTTATCAAGCGCGGTTTTGGCAAGGGCAGCGGTGGCTTTGGGATAATCAATGATTAAGGTCGGCAACTCGTGACCCAAGTTTGGCTCAACCAAATGGCTAAACAGCAAATCAAGCCAACCTTGGCGAATATCCTCGCTATCCAGTCCCGAAAAATCAACCGATGCCACGCCTTTATCAGCGGCAATCGCTTGAAGCGCGGCGGTACTTGCGGTAAGCGGATGAATTCCAACAAAGTCCAAAAATGCATCAATATAGCGGTAATGATTGAGAACGACGGGACGTTTTGACACCGCCTCAAGCAATAGCCTTAATTCCTCGGCAAGCTGATTTAAGCTAAAATCAGGACGATACCATTCAAGCATGGTAAATTCGATATTATGGCGACGACCGATTTCATTGTCACGAAAGACAGGGCAAATTTGAAATATCGGCGCGCGCCAACTTGCCAACAGCCGCTTCATGGCAAATTCAGGCGAGGTTTGCAAATAATAATTCAGCGGCTTATCTTGATAATGAACGTCCGAGCGAACCGATTGCAAAAAGGTATCGGTATTCGCCGACCGTGATAATAGCGGCGTTTGGACTTCCAAAACCTCTTTTTCGGCAAAAAATGCGCGGATATCAGCAAGCAATGTTGCTCGGCGCTTTGCCATGGCAAGCGTCATCGTCGGCGCAAAGCTTGGCAGCTTTGAATTACCATTTAAAAATTCTGAGTTTTGCGCCGTCATAAGATTGCCTTTTTTGCCATTTTACCAGTCATTATGTTTTAACGATTAAATGCTCATGTCGCTTTGCCACTCGCGGCGAAGTCGATAATCGCGGCGCAGTTGGTCAAAGTCTTTACCTGCAACGATACCGCCGCGAACCACTGCCCGAAGTGCGGCATCATCTTGTAAAATATTATAAAACTTAATGAGTCTGTCCGGATGGGCTTTGAGCTCTGACCACAAATAGCAGTTTTCAGGCAATAGCTGCTGCATGGCTTGCTTGTGCTCAATCCCCATTCGCTCGCAAAGCGCGTCATAAATCATCTGCGTGCCGCGAAGTTTACCCTCCAAGCTATAACCGGCAATGTGCGGCGTGGCAATGGCAAGCTTGGCTAAAAAATCGCTATCGATGGTCGGCTCATGCTCGAACACGTCCAAAACCACTTGCCGACCCGTGTTATCAATATCAAGACTAAGCGCCGCCTCGCTCACCACTGCACCGCGAGCGGTATTAATAAGCATGGTATCCTTAGGCATTTTTGCCAATGCTGCCGCATCAATCAAATGCCGCGTTGGATAATCGCTACCATCAATAGGATCAACCGATTTATTCACGGTTAATGGCACATGAAGGCTAACCACATCACTTTGGCTAATGACCGTCTCAAAACTTGAATTGTTGATATTGGACTCTGGCAATAACGGATCATAGCCCAAAACCTGCCAGCCCAAATCCGCCGCATAGCTTGCAAGCGTACTGCCAATATTTCCCAAACCAATAATGCCGAGGGTTAACGGTTTTTGCCAGTACTCAGGTCGCAAGGTTAAAATGGCAGTGATCACGTATTGCGCGACCGAATGCTTGCTGCTGCCCGCGGCATTGGCAAAGGTGATATTACGCTTCGCTAAATAATGCTGATCAACATGGTCAGTGCCAATCGTTGCTGACCCTACAAAGCGGACGCTGTTATTGTCCTTTAATAAGTCTTCATTAACGGGCGTGACGGAGCGGATAAGTAAAATTTGCGGCTGCATTTTTGCTAAAAAATCAGCAGTAATCTCACGACCGGCAGTGGTGATGATATTTACCGCTTTTGAATTGACCCCTTCTTGCGACAAGGTGGTTTCATTAAAAAACGCCTCAAGGCTTGCAATATTCATGTCGGCGACAATGGTTAAGGGTTGATTATGTTCCCTAGTATTTGGCATCGTTATGGTTCCTTATTTTTAGTGGTTATTTTTATAGTAGCATGAATCAATGCGCGCTATTTTTCATGAGTTTTAGTGATTGTGTCATCCGTAATTTCCACCACGTTAGCATCCGCTTGCAGCGCCGTTTTGCGATCGGCAGTTTCATCAAGCATCACCTCTTTTGGTGAAAATATCTCATTTTTATGCTGCGAAATCCACTCGCGCCAAACGGCAAGACCGATCGCCAATACCACAGGACCTATGAACAATCCCACAAAGCCAAATGCCGTAAGACCGCCTAAAACGCCAATAAAGATAATGATAAAGGGGATTTTGGTGGCACCACTAATCACAATCGGGCGAATCAAATTGTCCACCCAACTGATGACCAAAATGCCCCAAAGCCCAAGACCAATGCCCTCAATGTTGTGACCTTGGCTGAGTAACCAAATTGACATTCCGCCCCAAGCAAACGGCGTCCCAAACGGAATCAGCGCCACAATAAAGGTAACAATGGTAAATAAAATCGGGCTTGGCGCGCCGGCAAAATAATAGCCAATCCCAGCAAGCAACGCTTGGGCAAGTGCGGTCAACCCAATACCATAAACGACTGCCCGTGTTGTCATACCCACCGAATCAATATAGCCATCGATGCGATTGCCAATGATGTTTCGCAGCGCTTGGCGGACTTGGCGGATCAAATTGATGCCGTCGCGATAGAAAAAAAACAACGTCATCAATGCCATTCCAAGCTTGGCAAGACCGCTTGCCACCACATCGAGCGCCACTTTGCCATAGTACAGATGCGACTGAACCCAAACGCGAACGGCTTCAAGCGCGCCTTCAGGGTTTTTATTGATTTGCCAAAGCATGTCTTTGATCGGCTGACCGATGACCGGAAGCTGTTTGATGGCATCAGGAACGTCCAAATAACCGACTTTCACCCGATAAATTAGATTGGTAATTAAGCTTAGCGCTTCTTGCTGCAAAATAAATATCCCAATCACTAAAGGAACACCGATCATTAAAGTGATGCCAACGGTCATGATGGCAGCGCTAAAATTAGAGCTTAAGCGCACTTTTTCATGAAAAAATTTATAAATTGGAAAGGTCACATAAGCTAAAATCGCCGCCCAAATGGCAGGAACAATAAAAAACTGAACCACTTGAAAGCATAAAATAAACAGCACCACCAATAAGGTGATGGCAAGCAAGCGCTGAATAATAAACTCTTTTGTCCAATTTTCTATCATCGCTTGTCATCCATCTGCTTTATTTGTTGGAAAAGATTAGGGAGCTGATTATTTGGTGTTTTTTGACCGATTTGTCGCGCCTTTATTTTGGCATTATGCAACAACTTGCCAATAATGAATAATATCATGATGTAATTTTTGCTTACAATGTTACTAAGGCTGAATACCATAAAAATAGCCCTTGCAAGTTTAAATAATCAGCCTATTTCTAACTGACAAACAAGTAACTGATCAGTCATCACCAAAGCGTTTTTAAGCAGTCCTATTACAGCCTTTAATTGCCTAGGATTACCGCGCGGTTTAGCGATTGTTATTTACCCCAAAATCTTGTTGCCTTTTTCTTAGAATTCAGAATTAATGCTATACTAACAGCCTTTATTACTGATTTAATTGATGATAACGCGGCGGATTTGGTCAATGGTTGCCAACGTTGCCAGCGATTTTGATGGAAAGCTTGCTGCTCGATTGGGCGGATATCAAAAATACCAACATTTGGATTAGGATTCTGATAAGCAAGCGTTTTATTCCCCGTTTTGCTTTATTGGCAAAGCATTATTTTGGCTTCATCGTTTATTTATTAATAATAACTTAAATTTTTTAGCACATTCATAGGAACAATAACAATGTCAAAAGAGACTGAAACCTCATCCACTAAGGCGCAATTGCCGCCTGAGATTACCTTTGCCATGGCGCAGTCGCATTTTTTGGTGGGCGATATCAGCAATAACGTGAAAAAAATGCGCGCGCTGGCGATTGAGGCTCGCGATAAAGGCGCGGATGTGATCGTATTTCCGGAGCTTGGGCTGCTCGGCTATCCGCCGCAAGATTTGCTCTTGCGACCAAGCTTATCAGGTCGCATTAAAAGCGCGCTTGCAAGCTTAAGCGATATTGAAGATATCGTCATGATCGTCGGCTATCCCCACATTGACCATCATGGCACGTTTAACTCAGCGGCGATTTTGCACAACGGTCAGCAAAAAGGCTTTTATCATAAGCAGTATTTGCCCAACTACGGCGTGTTTGATGAGCGCCGCTATTTTGATAAAGGTCGCAATCAAGTCTTGTTTGATTATAAAGGCGTGACCATCGGTTTGCTCATTTGCGAAGATTTGTGGGAAAAAAATCTGATCTCGGAGCTTAAAGATCAAGGCGCTCAGTTGATTGTCAGCTTAAATGCTTCACCATTTGAGATGGATAAGCAAGAGTCAAGAAAAGCCATGCTTGCCAAACGCAGCACCGACAATGATTTGCCGATTTTGTATATCAATGCTGTTGGCGGTCAAGATGACTTGGTTTTTGATGGCGGCTCGCTTGCGGTTCAGGCAAATGGGGATGTGGCTCACGAAGCCTCACGGTTTTTGGAGTGCTTACGAATTGTCAAATTTGACGTCAAAAATTTACGCTTTGACAGCCAAACCAAAGCGCCGCTTACCTTAAGCCACGAGTCCGAAATGTATCAAGCGCTGGTTGTTGGACTTCGTGATTATGTCAATTATTCCGGCTTTGGTGGGGTGATTTTAGGATTGTCCGGCGGCATTGATTCGGCGCTAAGCCTTTGTATCGCCGTTGATGCCTTGGGCGCGGACAAGGTTTATGCGGTGATGATGCCGTATGAATATACCTCAAAAATCAGCCTTGAGGACGCGCAAGCGCAAGCTCGAAGATTAAATGTGTCCTACACCGTTTGCCCGATTTTCGATGCGGTTGAAGGTATTCGGCACACTTTAGCGCCCTTATTTAACAAATCACCGCTTGATGCGACCGAAGAGAACATCCAAGCTCGCGCTCGCGGGGTGATTTTGATGGCGCTGTCCAATAAATTTGGGCATCTGGTCATCACTACGGGCAACAAGTCCGAGCTTGCCGTGGGTTACTCGACCCTTTATGGCGATATGGCGGGCGGCTTTGATGTGTTAAAAGACGTTTATAAATCGCAAGTTTACCGCTTGGCTAACTACCGCAACCGCTTGGAGGACACGCCGGTCATCCCTGAGCGCGTCATCACGCGAGCGCCGTCGGCTGAGCTTCGCGCCGATCAAGAAGACCAAGACAGCCTGCCCGATTATGACGTTCTTGATGTGATTTTGGCGCTGTATATTGATGACGATTTGGGCTATCAAGACATTGTTGAAAAAGGGTTTGACGCTGAGTTGGTCGCAAAAATCATCAAGATGGTCGATAACAGCGAATTTAAACGCCAACAAGCTGCCATTGGCACTAAAATCACCAAAAAAGCGTTTGGTCGTGAGCGGCGCTACCCACTTGTCAACAAATGGTCGATTAAAGGCTAACGGATTTTCCAAGAGATGATAGAAGCTGGGGAATCCCAGCTTTTTTTGTTGCTGATTTTAACTTACTGACTTTTATTTCATTTTTTATTTTACTGCTTTTTCTTTTTTAAATTGAGACCGTTATGAGCTTGCTAGCTGCTGGCGTGTTTATTTTTATTTTGATTGCGATTAGTGCATTTGTGTCAAGCTCGGAGCTGGCGCTTGCCTCCTCGCGCAAGATTAAACTGCAAGTGATGGCAAAAGAAGGCGAGATTCGCGCCCTTGATGTTTTAAATATGCAAGATCAGCCCGGAAGCTTTATTACGGTGGTTCAAGTGGCGCTCAACGCTGTGGCGATTTTGGCAGGTGCAATTGGTGAGTCCGCCATCAGTCCCTATCTTGAGCAGGTATTTCACCATGAAGTTGCCGCCTCCGTGGTGTCATTTATGATGGTCACCAGTGTGTTTGTGCTGTTTGCTGATTTGATGCCCAAGCGCTTGGCAATGTCCAACGCTGAACCCATCGCCGTCAAAGTCGTGCGACCGATGATATTTTTGATTTTTATGTTAAAGCCGCTCATTTGGGTTTTTGATGGCGCGGCAAATGCTATTTTTAAATTGCTTGGCATCTCAACCGTTCGCCAAGATGCCATGACGTCCGAAGACATTTATGCGGTAATGGATGCTGGCGCTGAAGCGGGCGTATTAAAGCAGCAAGAGCACCATTTGATTGAAAATATCTTTGAGATGCAAGAGCGCACCGTGACTTCGGTCATGAATCCGCGTGAAAATATCGTTTATTTTGACAGTGAAGCGGCAATGAGCGAAATCGTTGCCGTGATGATTCAAGAGCCGCATCATAAGTTTTTGGTTTGTCACGACGATGATTTGGAGCACATCATCGGTTATGTCGAGTCGCGAAGCTATTTGGCAGCAGTTTTGGAACAAAAACAAGTGACGCTCACGGATAAAACTTTGCTAAAACCTGCGCTATTTATCCCCGATACGTTATCACTTTTTGAAGTGCTTGAAACGTTTAAATCAACTGGCGCGGACTTTGCGGTCATTGTCAATGAATACGCGCTCGTGGTTGGCGTGATTACGTTAAAGGATGTGATGAGCATCGTCATGGGCGAGCTTGTGACATTAGAGGAGCAGCCCATCGTTCAGCGCACTGAAAACTCGTGGCTGATCGATGGTATGACGCCGATTGAAGACGTCATTCGTGCCCTTGATATCGTCAACTTGCCGCACAGCGAAAATTACGAAACCATCAGC
Source organism: Psychrobacter sp. MF31 (assembly GCF_012847335.1). Lineage (GTDB taxonomy): Bacteria > Pseudomonadota > Gammaproteobacteria > Pseudomonadales > Moraxellaceae > Psychrobacter. The sequence continues at coordinate 318,699 of NZ_JABBDX010000002.1, forward strand.
GGCTTTATGATGTTTATGCTCAGAAAAATCCCTAAAAAAACCGACAGCATCGAATACGCCGGCTACCGCTTTGAGATTTTGGCAACCAGTCATTTAAAAATTATTCAATTGCTGGTCACCAAGCTTGATGAGGTGATTTAGGTTAAATTTTTCTAAAGCGCTCAACTTAGCCGCGAGTACCAAAAATCGCCGTTCCAACCCGAACCATGGTTGAGCCGTGAGCAATTGCCTCCTCCATATCACCGCTCATTCCCATGCTCAGCGTATCCCACTGAGTAAGCTCCGGATGATTGGTTTTGATCTCGTTAAATAGCTGCTGAGTTCGATCAAAGGCATCACTTCCTGACTTATCTGGAATGATCATTAAGCCGCGAAGAGCAAGCTTTGGATAAGCTTTGATGGTGTCCACAAGGGCGTCGACCTCATCAGGATTGCAGCCTGATTTGCTCAGCTCACGGTCGATATTGACTTGGATCAGTACGTTTAATGGCGGCAAATTTTCTGGGCGCTGATCGTTTAAGCGCTTGGCAATGATATCGCGCTCAAGGGTTTGTACCCAATCAAAATGCTCGGCGATGTCGCGGGTTTTGTTGCGCTGAATGCTGCCAATATAATGCCAAACGATATGATTGCAGTCCGCTTGAGCTTTTAATTCGTTAATTTTGCCGATGGCTTCTTGCAAATAGTTTTCACCAAAATCGCGCTGACCTTGCGCTGCCAAAGTTGCAATCATAGCAGCAGGTTTGGTTTTTGATACGGCAAGCAAGGTGATATTTGCTGTATCAATATCACAACCGCCCTTATTAGCGTTTTGACAAGCGGTAGCAATTTGCTGACGAACGTGTTGCCATTGCTCGATAAGGTCATCTTTATGAAGGTCATTGTTGTCAATTATTTTGCTCATGATTTATAATTTCCTAATTGTCGTTGAGATTTTTAAAGAAAAGCTGCCATTTCCTTATTAAGAAGATGGTTAAAATTTTGAAGTATTGTTATGATATTGTTACATAATTTGTTAAGCTGAATAAAGAGCGGCTAACAAATAGCAAAGATTTATTACCACAAAAAAATTTTATCTCATCGCTTGGTCATGATTGCCAAGGTTATTAAGGATTGCCAATTATGGCTGAAAAAAACGCGATTAATATTGAAGACTTACTGCGCTTTACGGTCAAACATAATGCCTCAGATTTGCATATTTCTGCCGGAATGCCCGCGATGATCCGTGTTGATGGTGAGATGACGCGGATTAATATGCCCGCCATGAGCCACCAAACCGTCCATCAACTGCTTTATGACATCATGAATGACAAGCAGCGCGCGGACTTTGAGGAATTTTTTGAAACCGATTTTTCGTTTGAAATCTCAAATTTAGCGCGATTTCGGGTCAACGCCTTCAACCAAAACCGTGGTGCTGGCGGCGTATTTCGAACCATTCCGTCCAAAGTTTTGACCATGGAAGATTTGGGAATGGGCGAGGTGTTCAAGCGCGTCTCTGACTTTAAACGCGGCGTGGTGCTGGTCACAGGTCCTACCGGATCTGGCAAATCGACCACGCTTGCTGCCATGATTGATTATATCAACGAGACGCGAAAAGAGCACATTTTGACCATTGAAGACCCGATCGAATTTGTTCACGAGTCCAAAAAAAGCCTCATTAACCAGCGTGAAGTCCACCGCGACACTTTGGGGTTTGAACCTGCCCTACGCTCCGCGCTTCGGGAAGATCCCGACGTTATTTTGGTTGGTGAGCTTCGTGACCTTGAAACCATTCGTCTGGCATTAACTGCCGCTGAAACGGGGCATTTGGTGTTTGGAACGCTGCATACCAGCTCGGCGGCAAAAACCATTGACCGCGTCATTGACGTCTTTCCAGCCGCAGAAAAAGACATGATCCGCGCTATGCTGTCTGAATCCTTGCAAGCGGTCATCTCGCAAACGCTACTGCGCAGGCAAACTGGCGGCAGGGTGGCGGCTCATGAAATTATGCTTGGAACGCCTGCCATTCGCAACCTCATCCGCGAAAATAAAATCGCGCAAATGTACTCCTCAATCCAAACGGGCGCAAGCGAGGGCATGATTACGCTTGATCAAACCCTCAAAAACCTCGTTGCTCGAGGGACGATCAGTAAAGATGTCGCAAGACCGTTTGCCAAGCAGCCAGAAGCGTTTATGTAAGCTGATTTTTTATCTCATATTATTTTGATCAAAGCGTTTTAAACGCGGTTTAACTTGTGGTGCCGATTAACTTAGGATGGCTATGGATTTTGACAAACTGCTGCAATTGATGATTAAAAAAAACGGCTCGGATTTGTTTATTACCGCCGATGTTGCCCCCTCAATGAAGGTCAACGGTCAGATTTTGCCGGTGGGCAAAACGCCGCTCACTGCCGATCAAACCATGAGCTTGGTAAAAGGGGTCATGACCAAAGCCCAAATCAAAGAGTTTGAAGACACCAACGAGTGCCAATTTGCCATCACCGACAACGCTCAGCAAGCGCGATTTCGGGTCAGCGCGTTTATGCAGCGCGATATGGCAGGGATGATCTTACGGAAAATTGAAAATAAAATCCCAACCGTTGAAGAGCTGCGCTTACCGCCATCTTTAAAAGAGCTTGCGATGAAAAATCGCGGCATTATTTTGCTCGTTGGTGCGACCGGAACGGGAAAATCAACCACGCTTGCTGCCATGGTCGGCTACCGCAATCAGCACTCCCACGGTCATATCATCACCATTGAAGACCCGATCGAATTTGTCCATAAACATCGCGGCTGCATCGTCACCCAGCGCGAGGTCGGTATTGATACCTTATCGTTTGAGGCGGGGCTTAAAAACACCTTGCGCCAAGCGCCCGATGTCATTTTGATCGGTGAGATTCGAAACCGCGAGGTCATGAGCTACGCCATTCAATACGCTGAAACGGGGCATTTGGTGTTTGCCACCTTGCACGCCAACAACGCCAACCAAGCCATTGACCGGATCATCCACTTTTTTGAAAGCGATCGCCACAATCAGCTATTCATGGATTTGTCCTTAAACTTGCAAGCCATCATTGCTCAGCAGCTTATCCCAACCCCCGATGGCAAAAGCCGCCGCGCCGCCATTGAAATTTTGCTCAACTCGCAGCTGATCAGCGACTATATCCGAAAAGGCGAGATCCATGAAATTAAAGAGGTGATGACCCGATCGCGAAACAGCGGCATGCAAACTTTTGACCAAGCGCTGTTTGATCTTTATGAAAACGGCGACATCACTTATAAAGATGCCATCACTTATGCCGACTCGCCAAACGACTTGCGCCTTAAAATTAAGCTGAGCAGTAAAAACAGCCAAACAAATCTTGATGAAGGCGCGGACAGCTTATCGCTTGATATCAATTAATACTGACAACGTTAAACTATAAATTTTGGATCAAATGACCGCTTAGCCTTTATCGAGAATATATTGCTCACCGCCCTCCCTGAATCTGTATTGTTATTACTTGAGCTGATCGTTTTTGCCATTGCCGCCACGCTTCATGGGTTAACGGGGCTTGGGTTTCCTATGATTGGAACGATTGCTTTGGCAATGCTGTTTCCACTTCCCAAAGCCATTGCCCTGATGGCTTTTCCAAGCCTTATTTTAAATGTGATGGTATTAATGACCAACACGACTCAAAGCTTTAGCCTTGAGTTGCGTTATTACGCCAAAAAATATGGCTTATTGGCGCTGACCTCGTTGATAGGTAGCATAATTGGTGTTCGGTTATTGCTGATCGTTCCAGCAGGCTATGTTTATTTATTGATGGCAGCAGTAACCCTTTATTTTGTGATCAATGGTTATCTTAGCCAAAAAGGCATGATTCAAGGTCTGCGGATTCCGACCACAACGCTTAGCATGATTGGTTTTGGCTTAGCCGCGGGAGTCATTGGCGGCGCGACCAACGCCATGTCGCCCATTTTAATGATGTATTTGTTTTCCAAAACAGACGATAAGCATGAGATCGTCAAAGCCAGCAACATTTGCTATTTTTTAAGTAAACTGGTTCAAGTGGTATTATTAAAAGGGCAAATTTTGGCATTTGGGCGATTGGACATTACCACTTTAGTCATGATCTCCACCGCTTCGATCATTTTTTTAATGGTAGGCATTTGGCTGCGAAACAAAGTCAGCAATCAAAAATTTAAAACCGCAATCTATTTGATTTTATTGCTGTTATCGGTAAAAGTAGCTTGGTCAGGGATTCAATATTTTATTTAACCCATAAAAAATCCCGATTGCTGACCATGGAATTAATCCATCAGCAATCAGGGTAATTTATTAACAGTTATAAAGTCAGCAGAACTGCTGCTTTTATGGGACTGCTGCTTTTATATTGTCACAAATTTTAGTTTCGTGAATGTTCTCGGCATTCTTGATTGTCACAAATGCCATAAAGCACGAGTGAATGACCCGATAAGCGAAAGCCATATTCTTGAGCGACTTTGTCTTGCTCTTTTTCAATAATGTCATTGTGAAATTCTACAATTTTGCCGCAAACATCACAAACCAAATGGTCATGATGCTCATCGGTACTGATTTCAAACACGGATAAATTATTTTCAAAATTATGGCGCTGAACAATGCCCACTTGCTCAAACTGAGTCAACACGCGATAGACAGTTGCAAGACCGACATCTTCACCTTGATCGATCAGCGCTTTGTAGACTTCTTCGGCGCTCATGTGGTGGTGTTCTGCGCGCTCAAGCAATTCTAAAATTTTGATCCGCGGCAAGGTGACTTTAAGCCCCGCTTTTCGTAAATCCTGATTGGTAAACGACATAGTATTCCCTTGTATTATCAAACTTTGTGAAAACGGTGATTAACATAAATCAGCAAAACGCGTCTTGCGATAAGTCTATGAATTAAAAATATAAATCATACCGCAAATCACTCACGCTTTGGGAAATAATCCATCAGATGGTAGGCAACGCTTGGCAAATAACGTATCATTTAGCCCAAACTTCTCTTATTTTTCCACCAATTGTGAGTTATCTTATCATGATCAAGCCGTTATTTTTTTGTTCAAAAACGCGTCTGCGTACGCTTACCCTAAGCGCTGTCCTTACGGCAACGGTCGCCATCACTGGCTGCTCAGCGCTGAGCGTTTATAAAATTGATTTGCCGCAAGGCACGCCCATCACCCAATCACAGGCGCAAAAACTTAAAGTCGGCATGAATCAAAACCAAGTGCTTTATCTTTTAGGAAGTCCTGCAATTAAGGACACCTTGGCACCAAACCGTTGGGACTATATTTACGATTATGAAGCCGGAACCGAAGGTCGCCGCCAAGGTATTGCTAACGTTCATAATGCAAGCCAGCATTTAAAAGTGTATTTTGATGCCAATGGCGTGGTCACTCGAATTGAAGGCATCGAAACGCTCCCTAATAAATAACGCCTAAAAAGCAGTCATCATTTCAAGACTTGGGCTTACGGCGCGATTGGCTTTTGTGCTTGCGCTTTGCCATCGGATCAAGGGTTAAATTTCGGTAAATCTCGATCCGGTCATGCTCTGCTAAAATGTACGACAGCGGCTGCTTTTGCGAAAATACCCCAACGCGCCACTGCTTTGGGGTTGGTGCTTTGTCCAAATGCTCAAAGCACCAAGCCTTTAACTCAGGAAACTTAACTAGCCAGCCGGATTGCTCAAGCGCTTGCAAAATGGTACTGCCTTTATTGAGCTGTAAGCGAGCATAATGCTGGCGCTCGCAAGTTTCGGCAAACGCAAGCGTAATGGCAATCAGCTCAGCCATGACATTCCCCAACCAATCAAGGCTAAAATTAGGGCAAGTGGCACGATCAATCGAATGGCAACTCGCCAGAGGTTATAAAAACCTTCATTGCTAAAATTAAGCGCTTTTCGCAAATGGCTGATTTTCATCTGCCAGCCTGCAAATACGGACAACAGCAACACGGCAACTAAGCTGATAATGACTAATATTCCCAAAAGCCAACTTGTTGGAATGGCAATGACTAAAATCAGTCCCACAACCAAGGTTATGATAAGACTCAGTAACAAACCAAACTGGTGCGCGATCTGCTGAGCGCTATAATGCAGCAAATAACTGACCACAAACAGCACCCCTACCCAATAAATCAGCTGAGCCACCGGTGGCAATGGCAAATGACTGGTTAACAGCGCGACAATTCCAACGACCACTTGCAATAGCCAAATCGGCAAGACAAGCTTTGAGGCGCTGATTTCATTGGCTTGTTGTGAGCGCTTGACCGCTGTGGCATTTTGATTGGTCGCGCTGACCGCCGTGATGGTTTGCTGATCCGCTAAATGCTGACCAAACCAATACAGTCCCGTCCCTGCACCCACACTCACCAAGGCAAGCGCCACCGCATGCGCCCATTCAACCAAGCTGATACTGGTCAACGCAAAACTGGGCAAGCTTACGCCATTGATCAGCCCAAGCACCAAGCTGATCACCATCAGACCAAAGCCAATGGGTAGTGGCGCCGCCCCAAGTACGCTTAATAAAATGGCGATGACCATCATTCCTGCGGCAATGGCAAAGCTTGGTACCTCAAGCGTCACATGAATTGCCTCAAGCGCTGATATCACGCCCAAGCTTGCCCCTGAAATAAGCAGCGCGGCAATAATGATAGAAACTAGTGCTGCAAGCCAACCAAAGCTGCGCCAAACAGGACTGGCATCGGCTTCTCGGGTCAACTTTTGCATTCCTGCTAAAGGCGCTGATAAGCTGCGATACGCCAGCGCAATCTCCGCGTAAATCACCGGCAAAGACACGATCAGCATCGCTATCAGCCAAAGCAGCCAAAAATCAATCTCGTTGATGGAAGCCGGCGCAAACCAGCGAAACAACAATAAAGGTAATAAAGCTGCCATAAAATAAGAGGCATAGCGAATCATCATAAGGTTAATCCAAGCGTTTTTATTAATCCTGACGGCTTTAGTATACTACAGCGCAACAATTATAAAAAAAACCCCGAAAGCGGGGTTTTAAAATCTTAATCAACTCAATGCTTAGTGAATCGCGCTTAAGTAATCTGACAAAATGCGAATATCGCGGTCAGATAATTTTGAGGCAACGATCTGCATCATGCCCTTATCGCCTTCTTTTTCCGCATCGTTCACGCGTTTTTGGTCGTCGCTTGCAATGTCATCGTCACGACCCGCTGCACGGAACAGCTTTAATTGGGTTGAGATGTATTCAGCATGCTGACCGCCAAGTCTTGGGAACGCGGCAAATTTATTGCCCGCCGCATCAGGACCATGACAACCGGCACAAGGGATTACGCCGCGCGACTTATCGCCCCCTAAGAAAATCTTAGTAGCCGCCGCTGTGGTTGCAGGGTTACCGTAACCGACGCCCCAAGGCGCTTGTGAGGCATAATATCCGGCAACGTTTGCCAAATCTTGCTGCGATAAATTGGCAACTTGCGACTGCATGATGCCATTTTTGCGGTGACCGGCTTTAAAGTTGACCAACTGCTTATACAAATATTTGACGTTTTGACCGCCAAGGTTTGGCTGAGCGGGAACGATACTGACGCCATCAACCCCATGACACGCCGCGCAGACCGTTTCTGCGATCGTTTTTCCGGCATTGACGTCATATTTTGGAACAGTGATGGCAGCCTGAACGCTGAAACTTGCAACACAAAAGCTGGCGGCAGCGATTAACTTTTTCATTGATACAGATCCTACTGACTTAAGCGTAAGCACGGTTAAGATTGATTGACACTCATCGCGGTGATATTTCAATGACCCATAACCCAAATCACAGACGAGCGTATTATAGCGCACTATTCAAGCTGCCGCGACCCGCCTCAAAATTTTCTTAACCTTGAGGTTCAGCGCTCGTCTTAAATTACTTACTAACATTAGGGGTTAATTTTAATTATTATAGCAAGACTTTATACAATTTGCCTACTTAATCGTGACATTGACCGAATTTTCTGCCAAAAGCTAATCTGAAAAACTAAGTCGTTTTTTGAAAATATTGAACTTTTTTCAAAATTTTTAACCTTAAGAAGTTAAATATATTGCTAATAAAAAAGCTAAGTATTGATTTTAATGAGTAATTAGGCAAAAAATTAAGTTCATTTTCCAATTAATTCTCTACTAAATTATTCGTTATTTACTCATCAGTTCAATCAATTGTTGATAGTCTTTATCATTACAGCTGTCACAAAGTCCACCCGCGGGCATTTGAGTCATGCCACCTTTTACTGAATTAATCAGCGTTGGCATACCTTTTTGTTGTTTAAGTTTTTGCCAAAGCGCTTTATCACCTTTTTTTGGCGCATTAAGCGCTCCGCTGTCATGACAAGCGGCGCAAGAGTTTTGGTAAATAGTAGGGATATCAGCCGCGGCCGCTTGGTTTACCATCAAAGGTAAGCTCAATACGATCATAGCAGTGCTTTGAGCGAACCAAGAAACGGGCGATTTAATGTTAAAAAGAATAGAGCGCATCTTATACCTCCTTTGGCGGTTTGGCGATGGAAGTTTAGCTCAATATGACGCTTGATGATTAAATATCAATATACTATTTTTTATATTGATTAAAATCAGCGCCAAACTCCTCTTCGAGCGAATACTATTATTGTAACAAAATATGTCATCAGTAATAGATAAATTTAGTTTGGTTTTGGTAATTGTATCTTGAATTGGATTTAAAAATTAACGGCGATCAAATTAGGGGATTGGCGCAAAAGTTCTTATAATGGCGCCATGACAAGTCTGATTGGCTTTTAAAGGTTTAGATCAGCTTTAACTTATTTATTCACAGCAATTTATCAAAGGCAACTAACGATGACGACCCCATTTCAAGAATTGGCAGCGGAGCACGCCGCGTTTAACGCCAAAGCTCGGCAAAAAATCCAGCAAACAGAATTTATGCTGTCCGCGCCCACGTTTAAATTGTGTCCTGCCGACAGCGGTCGCGAGGTTGCGTTTGCAGGACGCTCAAACGCCGGTAAATCCTCGGCGATTAACGCGCTCACCAACCAGCGTCAACTTGCCCGATCGTCAAAAACACCGGGTCGAACGCAGATGATTAACTTTTTTAGCGTGGGCGATACATTAGCGCGATTGGTCGATTTGCCTGGTTATGGTTATGCAGCCGTTCCGCTTGAGATGAAAAAAGAGTGGCAAGTGGAATTAGAAGAATATTTGGTCTCGCGTGAAAGCTTAGCAGGACTGGTTTTGCTGACTGACATTCGCCATCCGCTTAAGTTTTTTGATGAGCAAATGCTGCACTGGGCAAAAGATGGCGAGCTTCCGGTGCATTTGCTGCTCACTAAAGCAGACAAACTTAAATACGGCGCGGCAAAAAACACGCTATTGCAAACTCGCCAAGCGCTCAAAAAGCTTGGGCTTAACTGCTCAATTCAGCTGTTTTCCGCGCTTAAAAAAGAAGGTATCGATGAGCTTGCAGGCGTCATGGGACGCTGGTACGGTGAAGATTGGTTCAATGGCACCTCAGCTAATAATGAGCTGCCAAATGCTGATCTGCCAAATAATGAGCAAGCCAACTAATTAGGGATAAATTAACCGCCTAAGTTAACCACATAACAGCTTGGCAAGCTCACTTGGCGTTGCCACTTGATAGCTTGGGTTTTGGGCGGCAAGGTGTTCCGCAAGTGCTGCGCCATAATTGACCGCAATGCTGGTCATCTCAAGCTGATTTGCCATTTGAATATCAAAAATACTGTCACCGATATAAACGGTATTTTCAATGGGCGTGTTGGTAAATTCTAAGATATCGATAAGCATTTGCGGGTGCGGTTTAGATTTTGCTTCATCGGTGCAGCGGGTGATGGCAAAATAATCGGTGCTGTTGGATGCGCTCAAAATCCGGTCAAGACCTCGGCGCTTTTTGCCGGTGGCGACCGCAAGCGTTTTGCCATTGTCATTTAACGCTTTTAGCATCGGCTCAATCGGGTCAAAAAACGGCGTTCGGTCACTATGAGCGATATAATACTCGCTGTAGCGCTCCTGCAGGGCGCTCTTGTCGCTGTCGCTCGTATTTGGAAATAAAATCTCAATCCCGCGCTCAAGGCTTAAGCCGATGATGTCTTTGACGGCGGCGTCGGTAGTGGTCAGGTTAAATCCTGACGCCGCATGGTGCATTGCCTCGACAATCAAGCCAATGGAATCCATCAGCGTGCCGTCCCAATCAAAGATAATTAAGGACTTATCGGTTAAATTAGCGTGTTGCATCATTATTCTTCTTATCGTTTAAACATTAACTTCATTAATAATTAGCCGTTTAGCTTTTGCAAAATATCGTCCGGAATGAGCGCTGCCAAATCGTCAGGGATTGGCGCCACCATCACTTCATAATCCGGAATCTCAAGCTGCCAAGCATGAAGGCAAAGACGGTTCACGCCTGAATCGTCTTTGATATTGTACTTATCATCGCCCAAAATTGGATGACCCAAATGCGCCAAATGAACGCGGATTTGGTGCGTTCGCCCCGTTCGCGGCATGGCTTCAATGAGGCTTACTGGTTTGTCATTAAGTGAAAACTTACCATGAATGATAATGTCGGTTTGGCTTGGCTTGGCGTTGTCGTCTTTATAATCCACGCGAACGCGGCGCTCGCCATTGGCTAAGGTGAATCGCAAAAGCGGTGCGTCAATGCTACTTTGAGCCAGCACCGGCTGACCGCGAGTGAGACATAAATAATGCTTTTGAATGGTTTTATCGACCAAATGCTGCTGCAAGGTTTTTAGCACCGAGCGCTTTTTGGCAATCATAAGCAGCCCTGAGGTGTCTTTATCCAAGCGATGCACCAATTCCAAATATTTTTTGCCAGTGACCTCACGCATGGCTTCAATCACGCCAAAGTTTTGACCGCTGCCGCCATGAACCGCAATCCCTGCCGGTTTGTTAAGCACCAGTAAGCCGTCATCTTCATAAACGACGCGCGATAGCAGACCATTGGCAAAGTCGCTGCTGATAATCGGCTTATCCCGCGTGGCAACTTGCACGGGCGCAATGCGAACCACATCCTCGCGATAAACGCGGTCGTAAGCTTTGCAGCGTTTATTATTTACTCGAATTTCATCACTGCGAATCATTTTGTAAATGTGCGATTTAGGAACACCTTTTAGACGGTTTAATAAAAAATTGTCCAAGCGCTGCTCATGCTGATGGCGGCTGACCTCCACGTAATTGACGCGGCTAAAATCGCTGATGTCATCATCCGCGCTTTGCGGTTTTTGCTTGCTGTTATAAATGGCGGCTTGCTCAGGGGTTACCTGTGGTAAATTGCGGTCGTTTTTCATTTTTCGTTAGTTATTTAGTTAAAGATTTGCTATAGTTTAGCATGTTGAGCGCTAAAAAAGCGGCTTGGAAATCAGTTATTCGCCTCAATTATGATGTCATAATTTTGAGTGAAGAGCGATATCAAAAGCGCTTTTATGATGCCAGTTTGGTATCAGGCTCTTCTAACATTTTTTGCGCTTGCTGAATTAAGTTTAGATTATATTTACCAGTAAGCGTTGAAAGCCAACCTTTTACTTTTAAAGTTTTTATTTTATTTTGCGCAAAGATGAGGTCAACCATAAAGACCTTGGCAAACCATCACCGTAACTGTTTTTGGTGATGGGTTAAAATAAAGTCATGAAATATTTTAGGATAATAATTGCGGTGAGCGCTTGCCTTGCGGTCAAACAGTTGGGATTTGAAGCTTGAATTTTAAGATGGTATGTTTTTTCTGTTTGCCACGTACGCCCCGCTGAGACGAGCGGCTCACTTTTTTGCATTTAGGCATGACAATAATAAGCCGATCGCGGCTTTGAGCATCATTATGACGCATTCATGGCGTTAACCTCAATATCCGCGACAATTTACACTATTGACATTGATATATTAAGATGAGCAAAAGTTATAGCTGTGACTGTCACAAGTAAATTATAACTTTAATAAAGCCATCTTTTATTTGCCCAAGGTTTAAAGATTAACCAGCATTACCCAATCTTTTTTCCTGATTATCGAGAATTGACTTAAATTTGCCAATGTCGTTTAAACCCCATCAGTGCGCCTTATCCTAGGACATTGATATGAAACGCATTTTAATTAACGCGACCCAAAACGAAGAAATTCGCGTGGCGCTTTGTAAAGGCAACCACCTTTATGATTTTGACTTAGAAAACCGCACCCGCGAGCAAAAAAAATCTAATATTTATAAAGCCCATGTCACCCGAGTTGAGCCGTCGTTAGAAGCCGTTTTTGTCGAATACGGCTCGCAGCGTCAAGGCTTTTTGCCCATTCGTGAAATTTCTAACGAGTATTTAAGCGGCAACCCTCGCGATGAAAATATCAAAAAGCTCATCAAAGAAGGCGATGAGCTGATCGTTCAAGTTGAAAAAGAAGAGCGCGGCAACAAAGGCGCGGCGCTGTCCACTTATGTGTCCCTTGCTGGGCGCTATTTGGTACTGATGCCTAACAACCCTCGCGGCGGCGGCATTTCACGACAAATCTCAGGAAAGCTTCGCGAAGATATGAAGCGAATGCTTGCCAATTTGGACTTGCCAAAAGGCATGAGCGTGATTATCCGAACCGCTGGCATTGGTAAAACCCAAGAAGATTTGCAGCACGATTTAAACCATCTATTAAACATTTGGCAAGCCATTTTAGAGCAAAATAAAAAGTTTCCCTCACCGCGCCTTGTTCATCAAGAAGCTGGCGTGGTCACGAGAGCGGTTCGCGATTATCTTCGTGACGACATTAGTGAAATTTGGATTGATAACGAAAACGCGTTTATTGAAGCGGCAAACTTTATTGATGCGGTGATGCCAAAACAGGCAGACAAACTGCGTAAATATACCGACTATGAGCCGATGTTCGCGCGCTTTAATATCGAAAAGCAAATTGAAACGGCGTATCAACGTGAAGTTCGCTTGCCTTCTGGCGGCTCAATTGTCATCGACCAAACGGAAGCTTTGGTGTCGATTGATATTAACTCCGCCAAATCGACCAAAGGCTCGGACGTTGCCGAGACCGCTTATCATACCAACCTTGAAGCGGCGGATGAGATCGCTCGTCAATTGCGCCTTCGTGATATGGGCGGCTTGATTGTCATTGATTTTATTGACATGAGTGACAGCCGCCATCAAAAAGAGGTCGAAAAGCGCTTGGTTGAGGCGACCAAATACGACCGTGCCCGCGTTCAGTTTGGCGAGATTTCCAAATTCGGCTTGATGGAAATGAGCCGTCAACGCCTGCGACCATCACTTGAGGAATCCACCGGTTACATCTGCCCGCGCTGTCACGGCAACGGCATGATTCGCGATTTGCGATCACTATCGCTGTCGATCATGCGCCAAATCGAGCAAATTGCCCTTAAAGAGCGTCAAGGCGAAGTTCAAGCGGAAGTTCCCACCGACATCGCGGCGTTTTTATTGAATGAAAAGCGCGATAGCCTCGTTTATCTTGAACAAGATAGCGGCACGAGAATCACCATTTTGCCGCACGCGCATTTAGAATCGCCCAACTTTAAGCTGCACTTTAACCGCGATGGCTTTGCGCCCTCAAGCTACGAGCGTATCACCGACACTCAGCAGCAAGAATTTAGTGATTTAGGCTACGATGTCGATTGGCAAACTGCCGATTCTGTTCGCCCTGAGCAGCAGCCAACGCGAAAACCACGAAGCGCGTCAAATCAGCCGTCAAGTAGCCCATCAGGGCAAAATGGTCAAAGCCAAGCTTTGGCGCAAAACCAGCAAAATGCACCACATCAAACGCCACAAAAAGAGCCACGTCAAGCTCCCGTAACCGCGCAAAGTGGCACGGTAAACCAAGCCCAACACGTAACTGCGGCTAGCGCGGCGCAAAAACCTGTTGCCCAAAAGCCTGTTGCCCAAAAGCCTGCAACTCCTGCGGTTGCTTGGTTATCTAACCTTTTTGCGCAAGCGCCGCAAGCAACTTTGCAAGCTAGCGTTAGCAGTAATGATGCTGCCTCTGCCATTGAAACGTTGGTTAACTCAGGAGCTCAAAGCTTAGGCGCGTTTGGTCAAGTGGACTCACAAGCCCTTGTGACTGCTCAAAGTCAGCCAACACCTGCGCAGCCCTCAGCGGAACCAACGCGCGAAAAACCAGCCGTAAGCGCGGATCAAAGCAGTGATGACGACAATAATGAAGATCGCCGAAAGCGCAAACCGCGTAAACCGCGCGCCAGCAAACCACGAGCGCGCCGCGACCGTGATGATCAAGAAACCAGCGACAATAGCGATCATAAAAAATCAGCAAGCAATGAAGATACGCAAAAGCCAAGCGAGGACAACCTTGCCAAGCGCAAACCGCACTCTCAGCGCAGCTCTCGCGGCAAGCTTGATCGCGGCGAGCCGTTAACCGCAGCTCAAGAGCAATCGGCTGATAAAACTCAGGAAAAAGCGCCAACAAAAGCAGTAAAAGCGCCTAATCCCGATGAAGTGGTGCTACAAATCAACGAAGCGCCGCCAAAGCTAAAAGCGCAAGAAGTTGTTCATCTCTCCTTAGATGAGCAAAAACCTGCTGCCAAAGCGGCTAAGTCCAATCAAAAGGAAGTCAGCCAAAAATCAAGCAGCAAGCCAAGCGTAGAAACATCGCAAGCAGAAAAACCAAGCGACCGTAAAAAAGCGCTCACGAAGAATACGGCTGATGAAAGTGGCGAAGGGGAAACTAAAGCTGTAGAAAAGCTCAGTGATCGCCCCGTAACTGACCACGCTGCTCCAAGTAAGCGCCATTTGGAAAACGCTGAAACGGCGCCGCAAGAGCAAGCGACTAAAAGTGCTGATCAAGATGCCAGCCTAGCAGATTATTCAGGGTTGTTTGCCAAGCGCTACGTGACCGCGCAAAAATTTGGGCAAGCCAGCAACGACCCACGCGTTGTGCGTGAGCAGCAAAAGGCATCAGCGCCAAGTCCAGTAACGGCTCGACCTGAGCTGTCCGGAAGCGTTGGCGAGTTTATTCATGCTACGCTCCCTGATGCAGCTGACAAGCTCAGCCAGCAGGGCATCATCCGCAGCTTTATTGAGGCGGTATCGCAGCTTAATCGCCAAAGCCAAACGCTAAGCCTAGACAGCTTTAGCTTTGTCAACTACGGCTATGCGCCATTGGCAAGTGAGTACTTGGCGCAGTTTGACGCTATGATTACGCCTGTTAGCCAGTTTGGAATGAGCCAAGGCAAAACGGCGGTTCCCCCGCGAGCTATTGGCAAACGCGCTAGCAACGACCCGCGCGGTCAACATCCTGATTTTCAAAATCAGATGGCGACCGAAACCAGCCAAAGCCACGATAGCCATGAGCCAGTAGGCGTTGAGACCACAGAAACTCAATCAACTGCTGAGCTAAATGCTGCTGATAAGGTCGAACACCGCTCAGAAAATAGCGCGGAAACTGACATTGATGCTCATGACATTGAGGCTCATGACGTTGATGCCAAAGCGTTAAGTTCGGAATCAAAAGCCGATGAAATCAGCATAGAGAGCGAAAACTTACTCCAAGCGGATGTGCCGCATCAAGAGCTACTACAATCTGAGCCATCAGCAACTGACGCTGAAAGCAAAGACGATTTGCAATCGGCAAAATCAAAAACCACCATTGCCAGCTATAAAAACATGATTGAAAATGTTGCTGAGCAGCTCTTGCCGCAAACGGGAATGTTTAATTTGACCACGCCAAAAGTGCCCAAAGCGCGAACCCGAAAGCCAAAAACCGAGCATAAAAAGCCCACGCAAGCAGAAAAAGCAGAAGCTGCTCAGGATGATCGCAGCGACGATGACCAACCCTCATCATAAGCCTTAAAATGCTTGGTTAATATCAAAAAACCCCAAACTTAGTGTTTGGGGTTTTTCTTTAAATTTTTTATTTCAAAGTTTATTAACTTTAAAAAACTTGGCGATTAATGCGCCGCTTTATGGCGAAGTTTGCCAATCAAAGTAACGATGACCACCACCAACACGCCCGCAATCAGTCCGACACCTGAGTTCAGCAGCATTGTCGTTACACTTTCAAAAACGCCGGTTAAATGCGCCAAATCTTCCACTTCATGATGCAAAAAATTGATCCCATGAACCAAAATACCACCGCCCACCAAAAACATCGCAATCGTTCCGGCGATCGATAAAAACTTCATTAGCTTTGGCGCGGCAGATAGTAAAAATTGACCAATCGCTTGTGCCGCATTGCCCGGCTTTTTAAGTAAGTACAGTCCTAAATCATCCATTTTAACAATTCCGGCAACCAAGCCATAAACGCCTACGGTCAAGGTAACGGCAATAATGGCAAGCACCAAGCTTTTTTCAAGTAAGGTTGCTCCAACAGCTGAGCCAAGTGCAATGACGATAATTTCTGCGGATAAAATAAAATCGGTTCGCACCGCGCCTTTGATTTTTTGCTTCTCAAACGCCACTAAATCAATGTTTTCATCGGCATTGGCTTGCAATCTTGCCGACTGCTCCTCGTCATGAGGCAGCAAATGCGGCCAAAATTTATGAATGACTTTTTCGGCGCCCTCATAAGACAAATATAAGCCGCCGCACATTAATAAAAAGGTCACAAGCGGCGGGTAAATGGCGCTAATAAGGAGCGCGGCTGGCACCAAAATAACTTTGTTGACCAAAGAGCCTTTTGCCACTGCCCAAACCACAGGAAGCTCGCGATCGGCTTTGACGCCAGTGACCTGCTCGGCGTTCAGCGCCAAATCATCGCCCAAAACGCCCGCCGTTTTTTTAGCGGCAACCTTAGTCATCAAGGACACATCGTCCAAAATGACACTAATATCATCTAACAAGGCGAGTAAGCTTGCCCCTGCCATAAATGCTCCTTTTAAATTTAACCCAAAATTGACTCAACATCGTCATGATCTAAGGCGTCATGATCTATCTTATTATGGCTTAAGCTTACTGACTTCATTTTTAACATTACAGACAATAAATGTATCTTTGACAGGAGTTTGGTAGCATAAAAAGATCGTGAATAAAACCAAGCTAAGCCATTCATAATGAACACTAATTACTAAAAAATTGATATTATTCTTGATCAAAATTAGCGCTTAATTTTGAAATTATGTTAGTATTGGTTTTGCTTTGAGAGTTATTTCTCTCATGATTTTCAACTTCTTAAACGCTATAAGTGGCGTTGCTGTTAAAAAGCGATGATTGCGCTTTTTGCCTCCCTCCTCAATCAGGCGTTGCCCTAGGACTTGCGATATGTTTCGACCCTCAATGTTTGCTGAAAAAATAAACCTGCTTCCTTGTTTTACCAAAAATAAGCTCACATCAGCGCTGATGACGGCGATGGTCGTTATTATTGCTTCTGGCTGCTCAAACAATGCAGCCGACGCCGGCGGCAGCAAAATCGTCAACAGCGCGCAAGCAAAAACAACAGTCGTTGCCAGTGATAGCGATAAAGGTGTGGTTAGCGCGCTGCAAGAAAATTTAAAAGCTTCAGGAATTGAAGAAAAAATTATTTCTGCGGTGCCAACGGATATGAGCGGCGTTTATTGGGTGACGGCTGAGGGCTTACCACCTTTTTTTACGGACAAGTCTGGAAAGCACATCATCCAAGGTCAGATCATCTCGGTCGGAAATGGCGAGCCGGTTGATATCAGTAGCAGCTTAATTGCCAAAACGGCGCAAAGCGAACTTAAAAACGTCGCCAAAAAAGATATGATTATTTATCCTGCAAAAGGCACAACCAAAGCCGTGGTTTACGCCTTTACCGATGCTGATTGCGGCTATTGCCGAAAGCTTCACGAAGAAATCAGCGATATCAATGCTCGCGGCATTGAAGTTCGCTATTTGGCGTGGCCGCGAAGTGAGCAATCCATTCCAAAAATGGAGGCGATTTGGTGCAGCTCGGACCGTCAAAAAGCCATGAATGGTGCCAAAATTGGCGAGGATGTTAGCGCAAAAGCTTGCGATAACCCTGTAGGCGAGCAAATGGCGCTTGGGATGCGCTTAGGCGTTCGTGGGACGCCCGCGATTTTTACAGAATCGGGTCAGCAAATCGGCGGTTACCTTCCTGCGGCGCAGTTGGCAGAAGCGGCAATCAACAATTAAGGTTAAAAAACGAGCTTAAATTTGGCTCGTTTTTTTATTTTAAGCGCTCAATCAAGCAAGTCCTAATTTTCACTATAGACGATAGCGCTGCTTCAACGTATGATAACGAAAAGGACTGCTTTTTGTTAGTTTCTTAACTTTATAGCTTTATTTTATAACTTTATTTTTCTTTTCACTTTTTTTCTGAGGATACTGTGAGTCATTCCATCAATCTTGCGATACTTGGCCTAGGAACGGTCGGAACAGGCGTGGTCAATTTGATCCATGACAATTTAGAGGAACTTAAGCGCCGAAGCGGTCGCGATATTAAGATTACCACGGTTGGCGTTCGCCGCGACCGCGATGACATTGACCCAAGCATTCACCAAAGCCGCGACTTGATGGCAATTGCTGCCAGTGATGATGTCGATATCGTCATCGAAGTGATTGGCGGCACAACCCTTGCCAAAGCGTTGATTATCGAAGCCATTAAACATGGTAAACATGTGGTCACAGCAAACAAAGCGCTGCTTGCTGAGCATGGCAATGAGATTTTTGCATTAGCTGAAGCTCATCATGTCCACGTGGCTTATGAAGCGGCGGTGGCAGGCGGTATTCCGATTATCAAAGTGATGCGTGAGGCGTTGGCCGCCAATAAAGTCGATTGGCTTGCCGGCATTATCAATGGTACGGGCAACTTTATCATGAGTGAGATGCGCAAAACTGGTCGCCCATTTGCTGAGGTGCTCAAAGAGGCTCAAGCGCTTGGCTACGCAGAAGCTGATCCGACCTTTGATGTGGAAGGGATTGATGCGGCGCACAAACTTGCGCTACTTGCCTCGATTGCCTTTGGCATGCCGCTGCAATTTGATAAAGTTTATTGTGAAGGTATCACCAAAATCACCCTGCAAGATGTTGAGTACGCCGAAGAGCTTGGTTACCGAATCAAGCATTTGGGCTTTGCGGTTCGCCGAGCGGCAATTGATGATCGACCAGCAGGCATTGAGCTTCGCGTTCACCCGACTTTGATTCCAAAAGATACCTTACTTGCCAATGTCAATGGCGTGAAAAACGCCGTTTTGGTCAACGCCCATCCGCTCGGGCAAACGCTTTATTATGGGGATGGCGCAGGCGCAGGCGCTACCGCATCGGCAGTGATGGCAGATGTGATGGATTTGGTTCGCGTTCTTGGTGCGGACAATCACGGTCATCACGTGCCGCATTTGGCATTTATCCCTGAGCAGCTAAACGATCTGACCATTTTACCGGCGGAGCAAATGACCACCGGCTATTACCTTCGCGTTCATGCTTATGACAACCCAGGCGTTCTTGCCGACATCACCCGAATTTTAAGTGATTTTGGGATTAACATTGACGCTATTTTGCAAAAACCTGCCCATAAAGTCGGTCAAGTTCCCATTATTATTTTGACCTTGCCTGTGGTTGAAGCTCAAATGAACCAAGCCATTGCAAAAATTGAAAACCTTGACGCCGTTACTGACAGCGTGGTTCGCATCCGATTGGATGAGTTGTCCTCATAATAAGCGCGTATTTTTAAATAAAAATAAGTGATTTTACTTTGCTTGACTGATGGGTTTGTAATAGGCTGACTATTGCAAACCCATTTTTGTTATAACTAAAAATCAAAGTTTCAAGTTTATTGTTATTAACTGGTTAAGGAAAAGTTATGAGCAAAGATCAATCAAACCCAATCGTTATTGTAAGCAGCGCTCGAACGCCAATGGGCAGCTTTCAAGGCACGCTAAGCGATGCAAAAGCCACTGACCTTGGCGCTACAGCAATTAAAGCGGCAATTGAGCGCTCAGGCGTTGACAGCGCGTCGGTTGATGAGGTCATCATGGGCTGCATTTTGACCGCAGGACTTGGTCAAGGTCCCGCCCGCCAAGCGATGCGTCAAGCTGGACTTCCTGACAGCACCGGCGCGGTCACCATCAACAAGCTTTGCGGCTCAGGACTTAAAGCCATCATGCAAGCCGCAGATGGCATCAGCGCTGGCAGTTTTGATATTGCGGTGGCAGGCGGTATGGAGTCGATGACCAACGCGCCTTATTTATTGCCAAACGCTCGCAAAGGCTACCGGATGGGACATAAAGAAACCCTTGATCATATGTTCACCGATGGCTTAGAAGATGCCGAAACCGGCAAGCTTATGGGACAATTTGCGCAAGAAATGGCAGATAAAAAAGGCTACTCACGCGAACAAATGGACGCCTTTGCCATTGAGTCATTAAATCGCGCGCTTACTGCCATCAATGACGGTCATTTTAAAGACGAAATTACCCCCGTTACCATCACCACGCGTAAAGGTGACATCAGCGTCGATACCGATGAAGAACCTGCGCTTGCCAATGCCGAGCGAATCCCAAAACTGCGCGCCGCTTTTGCCAAAGACGGTACGATTACCGCTGCCAATGCCAGCTCAATTTCTGATGGCGCAGCTGCCGTTGTTCTCATGAGCAAAGCCAATGCAGCCGCAAAAAATTTGCCCTATCAAGCAAAAATTATCGCCAGTGCTTCTCACTCGCAGCACCCAAGCGAGTTTACGATTGCTCCTATTGGCGCGATTAAAAAAGTGCTCGACAAAGCCGGTTGGGAAGCCCCTGAGGTTGATCTTTGGGAAATTAACGAAGCCTTTGCCATGGTTACTATGGCGGCAATGGAAGCCTTTAATATTGACCACAGCCGTGTGAACATCGAAGGCGGCGCTTGTGCTCTTGGTCATCCGGTTGGCTGCTCAGGCGCGCGGATTGTGGTAACACTCATCAACTCGCTTAAGCGCACTGGCGGTAAAAAAGGCATTGCTAGCCTTTGTATTGGTGGCGGCGAAGCGGTCGCTATTGCCATTGAAATCGACTAAGTTAAATTTGATTTATAAAAGCTGATTATTTAATAGTTTCTACTTAATAGTGTCTAAACTGACAGTGTTTAAAACCTAAAGCCGTTCTTTGATAAGGGCGGTTTTTTTGCATTTTTATTCGTTTGAATCAATTGATAATAATAAAACTTTGTCCATTACTGTAAAAATTCGTTAATTTGTAGCGCGCTGATGTTATGCCATTTACAGCCCATTACACGCCTTTACGCCGAACTCACACTTTGCTACGCCGATTATATATCCCTCAAAAAATTGCAGTGCTACGATAATCACAAGTTGAGGCTAGTTAAGTCAGATGACAACAATAAGATGGCTTATCACTAATAAAATAAGTTTCTAAAAATTTTATTAAACTGCCCACAACCTGAGCTTTTACACGCCTGATCATCAAAATTATTTTGCGTGATTAATAATAAATTTAATAGAAGGAAAATTATAATGAGCCAACTTATCCGCTTAAAAGACATCCAAGCCACTCACCGTGATCTGATCGGTGACGACTATTACGATCCAACTGGCAAAACTGCTTATGGCGCAAACGAAGAAAAAATCGGTAAAATCGAAGGCGCTTTGGTTGAAGATACCACAGGTCGAATCCGCTATTTGATCGTTGATGCAGGCGGTTGGTTCAGCTCAAAAGAAGTTTTGGTTCCAGCAGGACTTGCACGAATTGTAGGTGATGACGTATTTTTTGACAGCTTAACCAAATCACAAGTTGAAGCTATGGAAGTTTACGACCATGACTATCAATACAGCTACAAAGAGCAGTATGAAAAAGATCGCAAAGCTTTTGTTGCTGATACCGTTCCTACAGCTGAGCGCTTTGATGTTCAAGATACCTCTTACAACGCGCCAAATACCCTTGAATTGCTCGAAGAGCGTCTAACTGTAAATAAAGACCGTATCGTAGCAGGTTTAGTAAAAGTCGGTAAGCACGTGGTAACCGAAGAGCGCAATATCGATGTCGATCTTGAAGAAGAACACGCCCATATCGAGCGCACTAACGTTGATCGCCCAACCGATCGCCGCATCGGTGATGACTTGAATAACGAAACCATCGAAGTTCAACTTGAAGCGGAGCGCGCTCGCGTTGGCAAAGAAACTTACGTAACTGAAGAAGTTAACGTTGGCAAAACTACCGAGCACCGCACTGAGACTTTGGTTGAAACCATTCAACGTGAAGAGCTTGACGTTGACCGTGATGGCAACGTGGTGGATCGCGAAGGCAATGTTGTCAACCGCGAAGGAATCACTGCCGAAGACGTCCGCCGCGCTCGTGGTATGTAATAGGAATTTATGCTTATTTACTTAGCATAAAGTAATCAGTTTAAAAAAGGTCAGAGCGCGTCTCTGACCTTTTTTATTAAAAGTAGAGTATTCAAAACTATTAACCACTAAATATTATCAGCTAATAAATCATTATCTTTTTTTCATATCAGCGTTTCATAATAAAAAAAATAGGAGCAATTTTATGTCAACCAATTATCCCGCGTCACAGGATGCGCCATCACTCAGCCCAAAAAGCCTGCAAAACGATCAATCAGCAGTTGCCCTCACTGATGAACATGAGCAGCAAGCTTTTTTGACTGATCATAGCCATGAAAATAAAATTCCTGCGCCAAATCATGTAACAACGCCACAGGATCAAACACTGCAATCTCAAGCTGTTCAATCGCAAAGCTTGCAAAGTCAAGGCGATGTCAATGCTCAGCAAAGCTCTTTGACCCAAAACATAGGCGGTAAACTTGAGCTGTTAGAAGAGCGCCCCATCATTAATAAAGAGCGCATCGACGTTGGTAAAGTTGTTGTTAAAAAGCATACGCGCTCAAAAACAGTGAATGTTCCTATTGAGCTCCTTGAAGAATATATCACGGTTCAAACTGAATTTAGCAATGACGATCAGCAAAATTTGCTAACAGGCAGTTATGAGGACAAAGAGGTGGTTCGCCATGTGACCCCAACCCTTGATCAAAAAGCAGTAGTCACGATCAATGGCAATCAGGTCGAGATTGGCGACAGTCCCGTTGAGATTGTGATTTCAAGACAAGTGGCAACGATCACCAAAGACACTTACGTGGTTCAAGAAGTAAATGTCAATAAAACCACGCATACGCATACCGATAGAGTCGCGGTCACCTTGCAGCATGAAGAGCTGGACGTTTCTGAAGAAGGCTTTTTATCGCATCCGAACTCATGAAAATAAGACCGCGCAAACCAAAAAAGCAACGATAACGTTGCTTTTTTTTGGTCTTAGCTTTTGATCATTAGCCGGCAGGTGCAACCGCAGGTTGGTCTTGGCGTTTACATTCAAAGGTATTGATGTCTTTTTCGTTGTCGCCTGCCTCTCGGATCACGCCAGTTTCGCGAGCTTTATGTGCCACGCGCCATTCGGTGATGCCTTTGCTGCCATTCAGTGCCGTTTTCACTTCATAAACTTCAGGATTGGTGCCATCATTGGTTTTATCCAGTGTGAGCGTTCCTTGATTGGTCACCAAAACCACTTGGTTGGCGTCATCTTTATAGGTGGCTTCAACCTTAAGCTCTGGGGTACAAAGGTACTGAATTTGACTAACGCCGCCTGTGACCATCGCGACGGTATCGTCTGCGACATCGTCAGCAGGAACATCTTCGCCGTCAGTTGCAACGATGGTATCGGTTGGCTCAGCAGGCTCAGCTGACATCGGAACATCTTGCTCTGAACTTAAATTGGCATCTGCGCTGCTATCAGGCTCAGGTTTTTGACAAGCGCTTAAGCTTAGCGCCCCAATCATAAGACCGGTGAGCAATAACGATCCACGACGTTGCCCTAATTTCATATCACTCTCCTAAATGTGGGTTGCCCTTACTATAGCGCGGCTTTTAGCAATCGCCTATGCGCAATTTGTAAAAATCAAAAGCAGCGGCATCGTTTTTTTGGCGTTGCAAGCCCTTAAAACGATAAGCCGTTTAACATCTAACTTACCGCTTAAATCTTACCATGGCACTGCTTATATTTAAGCGCCGAACCACAAGGGCAAGGGGCGTTTCGGCTGATATTCATGGCGGCATAAGGATCAGGCTCTTTTTTATTCAGCGCAATATCGGAATCTGCTGCCATTGTTGCCCCCATCGCGCTGCCAAGATTGACTTGCATCTGACCGCGAGCTCGTGGGGTTTCGCGTGAATTGTCGCCCTCCTCACCCAAACTGCCGCCATCGCTATGCTCAAAGTGCATTTGCTCTTGCAATCGTTGCTGCTCGGCGCGCTGCTGGGCTTCTAATGCTTCAAGCTCCTCGGCAGTTGGGATATGAACGCGTGATAAGTCCTGAACGGTTTCTGATTTAATGGCGCCAAGCATCATTTGAAACAATTCAAACGACTCGCGCTTGTATTCTTGCTCTGGGTTTTTTTGGGCATAGCCGCGAAGATGGATGCCTTTTCGCAGCTGATCCATTTGGGTTAAATGCTCTTTCCAGTGCTTATCGAGGCTTTGCAGCATAAAATGGCGCTCAAGCTGGGCGGCATTGGTTTCGCCCATTTGTTCGCGGCGACCGTGGTAATGATCAAGCGCCGTTTGGATGATTTTTTCGCGAAGACCTTCTTCATCGAGGCGACGATCTTCATCAAGCCAATCGTTAATTGGCATATAGATTTTAAATTCGTCCTCAAGCTCATCCTCAAGACCATCGATATTCCACTGATCATCAACCGATCCTGGTGGAATAAACTGGTTAATCATGGCGTTGTAGACTTCATAATGCATCGCGTCGATGGCGTCCAATAAGTCCATCTCATTGAGTAAATCATCGCGCTGACCGTAAATAACTTTTCGCTGCTCGTTGGCTACGTCATCATATTTAAGCAGGTTTTTACGGGCATCAAAGTCGCGAGCTTCCACTTTACCTTGGGCGTTTTCGATCGATTTTGAAACCATTTTATGCTCAATGGCTTCATCTTCTTTAAGTCCCATCGCGCGCATCATGTTAACGACGCGGTCGCCTGCAAAAATGCGCATCAAGTCATCCTCTAATGACAAGAAAAAGCGCGACATGCCAGGGTCACCTTGACGACCGGCACGGCCGCGAAGCTGGTTGTCAATCCGGCGCGACTCATGGCGCTCAGAGCCAATGATGTGAAGACCGCCTGCCGCAACGACTTGATCGTGTTTGACTTGCCATTCGGCTTTTAAGCGCGCAAGCTCGTCTGGGCTTACCACGTCGATATCTTCGATAAACGATTGCCAGTTGCCACCCAAAATAATATCCGTTCCGCGACCTGCCATGTTGGTGGCGATGGTAACGGCTTTGGGGCTACCAGCTTGGGCAATGATTTCAGCTTCGCGCTCGTGCTGCTTGGCGTTTAGCACGTTATGCTTGATGCCTTCTTGATCCAGCAAATAGGACAGCTCTTCTGAGGCTTCAATCGTTGCCGTACCAACAAGCACTGGCGCGCCTTTGGCTTGGATTTCTTTAATCTCGCGGATGATGCCTTTATATTTGCCAAGTTTGGTCAAAAAGATTTGGTCATCCAAATCCACCCGAGCAATTGGGCGGTGCGTTGGAATGACCACCACATCCAAATCATAAGTTGATTTAAACTCCGCCGCTTCGGTGTCTGCCGTTCCCGTCATTCCCGATAATTTGTCATAAAGTCGGAAATAGTTCTGGAACGTGGTCGTTGCTAGCGTTTGGTTTTCGGCTTGAATCTCAACGTTTTCTTTAGCTTCAACCGCTTGATGCAAGCCTTCTGACCAGCGGCGACCGGGCATGGTGCGACCGGTGTTTTCATCAACGATAATCACCTCGCCTTCATGGACGATGTAGTGAATGTTTTTGACAAAAATATGATGGGCGCGGATGGCGGCTTGAACGTGAGCAAGTAGCGGTAACCGGCTTGGGCTATAAAGGCTTTCATTTTCGCCAAGCTCGCCGACTTCCATCAAAAAGCGCTCGATTTTCTCATAGCCTTTTTCGCTGATTTCGATTTGCCTATTTTTTTCATCAATCCAAAAATCTTCGTCTTCGTTGTTTTTATTGGCTTCTTCATCTTTTGAGCGTTTCAGGCGCGGAATGATGGTGTTAATCAGCGCGTACATTCTCGACGAGTCTTCAGCTTGACCGGAGATAATCAGCGGCGTTCGCGCTTCATCAATCAAAATCGAGTCAATTTCATCAATAATGGCATAATTCAGCGGTCGCTGTTTTTTCTCATTTAAGCTGAACACCATATTATCGCGAAGATAATCAAAGCCGTATTCATTATTGGTGCCGTAAGTGATGTCAGCTTGATAAGCGGCAACCTTGTCATGCGCCGGCTGCTGCGAGTAAATCACGCCAACGCTTAGCCCCAAAAAGGCAAATAGCGGTCGGTTTAATTCAGCATCACGCGCCGCCAAGTAGTCGTTGACCGTAACCACGTGAACGCCCTTACCGCTAATGGCGTTGAGATAAATGGCAAGGGTCGCCATCAAGGTTTTACCCTCACCGGTTTTCATCTCGGCGATTTTGCCTTCATGCAAGGTGATACCGCCAATCAATTGCACGTCATAATGGCGCATTCCGGTGACGCGCAAGGACGCCTCACGGCAAACCGCAAAGGCTTCAGGCAGCAGCGCATCCAAGCTTTCGCCGTTTTGGTGGCGCGATTTGAACTCTTCGGTTTTTTGTTTGAGCGCCTCATCACTTAGGGCTTGGATATTTTTTTCTTGGGCGTTGACCTTGTCCACCACGCGGCGCATGCGTTTAAGTTCGCGCTCGTTTTTGGTGCCGACCACACTGCCTACAATCTTTGATAACATATGATTTAACCTTTGAAAATTTTTGATTGCCAGCAATCATGGCTGACCATCACCCTACAAAGTGTGCCTCATTATATATGGTTATCGCGGTCATGGATACAAGGGCAGCAGGTCATATTTGCGCGCAAAACTACCGTTAAATCATGATAAAATAGCCCAATCGTGCTGATAATAAACAAGATTATCTTGAATTATCTGCCAACCCTTTTTAAGAATTGAGACTTTGAATGACCAAAAAATCTGCGCCAAATTTGCAATCTTTCCCCCATGTCAACCAACCTACGCTCAACTTTAATCAACCTATCAATGACGGCAAACTTAGCATCAATCAGCAAGTTTTTGATTTAAACGACCACACGCCGATGATGGTTCAATACCTGACCATGAAAGCGCGCTACCCAAATGCGCTACTCTTGTACCGGATGGGCGATTTTTACGAGCTGTTTTTTGACGATGCCAAACGCGCCGCCGAAATCTTGGACATCACCTTAACAAAGCGCGGTAATGATAAAGCCGGAAATCCCATTGCCATGGCAGGAGTGCCCTTTCACGCCGCTGACAGCTATATGGCAAGGCTCATTGCCGCAGGTCAAACGGTTGTGGTTTGTGAACAAATTGACGAGTCAGAAAATAGCAATATTAATAGCAGCCTTAATAACACGGGCAACAAAACCATTCCGGCAAAAAGTAAAAACCTTGGCAAAAACATTAATAAAAACATTGGCGAAAAAAGTAAAAAATCAGCCAGCGCCACCGGAATCATGCGCCGCGAAGTGGTCAAAACCTTAACCGCAGGAACGCTCACCGATGACGCGCTTATTAGCTCAGGGCAAACGCCAACCGTCGTTGCCATTGATATTGAGTTGCCAAAAGCAAACTCAAATAAACCACTTCAAGCTGCGGTTAGCCAATTAAACCTTGCTGCCGGAACGCTCATTACCCAAGCCATTTTTGATAACAACTGGCAAGCACTCACCGCGCAATTACAAACCGTGCTCACCCGATTTGCCCCAAGTGAATGTTTAATCAGTGAAAGCGCCGATAATAATTTAAAGCTTTGGCTGAATCAAAACCTTGACTGCCCCATCATTGACGTTGCCGCCAGTGACTTTCACCGAAGTCATGCCAGTAGCACCCTTTGCGAGCAATTTTTGGTAACAAGATTGGACGGTTTAGGCATTAGCGACTTGCCGCTTTGCCAATCCAGCTGCGCGGCGCTCATTCATTATGCTCGGCAAACTCAGCAGCGCCAAGTCCCGCAGGTCAACCAGTTAATTATTGAAACCAATCAAGACTACTTAATCATTGATGCCCAAAGTCAGCAAAATTTAGAAATTTTTGCCCCCGTCACCCCAAACGGAACGGCGCTGATGAGCATCATTAATCACTGCAAAACGCCAATGGGTCGCCGGTTACTTGCCGCCCAGTTAAAGCGACCGCTTCGCAATCATAGTCAAGTAAACGCGCGCTTGGACGCCGTTGAACTTTTAATAACAGCCGCAAATCAAACTCAGCCTTTGCAAACTAGCCTGATTGACAATTTGCAAGCCAAACTGTCCCAAATCGGCGATATTGAGCGCATCAGCAGCCGGATTGCCCTTAATACCGCCAAACCGCGCGATTTGCGAAAGCTTGCCGAGGGTGTAGGCTCAAGCCTTGAGCTTGCCAATTTACTACAAGCTTTATTTACCAAGACAAAGCCAACCGACCAAAAATTGTCAGCAACATTACTGACACAAATTGTCAGTCAGTTGCCAACAGCAGACGATAATCTGACTCAAATCAAAGCCTTTATCGAGAGCGCCATTATTCCTGAGCCGCCCGCGCATATCCGTGACGGCGGAATGCTGATGACCGGCTTTGATCCTGAGCTTGACCGCTTGACCCATTTGCATGACAACATTCAAGCGACCCTTGATGACATGATGGCTCGCGAACGCGCCGCAAACAATCTGCCAAGCCTCAAAGTCGGCTTTAACAAAGTCAGCGGCTTTTATTTTGAATTGCCAAAATTGCAATCCCAAAGCGCCCCTGAGCACTTTATCCGCCGGCAAACGCTCAAAAGCAGCGAGCGCTTTATCACTGACGAGTTAAAAACCTTAGAAACTGAATATTTAGACGCTCAGTCGTTGGCACTGGATCGCGAAAAGCAGCTTTATCATGAGATTATCCAAACGCTCAATCAAAGCATCACCGCCATTCAGCAGCTTGCCACTGCCATCTCGCAGCTTGACGTCATTACCAATTGGGCAAACCTTGCCATTTACCACCATTGGCAGCGACCAACGCTTGTCAATAACGCCGCCCTCACCATCAAAGGCGGTCGCCATGCCGTCGTTGAAATCAAAGCCAAACAAGACCGCAATCAGCGGATAAGCCAAGCGCCCTTTGTCGCCAATGATTGCGAGATTGGCAATAGCGAGTACCCCGAGCGCTTGCTGCTTATCACCGGTCCCAATATGGGCGGCAAATCGACCTTTATGCGCCAAACCGCGCTTATCGTCCTGCTTGCTCACGTGGGAAGCTTCGTTCCGGCGGTGGCTGCCACCATCGGCAATATCGACCGCATTTTTACCCGAATTGGCTCAAGCGATGACTTGGCAGGCGGCAAATCCACCTTTATGGTAGAAATGATTGAAACCGCCAATATTTTAAACCAAGCTACTGACAAGTCCCTAGTGCTCATGGATGAAATCGGTCGCGGAACGGCAACCACCGACGGTCTTGCCATCGCTCAAGCTTGCCTGACGCGGCTAACGCAGCTCAACTGCGCCACCTTATTTGCCACCCATTACTTTGAGCTGACCGCCCTTGCTGCAAGCAACCCCAATATCCGCAATGTCCACGTTGCCGCAAGCGAAGTCGATGGCAAGCTGCTACTGCTTCACCAAATCCGTGATGGCGCGGCAAGCTCAAGCTTTGGGCTTCATGTCGCCAAAATGGCAGGAATCCCGACCGAGGTCATTAAGGACGCTCAAAGCTACTTAAACCAAATGCTAAAAAGCGCCCCAAGCCGTCATAACGATTGCGACTTAGCTAAGTCAAATAAGTCAATAGCGCCTAAAGTGGCTAACAACGCCGCTAATGACGCCGTACCCTTTGCCGCCAAAACTTTAGCATCAAAACAAGTCGCCAGCCCACGATCTACTTATGTCACTGACAATCACCAACCAAATCAATCAGATAGCAATAGCGAAAACCATGACAACCTACTTCGTACGCTACAAAATCTCGACCCCGACCATCTGACTCCAAAACAAGCCCATGATGCGCTGTATCGCCTCAAAAGCTTGCTTGGCACGATTGGCAATTGTTAATGGCGGACAAAAGCGCTAAAATACCCTCACTTAATATTGCCCCTTTTTATTCTAATTTTCACCCGCCCAATCACAGGTAGCCATCGCTATGACCTTTGTTGTTACAGATAACTGCATCCTTTGTAAATACACCGACTGCGTGGAAGTCTGCCCTGTGGACTGCTTTTATGAAGGCCCCAACTTTTTGGCAATCGACCCTGACGAGTGCATCGACTGCGCCCTTTGTGAGCCGGAATGCCCCGCCAATGCCATTTTTTCAGAAGATGAAGTGCCCAAAGGTCAAGAGGTCTTTATCCAATTGAATGAAGAGCTTGCGCAAAAATGGCCAAACATCACTGAGATGAAAGACAAACTGCCGGAAGCCGCGAAGTGGGATGGCGTTGAGGGTAAATTGCAGTATTTGGAAAAGTAAGTTAAATCTGCAAAATACAAGCAATGCTTAGAGCAATCTGGCATTGCTATTTTTTTAATTGAGCAAAGTTATAACCATGATTGATGACAAGCACATTCTTGATTATGTCCACCAAAATTTTGGGAAAGCGGCTTGTCAAAATCTAAAAAACATTCATCAAGGTGGTCTAAATAATAGCAAAGGTCGCGACTACGAAAATTATTTTCAATTGTTCAAAGCTTTTGAAATCGCCGCCCAAGACGATATTGACCTTGATAAGCAAATTCTTGCCAATCAAGTATTAGGATTCGTTGATGATGTTTACCATATCGATAATGACCAGCTGATTAAATACAACTACCAAGCCAAAAACTCTTCAGGATCGGCGGCTGACTGGACACCTGAAATCAGCGATCGATTTGCTAAGCAGCGGCTAATTGATACCGACTGCCATCAAATGGCTGAATCCATCAATTGCCTTTTGGTGTCAGATAAAGTAAAAGCACAACAGAACTTGGGCAAAATACCGCCTCACTTGGTAGATAAAGACACTTGCCAGTATTTTGCTTATCATCCCACATTGTATGAGCTTGTCTATCAAACGTCGCTGTCCCAATTTATCCAAAAGCTGATTAATAATAACAATCGCTCCAATATCGATTATGCGGCGAAGCTTATTTTAGGGGTATTACAAGCCAATCACTATCAATCTGTTGCTGATATTTTTACGCAAGCGCAAGCAGAAGGTCATCCCAATCCGTTTGTGAAGTTTCGCGCCTCAAAAGGCACTTTTTTACTACCTGATTGGCTACAACAACTCTTAACGAACGCACCGCCCTCTATCCGCTATGGTTTAGAATATGATATTCTAACGATTAGATTGCCGTCAGGATTTGCAACGAGCATCAACATTGAGCTATTAAACCAGCTTGATCATGAGCGCACGGCTCAAGTCCGAACGATCAACGACTTATTGCCGCTTATATTAAAGCTTACGGCGCAATCGTTAACTCAGCATTTAAGCTCTCATCAAAGGAGCGCGATCAAATGAATCATCAACGCCATTTTACCTCTATCGCGACCACGACTGCCAAAGCGCACTTGCAAGGGCTGCTTGACAGCACTCAATATCCTATGCAATATCGCGAGCATATGACTGCACTTGGCAAGCTGTTGGGCGCTATCGCGGCAAGCGCGCTGCCGCCTGCAGGCGATACGACGACGCTTGTGATCGCAACCGCTGAAGATGCCGACTTTTTGCAAGCAGGAGTGATCCAAGCCCTTCATGATCGCCACATCGACACGCGGCTTGCGGTATTTTGGAATCATCATTATCAATTGCCCAATCATTCAAGCGTCGCCCCCATCGTTCACAAATTTATTGAGCCGGGCTATCAGCAAGCGACTCAAATTATGATCGTAAAATCGGTCATTTCAGGAAGCTGCGTGGTGCGAACCAATTTGATTGAGATGCTGACGGCGCTACCTGAGATTGCGACCATATTTATCTTAGCCCCTGTCGCTCACCGCGACTCAGAACGTAAGCTTAAAGCAGAGTTTCCTGACCATATTTCACAAAAGTTTCGCTTTTTTTGCTTTGCCATCGATGATGAGCGCCATAATGGTGAGGTCATCCCCGGTATCGGCGGTCAGGTCTATCAATTGCTTGGATTGAGTGACCAACCGGCGTTAACCGGATATGTGCCAAAGGTGGTCGAGGCGCAGCTGTTTGCAGGGATGTAAACGGCGTCGAAGGTAAATTGCAGATCGGTAGGCTGGGCATTTTGCCCAGCTTTTTAATAAAAACAATTTTAATTTGGCTGGGCTAAAGCCGCAGCCTACACTCATTCAGTTTTTTATTTTTTAAAAAATCACGGGACAATCTTACATGGCGTCCCATTTGGAACATCGCATTCAATACGCGCATTGGATGGTGGCTTGGCAATGGCGATGATTTTACCCATATCGTCCATTGACCAGTTGGAGGCGTCCGTGATGCTCACGCAAGCGCTCGGCGTCGGCGCAGTCGGTCGCGTGTCGTCGTCTTGGTCATTGATCAAATAAAAGACATTATTGCTATAAGCTTTGGCTTCAGAAAGGCAAGCCCCAGTCTTAGCATTTGTTAAAAAGCGGTTATAGTTAGGTATCGCAATCGCCGCCAAAATCCCGATAATCACTACCACAATCATGATTTCAATTAAAGTAAAGCCGGATTGATTAGAAAATTGACATTTTGTAGGCGGTTTCATAGCGGTGTAACACGTAGGTGATTTTATAGTGCAGAGGGCAAGCCAGTTTTAAAGTAATAAAAAAGCCAAACGCTAGGTTTGGCTTTGGGTAAATGTTTTTATTTCGGGTAATAAGTTGGACAAAATACCCAGCCTATGCTCGCTATTAGTCACGGCATGAGCCAGGAAGATATTTAGCAGGCATTGCGTTTCTTGGAGCCGCTGTCTGTCCTGCTTTTGGTCCACACTTCCAAGAGCTAATTACTGTACCGCCAGCAGCACCAGTCACTACATCTGTACCATTTGCTGCCATTGGTGCCATAAAAAATACTTTGCTTTTAGCAGCAGCAGGTAAGTCATCAGCTGCAGTAGTAGTTACTTTAATAACACCTCTATCGTCTGTTTCGACACTTTGAACATATTTAGTTGAAGGTGCTGCACCCCTTCCCACTCCAACTTCACAACCCCAAGTATTAGCAGTAGGTAACGTTGTTCCACCTGATTGATACACTTCAGATACTGTAGTTCGGCAGGTAGAAGCTGCTAATACAGCTTCACCTAGTTTAGCACGAGCGGTATAGTCTTGATACGCAGGTAATGCAATCGCTGCCAAAATTCCGATAATGGCGATAACGATCATAAGTTCGATTAGGGTAAAACCTTTTTGAGCGTTCATAACACTTCCTTTTAGGTTGGTAGATAGCGCGGATGCTAAATCGTAAAGGCGCTATCCAAATTTGCAATCAGTTAAAATTTTGCTTTGTTAAAGTCTTTGCAGTGCGGCGGTTATCATTTATAGTTTTAGATACTCGCCATCAGCTGCTATTATCATAACTGTTGCATATCATGTGCCAACTTTTTAAGGCAAATTATTTTTAACACTTAGCAGAACACAGAAATTATCATCCAACCCCAAATTATAATTTAAAAATAATCAAATTGAGACAAAAGCCGCCTTTTAATGAGATGACTCTATTAGTAATTTTTATAGATATCTGAGCCAAGCCAAATTAGCGCTTAAAATAATTTAACAGTCGGAAATGTTACCCTTTTCTAACTCAAAATTGTCAGCTTGCAAATAAAGGTTTGTGCTGAAATTTAGAGTTTGACATTTTTTGTCAGGAAATAATGAGGATTATCATAAACTATTAATTCCACTCATTATTACTGCCACAAGCGGTAGCGCGGCATTTGATGCCTTGATAATTTAAAGTCAATGTACCATCGCTTGCCATCTGTCCGGCTTTGGGCGCGGCGCTAATTTGCCATTGCGAAGTTAAGGGGCTTGGCGTGATGGTCACATCATAGAGCTTATCGCCTTGACGCGGATATTCGCCCTCGTGCCTTTGGGTATCGACATCTCCAAAATTGCCACGAGCCAGCTTTTGACCTTGAATGTCGGCGGCGATATTGTGCATCTCGCTCATCATGTCGGTGCGTTTGGTCTTGATGACGTAGCGCTGATAGCTTGGGTAGGCGATAGCGGCAAGTATCCCGATGATGGCGACGACGATCATCATCTCGACCAAGGTGAAGCCGGATTGCCGAGCTATTGAACGTATTGTGACTTTATGATTAATACTTGTGTCCATCACCACATTCCTTGATTGATACCGCAATCAGAATCTGCTATTTCTACCTTAGTATTATTTTGACAGCGCAGACCCGTACTAGTGAGCATAAAGTAATTGGCATTTTTAGTGATGCCTGACGGGTTTGGGGCAGCAAGCATCTTCCAACTTCTACCCGTTGTATTGTCAATGGTTGTGTTGTCAGCAGGTACGAGTGAGCTTGCACTATCACCACCGTCAACTAGAGTGATCTGATAGCGATAGTTTGTCGCGTTACTGCCTTTAGGCACATAAATAGTGTTGTTAGCTGCATCATAACCATAAGTCACTGTACTATTATTGGCTACCACTAATGGCTGAAAACCTTTATATGTTAGCGTCGAAGCCCGCCAGCGATTTAACTGAATTTGTAATTGCATCATTTTGGCTTGTGCTTCGCGTTCAGCATTAATAACTGCATAGCGGCGATAGCTAGGGATAGCAATAGCTGATAATATGCCGATAATGGATACCACAACCATTAGCTCTACTAAAGTAAAACCTATTAAAGAAGAGGACAGCTTATTAAGGGCGCGTTTTGGATAGGATTTCATTTTACTTATCCTTCTTGTCCTTTTCGTACAACTCATACCATCTTTTTGGTATAAGCTTATATTTTTCATATCCTAAAACGCTATCACTTGTTGCTTTGCCATTATTGACAACTACATTATCTGACCTACCGCCACTCCCTGTTGTACCATCATTTACGATGGTATTATTTGTTATTTGTAGACCAGCTTTATTGGTTTGATTAAGTCCACCTGAACCGACGCCATAGCCATTTCTGTTGGCAACTTTGACTTGCTCGGCTAGTGACTGATTGCCAATAAGCATCTTCACATTACGTTTGTCTTTACTATAAGCACCTAAAGTAAGCTCTTGTATACCTTTGCCAGCACGTGTATAGCCTGCCGTACCGTCGTCGATAGAGCTGCCATCGCTGCATACACCATAAGGCATACAGTATACTTGGCGCTCTGACCCACCAACGACCCTTGCAGAACAGTTATCTGCCTGATCATAAACCATCTCTGGACTAAAAGCGGTAGTATATAAGCGATTGCCATAAACTAACGGCTCTCCTACCGATTTGATTCCCGATAGATTACTATAACCATCAAAATTCGTCAGTGGATATCGCCAACCTGAATAGTCATAAACATAACGCTTCTTATCAGTTTTATAGCTTCCCTTAGCAATAGTTTCTAGCACCTGTTTTCGACTCGTTAATTTATTTAAGTCAGTATTTTGCTTAAGAGGCAAATTAATAAGGTCACTGGCTACTTTATCTTTCGTAATTAACTCTTTATCTGTATAGCTAAAAATCCTAGATTGAGCGATATCATAATCAAAAAGATTAAACAAATAGTTAGGATTGGTTGTATTTCTGAGCATAGATAGAGGGGTACTACGGTCTCCAGATGCCACCGTCACTGATGCAAATATTTCTTGATAAGGACTGGTATAAAAGCTGACAATTGGACGCTCATAGAATCGATATGGCAATCCCTGTCCAGAACTGGTGTTAAGCACCCTAACTACCCGTTTAACCAAAGTCGCATTAATTGCCCCTGCGTTCAGATCAACGCGATAAACACTACCTCCCAAATCAGCGTAATACAGATGATCGATATTACCATCATCATCGCGATCAAGTGCGGTTATCCCTGCTACTACGCTATGCTTCATGCTTTCAACTTTGGTATGGTTTGTGCCACTATTGCTACCTGATATAGAAGCTATAATATCGCCGTTACTAGCATCTAATATATAAACGGCATTGCCTTCAGCCTGCGTTTTTTTATTACAACTGTTGTTATCGCCACTTGTTGTTAATTTGAAACTTGGGTTTTCGTAGCACATATCATAGCCACCAGCGACAATAACGACATCTTTAGACTCATATTTATTTGCACCTTTGTTAACTCTAATTTTTGCTACAGTAGGCTCACTCCAGACTTGACCCAAACGAGAAAAACCTTCATCACTTGGTGTTTTAGAGAACAAAAACTTTGGTGTGTCAGCCGTCGTAAGTTCTAAACCATAGATACCTCTACCACCCATTCTCAAGCCGCCGTAAGCTCTTACTGACTTGGCTTTTACCTTTTTCTTAGTTCCTGAAAAGTCATACTCTAACACTGAGCTACTTGTCCATGGCGCATCAACCCCAAATACCGTTCTACCTACAGCACCCTCACTATCCGCTTTTAGCGCCTTCAACTGTTCCTTAATGATAGTCTTAGGAATAAAGGCAAACGTCTCTTCACCTTTTTCTGCGGTTACTAAATGCAGTGCTCCATCCATAGAACCAAACATGATGTAATCATCACGTTTAGACTCGTCATTGGATATTTCTCCGTCATCATCAAAGGTCGCGCCGTAAGATACTTGCTTTGGTTTTGAATGCACCACGCCGCCTAGTACTTTTATCGCTTGGGCAGGTGGATTACTTATTATGCTACTCACTGTGCTATTAAATGCAGCAGTTTGTTTATTTTCCTTTAAATCAGTAATAAGTGTGACAGCATCTGCTGGAACGCTGTAACCCAAAAACGATAATAAATATAATTTTTCTTTGACACCATAGTCACTGTCTAGTTGCTCAAAGCCTAACACTTTATTATTTTCTACTTTAATATTTACCAACTTAGCGCTACTTCCAACACCACTTTCTACATAAACATTGCGAGTACTATTAGCGTTAGCTCCGGCGGTTGGCGCTTTTAAGCGCGCATAAGCACCACCTGCATAAATGGCGTTATTAACACTAACGCCCTTATCGTTTGTGTAATCTTGATTACTCCATAGATCCCGGGCGGTGTTGCTTAAATCATCTGGAAAGCCATCCTTATCATCATCCACATATAATCTAGCCGATTCTGGGAATGGAAATGTAGACTTGCCATATAAAGTGCCTTGATAGACATTATATTTTTTTAAGTTGCCAGGCCACACATATTTTGAGTCAGCAATTTTTGGTTCAAGCATTGGAAGATAGGCAAAAGGTTGTAAGTTGGTAGAGCTAAGCGGATCATTAGGAATAGTGATAGTGCCTGATGGGGCAGTTTCGATAATTTGAGTCAATTTAGCGGTAAAACTAGACACACTTTCTGCTAGACTGTCTGCATCTGTCGTATAATAAAATCCACCGCCACCATATTCCTCACTGCCTAATTTACATAAATTTTTTACATCTGTAGAAGGGGTAATATTTGATTTAGGATCTTTTTCATCACAATGATATACAGTGTTACCAGCACCGTCTACTGAGGTTTTGATGCCAGCGAAATCCTTACCAAAACCAACAGCAGCGGTCAATATCGAACGCTTAGAAGGGTTATTAATATTACGTAGTAACTTAGAATACTCTCCCATACAGGACCACGCACTGTTATCATTGTTACTAGACAAGCCTCCGGAACAATTCTGATCCAAGCTCAAAGAACTAGTATTACCCGTGAGACTTAAATTCATTAAACTAGAAGCAATCTTATTAGAAGAGTTGTTTGGCTCGCCATCTGTTAAAAAGTAGATACCATAGCCACTACACTGTGACTCAGAAACAGGCGCCTGATAGCTCGTATACGCACTATCAGGATCCTTGGCATCTTTATTTGATACGACATAACCACTGTAATCATTATCTTTAATTACAAACCCTTTTTGATTTTTTTTAAGATAATAGCGAATGTTAGCATCATAGTCTG
This sequence comes from Psychrobacter sp. MF31, assembly GCF_012847335.1. Classification (GTDB taxonomy): domain Bacteria; phylum Pseudomonadota; class Gammaproteobacteria; order Pseudomonadales; family Moraxellaceae; genus Psychrobacter. The sequence goes on from NZ_JABBDX010000002.1 coordinate 356,651, forward strand.
TCCACTTATCGTCAGAGTTACCAGGCACATTATTGTTAGCAAATGAATCAAAATCACCTAGATCCTTCTTAAACACACTACTTTCTATCTTAATATTCCTATAATTATCCTGTATGCAGTCGAGAATAGGTATGTAAGTTGGTTTTCTTCCTCCAGAAGATAATTCAGTTACAACAGAAGAGTTACTATTACAAGCTTGTATGGTATATGTGTAATTGCCCAGCCCCCCCTCAGAAACTACTCTTCCTAGTATTTTGTAAGCTGCTTTCTCTTGGGTTTCAACGGTATTAGTACCCATCATATAGGCGCCTGCTTCAGCATAAGCATTAGCTGCTGGTGTACCACCATCTGGACTGAAATCATTTATTGCATTAATCAGTAAAGTACGCTGATTTGCATCTAATTTACGAGCAGGTATGATAATTCTTCCTGCCTTGCCATTTACCTTACCATTTCCTGTTTTATCAACAGAATAGTTTCCCAAGCCAATCATATTGCTACTTGAGAGTATATAATTACCATTTACGTCTTTTTTAGATAACAGCTCTTTAAGTGAACGCTTTAGTACCGTTAGACGAGTCTCTCCGTTCATATCTTTTGTGTTCATAGAGCCTGAAGTGTCTAGCATCAGAGTCAGTACCGCACCACCTGACTCAGCTGCTTTATATATCTCTAAATCACCAAGATTATTCCGACCGGCATTGACAGGTATAGCTATTATAGAAAGGGCGATGGCACAAGATAATGGCAACATCAGAGGCTTAACGATCTGATTAATTTTAGAGTACCGTGATTGTTGGCTAATATCGTTTTTTAGAATCATAATGAATACTCTTTTTAATGACAAATGTTAAAAAATCTAAATAAGTGACGTATCACGCAGTGGCTATTGCTATAAAATTGATTATTTAGTCGTTGCGTTACCGTTGACATCAATGCCTATTAGCTCTTGACAACCTTCAGCTATTTTGCCATCACCTACACCGAAACCATAACATACGGTATTTTCAACAACATTTTTAACATAAGCTTGCTGTACCAATGTTTTGCTAGGGATCCCCTCATCCTTCATACACTTATCCAAAGACTTATTTTCTCCATCAGGAGCAATAGGATTTTTTAAACAATTATTTATCTTATCCTTACTAGCGCTTGATAGACTAGGCAGAACTGAGGTGGAGTAAATATTAAAAACTGCAGATTCGTTACTAGGCTCGTTTGCCTGTATCCCTGATCCTTGCGTTACTGATTTAAAATTTCCTTGTCCTATTACTTCTTTGGATGGACGAGTAATATTAACTTGGGTGACAACATTACTACGAGCACTAGCGTAGCTATCCGCATTAGAGATATCGCAGAAACCACTGCCGGTTGTCAAAACAGTATTTCCATTTGGCTTTACGATACTGGCTTGATTTAATTTAGCAAAATTATTCTGTCTTGGGTTATAGCAGAAAATATACTGATCGCTGCGATTTGCGCTTCCTGCCTCAGAAAGATAATAACCAAACATTCCACTGCCTTTAATTACGGCATCTTTATAATCTTGGTCTTTATCATTGTCAAAAATTCGTTCTATGCGCTTGTTAGCACTATCTGATGAGTTTAAGAGAAACGTGTCTACTTGATCAGCTGTGGCAACTTTTAAGTCAGTTGTACCTCTGCTAACGGCGATCACTCCTACCAAAGTAATCAACATTAAAAAAAGTAGTACGATAATAAGAGTAACGCCTTCTTGTGATTGTTTACACATCCCATTCATCCTCTTGCAATCAGCTTAATATACTTAAATTATTAGATAGCTTATAAAGAGCTCTCTTTGATTGCTCTTGAGTTTCTTAACATGATATTAGACTCATATACTTTACGAATAAAAGCTTTAGACGTATCTGTAGATAAAGCTTGTTGCTCTCCAAATATGATGAAGTTAGAAGCTCCTGTTTCTCCAGTCAATGGACGCTCAGCTCTTACCAGAGCAGATAGCTTAACGGATATAATATCCGTGGTTATAGTAGAAGCAGCCGGTAAATCTTTCAAATAATTAAGATACTGCTCAGGAGTGAAATACCTCAAGGTTACTGACGGCGTCGATGGATCTACCACTTCTATACCTAGCAGTACACCAAAATAATCTACTCTCGGAATAATAACTTCCCCTACATCGCCAAAATCTCTTATATTGCGACTCGCTTTTAATATGGTGCTATCACTATCATTTATTTTTTGTAGTTCAAGCTCGTTATCACTTAATTCTTCTTTTATATATCGCCCAGCATCGCACCGTAGCTCATAGCTTTTTATACTAGATTCATAATCGAATTTATTATTCTGTAACACTTCCTTTAAGAAATATCTTTGAACGATGATCTGTCCTGGTATAAGTTCTAGACGACCATTACGTTCTATCTCTATAGGACCACGAACTAATGTACCCTCGCAATCGTACATATCTTGTGGCGCTTCATATTGTATGGTTAGCTGTGAGCTTTTAAGATCGGTAACATTACTGGCTTGGATTCCGCCTTGAGTTAAATATTGCTTTGTAATATCGAGATTGCCGGCAGTTGATTTTGAACCACCCATTTTAATGCCGTTCATGTTGTTTTTAGACTTGTCTGTTTGAGATGCATCAACCAAACTAGTATCACTAGTCATAATTACTCCAGCCAAAGGGGTAAAAGGATTATTGGTATCTGCCATTCCTAAATTACTAAGTCTAATGCTTTTTTCAATATTTTGAATTCCGAAGATACTCGCTTCTAATATGTCTGAACCACCAGATTGCATACTACTGATTTTTATACTTGTGAGATAAACCTGCATAACTGCCGCTGAGATTAACAGCCCTAATGTAAGAGAAATCATAAGTTCGATTAGTGAAAAGCCAGATTGAATATATTTAGCCTGCATCAATATGACTCCATAATCATACAGTCAGAACCTGCATGATAAATACCAGATGTATCAGCACAAGCTTTATTTATGTCTGAATTAGCACCAAAAACAGGTTTAGTACCATCCCATGAGGCAATAATACATTGGCGTAATTGTTTATTTGCCGTGCCAGGACAGGTGAACATATTCAATAACATCCCATTATCGCAAGCTTGTTTCATCGCACTCCAACTATTGTATTTTGCTAGTTGTTCTGCAGTGCATGAATCTTTATCACAGTTTTTTTTAACATTACGAGTCTTGTATTCTGCGACAGCAGTGCAATAATCTTTTGTATCAGATACTTGTCCTAAAGTACTTTGAATATCTTGTTGGTAAGCCAATATATTATTAGGGTTTAACCGCAAGTCTTCAGATAAACCGCGCATTACTGTATTAGCATTGGCGATTAATACGCTATCGTCTGTGGCTTTTATGGATACTATGTTCAACGCACTAAATCCTAAAACCGCAACCGCTAATAAGAATAAAGCTACCATGACTTCTACTAATCCAACCCCATATTGCGAGTTAAACTGTCCCATTAACATGTTCCTCCCGTCTTATTAATAATATTAGCGACATTATTAACTTCAACCTGATGGGGCGTTGCCTTGGTATCACTATCACAGACTGTGTAGGCGCGCGCCATAGTAACTCGCTTGCTTGGTTCAAAGACAATAGTTAACGCTGTGTCCGGTTTGATAGTATTTTTGGCATTATAATTGTAGCTTGCAATAGTTATTGAATTAGGTGCAGTAATCGTGATCATCTTAGGAGCGCTACCATTACTATAGGTCACAGTAACATTTTGTCTGCGGCTGATACTCTCCGCCCGAGCTTCTTTTAGCGCATTTTCAAGCGTTGCCGCCGTTGATTTGACCCTTTGATTGGCAAGTTGAGTGCTAATATTAGGCGCAGCAATACTTACGATAATGGCAAGGACAGCAATCGTGACCATCAGCTCAATCAAGGTGAAACCTTGGCTGACTGATAATGGCTGAAATTTTTCGGGTTTAATTCCAATCACTTGACTATCCTATTGGGCAAGAAAAATTAAGTCTTTATTTTCAATACTATTTGTTTAGCGTAACGATAAAATAGCTTTAAAATAAATCACTTATTGTATAATCAACTGCAACTTTCATTCCAAAATGGCAAAAACGACCTATTAGAGTTAGCCCTAATGAATTTGATCGTTTTGGAATTTTTATTAGTTCATAGTTAAGTAGCGACTTTTGACTTTACATTTTTCTTAGCAGAATTGGTAACGGTTAAGTAACATTAGCGAAGGATTGAGTATAGCCAACTTTAGGGCGTTGTGCAGCTTAAATTCACTACTGTGGAATCAGAAGTTGAGTCTGGCTTAATTCGCACTACCATGAGCTAAAGCATAAGCTATGATTTGATAAGGATAAGTGGGCGGGTGACCTAAGGCAGTAAAGGCAGCATTGGGACTTGCAGACTCAAACAGCGCCCTTGCAAGCGCTTGCAAACTTGCACCGGTGGTAGCGACATCATCAAACAAAATCAGCTTTTTAACGGGCGGCGGCGAACTCAACATAAAGGCTTGGGTTAAGTTGCTTAAGCGATCAGCTCGGCTTAGTCCTCGCTGACTTACCGTATCATCAACACGACGAACGCCGCGCCAAACTGGGATTTGCCAATGTTTGGATAAATGAGCGACCAAAATGGTCACCGGATCAAAGCCACGATTGGCAAGGCGCTTAGGCGTCGTTGGCATAGGAATGATCACGCTGTTATGTTGATGGCAGCCGTGCGGTCTTGGCAGTTGCCGAAGCGCGTGGATAAGAACAGCAAGCTTGGTTAAGTCCTCGCCATGTTTAAAGGCGCGGATCGCTTGGCGGATGGGATAATCGTAATAGGTCGCGGCTTGGATATTGAGCGTTTGATTGGCGATCACGTCAATTTGAAACGATTTTGGGTGCCAAAAAATGCTTTGATGGCACTCACTACAAAGCAAACTTTTAGGGGATTTAGGTTGAATTCGGCAAAGCTGACAGCGCGGATTGAGATAATCGGCAAGCCAAATCCCAAATTGATAAGGCGCAGCGGCAACGGGAGTCAGCGCCATAGTTTGGCATGACCCATTTGCCAGCTAATCAATTGCCAATTAAAGCCCTTTCCAATCACTGAGCATGATTCCTGCGCCGATCGCCGTATTATTGTGGTTATAATCAATGATGGACTCGCCATAACCTTGGAAAAACTGGATATAGCCGTTGATATTTTTGGTTAAAGGATAAATGTAGTCAATTTGCGCCGCGCCGTGCTGAGTTTTTGGGTTGTAGCGCAGCGTTCCACTTAAGCTTGTTTTATCCGCTAAGTCGTATAAAAAGGTCAAATCGCCATAGCCCATAAAATCGGTAATGTCGGGGTTATCATCCAAGTCACCGCCGCCCTCATTTTTGATTCGCGTCCAAAGCCTTGGAATAACAGTCAGCTTACCCCACTCCGCCCCTGCCATCACATAAGCGCGGTTCCATGACCGTGATAACGGATCGTCTTGACCGTTTGAATGATGAACAGCCCCTGCGCCAAGCATCCGCAGCCGACCATTAAAAGGCAGATTTGCTGTCACCGGCTGAGTCAAAAAGACTTCTGGCTCATAGTCAGTGGCGCGAAACGGTCTTGAGTTTTCAGCATTAAACACTTGCCAATGCGACTGCTGAGTGTAACCAAACCAAAGGTCAGCTTCGGTATCAAACAAATCCTCTAACACTTTGGTTTTGAGCGAAATTTGTAATTTAAGCTCAGGCGTTCGCACCTCGCCTGAGGTATAAGGTCGATCAAGCGCTTGGGTGGGACTGCTTGGATTACGATTGGGATCAAGGTTTAAAAATACCGGCAACAAATACATCGGTCGATGCGGTCTTGCAGTCCAAGTGCCGCGCTCGCTGTTTTTATCCAAATCATAAAGCAAACTTAGCGGGGTATATTTTTCGATATCGGCTTTGCTTACGCCCACTTCTTCTAAAATTTGCGCTTCATCAGCATCGATGCCACGCGTATTTAACGATTCAGGAGCGATCGGCTCATCGGTCACCAATACCACATCGGCATCTTCAACCGTATCGGCGTCAATCGGGGTGATGTTTTCTGCCAAAACGACTTGCGGCTTTCCCGAAATGGTCGATTGCAGCGTTTTAGCCACATCAAGCGGTCGTTTATTGGTGCTTACAAACGTGGGGGCGACGCCATCTTCGGCAACTTTATCAAAGCACGCAAGCCTTGCGGCATCCGTTTGTACTTTGGTACATTCCACAAACAGTCGCGCTTTTTGCGACACGTAAGCGTCACTGATCAAGTCGTTTTTATCACGCGGCGCATTTGAATCAAGCAAGCGCTGTTTGATGGTCCGCGACTCACTTTGGCTGGAAATCAAAGGCTGGGCGCTTGGATTGACGACTTTTGCAGCGGGCAACTCATCGGCTTGCGCTGAGACTGCAGCCAAACTCATCATTGCCAACATTAACAAACTTGGCGAAAAGGACGGTGATAACAAAGCGCTCAGATTGCGCTTTGATCGCCCCAAATCAGGTGGAAAAAACATAGTTGTCCTTGACAAAATTGCAAAGCGCATCAGGTGCGGCTCTCAATGATTGTAGAGTATTTCGCGCTGCTAGGTCACAATCAGATTATTGTAATCAAAATTAACAGCGCTGGCTAGCGCTAAAAAAATATGGCTTGTAAGTTTTTAAGCCGATCATTTACCACAAAAAAACCTGCCACGTGATTTAGCGTCGCAGGTTTATTCTATTTAAAAGGGCAATCAGCTTTGATTTAACGCATTAAGTGCGGCTTCAAACTCGTTTCGCTTGACTTCCCCAACTTGTTTTTTAACCAGCTTGCCATTTTGATAATACAGCAAGGTTGGCGGTCCAAACAGTTGATAGCGCGCTAAAATGGCTTTGGAATCCTCGCTTGTCTCGGTGATATCCAAGCGAACCAATTGCCAATTTTGCATTTGCTGAGGTCGGCTTTGGAACAGATTTTTGTCCATTATTCGGCACTCAACGCACCAGTCTGCAGTCAAATCAACGATCACATTTGGCGAGCTTTGGGTGATGGCATCAAGCTCGCTTAAGGTCGTGATGGTTTTATCTGAATTATTAACTATCGCTGTATTTGAAGTTGATGCGACAGGTTGGTTGACATTAGCCAGTGGTCGCAAACTGTCATGATTGCCAAGCGCGGCGCCAACGATCAAGCACGCCGCCCAAAGTCCCATAACGATGGCAAGCGCTTGGGTCAGCATGCGACCGCGACCAAGCCAGCGCCAAGCCCAAACGGCAACGACCATAAACCAAAGCGCCCAAACAAGCAGCATCACTGGCGTCACAAACACGCGCTCAATAAGCAATAAGGCAACCGCAAAAAGCAGTAAAGCAAAGCCTTGCTTGACCCAATTCATCCAAGCGCCAGCTTTTGGCATGATGCTGCCTTGGGTTGCGCCAATTAAAATGAGCGGCGCGGACAAGCCAAGACCAAGCATAAATAACGCTGCAAATCCTAACAGCGCGCTACCAATCGTCGACACGGCAATCAGCGCGCCAAATAAAGGCGCGGACACGCAAGGCGACACCACAAGCGCGGATAAAAACCCTGCCATCAAACTGCCGCCTGCGCTTCCAAGCTTACTGTCACCCGCTTGGCTTAATCGCTGCATTTTGCTGCTGACCGCTACTGGCAGCCGGATATTGACCACTTCAAGCATATAAAGGGCAAGCAGCACAAAAATAATGGCAAAGCTGATCAAAATCGCCGGATTTTGTAGCCAACCGATAATGCCAAGCGACTCACCAAAAATGGCAATGACTGCGCCCAAAATCCCATAAGCAATCGCCACCCCAAGCGCATAGCTTGAGGTCAAAATTACGCTTTTTCTTGCCGTTGGGTTTTGCTGACGGGCAACGATATTGGCGACAATCGGCAGCATCGGCAACACGCAAGGCGTAAAAGCAAGCCCAAGCCCTGCCAAAAATAGCAGCAATAAAGCAAACCAAGGATGGGCGGCAAGACCAAACGGATCACTTTCAGTTAAGTCATCGTTCGCCATATTTTGATTATTTTGGCGACTATTGTCGTTTAAATTGGCAGAAGCATTTGCCGCGATAATGCCATCATCGGCAGCGTTATTGTCTAATAGCGCGGCGTCTTGATCACTTTCAAGACCCTCATCATTGACATGATCCGCCTCATTGCTGTCAGTTAATGCCGAATCATCAATAGCGCTCGCCGCATTATTATCAGCATTTGGGCTATCGGCAGTCTCTGTTGCAGAATTGGCAGCTAATACCGTGGTCGCTTTTGGGTCGGAAGCTTTTGAATCCGCGGTTTTTTGATCGGCAGTTTGATTATCGGCTTTATCTTGAGCTACCGCTTTAGCTTTATCGCTTGCCGCCTCAGTTGTTTTTGCCGGTAGCGCCGTTGTTTTATCAGCGGCTTTATCGTCTTTTTTCTCAGCAGCTTTTGGCGCGGCAATGGTGACCGTGTTATTTATTTTTTCAGGCGGATAACAAAGTCCTGCTTTGGCGCAGCCTTGCCAAGTCACGCTAAGCGCAGAATTATTGACCGCTTTGCTGCTGGTGAGCAGCGCTGTCGCTGTAACGTTGCTTTGATCAAACACAGGAACGCGACCAAATTGCGGGTCATCAATCGATTGCGCCGATTGGCTAAATTTAAAGGGCGCAGCGCTTACCCCAGCGGGCAAGTCCAGCTTAATTTTATCTTTATAAACGTAATGACCAGGGGTAATGTCAAAATTGATGGTCAGCATCACGCCTTTTGCGGTATTTTTGGTGCTGGTAGTGACCTGAAACGCTTTATCTACGGGCAAAAACTTCCCTTGATCACCACTTTGATCGGAGCTGAACAAATCGCCAAGCCCTGCCGCTTGAGCGCTGATTGGCAAAGCTGTCATTGAGCTGAGCGCAATTACTCCTGTAAGAAGTAACGAGCTAAATTTATAAGGCTTGGGTTTTCGCGACTTAACCGCTAGCGACTGGTTGACGGTCATAAAAGGCTACCTTTGCTGACAAATCATAAAAAAATAAAATATAAAAATAGATAATAATTAGCTATACGGCGCGGCAGTTTTATCTATTTAATGACTTTTAACGTTAATAGTGACGGATTAAATAATGATAATGAAAAAAGTATCAACCAAATCACCGCATTGATTGATACTTTTTAAAGCCTGACTTTTAATCACAGTTTTGGCAATTTTGGCAGTTTTGACCATCAAATTTTGACAGCAATCATTAAAGCTGAGCGTAAATGTCCGCATCCGCCCCTTCACCACCCGGCTTACCATCCGCGCCAAGCGAAAACAAATCATAAGCGCGATCTTCACTTCCCGGCGCGGCATACTGCAGCTCATTGTCCCAACCGTCGGTCGGATAGCCGCCTTTGATATAGCCGCCTTCAGGATAGTTTTTTGCATCGGCAGGTGGCGTGGTAAGCGCGTCCAAACCTTGAGCGGTCGTTGGATAGCGCGAGTTGTCCACTTTATACATATCAAGCGCGTTTGAAACCGTCGCAAGCGCCGTTTCAGTCGTTTTAACTCGAGCTTTGTCACTTTGACCGACCACTTTTGGCACCACAAGACCAGCTAAAATCGCCAAAATCACAATCACCACCATGATTTCAATTAAGGTAAATCCGGATTGGGATGTTAATGAGCTCTTGGAAGCGGCGGAATCATTGGTCAGCGTTGGAATTGTCAAGGTCATAAGGGCTCATCACTAAAGTTAGGTTGTTAGCATAATTAATGCTTTTGGCAAAACAATTTTTAAAATAACAGAATCTACCGCCCATAATCTTGCTATTGTAGAGCGGCTAATATGCGCAATTGTTGTTGCTTTATTAATGATTGGTAAGGCGAAGTTTAGTAAAATTTAAAATTCGCAATTGTTAAATTTATGAGTTGTCACATCAGCCTGCCAAGTCATTCATATTAACAATGGGCAACATCACTGCCATGACGATAATCATTACCACAACCCCCATCAAGACCAGCATCAATGGCTCAAGCAGTGACAATAACGTGCTAATAAAGTTGGTGGCTTCCGTCTCTTGCATGTGAGCGGCGCGGCTGAGCATCCCTTCAAGCTCGCCTGAGTTTTCACCACTTTTAATCATTTGCACCATCATCGGCGGAAAATAGCTCGATTTGTCCAGTTGGCTTGAAAGACTTGCGCCCTCGGTGACGCGATTAGCCGCCTGAATAATTGAACTTTGAATGTGCAAATTGGTGGTGACCGCCGCGCCGATGTGCAGCGCTTCAATCAGTGGCACGCCTGATCGCACCAAAATCGCAAGGGTACTGGCAAAACGAGCGGCATTCAACCCTCGCGACAGTTTGGCTAAAATCGGCAATTTTAATACCAAACTGTCAATAGCCAGCTTCCCGGCTTGGGTTTTAGCAAAGCGAATTATTAAAAACGCCGCCATTGCCATAATAGCAAGCATCAACCACCACCATGTCGTAATAAGGTTAGACAATGCGAGCACCACTTGGGTAATCAGTGGCAGCGCTTGCTCGGACTGCTCAAAAACCTTGACAATTTTGGGAACGACAAAGCTCATCAAGCCGATAATGACCGCAAAAGCCATCACCATCAGCACAATTGGATAAACCATCGCGCCTTGGATCTTTTTTTGTAGAGCAAAGCGGTTTTCGGTGTAATCGGCAAGCTGATTTAAAATTAAATCCAAATGCCCCGATTTTTCGCCCGCCGCAATGGTGGCAATGTATAAGGGCGGAAAGCTTGCCGCTTGCTCAAGGGCGCGCGCAAGGCTCAAACCCTCAAGCACACTTGAGCGAATAGCAAGCATTAAGGATTTAATATGTGTTTTTGGCGACTGTTTGGCAACAGCAGCAAGAGCTTCTTCAAGGGGAATTCCGGCGGCAAGCAAAACCGATAATTGCCGCGTGAGCAGGGCAAGCTCATAAGCGCTCGGCTTTTTAAAACGGTTGTTATTGACCGCTTTTTTATCAAGAACCGCGCTGACCTCCATCGGCGTCCAGCGCTTATCACGAAGCTGCTGGCGAATTTGCCGCGCCGAGTCGCCCTCAAGAAGACCTTTTTGAACCACGCCTTGCTCATCAAGGGCTTTAAAATGAAAAGCTGGCATAACGGTCTCTATGAAAAATCTAAGCCAATATATTAAGCTATGTTTTTAAGCGCTTAAAAAAGCGGGGTTGAATCGCTACTGTCGGGCATGATGCCTTGGGTTAATAAAACATCCAAATGCTGCTGCTGAAGCTGTTTGTCAAAGTCATTGACCTCCGCGATCAGCAATTTTTCAATGCGTTTGTTTGAGGCAAAAACGCTGAGCCGCGCGCAAATGACGGCAAGCTGATAAACGCGCTTTTTGCAATCGCCATCCAAGCCTTGCAGCAGTCTTACCATAAACGGCGTCTCAAGGCTTGCGTAATCAACTTCCATCACCGCATTTGGGTGCAGCGCTGTGATGCTATAACTTAAAGACAAATGCGCGCAAAAATAACAACAAAACAAGTAGCCGACCACATGACCGATGTAATAGCCGCGATCATAAGTGAAGCTTGTCACCCCAAACTGGGTCAGCACATAACTTGCCAAGCTTTCTTGGTCGCGAACGGGATTTGGGTGCTTAAGTTTGCCCACGGTCGGTAAAGACAGCGGATTTAAACCGTCTTGAACGGTAAGCTGCCAGCCTGCCGGACGCTGAGCGCCCATTTTATGGATAATATCGCTGATTAAATCATCAACCACGTGCAACTGTTGCCACAAGCGCTCGATGCTATCAATGTCAATCAAAGCGCGCTTGTCCAAATTCTTGGCAAGGATAAACTGTTGCCACTCCAAAAACTGCGCTTTTAAATGGCTGATTAAATACGTCGGTCGCGCTAATTCGGGCGCTTCATAATATAGGCGGGCGCGCTCAAGCTGCTGATCATAAAGCTTGATGCGAAGCTTAGTGGCATTGCTGTCGCTATCACCGTCTTGATCGCTGGCATCACTGACCATAAATTGCGCCAACAAAGACGCTTTAGATAAAGCCGAATTTGGTGCTTGATTCTCAAAAGCTTGAGGTTCAGCGTCATTACCCGTATCTTTATCTGTTAAAGATTGATTCGCCATTTTCTTAAGATTATCACCAGTTTGGGTCATAACGTTATCACAAATTGTTCACAAATTTGATTCTGATATCGTCATCTTACCTAAAGATCAACGCCTTGTCAGCCAAAGTCACGGCAAAAATTTATTTGACCTACTCCCACCACCAAACCTAGGGGTTATGGTGGGGGAATCTTGGCGACCCATAGCTTCAATGAGACTACTACCTTTCGTCATGCCACTACCGCTGAGTAGTATCGGCACAAGGGAACTCTTTATACCGTAGCAAGCCCTGCTACATCAGCTAACGCCTGACGGCGAATATTATTACTGGCATTGAGGTCACGGTCATGTTCTAGTTGGCAACTAGGGCAAATCCAACTTCTCACCGATAACGGCAAACTATCCAGTTTGTGATCACAATGCGAGCAAAGTTTACTACTAGCAAAAAACCGATTTACCTTTAGCACGTTTTTACCATGCCACTTAGCCTTGTAACTCAGCAAGGTCACAAACTGACCCCAAGCGGCATCGCTAATCGCTTTGGCAAGCTTACGGTTTTTTACCATGTTTTTCACCGCCAAATCTTCAACCCCAAAGCTTGTCGCTTGGTTTTTGCAAACAAGCTGATGGGTAATTTGATGATGTAAGTCTAGTCGCTGATGGCGTACTTTTTCATGAATACGAGCAACGGCGAGTTTTTGCTTTTGATAGTTTTTGCTTTGTTTTTGCTTTCGGGCAAAGATCTTTTGTTGAACGGCAAGCCTTCGACTAGCTTTAGCTAAATGCTTTGCATTATCAAACTTAGTGCCATTAGATAAGATCAGTAAATGACTAATTCCTAAATCAATACCAATGGTTAGGCTTGACTCAACCGTAGTCGCCACTGGCAAAACATCCTCATTCTCGACCAAAATGCTTGCAAAGTATTTTCCTGTCGCGGTTTCGCTTACCGTGACTGTTTTAACTTTGCCAACAAACTCACGGCTAAACTTAGCTTTAATACCCTTTAGCTTGGGTAGGTCAATCGTTCCATTATCAAAGTTGACACTACCATGCTGAGGGTTTTGATAGCTTCTACGCGGTCTTTTTTTAGACTTGAAACGTGGAAACTTAGCGCGACCTTTGAAGAAATTGGTAAAAGCGGTATGGACGTTCAATAAGGCATTAAGTAAAGATTGACTGTTAACCTCATTAAGCCATGCAAACCTTTCAGTCTTTTTCTTTTTGACAAGCTGACTTTGAATTTGGGATCGTGACAGCGACTTTTTGAATAGCGAATAGTAGCGCTTTTGAAGTGCAAGCGCCCAATTAAACACAAATCGAGCGCAACCAAAGTGCTTTTCAATCAGCACTTTTTGCTCAAGATTTGGGTAAATTCGGTATTTATAGGCGCGGATCATAGCTTGTCAATTAAGTAAGATAGGATTATAATTTAGCATCGATTCAACTTGGTGTCAATTATGCGTAAGCAGCTAAAGTCACACTATAATTGCGTTTATAATCTAACCTTTCATTTAGTGTTAGTCAGTAAGTACCGCAGAAAATGCTTTACTAATGATATTCTTGACAGGCTTAAGACTATTACAAACGAGCTTTGCCAAAAATGGGATGTTGAGCTGTTAGAGTTCAGTGGCGCGTCCGACCATATTCATCTATTGATTGAACTGCACCCTAATATCATGCCGAGTAAATTCATCAATAATCTAAAAACAGTCACCAGTCGATTGATTAGAAAAGAGTTTTCAAATCATTTTTCCGCCTTTTATAACAAGCCTGTTCTATGGACGAGAGCTTACTGCTTGCTGACTACTGGCGACGCAACCATTGATACGATTAGACAATATATTGAAAAACAAAAGCGCCCTGATGTAAGCATGAATAGTTAAAATCAGCAAAAAAGCGCTAAGGATTGACCTTAACGCTTATTGTTCCCTTCAACATTTAAAATAGCGTTAAGCTATCAGCTACTTTTGATATTGCTGTCGATAAATTTTGGGCGATACGCCATAAACCCGCTTAAACGCTTGGCTAAACGTCGAATCCGACGCGTAACCGACAAGCTCACTAATTCGGCTGATGCTGTTTTGCTGCAACCGCAAATAACGCGCCGCCAAGCGCAGCCGATAATCGATCAAATAGGTCAAAGGCGGCATACCAACGATATCTTTAAAACGCTGAGCAAAGCTTGATCGCGACATTCCGGCGACCTCTGCCAATTTGTGAATCGTCCAGCTTTGATTGGGCGCATCATGCATGACAGCAAGCGCCTTTGCCAAATACGGATCTTTCATTGCCTGAAGCCAGCTTCCGGTTGCCTCAGGAAGGCTTTCGATATACGTTCGCAGGCATTCGATCATCATAATGCTTGCCCAATGATTGATCACTGCCGTTTTACCGATGCGCTCATGCGCCGACTCAAGCGTTAACAATTTGATGCCCACATCAAGCACTTCAAACCGGCTTTCTGGCTGATCTTCATGCTCCGGCAAAATCGGCGGCAATACCGACAATAGCGGTCTTATCATCTCTTTATCATACTGGCATTCAATCAAGATCAGGCATGAGTTAAGCTCGCCTGCTTCCCCAAGCGACAGCGTCTTTGCTTCTGCGCCAACCAAATGCTCATCCAACGCTTGCGCCTCACAACCGTGATAATCAAGCGCATAGCAAACATGGCGATAAGCGTTTGGAATCATAATCATATCGCCGGAATACGCCTTTCTTGACGCCTCGCCCACGCTGATACAAAAACTTCCCGACATCACCAAATAAAACAAAATCGTATCTTTTCTCGTAATCGAATACGACCAATCGCCCTTGCCCTCTAAACGATAATAGCGGGTCTCACACAAATGCACATTTTCAAGAAGCATGCTCAGGGCATCCATGAATCTTATCCTTAAGCTAAGTCGCGCAAACCATTCAAAGCTTGCAACATAACGACCTTAACCCTAATATTCAAGTAAATTAATCACTTGTGGACTACAGTTAAAAATATACATACGATAAACACAACTTAACAGCGCTTTACTTAACTAAACATAAGGCTTTATCTGGTAAATGAATTTGATCAAGAATTTATGGTTATGGTAAAAGGTCATCGTCAACGCAAGTAAGGTTGCCCAGACGATCAAAAAGTAAATGATTTTAAAGAAATTAAAAATTAAGAACGACAAAAAGCCGCCAAAATGGCGATCATTATCAAAATAAAAGAATAATAACGAAACAGATAGGAAGTTTTAGAACTTGAAGAAGATATTGGGGCGACTGATGGGACTCGAACCCACGACAACCGAGATCACAACCCGGGGCTCTACCAACTGAGCTACAACCGCCATATATTGCCAAGGGGCAAGATTTGCAGGCTAAATGGCGCGCCTGGCAGGATTCGAACCTGCGACCACCTACTTAGAAGGCAGGTGCTCTATCCAACTGAGCTACAGGCGCTCGATTTGGCATTTATATATAATCACTTATATATAAAAAAAAGCCTGTAAGGCTCTTTTTGAGATGGTCGGAGTGATAGGATTCGAACCTACGACCCTCTGGTCCCAAACCAGATGCGCTACCAAACTGCGCCACACTCCGAATGTCTCTCAATCATCGATAACTTAGTTTCAAACTTATTAATCAATACCACGTTTAATTTGTTTTCAATCATCGCTATCGAGGTGCACATAATAAGGCGAAAGGCGGAGTATGTCAACACCTAATTCATATTATTTTTAAATAATTGTCCTTTTTTATGAAAAAAGCACATTTTTGGTAAATTTTCTTGGAACTGCTCCCTATTCTGCGCGGTTAAGCTTGGCGGTCGTGACATTAAATGGCATGAGCCAAAGCGGAACTTGAGATAAGTTTGTAGTATCAAAGCGATTATCATGGGTTTGAGAATGCGGTTGTAGTCGAATCGGCTTAATTTTATGGTCCGTCACCGGAAAAACCAGCCAGATATTTTTTGCCTGATACGCTTGCGCGTAGCTTGTCAGCTGATAAGCGTCATGGGCGCGAAGATTTGCCGCTGTACTTGCCTTCCATTTCATATCGATGACGTGGCTGCAACTTGTGGACTGATTTTCTAAAGTCTCATAAATCAATAAATCTGGCTGAATGTTTAAGTAGGGTATGCCTTTACTATCGCGAAGCCAAACGTCGCGCGGCTGAAAAACAGGAGAATGGCAACCTTGTTGAGAGAATTCCTGAGCAATACAAAGCCCCGCCCAGCGCTCAAAAGCTTGGTTCATGTTGATAAATAGGCAAAGCTTTGGTAAGGATTGCCAAGGCGTCAACACCGCAACGCCAGATGGCAAATTTGCTTGACCACTTAACAACCAATACGCAAAATCAAGCAATTGACTGGCATTTTGCGAAGATTGAGCTTGCGCTTTTATCTCAACCCGCGCTTGCTGATAGCTTGCAGTAAGCTGCTGCCGCTCTGACTGACTTAATGGCGAGATCGACTGCCAAGCTTGCAGCGTGCTGCTTAATTGGTTGGTAAATAATAACAGCGCACTTTTTATCAATCGATTGCTGACAAGGTTTTGACTTCGGCTATTAATTTCACAAACCAGCTTACCGGTCGGTGGACTTTTTAACTGCGCTTTGATGATAAGCTTACCTTGAAGCTTGGCTTGAGACTGAATTTGTGATTGGTAAGTGCTGCTTGGTGAATATTGACTTAGTAAACTCAAAAACTGCGCCATTAGCCAATCGATGATCGTCGGGCTTTCGTTGTTGGTAGCTAAGTTTGGGCTGAATTGACCAAGCGCTTTTTGTTTTGGGCTGATCTGATTTTGAGACAAATCGCTGAACATTTGGCAAACCCATCGCCTTGACTCGTTAATGTTTGCCAAATCCAATTTTTGCGTGGTTTTTGGTAAAATCTCAAGGCTGATACCACTTGGTAGCAGCACCACACCGATATAATGACCGATTTTTAGCCGCCACTGACCGCGCTGATATCGCGTCGTAAATACATCAAAATCACAACCAATGAGCCAATCAAAATCGCTTTTGATAGCAAAGTCGCGTTGGGTCAATTCTTGATGCTCTAAAACGCTCATCACACGCAGCGGCAAATTATTGTTCATCATATTTAGGACGATTTATCATAAAGCCGCTGATAAATTGCTGCGGTTGTAAACGGGTCACTGCCTGATATCAGCTTTGGATTTATTATAAAGCCCGTTGCGCCGTGATTAAATTGTCCAAACAGCTGATTTGCGGAAAATTGTGGCGCTTGCTCAAAATGACCTTGCCGTAAATGTGGTGGCGCTTGGATAAATTGCGCGTCAATAGCTTGCTGAGGGTCGTTAAAAATATACTGCAAAATATCTAATTGCTGATTTGCCAATTGCGCAAGCTGCGGAATGATTTGTTGAACAAGCGTGGATTGTAGCTCAGCAATATTGCTAACAGTCATCAAAAACGCGTGACCTAACCTTGCTTCCATGCCAAGCACTTCAATAATCCGCTGATTTAGCCCTACCAAAATTTTTGCCATATCAATCGTCTCATCGTTTATGTCATTGTCGTTATTGAGCTGAATGACAGGCAACAATTCAGGAGTTGGCGGGCAGTCAATAAAGCGAAATCGGCGCCGAAATGCCAAATCAAGCGGCGCAAGCGACACATCTTGCGTGTTCATCGTGGCAAAAATATCAACGTTACTTGGAATCCCAAACTGCCGACCTGAGTAAGCAAGGCTTACGGTCATGGCATTAGGCATTCCTAAGCGCTTGTCCGGCTCAATCAGGCTGAGCAATTCGCCAAAAACGCGCGAGACATTAGCGCGGTTGATTTCGTCAATCAGCATGGCATAGCGGCGGTTGGGATCGCGAGCGGCGCGCTGACAAAGCGCTAAAAACGCGCCATCGCGGATCGCATAACTCATACTTTGGCTGGTTTGGCTGCCAATTGCGCCCTCACTGCCAACTACCGGACGGATGCCCTCAACAAACTCTTCATAGCCATAAGCTTGGTGAAAGCTTACCATGCTAAAACGCTCAAAACGGTTGGCTTGCGCATTGTTTTGGCGGCAAGCTTGGTGAAACTCGCTTAATTGCTCATTAAGCGGCACAAGCTGAATGTCAATATCGGCAAGTAAATACCAAGCACCGTTAATATCTTTATCAAAGTACGCTTGCGCAGCACGGTTTTTATAGCGGACAGTAGTGGATTCAGTATGGCTGAACTGCTGAAGCACTGACCACGCGGTAGCGCTTAAATTTTTATCGCGGAAATTTTGCGCCGCTTTTGCCATAAAAAAACGATGCTCAAGCAATTCTGGCACTTTAACCAGCTCTTGGTGATTTTCTTTGAAATCTAAAAAAATCAGGCAAATCACCTCACGCCAATTGAGCGGCGCGACCAACTGCGAACAAAGCTCATCAATACTTAACGCGGCAA
Organism: Psychrobacter sp. MF31; assembly: GCF_012847335.1. Taxonomy (GTDB): domain Bacteria; phylum Pseudomonadota; class Gammaproteobacteria; order Pseudomonadales; family Moraxellaceae; genus Psychrobacter. The sequence goes on from NZ_JABBDX010000002.1 coordinate 375,124, forward strand.
ATTCATCGGTATAATTTTTAGCAAGCGTTAATAACTGATGGGTTTTTCCGGTTCCAGCAACACCAAAATAAATGCAATTTTGCGCTTGAGGGCGAATGGTCATAGCAACTAATATATTCAGCAAAAAAGATAAGATTTGGGCGCTTGCTTAAAATTAAAAGGCAATCAAAGTCAAAAGAAAAATGGGCGATAAGTGGGCACCCATTTCACAGCCGAAGCGGTCAAGATAAGCTGACACAGCGCGCCAAGATGATGCTAACATAGCTTGATTGATTGCTCAAAAAAGGACGCTGATATGCCAACGTGGTTTAAAAAAATGTTTAACAATCGCCCCCGTGTGCCTTCAGCGCCAAACTCTGCCCCTGCGTTGCCAATCGCCGCCCCTATCACCAAGCTCAAGCCTGTCAACAACCAATTCACCAAGTTATTATCCGTCACCAAATACTTACCTGCAGGGGCTCGAGCCAGCATTTTATCCAAAGCTTTTGGCAAAGTTGTGCCCTTTGTCGGAACCGCAGGCGTTTATTACGAGCAAGTCGAGCCAAATCAAGTTATGGTCAGCTTAAACAACCATAAATCCGTACAAAACCATATCGGCTCTATCCATGCCGTTGCCGTCACTTTGCTTGCAGAAACCGCCACCGGATTTATTTTAGGACTCAACTTGCCTTCTGATCGCATTTTGCTGATTAAATCCTACAGCGTCAATTTTTACCGACCGCTAAAAAGAGGTCAAGTTGCTGCCATTGCCACCTTAAGCGATGAGTCGCGACTTGAAATTTTAAATACGCCAAAAGGCGAGATGGTTATTCCGTGTATCATCAAAGACCGTGAGTCGGACAGCGACCGCGATTCCATCACCGTTGAGATGACTTGGGCTTGGATCCCAAAATCTGAGCTTGAATCACGCCGCAGCGGTAACTTTGCTGCCAAAACTGAAACCCTTGAAAGCACTACCGCAACAGAAAATAAAAGTCATGAAATAGAAAAAAACGGTGATAGTAAGTTTTCAGCTTAGCTTTCAACTGACCCTACCAAATAACCTTTAACGACCATAGGAAAATAATCATGAAAACATTTTCTCAGCTAAAATCAGCTATCAAGCCTTTGATTTGCAGTATGTTTTTTAGCGCGATTATGCTTCCAGCAATCGCCGCGCCGACTTATTATAGCTCAAGTAAAACCATGCCATTTTCTGACGGCGTTTTGGTGGGCGATACCTTATATATGTCAGGGCAAATTGGCATTAAAGATGGCAAATTGGTCAAAGGCGGCGTTGCCAACGAGACCAAGCAAATCTTTACCAATATGGATAAGGTGCTCGCCAAGTTTAATTTGAGCCGCTCAGATTTGGTCAAATGCAGCGTGATGATTGACGACATGGACGACTTTGCCGCGTTTAACAAAGCCTATCTTGCTGAATTACAAGCGCCTTACCCTACCCGCTCCGCCTTCGCCGTTAACGAGCTTGCCCTTGGCGCAAGCGTTGAGATTGAGTGTTTAGCGTCAAGATAAACGGTTTAGCTTGGCAAAGCATACCGTTTGGCAGTCATCAAGCCAAACGGTTAAAGTATCTCATCAAGAATAGCGCTGTCTTTGGTCACGCGAAGCACTTCTTCAAGCGTCGTTTGACCCAAAAGCACCTTTTGTAAGCCATCGGCGCGGATAGACGGCGTTTTTTGGCGGGCGTAGCTTTCAAGGTCAAATTCAGCAGCGTTGCTATGAATCATTCGGCGTAAGTTGTCATCAATGGGAACGACTTCATAAATCGCTGTCCTACCGCGAAAGCCGGATTGGTTGCACTTATCACAGCCGACCGGTTTTGGCAGCTGGATATTGTCACCAACCTTTTTACCCACCTCAAAAAACAACTTGGTTTGTTCGCTGTCCGCTTGCTGCCAATCAAAGCAATGCGGGCAAAGCGTTCGAACCAAACGCTGAGCCACCACACCAATGAGCGACGACGACAATAAAAACGGCTCAACGCCCATATCTTGCAATCGGGTGACCGCGCCAATTGCGGTGTTGGTATGCAAAGTTGACAGCACCAAATGCCCCGTCAGTGAGGCTTGAACGGCAATCTCGGCAGTTTCTAAATCGCGGATTTCACCCACCATCACCACATCAGGGTCTTGACGAAGCATGGCGCGAAGGCTTTTGGCAAAGGTCATGTCCACTTTGTTATTAATTTGCGTTTGCCCAATGCCATCTAGTTGAAATTCTATTGGGTCTTCGGCGGTCAAAATATTTCGCGATTGGTCGTTTAAATCGGTCAGCGCGGCGTAAAGGGTGGTGGTTTTTCCTGATCCTGTAGGTCCTGTGACCAAAATGATGCCGTGTGGTCTGTGAATAAGCCTTGTTAACTCGTCATAATCTTTATCGGCTAAGCCAAGATAGGTCATGTTGAGCCTGCCAGCTTGCTTATCCAGCAGTCGCATCACCACGCGCTCGCCAAAGCTTGATGGCAACGTCGATACCCGAACGTCCACCTCACGACCTGCCAAGCGAAGACTCATTCGACCATCTTGTGGGACGCGTTTTTCGGCAATATCCAGCCGCGCCATGACTTTTATTCGCGATACCAATAGCGGCGCCAGTTGCCGTTTGGGGCTGATAATTTCTTTAAGCTCCCCATCAACCCGAAAGCGAACGACCAGCCGTTTTTCAAAGGTTTCAATATGAATGTCGGAAGCATTTAAGCGAATGGCTTCGGACAACAGCGCGTTAATCAAGCGGATAATCGGCGCGTCATCTTGGCTGTCCATCAAGTCTTCGGTTTCAGGAACGCTATCAGCAAGACTGTCCAAATCCGGATGATCTTCAAGCCCTGCGGCAATGTGCTGCGACTCACCCGTATTACCAGCAAAGGCGGCAGCAAGCCTTGCTTCAAAGTCATCCGCGCTGATTAAATCAAATTCAGGCGGCGTGTTGACCCCTTGCTGCTGCAAATAGCGAACGGCTTCATTAATCGCCAGCATGGGCGTGGCTTGCGTGATGACCAAAATGGGCGGCTTTGGGTCAATATTCGCGATGACAAGCAGTTGATGGCGTTTGGCAAAACTATAAGGCAGCTGAAGCATAACGGTGACCTAAATAAAAACAAAATCGCGGGTAAAATTGGGATTTATCAAACGGTAAAAACCTTTTAAAAATAAAGCATTAACAACCATAAAAAAATGCGCTGTAATCTTCGGTAACGGTTGCAGTGTTGCTGCTTTGACTTTGATATAATAGCATTTTGCTCAAGCCCTCCGCGCTTTTTTCGTTAAACATCAGCTGACATTAAAGGAACTTCGTTATGCCCTCAGAATCTGTGTCCACCTCCGCCCTATCCCAAGACAGCCTTCAAGTTGGCAGCCGAACCTTTTCGTCAAGGCTGCTTGTTGGCACGGGCAAATATCAAGATTTAGCCCAGACGGGCGCGGCAATTCAAGCTTCCGGCGCACAGATTGTCACTGTTGCCATTCGCCGAACTAATATCGGTCAAAACCGCGATGAGCCAAATTTACTTGATGTGATCTCCCCGAAAGAATTTACCATCTTACCCAATACGGCAGGCTGCTTTGATGCTGATAGCGCCATTCGCACCTGTATGCTTGCGCGCGAGCTATTAGACGGGCATAATTTGGTTAAACTTGAAGTGCTTGGCGATGAAAAAACCCTTTATCCTAACGTCACCGAAACGCTAAAAGCGGCTGAAGTGCTCATTAAAGACGGCTTTGAAGTGATGGTTTATACTTCTGACGATCCGATCGTAGCAAAAGAGCTTGAAAGCATGGGCTGCGTGGCGATCATGCCGCTTGGCAGCCTCATTGGCTCAGGACTTGGACTGCTTAACCGCCACACGTTAAGCTTGATTGTTGAAAATGCCAGCGTTCCGGTTTTGGTTGATGCCGGCGTTGGTACAGCATCCGATGCGGCAATTGCCATGGAACTTGGCTGCGATGGGGTGCTCATGAACTCCGCCATTGCTTATGCTAAAGACCCTGTGTTGATGGCGCAAGCCATGAAACACGCCGTTTGGGCAGGTCGTGAGGCATTTTTAGCAGGTCGAATGCCGATGCGCAAAATGGCGCAAGCAAGCTCACCGCAAACCGGCTACTTTTTTCAGTAAAAAATAAGCTATAAAACTCCCAAATTATAAATGGAATTTAGATTTTCGCGCAAAAACGCTTAAAACGCGCCACTTAAAAAAGGATAAGCCATGCGTTTGCTGACCGCCGTTGATTTGTTATTTTTATTATTAGAGTCGCGAAAGCAGCCGATGCATGTGGGCGGCTTGTTTTTATTTGAGCTGCCAGAATCAACGACCGATCATGACCAAAGCGATTTTGTGCAAAATCTCGTTCAGCAAATGCAAACCTCAACGGTGCCGCCAAGCTTTCCGTTTAATCAAGTGCTCAAGCATTTGCTCGTTTGGGAGACGGATGAGCAATTTAATGTTGAGCATCATTTTCGCCATATTGCCCTGCCAAATCCTGGGCGTATCCGCGAGCTTTTGATGTACGTGTCAAAAGAGCACAGCCGCTTGCTTGATCGCGCGATGCCGCTTTGGGAATGTCACATTATCGAAGGCATTGTCCCAGAATTTGAAGGTTCGCCTGAGCGTTTTGCCCTGTATTTTAAAATTCATCACTCGCTGGTCGATGGCATTGCCGCCATGCGCTTGATCCAAAAATCCTTATCGCAATCGCCCACCGAACCCATGACACTGCCGGTTTGGTCACTCATGACGCGCCACCGCAATCAAGTTGATGCGATGATTCCGGCGGGGCGCTCAGCGTGGACGATTGCCAAAGAGCAATTATCAACCATTAAGCCGGTTTTCACCGAACTGCTTGATAATCTCAAACACTATGGCGATGAGGATTATGTTGGTACTTTTGATGCGCCAAAAAGCATTTTAAATCAGCGCATTTCAGCATCGCGCCGCATTGCTACGCAGTCTTATGAGATTGAGCGCTTTCGTGAAGTGGCTTGCGAGTTTAAAGTGAACACCAACGATGTGATTTTAGCCGTTTGTTCAGGCGCCATCCGCCGATATTTACTGGATATGAATGCGCTACCAAGCAAGCCATTGATCGCTTTTGTTCCCATCTCCTTACGCCGCGATGACAGTAATAATGGCAATCAACTCTCGTTTTTACTTGCCAATTTAGGAACGCATTTGGACAATCCAATTCGTAGGCTCAGCTTAATTCATCGCAGTATGAACAGCGGCAAGCGCCGGTTTCGCCGGATGAATCAAGCTCAGGTGATTAATTACAGCGCCATAGCTTATGCTTGGGAAGGCATTAACGTATTAACCGGACTGTTTCCGCGAAAACAAGCCTTTAACTTGATTATCTCCAACGTCCCTGGCGCTAAAAAGCCGCTCTATTGGAATGGTGCGCCGCTCAAAGCGCTGTATCCGGCGTCCATTATTTTGGATGGTCAAGCCATGAACATCACCCTTGCCAGCTATTTGGATAAAGTGGAGTTTTGCATCACCGCTTGTAGCAAATTGTTGCCGCACGTCCAAGATATGCTCAAACTTATCGAAGAAGAACTGGTCGTGCTAGAAAAATTAAGCGAAGATAAACGCTTAGGGCTTCTTGAATTTAATCCGCTGACGATGTGATAAATTACGTTTAGCAAAACTGATAGCAACAAAAAAAAGCTGGTCAATAGTGCCAGCTTTTTTATTTTGGTTAACTTTTAAAGTCTTAATAAACCGCATCGCCCCAAACCGGAACCACCGTTTGCATCAATGGCTTAAGCAATTTAACGTTACAAGCAAAAATTGAGCCGGTCGTCATAGAGTTATGAGCGCCTTTGTGGTCAACCACCACGCCGCGAGCCTCAGTCACAATCAGCTCCCCTGCCGCGATATCCCAAGGCTTGATGCTCATTTCAAAATAGCCATCAACGCGACCTGCGGCAACGTAGCACAAATCAAGCGCAGCTGAGCCAAGTCGTCTGATTTGACCACCCGCTTCGGTGACTTTTAATAGGCTGTCAAAATGCGCTTTAGCAAAAGACACCACCTCACCATTGCGGCGGCGCTCAAGCGGATGTCCTGTAGTAAATAAGCCACCATCAATGGTTTTGCGCTCGCTCACTTGGATTCGGCGCTGATTTAAGCGCGCGCCTTTGCCGCGGCTTGCTGAAAACATCTCATCGCGAACGGGATCATAAATGACGCCGTGCTGAGTTACGCCTTTGTGCTGAACAGCGATGGAAACACAAAACTGCGGGATACCGTGGACAAAGTTTTTGGTGCCATCAAGCGGATCAATAATCCAGCACCAATCGGCATCTTCGCCCGTGCCTTCTTGCATACCAAACTCTTCACCCAAAAACGAGTGATTTGGGTAGCTGGCTTTTAGCGTAGCGATGGTCAGCTCTTCGCTAAAGCGGTCGATTTGGGTGACCAAACCATCGATCCCTTTGGACTCAATGTCCAGCTCGATCTTGTGGCGGTTTTGGTGCGCGTGCAAAATCTCATTTCCAACTTTTTCAGCAGCTCTTGCTGCGATGACGACCATCGGTTCCATAATTGACCTATTTTGGGTGAACAACGTAAAAATAAAAACGAAAAATAGCGCCGCACCAAGCTCAAAGGCAATGCAAAAAGAGTAAGCTTTAAAACAATACGAACCTGCGGCAAACAGGCGCTAAATTGGTGCTATTGTAATCAAATTTCGCTTGAGGATAAATGATTGATTTTGATTAATTATTAAAACTAAGCAAAATTTATTTGCTCAAGCCGTTAAGCCAATAACTGCTTTAGGCTTGCTTCAATGCCCAATACGTCCAAGCCACTTGCCGCACGCTGCTCACTTTGGCTACCATGCGCTATAAAATGGTCAGGAATACCAAGGTTCATAACTAAAGGCTTATTTTTGGCAAAAAGCGCGGAGTCATTGATCAAATATTCATTGACCGCACTTCCTGCGCCGCCCATCACCGTGTGCTCTTCAATGGTGGCGATATGGGTGATGCCTTGTTTAAGTAACTCTTCAATTAGGGCACTATCTAAAGGTTTCACCCAGCGCATATTTACCAGATGAATTTGAAGGTCACTTTCTGACTGATAGCTGTCAAAAATATTTTGCGCCGCAGCTTGAGCGGTATTTACCATGGTTCCAAACACTAAGATGGCAAGTTTGGTGGTGGCAGTGTCATTTCCTAACACCGCTTCGATTTCAGCTTTACCAACTTCTAAATGCTGAGCTGGTTTTTGAATGACCGCGCCTGTTCCACTACCACGCGGATAGCGAACGGCGGTGCAGCCTTTATAGTCGTAGCAGGTATTAAGCATCTGATAACATTCATTTTCATCTTTTGGCGCGGCGATAATTAAGTTTGGAACGCAGCGCAAAAAAGCAAAATCAAACACGCCGGCATGAGTTGCGCCATCTTCGCCAACCAGTCCTGCGCGGTCAATGGCAAACGTGACATCCAAATTTTGCAGGGCAACATCATGAATCAATTGGTCATAACCGCGCTGCAAAAAGGTGGAATAAATCGCCACAATCGGCTTGACGCCTTGAGTTGCCATGCCGCCTGCCACAGTGACGGCATGCTGCTCGGCAATTGCCACATCAAAAAAGCGCTCGGGGAACTGTTTTGCAAACTCAGTCATCCCTGAGCCTTCTTCCATAGCAGGCGTGATGGCTAGTAGCTTGTCATCTTCCTCAGCTTTGTCACACAAAAACTGCCCAAACACTTCTGAAAATTTTAATTTTGCTGCCGATTTTGATGGAAGCTTGCCCGCTTCTTCAACCAGTTTGCTGATCGCGTGATAACCGACCGGATCGGCTTCAGCGGGTAAAAAGCCTTTGCCTTTGGTGGTATAAACATGAACCAAAACGGGTCCTGAAACTTGTTTGGCACGTGATAACACCCGAATCAGCTCTGGGATGTCGTGACCATCAAAAGGTCCAAAATAGGTAAAACCAATGGCTTTAAATAAATTGTCTTCGATTTTGGGAATGGGTCTTGCTTTACCGTGACGACCTCGGCGATCAAAGCCTTGCATTTCAGGTCGCAACTTGATATCCGGCTGACCGCTCTCATCAATATCAACTTGGTAACCTGACTCCCAAAGGCTGGCTAAATGCCGTGAAAATCCGCCAATGGAGCACGATATCGACATGTCATTGTCATTTAAAATCACCAGTAAATCAGCATCTTGCTGAACCGCGTCATTCATCGCTTCAAATGCCATGCCGCCGGTCATCGCGCCATCGCCAATGATACAAGCAACCGTCTGATCGCGGTTTTGGTAGCGAAGGGCTAAGCTCATGCCAAGCCCTGCGGATATTGCTGTGGACGAGTGCCCCACCCCAAAGGTATCAAAAATGGACTCAGCGCGCTCAGGAAACGCCGTCAAGCCGCCTTTCGCGCGGATACTGCCGATTTGCTCACGGCGACCGGTGAGCACTTTATGGGCATAAGCTTGATGACCTACATCCCAAACGATTTGGTCAGCAGGCGCATTTAATAAAAAATGCAAAGCCACGGTCAATTCAACCACGCCCAAATTTGCCCCAAAGTGACCGCCGCTCACTCCTGCTGAATACAGCAAATACTCGCGAAGCTCATCGGCAAGCATGATCAGCTCATCAACGCTCAAATGCTTTAAATCGACGGGGGCATCGATGGCATCAAGAATCGGCGTGACAGGGCGAACGCTTGGAATGACGTTAAATGACTTTTGCTTGGCATGATGGGTAAAATCGGCGTGATTAGCATCGCTGCTTGATGAGCCTGATAGCGGCGCGTTTTCCATCTGAGACTGTAAAAAAGGTGACTGCTGCATAGACCGTACGATACCTACCCATCTACAAGACAAGCGCGATTTTGTTATGACCATCATCCGTAGCAAAAAGCTGCGACTGACGGGCAAGTAACGGCATTACGCAGGCTTGTCACTGTAACCGTTGAAATAGTATGGCATAATAGCATTTTTTTTTGACAATCACAGACAACATCGTGGCTTGAATGTGAACTTTATGTGATTTTCTAAGCGCGCTTGGCATTCGTAAAGCTTTGCTCGTATTTTATCGCTAAGTTTTGATTGCAATTGCGGTCAATAAAAATGCCTGAATTGAAAAGCGCTGCTCTCGCCCTTATACAACCTTTAATCGATTTGTTTGCAGTGCCATGCCAAAACACCAAGTAACAATAGGCAAAAACAACGATAGGCAAAAAATGCAAAATCAACGTTGAAAAAACAAGCAAAGCCACCTAAACAAAATCAAGCCCTTTTAAGACAGTCAACTTAGGACAGTCATGACCTATCATTTTATTACCCGTGCCAAATTGCCCACCCATCATGGCGAATTTGACATTCATATCTTTGAAAACGACGCCGGTCAAGAGCACGTGATGCTCACCAAAGGCTTACCTGTGACCAAAAATGGCGCAGCCGCTGACAACGATCGCGCGCCCTTAGTTCGGATTCATTCTGAGTGCTTAACCGGCGATGCGTTCGGTTCGCTCAAATGCGATTGCGGATCACAGCTCAATACCGCCATGAAAGCCATTCAAAATGAAGGCGTTGGCGCGATTTTATATTTGCGCCAAGAAGGTCGCGGTATTGGACTGACCAACAAAATCCGCGCTTACGCCCTGCAAGAGCAAGGTCACGATACGCTTGATGCCAATTTGCTGCTTGGGTTGCCAGCGGACGCCCGAACTTACGACATGTGCAGCGCCATGCTGTCGCACGTTGGCGTTGATAAAGTCCGCCTTATCACCAACAACCCCGACAAAGTCGCTTATTTGACCGACCTTGGCATTGAGGTCACCGAGCGCGTGCCGTTGTTGGTTGGGGTTAACGATGTTAATTTAAGCTACCTTGCCACCAAGCGCGACCGGATGGGTCACCTACTTGATAAAGAAATTTTTACCCAAGTCCATGATAATAAATAGCCGCATTTAAATAACAGCTGCGTTTAAATAATAGCCGCGTTTGACAATTGAGTTTCCATTAAAATTTTAATAAATCACTTATAAGATGACTGCTATGACCATTCCAAAGTTTAGTCCAAATGCCGTTGAGCAAAGCCCAACCAACGATAAAATGGCGGAAAATATCGCCCAAGTTCGCGCTTTTTTGGTTGATTTGCAAGCTCGAATTTGCCAAGCGCTAGAAGCGGAGGAAAAAGACGGCGGCGGCAAGGCAACCTTTGTTCCCGACGATTGGGAGCGCCCTGAGGGCGGCGGCGGTCGATCATGCATTTTATCCGGCGGCAAAGTCATTGAAAAAGCAGGCGTTATGTTCAGCCACATCCATGTCAAAAGCTTGCCGCCATCCGCCACCGCTCGCCATCCGGACATTGCCGGTCGCAGCGCCCAAGCGCTTGGCGTATCCTTGGTCATTCACCCGACCAACCCAAACGTGCCCACCAGCCACGCCAACGTCCGACTTTTTGTTGCCGAAAGTGCGGACAAAGCGCCAATTTGGTGGTTTGGTGGCGGCTTTGATTTGACCCCGTTTTATCCAGTACTTGAGGACTGCGTTCACTGGCACAAGGTTTGCCACGATTTATGCGCGCCCTTTGGCGACACGGTTTATCCTGATTTTAAACAGTGGTGCGATGAGTATTTTCACTTGCAGCACCGAGGCGAGCAGCGCGGTATTGGCGGGCTATTTTATGATGACGTCAATTTTGAGAGTCGCGGTTGGGAGTTTGAGACCTGTTTTGATTTTATGAAAGCGGTCGGTAATGGCTATCTTGACGGCATTATTCCGATTTTTCAAAAGCGTAAAACGACAGCTTTTACCCAAGCTCAGCGCGAGTTTCAGCTTTATCGCCGCGGCAGATATGTCGAGTATAATCTTGTTTATGACCGTGGAACACTGTTTGGGCTACAAAGCAATGGTCGTATCGAGTCGATTTTGGTCAGTATGCCGCCGCTTGCAGCTTGGGAATATCGCTTTGAACCCAAAGCCGGAACGCCTGAGTTTGAATTGACCGATTTTTATTTAAAACCACGCGATTGGCTTAGTGAGGCTTAATTGGGTTGACAATATGGTCTGATTTGGCATAATTCTAGCGCGAATGATAAGTTTTTAGGCTGATTACAATATGCAGCAAATATTATTGCCAATAAAATAATTTATCGTTTATGATATTGAGGTCAGCTTTTATAGCTGACCTTTGTTTATATCCCATTTTTCGTTTTAAAGGTTTTCACTGGTCAGTCGCGGTAGCCCCTCTTTGTTTTAGCGCCGTTATTTGAGCAAATTTCGCCTTTATTTATCCTCGAAGCCATTCATTGAACCCTTAATAATCAATGAATCGCCACATCAAAGGAGTCATGATGACAAAATTTAACTCACTAAAATCGGCTTTTGGTATCGGCTTATTGGGCGCAGTCCTTACCCTTGGCGCTTGTAGCAAGCCGCATCCTGATGTCAAAGCGCGCCAAGATATGATGAAAAACTATGGCGATGCGATGAAAGTGATGGGCGGAATGGTCAAAGCTCCAGACACCTTTGATGCGGCGGTGTTCAAAGAGCAAGCGGTATTTTTGGCAGAAGATTCAAAAAATCCTTGGCAACATTTTGAGAACAAAGACGCGGTGGGCAACGCCACTGAATCAGTTTGGGCAAAAACGGACGACTTTAAAATGGAAGCTGAAAACTTCCAACAAGCTACCGCGCAACTAAACCAAGTTGCACAAACGGCGACAAGTGCGGAGGATGTGAAGCCTGCCTTTGGTGAAGTTGGTAAATCGTGCAAGTCTTGCCATACTGAATTTAAAGTCAAAGATGACGACGAAAAATAAGGCTTAAAGTTAAAGGTTAACTTTAGCGCTGTTTTAATTGCAAAAAAAACCGCTGTCCTTTGATAGCGGTTTTTTTGATAACAAGTTTGAGCCGTTTCACTCAGCCCGTTTTAGTCCATCAACTCAGCTTCCACAATCTCAATCCAGTAGCCATCGACATCTTTGATAAAGGCAATATTTTTCATATTGCCATCTTCTGGTCGCTTTTTAAAAGTGACGTTATTTTGGTCAAACCAAGCAACGGCGGCATCAAGATCAGGAACGCTAAAGCAAATATGACCAAAGCCTTGCGGTTCGCTATTGCCATCATGGTAGCTAAAATCAGCTTGATGTTCAGTGCCATAGTTGTGGGTTAATTCTAAAATGCCGCGCTGACGAAAAGCAAAAATCGCTAAGTCATCGCCTTTTGGCAAGTTGTCGCGCTCATCTTTGGTCAATTTGGCTAAAAAATACAAATTAAAGCCCATTTCCGGAAATTTTTTGACGCAAAGCAAGGTCATTCCCAAAATTCCGGTATAAAACTCAAGCGATTTGACCGGATCTTTGACGCGAAGCATGGTGTGGTTAAAAGTAAACCCTGATGAGGCGCTTGGGATGGGCTTTACGCCTTCTGCCATTACGCTTTGGCTTGGCTGCGGCGTTTGGGTTGAGTGGGTCATGAAAGACTCCTTATTAGGCTAAGTATTATTTTTTATAGCGATGCGATAGCCATCAAATTACGATCGCGGCTCACCTATCATACCTCAGCTGTCTAAAAAGCGCACTTTGCCGGTTTTTAAGTCGTATTCAGCGCCAACGATGAGCAATTTTCCGCTTTGGGTTAAGTCCTCTAAAATGCGTGAGCCGTGCTTTAATTGGCTGACTGACATGCGAACGTTGGCGCGGATGGCGCGGTCAACCAATTCATCCGCGTCCGCGTCATGACCTTTGGCGGTGGCAAGCTCGTGCAAGTTATAAACGCTTGGGCGAATGCGATCAACGATCGATTGTAAATTGGGCGAATAGTACTGCTCAGGGTTAATCAAAGCATCAACGCAAGCGGTCACTGCGCCGCAGTTGGAATGACCAAGCACCACCACCAATTGCGTTTGGAACTTTTCGGCGGCAAATTCTACCGAACCGATCTGTGAGGGCGCGACCACATTTCCGGCAACGCGAATCACAAATAAGTCGCCCAAACCTTGGTCAAACACAATCTCAACCGGAACGCGGGCATCCGAGCAGCCAAGAATAATGGCGTGCGGATATTGATCTTTGACCAGCGCCGGTCGCCTTTGGGTCATCGGATCGGTAGAAGTTAGGCTTGCCACATAGCGCGCGTTGCCTTGTTTGAGCATCTCAAGGGCGTCTTTGCCGCTCACAGGTTGGGCATGGTCAGTCATAATCATCCTTTATCATCATGTTAGTTTTGCCAAAGTTTTGGCAAGCGTAATTATTGTATAGCACAAGCGCAAAAAAAACGTAAAAAAATTCAACCGGCAACACTTTTTTGCTATGATCTTGCGCCAAAATTATTCAGTGGAACTGGTGAACTGCTCAATTCAGCGCAAAAACCGCCAAATCAGAAATACCTTGTAACCTAAGGTATAACGCGCGTAACGTCATTTGCGATTGCGCAATTTTGGCAAAAGGCTTTGATATAATGGCGCAACTTACTTTTTTTGCTGGCGCGGCTTTTTAGGACTTGCTATGACTCAATTTTCTGACCCCAATCCTCACTTGTTATCAAGCCCAACTGCCAGCAGAACTGACGAGCTGCTTCAAATTGAGCACCTAAAAAAGGTTTATGACAACGTTGAAGTATTAAGCGACATTAATTTGACCATTCATCATGGCGAGTTTTTAACCCTGCTTGGACCTTCAGGTTGTGGAAAAACCACGCTACTTCGCCTTATTGCCGGATTTGAGCAGCCGGATGCCGGCGCGATTTATTTAGATGGCGTTCAGATGGCGGGACTGTCCGCCGATAAACGACCGGTCAATACGGTGTTTCAGCAATATGCGCTATTTCCGCACATGAGCGTCGCGCAAAATGTGGCTTATGGCTTAAAGCTTAAAAAAGTGCCCAAAGATGAAATTCAAGCTCGCGTTCGCGAGATGCTTGCCATGGTTCAGCTTGAGCATTTAGCCAATAGGCGACCGCAAGAATTGTCGGGCGGTCAGCAGCAACGCGTTGCGATTGCAAGGGCGGTAATTAATCGCCCAAAGCTCTTGCTGCTTGATGAGCCTTTATCGGCGCTTGATTATAAACTTCGGCTACAAATGCAATCTGAGCTCAAACGCCTTCAACGCGAGCTTGGCATTACCTTTGTGTTTGTCACCCACGACCAAGAAGAAGCGCTGTCGATGTCCGATCGCATTGCCGTGATGAAACATGGCAAATTTCAGCAAATTGGCACCCCCATTGAGATTTATGAAACCCCCGCCAACTTATTTACTGCTAAATTTATCGGCGAAACCAACCTATTTAAAGCCATCGTTCGCGGCGTTTATCCCGACCAGCCGGATAAAAATGGCAAAGTTACTAACGGTCGCATTGAGGTGGAAGTTTGCCAATCGGGGTCGGCAGATATGCCGCTTCGCAACTTACGCCGACCCAAATTTGCCAATGCCGTTCAAGTTGGCGATACGGTCAATTTATTGCTTCGACCTGAGGATTTGCGAATTTATGACTTAGATGACGCTGAGCATAGCGGCATTACCGGTCGGGTGATCGAAAGCAATTATAAAGGCAGCACTTTGGATTCCATCATTGAGCTTGAGGACGGTCAAGTTATCAAAGCGTCCGAGTTTTTTGATGAAGACGATCCAAGCTTTGATTATAAAATGAATGAAGCGGTCAAAGTGGCTTGGGTTGATGGTTGGGAGTGGGTATTGCCAGACGAGCCTGACGCTCAGCCGGTGACTTCAGGGGGCGTATAAATGGCAATGTTTAATAGCGCCGCAAAAGTAAAAAACCCGTTTCGAACCGCAACGCTTTGGCTGATTTGGGGCTGGCTGCTGATTTTTGCGCTTGTTCCTAACTTGCTGGTGATTGCCGTCAGTTTTTTAACTCGCGACAGTAGCGAATTTATCAGCTTGCCAGTAAATTTTGGCAGTTATTCGCGAATGATGGACCCGCTTTATTTTGAGGTGTTTGTTCACTCCCTTTGGATGGCGGGGATTACCACGGTGATTTGCTTACTGTTTGGCTATCCTTTTGCTTGGCTTGTCTCCAAAGTCCGAGCGCGCTGGCAGCCGCTGTTGATGCTGCTGCTGATTTTGCCGTTTTGGACGAACTCTTTAGTCAGAACTTACGCGCTCAAACTGCTGTTTGCCAATAACGGTTTAATCAATCAGTTGCTCATAAAGCTTGGCATTATCAGCCATCCAATTGATATTTTATACACCCAAGGCGCAGTGATTGCCGGATTAACGTATTTGCTATTTCCATTTATGGTGTTGCCGCTTTATGCCGTATTTACCGATTTGCGCGAGGATATGCTGCTGGCTTCGCAAGATTTAGGGGCAACCAAATCGCAAACCTTTTGGCATGTCGTACTGCCACTAACCACACCAGGGATCATTTCAGGGGTACTTTTGGTGCTATTGCCTGCGATGGGCATGTTTTACGTGGCGGATATTTTAGGCGGCTCGCGCAATTTACTCGTAGGAAATATCATTAAAAATCAATTTTTGGATGCAAGGGATTGGCCATTTGGCGCAGCGGCAAGCGTTCTGCTCACCCTTGCAATGGCAATTTTACTTTGGGCGTATCGCGCAAGTAGCCGCCGCATTGGCAAAACTGACTTTAATGAGGTGGCATAATGGCGACCTTGACTTCAAAAAAGCGCTTGGGCATTTTGTTATCTAAAAGCTATTTGACTCTCGTTTACGCGCTCTTGTATTTGCCCATCATCGTTTTGGTGGTGATGTCATTTAACACCTCCAAAGTCGGCTATCATTGGGGCGGCTTTAGTCTAAAATGGTATGAGTCGCTTTTTCGCAACCAAGCCATGCTCGATGCGTTTTGGCACTCCATTGTTTTGGGATTGATTGCCGCAACACTATCCACCTTGATTGGAACGCTCACCGCCCTTGCCCTGCATCGCTACGATTTTCGCGGCAAAGGCTTACTCAGTGGTCTACTTTTTGTGCTCATGATGTCCCCTGAAATCGTTCTTGCCATCTCGCTTTTGGTGCTGTTTTTATTGATTGGGATGCAGCTTGGCTTTGTATCGCTGCTATTATCGCACATCACCTTTTGCTTGCCGTTTGTGGTGATTACCGTGTTTGCTCGGCTGTCAAGCCTAGATGAGCGCTTGCTAGAAGCGGCTCGTGATTTGGGCGCGAGCGAATTTACCATGATAAAAACGGTGCTGATTCCAGTGATTTTTCCGGCGGTGATGGCAGGTTGGCTTTTGGCGTTTACTTTATCGCTTGATGATGTGGTGGTCTCGACCTTTGTGACTGGTCCTAGTTTTGAGATTTTACCGCTGCGGATTTATTCCATGGTTCGGGTGGGACTAAAACCTGAGGTCAATGCCATTGGCACGATTTTACTTGCAGCGTCACTTATTTTGGTCATTATCTCGCAGTGGTTATTACGGCGGCGGTAAATGTAGCTATTTTTGAATGAAATTATTTCTTTTATTATTTATAATGAATTAATTTCATGATAAAAATGGTTTGCGATATGCTTGAGCTTCGTCATTTAAAAACGCTCACCGCGCTGCGGGCGCATGGCTCACTTGCCGCTGCTGCCGATGAGCTTCACGTGACCGCCTCTGCTGTGTCGCATCAGCTCAAAGAGCTTGAAAGCTATTATGATATCAGCCTTGTCAATCGCCGAAGCCGACCGCTGACTTTTACGCCTGCCGGAAAAGCGGTTCTTGCGCTTGCCGACAACATTTTACCGCAAGTCACGCGAACCAAAACCAACCTTAAGCGCTTAGCTCACGGTCAAGCCGGACGGCTACGCTTAGCGTCAGAATGTCACAGCTGCTTTGATTGGCTCATGCCGATTTTAAACCGCTATCGGCGCGATTGGGCAGATGTAGAGCTTGATTTTGCGACCGGATTTGAGCCTGAACCGCACCATTTGTTGATGGAAGGCGATATTGATTTGCTCATCACTACGAGTAATTTGCCGATTGCAGGCATCAGCTATCAGCCATTATTTGAGTACGAAAGCCGATTGGTGATCTCACCTACGCACGAATTGGCAAATCTTACGACGATTTCACCGACGGATTTGGTTAATGAAGTGCTCATTGCCTATCCGGTTGAAGCTAAGCGCTTGGACATCATTGCCAATTTTATGACGCCTGCTAATTCAAGCTTTGCTAACATCCGAACCACCGAGCTTACTGCCATGTTGATCCAATTGGTAGCAAGTGAGCGCGGGGTGGCAGCGCTTCCTGATTGGGTCGTTGCCGATTATGAAAAAAAAGGTTGGGTGGTGTCAAGACCGCTTGGCAGCGGCGTTTATTGCCAGCTTTATGCAGCGACGCGATCCACAAGCCAAAATTTAGCTTATGTTCAAGGGTTTTTAGCGCTGCTTGATAATTTGGTCAAACCAGTAATTTAAAAAGCTGTCGTTTAAAAATGATTCGGTTAAAAATAATTGGCGTTTAAATCGGCAATTAGCTTAAATTTAGTGCCATTTTTATCGTATAAAAGCCAATGGCGGTAGCAAGCAACGTCAAGCCAACATGAAGCGCCACTAGTAACAATCCGGCAAGCACTCTGCCATCATTTATTAGTGAAAAAACTTCCGCGCTAAAGGTGCTAAACGTCGTCAAGCCACCCAAAAATCCCGTGATGACCATTAATTTGAGGTTCGGCGATAAATTGGCGCCAAACTGCTCAAACCAAAGAATCGCGCCGCCAATCAATAGCCCGCCTAAAATATTGGCAAAGAGCGTCCCAAACGGAATCCAATCATGAAGCAAATTAAATCGGGATAACCAAGCGCGAAGACACGCCCCAAATGCTGCGCCAAGACCGATTGCAAGCCATTGCATGATACTGTCCTTGATAGTTTAACCTTGATGTTTAGTCATGAATCGCTGGCAGCTCACTCATTGACCAGCGCGGGACACAAGTGACCGCCAACTCATCGGTTTGACCGGCATTTAAGCGCTGGAATCCAGCAAACGCAATCATCGCGCCATTATCGGTGCAAAGCTCAGGCGGCGCATAAAAAACTTGAGCGCCGATTTTAGCAAGCGCCGCTTCAAGCGATCGGCGAAGTTCGGTATTGGCGCTGACGCCGCCGGCAATCACCAGGCGCTTCATGTTCACCTGCTTTAGGGCTTTCACGCATTTTTTGACTAAGGTATCAACAACGGCATGTTGAAAGCTTGCCGCGATATCGGCGCGAACTTGCGGATTATCTTGGCTGCCCTCGGTATCTTTAATCAGATTGTGAACTGCTGTTTTCATCCCGCTAAAGGAAAAATCAAGACCCCGATGCAGCATGGGTCTTGGCAACTCAAACGCGTTTGGATTGCCGTTTTCAGCAAGTTTGGCAATATTCGGACCTCCAGGATACGGCAAATTGAGCATTTTAGCGGCTTTATCAAAGCACTCGCCTGCGGCATCATCAATCGATTCGCCCAAAATTTCGTATTCGCCAACACCAAACGCGGCAATCAGCTGTGTATGACCGCCCGACACGAGCAAGGACACAAATGGAAACTGTGGCGGATGTTGACTCATGAGCGGCGCCAATAAATGACCTTCCATATGATGAATGCCAATTGCCGGAATGCCAAGACCAAACGCAAGGCTGCGACCAAACAGCGCGCCAGTCATTAGCGCGCCAATTAAGCCTGGACCTTTGGTATAGGCAATGGCATCAATGTCGCTTTTGGTCAGGTTGCACTGATCGAGCAACTCATTAAATAAAGGCACCAACTTTCGGATATGATCGCGGCTGGCAAGCTCAGGAACCACGCCACCATAAAGCGCGTGAAGCTCAATTTGCGAATACAGCACTTGACCGATCAGACCTTGATTAGCGCCTGCTATCTCATCGCTATCAAAAATCGCCAGTCCCGTCTCATCACACGACGTCTCTAAGCCCAATACTTTCATGATTCTGCCTTGCCTAAATGATCATCAGATAAAAAAACCGCCATTATGAACCACAATGGCGGCAATTTACATCAATTTCAATTGTTAATGATTAACTGGCAGCGCCAACCATGTAATCAACTGCCGCGTGAACTTCGGCTTCAGAAACGCCGTTGGCAGCTTGAGCTGGCATTTGATTAAAGCCTTTAGAGGCATGCTCATATAAGGTGTCTTTGCCTTTTGCAATGTGCGGCGCCCAAGCCGTTTTGTCACCAAATTTTGGTGCGTTTAACAATCCTGACTCATGACAAGCTTTGCACTGCTTTTGATATAATTTTTCGCCAGTATCTGCGGCAAGTACCACCTCAGCGTCTGCATTTTCAGTGGTGGCTTCAGCAGTTTCTTCAGCTGGCGTTTCGGTTTCAGCAGGGGCTTCAGTTTCTGCAGCTGGCACCTCGACAGGAGCTTCAGCAGGCGCTTCTTCCACAACCGCCGGCTCATCAACAACGACAGTTTCAGTTTCAACAGGGGCTTCTTCTGCTTTTTTATCGCTACAAGCGCTCAGCCCGATGGCAGCGCCCAATAAAATAGCTGCCGCGCTCATGGTTTTTAATTGAGCTATGCTCAAATTACGAGGGATCGTCATTAGGTCATTCCTTTGCCAGTTAGGTAGAAGGTTTTAATTAAAAAATAGTTCAAAAAAGCTTAACAGTCATCACCAGTCAACAGACCAATCAGTAGCACTTAGCCAAATCTAAGCGTCAACAAAAAGGGCGGTTCAGGCAATGATAAACAGGAAGGGTCAAATCAACATCAAAGAATCAAACCAACTAAGACCATCAGCAAGCCAAACTATATTGACTTGCCGACGCTTTAAAACAATAGAACCTCAAAAAATAAAAAGTCAGAATTGGCTTTAATATTATTTAGAAGTTGGCGCAGTATGGGCTTCTTCAGTCGTCGTATCAGTTGATCCCGCCGCCGCAGGATCCATACCAGAGGCGTCTCCAGTGCTAGCGTCCGCCGAATCTGCCGCGCCATTAGCTTTGGCTTTACCATCTGCACTCACAACCTCAGATGTTTCAGCGCTATCGCCAGTGGCAGCAGCATCGCCAGAAGCTTCGGCGGTATCTGTTGCAGCAGCAGGCGCTGATTGCTCAAATCCCATATCTTCTGCCGCGGGCGCATTGGCATGAGCAATTTCTTCAGCTTCATTAACGCGGTCAACGGCTTTGACTTCACCAGACTCAGCTTCAGCGGCGTCTTTTTGTTGGTTACAAGCGCTAAGTCCCAAACTTGCTACCAAAAGCGCTGTCAATAATGCGGTCGCTTTTTTTGCCGATCCCAATTGCGATTTGGCGGCGGTTTGACCTGCGAAATGATCTACCAATTTTTTCATCAACGCACCCTCAAGCTGAGCTAATTTTGATTTTAAATGACCAAGTTGATGGTCATCTTTGATGGATTCTTGCCTTTTGTTATGGTCAGTTGAATTTACTGCCGCAACATGATCTCTTAAGCAAAAATTATCATAGCATAAACGATTGCCCAATCGATATAAGCGATTTGATTTTTTTATAGCGAAATATTATCAATAATTCAATAAACTTAACTTTCTCACAAAATTGCCATTGAACTTTGGCGAAAAGCTTAAATCAATATCCGATTTTTCTCAAAAGACTTTGACTTTCTTCATAATTTTGATTAAAATACTCGCCCTTACTTCTACCTGAAGCAAGCTTATTCAAGTTTGAGCTGATGACTGCAATGATTGAGAGGTTGCAGCTAACTACTACTATACAGCCAAGCTTAGTCACCCTCTCATCACTTTAAGGAGTCTTCATGCCTGCAGTTAAGGTTAAAGAAAACGAACCCGTTGATATCGCTATCCGCCGCTTCAAGCGCGCTTGTGAAAAAGCGGGCGTCTTATCTGACGTTCGTAAGCGCGAGTTTTATGAAAAGCCAACTCAAGAGCGTAAGCGTAAAAAAGCCGCTGCGGTTAAGCGTTATAAGAAAAAACTTCAGCGTGAAACTATCCGCACCACTCGCAACTACTAATTTTTGATTAGAAGTTGGCAAAGGCTTAAAATTTAAGCCACTGCGGAACTAGCGCCACTGTTATCGGATGATACGGTGGCGTTTTTTATGCTAAACTTTTTGTCATTATGGACAATACTACAGTTTCAGCAAGCAAATTTTAAAAACTAACCCTTCATATTAACGGATAATAAGGAAAAAATGATGAGTTCGCTAAAGCAAACGTTAACGGATAATGTCAAAACGTCGATGAAAGCTCATGATTTAGAGCGGGTCAAAGTGCTTCGCAATGTTCAAGCGGTCATCAAACAAATCGAAATCGACCGTCAAACTGAGCTTGATGATGCCGGCGTCATTGAACTACTACAAAAACAGCTCAAACAGCGCCAAGAGTCATTAACCATTTTTACTGAAAACGGTCGCGAGGATTTGGCAAAAAAAGAGCAGTTTGAAATTGATATCATCAACGAGTTTATGCCCTCACAAATGAGTGATGATGAGCTTGCGGCAATGGTCAATGAAGAAATCCAATCGCAAAACGCCACCTCAATGCGCGATATGGGCGCGGTGATGGGCGCGCTTAAAGTTAAAACGGCAGGACGCGCTGATCCTGCATTGATTTCAACCTTGGTCAAACAAGCACTTCAAGGCTAATTAAGCCTTTGATTTTAATCAGTTAATAAAATCGCGCGACCACTCAAAATTACTACCTAAAAACTACCGCCTAAGGCTTAAAGTCTTTGGCGGTTTTTACGTTGTCGATCTCACTTTTGATATTGGCTTGCAGCGCGGTTCGGCTCGCCTTGGTTAAGTTTTGGGTGAGGCTTTTTGCTTGCTCAAGTGAGGTCAGCGCCGCCTCATAGCGACCGCTCCAAAGCTCATCCATGCTGCGGTAACGAAGGGCATTGATAGTGGCGATATTGGCTTGCAGTTTGTCGGTGGCTTTTTTAGCTAAAAATTCATTGGCGCGGGACAGCGCTTGCCAAGCGGCGCGGTCGCTTGGGTTTTGAGTCACCAGCGGCTTTAATAACAATTGGGCTTGTTCGGGCTGATTGTTCTGAATCAACGCTTTTGCCAAATAAAGGCGCAAATCGCGGCGTTCAGGATAAAGCGCTTGCTGATCGGCTAACAGCTTTGCCGCTTTTGACCATTGCTGCTGCTCCATAAACAGCTGACTTTCGGTGATTGTCAGTAGCGGCTCAAGGGCTTGGCGATCGATTCCCGACCGCGATTTTAGCTCGTTTAAGGTGGCATGCGCTTCAGAAAATCGTTGCTGACGACCGAGCCATTCGACCAAGGCTAGCGCCGCTCCTAAGCTTGATTTAGCCGCACTGGTGAGTGCTGATTGGGTCGCATGATTTCCCATTACCTGAACCCGCCATGTTAATAAATCAAACAGCGCTTGATGGCGTTTTTGCTGCGTCAAAGACAATACAGGATACTGCTGAGCTCGGCTTTGGGCATCGCTCAAACGCTCATTACTTAACGGATGCGAGCGCACAAAGCTTGGCAAAAAGCGGTATTCTGCTTGATTAAGTAAACTTTGCTGATTCATCGTCGCAAAAAATCTGGGCATGGCGCGCGCATCAAAGCCTGCTTGGTTCATGATTTGCATGCCAATGCGATCCGCTTCGCGCTCATGACTGCGGCTAAATGCCATGCTACTATTCATGGCGGCCGTTTGGCTTCCCATCATGACGGCAGCGGCGGCATCACCATCGATACTTGACGCTGCAATTGCTGCAAGCATCCCACCCACTTGCATGAGCAACGCCTGCTTTTTTTCAGTCCTACTGTGCTCATAGTGGCGCTGACTGATATGAGCAACCTCATGGGCAACCACGCTTGCCAGCTCATCCATGCTGCTTGCCGCCAAAATCGTCCCGCTATTAATGCCAATCACGCCGCCTGGCGCGGCAAACGCGTTGATGCTCGGGCTGTCCATAATCACCACATCAAGAAGCGCTTGCCGTCTTGCTTGCGCGTTGAGCCGCCACGTCATCGCCTTGATGGTTTCTTGAATCCACGGGTCGCTCAGCATTTTGGCGCCGCCGTTTATATTTTGAAGCGCCCATTCGCCAAGCTGCTTATTTTTATATTGGTCGGCAAAGCTCACCCCTTGACCATCGATATTGGGCAAATTTAGCGTTTTGGTTTGCGGCATTGATGTTGAAAATGATGGCTGACTTCCCGACAAATAAGGCGTCTCAAACCTTGAGGGTTCTTGCGCTAAATTGCCAATCATGGGGGCTGAAAAGCTTAGCGAGCTTACCGCCAGCATACTCAACCCAAAAAAACCTGCCAAAATGCGCGGATTGTGACTGTTCAATACGTTACCCTAACCTTTGCCAGCTTGCCAACATGGAGCTCTTACAGCGGATTGTGCTATTATTTTTGATAGTAAAAGCTTGCGTGAGCGTCGTCAACTGCTGGCTGAATTTGGCTACTAATCCCTTGATTTGCGTGACTTTTGTGCAACATTGTTGGGATTTTTGCTGATCGTTATTTTCTATTTTACTAAAAAAGGAATTTTCATGTCGCAAGATATTACCCATCATCCAAAGATTGCTATGGCAGACAGTGTTTCAGAATCAAATCAAGCGCTGATTGAGGAGTTTATAAACCAAATTCCTGAAGACAACTTAGCCGCGCTATCAACATCACCAATCACTATCTGCCAACTGGTCGATGGTCGGCGCTTGGTCTGCCCAATGCCTTTGCTAAAAACCAAAGTGGCACTTAGAACGGTTCCGCCTCACCAGTCGCTTTATGTCGTTGCCACCGACCCAAACTCGCAAGCAGACATTCGCGCCTTTTGCCAACACTCCCCTGAACTTGAGCTTCGTTTAGCCCAAGCTGAGCTGAAATCTACGCCAAGTGATACAATATTTCACTTCATCATTACCAAAACCGATAGCAACTGATCAGCGCTATCTATTACAATAACCCTAAGATAATTTTCATCACCTTAATTGCTCAATTCCTTCAAATTAAAGGTCAATACCATGGCGACGGACTCGGCGATGACAGCACAAAACCAAAAAAATAAGAAGCCCAATAAAAAAAATAATCGGCAATCACAAAGCCGAAATGATCCTATGACTAATCATTATGACGACTTTGAAAGCGATGATTTCAGCGATGACATTGACGATAATCTCGATGATTTTGATGCATTAGATATCGATGAAGCAGACATTGAAAACATTGACGATCTTGATATCGAAGACTTTGACGCTCATGAGTTAGAAGATGATTTGGATGATGACATTGATGATCGCTTAGACGATGAAACGGACAATTTTGTACCTAAAAAACCGCTTAAATCGTCCAAAGCCCAAAAAAACGCCGATCGAGAAGCGGCGCTCAAAGCGGCTGCCGAACGACCACCGTATGATGCCAGCACCTTTGAAGATACGCGAACGCGCGATTTAGTTCCTGCCATGCCAACGCATTTGTCCGCGCCCGGCGTCAATCTTGGCGCTTATATCAATACCGTTCATCAAATCCCAATTTTGACACCAACGCAAGAGCAAGAGCTTGCCCACCGCTATTATGACGAAGGCGATGTGGAAGCCGCGCGATTGCTGGTCATGTCGCATTTGCGCTTTGTCATTCACATTGCGCGCAGTTATTCAGGATATGGCTTGCCGCAAGCTGACTTAATTCAAGAAGGTAATTTGGGCTTGATGAAAGCAGTCAAGCGCTTTGATCCCAACAAAGGCGTTCGCTTGGTGTCGTTTGCCGTTCATTGGATTAAAGCGGAAATTCACGAGTTTGTCATTCGCAACTGGCGAATTGTCAAAGTTGCTACCACCAAAGCGCATCGAAAGCTATTTTTTAACTTGCGAAGCCTTAAAAAAACCAACAATCAACTAACGATTGAAGAAGCTGATGCGATTGCCAAAGACTTAAACGTCACCCGAAAACAGGTTTTGGAAATGGAATCGCGGCTGACCTCTTATGACGCGTCATTTGAAACGCAATCAAGCGATGATGATGACGGTCGCTATGCCCCGCAGCTGTTTTTAGAAGATGGCGTTGATCCGGCGGAAATGGTTGAAGAGTCCGATTGGGAAGAAAATAACTCCTCGGCGCTTCTTGCTGCTATGGATACGCTTGATGACCGCGCTCGCGATATCGTTGAGCAGCGCTGGCTTACCGAGCAAAAGTCTACCTTGCATGAGCTTGCCGCCGTTTATTCCATCTCCGCTGAGCGTGTCCGGCAAATTGAAAAAAATGCTATGGATAAAATTCGTGATGCTATGACCATTGATAGCGTGATCCTTCCTGATGATATTCAGTAAGCGTTGCTAAAAGTCAAAATTTAGGAGACATCATGCTAAATTGGGTCAGTATTGCCGCAATCAACCTTGCCATTGCCGTCGGTCTTGGCGCGTTTGGCGCTCATGGGTTAAAGCGCGTTGCAAGCCCTGAACAGCTGGCGTGGTGGCAAACGGCAACGCTTTATTTTCTCATTCATGCGCTAGGGCTTTTGGTCGTTGCCATACTCATTAAATTAAATTTTGCGACTAAAACCAGCGCTTGGCTGATTCAAATTGGCGTTATTATTTTTGCCGGCAGCTTATATTCAATGGCACTAGGCGCTCCAAAATGGTTTGGCGCGATTACCCCGATTGGTGGCGTGCTTATGATCTGCGGTTGGCTTTGGCTGGCTGTTAGCGCCGCTCGGTTATCTCAGCTTTAAGTTTAACTTGATGCTACTATAGCGGCTGATTTGATCTAATCCCTTGATGATTCTAATGGAGAATTTTATGAGTACCATTACGGTCAATGGTAAATTGCTGCAAACAACGCACCAAACGGTTCAGTTAGTGATTAATGAGCTTGGGCTAAGCACAGGACGATTTGCGGTAGAAGTAAATGGCGAAATCGTTCCAAAAAGCGAGCTTCCCAATATTAACATCACTGAAGGCATGGCAATTGAAGTCGTTCAAGCAGTAGGTGGCGGTTAATAATCTTTATCTAACAATAAAAAGCCCTCAATATAAAGTTGAGGGCTTTTTATTACTTCAGTCATTTATTTTCATATTAAGTTACAGTCTTTTTCTTATTATGTTTTTTATTATTATTTTAAGCAGCTACCTAATCCTAATAAATGACTTTTAACATTTTTTAATATTATAATTTTCCTTTTATTTATTACTATTTTTTATGCTAGTGACGATATTAGATTAAATAGCTTCTGCCATATCTTCATCTAAATCATCGTAGCGGTCATCACGACCTGCGCCTTGAACTTTTTTGCGCTCTTGCTTGGTTTTATATTTGCGAACTTGACGGTCTAGTTTTTCTGCCATCTCGCCAATGGCTTTATACATATCTTCATCAAGCGCTTGAACGAACATCTCTTGACCGGCAACGCGCATAATGGCTTCAGCTTTATGGCTCTTTTTACCGCCGTCGGTGGCGCCGCTGTTATCAAGCGATAAGATAACTTGAATACTTTGAATTTGGTCAAAATGACGCTCAACTTTGGCAAGTTTTTCACGAACTGCATTGTTCATGGCATCGGTAACGCTGATATGGTGACCACTGATAGAAATATTCATAGATTGATCCTTCTTTTATCACAGCTTAGCTTAGCTGATGGTTAACAGATGACGTTTAAAATTGGGTTATAGTTATTGGTCGTCATCTGATCCTATCAAAAGCAGTTTTAATTTTATTTATCGTTATTCGCTTTAAATTTCTTTAATAGCTAATGGCTTTTAAAACGGCTTTTGATATGACTCTAATTTGTCATGAAATCGGGTCAGTAGCAAGCCAGTTTCATGTAATTAAATGTAACTTTTACTTTCGTTTTTTTCTTAATTCTTTATAATCGAAAATTTTTATTTTTTGATTGCTTCGTTTGCAAATGTGATCAGCAAATGAGTTATGATTTGTCACCAAAGTGAAAAGCAGCCAAAGGTAAATTTAGAAAAATCATCAAAATTTTTGCTTACGTTGTGTTGATGAGCCAATATTCATGGCTTCGCGATATTTAGCAATGGTTCGCCGCGCGATATCAATGCCATCGGCTAAAAGTTTGGCTTGAATTTTGCTGTCAGAAAGTGGTTTTTTAGGGTCTTCGTTTTGAATCATCTGCTTGATCATCGCGCTAATGGCGGTCGAGGACACATCACCATCACTGCTGCTAACGTGCGAGGAGAAAAAGTGCTTTAGTGAAAACAAACCTTGCGGGGTAAGCATGGTTTTGTTGGTGGTAAGCCTTGATACAGTGGACTCGTGAAGCCCAAGCTCTTCAGCAATGTCCTTTAAAATCAAGGGCTGCATGGCGGTAGCGCCCTTTTGCAAAAACGCTTGCTGATGGCGGACGATGCTGGTGGCAACGTTTAATAGGTTTTGGTTACGCTCCTCAATACTTCGGATAAACAGCCTTGCCTCAACAAGATGCTCGCGCAAGTATTGATTGTCGGGGCTTTGATCGCCATGCTTGACCAAGCTTGCATAGTCTTGGTTGATTCGCAGTTTGGGTAAGGTTTCAGGATTTAGCCTGACATTCCAGCCTGATGATTCATTATTGTTTTGAGTTTTGGCAACACTGACCAAAATGTCTGGAATATCATAGCTTTCGGGAGCGCCATCTGTATGGTTGTTTCGTTGATAGCTGAGCCCTGGGGCAGGATCAAGGCGTCGTAGTAGCGCGATGGCTTGGGTAATGGCATCAATCGTTAATCCAGTAGCTTCCATCAACGCTTTAATATTGTTACTGATTAAATACTCGCGAGCAAACAGTACGGCTTTAGCTTCATTGATAAATTCAGTATTTGAGTCAAGCTTGTTTAGTTGCAACAGCAAACTCTCACCTAAATCACGAGCGCCAACGCCGATAGGATCACACGATTGAATAATTTTTAATACCGCTTTGATATCGTCGCCATCAATGCCATGTTCCCACTGATAAAAGCTTGCCATCAGATCAAAGCTTTGCTCAAGCTCAACTAAATCAAGCTGGATGAAGCCCTCATCGCTCATGGCATCGACCAGATAATCAGCAATCAATAAATCGCTTACGGATAATCGCTTAAAGTTCAGCTGCCAGCGAACATAATCTTGAATGCTGCTGCAAGTTGCGCCTTGATAATCGTCCAACTCATCAAGATCGGTGGGCGCGCCGCCAATATGATTATTTTCAAAGCCTGTATTTTCAAAACTTGTGTTATCAAAGCTGTCCTCAAAGCCTGAATCAGTAAAGTCGCTATTAAAATTAAACGCCTCAACGTCAAAATCAGGGGGGTCGCTACCATCAACACTGTTGTCAAATTTGCTATCAAAACCATCCTCAAAGTCATCTGCGGCGCGCTCATTTTGAGAGCTGCTTTGCTTGAGCGCTCCTGATTGCAAATTCCAAGGCTCATTTAATTCAAAATCCGCCCCATTTTGACGTTCGTCATTGTGACTTTCGCTGTCATCGCCCTCCTCAATGCGCTCAAGCAGCGGATTGCTATCAAGCTTGGCTTGAACTTCCGCTTCAAGCTCAAGGCTTGATAGTTGCAGCAATTTGATGGCTTGCTGCATCTGCGGGGTGAGCTTTTGCGAGGTCGATAAACTATTGGTCAATCCGAACGACATACTCATGATTGGACGTAATCCTCCGGCGTTGGATAGCAAAATTTAACTGGAAATAAAGGCTGAATAAAGTTTTATCACAGCTTTTGATAAAACACGACAATAGCATTTTTTAGCCAAAAAAGGTCAGCTTTGCATTAGTGAATTCTTAAAAACTTGAGTTCGCTATCAGTGATGGCAAAATTTGACTATCGGCTTAAGCGCCTTTACCTTAAACTAAAGCCAGTTGATTACCACTTTTTATCATTATTCAAAATTAAAAACTTAAAACGGAAGTTAAAATGACAATACTCACCGTTGCCGCCGTTCAAATGAACAGCCAACAAGATATCGATGCCAATTTAGCGGCAATTTCAAAGTCAATCAGCCAAGCCAAATCGCAAGGTGCTCAATTTGTGGTTTTGCCTGAAAACTGTTGCAGCATGGGTGAGCAGCCCGCGACCGCTGAGCGTTTTGATGAACTATCAAGCACTATTGCCGACTTTGCTAAAGACAGCGGCATTCATGTCTTAGCCGGAACGCTGCCCTGCCCGTATCGCCCTGATGGCGCGCGCGTTCCTGACGGCAGACTGCGCCAAGTCAGTCAATTGTTCGCCCCAGATGGCTCTCAAGTTGCCCGCTACGACAAAATCCATTTATTTACCGCCACCGTTGGCGACAAGCAAGGTCGCTATGATGAAGCGGCGACGTTTGAGGCAGGGGATAAAATGGTCGTTGCACCAATCGCGACCGATAACGGCACCTTTTGGCTTGGGATGATGGTTTGCTTTGATTTGCGCTTTCCCGCGCTCTCCCAAAGGTTACGGCAATCAGGGGCAGAAATTTTAACCGCGCCATCGGCATTTACCTATTTAACAGGTCAGGCGCACTGGTCGCTACTGCTCAAAGCGCGCGCCATTGACAGTCAGTGTTTGGTCGTTGGGGCAGCTCAAGGCGGCGAGCATCAGTATAAATCTGGCACAGCAAGGCAAACTTGGGGTCATGCGGGGATTAGCAACTTTAAAGGGGAAATGGTGGCGCAATATGAGCAAAGCGCCCTTAGTGACAATGACGCTCAAGACGGCTTTGCGTTAGTTACGGCAAGTCTTGATTTGGCGGCGCAAAATGAAGGTCGGCAAAACCTGCCCATTTTTAATTGTCATCGCTTGGCTTAAGCTTGCTTTGAGCATTACTTTTAACATTGTTTGGCTTTTTTGCCGCTCGCGGGTGCGCGTTGTCATAAACTTGGGTCAATTTGGCAAAGTCAACGTGGGTATAAACCTGAGTGGTGCTGATGTCGCTGTGACCCAGCAGCTCTTGAACAGCGCGCAAATCGCCACTTTCTGACAGCAAATGTGAGGCAAAGCAGTGCCGTAACAAATGCGGATGGATATTTTGAGCAATTCCGGCGCGACTTGCGGCAAATTTTAAGCGGTTTTGAACTGTTCTTGTGGTCAGCCGACTGCCCAATTTTTGGCTGATAAACAGTGTCGACTCATTGTTTTTAAGCCAAATTGCGCGGTAATTTAGGTAATCTTTAATCGCAGTAATGGCGCGGCGACCGACCGGAACAAGTCGCGTTTTATTGCCTTTTCCAGTCACCCGAACTTGGCAACTGCTCAAGTCCAAATCCGCCAAATCAAGCGCCACCAACTCACCAACGCGAAGCCCACTGCTGTAAAGCAACTCCATCATTGCCAAATCTCGCGACCAAAGCGCGGCTTGCTTGGGGTCATCAGGCGCAGGTTGGTCAAGCAACTGGCTGATTAAATCAATATCGGCAATCGCAGGCAGCGGTCGTGATTGCCGTTTGATTTGATAATGCGCGGCAGGATTGACCAAAACTTTGCCATTTTTTAACAGCCAATCGTAAAAATGGCGAATGGCGGATAACTCTTGCTGAACGCTGCTGATAGCAAGACCGTCAACCTCCAAGCGCTTGGCAACAAATTGCGACAACTGACGTTTATCAAACTGCAACCAACTCAGGTTTTTTGCTACCAAAAAATCTGCCAACCGAGTTAGCGCCGCTGAGTACGCTAACACGGTATACTTGGAATGCCGCTGAATCATAAGCTCGCTCAGCCAGTCATTAACCGCTTCCAACATGGTCAACAGCGGATTGTCAGTTAAAGGCGGCTCGAATTTGGTGGCGCGGATTCTGCTCATGATCAATTGGTGCCGTTTAACTGGCATCGACTGGCTTGATTCCAGCTTGCGCCATG
Source organism: Psychrobacter sp. MF31 (assembly GCF_012847335.1). Taxonomy (GTDB): domain Bacteria; phylum Pseudomonadota; class Gammaproteobacteria; order Pseudomonadales; family Moraxellaceae; genus Psychrobacter. Next base: position 405,804 of record NZ_JABBDX010000002.1, read on the forward strand.
AGACCATCTGGACTGAATACGCCTTCATAAACAAACGCGGTGGGTCCTGTCATCAGTACTGAATAGCCGGGTTGCCAGCGGACAATCATGCTGCCGCCATAAAGCTGAGCGCGAACGTCCTCGCCCTCATCAAGCCAGCCTTCACGGACACCTACCGCAACCGCCGCGCAAGCGCCCGTGCCGCAAGCTTGGGTTTCGCCAACGCCGCGCTCATAAACCCGAAGGCGAATATGGCGCTGATTCATCACTTGCATAAAGCCGACGTTGACGCGATCCGGAAACGCCGGATGCGACTCAATGGCTTTGCCAAGCGTTTTGACATCGGCGGCTAACACGTCATCGACTTTAATCACCGCATGTGGATTGCCCATATTGGCAACAAACAGCTGAACGGGCGTTCCGGCAACATCCAAATGATAGGCGTTTTGAATTTTAGTAATGGCTTTTGGGGTAAAAGGAATTTCATCCGGCTCAAATTTGGGTTTTCCCATATCCACCTCAACCCAGCCGTAGCGGTCGGTGCTTAACGAGATGATCCCACTTGCCGTTTCTACCCGAAGGCGCTGCTTAAAGGACAATTTTCGAGCTTGAACAAACCGTGCAAAACAGCGCGCGCCATTGCCGCACTGCTCAACTTCTGTGCCATCGGTATTAAAAATTCGGTAACTAAAATCAACATCCGGTCGCATCGGCGGCTCAACAACCAGCAGTTGGTCAAAGCCGACACCCAAATGCCGATCACCCAATAATTGCACCAACTCCGGTGTCAAATCAAGGCGCTGGGTCACCAAATCGATGACCATAAAATCATTGCCCAGCCCATGCATTTTTGTAAATTCTATCAGCATATCCTTGTATCCTATCCTATTTTTTTATGTGATTGCTATAGTAGCACGGCGCTTGTCACAATGATAACCATCGGCTTGGCTCAAGCTTATTATTCTTTGATATTTTTTAAAGGTGATAAAAAACCCATCGTTAAGATAACCATGGGTCGATTTAAAAATACGATAAAACTTTGAAAAATAAGATATTAATTGTCATTCCATAAGCGTTCAGTGGCAAACAGCTCGCTGATCGTTTCGCGCGGTCGGATCAATTGGTGGCGGTCTTCATCAACCATCACCTCACAAGCTCGCGGTCTTGAGTTATAATTGCTGCTCATCACAAAGCCATAAGCGCCGGCGCCCGTCACTGCCAAAATATCCCCAACCGCGAGCGACAATCGGCGCTCTTTGGCTAAAAAATCGCCCGTTTCGCAAACCGCGCCCACGATATCCCAAGATTGCAAGTTGTTGTGATCCGCGCCGCCCTCAGGCAAAACGTTTGGAATGATCGCCATTTGGGCTTGATAAAGCGCAGGTCGAATCAAGTCATTCATCGCCGCATCAACGATGGCAAAGTTTTTGTGCTCGGTTGGCTTTAACACCTCAACGCGGGTCAATAAAATTCCAGCATTAGCAACCATACTGCGACCGGGCTCTAAAAATAGCTTTAAGCCAAGCGCGGTTAATTTGGGCAATAACGCTTGCGCAAAATCATGAATGCTAACTGGCGTCTCATCAATATAACGAACGCCTAAACCGCCGCCTAAATCAATGTGCGATAAGTGAATGCCTTTGTTTTTTAAGGTAGTAATCAGCTCAATGACTTTATCAAGCGCAGCAACAAACGGCGTCACATCCGTCAATTGCGAGCCGATATGGCAATCAATGCCTTTAATCTCGATATTTTCAAGGGTAGCCGCTTCTTCGTAAACGGCAACGGCAACGTTATGGTCGATGCCAAACTTGTTGTCTTTGAGACCCGTTGAAATATACGGGTGCGTTTTGGCATCAACATCCGGATTAACGCGCAGTGAAATCGGCGCGCGAACGCCAATCACCCCTGCAATTTCATTGATCAGTGCAATTTCGCTGATCGACTCAACGTTAAAGCAACCGATACCCTGCTCTAAAGCAAAAGCAATCTCATCGCGAGTTTTGCCAACGCCTGAAAACACCACTTTGCTTGCGCTGCCACCGGCTGCCAGAACGCGCTCAAGCTCACCGCGTGACACGATGTCAAATCCTGCGCCCGCCTTTGCTAAAATTCCTAAAACGGCTAAGTTTGAGTTGGCTTTGACCGCATAGCAAATTTGGTGATTGATGGCAGCAAAGCTGTCGCTATATTCTTGATAAGTATCCAAAATGGCTTGCTTTGAATACACATAGCAGGGCGTGCCGTAAGCTTTGGCAAGATCGCTTACGCTCACCTCATCAAAGCATAGTGAGTTAGAGCTGTAATTTAGCGCCGGAAGGGCTTCGGTCAGCGCTTTTGGGTCGATATATCGTCCGGCTTGTTGGTTGGCGCCGCTTTTTTCAAAACTTGTCATAGTGCTGCTCTTTTTCATCGTGATTTTTATCGTTGCCATTTGCTTTGACAAATGGGGTGGTCATCCTTAACTGATTTTTACTGACATTTAGCCAAGCCATCTTTTTTAGTTTGGCTTTATACCGCTTAACTCATTGCCGATTTAATAATCATTAGGATCGTTATTGTTATCCGGCAAAACTTGCTTTTTTATCCAAATAACGCGAGCTGTCAACCTCGTTATCATCAATCTTAGCAAACGCGGCATCTTGCGGATCGCTGGTGCTGGCGGTGGCATCCGATCCAGTCACCAGTGCGCCTGATTCAGGTTTGACTAAATATAAATCGCCTTTTTGACCGCATCCAGTAATCATTAGCGCGGCAAAACATCCGGTTGCGATCAGGGCAACGCGGCGTAAATTTTGAGAGTTCATGGCAAAGCCTTGCAAGACGGTATAACAATTAAAAATAAATGACTGACTATCAAACTGATCCGTATTTTAGCTTGATTTGTGGGCTAAGTTAAATGACTTATTGTGAGGAAAAAAGCATCACGGCGTTATAAGTGATTATTGTTCAATACTTAACTGACAATAGTCTTATTTTGTAAAGGATTTTTTGAGCCATCGCAATCAAAACTTCAGTAAAAATCACAAATTTTTAGCGTTTTTGGATAAAAATCTGCTTTTTTTGCTTTTTATGATTGAATAATTGAGACATATCATCTCATTTATGCTATTTTTGACAAAATTGCTTACAATTTGCTGAGCCTTTGATTGTCAGCCGTTGCAGCGTTTTAAGCGTTCATTGAAGCGATTTTTGTTAAATCCTTATTGCTATCGCGGTCAGATTTTGAAACTATGTGAGCAATGAGCCGTGATTGTGCGGCATCCTGACAGAGCAGCAATATCAGGACTAAACGTCATTACCAATAACCATCATCTAAGGACAGAGTATGAGTGACAGTGCCAGCAATCCAAGCTTTAGCGACCGCAGTTCAGTAAAATCAACCCTGACCAACCCAACGCTTGTATTAAACTGCGGATCATCATCGATCAAATATGCGCTGATTAGCGAAGATGAATCCACCCGAATCACAGGACTTGCCGAAAACTTAGGTCTTGATACCGCACGAATTAAGCACACCACCTTAAACGGTGAAAAGCTTGAAATCACCATCCCAGGTGGTCGGCATCAGTTGGCGCTGCAAAAAATCTTGGCGCTCCTTGAACAATATCACTTTATCGCGGTCGGTCACCGCGTGGTTCATGGCGGCCGCGAATACTCAGAAGCCGTTCAGGTCGATGACCATGTGTTAGAAGAAGTTAAGCGCTTAAAAATCCTAGCGCCGCTGCACAACCCTGCCAACGCCCTTGGTATTGAAGCGGTTCAGGCGATTTATCCTGAAATCCCGCAAGTGGTGGTGTTTGATACCGCCTTTCACCAAACCATGCCGCCGGTGGCTTATCGCTATCCGATTCCAAACGCGCTTTATGAGGAAGAAAAAATCCGCCGTTATGGCTTTCATGGCACCTCTCACGCTTATGTGTCGGAGCGTGCAAGCCAAATCACCGATGCTAAAGGCGCTCATGGCTGGCTGACCGCGCATTTGGGAAATGGCTGCTCAGCGGCGGCAGTTTACGATGGCAAAAGCTTGGATACGAGCATGGGACTGACCCCGCTTGAGGGGCTTATGATGGGAACGCGAAGTGGTGATGTTGATCCAGGGCTTCACGTTCACCTTAAGCGTAAGCTTGGCATGAGCCTTGAGGAAATCAATGACATGCTTAACCATAACAGCGGGCTTTTGGGAATTTCAGGACTGTCAAACGACTTGCGAACCATTGAGCAAGCGGCTAATGAAGGCAATGAAGATGCTCAACTCGCCATTGAAATGTTCTGCTACCGCGCGGGCAAATATTTGGCAAGCTTAAGCTGCGCTTTACCAAGCTTTACCGGAATCGTCTTTACCGGCGGCATTGGCGAAAACTCAGCGTCAACGCGAGCGCGCATTTTAGATGTGATGCGTCATTTTGGCATCTCGTTTGATGAAGATAAAAACCATTCGCTTGCAGGCGGCGCAGAAGGCAGCTTTCATAACGATAATAGCAGCATCGAGCTTTGGGTCGTTCCAACCGATGAAGAATGTCAAATCGCTAAAGAAACCCGCCAAACGCTTGGGCTTTAATCACAAGGAGTCGCTATGCAAACTATTTTATTGGTTCCCATCAGCCGCGGCATTGGAGTGACCTCAGCCGCGCTTGGTCTGATTCGCGCTCTTGATTACAACGGCATCAAAGCCAGCTTTATGAAGCCTTTTTTGCAAGATGATACACTGGATAAGCAAAACAGCTTGGACAGCTCATCGGCACTGACCATGCACGCGTTTGGCTTGACGCCGCCGCCTTCGATCAACCGTCAGCGCGTTGAGCGCATGTTGGCAAGCGGCAACGTTGATGATTTGATGGAAGAGGTGGTGGTAAATTTTCATTCCATTGAAGGCGATCATGATGTTGTGATTTGTGAAGGCTTGGTACCCACTACCGAAGCGTCTTATGCCTCACAAATTAACCGCGCTATTGCTCATGCTTTAGATGCTAAAATCATTTTTGTGAGCACCGCTGATCTTCATAATCCCTCGCATTTGGCAGAAAAGCTTGAAGTTCATGCCCGCGAATTTGGCGGCATCTCGCATGAGCGCACCCTTGGCTGCATTTTAATGCGCGTTCAAGATGTGCCAAATACCTTTGATACTCAGCCAGTAGCTCCCGGTGAAGCGGTGGTCAGCCTTGATAATGACTTTATGCTTGAAGTGGAAAAGCTGCTTCCAGATTTTAACACCGAGCGCTTTCGCTTGATTGGGGTGGTGCCATTTAGCGACTCGTTATCGGTACCAAGAACTTGGGATATTGCTGCTGAGCTTGATGCCACTTGGCTAAACGTTGGTGAGGCAAAATCGCGCCGGATCAATCATATCAGTCTTACTGCCCGCTCGGTTGCGCGCGTTGATGAAGTGTTTAAACGCGGAACGCTCGTTGTCGTTCCGGGGGATCGCGATGATATTTTGCTTGCTGCAGCCCTTGCTTGTATTAATGGCATTCCTTTAGCAGGGCTTGTGCTGACCGGCGGCGAGGCACCAAACGCCACCGTTGCTGAGCTTTGGCAATCGGCGCTTAAAACTGGTATTCCGGTCATGAGCGTTGCCAGCGACAGCTTTGAAACCGTTCAAAACTTACTTCACATGAGCGCTGAAATCCCAAGCGATGACATTGAGCGCGCTCAAGAGGTCACCCGCTATGTCGCAGCGCATTTGGATTTAAGCTGGATCAAAACGTACTTTACGGGCGATTATAAGCCGCGATTATCCCCTTCAGCGTTTCGCCATCAAGTGGTTAAAAAAGCGCAAGCTGCCAACAAGCGCATCGTGCTTCCTGAAGGCGACGAGCCGCGCACCGTTGAGGCCGCTTGTATTTGCCAAAGCCGCGGCATTGCCAACTGTGTGCTGCTTGCCAAGCGCGAAGATGTTGAGCAAGTGGCTAAAAATCGTGATTTGGTGTTGCCAGAAGGTCTTGAAATCATTGATCCTGCAAGCCTTGATATGGATAAATATATCAAAGCTGTCGTTGAGCGCCGAAAAGGTAAAACGTCAGAAGCCGTTGCCGCTGAGCAGTTAACCGATACGGTCTTTTTGGGAACGACCATGTTGCAAATGGACGAGGTTGACGGCTTGGTTTCAGGAGCGATTCATACCACGGCTAATACCGTTCGCCCTGCATTTCAGCTGATTAAAACCGCGCCGCAGTACTCCTTGGTGTCCTCCATTTTCTTTATGCTGCTGCCAGAGCAAGTGGTCGTTTACGGGGACTGCGCAATCAACCCTGACCCAACTGCCGAAGAGCTTGCCGAGATCGCCATTCAATCGGCGCAGTCGGCAACTGCTTTTGGTATTGACCCCAAAGTTGCCATGATCAGCTACTCAACGGGCGCATCGGGCGCAGGCGCTGATGTTGAAAAAGTCACTCGCGCCACCGAAATCGTTCGCGAGCGCGCGCCAAACTTAGCCGTTGATGGACCTTTGCAATACGACGCCGCCTCGGTCATGAGCGTTGGCAAACAAAAAGCGCCGGACTCACCGGTGGCAGGACAAGCCAACGTGTTTATTTTCCCTGATTTAAATACTGGCAACACCACTTATAAAGCCGTTCAGCGCAGCGCCAACGTGATCAGCGTAGGTCCCATGCTGCAAGGTCTTAACAAACCGGTCAACGATTTGTCACGCGGCGCGCTCGTTGATGACATCATTTACACCATTGCGCTAACTGCCATTCAAGCCTATAGCGACGCGGTGTAAATTGTTAAAATAAATGATATTGAATAACAACCGATCTTAAATAAGGTCGGTTTTTTATTAGCTGACAGCAAAAGATGACAACTGATCCGCCGACCACTACAATAGGGCATTGCTTTTTTTGGTTGCTCATCGTCATGTTTACGCCGGATTTGCCCAACCCCAACGCCAAGCTTGCTGTTTTAATCGATGCCGATAACATCTCAGCGGCGCACGTTGAGGCGCTCATGAGTGAGATTGCAACCCTTGGTCGCGGCAGCGTTCGGCGCATTTATGGCGACTGGACGAAACCGCAACTTGCCAGCTGGAAAAACGTGCTGCTCAACTACTCCCTTCAGCCCATTCAGCAATTTGCCTATACCACTGGCAAAAATGCCACCGACGCTTGTATGATTATTGATGCCATGGATTTGCTTTATACTCAGCGCTTTGAAGGCTTTTGCTTGGTGACCTCCGACAGCGATTACACGCGCTTAGCTCAGCGCATCCGCGAGCAAGGGCTTTACGTGTTTGGCTTTGGCAAACAGCAAACGCCAAAACCTTTTACGCAAGCTTGCGACCGCTTTACCTATTTAGAAATGCTGGATAACGCAAAATCTGCCGCTGAGGTCGATTTTTACGACTCCGCTGATATGCTATTTTCCACCGAGCAAAACCAATTTAAACCCATCGATGTTGCCATCACCATGGTCAAAATGGCGATCATCAACGTCGCGGACGACGCCGGCTGGGCACATTTAGCGCCGGTAAAAAACCACTTATTAAAAATCGAGCCGGACTTTGACACGCGGCTGTTTGGCTTTAGCAAATTTAGCGACTTTTTACGTGCCTATCCGCGCCATTTTGAGATGGAAGAGCGCTACCCCAACAACGACCACCACAAAGCCGTTTTTGTTCGAAACCGTTCATAATGTTAACTATTTTGCAAAATTCCCAAAACGCTAACCAGAATCCTGCCATTCGAGCGTATCTTGGCGGCTCGTTCAATCCCGTTCACAATGGTCATATCCAAATGGCAATGGCGGTATTTAACCAATTAGCCCCCATCGCAACTCAGCAAAAAAGAGCGCTCAGCGTTGAGTTGCTTCCCAATTCGCGATCGCCATTTAAAACCGATACCATCGACCCTAAGCAGCGATTGGCAATGCTCAAACTTGCCACCAAAAATACACCCCTTGCCATCAATGAGCTCGAGCTTTGGCAAGCGCCGCCCGTGTTTACCATCGATACTGTTCGTAAACTTCGGCAAAATTTTTCTGAGGATACTTTGATTTTTATCATGGGAATGGACAGCGCGGCAAGTTTGGATAAATGGCGTCAAGGGCTTGAATTGACCGATTTTGTTCATCTTTGGGTGTTTAATCGAGTTGATGAGACGACCCATTTTGCTAAAAAAGATACTGCTTTTCAAAATGCTAAAAATAGTGAAAACTCGATAAATAGCGAAAACCCGATTGATAAATTGCCCAACGCCTTACAAGCTAAAGTCACGACCCAGCTTGCTGACTTAACCCATCCTAAGCTTGATTTAAAACATTTAGCTCGACAACCTATCTTTACATTTATTGAAAAAAGCGCGGCAGCCCAACCTTTTTTTTCTCTTAAGCCATTGAAAACTAAGCTAAACGGTCGTATTTATTTGGACTGGTCGCCAATTGTCGCCATTTCAAGCTCCAGTATCCGCGAGCAGTTGGCAGCCAAATCCTTATCGACTGTGACTCAGCCGCGCTTGCTCACTGAGCTAAATCCTACAGTTTATGACTATATTATTCGTCATCGGCTATATTCTACTGACCAATTCCGTTAAAATCCCTTTAATAGCCACAGCGCCGACCCAAAAGCGCGGCTACGATTTTTTATTGATGACTATGGAAACTAAGATTTTATGACAACTACCATGACCAACGAGCGCCTTGAGCAATGCTTGACGCTGGTGACCGAAACGCTTGACGACATGAAAGCCAAAAATATCACCGTGCTTAACGTTGAGGACTTGACCGACGTGATGGAGCGCATCGTGATTGCCGATGGCACCTCAAAGCGCCACGTCCGCGCGCTTGCTGACAGCCTCGGCGCTGAGGTTAAAAAAGCCGGATTCATGCCGCTTGGTCGCGAAGGCGGTCACGATTCTGACTGGACGCTGATTGATTTGGGCGCCGTCGTCGTTCATATGATGACCCCCGCTGCGCGCGAATTTTATGACTTAGAGGGGCTTTGGTCATCGCCTGAAAGTCTCGCCGAATTGGTTGCCACGCCGCGCGAACCTAAAAAAGCCGGTCGCCGTAACTAAATTGCGCGGCTTGCTAAAATCTGCCAAACCCTGCTGATCCCTAAAACCGAACGCCTTGTTCGGTTTTTTTTGGGCAAAATTTTGACTATGGCAGCTTTTGCTTATTCCGTCACCACTGAGTTAAGATAATCCTAATACTTAACGCTTTAAATGAAAATGACAACTGGAATTGCCAATGACTGTCGCTTTAGCTGAAAACCACCCTTTTGAACCAAACGCTGACCAAACCTTTGATAGCATTAACTTACCGCTTCACGTTGCCCACCTTATCGACGTTCGCGCCGGCAAAGCCATGCCGTTTGCCCGTGAGCAATTAAGCGCGATTGATAAACAACCCGTCAAAGAACCCGCCTTGGTCAATTTTTTGGGAATTGCCACCGATGAGCAAGCCGACCGCCGCCACCATGGCGGTTATTTAAAAGCCGTTCATCAACTGCCAAAAGCGACTTATGACGCGATTAATCAAGAGTTTGGCTTAAACGTACAATCGGGAACCCTTGGCGAAAACTTAATCACTAAAGCGGTGAATGGTCTGCCAGAATTGACCGAAAGCAGCGTTTGTATTGGCGACGTTTTTCAGTATGGGGGGCAATTTGTCAATGACAACGTAGCCGATAGTAACAGCGTTCAGCTGCGAATCGTTCAACCAAGACGACCGTGCTACAAAATCAACGACCAAATCGGGCAATTTAGCAAAGTTCCCAATATCGCCTCGTGGGTAAGCAAGCAAGGCATTGCCGGTTGGTACTTTCAAGTGGCTCGCGATGGCATCATTCAAGCGGATTTGCCAGTTTATCTTATCGAGCGACCTTATCCGTTTGCCGACTTAAAAACGCTTTGGCAGATGACCAATGCCAAAGACAAATTTGACGCGGCAATCATCGAGCCTTGGCTTGCCATTGACTGCTTAGAGGACAGTTGGAAAGCCGCGCTTAAAAAGAAAATAAAGTAATCACTATAAGTCTTGAACCAAGCGTTTTAGCAGCTCGGTCGTGGGTTCTTTTTTCACCTGACTTACGCCCTGCCCCGCCCAAATCGATAAATGCTCCACATCGTGATGCTTTTTGGCATGGGCGCGCATCGGTGTGGTCATGGCATTCAGCTGCGGATAAGGTGGCAAATTAGCGTTGTTACCAAACTGATTGTCAAATTTTGCAAAGTCATTTAAAAAGCCATTGACCAAGCCGCGAGCCAATTTCCCAGAAAACAGCCGCGTTAATCGCGTCTCAGGGCAGCGCTTACCTTGACTTGCCGCCACCAAAGCATTTTTATAATCATCGCTGACCCCTGATTTGTCCGTTGCCAAAAACGCCGTTCCTAGTTGCGCAAAGTCCGCTCCTGCCGCCAAAACGGCTTTGATATCTTGTGCGGTCATAATGCCACCGGCAGCTATCAGCGGTAGTGAGGTGCAATTTTTGGTTTGGCTAATGAGCGCCAGCAGCCCCAACGGGTCAGCATCGCTCTCGGCAAGCCAGCCGCCGCGATGACCGCCCGCCTCGACCCCTTGAACGCAAACGGCATCTGCGCCCACTGCCTCCCAAGCTTGCGCCTCGTTTGGGTGGTTTGCCGTACCAATCACGACCATGCCAAGCTGCTGCAAACGCTTAACCTGCTCAGAATTTACAACGCCAAAGGTAAAGCTTACGATGGGAACAGGATTGTCATAAAGCACTTGCAACTGCTCAGAAAACTTTTGTGCCGGATGCTTTGGCAAGTTCACTTCGATATCATTACTTTTATAATAGTCGGCAAGCCAATCCGGAATGGCGCAATCAAAATCGCGACTTTGCGCCTCCGTTAATACAATTAAATTTACCATAAATGGCTTTTGCGTTAGCGCTTTAATATCAGTAATGTTTTGTTTGATAGTTTCAGGTGCTGACGTTCCTGCACCAAGACCGCCGATTCCGCCAAAGTTGCTGACGGTGGCAATCAATTCTGGCGTGGTCGCCCCGCCTGCCATCGGCGCTTGAATGATGGGAAAAGAAATTTGCAAATGGTTTAAGCTTGGCATCGCTGACCTCTTATTTTTTATCTTGAAAAGTTTTTATGTCGCCGTTCTTTATGGTTAAATCGCGGTCATTAAAGCGTTGTTATTTAAAACTATCACGCTACAATCAAATTTAGCTTAACATTTTTATTCTTGGTTGGTTATGAAAAAATTTGCCCCTATTTTAAGCGGAACTTTGCTTGCACTCACCCTTGCAGGCTGCGCCACCGTTACCCCAACTACAACCGCGCCCAAATTCGTCATTGATGACGCCACTTATCACGCAACGGGTCAAAATGAGCGCATCCAATTTATCGTGCTGCATTACACCGCCGAAAACGACAGCGATTCTCTCGACATTTTGACCAATGGTAACGTCAGCGCTCATTATTTAATCCCAAAAAACGATGGCGATAAAATTTATCAACTCGTTGCCGATGACAAACGCGCTTGGCACGCCGGAAACGGCAGCTTTACCGGTCGCAGCGTGTTAAACGATACCGCCATCGGCATTGAAATCGTCAATGACGGCATTGCCAAAGAGGCTCGCGGAATCAAAGGCTACCATCCTTACGCGGACTTTGTTGAATTTGATGACTTACAAATCCAAAAGGTCGCTTTTTTGGTCAAAAATTTGGCTGAAAAATACCGCATCAAGCCCACTCACATCATCGCCCACTCCGACCTTGCCCCGCAGCGCAAAATCGACCCCGGCGCGAAGTTCCCTTGGCAGCGGCTGTATTTTGATTACCAAATCGGCGCTTGGTATGACGCAGCGGACAAGACAGCGTTTATGGATTCCGCGCTATTTTCGCAAACCCCTATCTTAGAAATAAAAGCGCTGCTTCGTAATTATGGCTATGCCATCAATGATACGTTGGAGTGGGACAAAGCCAGCCAAAATGTGGTTTATGCGTTTCAGCTGCACTTTCGACCGCAGCAGCCGACCGGACAAATGGATTTGGAAACGTTTGCGATATTGAAAGCGCTTGATAAAAAGTATAACAATGGGTGATAACTTTTAATCAATCAAGGGGGATCGTCATGAGCCAGTCAGAGCAAAATGAGCTTGATAAGTATTTGGAAGCTAAAGCCAAACAAGAGGAAGACAACGCGCAAGAACCTCAGCCGCTATCGGCTTATGAGGCTTGCGTATTGAAGGAAAGCGCGCGGGTTAGGGCGTTGATTGAAGAAGCACAAATGAGATCTACTGCGCCAACCGATGAGCATTAATTTCGTTAATTAGGTATATTCATAACCGAAGCCTTAAAAAACATTTAAAACTAAGTAAATATTAGCCTTTAAATAAAATATAGCGATTATCATTTAAATTTATAAGTCTCAATTTTATTAAAATCACTAAACAAAATGTTTAATAAAAATATAAATTAATTTTCTCATAATAACTAGGGCGTGTTTTCAATTCATCTTACAATGAACGATAGTACACGCCAGATAAAGCATTGACTTAAAATTACGAGCTAACTTCTCATAACGAGTAGCGATACTACGAAAATGTTTGAGCCTTGCAAACATATT
>NZ_JABBDX010000003.1 GCF_012847335.1 Psychrobacter sp. MF31
CGTTTGCCACTGACTATGATGTCAAAGCGGTCTTTTAGGACGTTGACCACGCTAGGATCGGTTTGGGTGGCAAGCGTGCTTAAGCTTTGCTGAAGCTTGCTGCTGATGGTGATAGCAGGGCTGCTAAGGCTGCTAGAAGCTCCTGATGACTCCACAATAGCTGCGGTTAAGGCAAATTGTCCTGCAGCTTCCAGTTTGGCGCGCTGATCGCTTGACAAATTGCTTGGAACACGAACTGTAAAGCTTACTTCACCTTTATCGTTGGTCTTTTGGGTAGTGTCCCCGTCTAAGCTTAAAAGACCTTCTTGTGTCAGGATTTTTGGAAGGGCTACCCCAACAATTTGATCTTTAATGACGCCGCCTTGTTTATTGTTCACCCTAAAGGTAACAATAGTACTACCGCCAAAACTTGATAACTGTTTTTGACTAGAGCCACCATAATTAAGCTGATATAAAGCCTCAGGCATTGCAACTTTTGCCACACTGGTTTGGGTTGCAACCCCATCGCTATCTGTTAGCGTCACGGTATAGCCAATTCCTGATGTGATTAAACTATCGCGTTGTTGCTGACTAAGATCTTGGCTGACATTTACAGTAAACGTGACCTGTCCTGAGCTGTTAGTAGTTTGTTGGTTATTTTGAATGCTAATGCCATTGACATTATTGATCGCCAGTTTAACTGATTTACCAACAGCTACACTGCCATCGGGGCGCTTGCTATTAACCACGATCTCAAACTGATCTTTTAAGATATTAACAACGCCAGGAACTGTTTTACTCGTTAATAGTGTCTCACTATCGGCAGTGATCTGAATGCGCTCACTGCTGATTTCACTGCTTGCGCCTGAAGTCTCGATCGCTTGAGCACTAAGAACAAAGCCGCCTGCTTTTTCAAGAAGTGCTCGATTTGCAGCGCTCAATCCTGAGGGCACAAAAACTGTATATTTAACTTGACCTTGGTCATTTGTGATTTGCTGGGCGCTATTATCAAGCAGCAATAACCCCTTTTGGGCTAAATCCGAAGGCAGAGAAGCGATTACAGTTTGACCTGCTACAGGGGCATTTTTATTGTCATTGACTCGGAAAACAACGTCAACTGTGCTACCAAAGCTTGATATGCGAGTTTTGCTACTTGATACAAAGCCTACTTTGTTTTGAGCTTGGGGAATATAAGCTGAGCTGCTAAATGCGGTCACCGTAGTTGAATAATTCGGCTCAGTCAAACTCACCGTATAACCAATACCCGTTTTAGCAATTTGGTTTCGCGCCGCTGTGCTTAGATTTTTTGCTACATTGAGCGTAACAGAGGCTTGACCTTGGGCGTTAAAAATCAACTCATTACTGCTTAATGTGACGCCTTCTATAGGATTATTTAAAGTAATAAATACTTTTGAACCCTCAATTTTGGTTGGAACATTACTATTCACGGGGGTCGCACTAATGACCAGCGGCTGACTGTCACCAAAAGCATTGATAGGATTGTTATTACCCTTGATACTAAGATTATAATCAGATATCGGGCTTGCTACGGGTAAAGTGCCACTGACTTTTTTGGTTGCGCCATTTTTTTCTTGAATATTAACGTTATAAAACAGCCCTGAGCGAATTAAGCTGTCGCGCTCCTCTTTGCTCAGATCGTTATCAATTTTAATATTAAAACGCGATATCCCTTGACTGTCCGTTACTTGGCTGGAACTATCAAGGCTCACCCCTTTAATATCAAGGATACTTGCGCCAACAGTTACCCCTGCTGCCAATGCGCCACTTGGGTCTTTGGTTTGAATAGTTAAAACCGCCGTATCACCATACGGGTTCAATTTGTTATTTGAAACTGAGGTGGTCACTAATCCAGTTTTGACACTAAGCTTACTTTCAGTGACCTGAGTGCCATCGCCACTGCCTTTTTTTCGCACAGAAACGGTATGAACCTGCTCTACAATCGCGCCATTTTGGCGCTTAGCGGTTGCTTTTAACTTAAACCCATTTGCCAGCAAACTGGCTTGTTGAGCGCTTGAGATAACATTGGGATTCAGTTTTAACTCATAAGTGGCTTCACCTTTGTCATTGGTGGTTTGATCACTCAAGCCTTCAACTGTAACGCCATTATTTTCAGAATCCTCAACTGTTAAGCTGACTTTTTTATTAATTACTGCTGACCCTGATTTTTTTTCAGCCGCTTTAACGGTTACTGAAAAGACCACAGGCTCATCGCTAAGCTCAATATTTGCAGGGGTGGTATAAAGTTTTTGTAAGTGAAAATCTGCCTCTTCAGCTGGGGTTTGCGTTCCACCTGAACCGCCATTACTCCCCCCAGTGTTGTTGTTACCTTGACCACCGCCGATAGGAGGCGCTACCACATCCACCCCATCACCGCCACCACAGCCTGCTAAAGCTAAGGCACAAGACAAGGATGTCAGTTGAAACAACTTTGAATTAAGAGGTAATGAGCTATGAGACATGAACAAAACTCCGCAGCGGCGAGAAGATAAAAACAATGAGCTGCCCTGAATCGTTGTCATTAGTGTTGGTCAAAATAAACAACGGGGCTAAAATTGCAGTATGTAATTAAATTGTGGTATATATTAACAAATTGTACGTTAATTCTAACAGCAACTTTACTGACTTTTGTCTTAAGTTACAACCAAAAATTCAGTTTTTGCATTAAATAATCAATCACATAGCCTTTTTAGCCGCGTCCCTCTACCTTCCTTCCTTTAACCTCAATCTGCACAAAAACATTTGAATAATTTATGATTTTATGGTATAAATGTCGGCTTTAAAAATTTCTGAATTGACCGCCTTTGTTATTGGCCTTTAGTGACAAATCGGTCAGCTCAACCTTCAAATAGTTTGTTTGGTCAATGAGTGTGCTGCGTCCATGCCGCAAAATTGCGCGCCTTGCCCAGACCGGTATGAGAGTCCCTCATATCTTATAGATTAGGAGTTCGCCATGTCTAAAGTTTGCCAAGTGACTGGAAAGCGCCCTATGGTGGGTAATAATGTTTCGCATGCAAACAACAAGACCCGTCGTCGCTTTTTGCCAAACCTGCAAAACCACCGTTTTTGGGTTGAGTCTGAAAACCGTTTTGTCCGCCTTCGTGTGTCTACCAAAGGCATGCGTGTGATTGACAAGCTAGGCATTGATAAGGTGCTTGCAGATTTACGCGCCCAAGGTCAAAAGATCTAATAAGCGCCTGATTGCCCCCATTTAAGGATAAGTGTCATGAGAGATAAAATTAAATTGGTATCAACCGCTGGTACTGGCTATTACTACACCACGACCAAAAACAAGCGTACCATGCCTGGCAAGATGGAAATCAAAAAATTTGATCCAAAAATTCGCCAGCACGTGATTTTTAAAGAAGCTAAAATCAAGTAATTTTAACCATTACTTTTTAGTGAGCTATTTAGCTATAAAAAAGGGTTTATCGATTGATAAACCCTTTTTTTGTCGCTGATTTTTTAAAGACAATCAGCTATAACGCGTTGGTTCTTTATCATAAACTTGCGCATGCCAGCGGCTGATTTGCTTTTGCATAATCACCTGAATTGCCGCTTGAATCATATGCTGACCAATCGCTTGGGTATCAGTGCCTAAAAGCTCTTTGAGTTTGTCTGAAAAATCAATCGTCATTAAAGCCTCATCGCTGTTGCCCGTTTCGCGAAGCAGCAGTTGCCCTGCTTCATTTTCAATCAGCTCAAGCGTGGTTTCCTTTGCCATTTTTGCAAATCGTTCAGTCTCAGCATCAAAATCAATTTCTTTATCAATATCATAGGGCATAATTGTCATCCTTATAGTCCCGAAAGCTTACGGGAGAGTCGCCAATACCCTTACAATGGATGCTTTTAACCCAGAATTCAAGCACAATTATGCAAGCAAACAAAACGCTAAAACGGGACTTGATGAATGCTAATGCCAATAGCGCAATTTGGCAAGGGTGAATAAAAACGCAACAAACATGCCTAAATAATACGTGAGTTTTAAATCCAAGGTTGGATCGCGGTATTTAAAAGGCAAGGCAACTGTTGCCGTCGCCGTTGGAATAATGAGCAGCATTAATAACCAATTTTCAACGACGTTAAGCCAGCCGTCCAAATCAGTACCATGACGCAAAGAGGCAAGCCCAAGCAATAAGCAGCCGATAATTAGCAAAATAAAAAGTGACTTTGGCAGCTCTTTTGGAAAGATAAGCGCTGCCAAATTAAAGGAGGGTTGCATAAATTTGTCCGATCAGCTGTAACTGCCCATAAGCCAAAGCATGGAAATACAAGCGGTAAGCCAGCCAAGGCTTAGTGCATTTCTCGGCTCGATATGAAGTCCATTAACTTTGTTTAAAATGCGCGATCCCACCCAAAAAAACAGCGGGATACCAATCATAAAAGCGGGAACAATGACAGCGGCGTGACGTAAAACCTCGCCCAAATCATCACCAACAATTAAGCGAAACGCGTAACCTGCTAAGCTTAAAATAAGTGCAAAAATCGCAAGACCAATGGTAATGCCTTTGGGAACTAGGCTTTTTTGGGATACTTCAGCGCGGTTGTTTAGCGATGTCGTTTGTTGTTCCATCTGTCACCTCATAACGCTTTTGGGATGCTTTATAAAAAATTGTTAACCCAAGCTCATCAAAGCTCAATGTTAATCCAAAGCCTGATTACGCTTTTTTGACTTTTGCCAACTCGGAGCGCAGGGCATCAATGGCAGTTTTATAATCGGCTTGGTTAAAAATTGCAGACCCTGCGACAAACATGTCCGCGCCAGCTTCAGCAATCTCGCGGATATTTTTCGCATTGACGCCACCGTCCACTTCAAGGCGGATATCACGACCACTTTGGTCAATGAGTTTGCGAACCGCGCGAACTTTATCCAGCGTACTTGGGATAAACGACTGACCGCCAAAACCGGGGTTGACGCTCATCAAAAGAATTTGATCAACTTTATCCATCACATGGTCAAGATAATGCAAAGGCGTTGCTGGATTGAGCACCAAACCACATTTTGCGCCGCCAGCTTTAATGAGCTGCAATGAGCGGTCAATGTGAAGGCTGGCTTCAGGATGAAAGGTAATAATGCTCGCCCCTGCCGTTAAAAACTGCTCAATCATGCCATCAACAGGCGACACCATCAAATGAACGTCAATGGGCGCATCAATACCAAAGTCACGCAACGCTTGGCAAATCATACTGCCAAAGGTGAGGTTTGGCACGTAATGGTTGTCCATAACATCAAAGTGAACCACATCCGCGCCCGCCGCCAACACGTTTGCCACTTCCTCGCCAAGCCTTGCAAAATCGGCGGATAAAATGGAGGGCGCGATCAAATAATCAGAGGTGACAGAGCGATTGGCAGTCATAACAATTCCATAAATTTTAATGAGCGATAAGCGATATTATCAACAATTACTTTTATGGGTATGATAGCAAAAAATTGCAATCGTAAACATCGCTTAAAGCTGCGCCATTTGATAATGGTGCTGAATATGATCATGAATAAAACTTTGGATAAAATAATAACTGTGATCAAATCCGGCTTGATAGCGCAGGGTTAACGGCTGATCAGCAGCAAAACATGCCTTTTGCAGCTTTTCTGGCATCAGTTGACCGTCGTGAAAAAACTCATCTGCCGCGCCTTGATCTACCAAAATGCTCGAATATTGCCGCCCTGATGCTTCGATGACTTTGGCGGCATCAAATTCATCCCAAAGCGCTTTATTATCGCCAAAATATTCTAAAAATGCCGCTTGACCCCAAGCCGACTCACTTGCGGAACAAACTGGCGATAAGGCTGAGACGCTCACAAATTTACTGGGAAATTTAAAGCCCAACAGCAGCGCGCCATGACCGCCCATGGAGTGCCCCATAATGCCAATGCTTGTAATCGGAAACTCTTCGCGCAATAACTCGTAAAGCTCGTCAGCAATATAGCTTTGCATATTAAAATGCTCAGACCAAGGCGCTTTCGTGGCGTCCACATAATACCCTGCCCCTTGACCAACAAAATAACGCTCGTCATTAGCAACGTCAACGCCATTATCCGCATCACTTCTTGGCGAGGTGTCGGGGGCAATAAAAATCATGCCAAGCTCACTACAAAGTGCTTGAAAATGGGCTTTATGAGTGACGTTATCGGCATTGCAAGTCAATCCCGACAGATACAAAATCGCCGGACAACGCTGACCTGAAAGTGCATCATCAGGCAAATAAATGCTAAAGCTCATGGGCGTTTTGGTCGCGGCTGAATCATGACGGTAATAATGCTGCTCGCCGTCAAAACAGCGATTGTTTGAGATTTTAGTCAGTTTTGACGATAATTTATGAGGATAGGAAAAAGCCATAATCACTCCTTATGAGAGTCCCATTTTTTATACATTTTTATCAGCGTTTTAAAATGATAATGATAAAGCCCACTTTGCCAAACCTAATAAGCTTGGCAAGGTAGCGTTAGCAAGGTGAATAACGCAAATTAATATTCAATCACGCTGCGAATGCAAGCCGGATCTTTTAGCAGCTCAAAGCCTTTATTAATCTCTTCGTGCTTGAGCTTATGGGTGATGAGCGAGTCAATATCGATTTTGCCTTCCATATACCAATCAACGATGGTCGGCACATCCGTGCGACCGCGA
Organism: Psychrobacter sp. MF31; assembly: GCF_012847335.1. Classification (GTDB taxonomy): domain Bacteria; phylum Pseudomonadota; class Gammaproteobacteria; order Pseudomonadales; family Moraxellaceae; genus Psychrobacter. The sequence continues at coordinate 6,624 of NZ_JABBDX010000003.1, forward strand.
GCGCCGCCAAAAGCTGAGCCTTCCCACTTACGACCAGTCACCAATTGAAATGGTCGGGTAGAAATTTCTTCTCCTGCGCCTGCCACGCCGATAATGATGGAGCGACCCCAACCTTTATGGGTGCATTCTAACGCTTGTCGCATAACATTGACGTTGCCGATACATTCAAAAGAATAATCCACGCCGCCGCCAGTCATCTGAATAATATGGTCAACAACGTTATCAACTTCTTTGGCATTCACAAAATCGGTCATACCAAACCTGCGACCCCAAGCTTCACGGCTTGGGTCTAAATCGACGCCAATAATTCGGCGAGCGCCCACAAGCTTTGCCCCTTGAATGACGTTGAGTCCAATACCGCCCAAACCAAAGACGGCAACGGTCGCACCCGCTTCCATTTGTGCGGTATAAACGACTGCGCCAACGCCTGTGGTCACGCCGCAACCGATATAACATACTTTATCAAATGGCGCATCTTCGCGGATTTTGGCAACGGCAATCTCAGGCAATACCGTATGGCGAGCAAAGGTAGACGTTCCCATATAATGTAAAATTGGCTTGCCATCAAGGCTAAATCGTGAGGTGCCGTCAGGCATCAATCCTGCGCCTTGCGTGGTTCGGATGGCTTGGCAAAGGTTGGTTTTGGGATGCAAACAAAACTCACACTCGCGGCATTCAGGCGTATAAAGCGGAATCACGTGATCGCCCGGCTTTAAACTTTTCACATCTTTGCCAACTTCAAGCACGATCCCCGCGCCTTCGTGACCTAAGATCGCCGGAAAGCGACCTTCAGGATCCGCGCCCGACCACGTGTAATAATCGGTATGGCAAATACCGGTGGCTTTTAACTCAATCAATACTTCATGATCTTTTGGCGCTTCTAAATCAACTTCGTGCAAGGTGAGCGGCTTATTGGCTTCCCAAGCAATAGCAGCAGTAGTTTTCATGATGTTGTCCTTAAATTTATTAAATCAATCGTAAATGATGGCTAAAGTTTTAGCCCTTGATGACCTTAACGCAAATCAGCGCTATCAGCAACCAATCAAACTTTAATATTATTAAACTCATTGATTTGCAATTTTGGCGAATTAAGGGGACGCCGCTGTCACCTCATCAATGGGATGCGCGCTTAAATGCTCAGCATCTTGGTTGGCATGAATAGGATGAACGCTGTTATTTGAATAGCTGCTGTCAAATAGCGCCTTTTCAAACGCTGGCAACGCCGATTTCATAAGGCTTCCTATCGCCATTTGCGGCTCGGACGGCTCAAATCCCATCATGCTTTCGCGAGCTTTGACGCGCAGCTTAGCGTCCTCAAAAGCGGCGGCAAAGCTGTTATTTTCGCGCAAACTTTCAGCAAAAAAGGCTTGACCAAAATAAGTCATTTCCGCGCTATTGGTACAGCCAAACGACATTTTGTCAGCGGCAGATGCGGTAATGACCACGGTCGTTGGCGTCATAAGCTCATCAATAAATGATCCTGAATAACATGCCGAAATCACGATCACCCGCCAGCGGATTCCGGCAGCATCAAGTGCGCCTTTGAGCCATTTTGGGTCGATATTTTCCAAATCAAGCGGCGGATTCGCCAGCTGAAAAATATCTTGATTGCCATGTGAGGACAACGTTAACAAAAGCACATCTTCATCCACATCCATTTGCTGACCAATGGTTTTTAAGCCTTGTAAAATACTCGTTTTGGTCGCGACCGGCTCTTCAAGCCAGCTATGAGTGTTGTTAATTAAAGCTAAAGAATGCGCTTTGGTGCCAAATCTGACATCAAATAATTGCCTAACTTTATCAATCTCGGAGCGAAAAACGTTTTGCTCGGCAAACCCTGCCACGCCCATAAAATACCAGTCCGTTTTGCCTGCTGTATTGGCTTCAACGCGGCTAAGCGCTTGCTTAAGTAAAAAGGGCTGCTCGTAAAGCGCCGCTTCTTCTAATACCGGCGTTACCACAACGGGTTTGAAAATCGGCTGGTCGGCGACATTTTTTTGCCAAATGGTCAGTAGCCCCACCGCGCCAATCAAGATAATAATGCGCTCCCACCACGGCGAGCGAAAGCGTCGCGAAAAAATCCATAAAAGCGCAAGCGTTTGCCACAAAAACAACAGCAAAAATAAAATCGGTAAAAATGCATAGCTCCAATCAAACAGCCAGCCATGCGATCCTAAAAACTGAACCGCACTTTGTAATAGCGCGGATAAGGTATCCGCCACTAGCCACAAAATCGCCGGAACAAACACCATCGATTGGTTGCCGACGCGACCTGCCAAAATGATCCCACCAAGCACAATGATCGAGGGCCAAATCAAATAGCTGACCAAACCTTGCTCGTTAAAAACACTACCAATATCCGCAGCAAGCCAAGAAAACAGCACATTACTGGCAAGCGCGAGCAGCGCAAATAAGACAAACTGCAATAAGGTTGGTTTGACCCAAGCAAAGGCGCGTGTTGAGCCAACGAGCATCCACAAGGAAGCAATAATATTGGCAATAATATTAAATGAAAAGCGGTGTAAGGAGACGGTTTTAGGCGATGATAATGGCAAGGCTTCGACCTCAAGCTGGTCAATAAAATAAAGCAAGTCGCGTCAAGCCGATATGAAATTGGCTTTTGGCTTTGATTAGTTTATCTTGCTTATCTGTCGCAATTGTAACGGATTGTGAGTAAAGACAATAAGAGTGAATTGTAACGCCGATCAAGCAAGGACTTTAGATTTTCCCATAAAAAAAGGTCTGAAGTTCAGACCTTTTTTATCATTCATTGGCAAATTTACTTAAGCGTTATTTTGCTGAAGCTTAAGTTATTTCATCAACAGCTCATTAACGCGTTTTAAATAAGCAGCAGGGTCTTCAAGCTGACCGCCATCAGCAAGCAGCGCTTGGTCAAAAATCACTTGCGCTAAGTCATCGAACTGATCGCTTGATTCAAGTTTTTTAATCAAAGGATGATCAGGGTTCACCTCAAGCGTCGGTTTCACCTCAGGAACGTCTTGACCCATTTGTTTGAGCATTTGGATCATTTGCGGCGACAATTCACCCTCGCCGATCACAAGGCAAGCCGGACTATCGACCAGTCGGGTGGACACGCGAACGTCTTTGGCGCGACCACTGAGCGTTGATTTAAGCTTATCAACCACCGGCTTTAAGTTTTCCTCCGCTTTTTCCGCGTCGGCTTTTTCAGCGTCATCTTGCAAGTCGCCCAAATCTACCGCACCTTTGGCGATATTTTGAAGTGGCGTACCGTCAAACTCGGTTAAGAAGTTCATTGCCCAGTCATCAACGCGGCTGGTCATGAGAATGACTTCAATGCCTTTTTTCTTAAACAGTTCCAACTGAGGACTGTTTTTCGCCGCCGCTAAGTTGTCCGCGGTTAAATAATAAATCGCTTTTTGACCGTCAATCATGCGACCTTTATAGTCTTCAAAGCCGGTCGTTACGTCATTATGGGTGCTAGTGGCGTAGCGTAACAGCTTGGCAATACGCTCTTGATTGCCCATGTCCTCGCCAAGACCTTCTTTGATGACATCGCCAAACTCGCGGTAAAACTCGCGGTATTTTTCTTGTTTACTCTCATCGTCACTGTTAGCAAGGCTTGCAAGCAGCGTTAAGATGCGGCGGGCGTTACCATCGCGGATTGATTTGACATCGCGCGATTCTTGCAGCAGCTCGCGGCTCACGTTCAATGGCAAGTCGGCTGAATCAATCACCCCTTTTACAAAGCGCAAATACATCGGCAACAGCTGATCGGCGTCATCCATAATAAACACGCGCTTGACATAAAGCTTTAAGCCATGCTGCTGCTCGCGAGCGTACAAGTCCATCGGTGCTTTTTTCGGGATATAAAGCAATTGGGTATACTGAACGCGACCTTCAACGCGGTTATGTGTCCAAGTCAGCGGCGCATCAAAGTCATAAGTGATGTTTTTATAAAAATCAACGTACTCATCATCGCTAATGTCCGACGGGCTTCGCGTCCAAAGCGCACTGGCTTTGTTGATGGTTTCCCACTCATCGGTCAGCACCATTTGACCGCCTGCTGGCGTGTCGTCGTCCTCGTCCTCTTTGACATCTTCTTGCCAAACTTCTTTACGCATTTGAATTGGCAAACTGATATGGTCGGAGTATTTATTAACCAGCTGTTTGATTTTATTGCGGTCTAAATAGTTGCTTTCAAAGTTGCCCTCGTCGCTGTACTCATCTTTGAGATGCAAAATGATGGTCGTTCCGCGAGTTGGCTTATCGATGGTTTCGACGGTGAAAACGCCAGTGCCATCAGACACCCAGCGGACGCCTTGATCGCTTGGGACGCCTGCTTTTCTTGACTCAACGGTGATGGTATCAGCCACGATAAATCCTGAATAAAAGCCCACCCCAAATTGACCGATCAGCTGACCGTCTTGCTTTTGCGCGTCAGATAATTTGTCCAAAAAGGCTTTGGTTCCGGATTTGGCAATCGTTCCTAAGTTTTCGATCGCTTCGCTTTCTGTCATGCCAATGCCGTTATCAATAAAGCTGATGGTTTTGGCGTCTTTATCGATAGCAATGCGGATTTTAAGCTCACCGTCGTCCTCATAAAGGCTGTCATCGGTGTTGGCTTCAAAGCGCAATTTGTCGCAAGCGTCAGAGGCATTTGATACCAATTCGCGAACGAAAATATCCGCGTTGGAATACAGCGAGTGGGTCACCAAATGCAAAAGTTGCGCAACTTCAGCTTCAAAGCTATGCTGCTTGGGCTGAGCTTGATTATTTTGATTATTGTCATTAGCTTGAGTCGTATCGCTCATGATTGCTCCTTTTTTCCAAAATTTTTGACTAAAATGATTTCCATGGCGCCATTATTCCCATAACGGCGGCGCTGAAATTACAAATAAGGTCAGCTAAAAATATTTCAAGCCAAAAGGCGATTTTTGTAGTTTTAAAAGGTTTTAGGTTTAAAGCAGACGCTTAATTTACTTAAAGAGCCGCTATTTTGGCATCACTTTGGCATAGGACGAACGGTTAAAATCTGCTCGCTACGACCAAAAGGACCATTAATGTCATGCAAAATGGCGCTGGTTAAGCCAATGCCATCATCGCCAAATTGCTGAACGGCTTCAATGCCAAGATCGCGACCAATCGGCGCGCGAAATAGATGCACTTGCAAATCAGTATTGGGAAACATCCAGTCGGCGTCATCAAGACCCAGCCCTAATCGCGGAACGATGCCATTTGCCGTATCGACCATTCCCATGAGCGCCGTTAAATCCGAGGTCGGCTCGCCTGCCACCATCTCAACGTCGGTGGTCACCCAAGCCATTCCGCGACCGGCTCGGCGACCCGTCACCGAATACAGTTTGAGCGTTTTGATAAAGCCGCCCGGCCAGCGGTGCATTTCATCCCACTCAGGCAAGTCGCTTGGCGCAAACTCAGATTTGCTATCCTCAATCCCAACAATCGCACTGGTATCTTGGGTGAGCAGTCGCCAAGCCCGAGCTACGATGCAATCGCGACCTTGAACGCTTAACACCGCTTCAAGCAGCGCAATCGTTCGCCCTGCGCGAACAAATCGCGTGGTGATGGTGGTATCCGCTAGCGGAATTCGCCCTAAAATATCAAAGCTAATTCTTGCGATTCGCATGTGCTGCTCGGGTGCAAAATGCTCAAGCTCGCGGGTCATGAGTCCTGCCGCTGACGCCATGTGCTGATCGTCCAAATTCCAAGTGCCCTGCGCGTTCAAGGTTGGTTGATAGTGGGCAATACAACTGCCATCTGCTTGATGACTGCGATCAAGGCAGTGGTAATAAGCGCTCATAAGTTTCTATTTTCCGTTTTTGATGGATTACTTTTGCAAAATCACTGTTTAAAACCACTTTTAAATTTGATGGGTCAAATCTGCCACCGGAATTCGCAGTGCTTTTGGTAAGCTAAAGGTGATGTTTTCTTCAATGCCAGCAAGCTCATCAGGAATGTCGCCGCCCCAATCTTGCAAGGTTTGCAAGACTTCTTGAATGAGCACTTCAGGAGCAGAAGCGCCCGCCGTCACCCCAACGCTGCCAATACCATTGAACCATTCGGGCTGCATTTCGCTGGCGTTATCGATCAAATAAGCTTTGCAATTCATACGCTCAGCAAGCTCACGCAAGCGGTTGGAGTTGGAGGAGTTGGGCGATCCGACCACCAAAACGACTTCACAGCGCGCCGCTAAGTCTTTCACCGCATCTTGGCGGTTTTGAGTCGCGTAGCAAATGTCGTCTTTTCTTGGACCTTGGATCGCGGGGAACTTTTCTCGAAGCGCATCAATCACGCGCGCCGTATCATCCATGGACAACGTCGTTTGGGTGACAAAAGCAAGCTTGGTGTCGTCATTAACGCTAAGCTTGGCAACGTCATTTTCATCTTCAACCAGATGGATTTGACCACCGTGGCGGCTGCTAAAGCGCCCCATCGTGCCCTCAACCTCAGGGTGACCGGCGTGACCAATCAGCACCGCGTCCATGCCATCTAAGGCAAATTTAGCGACTTCCATATGAACTTTGGTGACCAGTGGGCAGGTGGCATCAAACACGGTCAAATCGCGGCGCTTTGCCTCATCTTCCACAGCTTTTGACACGCCATGCGCGGAGAAAATCACCACCGCACCGTCCGGAACTTCATTCAATTCTTCAACAAATACCGCGCCGCGATCGGCAAGATCAGACACCACAAACTTATTATGAACCACCTCATGGCGGACATAAATGGGCGGCGCAAAACGCAGCAGCGCCTCGTTGACAATCGCAATGGCGCGATCAACACCGGCACAAAACCCACGCGGATTGGCAAGATAAATTTGCATAAACCACCTAATTTTTGGAAAATTAAATCACTATTGAGGTAAAAAAAGTAATGTAAAAAAAAGCGTGTTGTAAAAAAATAATGTGAAAATGATAGGCTCTACTTTAGCATAACTTCGCCCGATTATTGCTTTATCCACCTGCAAAATCGCCACCTTTTGCGTCACAGACGCGACTTTGGACAAAAATGGCGATATAATAGCGATTTGCGGCGGTGGTTGCCGCCTATTAAAGCTAGGATAATTGCATGACCGGATCACTGTTTATCATCACTGCCGCCTCAGGAACGGGAAAAACCTCCCTTGTCAAGCAACTGGTCGCCACCACCAATGATCTGAGCGTGAGCATCTCCCACACCACTCGAGCGGCAAGACCTGGCGAGATTGACGGTCATCATTATCACTTTACCGATATTGAAAGCTTCACTCAAGCTGTTGAGAACCATCAGTTTTTAGAGCACGCGTTTGTTTTTGGCAATTATTATGGCACCTCAGAAGCCAGCGTCCGCGATCAGTTAACCGCCGGCATCGATGTGATTTTAGAAATCGATTGGCAAGGCGCCAAGCAAGTGAAAAATTTATTTCCAAACGCCACGATGATTTTTATCTTACCACCAAGTGTGGCAACGCTTCGCCAAAGGCTCTCCACGCGCGCCACCGACAGTAAAACGGTCATTGAGGAGCGCTTAGCGGGCGCGGTTGCTGAAATGTCGCAATACGTCAACGCTGATTATGTGGTGATTAATGACAACTTTGAGGTGGCGCTTGCCGAATTAAAATCGATCATCATCGCGGACAGACAAACCCTTGCTCGCCAGCAGGAACGCTATCAAGTCACCATCAATGCGTTACTTAATCACGATGTCAGCGCCGATTTGGCTGACATTGCCAACCGCTAAGCCAATTCCTATTAAAAATCCGCGCTCAAGCCCATAAAACTGCTATAATAGGCGTCATTTTGCAAATTGTATTGGTTTGATATTAAAGATAAATGAGGTGAACTATGGCACGAGTAACGATTGAAGACTGCTTGGACAATGTGGACAACCGTTTTGAGCTGGTATTGGTGGCAAGCAAACGCGCCCGCCAATTGGCAAAAGGCATTGCCGAGCCAATGGTTGAGGTGGACAACGATAAGCCAACCGTTTTAGCACTTCGCGAAATTGCCGCCGGCAAAATCACCCGCGATATCCTCAATCAGCCTGAGCACAGCTTTTCAGCCAGCTCGCTTGATTTGGCATTGTCAGGAAATCACGGATTTTAAGCCCAGCTTTAAAATAAACGGTCATCATTGATGAGTGTTTATACCCTAAACCACAGTTATTCTGTGGTTTTTTTTGATTCTATATTGCGGTACGCTTATTTGGGCAGGTTAATTGGTTTTAAAGAATAATTTTTTTGAAGCGCTTTTAATAAGGTTGACATTGAGGTCAATTTCATATTAATTATGAGTGAGGTCATACTTGATCAGCACTTTATTATAAAGTCGATGACAACGCCGACCGCCTTTAAAGTTTCCGCAGTAACCTTGCTATTATGGCGCTTTAGCCGCTTATCTCAATAGGACAGCCCATTTATGGATCTATCGCTTCCCAAACTCAGTCATCAAATGGTCGATGAGGCGCAATACTCCTTGCTGCGCTCTGTTGGGTATTTAAGCGCTGCTGAACGCCGCGATATCATTGATGCCTGTCAATTTGGGGATCAGGCGCATATCAACGATCGGCGCAAATCCGGCGAGCCTTACATCACCCACCCGATTGCGGTGGCGGAGATTTTGGCAGGATTTCGCTTGGATCGCGATACCATCATTGCTGCTATCTTGCATGATACGGTTGAGGACACTGAAGTCAGCGACGATGAGCTTGAACAGCGCTACGGCAAAGTGGTGGCGCGGCTGGTCGATGGCGTCACCAAGCTGAAATCCTCAAGGCACAATAAGCAGCAAAATAAAGCGGCGACCTTTCATAAAATATTGACCGCAACGCTTGATGATCCACGAGTATTGATCATTAAACTTGCTGACCGATTGCACAATATGTCAACGCTTGATGCCGTTCGCCCTGAAAAACAGCGCGCCACCGCCCAAGAGACGCTTGATTTTTATGTGCCGTTTGCAAGGCTTATGGGATTAAACGATATTGCCGATTATATTGAGGTGCTCTGCTACCGCAACCTTGATTCGGACATGTACAATAAATTGTCGGACAAATTGCTTCAGCATGGCTTGGGTCGCAACTTTCAAAAAGAAGCCATTCATCGTTATTTGACTATTGTGCTTAATAACTTAGGACTTAGCGGTCACGTCAAAGTTTTGGACAATCAGGTTGCCATGTTTCGGCAGTTTTTTCGCAATCGCGGCGAGATCAACTCCCTTTTGCGGCATTACTCCTTTGAGATCGTCCTTGATAACGTCGAAGCTTGCGACAAGCTTGCTTACTATTTGATCAAAAAATACCAAATCGATGACGCTCATATTGAGGATAATATTCGGCGACCGCTTCCCGGCGGCAATCAATCATTAACGCTCATTTATGAGCGCGATAATGACATTATCAAAGCCACCATTTTAACCAAACAAATGCAGCACGCCGCTCGCCTTGGCGTTATAGGCGCGGAGCACGCCTCCGATGTCAGCCAATCGGTCATTCAAGCTTCGCTTCGCAATATGAAAGATTTGGTCAATGATGACAGCTTGGATGAAAGCAGTCCCGATTTTGCGGCGACCGTTGCCACCATTAACGAGCTGATGGATTATTTGCATTCAAGCAAAATCATTTGCTACAGCCCACAAGGTCGCGCTTATGAGCTGCCACAAGGGGCAACCGCGCTTGACTTTGCTTATGCCGTAGGACCTATGGTCGGCAATGTGGCGATCGGTGCCAATATTGAAAACAAAAAAGCCAAGCTTGGAACGGTTCTTAAAAACGGTCAATTGGTCGAAATTGAAGTCGATGAAACTTCTGAACCAAAAGCGGAATGGCTTGGCTTTGTGGTCACCAACAAAGCCCGCGAGGAGATTTTACGCTGGTTTAAGCACTTATCTGCTGAAGACAAACAGCGCCATGGTCAGCAAGCGCTGGATCGCGCGCTACAAACTTACCAAAAAAGCTTGCAGGATTTGACTGAAAGCAATTGGGATAATTTACTTGAATGGCGCGGTATTAAGGACAAAAACACCTTATTTGAGCAAATCAGTTCAGGAACGTTATTGCCGCAATTGGTGGTCTCAAGGCTGTTTAGCGATGAGGTAGCTTGCGCTCAAGCATTAAATGATTTGGATAATGATGCCGCCGCTCAGCCGCAGCAATTGGTCGCTAATGCCGCAGGGGTTGAGCTTGATTTTGCCAATTGTTGTCATCCCATTTATGGTGACCCGATCGTCGGTCACTTATCGCGCCATGGCTTGGTGGTTCACCGTCATAAGTGCTTTTCGCTCGATGACATTCGAAAAGACAATCCCTACCAGATCATTCAGCTGCGCTGGCGTGAGGACAAAGCAAGCGCTCAAGCGGTACCAAAACCTAACCTCAACGCCCCTAACATTCCAGGTGAGTATGATGAAAAAATCCGCTTCCCTGCGTATTTGAAGCTGTCCATTGCGCTAAGCGATGAGCAAATCAGTGAGGTGATTTATCACTTGCGCCAATCTTATATCGGCGTTGAAACCATTGATGTTCGTGCAAGTGACACCATTTTACACATCATTGTCAGAAGCCGCGTTCACTTAGCGCACGGCATTCGTGAGCTGCGATCGCTGCTTGGCTTTCCAAACATCATGCGCTTGTACCAGCTGTAGTTTTATTTTTAGAAAAAAATTTTTATAATGGGCTTTTACCACCACCACGAAGGATATTTTATGACTCGCCAAACCATTCACACTGACCACGCTCCAGCTGCCGTTGGCACTTATTCGCAAGCGATCAAGGTTGGCAATACCGTTTATCTTTCAGGTCAGCTTGGTCTTGACCCAAAAACGATGGAGCTAAAAGACGGCTTTGATGCGCAAGCTAAGCAAGCCTTTGCCAATTTAAAAGCCATTTGTGAAGCGGCAGGTGGCAGTTTAAATGATGTGGTTAAGTTTAACGTGTCACTCACTGACTTGAACGACTTTGCGGCATTAAACACCGTTTTTGAAGCCAATTTAACCGCGCCTTATCCTGCTCGCGCTGCCGTTCAAGTTGCTGCCTTGCCCAAAGGCGGCGTGGTTGAAATTGAAGCCATTATGTTTCTTGACTCATAAGCCTAAAAGCCAAAACGGTTAAAGCAAAACGTTAATAACTTATCAGCTCAGCTATAATAAAACCCAAATGATTGCGTTTGGGTTTTTGTATTTTAAATCGTTAATTTTCAACCTAACCATAAAAAGGGGACAATATGTTGGTTCAAGTGGCGCTTCCTGTTCCCTTATTTCGGGAATTTGATTATTTGCCTATTGATGCCAAGCTGACCGTTATCGGCGGGCGCGTTTTGGTGCCTTTTGGCAGGCAGACATTGATCGGCATTGTGGTAGGATTGGTGGCTGAAACTGACAGCGACATTCCTAAAAATAAGCTTAAAGCCATTTTAGAAAATATCGATGATGAGCCAATTTTTACCGAAGCGATGCTCAATTTGGCGCGCTGGCTTTCTCAATATTATCACTATCCGCTAGGCGATGTGCTGTCGGTGATGTTGCCAAAGCTGATCCGGCAAGGAAAACCGCTTGATTTACTCACCACACATTGGCGGATTTTACCCAAGGCAACGGATACAGATTTGCCCGCGCGCGCTCATAAGCAGCAAGCTCAATTTGCGATGCTCAAACTTCACGGCGAGCATGGCGCAAGTGAGGATGTGCTTTTGATGGAGGGCATGGCGCGCAACTTTTTGATCCTGCTTGAAAATAAAGGCATGATCGAGCGCTTTGAAAAACCAAAAGCGCCGCCAAAACCGGTGAGCCTTGCCAAATTACCGCTTGATTTAACCGACGAACAACAAGCCGTGGTTGATGCTGTAATCTGCGCTCATGAGTCGCAGTCGTATTTGGGAATTTTGCTCAATGGCATCACCGGAAGTGGCAAAACCGAAGTCTACTTGCAAGCGATGCAGCACGTTTTAGAAGCCGGTCAGCAAGTGCTAATTTTGGTGCCTGAAATTGGCTTGACGCCGCAAACAAAGGCGCGATTTGCCAGCCGATTTGCTGCCCATATTGTGCTGCTGCATTCAGGAATGAGCGCCACGCAGCGACTTCAAGGTTGGCAAGATTGTAAATCCGGTCACGCGCAAATTATTATCGGTACACGATCAACGATTCTTTATGCCTTTAATAAGTTAGGATTAATTGTTGTTGATGAAGCTCATGACAGCTCTTATAAGCAGCAAGATACACTGCGCTATCATGCCGCCGATGTGGCGCTTTATCGCGGCGCTCAAATGAACATCCCCGTCATTTTAGGAAGCGCTACCCCAAGCCTTGAGCATTTAAAATTGGTTGATGACGGCAAATTAACCGAATATCAATTGTCAAAGCGCGCAGGCGGCGCAAACATGGCGGTCATGAAACTGATTGACGCACGATTTCAAAGCACGTATCAACAAACGACCCCTGATGGCGAGCGCTACAATACGGGACTTACCGATGCGCTGATTGACGCGATCCGCCGAACGCTTGACGCCGGTGAGCAGGTGCTGATTTTTTTAAATCGCCGCGGTTATGCGCCGATTTTGCTTTGCGAGGCTTGCGGTTGGCAGGCGGACTGTCCACGCTGTGATGCCCATTTGACCGTTCATTTTAGCAATCAGCTCATCACCCAAGGCAATTTATCCCAGTCGTATTTAAAATGCCACCACTGTGATTGGCAGTCGTATATTCCGCCCGTTTGCCCCGATTGCCAAAGCCAAAATTTGGATGCTCGCGGCATGGGAACGTCCCGCTTAAGCGAAAATTTGCATGCCATTTTTGCCAATTTACAAACGAGCAAAACCATTTACCCGATCATTCAAATCGACCGCGACACCACGCGCCGAAAAGACAGTTGGGAGAAAATTTACCAGCAAATTAACGAGGGCAAACCCGCCATTTTGGTTGGAACGCAAATGGTCGCTAAAGGTCACCATTTCCCAAACGTAACTTTGGTTTGTCTGCCAAATGCTGACCGCGGCTTTTTATCGGCTGACTTTCGCTCACCGGAGCACACGGCGCAATTGATGATTCAGGTTGCAGGTCGCGCCGGTCGCGGTGACAAAGCCGGTCAGGTGCTGATTCAAACCCTGCAACCTGAAAACCCGCTACTATTAAAGCTGATTCGTGATGGCTATTTGCCGTTTGCGCAAGCATTACTTGATGAGCGCAAAGTGATGGGACTGCCGCCTTTTAGCTTTGCCGCATTGATTCGCTGTGAAGCCAAAACTCTTGCCGCCGCTACCCAAGCGCTCAATGACGCCATTGCCATTTTGCCAAAGCCGCATCATTTGGCGGTGCTAGGACCTATTGATGCACCGATGAGTAAAAAAAACAGCCGCTATCACATGCAGCTATTGTTGTTGTCAAAAGAGCGTCGGCAACTGCATCATGTGCTTAATCATTGGTGGTCACAAGTGCTGCAACTGCCCTCCGCCAAATATTTAAAGCTAACCTTAGATATTGACCCCATCGCTTGGTAACACATTGCCACGGATTAATTTTTTGATTTTGCTATGCTAAGGGTTGCCAATTTTTTATCAAAATGAGCCTGCTATGACCAAAAGCCCCACGCCAAACTTGACTGATAGCCTTAAAAATACGCCAGAACTGCCTGCCGATACCAAAGGCTATCAAAAAACGCTGCTGATTAGCTTTATCATCATTGCAGGCTACATGGTGATCGAAGCGGTTGGCGGCTGGCTGACCGGAAGCTTGGCACTGTTGTCGGACGCCGGTCACATGCTCAGTGACGCCATTGCGCTTGGGGCGACGCTACTGGCTTTTAAAATTGGCGAAAAAGCCGCCACACGGCAAAAAACTTATGGCTATAAGCGCTTTGAAATTTTGGTTGCGGGCGCTAATGGGGCAACCTTAATTATTATTGCCCTAATGATTATGGTTGAGGCAGTAAAGCGCTTCAACTCGCCGCCTGAAATTGCCACCCAAGGCATGCTCATTATTGCCTTTATCGGAATGTTGGTCAACATTTTGGTGGCTTGGCTCATGCACCGAAGCAGCAATGATGATCACGGTCACAGCCACAGCCACGATCATAATGACAACCATGATCACAGCCACGACGACCACGATCATAGCCACGACAAAAGCACCACCAAAAAACCTGTTAATTTGAACATGCAAAGCGCTTATCTGCATGTGTTAAGTGACTTGCTCGGTTCCGTTGCCGCAATTATTGCTGCGCTTTTGATGATGGCGTTTGGTTGGATTTGGGCGGATGCGGCAGCCTCCGTGATCGTCGCCGTTTTGATTTTGATCAGCGGCTACCGCGTGGTTCGCGATGCAGCGCATATTTTGATGGAAGGCACGCCAAAAGGGATTCAACTTGCTGATGTTGAAGCTCAGTTGCTTAATCATCCTGACGTTGACGCCGTTCACGACCTTCATGTTTGGAGTATTACCAGCGGTCTGCATGCGCTCTCCTGCCACGTGGTCGTGGATGGTGACATGCGCATTCATGAAGCAAGTGCGCTTATTCGTGATCTTGAAGCACGACTGCAAACCCTTAATATTGGTCACGCGACCATTCAAGTTGAAAACGCTCAACATTCTCAAACTGCTGCCTGCTCGGACGGTTTGGTTTGTGATATTGCCAGCCGACCTGTGGAAGGTGGCGCTCATATTGGGCACTCGCATTAACGGCGCTGATTTTTTATCGTTTTATAGGCGCTCATGCTATCTTGAAATGAGCGCAAGCTTAGCCAAACTACCGCGCCAATCGCTATCAAAGCGCTTGCGATAACTAACGACAATCTAATCGGAAAATCAAGCGACCCGCCGTTAATATTAGGAAAATAGGCAGGTCCCATATTTGATGCCATCAGTAAATAAAAGCTAAATAGCAGCAATATGGCAACCGCAATTAACCGAAAAAATAACTGCTTGATGATCATTAATATTGCCGTTTTGGTGGATAATTTTTTCAGTCTCATGGCATCTTCTAATTGAACCTCTTTCATAATTGCCTTCCAAATTTTTTATTTATTTTATTTTCATAATAAATTAAATTTTCCTTATTTATCCGTTTTGTTTGGGGATTCATTACCGAATTGAAAAAAAGCGGCAAATTAAGCGCGCGCCAAATTGCTGCTTTATGGTAGGATGTAAAAAAGCCATTTTATCAGCCGCTTACTATTGATGACTCATTATGATCCGACGCTCAGCGCCTTTTGTTGCTCCCGATATTGTTGAGGATGCCTTATCAAAAGACGGTAAAAAACACGCCAAAGCTTTACTCTCAACGTTGCAAGAGGACATTGCGCAGTTTCGTGATGACCAGTTTCCGCCCGATATTTTGCGCCAAATCCGAGATTTGCCCATTTTTGAGGGAAATCTTGCCGAAGTTCAAGCTTACGCGGCGCGCTGGCGACCACTGATTGATCGCGCCATGGCATTTTATCCCAATGCCTATTTGCCGCCGGATTGTTTGCCGCTGCCGGCAAGCCTTGAGATTCCGCAGTTTATTTACCACGTTCAAAAGCTGCATTTGACCAAAACGCGCGCCAAAGAGTCCAAAAGCTTTGGCTCAGTTGGGGCGCTTACTGATAAATGCGGTGAGTTTACTGCCACCGAGATTGCGCGAATGGAAGTGGTCTTGGCAAAAAATGAGGACGCAAGGCTGGTGGCGCACCGCGAATTTATTGATCTTCGCGCTTACGTGTTTTGCCGCGACCAA
Organism: Psychrobacter sp. MF31; assembly: GCF_012847335.1. Taxonomy (GTDB): domain Bacteria; phylum Pseudomonadota; class Gammaproteobacteria; order Pseudomonadales; family Moraxellaceae; genus Psychrobacter. The sequence goes on from NZ_JABBDX010000003.1 coordinate 22,302, forward strand.
AAAGGCGAGATGCTTGATCCTGAGCGCATCCGCTTTTATCGAACGGGGCTTATCGTTCATGCGTTACCCGATTTTAAAATCGTCGATAGCCGCCAAACTCCGCGCAAAAAGCGCAACGATGCTTACACCAATCCGCTTGCAGACAATGGCGTTTGGCGGATTTTTCAAAAAAAATAAGCGTTTTTATTCAGTTCTTTAACTCAAACATTTAACAGTTTTATGTTAGCCCCAACCCAATTAAGGAGAGTCTATGCTTGCTGCCGCGACCGGCGCCCCAAATTTGATGCTTCAAGCCATTATTTTTTTGGGGGCAGCGCTTCTGCTTGTGCCTTTAGGCAAGCGCTTTGGGCTGGCAACGGTGTTGGGGTATTTGTTAACGGGATTGATTTTAGGTCCCAGCGGTCTTGATGTGGTGGGCGATGCCGAAAGCCTGCTTCATGTTGCCGAGTTTGGCGTGGTAATGCTGCTATTTATCATCGGTCTTGAGCTTCAGCCGTCAAGGCTTTGGGCGCTGCGTCACTCAATTTTCGTACTGGGCGGCTTGCAGGTGGGGCTTACGGGCGTCACTTTAATGGGGCTTGCTTATTATTTATTTTCCCTGCATTTAGATACCGCGTTTATCGTCGGCTTTGGGCTGGCGTTATCGTCAACGGCATTTGTATTGCAACTGCTCACCGAAAAGCAGCAATTATCGAGCACTCATGGTCGCGAAGCCTTTACCATTTTATTATTTCAAGACATTGCGGTCATTCCGCTGCTTGCGGTGATCCCTTTTTTATCTGGTGTCCGCGAGCAAAGTTATGACATCATTTATTTTGCCAAAGTCATTGCCGTGTTTGCCGGATTGATTTTTTCAAGCCGCTATATTGTTCGACCATTTTTCAAATTTGTAGCGTTAAGCGGCGCAACCGAACTTCTTACCGCCGTTGCCCTATTTATCGTGATGGGCGTATCGATGTTGATGGAGCAAATCGGGCTATCAATGGCGCTTGGGGCATTTTTGACTGGCGTTTTGCTTGCCGACTCCGAGTACCGTCATGAGCTTGAAGCCAGTATTGAGCCGTTTAAAGGGCTGCTTTTAGGACTGTTTTTTATGTCGGTTGGTATGCTGACCGATGTTGGGCTGATTATGGCAAAGCCTGTCTTTATCATTAGTGCTGCGGCAATGCTGATGGTGATTAAGTTTTTGGTAATAACCTTTATTGCCAAAGCTACTGGCAACCGCTTGCCAACGAGCATTCGGCTTGGGGTGACGCTAGCGCAAGGTGGCGAATTTGCCTTTGTGCTATTTAGCGTGGCGACCCGCCAAAATGTCCTCAACGGCGAGCTTGCCGGAATGCTCAATTTAATCGTGACCATTTCCATGGCGCTGACGCCACTTGCGTTTTTACTGCTTGAAAAAGTCGGCGAGCCTATTTTTGCCAAAAAGAAACCCAGCCGCGAGTACGACACTATCCCCGATCATGAGCATCCGGTCATTATCGCCGGATTTGGTCGCGTGGGGCAAATCATTGGTCGCGTGCTGCGGATGCACAATATTGAATTTACCGCCATTGAGCGCTCGGCAAATCGCGTGGATTTCGTTCGCAAATTTGGTAACCAAGTTTATTACGGCGACCCCAAAAACCCAGAGATTTTGCGCGCAGCAGGAATCAGTAAAGCCAAGATTTTTATCATTGCCGTTGATGATTTGGAGCGCTCCATCACCACCGCTCAGTATCTTCGCGATCATTATCCAGATCTGATTGTGTTGGCGCGCGCCCGTGACCGTCAGCATTATTACCGCTTGCGTGAGGTGGGCGTTCGTCATATTTGGCGCGAAACGTATTTGTCATCCTTAGATATGTCGCGCGAATCGTTGCAACTTTTGGGGATTTCGCCTGAAAAAGCGCGCGAAACGATCCAAACGTTCCGCGATTATGATGATGATTTAATCGAGCGCCAACAAGCCATTTATGATGACGAAGCTCGAATGATTGAATCGGCGCAATCGGCAATCGCTGAGCTTGAAAGCTTATTTGATGAAGACATTGATGAAGCAAGGCGCTTAGATCTAAAGCTTTATCGCATGAGTAAAGAGCAGTCGTCATAGAAGATTAACGCTTAAGCTTATTGTGCCAAACAGCTTTTTGGCGCTTGTTTTTTGTTCAAAGAGCTGACGCATTGCCAATTGCCACTGTCCAAATCGTGATAAAACACCAGCGTTTTACCATTTAAATATCGTGTTGGAAATTGAGCACCGTTAACCGTTGCCACCACCGCGCAATCGGTATTTTTGATTCCGGCAACTTGATTAGCAACGGTCATATTCACCTTTTGCTCAAAAGTGCTCAGCGGCAAATTGACCGGACACAATTGCGTTTGCTCATAAATCAGCGCAACTCGAGATTGGGCATTTTTGGCAATATTATAAGCATCAAATAAAATCTCATGCTCTTTTTTCTTCGCCAGCAGTGGTAAAAACTGAACGTCAATGACAAGCAGCGCAAACGCAAAAAAGCCAAATCCCAAGCCAAAGCCGACCATGCTCACCCCGCCCTCGCGGCGAAGGTGTGCTTGCTGCGCTGCTTCATCACGCGGATTTTGCTCAATTGCGTCAGCAATCTCGCGCCGCGCCATCCGGTAATAATAAGCATCCGTCCAGCGCGCCACCATCACCGACCAAAACAGCCAAATCGCCGCTCCTATGCCAATCCGCGTTGCCATTTGATAAGCCTCTGGAACAAACGCCATAAAGGCAAATTCAAAAAACACCAAAATAATGGTGATATTTAAATGAATAAACGACCATCCTGCCACGCTATAAACGATGGCGTCCATATAGCGCTTTCGGTACAACAGCCACGGAAAGGTCATAAAAAACGCCGCCCAGTGCCATTTAGGCGACAAATAGCCTTGCTTATCAAAGTCATCAAAACGCTTTAAATAATACTCTTGGCTGCGATGACCGATAAACCACTGGTCAAGCTGTCGCCGTCTTTTGGCGCTCAATTGCTCTTGGTAAAACGGCGGCGGTGAATCCGTCTCAATAAATAGCATCGCGATAGGCTCACTTTACAAAAAGGTTCACTAATAAGTCATTATAAAGCATCACTTTGAGCGATTCGAGGGCGCTTTTTATGGCATTTGGTAGCAAAGCGGATCACCGCCTGCGTTCCAAGCGTGCCCGATTTATCTTATAATAAGACCACTTTTTACAACTGACACGGTATTATGAATCAGCCTGACATCTTACAACCGCGCGTGATTAACACCTTTATGAAGCGCAAAACCCACATGAATAAAAACGCTGAGCTTGCGCTAAGTGATCCTATTTTTGCGCCATATTTGGTCAATAATGGCACAGGGATGGGCAATCTTGAGGGCATCAATGACTTGCGAGCGCTATTTCAAGACACGCCAAACGGAGGCGATGCGCCATTAACGCTTGAGATTGGCTTTGGTCTTGGCGACTCGCTCATTGAGATGGCAACCAATGATAAAGACCGCAACTTTATTGGCATTGAAGTTCATGAGCCAGGGATTGGCAAAGCGGCGTTTATGGCGCATGAAAAAAACTTAACCAACATCAAAATCATCAACGGCGACGCCATTACTTTACTATCGCAGCTACCAAGCAATCATATCGACCGAATCCAGCTTTACTTCCCCGACCCGTGGCAAAAAAAGCGCCATCATAAGCGCCGCTTTGTCAGCCCTGAGCGCATGGCACTGGTCACCCGAGTACTCAAATCCGGCGGCTGGTTTCATACCGCAACCGACTGGGAGCATTATGCCTTTTGGATGGTAGAAGTGTTGGACGAGATGCCAAACCTTCACAACCAAGCCGGTCGCGGCAATTTTACCGACCGACCTAATTTTCGACCCCTGACCAAATTTGAGCGCCGCGGTATTGATCGCGGTCATGGCGTTTGGGATTTGATTTATGTTAAGGATTAATCAAGGCTGATTTAAGCAACCTCGTTTTAAAGTTGCTTTGTTAACACCTTTAAAACAGCGATAAATTGTCGCTGTTTCTTTTGGTAAAAATTAACGGCTAATTGGCGTGAAACATCGCCAAATTTTGATTTTTTGGGTTGCTAAAATCATTATTTATGCTTATGCTAAGAAGGATCATTTCACAAAATTCTCAATCTATTATCTTGTAAACTTCGGTTACATAAGGGTTACACGAGTTTTCCCCAAAAGCTGTGGATAACTCTGTGGATAACTCCTCTATTCATTGCTACTAGCACACGTCTTATAACGCCTCCATTAAAATTGATCATTTTTTATACAATTATTTTTTTATTTAAAAATCAATGACTTATCTAAAAATTTTTACTCTAAAAATTAATCTCAATTTTATTAAAGTCACTACTTTTTATTCCAATGTTTCACAAATTGGTTGGATAGCTACTAAAGCTATTCGTCATGCTACAAAACTTTTTCCCTTAAATATGATAAAAAATAGTCATTGGATCTTGAATTTCTAGGCGTCATCTATTGTCGCAAGCAACTGGCAGTTGGGTTAATTTGAGCCGTTAGTTTGCTATAATAGCATCATCGAAACGGCAGATGATTTGCCAAACTTACCAACGTTTTTTTATTATTATTGATAGGACGTCAGCGTAACTTTCGCTATAGTCGCGGTGTTCTATCCCAATTTATAAAAGGATTCCAGAATGGATGACAACAAAGCCAAAGCGCTCAAAGCCGCCCTTGGTCAAATTGAAAAGCAATTTGGTAAAAACACCATCATGCACTTGGGTGATGAGTCCGCAGCGCTTGATGTTGATGTGGTGTCCACCGGATCGCTTGGTCTTGATATTGCGCTTGGGATTGGCGGCTTGCCAAAGGGTCGCATCATTGAGATTTACGGTCCTGAAAGCTCGGGCAAAACCACAATGACCCTGCAAGCGATCGCAGAATGCCAAAAGCAAGGCGGAACTTGTGCGTTTATTGACGCGGAGCACGCGCTTGACCCAATTTATGCGCGCAAGCTTGGCGTCAATACCGATGATTTATTGGTCTCACAACCGGACAATGGCGAGCAAGCGCTTGAGATTACTGACATGCTCGTTCGCTCAGGCGCGGTTGATATGATTGTGGTTGACTCGGTTGCTGCTTTGACCCCACGCGCGGAAATTGAGGGCGAAATGGGCGACTCGCACATGGGACTTCAAGCTCGTCTTATGAGCCAAGCACTTCGTAAAATCACCGGAAACGCCAAACGCTCCAACTGTATGGTGGTGTTTATTAACCAAATCCGTATGAAAATCGGCGTTATGTTTGGTAGCCCTGAAACCACAACCGGCGGTAACGCGCTGAAATTCTATGCGTCAGTTCGGATGGACATTCGCCGCATTGGTGCGGTCAAAAATGGTGATGAAATCATCGGTAACCAAACGCGCGTCAAAGTCATCAAAAACAAAATGGCGCCGCCGTTCCGCCAAGCCGAATTTGAAATCACTTACGGCGAAGGCACCAACCATTTAGCTGAAGTCATCGATTTGGGCGTGGAAGTCGGTGCAGTTGGCAAAGCGGGCGCTTGGTACAGCTATGGCGATGAAAAAATCGGTCAAGGTAAAGCCAACTCCGTGCTGTTTTTGAAAGAAAATCCTGAGATTGCGCAAGCCATTGAAGCGAAAATTCGCGCGCAAAAACTCGGCGCTATTGACCCAACCGCCGTTACCGATGTTGACGAAGAAGCGCCGGATTTCAACGCTGATTCGGTTGAGCTGCCATAAATAACTGATTGTTTAGCTGCTATGAGTCAAGTTAAAACGCTCGCTGAAATCTTAGCGCAAGTTGATAAGGCGCCTGATAAAAAGCCTGATTCAAAATCAGGCTCGGCGATACCAAAGCCTAAAAATCGCTCTGAGAATCAGTCTCAGGGCGCTTTTGTGCATGAGGATAAACAAGAAACATCCTTCACTAAAAATTTTCGCTCAAAACATGAGTTTAAAAAGAAGAAGAAAAGGTCTAACTCCGTAGATGATGATTTTGAGCAAGACTTTCATGACAATTTAGAAATTGGCTTGGATATTGATTCGCCAAATCCTACTCGAAAACAAGGCAAAAAAAAGCGAAAGCGCTTTCATCCTGCCGCAACCTTTATCCCCGAAAAATCAGAAACGCCGGACTACGAGCCGCCAAATCCTAACAGCATCAAAGCCTTACTTGCCGAGGTCAAAAACGATTTAGAAAACGGTGAAACGGAAGGCGATACTCAAGATACGGACAATATTCCTGCCGCACTTAAAGCCTATTTGCGCTCTCCTGAGCAGCGCCAAGCTGAAACGGACGCGATCAAAGCAGAAAGCCGATTACGCTGGCTGGCATTTTACTATTTATCGCGGCGTGAGTTTGGACAAGCTGAACTTAAGCAAAAGCTGATTGAAAAAGATCAAGACCCCGACAAAATCGACGCGCTATTGGCGGAATTTAGCGAAAAAGGCTACCAAAGCGATGAGCGTGCCACCTTAATGCTGATTCGTGAAAATATCCGCAAAGGTCGCGGTCACAACCGAATTAAGCAAGAATTGCAGCAAAAAAAGCTGACCCTGCCTTGCAATATTGACGAGCTCATTGAGTTGGCGCAGTCAGAAACCCAAGCGTTTAGTGAGTTTATGGCGAATGATGACGACTTGGTCGAGGGCATCGACTGGCTAAAACTGGCTGTGGAGGCGCGAACCAAAAAGTACGGCAACAGCATTCCAACCACGCCTAAAGATAAAGCCAAGCAACTGCGATTTTTGCAGTATCGCGGCTTTCAAAGCGATGTTTGCTTTGCAGCGCTTGATTACACCCTTGAAACGTTAGATGAGCGCTATTAACTTATTAATAGCGCTTTTTTTGACTGATAAAAATCAAATCCTCTATCTAATAACTATTTAATTAGTAATAACCAAGCAATTTCCACCAAATCAATCCTGCTCCAATCCAAACGATTAAGTTCACCACGCTCATAATCGCGCCCATGATCCACCATTCCCCAAGCGTGACGTAGCCTGAGTTAAAAATTACCGGCGCCGTTCCGGTTGCATAATGGGTCAAGGTCATCATGATGTTCCCTGCAGCTGCCAAAATTAGGGCATAAAGCATCGGTGGCGCGCCAAGTGCCAATCCCACGGCATAAAACGCGGCAAATAACGCGGTAATATGCGCGGTCGTACTGGCAAAAAAGTAATGAATGTATAAATAAACCAGCGTCAAAATCGCCACCGCACCAATCCAACCGACGCCTGTTGCTGCAATCATATGCTCGATATTGTCCGAAAACCAACTGACCAAGCCAAGTTTATTAAGATAAGATGCCATCATAATCAGCGCACCAAACCAAACAATGGTATCCCAAGCAGATTTTTCTTTAAGCACATCTTCCCAAGTGAGAACGCCCGTTAATAAAAGCGCCGTTAAGCCAATAAATGCCGTGGTCGTTGCATCAACGGTAAGGCTTTCGCTAATCAATAGCGCTGGAATATTTGCCCAAAGTATCAGCATGAGTGCAAACACGCCCAGCATGATTTTTTCTTGACGGGTGACGTGACCCATTTTTTTAAGGTTGTCTTTAGCAAAGGCTTTAGCGTCAGGAGTCGCTTTGACTTCCGGCGGATAAATCAAGTAAATGACCAGCGGCATTAAGATCAAACAAAGCATTCCAGGGATAAACATGGCGACCGCCCAAGTCGTCCACGACAAATGAATTTGACTTCCGGTGGCTTTATTGACCAAATCCACCACCAAGGGGTTGGGCGCGGTGGCAGTAATAAACATACCTGAGGTGATGGGATTGGCATGATAGTTGACCATCGCCAAATAGCGACCGATCTTTTTTTGCGAGCCCTCCTCCGGCGTTGAGTGAAAGCTTTGGGCAATCGATAGCATAATAGGATGAATAATCCCGCCGCCGCGAGCAGTATTTGACGGCGTGATGGGAGCAATCATCAATTCCGCAGCGGTCAATGAATACGCCACGCCCACCGTTTTTTTGCCAAAAATCGAGATGAAATAATATGCAATTCGCCGACCAAGACCGGTCTTAATTAAGCCGCGCGAAATCATGACCGCAATACCAATCAACCAAATCAGCGGGCTTGAAAAACTGGATAACGCATCACTAATTGCACCGCTTGGCGTGTCATTAGTAACGCCTGTAAGTGCCACAGCAGTGACCGCAATAATTGCAATCGCACCGATGGGCAGCACTTTACCAATGATGGCAACAATGGTTGCAATAAACAACGCCAGCATGTGCCAAGCATCGGGGCTGACGCCCTCAGGAATCGGGATCAAAAACCAAATGATTAAACCAATGGCAATCGCGATGACCGCAGGAATGGGCTTAAATGGCATTACTTACCTCCTTAGCATGTTGTTCTTATTTATTTTTATAAGTGCTAATCATTTCGCTACTTTTTGTGGGTATCATATAATGATTAATCTTCCAAATTAGGAAACTTTCACTATTTTTAACAATTCTGTGAACCTTTTTTCAATAATCATTTTTGTTTAAACCATAAAAAAGAGCCCAAAAGAGCCCTTTTTGAATCAATAAACTTAAACTTAAGATTTAAGCGCTCCTAAGCGGTTAGATAACTGCTGAATGATTTGGTCAATTTCTTGATTGGCATCAGCTTCATTGTCCAAATTGCCATGCGGCGTCAGTTGGTTCATCACCTCAGGGAGCAGTTCAGCCAAGCCTTGACGGACTTCCAAATCATTGGCGCCTGTTTTTGCCGCAACGGTTTGAATATCTTGGTCATCAAACAATCGGCTGACTTCATTGGGATCAAGATTGTCATTTAATTCGTGATTGCTTAGCCAAGATCGCGCTTGATGCTCATAGCCAAGTTGGCTGACCTTATTGAGCGCGCCGCCAAGACCACCATTTCGTTGAATCCAGTTCAGCACCACAGGAAGCAGCGCAGCAATCAACATGCCTTTACCACCAAAACCGCTTTGCTGACGTGACCCTAAAATACTGCCTAAAATATCACCCAATCCACCTGCGCCTTGATTAATGCTGCCTCGTGATTGGGAACTTGAGTTCATCAGACCGCCCAAAATATCATCCAACCCAAAATGATTGTCTGTCTGCCGCTCATAGCGCTGCGGATTATAATCGCGCGATTGATGGCGACCGGTCAGCACACCGCTTAAAATATCGCCAAGACCGCCCGTTTTGCGCGGGGTGATTTGCTGATTGATAGGGTTACGATTGGCATCATCAGGATCGATCGCACTACGCGCGATTTGGGTGACCAAATTCCCTAATAAACTCATAATGACTCCTTATTGTTTTAATATTATCTTTTTAATGAGGCAGTTTGCGTTTGCCATCATAAAAACGGCATTAATATTAATATACCAAGTCTAACTGGTTATCGGGAGCGCTATTTTGTTATGTCCTGTATAGCGCTAAGCCATGAGTTGCCCAAGAATGCTCAATTTGCGCCAGTCATCCGCGGTCATTTGGTCGCGAAAAATGGTAAAGGTCAATGACCTCTGATAAGGCTCAATGACTTGAACCTCGGCAATGATCACCCAAGAATAGGCACGGACACGAAGCAAATCGCCCTGCCAAAGCTGATCGCCGCGACTGGTTGCCATCAGCAGTTGCCAGTTTTGACGCGCGTTTAAATGAAGTAGCGGCTGGCTTAACTGTAAAAGCGCAGGTTTTGATAAAAATATAAAACTGCTGATCAAAATCACTGACAATAAAGCCAGTCCAAACTGCCAAATAGCAAGCCCTGCCAACCACGCGATAGGCAAAAAAATGGCAAGTAAAGCGGCATAAAAAAGCAATCGAAATCGGCTTTGCAAAGTTATTGGCGCATCAAGGCGCATTAAGTTGCTCATTTATAATGCTTTAGCATGACGCCAAGATTTGATTTGATTGACCAACTGCCAAACGGCTTCATCTTCAGGCTTTGCTTGGTTGGTAAAATAATCAAGCAAATCAGGGTCTTCATAAGTTAACAGATTAGCAAACGTTGCTTGCTCTTTAGGGTCTGCCGCTAAATAGAGCTCTTTAACATAAGGGTCAAGGTAAAAATCCAGCTCTTTTAGTCCGCGCCGAGCTTGATAAATGATTCGGCGCTGCTCAAGGGTTGGCTCAATCGTTTGGTTAGCAGCCATTATTAGCTCCTTTTAAAAAATGTTAATAGTCATGTTAGCAGCGGCTTAACTGCTCCCAAAGGCTTGCTGCTTGCTTCATCATTGCCACATTATGCGTTCGAATAATGCTTGCGCCTTGCTGGATGGCAATGAGCCCCGCCGCTGACCCTACCCAATCGCGCTCCAAAGCTTGCGACTGCTCCCAAGACGCAACGCCACTTTTATTTAAAACTTCGGCTAAAAACCGCTTTCGAGAAATGCCAAACATCACTGGTCGATGAAAAATTTGAAAGTGATCAAGATGAGTGAGCAATTGACAATGATGATCATAGTTTTTTGCAAAGCCAAATCCGGGGTCAATAATGATATTTTCCGCGCGAACGCCGGCTTGAATGGTCGCTTCAACTTGAACAGACAACTCGCGGATCACCTCGCTGACCACCTCATGATAATCGGCAAACTCATTCATCGTTGTGGGTTCGCCGCGCATGTGCATGAGCATCACTGGAAGATCAAGCGCAGCTGCCATATCGCGAGCGCCCTCTCGAGTAAGCGCGCGAACATCGTTCCAAATATCTGCCCCCGCAATTGCCGCTGACCGCATCACCTCAGGATTACTGGTGTCAATCGACAGCCAAATATCATTGCCGAAGCGTTTGCGAATTTTCTCAACTACGGGAACGACGCGCAACTGCTCTTCCTTAGTTGACACAGCTTTGGCATTGGGTCTGGTGGACTCGCCGCCAATATCAATGATCGCTGCGCCATCATTTAGCATTTGCTCGCAATGATGAAGCGCATCATCAAGTTGATTAAATTTACCGCCATCTGAAAATGAATCCGGCGTGACGTTTAATATTCCCATAATCTGCGGGCGCGACAAATCTAGCGTTTTGCCCCGATAGGTTAACTCAAAATTTGGCAAGGGTTGAAACAATGACATAAAGATTCCAATAGCAAATCAATCTTTGCTCATCATAACAGGAATTTACAGACAATAAAAAAGCCCTTAATGAAAAAAGGGCTTTTTGTTTGAGTTATAACTTCACATTACATTGCAGGAAGTGGTGGTGGCGTTGACTTTGAAGGCTTCACGTCATCTTTTGCCAAATTGACCTCATTGCCTTGATAGACTTTCGGTGGTCTTGGCGCTTCACCCGCTAAAATATCTTGCAATTGATCGCGGTCAATGGTTTCCCATTTCATCAGCGCATCAACCATTGCATAGATTTTATCTTTATTGCCTTCGATCAGCTCACGAGCGATATCATATTGCTCCTCTAGCATTCGGCGAACTTCTTCATCTACTTTTTGCTGAGTAGCCTCTGAAATGGTTCGGCTGCCGCCACCAAAGTAGCCTTGCGAGCTGTCATCATCTTCATAAACCATGATTCCAAGAGCATCTGACATGCCGTACTTGGTCACCATGGCTCGCGCCATTTTGGTAGCCCGTTCAAAGTCGTTTGACGCTCCTGTTGACTGCTGATTAATGAATACTTCTTCAGCAATACGACCACCAAATAAAATGGCAATGTCGTTGAGCATTTTTGACTTATACATACTGGTTTGGTCATGCTCAGGAAGCTGCCAAGTTACCCCTAATGCAAAGCCGCGTGGCATAATCGTCACTTTATGAACCGGATCTGTTCCTGGAAGCAATTCGGCAACCAAAGCATGACCGGATTCATGGTAAGCGGTTGCTCGGCGCTCTTCTTCACGAAGCACCATGGATTTACGCTCAGGACCCATGTAAAGCTTGTCTTTTGCATCTTCAAAATCGTTCATATCAACGCTACGCTTGTTACGGCGAGCAGCAAACAGCGCCGCTTCGTTCACAAGGTTGGCAAGCTGAGCACCACTAAAGCCAGGAGTTCCGCGAGCGAGCGCATTGGCATCAACGGCAATGGTATTTGGCAATTTTTTCAAATGCACTTTTAAAATTTGCTCGCGACCTTTGATGTCTGGCAATCCCACTTGGACTTGACGGTCAAAACGACCAGGTCGCAATAACGCTTTATCAAGCACGTCGGCGCGGTTGGTCGCCGCGATCACGATCACGCCTTCATTACCTTCAAAGCCATCCATTTCAACCAAAAGCTGGTTTAAGGTTTGCTCACGCTCATCATTGCCGCCGCCCATTCCAGAGCCACGATGACGACCGACCGCATCAATCTCGTCAATAAAGATGATACAAGGTGCGTTTTTCTTAGCTTGTTCAAACATATCACGGACACGAGATGCACCAACGCCAACAAACATTTCAACAAAGTCAGAGCCTGAGATTGAGAAAAATGGTACTTTAGCTTCACCGGCAATGGCTTTAGCAAGCAGCGTTTTACCAGTTCCAGGCGGTCCTACCATCAAGATACCGCGTGGAATCATCGCCCCAAGCTTGGTAAATTTGTCCGGATCGCGCAGAAAGTCAACCACTTCAACAACTTCTTGTTTGGCCTCTTCACAGCCTGCCACATCGTCAAAGTTAACGCGGATTTGGTCTTCGGTCAGCATTTTGGCTTTTGATTTGCCAAAGCTCATAGGACCGCTGCCTTTACCGCCCGCGCCGCCTTGCATATTACGCATAAAGAATAAAAACAAGCCGATGATTAACAGGATGGGGAAGCTTGCAATCAACAGCTGCATCAACACGCCTTGACGTTTTGGCGCTGTGCCTTGAACTTCGACTTTATTTTCGCGCAGCATCGGCATAAGCTGCTCGTCCATCACCGCAGGTCTGATGGTCTCAAAAGTTGAGCCATTTTTCTTTTCACCCGTGATCTGCTCACCGTCAATCTTGACGCTTGCCACTTGGTTTTCGGTCACAGCGGTCACAAATTGCGAGTAGTTGAGATTATCAGGCTCAGATGATTGATCAAAGCTGCTAAACACCACTACCAAAACACCGATGACCACCAGCCACAATAAGGTATTTTTTACCATGTCGCTCACAAATTTTCCCATCCCTTATTTAATTGGTGTGCTTTTTTAAACCAGAACGTCAAAAACACAACATTTATTGGGGTAAAATAAGCTTCAGTCACTTGCTTATTTCAACACATAAATTCTTGTTTTTAGACAACTTTGCTCAATAGAATCATTTCGCATAAAACTGACTAATATAAAGTTAATATACCATGATATATGGTAGCTGCTATTAAAATTCAAGCGATTGCGGCAATTATTGAGTTAACAAATGTAGCGCTTAATTACCCTTATTTACGGGCGCTTGATTTGCTATTTAAGGACGCTTTATTGGCTTTGCTGCCGTTTATTTTGAATAAAATAGCTTTATTACATTTTACTAAGTTGAATAACAATCATGACATTATAATTCAAAATTAGAGGTTAACCTTTTGAAATTGGTAGTTATTTTATTGCTACCCAAAAAATTTCTTTTGATCGAGGTCGCGATGCCGCAGGCTTAATGCTACGAACTTTGCTAAACTGTTTTTGTAGCTCAGTGCGAAGTTCTTGCTCACCTTCACCTTGAAAAACTTTCATAATCAGCGCCCCACCTTTTGGCAAGGTATTATTGGCAAAATCAATGGCAAGCTCACACAAATACATCATTCGCGGCTGATCGACGCCGCTATTTCCTGAGGTATTGGGCGCCATGTCCGACAACACCACATCAACCGCGCGCTCGCCAACCTCAGTCATGATGGCATCAAACACTTCCGTTTCACGAAAATCCCCTTGAATAAAGGTCACGTTTTCAAGGGCATCCATCGGTAAAATATCGGAGGCAATCAGCACGCCTTTTTCACCAACCAATCGCCCTGCAACTTGCGACCAGCTGCCAGGCGCCGATCCTAAATCCACCACGGTCATGCCCTTTTTAATCAGCTTGGTTTTGTCATTGATTTCAAGCAATTTATAAGCGGCGCGCGCCCGAAAACCGTCTTTTTGGGCTTGTTGAACATAATAGTCATCGATGTGCTCTTTCATCCAAGCTTTGCTGCTTTTTGACAGTTTTTTATTTTCAATTCGCGTGGCCAAAATGGTGCTCCAACATACGGACCTAAAAGCGCGGTCATTAGATTACTTAATTGTGGCAATCACCGCGTTTTTCAAAGGCTAAAACCTTCATCTTAACATTTTCAATCTATAAAATCGTGCAATTTACCGCAATTTTTAAGCAAGTTGCTGTCAGATTATTTATAATTGTCTTTAACTTTTTTAATGATGCTGCTGTAATTTTTTAACATGGAATCTGCTATGAAATCGATCACTCTTGATAACGACACTATCCGCAAGCTCAAAGGCATCGGTCACGAATTAAAGCCCATCGTCATGATTGGCAATAATGGCGTAACGCCTGCCATCATCAACGAAGTGGATCGCGCGCTTAACGATCATGAATTGATCAAAGTCAAACTGCCGGCTGGAAGCAAGCACGATCGCGATGTGATCAGCAGTGAGCTTGCCGCGGCTGCAAACGCTTTTGTTATTCATAGCATTGGTCGCATGGCGTTGCTACTGCGCCAAAATCCAAATGCCAACCCCAAGCTTTCCAATTTAAGCCGCTATGAATAATTCCTACCCTTGATCAAAAAAAACCGCAGCATTAAGGCTTGCGGTTTTTTTCTAACCATTCATTAAACTGACTTTAGTTTTTAAACTGACTTTCGCAAAAATAACCTTATGCAACAACGATTTTTACTTCAACTGTCCCAAGACACCCTTCAAGAGGATGCCAAACGTTTAGGCGTGACGGCTTTAACCTTAAAGCACATCACCATTGATGTGATTGCTCAAATTCAAAAATCACCGACGCCTTATTTAGAGCTCAATTATCGGATTGAGTTGCCAACGCCGTTATCAAAGTATATTGAATGGTCAGATTGGCAGGCAGATAAGGTTGGCTTTAGCGATTTTTTATGGGAAAAAACCTGCCTTGAGTGCTTTATTCAGCAAAACCATCAGTCAGGTTATGTCGAAATCAATGCTGCGCCCTGTGGCAAATTTGCCGTTTATAACTTTTTAAACTACCGAACGCCCAGCGGTTTGCCCCCTGAGCCTTTATTCATATCAAATGGCAATCGAGCGGTCATTAATTGGCAAAATTTTAGTCAAGATGACTTATCAGATAACTTTCGGCGTCAATTTACCATCGATTTAAAGCAACTGCCTAACTTTCAAGAAAATCTACCCAATTTTGGAATAGGGAAGCTTCATCCTTGTGTGATTTTAAACTTTGAGGCGGCTCAGCTTTATTTTGCGCCAAAGCATGCCATTCCCGCCGATTTTCATGACGCAAGCTACTGGCAGGATTTTAAGCCCAAATCTTAAATTCAACGCGTTTTAGTCACCCTCAGATATCATAATCAATAAAAAAGCTCAGCCATGGAATTCACCATTTCTGAGCTTTTAAGCAAAATTTTTATAAAACAATATCGCGCTTCACTAAAGTTGTGAGGCTAAGAGTAATCATATAAAAATTTTGAGTTATTCGGCCATCGCAAGATAGATGCCGCGGTTTGATGCGTCGTCCACATATTGTGAATCGCGCCAAGTGGTGTATGAGTAAGCGCCGCCATAAGGGCTGATGCTGCTTTGACGGAAATCTGAAATCCAGTTTGAGCCATCATAAATTTGAATGTGACCATGCGGATGCTTTGAGCTGCGATCATAAACGACCACATCCCCTACTTGCGGTGGTGCATCGTTACTGATTTTTGAAAATCCTGCATTCGCAAGCGTTCCGCGAGTGGCATACTGATAGGCTGATGGATTTGGCGTAAAGTCATATCCGGCAGCTTGTAGCGCGGTGCGAACGTATCGCGCGCAGCGACCAGAACTTCTTGACAATGCCACGCGTGAGGCATGAGCGGCGGCTTGGGCTGGCGCTGAATAGCGATCAGGCGCTGATCCTGCCATTTTTTTCTGGTTTTCAAGATAAATCTTTGAAGTAAGCGTTGCAAGCTCTTGCTGCTTTTGCTGAGCTTGGTTGTTGAGCTGATAAATGGTTCGGCTGATTTCATCGTTGTTTGATACCGAAACGTGAGCGCCGGTTCTTGTGCTATAGATGTTTTTTGAGGAGCCGTAGTTTAATGAAGCATTGGTAATGTAATTTGACCCACTTTGGACAACGGCTGCACCACTCGTTTGTGCAACGCCCATTCCTAATACGGTCAAAATTAATAAAGCGTGTTTCATAAATTTACTGCCTTTGGTTAATACAAGATTGCTTGTCATCCATAACAAAGCATCAATTAATTTAGAGGAAGTTTCACCCGTCGTGATAAAATCCTGATTACAACAGCGCATGCTTTTATCTACAGTGGTCAGTATTGGCACCATTACCAATGTTTTAATGACCCACTTCAAAAATCACTTGCTACCCGCTTATGCCGCGCTTGATGGATTGTTCTTACTTAATACCACTCATTGCTTTCATGAAGGTTTGTAATGTCAAAAAAACAGCCCAATCAACTTGCCAATTTAATCGATCATCAAGCGTTTGCTGGCAGCTTATTGCCAAAAAATCTTGCTGATACGCTCAAAATCTACACACAAGCAACCTTAGAATTAAAAACGTTATTGGCAGAAGTTCTGCCCGAGGAAATCCTCAATTCATGCCAGGTTGTGGGTCTAACTGCCGAGCAACTAACGCTCAGTGTGAGCTCAACGACCGCCGCCAATCATATCCGTTATTTACAAAGCGCTTATCTTCAATTGTTGTCATCGCAATCACTTACATTTCAACAACTCAAAGAACTTCGCGTCATGGTAACTCAATTTGATAGCAAAAAACCGTCATCTTATGAACAATCTGTAGTGCTTATTGACCAAAAAAACCTTGATAAAGCCAATGAAAATCAGGCTCTTAGCCAAAACACAAAGCGGACTATAGCACAGGCTGCTAGGCATGTCACCACTGATAAAAATTTACAAAACGCACTTTTGCGACTCATTGATGATGAAAAATCTTGAATTTACAGTGTAATTTTATGTAAATAAAGTATTAAAAGCTTAAGAAAAATGTTTGAAGTGGGATTTGTTTTCACATAAAAAAAAGGTTTGAAAATGAAATCCTAATTTCAGATTTCGCTTTCAAACCTTTTTTTATGCCCTCAATCAAAGAGATTATCAGGGATTGCGCTTGGGTTTAAACAATATTAATTCTCATAATATAGTTTTGTCTTTTGATGTGGATCAACGCTTTGTAATCTTACGTAAATGTTGCGATACTTCGTGTATAATCGTGTATTTATCCCTCGATGGTTATGCCACTCAAAGGTAAGTACTCAATAGGGCAGCTTACATTGTCATCAAATGTTACAATTTCAAAGTTATTTTGATCCGATAAGATCTCACGAATGAGCAAATTGTTTAGCGCATGACCAGATTTATAAGCATTAAATCGACCTAAAATCGGATAGCCAATCAGATATAAATCGCCAAGCGCATCTAAGATTTTATGACGCACAAATTCATCAGCAAATCGCAGCCCTTCAACATTTAGCACCTTTAAATCATCAATGACAATGGCGTTTTCCATGCTGCCACCAAGGGCTAGGTTGTTTTTTCGCAGCATTTCAATGTCTTGTAAAAAACCAAAGGTTCGCGCCGCACTTAACTCTTCAATAAAGTTTTGGGTAGAAAAACACAATTGGGCGTGCTGAAAGTCTTTATTAATGGCAGGGTGATCAAAATCGATCTCAAAGTTCAGCTCAAAACCGTCATAAGGTCGCAGCTCTGCCCATTTATCATCAACTTTTACCCGAACTGATCGGCGCATTCGTAAAAACTTTTTGGGCGCATCTTGTTCACAAAGCCCAGCTTGCAGTAATAGCCCCACAAATGGCGCCGCGCTACCATCCATGATCGGGATTTCTGCCGCTGAAACGCGAACCAATAAGTTGTCAATGCCAAGTCCTGCCACCGCACTTAATAAATGCTCAACGGTGCCCACCCGAGTGCCCCCAAAAACAAGATTGGAGGACATCATGGTATCTTGAACCAAAAACGCGCTGGCAGGAATTGGCGCTGACCCCATAATGTCTGAGCGCTCAAAAATAACCCCGCTATTGACAGGCTGCGGGTGAAACTCCAAGTCAACCGGATGACCACTGTGCAATCCAATGCCAGTAATGTGAATGACTGATTGTATTGTCCGTTGATTCATGGCAGATTTCTCACATATCTTGTTACAATTGTTGTAGTGTACCATTTCTAAAGCAGGTTTCGCTATAGCCAAGTTTTGATAATTTATTGATATCGCTGATAAGTCTAGCAAAATTGTGACTTGATGCCCTTAAGCTTGGCTAAATGGTAGATAAGCTTAGGCATAAAAAAACCAGCCTTAAAAGCTGGTTTTTTAGAAGTTATGACAATGACTTAAACCTTATCACTATACCTAACCACATTTTTATCAGTAATAACTTAGCCGATTTACTGGCTGAAGTTATGAACTCATGACTTATTTATTTTGTTGGCGCTTTAAATAGTCTTGAATGCTGTTGGTTTTAGTTTGTGGCTGCTCTGGCTGAGCGTTTGGTCGTGCCATATTTTCTTGGAACATTTGCGGTTTGGCACGTTGTTGGCTGTTGAGCGCGCTGGTGTGCAAATTAGGATCTACTGGCTGATTGCTGGTAACGGGCGGCACGGATTGAGCAGGTTCAGGCGCTTTTTTAGGGGTGTCATTAAGCGTCAATCCAGTCGCAATTACAGTCACATGCAAGTCATCATTCATATCTTCATCAATAACTGAGCCATAGAAAATATGGGCGTCGTCAATGTCCGTGATGTCTTCAACGATTTCGCTGATTTTGCTAAATTCATCCAATGATAATGACTCTGATGAAATAACGTTGACCAAAAGACCCTTGGCATTTTCCAAGCGCAAATCGTCAAGAAGCGGTGAGCGGATGGCTTTTTCAGTCGCTTGGCGCGCTCGATCATCACCACTGGCACGACCAATCCCCATCATCGCATGACCTTTAGCGGTCATGGCAGTTCGGATATCGTTAAAGTCAATGTTGATCACGCCTTCGCTAGCGATCGTTTCAGCAATACCTTGAACGGCATGAAGCAATACGTCATCTGCCTTTTTAAAGGCATCTTTCATTGAAATGTTGCCATAAACGCTCATCAGCTTGTCATTTGGAATCGTGATGATTGAGTCAACGAAGTTGGCTAATTGTTCGATTCCCGCTTGCGCCGCTTTAATGCGTTTGCCGCCTTCAAATTTGAACGGTGTGGTCACTACAGCAACGGTTAACACTTCCATTTCTTTGGCAATTCTTGCCACCACAGGAGCGGCTCCTGTTCCGGTGCCGCCGCCCATTCCGGCAGTAATGAACACCATATCGGCATTTTCAAGCAAAGCTCGGATGGAATCCTCTTCGCTTTCTGCCGCTTCACGACCCACTTCAGGATTCGCCCCAGCACCAAGACCGCGGTTACTTTTAGCGCCCAATTGCAATTTATGCGGTGTGGTCAAACGATCCAGCGCTTGCTTATCGGTGTTGGCACAAACAAAGGTTACTCCTTTGATGCCTTGCTGAACCATATGCTCAACGGCGTTGCCGCCACCGCCGCCCACGCCGAACACAATAAAGCGTGCCTGACCGTTGCTCACTGGCTGATTGACATCTGGCATGGTATATTTTGACATAGAAAAAATTCTCCAGTTGTAGACAACATAAGCATCAACATGGCTTAAGTGCTATCGACGTCCTTTTAAAATGGTCTGATAAATAATAAGTGGGTTCAGCGCAAAAACCTAATTATTAGCGCTGTATGGATCACCCGTTATTTTAACATAAAAGTTTTTTGTAAAAATATGGGCTATGATAAAGCAGCCTACTACAGTATTTTTTTAAACATGCTACCAAAACCACGTTTTAGCCCTGAAAATAACCCCTCAGGCTTGCCAATCGCTTCAGGCTCACTTTGCTCACTATGGCGAAACTGATCGCTTTGACTATATAGCAAGGTGCCAAAAGCGGTTTGATAAGCGCGATTGGTCAGTTGCGAGGTGATATAGCTTTCAAGCTCATGATCGTTATACTTATAAGCTTTGATCGCAGGATGCGGTTTTGCCATGGTGACCGGCGTTCTTAAACGCTTTTTAGAAAACGCGACCATACCGCGCATGGCGCTTCCACCACCGGTGAACACAATGCCGCGATCAATAAAATCAAACAGCCCTTCTTGTTGTAAGCGCTCAGCAATCTCATCCAAAATGGTGATGTATCGCGCTTCAATAATTTGGGCAAGCTTATAGTTACTTACATTGAGCATCTCGCTGCTGCCATAGCGCTGATAAGAAAAAAAGGCGCTTGGGTCAACGCTACTGACATCCACGGTGCCAAAGTCTTTTTTCAGCTCTTCAGCTTCAATCATAGAGATATTCAGCTCAGCAGAGATGTCCATTGTCACCTCATGGCTGCCACTTGCAAGGCAATGAGTGAAAATGAGCTTATTTTCTTTATAAACACAAATGCTGCTGGTACTGGCACCAATGTCAATCAAACAAACGCCTTGCTGCCGCTCATCCATGCTCAAACAATATTCCGCACTGGTCACCGCATCAAAAACAACATGATCGACACCAACGTCGCAACTTTGCAGCAGTCTTTGGATGTTTTGGCGACTTGCTACAGGCATCATCATCATATGATACATCACGCAAATATCGCGAGCGATCATCTCAATGGCATCATCAACCATCGCTTCTTGATCGTCGATATAAATGCCTTGCTGACAGCAGTGCATCAAGTAATAGTTCGATGGCAAGTCGTTGGCTTTAGCGCGCGTTAAAGCGTTCACCATATCTTGAATTTGGACTTCGCCGGTCGCCGTTTGTACCTCACCCATGCTATTTCTACTTAACAATTCAGGGGTAGAGAGCGTCAACCAAACGCTATGGACACGGCAATTGGCGCGATCTTCAGCTTCTTGAATCGCTTTTTTAATGGCACTTTTTAAGCGCTCGCGGTGCTTGATCTGACCTTGATAAAAGTCACTGTTTTTTACCTGACCTATCCCCAAGATCTGGATGTCTTTGACCGACACCACATTGCCGATCACCACATAAACGGCGGTGGCACTTAAATGGACAACAACAAGGGTTTCAGTATTTTTCATCGTGTTTAATAAACTGCTTTAATAGAAGATGCCAGCATCTTCAAGTCACTCATAAAAAACATCGCAACATTTTTATTCGATGTCATTGAAATTCTGTAAAGCTGAAATTCTGTAAAAATTTTTAACTCATTAATCGCCATTACCACTATAGTTTTTAATCGTCATTAGCGCTTAATGCCGACCGCAAACTAAGCAATCGTTTGATCCGTTTTACCTTCAAATTTAATAGCAACGTCATCTTTATCATTAGAAGGTTTAGGTTTTGGCGAGCTGTCAATGGAGCGCCAAGCAACCGTAAAGCCATTTCTATACCGCAAATCAACCGATTGGATCTCATCAAGCTTTGTTGCCAACTGATTGTTTAGCAGCTGACTTAAGCTTAGCAGCTTTTGGGCGGTATTTTCATTGTCCACAATTACTCGAATACCATTGTCAAAGCGTACCAGCCACGTCATTCTGGGCGTTAAAATAATGTCTTCAACTTTCATGTTCAGCGGTGAAAACCACTCGTTAATTTGCTGCATTTGCTGCATAATCACGCGAGATTGTGATTGATCACCTTGTAGTGTGGCAAATTGGGTGCGCATCAAATCCGTACTTTCTACCGGAACAAATACCGAACCTTTGGCATCGATCAAACGCTCAGTGCCAAAATTTGCAACCGCCTGCTTAGGCAAAGCGCTGACCACAATGCCGCGCTGCCAATCGCGCGAAATGCTCACTTGATCAACCCAAGGCTGAGACAATGCCAAATCGCGAAGCTCTTGTAAATCCGTGGTAAAAAAGTTGCCCGTAGGCGGCATTGCCATCGCTTGCTTTAATACATGAAACTGAGCGTTGCTTAAATGGTCGGGACTCACCTCAATATGAGCGGCTGGCGCATCTTGCAGCGCCTTTGCTGCCATTGCTAAAAGCAGCAGCAATAAAACAACGCCGACGGCTAGGATATAATAGGTCGTTACCTGAACGTCAGCCAGCCGCTGTTTGACCTGAGCCAGCTTATTGCTCATCATTTCAGGAGTCTTGTTGACCGATGACGCCATGACGCTATAGTTTCCTATTTTTAAGCCCGTTGTTTTAAGTCAAAGTTTTTAAGTTAAAGTTTCTAAATTAAAGTCACAAAATGCGCGGTAATCATTACCAATTATTTACAATATTTGGCAAAAAATACTGCTACTATGCTTTTAATTGAGCCTAGCCTTTAAATTAACGATGCAATTTTACGTTACTAAAAATATCTTTACAATATTAACGTATTTTTGTTCTAAACAATAGCATAATGCGAAGTGATCAATCGCTATTTACATAAGATTACAAACAACAAATTAGGCGAACTGAATCTCAATATCGCCTAATTTTTTGATTATTATCCATGATTTAGGGCTAAATTGCCAGCACCACCCGCAATTTAAACGCTAACGGTTTGCGCCAAAATATGCCAGCATAGTTGCTCAAAATTCATCCCGCGAGCTTTTGCTGCCATAGGAACCAAACTGTGACTGGTCATTCCCGGAACGGTATTGATTTCAAGTAGCCAAAAGTTGCCTTTGTCGTCTTGCATGGCATCAATTCGACCCCAACCTTTGGCATCAACAGCGCGAAACGCGGCAAGACTCAGCTCCTGCAAATGACGCTCATCATCAGCGCTTAAGCCGCAAGGGATAAAGTAGCCCGTATCATTGCGATTATATTTCGCTTCAAAATCATAAAAGTTAGTGATGTCGGCAGGCTCTAAGCGAATGACCGGATAAGCTTCATCGTCGATAATGACAATGGTGAACTCGCGACCGGTAATCCAGCGCTCCGCCATCACCGCATCGCCGCAATCAGCAGCCGTCGCAAAAGCTTTAGGCAATTCGTCCAAATGATTCACTTTGGTCATGCCAATGCTTGAGCCTTCATGAACCGGCTTAACAATCAATGGTAATCCCAACATATTAACCACTTGCTGCCAATCGGTATCCGCTGTCAATAATGAAAACGGCGCCGTT
Source organism: Psychrobacter sp. MF31 (assembly GCF_012847335.1). Lineage (GTDB taxonomy): Bacteria > Pseudomonadota > Gammaproteobacteria > Pseudomonadales > Moraxellaceae > Psychrobacter. Next base: position 45,488 of record NZ_JABBDX010000003.1, read on the forward strand.
GATAATCCGCAGCCCTGCCAAAGCTGCTTGGTGCGGACTTTATCCATTCCCAATGCTGAAGCTAACACGCCAGATCCCGTTTGCGGAATTTCAAGCCATTCAAGTAAGCCTTGCAATACCCCATCTTCACCGCCGCGACCATGCAACACGTTAAAAACGCGATCAAACTGCTTTAGTTCGCTGATGTCTTGAAACTTGGGGTCAAAATGGGTCGCATCAACGCCTTGATTTTTAAGGGCTTCTAGCACGGCTGCGCCACTATTTAGTGAAATGCTGCGCTCGTTGCTATTGCCCCCGTAAACCACCGCCACCCGCCCAAAAGAGCGAGCATCGGTAACGTGACTTTGCTTAATTTTAGGATAGGAGGCAGGTTCTGATTGACGAAATTTTTGATTACACTCGGTCATGGCTTATCCTAACTGTTAAATAATGGGATCGTTAAGGTACAGCTGATTGGCAGCCAAATCAATGGCGATTTGACCGACGTTTCCTGCGCCTTGGGTGATGAGCAAATCGTTGGGCTGCAGCATGCGTTTCATGACCTCAGCAAGATTGTCTTTATCAATGATGGTCGGCTCAACTTTGCCGCGATGACGGATACTTTTTGCCAGTGCTTTAGAATCTGCACCAACAATTAAGTCCTCTCCTGCCGGATAAACGTCAAGAAGCAACAGCTCATCAACTTCGGATAATACCTCAACAAAGTCATCAAAGCAGTCGCGCGTCCGGCTGTAGCGATGCGGCTGAAACAGCATAACCAATCGGCGATCTGGGAAGCTTTGGCGCGCCGCTTTAATGGTTGCCTCTACCTCGGTTGGGTGATGACCATAATCATCGATTAAAAGCACGTCGCCTTCTTCAAGTTCCACTGCCCCATGCTGCTCAAAGCGGCGACCAACCCCAGCAAACTTTTGTAGCGTGCGCTTAATGGCTTCATCATCAACACCTTCATCCGTTGCCATAGTGATCGCGGCTAACGCGTTGTAAACGTTATGCAATCCAGGAATATTTAAGGTCAATTGTAGCGGCTCAAAATCACGGCGAAGTACGGTAAAATGCGTTTTTGTGCCGTCGCTTACCACATCAATGGCTTGAACGTCATTGTAAGACTCAAGACCAAAGGTCAACACGGGGCGCGAAATGTCATCAATCATCGCATAAAGCTCACGGTCATCACCGCAAACCACTGCCAAACCATAAAACGGCATGTTTTGTAAAAACTGAATGTAAGCGGCTTTTAATTTATCAAAGCTGTTTTCATAGGTTTCCATATGGTCTTGATCGATGTTGGTGACGATCGCTGCCATCGGATGCAAGGATAAAAATGACGCGTCTGACTCATCCGCTTCAGCCACCAAATAACGGCTGCTGCCAAGCGCCGCATTTTTGCCGGAAGCGTTTAATTTGCCGCCGATCACATAAGTGGGATCAAGACCGCCTTCAGCCAGCATGGTGGTGAGCAAACTGGTCGTTGTCGTTTTACCATGAGCGCCAGCCACTGCAATGCCATGACGATAGCGCATAAGCTCGCCTAGCATATCAGCTCGGCGGACGACCGGAAGTCGGGCTTTTAGCGCCGCTTTAATCTCAGGGTTGCTGCGATCAATGGCGGAGGACACCACGACCACATCAGCATCGGCAATATTTTTGGAGTCGTGACCGATAAAAATTTCAATGCCAATCTCGCGAAGGCGCTTGGTAACGGGACTGTCCACGATATCCGAGCCGCTAACTTGATAGCCTTGATTGCTCATGACCTCGGCAATGCCGCACATCCCTGAGCCGCCAATTCCTACAAAATGCAGTCGCTGAATCCGGCGCATCTCAGGAATCTCAATCAAACGTTTGGGGGAATCTTGATCAGGGCGATCAGATCGAGCGCAAGGGCTATTGGCAAAAGCGGTGCTTGGCATAACGCGTCTCTTTAAATTAGGGCAAATAAAAGTTAGGTCAAAAAATCAGTAAACGTTGCTAAAAGCGTGACGCAATGGTGCTGATAGCAAAGGTTTATATTACAATTTATTTAAATGGCAATCATAGCCATCAAAGCAATCGCTGCCAAATAATTTGGGCAACCGTTTCGGTCGCGGCGCGATTGGCAAGCGCGTTGGCTTTTTTTGCCATCGCTAAGCAAGATGGTCGATCCAATGCCTGTATCGTGTCACTTAAGCGCTTAGGCGTCAGCTCTGATTGCGGTATTAAAATTGCCGCATCGTTATCGGTCAGCGTTTTGGCATTTGCAGTTTGGTGGTCATCAACCGCATGCGGTAGCGGCACAAAAATCGCAGCAATACCGACATTTTGGATTTCGGTCACGGTCAGCGCGCCTGCTCGGCAAACAATCACATCTGCCCAGTTGTAAGCCGCTGCCATATCCTCAATAAACGGCTGAACGGTGATGTTATGATGGTCAATTTGGCTTTGCTCGTAAGCTGACTGAGTGCTTTCTTCATTGCCGCGACCACATTGGTGGCGAACTTGCAGCGGCTTTGCAATCAGTTCAAGCGCTTTTGGTACGGTTTCATTCAACACTTGAGCGCCAAGCGAGCCACCAACAACGAGCAGTCTAAGCGGCGAGTTGTCATTTTTATCATAGCGCTCATCAGGCATTTTAACGCCAGAGATGGCATTACGAACTGGATTGCCGACCGTTTGAACTTTATCACTTTGACCTTTATCAAAGGTGCCGTCAAACGCCTGCAACACGTTGACCGCCATTTTTGCTAAATAGCGATTGCTCATTCCGGCAATGGCGTTTTGCTCGTGAATGATCAAAGGCGTTCCTGCCATTTTTGCTGCCATGCCACCCGGCGCTGTCACATAACCGCCAAAGCCGACCACCAAATCGATGTCATTTTGCTTGATCACTTTTCGGCTGGCAAGTACGGCGGCAAGCAGGGTCATCGGCAGCTTAAATAATCGCCCAATCCCTTTTCCGCGCAAGCCTTGCATAGCAATCGCGTGATAAGGGTAGCCCGTAGGTTTGACCAAGTCCGACTCCATTCCCGATTGCGTGCCAAGCCAATGAATGGTCGCGCCGCGCTGGGATAACGCTTCGGCAACTGCCAATGCCGGAAACACGTGACCGCCGGTTCCGGCTGCCATCATTAAGATATTGGGCGCTTTGGTTGGAAATTGGCGGGAGTCTTGGTCTTGCATGGAAAAAACCCTAGTTTTAGCGTCAGGATTGACTCAAATAAATGGTCAAACCTTGGTGGGAGTAAAAGCCGAATAGTATAAAGCAATGACAAAAAAGCACTGTGCCATTTGGTAACAAATTGCATGATATTTTGATTGCCATTGCCTGTATTTTTATCAATTAGCTCTCAAAGCGCGCCTCGATGGCTTTAATAAAGTCGGTTGCAATGTCTGTTCCGCATTGGTCGTTAATTTCGCGGACGCAAGTGGGACTGGTCACGTTAATCTCGGTGATGCGACCACCAATTAAATCTAAACCAACAAACATCAGCCCTTTGTCACGGACAATCGGCGCGACCGCTTGCGCAACTTCGCGTTCAGCATCACTAAGCGGCATGGCAACGCCGCGACCGCCCGCTGCCAGATTGCCACGCGTCTCGCCGCCAACGGGAATCCGCGCTAAGCAGTAATCAACCACGACCCCATCAACGATTAACACGCGCTTGTCGCCTTCGCTAATCTCAGGCAAATAACGCTGAGCCATAATTGGCATGGTTTCAAGCTCGGTGAGCATCTCAAGGGTCGCACCAATATTAGGACTATCGGCGGTCAATCGAAACACGCCCATCCCGCCCATACCATCAAGCGGCTTGACAATCACGTCTTGCTGATCGCGGATAAATTCGCGGATGTGCGACTGTTTGCTCGTCACAATAGTTGGGCTCATAAACGGGCTAAACCACGTGGCAAACAGCTTTTCGTTACAATCACGAATCGCGGTTGGGTCATTGACCACCAACACGCCAGCGGCTTTGGCATGATCGAGCAAATAAGTGGCATGCAAAAAGCGCAAGTCAAACGGCGGGTCTTTACGCATTAAAATCACATCAAACTCAGTCACAGCCTTGGTGTCTTTATCGCCCAACTGGTAAAAATCAGCAGGATTTTGCGCACAAACAACCGATTGGCTATCCACCATAAGTTGACCGCGATTGAGCCACAAATCATGAATTTGGCAATAAAACAGTTTGTGACCGCGATTTTGTGCCGACCACATCATCGCCAGACTGGTGTCTTTGTAATAATTGATGCGCTCGATGGGGTCCATCACCACCAAAATGTTTAAGTCCGATTGCTTCATGATAAGCTCACTTAACTTGTTATTTTTAATTTCTATTTTTAAATTTTAAAGTACTAACTCGCCATTATACGCCGTATTGCTCGCGGTAATGCTGCATTTTTGCAAGTTGGGTTGGGTTTTGATAAGCGCGATTTGGGTCAGATAAATAGCTGATCAAGTCATCCATGCTCACCAAAGCGCGAACAGGAACGGCTAAATTTTCGGCAAGCTCTTGAATCGCTGAGCGCGCACCTTGACCTTTTTCTTTTCGATCCAGCGCCACAATAATGCCGCCGACGGTCGCGCCCGCTTTAGTTAAAATGTCCACCACCTCACGCATTGCTGTGCCAGCAGTGATCACATCATCCAAAATCCAAACGCATTTGCCCGCCACATCCGCGCCAACCAGACTTCCGCCCTCGCCATGGGTTTTGGCTTCTTTTCGGTTGTAGCCCCAATGCGCGTTGATGCCGTGATTGCGCCAAAGCGCTTGCGCCGTTGCTGCCACAAACGGAATGCCTTTGTAAGCGGCACCAAAAATCACCAAATCGCGATTTCCCGTTTTTTGCATTTCATCGGCAAGGGCTTTGGCGTAACCATTTGCTAACAGCGACAGCATCTCGCCTGTCGCCAAAAGTCCTGCATTAAAAAAATATGGGCTAATGCGACCTGATTTTAAGACAAACTCGCCAAATTTAAGCACCTGATTGTCAAGCGCCAACTGGATAAACTCATGCGATGAAAACGACTGCGACGACATAACGACCTCTATAGACAAAAACGAATAGACAAAAAAAGTGCTTTATTGTACGCATTATTGCTTACATTGACCAACCGTTGATGGCAATTTCGCTCAAATTAACATACCTTGAAAATAAGCTTGATCGCGATGACATATTAAAATAACAAGTGCCATCGCGGCTAACCTCCATCTCAAAACCAAGCAGGAAGGCAGCGACAATAATATGACCAGAAAACAGACGAATTTGGCGGAAATAATCGCGCCGCGCCGGAAATTTAACCGCTTGGCTCAGCACAAAACTGCGCGCAAAATGACAAATCTGATCGCTATTTAAGCTGCGATTGATGGATTTTCGCTTGCTACACGATTTTAAAATATGCATGGCAACACTACAGGGCAAAATATCTAGCGCCAAACTGTCCTGAGCTTTGCCTATTGCAGAATCAGGAGCGACCGCTTCAAGGAGTTCTGGCTGCAAAATCACTTGCCAATCGTCCAAAAAGTCGCTATTTAATAACGCATCTTGGTCAAAGCGCTTAATCAAAGCGCGAAGCGAGGTTGACAGTGGCGGCGCTTTAAGCACTTTGCTTGAATCAACACTTATCCCAAAGCGGGTAAGCATTGGGAACTGCTGTAACACGCGGTCAATATCTGCCAAATCAAGCAAAACGCTTGGATCAAAATCAGCAATCAGTGGCGGCGAGCTGATCGGCTGCTCAAAATCAGCAGGAAGTGCTACTAACTGCGCCGCTGACAACAACTCTAAATGCTCTTGCAAACCTGTCGAGGCAATCAGCTGCCATTTTGACAGCTCAGTCTCGCCATCTAACGGCGATTTGGGGATCAATTCATAATAACCCTCGCCAAAATACGCGGTCGCCATTCCTTGAGCATTTGGCGCAGGCTCCGGAATATCGGTCAGCGGTCTTGCCGGATCGATAAGCGCTTGATTTGGGTCAAAATTGGGATGACGAACCTTTCGACTCGCCCGATTGAGTTTAGATTGAGTAGAACTTTCCAAAGCCTGTTTTTGTTTGGCTAAAGTTTGCGCCTCATTGTCACCATTTTTCCAAGTCATTGCCAAAGTCGTTTCCGTTACTGGGGTTATTTAATTTCAAAATCGCTGTGCTGCAAAATATCGCGGTAGCCTGCTTGCCAATCGGGAAAAGTAAGCCAATCGCATGGGATATTGCTGTGAAGCCGCTTGCCCGTTACTGCCGTTTTGCGGTCATCAATGACAGGATTTGTGCTGCCAAGCTGATCGCTGAGCCAAGTCGTTAATTCAAAGCTCGTCACTGGCAAATAATCGGTCGCAAGATATAACGGCTTTGGCGCAGCTGTCGTTAATACGTTGGCAATAATCGTCACCAAATCGCTGTCCATAATCCGGTTTGTCCAATGCTTGCGCGCTATCGGCTCTTTCTCATCTTTTTGAGCTTGGCGAACGCGCATGAGGCGATTGCGACCATAAATGCCACTTGGGCGGATGATAATGGTTTTATCGTGAAAGCCATTTTGCAGCGCTTGCTCAGCCTTTAAAATAAAATTTGAGGTTGAATTGTCATCAAGCGATGAAGGCACAACGGTGTCATCAATCCAATCGCCATTGTCTTGACCGTAAATTCCCGTTGAGGAAATAAAAAGGATACGCTCAAGGTTTGGTAACTCATCACTCAAGCTTGCTAAATGCTGACAAATTTTTAAATAGCTGTTTTCATAGCCCACTTTTGAATAGTCATCAGGGGTGACAATAATCGCAATTCTACTAAAATTTTTTAACTGCTCAGCGGTTAAAGCAAGCGCATCACATTGTAAAAACTGAGCGTTTGTTGCCAAATCATAATGATCACGCTTGTGCCTTGCAAGCCCTGTCACATCAAAGCCTTGATCGGCAAGGGTATTGGTCACTGGCAAGCCAATCGCGCCTTGACCGATAATCAGGTACTTTTGATTTTGATGCTGGTTTTGATTTTGCACAACCATAAGTTATCCCTTATCTTATTCTTATGATAACGTTCAACTTTAAATTTAATTAAAAATAGCGTTTATACGACAATTTAATATCATCTTGTGATTCAATCCGGTCGCGCCATTCATAGCTCGCCTCAATCCTAAGCGCTTGGTTTTTATCGATATCGTATTGCAGTCCTAAACTGCTGATTGGCTGCCAATAATGCGATGTTATACTGTCATCTGAGCTGTCACCATGATACCAATACGGCAGTTGTAGCCCTGCGGCGGCGCGCAAGCGCTCATTAATTTGATAATAGCAGCCGGTATCAATTCCTGCGCCCACGCGGTAGCCTTTGCTGATGCCGCGACCTGCCTGAGCTGTCCCATTTGCCATCGCAAAACAAAGCTGCGGCGGCATATGCCCCGTGCCAAGTTTTGGCGCGCCAAACGCCCACGACCAGCCATATTCAAACGAAGTGTTGCCCACCAAATGGTCTTTATCACTGTTTTGCAGCGCCTCGTTTTGCGAGCCATCGTTAACGCGAGTGGCTTCAATCGCGGCGCCCCAAGTTGCGCCTTTTTTAGCGGCATTGACGGGATTAAATGAGCGACCTTTGATTAAGGTGAAATTTTGCAACGTGACGCGATTTGGGGATAGTTTTTCGTTGTCAGTATCATTGACGCGCAAAGTGGCGGCAAGTCCAGTTAAGTTAAAAAATTGCGGAAATCCTGCGGGATTATCAAGCATGTCATGATAGCCGGCTTGAACACCAATATCCGCGTAGCTATTGCCGCCGCGCTGACCAATGCCAAGCTGCATCGATTGCAAAAAATGCCGGTCAAGCGGATTATTATTGGCAGCAGAAATGGTGGTTGGTAACAATGTTTGACCGTCTGGGCTGATGCTCGAGATTGGATTGTCTTTGTGTGACTTGATGCCATCAAGCTTGGCTTTTGGCAAGTTTAACGCTTGAGCTTTATTTAGCTGCGCTTGCCGTAAGCTGCTGTCCGAGGGCGTAAAGCGACCTTTTTCAATCAAGTTTTCTTTATTTAATAATTGGATCACGTCTGAGGGAATCACCGCAAAGGATAATTGGCTTAATAAATGCTGATCAGGACGAACGACGTCAATCAATCGCAAGATTTCAGAGGCGCAATTGTCCGTGGTGAAATAATACGGCAATCCTAAATCTTTGGTTTCCCAAACGTGAGCCATGATTTGCTGGACCTCGCTTGGGGTAAGCATAAGATGATATGTCCACGTGTCGCGCTCGTCTTCTTGCAGATATTTTGCTAACCTTGAGGGATAAGGATCAATCTCGATAATATTATTGTAGCGACCGCTGACCGATTTAAGCGCATAAATCACGAACTGATCGCTATCATTACCATTAACCGTGTCATTGAGCGCATAAGCATGATTGATTTTAGAAAAATCGTTGGCACTGGCTTTTGAATCGATTCGCAATAGCGTGTGAGCAAAGGCGGATAACGGATTGTCCAAGTATTCTTGAGCAAACATCACGGATAATTGGTTCGGCGCAAGGGTCGTCATCCAATCCTCAAGCTTTGGGCAATCGGCATTTATACGGTTTAAATCTATCCCAAGTTCGCCCGCCAGCCAATTAGCGCGCGCCGGAAATCGGCAAATGACCGAGTCGTTTTTGGCAGCTGGAGTTGCCATTTCCGCCGCTAACGCTTTGAGCATGGCATCAAGTTCGGCTTTGGAATCGGTTCTGCCGTTGGGGCTTAAAAAAAACTCAGCATTATCCACCAAGCTTTGGTTATTTTTTTTACTTTTACCAAGCAAGCTTTTTTTATCATCCACAAAATAAAGCAGCCGCCGCCACGTCGTATGCTGAGCTAAATTTTTGCTGTCAGCCTGATTTTGCCAACGTGATAATTGCTCGGTTGCGTTGTTTAAGTTTTGAGCGCTGGGCGGCGTTTTGCTTTCGGTAATTTTAGGTGCTGCTAAATTAGCCGTCATTTTTGCGCGATTGGTGTTGTCTGCCACCATAATTTGCTGCGTTGACTCATCGCTAAGCGTCGGGGCTAACACACCTTCACTAACAATGTTTAATGGCGTCGGTAAAAACGCTTGCGCCGATTGCGCGACCATCAAAATCCCAACGGCCGCAGTTAACGGCGATAGCGGCTGGTGAATAGCGTTCATAATCAAGGCGTGACATCTCATACGTTTGCGCTCGTGCAATTTGCCAAAATTAGCGATAAAATAACCTAAAACTAACGTCCTATCTTAGCATCAATCCTCGCCTTTCAGAATGTTAAAAATGTGACTGATCAAGAGTACCGCCGACGATGTCAACCCAAACTGCGATTCCTAAGATTTATGATGGCAAGCTTGATTCGGCTGAATGGCTTGCCTCGCCCAACTTTAACGAGCGACCAAAAAACAGCGATATTCAGGCGATTGTGATTCACAATATCAGCTTGCCGCCGGATGAGTTTGGTGCGGTGGTCAAAAACGGCTTGCATTACGTTAAAGCCCTATTTTTAAATCAGCTTGATTGGAACGCCCATCCGTATTTTTTAACGATTAAAGGCGCTGAAGTTTCCGCGCACTTATTTATTGAGCGCGACGGTCAACTGACCCAGTTTGTTAATTTTAACGACCGAGCTTGGCACGCGGGGCGATCTAGCTATTTGGGGCGCGCCGAGTGCAATGATTTTAGCATCGGTATTGAGCTTGAAGGCTCAGATTTTATGCCGTTCACCGATATTCAATATGAAGTGTTGGCAAGTGTGATTGCTGCAATTTATGAGGCATATCCCAAAACGCGGCGGCATTTGACGGGGCATAGCGATATTGCGCCGATCCGCAAAACTGACCCTGGCGAGTATTTTGACTGGCAAAAATTGCGCGGAATGGTTGCCCAACATATCAACGCTGATTGACTGTCTTTTAGCACTTTTTAAATAGCATAACCTCAAAAATCGCCCCCAAATTTTTAAGGTTATCCCTATAAAATCCGCAAGCAATTCATTTACGGCGGCGCTGAAAGTGCTATAATCGCTCGCGTTTTTTGACGATAAAGTTGCAAATTGTTATGGCAAAAAGTCGGTTATTTCGCTCCACCATGATTGTCAGCAGCATGACCATGTTGTCGCGGATTTTGGGATTGGTTCGCGATGTGGTGCTGCTCAGCGTCTTTGGCGCAGGCGGTCTCATGGATGCGTTTTTGGTTGCCTTTAAAATCCCAAACTTTTTGCGCAGGCTGTTTGCTGAAGGCGCGTTTAGCCAAGCCTTTGTTCCGGTGTTGTCGGAATACAAAGAAAAATATAGCCTTCGTGAAGTTCAAATCTTAGTTAGCCGAACCTCCGGCGCGCTCATGCTGATTTTATCGATGCTCACCGTGGTGGTCATCTTGCTTGCGCCGTGGGTCATCACCTTATTTGCTCCTGGATTTGCCGACCAACCGGACAAATTTAACATAGCAACTGAGCTGCTTCGCCTCACCTTTCCTTATTTGCTGTTCATTTCGATGACCGCGTTTGCCAGCGGCATTTTGCAAAGTTACAACTATTTTGCTGCTCCTGCCTTTGCGCCGGTGCTGCTCAATTTATGTATGATTGGTGGGGCGCTGATATTTGCGCCGATGTTTGACACGCCCATTATGGCGCTTGGCTACGCGGTGGCAATTTCAGGCTTGTTGCAACTGCTTATTCAATTACCGCAGCTTTGGCAACAAAAGCTCTTGGTTGCGCCCAAAATTGACTTTGCTCATGAAGGTGTTCGGCGCATTTTAAAATTGATGCTTCCTGCCATTTTTGGGGTGTCGGTCACGCAGATTAACTTGCTGCTCAATACCGTTTTTGCCTCTCTTATGATTGGCGGATCAGTTTCTTGGCTTTATGCCGCTGAGCGCATGAGCGAGCTGCCGCTTGGGCTAATTGGGGTGGCAATCGGAACGGTAATTTTGCCAAGCTTGTCCAAAAGTGAAGCGCAAAAAGATGATGTCAGCTTTAAAAAAACCATCGATTGGGCAGCGCGTTTGATTATTTTGGTTGGGCTTCCTGCTGCCGCGGCGCTATTCATGCTGTCTGATGTGCTCATGCAAGCGCTGTTTTTACGTGGTGAGTTTAGCCTTCGCGACGCGCAAATGAGCGCCCTTGCGCTGCAAAGCATGTCCGGCGGCATTTTGGGCTTTATGCTCATTAAAATTTTTGCCCCCGCCTTTTTTGCCCGTCAAGATACCCGAACGCCGGTTAAGATCGGCATCATTTCTGTCATTGCCAATATGATCTTTAGCGTGATTTTTATTGGTATTTTTTACTTATTGGGCAAGCCACTTCATGGCGGCTTGGCACTTGCGACCACCGGAGCGTCGTTTGTGAACGCAGGGCTTTTGTATTACTGCTTACATGAGCGCGGGATTTTTCGCTTTGGTTCGCACTGGAAAAAGCTGTTTTCACAGTTTTTTATTGCCACTTTTGCCATGCTTGCGACGCTTTATTTGCTCATTCCATATTTTCCAACCGATGCCTCACAGTGGCAACGCATTCTTGTTTTGGCGCTGCTTTGTGCTGCCGGAGCGGTCACTTATGGCGTCGTATTAATCGCTACCGGATTTCGACCACGGCAACTAAAACACGGCTAAAAGGTTACCGAACCCCAACAGCTTTGGGCGATTTGGGACAATTTTTATATTTATCTTCAAGGTGTTTCAGGATAAATTAGCGCTAAACATTGTCTCAAAAAACATTGTCCCAAATTTCAAAGTATAAAGGTAACGTCATCATGAGTTCATTAAAAAACTCTGCTGTTCATCAATCGCTTGTATTGAGCTTGCTAAGCGCCGCACTTTTGGTAAGCGCTTGTTCCCCAAAAGACAATCCACCTGAAACTACTGCAACCGCTGCAAATGACGAGCACCCAAGCCCTATTGATAGTGATAAGGGCTTAGGTGAAAGTCCAATCCAAAAAAAGCCAACGGCAACGACTGCTGACGAAGAGAGCGACATGCGGATCAATCAGTCCACTGTAGCCGCGCCGCCCATCATCACCCCAAAAAGTCAAATCGTCACAGGGGATGCCGAGGTGGTCAGTAAAGACATCAATCCCGTCGCCGCCGCCGTCAAGCAGCCCAGTCTGTTGACCAACCCTACGACTGCAGGGACGCCAGAGGACACCGTAAAGCGAGCGCTGGACACCTTATATTATGGCGATGCAGAAAAAGCCGCGATCTATTATCAGGTCAATATGCCAAATTTTACCCAAGAGCTAAAAAACACTCAATACGCCTTTAAACAAACCGTCCAAAGCGTGACCATTACTGATACCAAATATAACGCGGATAAAACCAAAGCCACCGTCACAGGCGAGCTGATGCTCACGGATCAAGGCGATCCTGCCCCGCTCAGCTATGATTTGGAAAAAATCAATGGCAAATGGAAAATCTTAGGATAAATGCTTAATCCTTATTGTTCATCATTGATGTCAAGCGTCAAGCCGAGGATAACCACATCCGCCAAAAAGCCGTCCATATCACAAACTTTGGGCAAATAGCCCCATTGGCTAAAGCCAAACTTGTTAAATAACGCCAAGCTTGGCGCGTTGTGCCCAAAAATCAGCGCGATGACATTGTTAATGCCAAGACTTGGCGCAGTATCTATCATCCAAGCTAAAAGCTTTCGACCTAAGCCTTGATTTTGATAGTCTTGATGTAAATAAATGCTGATTTCGCTGCTGATATGATAGGCAGGTCTTGCGTATAGATCGCTAAAGCTGCCCCAAGCTATAATTTGAGCGCTTGATGTTTGGGTCACGACCACAATTGGGCGCTTTGGATTTTGTAGATGCTCATCAAACCAAGCTTGGCGCTCCGCCACATCGACAAGCGCCAAATGCGCCGTGGCTTGCTTTCCGCCAATACTTTGGTTAAAAATCGCTAAAATATCTGGTAAATCTTCAGGATTTGCCACTCTTACTAAAAACCCGTCGCTTAATTTCGTCGCTGTTAATGCTTTGCCTTGTTCGCAAATTGCCATACCTTTGCCCCACCCTTTGATACGATAAAAAAACTTCGATGACTTGCTCTTAGCAAACTTCCGATAAAGATGCCCAAGTGATCATTTTACTTTATAATATGCCAAGATTTTGTTTGGGCAGGTTATTTTTTGCCAAACGCCTGCTTCTATGACTTTTTGCGATGACCAAAGCTGCCCATTTATGAATACCTATTTTCTTGAGCACTTACTTGACCCAACCCAAAGCGTAAAAGCGCTTGCGCCTTGTGTGTTGACCATTGGCAACTTTGATGGCGTTCATTTAGGGCATCAAGCGATGCTCAAAGCGGTTCGCGAAAACGCCCAAGCTGAGCGGCTGCAATCGGCGGTGATGATTTTCGAGCCGCAGCCGCGCGAGTTTTTTGATCCAAACAATGCCCCTGCCCGCTTGACCAATTTTGCTGAAAAACAAGCGATATTAAGCCAAATGGGTATTGATACGCTGATTGTGGCAAGCTTTGATGGCAAGTTTCGTAGCCTATCTGCCAAAGCTTTTACCGATATTTTGGTCAAAACCTTAAACGTTAAAGCGCTTGTATTGGGTGACGATTTTCGCTTTGGTCAAGACCGCATTGGCGACAGCCAGTTTTTGCGCGATTATGGCTTGCCTGTGACCAATCTTGCGACCATCACCGACCAATCCAAAGCCAACTTGCGAATCAGCTCCACCCGAATCCGCGAACTGCTATTGTCAGGAGATATCGAGCGCGCCAATCACTTATTGGGTCGGGATTACAGCATCAGCGGCGTGGTTCAAGATGGCGATAAAATCGGGCGAACGCTTGATTTTCCAACGGCAAACATTTCGCTTGACCGCTTAACGCCTGCGCTTCATGGCATTTTTGCGGTTGATGTTGTGCGTTTGGATGAGGATGGCAAGGTGATTACCGATGGCTTAACCAATCTGGCAAAAGACGGTCAAACGGGAATTCAAGGTCTGCGAGCTCATAGCCTGTTTGGAACGGCAAATATTGGCAAACGACCTTCCGTTGATAAACCACACGAGTGGCGGCTTGAGGTGTTTTTTCCAAAATTTAGCGGCGACTTGTATGGCTTGCGCCTTAACGTTCGCTTTTTGCACTTTTTACATGGTGAGCGCTATTATGAAAATTTGGCGGCGCTCAAAGCTGGCATTCAGCAAGACGTTCAAGACTTATTGGCTTGGCGGCGCGATCAAAGTTAAGCTTTGCAAAAAGTAAATAAAAAAGCGCCCTTGGTTTATTTATCACCAAAGGCGCTTTTTTATTTACTTTATAAATTTAAGCCGCAGGGTGCATCCGGACATTGAGTTCGTCAATAACGATTGCCCAAGCCGCATCTTTTTTCCATTCTTCTTGTAAAAACATGCATTGTTTTTCATCCCAAATGCTCGCCTCAATCAGCTTTTCATCTTTTGACAGCTTATTTTTTTCGATAAACGCGTCAATCGCTTCATCTGAGCTCTCAAGACCTAACTGCGCAAACAAATCATTGATGGTATAATTTGGTTCACCTAACATAGCACGGCTCCTATCATTTTATTCTTTATTGTTGGCTCGGTTGTCGTAGTAAAAGCAGTAGTAAAAATTATTGCTTTGTTGATTGTAGCAAACTCGGTGGCAGGATTTGTGAGGAAAGTTACCAATTGTGTTAACAAAAAGCTTTTTCCATAAAAAAGCCCTCAAAATAGAAGGCTTTTTTAACATTACAATTTTTACCATTTAAAAAAAATAGCTTATGGTAGCAAATGCGATACCGCGTCGCGCTCTTCGCTAAGCTCTTGCTCGGTTGCGCCCATTTTGTCTTTTGAGAAGCTTGAGGACACATCAACGCCTTCAACGATTGACCAATCGCCATTGCTACAAGTACAAGGGAATGAGTAAATCAAGCCTTTAGCAATGCCGTATTCACCGTTTGAATAAACGCCCATTGAAACCCAATCGTTGTCATCTGTACCAAGCGCCCATGAACGCATGTGAGCGATGGCAGCATTGGCAGCAGACGCCGCAGAAGAGGCACCGCGAGCTTTGATGATCGCCGCGCCGCGCTGTTGAACGTCTGGGATATAGGTGTTTTCATACCAATCGCGATCGATCAAATCAAGCGCAGGCTTGCCATTTACGGTGCAAGCGGTCAAGTCAGGATATTGGGTTGACGAGTGGTTGCCCCAAATGATGACTTTTTTTACATCATTAACGGTGCTGTCAGTTTTTTCAGCAAGTTGCGCCATCGCACGGTTATGATCAAGGCGGGTCATGGCGGTAAAGTTGCGTGGGTCAAGATCCGGCGCGTTACGCTGAGCAATCAGCGCGTTGGTGTTGGCAGGGTTGCCCACAACTAAAACTTTGACATCACGGCTTGCAACGTCATTTAACGCTTTGCCTTGCGCTGAGAAAATTGCGGCGTTAGCTTCAAGTAAGTCTTTGCGCTCCATGCCAGGACCACGAGGACGGGCACCAACCAATAAGGCGTAATCAACATCTTTAAAGGCAACATTGGCGTCGTCAGTTTGAACAATGTCAGCAAGTAGTGGGAAAGCACAATCTTCAAGCTCCATGACGACCCCTTTTAGGGCGTCCAGTGCTGGCGTGATTTCGAGCAATTGCAAAATAACGGGCTGATCTTTTCCTAACATCTCACCTGATGCAATACGAAATAGCATGGCATAGCTGATATTACCAGCAGCACCAGTCACGGCAACACGTAAAGGCTGTTTCATAGCGTAATCCCTCATAATAATTGGATAATTGATCATTATCGTTTTGGCTCACTGACGCTTTCATCGCCACCAAGCAGAAAAAGGCATGACATTGACTCAAAAGGCAAGACCGGATCGTGATTTAACATCCTAACTTTTTTATCAAAGCGCAGGCTAGTTTAGCATCTTGCAAGATTAACCGTCTAGGGACAAATACCGACCATCGCCTTGCGATATTGTTACATTTTATACCGACAAAAATTTGCTTGGCTAAATTTAATAACTGAAAAATTTACGAAATAAGCTTATTTTTATTTATTAATGAGACAATTATATTCACTTTACTAACTACTGCTTCCTGAAATGATAAAGTTTTTGCCACAATTGTCGATGATGTTATTGCAGCGACCAAACTGGCTGCCCTCATAACAAACATGGATTTCAGATAAAATAGCTTGGCGGCGACTGCCTTTAGTACAAATCAAATCAAGGCTTGCCGGCGTCATGCCACTATTTAGCCGCGTCATTTGGCTGATGAATCGCGATTTAGGAACGGTGTAGCTGTTGCCGGTGTTCAGCTCGTTAGGCAATTTAAGTTGTCCTGCAAGATTAGTAATTTGGCGAAAATAACTACTTGAGCTTAAAGGACTACAAGCGCCATAACGCTGCCAAACTTGGGATCGAACTGCCGAATCTGGCATGATTCGGTTGACCACTTTCAGCTGAAGCGGTGTTAAATTGGGATCAGTTGCGCGACCGCAGCGCTCGCCATAGCCCAAATCAAGACCTGAAACGGTCAAAGAATACCCCTCTAAACATTGGCGCATTCGCGCTCGCGACGGCTGAGCGCTACAAAGTACAGGAGTCATCTCAATCATTAACACGCGCTGACCAACTTTGGTCGTGGTCGCGGCTTGAGCACTGATCGGTAACAAGGACGCGCCAAGCAGCATCAGCGCAGGGCAATAAATAGGCAATAAGGTCTTGGTCAGAGGCAGTGATGGTCGAATCATAACAAACAAATAATATCAATAAATTAGAAAAATGAAGTTGGAAATCGGCACTTAAGCGCCAATCCTAAGCTAACTAAAGCGATTTCAATTATCGGCTTAAAATCATCGCCTTTTTTAATCATCACAAATCGTACAAGCTTACTGTTAAAAAATTGGCAGTTGCCATTTGCTCAGTATTTATTCACCCAGCACCTTTACTTTGCCTAATCCTAGATTTAAGCCAGTAAATAATCAGCTTTTATTCAACCCTATTGAATAAAAACCAAGAATAAAACCACCGCAAATAAAAAGAGATATTTAGTATTATTATGGACGCTAACTAATGAAATTGTTGCCAAAACAATAGTAGCAAATGAAGAAATATTCTCTATAGCAAAATCGTAAGCTTCGCGTAACGACGATCAAAAGCGATGCTTTAAATCCTTGCAATAAAAAAGCCAACAGCAAGGTTGCAATTGGCTGAATTAAAAACAGAGAAATAAAGCTTATTAGTATCCTGCCGGAACTGTTCCCATGCGCTGTAAAATCGGTTGATTGCGACCTAGCAAGCTGCTGTAAATAGTGGCATTTTCCATGACGTTTTTAACGTAATTTCGCGTTTCAGGATACGGGATGCTCTCAACGTATTGGTCGGCGGCAAGTGAGCCAAAGTCCGGCTGCCAGCGTTTGGCTTTGTTAGGTCCTGCGTTGTAGCCTGCAGTGGCAAGGACAGGTTGACCGCCAAGCTTTCCTAAAATATCGCCCATATACCACGTGCCGTAGCGAATATTGGTATCGCCGCTGTTGGCATTGGCAGCGCTGTAGGACTCGCCCAAATTGCGAGCGATATATTTGGCAGTGTCCGGCATGATTTGCATCAAGCCACTGGCACCAACGTTTGATCGCGCGGAGGTGACAAAGCGGCTTTCTTGGCGCATGATGCCATACGCCCAAGCCGGATCAATGCCTGCCGAGCGGCTGTAGCGAACGACCGCATCTTGGTGCGGCATCGGGTGCGATAACGCAAAGTTTTTGGCTTTATAGCTGTTATCTGCCGCATAGATGGCGCGATCAAGCCAGCCGTAATCGTGGGCTTGACGAGCCGCAGCTAAAATGAGCGCGTCATCACGGTTATCACGGGCAACTTTGACCGCCCAGTTCCATTCGCGGTTGGCATAAGCTCGGCTGGCATCAGCATTATATAAAGCAAAAGCGCGCGCAAAATGCGGATCTTGCAGCACGCGGGCGCGATCGCTTGCGCTGATATTGGGCAAACTGCTGCCGCCGGTTGAATTGACATCAAAGCGCAAGCCCGCTCTATCTTTTGCCATTAAGCCATAATAATCATCCGTTTTGGCAATGTGCTGATACATTTTTTTGGCAATGCCGCGCTTTTTAGCGTCCCCAGATTGCTCATAAGATCGCGCCAACCAATATTGCCATTGACTGGTTTTTTGCAAATCGGTGTCCATTCGCGCAATGGCTTCAACCGCATCATTCCAGCGGCTAAAACGGATCGCCGCTTTGGCATATTCCTCAGCTTCTTCATTGCTAAAGTCATCGTCCAAACTTTTGGCAAACCAATCGACCGCTTCACGATTAAAGCCGTCATCGGTGTTGTGCATCATGCGCTGAAAGCCCAAAATCCGGTAGCCATAGCGGCGTGTGTCCTCATTAAGCAATCGCGATTGGCGCTGATTGTCTTGTTTAATGTCAAAATCAAGCTGAACGGCGGCTTCGCGATACGATTTGTCGGCAATGCGCCCCAAAGCATAAAGGTACAGGTATTGATTGACCTGACTTGGCGGCAGGGTATTAAATCGGCTGATAAATCCGGTTGGGTTTAACTGAATCTCGCTTAAGGCTGAGTAGGCAATCGGCACGCCAAGCTTGCTAGACAGCGCCATAATGTCGCCCGTTTTGCCGGCTCGCAGCATTCGTTTAAGGCGTGCTGCTCGTTCTTGGTTGCTGATCAACACGTTATTGTTCATTTCAAGCGCTAGCTGATCGCAAAGCGCCGGCTGCTTTTTGGTGGCAAGCCAAACGTTATTTTTTTCTGCCATCGCTCGCATGGTATCACCGCCGTGATTAAACCCAAGCGCCACCGCGCAGCGCTCGGACTCATCGGCATTATGAATCAAATTGGCAACTTGCCGAACAGACGCATAATCCCCTGATGCTGCTTTGGTTTCTGCAAAATCAGCAACCAGCTTTTCTGCCATCACTGTGTTGGGATATTGACGGACAAATTGCGACACTGCCGCCGAGCTTTGCGCGTTCAAATTTAGATTCATCCGCCAATATGCTGGATACATCGCAAATAAGCCGCCGCTCATCTGCTGCTCGTAATTAAACAGCGCCCCCACATCACCGCGGTCAGCGGCGCGGGCGGCATCATTAAAATAGTTGATGCTGCTGTCCACTTGATAGCCGCCATTATAGACGGGCGCAGGGTCAGCGCAAGCTACTTGCAGCGCGCCTAAACTGCCCAAAATCGTAGCAGATAGCATGCCGACTTTCGCCGGAAAAAAGCGGCGTTTTGCCAATACAGGCTTGGAAACGAAGCGATGTTGGGACATTGAATTCTCTTTTTCTCAAAAAATCGTTTTTAAAATCAAGCAATAATAATAGCGCCCGAACCTTGGGCATTTTTACCATCATACTAAATCATTAATACAATCACCACCTATCTTACCGATTTATAGCCGTTTGGACAGCTTACCGTCATAATTTTGCGATAAAAGGCAATTTTCTAAAGATTATTTTCTTAACCTATCAGCTTTTGCCAATGAGCCTCAATTTTTTAAGATAAGCAATTGATACCTTTAGCAATCCTTAAGTGAATTAACGCCTTGCTTTTTTAGGATTTTTTCCCATTAAAAGCAAATTATGCTAAAATATGCCGCCTATATTTTTGATTGTGGCAAGATTTTGCCTTGCCGGTTAGCCATTGGATGCCAATATGAGTGTTTCCGTCTTTGACCCTCGTCAACATGTTCCTGCTGTCCCTGAAGCGGCGGTCGTGCCTGCAAGTCATGCCAAACCCAAAAAGGTGTTTGTCACCACCCAAGGCTGTCAGATGAACGTTTATGATTCGGGCAAAATGCTCGATGTTCTTGGCGACTCGCACGGCATGGAGATGACCGACAACATTGATGAAGCCGACGTTTTATTGATGAACACCTGCTCTATCCGCGAAAAAGCGCAAGAAAAAGTGTTTTCAGAATTGGGTCGCTGGCGAAAACTGAAAGAAAAACGCCCTGATTTGGTTATTGGCGTTGGCGGCTGCGTGGCGTCCCAAGAAGGCGACAATATCCAAAAACGTGCGCCCTATGTCGATATGGTTTTTGGACCACAAACCTTACACCGCTTGCCTGAGCTTTATAATAAATCACAAGAGCAGCAAGACATCGCGCCAAAAAACCGCATCGGTACGATTGACGTATCATTCCCAAGCATTGAAAAGTTTGACTTTTTACCTGAGCCGCGCGTTGAGGGCTTTAAAGCGTTTGTTTCCATCATGGAAGGCTGCTCAAAATATTGCTCATTTTGCGTCGTGCCCTACACTCGCGGTGAAGAATTGTCGCGACCGCTTGATGATGTCTTAGCCGAAATTGACTCCCTTGCCGCTCAAGGTATCCGCGAAATTAATTTATTAGGTCAAAACGTCAACGGCTATCGCGGCGAAAAAGACGACGGCAGCATTTGCCGATTTGCTGAGCTTTTACACTACGTTTCGCACATCGATGGCGTTGAGCGCATCCGCTTTACCACCAGCCACCCGCTTGAATTTACCGATGACATTATCGACGCTTACGCTAAATTGCCAGAACTGGTCTCGCATTTGCATTTGCCGGTTCAAAGCGGCTCAAACGCGATTTTGGCAGCGATGAAGCGCAACCATACCATTGACGTTTATATCAACCAAATTAATAAACTCAAAGCCATTCGCCCTGATTTGTATTTATCAAGCGACTTTATTATCGGCTTTCCGGGGGAAACGGATGCCGATTTTGAAGATACGTTAAACCTTGCTAAAGCTTTGGATTTTGACCATTCCTACAGCTTTATTTATTCCAAACGTCCCGGAACGCCTGCCGCTGAATTGCCGGATGATGTTAGCTTTGCCACCAAAAAAGCGCGCTTAGCGACGTTTCAAAAGGTGATTGTGGACTCAACCCTTGCCAAAACTCATGAGATGGTCGGCAAAAGCGTTCGCGTGTTGGTTGAGCAAATTGCCGACCGCCATCCAGATTGCCTCATTGGTACGGCGGACAATACGCGAACGGTAATGTTCCCGTACGCCGAGGACGAAATGGAAAGCTTACTTGGCAAAATCGTCAGCGTTCGCGTCACCGATTTTGTCAGCCCGCATATGGTCAAAGGTGAAATTGAAGAAGTTTTAGCTTAAATTTTGCTTTAAATTTACCTTTAAAAAGTCGTCAAATTAAAAAAGCCGCTCTAAATTAGAACGGCTTTTTTGTTATAAAAATTAATTACAAATTAATCCGCCAACCAATTGGTTTTGCGCAATTCACACTTCACCGCTTTTCGGCGGCGACGGGTCAATTGCGCCGGATTTTCTTTATCATGAACACCGCCTTTTTTAAGCAAAGGATTTTGCGCGATGGCGTTTCTTGCTTTGATCTGCAAAGGTAAATTTTGTTGCTCAAGTTGACGGGCAAGCTTGAGCGATTGCTTTAGGCTCATGATGCCTCCTTTTATACATTTATTATTGTTATATTGATACTAGCCCTTCACGCACATGACTTGCTTGAGCGTGTGGACGACTTCCACCAAATCGGCTTGGTTTGCCATCACCTCGTCGATGTCTTTATAAGCGCCGGGGATTTCGTCAATCACGCCTTTGTCTTTTCGGCACTCAACGCCTGCGGTTTGCTTAGCAAGCTCATCGACGCTAAACACGCGCGCCGCTTTGCTTCGGCTCATTTTGCGCCCTGCCCCATGCGAGCACGAACAAAACGACTCGCTGTTGCCAAGACCGCGAACGATAAAGGACTTTGCGCCCATTGAACCTGGGATAATTCCAAGCTCACCAGCGTTGGCGCTAATCGCCCCTTTTCGAGTGACAAATACCTGCTCACCAAAATGCAGCTCTTCATTGACATAATTATGATGGCAATTAATCGCCTCTTTAGTCGGCACAAATGGCGGCAAGCCTGCTTTTGGCGAACTAATTGCTTTTAGCACCAACGCCATCATCTCGCGGCGATTGGCTAGCGCGTAATCTTGCGCCCAATCGACCGCCTCGACATAATCGGCAAAGCTATTTGAACCCTCAGCAAAATAGGACAAATCGCGGTCAGGAACGTGACCAAATCGCGACTGCTGCTCTTTTTTTGCCAAATTAATAAAATAGCGCCCGATGGCGTTACCAATCCCGCGACTTCCTGAATGCAGCATCACCCAAACGTCTTGGTTTTCATCCAAACAAAGCTCAATAAAGTGGTTGCCACTACCCAGCGTCCCAAGCTGCCGCGCCCAAGTTTGATCAAAGTTTTTGACCATTTTAAGTAGTCCGGCATGCTTATCGGTAATTGGCTTTAAGCGTTTGCCAAGCGGGTCAAGGGTCGACATTTTGGCTTTGATTTGCTTATGAAAGTCAAAGCCAACCGGAACGGCGCTTTCAATGGCAAGTCGTAGCGGCTTTAAGTTTTCGGGCAAGTCAAATGCTTTTAAGGACAAGCGCACCGCGTTCATTCCGCAGCCAATATCCACGCCAACTGCCGCCGGAATAATCGCCGATTTGGTCGGAATCACGCTACCGACAGTCGCGCCAATGCCCAAATGAACGTCCGGCATTACCGCGATATGCGAGTGGATAAAGTCCAGCTTTGAGAGCGCAAAAAGCTGATTCATCGCGCCTTGCTCGACGTCTTTGGTAAAGATTTTCACCGGAACGCCTTGCTTGCCGGACTCATTTAAAATAAGTTGAATACTCATTGATTCAAATTTCCATTATACGATGGGTCAAAAGTTGCTTATTAAACTTTAGTGTCATTAACCGTTTAAATGCCATTGATTACAGGCTACTTATTAAAAAACGATTAATAGTTAAGCAAAAAAAGACCACAAAAAATCCTGGCTATTGCGACAGCAATAAACCAACGCAACATCGTCTTGGAATTGAAAAAATCAGTTGGAAAAGAAAATAAGCAAGCAATTAAAATAAGCTTGGACTTATTATTTTGCGAACCCAAATCCTAGTGAGTTCTCCAACATGATTGTAATCAACAACGATGACAATTCTACGGGCGTTAATTGCGGCATTTTGAGTCCTCCTTAGGTTGGGCTAATTTGAAAAACTAGCGGGGTAAAAGATAGCTTTGCTAAATTAAAAGATATTTAGCAAAATGGATGAACAATTATAAGGCATTTCAATCACTTAAGCAATGATTATTTAGATTTAGGTTTTAAATTTCCTAAAGTCGCTCAACTGGTATCAATTTTTTTTGCTTGCTGTTCATTTCATTCACAGAGGCGGCAAAAAATTCATCCCAGCATCGCTGTATTATTGTTAGGCATAAAAACAATGATTTAAAAAATATTTCCGGCAACCTCAACCAATAACGCCGCCGCAATCAGCATAAAAATTACGCCGCAGCCGCGATTGAGCCAAAGCAGCCGCTCGCCGACATCAAGCCAGCCCGACAGCTTTTTGCCGCCGCTGGTGTAAATCAGCTGCCAAATGGTTTCACTGACAAACAGCCCGATGGTCAGCACAATATACTGCGACCAAAGTGGCGCTTTAAAATTGATAAACTTAGGGAAAAAGGCAGCAAAAAATAAAATGGCTTTGGGATTGGATAGCGCCACCCAAACGCCCGTTTTAAATAAGGTTCTTGGCGGCGGGGCTTGGCTTACAGCAGCAGCGGAAACGCTTTTGGCAACCGGCTCAAAATTGCCCTCGCTATTCACCGCTTCTTCCAACGCTTGGGCATCTCCAGTAAGGCTTGAGGGCGTCGTATCCCGCCAAGCTGAAATTCCAAGATAAAGTAAATAAATACCGCCAACCGCTTTAATCAGTAGCAAAATCCAAGGCGACTGGCGACTGATGACATCCAGCCCTAAAAGTGTGGCGACCAGTAATATAAATAGCCCAACGCTCAATCCTGCCAGCGTCCAAAGCGTTTTTTTCACGCCGTAATTGAGACCATATTGAAAGGCAAGCAGCATATTGGGACCCGGCGTGGCAGAAATCAAAAACGTACTGGCAAAAAACGCCAAAAACCACTGCCAAGACATCACGCGCCCCTATTTTTTTATGGTTAAAAATCTATAACCACTGCCAATCAGCAATCAGCTATAAGATGAAAAATTGATAAAAAAGCAAACACCGCCATAAAGACGGTGTTTATTCTATTAAAGCATAATTTATCACTAAAATAACAGTCAAAAATCAGATTATTTTTAACGTGAAAATCTGTGATTAAGCGCTTAAGCCCTCAAGCAGCTTTTGCAAAAAGATATCGCAGCGCTTGATTTGACTGATTTCAACAAACTCGTCCGGCTTATGCGCTTGCTCAATACTGCCGGGACCACAAATGATGGTTGGGATGCCAGCGTTAGTAAATTGACCGCCTTCGGTGGCATAAGCCACTTTATGGCGCTGATCATCATCAACAAGCGCGGCAATAAGGTCTTGCAATGCTTTGCTGTCGCGGTCGGTCATCGCCGGAACGCCTTCTTCTTGAAGCAATTCAATCTTGGTTTCAGGGGCGCGATCTTGCATTTGCTTGCTAAGCTCAGCAATTTTATTTTGAATAGGAATGACGATATCGTCTTGGGACATGTGCGGCAAATTGCGATAATCAAAGGTAAATTCGCAAAAATTGGGGACGATGTTGGTTGCCGTTCCGCCTGAAATCGTGCCGACGGATAAGGTGGCAAACGGGACGTCAAACACTTCATCAATATCATCACGCGATTTTAAATCTTCTGCCAAATCATCGACAAAGGCGACTAATCGGCTGGCATAGCTGATGGCATTCACGCCCCGATTGGTCAAAGACGAATGCGCCGATTTGCCATGGACTCGGCAGCGATAAACGGCAATGCCTTTATGAGCGGTGACCATTTTCATGTTGGTTGGCTCACCAACGATACAATAATCGGGCTGAATTCCGCGAGCTTTTAAATCGGCTAAAATCAGCGGCGCGCCCAAACAGCCTACCTCTTCATCAAAAGACAATGCCAAATGCAGCGGTTTTTTGAGTTTTCCTTGATTGGATAAGTCGACCGCTTTTGGCAAAAGGGTCAGCAAACAAGCAATAAAGCCTTTCATATCGCAAGCACCGCGACCAAACAGCTTGCCGTCTTTAACCACCGCGTTAAAGGGCTGTGATGACCAGTTTTGACCATCCACAGGGACGACGTCGGTATGACCTGACAGCACGATGCCGCCTGAAACAATATCTTGCTGCATCCCTGCCTTTACCGTGACAAACAAGTTGGCTTTGTCTTTTTGATCATTAAAGCTAAGCGTGGTATCCAGCCCAAGCGCTTGGCAGTAGCCTTGAACGTCATGAATCAGCGCAAGGTTTGAATGTCGGCTGACGGTATCAAAACCAATCAAGCGCCCAAGCCAATCAAGGCTATCTGAGGGATAATCGCTAACATGCGCTTTTGACAACATGGTGCTGTGATTACTTACCGTTAACGTCATGATGACTCCTTAACTTAACATCAAGATCAAGCCTTAAAATACGCCGTTAGTTTTAAACCATGGCATCCCATCAACTGCGCTGCTTGGCAACGGCTTGTTTTTGCAGGGCTTTGACCTCTGCCACTAGCGCCTCAACCGGACCTTCGACCGGAACGTTTTGCGCAACGTCATTGATGGCAAGACTGTTGAGCGGTGAGCCGGAAGTTGCGCCAAACTCGTCCAGCCACTCATCAAGCTGAGCCATTGAGCTGATATAAACGATGCGACCAAGCCCCGCCCAAGCATGAGCGGCCGAGCACATCGCGCAGTGCTCCCCTGAGGTGAACACCACGGCGTCTTTACGCTCAGCTGCCGACATATTTTCCGCCGCCCATCGTGCCACGGCAATCTCGGGATGATAGGTTGGATTTTTTGATTGGGCGCGGTTACGATCTTCTCGAAGTACGCGACCCTCAGCGCTGACAAGGACGCTGCCAAACGGCTCATCGCCTGCTTCAAGTGCCTCGCGAGCAAGCTCAACACAGCGGCGCAAATGGTTCATGTCGTCATCGGTTAACTGGGGCGTTTGGACAGTATTCTTTTCTTGAACGTGGCTGCTCATCATGACTTCCTTTTTTGGTTATTGTTTTGAGTTTTGGTGGTTGTTTTGAGTCGCAAAATCTTACTCTACCATGAAACTTATCCAATAACCTATCATGACGTTATAAGTAGCGCTTAAGACGGTCGTTGTTGGTTCATCAGGTCACTCACTGGCGGTATGGCTTTAGCAACGTTCAATTCCGCCTCGCGCTCTTTTGCCGTTTTGGCGTCCATAGCAAGCCCTGCAATTAATGACAACTCTTTCACCGCTTTGCGTTTTCGGGTGGCAAGGCTTACCGGAACCATCCGCGCAAATTCAAACAACTGCAAATACGACTCCTCGCCGCCCTCAAAATCATCCTCATCTTCCAAGCGAATCGCGCCAATTTTTGCCAAATCGGACAGCATCTCATTTTCATCGGCACTGATTCGGCAATCACTGACCCCAAAGCCGGTCATAAAGCCATTTGACCATTGTTTTAACGCCAAAATGCGCTCAAGCAAATCGTGCTCATCATCGGGAACGAGTGGGGAGAACGCATAAGCCTCATCTTGGTCTTTTAATTGAAAAACGGTATCTTCTGCCTCCTCAGTTAGCAAAGTAAGCGCCGCCTCTGGCAATGGCGCAAAGCTTAACTCCTCAAGCACCTGCGCCCAAACCGCCTCATCAGGCGCATGGCAAACTGTCATCAGCCCCGTCATTAAGCCATGAAGCTCGCTAATACTCACATCGCTCCAATCTTCAATCGCTATCTGCCAATCATTCCAGCCAGAAATGTTATCATTCATCTTAATGTACCCTTACTTAGTAAATAAATATCAA
This sequence comes from Psychrobacter sp. MF31, assembly GCF_012847335.1. Classification (GTDB taxonomy): domain Bacteria; phylum Pseudomonadota; class Gammaproteobacteria; order Pseudomonadales; family Moraxellaceae; genus Psychrobacter. The sequence goes on from NZ_JABBDX010000003.1 coordinate 72,225, forward strand.
ATTTGCAAAAGCTTTATTCTATAATGCCAAAATCAAGCCAAACCGTCGGCAACTTTTTCTTGCAACAAAAATAAGCCATCGTCAGCAAATTGTCGCCACCATATAGCTATTATGTGGTCACCTATGGCATTATTAAACAGCCGCTCAACCTGATTCACTTGCCGTGGCATTCTAATCTTAATCGCGCCTTACCAAAAGCCGTTTGGCTTGGCTGCGGCAACTGCTTTTTATCTTCCTTTTTTATTCAAGGTCACAATTCATGATGTATGACAAACTGCAAACGCTCGAGACTCTCATTTTAAAATTAAAGCAGCAGCACACTCAACAAAACGATGAGTTGGCGCGGCTTAAACAAAAACCCGTTGCCAACCCAAAAGAGCTGACTGCCCTTAAAAATCAGCTCAACAACGGCATGGCTGAATTAAACGGCTATAAAAAACGGCTCGATGAATTAAACAAGCGTTATCAAAGCCTGGCTGAAGCGCACCGAATGCTAGGCGGCGAGCAAGATAGCTTGCAAAAACAACTGGCGACCATGCAAGAGCATAACCAAAAGCTTGAAACCGAAAACCAAGCGTTAACCCAAAAATGTGAGGCGCTGTCTCAACAAAACAGCGAGCTGCAAGAAAAAAATCGCCTCGCCGCTGAGCGCACCCAAGTGGTACTCAACCGCTTAACTATCATTGATCAAGCTGACGCCTGATCGCTGCATTGTTAACGTATTTAGTTAGCTTATTTCGCGTTTCACTTTATGACTGATTTACTTTAGGACTCATTATGACCGACCCACTCAACCAAAATGTAGAACAAAAAGACAGCACCGAGCAGCCGCAGCTTAAAAAAGTCGATATCATGATTGCCGGCGTTCGCTATAGCGTGATGTGCCCGATTCATGAAGAAGAGGACTTACGCTCTGCTGTGTACTACATCAATAACTTTGCCATGGACATCAAAAATAGCGCACCCAATATCAGTCAAGAAAACTTGCTGGTCTTATCGTGCTTAAACTTATTTGAAAAAATCAGCCATCAAGAAAAATCTGCCAATCATGCCAAAAACAGCAATCAGCAGTCCGAAAACTTGCTGAATAAACTCATTGACGATGCCGAATCGATGCTTCAAAACACGGATAATAAAGCAAAATAATATCAGTTATGGTTGATAGGTTTTGCCGGCATGATAGTCGGATTGGTGCTCATAATTGCAAAAAAATAGCGGCGTCGCACTATGGTCTGTTGGCTCCAAAACGCCGCGATACTCTGCCAATTGGTTATGACAAAAATTGCACTCGCGCGGGGTGATGACATCGCCTTTTTTTGGCATCAAACTTTGCGGCGGCTTTGGGTACATAAACTTAAAAAAGCCCCACATTGCCGCAAATGTGATTACCATCACTAAAATGACCGCGCCCATGACTTGCTCCTTTTATAAAAACTGTTGCCGACTCACACTTATCTTAACCAAAAAACTGGCATAAAAAGCCAGTTTTTTGACGTACTTTGCTAAAATAAACTGTTAAATTTGCAGCTCACTAATGTCCGCCACGGTTAAAAACAGCGCTCGAACTTGCTTTAATAGCGCTAAGCGGTTGTTTTTTAGCTGATCATCATCACTATTAACCATCACGTGATCAAAAAACGCGGTCAACGGCGTATCAAGGCTGGCAAGCGTCTGCAAAATCGCGGTGTAGTCGGCAGTTTCTAGCAGTGGTGCTACCGATTGCTTCGCTTGGTTTACGGCGGCAAACAGCGATTTTTCAGCCGCTTCGGTTAACAAGGCTTCATTAACGCTATCGTTTACCGAAGTTTCCGATTTTGCCAAGATGTTTGCCACGCGTTTGTTTGAATCGGCTAATCGCAAGGCTTGCGGCAACTGGCTGAAAGCTTGAACGGCGCGGATACGTTGGTCAAAATCAAGCGGCATGTGCGGATTGATCGCTTGAACGGCTTGGATCGTTTCGACATTGACGCCTTGCTCGGTGTACATCGCCCGATAGCGTGAGTTTAAAAACGCCATGACTTGAGTAAAGGTGTCGCCCATAGTTGGCATAAGCGCAGGGTTGCTTTGCGCATAATTTTTAATGGCTTGCTCAACCAAGGCAACCAAATTAATTGGCAACTGCTTTTCAATCAAAATGCGCAAAATACCAATGGCGGCTCGGCGAAGGCTAAACGGGTCTTTTGACCCTGTTGGCGCTTGATTGATCGCAAAAATCCCAACCAACGTGTCAATGCGATCAGCTAATGCCAAGCTAATCCCAACCGGCGTTTTTGGCAGCGCATCGCCGCTAAACTTAGGTAAATATTGCTCTTCAATACTAGCTGCAACTGCTTCGGTTTCGCCATTTAAGCGCGCGTAATACGTGCCAGCAATACCTTGCAATTCTGGAAACTCGCCCACCAACGTACTTGCCAAATCTGCTTTAGCAAGCATCGCCGCGCGAACGGTATCGTCAATGCTGATCTCAAGACCTTGCTCTTGCAATAAGTTGGCAATGAACGCCGCAAGCTTTGCCACGCGCTCAGATTTATCCCAAATCGTTCCCAATTGCTCTTGAAAAATGCGCGATTTTAAGCTTCCTGTCAGAGTAACTAAAGGCTGCTTTTGGTCTTGTAAAAAGAAGAACTCCGCATCCGCCAAGCGTGGTCGAACGACTTTTTCGTTGCCCTTGATAATTTGGCGCGGGTCTTTAGATTCAATATTGGTAATAAAAATAAAATACGGCTGCAATTTGCCATCACTATCGGTCAAGCAAAAATACTTTTGGTCGGCTTGCATGGTGGAAATGAGCGCCTCTTGCGGCACTTGCAAAAAGCGCGGCTCAAAGCTTGCGCGAAGGGCGATGGGGAAATCAACCAGCGCGGTCACTTCATCAAGCAAATCTTGCGGAATGATCGGTTCTGCACCAACCTCAGTCGCGAGCGCTTTAACTTGGTTGTAAATCCGCGATTGGCGTTTGTCAAAATCAGCAATGACTTTGGCAGTTTCAAGAACGTTTTCATACTCATTGGCATGATTAATTTCAAGCGCGTCTGGCGAATGAAAGCGATGACCTAGCGTTCGGCTTCCAGTCTCCCAGCCTTGGTCGGTCATTTGTCCTGAGGTGAGCCCTTGAATGGTCGCCGGAATAATAGCGTCATCTTGCATAAGCACGAGCCATTTTACTGGTCTGACGAACTCGTCTTTGTTCGCGCCTGAGCGCATGCGTTTGGCAATCGGCAAATTATCCAGAGCCGTTTGAAAAATATTTGGCAAAAGCTCAGTGGTTGCCTGACCGTGAACGGTTTGCTCAAAGCCCACGTAATCGCCTTTATCGGTATGAATGGTGATTAAATCGCTTGCCTCAATCCCCAAACCTTTAGCAAATCCTATGGCTGCTCGCGTTGGGTTACCCTCATTATCAAATGCCGCTTTTATCGCAGGACCACGTTTTTGCTCAGTTCGGTCGGGCTGTTTATCACTTACGCCAAAGATTTGTAGCGCAAGACGGCGCGGCGCAGCAAATGATTTAACTTCATCAAAAGCGATATTGGCGGCGGTTAATTGCTCAGTGACGCTGTTTGCTAGCGCATCACGAAGGGTTTTTAGGCTTTTTGGTGGCAGCTCTTCACACCCCAATTCAAATAAAATGGTACTCATGGGCTGCTCCTAGTTACTTACTTTTTGATTGGTTTTGGTTTTGACATTGTTTTCTTGAGCGCTACTTTCTTTATCGCTGCTGTCGTCTTCTTTTGGCAAGTACTTATTTAAAGCCTCTTGGCGATGAGCATCATCTGCTAACGGAAAGCCCAATTTCGCTCGAGCTTTCACATAGCCAGTTGCTACTTTTCGCGACAGCGTCCGAACCCGCAAAATAAAGCGCTGACGCTCGGTGACCGAAATGGCGCCGCGAGCATCAAGGAGGTTAAACGCGTGCGAGGCTTTAAGCACCATTTCATACGCTGGCAATGGCAACTCTTTATTGACCAAGCTGTCCGCTTGCGCCTCATAAAAATCAAACAGCTCAAACATTTTGGCAATATCGGCATGCTCAAAGTTATAAGTCGATTGCTCAACCTCATTTTGATGGAACACATCGCCGTAGGTGACCCGACCAAACTCGCCATCCGCCCAAACCAAATCGTAAACACTGTCCACGCCTTGAACATACATTGCCAAGCGCTCAAGACCGTAAGTGATCTCACCGGTGACAGGGAAGCACTCAAGACCGCCGACCTGCTGAAAATAGGTAAACTGGGTCACCTCCATGCCGTTGAGCCAAATCTCCCAACCAAGCCCCCAAGCGCCAAGCGTTGGCGACTCCCAGTTGTCCTCAACAAAGCGGATATCATGAACCAATGGATCAATGCCAATCGCCGCAAGCGATCCTAAATACAGCTCTTGAATGTTTGGCGGATTGGGCTTTAGCACCACTTGGAACTGATAATAATGCTGCAAGCGGTTGGGGTTATTGCCATATCTGCCATCCGTTGGTCGGCGCGATGGCTGAACGTAAGCGGCGTTCCAGCGCTCGGGACCTAGCGCCCGCAAAAACGTTGCCGTATGAAACGTTCCTGCCCCCACTTCCAAATCGTAAGGCTGAAGCACCACGCAGCCTTTTTGCGCCCAATAATTTTGCAGCGTTAGAATTAAATCTTGAAAGCTCAAGGGCGATGCTGTTTTTGATGCGATGTCTGATGCCATGTTTTGGGATGTCATAAAAACGCCATTGTGAATAAAAAACCAATAAAAAATCAACCAACCGATCAGCTTGCCAAAAAGCTTTTGATCAACCTCAAAGAGCTTACCAAACCAATCTGATTGTCCAAGCTCACCTTACTAAAAATCGCGCCAATTTTCCATATTTGCGGCTATTTCACGCCAAAAAACTTTTAGCAGAACCATCCGCCATGAAAAAAGCAAAAAAAATACCCAGATGCGTAAACATCTGGGCAGGAGGAAAAGAGTATTGCGGTCATCCTGTTGCATCAGGCTTTTTGTTTTTTATTTCTTATTTTTTTAGCTTAAAACTGCTATTTTTTATTTTTATAATTTAACTAATCAGTCATTTCACTGACTAATAACGATTGTCCTGATAGCGATCTTGGTAGGAATCTGCCGAAGCGTTTGGCATCACAATCCAAAGGATGATATAAATTAAAATTCCTGGAACTGCCACGCTCATGGAAGACACCACCACAAACAAAATACGAACCCACATCGGCGACCAACCGAAATATTCTGCAATCCCGCCCATAACGCCTGCTATTAAGCGATTGTTCCTTGAGCGATGAAGTTTTACTAACTTTGCCAATGCTGCCGTCCTTTTAATCTCAACTTATTAATTTCGATTCAATTGTCATCAACTTAATTACCACCAATTAACGCTTATAAAATTACGGTCTTAAAAATAACTTGTTTATTAACTGTGGTTAATTGCTTAATCAACTTAAGACTTAGTATAACAAGCAATTGACGATTAACTGTTGATGCTCTAGGAGTAGTTTGTGAGTTTATGCTACATAAACTTGCATTAACCTGTCATTTTTGTTGGTAACTTCCTGATTTTACAATGATATTTCAAAATGTTTCAGAATCGGCTTTGTTGCGCTGATATTTCTTAATTATTTTTTGTCGAGTTATAAAAAATAGTGATTCTCATTTAAAGTAAAATCTTTGACTAAAGCTAAAGTGGTGATTGATGACATTTTGCTATCAAAGCTCGCCCCTCAATTACAATATGCCACCTGCAAGCGCTCAACAAGCGTTTTACTATGCGCTAAAATAAATCATTTGCCTAAAACAATGACAAGAATAATTAAAAAGGAAAAAATTATGGTCGATTCGGGGATTTTTATAGGAGTTTTTGAGCCGCTGCATTTAGGTCATCTGCGCAGTATTTTGGCGGCGGCTGGGATTTGTAAGAACCTTTATGTAGTCATTATCCCGCAACCAAATCCGCATCCTGACTTTAATATCACGCTACAAGATAAAGCGCGCTGGCTACAGATGGCTTGCGCGGAGTTGCCATTTATCCAGATTCGTATTTTGGACTCGCTTGAGCTGCCCGTTCACGAGCCGCAAAATGCTACAAGCGTTAATATTGAATTGACCAACCAAAAGCTCAACTTCGTGATTGAGACGTTAGCGCTACCGCCTGATAGCGTATTATTTACCGCTGAATCCCACCCACTTGCGCAGCCTGACATTGCCCCAAGCCTTATTTTAAAAATAATAACCACACCAAACGAGCCGGAATTTGACACCCAAGCCATCGCCCAAAATCCAATTGCGAATTGGGACGCCATTCATCCGGTAGCTCGCCGTGACTATACCAAAACTGTGGCGATTGTCGGTGGGGAGAGCTCAGGAAAAACTACGCTCGTTTATAAGCTTGCCAATTATTATGGCGCAAGTTTGGCGCTTGAAATGGGCAGACTTTACGTTGGTACGGATTTGGGCGGTCGTGAGACGGGGCTGCAATATAGCGATTACGCGCCAATAGCGCTCAATCATGCCAACGCTATCCGCGAGGCTCGCGCCAATGCCACCGCTCCTATCACCTTTGTGGATACCGATTTTGTGACCACGCAAGCTTTTTGCGAAGAGTACGAAGGTCGAACTCATCCATTTTTGGCGGCTTGCATTGATGAATTTTGCCTTGATTTTACCATTATGCTGGACAACAACACGCTTTGGGTTGCCGATGGGATGCGCTCGCTTGGCAGTTTGGACGCACGGACGCGCTTTGAGCAGCGGTTATTGAATATTTTTGAGCGCCATCAAATTAAGCCGTATCTGATTGATAAGCCAGATTATGATGCGCGATATCATGAAGCCATTGCCTTTATCGACAAGTATGTTTTAAAAAAATAGGGTAAAAAATAACTACGTTTAAGAATCATAAAGTTTAAAAATAATAAAAAAAGGAAACACTATTTATGCAAATTCAGCTTTTGGACAACATTACTGGAAAATGGGCAACGCCGTGGATGATCATTTGGTTTATTTGCGGCGTTTTGGCGCTTTCTGCCGGATTTTGGGTGACAACGGAGCATTTAGCGCTGGATTGGTTTTATTTAATCGTCTCGTTCATTGGTCTTATTTGCGTGGTGTCGCTGTCATTTCGCAAAAACGTTATGGGAAATGGTTTTGGTATGGCAGCAACAGCGGGTGAAGTTGTCGTTCAAGCCACCTCAGGCGCGGTTGGATTGATGCTTGCGCCACTTTTTAACTTTTTTACCCACGCTTACGGGCTATTTTATTGGTCAAAGCATACCGATAGCGATGGCGATATGGTTCCCAAGTCCGCCAATAAATGGGTTTGGCTGGTGACCGCAAGCTTTATTATCATTGGGCTGCTACTATTTCCAACCGTTAACGCGCTGCTTGCCAAATACGGCTTTGCGGTGATTGAAGACGATAGCAGCTTATTTTTAGGGTTTATTTCATTTTTTTGGATTAACGTCATTGCCTTTGTGCTGTCCATCACCGCCCAAGCGGCTATGATTTTGCGCTATTCGTTTAACTGGTGGCTTTGGATTGTGGTCAATTTTGTTTGGTTGATTGTCAACTTGATGTCGGGAAATTACATCTTTGCGATTCAAACAATAATTTATCAAATTAACGCCATCGTTGGGCTTTATGAATGGCACCGAAGCGAACAAAACGCCTTGGCAAATCCGGTCTGATTGTGAGATAACAGAAGTATCTGAGATACAAGACAAGCAGATTAAACATCGCAACTTAACAAGGAGGTTATATGTCACGCCAAAGTAAACGAAGCCTTGAAGCTTGGCTTGCTGATTATGCCATCAGTCATCAAAATGGCATCATTGACTTCCTCCCCTCCCTAAAGAGAGGGGATTCCTACTGCTAGACGGCAAAGCCCTGCCGCAAGAATGTTCTTTGCCGCATTAATATCGCGGTCATTTTGTGTGCCACACTCAGCACAAGTCCATTCTCTTATTCGCAAACCTGTTCTACCTTTCGGACTACTATCGCTGATTTGGCGACAGCTTGAACAGGTTTGGGTGGTGTAAGCTTCATTCACAATCTCAAGATGGCAACCTGCATGCTTGCATTTGTAATCCAGTTGCCGTTTGAGCTCAAACCAACCTGCATCGTAAGTCGATTTAGCAAGATTGGTTTTCTTATTTGTGAATGATTTTGATTTTACGTCACCAACCACAATCAAGGCATTATTACGCACAAGCTTGGTGGTGAATTTGTGGATTAAGTCTTTACGGGTATTTTTAATCTTGGCGTGAATGGCGGTTACGCGCTTTTTGTGGTTAGCGCGCTGAGCCGTTGCCAATCTTGCCGCCCATTTTTGGGTTTGTTTGATGGTGAGAGTTTGACCATCTGAGGTAGTCGCTGCTTCTTTAATTCCTAAATCAATGCCAACTTGACCTTTGCCGCTTTGGACTTTGGCGTCAGCTTGAGCTTTGGCTTTGACCGTGATGCAAGCGTACCATCTGCCCCTTGCATCTTGAACCAGCTCAAGGGTGTTGATTTGGTATAGGCTTAAATTGTAGCTGTCAAACAATTCAACAATCAGCTTTTGACCTTTGGCTAAGCTTAATTGGATAGTTGATTTAAGGGATTTTTTACCACTTTGCCTTGTCGCTAAATGTTTAATCGCTGACTTTTTAAACGGTATCCAACCTAAGCTTTTTTTGCTTGATTTAGGGTTGTTGGTTCGCCATCTTAATTTGGCTTTTTTAAACTGCTTTCGGCTTTTGGCATGAGTCTCACTAATTGCTTGAATAGTTTGTGAGTGCAACCCTAAATACTCGCCTGAGCCTTTGGTGTATTCTGCTAAATCGTAAGCGCTAAAAAACTTTCCAGCTCGTTGTAAATGCTTAAAACTCAACTCATTGACGTAGTTCCAAACAAAGTTAACCGTGCCGCTTAGCTGGTTAAGCGGCAGTGCGTGTTTGTCTTTAAGTCGAAGTTTAAGAGTTTTCATGGTTTTAGTTTGCTAGATTTAGTGAGTCTTAGCAAGCTTAAAGTTGCTTTAAACGTCAACGGCTGTCGCCTGATATCCATGCTTAGAGAGGCATGGTTTTGCAGCGACTTTGGATAAAAAAATCCACTGGCTTTGCGTTCCGACCATTTTTGTGAGCATTTTGGGAATGGGAATGTCGCTTTCGGTTTGGTTCACTCTGGTGCTCAGCGCGCTGGTATTACTGTTTTATATTAAGCTGTCCACCCCGCTATTTTTAGCGATGGGGATTTTTATGCTCATTTGCTTATCGGTGCTTGCTTTGATGTCGCTTGGGTTTAAATTTTGGGCAGGTGTTTTTGTGATCGCTTGGATCGGGCAGTTTATCGGTCATAAAATCGAAGGTAAAAAACCGTCATTTTTTGAAGATTTACAATTTTTGCTCATTGGTCCTGCTTGGGTTGCCAACAGCTTGATAGCAAAGAAAAAAGAAAAGTCAGCTTAAATTCAAAATAAAACTCAAAATATAAAAAAGCGCCGACTTGCAAATGATGACCGTCCGCGCTTTTTTATTTACCTTCCTTTTTATTTACCTGCCTTTTTATTTAACCAAAACAAACCTTATTCAAGCGTTTGCACGCCGCCGCCATTCACAAAAAGAATCTGACCGCTGACCCACTCAGAAATTGGCGCGGCAAAATATAGCATCGCGCCGGCAATGTCGTCCGCCTCGCCTAAGCGCTTAATCGGCGTGTGCGAGAGCATTCTTTTTTCGATTTCGGGCGTGAGTACGGAGCGCAGGGCGTCGGTTCGCGTCGCTCCCGGCCCTACAGCATTGATCCGGACTTCAGGACCAAAGTCGTGAGCCAAGTTTTCAACCATATGGTTAACTGCTGCTTTTGATGAGCCATAGCCGCTCATATTCGGGCTTTTATCGATGCTCGACATTGAGGTGGTGATCACAATTGAGCCGTAACCAGACTGCTTCATATACGGTACGCAAAGTTGGCTCAACCGCCAAGCGCTAAAGACGTTCAATTCAAAATCGCGGCGAAAGTCATCAATGGTAATATCAAACGGATTTTCGCGACCGCCGCCACCGCCGCCGGCGTTATTAATCAAAATATTAACCGTTCCAAAGGTATCGACTGTTTTTTCAACAAGGGCAACCAAATCTTCATCTTTTAAAATGTTGCATTCAACGGCAAGACCTTTAACGCCAAAGCTTTCGATGTCTTGAACCGCTTTTTCAGCATCGGTGAGCTTTAAATCGGCAATGACCACATCCGCGCCTGCTTGAGCAAGTCGCAGCGCGGTAGCTTTACCAATACCGTTTGCGCCGCCAGTTACGATTGCGGTTTTTCCTGACAAATCAAACAGTTCATTAAAATTTTTATGTTGAAACTTGACCATAGCTTATCCTTATTATTTATAACTAATTATAGTGAGGTTTTGATAGACGAAATCGCTACCAACCTTTGGATTTTTTCTACTAAACTCTGTTCTATTATGCTGGCTTAACCTAAACTTATAATGACGACAATCTTATTTTTTTGTAACTGACAATTTTGTGATTTCAAAGATTTGTAACTTCAACGATAAAATAAGCGGTCATCAAATTTGCATTAATGAGGATATTTGTGGATTGGTTTGACATTTTTATTTATGACACCACTTGGGAATTTGCCGCCGAGATCGTCATTCGTACCATCATCATGTATTCCATGGTGTTTTTATTTTTGCGATTTACGGGCAAGCGCGGCATCCGTCAGCTGTCGATTTTTGAATTGGTCATTATTGTGTCGCTTGGCTCGATTGCAGGTGATCCTATGTTCACCGAGGATTTGCCACTGATTCAAGCGCTGCTCATCATGAGCTTAGTGATTGGCTTGTATCATCTTTGCACGTGGCTGACGATGAGATTTAAACCCATCGAGCATCTTTTGGAAGGTGAGCCGACCTATATCGTTAAAAATGGGGTTTTGGTGCTTTCGGAAGTCAGCGGCGGCACGATGTCAAATGATGACTTTTTTGCAGAAATGCGCCAACAAGGCATCCGGCATTTGGGTCAAGTTGAAGTGGGGCTGCTTGAAACCGATGGCGAGTTTAGCATTTTGCTGTTTGAAGATGACGAGGTTTGCTTTGGGCTACCGATTTTTCCGCATGAATATCAAAAAGTAACCCGCATTCATCCCGATCAGCATTACGCTTGTATGCACTGCGGTCACATTGAAAAAATCGCCTCAATTCATGCGCTTTGTCCGCGTTGCAAGAAAGCTGCAGGCTGGGCAAAAGCACTTGATAATAAGATCGTGGATTAACTATTTTTAATAATTTATTTTGATTTGTGGACAACAAATACGATATTCCCTAAACTCAAAAGGCAGTAATCAAAAACGTAAAGGACGATAGGTTAATAACGAATTAAAACTTCAAAAATCTAAATCAAGGATGATGAACGATGACTGATAACCCACACCATAAACCGCGCTTTTTGGCAAGCTTAACTTTAGCGTTAAGCCTTGCGCTATCGCCGCTAAGCTTTGCCTTAACGCCCACAAGCGCGACCGAGCAAGCCGCCGCGCGTTACGACAGCAGCAATGATATTTTTCATCCCATTTATGCCAAAAACGGTATGGTCGCCACCGAACAAGCTTTGGCAACGCAAGTTGGCTTAGACATTTTAAAGCAAGGCGGCAACGCCATTGATGCCGCCGTTGCCGTTGGCTTTGCGTTAGCGGTCGTACTACCAAACGCAGGCAACATCGGCGGCGGCGGCTTTATGGTGCTTCACGATGCCAAAACGGGCAAAAATATCGCTTTAGACTTTCGTGAAATGGCGCCCATCACCGCCAATAAGGACATGTATTTGGACGCCAAAGGCAACGTCATCGATGGCAAATCGCTGTTTTCACATAACGCAGTCGGTGTCCCCGGAACGGTCGCCGGAATGGAATATGCGCTAAAAAAATGGGGAACAATGCCATTATCTAAAGTCATTGCCCCTGCCATTACTTTGGCCGATCAAGGCTTTATTATCAGCGACGTTCTTGGCGATACTTTAGCAGAGGAAGCGCAAAATCTTGGCAAATGGGACAGCACCAAAGCCATCTTTTTTAAAAATGGCAAACCGCTAAAAGCCGGTGACCGCCTAATCCAAAAAGACTTGGCAGCCTCATTGCGCTTAATTAGCCGTCAAGGTTCAAAAGCCTTTTACGAAGGAGATATTGCCAAAAAAATCAGCCGCGAGATGGCGAAACACGGCGGCATCATGACCTTGCAGGATTTAAAAAACTACCGCGTCGTTGAGCGAAAGCCGATCGAGGGCAACTATCGCGGCTATCAAATCGCCACCATGCCCCCACCAAGCTCAGGCGGCATCCACCTCGTGCAAATGCTCAACATGCTTGAAAACTACCCTATCAAAGACTACGGCGTTAACAGCGCTCAAGGCATCCACACCCTTGCTGAAACTATGAAGTTGGCTTACGCTGACCGCTCAGAATACTTGGGCGACCCTGATTTTGTAAAAATTCCGATCAATGGGCTGATTTCAAAGCGCTATGCTCGCGATTTGGTCAATAGCATCTCACCTACCAAAGCGCGACCTTCAAGCGATATCAAACCTGGCAAACCACAAGGCTATGAAAGCGACCAAACGACGCATTACTCCTTGATGGATAAAGCCGGTAATGCCGTTGCAGTCACTTATACGCTGAACCTCAACTTTGGCACTGGCATCGTTGCTGACGGTACTGGAATTTTGCTGAACAATGAAATGGATGACTTTTCGGTAAAACCGGGCGTGCCAAACGCTTTTGGCTTGGTTGGCGGAGAAGCCAACGCCGTTGCCGCCAAAAAACGACCGCTGTCATCCATGACCCCAACTATTGTGCTAAAAGACAATCAACCTTGGCTTGTGACCGGCAGTCCTGGTGGGGCGCGGATTATCACCACGGTGCTCCAAACCATCACCAACACCATTGACCACGGCATGAATCCAGCTGAAGCGATTGTGACCCCGCGCGTTCATCATCAGTGGCTTCCGGATGAATTGCGAATTGAAGACGGTATCAGCCCCGACACTATCAAATTGCTTGAACGCCAAGGCTATAAAGTCGCTCAAAAAGCGCCGATGGGTCGCGTTCAAATCATCCAAGCAGATAAGTCAGGATTTTATGGCTATTCTGATCCGCGCAATCCGGATGGTAAAACGCTTGGATTTTAAGTGAATTAGGTTATAAGGGAACTTAGGTTATAAGCGAGTTTTGATAACTTGATAGGCTGGGCAGAATGCTTAGCCTATTTTTTTAGTGAGTATAAAGCGGATTAGCGGTAACGAACTCTATATCCCATATAGCTTTGATATCGTTAGATTAACCATTAATCTTTGCAAACCTTTAATTTAAACAAAAAAAAGCCCCACAATACTGTGAGGCTTTTTAGAATTTGGAGCGGGATAAGAGACTCGAACTCTCGACCCCGACCTTGGCAAGGTCGTGCTCTACCAACTGAGCTAATCCCGCTTAAGTCAAGTGCTTACTGCTTTGAAGTAATGCTGTCTTGATAGGTTGGCTATTTTAGCAGCATTTATTTTTCTGTCAACGCTTTTTTGCGATAATTTTTAAAAAAATAAGCTAAAAAACGCTATTCTGAGATAAAACATTGTTTTTAATAAATAAAAATTTTTATAAATTTATTTGCCATAAGCTTTGAAGTTTACCTAAAGTAACGCGCGCTCGACAGTTTATAAGCTTACTTACAAAGCTGCGTAAGATTGTTACTTTGCGTAGTCTAGTGTTTGGCAATAATCATTATTATACTTTGTGCCATCAAGTCGATCATCTGTCTTACCTATCGATATTAACGCTTTTATAATCTTCTTGGCTATCATCTTAGCCCGTTTAAGCGTCAATCGATAATTTTGGTTTTCTTTTTTATTTGCTTGTCAGTAAGCTTAAGTTGCTTAAGCGATCAACGCCTTTGACTGCGAGCATTTTATATTGTTAGTGAGGATTTTATGAAAAAAACGCTTTTGACGGCGGTAATGGCAACGTCCCTATCCGCGATGACGTTAACGGGCTGCTCAAGCACCACAGGCGCAGGCGCAATTGGGGTCGATCGCCAGCAGCTGCTTTTGGTATCAAGTGAGCAGGTGCTACAACTGTCGCAGCAAAGCTATAATAAAAGTCTGCAAGAAGCGCGCGCTCGCGGCGTTTTGGACACCAATGCAGCTCAAGTGAACCGTTTAAAAGGCATCGCAAGCCGATTAGTTGCGCAAACTGGCGTTTATCGTCCGGACGCGCAAAAGTGGAATTGGGAAGTTCATACCATCAAGTCTAATGACTTAAATGCCTTTGTTCTGCCCGGCGGTAAGGTGATGTTTTATACCGGAATTATTGATCGCTTGAATCTAAGCGATGATGAAATTGCGGCGATTATGGGTCACGAAATGGCGCATGCCTTGCGTGAGCACTCGCGTGAGCGCCTATCGCGTGAGTATGCCACGCAAACCGGAATCGGCGTTGCAGCCGGAATCTTTGGCTTATCGCAAAACCAAGCTCAGTTGGCAGGGCTTGCAGGGGACTTGGGACTCAGCCGACCGCACAGCAGAACTCAAGAAGCCGAAGCCGATGATATTGGTCTAGAATTGATGGCACGCGCCGGTTACAACCCGCAAGCTGCCATCACCCTTTGGCAAAAAATGCAGCGCGCAAGTCAAGGCGAGCCACCACAATTTTTAAGCACCCACCCAAGCAGCAACAACCGAATTGCCCAACTGCAATCGCTCATGCCAAAAGTTGTGCCGCTTTATCAAAAAGCACGCCGCTAATTAAAGCCTTAACACCTAGTAGAAGAAAAGCGCAATTAAAGGTTGCGCTTTTTTTTGAGCAGATTTTGGCAGCGGCGTTGACGCTTTTGCTTTGCTATAATAGCGATTATTTTAATGACTTAATTTTGTTAATCGTATTATTAATTAGGAATATTTTGCCATGATCGAGCAAGCTACTGCACCGGTCGCCTTTGCGCTAAATGAGGCGCTTAAAGGGCTATCGCCGTCTTACGTGGATATTGTCAATGAGTCAATGAGTCATGCCGGCTATTTTGATGGTAAAGAAAGCCATTTTAAATTGACCATCGTCAGCCCCGACTTTGCCAATAAGCGCTTGGTGGCGCGCCATCAGATGATTTATCAGGCAGCCGCGCCCCTACTGACCGCTCAAGGCGGCAGCATCCACGCGCTTGCCATCCATGCCTTTAGCCCCGATGAGTGGCAAAATCAAGACATTCCAAGCCCGAACTGCGCCGGTAAAAACGTCTAATCGTAAGGATTTTCAATGAAACATTTTCATATGCTGCTTGCCGTCGTGGTGATTGCGCTATTTATTTATCAAAGCTTCTTGGTTTTAGGCAAACAATCTCGAGCTGCTCGCGGCGTTAAAATCGCCAATCATATCGTTTATGCGCTGATTTTGGTGAGTGGTGCTTGGCTGCTTATTCAACTGTTAAGCGTTCATGCACCCATCCAGTGGGTCATTGCCAAATTGGCGCTGTTTATTGCTGCCATTAGCGCAAGCTTAAAAGCGTTTAAGCCTACCGCAACCGCTTCACAAAGCCGAATGGGGATTTTTATTGCAGCCGTTGCCTATATCGGCATTGTGGTTTTGGCAATTGTAAAACCGGGAAATTTATTTTAAGTGGGATTTTAGTACGATCCCCTATCATCACTATGGTAATTCCCTTAAAATATCAAGATGTTAATGATGATTGCGTTTTTGAATTAAAAAGCAGACCGTTTTTTTTCAAAAACTAAGGATATGTTATGAAACTCATCACGCCAATGGCAATAATCACCGCGGCAGTTTCAGCGCTTAGCTTGGGCGGCTGCGCCAGTACCGGCAATGTTACGCCGCAATATATCGCGCCAAGCACCTACCAAAGCTATGATTGTAATAGCTTAAATCAAGAGTTCACCCGCGTGAATCGCTATATTAATGCCACGCAAAATCAGCAATCCGGATTTTCAACTTCCGGCGTTGGTGTTGGAGTATCAGCAGGGCGCTGGGGAATTTCGCCAAATATTTCCTTTGGCGTTGGCAGAAATAACAACAACCAAGGTCGTGATGCAAAACTATCGCGGCTTTTTGGCGAGCGTGATGCCATTGTCCAATCAGCGCGAATCAAGCAGTGCAGCTTTGCCAATGGCATCAAAATTTACGGCGAATAAGCTGAGCTAAAAACTAGCTTTGCGATAAGCTTTGCACCCACTGGACGATTTGCGCGGTAGGAAGTGCTCCTGATTGCCGCGCAATCTCAACACCGTTTTTATAAGCTACCATAGTCGGCAAGTTACGGATGTTGTAAGGCGCTGCTGCCTGCTCAAATTTGTCCGTTTGCAACTTGGCGAACACCACTTGCGGCAACTGACTGGCAGCGGCTTTAAATTGTGGCGCCATCATCAAGCACGGTTGGCACCAACTTGCCCAAAAATCAATGATGGTCAGCACTTCATTTTTTTGGATGATTTTTTGTACAGAGCGGTCGCTCAATTCATGAACCGATCCTGACAATAGTGGCGTGCTGCACTTGCCGCAGTTGGGATGAGCGCTGATTTTGGCTTTTGGAATACGATTGAAGGCTTGGCAGTTTAGGCAAACTAAGTGGACATTACTTGTCATTATGCGCTCCTTTTTATTTTATAAGGTCAGTTATTTTATCGTTTACAATAACGATAATCGCAATTAGAATAAACCATGATGAAAATAGGGGTTAATTCTAAGAGCAATTGCGGTTAGAATAGCCGATATTTTAATGCGTTTGCTATGTTAGCGATCCAGTTTTAACTAGCCTATCATGACCACAAGTTTTAGTTGGTTTGCAATTACGATTTATTGCAAACGCTTACGGTTTACTGGTTAAGGAACAGCGCTTAAAAAAGCTCATTATTGGCGGTTAGCATTGCCCAAAACATTAAGCGGCACTTTTAAATAGCGGATGCCATTGGCTTCAGGATCGGGTAGATTTCCTGCATCAATATTGACCTGAACGGCGGGAATTATCAGCTTTGGCATGTCAAGATTGCGGTCGCGAGCTTCGCGCATGGCAATAAATGCCAGCTTATCGATGCCATCTTGAACATGAATATTGCGACGTTTTTGCTCACCAACGCTTGAGGTGGCACAATAATCACGGTTGGTTGGTGGATAATCGTGACATAAATAAATCACGGTGTCTTCTTTTAGCGCAAGCAGCTTTTGGATGGAATCAAATAAGGTCGCCGCATCTCCGCCTGGAAAATCGCAACGCGCCGTTCCGACATCGGGCGCAAATAAGGTATCGCCAACAAAAACAAGTTGATCGTCACCATCAACTGCTAAATACGCCATATCCGCGGGCGTATGCCCAGGAACGGCAATGGCGTTGATGGTTATGCTACCAAGCTTTAAGGTATCGCCATCGTCCAATAATAAATCAAATTGGCTGGCATCGGTGCGAAAGCTTGTATCTAGGTTATAAATCTGCTTAAATATTTTTTGCACTTGGGTAATGGTGCGACCGATAACTAAGCTGCCGCCAAGAACTTGCTTTAAATAGGCAGCGGCGGATAAATGATCAGCATGGGCATGCGTTTCTATAATAAATTCAAGCTGCCAGCCTGCCTCTTGGATAAACGCAATCAGTTGATCGATACTTTCCGTGCTCGTCGTTCCAGAATTGCCATCAAAATCTAGCACCGGATCAATAACTGCACAAACTTGAAGCTCACTTTTGGAATCAACTAAAATATGTGAAAACGTTTTACTGTCTTGATGCAAAAAAGAATGAACCATCATGACCACCCCCGCTTATGAAACCAGCTACTCGTTATTTTAATTTTATATCTTATTTATCAGCCGTTTACTTTATCAACCAAACCAATAACTTTTGATACGACGCTAAACTTTTAATCAATATAGCATAGATTTTACAATTATAAACTATATAATGTAATTATATATATTGATATTTAATACAATTGACATAAACATCAAGTAAAGTAGATCTTGATAATAAACTTATGATACGTTGTTGATCACTTGAATAAATAGTTTTATTTACTTTCAATTTTAATAACTCTTATTTTTAGTAGTTCTTATTTTTAGTAACCCTTAGTTTTAGTCATTCCTATTAACCCTAATGGCGGTCACGGTGATCGCCTATTTATAAACACGGACTGTTTTTATGATTCTTCATGCATCGCCTTTTGCCAGCCCATTATCGACGGCGCCTTCTAAGGAGTCAGTTTTGAACCCTTCGCTATCGACCAGCATTCAAGATCTGCCAACCGCACCTGCCAGTCACACCATAATGACTCAGCAACAAGCTGCCAACGGCGAGGATATTGACCAACATCAAGAACCAGCAAGCGTTTTGGCGGCTGATTTGGCGCAGCAAATGCAGTCGTCCGCGCTCAAAGCCAGTCAATTGCTAAAATCGCTGTCGCATCCCGACCGTTTGTTGCTACTTTGCCAACTCACCCAAGGCGAATATTGTGTTGGCGAGCTTGAAAGCTTGGTAGGCGTCGGTCAGCCAAGCCTGTCGCAGCAGCTTGGGATTTTACGCAAAGACAAGCTTGTGACCACCCGCCGCGAGGGCAAGCAAATCTACTATAGCATTGCCAGCAATGATGCTTTAGCAGTTTTGCAGCTGCTTTATGAGCGTTTTTGCGGTAATGGCGCGCAATAGCGCCTTAAGTAATAACTTAGTACAGCTCAAAGGTCGCGGTGATAACAAAAGACTGTGTTAAAATTAAGCTTCATTTACCACCAAAAAGACTGCTATGGGCTTTTTTGCCGACCGCTTGATCCCCGACTGGATCACCAAATACCCGCTCAAAAACTTGCCAACGGATTTGGTGGCAGGGCTTGTGGTCGGATTTTTGGTGGTGCCGCAAAGCTTAGGATATGCGGTATTGGCGGGGCTTCCGGCAGAATATGGTCTTTATTCCGCCATTGTTCCGGTCTTGGTTTACGCTTGGCTTGGCTCAAGCAGCGTTCAGGCGATAGGACCTGTTGCGATTACGGCGATTATGACGGCAAGTAGCCTTCATGAGTACGCCGATAAAGGCGCCGCGCAATATGCGCTTATGGCAAGTTTGCTGGCGCTTATGGTCGGCGCTTTGCTGTTTATTGCAGGGAAGCTCAAGCTTGGCTGGATCATGCAATTTATCAGCCGCGGCGTATCGGCAGGGTTCGTAAGCGGCGCGGCGGTGCTGATTTTTATCAGTCAGCTAAAATATATTACAGGCATTCCGGTCAGCGGCAATAGCATCATCGGTTATTTAACCAGTATTCAGCGCCACTTTATGGATTGGCATCCGCTGACGTTACTGCTAGGAATGACCGCGCTTTTTTTACTTATCGCCAACCGCTATGGCAGCCGTTGGGTTTGGCGCTCTTGGCTGCCTAAATCTAAAGCCATTTGGGCGGAGCGCTTATTTCCATTAATTTTATTGGTGATGGCAATTTTTTTAAGCATCACCTTTCATTGGCAAGCTTATGGCGTAGCAACTATTGGCGCTATTCCGCAAGGTTTACCTGCGTTTAAACTGCCTTATTTGCCCGATTTTCATGAAGCGCTCAATTTGCTGCCAACAGCAGGGCTAATGGCGCTCATTGCGTTTGTTTCAAGCAGCTCCGTTGCCAGTACTTACGCGCGCCTTCGCGGCGAACGCTTTGATGCCAATGACGAGCTGACCGGACTTGGACTTGCAAATATCAGCGGCGCATTTTTTCAAAGCTTTGCGGTTGCAGGCGGCTTTTCGCGAACTGCCATCAATGCCGACTCAGGCGCCAAATCACCCGTTGCTAGTGTCATGACTGTCCTTGTGATGGTCTTGGCGCTTATTGTTTTTAGCAACACGCTTGCCCCACTGCCCTACGCGCTACTTGGCGCGACCATCATGGCATCAATCATTGGTCTTATTGATGTCAAAACGCTCAAAGATGCTTGGCAACGCGACCGCTTGGATGCTGCAAGCTTTTTAGCGGCGTTTGTTGGCGTGCTGATTTTGGGGTTAAATTCAGGGCTGATTATTGGACTTATGGTTTCGTTTGCCAGTCTCATTTGGCAATCGAGCAAGCCGCACGTTGCCGTGGTCGGTCAGCTTGCAGACAGCGGGCATTTTCGCAATATCAACCGCCATGATGTCGTTACTTTTTCCAATTTACTGCTGCTGCGAATTGATGAAAGCTTATTTTTTGGCAATAGTGAGTCGGTTCATAAACGCGTCGCCCAAGCCATGCGCCGCTATCCTGACGCTTGCGAAATCGTACTGATTATGGCAGCGGTCAATCATATTGATTTAACCGCTCAAGAAATGCTCATTACCTTAAATCAAGAACTCGTTGCCAATCATAAACGGCTACATTTTAGCTTTATTAAAGGTCCGGTCATGGACAGAATCGGCAACACGCCTCTGATTACTAACTTGTCCGGTTCTGTCTTTATGAGCACGATGGAAGCGGTTGATGCCCTAAAAAATTCTAAATCTTTATAAAACTATTACCAATTTATAAATCAACGATTATGCCAATGCTCAAAAATTTGTGATATTGTTATTCAAAAAGGTTATAAATATTAACTTCATTTTTCCTTATAATAATTCGATATATTGATAAATAATCAAGTATTATTTCCTTTTTTGACTATCAGTTATTTCATTTTTTGACTACCAAAAGTTAAAACCTTTCGAGTTAAAATTTCTCACAAGTTACGGTAATGGCAGTTATGATTTCGGACAATCTCACCATTTATAAGCAAATTTATCCCAGTCAGTGTTGCAAAATAGCCCACCTTGGCTTTCGCTCCGTGATCAATATTCGCCCAGACAGCGAAATTGAATCGCAGCCCTTGAGCGCCGATTTGGCAGCCGCCTCCCAAAAAGCCGATTTGGCTTATTGTTATTTGCCCTTTGACGAAGAGCGCTTAAGCCTTGATACCATTCAAAAATTTGCTGAATTTTATAACCGCTGCCCAAAGCCCGTATTGATGTTTTGCGGTACTGGCGCTCGCGCCAAGCTGCTTTACCAAAGTGCATTAATGCAAGATTTGTTATAACTTGCTCACCAAATTGTCCCAATTCTTTAAGCCAAACTTGATATTATTAGCCATCCCTACCGTTTTCTTGGAGTTGATATGAGTCATAACGTGACCATTACCGGTCAAATTACCCCTGAGCAAGTACCGATGCTGGCTGAAAACGGCATAAAAACCATCATCAATAATCGCCCTGATAACGAAGAACCTAACCAGCCAACGAGCGCTGAGATCGAAAAAGCCGCAACAGAGGCAGGACTTGCTTATAAAGAAGTCTCGTTTTCAGGAAATGGTTTGACCCAGCAGCATGTTGAGGACTTTGCTGAGTTTTTTAACCAAGCCGAGCAGCCGATTTTGATTTTTTGCCGAACGGGAAACCGCTCCACCGGTATTTATGAAGTCGCTAAACAAATGGATTTGCTTGACGATTAAGTATCATCCAATCAAAAGCAAAATTAAAAAAATCCCGAAACCTTGGCTTCGGGATTTTTTATTATGAAGTAAATAATTATTGCATTACCAAATATTCAAATGCAGATAATGCCGCTTTACTGCCCTCACCCATAGCAATGTTGATTTGCTTAAAGGGGACGGTGGTCACATCGCCGCAAGCAAAAATACCTTTGCGGTCCGTTCGGCAGCGCTCATCGATTTCAATCTCGCCAAAGCGGTTCAAATCGATAAAACCTTTGACAAATTCCGTATTTGGAACCAAGCCAATTTGCACGAATACCGCCGCTAATTCTAATTCTTTAATCTCACCAGTGTTGCGGTCTTCATAAACAATCGAGCTGACTTTATTGTCGGTTGCTTTGATTTCTTTAGTCGCTGCACTAGTGATGATATCGATATTGGCTTTTTCGCGCGCTTTGTTGATAAGCACTTGATCCGCTTTTAACGTGTCAGCAAATTCAAACACCGTCACATGCTCAACGATTCCGGACAAATCTAGCGCCGCTTCAATTCCTGAGTTACCACCGCCGATGACGGCTACTTTTCTGCCTTTGAAAAAAGGACCATCACAGTGTGGGCAATACGCCACGCCTTTACCGATATTTTCTTCTTCACCTGGGACACCAAGCTTGCGCCATTTTGCGCCCGTTGCCAAAATAATGCTGCGCGTGGCAAAGCTTTCACCTGTGTTGAGATGGATTCGGTAGTTTTCATCCGGCGTTTCGCTGATTTCTTTAACGCTCACGTGCTCTTTGGTGGTGATGTCATACTCGCGCAAGTGCGTTTCAAAGTTCGCTGACAATGCGTTTCCGGTTGTTAAAGGCACCGAAATCAAGTTTTCAATGTCTTGGGTGTCTTTGACCTGACCGCCAATTCGGTCAGCAACCATGGTCACTTTTAAGCCTTTGCGAGCGGTATAAATTGCCGCAGCAACGCCTGCAGGTCCCGCGCCAATAATGGTCACGTCTTGCTGCTCTAGCTCCTCGCTATCCACCTCACCTGATAGCAAATCAGGGAATTGCTCTTGTAACTTTTCAAGCAATTTTGCGGTATCGATTTTACCGTTAGCAAACGGTTTGCCATTTAAAAAGACCGCCGGAACGCCTTGGATATTATTGGCGTCAACCAACTCTTGGAACAACGCGCCATCAATCATCTCGTTGCTGATGCCATCATTTAATAAGGCAAATTGGTTCAGCGCTTGAACCACATCGGGGCAGCTATGGCAGGACAGTGAGACAAAGGTCTGAAACTGCATGCGCTGATTAAAGCGCTTGACCAGCTTTTGGATGCCGTCATCAAGCTTAAGCGTGTGACCGCCTGCCTGCAAAATTGCCAAAATCAATGAGGTAAACTCATGACCACCCGGAATGCCGCTAAAGACAATCCCTGTATCATCAAGCTTGCCATCAATGCTTGGGCGAATGGTAAAGCTGACCCCTGTCGGCAAGCTGCTGTCGGTAACACTGGCATCAAACTGAATTTTGTCCGTGGCAGTGGCAATCTGAGTTAAAAAGTCGATCAGCTCCGAGCGCTTTTCGTGATCGCCCGCGCCAATCACAAAACTTACTGGTCGAGTCATTTTTTCGCTGTAGCTTTTAATCGCGTCAATCAAGCCTTTATCAATCATAAAAATTCCTTAATGTTAATAATGATATCAATTTTGTAAAAATATATTGTTAAGCTTTCTAAAATTTATCAAGTAACGCTTTGATTTCAAAATCAATTTCTAAGCTTTACTCGATATTGTTTTAGCGCCGATGAGACTATTATCAAAGGTTTTGATCGCATTTGCCAGCTTAGAAACTCAATTGCTAGCATTTAAAAAACAAATCATAATTTATTTTATATCCTAAATTTTAAATTTATATCTCATATTTTATGACTCACTCGAGAATTGCAAGCATAGAATTTGCTTGATGATTTCGCTACAATCGAGAGGCGGTTAAGTAAAAAACGGCATTAGCTATCAGGCGAATTGATGACCGTTTTACCGCTAAAGCAATTATTATAAAGGTGAGCAATCGACAATTATTATTTATTCAACATAGGTAATATTATCACCAACCATTCATCACTGATAAAAGGATAATATAATGGCCTTAGCAAAAAAATGGCAAGAGCACAGCGATACCATCCGCGAACTGCAAGCATCAAGCCCCCACTTTAATGACATTTTTGACGAGCATAGCGATCTTGACCAAAAAATTCGGCGCTTATCAAGCGATGTCATTACCAATGCCAGCCGCGATGACGAAATCGAGCAAATGAAACGCCGAAAACTTCAACTCAAAGATGAAATTTTCCGCCAAATTGACAAAGCCAAGCTTCAGGTCAGCGCTTAGCCAACCAAAAACTAATCACTAAAGAATTAACAACTAAAAAATTATAAAATTCATAATCAAACAAAAACGGCTACTTCTTATCGTTAGCCGTTTTTATTTTTAATAGATTTACTATTTTTAAAGCGTTACTAAAGCGTGACTAACCGCCAATTATCTCGCCACCGTTCACGTGAATGACTTGACCGGTTACGTAACTGGCGTCATCACTAGCAAGGTATAAATAAGCCGGCGCCACTTCATTGGGCTGACCTGCCCGACCCATCGGCGAGCTTTTACCAAATTTAGCCACTTCGTCCGGCGTAAAAGACGCCACAATAAGCGGCGTCCAAATCGGACCCGGAGCCACGCCGTTCACGCGGATGCCTTTGTCTGATCCAGATAAATTATTTGCCAACGCCCGAGTAAAGGACAAAATCGCGCCTTTGGTTGCCGCATAATCGATTAAATGGTCGCTGCCGCGATAAGCGGTAATCGAAGTCGTGTTAATAATGCTGCCGCCTTTATTGATATGCGGCAGCGCAAATTTGCTTAACCAAAAATGCGGATAAAAATTGGTATGAACCGTTTTATCAAATTGCTCGGTGCTGATATCCGTTAATGAGTCTTGCTCAATTTGCATTCCGGCATTATTCACTAAAATATCAATACTGCCAAACTCATCAACCGCTTTTTTAATCAACGCTTTGCAGTTGGCTTCAACGGACAAATCAGAGGCAACAAGCAAACAGCGGCGACCGTAAGCTTCAACGTGCTTTTTGGTAAAGCTGGCATCTTCATCTTCGCAAAGATAGCTCACGACAATATCCGCGCCTTCTTTGGCAAATAAAATAGCAACGGCTTGACCGATTCCGCTATCGGCGCCCGTAATCACAGCAACTTTATTGGCAAGTTTACCATTGGGAAAGTCTTTTGGTAGCACTTCAGGCTTTGGTTGCTGCTTACTTTGTGACCCCGGCAAGTCTTGCTGCTGCTTTGGAAAGGCGTTGTCGTTGGTTTGATCTTGGCTCATGGTCATCTCCTTATTATTTTACTTATGAGGTTGATTTTAAATTCAATTTACTGATAATAAAAAGTTTTGGGCGAACCATTCTTAGCATAGCCAAGTACTCAAGTATTGCAGATGGGCTTTGGTGAAAGATTGTAGATGAGTTGTAAAACGTTAACCTTTAAAAATCAGAATAATTAAAAACAAAAACCCCATCATAAAATGACGGGGTTTTGAAAGGACAACGACAGCCAAATGATTTTAACTTCATTGCCTTTAAGTTTAAGTTTTTACTAAAACTTAGATTTTACCAACCAAATCAAGGCTTGGTTTTAATGTGGCTTGACCTTGTTCCCAAGCTGCTGGGCAAACTTCGCCGTCGTTTTCACGAACGTACTGAGCGGCTTTTACTTTGCGAACCATGTCTTTTGCGCTGCGACCGATGCCTAAGTCATGGATTTCAGCAACTTTGATCAGACCGTCTGGATCGACTAAGAACGTACCACGAAGGGCAGCGTTGTCTTCTTCGATCATGATGTTAAAGCCGCGAGTGATTTTACCTGTGCCATCGCCAAGCATTGGGTATTGAACTTTGCCAATCGCTTCTGATGAGTCGTGCCAAGCTTTGTGAACAAAATGGGTGTCTGTTGATACGGCGTAAACTTCAACGCCAAGACCTTTAAGCTCTTCGTAATGGTTTGCCATGTCTTCAAGTTCAGTTGGGCAAACGAAGGTAAAGTCATGTGGGTAGAACATAAAGATCGCCCAGTTGCCTTTCACGTCGTCAGAAGTGATGGTTTTGAACTCACCGTTGACATAAGCTTGGGTTGAAAATTCTGGGATTTCTTGGTTGATAATAGCTGCCATGAACGGCTCCTTTATTGTTGGTTGATGAGTTACCTTTAAAATTTTTAAGCGCTTAACCATCATCTAAATATTAACAATTATTTAAATATCAACAATCATTTAAATCATCATGAGCGCTTGCGGTACTTGATTTACTATACGCGATTTTCACGGTTTATCTAGTTAAAAGTTTTTATTCTGATGTTTTGTTTTATTAAACTTGTTAAACTAAACTTTCAGATTTCTAAAATGACTAGTATGAGGCGATTATGATTACGTTACGCCAGCTTGAGTTTGCGTTAGCGGTGGCAAAGCATCGACATTTTAAGCGCGCCGCTGAAGAGTGCAATATCTCACAATCCGCGCTAAGCCTTGGGATTGCCGAGCTTGAAAAGCAGTTAGATACGCAGATTTTTGAGCGCAATAATAAGCAAGTGCTAATTACGCCGATTGGTCAGGAGATTTTGACGCGGGCGCAGCGGGTATTTTCTGAAATTAATGACTTGACCACGCGAGCGCAAAGCCACCAAACGCCGCTTGCCTACCCGATGACGGTAGGAATTATCCCAACGATTGCGCCTTATTTGTTACCTAAAGTCTTGCCAGCGCTCAAAGCTCAATTTCCCAATTTTCGAATGACCATCATCGAGCAACAAACCGAGCGCTTGCTTGAGCAGGTTCGCTACGGTCATATTGATACCGCCATTATCGCGCTGCCTTACGCGGTTGACGGGCTTCACAGCTTTGAATTTTGGTCGGAAGATTTTTTTGCGGTGTTTGCTAAAGACGATGAACACGCCAAGCTTGACACCATTGATGCTGATGCGTTGGCGGCGGCAAATTTGATGCTGCTTGGCGAGGGTCATTGTTTAACTGACCAAACCTTATCCGTTTGTCATTTTGACCGCGAGCAGATGAAATCAAGCTTTTCTGAAGCCAGCCTTAACACGCTCATTCAAATGGCACTTGCTGATATGGGAACGACGTTGGTACCAAAAATGGCGCTTGATCAGTTAAAGTTGCAAAATCAAAACGCGGTTGCTGTTCCGCTGACGGAACAAGGACCACACCGGCGAATTGCGTTTGTTACTCGCCTTAACTATGCTCGCGTTGATGATGTTAATTTATTAGGAAAAGTATTTTCTGAAGCGCTATTAGCCGATGAAAATAACGCAGAATCATAATTAAGCTTTCATATTTTAAACGCTTTTTCCGGCAAGTAAGTCATGCCAGTGCTGATAATCAGGCATGGCAGTAGCGACCGCTTGCCAAAAATCACGGCTGTGATTGGGGTGAATTAAGTGACAAAGCTCATGAACGAGAACGTATTCGGTACATTCGATGGGGTATGCGGGCAGATACGTTGACAGCCAAATCCGCCGCGCCCTTGTATTACAGCTGCCCCAGCGCGTTGTCATGGTTTTAAAGCGAACTTCACTGGCAACTGCGGTTTTTGGTTGCCATTTTGCCAGTAGATTTGGAACGATAGCACTTAATTCATCACGGTAAAACTCGGTGATGGCGCGACCGTTTGTATCGATAAGTTGCGGCTTACCCCAAAGTAACACTTTATTTTCGGCATTTTCATCATCAACATTGGGTAAAAACGCCGTTTTTTGCGCGGTTTGTTTTAGCAATTGCTCATGCTGACCGATCGCCCAATTCAGGCGTTTGGTCAGCATTGCTAATAAATAGTCGTCAGCAATGCCTTTGGGATACGTCACAAAAAGCGCATTGGGCTTTAAGCGAAAGTTGATATTTTTAACTTTTTTTGGCGATATATTGAGCGTAATTCCGTTAGCTGCAAGCTCATTATAAACTGCTTCTAGGCTTAAGCTCTTTTTTGCCGTCATGACAATTCTTGCAAATGATTGTCAAAGGACATTCGCTGACTTTGATGATCAGCGCTTACTGATTGCCGCGATTTATCTACGCCAATTGTTGTAAGCAATCCTTGACCGTCACTAACGATAAAATTAGCGCTATCATTGATAAAAGTTGCCGCTCCTGCACAATCCGGTAGCGAAATGCTCTCAATCAGCTTTTTTGATGTTAAATCAAAAACGGCTGCCACGCCGCCAATGGGTGAGGTCACGCACAACAAATTGTTTTGGCTGTCCACAGCAACGCTGGCAATATAGTGATGAAACATATGCCAATTGTCATTGGGCATGGTAAGCGGCAAAAGCGTGTCATCACCAAACTTATGGGTTAATACCAGCGGCAAGTTTAAATGCTTTTCGCCTTGAAACTGAACGCCAATCATCACTGTGCCATCCTCATGAATGTCCAAATGACGGATGCTCATTTGGTTATGCTGCGGGGTGATTTGCGCAAGTAGTTTGCCAGTTTGACAGTCAAGGTAAGTTAGCGCCGGCTGCATGGTATCAAGGTTCAGCTCCTCGCGTGACGCTTGCTCAGTTTTGATGCCGCCATTGGCAATGATAAGCATGTCACCTTTTGGGTGCATGATCAGCTCATGAGGTCCAATGCCGTGAGCGTCAATTTCACCAGTTTTTTGGTAGCCATTTTGCGCGTCATAACTGCCAATTTTACCGGTTAAATTGACCGTATCATTTTCGCTGACATAAAGCGTTTGACCATCAAGACTAAAGCAAGCATGACCGTAAAAATGGCGGTTGCTAGCGGCTTTAATGCTATGCAACACCTGACCTGAGGCGCTATCCAATACCCAAAAGCACGCGCTTGGTCGGCGACCCATGACCACGACATGGCGCTTGGCGGCATCGTCTTGATTTGGCGTGGGCTTAGGTTGAACAACGATATCGTGAACGCGCTCAGGCATAGTAGTTTGCCAAACCAATTGCCGCTCAGCATCTATCCCGACGACACCAAAATCTTGAGCGTCGTTGTCGTCAAGCATGACCGATTTTGGCATGGCAGCCACACCGCTGACCCAAGCGATGGGGCGCGGTAGCCACGTCGTGATATGATCGTCATTGATTTTATTTGACGCGATAGCTTGCTTTGCCGGATTTTTTGCAAAAGTCGCTTTCGATTTAGCCGCAAAACTTAGCGCCCCAAACGCGCCAGACACGTAGTCGCTGATTTTGGCATTCGGATTTGAGCGCTTTCGGTAATAATGATGCGCGCCAACCAAGCCTGTCGTTCCTGACAAGCTAAGCCATGTTAGATTCAGCAGCTCACGAGCAAAGGATTTTTTCATCATCAGTCGCCATCGGTGCTGTTAAAGCCCACGCGAACGCCAAGCGTTGGCATCAATTCACGCTTGATGACGCGGGTGATCGTGGTCAAGTCCTCAAGCAGTTTTTGCTGATTGGCTTTGTCCGCTGTGCCCATATCTTCAGGCAATTGCGCAAGCAAGGTTGTGGTATCGGCAAGGGCGGTCGATAGCTTATTGCCTACCTCACTTTCGCCCTTGGTGCCAAGCATAGCGGTAAATACGGGGTCGGTCAGCACTTGATTAAGGACTGCCAATTTGGCGCTGACAATCTCGCGGCTTTGCTTCGCCGTTGCTGCCGGAAGGTGACCTTTGGCTTTACCAGAAAGTCCAAGTGGCTGCTCAATGGCGCTTGATTTCATTGTTTCTATCATTGCCAATAGCGAGTTAAACCATTTGTTCAGCCCTTGATTGTTATCGACGTTATCTATGGCAAGCAAGGTGGTTTTGTTTTCTTGCCAATTTTTCTCGATTGCCGTTAGGCGCTGATTTAACGCCGAGCTTGCGCTCATCACGTAAGCACACTCGCCTGAATCCAAGCGGTCATTGGCAAATAACGCTTCTTCAAGCCCTGGAACGCCTTGAACCACGGCGCTTTCATCCGCAAGCTGCTCAGGGGTTAAGTTCGGATTGGCGCGGATTAAGTCCGCCACACCTTGATGAACCAAGCCGCGCTCATCAGGATAGTAGTTGATGTATAAATTGCTCATGCTTTTGGTGGCAGGACCAAAATTGATCATTTCAGCTGCTGACCACGACTTTGCAAGCTCAAGCCAAGCGGCGCGCAGCTCATCAAGCTTGTCGCCGGTGACCGGAGCGCTGCCACAATGCGATTTTGCCAAGTCATGAAGCCGCAAGCTTTGCTCGGCGCTTTTGGCGTAAGCTGGGATGACAATATCGTCTGCCACATGCGTCAGATACGTTTTTTTGGTGTCCGCGCTAAGCTCAACTGGCGTAATTTTAACGGCTTCTGTATCAGTAGTGGCGGTGGCTTTTTGAGTTTCAGCTTTGTTGTCACTGACTTTTTGCTGCTTGCTATCCGCCGCTTGATTGTCATTAGGTTTAACACAGCTGACCAAAAGTCCGGCGCTCAGCGCAGAGATTGCCATGGCTAGGGCATGAGTTTTTTTCATAAGTTACTCGGTGGTTGGGTGAACTTGCAAAACGTTATAACGATTTTAAAAAGGCGAGAAGCTCCTCGCGACCTTGTTGGTCAAGCTTTAAAACTTGCTGCTGCTGAGCTTTTGCCTCGCCGCCATGCCAAAGTACCGCCTCCATGAGCGTTCGGGCGCGACCATCATGCAAAAAAGTCGCTTGCGGATCGACCGTTTGCGCAAGACCCACGCCCCAAAGCGGCGGGGTTCGCCACTGATACGAGGTCGCTAAAAACTCCACCTGAGCGTCTTTTGGCGGCAGTTTTCCGGCGATGGTGCGATCTGCCAAATCATCGCCCATGTCATGAAGCAGCATGTCGGTGTATGGATAAATGATTTGACCATGCTGCTCAAGGTGGTCGTCATTCGTTTTTGGCAACTGATAGCGCGGTGTGTGGCAGCTTTGGCAGCCCATATTATAAAAGCGTTTTTTACCGGTAAGCACTTGTACGTTATCTGCTTGACGGCGATGGGGAACGGCTAAATTTCGGGTATAAAATTCAACAAACTTGGTCACTTCATCGCTGACTTCAACGTCAGGTTTGCCGTCACCTTGATAGTCAGCGCCAGTGGCGGCTTTTAAGCAAGCCGTTTGCGACGGCGTACACGACTCCTTTGGGCGGATGCTTGAGGTCAGCCCCATATCTTCGTTAAAAGCAGTTTGGTTTTGGGTGAGCAATTTGGCTTGACCAGCTTTCCAGCCAAAGCGCCCAAGCATGAGTTTTCCCGTTTCGGCATCGGTCACCCAATTGTAAACGCCGCGAATGCCATCGCCGTTGCTGTCTTTGGGGTCGGCTTGTTTTTTGATGGCATCAACTGGGATTTGCTCTAAAAGCCCTAAACCAATCATCGGTAGCGCAATCCTTGGCGATACCATCAAGTCGTCATCAAACGCGCCGTAACCGGCGTTGGTTAAATGAAAGGTTGGCTTTCGCAAGGTTTCGACATGACCGTCAGCAAAGGTGACTTTTTTATCTTGCCAATCCACTTGAATCCGCGCTTCTGCCGGAACGCCTTGAATACCGCGATCTTGAAGCTGACCGCCATAAACCGGATGGGCGATTTTTTCGATCAGTGAATTTTGCAATTGCTGCTTTTGCTCAGCCGTGGTGGCAGGCATTGCCAAACGAATCAGCAAACTGTCCGCATCATCCTCCGGATGGTTGGGCGCATGACCGCGACCATCTTTGATATGACAAGATTGACAGGCAGCCACATTAAACAACGCCCCTAACCCATCGCGGCTGTCGGTACTTGCAGGCGCCACGACCCAAGGCTGCTTAAAAAACGCATTGCCAATAAAAAAGTTGCCTTTTCGTGAGGCAGGAATGTTGGAGGATGGCTTTGAGTAGCTCTCAGAACTGGTAATGCTAATTCCAGTATCGCCGCCTTGTTTGATCTCTTGCGGGTCAAATTCGATCAGCGTTGCCATCGGAACGCCCGCAATATTTTCAATGGCAGCAACGCGCTCTTTTGAGACTGACATCTTTGAGTCTGGATCATCTTTGTGGTTGTTTGTCGGCTGACAAGCGCTTAGTACCCCGATCGATAGTATTGCAAGGCTTTGGGCTACAATTTGTGCTCTTGTCGTCATGGCATCACCTAAACGCTGATTTGACTTAAAACGTTCATTTAAAGCCGATTGTCTTAAACTTGCGGCTGTTAAACGGTCATGCCATCAACCTTGATTGATGGCATGCTATTATACTAAAAAACATGGGATAAAAAAGAGAATCATTATTGATTTTATAACCAACACGACATCATTTTTATTTGACGATAGAACGCCTTTTAGTGACGCAACAGTTAAAATTGCGATCCAGCATCGGCATCAAGATTATCAATACCAACGGCGGCGGCGGCGTTTTCAATATCTGCCGTTAATGCTTGCAAGCTTGTAATTCCAGCCTCAATCCAGCCGCGGCGCTTATTTTGCTCTTCAGCGGAGATGCCATGTTTATTGGCTTGACCGACAGTTGCGATCATTTGATCCACTTTAATGCCTTCTTTTTCCGCTTTATCCACGATGATGTTAAAGGCGTCCTCAACCTTTTTAAAGTCAGCCGTTAATTTGTCGGCTTCATCTTTATGGTTGGTGTCGATCAAATACTGCTTTAAGCCATAACCGCCAACGGCTTTGCCATCGACCGTTTTATAGCTGCCGTTAAAGACGTTTTGGATGCCACGAGCATTATTGGCATAGCTTAAGTGCGTCAAGTCGCTAAAGCACTCATGCTCATCTTCAGTAGAGCCTGTAACAAACGCAACCTGCATACGCTCTGAAGCCAGCTCACCCAAGGCAAGGCTTCCCATTTGATACATAATTTGGCGAAGGGCGTTGCTGTCTTTTCGCGCCATGAAATCAGACCGCAAGGTATTGTCGCTTTCCGGCTGCCACTCAGCTTCCATATCGGTCAAATCATCTACCAATAATTGCGTTACCGCTTTTAGATACTGACCGCGGCGATCACAAATACGCGAATCTGCATTTACCGTATCGCCACTGGTACACTGACCATCGGTAACATAATCGCTTACCGGACGATTTCCTGCGCCCTCACCTGTGCCATTGGTATCTTGACCCCAAAGTAAAAACTCAATCGCATGATAGCCTGTGGTCACGTTCGCCTCACTGCCGCCGATTTCATTCATTTCTGCCAAAAGCTCAGGAGTGATGGTTTTGGTGTCTTGCTTAAGGCTACCGACAGTTACGGTATCGCTATTAATGATGTTGTCTTTGCTGTTATATTCGCCTTCGTAATTGCTGCTAACGTAATCAATGAGCGCCTCATCAAGTGGCCACGCGTTAATTTGACCTTCCCAACCATCGATGCTGGCGATTTTACGAGTGTCATTTTTGGTCACAAAGCCTTCATCAAAACGAAAAACTTCGGTTTGGGCGTAGGGCTGACGCGCCGCTTTATAGGCAGCTTTTGCGGCATCAAGATTGGCTTGGGTTGGGTCATCCACAAAAGTATTCACCGCCGTTTGCAGCTGTTTTGCCGTATCAAGCGAATCTTTAAATGCAGCGTGCGCCATGTCCGCATAGCTTAACAACAAACGATCCAAATTTGCCTGCTCAGCAGCAGAAGGTTTGGCGCTGGCATCTGAGCTTTGGGTGGTTGTTTCAGCTTGGGGGTCAGAATTGTTGGTTTTGCTGCAACCGGTCAACAGCAGCGCTGCCGCCATCGCTGAAGCCAATCCAGTTTTGACTAGGCGACCTTTGGTCATGGCAGTAAGCGTCATACATCCCTCATCAATGAAATAATTTAAATAATAGTTAAAAGTTTGGCAGGAAAAAGCTGAACCATCAGTGATAACTTCGCAATGGCATATCGGCTCAAATTATAGGAGTATTGAGAACGATTATCAAACTTAATTTGATCATAATCGTGATTTTTATAGCGCTGATGATAACTTTGGCAATGTAACTATAAAAATATAACTCTAAAAATATAAACCAAAAAAAAGGTCAACATCACGCTGACCTTTTTATTTGATTTAACTTAACTTTTTATCACGCTTGCAAATTAACGAACGCTTTGTGGGGCGTTAATGGTCAATTCAACACGGCGGTTTTGAGCGCGACCACTTTCAGTGGCGTTGCTTGCGATAGGACGAGTTTTGCCATAAGCTTCAACACGGATACGGTTTGAAGCTACGCCGCGAGCGCTTAGGTAATTGGCAACGGCATAAGCACGGTCACGAGATAGCTTCATGTTATAAGCATCTGTACCTTTGCTGTCAGTGTGACCAGCAATCGTTACGGTGTTTTGGTTGTACTCGCTTAAGGTTGCAGCAAGCTTGTTCAAAGTTGGGGTAAACGCTGAATTTAGGGTAGCATCATCAAAGGCAAAGGTGATATTGCCTGGCATGACCAGATCAATGTTACCATTTTCGTTAGGTCGAACAGTAACGCCCGTTCCTGCCATTTGCTGCTCAAGCTGCTTGGCTTGACGCTCCATGTAGTAACCAACGCCTGCACCAAGTGCCGCGCCGATTGCGGCATCACGACCAGTTTTGTCACCACCTGTCGCTTTTGAAATTGCAGCGCCGCCTGCTGCCCCTGCTAAAGTGCCAATTGCTGTTTTATTTAAACGTTGTTGACCTGTGGCTGGGTCAGTGCTACAGCCTGCCAAAACCAATCCTGAAGCTAACGCGGCAACCATCAATGAATTTTTCATATAATTTTTCCTCACTATAAACTAACTTTCACCATCAAAGTAAATGTTACTCAAAATCTTTCCCTGCCATTATGGCAAAGACGACTTAGGATTATGTAATATTTTGTCACATCTATGTATGACTACTGCATGCCAGTTTGCTACGGCTGGTGAATAACGCCATGATTACTTCTCAAAAGTTACCCAATAAAGATGATAGATATTATTAATGAATAAAAGTTTATTTTATCTTCTTAACTTAATCATCAATTTAAAATAAATAGCGCAAAATAATTTAATCAAAGCGCAACCGTAACAAGCGTACACTCAAATCATTTTCTGCTACCATAGCGCTTATTAATTTTGATTTAGCATTGTTGTTATCAAAGCAGCTCAGTTGCTCCAAAAGCGACTTTACTTAACCCAATTTGGCTGACTTTGATGATGATAAAAAGGAGGTTTAGATGATCGTGACCAAAGCCATGCAATCTTTGCAACATCGCGCCCCAAAAGTGGCAAAAGCTGCCTCGCTTGCCACCGCAACGGGCGTTATTGCCGCAAACAGTATTGGCGGTAGTATTCCGATTTGGCTGATGGGCGCTACCAAAATGATTACGGGCGCCAAAATCGCTGATCAAACGGTCATTAAGATTGCCAATCATTGGATTCACAGCAATAATGTGCTGCTTGACAAGCTGTTTCCTAATAAAGATTGGCGCATCAGCTTGCCTGACGATATCAACCCCAATGGCAAATATCTGCTGATTAGCAACCACCAATCTTGGGTCGATACCAGCGTCATTCAGTACGTAAGCGAAAAAACCTTGCCGCTGACGCGCTTTTTTACCAAGTTTGAGCTGATTTATATTCCGGTTGTTGGTCAGACGTTTTATTTTTTAGACTTTCCGATGATGAAGCGCCACTCAAAAGAAGCCATTGCCAAAAATCCAAGCTTAAAAGGTCAGGATATCGAGGAAGCCAAGCGCGCTTGCCGATTGTTAAAAGACAAGCCTTTTACCCTGTTGAACTATTTAGAAGGCACAAGGTTCACCAAAGAAAAACATGATCAGCAGAACTCGCCTTATCAGCATTTGCTTAAACCACGAGCCGGCGGCTTATCGCTTGCTATTCAATCGCTGGGTGATGAGATTGATGGGATTTTGGACATGACCATCGTTTATCCTGACGGCACACCAAGCTATCAAGATTTGTGGCTTGGCAACGTTCAGCGCTTAGGGGTCGAGGTTCGCAAAATTGACATGCCAAAAGCGTTATTTTCAGCGATCAAAACTGGCGACTACGACAATGATGAGAGCGTGAAAGCCGATATGTTTGCTTGGCTTGATGACATTTGGCAACAAAAAGATGGGCAAATTGAAACTATGCTGGCAGAATTTGACACCACTCAACCAAAAGCTCAACCGCAATAAGCCGATAGCTTGTCGCCTTTTGCTTGAATTTTCAACCAACCTTAAGGTAAGCCTTTTGTGATTGACTCGCCTGCTGATATCCCTGCCAAAACCCCAAGTGTCAAGCCAAGCCGGATCAAGCTTGGCTATGATATTGCCATGATGATCGCCATCAGTATTGATTTGCTAGTGATTGGCTTTGATACCATGCTCATGAGCGACTTTAGCCAATTGATCGCGGTAAAATTGGCGCTCGCGGACAGCTTGCAGTGGTATCAGGCAGTACTACATCAGCCGCTGCGAACGGCAGGCGGGTTTTTTACGGTATTTTTGATTTTAGAATTGCTCGTTCGTTGGGGCATCGCCATTTATACCAAAGTGTACTATCGCTGGTTTTTTTTCCCATTTGTGCATTGGTATGAGGTTTTAGGTTGCTCGCCGCAGCTACGGGCGCTGCGGTTGTTTCGGGTGGTGATCATAGGTCGGCGCTTATATCAGCTTGGCTATCAAGTCTTGCCGCAGCCCTGGGTCAACCGGATTAAATTTTATATCAATTTGTTGCTTGAGGAATTGTCAGATCGGGTGATTTTAACCACGATTTACAATTACCGCGCTCAATTGACCGACCCCAAAACCCAAAAGTCCATCATCCAATCAGCAATTGGCAATAATCGCGATGCCATTGAGCACGCCTTATTGTCTTTATTAAAGCAAGAGCTTGCGCCAAAATTGCTCCAGCTAAAAGACACTCAAAATCAAGGCTTGGCGGTCGATATTGGTCAAGCGGTCGAAACGGGACTTGCCAATTCGCCTGAGCTTCGCCGCTATCTAAAAATGATCCCGATTGCCGGAAGTTTGATTGAATCGCAGCTGTTAAGCGTCGGTCACAGTATCGGCGAGAATGTGGTGACCTCCCTTAGTGATTTTTTGCTTGATCCTGATCGCTTAGAGGCGCTTTTTGCCGCCATTGCTCACGATATTGCGTCGATCGATACTAATAACGCTGAGCTTGAAGCGCTGATTGCTCGCGTGATTACCGCAAGTCTGGATGAGTTTGAGGCGCAAATTAAGGTTCAGCAATGGAAGCATCAAGATTTGCTGAACTTTTAAGCAATCCTTAAAATAATCCGTTATGATAGCCCCATCATTCCCAATTGATGCCCCATTTAAGACCCTTTAAGGTAGGAAGGACTGACGCTATGACGACCAAAACCGATGCCACTGATGCCACAGAAAAAGAGGCGATGCCGACCTTAACGTTTTTTGGCAAAATGTTGACCTTTTCACGATTGCAATTAAATACCGCCGATTTAGCCGCTATTGATGATCAGCTTGCCCAAACGCTGAACCATAAAACCAGCCAAATTCCAGTGATTGTTGACAGCAGCGTCGATCAAGATTTGGATGCGCTGATTGATTTGTTATGGTCTTGGGGACTTCAGCCTATCGGGGTGGTCAAAGGCATCCTTGATGAGCAAGCAGAAAAGCTGCGATTGGCGATTTTTCCAGCAGAAGGCAACCGCATTGAGCGCATTGTTCCAAAGGCGAAAAAAGAGCCGGAAGTTCGCGCAGGTAATGACGCCCCTGAACCTCAAGATCCGGCGCCTGCCTTGCCAACCGAACAAGTCACCAACCTGATTTATGATCAAATTTTGCGATCCGGTCAGAGCCTCAACCACGTTGGCGGCGATTTGATTTTGACCAACAGCGTGAACAATGGCGCTGAAGCCATCACGGACAACAGCCTTCATGTTTATGGTCGCGCTCAAGGTCGCTTGGTGGCGGGCGCAACGGGCGATAAAGATGCGCGGATTTTTTGCCAAATGTTTAATCCCTCTTTGGTGTCAGTTGCTGGAACCTATTGCCTTCGTGACAATTTACCTGAGCATGTGATTGATAAAACCGTTCAAGTTCGCTTTAAAGAAGGTCAAGGTTTGGTCTTTACGGTTATGGATGATTTTTAATTTAAGCATCGACTCGTCAGGCGACCACTTTGATTCAAAAGTAAGCGCTGATAAAAAAATCCTTTAATCTTTTGAAAGTAAAAAATTTTGACCGATTGGCTTTGATTTGGGTTTCACAGCTATAACTTTTTGTTTATTTATGTTAGGCTTATCCCCTTAAGTGACCGCCCTTTTTTTGATGATCGCTGCGGGATTTTTGACCCTAAAGCGTCTTGCGGCACAAAAATTTTTGACATCCCAATCATTCATAGGAGTGTGCCATTGTGGCAAAGATAGTTGTAATCACTTCAGGTAAAGGCGGTGTGGGCAAAACCACCACCAGCGCATCTTTTGCCGCAGGACTTGCGCTACGCGGTCATAAAACCGTGGTTATCGATTTTGATGTGGGACTTCGAAACCTCGATTTGATCATGGGCTGTGAAAACCGCATTGTTTATGACTTTGTTGATGTCATCAGTGGCAACGCCAAATTGTCGCAAGCTTTGGTGAAAGACAAGCAGCTCGACAATTTATTTATTCTTCCTGCCAGTCAAACTCGAGATAAAGATGCGCTGACCGACAAAGGCGTGGCAGATGTCATGGATGAGCTGTCCAAGCAGTTTGATTATATCGTTTGCGACTCCCCTGCTGGTATTGAGCGCGGCGCTCAGCTTGCCATGTACCACGCAGATGAGGCAATCATCGTCACCAACCCTGAGATTTCATCAGTCCGTGACTCTGATCGCATCATTGGTATTTTGCAAAGCCGAACCAAAAAAGTTGAAAAAAATGAAGGCGCGGTTCGTGAGCATCTGATCATCACTCGCTACAACGCTGAGCGCGCCGCGGCGAATGAGATGATGGACATCAACACCATCTCAAATGACATTTTAAAAGTGCCTTTACTTGGCGTGATCCCTGAGAGCCACTCGGTACTTGAAGCCTCAAACCATGGTGAGCCGGTCATCCACTATACCGACTCGGTTGCAGGGCAATGCTATGACGACATCGTAGCCCGCTTTTTGGGTGAAGAGCGCCCCCTACGTCACACAGAAATCAAGAAGAAAAGCTTCTTACAACGCTGGTTTGGGGGTTAAGGATGAGCAAGAAAAAAGGATTTTGGGGCAGTCTGTTTGGTAGTGATGACAAAGCTACCGGAAGCGCCAGCGCCGCAACTGAGCGCCTAAAGGTGATCGTTCAAAGTGAAAATCGCCTAAACAACCGCTTAACCGCCGATCGCATCGAAAAAATGAAGCGTGAAATCTTAGAAGTGGTCAATAAATACGTCAACGGCGTTCAGATTGATGATGTGAACATCAATCACCGTAACGAAAACAGCTTGGACGTTCTTGAAATGAACATCAGCTTGCCTGAACATAAAAAGCCTGCTGCTGAATCAAACTAAGTCCATTTAAATGACTATAAAAAAAGCCCTAATCGATTAGGGCTTTTTTATCGGCTTAAATTTAAGCGTTTATTTTATCCGACCAATCAAATTGTCTTTTTTGATAAATTGGTGCTGCAAAGCTCCTGCGATGTGCAGTACCGTAAACACGATAATCAATGGCCAAATAATATCGGTATGCAAATCGTTATAAAACCGCGCTGACGCACGATCAGGGGCAACAAATACCGGAAGCTCAAATAAGCCGAACATATCAACCGGACGACCGCCGTAAGCTGACATTAAAAATCCAGCAATAGGCATCGCGATCAACAACGCATAAAGGGCAAAATGCGTAAAATGCGCGGCAAGCTGCTGCCATTTTGGCATCAAAATATCAGGAGGCGCTTGGGTCAAAACGCGATTGATCACCCGAGCAATCATCCAAAACAATAAGCTCATGCCAAAAGCTTTGTGAAGACCGATGTATAATTTGCTTTCTGATTGGTCATAAAGCAAAATCATTCCCCAAGTGATGAGCAGTAATAGCGCGCTGATCCAATGAAAAATCCGGCTACTTAGCGGCCATTTTTGAAGATTTGCATTGCTTTGGGTCATAGCTCACCTTATGTTTATCATTAAGTTGGAATCAATTGCCAGCTATTATAGCCGATAATTTAATTAATAAAACTCAACAGTGCTATGCTATTGTTAAGAATCCTTAAGATTAGCTGTCTAGATCCACCAGTTGGTGGGCAATCTTATCTAAATCTGGAACCAAATAATAATGATCATCAATCATGACGGTTTGGAACAGATACGATAAAATTACGTTTTCGCGAAAGCGCTCTTCGGCAACCTCATTGTCGCTGCCCGTAACGACGGGCGCAAAAAAGTTAAACCCTTCATCACGTTTTTTATTAACGTTAATATTGGCTTGAGCAACGTCCAAATATTTTTCAGGAAGCTCAGTATCTTTGACATCAGAGATGCGAACTTGGATGTTTTTAATGTCGCCAACCGTTTGCAAAGCAATTCGGTGAACGCTGGTGTTGCCTTCTAAGACAATCATTTTATCGGGCGTTTGACTTCTCGGCAACAAGTGAAACACCGCCACTTCCTGCTGATGCCAAAGGTACGTCCAAATCCGCTCATGATACGGCTCAATACTTAAAATCAAGCTCGTTGGAATCAGCCAATCCGGCTGGTTCATTGCCGGAATGATGCTCACCTCAAGCAGACCGTTATCGGCGGTCAATAAACTTACGGCTTCAAACGAATGCTTTCGAATTTGGTTCAAAATGACCTCCTAAGTTAAGTTGACGCGGCGCTATTTGACGCTCAAATCAGAGATGACTTGCCGCTCATGGCGCTCGCGTTCGTTCACCACATCGATCAGCTTTTTTGCCAATGCCTTTGGACTTCCTACAAACTGGCAAAATCCGGAGTCGATAATGGCTTGCGGCTGACTTGAGCAGGTGCTCAAACTTGGGTCTTGCGCCCAAAGCTGGCTTTGGTTGTCCTGAATGCTTGCCAAATATTGCGAGCCGTCCTGACCCATGCCAGAAAAAATGATGCTGACCAAATCACTGCCGTAAACATCGCTCATATTTTTGAGCAGCTGACCAATCGCAGGTTTGTACTCCCCCGCCCACGGCTGCGGTAATAAAATCACCCGACCCTCTGAGTCGCAAATGATTTGTTGATCAATCGGCGCAATCAGGCAATATCCTGATTGCAGTCGCCGAGTTGAGGTGATGATTTGGCAATACCACGTGTTATGACGATTTAAAATCCGCGGCAGGGTTTCAATCATGTTTTGGTTAAAATGATGGGCAAGCAGCAAGCAAATCGGCAGACTTGGCGGCAAGTGATCCAAAAACTCTTTAACCGCTTCAGGTCCGCCCATCGATGCGCCCAAAAACACCACCAACTGCCAAGGTTTACTTTGGTTTGCGGTATTTTTTGCCACTAACAGCTCAGGCAAATCCAACAGTTGCGCAAATTTGCGCTTCAGCTTGCGCTGCCATTTGGCGTATTGCGGCAGCTCATTTAAGTAAGGCGCTCGGCTAAAGCCCACCAGAACGGCGCTGTAATTTGAGGCGGCAATGGCATCGATAATAAACTCATCGTAATCACTGTCAATGAGCCAAATATCGATGTTGGGGGGCTTAGGTTTTTGCGCGAGCTGATCACGGCTGACGCAATCAATCAGCAAAAAGCCGCAGCTTTTGACCGTATCGCTAAACGCCAAACGCTGCTGCGGATTTTCTGCTACCACCAGCACCGTAATGTCCGAAGCTGGCTTGTTTTTTAGCGCCTCAATGCGCTGATTAGCCGTCATGAACCTCGCCTAAGGTGATGCCAAGCAGGCTTTGGATGTTATCAAGCAGCTGATTTTCTTGGAATGGTTTTCCCATATAGTCGTTGACGCCAAGCTCAAAGGCGCGCTCGCGGTGTTTTTCCCCCGTTCTTGAGGTAATCATAATAATAGGAATATGCTCTAAGCGGCGGTTATGGCGGATTTGGGTTGCCACTTCAAAGCCATCCATTCGCGGCATTTCAATATCAAGCAAAATCAAATCTGGCGTCAATTCTTGCAAGATTTCAATGGCATCAATACCATCTTTTGCCACGACCGCGGTTAACCCTTGGCGCTCAAGGAATCGTGAGGTGACTTTGCGAACCGTCACTGAATCATCCACCACCAAAATGGTGGGCTGATGCTCGGATTTTTTAGCCACTTTTCGGCTGCCATCATTGACTTGCTTGACATCTTTGATCACTGCAGCATTTCGAAGCAGTGCCAGCATGTCCAAAATCAGCATCACTGAGCCATCGCCCATAATGGTTGCCGCTGAAATTCCTGCCAAATGCGACAGCTGACGACCTAAAGGCTTGACCACTACCTCGATCCGTGATCCTGCAATTTGATCCACTTGTAACGCTAAATTTTGTCCGGTACGGTTTTTAACGATGATTACCGGCAAGCTTGAGTTGGTATTTACAATCAATTCATTCAATCGGCTGCCAGTTAAGATTTCATTGAGATAATGAATGCGATAATCGATATCATCAATGCGCATGGTGGCGCGATCGGACTGATAATAATCAAACAGCTTTTCTGGCTGAACCCGAACCACGCGCTCAATCTGAACCAAAGGAATGGCGTAATAGCGATCAGAAGCGCGAACCACCAACGCATCTGATACGGCAACGGTCAATGGCACCCGAATGGTAAATCGCGAGCCTTGATTGGCTTGAGAGTTGACCGAAACCAGACCGCCCAACTGCTTAATTTCGCTGATCACCACATCCATGCCAACGCCGCGACCTGAAATTTGAGTCACTTGCTTGGTGGTGGTTAATCCGGCATTAAAGATATATTGCATGACATCAAGGTCAGAAAGACTTTTGTCGTTGGCATCGATCAGCCCTTGTGAGATGGCTTTTTGGCGAACGGCTTCAACGTTAATGCCGCGACCATCGTCGGTTAAGTGAATCACCACTTCACTGCCTTCGCGGATCACCTCAAGGATGATTTGACCGCTGCGCTCTTTTCCTAAATTTAAACGCTCTTGCGGGCTTTCAATACCGTGGTCAACCGCGTTTCTGAGCATGTGCTCAAGTGGCGAGGTGATGCGCTCAAGGATGGTTCTGTCCATTTCATCATCGGCATTGACGATGGTCAATTCAACCGACTTGTTTAATTCATTCGCCGTCTGCCGAACGATCCGCTCAAGCCTTGGGGTCAATCTAGCAAATGGCACCATTCTTGAATTCATCAACCCATCTTGAAGCTCAGTTTGGGTTCGTGACAGTTGCAGCAGCAAATTTTCACTGTCACGGGTTTTTTCAAGTAACGTGCTATTAATATCGACCAAATCCGATGCCGACTCGGTCAATGACTTGGACAATTGGTTCAAAGAGGAGTATTGATCCATCTCAAGCGGGTCAAAACCTTCTTTTCCCATCAGCTCAGTGTCATCAATTTGCGCTAAAATCTGCGCTTCAAGCTCGATTTCCATCCGTCTGAGCTGATCGGCTAGACGCTGAATGGTAACGCCCATCTCCTCAATGCTGTTGGTTAAGCTGCTCATCCCCATATCAATTCGCGCGCGGTTAATCGCCGACTCGCCCGATAGGTTGATCATGCGCTCAATCAAATTGCTTGAAATGCGGATCATCTCGTTGCTGCTGCTTTGCTCTTGTGCCACAAAGCTGCCGCGCATTGAGGGCATCTGACTAATGTCTGCCGCCCCAAATATTGCCTCTTGCTTAGATTTTGCCGCCAATACGGCACTCAGCTCAACTTGTAGCGACTGACTTGGTACTTGCTTTAAGCTGTCAGGGTTTTTGCTAAATTGGATTAACGCCTCAATGAGCGCTTTTGGCATGGGCGGGTTGATTTGGTGCTTTAAGATAAATAGCGCATCGGCAAGCCAATCGTGACAAGCTTCTAGCAACTGAGCGATCATTTTCGTGGCAGGTCGGCGGCGAATGGCAAGCTCTTCGTAAACCGTTTCCATTTGGTGAGCCAAATCAGCAATGCCATTGGCGCCAACCATTCGCGCGCCACCTTTAATGGTATGCAAATCCCGCTGCAACGCCTGTAACGCCACAATAT
This sequence comes from Psychrobacter sp. MF31, assembly GCF_012847335.1. Taxonomy (GTDB): domain Bacteria; phylum Pseudomonadota; class Gammaproteobacteria; order Pseudomonadales; family Moraxellaceae; genus Psychrobacter. The sequence continues at coordinate 115,740 of NZ_JABBDX010000003.1, forward strand.
CGCTGATGTTGTTTAAAAACAATTGCAGATATTTATTACTGCTGACAATTAGCTCATCAGCTTCTTCTAAAAAGACCTCTAAAATGTCAGGATCAGGAAGACCATCTTGCCAAGATTGATTGATGAGATGGTCAAGATTGACCGTCTCTAAATTTTCATCAGAAGGGTTCTCTTCTACCTCATCAGCTTGCAAATGATTTTGTAGCGCCGGCAATAATAACGTGATCTGATTGGGAAGCGTTTGTAATTGAATAAAGTCTTGCAACTGCGCAATCAAATCTGCAGCAAAAAACGACTCCCGATAGCGAATCACATAATCAATTTGCAAAGACAGTGTGTCTTGAACCGTCTGCATGATATCCAGCCACTGCGCCGTTGGGGCAAGGCGGTTTTCAACAAACGCCTCATAAACGCTTTCAGCTTCGTGGGTCAAATCGCCAATGCTATGAATCCCTGCCATCCGAGCGCCACCTTTGATGGTGTGCAAATGGCGCTGAAGGATTTTGAGGGCAGCACTGTTGTCTTTGTCCGCGCGCCATTGGCTAAAGGTTTGCGCAATGGCATTATCAAGCTCTTGGGCTTCTTCCAAAAAGATTTCAAGCAGCTCAATATCAGTATCAATAACTTCAAGGGATAACTCATCGGCTTGAACGGTTTCCACAGAGGGCACTAAAAGATCGCGAGCACTGTCTTCTAATCCTGCTTTTGGTCTGACTTCATTTGACTCGGAAGCTTCTGGCGCGGCTGTTACTCTCTCATTTTGAAGGTCAGCTTCATCACTTCTATCACTTGGCAACTGATCGCCAAGCTGACCCAATTCTGCGATCACTTGCTCATCAACTTTAAGCGACATGCTTCCGGCAAGCGCATCAAACAGCCCTACCAGCTGATCATGACCGGACAACAGCAAGGTTTGAATATCTTTATCGCGAGCCGCGCTTACGTGATGGTATAAATAATCATAAGCATGAGCCAGCGCTGATAACAACCGCGAAAACTTCGGTGAGCTTGCCGTCGCTTTTGCCAATTTGGCAATTTGCTGCTGCTGCTGACCGATATAAAACTGCGTCTGATCGGCGTTGTCATCACTTAATGAATGCCGCAAATAGCACTCGGCATCAAGCAGCGTATCGATGCCAATTTTTAACAGCGCCGCGACGCTAAAGGGACTCTCTGCAAGCGCCGATTTTGCTTCAGAATGATCCAACATGGTTTGCAAGGTGCTTAAATTTTGCGGGCTTTGTTCTTGAACGCTGTCCGACGGCTGCGATTGGTCTTCTTGATAGGCATCCAAATAGCTGTCAATCATCTCAATGGATTTGGCAATCGCTTGCAAATGCTGAGCGTCCATAAGCGCATCTTGCTGCTGAAGCTGCTCAAGGCTTTGCTCAATCGCCGCGCTCACCTCACTGATTGCCGCCAAGGCGCTCGCGCCACCTGCCGCCCGAAGCGTATGGAACGCACGAACAATTTCATCGCTAACTTCCACAAAATCTGAATGTTTATTGACCTCAACAAACTCATCAATTTGGTTCAACAAATCATAAGCTTCATCAATAAAAATCGCGGCAAAGGCTTGCTCTTCGGCGCTTTGACTTGGAATTTCTGCCAAAGCTTCACTGATAATTTCTTGCGCGGAATGACAAGCTTGTAAGACATGATCGGGCGCCGCTAACCCTGATTCTGAGTGCAATTGCGGATCAGTTTGAGGCAAACCCTCATTGATGAGACGTTGATAATTAAACTCATCGCCAAGCTGCTTACTAAACGCTTGCGCGCAAGCAATCCAGAGCGGAACGTCTTGAGGATAATCTGCCGCCGCGCCATGATTTGCAAATACCGCAATCAGCGTTGGGTAATGATGGATGACATCGCCAACCAGCGCTACCAAATCTTTTGACGGCGTTATGGTGCGATCAAGCAAGCGATTGAGCATATTTTCAATTGCCCAAGCAAGCTCGCCGGAGTAGCACGCGCCAACCATTCGTCCGGAGCCTTTTAAAGTATGAAAACCGCGGCGAATCTCGGTAAGGGGCGCAAGATTATCAATATCTTGCTGCCAATCTTCATAAAGTGGCGTAATTTCTGCCAAAACTTCTTCTGCTTCCTCAATAAAAATCTCTTTAATATCAGGATCAGCATCTTGCGAATCTTCAGGAAACGTTAACTCGTTGACAATAGTTTCTAAAACTTGTGGCAGCTTTTGCTGAGAGATCGCCGCAACCTGCTCAGCAAAAACTGGCGCCGTCTCTTTTGCCGAAAAGCTTTGCGCTTCATGATCGTTTATATCCTCACTGACAACTGGATTTTCGGCTGTTATATCGTCATTGAGCGTCACTGAACTTTGTAATGGCAAATCAGAAATACCCTCAAGCCCCGACATAAGCGGTTTTCCTGACAGCAAGTTTTGACTTTGTAAAATAAAGGTCGCCGGATCACGGCTTGGCGGTCGCATTGCCGCAAAATCTGCCACCCAAGTCGGCAATTGATCAAGCGTTTGGCGAACCAAATCAACCACTTCATATGATGGCGACAGCGTTTTATCCAACACCCGATTTAAGAGCATTTCAATCGCCCAAGCCGCCTCGCCAAGACTAAATGCGCCAACCATCCGCCCTGAGCCTTTAAGCGTATGAAAGCTGCGGCGAATCTCAGTAAGCAGGGTCAAATCCTCCGTATTTTGCGACCAAAGTGGCACCAAGTCCGCCAACTCATCACTGACTTCTTCCGCCTCTTCAATAAAGATGTCACGGATGTCACTGTCCATGCTAAAGTCATCTTCAGGAAGCTCATCATGGATGGCGGCAAGCTCGGTGCTGATCGCCAAATTTGCAATTTGACTTTCAGCCGTTGTTAAACCATCAACTTCTGACTCACTAATATCATAAGCCAGCAACTCATCAGCAATGGGATCAAAGCGCTCAGCATCTTCTAAAATGCCGTCCTCGGATTCAGAAGGCATCACCTCGCCTTCATCATCATAACGAACCACCGAATGGTCAATTTTTGGAAAAATGCTGATGTCATTAATAGCCGCTGGGTTATCTAAAAGCTGATCAAATAACTGATCAGCGTGCTGAACTTGTAAAACGGCTTTATTAAGTAAGTTTTGGTCAAACACCTGCTGCGCCAAATAATCAAGAATCAGCTCAATCGCCGATAAGCTGTCTGCAAGCGCTTGGGTTAACTGCCAATGGATGGGCTTAACTTCTTTTTCCGCCAAAGTTGCAATCAGCTCGCCAAGCTTATCCGTCAGCGGTCGAATGCTCTCAAGCCCCATGTCATCAAAAGCATCGCCAATATCAAAAAACGCTTCAAGGGGCGGCAGTAAATACGGCTGCTGACGCTGAACATACTCATTAAAATGCTGCTTGACATCTTCAACCGCAATCCTCAATTGACGCAAGGCATCATCCGAAAATTGCAATTCTGCCGATGGCGTCTTCTCGGTTGGCAAAATAAACGACGTTGCCGTGCCAATCTTATTTTTAATGCCCTGCTCAGTTTGATAAATGGCGCTGTAAAGCTCTTGCAACTGACGTTCAACTTGCCAATGCAAATCGCTAGCCTTGGCATTATCGTCGTTAACATTATCTGCCATGATTTCAAGCTGGGCTAAAATTTGCGCGGCTTGAGCGGCATAAAGCGACCAGCCGCGAATACCAAGCTGGCGCTTGATTTGCGCCATCGGAATCAACTGCGAGCTTGGATCATCAAGCGCAAAAATGACGGCTTCAATGCTTCCTAAAATCCGTGGTAAAAACGCTTGCTCAACTTCATTATCATCCGTTAAATGCTGCAATACTTCATTGGCAGGCGCTGTTAGATTGTCAAGTAAGCTTAAATTGATATAAATATCTGCAATCAAAGCCTGAATCTGATCGTCAGATAAAGGTTGGGACTCATGATTTGGTTGGCTATAGTCGTTAATGATGTGTTCTAATTTCACCAAAATTGGCGCAAAATCAGTTGGCGCAGCTTCTGAGTTATGAGCAAGATTTTGTAGCCAAACGTCCGTTAAAAACCAAAGCTGTTGCTGATCGATTGATAATTGAGCGTGCCATAAATATTGGCTGACCTTTACTAATGGCGCTAACAGTGCAGCTTGCTGATCTTGGTGTGGACTCCTATTTTGATCAACTTGACAACTTACCGCCAGCTTTTGACATTGCTGATGCCAAACGCTCAGCAATTTTTGATATTGATTGGGCTGAAAAGTGAGGACTTTTTTAACGGTTGGGACTTCAATCTCAATCGCTTGATTAAGGATATCTGACTTTGCTAAAGCCTTCGCATCTAAAGCAGCGGTCGGTATGGTGATCGAGTGGTTGGAAAGATAAAACTGATAGCGGTTGAGGATCGCTTCAAGAAGTTGATTGGTTTTAGTGACCAAAGTTTTACGATAGCTGCCGCACTGACCAAATTGAGCCAGCTCAAGGCTGAGCAGCTGATGGGCAAATTGTGATTGCTTAACTTCTATTTTGGTTAACTTTGGCAGTAGATCTTGATGCGTTAAGACACTTAAAAGCTTGGCAAGATGAGCAAGGTTTGGCAGATTTGCCATGGTCAGCGCGCCGCTGATTTGATGATAAAGATGAGGCGCATCCAAAGTTTCAGCACCCATTACCGCTGGCAACGACTCAGTATCGACCTTTTGCTCACGACTATCTAATAAACGCAATTTTTCTTGAATGATGGGCAATAACCAATCAAGCGATGCCATCTCATTGGGCTGGTTTTTCATAGGATTGTCCTAATAAGGTTATCGTTCATCCAACGGGTCAAAGCCAAATTAAATCAGTAAGCATCCTGCTAACCACGTTTTATTCTCTGATCATTATAGCCAATTTGACCTTGTTGTTAAGACTCATCACTGATTTTTTGCCAAGCATTAATCAACGGGTGTTTTACTTTGCGCATATTTTTTGGTCGCCAACTTAACCCTTCACTAGGTGCTAAAATAATATGACCACCGATGGCGCAAGCTTGCGTAAGTTTGGTCAAAATATCGCGCTGATCAAACTTGCGAAAATAAATCAGCACATTTTGGCAAATGATGACGTCTTGGTCGCCAGTTGGAAGGTCATCACAAAATATATTGTGCCAAATAAAGCTGGCATGATCTTGAAGCTTAGAGCTGACTTGCCAAGGCAAATCAGTTAGCGTGTCATTTGTCTGATTTTGACGCGAGACTGAGGTCACAGGGATCATTGGGATCAAAAACTGCTGATAAGCGTTTGGAATAAAACGGCGCGTCCGTCCCTCATATTGAGCACTTTTTGCTTGAGTTAACGCCTTTTGGCTGACATCTGAGCCTAAAATATGATACTGATCAATTCCTTCTGACGCCAGCATCATCGCAAGCGACCAAACTTCTTGACCATTAGCGCAGCCCAAGCTCCAAATCCGAAAGGGTTTGTGATGGCTTTGATGACGGTTTGAGGTAGAAGCTTTGGCAAGGTTGACAATAAAGTCAAGGGAGGGCGGATGACGAAAAAAGCGGCTTTCTAAAATAAGGACTTCATCAAGTAGAGTTTGGCGCAGTATTGGATCCATAGTCATGCGCTGCCATAACACCTCGATACTCAACTGATTTGACCGCGCGGTAGCTTCTACAGCATGAACTAACCAGCCTAGCTGCTCGGTTGGCAATACAAAACCAATTTCACTTTCGATAAAGCGCCGCCAAAGCTGGATTTCTGCCTTTGATAAGGAAACCATAGGCTGAGTAACGCTTTGGCGTTTGATCGTTTCAAATGATCGATTAAAATGAGAGCTCACGGATCAAAGGCGCTCCAATCAATCTAAATTAAACAATTTGAAAGCCGTCATGATGCGGGGTTAAATGCTCATCATCGTTAGACAGTTTAAAGCCTGCCACCGACTCTTGCAGCGCTGCTGCCATTTCATTAAGCTCACCAACAGAGCGCGCCGTTGCCATCGTTCCTGAGGACGTTTGCGAGGTGATGTCTTGAATAATGTTCATGGTATTTGAAATGTGACCTGCCGAGTCCGCCTGCTGCTGAGCGGCGTTTGAAATGTTTTGGATCAAATCTGCCAAGGTATTAGAAACGTTTTGTACCTCCTCAAGCGCTTCGCCAGCATCTTTTGCCAATCTTGCACCGCGAACGACTTCCGATGTGGTCGATTCCATCGACATCACCGCTTCGTTAGTATCTGCCTGAATGGTTTTTACCAAAGTTTCAATCTGTTTGGTCGCGTTGGCTGAACGCTCAGCCAAACGTTGAACTTCGTCGGCAACGACCGCAAACCCGCGACCCGCTTCCCCTGCCATCGATGCCTGAATGGCGGCGTTTAATGCCAAAACGTTGGTTTGATCCGCAATGTCGTTAATCAAGCTTACGATATCACCAATCTCTTGCGAGGACTCACCCAAGCGCTTAATTCGTTTTGAAGTTTCTTGAATCTGATCACGGATGACGTTCATGCCTTCAATTGAGCGCTGAACCACATCCGCGCCTTTATAAGCAATCGCAACCGAGCGCTGAGCAACCGCTGCCGACTCGGTCGCGTTGGTCGATACTTGGTCAATAGAAACTGCCATTTCGTTAATTGCCGCAGAAACGCCAGCAATTTCTTGAGCTTGGTGTTCAGAAGCTTCCGCCAATTCAACCGCCGTCAGCTGCGTTTGCTCAGAAGACTGAGAGACACGGTCAGCCGTGCTGTTAATGACCAAAACCAACTGGCGCAATTGGTCAATTGCAAAGTTTACCGAGTCCGCAATCGCACCGGTAAAATCTTCAGAAACGGTCGCGTTAACCGTCAAATCCCCTTCCGCCAAGTCGCCCAACTCATCCAGCAGTCGCAAAATTGCCATCTGGTTGCGCTCGTTTTCCTCTTGAATTTGGCGGGCGCGCTCAGACTCAGTTTCCGCTTCTTGGCGGCGGCGCAGCGTTTCTTTTTCAATCAATAAGCGCTCACTGCCACCACGCTGTTTTAACAGCTGCGTCAAGGCGTAAATAAGCCCCAAAATTCCCAGCAAAAATCCCAATGCAGGCAGCACCGAGACATGCTCAAAATCTACAGAGCTTGCCAACCAAAATAAACAGCCCAAGCTTACCAAAGCAAATAGCCCCAGTAACGCCTTCCAATTGCTATTGTCATCCATCGTGATCGGCAAGTTATTTTGCGCGCCGCTCAACGGATTTTTGGTATCACTCATCGTGCTTATTCCTTTCAAACAGTCGTCTAAGTCGTATGAAAACTAACTTTAGGCCAGTTACGGTCATCAATGATGATAAGGATGGGCAAAAAGTCGAAAAATCGCTGACAAACTCTTTTGATGTCAGCCTTAAATCCTAAAGCAAATCAATAATTGAGGCGTCAAATAAAGCCGTCGCCAAAATCGCGATGGTGTTAGATCGACGCATCAATATAACGCGGGTCTTGAGCCAGTAAACTTGGCATAAAAATAAACCAATCTTGGCGATTTTTTAAAAATTTTCCATGATTGTAAGGCGCAAATGGCGAATCAATATCAATGGCTTCAGCCCGATATTGGTTCTTTGAAAACTGCTCAATGCCTAACACCTTATCGACCAGCAATCCTGAAAATATAGCGCCTTGGTCAATCACCATCACTTTTTTTTGGCTTAACGGTTTTGCTCGACCAGGAAGCTGCAAAAATTTTGCCAAATCGGTTAACGGCAGCAACCTACCGCGAACGTTTGCAATGCCCAAAAGCCACGGCTGAACCATAGGAACGCTGGTAAATTCCGGCATGTTCAGCACCTCTGAAATCTCACCCATCGGAGCGATAAGCTGCTGACCATTGATTTCAAACACCACGCCGCGCCAATCGGTATCTTGACCGCCCTGACGACCGCTTTTTCGTGCTTTTGCCAGATCTGCCAGCCGCAACAGCTCAATAAATCCGCGAGACGCCACAAGTTACTCCGTTACGCTTTTAATAATGCGTACCAATTCAAACTCATCAACAGGCTTGGTCAAATATTCTTTGGCGCCTTGGCGCTTGCCCCAAACCCGATCGGTTTCTTGGTTTTTGGTGCTGATAATCACCACCGGAATGTGTGCTGTGGCTTTATCGCGAGTAATTTTGCGCGTCGCTTGAAAGCCATTCATTTCAGGCATGACCACATCCATCAAAATCACATCGGGCAAATGGGCGACTGCCATCTCACAGCCCTGCTCGCCATTTGATGCCTCAAGAACGTGAAAGTTGTTTTTTGCCAACATATCACGAAATTTCGCCATTTCAGATGGCGAGTCATCAATAACTAATACCGTGGTCATGAATATTTCCTTATACATCATCAGCTTATTCATGGTTTAAAAAAATTCTGCTATAAAGAATTTTTTACCTAAAAATACCCATGATTGCCTGCTTATCTTATGACTTAAGTCACACTTTTTTATTCAATCTTTCAATCCGCTTTTTGGCTTCGGTATTGATTGATCGCATCAAACAGCTCATCTTTACTAAATGGCTTGGTCAAGTACTCATCCGACCCCACAATTCTGCCGCGCGCTTTATCAAATAATCCATCTTTTGATGACAGCATGATGACGGGCTTGTCGGCGTAATCTGGGTTGTTTTTAATGAGCGCGCACGTCTGATAGCCATCTAGTCTTGGCATCATAATATCCACGAAAATAATATCTGGGTTGTTATCAACGATTTTTGCTAAGGCATCAAAGCCATCGATCGCCGTGACCACCTCACAGCCTGCTTTTTGAAGCAAGGTTTCGGCAGTTCGGCGGATGGTTTTTGAGTCATCAATGACCATCACCTTTAGCCCATCAAAATTGTTTTCCATGATTTTATCCTATCAACAGCTCGTTTTGGTTTGGCTTTGTTTGATATCAATAACCTTGCATGGCTCAAACATTGATCCCATGCAGCGTTAGCTTTTGCAGTTTTTACTTAAATTCTGTTCATTTGCTTTTGCCATGGCTTTATTTTTTAAATGATCAGCCTTCAAGCAAACGTTAAAATAATAATTTTGTATATCAACGATGACCCGTATCATAGCAAATAATGGGCTTTAATTGATTAATTTTTTAGCGATGCGTTATTTTAATAAAACATAACTTATCTTTGGTAAAACTAGGGCTAAAAACGATTTTTCATAGCGCTTTACCAAAAACTACCGATTATTCATGCAATTATTTTTATAATAGCTCAAAAGCTTTGGGCACGGGCAACGTAACGCTCGTTTTAGCATATTATAGCGCCATTTGCTAGCGCTTTTAACGACGAATGATGACTAATGCTTGTAAAAATGGCACTGATAAAAAGTCGTTATATGCTTTGCCATTGACCATTTTGTCGCGCAAAGCTTGTGAGCAAGCCAAACTTGGCTAACCTTTGTTTTTTATTTCACTTATAAGGCGTTTTGGCAGTGATGCGACCAAACTTTGGTATGACCCACCAACTTTTCATCCTCAGCATGCTTTTAGCCGCGCTTGGCTTAGCGTCCTGCAAACGCCCTGAAGACAGCCGAGCCGCAACGCTTAGCCACAGCCAAAAGGCGCAAAAAGACAAGGCTAATTTGCCCATTATTATCGGTGACGACCGCGTTACCATGTCATCCGATCACATCTTGACCATCAAGCCATCGCGGTATCAGCCAAGTTTGGGGCTTCAAGGGTTGGTTGAGCCGATTAAACAAACCAAATTCAGCGCGGCTCAGGAGCTTATTATTGATCAAGTTTTGGTCAAAAAAGGTCAGCATATTGAAAAAAATACGCCGCTATTTATTGTTCATTTGCCCCAAAAAAGCGTTAACGAGATTGAAACTAGCCTTGGCGATGAAACCTCGCGCGTAAGCGATACCAATAACGAAAGTGATGCCAGCGATAATAAAAGCAATAACCTTGATAGCAATGACAACAATGACGCCTCAAACGTAGCTTTGTCATCGGCTCAATCATCAACGCCGATCGTCATCAAAGCCAGCTATTCGGGGCAGGTTGCTGATATCTTTGTCAATGATAACGATCAAATCACCGCCAAAAAGCCGCTGCTACAAATGGGCGATGACCGTGATTTGCGCTTTGTTGCTACCTTGCCGATAGAAGCAAAGCCGCAGTTGTCCGTTGGGCAAACGGTCAATTTTACCGCCGATCATCTTACCGACACTTTTAGCGGTCAAATCAGCAAACTACAAGATGGCAGCAAGCCTAATGAGCTTTTGGTCGTGGTTCATGTGATTAACAATGATATCAGCCGCGCCAAATTACGACCAAATATGATGGCAGCCGGTCGCGTTGATTATGGTCAAATTGAGGTAGGAACGATTGTTCCGGTTGAGGGCATTCATGATGTGGACTTATCGGCGCTTCAAAAGCCGCCGTATAAACCATTATCCCCGCTCCCTGCTAACGTTTGGATCATCAAGCAAGATCAGCGCTTAACCCGCCAGCCGGTTGAAGTGATTGAATTTGACCCAAGCACCAAGCAGTATTTGGTGGCAGGAATTAGTAACGACAGTCTGATTTGTTTGGCAAATTTGCCCATTGAATCGGCAGGTAAAAAAGTCATCGTGTCTTAATGACGATTTTTAGCGCAAGCTTTGATTTCACTTCATTTCGCCTTATACCACTGATTACAATTGGCAGAAATTGTAACAAAGTGTCTATTGTTTCGTAAGGTGGCTTTTAGGCAAAATAGAACAACGATGGCAGAGTTAAAATCTCCGCGTTTTAAAGAATTTTTATAATAACAACTGATTTTTATTAACCTTGACTACTTTTATCTTTAGCACTTTTATAAAGGACACATTATGAGCAAACAGATTTTATTGATTGAAGACGATCCAGATTTGGCAGAATTGATCAGCGATTACTTGACCATGAACTATTATGACGTTCATCATGCAGGGCTTGGTCAAGAAGGGCTTGATATTTTGGACACCAAAGAGCGCGATATTGATCTGGTCGTGCTTGATTTGATGCTTCCTGATATGGATGGGATGCAAGTTTGCCAAAAAATTCGCGGCAATAAAAACAATTTGACCAACAAAGTGCCGATTATCATGCTCACCGCAAAAGGCGATACCACCGATCGCGTTTTGGGACTTGAGATGGGCGCGGACGATTATATTGCCAAGCCGTTTGAGCCGCGCGAGCTGCTTGCTCGAATTCGCGCTGTCATCCGCCGTCATGAGCAGCCAAACCAAGCCGATAGCCAATCCGACAGCTTAACCTTTGGTCGATTGAGCGTATTTCCTGACAGCCATGAGGTGACGATTGATGACAAACCCGTTCGTTTAACCACGCATCAATTTCAGCTATTGCACTATTTTGCGACCCATTCAGGAAAAGTGCTTAACCGCGAGCAGCTTTGGCAAGCCATGCCAAACGATGACAGCTCGGACAACATTGATCGCGCCATTGACGTTCATATTTCGCGCCTGCGAGCGCTGATTGAGGACAATCCGCGTCAACCAAAACGCATTATTACGGTTCGCGGCGTGGGCTATCAGTTTGCTACCGATCAAGTTTAAAAGTTAGCCTGATTATCTAGGATTATTTAGGCGTTTTAAAAGCAGCATCAGCAATCAGCTGACGATCATTGCTGCAAACCATAGAGAGCGTTATGCAGCAATTGGGGTTTCGGTCAGTTTTTGCCAAATTATTTGCAAGTGTGATGCTGGCGCTGATTTTATTTGCCGCCGCGATGGTTGCGCTCACCCAACTGGTTCACGATAAAGACGCCGGAATTCGCTCTGAAGTTTTGGCAACGCAAATTTTGGGACAAATTGATCCTTTTTTGCAAGAATTAAACATTGCTGTGAATAAAGAAAACCGCCTGCAAGCACGATTTATGCTGGCGGTGGTCAAAAAAAGCTTTGATATTTTTGATGAATCCTTGCAAGCAAAAATGGGGCTTTATGATGCCGATGGTCATTTGCTCATGCAAACGGACAATAGCGATTTACCGCTTGAGCTGCCCGCAACCCCGTCATTACTCACGCTAATTTTCCCCTCTTTTTCTGACGCTCAAGCAACGCCGCAAGCTCAGGTGCTGAGCAGTACCGGCTATACGCTGCTTTATGAATCAAGGCTGCCCCCCAAAAAACCGGTATTGTCTGCCGCGCTCAATTTATTCACCGGAACGCTTTTGCTGCTGATCATTATGGCAGGGGTGCTTTGGTGGATCGCGCGATCCATGACGTGGCAAATCAATCAGATGAGCCGGCAAATGGTGCAATTGGGCGATGGTGATTTTAGCGTTCGGGTCAATGCTCGCGGTAGTGATGAGATTGCAACGCTTGCGCGCGGATTTAACCAAGCAGCGCAAAAAATCGAGCATTTAATCAATGCCAACAGCTTACTTTTAGCGCACGCCTCGCACGAGCTTAGAACGCCCATCACTCGAATTCGCTTGCAAGTTGAGATGATGGACATGCTTGCTGCAAGTATGCCTACTGATACCAAAGCCAAGTTTGATAAACGCGCTCAAGCGATCAACCGTGATCTGTCAGGGCTTAACGATTTGGTTGAAAGCATTTTGTTGGTCAGCCGCTTGGATGCCGGTCACGCCATGCAGCAAGTTGAGCGCCTTGATATTTACGATTTGGTCAACCAAGAGCGCCAGCACTATCCTGAGGCGACCTTGATAGGCGAGCATTTAACGATTGATGGTCAGCCGCCGCTGCTCACCCATTTGATCCGCAATTTGCTCGACAATGCCATGCTTCACGGCACGCCGCCGGTCACGATTTTGGTTTATGGGGTTCAAGCGTTGGACAGCGCCGGAGTTGTTCCAGATTATTTGCTGCAAGCGGTTATGGCAAATAGCTTTTTTGTTGATGATAATGATGAATTTCAGTGGGCAGCAACGATCATTGACCCTGATCAAGATGAAACCAGTTTAGAAGTATTTGCCGATCCTATGGTTTATTGCAATGGCGATTCGGTGAGCAACCATACCGCGCCCGTTTTTACCACCGTTTCTATTGATAACGGCAATCCGCAAACGCTCAGCAACCGTGCCTTTTTCCCTATCAGTGACCTGAGCTTTTGGCTTAAGCAAGCAATTTGGCGGCAACCTGCCTCTAAGCTTGAAGCCAACCCTCACAGCAATAATAAACCAGAAAAATCAAAATCAGCGAAACCTCACCCATCAGCGGCAAAAGACAAAAACGAAACCGCGCAAAAAGAAAGCTTATTTAAAAAGCATCTTCGCAAAGTCAAAGCTGAACCGGTGCGTCCGGCACCAAAATTTGCCGTTATTGCTGTGATTGATGAAGGTCATGGAATCCCTGAGGACAAGCGCGAGGAGATTTTTAGTCCGTTTGTGAGATTGCAGCAAAAGAAAAAAGGCTCAGGGCTTGGCTTGTCGCTTGTCTCCCAAATTGCCACCGCCCATCAAGGTCAAATCACCACCGACACCATCAATGGTCACACGCGGTTTTTGGTGGTGCTTCCCGTTCGTCACGACCCGCATTTTCGCTATAACGACAAAGTCAAAGCGGCGAAAACCACCAAAGCCAATGCCAGCGAAAAATCTGCTTAAGCATTGGTGATTTGGGATTATTGTTAAGCCAATGAGTTAACTACAGTTTTAACATTCTAATTGCTCATGAGTCAGTCATTCCCTGTCATATCCAAATCACTTGAAAATATGCTATATTATCGCCCCTTAATCTTGCGCAAATTGTATTGAGGCTGCGTATTTTTTTCATAACTTATTGAGCATTTCATGACGGATATGATCGTTTTAAACGAGGTGACCAAGCGCTTTTTAAAAGACCGCGCGGGCAAACGCGAAGATGCTGCGGCTAAATGGTTTACCGCCGTCGCGCCGACCACATTAAGCGTCAAGCAAGGCGAGATTTTTGGGCTGATGGGGTACTCTGGCGCCGGAAAATCAACGCTGCTTCGGCTGATTAATTTGCTTGAGCGTCCTGACAGCGGTCGCGTGGTGATCGATGGCGTGGACTTGATGAGCTTATCGGCAAGCGAGCTTCGGGTGGCGCGCCACAATATCGGCATGATTTTTCAGCAGTTTAATTTGATGAGTAACCGCACCGTTTTTGATAATGTGGCGTTTAATTTGACTGTGTCCGGATTTGCTCGCGATAAGATTAAAGCTCGCGTGATGGAATGCTTAGAGATCGTTGATTTGACCGACCGCGCGGGTCATTTTCCAGCGCAGTTGTCCGGCGGTCAAAAGCAGCGCGTGGGCATTGCTCGCGCCATCGCCCCAAGTCCCAAAGTGCTGCTTGCCGATGAGCCAACTTCCGCGCTTGATCCTGCCACCACCCGAAGCCTACTTGCCTGCCTACAAGACATCAATGACAAGCTTGGGGTGACGATTGTGATTGTCACTCACGAAATGAGCGTGATTCGCAGGCTTTGCCACCGCGCCGCCCTTTTACATCAAGGCGAGCTGCTAGAAGTTGCGCCGATTGTTGATGGCAATATTCAAGCGGCAACGTTAATTGGTCAAGGCTTGGTTCAAGAAGATTGATGAGGCAACACAAATTATGATTACTGGTTCAGAACTTTCCACCGCCATCGATAAATTGGTGGCGCTGCGCCCAGAGATTTTGCAGGCGACCATTGACACCTTTGTGATGCTTGGCATTTCAACGTTTGCTGCCATCGTTATTGGCGGGCTGTTTGGCATTTTTTTATTTTTATCCAGCGACCGGCAATTTTTGCAAAATAAAGCGCTTTACGGCGTGCTTGGCGGCATCACCAACTTTATGCGCGCCTTCCCGTTTGTCATTTTAATGATCGCCATGAGTCCGCTGACCAAGACCATTATTGGCACAGGAATTGGTCCGATTGCCGCATCACTAGTGTTGGCTATTGCCGGATCGTTTTATTTTGCAAGGCTGGTTGAGCAAAACTTGCGTGAAGTGCCGCGCGGGATTATTGAGGCGACCGAGTCGATGGGCGCGCGCCCTTTGACGATCGTTAAAGTGCTGCTTAATGAGGCGCGATCAGGTCTTGTGCTCTCGGTGACCATTTTATGTATTAGCTTGCTGTCTTATTCGGCGGCGGCGGGGATGATCGGCGGCGGCGGCTTGGGCGATTTGGCGATTCGCTACGGCTATTATCGCTATCAAACGGAAGTCATGGTCTTTATTGTGGTGATGCTATCGGTCATGGTGATCGCCATTCAAGCCATTGGCAATTGGCTCGCCGTGCGCTTGGATAAACGCTAAACAAGCAATAATTGCCAATAATGAGACTGCTGAAATTGGTATCGTTGTCATTTTGAAATTTATTCAAGTTATCATGCCAATTTATACTTAAGCCCAAGCTTGACTTTCAAGGTCAACGCAGTTAATTTTGAAAAGTTTACCATTGTCATTACCGTCCATTTTGCGATTTTACTTTAAGGATCATTTATGAAATTGACAGATATCAGCCGTCAGTTGGCAAGCGCGTTTGCTGCTGTTGGGGTGTCAGGATTAGTGCTCGTCGGTTGCAGCAACTCATCAGCGCCTGAAGCCACCAAAGAACAAGTTAACGAAACCGAAACGACGACAACGACCAGCGGCGAAACAAATAGTGCGGCAAAAGGCGATATTGATCCTGACCATACCAAAATCGTGATCGGCACGACCGAAGGCGACTTTGCGGATATGGTTCGCAATCAGGTGAAAAAAACGCTTGAAGATCAAGGTTATCAAGTGGAATTGGTCACCTTTACCGATTATGTTCGCCCAAATTTAGCCTTAGCGGAAGGCGATTTGGACATCAACATTTTCCAGCACAAGCCGTACCTTGATACTTTTAAAGCTGAAAACAAATTGGATTTGGTTGAGATTTTCCAAGTTCCCACTGCCCCACTTGGCATTTATTCTGGTAAAAAAACCAAGCTTGATGACGCATTTAAAGGCATGAGCGTGTCAGCGCCAAACGATCCAAGCAACTTTGCCCGCGCTTTGGTGATGATGAATGAGCTTGGTTGGATTAAATTAAAAGACAATATCGATCCATTGACCGCCTCCAAAGCGGACATCGCCGATAACAGCAAATACGACATCAAAATCGTTGAATTGGAAGCGGCGCAATTGCCACGCGCTCGCGATGAAGTGGACTTTGCCATCATCAACGGCAACTACGCCACCGACGCTGGCATCAAACTTACCGATGCCTTGTTCCAAGAGCCAAGCTTTGCTTACGTGAACTGGTCGGCGATAAAAGCAGCTGACGTCAATAAAAAATGGGTCAAAGACATCACCGAAGCTTACAATTCGGACGCCTTTAAAAAGTATGCTCATGACAGCTTCCCAGGCTACAAATATCCCAAAATTTGGGGCGCGGATGATAAAGCGCACATGGGAAACAGTGAAGACAAAGCGGCTGATACTACCAAAACGAATACGGCGGCGGCTAGCGAAGCTGAAAAAACAAAATAAGCAGAACGACTATTTTAAAACGCTCATTACGATGGGCGTTTTTTTATACGTGTTTTTCACCTAAACCTTTCACTTCATAAAAAAAGCCGCAATCATTATTGCAGCTTTTTTATGATTAACGGGCTTACTGAACCAACGTCGTCGTTTCATGAACCTTTTCAGCAGGGTTGTATTGCTCAGAAGTTGGGGTGACGCCACTGCGGTTATTGGCTTTTAAAGATTTGGCAACTTCAGGCGGCATATAGTTTTCATCGTGTTTTGCTAACACTTCACTTGCCACAAAAGTTTTGCCTTGCATTTTTCCAGTGGCAACAACGCCTGAATTTTCTGCAAACAAATCCGGCAAAATCCCTTGATAAGTCACAGGAACGGTCGATTTAAAATCGGTGATGGCAAATTGGACGCTTAACGGGTCATTGGGCGCGCGCTGAACGCTTCCTGCAACCACCATGCCGCCTGCGCGAATGCGCTTATCTTGAGGCGCTTCGTTTTGCGCAATCGCCGTTGGGTCAAAATAATAATCGGTCTGCTGACCGATGGCATAAATGACTAAGGCAACTGCAATGGCAGCACCAATTAGCGTGAACATGACCCACATGAGTTTTTTGCGACGAACGGCATTCATTCTAAAGCCTCATAACTTATCTTACTGATATGATAACATTTTTTGCCAAAAACCATAAGCGATATCGGCAATGATTTTGCTGATGATAAGCTAAATTTTAATCGAGATTTTGAGCCGATTTTGCCGATCTTTGGCGACCAGATTGGCGGATGTCTTGAATAGCAAGCTGCTTAATGAGCGCTTGACGTTGACGGCAGCTATAAAAAATAAACGCGATCATGACGCCCACAGTAATCGCCCAGCACGACCAAACAAACGCGCCATGATTTCCCATGGCGATAAAATCCGCAAAATTATAAAAATACGGCTGCATGACGCGCTCCTGTTATTTATTTTGGCTGCGAACGTAATCTTTGACCCAAGCTTTGCCTTGGTCGCGGTACAAAATCAAGGTGTTGGTGCGGTAAATAGCAAGCGTTGCCACCAATAAATAACTGCCGATAATCATCAGTAGCAGCGGCATCCACATGTTTGCAGACATTTTTGGCGCGGCTGTTAAGGTAAACGTTGCGCCTTGATGTAAGGTGTTCCACCACTCGACCGAGTACTTGATAATCGGTAAATTGACCGCGCCAACGATGGATAAAATTGCTGCTGCCTTACCGCGATTTGCCGTGTGCTCAAAGGCGGCAAACAGCGCCATGACGCCAGCGTACAAAAACGCCAAAATCAGCATTGAGGTCAGCCTTGCATCCCAAACCCAGTAGGTTCCCCAAGTTGGCTTTGCCCAAATTGAGCCGGTGAGCAAGCTGATCACGCAAAGCAAAAAGCCGATTGGCGCGATGGCTTGGGCGACCAAATTTGCCGTTTTAATTTTCCAAACCAAATAAATCACGCCCAAAATCGCTAAAGCAAAATAAATGGAAATCGCAAGGCTTGCTGCTGGAACGTGAATAAAAATAATCCGGTAGCTGTTGCCTTGTAAATAATCCGGCGGCGCAAATGCCAGCCCCCAAATACTGCCAATGGTCAAACAAATCGCGGCAAGGATGGCAAGCCACTTGACCCAAGGCGCAAAAATCCGAAAAAACTGCTTGGTGCCAACGGTGGTCAAAAAACCTTGCCAAAGGCGCTGCCAAAAGCTCATTGATGACGCAGGGGTTGGGTTGGGCATGAAGATAAACCTATGTTTTAGCAGCAAATCAGCGACCTGCCAGCGTTAATAATCACCTGATTTCATTATAGCAATATTGCAAGATTTGTTCACCATTGCCACAAAAGATGTTGCACCAAATCAGTTGAGCCAAGCCATTTTTAGCGTCTGCGCGATCACCCAAGGCATCACAAGCACCGACACAATACTTCCGGCAAGCAGTAGCGCCAAAATGGGCAAACCGTTTAATCCTGTGGCAAACAAATCGACCGCGCCGGTGGCAAAAATAAGTACCGGAAGCTGCATCGGCAATGCAATTAAAGGCACAAGAACGGCGCCATTTTTGAGGGATAACGTCAAGCTGCTGGCAATGGCTGAGAGCATTAGCAGCATTGGGCTTCCGGTCAAAATTGACGCCATTAAAATGCCAGTTTCAAACCAGTTTAATTGGAATAACGGCACGGCAAGTAAGCTTAACAGCGCCACAATACCACTGCTAAAAATCCAATGAATGGTCAAGCGAATCAGCACCCAAAGCGGCAAGGAGGCTTGAGCGACAACCAATTGCGCAAGCGTGCCATTATCAAGCGCCGGTTTAAATAACCCATCAACGCCCATCACCAAAGAGATGAGCGCGGCAATCCAAACAGCGGAAACGCCCAAGCGCTGAAGCAATTGCGGCTCGCTACCAACCGCTAGGGGAAATAAAGTGATAATGACCAAAAACAGCACCAAAGGATACAGCCATTGAACCGCCCCTTGCTGCTTGACTTGCCACTCACGCCGCCAAAGCTGCGCCAAACTGATGCCGCAAGACGCCGGACGATAATGATCGGTTTGCTCAATATTTTTTGCCATCATCATTCCTTGGGCTAAACCATAAATTCGGACAAATCAAGATGACGACTGGCGACTTTGACCGCTTGGTGGCTGGTCATGAGCACCGTGCCGCCTGCTTTGCTAAACGCCAAAATTTGCGCTTCCATTTTGGCAACCATTGCCACATCAAGCGCGGTCATCGGTTCATCAAGCAGCCAAAGCGGCGTCATCTCAGCGGTCATCAGCTTAAGCCTTGCCAGTGTCACCCTGCGCGTTTGCCCCGCTGACAAATGGCTTGAGGACAGCATCTCAAAACCTTGCAGCCCCACCCAATCTAAAGCCTCGTCGATATCCGCCGCCGTGGGACTCATGCCATATAAGTTGAGCAAAAACGTTAAATTTTGCTTCACCGTTAAATTGGGATGGATGCCAAGCTGATGCGACACAAAAAGCGGCTGAATGGGAATACTTTTTAGCCCTTGATAAACAACTTCACCTTGCAAAATTGGCAAAAGTCCGGCAAGCTGCATTAAAAGCGTGGTTTTTCCTGTGCCGTTGTCGCCGACAATATGGCAAATATCACCAATCGCTAAGTCAAGATTGACCCCAAGACAAAGCGGCAGCTCACCGCGCTGAACGGTCAAGTCCTTTAAGGATAATAGCGGTTTTTGCAAAGCCATGGTCACCATCGTTGTTGATAAAGTTGCTAACCCAAAACGGTTAAAAGTAAGTAAACAATAAATCAAAAGCTGAAATGGCGATTGCTCATTTTTACAAGCAAATCATGGCATAATATAGCAAAGCTATGCCAATCGCCAAATTTGCCACCAAAACGGCGTTGCCAAACGATTTTTGCCCACAGTATAACAAATAGTCGATGATAATGACCTCAAAACCTTTGCAAAACGCCGCAATCGCGCCCAAAAATGATCACCAAGCCCAACTAAACGCGCTGATTGATGCTCAAGCCGCCTTTATGCAATCGTGGCTGAATGAAAAAAGCCAGCAACTTATTTTGGACGCGATCGCTTGGGGATATCAGCAGCCGCTTAAGCGCTATTTATCGCCCAAAGATTTGCAGCGCTTGGTGAGCGATTGGCTTCTGAATTATCCGCTCACCGACATGGTTCGCGCCGACATTCGCGCCATACTTCAGGCGATCATTTATCATCCCATCAATGATACCACGCCTTTATCCAGCATTATCGATGATGATCAGATCAATAGCCTTGCTCAATACATTAGCCGCCATGATGACCAACGCGCCGCGCTCATCCACGCGATCATTGGCAACGATACCTTTGCCGATTTGTTGACTAAGACTTTATATCATGCCATTAACGACTTTATGGAAGGCACGCTTGATAAAGCTGGCGGCGTTGGTAAATTGATGAAAATGGGTCGAAGCTCGTTTGAGCGCGCCACCAACAAAAGCCTTGATGACAAGCTTCAAGGCTACTTGCACCGCAATATTAAAGAGCTAAGCCTTCGCGCTGAAGCCAATGCCAACGCTCATTTATCCAATGATGAAGTGACGCGACTACTCATCAAAGGCTGGTCAGGGGTCAAAGATTTGCCGGCAAGCACCCTTCAGCACTATCTTGACAATGACGACAGCAATAACAGCATTGATATGATGGAAGCTCAATTTTCCCAAAGCTTTGATCGGCTTCGGCACTCAGCCTACTTGGAGCAATTATTAAATGCGGCATTAATGGCGTGGTATGAGCGCCATCAATCGGACAGTTTTGGTCAAATTGCCAAAGGCTTACATTTAGAACCTGCCGCTTCCATTGAAATTACGCGACTGATCTCGCCTTTGGTTCAAGATGCGCTGGCAAGCTCGTGGGTTATGACCACCACCAAGCAGATGCTGAGCGACTTTTATCAACAAGCCGATTGTGAATCATTAGCCCTTTCGCAAAATATGGCAAGCGCCTTAAATCATGAGTAATCAAAATTTTATGGGTATGTTAGATAACTTAGCTACTTTGCCAAACGTGGTCAATTTGAGCCATCCTTTATGAGTCAACTTCCTAAAATCAGCGTTTGGCAAAAAATCAAACAGCTGCTGACCAAACAATCGACCGAAAATAATGATACGGCAAAACCGCAAGCAAGTTCTGACGCCGCCTCGGACAAATCGGCGCAACCTGAATCTGTTCAAAATGAGGAGTCGCAACAACCGCAGAACGCTAACCGTCATGTCCCAAACGACGATGAGTTGCCGTTTTTTGACCGCGTAAGCTCAGATGCCACCCCGATTACTGATTTTATCAAAGGCTACTTTGAGCAAAAACAGTGGCATTATACCTATTACGCGCCGCGCGATAGTGACTCGCAGCAGTCGCATCATTTGTCCTTGCGAATGAAAAACAAAGACATCGATTGCGGCTATTTGTTTCGCGTTCAAGAGCAAAACCACTTTTTGGCGGTTTATGGCATTTTGCCGTTTTTGATTCCAGAATCCCACCAAAGCGCGGCGATGCTGCTTATCACCCAAATCAACTACGATATGATTATTGGCAATCTTGAAATGGACATTAATGACGGCGAGGTTCGCTATAAAAATGCCATCGATATTGAGGCGCTTGGTCTTGATGAAGATATCATCGAGAGCTTATTGCAAAGCGTGGTGGCAATGACCACGGTGAGCTTTGAGATTTTTAGCGACTTAATCAACACGCCAAGCCCCTCAAACGATTTGCCAACGCTACTTGAAGAGCTTCGGCAAGAGGCGCAATCGCGGACGTTTTTTTTGCCGACCGAATTTGTTCAATAAATTCAATAAATATTTAATTTTAACAATGACTGATTCATTATGCTAAAAATTGCTTACTCTGATGTGTTTCGCTACCAAGTCCCCGAAAAACACCGCTTTCCCATGCAAAAATACACCATGATTCCTGAGCGCTTATTGAAGGAGGGCACGATTACCACGGATAATTTTTTTGCGCCAAAGCTTTTAAGCGAGGATGAGATTTTAACCACGCACACGGCAGAATATTGGCACAAGTTAAAAACCCAAACGTTAAGCGCCAAAGAAGCGCGACCGATCGGCTTTGAGATGACGCCAGAATTGGTCACTCGCGGTCGCTATATTGCTCATGCCACTTATGAATGTGCGCTATTTGCCAAAGATTTTGGCGTGGCAATGAACGTGGCAGGCGGCACTCATCACGCCTTTGCTGATCATGGCGAGGGCTTTTGCGTATTTAATGACGTTTGTATTGCCAGCAATTTGCTGCTGTCTCGCGGGGAAGCCTCACGGATTTTGATTGTCGATTTGGATGTTCATCAAGGCAATGGCAATGCCGCAATCATGCAAAATGAGCCGCGCGTGTTTGTGTTTAGCATTCACGGGGCAAAAAACTACCCGTTTCGAAAGCAAGTTTCGGACTTAGATATTGAGCTTGCTAATGACACAGGCGACGCAGAATATTTAAAAATTTTGCAGGATACGTTGCCAAAATTAATCAGCGACTTTCAGCCAGATTTAATTTTTTATCAATCGGCAGTTGATGTTTTGGCAACCGATAAACTTGGTAAATTAGCGCTGACACCTGAGGGCTGCCTTGCTCGTGATGAAATGGTGCTTAATCTTGCAAAAGACGCGCAAATTCCGGTGGCGATAGTCATGGGCGGCGGCTATTCGGAAGACATCAACGATGTGGTCGAAGCCCACTGCAACACCTTTCGCGCCGCCCAACGCATTTTTTTTAATAAGTAACTTTTTAACCCATAATTTTTATAAAAATGGATTAATTGCGGTTATCGCGTTTAACCATGGTCGTACCAATTAAGCTGACCAATTGCTGAGCAATATCGTCTTTGGACGCTTTATCTAAATTAACGCTTGCGGTTTGGTATTTTTCCGCAAAAAACACTTGCATGGCGTTATTGTCACTGGCAAAGCCAATATCGGCGCGTGACACATCATTGCAAGCAATCATGTCTAAGTCTTTATCAATCAGCTTCTTTTTCGCGTAGTGCTCAACGTCTTGAGTTTCTGCGGCAAAGCCGACGACAAACAAGTCTGGATTGGCATTTGAAATAGTCGCTAAAATATCAGGATTTTTGACCAACTCTAGCGTCATGGTGTCTTGCGTTTTTTTGATTTTTTGCGGGGCGGCGTCGCGAGTTCGATAATCAGCAACGGCAGCGGTAGCAATAAAAATATCCGCAGCTTGGTTTTGGCTTAATTCGTCAGCATCAAAGTCGTGGTCATGATCGCAGTCGCAATCGTCGTGGTGATGGTGGTGGTGCTCATGATGATGGTGGTCATGAACGTGGTCATGGTCGTCATTGGTGATTAGCGCAGGATGCGTTCCGGCAACGCAATCGCTTACCGCTTTGAGCATATCCGTTGCAGACAGTACATCAATTCGAGTCACGCCAATCGGTGTTGGTAGGGCAACTTTGCCGCCGACAATCAGCGCAACTTCTGCCCCAGCAGCAACGCAAGCTTTGGCAAGCGCAAATCCCATTTTACCCGAGGAGTGATTGGACAAATAGCGCACCGGATCAATGGCTTCAACCGTAGGTCCTGCGGTGATGACCACGCGTTTTTCTGCTAAAGATTGTGGCGTGCTAGATTGAGCAATAAATAATTGCGTTTGCGCAAGTAACATTTCAGGCTCAGGAAGCCGCCCTGCCCCAACATCGCCGCAAGCTTGGATGCCGCTTTCAGGTTGAATGATGTGATAATTTAAATCAGTCAAGGTTTGGATGTTAAGACTGACCGCCGGATGCGACCACATTTGCTGATTCATCGCAGGGGCAATCAGCACCGGCGCGGCAGTGGCAAGGCAAACGGTGGCAAGTAAATCATCCGCCATTCCCATGGCAAGCCTTGCAATGGTATTGGCAGAAGCGGGCGCGATAATGACCAAATCTGCCCATTTGGCAAGCTCAATATGCCCCATTCCGGCTTCGGCAGCCTCATCAAGCAAACTTAAATGCACGGGATTGCCAGTCAGCGCTTGCAAAGTTAATGGCGTGATAAACGCCTGAGCGCCTTGGGTCATAATCACGCGAACCTCAAAGCCGGCTTTGATCAGTAAGCGCGCAAAAACAGCAGATTTATAAGCGGCGATGCCACCGGTGATGGCAAGGACAATTTTGATCATAAGGGTGATTTCAATATTAAAAATGGGCAAAAATTGCGCTTATGGTATCAATTTTGGGCGAAATTGGGTAATATTTTGCGCAATTTATCTTTGATTTGCTTGGTCAATTGGCAAAATTTTAATCATAAGCGCATCATTATCACCAAGGATAAAGGCAAGTCATGGCAATCAAAGACTGGCACGAGGACGACCGACCCCGCGAAAAGCTGCTTAAATTTGGCGCGGCAAGCTTAAGTGATGCTGAAATTTTGGCAATATTTTTACGAACCGGAACGGCAAAGCTGAGCGCCATTGATTTGGCGCGCGAGCTGATTGACCACTTTGGCAGCCTTGCCAATTTACTTGCCGCGCCCAAAGACACCGTTTTGGCGTGTCATGGTATGGGCGTTGCTAAATACGCGCAGATCATGGCATCGCTTGAAATGGGCGTTCGCTATTTGGACGGTCAGCTGAAATCCGGTCAGCATTTTGCCGAGTCAACGATGGTGAAAGACTACCTTCGCGCACGGCTTTCGCGTGAGCCGCGCGAGGTGTTTGCGGTCATGTGCTTGGATGATGCACTTGGGCTGATTGATTTTGAGATTTTATTTACAGGCGGGATATCAAGCTGCTCGGTTTGTATCAAGCATGTGCTTCGCCACGCGATTAGCCATTCAGCAAGCCAGCTTATTATCGCCCACAATCACCCAAAAACTTCAGCTGCGCCATCCGCTGCCGATGATGAGTTAACGCATCACTTAAAAGCCGCTTGCGAGCTGATCGATTTGATTTTGGTGGACCATATCATTGTTGGCGTTGGTAAGGTATTGTCTTATAAAGAAATGAATCGAGCGCCATTTTTCCATTAAAGCTGATCAAAAATTCGGCAAAATATGATTAAAAAAGCGCTAAAACATGACTTGATACAGTTTTTTGACATAGATTAGCACAATTGTCCTTGATAGTTATGCGCGAATATTTCATATTGCTAACCAATTGTATATTAAGGCTCAGCACTTATTAACCTAAGGGTAACACTATCGCCGTGGTTTGATTAACTAAGACTATTTTTAAGGTTAAGATAAAGCGGCAACTTTTTAAAACCATAACAACGTTATTTATTCATTTTTATTATTTATTGTTTGGAGACCGTCATGGCGATTGGCTTATTTATTCTGGCAGTCATCATTGAGTTGGCAATGGTTTTAGCCATCTTTTTGCTGTCATTATCGCGGGTGACGGGCAGTATTTTTGCGCTAATCACTGTAGCCGTTTGCGCCTTTATCAGTCCATGGTCGCTGATTTTGGGCGTTCCCATAGCGCTGCTGTGCTTGGTGCTTTTAATCTCCCCACTTCGCCAAAGCTTGATTACCAAGCGCGTTTATAAAATTTTGGCAGGGGCGATGCCAAGCATGAGCGACACCGAGCGCGAGGCGTTGGATGCCGGAACCAGCTGGTGGGAAAAAGAGCTGTTTATGGGCGCGCCTAACTGGCATACGTTTGCCAATTATCCTTATCCAAAACTGTCGGCAGATGAGCAAAGCTTTTTGGATAATGAGGTGGAAGCGCTTTGTGCCATGCTCGATGAATGGCAGATTCAACACGAATTTAAAGGATTACCGGATGAAATTTGGCAATTTATCAAAGCCAATGGCTTTTTAGGGCTAATTATTCCCAAAAAATACGGCGGTCTTGAATTTACCTCTTATGCTCAAAGCCGCGTGATGAGTAAGATTGCCTCACGATCGCCCACAGCGGCGGTCAGCTGTATGGTACCCAACTCTTTGGGACCTGGTGAGCTGCTCATGCACTACGGCACGGACGCACAAAAGCGGCGCTGGCTGCCTGGGCTTGCTAAAGGGAATGAGATTCCGTGCTTTGGATTAACGGGTCCTGAGGCGGGATCGGACGCCGGCGCTATTCCCGATACGGGCGTGGTTTGCTACGGTGACTTTGAGGGTCGTCAAGTCTTAGGACTTAACATGAATTTTTCCAAGCGCTGGATTACTTTGGCGCCGATTGCGACCGTGGTTGGGCTTGCCTTTAAAATGTATGATCCTGAAGGGCTTTTGGGAGACCCTGAAAAAACCGATTATGGCATCACCTGCGCGCTGATTCCGGCAAGTCATGAGGGCGTCATCACAGGACCGCGCCACAACCCAAGCGGCTCGCCGTTTATGAATGGAACGGTCGATGGCAAGGATGTGTTTATTCCGCTTGATTATATCATTGGCGGTGTTGAAAATGCCGGTCGCGGCTGGCGAATGCTGATGGAATGCCTAGGCGTTGGTCGCGGTATTTCCTTGCCTGCCCTATCGACTGCGGCAAGCGAGATGAGCTATCTTAATGTGGGCGCGTTTGCCAAAATCCGTGAGCAGTTTAAAATCTCGGTCGGCAAATTTGAAGGCGTTCAAGAAGTCACCAGTCAAATGGCAAGCCAAACTTATATGTTAGAGGCGTTTCGCCACTTAGTCACTTGCGGTCTCAACCAAGGTGGCACGCCGTCCGTCATGACGGCTATGGCAAAATACTACGCGACCGAAACCATGCGCGAGGTCATCAACGGCGGCATGGACGTGGTCGGTGGTCGCGCCATCCAAATGGGACCCCGCAACTTTTTATCGACCGCTTATCAAGCCATTCCGGTATCGATCACCGTTGAAGGCGCCAATATTTTAACGCGCTCCTTGATGATTTTTGGTCAAGGGGCAATGCGCTGCCACCCCTATTTGTTTGATGAGCTGCAACTGCTGCAAAGCGAAGATAAAAATACCGCGCTAAAATCCTTTGATAAGCTATTTTTTAAGCATTTAGGCTACACGTTTAATCGCGGCGCCAAAGCGTTTGTGGCAGGTTATTTGGGCGGCAGCAGTGATGCGCCCATTTTCGTTGATGCCTTTACCCGACCTTATTATCAGCATATCAACCGATTAAGCGCGGACTTTGCGCTGACAGCGGACATGGCGCTTGGGCTATTGGCAGGGGATTTAAAGCGTAAAGAGATGCTCTCAGGGCGTTTGGCGGACATTCACGGTCATTTATTTATCGCAACCGCCATTTTGCAATTTTATCAAAACGGCAGCAAATCGGTTGCTGAGCGCCTTCATGCTGAGGTTGCTTTAAAAAACAGCCTTTATACCATTCAAGAGGCGTTTTTTAGCTTTTATGCCAACTTCCCCAACCGCTTTGCCGCGCGCTTGGTTCAGTTTGTCACCTTTCCAAATGGTCGTATTTTTGCGCCGGTGAGCGATGACTTAAAGCAAAAACTGGGCGATACCTTTATGGATGATTTTGAGGACAACCCGTTCCGCGATTATCTCAAATCGATGATTTACTACAACACCGAGCCTGAGGATGTGACGGGTCGCTTGGAATCGACGTACCAAACGCTATTGCTCATTGAGCCCTTGTGGCAGACGTTTAAAAAGGCGGAAAATAAAGACAAGTTTGAGGGCTTAACCTTTGAGGATCATGTGGTTGAAGCCAGTCAAAAAGGTGTGATCAGCGAAGAAGATGCCGAAGTGCTCATTCATTACAATGCCATGCGCTTTGACGCTTTACTGACCGATGTGTTTGATTCAAACCTTTGGCAGGCTCAGGAGCGCCACAATCCGCATACTTTAGAAAATGCCGTTCAGCAATTGACCGATTACGCGGCGATTAAGCAAGCAGCAAGGCGTCGTCATGGCATTGTCGATGAAGACCTGCAACATGACAAACCGACCGGCGATGACAACCCCGACCACGGTTATGAGCAAGATGGCAATGTCAAAAAAGCCAGCGAGCAGTCAAGCGCTAAAGAAATCCGTAACCAAGCTGACTTTGCCCACGACCATCCCGATAGTGAAGCGCTAAGCCACCGCCACCGTGATGCAGAATCCATGCTCAATGAGCGAATGAGCCAAAATCATTCGGCAAACACAGATGACAAATGGCACGATGGTCTGCGCCGTGATGATGAAAAATAGTTAACTTGATTAAAAAAAAGCAAGCCCTCAAAAGCTTGCTTTTTTAATTTATTTTTTACATCAATTAGGTAACTACGTATTTGGTCACCATCGCCAAACAGACCAAAACGATCACCGGTCGAATCAAGCGGCTGCCGCCTTTAATCACCATTTGCGAGCCAAAATAAGCACCGATAGTTTGCCCAACCATCATCGCAAGCCCCACCTTCCAAAGCACATTACCGCCGATAATAAAAAAGATCAGCGAGCCGATGTTACTGGCTAAATTGAGCATTTTAGCCGCGCCCGTGGCTTCAATAATCGTTCGACCGCGAAGCGCAACATTGCCAAGCGCAAAAAACATTCCGGTGCCAGGTCCCATATAGCCATCATAAAAACCGATAATCGGTGAGATGATTTTTTGCCAAACGCCCTCGCTGACTTTAGGCTCAGTTCGAACCGCCCCAATTTTGGGGGCAAGCAGCGTATAAATGCCAATGGCGGCAATCAAAAATGGAATCAGCTTTTCAAGCACATCCGGCGGCGACAGTTGAACGGCAATCGCGCCAAAGACAGAGCCAATAAACGAGGCAATAACTGCCGTTTTGATGGCTTTTGGGTCAACCACACGCCGCCGAATCATCGTTAATGAAGCGGCAAACGCGCCAGACGATGCTTGCAACTTGTTCGTTCCCAAAGTCATGACCGGCGGGATATTGGCAAGCAGCATGGCAGGGATGGTCAACAGCCCGCCACCACCAGCAATGGCATCGATAAACCCTGCTAAAGCGGCAACGCCTGCAAGCATTAGTATAATCTCAATTGACAACGATACGTCCATGACCCAACCTTTTAGATAGATGGCAAATCATCACTTTTTGAACAATGATGGTTTCGGCGCGACCAAAAACTTCCCGATTTTGGTTTGAAGCGCTTGTGAAAATAGAATAAAAATAACCAACAAGAAAACGCCGCGCCGCCTAAGGTCATGGTAATTTCACCAAAACTTTGCGTGATCGGCTGCAAAAATGAACAAAACTGACGTGAAATTGCGCTTATTATAAAGTTAAAGTGATAAAAAAAGCCAAAAATTGGCTAATTTCTGCTAGATTTAAAGGCAATCAATAATTTTGACCCAAAATATGAGGCTGGTATGGCAATTCAACGACTAAAGGCATTTTTTGATCTTGAGGCTTCAGGAGGCATTGTGTTGGCGCTTGCTGCCATCGCCGCCATGATCATTGCCAACACGCCGTGGGTGACGTGGTATGAGTCGTTTGTTCACGCGCCTGTTGCGATCCAAATTGGCAGCTTTGCCATTGCCAAAGATGCCCACCACTGGATCAATGATGGTCTCATGGCAGTGTTTTTCTTTTTGGTGGGGCTTGAGCTCAAACGCGAAGTGCTCATCGGTGAGTTGTCCAACGTTAAGCAAATCATTTTACCGGCGGCGGCGGCGCTTGGCGGGATGATCATGCCTGCCATCATTTATGTCGCGTTTAACCATCAAAATCCTGACTATCTAAAAGGTTGGGCAATTCCAACTGCAACTGACATTGCCTTTGCCCTTGGTATTTTAAGTTTGCTTGGCAATCGCGTTCCAAACGCGCTCAAAGTGTTTTTGGTTTCCATTGCCATTTTTGATGATATTGGCGCAATTGTCATCATTGCGCTGTTTTATACAAGTGACTTGTCATTTGTATCGCTTGGGCTTGCTGCGCTGTGTTTGCCGTTTTTATACTTGCTAAATCGCAAAAACGTCACGGGAATCACGCCTTATGTGCTCATCGGCGTCATCATGTGGTTTTTGGTGCTGCAATCGGGAATTCACGCCACACTTGCTGGGGTAGTGCTTGCGCTATTTATCCCGATGTTTGATAAAACCGATCCTGAGCATTCACCGCTTGAGGAGTTGGAGCACGATTTGCAAAATACCGTATCCTATGGGATTTTGCCGCTATTTGCCTTTGTCAATTCAGGGATTTCGCTTCAAGGCGCGGGACTTGGTGAGCTGTTCCATTCTGTGCCGCTTGGTATTGCCGCAGGGCTATTTATCGGCAAGCAGCTTGGGGTAATGATTGCTTGTTGGCTGATCTTTAAATCAGGATTGTCCACCATGCCGCAAGGGGTCAATTTTAAACAAATTTATGGCGCCGCGCTGCTTTGCGGGGTTGGTTTTACCATGAGTTTGTTTATCGGCGGTCTTGCGTTTGGCGGCAATACGACAGGATTTGATGAGCGCCTTGGTATCATCATGGGATCGATTGTGTCAGGGATTGCAGGCTATATCATGCTCAAAATCAGCTTAAAAGACTCGGTCAGCCAAAATACGCTTGATTTAACGCAGTCATAACTTTAGAAACTAATAAGAGCTCGGATATGGTCATGCCAACGTCTTATCTCACTCATGGTCGCAGCACAAGCATTGACGATCATCGTAATTTGCAAGTGCTAAATCGGATCAAGCGCTATTTATTGCCAAAAGATTTTGCCATTTCCAATGAATTATTGTTAGAGCTGGCTAACGGCTACGATTTGGGGGATGCGCTTGCCGACCCGCTTATTCAAGACGGTATAAAGTTTGCTAAACCTTTACAAGCAAAAATTTTAAATCAAAACCAAATTAGCGATGATGACTTAAACAACAGTTTAAATCGCACTGAGCTTCATGCGCTTTCCCAAACTTTTAGCCGCCATCCCGATTGGTTTGACCCAAAGCTTGCGGCAATTGGCGCAGCGGCGTATCGGCGCTATCCGCTCATGCTGATTTGGCTACTTCGTAACGTGGCATTGATGGCAGGATATAGCATTCCCGCGCTGTCACTGCCTTTAATTCAAACCGGAGCGCTCGTTCATGACGCGCTGCCAAGGCTAATGCGGACTTACGCTTATATTTTAGCCGTTTCTGAATATCCAAATAGCGATAACCGATCTAAATTCCCTTTTGATACCGTGCTTGCGGTTGGCTCTGAGGGCTGGCGGCAATCCATCAATGTCCGGCAAACCCATGCCCTTGTCCGCCAAAAACTGCTTACGGGTAAACTAGCCGTTCCTGAACTTGCTAAAACTGCTGCTCACGCCCAAACGGACAATCTTTGGAACACAGGCTATTGGGGCATTCCGATCAATCAGACGGATATGGTGGCAACGCATTTGCAATTTTCCTTACTGATCATGCGCGGATTGCAATTGCTTGGCGCTCGCATCAGCGCGGAGGAAGCGTCAGGAATTTTACATTTGTGGCAACTTGCCAGCTTTTGGCTTGGCGTTGATTTAAAGCGACTTCCGGAGAATGAGACGGCGTGCTGGGAGTGGCTTTATACCTATTTGTCCATTCAGCAGCTTGATTTTGAGGTGGGGCGACCGCTTGCCAAAGCGCTTCACGACTTGCCAAGTCAGCTGATGGGTGAGGACAACCGCCGAGGTCAGTTTGTGGAACTCGTTAACGCCAGCGTCACCCGAACCTTGGTTGGTGATGACATTGGCGATGGGTTAAATTTGCCCAAATCCAAGCTGCGCTTTGGGGTGCTCTCTGCCGTCCCAATTTTATTTGCCCTTGATACGGCAAGGCTTCACAGTGACAACGCGGCGCAAAAACTTGAGCAATTTCGCGCCAAACGGCAAGACAATATGAACTGGTGGCTTAAAAAAAATGATGACTATTATAAGTAACTATCGGCATAAGATTGGCGGTTAAAAAAACGATTTAAAGCCATTATAATTTTTATCACCTTGATCAAGATTTTTAATGGTTTGGGATTTTGGGATCAAGCCTATAATACCAATCAAGCTTGCGATCAAAGCCGACCTCAAGAAGGCTTGCAATCACGCGACCCGTCAGCCCCCAAACGGTCTCGCCATCGATGACAAAGCTTGGGGTCACAAGCGTGGTAGTCGCGCCTTGAATGGGATAGCGGATTCGGTACTCCTCCACGGGCTGATGAATCAGCGCCGTAAAATCTGCCCAAAAAATTCGCGCAATCTCACCAAGCTCTGGAACCAGTACCAAATCGGGATCAATCAGCGCGACAATCGGGCGAACGCTCAAGCCACTTTTGGACAATTGCGGCGGCAGCTGACCGATGATTTTGACGCGACTTGGCGGCAGCGCAGTTTCCTCGCAAGCTTCGCGAAGGGCGGTGACGACATTATTGCCATCGCCTATTTCAAATTTGCCGCCTGCGCAAGACACCTCTCCGGCATGGCTATTGAGATGCGTGGCTCGGCGAGTGAGCAGCAGCCGAGGCTTGGCTTCCTCAGTAATGGCAACCAAAATCGACGCATCAGCGATGGGCGTTTGGTACAAATGCGCCAAAATTTGTGCCGCGGCACTGATATCGCCATTAAGCGCGATTGCCTGTTTTTTTTCGAGCCGTGGCTGCATGTTTTGACAGAATTCTTGTAAAATAGGTGCTTGCAATTTTTGGGTCAATTGCCCAAGGAGCGGCTGATCAATTCGGCTTGCGAGCGCCACGCTTAACTGATCAAATCGGGGTGAGTGCGGCGCGATTGTCATAACCTTGTCCTTTATTTTATGGTCTGAACCTTTAAAGTGGTCGTTAGGATTTATTTGTGAATAAGATTTTTTCATTATCGAAAATGCAAGGTCGGATAGATACCTGCCCTGAACGCTTACCTTTAATGATTATTGCCTTAGCTTGGGTGGGCGGAACGCTTGCCACCGCCATGCTTGCCTTAATTGGCAATTGGCAAAACGTCGCCATGATCTTAGGCTCGTTTGGCGCCAGCTGTTTGCTGATTTTTGCCTATCCTGAGAGCCCGTTTGCCCAGCCGCGAAATATCGTTGGCGGTCATATGGTCACCACCTTTACGGGGCTGTTTTTTATGAGCATTTTTGGGGTTGAATGGTGGAGCATGGCGCTTGCCGTCGGAACAGCCATCTCTTTAATGCTGCTGCTTCGCGTCCCCCACCCGCCTGCAGGCTCCAACCCCTTGATTGTAATGCTCGGCGGCGTTCCTTGGAGCTTTTTAATTACCCCAACGCTCATTGGTGCCATTGTGCTGGTTGTTGTGGCGCTGATTTACAACAACATCGGTCGCAATCGCCATTATCCGCGCTATTGGTAGCCTTATTTTTTCGTTGATGGTCAAAGGTAAAAGCGCTTTTATTGTCGATAAAGGCGCTTTTTTCATTAAAGTGCTGTAATCCTGTAACCCAAGCTAAGCCTTGTCCAATTCTATGTTATCTTGGAATCAATTTAGATGACGGCTTATCATTATAAAATCAAGCATAAGCACGCTTACGCCGTCACCCTTTTTTAAAATATTGATCGCAAAATTTATCAAATCTTCAAAAATCGTCAGTAATAATTAAGGCAGAGATTATGCAGTATTGTCTTCAATGTGGTCACAAAGCCGAAGTCAAAATTCCGGCAACGGACAACATGCCGCGATTGGTGTGCCCAAGCTGCGGCTATATCCATTATGAAAACCCTAAGATTATCTGCGGCGCGCTGGTAGTCTTTGAAGACAAAGTGCTGCTTTGCCGCCGTGCCATTGAGCCGCAATATGGGCTTTGGACGATTCCGGCAGGATTTATGGAAAATGGCGAAACCATTGCCGAAGGTGCGGCTCGCGAGTGCTTTGAGGAGGCGGATGCCGTTGCCATCAACCCAAGCTTATACTGCATTTATGACATCCCTGACATTGGTCAGATTTATATTATTTATTTGGCGGATTTAAAAGATGGCGCGTTTGGCATTGGCTCAGAAAGCCTTGATAGCGCGCTGTTTAGCGAAGATGACATCCCTTGGGATACCATCGCCTTTGAAGCGGTTAAGCGCACTTTAACTTGCTATTTTGAAGACCGGAAAAAATTTAGCACCTTAAATGAATTCCCCGTTCATCAAGATATGATTGGCAAAGACCAAAGCATTAAGCGCTATTAAAAATTAACTTTTAAAATAATCATTCAAAAGGAATCAAATTATGCCGCGATTGAACCGATTTGGATATTTACCGTTAATGGCAGCGGTCATGACCTGCTCAGGAGCGATAGCAGCAGAAAGCTCTGCCAAAACCAAAGCGCCCCTATCTGCTACCGACTCCGACCCCAATAAACTGAGCTGGATGCAAGGTTTTCCGCCGCCAAAAGACAAGCTGATTATGCAGCCGGAATCGGACTTTTTTAGCTTTCCAAAACTGCGTTGGACGGTTTGCCACATTCGCGAGCTGATGCCAACCACTGAGGTCAGCCGCGGCATTGGTGCGCCGACCACCTTTGATTATGCGCTAGATAAAAATATTGATGCCGTGACCTTTACCCCAACTGGCAGCAAAAAACCGATGACGTGGCGGCAATCATTGGATGCCAACTACACTGACGGCATTATGGTACTTCATCACGGCAAAGTGGTTTATGAGCGGCAAAACGGCTGCTTAACACCGCTTGGCAATCATGCTGCTATGTCGATGACCAAATCAATGACGGGACTTTTGGCGCAAATCTTGGTTGATGAAGGCGTTCTGGACGATAAAAAAATAGTGGCAACCATCATCCCTGAGTTAAAAAATAGCGGCTTTGGTGACGCGACCGTCCGGCAAGTGATGGACATGACCACTGCGCTTGATTACAGCGAAGACTACGCCGACCCTAATGCGGATATTTGGGCGTATTCAAAAGCGGCAAGCCCGTTGCCAAAACCTAAAGACTATACCGGCGCGAACGGCTACTTTGAATATCTGCAAACCGTGAAAAAAAATGGCACTCATGGCGCGGAGTTTAACTATCGAACCATCAATAGCGACGCGCTTGGCTGGATTATCTCACGCGTGACCGGCAAAGCGGTTGATGACTTATTGTCCGAGCGTATTTGGCAAAAAATTGGTGCGGAGCAAAGCGCTTATATGACAGTTGATGCTAAAGGCACCCCATTTGCTGGTGGCGGCTTAAGCGCAGGGCTTCATGATATGGCAAAAATCGGTCAATTGATGCTCAACAAAGGCATCATAGATAACAAGCGCGTATTTCCGGCAAGTGTGGTTGAAGCTATTGCCAACGGTGGTAACAAATCGGTCTTTGCCAAATCCGGCTATGACCAATTGCCAAACGGCAGCTATAAAAGCATGTGGTGGCTGTTTGACAATCCAACGCCAATATTTGCCGCTCGCGGTGTCCACGGTCAGACCGTTTATGTGGACCCTGCCGCCGATATGGTCATCGTTCGCTTTGCCTCGTATCCGGTCGCCAGCAATAGCAAAATTGACCCAACGTCCCTACCGGCTTATAAAGCGTTAGCAAATTACCTGATTCAAAAGTAAAATTTAATATTTAGAAAATAAAAATATAGAAAAACCGCTCAATGATGAGCGGTTTTTTATTTTTGCGATTTTAACAGCGCTTAGCTTTTCACTTTACAAACCTCAAAACCGGCGGTTTTAACAGTATCTTCTTTGTCATAAGGCGCAAGAACGGCTCGCGTTTTGGGCTTGTCTTTTAAATAAGTGGTCGCCACGCGTTTTAAATCGTCAATGGTCACCGCCAAAATTGCGGCGCGCATTTTACGCTGCCAATCGACGCCGCGTTGGTGCAAGTCGCTAAAGCAAGATTTGATTGCCTCGCCTGCCGGTGATCCGGGTTTGTCCATTCCAGAAATAATCCCTAAAATGGCTTCTTCCAATTGCTCATCCGATTGCGGCGTGGTTAATAACCAATCGATACTTTGCTCAAAATGTGCAAAGGTCGCCTCAAAGTTCGGATCGCGGTAGCTGAAAAATTTAAACGCGCAAGCATTGGCGTCATAGCCCGCGCCGCCGCCATAAGCGCCGCCTTTTTCGCGGATGGCACTGTGCAAGTAGCCGTTTCGCAAGTATGGCGCTAGCACCATCAATGCAGCGGTATCCGGATGGTCAGCCGCTGGTACTTTATAAGCACTGGCATTGTGATAAACGTTGGTTGCCACCAGCCAAGCCAAATCGGTTGCCATTGCGTTGTCGTTGCCATCGCCTTGAGTATTGATATCATCAATAGCCACTTTGGCAAAGTCGCTTGGGATTTGGCGGTTTAAACCCTCAAAATCGGCGATTTTTTTATCCTCTTGCCAGCTTTTTACAATCAAATCACTTAAGCGCGCCGTTTCATCTGGCTCGCAAACGATGATGGCAAATTTAGCAAGGCTAGTAATGGACTTATGCAGCGCCATCAAGCCTTGCGCCAACTCATCCCAAACGCTGCTGTCTTCATTGGCATGCGCCAAAAAGTCTTTAAGCGTTTTCAGCGCAGGAAGTCCGCCGCGAGCATACTCAAGCCTTGACTGACGGCTCATGGCGCGGCTTGCCGTTTGCATGGCGTAAGCGTGACCTGATCCGGCAAGGCGTGATTGCCAACTTGCCGCGCGCTGCTGCAAGATTTCTTTAATTCGGCTTTGCTCAGTGAAAATACTGTGCTCCATCACCTCCTTCACCAAGTCGATGGCTTCAGGCTTGCGGTTGAGCGCTCTTGTGGCCACCACAAAATAGCTGCTGATGTCATCGCGGTTGTCAATTGCGGTTCGCTGACTGATTCGCGCGGTTACCCCTGACGATTGCGCTGCTTGTTTGGCTTGAAACTCAAGCGCACCCATAGAATCTGTGCCAAGCTCAGACAATAAGCTTAGATAAATCGGCAATAACGGATGGTTGATAATATCATCCGCGGGCAGCGCGGCGGTATCCACGCCATCAACGGTGGCGGTCAGCGGCGTGACCACTTGGTAATAATAAAGCCCGTTGGTTCCGGCGTCATATTCAAAAATACTACTGTCGCGACCGCTTAATTGAACCGCTTTTTTGCGACCTTCGATAAAGCTAATGTCGGCAGGAACGTCTTCTAATCCCACCTTTGGCAACACGCTTAAATCATCAGCCATGGCTTGACGTTCAGCCAACGCTTGCTCTTGCGCGCGAAGTTGAGCTTTGGCATCATCATCCAAGTTTTTGGCGATAGTATCCAAGCGTTCTTGCTCAGCGGCAGCAAGTTTTGCTGATTTTTGGCTGTCCGGTTTTAGCGTGACCCGAACACGGTGCGGGTTATCAATCAAATGGGTTTTAATTAAATTGGGCAGCCAATTGGCATCTTTTACCTGCTCACGAAGCCAAGCCAAATGCGCGTCAACTTCCCAAACGTCCACCGGATTGCCGTCATGAATGGCGGTGCTAAAGCCCTCAAGCATCAGATTTAGCCCATAAGGCATGCTGTCGCCACCGATATGACGTTGGTCAATTTCGATTTGGTGCAAAATGGTCTCAATGGTGTCATCATCAATTGGCTTTGAAGCGACCTCTTTTAATAAGTCCAAAATGCCCGTTTCAACCGCTTCAGCGTGTTCAGGCTCTGAGCCGCGAAGTCCGGTATAAAACACCATTTCAAAATGGCTGTCATCAAGACCCAATAGCGGACTTGGCGCCGTTCCCAAAGGATGGTTGTCAAGATACGCCCGAAGTGGCGACCCTGCATGCTCAACCAACACGCCCTCAACCAAGCGCAGTGCCAAGCGCTGCTTTGGGTCAGTGATGCTAGGCAAGAGCCAAGCCACCACGTGATGAGTTTGTTTTTCACCCTCGGTGTCCGCCGTATAAGTTTCCACCGCGCTGATTGGTGCGCTTAGGCGCTGCTCGGCTTTTGAGCTGTGCTTTTGACCTTGATCAAAGCTCGCTAGCGCATCGTCATGCAATTTTGCTTGCGTTTTTGCCACCGGAATATTGCCAAAGCTCATAATCACGCTATTTGAGGGATGATAGTGGCTTTGGTGAAACTCAAGCAACTCCTCATGGGTCAAATCAGGAATGTCCGCAGGATCGCCGCCAGAATTGTAATGATAAGTCGTCGTTGGAAACAGGTGATGCGCCACCGAATGATAAAGCTGATCAATCTCGCCGCTCATCGCCCCTTTCATCTCGTTAAATACAATGCCTTTAAATTGCGGTTTGTCCTTGTCATCAAGCTCCACTCGGATGCCCTCTTGCGCAAAATCAAGCGGGTGAATATTGGGGAAAAATGACGCGTCCAAATAAACGGCAAGGAGGTTAAAATAATCGTTTTCATTTTGGGTGGCAAACGGATACGCCGTCCAATCCGCCGCCGTCATCGCATTCATAAAAGTGTTTAATGAGCGTTTAATCATCGAAAAAAATGGGTCACGAACGGGAAATTTTTTGGAGCCGCAAAGTGCCACGTGCTCCAAAATGTGCGCCTCACCTTTTGAGTCCATCGGCTGAGTTCGAAACCCTACCAAAAATGCATTTTCATCGCTTGGGTGCGCTAAATGGTAATGCATCGCGCCGGTTTTTTTGTGGCGGCTGATCAGCACATCTAGCGATAACGCCTCAATCGGGCGGTGGTCAATCAGCTCAAATTCTGGATGCAGGGTCAAATCAGGCGGGGCAATTGCGGTTTTAGAGGTTGTCATAAATATCCTTTTAAAGTAAATTGCACTTGTTTATTTTTAAGCGCAATCTTAAAAATGAGTTTCGCCTTTTTGCAAAACTTTTCTTTTAGCGAAAGATTTAAAATATTCAGCGTTCGGTAATCTTCAAATTTATTGGCAAAGCGGTCAATGAAAAAAGAATTTGCCTTGAGCGCCTCAATGGGGCTTGAGCCATGATAAGTCAAGCCATCGCCAAAATTTTGGCGTCGTCTTATAATCTTATCCTAAAAACTGCGGCTTTAACCTTAAATTTTGCTAAAGACTGCATTCACCTAAAGGCTAAAATTTATATCCAAAATGCCACTTAACACGCCTGCCAAGGGGTGCTATAGTAAAGTTAAACAAAATAATAACCGTAAGCAACTGACCATCAATAATAAGCACTTATGAAAATAAACGCTGGCAATCGGCTAAGGAGCGACTTATGCATTACAAACATATTTTATTGGTGACCGATTTATTGGATGATGCCGATTATGTGGCTCAAAAAGCCAAGCATATTGTGTCAAACCGCCCTGAGTCCAAATTGTCGGTACTGCACATCGTCCGCGACAGTATGGTTGGATTCGGTTATGAATTGGTTCCTGCTTCAAGCCTTTATGACAAAATCGATGATGAGCGTTGTCAAGAAGCGCGGGCAAAATTGGCGCAGTTTTTGGACAGAAATGGGCTTCATAATGTCAACTCCGAAGTGACCACCGCTATTTCAAACAGTGAAGGCATCGTCAATTATTGTCATAAAAATGCCGTTGATTTGCTGGTTATCGGTCGCCATGAGCGCCACGGCTTAGCCGCTTGGCTCAGTGGGGCAACGGCGGATAACATTTTGCCAAATGTCCCTTGTGACAGCCTTGTGGTGCGCTTGGATAAGTCAATGGCAAAACCAAGAAACCTTGCCCCTGCCCTCTAAGCTTTAAAATCATATTGTAATTTTCAACCAAACGATACTAGATACTAACTGAGCCGATCAACACCGACGGCTCAGTTTTTTTATGGGTCAATTGACTCATCAATTGCCAAATCAACAAACTGCTGCCAAATGGGGCTTTGGTGGCGCGCTTTGTGCCAAACGAGCCACCATAATCGCTCAAGGTTGATTCCACCAACTTTGACCTGAACCAACGTTTGCGCGGCAAGCTCATTTTCAATCACAAATTGCGACAAGCAGCCAATGCCGATATCGGCTAATACCATATTTTTGATGGCTTCAGATTGCTGAATTGCCATGATATTGATCGTTTCAGGAAGCTGCTTGAGCAGTTGCTCATCAATGATCTGACGCGTCCCCGACCCCATTTCGCGAACGAGCAGCGGCTGCTTTGCCAGCTTTTCTTGGGTTAACTGATAGCAGTTTTGGGCTGAATTAAAATATCGATTGTCGAGCCATTGGCTATTGGGTTTGGCAAATAATACCAACGTATCGGTTCGCCAAGCTTTTCGCTCGATCGCTTTGGCAGCCTCTGGTCTTGGCGTCCCCTCAACCAGCGCAATGTCGATGTTGAGCTGCTCAACTTCGGTGACGATTTCTTGGGTGTTTGCAATCACAAGCTTGATGTCAGCGTCCGGCATTTTTTGGTAAAGCCCTGCCAGCATTTCGGGGAGTACATAGCCGCCGATGGTGGTGCTCGCGCCGATGGTTAGCTGACCCGCTTTGTGCTCATAATAATGCTCAAGGGTTTGCGCTTGACCTAAAATGGCTTGCGCTTGAATAAAAATCGCCTGAGCATTGGGATGTGGATTAAGCGCACGACCAACGCGCTCAAACAGCGGCATTTTCAGGCGTTCTTCCAACGTCATCAGCGCGCTGCTAACCGCCGATTGCGACAAATTGAGCGCAGCGCTTGCTCGGCTGGTGCTACCAAGCTGATAGATACTCACAAATACTGCCAATTGCTTCAGGGTAATCTTAGGCATTATCGCCGAATTTTCCCTTAAAAAAGGCTGCTGACCCATAAAAATTTCTCTACTTTTTAATTAACTAAGCCAAACTATAGCTTTATCAACCTAAAAAATCGATAGATCATATCTTTTTAATCTGTTTTTATTATAACCTCACTTATCTTATAATATTTAGACATAAGCTTATGCCAAATTGCTAATGATAACGGCAAAGTTAGGCAATAAGCCTTCAATTTTAAGATAGGACAAGACTATGATCGCGATTTCTCAAGCAGTGACCGGTTATGTCCCGCGCGGACGGCATTTGGCGGGGCTTGTGGTCGTTTTGGTGGGCAGTATATTTTGTTTGTGGCTCAATTCACAATTAAATATCTGGTCGCATGGCAAAATCGTCGGGCTATCGTCATTAACCTTAGCCATTTTGGTCGGAATGGTGATTGGCAACACGCTTTATCCAAAATTTGCAGAACATCTTGGCGAGGGCGTCGGCTTTGCCAAAGCTCAAGTGCTGCGCCTTGCCATCATGCTTTATGGCTTTAAACTGACATTAACGCAAGTGGCAAGCGTGGGCGCGCCTGCCATCATGAGCGATGCGCTGGTGCTGACTTCCACTTTTTTGATCACGTACTTTTTGGGAACCAAATGGCTGAAAGTTGATAAGCAAACCACCATTTTGATTGGGTCAGGCGCCAGTATTTGCGGGGCGGCGGCAGTGATCGCGGCGGAACCTGTGGTCAAAGCTGAAGCTCACAAAGTCACCATTGCGGTGGCAACCGTGGTGGTGTTCGGGACGATTGCCATGCTGTTATACCCCTTTTTATACCATTTAGGTTGGCTTAACTCGTGGCTTGGCGCGCAGAACTACGGCGTTTATACCGGCTCCACCATTCATGAAGTGGCTCAAGTTGTCGTTGCAGGAAATGCCATCAGCGCGGACGTTGGCGATACGGCAGTGGTCACCAAAATGATCCGAGTGATGATGCTTGCGCCCTTTTTATTGGTGTTATCGTTTGCCTTAACGCCAAAAGCTGAACATACCGGTCAATCGCAATCGTTCATCAATCGCGCCCGTCAAGTTCGAGTGCCTTGGTTTGCCTTTATCTTTATTGCCGTGGTGGTGATTCATACTTGGGTGAGTATGAGCGCAAGTTTTGAGCACACAATGGTCTTGATCGATGATTTGTTGCTAACCATGGCGATGTTTGCCTTAGGACTGACCACCCATTTAAGCGCGATTAAACAAGCGGGGGCAAAGCCGTTAATCCTTGGCGCCATCATGTTTGGTTGGTTGATCCTTGGCGGCGGGTTGATCAATGGCATCATCAGCACGTTTTAACCCTGTTAACATAAAAAAACCGATGGAATTTATCCTAAATTTCTTCATTTAGCGTCAAATTTTGGCGCTTTTTTATTCCTAAACGAGAAAAATCAAGCAAAGCTGATAATTAATGATTCAAACTGATTTTTGAGATATTACTTAACTCAACTTAAATTAACACTTTATTATTATGTTTAATATTTAAGTTTTATTACTCACTCAATAACGCAGATTGCTCACAATATGCTGGTTTTATTTCTGCTGGAGTGTGGCATACTAAGAGTTACTGCAACCAAAACTGATCATTGCAGAGATGGCAAACTTGGCTGATTACGCCTTATTGGGAGAACTTGCTCAACCTTGCCATGAAATAATAAAACGGACTTGCCAGTTTGACTTTTGAATAAAAGGATACGTCATTATGTTACATACAAGAAGAAAACACCAAGAAGACCACCTCATCACCATCGTTCACAGCACCCGCTTAAAGCCCATCAAGCGTCAGCTTAGCATCCGAACGCTTGAAGCTGAGCGCCCTATCGATCAAGCCTATTTGGCGGAGCTTGCCGGCTCTGATGAGTATGTGTCGATCGCTTTTTGTTATCGCAACTATAATGACGTGAATATGCCGCGCCTTAGCATCAATGAAAGCTGCGCGGTGATCAGCCTTGAGCGCGCCAAAGAGATGCTCCGAACTGAAAACATGAGCGAATGCGCGCTTGATTCCGTCCGAATCATCCTATTTAGCGCCGTATCGCAAACCTTTGGCGGCTTCTTGACCGACGGCGAAACCGATAACCGTTATGTGTTGTCAAAAGGTGTGGATTACGCGCATCTGTCGAAGTGCTAATTTAGCTTTGATATAACATAAAAAAAGCCCATTGAGAGATGGGCTTTTTTGTTGGATTGGAAAAATTAAACTGAATATAGAAGAATAATAGCCTTTTCCATATTTTAAAATAAACCTTTCAATCTTTCCTAAAAACTCATTATTATATAGGTAGAAATATTTATAAATTTATATTGTGCATTTTTAAATACTGAATATATCCTTGCTCTTGAAAATCTCTATTCGAAAGTAAAAAACTATATAAAGATCTTTTCCAAAGCTCATTATATCCTAGCTCATTATCTTTCTTCTTATCTTCAAATATTTTTAGCGCGACTTCCCTTCCTCTAATTTTCTTCAGATAGTGATATCTCTGTAATGTTCCTATTAACTCTGTATTAGCATATCTACTGTAATTATCGTATATACCTAGTTTTGAAAAAGTAAAGTTCATCTTTTTGTAAAATTTATCTTTATTAATATTTTTAATTGAAAAAATTATTTTTTTATAGTCGACCGATATCTCTACATCTAAATTTATATTTTTTGAAATACTTTCAAAGCTTGGATGAAAATAGAATACTTTACTATCATTAGGACTATCATCACTCTTTTTACTATTACAGTTGTGACAAGATGGAACTAAATTATTGAAAGCAATCGAATAAGATTTGAATTTAGATTGAGGCAAATAATGGTCTATCTCTGTGGCTTGCATAACCC
This sequence comes from Psychrobacter sp. MF31, assembly GCF_012847335.1. Classification (GTDB taxonomy): domain Bacteria; phylum Pseudomonadota; class Gammaproteobacteria; order Pseudomonadales; family Moraxellaceae; genus Psychrobacter. Next base: position 158,892 of record NZ_JABBDX010000003.1, read on the forward strand.
TACAATAACCACACACATTGTTCGGATACTTTTCAAGTATCAACTTTCGGGCTGAATCTAAACCCCTATACCTATTATAGAGCAGTTCAAAGTCATTCGCTGTTAACTTACAGTTAATGTTAGACCCACATTCATCTTCGATATAACCCATACAACTATAGCTAAAGTATACATAATAAACCTTATTAGCTCCTATTAAAAATCCTTTACTGGTATTCATGTTAACTCTAGCAGTAACACGTTTTATGTAACTATCATCTATATCTCTTATAATCAACTCTTGATATTTAGTATTATACCTATCCTTCATTAATATCATCTCTTAAATAATACTCAAACAAAGCTTCAGAGCCTAAGAAATACTTAATAGAAGATAAATCTTTAATATTCACATTTCTTACGAAATTTGCAAACCCAGTTTTATCTAACTCTAGTCTAAAAACTTCACTAGTTATAACTCCGATATTTTCTCCAAAAGTATTGATTGTAGGTCTTTCTACTTTATGATCATACATCTTCCATATACATTCACTTGGTATCTCTTGCAAAACTACAGGAGAATGTGTAGCAACTATGCCAAGAGCATTTTTTTTCTTCAATATATCATTAACTGATCTTATAAACGCAGATATTAATGGGGGGTGTAAATGAGTTTCGGGCTCATCCATTAAAACAATAGACTTTTCCTCAACTAAACTTACTATTTTAAAAATCATATATATTATAATAGAGTGACCAGAACTAAGTTCACCTATTCTTTCTAAAAGCTCATCGTTCTTAGCTCTTTTTTCATCAGTACCAATGAAAAAAATACTATCTAAGTATTCTATAATTTCTTCTATTAGAATTTTAAGCTTACTATCGAAGGCAAAGTTATTTGAAAATATTTTTAGATATTTTAGCCTCCCCCTGCTTTCGCAATTCATAATAGTTTTGAAAGTATCTTTCCTAATATCATCCAACGTATAAATTTCATTTACTATTTTTTCTTCTACTATCTCTTGCCTTCTAAAACCCACATAATGAAATTTTTTATTTATCTCTTCATTATTATCTATGCCATAAATTTTACTAAAAATACTTGTAGATATATAAATTAATCGAGAAAATCCCATACTACTGCTAATTTCGCAAATTTCAGATTCTAGTTGGGAGTATAAATCTGTAGTAAATTCCTTAACAATAGAATCAAGTAATCTAGTTTTTCCTACACCGTTACTTCCAATAACAGCGTGAAGATTAGACGGTACTTTACTATCTTTATTTACACTAAAATTCATAGGTGTTTTTCTAAAAATAAAACTTAATTCGTAGCCCTTAAATACACTCTCTTCATTAAGCAATCTTTTAACTTGTTCAAAAGTAGAAATAGAAAAAAATCTATTTAAAGATTGAGAAAATATTTTATTTTCTTCGTCATAAAGATTTAGGTACTGATTATTATATATAACATCGTTTAATAAGCATAGGTTTTCTAATCCTAAATATTTTTTAAAATTAATATAAAACTCTATATCCTGACCTAACGAAACAAATTCTCTACTGAGGGATGAAAAATTTTGTGGTATATCCACAAAACCACTTGTATATGTCTCTTCATTAAGACATCCAATTTTTATAGTACCTATGTTTGTATATTCATTTTCGCGATATAACATAACATGGAAACTAGTTTTATAACCAAAGTCATCCCAATCACTTCTTAATAGATAAACTATTCCTTCTTCACCTTCTTTATCTAAAGAATTGTCTCGAACTTCAAAAATAATAGGTGTTTTATTCATAATTATTACTCTAGTTTATTATTGAAAAGCACTTTCTTAAGCAAGCATAAGTCTGTTCTTAATAGCATTACAATGTTGCAAAAATGCTTTTACAATAGTATCTTTGATTACAATCCCTTCAACTCCTCCATCTGCCCTGTCATCGCCGCAAGTTGCGCTTCAAGCTCTGCAAGTTTCGCGCGCTCCGACTCCACCACCGCCGCAGGGGCTTTACTGACAAAGCCTTCATTTCCAAGCTTTTTCGCTAAAACGTCGGTTTGCTTTTGCAATTTTTCAAAGGCTTTGCCCAGACGGTTTAATTCCGCCGCAGGGTCAATCAAGCCTTTCATTGGCACAAGGACGCGCAGTTTGCCGACCATGCTTGACGATGATAGCGGCACAGTATCGCCATCATTTAAAATCTCAAGGCTGTCAACTTTGGCAAGGGCTTTAAATTGGTTTTCAATGCGTGACAAGCGCGCCGCTTCTTCTTCCGAGATATTTTGCAAAAGGACGGGCAAGCGGACGGCATTGCCAAGGTTCATCTCCCCGCGAATGTTACGGATACTAGCAATCAGCTCTTGCAGCCAAGCCATATCCGCTTCCGTTTGCTCGCTGATTTGGTCATTATTTGCCGCTGGATAATCTGCAATAACGATGCTGTCCACAGTTTTACGATCCAGCAGCGGCGCAATAATTTGCCAAATCTCCTCGGTCAGATAAGGCATGACCGGATGGGTAAAGCGCAAGGCAGTTTCAAGCACATTGAGCAGCACAAAGCGAATTTGTGCCTTACGCTCCGTACTTACCGAATCGTCATTCAGGCTGGCTTTGGCAAGCTCAACATACCAGTCGCAGTATTCATTCCAAATAAACTCATAAATATCATGGCTGACCAAGTCCAATCGGTACTGGTTAAAATGCTGATGAATGCTATTAATGGTACTGTTTAAACGGCTCATAATCCAGCGCTCAGGAAGCTCCCAAAGACTAGGATTAGCCGCTTTATCAAGGGCTTGCGCGTTGCCGTCTTTATCAACGCAGTTCATAAGCACAAAGCGGCTGGCGTTCCAGATTTTATTACAAAAGTTGCGGTAGCCTTCAACGCGCTTTAAGTCAAAGTTGATATCGCGACCGGTACTTGCCAAGGAGGTGAAAGTAAATCGTAGCGCGTCCGTTCCAAAGGCAGGAATGCCCTCAGGAAACTCTTTTCGGGTTTGTTTTTCGATTTTGGCAGCGTCTTTTGGGTTCATCATGTTGCTTGTGCGCTTATCCACCAAGCTTTCTAAATCAATGCCGTCGATGATATCGATGGGGTCTAACACGTTGCCTTTGGATTTGGACATTTTTTGCCCAAAGCTGTCACGAACCAAACCATGAACGTAAACGGTCTTAAACGGCACTTGCGGCGTGCCATCGTCATTTTTGATAAAGTGCATGGTCAGCATAATCATTCGGGCAACCCAAAAGAAAATGATGTCAAAGCCGGTCACCAAAACGCTCGTTGGGTGAAAGGTTTGCATCACGCGAGCATCAGCATTTTTATCCGCCCAATCCAAAGTGCTAAATGTCCAAAGCCCCGAGCTGAACCACGTATCAAGAACGTCCTCGTCTTGGCGTAAACTGACTTCTGCGCCAAGGTTGTATTTTTGGCGAACTTCCGCCTCATCGCGAGCGACATAAACCTGCCCCGCGTCGTCATACCACGCCGGAATGCGATGACCCCACCACAGCTGACGGCTGATGCACCAATCTTGCAAGTCATTCATCCACGCCATATACATATTTTTATATTGCGCAGGGACAAACTCAATTCGACCATCTTCCACCGCATCAATGGCAGGTTTTGCTAGTTTTGCAACGGCAACGTACCACTGATCGGTCAGCCACGGCTCAACGATGACGCCACTTCGGTCGCCGCGCGGGGCTTTGAGCGCGTAATCTTCGATGCTATCAAGCCAGCCCTCATTTTGCGCCTGCTCAACCAAGTATTTTCGGGCAGCAAAGCGTTCAAGTCCGGCGTAATCGCTTGGGGTGGTTTCAAGCTGTGGCTCGCGAACTTGCAAATCGGTATAAACTTGCAATTGCGGTAAAATTTGCGCGTGAGCATCAAGAACATTAATCAGCGGCAAATTGTGACGGCGACCCAAGTCATAGTCATTAAAATCATGGGCAGGGGTAATTTTGACCACGCCAGTTCCAAAGTCAATATCCACATAATCGTCAGCGACAATCGGGACAACGCGATTGGTAATCGGTAGGGTGATGGTTTTACCAACTAAATGCGCGTAACGCTCGTCATTTGGATTGACCGCAACCGCCGTATCACCAAGCAACGTTTCAGGTCGCGTGGTGGCAACGACCAAGTAATTTTTACCGTCTTGGGTTTTAACCGTGTCATCGGTAAAGTGATAGCGAAAATGCCAAAGCGAGCCTTTTTCGTCATGGTTTTCCACTTCCAAATCCGACAATGCCGTTTGAAACTTAGGGTCCCAATTCACAAGGCGCTTGCCACGATAAATAAGACCATCATCAAACAAGCGAACAAACACTTCTTTGACCGCGTTTGACAAGCCCTCATCCATGGTAAAGCGCTCACGCGACCAATCCACCGAGCTGCCAAGGCGGCGGATTTGGCGGGTGATGTTGCCGCCCGACTCTTCTTTCCACTCCCAAACCTTATCAATAAACGCCTCACGACCTAAGTCATGGCGCTTGATGCCCTCGGCGTTCAAGCGGCGCTCAACCACCATTTGCGTAGCGATCCCCGCGTGATCCGTCCCCGGTTGCCAAAGCGTATTGTCGCCTTTCATCCGGTGAAATCGGGTCAACGCGTCCATGATGGTGTTGTTAAAGCCGTGACCCATGTGCAAAGAGCCCGTGACGTTCGGCGGCGGCAAGGCAATCGAAAACGACGCTTTTTTATCAAAGGTGGGCGCAAAATAACCGCTATCTTCCCACTCTTGATAGCGTCCGGCTTCAATTGCGGCGGGCTGATAAGCGTTTTCAAGTTCGGATAACGCAGCTTGGATTGAAGTGGTTAAAGTTTGGTTACTCATAAGGCTCTCAAAAATCGATAATAAAATCACCATGCCGATCAGTTTGGCACAACGACTTTGACATAATAAAAAGATGAAAAATAAAAACTATAGCTAAAATGGCGATATTGCCCCTTACCCTTGAGCAAAATCACGCGGTCATGACCTCAATTTTAGCGTAATTGCAAAAAATTTGTTAGGGCTGGTTGGCGTTGTTGGCAAAATTGCCGTTCAATAGCAAAAAGCCAATGAAGAAATGGGCATTGTCTTTAAAATAAGGGCGAAGATTTAGCAAAGTGAAGGGATAAAAAAGCAATAACTAAAGATTAAGTAAATCGTGAAATCGGCGCGGTAGCAGTTTTAATTTAGCGTTATTACTAACAAATCTGACATCAGCTAGAGTTGATAATACTCCGGATAATGACCGCCGATATTTTGCAGGTCAACATGGATCGCCGTGCCGTAAGCAATCGCTTCGACCATGCCGCCCATTTGATTGATGTTACTGACTTCAAAGCGCAAGCCGTAAACGTGGCTAAAGCCTTTTGCCGCTGCCTGTTCGCGCAAGCGCACCAAAGCTTCTCGGCGAGCGCGCTCAAGTAAGGTTTCATAGGTGGTCAAATTTTTGCCAAAAATATTTAAAATCTTCGCCACCACCATTTTAAAATAATCTTGGGCAATGACCACGCTGCCAAGCACCAATTCGCCTTGGCTGCCTGCGATTAAATTAGGCTGATAAAAGCGCTCGGTTGAAACGATAATATGAGAAAACTTGGCTTCAGAAACTTTGAGCGCCGCAAAATGACGACGCTCATTTCGCGTGCCAAAAAACCAGCCAATAATGATTAACACCAGCAGCGGCGCATAATTGATGATGAGCTGGTCAATGGATGAAGTCATCACTCACCTCAATTAAGGTTAGTCAAAAGGATGAAACTTAGGAAGTTCGTTTTTTGGCGTGCTTTCAGGGGGAAGCTCAGGATCGGGGAAACCTTGTGGGGGCAGATTAGCATCGTTGGCGCTTGGCAGCGGTGCAATTTTAACTGCCGTACCATAAACAAACAGCTCCGCCGCCCCTTGAGCAATGCTTGAGGTTGAAAAGCGAATGCCAACCACCGCATCGGCATTGAGCAATTGCGCTTTTTTGATCATCCGATCAATGGCTTCTTGGCGCGACTCTTCAAGCAGCTCAGTGTAAGCGGTCAACTCGCCGCCAACGATGTTTTTAATGCCGGCAAAGATATCTTGTCCCACGTGCTTTGAGCGCACCGTGCTGCCATAAACCACATCAAGGCGCTCGGTGATTTGATAATTGGGCAAGTGCTCAAGGTTAGACAGTTGCATGGCGATACCTTTTTGTGATCTTAGCAGAATTTATCGTAGCCGGATGATTGATCGAGGTGACCAATTAATCGTTGGTATGAAACAATAAAAACAGCTCCGTTAAATTGCTCTCAATGCTTGCGATCATCTGCTCAAGGTTGTCTTGATCGTTACGCATCGCCACAAGCTCAGGATCGTCCTCACCAATACCACTGAGCACGATCATTGGTAGCGTCAACGTTGCCACATCTTCTGCGGTATCGTCATCATCAAACCAATCATGAGCTTCATCGGCATACATCGCATCAACAAAACCGATCGACCACGCAACAATGTCGGACTCGTCCGACAAATCTAGCGGCTCATCATCCTCACCAAATGGTAAGGTAATTGGCGTCTCATTTTTCAGCTCATTTTCAATCTCTTGGCGCCAGCGCTTGATGCCATCGATCACATTGGCAGGGACTTTGTCGCTTTGGTCTTCAAACAACAGATCAAGCCAATTCGGAAGCGGTCGACCGATTACCGTTGCGGTCAAAAAACCGTGGGTGGCAACGCTGTCTAAAACAAACTGGTGCTCTGATTCATCTAAAAAATCAAGCAACTCATCAAAGCTTAATGCATTTTCCATATCCGTCATCCTTATTACTCGTCGTCCCAATCATCAAAGTCATCATCAAGATCGTCGAAATCATCATCGCCAAGCTCGTCCAGCTCGTCTTTTAAGGCTCGTGCCAGACGCTTTTCTTCTAATAAATTGTCAATCAACCGGCGCTTTTCCAAGCTGCTCAGCCGAGTTCGAGCGCTCGTTTCAGCCTCTTCGACAAGCTTAGCATCGTCGTCATCAATAAAATCATCATCAAACGCATCATCGATATCAGCATCGCTCATGACCGGCTCCTTAATCTTTGGCAATAGTAAAATGCAAATTGATATATGCCTTATAAAGTTTCAAAAGCGCAATGTCAATCCTTTTTCAACCAAAGCGGCTCAAAAGCGTTATTGATTATCCCAAAAGCTCGTCTTCATGACCACTTAACAAAACGTTGTTGCGAAGATCAGACAGCGTTTCCATCATTACGATGCTGCCGCCATCAAACACCGCGCATTCACGCTCATAAACGTTGGTGGGTCTGCTGACGCTATGAAGCTGAACATAATTGCCAATTTGTTTGAGTCCCAAACTTGGCAATAAAATAAGCAGCTGCTCTTTTTTGCCCACGCGCGCCAAAAGCTGAGCCATCGCATTGGCTTGCGCGTTGTCACTGACCCCAACCTTAACATGCAAGGCAAAATGGTCAAGCTCAACGTGTTTTTCATAAATGATTTTATTGAGCATCAAATAAAGCTTGCCAAGCATCACGCCTGCCAGTGCCACTTTTGCGGCGCTGTCATCGGCTTTAAGCATCACCACCGCGCTGCTGCCTTTAAATGTTGGCTCATTAATAACGCTGACCCCTTGCAGCAGTGGCAGTTGCAGCAGCTCAAAAAGGGCTTGCTGCAATAGCTGTGAGCACAGCGCAAAATAAGGATTTCGAGCTTCAGGCGCCAGCAGTTTAAGCATGCCATGGTCATCTTGAAACACAATTTGAACGGTAACTTGATCAAAGCTTCGGCTGCTTGAGAGCTTATTGGTCAAGATGGTGGGCTGGGATTTAATGCTTTCAGCAGGGGCGGCTTTGGTGGGCGCAGTTTCCAATTTTGGGCTGGCTTGTTGAGATTTTAAATAAGCATTTAGCTCTTGATGGGTGTCACTGCTTGGCAAGATGGCAGATTTTTGAGCGCCTGTTTTAGGTTGCGATTTGGGTAAAGTGGCTTCTTTTTTCTCGCGGACTTTGTCCTCAAGCGATTTTAGCTCATTTTTTAAGGCGTTAATTTGCGCCTGCGTTGGTCGCGCCACAAACCCATAAGCCACCCAAAGCAGTAAATGAAAAATCAATGAGCCGATCACAAACGGCCACTGCATAGCAATGATTTCACCTTTACTGATGTCTTTTAAGGTTAAATTGACGCTGCCGATCACCGAGTTGCCATTGGTTGCCAACTGCGAGAGCGTTTTTCCTTGCTGCAAAGGCGCGTTGCCAACCGGAACTAAGACATTGCCTTTGTTGTCTTTAATTTCAAGGCGCGCCACGTCTTGCTCGCTGATATAGCGACCGGCGATAACGCTTAAGCTCACCCGATCCTTATTTTCAAGCGACAGCCGCGACTCATCGATGAGCTGAGTGAGCATCTGCTCGCCTTTTTGCTCAAGATTTTTGGTCAGCTGATGGTCAACGCTAATGACCATCAGTAGCGTTTGTAAACAAAAACTGATCAATACAATAATGGCAAACAACCCTTGCCGCGGCGCTAAATACATCATGATATCGTAAACTTATTTTAAATCAGGAAAGTTAACACAAAGCATATGCTCGTGGCTCATTGACGGCTTATTTTAGCTCATATTGGCATGAATTTTTTAGCTTTTTCTACTGATGATGCCCTAAATCCTATAACTTAGCACCAATTTTAAGTAAGGATCAAAAATACTTCGAGGCTCATCTATAGTCGATGCTTTATAAAACTGTTATGATTCTGACTCTTATCTATGCTGAAGAGAATGTTGAGCTATGAGCAACCCTTCCCAATTTAGGCTGCCAAAAGACAGTAAAGCGTGGCAAAACGCGGTCGATGCCATTGCCGATTTGCTTCCTGACAATACCAATTTGCGCGATTTTGAGGCGCTGCAATCCCTACCCGTGTTTGCGCTGATCGTGGTCTTGCCTGCGCCTATCCCTGATCTTGATATCCACCGCTATATTCAGTCTTGGGTCGATGATCAGCCCAACTGGCATTTAGTGACAGTGGCAGAAGATAAAGATGCCAATTATGTTCATTTTAATATCGATCATAATGATATCGAAGCGGTTCACGTGGCAGAAGCCGCACTTGAAGCTGGCAATTTTAGTCAATCAGACAATGATTCATTAGAAAACAGCACGCTTAAAAACAATAAAGCAAATCTTGATAAAAATCTATCAGCAAATCCTGCCAAATCTTTTGTTGCCGCGCACGTGTTTCGCTATTTGCTTGTTCCGGTTACCAAAACGCTCATGCATCCGGCTAAAAAAACTGCCGCCGCTCACATCATTGATGATCAATTGACCAGCAGCTTACGCCAAGATTTGCGCGAACATTATCAGCAAGACCAAGCAGATCCGCTTGAGGCATTAAACGTGGTGGATTGTCATATTTTATCGATCAGCCCGATGCTGCGAACTCATAAATTGGTTTGCTTTGATATGGATTCGACCTTAATTGAGCAAGAAGTGATCGTTGAGCTTGCCAAAAAAGCAGGCGTTGGCGATGAAGTTGCCGAAATCACCGAATCTGCCATGCGCGGCGAGATCGAGTTTGATGAGTCCTTTGCGCGCCGATTGGCATTGTTAAAAGGCGTGTCAACCTCGGTTCTTGATGACATTTGCGCAAATTTAACGTTATCTACAGGCGCAAAAGCTACCATCAGCGCGTTTAAGGCGCTCGGCTATCATACCGTTTTGGTGTCAGGCGGCTTTACTTATTTTGCCCGCTATATTGCTGATATCTTAGGGATTGATGAAGTTCATGCCAATCGGCTGGATATCAGCGATGGCAAGGTGACCGGTGAGGTTCAATTGCCTATTATTAATGGAGCAAAAAAAGCTGCCATTGCGGCGCAAACTGCCGCTCGATTGGGAATTGATATGTCGCAAGTGGTCTGCGTGGGCGATGGCGCAAACGATTTGCCGATGATGATGGCGGCAGATTTAGGCGTGGCGTATCGCGCCAAACCCATCGTTCAGGCGCGAGCGGATGCGGCGGTCAATGTCACCGGCGTTGAGGGCGTGCTTTATGCGCTTGGTTATCCTGAGCTCCTTCAAGACGACTGAGGTTATCAATATTTAAGAGCTAAGTTTAAAAGCTAAATCTAAACGCTAAATTTAAAAGCTAAGTTTCGGCTTGGCTTTTTGCCTTTTATTTGCCAATTTTTATTTGTTCATAAGCTACAAGGAAATGGACATTATGCCATCATCAAAACCTGCTGTCTCACAGCCCAAAGCCAATAGTCAACCTCTCAATGTCAATACGGCAGCGCCTGCGGTCAATGACCCAAGCCTAAACGATGCTCAGAATCATGACAGCCCAAAACAGCTTGCCGGAGTCTTTGCTCGTGGTCTGGCAATGGGCGCCGCAGATATCGTTCCTGGTGTTTCAGGCGGAACAATTGCCCTTATCGCCGGAATTTATGAGCGGCTGATTAATGCCATCAGCAGCATTGACCCAAGCCTTTGGCGCGATTATCGCCGATCAGGTGGGATTCAAGGGCTGATGGCAGTTTGGCGGGCGATCGATGGGACGTTTTTATTGTGCTTAGCCGCGGGGATTGCCACCAGCCTGATTACTTTTTCAGGCATCATTAAGTATTTACTCGACCATCAGCCGCTCTTCATTTGGTCATTTTTCTTTGGTCTGGTTGCAGCAACGGTAGTGTTGCTGCTCAGTGAAATTAAGCGTTGGACAGTTAGCCGCGCGGCATTATTTGCAGTGGGTCTTATCGCAGCGGTGATCATCAGCAGTATGCCTGCGCTCACCGGAACGCCAAGTCTGCCCTATTTATTTATGTCAGGCGCGCTTGCCATTTGCGCGATGATTTTACCGGGGATATCAGGGTCATTCATTTTACTGTTGCTTGGCGCTTATGATACCGCCCTTGCCGCGATTCATAATTTTGATTTGCCTGTGATTATCACTTTAATTGCTGGGATGGTTTCAGGGCTTTTGCTTTTTACCAAGATGTTAAAATGTCTGCTGTCGCATTATTATCAAGGCACACTTGCGCTGCTTATCGGCTTTATTGCAGGATCGCTGGTCAAAGTTTGGCCTTGGAAAGTGGATGCGCTGGGCGGTCTAAGTCAATCAGCAAGCAGCAATGTCATGCCGTGGCAGTATCCTACTGGCGCACATTGGCTAACCACCTTAAGCTTAATCATCATTGGGGCGGTCTTAGTATCCTTGCTGTCATGGTGGGGTCGCAAATCTCAGCGCTAAAATTGCCATTTGGCTTATTTTTTTTGGTTTAATTTTTTAAAGCATTAACGCGTTTGGTTCACGCGATCGTTTAACCATTTACACGTCATCTGCTGTCGTTTAACGTCCAATCTGACTTTAGCTTTAGCCCTAAAGCTTTCATAATAGGGCGAAAACTTTCTCATTTTTATGGGCATTTTAAACGATGATGACCGTTTTGCCAGTGCTGGATGACACCTTATTAAGTACTCAGGCGATCTTTGGGCTAGGGATTGCTGTAGGGCTGCTGACAGCGCTGGCGATCAGTGCCAAGCGCTGGCTTTTGGGCTATCTTATTGGCGGGCTGATATATTGGGGGGTGATTGACGGGCTTCATCACTGGCTCACCCAGCAGTTTTTGGTCAGCGATTGGCACGGCTTTGTAATTGCCTTTGCGTTAAGTTTACTGCCGCTATTTTTTTGGGTCAGCTACCGCGTCCTTCGATATGATGTGTTAAATTGCCAAAAGCAAAAACCTGCCCTCACAGAACATTCACCCGTTTACGATTCAGGATTTCAGCCAAGATTTCGCTGACATTTATTTTTTTCTTAAAACCGATTGTTACACGATAACCGCGCCTTTCTTGCAAATTGATAACGATAGTTTGGAATGAATTGGTTATAATCACCAAGGTATTTGTAAATATTAAGCTTTCTTAAGCAAATTTTATCTTATTTTGGAGTAAAGTTATGGTGACTATTCCGGTTTTGGATGTCAAATCTGACCCATTAGACGTACTGTTGGCAGTCATTGGCTACCGATTGTCAATGCTGGCAGGAAGCGACAATACGGATGTTCAAGCGTTATTAACTGATAAAAAAGTCACGATCGAATTTATCAGTGAAGAGTCAGGCGTGGCTCGCAGCTACAGCTTTGATAATGGCAAATTTAGCCAGCAATCCGGCGAGACTGAAAATGCGGATTTAACGGTTAAATTTAAAGACTCCATGACGGGCGTGAAGCTATTAACCCAAGGCAGCTTGCCTGCGTTTATGACGGCAGTTCAAGATAAAAAGCTGAGCATTGATGGCGATTACAGCCAATTGATGTGGTTTAATAAGCTTGCCAAACATATCGTTCCGCCAATCCCTGAAGAAGTTAAACCGTATCTTGATCGCGCCAAGCCTTATGCCTATAAAGCGCAAAAGTTTGCCGAGCATTGGATTGGGGTTGCCAAACACAAGCTTGGGAAATAAGTTTTCAGCACCAAGCCCATGAATTTTAAGTCTGCTATTTTAAAGAAGGTTGCGGTATACTAAAGTTACTGCACCTTTTTTTTGTGATTTTATTATCAAAAGTTGAAATCATCTAAACATCATCCGCGTGAACCCCTTTTCTATCCTGAATTTAGCATCATTATAAAAGGACTTATTTTATGGCGATCCTGCAACATATTTTGGAGCCAAGCTTATCCTCGAATTCTTCATCAGCGCCCACTTTTGCAAATGCCCCGATCAAAAGCCGCGAGGCGGTTGCGCAATTGTTTGAATTGCCCTTGATGGACTTGTTACTGCAAGCGCAAAGTGTTCACCGTAAGCATTTTAACGCCAATGAAGTTCAAATCAGCACCCTTTTATCGATCAAAACCGGTAATTGCCCTGAAGATTGCGGTTACTGCTCGCAGTCCGGTCACCACCGTGAAAAAACCAAGCTTGAAGCCGAAAAGCGCTTGGCGGTTGATAAAGTGATTGCTGCCGCAAAACGCGCCAAAGCCAGCGGCTCATCGCGATTTTGTATGGGCGCAGCTTGGAAGCACCCAAGCGCTAAAGACATGCCTTATGTGGTTGAATTAATTCAAGAAGTCAAAGCTTTAGGGCTTGAAACGTGCATGACCCTTGGTATGCTCAATGCCGATCAAGCAAGCCAATTGGCGGATGCAGGGCTTGATTATTACAATCATAATTTGGACACCTCGCGCCGTTATTATGATGAAGTGGTCAGCACCCGAAGCTACGATGACAGATTAGATACGATTGCTCAAGTTCGCGCGTCTGGAATCAACGTTTGTAGCGGCAATATCGTTGGTATGGGCGAAAGCCGTGATGATAGAATTGATTGGGTGATGGAGCTGCTCGCCATGCCCAAGCCGCCAGAATCCATTCCGGTCAATTTACTGGTGCCGATTCAAGGAACACCGCTTGGCGATAAGGTGATTGCCGAGGGTCAATTATCCGTGCTTGAATGGATCCGAACCATTGCCGTGACTCGAATTTGCTGCCCAACCAGTTACGTTCGCTTGTCAGCAGGTCGCGAAAGTCTGTCGGACGCTGAGCAAGCGCTTGCCTTTATGGCGGGAGCCAATTCCTTTTTTTATGGGGATAAATTACTGACGACTGGAAACGCAAGCCAATCAAATGATCAGCGCTTGATGCGCGAGCTTGGACTTCAGGCGCAAATTGCAGAGCCGCGAGCGCCAAGAGTTTTGCCAGTGGTAGATGCGATGAGCGGTCATGAATCTGCCTTGGTACTTGCCGATTGATAATTAATGATTTGATTGCCTAATTAATAAGCCCTCCTAACTCAGCCGAGAGTCTCATGCCCGAGTATTTTAACTGGATCAAAGCATTTCATATCATCTCAATGGTATGCTGGTTTGCGGCGATTTTTTATTTGCCGCGATTGTTTGTTTATCATGCGATGAGCGAGGATAAGATCAGCCAAGATCGCTTTGCCATTATGGAGCGTAAGCTTTATCGCGGGATTATGACCCCTGCAATGATTGCAACTTGGGCATTTGGGCTTTGGATGGTATTGCTTGGTTGGGATGTTTATAAGTCGCAAGGCTGGCTTCATGTCAAGCTTGTCCTTGTGATTTTACTGTCGGCTTATCACGGCGCTTGCGGATTTTATCGTAAAAAACTGATGGATAATCCGCAGTATAAGTCACACGTATTTTGGCGCTGGTTTAATGAAATTCCAGTATTTGCGCTCGTTATTATTGTGATTTTGGTGGTGGTAAAGCCCTTTTAATATTTTAAAGTTAAATCACCGGTCGCATAATGTGATAAACGTGACTTAAGTCGTAAACCTTGTATCGCGCAGGCTCGTGACGGCTCTCTCCGGCATAGCTTAATATAAGCGCTTGCTTGTTGGCTTCATCTACCCAACCGACAAATAAGCCGCTGTGTTCAATGTCGTTATAGCCATGATTGATATAATACAGCCAATCGCCGACCTGAATCTCTTGCGGGTTGGCATAAGGTCCCTCTTTATAAGCGCCTTTTAAAATGGTGTTTTTGGTCACCCCTGCCCGATTAAATACGGCGTTTAAATAATCCCAGCAGCCGCCTTTAATGATGGTTCGTTCATTCAGTGCCATTGCCCGTGCGGTTGCAAGTACCTCACGCGCCGCCCGACTGCTTTGTGATTCAGCTTGTGATAATAGCGGCAAATAACTGCTATCGACATTGTCATAGTTTCCTGCAATACCGCTGCCCCGTAAAAATGCGGGCAATACAGCAGGCACTTTTGGCGCGGTAACGATGGTCGGATAAGTTGCAGCTTTTGGCGAAGCACTGGCAGTTTTGGCAGATTGAATGAGGGTTAAGCGTTTGGGTTGAGCGCTACTTATATTTGAGTTATAAGCTGATTTATTTTGGGCAGAGGAGCTTAGAGCTTGATAACTTTGATTTGAGTAGCTTTGATTTGAGTCGCTTTGAGCAGCATAGCTTGGCTGACTGGGAGAGCTACTATAGCTTGCAGAGTTTTGATACGCCGGATAAGAAGAATAACTTTGTGAATTGGCAGTGCTATTTGAACTTGCGCCATAAGAAATGGTAGGCTGAGTGTTGGTACGCCTGATAGACGATTGGGTACTGATTCGCGCAGGCGGCACTTTGATTTCCTCGCGTACCTCCGATTTTTGCGCAATCAATTGGCTTAAGCTGTCCATCGTCACATTTGCAGAAGCGGCACTTATGCTTGCCACCATCCCAAAACCAATCGCGCTACCAACAACAAAACGCTTATTGCAAAATATCACTGAACCACAAGACATCGCAAACCTCATCTCACAGCCATCACTTACTGATAAAACCTTTTATCAGCGCCAAAATCAGTTATAAACCATTTTGCTCAGTTTCTGCAAGTAATATTGCTGACTGTTGCAAATAAAAGGCGCCAAAATTGCGACAAAAGGTTTAATTATCGGATTGCAACTTGATGTTGGCGTGACGCTTTTGCAACGCTTGACCTTGAAGGATGGCTTTGGCAGCCGCGGCTTCTTGTTCACTATCAAAGCCGCTGATTTGATATTTAGGCAGTTGCGCTGCATCCGTAATGCTCAGCTGGTTGCCAATTTGGCTGACCTTATCATCATTACTTAACGCGATGTGATCGCGGCGACCGTGACAGTCGTGAACCAGCTCACCGGATCTTACCCAAAGGATACCGCCTTGAATGAGACTGCTTTGGGCTTTTTTTTGTTGTTGGCGTTTTAAATTAAACACAAAGCTTGCAACCACCAACAACGCTAAAGCCGCAATCGAGTGCCGAACTGGAAATAAACTCATCGCAACCGCAACGGCAACCGCAGCGATAAGCAGTACCGCGCCAAACCAAAATAGCCCGTTATCGCTCTTTTTTGGAGCGTCCGTTAAGGTAATTTTTGCACCGTTTTCGGTCAGCTTGAGCATAATCAATTGCGCCTTTCGCTTTTATTAAAGCAGCGATTAAAAAAGCCGTTAATCAAAAAGGCTACCAACCAAGCGCTTCTTTTTGTAAGGCGATCAAGTCTTTAATGCCGCCTTCTGCCAAATCGAGCATGGCATTGGCTTCCGTTCGTGAAAAGGGCTTTTCTTCCGCCGTACCTTGGATTTCGATGAAAGCGCCGGATTGGGTCATGACCACGTTTAAATCAGTGTCGCAGCTGGCATCTTCTTCATAGCACAAATCAAGGTAGGCATCCCCGCCTTTAATGCCGACCGAAACGGCAGCAACTAAACCGATCAACGGATCATTTTTTAGCTTTTTGGTTTTTTGTAAAGCTTCGAGCGCATCAATGAGCGCAATCGCCGCACCCGTCACGCTTGCGGTTCGCGTGCCGCCATCGGCTTGCAACACGTCGCAATCGATATAAATGGTATTTTCGCCAAGCTTATCCAAATCGACCATCGCGCGCAGGCTGCGACCAATCAAGCGCTGAATTTCTTGGGTGCGACCTGACTGTTTACCGCGAGCGGCTTCACGCTGATTTCGGGTGTTGGTGGCGCGCGGAAGCATGCCATATTCTGCGGTTACCCAACCTTTACCCCTGCCTTTAAGCCAACGCGGAACGCCTGACTCAATACTTGCCGTACAAAGCACTTTGGTGTCGCCAAAGCTGACCAGCACTGAGCCTTCTGCGTGCTTGGTGTAGTGACGCTCAAAGCGGACGTGACGAAGCTCATTTAACTGCCGGTTATCAATTCGCATAAATCATTCCAAAATGGTCAGTGAAAATAAAAGTTGCCGCTATCCTAACGCCCATTTTTAGAAATATCAACTTTTAAGCCGTCCTCGATCTGCTTCTTATTCTAGGCCTTCCATTTTACGAAGCTCTTTTCGAAGGATTTTACCAACGTTTGATTTTGGCAATTCATCAACAAACTGAACATGGCGCGGTCGTTTATAACCGGTCAGTTGCTTTTTACCAAACTCAAGCAATTCTTCTTCGGTCACATCGCCTTTTTTCACCACAAAAATCTTGGGGTCTTCGCCGCGCTTGTCATTTGGAATACCGATTGCGCCGACCTCTTTGACCGCCGGATGCTCGCTCATTGCTTCTTCAATTTCGTTGGGATAAACGTTAAATCCGGACACCAAAATCATGTCTTTTTTGCGATCCACAATTTTAATAAAGCCTTTTTCATCCATGATGCCGATGTCACCTGTTTTTAGATAGCCGGACTTGGTAAAGGTTTTTTCGGTTTCATCAGGGCGATTTTGGTAGGCAATCATGACTTGCGGACCTTTGACACAAATCTCACCGCGCTCGCCAATGGGCAACTCTGTTTCATCGTCATCAATCAAAATGATATCGGTGCTTGATGCCGGAATGCCGATCTTTCCGGTAAATTCAGCGATGGTCATGGGGTTAAAGGCAACTACTGGCGAGGTTTCTGACAAGCCATAACCTTCAACAATCGGCAGCCCTGTGATTTGGTGCCACTGTTTGGCAACACTTGGCAGTACTGACATGCCGCCGCCAATTGCTGCTTTTAAATTAGAAAAATCAAGCTCGGCAAAATTTTTATTGCCAACCAAAGCATTAAATAAAGTATTCACCGCTGGAATAAACGCAGGCTTATATTTGCCCATTTGTTTGATCAAACCGTCCAAATCGCGTGGATTGGGAATGAGCAGTCCCGCGTAGCCTTCATACATGTTGTACATGCCGCAAACCATGAATGAGAACACATGATACAGCGGTAGCGCCGTCAAAATGACATCATCGGCATTGGGATCATCTTCAAAGGCGCTTTCCATCAGCGCGCGGATTTGCAGCATATTGGCGACCAAATTGCCGTGACTGAGCATCGCGCCTTTGGCAACGCCCGTTGTGCCGCCGGTATATTGCAATAAGGCAACATCGCTTAAACTTAAATCAGGGCGCTTATATTTGCTGGCGGATACGGCGTTTAGCACTTGTTTGAAGCTTTGGCTGTCAGGCAAGCTATAACTTGGAATCATTTTTTTGATATGGCGGGCAACCATATTGATCAAAAAACCTTTGGCGGTACCGAACATATCGCCAAGTTTGCAGACGATCACCTGCTCAACCGCGCCTTTATTTTTGGCGTCTTGGTAGGTTTTGGCAAAGTTTTCTACGATGAATAACACTTTAGCGCCTGAGTCTTCAAGCTGGTGCGACAGCTCGCGGCTGGTATAAAGTGGATTGACATTAACCAGCGTCATTCCTGCGCGAATCACGCCAATCGCGATAATCGGATATTGCAATAAATTGGGCATCATTACCGCAACTTTATCGCCTTTATCAAGTCCTAAAGATTGCAAATAGCTGGCAATTTGGCGGCTGAACAAATCAAGCTGCTTGTAGCTTAGGCTTTCATCCATACAAATATAAGCCGGCTTTTGACCATAACGGCGAAAATTGCGCTCAAACACTTCAAGTAGCGAGGTATTGTCATCAGGCATATCGATGGTCGGCGCAATGTTATAGCGCTCATAAGCCTCAAGCCACGGGCGATTGCTTGGGATGTCCGGCATGGTTGGAAACGCAGTTGCTTCAGCTTGGAGCGATTTGTTGGTATGTTGGTTTGAAGTAGGCTGAGTCATAGCAGGTTTCCAAAGGTGTTAATAAAAAATTCAAAAATAAAAAGTGATGCTAAAAACAATAGCATAGTCGAAAAAAAAGCAAAGTTCAGCCCCGCCTTGTGATGATTTGTGAACTTGTTAGGGCTCGTTTTATCAAAATTCCAAGGCGGCGCGATAACTGAGTTTTGGATTATTGGCTAAGCGGCTGATTTGCCTTTATTTTCCTCCATTGCCCGCAAGTCTTTTCGCAAGATTTTGCCGACGTTGGATTTTGGCAACTCATCGATAAATTCAACATAGCGCGGTCGTTTATAGCCGGTTAAGTTTTGTTTGGCAAACGCCAATACGTCATCGACCGTTAAGCTGTCATCTTTACGAACGACAAAAATTTTGGGAACTTCGCCGCTTTTGTCATCAGGAACGCCAATCACGCCACATTCTAAAATCTTAGGATGCGCCGCCATCACGTCTTCAACTTCGTTGGGATAAACGTTAAATCCGGACACCAAAATCATGTCTTTTTTGCGATCAACGATGGTGACGAAACCTGCGTCATCCATGATACCAATGTCGCCGGTGCGAAAATAGCCATCCTCAGTCATGACTTCGCGGGTCGCTTCCTCACGGTTCCAGTAGCCTTTCATGACTTGCGGGCCGCGAACGCAAATCTCGCCGCGATCACCAAGCGCCACTTCATTGCCCTCGTCATCTAAGATTGCCACGTCCGTTGCGGGCATTGGGATACCGATCGTTCCACCAAAGGTAGCTTGGTTGGCAGGGTTTGCCGTAGCAACGGGGGACGTTTCGGACAAGCCATAACCTTGAACGATGATGTTGCCCGTGATTTGACGCCATTTTTCAGCGGTAGCTTTGAGAACCGCCATGCCGCCGCCCATCGACATTTTAAGTTTACTATGATCGAGTGCTTTAAACTCATCGTTATTGGCAAGCGCATTAAACAAGGTATTGACCGCAGGGAAAAACGCCGGTGGATGGTTTTTATAATCTTTTAACAAACTTTTAAGGTCGCGCGGATTGGGAACAAGCAGCCCAATGCAGCCGCGATAAATGCCAAACATCCCACAAACGGTAAATGAGAAAATATGATACAGCGGCAGCGCGGTCAAAATCACTGGCTGCTCGCCTTTATGGTCAAACTCATCAAAGGCGCTTCCCAAAAAGGTGTCGCATTGAATGAGGTTTGCCACCAAGTTTTTATGAGTCAGCATCGCGCCTTTGGCAACGCCTGTCGTGCCGCCCGTATATTGCAGCACGGCAACGTCATTTAAACCAATATGGCTTGGGCGCTTGTATTTACTGGCGCTGACTTCATGAAGCGCTTGCTTGAAGCTGACGCTTCCTGCGATATTGTAGCTTGGCACCAATTTTTTGACGTGGCGGACAACCGTATTGACCACAAAGCCTTTAAGCGTTCCCATCAAGTCGCCCATCGAGGTGATGACAACATGGTCAACCATTTTTTTACCGATATCTTGATATGTTTTGGCAAAGTTTTCGACCAAAATGAGCGCTTTGGCTTCCGAGTCTTTAAGCTGATGCTCAAGCTCAGGGGTCGTGTATAAAGGATTGACGTTAACCAGCGTCAGCCCTGCCCGCAGCACGCCAATCACCGCAACCGGAAGCTGCAAAATATTGGGCATCATGACTGCCACTTTATCGCCTTTTTTAAGTCCCAGTGATTGCAAATACGCCGCCATTTGTCGGCTATATAAATCCAGTTCTTGAAAGCTGATGCTTGCGCCCATGCAAACAAAGGCGGTTTTGTCGCCAAATTTAGCAAAGCTTGCCTCAAAAATATCAATGAGCGAGGTATTATCCGGCGGCAGTTGAATATCATAGTTGAGCCCAAGCGCCTCGTAAGTCTTAAGCCAAACTTTGTCCTCATGGCGAGTGCCAACGCTTTGATTGTCCATAATCGTCTCCTAAAATGTTATTATTGCTGTGCTCCTTTGCCTTTAACATACACACTTTAAGGAGTGGACTCAATACAAAAGATTGCGTGGTCAGTTTGCAAAGGTTGTTGACAGCTTGCCTTAGAAATTGTTGGGATAAATAACGTCGAAAGTAATAAAAAACCATGCGGCGCAATCACGCAGCATGGCTTAAAAAATTGGGATTAGCGCTTGGCGGCATCGTTTGGCGATAGCGCTTCGGCAAGATCAAGTAATTGAACAAAGTTTCGCCGAAGCCCATTGGGGTCGCTGACAGTATTTTGACTCAAGCTTTGGTTGGCTAAGCGCTTGCTGTCGCTAAATTGCCAGTGATTAATATAGTCACTGCCTTGCAATTTTTGCGCAAATCCAGCAACGGCGATGGCAAACTGGGTATCCGGATGGGCGCGGCCAATAGCAACGCCATTCGTTGCCAAAATGGGCAGCTCAACCAATTGCGACCTTGCTTGCGGGGAGAGCTTGTAGCGAACCTTTAAAAAGCCAAGCTCGGGCGCGTTAGGATTTGCCAGTGCTTTTAGCGGTTGCGGTTTGGCGTAGCGCCGCGGCTCAAAGCTGCCTTTTTGACCTTTTGGGGTGACTTCAAAGAGCGCTACCATGGATTTTCCTGCGCCAATCTCACCGGCATCTACCTTATCATTGTTAAAGTCGGCTTCGTTTAGCAATCGGTTTTCATAGCCAATCAAACGCCATTCACTGACCGCATTGGGATTAAATTCAAGCTGAATTTTAACGTCACTTGCCACCGTGTTAAAGGTTGAGGCAAGCTCATCGCTAAAGACTTTTTTGGCTTCCATCAGGCTATCGATATAGCTGTAATTGCCGTTGCCGCTGTCTGCCATTTGCTCCATCATAAAGTCATTTAAATCGCCGCGACCAAAGCCGACGGTGGATAAGGATATGCCACGATTGCGGTTGGCTTTGACCAAATCGAGCATTTCCTCAACGCTGCTAATTCCCACGTTAAAATCGCCATCTGTGAGCATCAAAATGCGGTTGATGCCATTTTTTTTCAGGGATTTTTGCGCTTCATCATAGGCAAGCTTAAGCGCGTCCTCGCCGTTGGTGCTACCTTCAGCTTGCAGGCTATTGATGGCGGCTTGGATTTTAGCGGTATCATTACCACGAGTGGCAGGCAAAACGACTTCGGTTTCACCAGAATAGCTGATGATGCTAATGGTATCTTCAGCGCGAAGCTGCTTGCTAAGTAAATTCAGCGCGGATTTGGCAAGTGGCAATTTGTCCGGCTCATCCATCGACCCTGAAACATCCACCAAAAACACCAAATTGGCAGGGGGCATTTGTTTCATAAAGCTTAAATTGTCCACCGCTTTGATGCCAACTTTTAAGATTTGATTGCCTTGATTGGACGTGTTCCAAGGCGAGCTGACCAGCTCCGTTTCCACCACAAATGGCGCTCGACCCAAGCGCTTGCTGTTGGCAAAGTCATAATTAAAATAGTTAATCAGCTCCTCAGCGCGAACGGCGTCACGAGGCGGCAAGCTGCCTTCATTTAAATAGCGGCGAATGTTGGCGTAACTTCCGGTATCGGTGTCAATCGACAACGTGGCAACGGGATTATCAAGGGTTCGCTGAATGGCGTTGGCGATATTTTTTTGATAATTGTCGCCCATCTCGTTTGGGGTAGGATAATACGGCTCGGCGCTGACCACTTCCGCTTCGCTATATTCGACCACGGGCGCTGCCATATCAGCATTTGCGACCTCGCCTGCCATACTGTCACTGCTTCGGCTGACACTTTTTGAGCTGTTTGCAGGGCTGCTCGGCTCGCTCATCGTGTCTTGCTTTTGGGTGCTACAAGCGCTGAGCATAGCGGTCATCACACAAAGATAAAGCGCTGGCTTTAAAAAAGGTTGGGATAACGATTTTTGCAGCGGTAAACAACGCTTGGAGGAAAAATAAGGAACCATGGCAATACTCCTTAATCTTAATTTGAGCGCTGATTGCGGCAAAAAATGCAGCGATTGACAGCCAAAACGACCCATAACCAAGCTTAAATACAAGGAAACTCAGCCGCCGAGTTAACAAACAAAGCTTGACTGGTTTTATATTGACTATAGCGAATTTAGGGATCAAAAGCCAATGATTCTTGACGTTTTTTTGCGTCATCCCGCGTCGTTTAGCGTCATTTTGCCCTTTTTAATTGCCCTTAATTGCTTTACGATAGCGCCATTGCCCTGATTTGGGCGTTCTGTTTTTAAAAAGCCAAATTTTAAAAAGTGAATGTTGATTATGTCCGAAAGTCTTACTTTATCTGACGATACTTTTGAGTCAAAAGCGCCATTAAGCGAAGCGGTTGACTCGCGTTCGGTTGCCGAATTTACCGAGCAGGCGTATTTGAACTATGCGATGTACGTGATTATGGATCGCGCGCTGCCTAACATTGCCGATGGGCTAAAACCGGTTCAGCGGCGCATCATTTATGCCATGAGCGAGCTTGGGTTAAAAGCGTCCGCCAAACCCAAAAAATCAGCGCGAACGGTCGGTGACGTCCTTGGTAAATACCACCCGCACGGTGACATCGCTTGTTATGAGGCGATGGTATTGATGGCGCAGCCGTTCAGCTACCGCTATCCGCTTATCACCGGTCAAGGCAACTGGGGCAGCCCTGACGACCCAAAATCCTTTGCTGCCATGCGCTATACCGAAGCCAAAATGTCCGCTTATGCCAACACGCTGTTAAGTGAGCTTGGTCAAGGAACGGTCGATTGGCAAGATAACTTTGACGGCACAATGCAAGAGCCAACCACGTTGCCCGCGCGCTTGCCCAATATTTTATTAAATGGTACCACTGGCATTGCCGTGGGTATGGCAACCGACATTCCGCCGCACAATTTAAACGAGGTCGTCCGCGCCGCCATTCGTTTGCTTAAAAATCCGGACTTAACCATTAAACAATTAACCCAGTCTATCCCTGCCCCTGACTTGCCCACTCGCGCTGAAATCATCACCAGTAAAAAAGACTTACAAGCGATGTATGAGCGCGGTCGTGGCAGCTATAAAATGCGCGCCACCTATCATATTGATGACAAAGAAAAAAACCTGATCATCATTGACGCGCTGCCCTATCAAGTCTCAGGAAGCAAAATCCAAGAGCAAATCGCGCGACTCATGGTGGAGAAAAAACTGCCGTGGATTACCGACATTCACGACGAATCCGACCACGAAAACCCGTGCCGAATCGTGCTTGAGCTGCGCTCAACCCGCGTTGATATTGAGCGCGTCATGAGCCATTTGTTTGCCAGCACCGACCTTGAGAGCAACTACCGCGTTAACATGAACATGATCGGGCTAAATGGTAAGCCGCAGGTCAAAAACTTAAAAGAAATCCTTACCGAATGGCTTGAGTGCCGCCGCGTCGTTGTCACCCGCCGCTTACAATTTCGCTTGGATAAAATCAATAAGCGCTTGCATATTTTGGCAGGCTTATTGATTGCCTATTTAAACATCGATGAGGTCATTAAAATCATCCGCGAAGAGGACGACCCAAAAGCGGCGCTTATGGCAACCTTTGGCTTAAGCGACATTCAAGCCGGCGCAATTTTGGACATTCGCTTACGCCAACTGGCAAAACTTGAGGAAATGGCGCTCAAAGGCGAGCAAGATGAGCTAAACCGCGAGCGCGCCACCATTCAAGAACACTTGGATAATCCTGATAGCCTTACGCAATTGATGATTGATGAAATGAGTGAGGATATGAAAGCTCACGGCGACAACCGAATGTCGCAGCTTATCGAGCGCGATGAAGCGCAAGCGCTTAAAGAGTCCGACCTGATGCCAAGCGAGCCCATCACTGCTGTACTGTCAAAAGCGGGCTGGATCAGGGCTGCCAAAGGTCACGACGTCGACCCGCGCGGCATGAGCTTTCGCGCCGGCGACAGCTATCAGGCGCACTCGCGCGGCAAGTCTAATGCCAAAATCCTAGTTCTCGACAGCACCGGTCGCAGCTACAGTATTGACGCTCATAGCCTAGCGTCCGCTCGCGGTCAAGGCGACCCGTTAACGAGCGTATTAAAGCCACCATCTGCCGCGACCTTTGAGCAATTGCTCTCCGGCGGCACGGAGGAGCGCATTATCCTAGCTGGCGCTCAAGGCTACGGCTTTATCAACACCCTTGGCAACTTGGATACCAACCAAAAATCAGGCAAAAGCATCATTAACTTGGCTGGCAGCCGATTGCTTCCGGTTGCAACGTTAGACACGGCGGCAAATCCTGACCATTTGGCAGTTACCACGGACGCCGGATATTTGCTGATTTTTCCACTCGATGAGCTGCCTACCCAAGCTCGCGGCAAAGGCAATAAATTGATTGATTTAAAAGAGGGCGAAAACGTCATCAGCATCACGCCAATTGCGCTGACCGACAGCCTTGTCATCACCGCAGGAAAACGCCACGTGACCTTAAAGCCAAGCGATTTGGCAACGTATCAAGGGTCGCGGGCGGGTCGGGGCAGCAAACTGCCAAGGGGCTTTCAAAATGTGAGTGATGTTTTGGTTGGGGAGTGACTATTGAACGTTCTAGCCTTTCTTTCGTTTCAGTTTAAGCTTATATTCTCATAAGCTTTAAATGCTCTAATTTAGCTTAAAGGAAAAGTTGATGTATCGTAAAGTGTTTATTAGCCATGCTTCTGAAGATAGTGAAAAAGCAGAAATTATTTATGATTTCCTTAAAATACACTCTTATGACCCTTGGCTAGATACTAAAAAACTACCAATCGGAATACCATGGGACAATGAAATTGAAAACGCTTTAAAAAATTCAGACTTTGTGGTCATCCTTTTATCAAAACAAGCAACTAAAAAAAGAGGCTATATCCAGAGAGAAATAAAGCGTATGGATGTCTATGCTGAGGAAAGGCTTTCAGATGATATTTATATTCTTCCTGTGTTAATTGATGATTGCGATATTCCAAGGAGTCTATCGAAGTATCAATATATTAAGTTTGACGATTGCAAGCTTACAGATAAAATTGTAGATTCTTTAGACTATCAAAGAGAGAAGTATTTATCTTCAATTGATAAATCTAATATTTTGCTTGAAGACTGTGTGAAAAAGTCCGACGGTTATGAACTTAAAATAAAGACTCCATATGATTACTCTATTGATTACAGTATCTGTAGAGAAAACTCATTCTTTGATGCAAAATATATAAACTCTTTTATTGAAAGAGAGATTTTTGATCTTATTGATAACTTCCGAAATTCTGAAAAAAAATATGATTTAGCTCCGCCCTTACAAGGAAGCTACTATTATATTGAAATCGGAAATATTATAACCATTCATTCATCCGAAATTTTATCAGTGTCAACAGGTATAAGTGAATATTCAGGTGGCGCTCATCCAAATCATTACTTAAGTCATAGACATTTTGCTTTAAACCCTGAAAGAACTTTAACTTTAGATGACTTCATTGAATATGATTGCTTAACAACATGGTTAACAGATAAAGTCGAAAAATATGCAAAGGAAGATCAGGATTTTCTAATAAATCATGTTGACGAAATTGATGAAAACAATATTGACTTTTACTGGGATGATAATGATTTTATAGTAAACTTTTCGAGCTTCGCACCTCATGCTTACACAGCTATAAGCTATTTGGAAATACCAAAAAGCAATTTGAATTTTAAATTAAAAATATAAAGATTTTTATAATAAGAAACAGTTAGGAAATTAACTATGAGTAACAAAATTCCCACCCCAAAGATGATTTTTTTTGACATTGACGACACCTTAAGCCGAAACGGTAAAATCGCCCCAAATAACAAAGCGACCCTCGAGGCGCTTGCCGATACCGACATTAAGCTTGTCATCTCAACCGGTCGCTCCAAAGTCATCTTACCGCCTGACATCACCGAATTGCTTGACGCCGGTGTTTTGGACGCCATCATCTGCATGAACGGTCAATACAGCTTTGACAACGAGCGCATCATCAGCCACTACCCTTTGAGCGCAGCGCAAGCGACCACCATCGCCGACCTTTGTAACCAAAGCGGTCTAGTCTATAAGTTCGACGCCGAATCACAAATCGTCTGGTCGGATGAGCACGAATGGCAAACCACCTACCACGACCAAATCAAAAGCTGTAGCATCATCGACCCCGATTACTGCAAATTTAACACCGTTTATCAGTGCTCAGTATTTTTTGACAATCAAGATGACAAAATGCAAGACGTGAACTTTGACCGTCATGCGCTAAAACTTGTGCATTGGCATCCCATCATAGGCGATATTTTGCCGATTGATGCCTCAAAAGCGCGCGGCATTTTGGACGTTTGTGAGCATTTTGCGGTCGATGCTCGCGACTGCATGGCGTTTGGCGATGGGCTAAACGATTTAGAAATGTTTGATTTGGTCGGTTTTGCGGTGGCAATGGGCGACGGCAAAGATGAGCTAAAAGCGCGCGCTAACCTTATCACCGGTAGCATTGAAGAAAACGGTATTCAAAACGTGGTTGAGCATTTTTTAGCAAGTTAAGCTGATGGCTCAATGTTTGGCTGCTCAATTTGCGCCCAAATGTCGCTAAAAATTTGCTTTAATTCCGACAGCATCTCATGGCTTAGCGGCGTTGAGAAATGCCGAACGCCATGAACGGGAATGCCATTGACCTCGGTTTTGACATAAAAGTCCATAAGTTTGCTACTTGAGCTATCTTTGGTAACCCGAATGGGAAGCTGCCGCGATGGCATATCGCTTCGAGACTTTCGCGGGATTTGGTAGCGCTTGATAAATTCATCAAAGGTTCGCCAACCAATACAAACGATGTGCTTGGGTGCGATTTGCGCAAGTGGCAATTGCATTAATTCTTGATGCTCAAGCTGCATGGCTTTGGGCAGTTTTTTCAGTTGCGCTTTCACCACGCTTTCGGTAGGGCTGGCAAAATAGGACAGCAAACTGGTCTCGGCGCAGCGCTCAAGCTTTGCCGCATCACCAAGACAAGCCACATCAATCACGCGGCGGGCAAAGCGATTGCCATGAGCGGCGTCCTCAATAAACTTGCAAGGCAAACTTTTAAAATTAACCAATTTGGTATTATTTTGCCGAGCGGTTAAGTCTTGCCAATAGCGATGACCGGGGTTGATACCGATAAATAAAATGTCGGGATGATAAAGCTTTCCGGTGATAAAGTGACCGGCAAAAAACAGCGGATTGTCGTCTAAATACGGGTTGGCTCGGGTTAAAAAGTCATTAATTTGCTGCTGTTTATTTGCAAAATAATCATCAAGTTCGGTCATAAAAGGCTCTTTTTTTATAATATTAAAATGATAGTAGCGTGTTTTTAATTCTTTTTTAACGGCAATAAAAAAACCTTTACTAATCAGTAAAGGTTTTTTGCAAAGTTTTTAATAGCAGTTTTAAAGCTGAAAACTATCGCGCGGGATAAAACGTTTCCGCACCAGGACCTACCGGAAGCCCAAAAACAAACACCCAAATGCAAAACAGCGTCACCCAACCGAATAAAAAAATCATCGAGTACGGCAGCATCATCGCCATCAACGTTCCGACACCTGTTCCGCGCTTATAGCGGATTGCCACCGCCATAATCAGTCCAAAGTAGCTCATCATCGGGGTAATAATGTTGGTCGTTGAGTCGCCAATTCGGTACGCTGCCTGAATCATTTCCGGCGCGTAGCCGGTCAGCATGAGCATGGGCACAAAAATTGGCGCGGTTACCGCCCACTGCGCCGACGCTGATCCCAGCATTAAGTTGACCATGGCGCAAATCAAAATAAAACCGATCAGCAACAAAGGTCCTGATAGTCCGATGTCGTTAAGAAATGTCGCGCCAGATACCGCCATCACTGAGCCTAAATTTGACCAGTTAAAAAACGCGGTAAATTGGGCAGCAAAAAATACCAAAACGATATAAATACTTAACGAGCTCATGGCGTGGCTCATGGCATCGACCACATCTTGATTGCTGGTGATGCTCTTGGTGATTTTGCCATAAATGTAACCAGGGACAGCAAAAAACACAAAGATAAATACCACGATACCATGCAAAAATGGCGACCCTGAAACCAGTCCCGTTTCGGCATTTCGCAATACCCCATCGGCAGGGACAATCGTCCAAGCCAGCAATAAGCAAAATATAATCATGCTGACGCCTGCCCAAATCAGCCCTTTTTTCTCAAGCGCGCTTACTGGCTCGATTTTGTTGTCAAGGACGCTTGGGTCGTCGGCTTCTTTTGGGTTGTATTCTCCCAAGCTTGGCTCAACGATTTTTTCAGTGACAAAATATCCAAGACCGCTGATCAAAAAGGTGCTTACCATCATAAAGTACCAGTTGGCTTCTGCGCCAACCGTGTAAGTTGGGTCGATAATCCGCGCCGCCTCTTGGGTGATCCCCGACAATAAAGGGTCGACCGTTCCAAGCAAAAGGTTGGCACTATAACCGCCCGACACGCCGGCAAAGGCTGCCGCAAGCCCTGCTAAAGGATGACGACCTAACGAGTGAAAAATCACAGCCGCTAAGGGAATAAGCACCACATAACCTAGCTCTGCTGCGGTATTGGACATAATGCCGGCAAAAACAACGGTAAAGGTGACCATTTTTCGCGGGGCATTTAGCACCAAACCACGAAGCGCGGCGGAAATTAGCCCTGAGCGCTCGGCAATGCCAACACCTAACAGTGCCACCAGTACCGTTCCTAACGGCACAAATCCGGTAAAGTTGGTCACCAAATTTTCAACGATTTTGGCAAGACCTTCACCGTTTAATAAGTTGACCACATAAATGATGCCGTCCTCACTTCGACCTGCTGTGCCCTCAGGTCTTGGGTCAGTGACACTCACGCCAAAATAAGCAAATACGGCGGATAATACTAAAAGCAACACCGACATCCAAACAAATAAAATCACCGGATGTGGTAGCAAGTTGCCAAGCCATTCAACGCTTTTTAAAAAGCGCTGCATCCGCGAGCTTTGCGCGGCATTTTCAAAATCGTTGGGCGGCGGCGTGCTATCTGGTAATGAACTTCCCTGCATAACTGTCCCTAATATGTTTTAGATGGTCGCAAAAGTGGTGCAATTGGCTTGACTGCTGTTGACCACTTGGGTTAAAAACCAAAATTTAAGCATATTTTGGCAGGCAAAACAAACTTTTTTATAATATATTAGAAACTTTTGGGAATATATTTTTGAGAATAAAATTATTTTTAATAAACTAATGCCGTTATGGCAACAGCTATCGCTTGGTTGCTTAAGTGGCTTTTATTTATGGTTCGATTCAAAACGAAGTCTTGTTACGGCATGCTTTTATTACGGCATCGTTAAGCCGCCATCCACAGCAATCGATTGCCCTGTAATAGCAAGGCTTAAATCGGACGCCATAAGCACGACCGAATTGGCAAAATCGCTAACTGAGGTGGCTTGACGAAGCGGCGTGGTGGTAGCGATATAATCAAAAACTTCCTCGGTGGTAAGGCTACTGGCATCGGTAGTTTTAAGCAGCCCGCCTGCCAGCAAATTGACACGGATACCAAATTGACCAAGCTCACTTGCTAAATTGCGCGTCAGTCCAATCAGCGCCGATTTGGCGGTGGTATAATCGTAATACGTCACCACAGGGTTATAAACTAGGTTGGTTGAAATGTTGATGATTTTGCCCAGTTGCTGCGATTTCATTTGCGGTAAAACCGCTTGAACGGTATTGACCGCGCCTTGAACAATGCCCTCAATTTGCTGCGAAAAATGCGACCATTTGACAGTTTCAATGCTTGTAAACTCAGCGTTTGGGTTGAACTGATAATTTGGAAGCGCATTGTTAACCAAAATATCAATTTTTCCAAAGCGATTGACCACTTCTGCGCTCATGGCTTGCATTTGCTCAAGGCTTGTCACGTCACCTTGATAAGCAAATGCTTGTCCGCCTTCGGCAATGATTTCTGCTACCACGTTTTCAGCGGCGTCTTTACTGTTAAGATAATTGACGCAAACGCTTGCGCCGCTCGCTGCCAACTGCTTAGCAATTTGAGCGCCAAGACCACGGCTTGCGCCCGTGACAATGGCGACTTTATTCGTCAGCAGCTTAGGAATCATAATTTCATTAGTCGTCATTGTTAAATCCTTTTATTATCTTGTTCCGGCTCATATTTTGATATTGAGTTATCAGCCGTCATCATAGCATGGTTATGCTAAGCTTTTTTACCTTAGCTTCAGTTGGCTTTTCAGGACGCTATTTTTGCTCAAGTTTTGCTCAAGCTCTTTAAATTTTGACTTGTCACAACCATAATCCTATCATGAGTCAAGTGACGACTATTTTTTAGCTGATTGAGGAGCGCCGTTTTGACATCATCACCTTATTATCCTTCTGCCAAAATTTTGCCAAAAGTTCTTGCTTGCGCGGTTATCGCCGCAAGCCTTGCCGGCTGTAATAAAGCGGACAATTCGGCAGCAAATAATGCCAGTAGCTCCGGCGAGACGCTCAATTTGTACAACTGGTCGGAATATATGCCGCAAGAAATTTTGGACGGCTTTGAAAAAGAAACCGGAATCAAGGTCAATTACACCACCTTTGACTCAAACGAGGCGATGTACGCCAAGCTCAAATTGCTCGACACCTCAAGCCAATACGATTTGGCGGTGCCCTCGACCTATTATGTTGAAAAAATGGCAAACGAAGGCTTATTACAAGAGTTGGACAAGTCCAAATTAAGCAATTTTAAAAACTTGGACACCTCGTTTACCAACACCAAAGTTGACCCTGATAATAAATACTCGATCCCTTATATGTGGGGCAGCACGGGGCTTGCAATTAATGGCGATGCGATTGACCCGAAAATGGTAAACAGTTGGAATGACCTTTGGCGACCTGAATATAAAGGTCAAGTGATGCTGATGAATGACATGCGCGAAGTGTTTGGTATGGCGCTTTTAACCCTTGGTCACTCTGGAAACAGCCGAAACGCTGAGGAAATCAAAGCCGCTTATGAAAAGCTAACTACCTTAATGCCAAACGTGAAAACCTTTAATTCGGACGCTTCAAGAAT
This sequence comes from Psychrobacter sp. MF31, assembly GCF_012847335.1. Lineage (GTDB taxonomy): Bacteria > Pseudomonadota > Gammaproteobacteria > Pseudomonadales > Moraxellaceae > Psychrobacter. Next base: position 190,342 of record NZ_JABBDX010000003.1, read on the forward strand.
GCCGTATATCGAGGGCGAAACCAACATCGGCATGACTTGGAACGGCGAGGCGGTCATGGCAAATGATGAGGGCTTAACGAGTCTGGTTTATAAATACCCAAGTGAGGGCGCGCTTTTATGGATGGACAACTTTGTCATTCCAAAAAATGCCAAAAACGTTGATGCGGCGCATAAATTTATCGATTACTTATTGCGACCTGGAAACGCCAAAATCGTTAGCGAAGAAATTGGTTACGCCTCACCTAATATCGAGGCGCGAAAGCTGATGGACGACAGCGTTCGCAATAATCCGACCATTTATCCCAATAAAGATATTTTAGCCAAAGCGGAATTTCAAGAAGACGTTGGCGATGATGCGCTACAACTTTATCAACAATATTGGGATAAGCTCAAAGCCAACCGTTAATTTTTATTATGTATAAAAAACCCTGCACAATTGGCAGGGTTTTTATTAACTGATATTTCAAGCCGTTATTTTGACTTGTCTTCAATCAGCTCTTTCATGCTGTCGCCTTTAGCATTGTCTTTGCCTGCATTTTTATTGGCTTTATCCTCTGACTTTTTGTCTGATTTGCTCTCAGACTTGTTATCAGATTTGCTATCGCTTGGCGGTTTTGGCGCAGGAACGGCAGGCGGCTTTTTAGTTTCTTCAGCTTTTTTATCGGCTGAATTATTTGCGGTGTCATCCCCTGCCACTTTACGCTCTTCATTGACTGACAGCGTTTGCGACTGATCTTTGGACTGCTTGATGCTTTCTGATTTATTTGACGACGATTTGCTGTCCTCTTTAGTCGCTTCTTTTTTAGGCGCAGGTTTGGGCTGGGGTCTTGGTCGCACTGGAACTTCACGCTTGGTCGGTTGCAATTTGACCGCTCGCGTCCGTTTTGATCCCAAATCTTTAATCGGTTCTGGGCGCTCATAGTTGTCGATGATGCTGACATAGCGGTTGATTTCTTCAGGCAACACGCGAACATTTGCAGGTAGCCCAAAATCGACCAGTTTTGCCGCGCCCATAGCTTCTTGTGGGCTTCCCATCAAACCATAAATGAGCATATAACGCAGCTGGTTGTCCTCATCGCGGTAGCGAAAATAAGAAAACTTATCGCGATCGTCGCGACCATCAAGGTAGCTGACCACGACGTCATTTTCAGCCACGTTCATCACCTGAACGGTCCATTTGCCTTTATTGGCAAGCAAATAGCGCTTGTCTTTAAACTCTTCAGGATAGTTGCGCAAGTCGCGAATGGTATCCTCAAAGCTGATCGGCTGAACGTCCGCATCAAGCTCATGCAGCGGCTCAACGCGGGTTGGCTGAGTAAGCTCGGTGGTCAGCGGTTGTGCGGACGCCGTTAAGGGTGCATTTTCAATTTTGGTGACCACCTTTGGCGTTTGGTTAACCATCCAAACCAAAGCGGTGACAACCCCAAGAATAATGGTCATCATCAGCCAAATCAACGCTTGGCGGCGATTTGACTTTTTATCTTGAGGCGTCGCTTGTGAGGTTGCGACCATGAAAATATCCTTTCAAAATTAATAGTAGCGATGCTTTTGCCCAAAGCCCGTCAGCAAAGCCTGATCTTAAGCGTATCAATTAGCTTTCAAGACAGGAATGCTCCAAGAGCACTTGGGTAAGCAGCGAGCTGTCAAAGTCTTTGGTAATGACCGCTTGTCCTAGTGATTTTAACAAAATCAGTCGCAGTTGTCCGTGCTTGACTTTTTTATCGTGCCCCATCAGATCAAGGGCGGTATCAACGGCAATGGGCGGCGGAACAATAGGCAGATTTGCCAAAGTTAAAACGCGCTCCACTCGGGAAACGTCATCAGCCGTTAGCCAGCCAAGCTTTTGCGAGAGTTTTGCGGCTTGAACCATGCCCGCGGCGACCGCTTCGCCATGAAGCCAATTGCCATAGCCTTCATGAGTTTCGATCACATGACCAAAGGTATGACCAAAGTTTAAAATCGCCCGAATTCCTGATTCGCGCTCATCACTTGCCACGATATCGGCTTTATATTGGCAGCAGCGTTTGACCGCCTCGCCAAGAACGGTGAGATCAAGCGCCATCATGACAGGCAAATTGTCCTCAAGCCAAACCAAAAACGCCTCATCCATGATCAAGGCATATTTAATGACCTCGGCAAGCCCGGCTGACAGTTCTCGCGGCGGCAAGGTTTTGAGCGTTGCCATATCCGCAAGCACCATTTGCGGCTGCCAAAACGCGCCAATCATGTTTTTACCTTTAGGGTGATTGATCCCTGTTTTACCGCCAACGCTTGAATCGACTTGGGATAATAAGGTTGTTGGGATTTGAATAAAATCAACCCCGCGCATAAAGCTTGCCGCTGCAAATCCAGTCATATCACCGATCACACCGCCGCCAAGCGCAACTAAAGTCACATCGCGGTTAAAGTGATGATCCATCAGCACATCATAAATCCGGTTGATGCTGTCTTGGTGTTTGTATTGCTCACCATCGGGCAACACACAAGTGGCAACCGTAAAGCTTGCTTCAAGCTTTCGCTGCAAATCTGCCAAATAAATCGGGGCAACAGTGTCATTGCTGACAATTAAGACCTGCTGACCTTTGATAAAGGGCGCAATATAATCTGCCGTTGCCTGCGCCTCATGTGCCATTTGCGAAATAACAATCGGATAATCGTGGCTTTGGGCGCGAACCCATAAGCCGTCATCGCCTTTATGAAGCGTTGGCATTGATGTGGTTAGGGTCATCCTCTACTCCTAAATATGTTTTGGCGCAACTGCTCATTGACCATTATAAACCAAATTGGCAATCAACCTTCATCCTCATGAGCCGTTAATTTAATGGCGCTTAAATCCAAGCAAACGCCCGGCAACTTATCAAGCTGTTCGATGAGCTGTTGAACCATATGGCGTGGATAGGTGTGACCCGTTGGCAAAATAATATGAGCAACCTCTCGGTATAACGGGTCGCGGCGCTGATAAAGCGCTTGTAAGACTTGTCTTGGGTTTGGGTGCTGCAAAAGTGGTCGTGACTTGTCTTTTGCCGTTCGGGCAAGCTGAACCTCGACCGGCGCATTTAAATAAACCACAATACCACGATCATGAAGGGCTTTTCGGTTGTCTTCATTCATCACTGCGCCGCCGCCCGTTGCCAAAATGATATTTGGACGCTGAGTCAACTCATCAATGGCTCGGCGCTCGCGCAAACGAAATCCTGCCTCACCCTCTTTGGCAAAAATCCAAGCGATATCTGCGCCCGATTGCGCCTCAATAAACCAATCACTGTCGACAAATTCGCGACCAAGCTGCTTGGCAAGCAGGCGCCCAATCGTCGTTTTTCCGGCGCCCATTGGTCCTACAATAAATATTGATGGCAACGATTCTACCATATCACCCAACTTAAGCTAAATGAGCTATCATACATCGTAAGCTTTATTCTGGCTAGTAATGAGCTTTAATATTCATAAATTTTAACCATAAAAAAAGCAAGCTTGGCAGCCTGCTTTTTTCAATCACCATGATCACATGACTTTAATGCATCGCGATTAATCCAACCGGCTAATGCCATCATTGATCAGCTTTGGCGTCACAAAAATGAGCAGCTCTTGCTTGTCGGTGCTGCGCATATCACGGCGGAAGGCTTTGCCAATATAAGGCAAATCCCCTAAAAAGGGTACTTTTTCAACCCCAGTTGAGTTGCGGTTTTTAAACACGCCGCCCAACACAATGGTTTGACCGTCTTCAACGATCACGTTGGTTGAAATAGAGTCTTCAGAAATTGCCACATCGCCATTAATAATGGTTGGCGTGCCATTACTAATATTTAATTGCAAGCCAATTTTGCCATCGGGGGTGATGTTCGGCGTTGCCTCTAAACTTAACGCTGCCTCTTTAAAACTGGTGGTGGTCGCCCCACTTGCCGACGCTTCTTGATAAGGAATCTGCGTTCCTGAGGAGACTTTTGCGGTTTGTTTATCCGCGGTTAAAATTTTTGGCGTTGAAATGACTTCCCCGCGGTTGTCCGCTTGCAAGGCAGACAATTCTAAATCAAGCATAAAATCGGACATGCTTAAGAGACCAAAGGCAATACGACCAGCCGGATTGTCAATACCAAGATCAACGTTTAAGTTGTCAGGTCGGCTGATGTCATATTTTGGGTAAGTGACGGTTTGACCGTTGATGGTCGTGCTTTCAACGTCAAAGTTTTTTAAATCCCAAATGGTTTGGTTACTACCGCCAACCAGCAAGTTGCGGTTGTTTGCCGCGCCATTGGATAAAATGCCCCAACGAACGCCAATTTCTTTACTAAAGGTATCGCTTGCGCTGACAATTCGCGCCTCAATCATCACTTGACGCACCGGAATGTCAATTTTGCTGATGAGCTTATGAATATTTTCGATACTGGTGGCGACGTCTTTGACAATTAACGTGTTGGTACGCTCATCAACGGTGACGGTTCCGCGATTGGACAGCAAGGTATTGTTGTCATCAATGGTAGTCGCGGTGGTTCCTGTGCCGCGATTGGTCGCGCCGCTGCCTTGTGAGATCAAGTTTAAAACGTCCGCCGCTTTGGCATAGCTTAAGCGGATATACTCGGTTCGAAGCGGCTCAAAGGCTTCAACGGCGCGCTGAGCTTCAAGCTCTTGCGCTTCTTGCTGGGCAAGCTCAGCTGAGGGTGCCACCAAAATGACATTGCCATTTTCGCGTTTTCCTAAATTTTTACTTTTTAAAATGATGTCAAGCGCTTGATCCCAAGGTACGTTAATCAGTCGCAAGGTGATGTTTCCGGCAACCGAGTCGCTTGCCACAATATTCATGCTGGTAAACTGCGCTAAAATATCCAAAACGCTGCGGATTTCAACGTCTTGAAACTCCATTGACAGCGCCTCACCGGAATAAACCTTTTCTTCAATGGTCGGCTCACGCAAGAGTTCAGGCTTACTGATGCCAATGTTTAATTGATTTCCCGATTGATAGGCTTGGTATTCGTAATCGCCAGTCATATTGATGGTAATAACACCATTTTGACCTTGGTTTTTGGTATCAATGCTAGAGACCAAGCCGTTATTAATGCTCAAGCGGCGCAGCAAATGGCGCGGAACGGTACTTCCGGTTAAACGAACCACCAGCTTATTGCCTTGACGCTGAACATCAACCGGAATGGCTTCATTAGCAAGGGCAATATTGATATTGCCGCCACCGTTACCGCCTGCGGTAAAGTTCAGTGCGCTTAAACCATCATAATTGTACTGCCGACTGACTTGATTTGAGGCAAGTTTAGGATCAAGAAGCGGATTGACCCGAACGATCATGGTATCCGTTGGGACTTCGGGCTTAATGACCGTATTGCTTGCAACGATTGGGGTGACTTCCGTGCTGCTGGTTTCGATAATCGGGGTGACCACAGCTGTCGTGGCAATCGCAGCGTCATCTCCTATAATGCTAGGCTGCGTTACCAAAGCCGCAGTGGCAACTGATTGCGGTCTAACAGCTCGGCGGATGACGGTGTTATTTGAGCGATTCGGCTCAGTGATGGTCAGCAGCAGCTCATTACCGCTGACTGCTGTCGTGTAACTGCCATCTTGCGACAGCCCAACGATCAACCGAGTCGTTTTGTCATTGTTCAGTGTGGTGATGTTGTTCACAAGTCCGGTATTATAGTCGGTCGATCGATTGACCAAACCGTTTTGAACGTTGTCAAAATCAAGCACCAAGCGATTGGGGTCTTTAAGCTGATACGCAGTCGGCTGAACGGGCGCACCATTAAAGCTTAGGCGCAATTGAGTAACAGCAGGCGCAGTTTGCGTAACCGTGACGTTATTGATGCGCTGATCGGCGTAGGCAGTGGTTGTGATCGCCACAAGGCTGATCGCAAGCGCAGAGGCGGCAAACCTTGAGGCACGGTGATGGCTCAGGGCAGCGCCCCGTTTTTGGCGTTTGGTCATTGGTTATTCCTCAAAAAATTTGCCAACTTAGCTGATGGGTGACACCAGCGATTGCGGTCGTTCAACAAAGCCCGCGCGGCTGTCTGGCACAATTTCAATCAAATTAATTTGGGTCGGGGTAATCTCAACAATTCGGCCGTCATTAAGACCAATATAATCGCCGACCTTGACGCTTGCCACCGAGCCATCAGGACGCGAAATTAGTGCAAACTGCTGACCTTCAGGGGAGATGACCATACCGCGAAACGTCAGCTGCTCAAGCTCAAACTGCTCAAGCGGCTCTTTTTCGCGGCTGATGTCTGGGCGAACGCCATCGATGGGCGCGGTTGGCGCTTGAACGTTCACCAAGCTTGGCGGTAAAAAAGGGCTTCGCAGCAAGCTTGAGCGATACACAAAATCCTCAATGACCTCAGCTTTTGGCGGCGGCTCAATGGGCTGAGCAGGCTCATTGCGGATTTGTTCCATGGCTTCTTGAGCTTGCCCCACCCGATCGCTACAACCGGTCAGACCCATTACCATGATCAATACGACGATTTTAGGTAGGGCAAATTTAGGCAGTTGCTTTGTCATCAGTTGCCTCCTGCCGAATCAGTGGTCGCCGTCTCAGTAGCGGCTGGCGCATCACCATTGGCGGGCGCTTCATCTTCTTTAATTTCTTTTGAGCGATACGTTTTGGTTTGTAGCACCAATGTCAATTCTGGCAAGGTATCAAGGGTCGGCTGCGGATTACTCACTTCAAAATCATGCATGGTAATGATTCGCGGCAGCGCTGCCAAACCGCTGATAAAGCTGCCAAATTGATGATAATCGCCAAGCGCGGCAATGCGAATCGGCTGCTCAATAAAAAACTCATTTTCCACTTCAGGCTCAACCGAGATGTCTTGAAAACGGATGTTACTGCCAACGCCGGTCATGTTAATGCCTTCAACCAGCTCAGACACTCGAGTGTCTTTAGGAAGCTGATCCAAAAGGGCATTAAATTCAGTTTCCATCTGCGCCACTTGCGATTTATACGCTTGTAAATGACGCGCTTTTGACTCTTTTTGGCGATAGCTGTCAAGAAGCGTTTGCTGCTCAGATTCAGCGGCGCTGATTTCATCAATTTTGCTGCTGATGGGAAGCGCCCAAGCTAAGGCGGCAATAAATCCAACAATAAAGCACAGCACGGTAATTTTAACCGGAAGCGGCCAGCTGCCATAATTTTCAGGATCAAGCGACTCAAAGCTGCGCCGAAATTCATTAAAATCAAAGGGCTTTTTATCCGTGGCAACTTTTTTCTTTTTTAATAAGATTTTTTTGCGGACAAGCTTCATGCGCCACCTCCAGCATCAGCAGTTGTTGGGGCTGCGGCATCCGTTTGCTCAAGTTTTGACTCATATTGAACTTGCGTGGTAATCACAAACTGAACATAACTGTCTTCAGGATAAACGGGTCTTGGCGGCGCGCCCTCTGCTGTTGGCGCTTGTGTTGCCACCTGCGGCGCGGCTTGATAGGCGGTGATATTTTGCTGGATATTTTGCACCGCCGAATTGCCCATCCATTGGCTGTTATCCAAATTGCGAATCAGGCTTGACACCACGTTTGGATTATCAGCAAATCCAGTTAAGGTAATCAGGTCGCCCTCGCGCTTCATATTGGTCAAATATAAGGCCGGCGGAATGCCCTGAGCAATATCATCCCATAAATGCACCGGAATCGGACGGCGACCTTGCAAGTCTTGAATCACCTGCATTCTTGAAATGATGTCTTCTCGGCGCTGCTCAAGCGTCTCAATCTCTTTGAGCGCCGAATCTAGGCGGCTGTTTTCTTGCTCAATGAGCGCATTGGCGTCCCGCTGATCGTTAAGCTGACTGTTAAAATAGCTCCAAGCGGCAAACGCAGCAAGGAGCGCCAATAACGTGACTGCTGCCACCAACGCGATAAATTCTTTATTTCGCCGTTCGCGCTCTTCTTGCCGCCAGGGCAACAGGTTAATGCGAGCCATTAATCAAAGCTCCTCAATGCCAAGCCACAAGCGGCCATTAAACTTGGCGCATCAATACTTAACTGCTCATTGTCAAGATAAGGGTTGACGGTCATATTGATAAACGGATTTGCCACGCTGACCGGAACGCCAAGCTTTTGCTGAACCATTCCGGACAGCCCTGGAATGGAGCTGCTTCCCCCTGCCAGCACCACATGATCAATGCTATTGTACTGACTTGAGGAAAAATAAAATTGCAGCGATCTTGTGATTTGCTGAATGGCGTTTTCCATAAATGGGGTTAAAATTTCGGGATAATAATCATCGGGGAGGGTGCGATCGCGCTTATTGATGGTTGCCTCATCAAAAGATAAGCCATAACGGTTTTGAATGGCTTCGGTTAATTGCAAGCCCCCAAATAGCTGCTCGCGGCTATAAACAAACTCGCCATTTTTGACCACATAAAGCGTCGTTTGGTAATGACCAATATCAACGAGAGCCACAAGCTCAGGCATATTAAATAAGCTGTCAACCATCAAGCCAAAAGCGCGCTCAATGGCATGCGACTCCACATCCATAATCTTAGTTTTAAGACCACCAAAGGTGAGCGCATCCACGCGCTGATCGACGTTCTCTGATCGAGAAGCTACCAAAAGCACTTGAACCAAATTATCATCAATGACTGACGGTCCGATCACCTCAAAATCTAAATTGACTTCATCTAAAGGAAAAGGGATATACTGATCAGCATCCAAGCGAATCTGCGCCTCACGCTCAATGTCGCTAAGCCCTGATTCCATATCGATGATTTTGGTGATGACCGATGACCCTGAAACCGCCGTTGCTGCATCCGCGCCACTCACTTGACAGCGTTTTGCAAGCTTTGCAATCGTATCGCCAACCGCTTCGGTATCGACGATCATTTTGTCCACCACAGCTCCGGGCAATAATCGTTCAATCCCATAAGACCTAAGATGAAAAACGCCTTGCTGACGCTGAATATCAACCATTTTTACTGAGGTTGAGGAAATATCAACCCCAATTAAATGCCGACTTTTGGATGCAAATAGCCTCACAAGCGCAATACCTTATGAATTTGATGGACTTTTGTAATAGTCAACTACAATACGTTACTTCCCTGATAGATTCAAGTGATTAGATTTAATAAATTTCTTAAATTACACTTTTAATCTCACCTCAAAGTCCGCTTCAAGGTATAATAAATTATTTGTCACAATTTTTAATGAAAAGTCTTATTATGACCCAAAACCCTGCTACCGTCCGTCTCATCCAATATTTGGTGGGGCTTGTCGTTGCCTGTTTGGCCTTGGCGCTGATATTAATACTGGCTGTTCCCATTGGTTTTTATGGAATGGCGATCTATTTGTCGCCCACCTTGCCAAGCGTTCAAGAAATCAAAACGGCAAGTCTTGAGATGCCGCTGCAGATCTATAGCCGTGATGACAAACTGATCGGTCAATATGGCAACCGCTTATCGCTTCCGGTCACTTTTGATCAAATTCCTAAAAACATGACCAATGCCTTTTTGGCAGCAGAGGATGCGACCTTTTTTCAGCACAGCGGTATTAGTATTAAAGGTCTGGGTCGCGCAGTCACCGAAGTGGTCACAGAAGATGATGGTCAAACCGGCGGCTCAACCATCACCATGCAGGTGGCTAAAAACTACTTTTTAAGCCCTGAGCGCACCTTAAACCGAAAGCTGACCGAGCTGTTTTTGGCGCGAAAAATGGAAGATGAGCTGAGTAAAAATGAGATTTTAACCTTATATGTGAATAAAATCTATTTGGGTGAAGGCGCTTATGGTATTAAAGCGGCTGCTAAAAAATACTACAGCAAATCGCTTGATCACTTAACCATTGCTGAGATGGCAATGCTGGCAGGATTGCCAAAAGCGCCCTCTAAATATAATCCTGTTGCCAACCCAAAACGCGCCCTGACCCGCCGCAACTGGATTATCGGTCGGATGCATGAGCTTGGCTATATCAGCGCCGCTGAGCGCGATCAAGCCTTAAAAGCACCAATCGGCTTGAAGCTTTATCAAGAAAAGCTTGATGTGAATATGCCTTATTTGGCAGAAATGGCGCGCTATGCTTTGGTCAACCGTTATGGGGATCAGGTGATTAATGGCGGCTGGCGCGTGCGCTTAACGGTTGACAGCCAAGCGCAAATTGACGCTGAAACTGCTGTGCTAAAAGGTTTGGTCGCTTATGACCACCGTCATGGCTGGCGCGGCGCAGAAGCTCACGACGAGCCGCTTGAAAAGTTCCACCGCTATGGCAGCATGTATCCGGCAAAAGTTTTAAACGTTGGCAGCCGAAGCTTTGATGCCTTGATGTCCTCTGGCGAAACCGTGACGGTCAATTGGTCAGGGATGAGCTGGGCGCGCAAATACTACTCTGCCGACCGCGTTGGCGGCTCGCCATCAAATGCCGGTCAAGTGGTCAGTAAAAATGACATCGTCCGCCTGATCAAAACTGACGGCGGCAACTGGAAGCTTGCTCAGCTTCCTAAAATCCAAGGCAGCTTGGTATCTTTAAATCCCGATACCGGCGCGGTCAATGCGTTGGTTGGGGGTTTTGATTTTGAGCACAGTAAATTTAACCGCGCCCTTCAAGGCTGGCGGCAACCGGGTTCCACTATCAAGCCGTTGGTTTATACCACCGCCCTTGAAAAAGGCTATCGCCCAGACAGTATCGTTTCTGACCGCCCAATCCAAGTGGGCAGCTGGCGACCTAAAAACTCTGACGGTCGTTTTTATGGTGACATGACGCTGCGCCGCGGCTTATATTTATCACGAAACTTGGTCTCGATCCGCTTACTACAAGCCGTTGGCATCTCAGACACCCGCAATTTATTGGATCAATTTGGTCTTGATAAAGAAAAGCTGCCTACCACTTTATCGTTAGCCCTAGGAACTGGGGAAGCTTCACCGCTACAAATGGCAACAGCTTATGCTACCTTTGCCAACGGCGGTCACCGCGTTCAGCCCTATTTTATTGAGCAAATTTACAACTACGACAATAAGCTGTTGTTCCAAGCCAATCCAAAGCAAGCTTGTGCCGTTTGTTTTAACGAGCAATTAGAAGACCTCAATAAAAAGCTGATTGAAGATCATAACGCTCCTGAAAAAGCGAAAGCTGAAGACGCTAGCAACAGCAACAAAGCCAAAGACAAATCAAAAGGTAAAAAAGGCAGTGAGCTCACTGCTGAAGAGCAAGAAAAAGCCAATGCGTTAAAGGCAGCAAAAGAAGCATTGATTTATGATGCCAGCCCAGCCGCTGATCGCTTAAAAGCGCCTGCGGTTCAATACGTTGTTGCTGCCCAAGCGCCGCGAATCTTGCAGCCACGAGTGGCTTATGAAATGGCAGATATCCTGCGCGATGTGGTTCAACGCGGAACCGCAAGACGCGCCTTAGCCCTTGGTCGAAGCGATATCGGAGGCAAAACTGGAACCACCAACGAAGCCAAAGATGCTTGGTTTGCAGGATTTCATCCAACCAATGCTACCGTTGTTTGGATGGGATTTGACCAGCCAACCCCTATGGGACGCCGCGAGTTTGGCGGTGTTGCTGCCCTTCCCGTTTGGATGGACTTTATGCGACCGCAGCTCAAAAATACGCCCCATCAATGGGTGTCTTTAAATAACCGTGCTAAATCTGAAAAGCAAAAGCAGCGCATTATTGAAATGACCGATGAAGGTTTGGTGGCATCTGATGACGACGATGAATTAGATGACGTAAAAAAACCAGTCGCTCCAAAACCTCAGCAGCGAAAACAGCCTGAGCTTGAAGAAGAACTTACCGATGGCGTCAGCAATCAGCGGTTACCAGCACAAAACCAAAAACCGCTAAACCCAACACCTGCAACAAAAATGCCGCCACTGGAATAATCTTAAAAATGGTAATGATAAAAAGCTGGCGCCAAGTCAGCTTTTTTTATTGAGCCGCTTAAAGCTTTAACTATAGTTGCAAGTTTGATCCTAACGGTGAGTAAGCAAAATGTTAATTACCCATAAAAAAAGCCAGCGTTTAAGCTGGCTTTTTTATTTTTTGCTAATACTTATAAGTTATCTTGACCAAGCTCTTGGGCAAAGGCTTCATCAAAGCTGGTAAAGTCTTTGTTCTCAGTGCTGGCGGTAATATCAAACGCCGCACTTAGATCATTGTCTTGAAGCGATTGCTCCAATTTTTCTTTTCGCGATCTGTGATAAGCAAGCCCAGTTCCCGCTGGAATCAAGCGACCAACCACCACGTTTTCTTTTAAGCCGCGAAGGTCATCGACTTTGCCAGTAACTGCCGCTGCTGTCAGCACGCGCGTGGTTTCTTGGAACGATGCTGCCGAGATAAAGCTTTCGGTTGCAAGGCTGGCTTTGGTGATACCAAGCAATTGACGCTCAAACTGAACGGGGAATTTATTTTCCGCAATCAATTTAGCATTTAATGCTTTGACATCCGCGTACTCAACCTGATCGCCTTTGAAGTAGCTTGAATCGCCGCCATCGGTTACTTCAACCTTGCGCAGCATTTGACGAATAATGACTTCGATGTGCTTGTCATTAATCTTCACGCCTTGCAAGCGGTAAACTTCTTGAACCTCGTTCACGATATAGTTAGCAAGCGCCGTTTCACCTTTTAAGCGTAAAATATCATGTGGGTTTTGCGGACCGTCAGCAATGACTTCACCGCGAGCCACCGTCTCATTTTCAAAGACGTTGATTTGACGCCATTTTGGAATCAGCTCTTCATGGACTTCGCCATCTTCATTGGTGATAATAAAGCGATTTTTGCCTTTGGTTTCTTTACCGAAGCTGACCACGCCGGTCATCTCAGCCATAATGGCGTGATCTTTAGGACGACGTGCTTCGAACAAATCAGCAACGCGCGGTAGACCACCGGTAATGTCCTTGGTTCCTGATGACGCTTGTGGAACGCGACCGAGTACCGATCCTGCAGCCACTTCTTCACCATCGCCAACACGGATAATGGTTTCAGCAGGAAGAAAGTAAACAACTTCTTTACCTTCATCTGTGTTTAAGATAATGGCTGGTCGCAAGTCTTTGGCGGCACTTGATCGATCACGCGTTGCCAAAATCTCAAACGAGCTCATGCCGGTTGCTTCATCGATCTTCACCGTGGCTGTCATACCATCGGTAATGTCGCTAAAACGCGCTTTACCGGCAAATTCTGTGATAATTGGATGAGTATGCGGATCCCATTTGGCAATGGTTTGACCGGCATCAACCAAGTCTTTATCACGAACTAACACGCTTGAGCCGTAAGGGACTTTATAGCGCTCACGCTCACGACCAAGCTCGTCCGTCAAGGCAATTTCAGCAGATCGCGAAACGATAACTAAGTGACCGTCAGTATGCTCAACCGTTTTCATATTATGGAACTGAACTTGACCGCCGTTACGAACGGAGATGCTGTTGTCCACAGAAGCCGAGCTTGCCGCCCCGCCCACGTGGAAGGTTCGCATGGTCAACTGAGTTCCCGGCTCACCAATAGACTGAGCTGCCATCACCCCTACAGACTCGCCAATGTTCACTTTATGACCGCGAGCCAAGTCACGACCATAGCACTGTGAGCAAACGCCATGAGCCACATCACAAGTGATGACGGAGCGAACCCAAATGTCATCAATCGCGTTTTCATCTAAAATCGTGACCCACTGCTCATCAATGAGCGTTCCTGCGGGCACTAAGACTTTTGAATCATCATCGTTGTAAGTCACATCACGAGCCGTCACCCGACCAAGTACCAAATCACCAAGTTTTTCGATGATTTCGCCACCTTGGATGTGCGGGGTCATAAGCAAACCTTGCTCAGTACCACAATCATCGCTGGTAATGACCAAGTCTTGCGCCACATCAACCAAACGGCGGGTTAAGTAACCTGAGTTTGCGGTTTTAAGCGCGGTATCTGCCAAGCCTTTTCGAGCACCGTGAGTTGAGATGAAGTACTGCAACACGGTCAAGCCTTCACGGAAGTTCGCTTTAATCGGCGTCTCAATGATCGAGCCGTCCGGTTTTGCCATCAATCCACGCATTCCGGCAAGCTGACGAATCTGAGCGGCGCTACCACGAGCCCCTGAGTCCGACATAATAAAGATTGAGTTAAAGGATTTTTGCTCTTCTTCCTCACCTTCAGCATTAATCACTTTATCGGTTGCTAAGTTGTCCATCATCGCTTTAGCAACTTTATCGTTGGTTCGTGACCAAATATCGACCACTTTGTTATAGCGCTCACCGGCGGTCACAAAGCCTTGCTCAAACTGATCTTCAATTTCGCGGACTTCAGCGTCTGCTAAATCGATAATTTGTTTTTTGCTTGGCGGGATGACCATGTCATCAAGACCAATTGACACGCCTGATAACGTTGCTTGCGCAAATCCAAGGTACATCATTTGGTCAGCAAACATGACACTGTCTTTTACGCCCATTTTACGGTAGCACGAGTTGATGAGGCGTGAGATGTTTTTCTTGGTCATCTCTTGGTTACACTCATCAAACGACATGCCTTTTGGCATCACATTCCAAATGAGCAATCGACCAGCCACGGTTTCTTTTAGACTGGTTTCTTTGGTTTTGTTGCCATCTTCATCGATATGCGTTTCAGTTACCCGAACTTTAATCTTGGCATTCACATGCAAGTCGTTTGAACCAATCGCACGAAGTGCTTCATTTACCGAGGCAAATACCATGCCTTCGCCTTTGGCATTGATTGCTGAACGGCTGATGTAATAAAGCCCTAAAACCACGTCTTGTGACGGAACAATAATCGGATCACCGTTTGCAGGCGATAAGATATTGTTGGTTGACATCATAAGCGCGCGCGACTCAAGCTGAGCCTCGAGCGTCAACGGCACGTGGACTGCCATTTGGTCGCCGTCAAAGTCGGCGTTAAACGCGGTACAAACGAGCGGATGCAACTGAATGGCTTTACCTTCAATCAATACCGGCTCAAATGCTTGCAATCCCAAACGGTGAAGCGTTGGCGCACGGTTAAGCAGCACAGGATGCTCGCGAATCACCATCGCCAGCATATCCCAAACTTGCGGCTCTTCGCGCTCGACCATTTTTTTGGCGGCTTTGATTGTGGTGGCTAAACCATGAGTCAATAGCTTGTTATAAGTAAATGGCTTGAACAGTTCAAGCGCCATTTTTTTAGGCAAGCCGCACTGATGCAAGCGCAGCGTGGGTCCTACTACGATGACCGAACGACCTGAGTAGTCAACCCGCTTACCAAGTAAGTTTTGACGGAATCGACCTTGCTTACCTTTAATCATGTCGGCAAGCGATTTCAAGGGACGCTTGTTGCTGCCAGTAATGGCGCGACCACGGCGACCGTTATCTAAAAGCGCATCGACCGATTCTTGAAGCATACGTTTTTCGTTACGAACGATGATGTCCGGCGCGTTCAGCTCAAGCAGGCGCTTTAAACGGTTATTACGGTTAATCACGCGGCGATACAAATCGTTCAGATCAGACGTTGCAAAACGACCACCTTCAAGTGGAACGAGCGGTCGCAAATCCGGTGGCAAGACTGGCAAAATGGTCATGACCATCCACTCAGGCTTGTTGTTTGAATCGCGAAACGCTTCAAGCAATTTTAGGCGCTTAGACATTTTTTTAAGCTTGGTTTCAGAGCCTGTTTGCGGAATGGCTTCACGAAGCTCATCGATTTCAACGTCCAAATCAATGTCTTTTAATAGGTCTTGAATCGCTTCTGCGCCCATTTTGGCAACAAATTCATCGCCAAACTCTTCAAGGGCTTTAAAATAATCTTCATCATCAAGAAGCTGATATTTTTCAAGACTGGTTAAACCCGGTTCTGTGACGATATAGCTTTCAAAATACAGGACGCGCTCGATATCACGAAGCGTCATATCAAGAAGCAAACCGATACGGCTAGGAAGCGATTTTAAAAACCAAATGTGCGCTACCGGACTTGCAAGATCAATATGACCCATTCGGTCGCGGCGAACTTTGGCGGTCGTGACTTCAACGCCACATTTTTCACAAATTACGCCTTGGAATTTACGGCGTTTATATTTTCCGCAAAGACATTCAAAGTCTTTGACAGGTCCAAAAATTTTGGCACAAAACAAACCATCGCGCTCAGGTTTAAACGTGCGATAGTTAATGGTTTCAGGTTTTTTGACCTCACCATGCGACCATGATTTGATGGTGTCAGGGGAAGCAAGGGTAATTTGAATACTATCAAACTCACGGCTGCCAGTTCCGGCAGAGCTTTGCATAATATCGAGTAAATCTTTCAAGTTGCGTCTCCGTTCTTTTAATCATCCGCAAGGGGTTAATCCTTGCAAACTGAAGGCAATGAATCAGGTTGAGATAACACCAAAAGCAGTCTCAATTGCGACCACTTTTGGTAAAAAAAGCAAAGCTTTTGGCTTAATTAAAGCTAGTTGCTTTCTTTTAACTCAATATTTATTCCCAGCGATTTGATTTCTTTGGTCAATACGTTAAATGATTCCGGCATTCCAGGGTCCATGTACTGCTCGCCATCGACAATGTTTTTGTACATTCGCGTCCGACCTTCAACGTCATCCGATTTAACGGTGAGCATCTCTTGCAAGGTGTAGGTTGCGCCATAAGCTTCAAGCGCCCAAACTTCCATCTCACCAAAGCGCTGACCACCAAATTGAGCTTTACCACCAAGCGGCTGCTGAGTGACTAGCGAGTAAGATCCAGTTGAACGCGCATGCATTTTGTCATCGACCAAGTGGTTGAGCTTGAGCATATACATGTAGCCGACGGTCACTTTACGGTCAAATTTTTGACCAGTTCTGCCATCATAAAGCGTTTGCTGACCGTCACGTGACAGCCCTGCAAGCTCAAGCAGCTCTTTGACTTGATGCTCATGAGCGCCGTCAAATACCGCCGTTCCCATTGGAACACCTTCACGTAAGTTACCCGCTAATGCAATGATATCATCATCCGTCAAGCTGTCTAAATCAACGCCTTCACCGCCAACTTGGTTATAAATTTTGTCTAAAAATTCACGAAGCTCGCTCACTGCCGCTTGGGCTTTGAGCATCCCATCAATTTTTTCACCAAGACCTTTAGCTGCCATTCCCAAATGCGTCTCAAGAACCTGACCGATGTTCATCCGCGAGGGTACACCAAGTGGGTTCAACACGATATCAACGGTGTTGCCATGCTCATCATACGGCATGTCTTCAACCGGCATGATTCGTGACACCACCCCTTTGTTACCATGGCGACCTGCCATTTTATCACCAGGCTGGATGCGGCGTTTCACTGCCAAATAAACTTTAACAATTTTTTGAACGCCATGCGCCAAGTCATCGCCTGCGGTCAATTTGCGTTTTTTCTCAGCAAATTTGCTGTCGATGTCTTTTTGCTTATCGACCAAGTAATCAGCAATCTGCACCAAACGCTCAGAGATTTCTTCTTCAACTGGCTGAATGTCAAGCAAGGTTTCAAGCGACATGTCTTTCATCGCCTCACTCGTCATGACCGTTCCAGCTTTAAGCCCTGCACCGCCGCTGACTTTTTGACCGTTGAGCAGGTTACTAATACGACCGCGAGCCGCTTCTTCAAAGATACGCAATTCTTCTTTTAAGTCTTTACGGTAGCTGTCAAGCTGCGACTTTTCAATCGCGCGAGCGCGAGCGTCTTTTTCAACGCCATCACGGGTGAAGACTTGAACGTCAATGACCGTGCCTTTGCTTGACGTTGGAACGCGAAGTGAGGTGTCTTTCACGTCCGCTGCTTTTTCACCAAAAATCGCGCGAAGTAGTTTTTCTTCGGGTGTTAATTGCGTCTCACCTTTTGGCGTCACTTTACCGACCAAAATATCACCGGCATCAACTTCTGCACCAATATAAACGATCCCTGCTTCATCCAAGTTAGAAAGCGCAGCTTCACCAACGTTTGGAATATCAGCGGTAATCTCTTCCGTACCAAGCTTCGTATCACGCGCCACACAAGTTAATTCTTGAATGTGGATCGTAGTAAAACGGTCTTCTTTCACCACTTTTTCAGACAATAAGATGGAGTCTTCAAAGTTGTAACCATTCCAAGGCATAAAGGCGATGCGGATATTTTGACCTAGCGCCAATTCGCCCAAATCGGTTGATGGACCATCGGCTAAAATATCGCCTGAGGCAATGCTGTCGCCTTGGTTGACAATGATGCGCTGGTTGATACACGTGTTTTGGTTAGAGCGGGTATATTTGATCAAGTTATAAATATCAATACCGGCTTCACCTGCGGTCATTTCTTCTTCGTTCACACGAACGACAATCCGCGAAGCATCCACATCTTCAATCACGCCACCACGTTTGGCAATCACACAAACGCCAGAGTCACGAGCAACGTGACGCTCCATTCCGGTGCCAACCAAAGGCTTATCGGCGCGAAGCGTTGGCACGGCTTGGCGCTGCATGTTTGATCCCATCAATGCTCGGTTAGCATCGTCATGCTCAAGGAACGGAATCAAGCTTGCGGCAACGGAAACAACCTGACTTGGTGACACATCCATATGCGTCACTTTATCTGCAGGCATCCGCACAAACTCGCCATAGCTACGAACGCTGACCATCTCATCGCTTAGCTCGCCATTGTCATTCATTGGCGAATCCGCTTGCGCAATCACTGTGCCAACTTCTTCGATCGCAGATAAGTACTCGATCTCATCAGTTACTTTGCCATCAACCACGCGGCGATACGGCGTTTCTAAAAAGCCAAAGCTGTTGGTTTTTGCAAAAACGGCTAATGAGTTGATCAAACCAATATTTGGACCTTCTGGCGTTTCAATCGGGCAGACGCGACCATAGTGAGTATCATGAACGTCACGAACCTCAAATCCTGCACGCTCACGGGTCAAACCACCAGGACCTAACGCTGAAACACGGCGCTTATGGGTAATTTCCGACAAGGGGTTATTTTGATCCATAAACTGTGACAACTGACTTGAACCAAAGAATTCTTTGATTGCCGCCGCCACTGGTTTTGAGTTGATCAAATCTTGTGGTGATAAGTTGTCAGATTCCGCTGAGCTTAGACGCTCTTTAACCGCACGCTCAACGCGAACCAGTCCCACGCGGAATTGGTTTTCAGCCATCTCGCCCACTGAGCGAATCCGGCGGTTTCCTAAATGGTCAATATCATCAACTTCGCCGCGACCGTTACGAATTTCGATCAGCTCTTTTAAAACATTGATAATGTCTTCATTGGTAAGAACGCTGCGGGCGCGCTGAACATCAGGATCATCGGTGTTTTCAAACTCAAGACCCAAGCGGCGGTTAAATTTCATCCGACCAACATTGGATAAGTCATAGCGATCGGCGTTAAAGAACATGCTTTCAAACAGCTTTTCAGCAGTATCAACCGTTGGTGGCTCGCCTGGTCGCATGACTTTATAAATTTCGATCAATGCTTCTTCACGGCTTGAGGTAGAATCAGCACGAAGGGTATCGGCAATATAAGTGCCTTGATCGATGTCATTGGTGAATAAAATGCTAAATTCTTTAATACCAGCAGCGCTGATTTTTACCAATAATTCGTGGTCAATCAAGGTATTCGCGCGAGCAATTACCTCGTCATCAACGATAATATCTTGAGCTAAAATGCGCTCATAAAGGTATTCATCAGGAACGGCAATTTTGGTCATTCCGGCTTCTTCAAGCTGACGAATTCGGCGCGCGTTAATGCGTTTGCCTTGCTCAACGATTACCTCACCTTCAGGCGATACGATATCGAACTGAGCCATCTCGCCACGAAGACGATCGGCAACAAGATCAATTTCAAACTGATCTTCACCTTTATAAACTGAAACTTTGTCAAAGAACAAATCTAAGATGGTTGCTGTATCAAGACCAAGCGCTCGTAAAATTATCGAGGCTAGCAGCTTACGGCGACGGTCAATCCGCGCAAATACCAAATCTTTGGCATCAAATTCAAAATCAAGCCATGAACCACGGTAAGGAATGATGCGAGCGTTATAAAGCACTTTACCACTGGAGTGCGATTTGCCTTTATCATGGTCAAAAAATACCCCAGGTGAGCGGTGCAATTGCGATACGATCACCCGCTCGGTACCATTAATAATAAACGTACCGTTAGCAGTCATGAGTGGAATTTCACCCATATAAACGCTTTGCTCACGAATGTCTTTAATCGCCGCTTTACTGTCTTTATCTTTGCTGTCTTTGTCTTTAATAATCAGACGGATTTTAACACGCATGGGAGCGGCAAACGTTGAACCGCGAAGGATACACTCGCGCTCATCAAATTCAGGAGTTCCTAAATAGTACTCAACAAACTGAAGCTCTGCATTTCCCGAATGACTTTCGATCGGAAAAATAGAGGAAAAAGCAGCTTGTAAACCAATATTCTCACGAGCTTTGGGCTTTTTATGCTCTTGCAAAAACTGCTCGTAAGAATCTACTTGAATAGACAATAAATAGGGAATGTCCATCACAGCGGGCAATTCAGCAAAACTTTTGCGAATACGCTTTTTTTCAGTATAGGAATATGCCATCGAAAGTCCTTACAGTAGTCGTGAAAACAATGAAAAAGCGTGACTTAGTGCCCTATCAGCCCTAAGATCACGAAAATGCTTACGTAACGCTAAACTATTTTCAATTAACCATTGCCTTGATTCATTTTAAGGAATATCCCAAAAAATAACTTCAAGTCAATCCTTAAATTAAATAATCTATGGCTTAAAATTAGAGGAAAAATAATTCAAGCTCAATGACATGGCGGTTTTTGTCAGAATTTCAATACCCAATAATTTAATATCTGATTGACAAATCATAATCAAAAATTAAATAATATGGTTAAATACAAAGAGTGACGGTGTCGATTTTCACTCTTATTACGCCTAGTAAAGCTTCATTATAAAATATAAAATCATAAAGCGCGCAGACGCAGAAAAATGCCAAACGTCAAATGACATTTAGCATCATCAAGAAAATAAAAATTCTGGCATTGGCACATGCATGTAAATTGTCTGTCCTTTTGATGGGTATCCACCAGATTATGCTTACAAAATGTTGGTAGACACAAAAGGTCAATTGACATATTTTAGCAAAAAAAAGCTGGCAATGCAAGCGCATTACCAGCTTTTTTAGAGCAAAACTTGAGCTTATTTTAACTCAACAGTTGCACCAGCTTCTTCAAGCTTTTTCTTCAATTCTTCAGCTTCGGCTTTAGACGCGCCTTCTTTGATAGGAGCTGGGGCGCTTTCAACTAAGTCTTTAGCTTCTTTTAAGCCAAGGCCAGTTGCTTCACGAACGGCTTTAATAACGCCAACTTTCTTGTCACCAAAGCCCGCTAGGATCACGTCAAACTCGTCTTTTTCTTCAGCAGCAGCAGCGCCTTCAGCAGCAGCAGGAGCGGCAGCAACAGCAGCGGCAGCAGTTACGCCGAATTTTTCTTCCATAGCGCTGATTAATTCAACGATGTCCATTACTGACATTTCAGCGATTGCGTTTAACACATCATCTTTAGATAGTGCCATGAGAACTCTCCGTTTTCTGATAAAATTTAAATAAATTTAACATCAATGCGGCAGGATAATTAATAATTGCCAATAGCATTGAGGTTAAAGGGTTAAAACAAGCAATTAAGCGGCTTCTTTTGCATCTTTGACTGCTGCTACAGTGCGAACAAATTTGCCAGGAACCTCTTTCATGGTACGAGCAAGCTTGGTCACTGGTGCTTTCATGGTTGCCATCAAGATTGCTAAAGCTTCGTCGCGAGTTGGTAACTTCGATACGCGCTCAAGCTCTTGTGGACCAAAGACTTCACCGCCAACTGAGATCAATTTGGTCTCAAGGGTTGGGTTTTCTTTGCTAAAGTCGTAAACGACGCGAGCAGCAGATCCCAAATCTTCCATTGAGAAAGCCAAAAGTAATGGCCCAGTTAGACTATCTGACATACACTCAAACTTTGTGCCTTCAAAAGCGCGTTTGGCAAGGGTATTTTTAACCACTTTTAAAACGACGCCTTTTTCACGGGCTTGTTCACGAAGCTTAGTAAGTTTCGCAACACCAATACCATGATATTCGGCAGCAACTGCTGAGTAAGCATTAGCAGCAACTTCAGACACTTCAGCCACAACTTGTTGTTTTTGTTCTAGCGTTAATGCCATAAGTTGACTCCTTAATCTTATCAAGCTTTTATCATTAATAATAAAAGCTGACTTGATACGACACATTATTTAAAGCAAAAAGCCTTTAAATAACGACTGATTACGGCACCGTTATCAGAATAAACATCGAGAAATAAAAAATTATTGCTCTATCATAAACTGTTTGGGTCACCGTCTGCGTAGGCCAATACAATCTTACGATTGCAATCAATTAACAAAGATCAAGCGCAAGCGCCTATCATCTTTTACCTACGGTCTTAGACAGCGCATAAGCTGCGCTGACCTAATTTTTAAAATAAGATTAAATAGCTTTTTTTAGCCTTGTTAAATAAGGGCTAAAAGCTGATTATTTTGCCACGCGGTAGGGTACAGGATCAATGCTCAGTCCTGGTCCCATAGTGCTTGATAGCGTAATTTTTTTGATGTAAACACCTTTTGAAGTTGCAGGTTTTGCACGCTTCAAATCATTAAGCAAGGCTTGAGCGTTTTGCTCAATTTGGTCTGCATTAAAGCCGATTTGACCAATCGTGGTATGGATGATACCCGCTTTGTCAACACGGTACTGCGCCTGACCTGCTTTAGTGTTAGCAACTGCTTCTGCAACGTTTGGTGTTACTGTGCCAACTTTTGGGTTTGGCATTAAGCCGCGAGGTCCTAGGATAGTACCAAGCTGACCTACAATTCGCATAGCATCAGGAGCGGCGATAACCACATCAAAGTCCATGTTGCCCGCTTTGATTTGCTCAGCCAAATCTTCAAAGCCTACGATATCTGCACCAGCTTCTTTAGCGGCTTCAGCAGCAGCGCCTTGAGCAAATACAGCAACGCGTTTGGTTTTGCCTGTTCCTGCAGGAAGATTGGTTGCACCACGAACTACTTGGTCTGATTTACGTGGATCAACGCCCAAGTTTACGGCGATGTCGATTGACTCTTTGAATTTTGCTGGTGGCAAATCATTAAGCAATTGCACCGCTTCTTCGAGGGTATAAAGCTTTTCGTTATCGATTCGGCTTTGGATTTCTTTTTGGCGTTTGGTAAGCTTACTCATTTACACACCCTCCACGGTGATTCCCATTGAACGGGCAGTTCCGGCAATGGTACGAACCGCTGCATCAAGATCAGCGGCAGTCAAGTCAGCGTCTTTGGTTTTGACGATTTCTTCTAACTGCTCACGGCTCACGCTTCCTACTTTAGAAGTGTTTGGCGTTCCTGATCCTTTAGCAATCCCAGCAGCTTTACGAAGTAAATAAGCGGCTGGTGGCGATTTCATGATAAAGGTGAATGACTTATCGCTATAAACGGTAATTTCCGTTGGGATAGGTAATCCTGGCTCTTGACTTGAAGTGGCGGCGTTAAATTCTTTACAGAACGCCATGATGTTCACCCCTTTTTGACCCAAAGCTGGACCAATTGGTGGTGAAGGGTTTGCTTTGCCAGCAGGCACTTGTAGTTTGATGTAGCCATCAATCTTCTTTGCCATGATTGTCTCCTTATTGGGTAATGACGCCTATTGATCAAAAAACAATAAGCTCCCCGGTTTAAAATTATTTAGTGCAGTTTTTCAACTTTACTAAATTCAAGCTCAACCTGAGTAGGTCGGTTAAATACGTTCACGGTCAATTGAAGCTTAGATTTTTCGTAATCCACTTTTTCAACCAACCCTTTAAAGTCAGTAAATGGACCGTCAATCACAAGTAGCTCTTCACCTGGTTCAAATAGCGTTTTCGGTCTTGGACTTGATTGCGATTGATTTAAGCGGTTTAAAATACGATCGGCTTCATTTTGGGTGATAGGCGCAGGCGTTTCAGGCGTTCCGCCGATAAATCCCATGATTCGCGGACATTCATTGACGATATGCCAAGTGTCATCGTTCATTTCCATTTGGATCAATACGTATCCTGGAAAAAACTTGCGCTCGCTTTTACGTTTTTTACCATCTTTCATTTCGATGACTTCTTCGGTGGGCACCAAAACATCACCGAACATTTCTGCAAATTCACTGCGCTTAATACGCTCGATCAGTGAGCGCTGCACTTGTTTTTCATATCCTGAAAACGCTTGGACAATATACCAACGCATTGGGCGCTCCTAATCTTTTTTTGTTGATCAATAAATTATCAGTCAGTCTTACTGTTATTAGCCGATAAAAACGCCAACAAACCAATTAAAAAAGTTATCTAACAGCCAAACAAAAAACCCAACAATCGCCATCACGACAAGGACTTGCCATGTGTATTGAAAGGTTTCATCTTTACTTGGCCAAGTGACGCGGCGCAGCTCAATCCCCGCATCTTTTAATAAAATCTTAAAAGCGCGCCCTTGATGGGTCAACGCCAAACAAACCAAAGCTATAATAATTAAAACGACGATCAGACCAATTCGTATCCAAACGTTGTTTGCTGGCTGCCAATAGCCGGGTAAATACTGATTGACTAATGTGGCGCCAATCAATAAGACAATAGCAATAAGCCAAAGCACGATGTCTTTGGCTGAACTGGTTTTTGCAACTTCGACTGCTGAACTTGCTGCCATATCTTGCTTCTGCTTACTCAGTAATCCGCCAGCGGTCGCATTGCTAGCAGATAACTTTGTATCAAGGTTATCATGCTCATTGCTCATAATGGACTCACGATGCCGGCTTACTACAAAGAGATAAAAAAGATGGCAGGCGATGTAGGACTCGAACCTACAACCCTCGGTTTTGGAGACCGATGCTCTACCAATTGAGCCAATCGCCTATAGGTGTTAAAGGTGAGCATTATACAATATTTCGATAAAATTGCAAGTATTTTGCTCATGATTTTTAAAATTTGCTGAAAAATAAATCTCAAGCTTATTTTACTTCATGCTCCTCTTTTTATTGCAAGCGATAATTAACGCTGAGGGCTAATATAGCAAGCTCAATGCTCAAAAACAAGCGCTTAACTGAATTAAATACCTGAATCTAGCCACAGTTTAGCCACAAAAAAACCGTCCAAATCGGACGGTTTTTTCAATCACTAGCAAGCGTTTGGATTAGTCACGAACGTTAGCTACAACGCCTGCGCCAACCGTACGACCGCCTTCACGGATTGCAAAGCGAAGACCTTTGTCCATCGCGATTGGGTGGATCAATTCCACGCCCATCTCAACGTTGTCGCCTGGCATAACCATTTCAGTGCCGTCTTGCAATTGGATCGCACCAGTCACGTCCGTGGTACGGAAGTAGAACTGTGGACGATAGCCATTCAAGAATGGGGTGTGACGACCACCTTCTTCTTTTGATAAGACGTAAACTTCAGCGTCAAACTTGGTGTGCGGGGTGATTGAACCAGGTTTTGCCAATACTTGACCACGTTGAACGTCTTCACGCTTGGTGCCGCGAAGTAGAACGCCACAGTTTTCACCAGCGCGACCTTCGTCAAGCAATTTGCGGAACATTTCAACACCGGTACAGGTGGTTTTTTGTGTTGGGCGAATACCGACGATTTCGATTTCGTCACCAACTTTTACGATTCCTGATTCAACACGACCAGTCACAACCGTACCACGACCTGAGATTGAGAAGACGTCTTCGATTGGCATGAGGAATGCTTTGTCGATGTCACGCTCAGGCTCTGGGATGTAGGTGTCAAGGGTGTTCAGTAGTTCTTGAACCGCAGGCTCACCGTATTTGCCGTCTTTGCCGTTTAGGGCTTCTAAAGCTGAGCCTTTGATGATTGGGGTGTCATCACCTGGGAAGTCGTAGTCGCTAAGTAATTCACGAACTTCCATTTCTACCAATTCAAGCAATTCTTCGTCATCAACCATATCGCATTTATTCATGAAGACGATGATGTACGGTACGCCTACCTGACGAGACAATAGGATGTGCTCGCGGGTTTGTGGCATTGGGCCGTCAGTGGCTGATACCACGAGGATTGCGCCGTCCATTTGAGCCGCGCCGGTGATCATGTTTTTAACATAGTCGGCGTGACCTGGGCAGTCGACGTGAGCGTAGTGACGCTCTGGGGTGTCATATTCAATGTGGCTGGTGTTGATGGTGATGCCACGCGCTTTTTCTTCAGGGGCGCTGTCAATGGCTGCGTAGTCTTTGGCTTCGCCGCCTGAGGTTTTTGCAGCAACGGTTGCAATCGCTGCGGTTAGGGTGGTTTTGCCATGGTCAACGTGTCCGATGGTGCCGACGTTGACGTGGGGCTTGTTGCGTTCAAACTTGGCCTTTGCCATGGAGTTTTCCTCTTTATTTGGGGGCAATCGCTAATATCAATCGACTGACCGCTTTTAAATAATTGTTAATCAGATAAGACAAACAAGTTGCAACTATTATAAGAATTCTTTGATTAATAACAAGTGTTTTATCGGTTATCAATAAAGCTTAATAGCAATGTAAGGAACATTCTCCTCACATTGCTTTACTCTTATAAGCTTGCAGTTACTGCTTACTCATCATCATCTTTTGAGTTAAATTTAGAGATGATGCTTTCTGAAACTGATTTTGGAATTTCCGCGTATTTTTGGAATTCCATTGAGTAGGTAGCGCGACCTTGCGACATTGAGCGCATTTGGGTGGCGTAACCGAACATTTCAGCTAACGGTACTTCAGCGCGGATTTGCTTGGTGCCACCAGGAAGGTCTTCCATACCTTGAACCATACCGCGGCGACGGTTTAAGTCACCCATGATATCGCCCATGTAGTCTTCAGGCGTTTCAACTTCAACCTTCATGATCGGTTCAAGAAGCGCAGGATCAGCGTTCATGAAACCTTTTTTGAAGGCAATTGAACCTGCCATTTTAAATGACAACTCATCCGAGTCAACGTCATGGTATGAACCATCATAAAGGGTCGCTTTAACGCCAACCACTGGATAGCCTGCAAGAACACCGTTTTTCATGCGCTCTTGGATACCTTTGTCAACTGCACCGTGGAATTCTTTTGGTACAGTACCACCAACCACTTCTTCAGCAAATTCGTATTCAACGTCGCCTGCCGGATCAAGCGGCTCAAGGCGTAACCAAACGTGACCAAATTTACCACGACCACCAGTTTGACGAACAAATTTACCTTCTTGCTCAATCACTTTACGGATGGTTTCACGGTAAGCAACCTGAGGCGCACCAATGTTCGCATCAACGTTAAATTCACGCTTCATACGATCAACCAAGATCTCAAGGTGCAATTCGCCCATACCGCTGATGATGGTTTGACCAGATTCTTCATCAGTGTGAACACGGAATGAAGGGTCTTCTTTTGCCAAACGACCAAGCGCAATTGACATTCTTTCTTGGTCAGCTTTGGTTTTTGGTTCAACTGCAAGGCTGATAACTGGATCTGGGAATTCCATACGCTCAAGGGTGATGATGTTGTTTTCATCACAAAGGGTATCCCCTGTGGTCACATCTTTCATGCCCACTAGCGCTGCGATATCACCTGAGCGAATTTCAGTCAATTCTTGCTGAGAGTCCGCGTGCATCTGAACGATACGACCAACACGCTCACGCTTCATTTTTACAGGGTTATAAACGCTGCTACCTTGAGTGATCACGCCTGAATAAACGCGAACGAAGGTCAAGCTTCCCACATACTTATCGTTCATGATTTTGAACGCAAGTGCTGAAAACGGTGCGTCATCAGAAGCTTCACGAGTCGCTTCTGTGCCCTCTTTGTCATCAAGAATACCTTTAATGGCAGGAACGTCTTGAGGAGCTGGCAAATAACGGATAACCGCGTCTAGCATTTTTTGAACGCCTTTGTTCTTAAACGCTGTTCCGCAAAGTACTGGAATGATTTCGTTATCAATGGTCAATTGACGAAGCGCCGTGTGAATTTGATCTTCGGTCAATTCACCATTTTCTAAGTAATCATTCATCAGCTCTTCTGAAGCTTCAGCCGCGTTTTCAACGAGCATTTCACGGTATTCTTCAGCTTTGTCTTGCAATTCAGCAGGAATGTCGCGCTCTTCAAACTGCATTCCTTGAGAAGCTTCATCCCAGTAGATGGCTTTCATGGTGATCAAATCAACCACGCCTTCAAAGTCATCTTCTTTACCAATAGGAATCACTAAAGGCACAGGTTTGCCGCCAAGACGGGCTTTGATTTGGTCAACAACGCGGTAAAAATCAGCACCGACGCGGTCCATTTTGTTAACGAACGCTAAACGAGGCACTTTATATTTGTTTGCTTGACGCCAAACAGTTTCAGACTGAGGCTGAACGCCACCTACCGCACAGTAAACCATGCAAGCGCCATCAAGAACTCGCATTGAACGCTCAACTTCAATGGTGAAGTCAACGTGACCTGGGGTGTCGATGATGTTAACGCGGTGCTCAGGAAACTGTTTTGACATTCCTGACCAAAAGCAAGTGGTCGCCGCTGAAGTAATGGTAATACCACGCTCTTGTTCTTGCTCCATCCAGTCCATGGTAGCCGCGCCGTCGTGGGTTTCACCAATTTTGTGACTGACTCCAGTATAGAACAAAATACGCTCAGTTGTGGTCGTCTTACCAGCGTCAATATGCGCTGAGATACCGATATTGCGATAGCGATTTAAGGGAGTTGTACGAGCCATAGTGTCTTCCTAAGGAAAATCGTGTATGTATGAATGTAGTGTCACTGTCTACCAAAGACTAAAACAGGCAAAAGCGCTGCTTCATGTTATTTATATGAATCATAAAAGCAATCATTCATATCTTGGCATCAAAATATGCGGCGGTTTTGGAATAAATTCAAGGAATTATCTTATTTTATTTGCTTGCCGCCAGCTTAACCCCAATTGTTAATAAACATTTAAGATTTAAAACCACGAACAAAATAAGACCGTGTTGAAACGGACTTCCGCTTTTAAGTCAACAATAACTGCTGCCATGAAAGCGGAAGACGATGAATCACAAAATATTGGTGACTCATTACGAGCAAATTAGAAGCGGTAATGCGAGAACGCTTTGTTCGCATCTGCCATACGGTGAACTTCGTCACGTTTTTTCATGGCGTTACCTTTACCTTCTGAAGCGTCACTCAATTCGCCCGCTAAGCGAAGCGCCATTGACTTTTCAGAACGCTTTGAGGCCGCTTCAGCAAGCCAGCGCATTGCCAAGGCCGTACGACGGGAGGGGCGTACTTCCATTGGCACTTGATAGGTAGCACCACCAACGCGGCGGGCTTTTACTTCAACCATTGGGCGAACGTTTTCAAGCACTTCTTCAAAAAAAGCAACCGGATCTTCGATGTTGCGTTTTTGGCTTACGGTATCTAAAGCACCGTAAACAATGCGCTCAGCGGTTGATTTTTTACCATCAATCATAACGTGGTTGATGAATTTAGCGATAGTTTTGCTACCAAACTTAGGATCAGGGAGGATCTCACGGGCAGCGACAACGCGACGTCTTGGCATACTAAATTTCCTTGTCTTCAGGAGCGTCTGACATTCACAGCATCACTTAAAATAACTGCTGTCAGTCAGCCTTACTGCATGATGCTAAAATAAAATCATGCAAAGTGAATAATTGGGTTAAAAGTCAACAAGCATTAAACCTGATTAAAAAAGATTAAGCTTTTGGCTTTTTCGCACCATATTTTGAACGACCTTGTTTACGGTCTTTAACGCCAGCACAGTCAAGTGCGCCGCGAACAGTGTGGTAACGAACACCTGGTAAGTCTTTAACACGACCACCACGGATGAGCACAACGCTATGCTCTTGTAAGTTATGACCTTCACCACCGATGTAGCTTGATACTTCATAGCCTGAAGTCAAACGAACACGGCAAACTTTACGCATGGCTGAGTTTGGCTTTTTAGGGGTGGTGGTGTAAACGCGGGTGCAAACACCGCGGCGTTGTGGGCACGCTTGCAACGCAGGAACTTTTGATTTTTCCTTGATGGTTTTGCGACCCTTACGAATCAATTGGTTAGTTGTTGCCATAAGGCATCCTTCTCCCGTTTAGTCTAAAACAAAAAAATGGTGCCAAAGCCGCAAGATTTACTTGCGCCGCCAGCGCCCATTTTTAGGACAGTATATTATAAAGATATGTTGCTGCTATTTCAACCACTTATCCACTATCTTGCAAGTTGGGTAATTCATGTGGCGTTGTAAAATGGCTAATAAAGCAAATAGTAGCAATTAATGAAAAGTCAACCACAAGCTGACTTCTTGAGCGTTATTATGGGGGTGCTATCCACCTTTTAAAGTCCGCCACAAAAAAAGGGACAATCTAAGTTATCCCTTTTTTGTACTTTATCTAATCAAGCATTTTTATAAAAAGGCTTATTTTACCGAAGTGCTCTCGCTATTTGCTTCCGCCTTTTTATTGTCTTGCTTAGCATTGGCAGCTTCGTCTTTGCTGTCAGAGTTGTCATTTTTGTCACTGCTCTTTTTGTTAGCATCTGACCTAGATTTATCACTTGCCGCTTTATCATCGCTATTTTTGCTATCTACTTTACTATCTTTCACTTCTTTTTTATCGTTAGCTTTGTCATTGCTTTCAGTCTTAGATTTCTCGTCTGTTTCAGATATTTTTTCTTCAGATGGTTTGTCGCTACTGTCTTTTTTATCTTGCTGATCTTTGACGCTATTTTTTAAGTCACTGATTGAGGCTTCACTTTTGCTGTCATCCGTGATGGCGGCGTGAGCAAGTTTAGGTTCAGGACCAAAAGTTGCTTGAGCGGTGCCAATGACTTCTTCAATCAAACGGCTGTTATAGCGCATTCCCACTAATACAGCGGTAAAGGGTAAAAATTTGCGAATCCAAGTTAAATTGATATTGTCTAAATCGATGCCTACTTGGCTTGCGATATTATCAATTTGTTCTGCGTAATAGTTAACGCTTTGATTTTTAAGCCCTAAGTTTTTAAGCTCATTATGAAGTCCTTGGCTTTGGGCATTATCAAGCAAGCCTTTACCCACACCAATACCCGCAAGAAGCGCTTGCTTTTCTTGCATCTTGCTCAAATCAGCGGCAGATAACAGCTCGTAAGCCATCTTAATGCCTTGCTTTCCGGTTAAGGGCTTATCATAAACGGCAGCAAGCTGATAAACAGTTCGTAAAGACACCAAAAGCAGCCATAACGTATCAGCAAGCAATCCTGGCAATCCGGCAAGTCCTGAAATGCCGCCTAAAGTTGCCAATGCTCGGTTTTGATTGGCAATGTCGGTGGCAAGCGCATGGCGCTCTTCTTCATCAAGTTTTGAAACGTCAGCAAAGCGGTGCTCGTTGGGCAAATCAAGTTGGCTCCAGCTTGATGCCAATTTGGCAACTTGCTCAAACGCGCCATCCAGCGCCGATTGCGACAATTTGTTTGGGACAATTTTTTTGGCAAATTTACCGTAAGTGGCAAAGCGTGTTCCTAAAAGCTGCTCAGTGGCTTTAATCGTTTGTTCGCGAAACTTGTCTTGTTGAAAGTCAGTATCGCCCAAATCAACCGCCTTAAACTGTCTTGGCTTGTCAG
Organism: Psychrobacter sp. MF31; assembly: GCF_012847335.1. GTDB lineage: Bacteria > Pseudomonadota > Gammaproteobacteria > Pseudomonadales > Moraxellaceae > Psychrobacter. The sequence continues at coordinate 221,817 of NZ_JABBDX010000003.1, forward strand.
TTTTGGCGTTGACGGTGTCAATTAAGGCGCCCACGCGCTCAAGATTGTTTCGGGTAAAGTGCCCCACCAAACTTAACCCTTGTGACAAGGTGCTTTGCTTTGCCATGACCATATCCTTAATTAAAATTATCAAAATAGTTAATACGTAATAGTTAATCAATAATAATGCCTTTATTTTAATGACATCATTAAAGCGTTGTCAGTTCGAACAATGTTATGGAGATAGTGACATTTGTATCTAAAAATCTAGCGTTGACGCGCGGTTTGCGTGGTTTTATTAACCCTTTATTTATGATAATTATGAAGACCATGAATAATTATTTTGGATGATTTATCCACTCAAGTGGTTAATTTGCGGTATGATGAGGCAAGATTTTTACGTGATTTTTAGCACTCATAAATAAATAAAAGGAATGAATTATGCGCCGAGTCGTCATCACAGGAGCGGGAATTGTCTCTTGCATCGGTCAGGATTTAGAATCGGTATTGCAAGCACTGCAATTGGGTCAATCAGGAATTGTATTTAATGAAAGCTATGCCGAGCACGGCTTTAAGTCGCAGGTGAGCGGCAGTATTGATAAATCAAAACTTGACACGTCAAAGATTGACCGAAAGCTTAAGCGCTTTTTTAGTGACGCCAGCCTTTACGCTTATGTCAGCGCTTTGGCGGCGATTGAGCAATCAGGGCTAAGTCTTGACACCATTAACTGCAATCCGCGCGTGGCGTTGGTCGCAGGATCTGGCGGCGCGTCAACTTCTGATGTGACCAATGCCGTAGATGCGATGAAAGATAAAGGGCTTCGCGGTGTGGGCGCGATGGCAGTGCCAAAAACGATGAGCAGCTCGGTGTCAGCCGCGCTTGCCACAGGGCTTAAGATTCAAGGGATTTCGTATTCAATTTCGTCCGCTTGCGCCACCTCAACGCATTGCATTGGTCACGCCGCAGAGCTCATTCAGCTGGGTAAAGCCGATGTGGTGCTAGCTGGTGGCAGTGAAGCTGAGGACTGGACGCAGTCTTGTATGTTTGATGCCATGGGCGCGATGAGCACCCAGTACAACGACACACCAACCAAAGCGTCGCGACCTTATGACAAAGACCGCGATGGCTTTGTGATTGCAGGCGGCGGCGCGATGGTGGTGATCGAAAGCTTGGATCATGCCAAAGCTCGCGGCGCCAACATTTTAGCCGAAATCGTCGGTTACGGCGCAAGCTCGGATGGCGCTGAAATGGTTGCCCCAAGCGGTGAAGGCGCGGTTCGCTGTATGCAGCAAGCTTTAAGCCAAGCCGGACTTGACTCGGTTGATTATATTAACTCTCACGGCACCAGCACGCCGCTTGGCGACATTACCGAGCTTGGCGCGATTGCTAAAGTCTTTGGTGGTGATGCCAAAAACGTGCCGCCCATCAGCTCAACCAAATCAATGACGGGTCACAGTTTAGGCGCAGTCGGCGCTCAAGAGCTGATTTACTGCTTGCTTATGCTACAAAACGACTTTATCGCGCCGAACATCAATCTTGAAAACCTTGATGAGGATGCTCAAGACTTTGATATCGTTGCCGAAAAACGCGATGTTGAACTTGATAGCATCATGAGCAACAGCTTTGGCTTTGGCGGCACGAACGCGACTTTAATCATCAAAAAGTTTGCTGAATAACCTGTTAAAATTAAGTCTTTATGAACTGCTTTTTATGAATAAACCATTAAATTCAACCTCAGCTGCCACCTTGGCGGCTGATTTTTCATCGAAGTTTTGTTGGTCGTTTGGCAATTTAACGACAGCGGCACTGGTGACTCAGCTGCAAAAGTTTTTAAGCGCTCAAGATAGCCGCTTACCTTGGCAGATGCTTTGGCTGAATAATGATGGCGCGCCAGTGATTGGAATATTGCCAAAAGTGAGCTGGTCGCTATATTTTTCTAGCCAAAAAACTGGTGACGGCAAAGCACTTTATTATCTTAATACGATTTGCCGTGATAATTCGCCAACGCCTCAAACCTCACAAATAACTTATGAGGCTTGGCAGCAATTACTAATTGATTACGCGGATAAATTTAAACAACCAAATCAAGCTTATGAAATCAATAATAACTTAAAGTATCATCACGGCTTGATGGGATTTATTGGTTATGATATTGCCGCAAATGAACTTAGCCCAACTGCGCCTATTCAACAAGCCAAAAATCAACCTTGCGCGTTTTTAGGTCATTACGATATTTATCTTAAACCTTTGCAAAAAAATGATGAAAAGCTTTGGCAGTTAGTTATCCATCAGCCCAAATCTGAATGGTCAAAAGATTTTAATATTACCAAACTGATTGGCTATCTAAATGCTTTTAATGAGAAAATAGCATCAAATTTAACGACCACAAATCAACCGTTACCGCTAAATTTACAAGCAGCTTGGCAAATTGCCGATTATCAAATGGCGTTTAAACAAACGCAAGATTATTTGTTAAATGGCGATTGCTACCAAATCAATCTCACCCAAGCTTGGCAAAGTAAGCCGCTTTTTGAGTCTACGCCGTTGATTGATTATCTGCCGATGCTGGACGCTAAAACCCAAGCGCCTTTTGCCGGCTATTTAGCCCTGCCCTATTTTCAAAATGGTTCTTTAGAAAATCAGTATAAAAATAATTTGGGATTTGAGTTATTAAGCTGTTCCCCTGAATTGTTTTTTACCTTTAATCGAAATAATCATCACTTAACCATTACTACCAAACCCATTAAAGGCACTCAGCCACGCGGTCGGAATGCCGTTCAGGATGAGCAATTAAAGGCAAAGCTTCAAGACAGCGAAAAAGACCGCAGCGAAAATGTGATGATTGTCGATTTGCTGCGCAATGATTTGGGAAAATACGCGCAAATTGGCAGCGTAAAAGTGCCCAAACTGTTTGCCATTGAAAGCTTTAGCAACGTTCATCATCTGGTCAGCACCATCACCGCCACTTTAAAGTCGGACGTTCATCCGTTGAGCGTTTTGTTTGGCAGTTTGCCTGCAGGGTCAATCACCGGAACGCCCAAAAAACGCGCCGTTGAAATTATCTCAAGCCTTGAAAGTGAGGCTCGCGGGGCATATTGCGGAACGATGGGATTTATGAACTTTGATGGCAGCGGTCAATGGAACGTGTTGATTCGAACCTTACAAGCAAGCGTTAATAACGACGGTCAAAAACAAATCAGCGTTTGGGCAGGCGGTGGCATTACTGTGGCGTCAAATTGTGACGATGAATACCAAGAATGTTTGGACAAAGTTGGCAATGTACTTGCTGTGCTTAGCCAGTCAAACTAGTCTGCCAAGATAGTTTAAAGCGATGCCGTTTAAAATAATACTTTTATAAAAAAAGCTTACCGTCACAGTAAGCTTTTTTATTATCATTTGTAAAATTAAACCAATTCAGTTAACGCCTCAACCAATCGCTGATTTTGCTCGGCAGTTCCCACGGTAATTCGTAAATAATCCTCAATTCGCGGCTGCTTAAAATGGCGAACGATGATGCCTTGATCGCGAAGCCTTGAAGCCACCTCTAGGGCTGACATCTTATTTGGTTTGGCAAACACAAAGTTTGCTTGCGACGGTAAAACTTCAAAGCCAAGCGAAGTTAAATTACGCGTTAACGCTTCGCGAAGCTCAATCACTTGGCTGCAAATATTCTCAAAATAATCACGATCAAGAACGCTTGCCGTTGCCCCAGCTTGCGCTAGTTTATCGAGCGGATAGCTATTAAAGCTGTTTTTCATTCGGGTGAGCGCTTCAATTAACGACGGATTACCAAACGCCATACCAACGCGAAGTCCTGCAAGCGATCGCGATTTTGAAAACGTTTGCGTGACTAAAATATTATCAAATTCGTTAATCAAGCTGACCGCTGATACCGCATGATCGCCATCTTGAGCAAAATCGATATAAGCTTCATCAATGACAATGACGCTATTCGGGTGCTGACGGGCAAGCTTTTGGATTGCTGATAATGGCATGAGCATTCCGGTTGGGGCGTTCGGATTGGCAATAATAATACCGCCGCAAGGCTGCTGATAGTCGTCAGGATTGATGCTAAAGTCATCGCTTAACGCAATTTGCTGCAACTCCACGCCAAATGTTTGCGCATAAACCGGATAAAAGCTATAGCTGATATCAGGAGCTAATAGTGGCAACTCCTTTAAAAAGAAGCTGGCAAATACCAATGCTAATACTTCATCAGAGCCATTTCCCACAAAGACTTGGTTGCGGTTTAAATGATAAAAGTCAGCCAACGCTTGACGAAGCTCGTCCGATTCCGGTGCCGGATACAGCTTTAACAAATCGGCTTGGTGGTTAATCACCGAGCTAATCGCCTCGCTCACCTTTGGTGAAGGCGGAAATGGATTTTCATTAGTATTGAGTTTGCACAAATTGTCGTGTTTTGGCTGCTCACCGGGGATATAAGGCGACAGCGTTTGCGCTTTTTTTGACCAAAGTCTCGTATCAATGCCGGAAGTGTTCATGAGGTGTCCTAATAAAAGCCCAAGTTTGGCGTCTTTTTAATCTTGATAGCGGTAGCGCGCTGATCTGGCGTGAGCGTCCAAGTCTTCATTTTGGGCTAAAACATCCGCTGTTTTTGCTAACGGTTTGCAGCCGGATTGACTGCAATAAATCAGCGAGGATTTTTTCTGAAAATCATAAACGCCAAGCGGTGAAGAAAAGCGCGCTGTTCCTGAGGTTGGCAACACGTGATTAGGTCCTGCGCAGTAATCACCAATAGCTTCAGGGGTGTGCCGTCCCATAAAAATCGCGCCAGCGTGACGAATATCATCAATCAGGCTATTTGGGTCATCAACGGACAATTCTAAATGCTCAGGGGCAACTTGGTTAATCACGCGAAGTCCCTCAGCGCGATCTTTAACTAAAATAAGTGCACCCCGATTTTGCAACGCATCACGGGCGATGTCTGACTTTGGCAACTCGTTTAATGCTTTTTCAATTTCGATTTCAACGTTTTTTAATTGCTCGGCGCTTGTGGTCACAAAAATGGCTTGCGCCACGCGGTCATGCTCAGCTTGGGAAAGTAAATCCATCGCCAGCCAGTCGGCGCGATCTGCTGGTTCACCTTCAGCGTAAACCAAAACTTCTGAAGGTCCTGCAATCATATCGATGCCCACTTGACCAAAAACGGCGCGTTTGGCAGCCGCAACAAATTTGTTGCCAGGACCAGTGATTTTATCCACTTGCGGGATGGTTTTGGTGCCGTAAGCTAAGGCAGCAACGGCTTGAGCGCCGCCAATGGTGATAACGCGATCAACGCCTGATAAGTGAGCGGCAGCTAAAACGAGTGGATTTAACACGCCTTTTGGGGCAGGAACGACCATGATAATTTCTTTGACGCCTGCGACCTTTGCTGGAATCGCGTTCATGAGCACGGACGATGGATAAGATGCCAAGCCGCCCGGAACATAAATACCAACCCGATCAAGCGGGGTGACTTTTTGACCTAAGATATTGCCAAGATCATCTTCATATTGCCAAGACGACTGAGCTTGACGTTCGTGAAACTGCTTAACGCGATCGGCAGCGGTGGTTAATGCCGATTTTACCTCGCTATCTAAACCATCAAACGCCGCTTTAAGCTTGTCTTTTGCAATGTCCAAATCACTGATGGTTTTAGCAGGATGCTCATCAAATTTTTGCGTCAACTCAAGCACTTTGTCATCGCCATGATGGCGAACTTGCGCAATGATATCGTCAACGACACTTAATAGTTCGGCGTCATTGACCGTCTCAAAAGCAAGCAGCTGGCTTAATTGCTGCTCAAAATCGGCATCTTGGGAGTTGAGCTTACGCATGAATCATCCTTTGTTATAAACAGTTCAAGGAGGTAAAAAAGTCACGTTGATTGAGTTTAGCACAACTAAAAAACTTTACTGCTACGCTTAGCATTCATTTTTTAAAATGAAGTTTTTTAAATTTCTTCAATTTTTTATAGCGTTATCGGCAATACTGACTTTAAAGCTGTCTAAAATCGGCTCAAGTAAGGCAAATTTGCGCTTAAAGCTGACCTGATTGACAATGAGCCTTGAGGAGATGTCGCAAATGTGCTCAAGCGGCTCCAAGCCATTGGCGCGCAAAGTATTTCCGGTATCTACCACATCGACGATCAAATCACCAAGACCGACGAGTGGCGCAAGCTCCATTGAGCCATAAAGCTTAATGATATCGACCTGCTGAGCTTGACTGGCAAAATAAGCTCGGGCAACGTTGACGTATTTAGTAGCAACGCGAAGTCGGCGCTTGGGCAAAACGGCGTCTTTGATTCCTGCGGTCATCAATTTGCACTGGGCAATTTGCAAATCAAGCAATTCGTAAACATGGCTTGCCCCATGCTCAAGCAAGACATCTTTTCCGGCAACGCCAAAATCCGCCGCGCCGTGCTCAACGTAAGTCGGAACATCACTTGCCCGCAAGATAAGCACGCGAACGTTTGGGTTGGTTGTTGGAAAAATGAGCTTTCGCGAGGCTGCGGGGTCTTCTAACAGCTCAATTCCCGCAGCTTTTAATAACGGCATGGTTTCATCTAAAATGCGACCTTTAGACAGCGCGAGCGTTAAACCGTCAAATTGCGAATCGGCGGCGTTATCGACAGGGGCAGGTTGCAGCGTTGGCGTCTGGGTCATCATAAAATCCATGTCACGGGGTGGTTCGTGAAAAAGTTAGCAAAAAAATAAGCATTCAGCCAAGCAGTTAACTCTTGGCTGATGGGTGGTTAAACGTCTTTTGAATTGATGCGCTCAATGGTCACCCCAAGCGCTCGCAGTTTGTTTTCAACGTCTTCATAACCGCGATCGATATGATAAATGCGATCAATCAGGCTTTCGCCTTCCGCTGCGGCGGCTGCCATGACAAGCGACATTGAAGCGCGCAAATCCGTTGCCATCACAGGCGCTGCGGTAAATTGCTCAATACCGGTGACTACTGCGGTATGACCATCAATCTTAATATCCGCGCCCAAACGCTTTAGCTCTGGCACGTGCATATAGCGATTTTCAAAGATATTTTCGATGATGGTGCTCGTACCATCTGCCAAGCAGCAAACCGCCATCAACTGAGCTTGCATGTCCGTTGGAAATCCTGGATGCGGCTGAGTTCGGATATCGACAGGTTTTGGTCGAGCGGTCATTTGCGCGCGAATCCAATCATCGCCAGTAGTAATGGTGGCGCCCATCGCTTCAAATTTTTCAAGAACAGGAATTAAGAGTTCCGCTTTAGTATTTTTGGTCAGAACATCGCCGCGCGTCATTAAAGCGCCTGCCAAATAAGAACCGGTTTCGATACGATCAGGAACGACAGAATACTCACAGCCGTAAAGCTCATCAACGCCTTCGATGGTCATGGTTGCTGTGCCAATTCCGCTAATGCGCGCGCCCATTTTAACGAGCATATTTGCCAAATCAACCACTTCAGGCTCTAAAGCACAGTTACCAAGAACGGTCGTGCCTTTTGCCAGTGCTGCCGCCATAATCACGTTTTCGGTACCGCCAACGGTGACCATATCAAACGAAAAATTGCAACCAATCAATTTGCCGCCTTTTGGCGCTTGCGCTTTTACGTAGCCATTTTCAACCACAATGGTCGCGCCCATGGCTTCAAACGCTTTTAAATGCTGATCGACGGGTCGCGAACCAATTGCGCAGCCGCCTGGTAAGGACACTTCAGCTTCGCCAAATCGGGCAAGCAAGGGTCCTAGCACCAAAATAGAGGCGCGCATGGTTTTGACCAAATCATAAGGCGCGTAAAAGCTGTTTATATTCTTGGTGTCACAAGTGACCACTGAACCATCTTTTTGAATGTCAATGCCCATGCCAGCGATAAGCTTAACCAGCGTTTGAACATCTTGCAAAGACGGCACATTTTGTAGCGTAATGGGCGTTTTGGCAAGAATCATCGCAGCAAGCAATGGCAACGCGGCATTTTTCGCCCCTGAAATGGTAACTTCCCCAGCAATGCGGCTGCTACCGGTGATTAAAAATTGATCCATAAAGTGTGACAACCTAGCTTAAAAATTGGGCGAAAAAAAGGGCGGAAAATATCCCCGAACAACCATAAAAAATCACAGCTTAGCGCGGCTTTTGAGTTTCCCACTCCGCAGGCGTTAACGCTTGAATATTAAGCGCATGAATATCACCGCTGGCGATTTTGTCATTGACCAGCGCATAAATTACTTGTTGGCGGGCGACTAAGCGCTTACCTTCAAAGCTTGCATCGACCACGCGAACGTCAAACTTATTGCCTTGGTTGGCAGCTTGAATAAAAGCGTCTGGAAAATGCTGCTGCAAAAACGCAATCAAATCATCAGCGTTCATAAATTATCCTATCAAAAATAAGGGCTGAGCCGAACCTTAGCCATAAACTGAAGCAAGGCGTGACGGCTTGGCATAAAATAGCGCCATTATAGCAAGATTGATGCCTTTTCAGTAGGTCAATCTTGCTCATAACTTGGCAATTTTTACAACGTTGCTGCCAAATAATCAAGAACTTGAGCGCGAACGTTATTGAGCCATTGAAGCGGCGTTGCCATCGCACCGATGCTCGTGGCATGACTTGCGCCTTTGATTTCGCCTGTTATCACCTGAGCGCCATGAGCTTTGAGCGCTTCGGTCATAATTAGGGTATTTGAATCGTGAACCACGGTATCTTTTTCAGCGGTTAATAATAAATACGCGGGCTGATCCCCTTTAATCAAATGATTGGGCATAATTTTATTGGGATCAGCGTCCTTAGGAAACGCATCGCTACTGCCATAACGACGAAAATCGTAACTGTAAGGTCCTGCAATGCCAATGACCGCTTTGATGTCGCTAGGTTTCATGCCAAATGGCGCTAAAAAATCAGCGTTAGACACCGCGGCCATCATATTAAACGCGCCCGCTGAGTGCCCCATCACCGCCATTTTGTTAGGATTGGCAAAAAAGCTTGGGGCGTTATGATAGCTCCAAGCAATGGCTTTTGCCGTATCGTTCACATAATCAGGATAAACGTGCTCAGGCGCTTTTCTATAATTGATGACCGCCGTGACATAACCGGCTTTGGCAAGGCTTTGACCCACAAACGCATAATCGTCTTTACTGCCATTTTTCCAAGAGCCACCGTGAACAAAGATCACCAAAGGGTACGTGGTGGTTATTGCCGATTGGTGGTTGAGCTGATCGGTCAATGGTTTTGGAAAATATAAGTCCAAATCTTGCAGCGGCTCATCCCCATACAGGATGTCCTTTTGAACGCTAACGCCGCCTGACGAGCTGATGCGATTGACTGCATTTAGCGCCGAAAACGCTTTGGCTTCTTGCGTAACCCATGTCGTCATGCCAACCAACACTGCCATGGCAATTCCAAATCGCGCCGCCTTACTTAGGGCTGATCCTTGTTGCGGAAGCGTTTGTTTTAGCTCAGAAATCAGGTCACGATCTGAATACTCTGCCCAAGTGGTGATATTCCGCTCAGCGCTGCTAATTTTTGTCTTTTCCATGACGATCCGCCTTGTTATTCGCTGTTTTAGCACTCTATTGTAAAACGAGCGTCAGCAATTTCTAGGCAAATCGTGTTATGGTTTTTTAGGCAATCTTTATCGCGATAGCCGCTAAAAAAGTTATTGCTAAAAAATTATTGCGCAAAATCTGCCTCATCAATGACAATCACCGGCGTTGGGCTTGAGCCTTCAGGCACTTGTTGATAGTCCGTTTGCGAATTGACCACGGGAGCCGGCGCGTTTGATAGCGCGCTTTTACTTTCAGACATAATGTCATTGTCATTGACAGGCATTCCAGAATCATCGACCAACGTGGTCATGAGTACAAGCTCGATCACCCCAGCGGTTTTGTTTGCCAAATCAATCAATTGGCTTTGCTGAGTGGGGGTTAATCGCCCCATAATGTAAACCACGCCATCATTGGTCACGACTTTGATTTGCGAGGATTTCATGGCATTACCCGCAGCAACTTTGGTCATAATTTTGGAGCTGATATAACCATCATGAACCGTGGCACTAGCGCCGCGAGCCACGCCGACTTTTAGCTCATTATAAACGCGGCGAACGTCCGGCATGGAGGCAACCACTTTGCCGATTTGGTCTTTGAGCGCCTCAGTGGGCACTTCCCCTGAAAGCAGCACTTCGCTATTAAAGCTGTCAATACTCATTCGGCTGCTTTGCTGCAAGTTTTGCTCAAGACCATAAATGTTAACTTTGGCGGTGTGCTCGATGCTGCGATCAAGCAAGCGCTGTGGGATGGTGCGCTCCGTTGCCGGAACACCATAAGTGCCTTTGGTGCTGTTGGTCAAATAATTGGTCGCACAACCGCTGGCAAGAAGGGTGCTTGCAATTAAAGCTCCCACCAGCACGCGGCGAGAATTTAAAGCGCTGTGGCGAAAAAAAGAAAGGTTCTGGGTCATGGGATACCTCATGATAGCTCAGGCAAAGTCTTAAAAATAGGCGGCAATCGTGGCGCTTACTTTACTTAATTTTTGCCAAATTGGGTTAGCATTTTGGTAACGTTAACTTGTTGGTAACTGTCTTAACCACCAACAAAGGTCAAATTAAAAAACTAATGTCGTTAAATTTCAAACTATTCAAGCTTTTCAACCCCTAATCTTAAAGCTTGGCGCTTATTTTTACCAAGCTTCTGCCAAAAATGCGCCGATCATCCAATCGGGCGTTAAACTTTGACCATCAAATGTCACCACATCAAATCGGCAATCGCAATCGGCAAACTTAGGATGCTGCTGTAAAAAATACTGCGCCGTTTTAATAAGCTTTTTTTGTTTAGCGAAGCTGACGCTCATGGCGGCATTACCAAAATTTGAGGCTCGGCGTTTGCGAACTTCAATAAACACTAGCGTTGCCAAGTCATCATTATCACGTTGTGCCATCATGATGAGGTCAATTTCGCCCACTTTATGTTGCTGCCAGTTTTGCGCAATCAGCGTCAAGCCATGATCTTGTAAAAACTGGCAAGCAAGGGCTTCAAATGCCGCCCCCGATTGTTGTGACGGGCTAGTAAGCATCAATGGCTTTTTTAACGTCGGCTTTTTTGACATTGGCTTTTTTGTTAGTGGCGTTGTTGATGAAAAAGGTGGTTTAGGCTGAGAAGCTTTCATCATATTGTCCGCAAATTCTTTTTATCATAGCATATCATGGTAAACTGTTCGGATTTGAGTGCGATTTTAATCCACGCAGCAAATGGTGAAAATTATGGCAAGCAATGATTTGGATAACGCAGCAAGCGCTCAAGCTCGGCTGTATATTGTCGCCACCCCAATTGGCAACTTGCAGGATATGACGCCGCGCGCTATAAGCGTGCTAAAAGAGGTCGCTATCATTGCTTGCGAGGACACGCGAACCTCAAAAAAGCTGCTTGATCATTTTAATATCGCCACCAAACAATTGGCAGACGAGACAGGAAGCGCCCATCAAAAACTTTGGGCGTATCATGAGCACAACAGCGCCGTGCAAACGCCCAAGCTGATTGAAATGATTCAAAATGGTCATTCGGTGGCGCTGATTAGTGATGCCGGAACGCCTCTTGTCAGCGATCCTGGATTTCAGTTGGTTCAAGCAGCTCACGCAGCAGGTGTGACCGTATCACCAATTGTTGGCGCGTCAGCCGCGATTGCCGCGCTGTCAGTGGCAGGATTGCCCTCTGACCGTTTTAGCTTTATTGGTTTTTTACCGGCAAAAGCGCATGGCAGACAAAAGCAGTTAGAAGCGCTTAAATCTCGAACTGAAACGCTCATTTTTTATGAAGCGCCGCACCGAATCGTGGCAAGCCTTGAGGATTTAGCAAGCGTTTTTGGCGAGGCTCGCCCGATTACTTTTTGCCGTGAGTTGACCAAAACTTTTGAAACCGTTCATAAATCAACGCTCAAAGCGCTACTTGAGTTTGTAAAAAATGATAACAATCAACAGCGCGGCGAAATTGTGCTGGTGGTGAGCGGCGCTCAGCAAGAAGACGATAACGCGGACAGTGTCGATAAGCTGCTGATCAGATTGCTTCAAGATTTAAGCGTAAAAAAAGCCGCTGCCCTTGCCGCCGATATGACTGGAATGAAAAAAAACAGCTTGTATCAGCGCTTGCTTGAGCTACAAGAAAAAGACCAAAACTTGTAACGTATTTATTTTAATTTAACTTTTATTTCACTTATTTTAGGAGACGGTCATGTTTGATGTGATGGCGATTGGCAATGCGTTAGTGGACCATGAGTTTGTGTTAAGCGATGCTGAACTTGAGGAAACTGAACTGACGCGCGGCAACATGACCCTTGCCAATTTTGAGGAGCAGCAACAGCTTTTGGCGTATTTTCAACTCGCCAATATCGCGCCATCTAAGCAAGCGGGCGGCGGTTCGGCGGCAAATACCATGTTTGCCTTTGCAAGCTTGGGCGGAAAGCCGTTTTATGCTTGCCGCGTTGGCGATGACGCTCAAGGTCAGTTTTATCTCAATGATTTAAACCAAGCCGGCGTTGCCACTTCCGAAAAATCCATTCATCAAGGCGGCGTGACTGGCTCTTGCGTGGTGGCGGTCACCAATGACGGCGAGCGCACGATGCAAACCTATCTTGGCACCTCAAGCGAGATTGGCGCGGATAATGTGGACTTTGACGCGCTTATCCAAGCGGACTGGCTATATTTGGAGGGCTATTTGGCAATGTCTGAAAGCATCCAACCTGCCATGACGCAGCTTCGTCAGCAAGCAGGGCTTCACGGCACCAAAATTGCGCTCAGCTTTGCTGACCCTGCGGTAGTCAAGTTTGCCAAAGACGGACTGCTCAATATGCTTGGCAATACCGTTGAAGTGATTTTTTGCAACAGCGAAGAAGCGCGATTATTTACCAATGAACAGCCGCTCAAAGCTGCCGCAAGCGCGCTGCTTGAGTATTGCAATATTGCCGTTATCACTGATGGCGCAAATGGCGCATTGATTGCGCAAAAATCGGCTCAAAATGCAGACCTTGAACCCAACTTTTTTGACATTCCAACACCTGTCGTTAATCATGTCATCGATACCAACGGCGCAGGCGACAATTATGCTGGCGCCTTTTTATTCGGCTTATCACAGCATTACAGCCTTCATGAATGCGGTCGCCTTGCCAGCGAAGTTGCTGCACAAGTGATTGGGCAATTTGGTCCCCGACTTGACTCAAGCGACTATCAAGACATTTCGCGCCGTGTTTTGGTCGCTTAACGACTTTTAGATCAGCTTTAAAACTGCTTTTTAATCCTTTATAAAAACAATAAAAAAACCCATCGCCATGATGGGTTTTTTTACTATGAGCTTGATAAAGCAAAGTTAAGCAGCGGCGAGCGCTTGCTCCAAATCAGCTTTGATATCATCAATATGTTCAATGCCAATCGACAAGCGAACCATATCTTCGCTGACCCCTGCCTGCTCAAGCTCTTGACCATTGAGCTGACGGTGCGTCGTCGTTGCCGGATGACAAGCCAACGATTTGGCATCACCAATATTCACCAAGCGGGTGATCAATTTGAGCGCATCAATAAAGCGACCACCTGCTTCGCGACCACTGCCCTCACCGCTGCTTTTAACACCAAACGTTAAAATCGCAGACGGCGTGCCTTTCATATATTTTTGCGCAAGCTCAAAGTCTGGATGATCGGGAAGTCCGGCGTATTTCACCCAAGCCACTTTGTCATGACCTTTTAAATATTCGGCAACCGCTTGCGCGTTTTCAACGTGGCGCTCCATTCGCAGGCTTAACGTTTCAATCCCTTGTAAAATGCTAAAGGCGTTTAATGGACTCAGTGCGGCGCCCATATTTCGCAAAGGCGCAACGCGAGCGCGAGCAATGAATGCTGCCGCGCCAATATCTTTGACAAAATTTACCCCATGATAACTGGCATCCGGCGTATTTAGCAGCGCAAATCGCTCCGGATAATTGCCCCAAGCAAAGTTACCACTGTCTACAATCGCGCCACCAATTGACGTCCCCGTTCCGCTCATATATTTGGTCAGCGAGTGAACCACGATGTCCGCGCCAAAGTCAAACGGTCGGCAAAGCGCAGGCGTCGCTACCGTATTATCAATCACCACCGGAACGCCAAACTCATGAGCAATATTGCTTAGCGCTTGAATATCAATGATATTACCAAGCGGGTTGCCGATACTTTCGGCAAATATCAGCTTGGTCTTATCATCGATCAAATCGCGGATGGCTTCAGGATTTTGATAATCAAAAAAGCGCACCTCAATGCCTTGTCGCGGCAATGCATGGGCAAATAAATTATACGTGCCACCATAAAGCGTTGATACGGCAACGATATTGTCGCCCGCCTCGCAAATGGTTTGGATGGTATAGGTGATTGCCGCCATTCCGGAAGCAACGGCAAGCGCGCCAATGCCGCCTTCAAGCGCTGCCACGCGCTCCTCAAGTACTGCATTGGTTGGGTTCATAATTCGGGTATAAATGTTGCCTTGAACCTTTAAATCAAACAAATCTGCGCCATGCTGAGTGTTATCAAACGCATACGAGCTGGTGTGATAAATGGGCACAGCAACGGCTTTGGTGGTGACTTCCGGCGTGTAGCCCGCGTGGATGGCAAGCGTTTCTAAATGCTGCATTTGGGCTGGGTTGTCAGGTTGTCCGTTACTCATTATGTTGTCCTTAAAAAATGATTGATAGTATGCAGTTAAAATTTTGTTATAAAAAAAAGCTGAAGTTATCATACCCCAGCTTCTTTATGATTAAAACCGCTATTCAATGCCGATTTTATGCCAAATCAAACTAACGCTTATTGACCAACGCTCAGTTATAGCTTATTTATAATACGCGTTTTCCGTCCGTGTGTGATCGGTTTCATCAACCACTTGGGTCAACTCAGGAATTTGCTGTTTTAATTGTACCTCAACACCTTGACGAAGCGTCATATCGACCGCCGAGCAGCCTTGACAGCCGCCGCCAAATTTAAGCACCGCCGTCAGCCCAATGCCGTCCTCTTCAATCAGCTCTAACAGCTCGACCATCCCGCCATGAGCCGCCAAGTTTGGATTGATTTCCGATTGCAGCACATAATTGATGCGCTCCTCAACGCTGGCGTCCGCGCCGACTTTTGGCACTTTAGAATTGGGCGCGCGAAAGGTCAGCTGACCCCCAAAGCGGTCTTTGTTATAATCAATCACCGCATCTTCCAAATACGGCACCGAGGGCGCGTCAATAAACGCTGAAAAGTGATCATAATCCAAGCGCAAATCGGCAGTATCTTCCTCGCCTGGCTGATTGTACGCCATGCAGCACTCAGCTCGCGGTGTTCCAGCGTTTTCAACAAAAATACGAACGCCAATACCATCGGTATTTTGCTTGGCGAGCAGATCGGCAAGATAGCCTTGCGCCGATTCGGTGATGGTGATGTTGCTTTTAATGTCGCTTTGCTCTAAATCAAGCGCAGAAACCGCGTCGTCAGGTTGGGCATGGTCGGTCATTTTGAATCCTTGGTAATTCATTGATAACTGACAGCCAACAGCTGCGTTATCAAGCAAAATAAGGGTAAAGTAAGCAAATTGCGCTTACTTTCTTTATCAATATTATAAGGGCTATTTTTGCGCAATCAAGATACAATTCCGACCTTGCTACTGTGAATTTAACTAACGCGTTCTTATTAACACCGCGCTAAGCAGTTACGCAATTGCAAAAATGACAGAAAACTTGCCGCCGCCAAGCGCTTTAAAAATAATAACAGCCCAATAAAAAGGATCATGCCATGACCAAATCCAGCAAAATGTCTGCAAAACCTTACCGCTATTTGGTCTTTATTGGGCGCTTTCAGCCATTTCATTTGGGTCACAAAGCGGTCATTGATGCGGCGCTTGAAAAGGCTGATGAGGTGATCGTACTCATCGGATCAGCAAACGAGCCGCGAAGCTTTCGCAATCCGTTTACCACTTGCGAGCGTGAGCAAATGATTTTGGGCGCGTATTCAGAAACAGACGTCAAGCGCATTCATTGCGTACCCTTAGCTGACGCGCTTTATAACGACACGCGCTGGCTAAAAAACGTCCAAACGACAGTGCTGAGCGTCACTGAGGATTTAAACAACAATATCGGCATCATTGGCTATTTAAAAGACCGCTCCTCGTATTATTTGGCGCTGTTTCCGCATTGGGGCGCAGAGTCGGTTGCCAACTACCAAAACCTATCAGCAACCCCACTTCGCAAAGCGTATTTGTTGGGTCAAAAATCTATCGATGACTTAAACAATGAGCCAATCCCAGATTCCACATGCAAGTTTTTAACAGAATTTGCAACAACCGACGACTTTAAAACCCTAAATGATGAAGCAAACTTTGTTGCCGATTACAAAAGCCAATGGCAAGCGGCGCCCTACCCGCCAATTTTTGCAACGGTTGACGCGGTTGTCGTTCAGTCGGGTCATATCTTGCTTGTTGAGCGCGGCGGCGACTTAGGCAAGGGTCAGTGGGCGCTTCCGGGTGGTTTTCTCAATCCTAACGAGGCGCTGATTGACGCTTGTCTTCGCGAGCTGATTGAGGAGACGCAAATTGAGGTCTCCAAAAACGAGCTCAAGCAAGCTTATCAGCGCCAGTTGACCTTTGATGACCCTGACCGCTCACCACTTGGTCGCGTCATTACCCAAGCGTTTTATTTTGAATTAGCCAGTAAAGAAAAAGGCTTACCGAAAATCAAAGGCAGTGATGATGCCGCACGCGCTTTTTGGCTGCCGCTTGCTAAGCTTGACTCAAAAAGAATATTTCAAGACCATTTAGCCATTATTCAAAAACTGCTTGGGATTTAATCATGGCAAAATCTTTGACTCTGCTAAAACACACCGCCCTTGCGCCCATTTATCTATACCAAGCAAAGCAGGTCAAAAAATCAGCCCTTCGCTTGCCTGAACCCAAAGGCGAGCGGCAAGGAACGCTTATTATTGATAGCAGCTTGCCAACTGTGCAAATGCTAAATCTTATGATTGTCGGTGATTCGTCAGCGGCGGGCGTGGGCTGTGAGTTGCAAACTGAAGGCTTAGCGCAAAATTTAGCGAACAATCTACAAGCCCTTTTTTTTGACCATGCCACCACCAATTATAGCGCCATCCATTGGTCGCTTAATGCCAAATCGGGCGACAGTAGCTTTGATTTACTTAAGCGGTTGTTTGTTATGCCTAAGCAGTCGGTTGAGGTGATGGTCATTTGCATTGGCGTGAACGATGTCACCAAAAATATCAGCAAGCTTCAGTGGCAAAAAAATATCGCTGAGATTATCGCCATAAGTCAGCGCAAATTTGGCGCGCGCTTTATTATTTTTTCAAGTTTACCGCCAATGAGCGACATGCCTGCCTTGCCATCACCGTTAAATCAGCTGTTGGAAAATAAAGCTCAGCAACTTGATACTGAATTACAGCAGATTTGCGAAAGTAAAAAAGGCGTCTATTATTTCGCGCCAACGCTGACTGATAAGCAAGCATTAAGCACGATGTTTGCAACTGATGGTTTTCACCCAAGTCCAAAAGCTTATGGCGTTTGGGCAGGCCAGCTTGCTGATTATATAGTGAATTTTGTATAAACCTAATATAGGGATGCTAGGATGAATTTTTTGCCGCCTCTGTGAGCTTGGCAGCAGCGAGCGAGAAAAATTCATACTAGGGCGTCGAAAAAAGCGTATCTGTTTTGTTTAGAATTTACTATATAGCTTTCTTGGACTCAACATTTTTAATTGATCTCATAACAACCATTCTGGTTCATCGTCCCAAAATTGTTTAGGAGTTGCATATCCCTCATTTTCAATAAATGGAAGCCAACCATGGTCATTAAAGAATAAATTCAATGATAAAACCTTATAGTTTGTTTTATCAATATATTTGATCGATATAAGCCCATATTGATAGTAAGTATACTCCCCTCCTGCACCAGATGGCGCTCTATCATTCAAAGCATTTATTGACCAGTTCTTTAATGTACCTTCTATTTTAGTATGAGTAGTGACGAACTCTACAAGGAATTTATCTCCTCGAACTTTGCACAAGCAAGGAATATCACTAATTTCTTTGAAAGGAATAGGTTCGTCAATACAAATAACTTCTCGTGAAAAGTCTACCTTTAAAATCATTTTACTTACTCCTAATGATTTATGCTTCGCTACCTGTCCTAAATAAACTAAGCTGAAGAAGCGAACTTAACTTAATAGCTGTTAATTAGACAAGGCAATAATAACAACTTATAGTTGCATAATAAAATTGGACATCATGTAAGGGCTACAATAAATTCATGAAAATGCCAAAGCGACTATTGAGAGTATTGGTAACACTTATAGCTTTATGAATTCAGGCAACGGCAGCTTTTCTGAATTCTTGATTTGGCGAGAAGACTTTGACGAAAGAATTAAAAAAAATGAAGTATTAATGACATTAAGAAATAAAATAACCAGTTTGATAGCAAGTGTTGATGATAATTGATTCAATAGTTTTAAGCATTCAGTCTCAAAAGTATGGCTAAAACCAAAAAAATCTAGCCAAAAAAAAGCCACTGACATTTCAGCGGCTTTTTTAGCAATAAGGTAAAAGCCAGCTTATTCAGCGGCTTTTTTCTTACGGCTACCAAACGCGCCAAAGCGTTTGTTGAAGCTTGCCACACGACCTTCGGTTGATGCTTTACGCTGCTCACCGGTGTAAAATGGGTGCGATGCGCTTGAGATATCAAGAGGATAATATGGGTATTCTTTGCCTTCATATTCACGAGTGGCTTTGGTTTTAACCGTTGAACGAGTCAAAAAGTAAACGTCAGCGTTGGTGTCGTGAAATAAAACGTCGTGGTAATCAGGATGGATATCGTTGCGCATAATACACTCTCTTAAGTCCGGTGAGCTTGGCTCAAACTGAGGCACTAAGGACATTGTCAATCTAGCAAAAAAGTCACCAAACAATTTTGGCACTCACCACCACATTGATGCACGCTTAGCCTTCCCCAGCGGGAAAAATAAATCGCGATTTTAACGGTTTTAGAAAAAAGTTGCAAGAAATTTGCGTCTGATAAAACTCTATTGTTAAGAATATCACATAAATAAACAGACATTATTAAGTATTTATAGTATAAATTTGATAATTTACTGCCGCTGTTTTAACCGCTATATTGTTAAATAGGCATTGTTGTTAAAACAAGCATTAACTTATGATTCGATTAATTCATTATTCTGTCTTTTTCCCTCAAACTTTTAAGGATGCCATCATGAAATTAATGAGCAAACCCTTTCTTAACACCTTAGCAGGCGTAAGCTTACTGCTGGCAACCGCTGCCAATGCCGCGCTACCCACCCAATGGCAGCTTGACAACTCGCACACGCGCGTGGGCTTTTCGGTGGAGCATTTAGGATTTTCGACCACCATGGGGCATTTTGATAAAGTTAGCGGAACGCTTAACTACAACATCAAAACCCCCAATAAAACGTCGATGAACTTTGTCATTGACACGGGTAGCATCAACACCGCTTTTGAAGCTCGCGACAATCATTTGCGCTCAGAAGAGTTTTTTAACGTTAAAAAATACCCAACGATGACCTTTAAATCCACCAAGGTTAATTTTTATAACCCACAGCAAGCTAAAGTTACGGGCGATTTGACTTTACTTGGGGTGACCAAACCAGTAACGCTTGATGTGACCTTGAAAAAAATTGCCAACAGCCCGATGACCAAAAAGCCGGTCATTGGCTTTCGTGCCACGGGCATAATTGATCGCACTGCTTTTGGAATGAAAGCCTTTGCTGATGGCATCACCACCAAAGTACCCATTCAAATCGATGGCGAATTGGTCGAAAAAACAGGAAAATAAGCCACTCGGCGATTTTTAAGCAAAGTGGGTGATCGTTAAATCAAATAAAAAACAGCACTCTAAGTTGCTGTTTTTTTTTGCTAAGTCTAAATGTTTAGCGCTAAATCTTAGCGAATTGGAACAATGTGCCAAACATCAAGCTTATTGTCGCCATTTTTATCGCCAGCGTTTTTGTCATTGGCATAAAAGTAGAGCGGTTTGCCATTCATTGCCCATTGGTATTTGCCATCTTCGCGTTTAAAGGCAGCAAACTGCCCTGACGCTTTGGCATTACTTGGCGCTAAAAATGCCGGCCAAAGGGTCAGACACGCCGAGCCGCATTCTGATTTGTTCATTGAGTCTTTATCAAAAGTATAAAGGGTCATATGGTTTTTAGAATCGACCAACATGCCATTTTTACTGGTGACAGGAGCGGTCATTGAGGTGGTGCTGTGAACCTCATGCATCCCTGAATTGTCCTCGCCAACCACGTTTTTGAGCGTTGAACATCCCGATACTGCTAAAACACCCACCAATGCTGAAAGTAAAATCGTGTTTTTCATAATAATATCCTTATAATTGTAATAAAAAACAATTGTAATAAAAAGTAAACTTGACCTGCTTTATATCTTTTAATTGATGTTAAAAAACCAATCGCAATTTAGTTATCCTCGTTTTGCTTGTCCTCGTTTTAGCGATTTTTACTATATCATTGCTGTTTTAAAAACGGGAGATGCTGTTAAGCTATCGCTACAATACTATTGTTCAGTTACATAATAAATAACGAACTATGATGAATCCTTACTTTTAAAGGTAAACAAAGTTTTATATATAAATTTAGCGGTAGATTTTCTTTTCTAATTTTGATTTAACCAACTTCTGATTTGACAAATGGTCGCATGTTATCTGTTATCGAAATTTAGCATTCATTGACAAAACTTACCTAACCACTTACGTATCTATAGCGATAATGTGGCGCAGTTTTTGTAAACTAGCCTTATCTAATCACTGACGCCAAATTTTTGATATTCCAACTCCCAAAAGGGTGATCGCGTTTTAAAATCATAATAAGAATGAGAGCGCCCTACTGGCTGAATTATCAAATCAGCTTGCCAACAAAGGACAGTAACCAACCAATGATCCCGTTGACCCAAACTTCTAAATCAGATCACGCCAAAGCTTCAACGCCTCAATCAAGGCTCAGCGTTGCCAATAACGCCAAAACCGCATCGCGAGTGGGAATTTTAGGCGGGGGAACGGCAGGGTCGACCATTGCCATTCGTTTGGCAGCGCTTGGGGTTGAGACGTTTTTATTTGAACAAAAGGCGTCACTGATTGACGGTCCGCCGATGTGTCATTTGCATGCCGGCGGCAACTTGTACCGCGAAATTCCTGATGAGGACTGCGTGGCGCTGCTTGAGCAGTGCATTGATATTGTCAGGCTTTATCCTTATACCATCGATATTCGCCCAACGGTATTTGCCGTTCCCAACCGCGATGAGGGCGCGCCAGAAGATTTATTGCCAAGGCTTGAGACGTTGCAAAAGGCGTATCAAGCCCTTGTCGATCATGATGTGAATAATAAAGCCTTGGGCGAGCCAAGCGATTATTATCAGTTATATTCTCATGAGCGCTTGCTTGAGTTGGCAAAACTGCCTCAGGTGGAAGTGCCCTCAACGCTTGATGACTGGATGATTCCGGTTGCCAAATATTTGGACTTAAATAAGGTCAAATTTCCACTCATTGCCGTTCAAGAATACGGCTGGAATATTTTTCGATTAGCAGCATCGGCAAAGCTTGCGCTTGAGCAATACCCTAACGCTCATGTATTGACCAACACGATCGTGAACAACGTTGCCCCGCTTGATTGTGAAAACTGCACCAACGCGGATCATCATGTGAGCAAATGGCGCATTGATTATCAACGCCAAAATGAACAAGTTCAGTCGGTTGAAGTCGATTTTTTAATCAATGCGGCAGGGTTTCGAACCGGCGTCATTGATGATTTGGTCGGCGTTTCGGTAACGCGGATGGTGGAGTTTAAGTCGTCTTATGTGACCCATTGGGACAACGCAGGCGGTCAAATCCCGGAAATTATCATTTACGGTGATCGTGGGACACCTGAGGGCATGGCGCAGTTAACGCCCTATCCGGATGGCTACTTTCAAATTCATGGCATGAGCAAATTTATCACTTTATTTAATGATGGCTTGGTCGCTTCAAGTGAGGATAGCGCTCAGCCGCCGCTTCCTAAAAAATACGTCGATTATATTGATAAGGGCTGGGACAAATCAGCGCTACAATCCCGCGCTCAGCAAGCCATTGAATATGTGGCGGAGTTTGTCCCAACCTTTAATAGCGCCCGAACGACCCAAAATGCGCTGTTTGGCGCTCAGCAAATTCCAGGGGTTGATGACACGCTTCGGGTTGCGGATGTCAGCCTTTACCCTAACTTGCATTATGCTCGCGCCGAAAATGTCAAAGCGTCCTCAACGTTGATCGCGGCGGATGAGATTGTCGGTCAACTGACAGCGCTTAATATGGTTGATGAGACGCCCTATCAGCACTGCCGTCAGCAGCATGAATGGCAATATTTGGCTTATTTTGATGGCTCGCATATCGATGCCGTGGCTCGTGATTTGGCAATTGATCGCGGCTTTCCTGCATCAATGGCGCGGGTCAATCATGGTATCCGCGAGGTGGTGCTCAATAGCTTAACGCCAATATGATGACCGATGAAAATTTTAACTAAAAATAAATAAAAAAGAGGCGGAATTGATGCCGCCTTTTTGTTTTTCCTGATTGCAATATTACTTTAAAATGGCTAGCTTCCTGCCATTTTATCGGTATCCACCGGCTCATCAATTTTGACCAACACATGAAGTAAATCAATGGCTTCATCAATGGTGTTACAAACCACCAAGCGCTCAAGGTCGTCTTTTTTCATAAATCCTTGCTCAGCGGTAAATGCCAAATGCTCAACCAATCGATCATAAAAGCCATTAATATTTAAAATAATCATCGGCTTTTCATGCTGATACAGCTGGCGCCACGTGGCGATTTCCATAATTTCCTCAAGCGTTCCCAAACCACCCGGTAAGGTGATAAACGCATCGGCGTATTCTGCCATCACGGTTTTGCGCGTGTGCATGGTGTCGGTCAAATGCAGCCGCGTTAAGGCATCATGAGCGATTTCATGCTTGAGCATAAAGGTTGGAATCACCCCAACGGCTTGCGCGCCGCCTTTGATGATCTCGTCCGCAACAGCGCCCATAAGACCAATGCTTGCGCCGCCATAAACCAGCCCCATGCCATTTTGTGAAAGCTTTTGACCAAGCTCGCGCGCGGCTTGCTCATAAACGGCATCGTTGCCAAGTCGTGAGCCGCAATAAACGGCAACCAGTGGCATCTCAAGTGTGGATTTGTCGATCGCCGCTTCAATATGAGCGATATCGCGACCCGTTAGTACGTTATAATTGTGGTTATTAATGGTCATTTGCATAAAATCTCCTTCAATATTTGTTTTTGGCTCATCATTATTATGATTATTAGATTAGTTTTGACCCTCTCAAATAACTTCAAACTTTCAGCCCATTGGTTTTCATATCAACTTACTTTTTTATCTTAATTTTTTATCACTGTTTCACTGATCTGTTATTGCAACTTTATCTTAGCATACGCTAAAAGTGGTCTTGGTTACCACAGTTTATTGCTGCGTAATGGATATGTTGTTCTTAACTTTTTAGTAAGAAAGTAAGGATTTAAATTGCGATGACTAAAGCTAAATTTGATGGGGAAAATCTAAAAAAATGAGCGCAAAAGCTAAAAGCAATTGCGGCGATTGGCAAAAACAATGCGGAAAATGGAGCCTTCATTCTCGATTGAATCAATTTGCAGCCGAGCATCATGCTGATAAAGGACGTGTTTGACGATGGCAAGACCAAGCCCTGTGCCGCCAGCATCACGGTTGCGACCGCTATCGACGCGGTAAAAACGCTCGGTCAAGCGCTCGATATGTTGGGGCGCAATTCCGATACCATTATCGGTCACCAAGAACTCCATTCCCGATGTACCTTCGCACCAAGTGATGATGATGTTGCCACCTTTTGGGGTGTATTTGATGGCGTTGACGACCAAGTTTTGCAGGGCGCTGGTGAGATAATGCACCGCGCCATAAATATGCTGCTGGCTTTGGATATCAAGGCTAATCTTATGACCAAAGTCTTTGTTATACGTTTTAGCTTCTTCAAAAATTTGGGTGATGAGCGCAGGCATATCGATGCAAGTTTGGTCGGGCGCTTCGTCATTTTCAAGGCGTGAGAGCAGCAGCAAATCGTTCACGATGTTATTCATGCGAACGGTTTGCTGGGTCATCAATTCAAAGCCGCGGCGCCAGTTTGGCGCGATATCCGGCTGGTCAGAAAAGGTTTCCAAATAACCCATTAAAACGGTCAGCGGCGTTCGCAGCTCGTGCGAGACATTGGCAACAAAGTCGCGGCGCATGTGCTCTAAATGCTGCAAGCGCGTGACATCATAAATCATGAGCAGCTTTTCACTGCCAAAATGGGTGACTTCACATTTCAAATAACGGTTGGGATTTTGCCAAAATACCAAATGAATGCCGTTGTTAGGCGTTGCTGCGGTTTTGTAATAATGATGAAACTCGCTCACCGGAATCAGGTTTAAAATGCTGTTATTTTTATCGGCAGAGGTGAGCGATAATAGCTTTTCGGCGGCTTGGTTCCACCATTCAACCCCATCGTGGTCGTTGAGCAAAATCACAGCATTTTGTAAAGACAACAAGGAGCTCCTGATTTTTTTACTCAATCCCAAAAGTTGCAATTGCGCTTGCCGTTCTTGTTTGCGCCGCTCATAAAGGTGGGTTGCCACCGCGCCAAGCGTTCCTGCCATGTCAGGCGGCGGGTTGTTGGTAGGCTCGGCAATCCAAGCCAAAAAGCGCTGAGTGTGATACAGCCGCCAAAGCCCATAGCCAATAAAGGCAACAAAAAATCCCAGCCCCCAATAGTGACTATAAGCACCAACAACTACCGCAACCACAAGCCATAGCATAAAAATGCGCGCATCCGCCCAAACCGACGGCGCTTGAAAGTTGGCATTATGATCGGGCGCTTCGGGCGCGCTCATGGGCAATAAAGCATCCTTTGGTTCAGGATTGGCAGGTTGCAAAGCGCTTGCGGCTGGGTCGAGGTTTTCTGTTGGCATGGATTAGTCTTGAATGGAAAAACGATAGCCAATGCCGCGAACGGTTTGGATGGCTTTTGAGCAGCCGTAAGGCTCAAGCAGCTTTCGCAGCCGCCTGATATAAACATCAATGGTGCGATCTTCAATATAAACGGTGCTGCCCCAAACTTGATCAAGCAGCTGATCGCGAGAATAAGCGCGCTCAGGATGGCTCATAAAAAATGCGAGCAGGCGATACTCGGTCGGACAAAGCTCTAAATGCTGACCGGAGGCGCTGATCCGGCGGCTGCTATGATCAAGGCAAAGCGCGCCGGCCTCAATCCGCTTATCCGCAGTGATCCCTTGAGCTCGGCGCAGCACCGCATTGATCCGCGACACCAGCTCGCGCGTTGAAAAGGGCTTGGTGATGTAATCATCAGCTCCAGCGTCCAAGCCTTGAACCTTATGATCCTCCTCGCCTTTTGCCGTGAGCATAATGACCGGAATCTCACAAAGCAGCGCGTCTTTTTTAAGCATCCGGCAAAAATCAATGCCGCTTTGGTTGTTCGGTAGCATCCAATCGAGCAAAATTAATGCTGGGCGATGATCAACCACCAATTGATGCGCCTCAGCAACCTCCGCCGCTTGCAAACAGTCAAACCCCGCCAATTCAAGCGTCATCACGATCATCTCGCGGATGGCGGCTTCATCTTCAACAATTAAAATTGGCTTTTGACTCATTGATCTGCTCTCTCCCATAACTGTGCCAACCTATTAAACCGGAAAATTATGACAACTTGATGACAATGATGGTCTGGTTCATGATCACCCTTAATTATTGCACTTCTAATAAAAAGGTCAATGGACCATCATTACTATTATCAACCTGCATATTTGCGCCAAACTGCCCCGTTTCAACACTTGCAAAACTGGCTTTGGCGTAAGTGACAACCTCATCAAATAGCGCCTTTGCCAAATCCGGTCGCATCGCCCCGCCAAAATCCGGACGGCGACCGCTGTTTGTATTTGCCATCAAGGTAAATTGCGGCACAAGTAACAAACCGCCGCCCACTTGCGCCACATTTAAATCAAGCTTTCCAGCTTTTTGTGCATCGTCTTGATTTTCAAAAATGCGGTAAGTCAGTATTTTATCAATTAATTTTTTGCCCGTTTCAATATCATCGTCATGACCGATGCCAATATATGCCAAAATACCGTGGTCGATGGCGCCGACAGTTTCGCCATCAACGCGAACACAAGCGCGGCTGACCCGCTGAATGACCGCTTTCATAACGCTCCTTTATTGATATGATCGACCAATTTTACTCAAAGCTTTGCTAAACATAGTATCAAAACCAAGCCATTACTTTTCCATTACAAATGATCGCAAGGCTTGCCGGCATGATACCATAAGGCAATTTTTACCCACTTATACTAAGTTTTATTTTTAGCAAATTTTTGGACAGTATTATGACCTTATTTACCTCACTTCAGCAAATCGTCCCGCAGCAAAAGCTCAGCCTGCTTGCAGGTCGCCTCGCCGAAAGCCGCCATCCGTTTGTCAAGCGCGCCATCATCCGAAGCTTTGCCAAAGCTTACGGCATCACCCTTGACGATTATGAGCGCGAAAGCTTGAACGCTTATGACAGCTTTAACGACTTTTTTACCCGCGAATTAAAAAATGACGCGCGTCAACTAGACACCACCGAAAATGGCATTTTAAGTCCGGCGGATGGCGTCATCTCGCAGCTTGGCGGCATTGACAAACAAAAACTGCTACAAGCTAAAGGTCGCTATTATGAGATTGGTCAGCTGCTTGCTGATCGTGATGATGGCAACGATTTTATTGATGGCAGCTTTGCGACCGTTTATTTGGCGCCAAGCAACTATCACCGCGTTCATATGCCCTTTGATGGCACGCTCGTGCAGACGCGCTACGTTCCAGGGTCACTGTTTTCGGTCAACACCGTGACGGCGGCAAATATTCCTGATTTATTTGCTCGAAATGAGCGCTTGGTTTGTCTGTTTGATACGGACTTTGGTCGCGCAGCGGTGGTGATGGTCGGCGCCATGATCGTTGCTGGCATTGAAACGGTCGCCACGGGCAAAATTGAGCGATCGCCAAACATTCAGCAGCAATCACACAATTTAAGCTTAAATAAAGGCGATGAGCTTGGCAGATTTTATCTTGGGTCAACGGCAATTGTGGTGTTGCCAAAAGCGGCGAAAACTGCTTGGCAAACTGACTTGAGTGCCGGAAGCAGCGTTCAAATGGGGCAACTGCTTGGGGTTAATCAAAAAACTTAATCAGAAACCGCTAAAGCAGTTATAAAAATTAACGCTTTAGCGGTTCGGTTGTTCATCTTTTATTTAATTGAGCGTTAAACCGCCTTCAAAAGCTATTTAATCAAATTGCTGATCGTTTTAAAGGCAGGGTCTTGGCTTGATCGGCAAAGCTCAAATAAAATAGTTTCAACGGTAGTAATCACACCACCTGCTCGGCGAATCCGGCGCAGGGCAAGCTTTTTGTCGTAGGCAAATCGCGAGCCGACCGCGTCCCCAATGATGACCGGCTGCATACCATTATCGAGTAAATCAAGCGCCGTCTGCAAAATACAAACGTGAGTTTCAACGCCGCAAAGCAAGACGGTGCTGCGGTTTTGCTGAGCTAAATAATGCCAAGATTCATCGGTATCACAGGCGCTAAAGGTAACTTTTTCAAAGCTTTTGGCGTTGTCAGCCGTCAGCAACTCACGGATTTCGGGCAAGGTATCGCCAAGACCTTTTTTATATTGCTCGTTAAGCATAATTGGAATATCAAGCGCTTGTAAGCCTTTGACCAAAGTGACGATTTTTTTGACGACGGCTTCATGATCGTCGATGTGCGGGGTTAAGCGTTCTTGAACGTCAATCACCATTGCTTGGGTATTTTCGCGGGAAATTCGGTAGGTTTTGTCAGAAAACATGGTCGACATAGTACGCTCCTTGTCGGCGGCAAAATTGGTGCGCCAAAATTAGTCATCGTTTCTTGTTATTTTGCCTCTCTTATTTAGTCATATTTTGTCGACATCGTCAATGAGGATAACTTTCGGTAACAACTTATTTCAGATCATCTATTTTTATTTTATATGTCATAAGTTTGATCCTTACCCTTTTCCATAAAAAAACCCCTTTTAAAAAAAGAGGTTTTTCTGCATTTATTTAAACTAGTTTTGCTTAAATCATTAAGCTATCGTTAAACCCGCTCAATCACCGTAGCAATACCTTGACCCAAACCAATACACATGGTGGCAAGACCGATTTCGGTATCCATTTGCTCCATCGCGTTCAAAAGCGTGACGGTGATTCGAGCGCCTGAGCAGCCAAGCGGATGACCA
This sequence comes from Psychrobacter sp. MF31, assembly GCF_012847335.1. Lineage (GTDB taxonomy): Bacteria > Pseudomonadota > Gammaproteobacteria > Pseudomonadales > Moraxellaceae > Psychrobacter. The sequence continues at coordinate 250,163 of NZ_JABBDX010000003.1, forward strand.
AGGGCGATCGCGCCGCCATTAACGTTGATGATGTCTTGTTTGTCGCTTAGCCCCATGGATTTAATCACGGCAAGGCTTTGCGCGGCAAAGGCTTCATTTAATTCAATGGTTTGGATGTCATCCAAGCTCATGCCCGCGCGTTTCAGCGCTTTTTGGGTGGCAGGAACAGGACCGTAGCCCATAATCGCGGCATCACAACCGGCAATCGCCATGCTGCGGATTCGCGCTCGTGGTTTCAGTCCTAACTCTTGCGCTTTTTTGGCACTCATGACGAGCATAGCAGATGCGCCATCAGATAATGCGGATGATGTTGCTGCGGTGACCGTACCATTTTTCGGGTCAAAAGCAGGTCGCAATTTTTGCATTTGCTCAATAGTCGCATCAGGACGGATGACCTCATCAACGGTGCAAAGCTGTAAGCGACCGCTTTCGTCGTGACCTTCAATGCCGACGATTTCATTTTTAAAGCGACCATTGGTGGTGGCATCCCAAGCTCGGCGGTGCGACTCAAGACCAAAGGCATCTTGCTCTTCGCGGCTGATATTGTTCATGCGACCAAGCATCTCGGCAGTCAGCCCCATCATGTTGGAGGCGCGGGCGTAATGCTTTGAGGCTTCAGGGTTCAAATCAATGCCATGCATCATGCCCACGTGACCCATGTGCTCAACGCCGCCGATGATAAAAACTTCACCTTGACCCGTCATGATTTGCGCAGCTGCGGTGTGCAAAGCTTGCATAGAGGAGCCGCAAAGTCGGTTTACCGTTTGACCACCCGACGTTTTTGGGATGTCGGCAAGCAGCCCAATATTGCGACCAATGTTCATGCCCTGCTCAAGCGTTTGGTTGACGCAGCCCCAAATGATATCTTCCACTTCGCGGGTGTCAAAGTCGTTGCGTTTTGTCAGCGCTCGCACCAGTTCCGCCGACATGCTATCTGCGCGAACGTAGCGAAACATGCCGTTTTTTGATTTTCCCATGGCGGTACGAACGCCATCAACGATGACCACATCTTTTGGACTAAGCGTTGTCATAACATTATCCTTTTTAATTTGGTTTGGGCAAAGCATGCGGATTGTTATTGTCTTTTTAATCTTGTCTTTTCAATCCAAGCTTTGCCGCTAAATTTTGAGTTAAAAAAATTTTTATTTAAGGCAAATTAAGCCACTGGATAAAAGGTTTCGCCGTTGGCTGCCATCTCGCGGATTTTTTGCGGCGCTTCATAAGCTTTGCCCAAATGCGCGTATTTTTCGCAAAGCTCGAGGTAGTTTTTGACGCCCATTTGATCGATATAGCGGCAAGGACCCCCACGGAACGGCGGGAATCCCACCCCCATAATCATTGCCATATCGGCTTCGGCAGGCGTTGCGACAATATTGTCTTCAAGGCAGCGAACCGTTTCGTTACAGAACGCTAGCATCATCCGGTCAATGATGGTTTGGTCATCAAACGCTTGTTTATCGCTGTCGGTAGTTGCTTTTAGCAGCTCATAAGTGGCGTCATCGGCAAGTTTGCTTGGCTTACCGCGCTTGTCGGTTTCATATTTATAAAAGCCCACGCCATTTTTTTGACCCAAGCGGTTGTTTTCAAACAGTTCTTGAATCGCGCCTTTATAATCCGGCTTCATTCGGTCAGGATAGCCCTCTGCCATGACTTGTGCGCCATGAACGCCGGTATCAAGACCAACGACGTCAATCAAATACGCAGGTCCCATTGGCCAGCCGAATTTTTCCATAATTTTGTCAACGTGAACAAAGTCCGCGCCTTGTTTGAGCAGCAAATCAAACGCGCCAAAGTACGGGAACAATACGCGGTTCACTAAAAACCCAGGGCAGTCGTTCACGACAACGGGAACTTTACCCATTTTGGTGGCAAGGGCAACGGTAGTGGCAACCGCTTCTTCAGAGGATTTTTCACCGCGAATGACTTCAACGAGTGGCATTTTATGAACGGGGTTAAAAAAGTGCATGCCCACAAAGTTTTCAGGGCGCTGCAAAACTTCGGCTAAATACGTGATGGAAATGGTTGAGGTGTTCGATGCCAAAATGCAGTTGTCTTTCACCAAGCCTTCGACTTCTTTTAACACCGCGTGTTTGACTTTTGGGTTTTCAACGACCGCTTCAATCACAATGTCGGTATCGCCAAAATCGCCATAATTCAGCGTTGGGCGGATGTGGCTAAGCGTTTGCCCCATTTGGGTAGCGTTGATTTTACCGCGGTCAACGAGTTTACCAAGCAGTTTACTGGCTTCGTTCATTCCCAAATCAAGCTGCTCAGCTTTGATGTCTTTCATGATAATCGGCAAGCCTTTGCTCGCCGCTTGATAGGCAATGCCGCCGCCCATGATTCCCGCGCCTAAAACGGCCGCTTCGTTAATGTCATGAGCTTGCTTGCTGTGTTTTTTAGCCAATTTTTTAACCAGTTGGTCATTTAAAAATAAGCCAACCAAGCTTTCGGCTTGTGGGGTTTTCGCGGCTTTGGCAAATCCTGCGGCTTCAACGGCAATGGCTTTATCACGTGGCAGGTTGACGTGCTTTTCCATCGCTTCTATTGCTAAGGCAGGCGCAGGGTATTGTTTTGGATTGGCTTTAGCAAAAATCATGCCTTTAGCACTATTAAATGCCATGGCTTGCTCAAGCGGATTGAGTTTCACTGGATTGATTTTTTCATCGTGGCGCGATTGCCAATCAAGCTCGCCTGAGATGCATTTTTTGACCAAATCAATGGCGGCATCTTGCAAGTCATCATTTGGAACGGTGGCGTCAACCAAGCCAAGCTTTAACGCATCTAGCGGCTTTTTGGGCGTTCCAGTGGCAATGAGTTCAAGCGCGTTATCAATGCCAATCAGTCGCGTGGTGCGAACCGTTCCGCCAAAGCCGGGGAAAATCCCAAGCTGAGTCTCCGGCAGTCCAATGATTGCCTTGTCGCCCATCACGCGGTAATCACAAACAAGGGTCATTTCACAACCGCCGCCAAGCGCTGCGCCATTAATCGCGGCAACTTTTGGAAACGGCAAATCTTCAAAGCGGTTAAAGCTGTCATTGATTGCAATCAGCCAGTTTTTAATATCGTCTTCTGGCTGCTTAAATGAGGCGACAAATTCGGTAATGTCCGCGCCTGCGATAAACACGCTTTTTCCTGAGGTGACAATCAGCCCTTTGACCGCATCACTTTTTTCAAGGGCGCTGACCGCCTCGCTAAATTGCTTATTGGTCTCTTTATCAAACTTATTGACGCTCTCGCCTTGTGCGTCGTAATGCATGTTGGCAATGCCATCCTCCAGCATGCTGACGGTGATGCGGTTTCCTTGATAAATCATGTCCGGCTCCTTGATTTTTAAAATTTTTATAAAAGATAATGTGATTAAATCTTGACCGCTAAGCAACAATTAACGCCAATTACCAAACGGTTTTGCGCAATTAGTGTAGAAGATTGCGCTGCCTGCTGTCATAAGCCAATCCAAACTCATAAGTCATGACTGAATAGTCATTTTCTGAAAAAGTTAATTTGTGGCAAAAAAGCAAAATTTTGCTCAGCAATTATCAAATCATAATCAACGCATAAGTTAAACCGCCAATACGTAACCAAATCCTAAGGCGTATTAATGAGCGCCCAAAATCACCGAGAAACAACCGATTGTCACGCGCCATAAACCAAGCTGAGCCTTGCCGCGCGCTATCATGCTACAATTAACGGTGATAAGTTATGACCTATTTTTAAGCTTTTATTTGTAAGGTTGACCCCTTTATGAGCGCTTTAGCTGCCCCGCGATTTGCCCCGTTCACCTCATTTTTAGACTTTCAACGTCAGCTGCAACTGCAAATTGCGGCGGATTTGGACGCCCTTTTTGCCGCCACTGACTTGCCAAGACCGCTAATTGACGCTTGCCGCTACGTGATGAGCAACCAAGGTAAATTGGTGCGACCGCTTTTAGTTGCCGCCGCTTTTGTCAGCACCAGTCACGAGGACAGCTTTGATGCGCCAACCCTTAGCGCTGACCAAGCAGAGGACAAAAATGATGCTGAAACTGAGCTATTAAACCAAGTCAATGCACAGTTAGAAGTGCAAAGCCACTTTGATATGTGCCGCCGCGCAGCCCTTGCCGTTGAGCTGCTCCACACCTACTCTCTTGTTCATGACGACTTGCCGTGTATGGACGATGACGCATTGCGCCGTGGTCAGCCGACCGCTCATGTCGCGTTTGACGAGGCAACGGCGCTGCTGGCAGGCGATGTGCTGCAAACGCTTGCTTTTGAAGTGTTGACCATTAAGCTGCCCAATTTTGCGCCGTTTAATCCGGTGATAGCGGGCGAGCTTTTAGCCGTTTTTGCCCCGCGAGCGCGGCGAATGGTGGCAGGTCAAATGCTGGATTTAAATGCCGAAGCCAAAGCGAATATCAGCCAAAACGAGCTTGAAGCCATCCATTGCGACAAAACCGGCGCACTTATTGAAGCTGCCATGCTCATGGGCGCGATTTGTGGAAACGCCACCGCCCCTGAACGAATCGCCCTGCAAGATTGCGCTCAACATATCGGGCTTGCCTTTCAAGTCCAAGATGACATTTTGGACGTCACCATGAGCACCGACGCGCTTGGCAAACCTGCCGGAAGCGATGAAAAACTGGACAAATCCACTTACGTAAAACTCATGGGAATTGAGGCGGCAAGCCATTACGCGCAAAGCCTATTTGACCAAGGTCGCCAAGCCATTACCACCACTTTAAAAGACAATCCCAATCATAAAGCGCTGCTTGAACTTATCGATTGGCTTTGGGCGCGGCAAAAATAAGTAGTAAGCTAATTTTGAAAGTAAGTTTTGAAAGCTATTAAAAAAAGAATCATAAAAAACTAACGTGGAATAAGAAAAAACCAAGGATGAGCCATGACCGACAATCAAAATCCCACCGTTTATCTTGGCACGGGCGGCTACAGCGACACCGATTTATTAGGAACGCTGTATCCGACCGGAACGAAAAAAACGGACTTTTTAAAAGAGTACGCCAAGCATTACGGCGCGGTTGAAGTGAACAGCACCTTTTACGCGCCCATCGGTCAAAAAGCCTTTGCTGGAATGATTGACAAAGCGCATAACCAAGCCGGAAGTCAGCTTAAATTTGCCGTAAAACTGCACCAAGATTTCACCCACGCCCGCAAAGGTACAGCAGCGCACGCCGAAGCTTTTTTAAAGGCGCTTTCGCCGCTTGTGGACGCCGATGCCTTAGCGCCGCTACTTTTACAGTTTCCGCACGGCTTTGACCGCAACCAAGCCAACCGCTTGTATCTGAGCGAGCTGGTAAGCTGGTTTTCAGGCTATCCGCTCGCCATTGAGTTTCGTCATAACAGTTGGCACACGCCGCAAGTGGTGGACAGCTTTGTCAAGCAAGGGCTGATTTGGTGCAGTGTGGATTATCCTGACGTATCAGGGCTGCCGCCCTCACGGCTGATTTTCACCAGCCGGACGGGCTATTTGCGGATGCATGGCAACAATCTAAACTGGTGGGATGCCATGAGCGCGAGCGATCGCCACGACTATCGCTACACCGAGGCAGAAATGCAGGACTGGGCGCAAGCGATTGACAATCAGCGGCAGCACTTTGATACGCTTTTCGTGTTTTTTCAAAATACGGTGAACGCGCATTCGTATTATAATATTAAGATGCTCAAAGCAGCGCTTGAGGGGTTAGAATTTAACGTACTTTAGTGCTAGGTTATTGTTGATAGCTATATACATATAGGATAGAAGAACCTATGAAAGTCTTTAAATATAGAGGTGGAAATGACTATATCTTTAAGAGAGATTTAGAATCTATTGAAAATAATACTTTTTGGGCACCAACTAGAGAAGTATTAAATGACCCGTGTGAGGGTTTGGTGTCATCAGAGACTCTTTTAAATCAAATCAACTTAATGAAAAATATCATAGGAAAAAATAATAAAGCAATCAATAACTCTTCTAGCTCCTTTGAACAAGATCTTGAAAGACTTATTAATATGAAAGATTCAGTGGGAATTTACTCCCTTAGCAAAAACTGCACTGATGAACTATTATGGGCACATTATGCAGATAATCATCAAGGCTTTTGTATTGAATATGACTTAGAAACTTTGATTTCTTTTCAACGTAATTATTACTATAAGTTTGATATAGAATATAGCAGTTTTCCACCAAAACTAAATCTTAATGACATAATTAAAAGCGAAGAAAATATTAGATTTATTAGAAAGCTAATTGGTTTTAAGTCTATAAGGTGGGCTTACGAGCAAGAAGTAAGGCTAATTACACCTAAATCTGGGTTACAGGATTATGACTATAGAGCATTAAAGGCTATTTATTTTGGTATAAGAATGCCAAAAGAACGCAAACTAAAAGTAATGAAAAGGCTCTGTGGGAGAGGTATCAAATATTATAATATTAAATTTAAAAATAATTCTTATAAATTTACTTTTGAACCAATTGAAGACTCATACCCAACAGATAAAAAATATATGTATTCGATAGCGCCTATAGATGAATATGCAATTGACCCGCATAATTTAGATAAAAAATGGGTCAAATTTTCTTCATATCTTTATAAAATGGCTGAAATTACGAGACGCGAACCATACTGTAATATTGTTAGACATGTTGACGTGAGCGTCAATAAGAGTAAGCTGGGTAAACCAGTATTTTTTGGTCAATACGAAATATCTAATTTTAGATATGAAAATTTATATCTTACACTAGAAGAAATTGATGAAAGATACTCGCATATTCATGACTTAGATGTTAATTTCGAAAATACATAACAACTGCTTATAAAGATTTTAAATATTTAATGTACTAGATAAAGTATTGATATCAATCAAAACCAAAAAAAAGACGCCTCTCAGCGTCTTTTTTAAATCAATGACAAAGCTTAAAGATTACTCTTCAACGCCTGCGTCTTGACCTTTGTATTTTGCGTTCGCGTAGTCCCAGTTCACAAGCTTATCAAGGAACGTGTCCACATAGTCAGGGCGACGGTTGCGATAGTCGATATAGTATGCGTGTTCCCAAACGTCACAAGTCAATACGGCAACTTTACCATGCGCCATTGGGGTGTCAGCGTTAGCAGTTTTCATGATAGACAATTTGCCGCCTTCAGTGTCAGCCGCAAGCCAAGCCCAACCTGAACCAAACTGAGAAACCGCTGCGGTTTTGAACTCATCGCGGAATTTGTCGTAGCTGCCAAAGGCTTCTTCGATTTTGCCTTTTAAGTCGCCTGTAGGCTCGCCGCCGCCGTTGTTTGGCGTCATGCAGTTCCAATAAAACGTGTGGTTCCAAACTTGAGCGGCTTGGTTAAAGATGTTTTGGGTGCTGTCATCTTTTGCGGTAGCTTTGATGATTTCAGGCAACGTTTTGCCTTCAAGACCTGATCCTGGAAGCAATTCGTTCAATTTGTTCACATAAGCAGCGTGGTGCTTGTCGTGATGATATTCAAGCGTCTCAGCGCTGATGTTTGGCTCTAAAGCGTCCTTGGCGTAAGGCAAATCTGGCAGTTTAATCTGTGACATATTATTATATCCTTTGCTGGTTTAGCCGATTGAATTGCAAAGTGCAATCCTCACCGCAGCAACCTTTTTATGACCGTAGTGCATCAAAATTTGCTGGGCTAAAGTGGCTGGGGTTTTGAGAAATAGCGGGTGATCATCCCGTAGCGATTTTGGTCATCCGTTGAAGTTAACGATATTTAACTTTTTATTGATAACCAATAAGCACTCGTTCACTATAAGCTTGCAGCATATTATAGCAAATACTCCCCTATCATATCCGTTACGGTATGTTATAGCCAGTATTTATGACGAAAATCCGATTTTTTACCCCCTTATTTTTGACCCCAATTATTTTGAGATAAGTTATGAGTTTAATCACCAGCGAAAAGCATCGTATTCAAAAAGCCCACCCTGATACCACGCAATGGGTGCTTGCCAGCAACAATAACGGCAAGTTAAAGGAGTTTCAGCGCTTATTTGCAGCAGCCAACCTAAACGTTGAGATCATCCCGCAAGGCAAGCTTGGCATTAGTGATGCCATCGAGGACGGACTAAGCTTTGTTGAAAATGCCATTATCAAAGCCCGTCACGCCAGCCGTGAAAGTGGACTTCCCGCCATTGCCGACGACTCGGGGCTTTGCGTTCCCGTATTAGGAAATGCACCGGGGATTTATTCGGCGCGATTTGCAGGCGAGCACGGTAATGACGCCAAAAACAACGCCAAATTGCTTGATGAGCTTGCCCCACTTCGCAAGCAAACTGATACCCCTATTAAAGGTATGTTTGTTTGCGTATTAGCCATGGTTCAACACGCCGACGATCCACTACCGATTATCGCCGAAGGGCTTTGGCAGGGGGAAATTTTGGATGCGCCTTTTGGCAAGGGCGGCTTTGGTTATGACCCACTGTTTTGGTTGCCAGGCTTACAGCAAAGCGCGGCAAGCCTTAGCATGGCGGACAAAAACCAAATCAGCCATCGCGGTCAAGCGATTGCACGATTGCTTGAGCAACTAAATTCGCGAGTTTAAGCGCTTCCTTTTAAGCATCAGCCTACGCGCAATTTTGCAGGGATTAGTTTTTACTTTGATTAGTAGATAGATTATACTGACCTACTTTTAAATTTTTATTACGATACGGGTTTTCTTACCCCAAATTTACCATCCCAAAACTGGCATCCGCGAATGCCAACCATTGATATGAAAGGTGCAACCAACATGGCAACAGATTTACAAGTGACGACCAACAAGCTGAATAATAAAGAAACTCAGCTGACCGTTAAAGTCCCTGTCGAAAAAATCCAAAAACAAGTGGAAAGCCGCATCAGCCAAGTGGCAAAAACGGCAAAAATCGACGGTTTTCGTAAAGGCAAAGTGCCCATGTCGCACATCCGCGCTCAATATGGCGCTGGCATCCAGCAAGAAGTCATTAATGACGTGATCCGCGACACCGTTTTTGAAGCCATCAAAGAAGAAGACATCCGCGCCGTTGGCATGCCAAATATCGATGATGTGAAACTTGAAGACGACTTTTTGGTGTATCAAGCCACCGTTGAAATCTTCCCAGAAATCGACGTTCAAGGCGTCAGCGACATCGAAGTTGAGCGTCAAAGCGCTAAGGTGAGCGACGAAGACGTGGACACCATGATTGAAAATCTTCAAAAGCAGCGTCAAGAGTTTGCTGAAAAAGACGGCGCGGCGGATGAAGGCGACCAAGTCATTTTTGACTTTGAAGGCTCAATCGACGGCGAAAAATTTGAAGGCGGCAGCGCGGAAGACTTCAAACTTGTCCTTGGTAGCAATCAGATGATCCCAGGATTTGAAGATGGCATCAAAGGCATGAAAGCCGGCGATGAAAAAACCATCGATGTGACCTTCCCTGAAGATTACCAAGCAGAAAACTTAGCGGGCAAACAAGCGCAATTTAAAATCAACGTGAAAAAAGTTGAAGCCTCAAAATTGCCAGAAATCAACGATGAGTTTTTAGAACTGTTTGGCGTAAAAGAGGGCGGCGTTGACAAACTCAAAGCCGACGTTCGCAAAAACATGGAACGCGAAATCAAAAACGCTGCTCGCAACCAAGTTAAGCAAGCCGCATTTGACGCATTGCTTGAAAAAAATGAATTTGATGTTCCAAGCGCGATGCTTGAGCAAGAAATCGACCGTCAACGCAACATGATGATGCAGCGTTTTGCCCAGCAATTTGGTGCTGCTGCCGACAGCTTTAACAAAGACATGCTACCAAACGAGCTGTTTGAAGATCAAGCCCTTCGCGCCGCTCGCCTTGGCATTATTGTCGCGCGCCTTATCGATACCAACAACTTTGAAGTGGATCAAGACCGCGTTGAAGCCTTCATCAAAGAAGCCGCTGAAAACTACGAAGACCCAGAAGAAGTCATCGAATATTACACCAATGACAAGCAGCAACGCGCGAACATTGAGTCAGTCGTATTAGAAGACCAAGTGGTTGATTATTTGATTGCTCAAGGCAAAGTCACTGACAAAGAAGTCAGCTACCAAGACCTGCTTGCCGCTCAACAGCAAGCCATGTAATCAAAGCTGGTTTTAAAAAATGCCCTAACAACTCGTTGGGGCATTTTTCTTGAGGCAGTTAAAAATAAGGTCGGCGCTTGGCGAAAATTGTAGCGAAATTGCTAATTTTGCCGCTCAATTACGCTTGAAGTCTTGATAATTCATACCAAACGCCTTATTAATAGGGCACTTAATTTTTATTTTGGCGCGTTATTCTACAATTTTTATTATTCTCAGTTTTATCTGATTTTTTAGGATATTTTTATGACCGATTATGATCGCATCACGGCAAATCCGCATTTTGAGACTGTTCTTAGTGCCCTTCCTACCAAAAATGCGTTAGTTCCGATGGTGGTTGAGCAGTCCTCACGCGGCGAGCGCTCGTTTGATATTTTCTCACGCCTTCTTCGCGAGCGTGTCATCTTTTTGACCGGCGAAGTTGAAGACAACATGGCAAATTTAATTGTCGCGCAATTATTATTTTTGGAAGCTGAAAACCCTGACAAAGACATTCATTTGTACATCAACTCCCCTGGCGGCGTGGTGACAGCGGGCATGGCAATTTACGACACCATGAACTTTATCAAGCCTGACGTGTCGACCATTTGCTTAGGTCAAGCCGCCTCAATGGGGTCGTTTTTGTTATCGGCAGGCGCAAAAGGCAAGCGTTATGCCCTTGCCAACTCACGCGTGATGATTCACCAGCCGTTAGGCGGCTTTCGCGGTCAAGCGTCCGATATCGAAATTCACGCCCGCGAAATTATTGAATTAAAAGCTAAGCTGAACCGCTTGCTTGCTGAGCATACTGGTCAACCCATTGAGCGCTTAGAAAAAGATACCGACCGCGACAACTTTATGAGTGCTGCTGCCGCTAAGGCTTATGGTCTGGTTGATGAAGTGCTTGAGCGCCGACCTGAAGGGTTGTAATCCTTTAACCCTAGCGATGCTAAATTTAATCGCGATTAAAAACCCTAAAACAGAGCATCAAAGTTTGGTAATGTCCTGCTTTGATGCGCCTTATTGACCACCCATTAAGCGTAAACCCTGCGTGAATATTTAGGAGCGCCTTTTATGGCCGATGACAACAATCCCCACTGCTCGTTTTGCGGCAAGGCCAAAAATGAGGTCAAACAATTAATTGCCGCAGATGACGCCAATATCTGTAACGAATGTATCGAGCTTTGCACCGATTTGATCGCTGACAGCGACCGCGATGGCGATATTCTTGATGACGATCTCGACACCTCTTGGGTCAATAAAAAACTGCCGACGCCAAAAGAGCTTCGCGCCCATTTGGATGACTACGTGATCGGTCAAGATGCCGCCAAAAAAGCGCTTGCCGTTGCCGTTTATAACCATTATAAGCGCTTAAAAGTCAGCCAAACGCTTGCTCAAGACAGCAAAAAAGCCAAAATCGGCGCGGATGACGCCATGGTTGAATTGGCAAAAAGTAATATCTTGCTGATTGGTCCGACAGGGTCAGGAAAAACGCTATTGGCGCAAACCCTTGCCCGACTTTTAGATGTGCCGTTTGCCATGGCAGATGCGACAACGCTCACCGAAGCCGGTTACGTGGGCGAAGACGTTGAAAACATCGTCCAAAAGCTCTTGCAAGCATCTGATTATGACGTGAGTCGTGCCGAGCAAGGCATCATTTATATTGATGAAATCGATAAAATCAGCAAAAAAGGCGACAATCCCTCGATTACCCGTGACGTATCAGGCGAAGGCGTTCAGCAAGCATTGCTAAAACTCATCGAAGGTACGGTTGCTGCCATTCCGCCACACGGCGGTCGCAAGCACCCGCAGCAAGAGTTGATTCAGGTGGATACCAGCAATATCTTGATCATCGTTGGTGGCGCATTTGCAGGACTGGATAAAATCATTCAGCAGCGCACCGAAAAAACGGGAATCGGCTTTAACGCTGCCGTCAGCTCAAAAGACGACAGCCGCAAAAGCTCGGACTTATTTAAAGAAGTTGAGCCGGAAGACTTAATCAAATTTGGCTTAATTCCTGAGCTGATCGGTCGATTGCCAGTGATTGCCGCTTTAGAAGAACTTGATGAAGCGGCGCTGATGCAGATTTTAACCGAGCCAAAAAACGCGTTGGTCAAACAATACCGCTACTTGTTTGAGATGGAAGGCGCAGCGATTGACTTCACTGAAGATGCGCTCAAAGCCATTGCTAAACGTGCCATGGCACGAAAAACCGGCGCTCGTGGACTTCGCTCCATCGTTGAAAATGCCCTGCTTGAAACCATGTATGAGCTGCCCTCTATGGAAGGCATCACTACAGTGACGGTTGATGAAGCAGTCATCAACGATGGCAAAACGCCTAAAATTGCCTAATAATTGTGTTACAATTCTAAATTGAGCGTTTGAATTACTAATCTCTTAAACGCTCACCTACAGTTTTTTAATTCGCTAGCGCCTTATGATTCGCATTCGGGGCGCTCGGCGTTTATTTTTTTTAATTACTGGCATGACTTTTTTTCTCTTAAAAAAAAGTTAGGGTACTTATCCCTTTAGTTTTTCGTTACGTGAATTAATACTTCATGGCAGATTTACAACAGTTTGCCAGTTTTGGGTTGCTATAATTTAACGAAAAGAGCGTTTTAGGCACTTATTAAGCAATTAAAAGTAAAAAAACTGCTCAATTTTGAAGATAGCTATAAAAATTGAACGACTATAAGTTTTAATTACCTAACTTATGATTTTTGAGATTGAATGATTTTTTTATTTTAGCCGCTGATGTGTTTGAAAGTTTATTAGAGGTTTAAAAGTTAGATTTGCGCACAATGCCACTAAATTATCATAATACTTTGTTTTTTACATATTATTTTTCATTATAAGGATATGCTTATGAAAACTTTTTTATCAGCCAAACCGGCACTTAGCGTTGCGGTGTTGGTGGCACTAAGCGCTGCTGGGATGGCAGGCTGTAGCAGCGATAAGGGCGTCAAAGCTACTGATCGGGTAGCAGAAGCTGAAGCCATCGCTCGAGTTCAAGATTTAGAAGCGCGAGCGGAGCAATTAGAAGGCAATGCCCCTGCTGCCGGAAGCACGCCCGCAGCCGCTCCTGCAACTGCGGGTGCAGCGACTACTGCGACGGTAAAAATGCCAGATGAATCTACCATCCCTGATGATGAAACCGGTGAGGCAATTCGCCGCGGGATGCAGATTGTCAATCATACTTATAAAGAAATGCCGAACAACGTTGGCAACCAGCTGAACTGTACCAGCTGTCACTTAGGAAATGGCTCGGAAGCTTATGCGTCGCCTTGGAACGGCTTGTCTAGTATTTATCCCATCTATCGCTCGCGCGCTGGTCGCGTCAACTCTTTGCAAGAGCGGATTAACGGTTGTTTTCAGCGTTCCATGAATGGCAAGCCGCTTGATTTGGCATCCGATGATATGAATGCGATCGTCGCTTATATGAACTGGCTGTCGCAAGGCATCCCAATGGGCGTCTCTCCTGAAGGTCGCGGTTTTGCAAAAATTGACAAAACGCTTGAGCCAAACGCGGACAATGGCAAAAAGCTATTTGCTGAAAAATGCTCGACCTGTCACGGCGAAAATGGCGAAGGTCAATATAATGACGATGGCACTTACGTTTATCCTGCGGTTGCCGGCGACAAATCCTTTAACGATGGCGCGGGAATGGCGCGAACCTATACGGCAGCTGCCTTTATTAAAGGTAAAATGCCCTTTGGTCAAGGCAATTCGCTCAGTGACCAAGAAGCGGTGGATATTGCTCAGTACTTTACCCACTTACCAAGACCAGTCAAAGCCAATAAAGACAAAGACTGGCCAAACGGTGATGCGCCAAAAGATGCCCGTAAATAATTTGTCAGCTTTAAAAAAATCCCAGCATGGACTGGGATTTTTTTGGACAATTTGAAACGTGAACAGATTAAAATAAGCTAAGGCAATTTCATATCGCCATCAACAATCAGCCCCATCCGGCGCATCATAAACGCCACCCCCCAAGCAATGATTGCTGGCAAAACAAACATCAGCAAAATAATCGCGGACCAAAGCTGCAAAGGACTCATGATGTCTTTTGAGGCGTCAATCACCCCAAAGACCCCGACCAATCCTGCTGTTCCCATGCCAGCGCCCGTTGCCGTACAAGCCAATTGAAAGCCAACCGTGGCAATAGGTCCTACAATGGCGCTGGCTATTACCGCGGGCAGTAAAATGATCGGCTTTTTAAACACGTTGGGGATTTGCAGCATGCTCGTTCCCAAACCTTGCGAGATGACGCCACTAACCCCATTGTCTTTAAAACTTGCCGCCGCAAAGCCGACCATGTGAGCGGCGCAGCCAACCACTGCTGCCCCACCTGCCAAACCGCTAAGACCGATGGCAATGCAAATTGCCGCGCTTGAGGTCGGCAACGTTAACAACAGCCCAACCACCACCGCAATAACCACTCCCATAAGTAGCGGCTGCAACGCCGTTGCTGCTTGAATCCCATGACCGATCGCATCAATAGCCGCAACGACGGGCGGATTTAAAACGGCACAAACGCCAAGCGCTACCACGCAAACGGTTAGTGGAATCAGTAAAATATCCAGTTTGGTTTTTCCTGCCACCAAAGTTCCGGCGCGATAAGCAAAAACTGCCGCCAAATATGCGCCAATAGGATTTCCTGGAACCGCAGCAAACGTTGTCACGCCTGAATCTTGAGTCATAAATAGCGATCCTGCCAACAGCGCTTCAGAATGAGCGCCGAGCATTCCTGCCACTAGCCCACTTAAAATCACAAGCGTCGGCGCTTTTAAATAATACGCAATCCCCGCGCCAATCCCTGCGCCCATCAAGACCGATGCCAGCTTGCCGACCGCAATTAAGATAGGCAACCCAAGCCAGCTGCCAATTTGCGAGATGATCAATCCGGCAATCAAGGTGACAAACAGCCCAAGCGCCATTCCGGTAAAGGCATCGATCAAGTATTTTTGAAAAAAGGCTTTTGGGCTAAAGTAAGTTGGTGCTTTGGCAAGTTGACTCATGATGTCCGCTCACAAAAAGGAAGGTGAAATGAAGTGACAGTGATCAAATTAAAACAAGTATTCAGCGGGCAATTTTTAAACTTATGACGTTATGTTAAAAAAGCGCCATAAATGACGCTTTTAAATTAACTATCCATCATCAGCGGCGCTGCTCGACAATAATAGAATCAATGCCATTATTTTGTAGTCGCTGCTGAGCGCCTGAAACTGCTTTTCGATTGTCCATGGGTCGTGAAATCACTTGGTAAATAGGAGCGCCATTTGCGGTATTATTTTTTACCACTTTGGCATCAACACCTGCCATCAATACCTGAGCGCGGCGGCGATCGGCTTCATCGGCACTGCCAAAGCTGTTAATTTGCAGGATATACGTCGTTGCAGGAGCGCTTCGTTGAACGCTTGCGCTGGTGCTTCGGTTTTGGTTTTGCGCGGTTGGCGATGCGTCTTGGCTGCCCGTATTGCTTGAGTTACTTGAGTTAGGAGTACTCTCATAAGTGCTATTTTCTTCGATGATGACAATATCATCATTCCCACTTACCGCTGAATCATTAGGGTGATTGCTGTCATCCGAGCCGCTTTGATTGTCTGAGTTGGCGCCATCATTGCTGGCAGTATCAGATTTTGGCTGAACGACCACCACATCTGGTTCAAACGCAGTGTTGGCTGGCGTTTGGCTTGGCTCTAAAATATTTTCATCAGGAATGGTTGCCATCTCTTGATTGGGCAAAATGTCATAAAACTCGTAATCGTCCTCATTGGCGTTGGTATTGACGCGCGGCTGAACTTGCCGATCCGATTCCGTTGAGGTTTTGGCAGGGGTAAAATCAAACAGTGGCGATAAATATAAAAATACCCCAATCATTAAGGTTAAAACCGCACCAACAAACATCCATAACAATCCTGATGCGCTACTTGATTGGCGTTTTGCCGTGGCACCTTTAGGTTTTTTGGCTAACATGGATGGCAGTCTCCTTAGCAAAGTCAGGATATTTTTGGAAAAAACAGCGCCAATTTTTACGCTGTTTTTTCCAAGAGGTCAATAGGATCATGGTAAATGATAGCAAGATCATATCAAGCTGCGATCGCTTAAATCGTAAGCTATCGTAATTATCACCTTTCTGCCCTGACCTACATGGCAGTTGGGGCGCTAAGCCCTAATAATTGTAATCCATTGGCAAGCACTTGCGACACCGCTTTTGATAAGCGCAGGCGAGCTTGCATCAATTTTAACTCCTCATCGCTTGGCGTCTCATTTTGGCTCAGCGCCATCGGCAAAATGCGGTTGCTGTCGTACCAACCGTGAAATAGCGCGGCAAGCTCTTTTAAATAGTTGGTTAAAATATGCGGCTCATAGCCCGTTGCCGCGCGGCGAATGGTGGCAGGATAAGCGGCAAGCAATTTGATAAGCGCCTCTTCATTGGCAGCGGTCAATCGCGACTCCTCAGCTTTGCCAAGCTCATCATTAGCACTTAACCCAAAACTTGCAAGCTTTTCAAGCAATCGGCAAACGCGGGCGTGAGCGTACTGGATATAGTAAACCAAGTTGTCTTTACTTTGTGATTTTGCCAATTCCAAATCAAAATCAACATGAACTTCCGGTTTTCTTGCCACATAATAAAAGCGCGCGGCATCGTTGCCAACTTCCTCACGCAATTCGCGCAAAGTAACAAAACTTCCTGATCGCGACGACATTTGCACCTTTTGCTCACCACGCCAAAGGGCAACAAACTGAACCAACACCACATCCAAGCGCGCCTCATCAATGCCAAGGGCACTTAAAGCCGCTTTGACGCGCGGCACATAGCCATGATGATCAGCACCCCAAACGTTGATCACTTTATCAAAACCGCGATCAAACTTGTCTTTATGATAAGCAATATCGGAGGCAAAATAGGTCGTCTGACCGTTAGCACGGCGAACCACGCGGTCTTTTTCATCACCAAATGCGGTTGATTTAAACCACGTATTGCCATCTTTTTCGTACAAATAGCCATTGGCATCAAGCTTGGCAAGAACCGGCGCGATTTTATCTTCAATCGATTTTTCGCTAAACCAGCGCTCATAATGAACCCCAAATTCGCCCAAATCGTCTTTAATGTCCGCCAAAATACTGGTCAGCGCTGCATTTAAAAATAGCGCATAGCCCTCGCCCAACAGCGCTTTGCTATTGGCAATCAAGCCATCAATGTGAGCTTCTTTATCGCCCGACAATAGCACCTTATCGCCGGTCACGGTCACTTCAAATACCGCATCATCGGCAACGTCTTTAGCCACTTGCGCAAACGGATGAACGTAGCGGTCACCGTGCTGATTTTTTACGGTTTCGGCAATCTCAGTGACATAATCGCCTTGATAGCAGTTAACTGGGAAGGTGACGTCCTCGCCATTTAATTGTAAATAGCGCAAATAGGTGCTGGTTGCCAAAATATCCATCTGCCGACCGGCATCGTTGACGTAATATTCGCGCGTCACCTCATAGCCAATGGCCTCAAGCAAATTGGCAACGCTCATGCCAATTGCGGCGCCGCGACCGTGACCGACGTGAAGGCTTGACGTTGGGTTGGCGGACACAAACTCAACCTGAATGCTTTTGCCTGCAAATTCATGACTTAATCCAAACTGCGCTTTTTTCGCAAAAATATCGTCAAGCACCGCAAATTTGGCATCAGCGTTTAAAAACACGTTGATAAACCCAGGTCCTGCAATTTCAACTTGGCGAATGTCACTGTTTTCAGGCAACGCGTCAACGATTTTTTGTGCAAGCGCTCGCGGATTGCTTTTGGCAGCTTTTGCCGCCACAAGCGCGATGTTGCTGGCAAAATCCCCATGACTTGCGTCCCGAGTTCGGGTGATTTGGCTGTTATTTTCAAACGCTTCAGGCAATTCGCCGGTCGCTTGTAAGGTTTGAATTGCTTGTTGAAATAGTGACGCTAAAGTGTCAATTTGGGCTTGTGACATACAGGTTAAACTCAATCAGTAAAAAAAAGAAATAACAAATAAATATAGCAAGCTTTAGCCGCTATTGCACCTGTTACGCCAAAATTGAGCATAAAAAAAGTCAAAGTTGGCGGCTCATTGTAGCAATTGGGTTGTGCAAACGATTTGCTCGTTTATCGACGGGCGGCTTCAGCGTATAATAAAAAGTAAATGAATAGTGATTCAAGCATCAATTGATAATCATTTCGATGAGCGCTATCAATTTTTTATCTCAATTTTGCTCACTTTAAGGAAAAGGTATGTTTGCCATTGCAGCAAGTACAGTGACCAGCTGGGGGCTTTATGTGTTATTGCCCATTTTTATTGCGTTTTTATTTTTCATCATTTGGGATTTGTCCAAAAAATCTGAAGCCGGTCGCGCCGGAACGTTTTGGATGTTTTTGGCATTGGGCGCAGGCTTCGTCGGTTTTATTTTAAAAATCCTTATTGAAGAGGGCTTTAAGCGCTGGTTTATTTAAAAATGCTGAGCGGTTTTTTGAAATTATGAGACATTAAAGTTTAATATCAGTCATTAAACCGCTTTTTTTGATCAGGGTAAATTTTTTGCAGCCATATGGCTTATTTTTTTGCAATAAAAGTGGCGCGTTTGGGCGCAGGATAGCCTTCGATGGTTTTGCTCACGTCATTTGGGTCTAAAAAATCTTGCAAGGAATGATACGTCATCCAGTCCGTAGCGCGCTGCTCATCAAAAAGGGTCACCGCCACATCCACGCAGCGAACCTCAGTAAATCCTGCCTTTTTAAGCCAAAGAGTGAGGGCTGCAATGGATGGCAAAAAATAAACGTTGTTCATCTGTGCATAACGCTCACTTGGCACCAAAACGGTGGTCGCATCCCCATCAACCACGAGCGTCTCTAAAACCAACTCGCCGCCTTTAACCAGCTGACCTTTGAGCTGCTGCAAATGCTCAAACGGTGAGGCGCGGTGATACAAAACGCCCATGCTAAACACGGTATCAAACAGCTGACTTTGGACAGGCAACGCTTCAAGCGGCACAGGAATATAATGGGTTCGAAAGTCATCAAGCTCGCCCACAAAATGCCGAATCGCCATAAACTGATGATAAAACAAGCACGACGGGTCAATCACAATGACCGTTTTGGCGCCAAGCCCTGCCATTCGCCAACCGTGATAGCCTGAGCCGCCGCCCACATCCAAAATGCGCCTGCCTGCTAGATTGGATAAATGCGCTGCCACGCGCTGCCATTTCAAATCGCTGCGCCATTCGGTATCGATAAAAATTTGCTTCTCATCAGAACCGATTAAAAAAGGACCTTTTCGCCATGGCGCCAGTTTTTGGAGCAGCGCCTCGGTTTGCTTAAACTGCGCTTGAGTAAAGCTTACCTCGATATGAAGATTGTCCGAATCAAGCGCGACATTTTTGGCAGAAAGTTTTGGCAGTTTATTAATGATCGCTTGATATTCAGGGGCATGGGCGTAGTTGGTTTTATCTTTGATGGCGCCGAGCCACTCAGGAAGCAAGGTTAGCCACTCAAAAGCTTTGGGGTGATGTTTTGCTAAATTTAGCAGCGTTAAATAAAGCTCGCGCTCAGCGCTTGCAATGGTATCAGAACTCATAAAAAACCGTGATTTTTTGAACTGTTAAAAATAATAAATGATAAAAGGCAAGCTTGGTTTAAGCTTTAAAAGCAATCATTGAGGCAAAGTTTAAAAACTGAAACCACGTTAGCTGCCGCTCAAATCCTGCCTCGCCTAAGCGCTTATGATGCTCATCGATGGTATCTGTGATTAATACATTCTCTAAAGCGTTGCGTTTGCCGCTGATTTCCATTTCGCTGTAGCCATTAGCGCGTTTAAAATCATAATAGCGCTCAATCAGCCAAGCATCAAACTGCTCATCTAAGGCGTGCGTTTTTTCAGTTAAAATTAAAATCCCGCCTGAAGCAAGCGCTTGATAAATTTTGGTCAATAGCGCTAAACGATCTTCTTTTGGCAAAAACTGCAAGGTTAAATTTAAAATTACCACATCGCAAGGTTCAAACTCAATCTTACGAACATCTTGGGTGATCACCTCAATATC
The DNA here is from genome assembly GCF_012847335.1 of Psychrobacter sp. MF31. GTDB lineage: Bacteria > Pseudomonadota > Gammaproteobacteria > Pseudomonadales > Moraxellaceae > Psychrobacter. Next base: position 270,252 of record NZ_JABBDX010000003.1, read on the forward strand.
ATGCTGCGCAAAATGCTCATTTAAAACCGCTTTGGCGCGGCAGGTCATGGCAGGAGAAATATCCACCGCTTTGATTTGCAAATCCTCAGGAGCAAACTCTCCTGCCAGCGCCATACTTGCTGCCCCAAGCGAGCAGCCCAAATCATAAACGCGGCTGATTTTTAAACCCTCGGCATTTTGCTGGCGAAACTTGGCATGACGGCGCACAAAAATAGGCAGCATCGCCAACACCTGACCGTAACCGGGGACGCTTCGGCGGATCATGTCCGGAAAGCACGCCACCACCTGCTCATCAAATGAAAACCGCGCCGCTTTATCAAGGGGGGTGGTAAATAAGGTATCCAATCCTGAACGATCAGCTGTGGTCATGAAAGCACCTATCAAACTTAGCAAAAGCGCATTATAACATTACTGTTTGTTACTTATGAGGATTTGCGCGGCTGATAAGCTAATCAAAGTAAAAAGAGTAATCGCGCAGTAAGTTTAAGCCAACAAAAAACTTTTAAGCCAACAAAAATTTAAACCATTTAAATCAAACCACCCATTAAAATAAGGACAACTTATGCAAACCATCATCTTAGGCGGCGGCTGCTTTTGGTGCACCGAGTCGGTATTTTTAAGCCTTAAAGGCGTTGATTCCGTCGTTTCAGGTTACATGGGAGGCGAGGCAGCAACGGCAAATTATCAAGCCGTTTGCGGCGGCGATACCGGTCATATCGAAGTGATTAAAGTTAGCTTTGATGACAAGGTGATCCCCCTTGAAATTATCCTTGATGCGTTTTTTACCACCCACGATCCTACCACTAAAGATCGCCAAGGCAACGATGTTGGCAGTCAGTACCGAAGCGTGGTGTTTTATACCGATGACGATCAAAAGCCCACCGTTGATCGCGTGATTAACGAGCTTCGCGATGGCGGCGTGAACGTGGTAACCGAAGTGCATCCTGCAAGCGAATTTTATGAAGCTGAAGACTACCACCAAGACTTTTTTAATAAAAATCCGGCTCAGGCGTATTGTAACTTTGCCATTCCGCCAAAGCTTGCCAAACTGCGTCAGTCTTTGAGTCAATATATGACCAGTTAACCTTTGGCAATAACGATTAAAAGCGGCTAGATTTTGTCAAAAGACGATCCCTAAATGCTATCGTCTTTTGCTTATTTTTATCTGGAGTTACTTTTATTTGTCAAGGCTTTTAGCTGTCAAGGCTTTTGGTTGTCAAGATGGCGCGTCAAGTTTAAGATAGCTTTTCGCTACAGCAAAGCTAGGTAATAAAAGCTAGTCAATAATAGCAAACGATGACAACGATCGACAAAAAAATAAGGCGACATTATGAATCCTGAATTTTGGCAATCGCGCTGGCAAAGCGGTCGCATTGGCTTTAACCAAGACGCGGCAAACCCGTTATTAACGGCGTATTTTTCAGCGCTAAAATTAAGCGTTGGTAGCCGAGTTTTCGTGCCGTTTTGTGGTAAGTCGGTAGATATGATTTGGCTTGCCAATCAAGGCTATCACGTCGTTGGCGCCGAATTGGTTGAAGAAGCGGCTTTGGCATTTTTTAAGGAAAATGACCTTGATTTTACGGTGATGCCGCACTTAAATCACGCCGGAATTCGCTTTTATCACAGCAAATTGAACAAACAAACCATCACCATCATCACCGGCGATATGTTTGCGTTAACTGCCAAAGATTTGGGCGAGATTGACGGCGTTTATGACCGAGCCGCCCTCATTGCCATGCCAAAAGAGATGCGAGCGACGTATAGCGCTCAAGTCCAAGCGCTTTGCCAAACCGCGCCGCAGCTGATTATCACGATCAATTATGACCAAAGCGCTTGGCAGGGACCGCCGTTTTCAGTGACGCCCAATCAAGTTTTGGACTATTATCAAGACCGCTATGTCATCACCCAGCTTTTAAATACGACATCCGTATTAAATGCTGCGCCTACACTAAGTGTCACTGAGCAAGTCTGGTTGTTGATTCCAAAGTCAAAATTGTGATAGCGGTTTTATTTCATTAAAACCTGCCAGCGTTTATCTTACGATAAGCTAATTTTGCGTAAGCTTATCGTAAGTTTGCGTTGGTGTGTCTTTTCTTTATTCGAGATATTGGTTACTCTGCTAAACGAATTGTTTGAAGAAACAAATTTTTTCAGGAAACAAATTTTTGAAGAAAAGAATTTTCATGGCTTTTGAGGATAACCAATGAAACCAATGACCCTTTGTTCAAGTTTGCTGGCAGTAGCAGGCTTGAGTTTCGCCGCAACCGCTCAAGCAGCAGACGCGCCCAATTTATCCAACAGTGAGTTTCAGCAGTGCTTAAATACGCTCAAAAACTCTGCCCAATTTCGCGGTATTAGTGACTCAACCTTTGAGCGCTATCGCCCAAGCGCTCCTGACCCAAGCGTGATTCAATCGCTCAACTATCAGCCAGAGTTCCAAAAGGACGTTTGGGATTATTTATCCTCGCTTGTGGATAAAGAGCGCGTTGAAGACGGTATTCGCGCCAAGCAGCAATGGTCTGGCGTATTGCGTCAAATTAACTCGCGCTATGGTGTCAAGCCTGAACACATTTTGGGCGTTTGGGGCGTTGAATCTAACTTTGGGCAAACCTTAGGTAAAAAGCCGCTGTTTGAGTCGTTAGCTACCCTATCTTGCTTTGATCGCCGTCAAAGCTACTTTCGCGGTGAGTTTGCTAACGCGTTAAAAATCGTCCAAAACGGCGATATCAATGCCAGTGACATGACTGGATCTTGGGCAGGAGCATTTGGTCAAACGCAGTTTATGCCGAGCACCTTTTTAGAATTGGCGGTTGATTTTGATGGCGATGGTCGCCGCGATTTGGTCAATAGCGTTCCTGATGCGCTTGCCTCCACTGCCAACTTTTTAGCAAAACGCGGTTATAAATCGGGCGAGCCTTGGGGCTATGAGGTCAAATTGCCAAGCGGCTATTGGGCAGCCTCCAACCGAAAAGACAAAAAATCAATGAGCCATTGGCGCGATCAAGGCTTAACGCTTGCCAATGGTAGCCCATTGCCTTATGACTTGAGCAGCGCCGGATTGTTACTGCCTGCTGGCAAAGATGGTCCTGCATTTTTGGTTGGTAAAAACTTTGATACGTTTTACTCGTATAATGCCTCAGAAAGCTACGCCTTAGCCATCGCGCACCTATCTGATTTGATCACTCGCGAGGACAGCTCAAAAACCGACTTTATCACTGCTTGGCCAACCGATGATCCAGGAATCAGCCGCCAAGAATCCAAAGACATCCAGCAAGCCCTTCTCAACGCGGGCTACGATATTGGCGCGGTCGATGGCATCATTGGTGATAATACGCGAAATGCCATCAAGGACTATCAATCAAGCCATGGCATTTTCCCTGCCGATGGTCGCGCCGGCAAAAAGTTTTATAATCAAATCGTTGGTCAAAATAAACCCGTTGCCTCAACTACTAATGACAGAATCGGGCAATTGATTCAGCAGCAATCACCAAAAGCGAATGCAACACAAAGCTATCCAAGCACCACTTACCCAAGCCGCTCACAAATCACGCAGCCAGCAGCAAAAGTCGGTAACGTCCGTTATCGCCGCGAGGCAGGTGCTGACGGTGTTGTGCGCTTAGTTCGTGTTGATGAAGGTCAATAATCAATGTTTTAGCAAAATAAAAACCACGTTTAATGAACGTGGTTTTTTATTTGATAGCGCTGACTTGATTGCTTGATTACCTACTATATCACTGGCGGTGGATTGGGCTTGCCATTTTCACCATCCCAATTTTCGCGAGCATTGTCATCTAAATCGGCTGGGGTTTTGCGCTCCCATTTGCCATTTTCGCGCCACGTGGCATCGCCCCAATCCTCTTCTTCTTTGGCATCCCAATCGTTATAAGTTTTACTAGGATCAAGACCGCGGCGTTTCATATCCGCCACTTGTTCCTCTAAGGTGTGAAATTGCTCGGTGTCGTGCATGGCATTTTCAAGCGCATCAAGCTCGTTGCTCAGCCGTTGTTTGTCATCCTGCGTCATAAATTGCTCCTTTAATCATTTGAACTGATATTATTGATGACGGTTGTTATTGATTTTTATGGGTCATCACAGCTTTATTATTATCAAAAGCGCGCAAGTTAACAGTATGCTTTATATTACAAATCGTAGCTTGGATTGATATTTAGTTAACTCAAGGTATTGTTAAAAACTCATCGATCATCAAACTTGACTTAAGCTCATCAAGCTTGATTTAAATAGTTTTCAAACAAATTTTTAGCATAAAAGGTGAGCTTCCAAAGTTCTTGCGATGAGCGCCCCCCTGAGGCGGTCAGTTGAATCCAATTGGCAGCAACGAGCAGTTTTTGCAGGCGAATGACATCTTTTTGGTGAATTTGGCAGCGGGATACGGCATGAACATTGGGCATGATCTTTTTGATGTCGCGCTCAGCTTTGGTAACAATTAGGCGATTGATGCAGCTTTGCAGCCCATAGCTTGAAAAGGCGGCGGGGATTTTGATCAGTGCTTGCAAAATTTCGCTCCAAGAGAAGCTTAGCGTCATGGTCACATCGCTTAAATTGCCGCCCTCATAAGCTTGAGCGTTATATTGAAAGCTAAAGCTGTCGTCTAAATTTAATTGCGTGGTGAGGTTGTCATCATGCTGGGTATCCTGATCGCGATCATTGCTTGGTGTGCTTAGCGACTGCGCTTTATCGGAAAATAAGCGATTGGGCGAAAACAGCCGATTAGGAGAGGTGGTATTGATCGAGGGTAGTGCGGCAGCAGGAATCCCACTTGCTGTTTTGGAAGTTGAGGTTAAAGGCGGCTTGACTGTTTCGGCGCGAACCCAGCCTATGGCAGAATAACGCTCAAGCAAATCATTAAACGCATAGCTTAGCAGCTGATTGATGTCTGTGCTGTCACTATAGTAATACACATGGCTTGCCTGCTGCTCGACCGTCCGCGTGAAGTCTTGCAGCTGACGGGTAATGACGGTGCCCTCAGGAAGCGTTTTGATCAAAATAAGCATGGGTTTGAGCTTGGCTTTGGCGCTCAAATAACTCAAATGCAGCTGACTGACGCCATTTTTATGCGTTGCGCCATATGTTTCGCCAATAACCACCAAGCTAAAATCGCAAGCATCAATACATTGCCTGCCATAAAACGCCGCTTGTGGCAGCTGGCTTGACACATCATAAGTCAAAAACGCAAGCGACTGAAAAAAGATCGCTAAGCGATCTAAAACCAGCAACTGATCGTTTGCCGCGCAAATGACATGAATATGATAACGACGATTGGGCACAATAACCTCGATAACTTCTCGATATGACGATAAGACAGGTAATTTCGCTCATAATCCTAACATAATCTGCAGGTGCTGACCGCAAATTTCCGACCAGCAGCGGACTATAACCTTACTCAAAGTAGGGATAAATTAACGCTTATTGGGGCAGATCGCAACCTAAAACTGAGTATAAAAAAACCATTCAATATCAAAGCTTAGTCTGCTTTACAACGATTCAGCATCGCCTAAGCCATAACTTCAATCGCAAGCGGCGAACCGATCAGCCGCTGAACGGTCGCCAATAAAGCACTGTGCGGTCGGCTGGCATAAAACTTGAGCGCGGTGGGCACCGCTGAACTTAAGGTCATCGGCGCTAAAAGATTTTTGCTGGACAAAACGTTTTGAACGCGAGCGGCAATGGCTTGACCTGAATCAACAATTTGAATTGCCAGTTGTTTTTTGGCAATCTCTTCGCTCAAAAACGCTTTAAAAAATGGATAATGGGTGCAGCCAAGTACCAACTGATCAATATTTTGATCGGCAAAATAGTCCAGCTGCTGACAAAGGCTGGTTGCCGTTATTGAGTCAATGGGCATTCCTGCTTCCACCCAAGGCACTAAATTTGGGTCAAAGTATTTGGTCACTTGAGTGTGATTGGGTTTTGCTACTTCATCGATGACTTGGTTTAAAAGCGTGCCATTGAGCGTCGCTTTGGTCGCAAGGACGGCAACATGATGCGACTTGCTGGCTAAGACTGCAGGCTTTAACGCAGGAACCAACCCTACGATCGGCAGATTAGGATAGTTTAGCCGAGCAGTGGTTAGCGCGTAAGCTGAAGCGCTATTGCAAGCAATGACGATCAGCTTACAACCTTGCTGACAAAGCCAATCCACCGCATTTAAAGTGAGCGCTTCAATCTCTATACTGTCACGATTGCCATACGGGACATTTTGCGTGTCAGCAAAATAAACAAAGCGCTCATTGGGCAGCGCTTTTGCCAAATGCTTATAAACCGATAAGCCGCCGACTCCTGAATCAAATAGCCCTATGGGCGATTGGGGATTTAACAGGGTTAAAGGCTTTGCTGGTTGGGAAGTTGCTTGGGCGGTAGCAAGGCTTTTGGCTAAGCTTGTCATGCTGGTCATCGTTTGCGGCATCATTTTCATCGTCAACCCAATTAGGACGGCAAAAGTGCTAGTTTAGCACTAATTTTAGTAAAAGTTTTTATCAAGCTTTGGCATGACTAGTCGATAGTTTTTGCCGCCACTGGTCAATAACAAACTGCTTTGCCCACCAACCTCGACCAGCTCACCGATGTCAATTAAATGATAAAAAGTATTGCGGTTGATGAGCGCCGTTAACTGATCGCGAACCAAAATATAAGGTCGAATATCCGGATCGTTTATTAGCGTTTTTTGCGCTAGGGATGGCGGATAAAATGGTCGCAAGCCAATCGGATGCTCCGCATCTAAGCGAAAAACATCGCCTGTAGTCGTGCTAAATTCTAAAAATGAAACGTCTTTATCCATCACCACCGCCACGTCATTGACCAAAAGCGGCGCGTCCTCAACATGGATTTTTAGCTTTTGTACCGGCGTTTTTAAAAAGTACGTTATTTTGCCATCGATGACTTCTTGCCATAACACGCTTGCAAATAAGCGCACCAAGCTTTTTCGAGCTATCGGGCGACCTTCATGCCACCAATCGCCATTGGCTTTGATAACGATATCAATCTTGCCAATTTGGGTTGGATGCCAGTCCTTGAGCGGTGGAATTTGCAAACTTTGTTGTTGCTCAGTTGCCGATTTTAAATATTGGCTCAGATGCGCCATTGCCGAATCAAGCGGATCAGTGTCGCTTTGGCTGTTTTGATCAAAATTTGAAGTTTGATCAGGAGTTGAAGTTTGATCCGATTGAGGATTTTGAAAGTCATTTTGCGGCTTGGTTGAGTCATTCATGATCGTTTTCCAAGAGTTGTCATAACTAGGCGTAAAATAGGTAAAAAACCTTTTGCCTTTTACCATAAGGTTGCGTTAAAGTTTGCGATCATCTGCAAATAATGTCGTTTTAGTTTCAGTTTTGGTCATATTGCGGTATGATATCCCAAATCTTTCATTCGGTTTTGATGATATAAATCAAAATAGCGCAACAAGGATCCTTTTTGCGTATCGTGATTGTAAGACGTTTCTTTTATAATGAAGTACTTTAATCAACGAAGTCACTTAATTAAAATGGTCTCATGAGTGTCCGTTTTAATCACCCCTTCACGTTGTGTCTTGATATCATGCCAAGGCTGTGGTCTTGGCGGATCAATCATCGTGACATTGAGTTGTGATGCCATCAATGTGACGATAAGGCAGCTTGTGTCTGAGGTAGTTGTTGGCGGCGCTGTGATTGCCGCGCCCCTCTTGCCGCAGAGAAGCCACGAAGAATTTAGGAGTAGGTATGCAAGAACAAGACAACCCACCCGCCCGCGTCGATATGGACATTGACCATCCTAATTCGACTATCCATGAGCAAGCGGTGCAAGCTGAAGTCCCGCCAACTGCCGATGCGGCAGTGGCTAACAATACGGCGATTGATGAGACTTTGGTCAATCAAGAGCCGGTCGAGATCATCGAGGATTCGGCAGCGCCTGAAGTCATTCCAGCAGCGGTGGTTGAGCCTGAAACGACGGCGCCTGTCATTGAGCGCGAGTCGATGGGATTTGATGTCATCGTCGTCGGCGGTGGTCCTGCCGGATTGTCCGCTGCCATTCGCTTGCGTCAGTTGGCGCTTGCAGCTGGCAATGATGAGTTTAGCGTTTGTGTCGTTGAAAAAGGCTCAGAGTTTGGCGCTCATATTTTATCAGGCGCAGTGATTGAGCCGCGAGCGCTTGATGAGCTGATCCCTGACTGGAAAGAAAAAGGCGCGCCATTAAACGTTCGGGCGACCCAAGACCGCGTTTATATGCTCAGTTCTGCCAAGCGCGGCTCGCAGCTTTTGCACTCGGTCGTCCCTGAAAGCATGCACAATACAGGCAACTATATCGTCTCTCTTGGCAACGTGGTGCGCTGGCTTGCCCAACAAGCCGAAGCGCTTGAAGTGATGATGTTCCCAGGATTTTCCGCCGCGGACATTCTTTACAATGACGATGGCTCGGTAAAAGGTATTTTAACTGGCGATATGGGTGTTGCCGCCGATGGCACGCCAAAATCAAGCTTTGAGCCGGGTTATGAGCTGCTTGCAAAATATACCATTTTTGCTGAAGGCAGCCGTGGTCATTTAGGAAAGCGCCTTATCAGCCGCTTTAGCCTTGATAAAGACAGCGATCCGCAGCATTATGGCATCGGTCTTAAAGAGCTTTGGGAAATTGATCCTGCTAAACATGAAGAAGGCGTGGTGATGCACGGCTCAGGCTGGCCATTGAATGAAACAGGATCATCGGGCGGCTGGTGGTTGTATTTTGCCGAAAACAACCAAGTCAGCTTTGGTCTTGTGATCGATTTGTCCTACTCAAACCCTTATATGTCACCGTTTGATGAATTGCAGCGCTTAAAATTGCATCCTCTCATTCGCAACATTTTAGAGGGCGGCAAGCGTCTTTCTTATGGAGCGCGGGCATTAACCAAAGGCGGATTAAACTCCCTACCAAAGCTGACCTTCCCAGGTGGCGTATTGGTTGGTGATGATGCTGGATTTTTAAACCCTGCCAAAATCAAAGGCACGCATACAGCGATGAAATCAGGAATGCTTGCTGCTGAAGCCATCTTTGAGGCAATCAGCGACAACCGCTTCCATGATGAAGCCACCGCTTATACCGCCAAATTTAAAGATTCTTGGTTGTTTGAAGACAATTTTGCGGCGCGAAACTTCTCCCCTGCCATGCACCGGATGGGTCAATGGATGGGCGGCGCTTACAACTATATCGAGCAAAACTTGATGGGCGGTCAGTCGTTCTTGACGATTCATGACACCCTTCGCGATTATGACCAGCTTGATCGCGCGGATCATGCGTTTGCCCCTGATTATCCGCGCCCTGATGGCAAGCTGACTTTTGATAAATTGTCCTCGGTGTTTATTTCTAACACCAACCACGCCGAAAATCAGCCAGTTCATTTAAAATTGACTGACCCAACCGTTCCGGTTGCCATCAATTTGCCATTATATGCCGAACCTGCAAGGCTTTATTGTCCCGCCGGCGTTTATGAAGTGGTTCAAGAAAATGATGGCGCCAAATTTGTGATCAACGCGCAAAACTGCGTTCATTGCAAAACTTGTGACATCAAAGACCCTTCACAAAACATCACTTGGGTGACTCCTGAAGGCGGCGGTGGTCCTAACTATCCAAATATGTAATTTCAAATTTGTTATAAAAAACGCGCCCGTAATTGAGCGCGTTTTTTTATTATTCAGCAACTGATCAGTCCCGCCAAGCATCGCGGTTGGCTTCATTTTTTAGCTTTTTAAACTGATCAGGGTCAAATTTGATTTGATCGGCAGATTTGCCCTCGCGAAGTTGGCGCTCATAATCTCTAAGCACCCGCAGTGCCACCGGCGATAAAATCACAATCGCAATAAGGTTGGTCAATGCCATCAGTCCCATTGATAAGTCCGCAAAGTTCCAAATCGCAGGAAGGCTTGCAATCGCGCCCACAAACACCATCCCCAACACCAAAAACCGAAAAATCATGATCATCACATTGGCTTTTTTACTTCCAGAGATAAATTCAAGATTGGATTCGCCATAGCTATAATTGGCAATGATGGAGGTGAATGAAAAAAAGAAAATCGCCACAGCAACAAAGGTCACGCCCCAATTGCCCACAAACTGCGACAACGCCAACTGAGTCAACTGAATGCCTTCTTGCTCAACATTTGGATTGACCACGCCCGATAAAATGATGATGGCAGCGGTCGCCGAACAAATCACCAACGTGTCAATAAATACCCCAAGCATTTGCATAAATCCTTGAACTGCCGGATGATCAGGATAGCTTTTTGCGGTGGCGGCGGCATTTGGTGCTGACCCCATTCCCGCCTCATTGGAAAATAAGCCGCGCTTGATGCCGTTGACCATGGCTTGTGCAATACCATAGCCAATCACGCCACCTGCCGCTTGCTCAAAGCCAAATGCGGACTTGACGATCAACGCAATCGCCGCTGGAAATTGCGATAAATTGCTGAAAATCACAAACAGTGCCAACAAGATATATAAAATTGCCATGGCAGGAACGATTTTACCGGCAAGTCTTGCTACCGATCGCAGCCCACCAAACACCACCGGCGCGGTAATTGCCACCAAAAACAGCCCCGTCAGCCACGTAGGAATCCCAAAAGCTTGCAAATTGGCTTGGGCAATTGTATTCGACTGAACGCCATTAAATGCCAGTCCAAACGCAATCAGCAAACAAACGGAAAAAAACACCGCCATCCAGCGCTGACCTAAGCCTTTTTCAATATAGTAAGCAGGACCTCCGCGATAGACATTATCCGAATGCGGCACTTTATAAGCTTGTGCCAACGTTGACTCGATGAAACTTGTGGACATCCCAACAATCGCTGTCATCCACATCCAAAATACGGCGCCAGGACCGCCTAGATAAATGGCAATGGCAACCCCCGCCAAATTTCCCGTGCCAACCCTTGCGGCAAGCGAGGTCATCAGCGCCTCAAACGAGCTGATGCCGCCCTCTTTTTTACCTTGACCTGAGACTTTCAACAACCACCACATATGCCCAAAATGGCGAATCTGAATAAAGCGAGTCACTATCGTAAAATAAACCCCCGCCCCAATCAGTACAAACATTAATAACCCATACCAAGGATTACTGGCAATCAGCCACTCATTATTGCCCCAAATGATGCTGACCCCAAAATTTACGATGCGGTTAAACCACATCGTCAAGCTCTCGCCCATGTTACTTACCTCAATTTCGCCCAAATTACCGTGGTTACTCAGACAATATTTTAGCGAAAAATGACCTAAAGAACTGTTTATGAATTTTATTAAACCAAATTTTAGTAAAAATCCTGTAACTTTTTAAAGGCTCAGTAATTGTGGAGTAAAGCACGTTATTTAGATTTAAATTATAAACCTTCCTTATTTTTTATATAAATAGCTAAAACGATTCATTATGATTACACTATTAATTAAATAGTGAAAACCTTTCTTAAAATAGGGTTTTGCTCTGAACCATAAAATTTCTTATAAGTTTCTAATGAATAAAGCTTAAGTTACTTAAAGTAATTTAAAATTAATTATTGTTATATCGATAGATTTTGTATATATTCCTAATAAGTTTACATTGATTGAGCCTCAAATTTTGAGATTGAATCAAAAAAGTGATTGATGTTTTTGTGATTGCTAAAGCGATTTGTCAGGATGACAAGAGCCAAAAAGACAACGGAAAGTCCTGTAACGCTACCTTTCCTTGTCCATGGTCATCATTATCAACAATTTTTGTTACAAAAGTTTGATACTGCTTGAGCTCTTAGATCATCAATAAAATTTTTAAGCATTGTTTGTTATTAATACATTAGCGCCCAACGACAAATTTAGCCCAAGTTTTCTTATAAAAACCATAAAGCGCCCTACTGCATAAGCCGTCCAAGGCTGGACACAACAATAAGGAGTTGATTATGGATGATTCACAGGTCGAGCGAATTCTCAATAATCCAAAATTTCAAGAAATGGTCAGCAGAAAGCGCAAGCTTAGCTGGACATTAACCGCAATCATGCTGGTGATTTACGTAGGCTTCATGCTACTCGTCGGCTACAACAAAGCTTTTTTGTCAAGTTCAGTGAGTGGCGGCGTCACCACTTGGGGGATTCCTTTAGGATTGGGAATTATTGTGCTGTCGTTTGTGCTTTGTGCGGTGTACTCGTATATCGCCAACCATAAGCTTGATCCGCTTAATGAAGACACCCTCAGAGAAGTTGAGGCCATCGCACATGAAAAAGGAATGCACTAAGATGAAAGGGATATCTCTTAACGCACTATTTCTCGCCATCATAGGGTTTTTTGCCTCAGGATTGGCAATGGCTGCTCCTGATTTGGGAGTAGCTGAGCAACAAGCGACCAACTGGCATGCGATCATCATGTTTATGATTTTCGTAGGCTTTACCTTAGTTATTACCAAATGGGCGGCAAAACAAACCCAATCTACCGAAGACTTTTATACGGCAGGTGGCGGCATCAGCGGCTTTCAAAACGGTTTGGCGATTGCAGGCGACTATATGTCGGCGGCGTCATTTTTGGGAATTTCAGCGCTGGTTTTCAGCTCAGGATTTGACGGTCTGCTCTACTCGCTAGGCTTTATGGTCGGCTGGCCAATCGTCCTATTTTTGGTCGCTGAGCGCCTTCGTAACCTTGGGCGTTTTAACTTATCGGATGTAGTGTCTTTTCGCTTAGAAGAAAAACCAGTTCGAACCCTTGCGGCTTTTAGCTCGCTTGTTGTTGTGGCATTTTACTTGATCGCTCAGATGGTCGGCGCAGGTCAGCTGATCAAGTTGCTGTTTGGTTTGAACTACAACATCGCGGTGATCGTGGTTGGTCTTTTGATGACCGCTTACGTATTGTTTGGTGGCATGCTTGCGACCACTTGGGTACAGATCATTAAAGCGGTCTTGCTACTAAGTGGTGCGACCTTTATGGCATTCATGGTCATGAAAGCGGTTGACTTTAGCTTTAGCAACATGTTTACCGAATCCATTGGCGTTTACAGTGAAGCTCATAAAATTAGCTTGAGCGAGGCGACCAAAATCATGGGACCTGGCAAACTGACCGAAAATCCCATTGACGCGTTGTCGTTGGGGCTGGCTTTGATGTTTGGTACCGCAGGACTTCCTCACATCCTCATGCGCTTTTTCACTGTAAAAGACGCCAAAGAAGCGCGCAAATCGGTCGTCGTTGCTACTGGCTTCATCGGTTATTTTTATCTACTCACCTTTATCATCGGCTTTGGCGCGATCTTATTTGTGTCCAACAACCCGCAATTCCTTGATTTAGCAAAAGCGGCAATGACGGGCAACTTGGAGCTGATCGGCGGCAACAACATGGCGGCGGTTCACTTAAGTGACGCGGTTGGCGGCGACTTGTTCATGGGCTTTATTTCAGCGGTGGCATTTGCGACCATTCTTGCGGTTGTTGCAGGATTGACGCTGTCAGGCGTTTCTGCCATCTCGCATGACCTTTATGCCAACGTCTTTAAAAAAGGTCAAACAACGCCAGCATCAGAGCTTAGAATGTCACGAATTGCCACCATTGGTCTTGCTATTTTTGCCATCATTTTGGGCGTATTGTTTGAAAAGCAAAACGTTGCCTTCATGGTGGGTCTTGCGTTCTCCGTTGCTGCTTGTGCCAACTTCCCAGTGCTTGTTTTATCAATGTTCTGGAAAGGTTTGACCACTCGCGGTGCGGTGATTGGCGGCGTGGTGGGCTTGGTTGGTGCAGTAATCTTGATTGTCTTATCAAAAGCCGTCTGGGTAGATACGCTTGCTATTTCAGAAACTGCACCAAACCCATTTAATGGTCCTGCCCTCTTTGCTATGCCATTATCGTTCCTTTGCTGCTGGTTTTTCTCAATCACAGACAAAACTGCCCGCGCTGAAGCTGAGCGTAAAGCCTTTGATGCGCAGTTTGTTCGCTCGCAAACCGGAATTGGCATCTCAGGAGCTTCTGACCATTAATCGTTAATCGCCAGTGAATATAAAAAAGCCCTCAGCAATTGAGGGCTTTTTATTATTTTGAATACCCTGACCAGCGTTTTTATTTCAGTAATTTTTGCTGTGAGTTATAAGTCAGCGTGAGCGATGGTTTAGACGTTGCACCAATCAGCAATCCGGCAAAAAGTCCTCCAAAATGCGCAGCGAATGAAATCCCAGATTGCGGCATCAAGCCCTCTTTAATGACCAACCAATACCCTGCTCCCATCACTAAGCAAGCCAACAAATAGCCCCAGCGCCGAGCAAATAGCGCCCCTCCAATCATAAAGCCGATCATCGCAAAGCAAAGTCCTGAGGCGCCAATATGGATCGATAAAGGCGATCCTAACAGCCAAGTCATCAGCCCTGAAGCCACAATCAAAGTTAAAATCGTACGATAAGCATAGCGCTCAAACAAGCCAAATAAAAATAAAATTTGCAATAATAAAAAGCTATTTCCCATCAAATGGGTCAAATCAGCATGCATCGTCCAAGATGCAAAAATGCCTACCAAACTGCGCAAATCAACCGTTCTTGGGACAATACCAAAAATATTCCAAAGCCCAAACAATAGGGTTTTATTAACAAAAAACATGCTCCACATTGGTATAAATACAAACGCATAAATACCGACCACTTGCCGTAGCCGGAGACCCAATAAGTAAAGTAATCGTTGCCAGTTCATGTGCTTTTAAAATGATAAGTTATCGATGTTTTATTTGCGAACGCGGTACTGATAAATTTGGAACAAAACGCAGAGTTTTGGAATCTAATACCGCGTCAGAATGAGAATAGCGATTTAATAGCGAGGTCGACTGATAAGGCACCAGCGCCGTTGGGACAAAGTTTTTTGCCGCGTTAATATGATTGATTGAGTCATCAAAAAAGATATGCGGCGCAAAGGTCTTTAATACTGCCGTTTTATCCAATCCGCCTAAAAAAAATGCCATATCCACATCAACGCCCCAATTGCGAAGCGTTTTAATCGCTCGCAGGTCTGCGGGCGCATTACGAGCCGTCACCAACGCAATACTTATTGGGCGCTCGGTCGGGCTTGCCGGAAGGCGCTCTTGCAATTTAGACAGCTTAATAAGTAGCTCGGCATAAGGACCTTTTTCAATCGGTAAATCGCGCATTTGAGCTTCACGATCATGAAACGCTTTGAGCCCTTTTTGCTGATATAACAGCTCTCCTGAATCATCAAAAAGTACAGCATCGCCATCAAAAGCAATCCTCAATTGATGGGTATCAAGCTGGTAGGTATTCACCGGAGTTGCATCCAAAATAGCACAAGCGCAAACGCCTGCATCGGCGACTTGCTGGGCATCCTCACGATTGGTCGTTAAAAACAAATCAACTTTGAAATCTTCCATATAAGGTGCGACCGGACTGCCAGAAATAAATGCTGATCGTGAAATAGTTAAGCCATAATCGCGAATGGCGTTTAATACTTGAATTCCGGTGTCAGGGCTGCTTTTTGAAACGATAACCACCTCAACGAGTGGCGCGATCACCTTGGAATAAGCCGTTAGACAAGTTTCACAATATTTATTTAAATTAAGTAGCGCTTGAATTAACGGAAATCCTGCCCCAATCTCAAGCTTATCGTTTTCACGCAGCGCCATATAATCACGAAATTCTTTAATTGCCGTTTCAGGATTATTTTTTAACAGCTCAAGTAAATGGTTTTCCGATTCGGATAAATCAAAAAGTGCCGTTGCAGAAATTGCCACAATCAAGGTATTCGTAAAATCAACTGCCATACAAAGCTCACAAATTATTATTGTTTTAAAATTGGCAGTTTACCAATTAACAAGGATAGAGTAAGTAGCAATTATTTAAAAGCAATATTAAAGCGCAACGAAACCCCACGCATAAAAAAAGCCCCCTTCTTCTGAAGGGGGCTTTTGGAATAAGGAGCTGACGATGACCTACTCTCACATGAGCGAATCACACTACCATCGGCGCTACGACGTTTCACTTCTGAGTTCGGGAAGGGATCAGGTGGTTCCATCGCGCTGTTGTCGTCAGCA
>NZ_JABBDX010000004.1 GCF_012847335.1 Psychrobacter sp. MF31
CATGACCTCTCGACTGTTTTGAGTTTGATAGCAGCCATGCTGTGTCATTGTTGATTGCAATTGTTCCCAAAGCGTATCTGTTAGGGCTGTTCTCGCCATGACTCGTATTTCTCGCATCATATCCATAGATGCAGTATTGTAGCTATTATTTATGGCTTATCCAATTGAAGACACGACCTAAAAGCTAAGATGTTTAATTTATGAAATTTTTCAAACCTTTACCTTTAATAGCACCTCTACCAGACGGAACTAAGATACATTTACCTAAAGAGTGGTTCGAAAATAATGATGAGCGAGGTATTATTGCAAGATTACTAATAGATAAACGTTATTTCGGCTCATGCTATAGAAAATTAAACCCCTTATTTTTTGAAAATAATTTTTACAAGGGCGTTGTTGTCAGTATGCTAGTTGATTCTTACAAAGTCCATCCAGAATTAAAACGCCCTGGGGACGTTGACGTTCTAATTATACCTTACACTAAAGATAGTTTAGTGTTCTCAGAAACCATGGCAATTGAAGCTAAAGTATTAAGATCCGCTTATACAAACCAAAATAAATCTCCTAATCAGTTTGGTTTTTCCCAAGCTGAAGGGCTTTGGAATATAGGTTTTCCTTATGTAGCGGTTGCGCATTTTATTGTCTCTGATCTAAGTCCAACTCACCAATGGAGAAAAATATTACAAGGCACTGTTGGAAAAAATGATACTATCAATAATTTAAAAGAAGTATACTTCGATGATTTACCTTTAATTTTAATGGCGCGAACTTTAGGAAGGTTGAGCAAAAGCTCTAAGAACCAAAACTTTGGACTACTAAGTAGTTATTTAGGTAATATAAAAGATAAATCAATGTTTTTTCCTGACGGAACAAGGTGTATTAAAAACCCTTTAAATAATGAGGATTTAATAAAAGGATTAATCAAATACTATTCAGAAAATTATAAATGTTTTCTTAATATTCCTAAAAATCCTCCAAATTAATCTATAACCTAAACCTCAAACAAAAAAGGCAAGCCCGCGCTCGCCTTTTTTTATTGCTAAATCTTTTAACGATTAAACTTTATCGCAACCACGCTCTGGCATTGCGGAACATCCGCATCCAAGCGCCGTCGCCGTCCCACTCAGTGGGTTTCCAACTGTGGTTATAAGCGCGAAGGTTGCGCTCAGGGTGCGGCATCATGATGGTCACGCGACCATCAGTGCTACAGATGCCGGTCACGCCGCCCACCGAGCCGTTGGGGTTGAGCGGATAGGTTTCGGTAGGCGCGCCTTGGCTATCAACATAGCGCATGGCAAGCTGACCGTGACGCGCCATGCCGTCGACGTCAACGGCATTTAGCGTGGCAAAACCTTCACCGTGGGCAACGGCAATCGGCAAGATGCTGTCTTGCATACCTTTAAACAAGACCGATTTGGTGCGCTCAATCTTAACGTTGACGGTTCGCGCTTCAAAGCGACCCGATTTGTTGGCGATAAAGCGCGGGAAGTTGTCCGCCCCCGGAATGAGGTCTTTTAATTGCGCCATCATCTGACAGCCGTTACAAACGCCAAGGGTAAACGTCTCAGGACGGGCAAAAAAGCGCACAAACTGCATGCGTAGCTCATCGTGGAACAATACCGAATGCGCCCAGCCTGACCCCGCGCCTAGCACGTCGCCGTAGCTAAAGCCGCCACAGGTGACCAAACCGTCAAAGTCGCGCAAGTCAATTCGGCGGCTTAACAGGTCGCTCATGTGAACATCAAGCGCCTCAAACCCTGCTCGGGTGAATCCTGCGCCCATCTCAAGCTGACCGTTAACGCCTTGCTCACGCAAAATGGCGACTTTTGGCTTGCTGTTTCGGCTATTTAAGTACGGCGCTTCAATGGCTTGGTTTAATTCATAATTAGCATGCGCAATTAAGCCTTGATGCTTATCGTTACTGATTAAATCAAACTCGTCTTGAGCGCAATTTGGATTGTCGCGGCGGCGGGCGATTTGGTAGCTGACTTGGCTCCAAGCTTCTTGGATAGCGCGGCGCTCAAAGCGCAAGGTGTTGTCGCCGGATAAGCTTGGCGATTGGATAATTAGCGCATCTTCGTCACAGCTTTGACCAATTAGGCTCAGCATATCGCTAACATTGTGTTTTTCTGCCAACGCCATCAAATCATTGACGTTTTCAGGCAACACTTGAATGACCGCGCCAAGCTCTTCGCTGAACAGTTGACCGAGTAAATTGTCATCAGTGAGCGCAAGCTTGATGCCCAGACGGCTGGTAAATTGCATCTCGCTAACGCTTGCCAGCATCCCGCCATCGCCAATATCGTGATAGGCGCTGATGATGCCTTGCTGATTGGCGGCTTGGATAAAGTTAAAGAAGTGGATTAAATCAGCGCTGTCGTCCAAATCTGGGCAATCATTGCCAAGTTGGCTTTGCGTTTGCGCCAAAATTGAGCCACCAAGGCGGAATTGACCTTTGGACAAGTCAAGGCGATAAAAGGCGCTGTCGGTTTTTACAAGCTCAGGGGTCAATGTTTTTTCAACATTGGTTACCGGTGCAAAGGCAGTAATGACAAGGCTCATGGGGGAGACAACCGATTTGTCTTGACCAGCATCGTCCGTCCAGTTGGCGCGCATTGACAGCGAGTCTTTACCCACCGGAATGGCAATACCAAGCGCGGGGCAAAGCTCCTCACCAACTGCGTGAACAGCATCAAAAAGCGCAGCATCCTGGACGTCTTCGCCGCAAGCTGCCATCCAATTAGCGGACATGGTGATGTCGGACAATTTGTTAATGCTTGCGCCAGCCATGTTGGTAATCGCTTCGCCAACGGCAAGTCGCGCTGAGGCTTTTGGATTAATCAGCGCGACAGGGGTGCGCTCGCCAATGCTCATCGCCTCGCCGCTCATGGGCTTACCATCAAGGGCAATCAATCCTGACGCGGTCACCGCGCAATCGGCAACCGGAACTTGGTAACGACCCACATACTGGTCACGGACGATCATTCCGGTGATTGAGCGGTCGCCAATGCTGATTAAAAACGACTTGCTAGCGACGGTTGGGTGACGCAGCACGTCAAATACCGACTCGCGGATATCAACGCTTGCCAAATCAAGCGCCGGAAGCGTTGTTTCCACGCGCTCAAAGCTGCGCTGCATTTTTGGCGTACCCCCAAGCAAGACTTGCATCGGCATATCAACGGGCTGCTCGCTTAATAAGTCATCATCAACTTTTAATTGGCGAATGCTCGTAGCCACACCCAAAATCGCATACGGGCAGCGCTCACGAGCACAAATCGCGTCAAACTGCGCTTGGCTTTCAGGGCGAATGGCAAGAACGTAGCGCTCTTGAGCTTCATTTGACCAAATTGCCATTGGTGACATGCCAGCTTCAAGCGAAGGCACTCGGCGTAAGTTTAAATGCGCGCCCATTTCGTGGTCGTTGACCAGCTCTGGCATCGCGTTTGATAAACCACCTGCGCCCACATCGTGGATGGACACGATAGGGTTGCCGTCTTTACTGTTATTACTTGCCTCAGTATCATTTCCGGCAAGCGCCCAACAGCGGTCAATCACCTCTTGACAGCGGCGCTCCATCTCGGCGTTATCGCGCTGAACCGAGGCAAAATCAAGACCTTCGTCCAAGTCGCCGCTATCGACCGAACTTGCAGCGCCGCCGCCTAAGCCGATTTGCATCGCAGGACCGCCAAGAACGATCAGCAAATCGCCCTCAGAAATGCCATTTTTTTCAATCAAATTGCGCTTGATGTTGCCATAACCACCGGCAAGCATGATGGGCTTATGATAGCCGCGCATTTGACTGCCGTCTTGATTTTCTGAGGTATCCAGTTGAAAGCTGCGGAAATAACCGCAAAGATTCGGGCGACCAAATTCATTAGAAAAATTTGCTGAACCTAATGGGGCATCCAGCATGATTTCAAGACTGGTTGCCATGCGCTCCGGCGTGCCGTAATCTTGGGTAGATACGTTGCCAGATTGTTCCCATTTTTCAGGCAATTCTGGAATGTGCAAATGCGACACATGAAAGCCGGTCAATCCTGCTTTTGGCTTACCACCGCGACCAGTTGCGCCTTCATCACGGATCTCGCCGCCGGCTCCCGTTGCTGCTCCGGCGTACGGTGCGATTGCCGTTGGGTGGTTGTGCGTTTCCACCTTCATCAAAATATCGATATTTTCTTGATGAAAGCCGTAAGTATGTTCAGAGTTTACGTCCATCGCGTCATTTGGCACCGGATAAAAACGCAAACCCTCAGACCCTGCCATCACCGCTGCGTTGTCTTTATAGGCGGATAAAATCCCTTCAGGATTTTTTTGATGGGTGTTTTTAATCATTTGGAACAACGATTTTGGCTGAACTTCACCGTCAATCGTCCACTGGGCATTAAAAATCTTATGGCGGCAATGCTCTGAGTTGGCTTGGGCAAACATCATCAATTCAACGTCGGTTGGATTGCGACCAAGCTCATTCACATAAGCATTGACAAGATAATCGATATCATCATTGGATAACGCAAAGCCAAACTCTTTATTTGCCGCCTCAAGCGCCGCGCGACCTTGACCCATCACATCGATATGGTTAAGACTTGCAGGACTTTCATCATCAAACAACTGACCGACCGACTCCAACTCATAAACCAAGCTTTGCGTCATTTTATCGAATAAAAGTTCTTCTGCCGCTTTTGGTAACTTGGCTAAAGCATCACCGTCAAAGCCAAGCGTGAACACAATCACCCGCTCAATGCGCTCGATATTGATGTCACAATTGTTAAAAATGTCGGTGGCTTTACTTGCCCAAGGGGAAATCGTCCCAAATCGTGGCGACACCACCACTTGCCGCTCAGTGGCTTCGGCTTTTTCAAGCGCGATGTCAGCGGTGACGCCGAGCAAATCCAGCGCCTTTTGATAAGCGTCCTCATTTAAGGATTGCGATAATACAAAAACTTGTTGCGATTTGATGGAGGTGATCGTAAGGTTGGTTTTTTGCTCAAACTGAGAAAGGAGTTGCTGCGTCTGAAAATCGGTTAAAAACGGCTTTCCGGCGATGATCATCATAAAGCGTAATCCGTAACAAAGGCATCAGTGCCATGCAAAGTAAATAGTTTGCGCATTATACCAAGAAGCCTTGCAATTATCAGGAGTAAAGGTCAATTTAGCCCGCTTTTTTCCAAATCGGTAAGTTACGCAACTCTGCTAAACCTTACAAACGCTCACACCCCATTACCGGCAACCTATATAAAAAATTATCCAAAACCAAGTATTCTAGTTTCAGCTGCAAGGCTACCTTTGATTGCCAAATTTTTAATGTATTTAGTGATTATATTGGCAATCGTTAAGCTTGATTAACTTTTCCATCATAACAACAATGCTTCATCAAGGAGTTCTGTAATGAGTCAAGACGATAAGAAAAACCAAGGCGACCAACAAAAACAGCTTGAGCAAATCAATACCATTATTAAAGATGTCAAATTCGCCATGATGAGCACCGTTAATAAAAAAGGTGACATTCATGCTTGGCCAATGACCACCACCGAAACTGACATCAATAACAAAGAGATTTGGTTCATTGGTGATAAAACCTCACCTGTCGTCCAAGACTTAGCCGAAAACTCTCATGTCGGATTGACCTACGCCTCAAAAGATGAAAAAGATTACGTATCCCTAAGCGCTCGCGCTGAACTGGTCGATGACAAATTAAAACTTGATGAGCTTTGGTCACCAATGGACAGCGCCTTTTTTGAGCACGGCAAAGACGACGAAAAAGTTCAGCTCATTAAAGTTATCCCCCACGGCGCTGAATGTTGGATGAGCGGCAATTCAGTAATCAATATGTTTAAAATGACTGCCGCCGCTGTCCAAGATGGCAAAACTGCAGAAGATATCGGCGAAACCTTTAAAATCTCACTATAAAGGTTGAACTGCAAAAAACACAATCTGGCGATTGGATAACTATAATAATTAATAATTTTTTGGAACATCATAATAACGATAAGAAATTTTGAAAATAACTATAATTTGATAATATTAAACTATAAAAATAATAATAACTTTATAAAAAAATAATGACGTTGTAAAAAATAAAAATAATAACTCATAACAATAAAAAATAATAATGATGTCCAATCGCCAAAAAAAATGCCAGTAATTTACGTTACTGGCATTTTTTAATTGATAGCTTTTACTAACCACTTTGCTTTAAATAGGGCCAAGCCGCTTTCAAATAAATAAACATTGACCAAAGCGTGAGCACCACCGCCGCCACCATCAAACCATAACCAATCAGCTCAAGCGATTCCCAATTGAGCAGCAGCACGGTAATCGCAATCATTTGAAAGGTTGTTTTAAGCTTGCCAACATACGATACCGCAACGCTAGTACGAGCGCCAAGTTCCGCCATCCATTCACGAAGCGCCGACACGGCAATTTCACGCGAGATAATCACAATGGCGGCAATTGCCATAATAATGTTCGAGTGCCATTGAACCAAAATAATCAGCGCCGCTGCCACCATCAATTTGTCCGCAACAGGGTCTAAAAAGCGCCCAAATGCGGAGCTGACGTTCAGCTTTCGGGCAAAATAACCATCGAGCCAATCAGTGATTGCCGCCAAAATGAATACGGCGGTCAATAACAAATGGCGCAGCAAACTGTCGCTAAATTCGCTCATACCAACTCGAGCAATGACATTGTCCGAAATAGCAGGAACGTTAATCCCAAGCGCTGGCGGCCAATAGGCGATCGCGACAAACAGTGGAATCATCACAATCCGCGCGATGGTCAGATTGTTCGGCAAATTAAAAATACTTGAGTCTTGCTGAGCATCCTCAGACAAGCGTGAGCTTTCGGTCATGGCAAACCCAGTTTTAAGAATGACGGAAGCTTAGTAGCTTAGCACTTTTATGGCATAACGTCATGCCAACCTTGGTAAGATTACGCGCAAGTTAAGGGGTCAAAAACCTAAATTGAGAATGAAAAGGGTAATGAGAACTTAATCGTAAGTAGTTGTAAATACGCTAGTAATTGCCCCAAAATTTAGCTATTCTTAAATCAAGAACAGTTGTACACTGATAATTGTAAGCGTATGTTAGAGGAGATTGAAAACCAAGCTAAAGACGGCATTGATAACTTAAGACGACTGATAACATAATAAATACTAATAACAATAACGCCATTCGTTTTTCCTCAGCCCACAGCTCCTCCTCTGTGGGCTTTTTTTATGCTCTTATAATAAGCTTTGGTTTTGACTGCCAATTGAATACTTTTCTTATAATTAAAAAAACAAGCACCACCTTTTCAGCAGTGCTTGCTTTTATTTTATGAAAGTTAACGGCAAGCTTTACGTTCCGCCTTTACTGCTTCAATTAACTTGTTAATCACGGTGCTGTCAGCAAGCGTGGACAAATCGCCTAAGCCGACGAATTGACCGGCAGCAAGATTGCGTAAAATCCGGCGCATGATTTTGCCGGAGCGCGTTTTTGGGAGCGCATCGACGATATAAACGGCATCAAGATTGGCAATGGGACCGATTTCTGATCTGACGTGACGATTAAGCGCCGCTTTTAGGTGCTCAGATGGAGATTCCCCTGCCTTTAAGATAACAAACGCGCAAATGCCCTCGCCGCGAATGTCATGCGGCATGCCAACGACCGCCGCTTCCGCCGTTGCAGGATGAGCGACGATCGCGCTTTCAATCTCAGCGGTGCCAAGTCTGTGACCTGAAACGTTAAGCACATCATCAACGCGGCCGGTGATCCAGTAGTGACCATCTTCATCGCGCTGAGCGCCGTCGCCGGTGAAATAATAACCCGGATAGGCGCTAAAATAAGTCTCAATAAAGCGCTGATGATTGTTATAAATGGTTCGCATTTGTCCTGGCCAGCCGCCCGCAATAGCAAGGTTGCCAGAAGCAGGACCTTCAAGCGCTACGCCATCGGTATCTATAATTTCAGGTTTGATGCCGTATAGCGGGTTCATAGCGGCGCCGGGTTTAAGCCCTGTTGCTCCCGGAATCGGTGCCAGTAAAATCCCGCCGGTTTCGGTCTGCCACCACGTATCAACAATCGGACAGCGACCGCCGCCGACCACATGATAGTACCAATCCCAAGCTTCAGGATTGATCGGCTCACCAACCGTTCCTAGTAAGCGCAAGCTTGAGCGGTTAGACTCGCGAACAAAGGTATCGCCCTCTTTCATCATGGCGCGGATGGCAGTGGGCGCGGTATAAAGTACGCTGATACAATGCTTATCAATGATATGCCCCACGCGCGCCCACGTTGGGTATTCAGGAACGCCTTCAAACATCACGGTTGTGGTGCCATTGGCTAGCGGCGCGTAGGTGACATAAGTATGCCCCGTAACCCAGCCCACATCCGCCGTACACCAATAAATATCGTCGTCTTTAATATCGAACACATCGCGAAACGTTGATAGCGCATAAGTAATATAGCCGCCGGTGGTATGCAACACGCCTTTAGGTTTGCCAGTTGATCCTGAGGTATAAAGTAAAAACAGCGGGTCTTCAGCGTCCATCACCTCAGGCTCGCACCACTCGCTTTCACTTTCAACCAAGGCATGATACCAAACATCGCGGCGACCGCTCATCGGAATCGAGCTTCCGGTTCGATGAACGACGATCACTTTTTCAACGCTATCGGTGCCATCCATATCAAGGGCGCGATCTACGTTGACTTTAAGGGGCGTTCGTTTGCCGCCGCGAATGCCTTCATCGGCGGTGATCACAAGCTTGGACTGGCTATCAATGATGCGATTTCCCAAGCTTTCAGCAGAAAAGCCACCAAAAACTACCGAATGAACCGCGCCGATCCGCGCACAAGCCAGCATCGCCACCATGGCTTCAGGAACCATTGGCATATAAAGCGTGACCCGATCGCCTTTTTTGACCCCAAGCTTGCGCATGGCATTTCCCAATCGGCAAACGTCGCTATGCAATTCTTTAAATGAGATAATTTTGTGCAGTGAGGGGTGATCGCCCTCCCAAATCAGCGCCGGTTTATACGGATTGGTTTTTAAATGTCGATCAAGGCAATTGACCGAAATGTTCAGCTTGCCATCTTCAAACCACTTGATGCGAAAGTCGTCCAAATCATAATTCACGTTACTAATAATGCTAGGCGCTTTAATCCAGTCGATCAATTTTGAGCGCTCTTGCCAAAACGCATCGCGATCCTCATTTGATGCAATCGATCGCGCGTAATCTTTGGCATATTGCTCAGCGCTGGTGTTCGCCGCTTGCAAAAAGTCATCGGCAATGGGAAAAATCTTTTGAGTCATGGTCATCATCCTTAATTATTATTAAAAACTATTATTGATGTTTTTTTACTGATTATTTATTTAAGGCATGAATCAGTTTGACAAATAAGGCGCGGTGATGCAAGACACAATTGATCAATGACCACAATATAACTAAACCATTGTAAATAAAAAATAAACATCAAATATCTTGGTTAATCGGTTCTAACTTCGCTTGTCACACTAAACTTTTAGCCTCCCGCTTTGATCCGCGATCTTTTATAATGTTGAGCTTATTTGTAATTTTGGGACTTTCTATGTCATCCCCCTTGGATTTTGACGTTATCATTATTGGCGCGGGCGCCTCCGGCTTATATTGCGCCTTTACTGCTGCCCGCCGAGGCAAGCGCGTTTTGGTTTTGGATCACGCCAATAAAGCGGGCAAAAAAATCCTCATGTCCGGCGGTGGTCGCTGCAACTTTACCAATTATTTTGTTGATCCGACCCATTTTATCAGCGCCAATCCGCATTTTTGCAAATCGGCGCTAGGTCGCTATCCCAGTTGGGAGTTTATTGGATTGGTTGAGGCTCATGGCATCGCCTATCATGAGCGCGATCACGGTCAGCTATTTTGTGATGATTCTGCAAAAGACATCTTAGCGATGCTATTAACCGAGTGCCAAAACTCAGGCGTCACTATTCAACTCAATACCCAAATTCAACAAATTAAAACCTTACAAAATAGTGATCATATTTTTGAGCTTAGCACCCAAAAAGTGACTAAAAAAAATAGTGACGCTCAAAACGCACCTCAAAATTATTATGGTCAATCTTTAGTGATTGCCACCGGCGGGCTGTCCATCCCAACGCTAGGCGCCACAGGATTTGGCTTTGAGGTTGCCGAGCAGTTTGGGCATACGATTTTGCCAACGTCAGCAGGGCTGGTGCCATTTACCTTTACCGACAAAACCGGCGAGCTGATCAGCAGTTTGTCCGGAATCAGCCTTCCGGTGATTGCCAGCAATAGCAAAATCGCGTTTAACTTGCCGCTGTTATTTACCCATCGCGGTCTGTCAGGACCTTCGATGCTGCAACTGTCCAACTATTGGCAACTTGGCGAGAGCATCACCATTAATTTGTTGCCAAGCACAGACATCTCCAGTTTGCTTTTGGCAAAAAAGCTTTCTCACCCTAAGCTGCGCATCCGTACCATTTTGCTTGAGGATTTAGGCGACCATAAATTGCCCAAAAAGCTGGTTTTGGCGTTTCAAGACTTTTTTTGGCAAGATATCAAAGATACCGAAATTGCTAATATTAAAGACGATCAGCTTGAGCAAATCGGGGCGCTGATTAATCACTGGCAACTTAAACCCTCAGGAACGGAAGGCTACCGAACCGCAGAGGTCACGCGCGGCGGCGTCAATACCAATGAGGTCTCCTCAAAAACGATGGAAAGCCGATTGCAGCCCAAGCTTTATTTTATTGGTGAAGCGCTTGATGTGACGGGTCATTTGGGCGGCTATAATTTTCAATGGGCTTGGGCAAGTGGCTTTGTTTGTGGTCAATCGTTATAAGGAAAATTATGTAAATAGTTTAGTTATCAATAATTTAAACTAACATTATTCTTATAAGATTGTGCTCAAGTCTTGCTGAACGGTCTTAAGCCACTTATAATAAAATTTAATTTTTAATTAACAGTTTATTTTTATTGATTAGCTTAATTTAATAATATAAATAATATAAAAGTTGATTGTTTAAGCGAGGTTTTAGATGCGCGCCATCAAAAAGATCCACGGTGACAGTCCCAAACACTGGGTTGGCGATGGTTTTTTGGTTCGAACGGTCATCAACCATCTGCAAGAAAATCCTGAGTTTAATTACCAACATACCGACCCGTTTTTGCTGTTAGATTTTGGCGAGCCGACCGTTTTTGCGCCCAATCCTAACTTTGATAGTGCGCCGCATGGCATTGGCAAGCATCCGCACAAAGGCTTTGAAACGGTGACGGTGGCGTATCATGGGGCGGTCAGTCACAAGGACTCTTCAGGCGGCTCAGGGACGATTGGTGCGGGCGATGTTCAGTGGATGACGGCAGGTCGCGGCATCGTTCATGAAGAGTTTCATGCGCCCGAATTTGGCAAAACGGGTGGCATGTTTAGTATGGCTCAGCTTTGGGTCAATTTGCCGCAAGATAAAAAAGAGGTCGCCCCAAGCTATCAAGAGATCAAGCGCGCGATGATTCCATCAAGTGCGCTGCTAGATTTGGATACCGGTCGGCAGGTTGGTAAGCTTTGTGTGATCGCAGGTCAGTTTCAAAAAAACGTTGGCGCGGCAACAACCTTTACACCGATTAATATTTGGGATATTGAACTGAGCGATAAAGGCACAGTAGCGCTAGAAATCCCCAGCGACCATACCTTATTGATGCTCATTCAAGAAGGTCAAGCGCTCATTCAAGACCAAGAAGTGAGCGCGGGGCAATTGATTGAGTTTGAAGCGGCAACGGCGGCTGACAATTTGCCCAAAACGTTCGGGCGTATTGATATTAAGTTACAAGATTCCGGCGCTCGGATTTTGCTGCTCAGCGGTGAGCCAATTGGCGAGCCGATTGCCGCTCATGGACCTTTTGTGATGAGCACGGCCGATGAGCTCAAACAAGCGTTTGATGACTATCGGCGCGGTCATTTTGGCTAGGGCGTGACCTCAATTCAAACGATGCTCTTTAAATATCTGGTGGGATTAGTTCTTGTTTTGGCGATCGTCTAAAAACGGATAGTCAGTATAGCCGGCACTGCCGCCGCCATAAAAGGTTTCTGGATGTTGGGGGTTCAAGGGCGCACCAATCTGGATGCGCTCTGCCAAATCCGGATTGGCAATATAATCGCGACCAAAAGCAACCGCATCAATCAAGCCTTGCTCAATGAGCGTTTCGGCTTTCTCCGGCGTGTAGCCTCCAGCAGCAATAATTAAATTGTCAAATGCGGCGCGAATATGTTTACGAAATTCCTCGCTATAAGGCTTACCGCCTGCCCAATCCGGCTCAGACAAATGCAAATACATCAAGCCGCGCTGATTGATTTGCTCAATGAGCCAAAGGTTATCCGCTTCGTTATAGCCCGCCTCAACATTGTTAAACGTTCCCAAAGGCGAAATCCGAATGCCAACGTGATCTTTGTCCCAAGCACTAACGCAAGCATCGATGACCGCAAGCATTAATCGCGCGCGATTTTCTCGGCTGCCGCCAAAGTCATCATCGCGTTTGTTGGTGTGCTCTACCCAAAACTGGTGCAATAAATAACCGTGAGCGCCGTGAATTTCAACACCATCAAACCCTGCCGCTTTGGCATTTTTGGTGGCATGGGCAAAATCCTTAATGACTTGCTCAATCTCATCAACACTTGCAGCTCGCGGCTTGGTAGCATCAACGCGAATGGCAAGATTGTCACTATCACGAAGCGAAGTACGGATGCCCACATCAACATCTGACGCCGAAATCGGTGCGCGGCCCTCCGGCTGAACGCTTTTGTGAGCGACCAGTCCTGTATGCCAAAGTTGCAACACGATTTTGCCGCCTTTAGCATGGACATTGTCCACAATCGCTTTCCAAGCCGTCATTTGATCATCGGTGTGAATCCCCGGCGCGCCTGCGTAGCCTTTTGCCTGAAACGATACTTGCGTTGCCTCAGCAATAATCAATCCTGCCCCTGAGCGCTGCGAATAATACTCGCCTGCCATCGCTGTCGGGACATCACCCGGCTCAACGGCGCGAAGTCGTGTTAAGGGCGCCATTACAATGCGATTTTTTAGCGTTTGATCGCCCATTTTGACCGTTTCAAATAATATATCGTGTGCCATAATTGCCTTATTCTTGTTTGTTATTGTTGATATTAAACGCCCGTATCATTGGACGTTATTTATGAAAGCGCCTTTGACTTGCCGTAATTGCTTTTAAACGATAACAATCACGTCAACTCTGCACCTCGATCGTTATGATGCCATATTGGCGGGCTTCAAGATTTTTCTTATTAAAATCGTGAACACCGCCGTCACCATTGCTACTTGAAAAGGGGAATTTTTTTACGCAATTCACCTCGATTATTTTTTTCAGTCGCGACATGATAAGCAGATGGCTTGTGATGATTGGGATAAAACCGCTTAACTTGCCATCAACCTAATAGCCCAAATAACCACTAAAACTGTCATTACAAAAACCAATATTAAAAGCCAGAATAAACCACCAAAACAAAAAAAATAGGGGCGGCGATGATAGATGTGATTGGCATTGGTCTTGGACCATTTAACTTAAGTCTGGCAGCGCTACTGACCAAAACGCCTGCGATTTCAAGCCAGTTTTTTGAGCAAAAACCGTGCTTTAATTGGCATAAAAATATGATATTGCCGCATACGACCTTACAAGTGCCGTTTTTAGCAGATTTGGTCAGCTTAATTGATCCCACAAGCCCGTTTAGTTTTTTAAATTATTTGCATTGCCATCAGCGTTTATTAAAGTTTTATTTTTTAGAAGATTTTGAAATTTTTCGCCAAGAGTACAATCACTATTGCCAGTGGGTAGTTGGTCAATTATCAGGGCTGAACTTTTCGGCAATGGTAACCGAAACCAAAGCCATTGACGGCGGTTATCAAGTGACGGTTTGCCAAAATCAAAAAATGCAAACCTTTACAGCTAAAAATTTGGTCATTGCGACCGGATCAACGCCTGTTTTGCCGCCATTTTTGCAAGATATCGCAACCAAAGCGCCAAAGCGCTGTATGCATACGGCAAATTATGCGACCCATTTTGATGTGGACACGATTGCGCGCAACGATCGGCTTGCCAAAGTGCTTATCATCGGCTCGGGGCAGTCGGCGGCAGAAGTATTTCGGGCGCTGTTTGAGCAGCAGCTTGATGAGGCGGGCAAGCCAAAATTTGCCATTGATTGGCGGACGCGATCGAGCGGATTTTTTCCGATGGAATACTCAAAATTGGGGCTTGAGCATTTCAGCCCTGCTTATACCGATTATTTTCACAGTTTGCCCACGTCGACCAAATCGCAATTGATCGCTCGCCAAGATTTGCTGCATAAAGGCATGAGTGTGGTCACCATCTCTGACATTTATCAAAAGCTTTATGAGCGCAGTGTGGGCAATCAGCCGACCTTTGCTACCCTTATGGCAAATTGCGCGCTCAAAGCCGTCAAGCTCAATGAAGATCAGCCAACCACGATCAATGTCACCTTGCATCAGCAAGAGCAAAACCAAACGATCCATTGTGATTATGATTGCGTGATCGCCGGAACGGGCTATCAAGAAGGGCTTCCTGATTGCCTGTCGCCGCTGCTATTTGATATTGAGTGCGACGATTTAGGTCAGCCGGTGGTCAATCGCAACTATACTTTAAATGTGCTCAATGACCCCAAAACGGCGGTCGGATCAGGGCATATTTTTGTGCAAAATCAAGAAACGCACTCGCATGGCGTTGGCTCAGGGGATTTGGGACTTGGGGCATATCGGGCAGGCTGCGTCGTTAATCAGTTGGCAGGTCGAGCCATTTATGACACCAAGGGGTTGGATATTTTTCAGCAATTTGGCATGGCAAAGTAAGAAAAGTAAGACAAGGAGTCGTCATCATGCTTGATTTTGATCTCAACTTTCAGCTCATGATATATCACTTTTTGCAGCTGGGAATCGCGTTTTTGCTGTCGCTGCCCATTGCGCTCAACCGTGAAATGAAAGATCGCGGCGCGGGTCTTCGCACTTTTCCTTTGGTGACGATTGCCTGCTGCGCGTTTATGCTCGTTGGTCGCGATATTTACGATCCGGCGGCGGAGGCGCGAATTATGTATGCGGTGATTACGGGAATGGGCTTTATCGGTGGTGGCGCGATATTTAAAAATGAGGAAGGCTCGCAAGGTACAGCAACGGCTGCCAGCCTTTGGAACACGGGCGCTATCGGAATTACCGTGGCTTATGGTCGCTATGAGATTGCCATTATTTTATCGGTCGTTGGGTTTTTAATTTTGCAATTTTCGGAGCCATTTAAAGCAAAAGTGAAACACGATTAGGTCATCTGCGATAGAATTTATGGTTTTTTGAATAGATTAATAGGCAACCTATGAAACTGCGAATTTTAACCTCCGCCATCACCAACCCGTGGTTTAACCTTGCCACCGAAGATTGGATTTTTAATACGCTTGGCGCGACTGATAAAGACCCCAACACGCATACGCTGTTTTTGTGGCGAAATAGTGAAACCGTGGTGATTGGGCGATCGCAAAATCCGTGGGTTGAGTGTAAGCTTGATAACATGGCAGAAGATAACGTGTTTTTGGCAAGGCGGCAAAGCGGTGGCGGCGCGGTATTTCACGATTTGGGCAACACCAACTTTACCTTTTTATCCCCAAAAACGGGCTACAATCAAGACGCTAATTTTGCCATTATTATTAACGCGCTAAAAAGTTTAGGCATTGAAGCCACATTGTCAGGTCGCAATGATATGCAATTTGGCGACCGTAAAATATCCGGAAGCGCCTTTAAACACACCGCCGATCGCAGCTTTCATCACGGCACACTCTTAGTCGATGCCAACATGCAAAAGCTTGGCGATTACCTCAATCCGCACCCGCTCAAGCTTAAAGCCAAAGGCATCAAATCGGTTCGGGCGCGCGTGGCAAACCTGACAGAGTTTAACCCAACCATTAATCACGATAAGTTATCAAGCGCCATTATCGACGCGTTTTGCAACTATCATGGTCAAACGGTGACGCCTGAAGCGCTTTATGAAGCCAGCCTGCTACGAGAGCCAATGCTCAATAGCTACTATGAACAGATGGCGGATTGGGACTGGCGCTTTGGTAAGACGCCTAACTTTAACCACCATATCGAGACAAGGTTTGATTGGGGCATCATCGATTTGCATTTGGATGTCAATCAGGCAACGATTACCGAAGTTGTCATATTTTCGGACGCGCTTAATGTCGGCTTGATTGATGCGCTTAAAGACGCTTTGACCGGAGTTAAATATAGCAAAGATGCTATCCGCTTGGCGCTTGAGGCGCTTAAAGATGCGCAACCGGAAATGGCGGCGCAGGTGGCGGATGTTGAGGGTTGGGTTTTGGGGGAGATGGGATTAACTTAGCTGTAGGTTAGCGTTTGTGAACGGTTAATGATTAAATGATATATGAAGCAGGTTGCGCTTTGCTAACCCACACTACGTTTGCTGCTTTGACATGGTGAAGGTTAGGTATATTTACGATTGATTTATATACTTAAAAAGTAGGTCGTGTTGTCACCACAAACGGATAAGGTTTTCACCGTGAGGGCTTCCATCGATAATGAACCCACGTGAGAAATCAATATCCCAACCGTCCATATCATCCTTATCTCTAATTCTATAACCCCAACCATTTTTACTATTTAAATTAAACATATCCATACTATCTACGTATGCATAACGGCTTATATCACCATCTGGCCATTTAATATTTATAGCCGTTAAAGTTTCGTTAGGTCCATAGAATTTTTTAAGTTCGGGATGAGTATTTGATTTGATAAAACTATGCGAAACTAAGCATTTTTTACTGGCTTTCTTACCTTTGTAAGCACAGTTGAA
The DNA here is from genome assembly GCF_012847335.1 of Psychrobacter sp. MF31. GTDB lineage: Bacteria > Pseudomonadota > Gammaproteobacteria > Pseudomonadales > Moraxellaceae > Psychrobacter. The sequence continues at coordinate 16,856 of NZ_JABBDX010000004.1, forward strand.
GTAAGCTATATCTCTACTACCAGAACTTATAAAATCTTTGATTGTTGAGCTAGCTTGGACTTGCATTACAACTGAACATAGTGCTAAACCTAAGAATTTAGTACAAAGACGATTTTTCATCATTTTCCTAATAGTCAAATTTATTAAGCTTCAAGGATGTATTATAAAACAAAATTCTACTATAGAAAAATTGACCAAGCTACATATAGTTTAATTCAGACAAGTATTATCTAGCAAGCATAGGTTAACCATAGCGTAACCCACCCCATATACCTTAAGCCGCTATCTTTTGCCATTGAAAATATTTTTCATCCGCGATTGCCAGCAGTTCATTGTCTTCCACCGTGTCGCCATAAGCGTAAATGGTTTGGTAATCTTCAAGGTTGACCAGTGCCTGAACGCGGCGCGCTTTTTCGCTTCCTGAGCAGTCGCCGCCGTCATATTTTCCGGTTAACGTATCACCTTTTGTAGCAAGTTCACTACAAATCAGCTCAACCCCCAACCGCTCACACCACGGCTTTAAATAACTGTCCAGTGATGCTGACACCACAATGACCCTATCGCCTGAATTAAGATGCCAACGTATACGCGCTAATGCTTAGGTTCTAATCACGGTGGTTAAAAACTCCGCCGCATGAGCTTTTCCAAGCTTATCAAGATGGGATTTTGAAACGCCTTTTAACCCAAAAAAGACCACCTGCTGGCGGATTGCTGACCCTGACAACACGCCTGCACGGTACGCTAAAATAGACGGCAGCAATAATAAGTAGCCCAATCGCAGTTTGGCACGAGGAACGACCTTTTTTATAAAAGGCGTAAAGGTGTCGCAAGTGCTAATCGTGCCATCAAAATCAAATAATGCAAGGTTCAAGGTTTTTCTCCGGATAAGGTAATATATCAATATAGAATCAAATTTTTGTTTGGAAATATATTGCTATTAATATAAAATAGTATCCTTAGTAATCTTGAGTTTATAGAGTATTTTATGAAAGTATTCAATCTTGCTTTGGCGACTTCTATTTTTTTATTTGCCGCCTGCGCAAACGCGGCTGCCCCAAAATTTAATCATAGCGGCATACAAAAAGGCGCTTACACAGAATCATGTTACCGCGAACCTTGTAGCGGTGCAAAAGTAATGCAGTTTAACGTAATAAAAAAGACACCAACGTCAACCCTTATTAAGCTAAAACTGGTCGGTGCTTCACGCAACTATAACTCAAAGAAGATAGTTTGGAACCATGATTTTCATAACGTTTATATCAACTGCTCTTTGACCAGACCTACTACCCAAATAGAAGGGAATGATGATATTACTGTTTTACCTATTAATCCTACAGGCGTTGCAGGAGTTTATGTATCTAACACAGAACTTTATTTAGCAGCTTGTCATAACTATAATGGCGCAATCGATAAAGGTGCTCGAAAATTTGGCTACAATGTTCAAGAAAGTTGGTAATATCGATAGATAATCTTATTTTTAAGAACAAATTAACCTTTGGTATTAAAATAATTTCGCTAAAAGGCAAATATGAAGCTAAAAAAACAAGTATAGGTTAGGCTTTTGAATAAGGTGGGTTACGCTATCGCTAACCCATCCTACGTTTGCTATCCCAATCTCTTAACCGATTTTTCTCTCTATCTTAAAGAAAAGTATATTATGAAAAGTATAAAATTACTTGTTTCACTTCTTCTATTGAATGCTAGTTTAGCATCGGCTGCTTATGAGCCTCTTTTAGATGGTGCTGTTTACGATACACAATACGATAGGCTAACAGATTCAACTAATAAGTGGGTTATTATATCTTCTATGAATCATGAGGATGTAGGCTACGCATATAAAAAACAATATTTAATTTTAGGCTTATTCAATAGTTCAAATGGTAAATATTTAATAGATGGCATAAACATACTACCAACAAGTGAAAATAAGTATGTTTTTACATTAGATCCTTGCTTTGACTACTGTGAAATTACTTTTAGGTTTGGTGATAACAAACCAAAACGCTACAAATTTCGTTCTGACACAGATAATTCTTACTCCCTCCAAAGCTCGCAAGTACAAGATTTTGTTAAAGATATAAAAACATCTAAATCTGTTTATACTAGGGTACACAGTATACTTTCAGGTTCAGTAGATTATGAATTTGATTTAAGTGATATTGATTTTAATAAGTTAAGGTTTTAGATTGAGTAAGCGTAGAGTGGGTTAGCGATAGCGTAACCCATCCTACAACTACCTTTCAAAGCCCCTAAATCCCCGCCGCGACCTCCGCCCCATCCCTGATCGCGCGTTTGGCATCAAGCTCCGCCGCAAGTTTTGCCCCGCCGATGAGATGATATTGAGCGCTTGGCGCGTCGCCGACATTAGGCATAAGGCTCGCAACCGACTCTTGACCGGCACAGACTACCACGCTATCGACGCGAAGCAGCTGGCTTTGACCTTGAGCGTTGGTGATCCAAAGCCCCTCATTGGTGATTTTTTCGTACTGAACGCCTGCTACCTGAATCACGCCGTGCGATTTGATGTGAGCGCGATGCACCCAGCCGGAGGTTTTGTTCAGACCACTGCCAAGCCGACCTTTGCTGCGCTGAATGAGGTAAACTTGCCGCGCAGGAGTGATGGCATCCGGCGTGACAAGACCGCCTGCGCTTTGATAGTCAGGATCGCAGGTTACGCCCCACTCCTTACGCCAACTGGCAACCGATTGCGCTTGGGGGCGATAGCTTGGGTCGTTGAGCTGTTTTGCGCCGATTTCGTTTAAGGGCTTGGCGTGACGCGTGGTCAAATATTCGCTGACATCAAAGCCAATTCCGCCTGCGCCGATGACCGCGACGGTATTACCAACCGCTTTTTGACCGGATAAAAGCTCGGCATAGCTTATCACTTGCGGCAACTCTGCGCCCTCAAGCGACCCTTTTAAACTTCTTGGCACAACGCCAGTAGCGACAATCACATGGTCAAAGCCGCCATTTTCTAACATGGCTTTATCAACTTTTGTATTGAAATGAATATCGACGTTTAAGCTTGCTAATTCATTGATAAAGTAGCGAATCGTTTCAAAAAACTCTTCTTTTCCGGGGATGACTTTGGCGTAGTTAAACTGACCACCCAAGCTGTCGCGAGCTTCAAATAAAGTCACGTTGTGACCGCGAAGCGCTGCCACGTGAGCCGCTGACATTCCAGCCACGCCACCGCCAACGACCGCGACTTTTTTAGGGCGTTTGGTGGGTTTATAAACCAGTTCGGTTTCATAGCAGGCTTGCGGATTGACCAAGCACGTTGAGCGCTTATGCTCAAAGGTATGGTCAAGGCAAGCTTGATTGCAAGCGATGCAGGTGTTAATTCGGTTCGCCTCGCCTGTTTGCGCTTTATTGACCCAGTTGGGATCTGCTAAAAACGGTCTTGCCATTTGGATTAAATCGGCTTGATGATTTGCCAAAATTTGCTCGGCGGTATCCGGCATATTGATTCGGTTGGCAGCCATCACCGGAATATTGACCGCGTTTTTCACCGCCGCGGTAAAGTCGGTAAACGCCGCTCGCGGAACGCTGGTGACAATGGTCGGAACGCGAGCTTCATGCCAGCCGATGCCGGTATTTAAAATGGTGACCCCTGCCGCTTCCAACGCTTTGGCGGTCGTGATGACCTCCGCCATGGTGTTGCCATCACCCACCAAGTCGATCATCGATAAGCGAAATAAAATAATAAAATCGCTTCCGACCGCCGCACGAACGGCTTTAACCACCTCAACGGCAAATTTCATGCGACCAAAAATGTCGCCGCCGAACTCGTCATCGCGTTTATTGACATGGCGCGATAAAAACTGATTAAGCAAATAGCCTTCCGACCCCATGATTTCAACGCCATCGTAGCCGGCTTGTTTGGCAAGTTTTGCCGCGCGAGCGTAATCGTCAATGGTTTGCTCGATGTTTTTGATGCTCATTTTGCGTGGTTTAAACGGCGATATTGGCGATTTAATCGCGCTTGCCGACACCACAAACGGATGATAGCCGTAGCGACCACTGTGCAAAATTTGCATAATGATTTTGCTATCAAACTTATGCACCGCTCGGGTGAGGCGCTGATGGTTGATGACGTCAAGCTTAGAGTTCATCGTTCCGCCTGCCGGTAGCAACCAACCTTCGCGATTGGGTGAGATGCCGCCGGTGATCATCATCGCCACGCCGCCCTTTGCGCGCTCGGCAAAGTAAGCGGCAAGCTTACCATAATTGTAAAATCTGTCCTCAAGACCGGTGTGCATCGACCCCATGACCACGCGATTTTTTAAGGTAGTAAATCCCAAATCAAGCGGCGTGAACAAATGCGGATAAGGCGATACGTCTGGCGATCCTTGAAAAAATAGCTTAGACTCGTTAATCGTTTGGCTAGTGCTGGCTGTCATTATCTTATCCTTATCCATCAAGCGGTTAATTATTATAGGCGATAGCTATATATATGATAGCTATCGTAGCATACCAACTTTTGCGCAAGCCATGAGGCTTTGCGACTGATGAGTGGTCGCAATTTTTAATAAGATAACACTTCAATTAATTTTTACTGAATTTTTTAAAATGAGAATTTACTTATTAATTTAAGCGCATTTTTACGGAACTCTTATAATAATTTTGACAACTTTCGGGCATGATTGAGCGATAAGGACAATTTTAATCATGATAAAGGACGATCAAATGACCGATTTTCATACCGGACTTGGCAAGACGCCGGCTAATTTTCAACCGCTCACCCCGATTGATTTTTTAATCCGCAGCGCTCAGGTTTACCCTGATAAGACCGCCATTATTTACGATGATTTGACCCACAATAAGTTAACCCAATCTTGGCAAGACACCTTTACCCGCTGTCGGCAATTAAGCGATGGACTTCGAAAGCTTGGCATCGATAAAAACGACACGGTTGCGGTGATGATGCCAAACGTTCCGGCGATGGTCGAGAGCGCGTTTGGCATTCCGATGTCAGGCGGCGTGCTTTGTACGCTGAACACGCGACTTGATATCAACGCGCTGTGTTTTTGCTTGCAGCATTCAGAAGCTAAAGTGCTGATTTTGGACAGTGAATTTGCCGAGTTAGCCGAAATTATTATCGAGACTTTTCCGGATTTAATCTTGATTCACGCCACCGACAGCGCGATTGAGGTGCCAAGTTTTGGCGTGATGAGCTATGAGGAATTGCTGGCAAGCTCAGATAATTTGGACAATTGGGAGCGCCCCGAGGACGAATGGGACGCCATTTCGCTTAATTACACTTCTGGTACGACGGGAACGCCAAAAGGTGTCGTTTATCACCATCGCGGCGCGGCGCTCAATGCGGTGTCCAACATTTTAGATTGGGACATACCCAAGCACGCAAGCTACCTTTGGACATTGCCACTGTTTCATTGTAACGGTTGGAGCTTTCCTTGGACGGTTGCCGAGCGCGCAGGCGTCAACGTTTGCCTTCGCAGTATCGATGCCGATTTGATTTTGACCTTGATTGCCAAGCATGGCGTGACTCATTATTGCGCGGCTCCCGTGGTTCACAATTTGATTGCCAACGGTAAAGATGCGCTCAAATCTGCCATCAGCCACACCGTCAAAGGTTGGGTTGCCGGAGCGCCGCCTTCAACAACGATGCTTGAAAAAATGGAAGCGATGGGCTTTGACATCACCCACGTTTATGGCTTGACCGAAGTTTACGGTCCCGTCACCATTTGCGCCGAACAAGACGATTGGGCAAATCTCGACATTGCTGAGCGCGCTCAAAAAAAATCACGCCAAGGGATGCCCTCGCATTTGATGACCGGATTTGACGTATTTAAACAAGGGACGAATGAACCCGTTGCCGCCGATGGCGCCGAGATTGGCGAGCTGGTGCTACAAGGCAATATGGTGATGAAAGGCTATTTAAAAAGTCGCAAAGCCACCGAAGACGCATTAAAAGGCGGCTGGTTTCGAACGGGCGATTTGGGCGTAAAATTCCCCGACGGCTACATCAAAATCAGCGACCGCTTAAAGGACATTATCATTTCAGGTGGCGAGAACATCTCAAGCATAGAGGTTGAAAATGTTTTATATAAACTGCCCGCCATTGAAAGCTGCGCCGTCGTTGCCGCTCCTGATGACAAATGGGGCGAGATTCCGATTGCCTTTATTGAGATTTATGACGGCAGCACCTTGACTCGTGACGAGGTTATCAGCCATTGCCGAGCGCATTTAGCCGGGTTTAAAGTGCCAAAACACATCATTTTTACCCAAATCCCGAAAACCAGTACCGGAAAAGTGCAAAAGTTTGAACTGCGCCAAGCAGCAAAATCATTGGCTCATGAAACGCCAAAAGTTAAATGAAAAGGAATTTGAAATAAAAGCTTAGCTAAGTTTAGGTTTAATAATCTGCTGATAAGCGATAATACCAACTACCATCGCCACTACAAAGACCAGCGCTTGCCATTGTCCTGTACCAAGAAGCACGAGAGCAGGCGCAGGACAAATTCCGGCGATTCCCCAACCGATACCAAATAATGCTGCGCCAAAGATCAGCGGTTTATCAATCACCGTTTTGTTGGGCAAAACGATCGGCTCGCCAATTAGGTTTTTTGGATTATGCTTAGCAATATAAACGCCGACGACGGACACCATCAGCGCCCCGCCCATCACAAGCGCAAGCGAGATATCCCAAGCGCCAAACACGTTTAAAAATCCCAAGACTTTTTCCGGATTGACCATTTGCGAGAGGATTAAGCCAACGCCAAAAAGCAATCCTGAAATCAGCCCAATGCTATTTTTTAGAAAATTGCTTTTTGAAATATTATTTTTTAACAAACCATTTTTTGACATAAAGTTGCCCTCGTTATTATTTTGCCAGCTATTATTTTAACAAGGATTAAATCAGCCTAAAAACTTGCTGGAAAAGGGTTACCGTAATGATTCCAGTCGCCATAAAAGTGATGACGGCTATAAGCGAACGCTTAGAAAATCGTGCCAAACCGCAAATACCATGACCGCTGGTGCAGCCTGAGCCAAGCTGCGTTCCCACCCCAACCAAAAGCCCTGCAATAATCAATAGCGGAACAGATGAGGTCACTTCAATAGTAGGCAATGGCGCAATGAGTTGATAAATCAGCGGCGAGACAATCAGCCCAAGTAAAAACAGCACTTGCCAAGCTTCAACATTTTTAATGCGAACCACGCTTGCAGTGATGCCGCTGACTCCAGCAATACGACCAATGCCAAGCAGCAACATACTTGCCGCGGCGCCAATGACCAAACCGCCGACAAGCGATATTGGCGTGAACGATTGCCAATCAATCATTTTCTCATGTCCTCTATTTTAATTAATTAAATTATAATATATTAATTTATATAATAAAAGCCTAAAAAAATACCAAGCCCAAAGTTTTGAGCTTGGTATGCTAATGTAGCGTTTTAGCTAAGCACTATCGGTTTAAGCAGAAGCGGCATCTTTAGCAAGCACTTGATCAAGCGCTTTTTCAAAGCGAGCAACCGCGCCATCAACGTCAGTCAATTTATCAAGACCGAAAAGTCCTAGACGGAAAGTTTTAAAGCTGGCAGGCTCATCACACTTAAGTGGCACGCCAGCGGCGATTTGCAATCCAAGCTCAGCAAAGGCAGTGCCTTTGTGCATGTCGTCACGATCAGTGTAGCTCACCACAACGCCTGGGGCTTTAAAGCCTTCAGCAGCAACGCTTTCGATACCACGGCTTTCAAGAACGGCGCGAACTTTATTACCAAGCTCCCACTGAGCATCACAAAGCTTGTCAAGACCGATCTCTTTTGACTCATCGATGGTGTCGCGGAACTGACGTAAGCTGTCCGTTGGCATGGTGGTATGGTACGCATGACCGCCATTTTCATAAGCGCGCATGACGTTGAGCCACTGTTTTAAGTCAAAGCTAAAGCAGTTAGATTCGGTGCTGTCCACTTTGGCAACGGCTTTTTCGCTGAGCATCACAAGTCCTGCACCAGGCGTGCTGCTCCAGCCTTTTTGTGGGGCGCTGATCAACACGTCAATGCCCAATTTTTTCATGTCAAGCCAGATGCAGCCTGACGCGATGCAGTCGATGACCAAAAGACCGCCAACGCTATGAACGGCGTCTGCAAGCTGTTTGATATAGTCTTCAGGCAAAATGATGCCGGCTGAGGTTTCAACATGCGGAGCAAATACGATCGCAGGCTTGGCTTCTTTGATTTTAGCAACGGCTTTTTCGATCGCAACGGGTGCAAATGGCTCAGGGCGGTCTTCGTCGTCTTCGCGATCAGCTGCCAAAACGATTGACGATTTAGCAAATTTGCCTTGCTCTAAGATTTGCGTCCAGCGGTAGCTAAACCAGCCGTTACGGATGATCAGGCAATCTTCGTTTTGTGCCAATTGACGGGCAACCGCTTCCATGCCATAAGTTCCTGATCCTGGAAGGATAGCCACGGCGTCAGCGTTATAAACGGCTTTTAGATCGCGAGATAAGTCGTTCATAACTTTTTGAAACACTTTGGACATGTGGTTTAACGCACGGTCGGTATAAACCACTGAATACTCTAGTAAGCCTTCTGGGTCAATGTCTTGACGTAATGCAGGCATGAGACACTCCTTGTTTGTTGTTTGAGTTAATTACAAAAAAAGATATAACCGAAATTTTGGCTATATGGGATGGTCAAAAGTCAATTTATTCCTAAAAAAGCGCAAAGCGTTGCCGCGAATGGATAAATTGCAATTAAAATAGAGGTTAACGATATGGCGCTTTTATCCTGCGCTATTGTCGTTATAAAAGGTATGACGCTATGATGATCAGCAGGCTTTGTAAGTTCTTGGTCAAGAAGTCAAGCTTGGGCAAGCGATTCGATTGATGCTGCTTAGGCGCTCAGCGGATATTAAGGAGCGCTCGGGCTACTGATGTGTATCATGAGGCTTAATACTACCACCGATTATTAGGCTTGACAATGGTTTGTTGACCTCAAAATGGCATATTGTTGGCTTATTTGGGCTTTCGATAAGCGTCTTGTAGCCCTGACACCACAAAATCAAGCAATTCACTGTCACCTTCACGAGCCGCTTTTCGCATGAGCTTTGATGGCGCATGCCCAAGCGTTTGGGTTAAGCGCCGCGACAGCTCAGTGATGACGTCCTCTGCGCTTGCCTCTTCTGATTCAAGCTTTGATAAGGCGTCTGAAAGCAGCACAGCCACTTGGTTTTGCGTTCGTGAGCGATACGCTTGGATATCTCGCCCCACTTGGCGAACTTGAAATCGCCGCTCCATTTCAACGACCAGCTGGCTCACTAATAGCTCAGCATCAACGGCAGCTTGTCGCCGCTGTTCTAAATTACCCGCGATCACATGCTGCAAGTCATCAACGGAATATAAATAAATGTCATCCATTCGCCCGATATCGGGATCGATATCGCGCGGCACTGCCAAATCGATCATGAGCATGGGCTGATAGCGGCGACGTTTTAGCGCAGCAACTGTCATGGTTTTATTGACTAACATATTCATACTGCCGCTACAGCTGCTGACAATATCGGCTTGACTAAGAATAGTATCAAGCTCGGTGAGCGGATAAACCTCAACAACGCGATTGGGCGATCGAAGCTCGCTTGCTAAAGCATGGGCGCGCTCGGGGCTGCGGTTACAGATGATCACTCGACCAACCCCAAGCCCTGCAATGTGGGTCGCCACCAAGCGGTTCATCTCGCCTGCCGCCACCACCAACAGCGTTCGCTTGGCAATGTCATCAAAAATTTGGGTGACCAATTTGGCAGCAGCAAAGCCAAGCGATACCGCCTGAGCGCCCACTTGGGTTTCGCTGCGGACGCGCTTTGCCGCCGCAAAAACTTGATCAACGACCCAAGACAGCTGACTGCTAAGCGACTGCTGTGACTGCGCCAATTGCACCGATTGCTTAATTTGACCTAAAATTTGCGGCTCACCCAAAATCATGGAATCAAGCCCTGATGCCACTCGCAGCCAGTGGGTCAGGGCGTGCGAGTTTTGATGGACATAAAGGTACGGCGCAATCTCACTGAGCGCAATATTTTTAAAATCAGCAAGCCAAATTTTAATGGCATCAATACCACCTGATGGCAACGCGTCATTTTGTGGGAGCAGCGCATAAATCTCGGTTCGGTTGCAGGTTGACACAATCACACAGCCATCGCTTAATACTTTAAGCTGCCTTAACGCTGCCGTCAGATCATCACCCACAAACGCCAAGCGCTCACGCAAAGCGACTGGTGCGGTTTTGTGATTAACCCCGATGACCACTAATCTCATGATTGACAAACCATAGCGACAACACCAAGTCCAAACTTGGCTCAAAAAGCAGTATTAAGCTTGATTGCGATAGATGTGACAGCAAGCTCAAGCAACTGCGGCGTTTTAGATTGAATATCGAACCATCCTTGCAGAATTTTTACCAAGACTCCCTTGGATGGCTAATTATCAAGCCCGATATTATAGCATTGTTCGCCTGATTGGTTAATACTGCAATCAAGTAAGTCAAGTTAAGTGGTTCAGTACAAAGCTTTTTTGGTAACACTTATTTTTGAGCCGCGCCCAATTGACAAATAAAAATCCCTAAAGCCAATCGTCAAAACAATCTCTACAAAACAGCGCGCGATGTAACATGAGTACCCTTGTTTCAGCAAATCTTTGCCTTTTATAATAGGGCGAAACTATTTCGTTGTTAATTTTAATTTGTTTTAAGCTGACTGTTTAACGCTTCAAATCTATTGATAAGTGATGACCTCGCCTTATGATCTTTTTTGATCTGTCTCCCCTCTTATTTTGCCAAGCTTCCAAATCAAAGCGGTCATCTTTATGTCAGGCTTTGTTTGCTTATATTTGGCGAGGGCAGCAGCTGATCTTACTTGCCGCAGTTTGTAGCGCTCAAGCGATTGCAGCCGCGCCGATCACAGCGGTGACGCCGCAAAATGACAATGTGGTTAGTTCTGATTTGTCAAGCAGTACCTCAAAAGGCAGTACAAAAAATTTAAATTCAGCGCCTTTAGCCTCAAGCCTTCCTTTAACTATGGAAAGCCCAAGCCTTTATGCGCTTCTTGATGCCGAATTTGCCGCGGATCGGGGCGATATGCCGCGAGCGCTGAGCATTTACAAACATGAAGCCTTTAAAAAAGACGCCACTGCCGTTTTTGAGCGCGCCCTTGGCTTATCCATTGCTGCTGAAAGTCCAAACCGATCGCTCAGCTTTGCCAAGCGCTGGCAATCTGATAATCCTGACCACGTTCCAGCTTGGTTTTATGTTGCTCATTTGGCGCTTAAAGCTCATGATTACCGTTTGGCAGGATCAACCTTAAACCGAATTTTACGCTACGATCCGCGCGCCGACTTAAGCGAGATTTTAATTGGCATTTATCCCAATGACATTAATGACCAACGCGAGTTGCTTGCCGCTTTAGCGCCCATTGACAGCACCCAAAATGCATCGCTTTCGGTATTAAAAGCGGGGCTTTTATATCAATTTAATGAGCCTCAAGAGGCGTTGGTTCATATCAACCGCGCTTTATCACAAGAGCCGGATTATGTGCCGTTTATCACCTTAAAAGCTGACATTTTACGTAAAATTGAGTCAGAAGACGCCGTTGCCAAATTCATTAGCCAAGCAAGGCTGCGAATTCCGGGGAGTAAGAGTTTATATTTATACGAAATTCGCTATTTGCTTGATTTAAAGCGCAATTTAGAGGCACAAAATCTGCTGCTTGAGGCGCAAAACCGTTTTGATAACGATCCTGAAATCACGCTTCTTGCTGCGCTGGTCAGCCTTGATATTGAAGATTATAAATCGGCGGACAAACTGCTGAATATCTTGGCAAAAAGCCCAAAATATTTAAACCAAGCTTATTATTATTTAGGCATTAGCGCCGAGCGGCAGCAGCGATTTGAGCAAGCCAAATATTATTTAAATGGCGTGATGCAAGAGGACTTGGTGCTTGCTGCTCGTGAAAAAGTGGTGGCGCTTGAGCTGATTGATGACAATGTGGAGGGCGCGCTTGCCGTTTTAACCAAACTTCGCAGTCAATTTGAAGTGTTTGCCCCCGATGCTTACGTGATGCAAGCAGATATTTTATGGCAACGCGGCGAGGATGATGAGGCTCGCCGGATTTTGACCAAAGCGGCTCGCAAATATCCGGACAGCGAAATGATTTTATTTGCGCGCGCCCAATTGCTTGATGATGTTAAAGATTATGTGGTCAAGCGCACTTTGCTCAATCATTTGCAAGCACTTGACCCTAATAACTTGGCGTATCAGCTAAGTTTTGCTCAATTATTATTAACTCATGAAAAAAATTCGGTTCAGGGGCTAGCTATTGCCAATCGCGTCATTCAAATTCGCTTTGATGATCCAAGCTATGACAATGAGTTGCACTTGCAAGCGCTCAATGTGTTGGCGGCAAATGCCCTTGCCAACCAGCAATTTGACCAAGTGATTGAATATTTGCAAACGCCTTATGATGTCCTACCAACCTTACAATCAGGCGTTCTGCTATTGCGCGCTTATCAAGGGCTTAATGACGATGATAAAGTTGCCGCCCTTCTTGCCGATTTGCAAAAGCGCTTCTCGTTTGGTCAGCAAAACGTTACCGACCGCGTTCAGCTTTATTAGGGCTTGTCCTCATTTTAAAAATAGCGATAAAAATGAGATAAATTGCCGCCAAACAAGAAAAATAGCGCCGATAATATCGGGATATTAGCAAGCTATTTGACGCGGTTTGGCAAAATTTAGCCATTTTTAGCCTATTTAGACAGCCGTTGTTTGAATTGAGGACACGCCCTAGTGCCTAATTAAACTTTTATAACGAGAGTTTCTGATCCCTGAAACAATTTTTTGTTAGGCTGAACTTTTATTTTATTTAATTATTTGCGCCATTAAAACCACGATTAAGGAGCATCATGACCGCATTTTTTATTAAAAAACCAATGATTTTGGCAGCCATTAGCCTTCCTATGATCATTATGAGCGGTTGCCAGTCACTGCCAACCAGCAATCCAAGCAGCACAACCCCCATTTCTCAACCACAAAAGCTTGCAAGTTTTAATATTAATGGCAAAATTGGGGTGACCAACCCGCAAGCGGTCGATGGCAACCAAGGCGGCAGTGCGTTTTATGCTTGGGGTCAAGAAAATGAGCGCTTTGCGATTGAATTGATTGGCGCGCTTGGTATCGGCAAAACCAATATCAGCTACGATGGTCAAAGCGCAACATTGGTCAGCGAAAAAACTGGAACGCTTACTGCCAAAACGCCAGAGGAGCTGCTGCAAAAAGCAACCGGTTGGCAAGCACCAATTTCGCAGATGCCCTATTGGATTTCAGGTCGTGCGGCGCCCTCGGACAAAAGTCCTAAATTTGACAACCAAAACCGCTTAATCAGCTCGCAAAATGGCTTGTGGTCAGCAAGTTTTGGCTATAAAGGCAATGACAAACTGCCCAATAAAATCAGCGCCGCTCAGCCAAACGGTCAAAAGGTCGTGATGACGATCAATCATCAATAAATTTACAGGCTAAGACTTAAGGAGATTTCGCTTATGACCGACGTCAACGTTGATTATTTTGGCGCTCACACCGCCATCACGCGCTTATCTCCTGCCAAAATTAATTTGTTTTTGCACATCACAGCAAAACGCCAAGACGGCTATCATGAGCTGCAAACGGTATTTCGACTGCTTGATTGGGGCGATTATTTGCATTTTTTGCCGTCAGGAAATGTGGCAACGGCTCCGATGATTAACACTGATGCTTCAGCTATGACAAGCGATAAACAAGCTGAGATACTTTGCCAAAAACTCATAAAACTAAATGGCGCTGCCGAAATCACCCAAAACTTGGCGGACAATCTCATTGTCAAAGCTGCCAGCGCCCTGCTTCGTTACGCTATCGATCAGGACGGTTTACCCGCCGTCTTAAGTAAAATTACCCTAACAGTTGATAAACATATCCCAATGGGCGCAGGGCTTGGCGGCGGCTCCTCTAATGCTGCAACCACGCTCACTACGCTCAATCGCTTATGGCAGCTTGATTTAAGCTTAACGATCCTTTGTCAAATTGGGGCAAAACTTGGCGCAGATGTTCCCATTTTTATTTTTAATCAAGACGCGATTGGCGGCGGTATTGGTGATGAGCTAACGCCCATTTTGCTTAGCGATCAGCATTATTTATTGCTGACCCCAAACGATCATATCAGCACCAAAGCGGTGTTTGCCAATCCTAAGCTTTGCCGAACGATGCCTAAGCTTACGATCAAGGCGATCAATGACAGTGCCGCAGAGTTTAGTCAAATCTTAAAGCCACCTTTTAGCAATGTCTTTACGCCCATTGTTCTTGATATGTCCGCCGCTGTAGCAGAAGCGCTGGATTATTTGCAGGGGTTACTGCCAACGTCCGTCAGCAGCGCTCGAATGAGCGGAACTGGAAGTGCCGTATTTTTGCCACTTCCTGATGAGGTTGCCTTTGATGAAGACCTTATTCAATCATGGATTGACAGCGCGCCGTGCCCTGCCATTTTAGTTCATAATTTATAAGAAAAAAGAACGTTATAAAAGCTTAGTTTACGAAGCTAAAAAATAAGTTTTTCAAAATAGGTAGGATTTGCGGTCAGAGTTTGCTAGAATAGCGCCTGACTTGTTTTAATGAATAAAAAATACGCAGAACACTTGCAAATTAAAATTTTTTATTTATAATAGGTCGCCCATATAGGGGTATAGCCAAGTTGGTAAGGCATCAGGTTTTGATCCTGACATCCGTTGGTTCGAGTCCAGCTACCCCTGCCATATTTTAATTAAGATCGTAGCTGTTACGATCTTAATTTATATTGAATGAGCTTGGTGTTTATTTACAAATAATCGCAAGCTTTTTTGATATAGCGTCAAAACTTTTTAGGGGTATAGCCAAGTTGGTAAGGCATCAGGTTTTGATCCTGACATCCGTTGGTTCGAGTCCAGCTACCCCTGCCATTTTCCAATCCTAACTTTTCTACTTTGAGCAGTTTGTTACTGCTTAGCGGTCGCTGCTTGAGTCAACCAATAGGACATCAGTCATGCCTTATTTGGCGATTTTCACGGGAACTGCCCACCCGGAATTAGCAAAAACCGTAGCCAACCACCTTCATATCCCGCTTGGCAAAGCTGATGTCAACCGTTTTTCTGACGGCGAAATTGCCGTTGAAATCAAAGAAAACGTCCGCGGGAAAGACGTCTTTATTTTGCAGCCAACCTGCGCCCCTACCAACAATAACATCATGGAAATCATGATGATGGCAGATGCCTTGCGCCGTTCAAGCGCAGGACGAATCACAGCTGTGATGCCATATTTTGGTTATGCCCGTCAAGATCGCAGACCACGCTCCGCCCGCGTTCCTATTTCTGCTAAAGTGATTGCCGATATGCTCAACATCGTGAGCATTGATCGCGTGATGACTGTTGATTTGCACTCAGATCAGATCCAAGGCTTTTTTGATATTCCAGTTGACAACATTTATGGCACGCCGGTGTTATTAAATGACTTAGTTAAGCAGCATTATGATAATTTAATGGTTGTCTCTCCTGACGTTGGCGGTGTGGTTCGTGCGCGCGCCATGGCAAAACAGCTTGGCGATGCAGATTTGGCGATCATTGATAAGCGCCGCGCCCGTGCTAACGAGTCGCAAGTGATGCACATCATCGGTGATGTTCGTGATCGCGATTGCGTGATTGTTGATGATATCGTGGATACCGCAGGAACGCTTTGTAAAGCTGCCCAAGCGCTTAAAGACAACGGTGCTCGCCGCGTTTTAGGCTATATTACCCACCCTGTCTTATCTGGAAATGCTTTAAAAAATATCAGCGACTCTGCCCTTGATGAGATCGTGGTAACTGACACCATTCCGCTATCAGAAGCAGCAAAAGCTTGTGGTAAGATTCGTCAAGTGAGCATTGCGCCTACCTTGGCTGAAAGCTTGCGCCGGATCAATAACGAAGAATCCATCAGCGCCATGTTTGAATAGCGATTAAGCCATCCGTTGATTATGAATCATAAAGGCGCTCGCTAAAGCCTTTATTATTATAAGAAAACCTCGTATAATGCGCCTCCACGCCTTAATTTGCCGCAACTGCAAATTGAGGCAAATTAAGTAAAAAGCGATAGCTTGGTCGCAAAGTTATGTTTTTTACTTCTCTTATTTTTTTATAGGATAATTTCCATGAGCAACAATCCATTTGCCCTAAGCGCAGTTGACCGTTCTGCTGATCAGCAAGGTAAAGGTGCGAGCCGCCGCCTTCGTAAGCAAAACCTTGTTCCTGCCATCATTTATGGCGGCAACGAAGAGCCAACTGCCATCTCGCTTAAAGTTAACGAATTGGTAAAATCTATCGAATCTGAAGCGTTTTTCTCACAGATTTTGACCATCACCGTTGATGGCACTGAGCACCAAGCCGTGATCAAAGCCTTACAGCGTCATCCATCAAAAGGCTTCCCAATGCATGCTGATTTCCAGCGCATTGTTAAAGGTCAAAAAATCACCTTGAACGTTCCTGTTCATTACGAAGGCGCTGAAGACGCTCCAGGCACTAAAGCGGCTGGCGTATTGTCAACGCTTGTGACTGATATTGAAATCTCTTGCTTGCCATCAAAGCTTCCTGAAGCGTTGACTGTTGACGTATCAGGACTTGAAATCGGTGATGTGATCCGCTTGTCAGACGTGAACTTGCCTGAAGGTGTGGTGATCAATGAGCTTGAAAACGAAGAAGGTCATGACCGCACTATCGTTACTATGCTCGCGCCTGTAGTTGAAGAAGCTGAAGAAACTGCTGATAGCGTAGATGCAAGCGACGTTCCTGCAACTGAGCAGTCAGATACGGACGCTAGCGACAGCGAATAAGCAGCTTCGTTTAGTCCTTTAGTGTTATTGACAGCAGAAGATGCCCTCTTCTGCTGTTTTTGTACGCGCCGCCTTTGGTGCCAATTTTGCTGATTAAAAGAGGGGTTATGTCGATAAAGCTTATCGTGGGTCTTGGCAATCCGGGCGCTGAATATTTACTGACCCGCCACAATGCCGGGTTTTGGTTTGTTCAGCATTTGGCGCAGCAGTTTAATATTGCCCTGTCCCCTGACAAAAAATTTCACGGTGTCACCGGTCGCGGTCAAATTTTAGGTCATGATGTGCGATTATTACTGCCGCTCACCTTTATGAATAAATCGGGTCAATCGGTCGTACCGATGGTGAAATATTACGGCATTGATAACGATGAGCTGTTAATCGCCCATGATGAGCTTGATTTAAGCCCCGGCGTCATTAAGCTCAAAACTGGCGGCGGTCATGGCGGTCATAATGGTCTTCGCGACATCACCCCGCATATCGGCAACGACTTTCACCGCTTGCGAATTGGCATCGGTCACCCCGGTCACAAATCCAAAGTCAGCGGTCATGTGCTCTCAAAAGCCTCAAACGATGATCAAGCGATGATTGATAGCGCTTTGAGTGCAGCATTTGATGCGCTGCCTTTATTACTTGCCGGCGATATTGAACGGGCGCGGTCACAAATAAATGGGTTTAAATTACCCAATTAACGCGGTATCATATTGATTTTAAAACGCTTGCCAACGGATTAAGCGCTTTTTATTACCTTTTTTAATTTTCCTAACTTTCTGTTATTTTTAGGCAACGGATATTTTGCTTAAAAATGGGTCAGGTGATGCGGCATTGCTCTTTTATTTTTGCCAGCCTCCCCCATTAACGCTCCTAATCTCGATCCAAAGGAAAAGCCTTTCATGCTACTTAATATGCTTAAATGCAAATTGCACCGCGCCCGTGTCACCCACGCTGAGCTTCACTATGAAGGCTCTTGCGGGATTGATAGCGACCTGCTTGATTTGGCAGGGCTGCGCGAAAATGAATCCATTGATATTTATAACGTCACCAACGGCAAGCGCTTTCGCACCTATGCTATCCGCGCAGAGGCAGGATCAGGCATCATTTCTTTAAACGGCGCGGCAGCTCACATGGCAGATATCGGCGATATCGTCATTATTTGCGCTTATGCGTATTTGGATGAAGCTGAAGCGGACGAGTATTTGCCAAAGCTCGTTTATTGCAACGAAGACAATACGGTCAAAGACACCGCCAATATCATTCCGGTTCAAGTGGCATAATGGCTTGATCAAACAAAAAAGCTGACATTCAACGTCAGCTTTTTTTGTGTCATTAATTATTTGACTAAATTTACTGTTGAATAAGTTAACTAAGGCTGTTTTTTGCGATTTTTAAAGCCCTCTAAAATGCCAACATGAGCAACTTTGGGCATTTTTAGGGTGATAGTGTTTGAAATCAAATCCTGAACGGCAAGACCGCGCCGATTAAACAAACAAAACACGTAGTTAAATATCAGCCCCAAAAAGGCACTGGTCAATAAAATTTGCCGCGATCCGCCAATCAAATAGCCCAAAACTGCGCAAATTGCAGGAACCAAACACGCCGCCAAAATACGCTTGACCGATTGTCCCCAAGTAAGCAATTTGCCGTCTTGGTTGACCGTTTTGAGCCGCCAAGTTTGCATCCCAAGCGTTTGACCACCACGGCGCCAAAATAGCCCGTAAAAGCCAATGAGCGTTAATATAAAGGCAGGAGTCATAATAAAGTTTTGATACCATGACGGCAAAGATTGCGCCTCATTGGCGCTTGTTCCCGACTGCATGGTCAAAAGCGTTCCGATCACCGTCAAAATCGTCCCCACCAAAAACAACAGCGCTAAAATCAGCATACCATCATAAATAATAGCAATCACCCGCGCTAAGGGCTTAGCGATAGCAGGCTCATCGATGATCGGATTGGCTTGGTTAGGCTTTCGGACAGATTTTGGCATGACTTTGAACCATCATAAAAGATGGCATATTGTACCGCAAAATAGCCGTTCTGCGGCGCAGATTGTTTGGCAAGATTATTCCATGATCATAATAAAATCATTATAAGAAAAATCACTGCTACAAAACTAAAAGGCACAAAAAAACCGCCAAATTGTCATGTGACAGGCGATTTATTGTGATCTAACTTAAGCAAAATGGTGCGCCTGGAGAGATTCGAACTCCCGACCCCTTAGTTCGTAGCCAAGTGCTCTATCCAGCTGAGCTACAGGCGCATTTTGCAAAACTTTACTACGTAATCAAAAGCTTTTGTAGTAAATTAGGTTGGCTATTATATAGATAATTTTGAGATTGTCAATACTTTTTTTAAAAATTTTTAAGTTTTTTATTTGGCATCAACTTAAAAACAATATTAACTCAATCAAACCAACAAATGGCGGTGAAGGAGGGATTCGAACCCTCGATACGCGTAATTACGTATGGTTCCTTAGCAGGGAACTGGTTTCAGCCACTCACCCACTTCACCGAAACGATTTAAGACAGTTTTCACCAAAGTATCGATGCTAATGATACGTCTTATGCCGTGGGCGAGTATTATAGCAAAGCTGACCTCGTTTGCAAGCCCTAAGATAAGCTTTTAATAAAATTAGCATCAATGTGCTTGATTTTATTCAAAAAGAATATTTAGCACTTCAGCGATCGACTGGCTATTTTTGGCAATCAACGCTATAGTAGCAAGCAAATTAAAGAACAAAAAATGATTGAGAAAGGAGACCTCATGCGACCCGTGGTATTGTGTTTTTCAGGGCTTGACCCGTCAGGCGGCGCAGGGCTGCAAGCAGATATTGAAGCGATTGGTCAAGCCGGCGCTCACGCCGCCATTGCTTGTACGGCAATTACGGTTCAAAGCTCGCAGCAAGTGCTGGGATTTGAGCCTTGTAGCGCCGATTTGGTTGAGCAGCAAGCCGTTGCCGTGTTGGAGGATTTGCCCGTTGCGGCAATAAAATCGGGAATGCTTGGTACGACGGACAATATTGCAAAGCTTGCTCGTCTTTTTAAAAGCGGTCAAATTGATAAGTCGCTGCCGTTTGTGCTCGACCCTGTGTTGGTTGCCAATAGCGGCGGCAGTTTGGGCGATGAAAAAACCCTTGTTACGGCATTTCAAGAGCTGCTGCCCTTTGCTACCCTGATTACACCCAACACGCATGAACTGCGGGCATTAAGTGGCGAGCAAGATTTGCACGTGGCGGCAAAAAAACTTTGCGATCAAGGCGTTCACGCGGTATTGGTCAAAACCTCACATGACTTTGACAGCGGCGATATTGAGCAGTTTTTATATGTGGGTGGTGAAATGGTACTTAAAAGCGCGATAGAGCGGCTTCAAGGCGAATTTCACGGCTCTGGATGCTCGCTTGCCAGCTTTATTGCCGCGCGCTTAGCGATGGGCGATGATTTGATAACCGCAGTCAGCGCGGCGGATGATTGGATTATCAAAACGCTAAAAGCGGCTGACCGACCGCATCCTGATAATGATGAGGCTCAGTTGATTCCCAACCGATTTGTTCGTTTGGATTAGCATTTAGAATAACTGCCATAAAAAAAGACGCTTAAATTTCGCGTCTTTTTTTATCGGTTTGTTTTAATGAAAATTTATGTTAACCCAGCATAGGCAGTAAATTTGCCGCAATGCCAGTGACAAAAATTTCAATCAAATACAGCGCGAAAAACGCAATCATCGGTGATAAATCAATCATACCAAGGTTTGGGGTAATCCGGCGAAATGGCGCTAAAATCGGCTCAGCTAGGCGAATAATAATCCCGATAATCGGATGGCTTGATTGGGTAAAGACGATAATCCAGCTGACGATAATTGAGCCGATAACCAAATAGCGGCACATGCGTAAAAAGTCCAAAATCAGACTGAGCGAGCCTTGAAAAAACAGCGGAATCGGTGCGATGCCTTTATGAGTCAGCGCGGCTTTTCCTGAAATGTCAATCAAGCGAATCAAAAACATCAGTACAATCGCAGCAATGCTGATGCGACCATGACCAACGGTCGGAAAAATGCGCCCAAACACATCGACCACTTGCGTTGCTTGATAAGCAGGGCGGATCATCGGGTCGCGCGCGTCCATCCCCGCAAATTGCAGCATAAAGCGGATAAACACCAGCAGCATGGCAAAGGTGGTGACCAAATCAAAAATCTGTAATAACATATCGTTCATGGCTGGCTACTCAAGGTTTTAAAATAACTTTTTTACAATCAACCGCTTATTATCAAGCTACAACAAAAAATAGCAAGGTTAAAGCTTCACCTTAAAGGTTATTTATCTCTTTTTATTGGTTTATTAGCCGTTTTCGCGGCTTAAGGCTTGACTGCGAGCGCTGCAAGCTTTCATGGCTTCGATGATATGCTCGCCAACGTGGCGCGATTGCATCGTTTCAATCGCCGCTTGGGTCGTACCATTTGGCGAGGTGACGCGGCGGCGAAGCTCCTTTGGCGACTCATCACTTTGAGACGCCATCGTTGCTGCGCCAAGAACCGTTTGCATGGCAAGTGCGGTCGCCTCGTCATGGCTGAGCCCCAATTGCTCGCCGCCTGAAATCATGGCTTCAATGACGTAAAACACATAAGCCGGCGCTGATCCTGAAACCGCCGTGACCGCGTGCATTTTGACCTCACTATCTACCCAAAGCGTGAATCCCGAGGCGGCAACTACGGCTTCAGCAAGCGCCTTTTGCTCAGCGCTTACGCTATCGGCAGCAAATAAGGCTGAGGCGCCCATTTGGATAGCAGACGGCGTATTTGGCATGACCCGAATGATGTTTTGGTAGCCGCCAAGCATATTTGATAACGATGCCACCGAAATCCCTGCGGCTACTGAGATAACCAACTGATCCGTTAGCGCCTCGGCAAAGTCTTTGACCACACCTGCCATTTTTTGTGGCTTGACCGCTAATACGACCACATCCGCGCCAGTTACCGCGTCTTTTGGGTTAGTGTTAGCATCGAACGTTTTTAGTCCTTTTTTCGCAAAATAAGCGCGCGTTTGCTCACTGGGTGCCGAAACGGTCATTTGGCTTGGCGCAATTTGACATGCCAGCAGCCCAAAAATCAGTGCCTGAGCCATATTTCCGCCGCCGATAAAGCTGATGGTTTTATCAGCTAAGGTGCTTTTGATGGCTTGAGGGTCGATGGCGGTCATAAGGATTCCTTTAAATTAACGACAGCGCAAACTAAAAAATCCGTAGCTGCGCGTAAAATGCTATTAAGTTTAGCACACTGACCTACGTCTGGCTGACTAATTATCCGCTTGGTACTGAGAAAAGCGCACCGAAAGCATCGTGCTAAAGGCTATTTTTTCCGCTTTTTCAAGCTCATAAAGCGACCAACGTTGATAAAGCGAGCAAAGCATCACAGGGATAAGTACCTGATTCACGTCAATTAAACTGACCACAATAAGCGTGTTTCGTAGCCAAACCGGAATACCAAGCGCTTGAAACAGCTTTTTACCCGATTTTGGGGTGGCATTTGGCGCAAGGGTTAGTTTTTGATCACGGTCTAGCGCTCGAACATCCAAACCAAAGCCTTGATTTTGCAAATAATCCTGACCTTCTTTTGATAGTTCTAATTGCCAGTGATAATTGGCTATTTCAAAAAAGCTCATCATTTCTTGATTTGATGATTTAGGGTAAAAAAATTTTAGATCAATAGGCTGTTGAAGCTTGGCGAAAAAATTTTGATTTAGCCGAAATAAGTGGTTGCGATAACGAAAAATATAATAACTTTGCTCGCTTGCTTGCCATTCAATTTTGGATTCGTGGTTATTGTCCGTCCGTAACGCAAGCGCTAACACGTCATCGACCAAGCGCTTTGGCGGCGGCAACGGCTCATCAAGACCCAACCAAAAATGCAGCAATTGACCGCGCTGAGCGTTTGGCAATGATTGGATCGCGTTAATATCAAGCGCGCGTTGAATGGGTGCAAAATCAAGCGCTGGAAGTTGACAATGCTGATAGTTTTGCGCAATTTGCGACTCAAGACTGACTTTGGCATCACCAAGTAAGGTAGCGCTTTTGGCAATATTGGCGATGGCTTTGGGATTTAAAACGGCAAGCTCTGGCAAAATCTTTTGGCGCAAATGACTTCGAGCGTTATCCCCTAATAAATTGGTCGGGTCATCGATATAAGGCAGCTTTAAGGCTTTAGCAAAATGGCTGATCGTGTCACGGCGAACGGCAAGCCAAGGTCGAAAAAGATGATAGCAGTCGCCGCGATTATTCACCTTACCCCACGGCTGCATCGCTGACAGCCCTGCTACTCCTGCACCATTGATCAATCGCAATAGCAGCGTTTCTGCTTGGTCGTCGCTATGATGGGCAAGCATAATTACGTCATCTTGGCAAATTGCCGTACTCATTGCCGAATACCGCGCCTGCCTTGCCGCTTGCTCATCATTGCCATTAACGGTAACGCTTAATATTTGGCAAGATAAGTTTTGAGCCGCCGCCCAATCTTGAACGTGAGTTGCCCAAGCATCGCTTGCCGATTGCAAGTGATGATTTACGTGCAATAAATGCGGTAAAAACGGCAATCGACCTTGGTGGTACAACTGAGCGCAAATCGCCGCTAATACTAAGGAGTCACGACCGCCGCTGCAAGCCAGCCAGACTTTTTTTCCTTTTAATTGATCAAAATGTTGCTCAACGCTCTGCAAAAGGGCGGCGGCAAGCATGTCATCACTGCCTTGATTAATAACAGAACGAATTGGATAAGGGCAAATGCTGTCACTAGCGCTCAAAATAGCTCCTGATAAAGCTTTTTATGGTGAATAAGTTGAACTACACTCTCATTATACGTTTTAAGCGGCATAAAAAAACGCGCCGCAGTGGCACGTTTTTTAGCATCTCAAGATTTATTTACCCATTAGCAAGGCAGCATCACATCAGAGTCAAAGGCTTTAAGCTTTTCATAGCGTTTTTCACAGCGCGCGTCGGCGTCCATGTCTTCAAGAGCGTCTAATTGCTCAAGTAGCAATGCCTTTAACGAGTTCATCACTGGCTGCGGATGAACGTGAGCGCCCTCGCCTTCATTGATGACCGCGTCAATCAGTCCCATTTGGTATAAATTAATGGCATTTAGTTTGAGCGCTTCACTGGCATCTTGCGCTTTTTCGGCAGTTTTCCAAAGGATTGACGCGCAGCCTTCAGGAGAGATCACCGAATAAATGCTGTTCTCTAGCATGTTGACCTTGTCACCAACGCCAATGGCAAGCGCGCCGCCTGAACCACCCTCACCGATGATGGTCACGATAATTGGCACGCGAAGGCTTGAAAATACCGCAATGCTTTCAGCAATCGCTTGCGCTTGACCGCGCTCTTCAGCACCAACGCCAGGGTACGCGCCTTGGGTATCGACAAAGGTCATGACCGGAATGTTAAAGCGCTCCGCCATTTTGGCAAGACGGATGATTTTGCGGTAGCCTTCAGGGTTTGCCATGCCAAAGTTGTGCTCAATGCGCTCACGGGTGCTGCGACCACGGTGCTGACCGACGACCATAACAGGTTTGCCATCAATGCGCGCAAGACCGCCTAAAATGGCTTTGTCATCGGCAAACGCGCGATCACCATGCAACTCGTCAAACTCAGTAAAAAGCTGATTCACATAGTCCATAAATAATGGACGCTTAGCATGGCGTGCCAGCTGAACGCTGTCCCAAACGGTGCTCATAGACCTATCCTTTTTGTCGCGCTATCAATTGATAAGAGGCGTTAATTAAAATTGCTCTTATTTTGCCTTATCGCAGTACAGTTGTAAACTCATTAACCGTTATCGTCGCACAACGAAACGTTACGCTTGCATCCCTTGAGCGTAATAATGGCTAGTGACTTGATCGCTAAGCCTTTTTCGACAAGCTATTTAAGCCGTAACAATGCTCAAGGTTATTCCCCATTTGGCAACTTGCTCAATTTGAGCGTTTAGATCGCCAAGTAAAGAAGAATAATGATCGCTTGCTGCCATCACTTTGATTTGCCATTGATTTGGATGGTTATTCAAAATGCTCAGCTGAATTTTAGGCGGCGTATGCTCACTGCGGCTATGCTGAATTAAAACGGCTAAGCGCAAAATTAAGCAAAGATAAACCAACGCTTCTCCGCCAACCAACATCACTTGCTCGCGCAAATCGGCTTTGAGCTTATGGCGGTGATTGAGCACCAACTGCGCCATGCGTTTTTGATCGACTTGCGAAAATCCCGGAATGTCGGAAAATTCAAGCAAATAAGCGCTGTGGCGATGGTAGCCGCTATGGGCGATCGCAAGCCCAATCTCATGTAAAAAGGCAGCGCGTCTTAATAAATCGCCGTCTTCATCGGTGAGGGTTAACGCATTTTTAACTTGATCAAATAATTGCTGAGCGGTTTTGACCACTTGTTTGGCTTGTTTTTTATCGACTGAATAGCGTTTGATAAGCGCCTGAACGCTCCTATCGCGGACATCTTCACTGGCAAAGCGACCCAGCATATCGTACATCACACCTTCACGAAGCGCGCCGTCTGAGAAGCTTAACGTGTCAACACCAAACGCTTTCATTGCCGCCATTAAAATGGCAACACCACCGGCAAAGACTGCTTTTCGGTGCTCTTTGACGCCTTCAAGCTCAATGTTGTCCACATGACCGATTTCAATGAGGCGCTTTTCAAGCTTTTTGATGCCGTCATAGGTGATTCGCTCTTGATCATCCGCCCAGCCTTCGCTGACCAGCACCTGCTGAACCGCTTTGATCGTGCCACTTGAGCCAACGACACTGCTCCAACCGGCTTTTTTATAGCGCTGATTGATCGCCAAAATCTTTTTTCGAGCTGCCGCCTTGGCACTGTTAAAAATCGACTTGGTCATCACCCCGTCCGCAAAAAAGCGCTGAGTAAACGCCACGCAGCCCATTTGCAAGCTTTCGGTGAGCATCGGCTCAAAACCTTGACCGATAATAAACTCGGTTGAGCCGCCGCCAATATCAATGACCAAACGCTTATCGCTACTGGCGTTGGTGTGGGAGACGCCCAAATAAATCAGCCGCGCTTCCTCACGACCTGCGATGATTTCAATCGGCTTTGGCAAAATGGCATTGGCTTGCTGAATAAAATCATTCGAGTTGGTGGCTTGTCGCAAAGCGTTGGTTGCCACGATGCGTATTCGGTTTGCCGGAATGGCATCAAGCCTTGCCACAAAACGACTTAAGCAATCAAGACCGCGCTTTTGCGCCACTTCACTGAGCACATTATTTTCATCAAGACCAGCCGCCAGTTGCACCTTTTCGGACATGGAGACAATTTTGCGAACCTCGCCATGATCAAGGCGCGCGATTGCTAAATGAAAGCTGTTTGAACCTAAATCGATTGCCGCCATCAGCTCATCTTCAGCAAGCGGCGGATTCATAAGGTAATGATTGAGCATAAGATGACCACACAAAAGAGTTATCAGCACTATACACCAGCTGTCACCGGTCGCCTAGCGCAAAAATGTCGCCATTAAAGCATTAATATTACCCCGATTCAATATAAAACCGTGCTGAAATTGTCGAGTTTTTTTATCAACGCTTTTAGCATCAAAAACGCTGGGGTCAGCCTTGATGGATTGCAGCGGTGCTAGCAATTTGTTAGCGTGAATAACTCGCCAAGATGATCCGCTTTTAACCGACGTCAAAGCCAAGGAGCGTGCCATGACGACCTTAAACAATACCGATAAAGTAGAACTTAAAAAAAATGCAAACCAAAACGAAAAAACATTTACAAAACCAGTTAACACCCCAACAAATCAATCTCAATTTTATGAGTTTTATTTGGGCGAGCATCAAAACATGGCTTGCCGGCGGCTGCATTTTTTAGGAAGCAGCTTTGGCGTTTTGGGGGCAGCGCGCTCCTTGCAAAAGCGCTCGGTTAAGCCGTTAATTAAAGGTATTACCGCAGGTTACGCTTGCGCTTGGGCGGGGCATTTTTTCTTTGAAAAAAACAAACCTGCCACTTTTAAATATCCGCTACAAAGCTTTCAAAGCGATTTACGCATGTTTTACGACGTTCTTACCGGAAATATCAGCCTAAAAGACAAAAAGCTGGATAAAAAAACCAAAACACCCTCATAAAAATAGCTCTTTTAAAACAAATCAGCCATAAAAAAACCAACGCTAAGTCGTTGGTTTTTATTAAATAGCAACTAACTATTAAGCGTTTGCTTTGTCCGCTGCCATTTTTGCAAAGACCGCATCCGCCGCTTGAATCGTTGCGTCAATATCGTCATCGGAATGCTTAATCGACATAAATCCTGCTTCATAAGCCGACGGCGCAAGATAAATGCCGCGATCAAGCATGCCATGGAAAAAGGTAGTGAACGCTTCGATATCGCAGTGGGTTACGTCATCAAAGTTTTTAGGCGTCGGCGTGTCGGCGTCTTTCATAAAAAACATCCCAAACATCCCGCCCAAATGGTTGGTTCGCAATTGGATGCCATGATGTTTAGCCGCTGCTTGTAAGCCGTCCATAAGTTTTTTCGTTTTTTGACTTAACTCATCATAAAAGCCATCGACGGTTAAATCTTCAAACATCGCAATCCCTGCGCGCATGGCTAAAGGATTGCCCGATAACGTTCCTGCTTGGTAAACACCGCCTAAAGGCGCGATGCACGACATGATGTCTTTTTTGCCACCAAACGCGCCAACCGGAAGCCCTGCGCCAATGATTTTACCAAAGCAAGTCAAATCAGGGTCAATGCCAAAATGCGCCTGAGCGCCACCAAGACCGACGCGAAATCCGGTCATGACTTCATCAAAAATCAAGACCGCGCCGTTATCCGTGCAAAGCTTGCGCAGCATGTCGTGGAATTCTTGCGTCGGCATAATCATGTTCATATTGCCCGCGATCGGCTCAACAATCACGCAAGCAAGCTCATCACCCCATTTTTCAAAGCAGTCTTTGAGCGCTTTTGGGTCATTATAAGGTAAGGTAATGGTATGTTTGGCAAAATCCGCCGGAACGCCTTTTGAGGTTGGCTCACCAATATCAAGCATTCCTGAGCCTGCTTTGACAAGCAAGCTGTCTGAATGACCGTGATAGCAGCCTTCAAATTTAACGATTTTATCACGACCAGTGAAGCCGCGCGCCAAGCGAATTGCGCTCATGGTCGACTCAGTGCCGGAGCTTGTCATGCGAACCATCTCAACGCTTGGCACAATCTCGCAAATCTTATCAGCAACGGTAGTTTCAAACGGCGTTGGCGCGCCAAAGCTTAGCCCATCTTCCGCGGCTTTTTTGACCGCCTCAATTACTTTTGGGTGCGAATGTCCCAAAATCATTGGTCCCCAAGAGCCCACATAATCGATATAGGCATTGTCCTCGGTGTCAAACATCTTGCTGCCTGACGCTTTATGGATAAACACTGGCGTTCCGCCAACGCCTGCAAACGCGCGAACCGGCGAGTTCACGCCACCTGGGATATGTTTTCGGGCTTGGGCAAACAGCTGCTCGTTTTTTGTACTCATCGCTTGTCTCTTATATTGTGGCTTTAAATATATTATGGCTATAAATTTAGGCTTTTTTTACCACTGATGATTTAAGCTTCATCGCGCCAAAGCCATCGATTTTGCAGTCGATATCGTGACCGTCGGTCGCATCCGGAAGCAAGCGGATACTTTTAACTTTAGTACCAACTTTAATGGATGTTGATGAGCCTTTGACCTTTAAATCTTTAATCACGGTCACCGCATCACCATCTTGCAATTCGTTACCCACGGCATCACGGATCACCGCGTCACCATCTGTGGCGGCCGCCTCCGACTCCGCTTGCGTCCATTCATGAGCGCACATCGGGCAAACAAGAAGCGCCCCATCTTCGTAAGTATAATCGGCATCACAGCTTGGACAATTCGGTAGGCTCATCATATCCTCATTAAGCAGCATCGCGCTTGTTGTTTGGTTAAATATTTATACCCTATTGTAGCCCAACTGCGCCTTTTTCACCAATTTACGCCGACAAAAGCAGTGTCGCGTTTTTTATGCTACTGTTTTAAAATAAGGTCAACGTTTAAAACCTCAACCCAAAACCAGAATAAAAATGACGCAAAAGGACCCTGAAATGACCACCGACACCATAAATCACCCCCAATCACTGCCGCAATTTGTGCAAATCAGTCTTGAAGGCGTTGATGCCGAAAAATTTTTGCAAGGTCAGCTCACCTGCGACGTTACCAAACTGGGGCTTGACTACCAAGCTGCCGCCATTTGTAACTTAAAAGGTCGCATCGACTTTGGCATTTGGGTGAAGCGCCGCGGCGAGCGCGAGTTTGACATGGTAATTTCCCAAGATTGCGCGGCAAGTTTGCAAGTGCATCTCAAAAAATTTGGCGCGTTTTCTAAATTTACCGCCCAATCTCCCATTGACGTTTACCCTTGCGTGTTAGATGGCACACCGACCTTTAGCCAAAACCCTGACCATAATAGCGACAGCGAGCGCCAGTCGTGGATGAGCGCCAGCATTGACAGCGGCAACTATTGGATCGTTAAAGCTACCCAAGGCGAGTTTCAACCACAAGAGCTCAGGCTGCATCAACGCGGCGGCATGGACTACGACAAAGGCTGCTATTTGGGGCAAGAGGTCATCGCGCGAATTTATTTTAAATCAGCGCCCAAAGCCTTTTTGCATTTGGTTTCAGGTAATGGTGAGCTGCCAAATGCCGGTGATAAGCTCGATCATGTGCAAATTGTGAATGCGATTGCCGAAGATAGCGGCTTTAAAGCCTTGGTTGTTGCCCGTCCTGAGCAGTTAAAAAGTAGTGAGTTGAGCGTTTTAAACTTGCCTGAAAATTTACAAGCCGACGTTGCTCGCCAAAAATGATAGCAGTTTAATTTAAAGAAAGTTACTTAACCTTATTACAAACTGCGCGTTTTGTTCACATAACAAAGGCTTATTTAACAAAGTCATTAGAAAAATTATGATTGAATAACACTCTAAACATTGGTTATACAGACAACAAAATCGATTCTGACTATAGTGGTTATCAGCAGCAAGCAGCGCGCTTTCTGTGGTGATCAATCAATGATGACTTAATAAATAACCAAAAGCCGCCTTAAAAAATGTGCGATTTAGCCAATAAGGCGCGCCATAACTATAATAAGGATAATGATAATGAACGAACATACCCTAAAAGGTGAGTGGAACCAGTTAAAAGGTACTGTAAAACAAAAATGGGCTGACCTAACTGATGATGATTTAACCCATATCGAAGGCAGCCGCGACAAATTGGTCGGTCGTGTTCAAGAACGCTATGGTCGTGCAAAAGATGAAGCCGAGCGTGAAGTTGATGATTGGCGCCGCGAAAACGACTATTAATCCATCAATTTTTGAGAAATAACACTTTATTGTTATTCATCAAAAGTCAAAAACTGCATCATTTTGGTGCAGTTTTTTATTATGGGCTGATTTATTAAAATCAATCGGCAAGTAAGGCAAATCAGTAATTAAGAAAAAATTTAGCGCCTTAAAAAACGACAAAACCGCAAACTCATTGCTGACTTTGCGGTTTTGTCGTCTATCATCCGTGATATTATCTTCACAATTTAGCGGCATCCTTGCAGCTTATTTTGTGTTGATATCAGGCATCCTGCCCGATTTGCATAAAGTGACTTGCTCTATTGCTTATCACTTGAAGGTTGTGTCCATACTTTAAAAGCGTTAATCATCCTGATGCCAGCTTTTAAATGTTTATCCTTAATACGGAAAATCCCAATCCTTGGGTCACAATCCCTCATGCCGTGAAGCTATAATCGCAAATTGTTGCCCCCTTGTTAAGTCGCGTGAACGACATTACTTGTAAGCTTTTGCTTACACGATTTAATTTATTTACTCAGGATTAGGTGTAGGCGCATTTGTAATCATAGCAACCCCACCTTTATCTGTACGTATTTGAATACTTTTGCCATTCGTTGTTTCGCCTAGTGATGATTGCGGCACACTGGGAGGACTTTCGACGACTGTATCAGGGGGTAAATCAGGCTTTGGGATATTATTTTGCTTATTATGAGAACCTTGAACGTTATTGACAGCTTCTAAATGCACCTCGTTAAAAGCATCATTATTTAACGGTTGCTGCGGCTTGCGGTTATGTTTTTGTGGTGCTGCTGCGGTGACGACTCGATTTGGGATCGCAGGTTGAGCACTGACGCGGCAGCCGCTCACGCCTGTGATATAGCCCATCATATGATCAGGAATTTGCCGAACGGCTGAGGCGCCTTTTAACGGCTGTGATAGCGCGGTTTGTAAGACTTGTGGCGATGAGATTTGGCTATAATAATAACTTGCTGTTGGCATATGTGACCAATGCCACGGTTCATCGGAATAGCCTTTATTACGCCCTGACGCATAAACTTGGCAAAACCCAAATTTAGGGGCGTTGGTTGTCAGCCAGCGGTGAATGTTGCGACCGGTTGCGCTGCGCCAATAATCAAGCGCAACACTATTAAAGTCGATATCAGAGCCCCAGTGGTGGCGACTGGTTCCTGGAAAGGACGAATAACGTAATATATTGCGCGCTTTTTGCGTATCGGTATCGGAGACATCGCCCCATTTATTTTCCCAAATTCGGCGCTGATGGTCATACGATCGGTAGGCAGAAACGATCGATAACTCAATGCCGTCTTGTTTGGCGGCGCTGATCAGCGTCATTAAGGCAGGATAAGCGTTTTGATGGACAAGCTCATCTTTATTGGTATATTGATTTGGGATCGATCTTAAATGAGCACGACCGCCTTGACCGTGAACTTCGGCAAGCTGACCTCGTGGCGGTAGCGCAATGCTACGGTCTTGATCTTGACCCGTGGATGGCGGCATTGCGCCATTAGTTGGCGGATCTAAGTCTTGTAAGGCAGGCTCATTTGAGTTTTGCACCACAGCGCCATCATTAGACTCAATGGGCAACGTCTGCTCAGACGTTTGATTGTGGTCACTATCAGCCGACTCTTTAATTGCCTCAACAATCATATCTTTACTGATATAAATCAGCATAAAAATGCCAATCAAGCAAAAGCCAATGCCCACAAAAAAGCTGGCAAACCTGCCGCGGCGATCATTAGAACCTCTCATCGGTGTCTCGCTTTATCAATACTGCAAATAACCACCGAAGCTATAACCAACCAAGCTTTGCGAGTCCATCACCTTGACCCAGCAGCCATCGATTCTATTGATCACTTCACATTTATTGGTCTCGCCAATGACCCAAACTTCTTCTTGATCATATAAAAACCCAAGCTTTTTAGCGTTCTTAGATGGCGATTGCCGCACCAACACTTTGCCGCCATATTGCGTCAAAACGCTGGCGCGATAGCGAACGACCGTTTCGGTCAGCCCTGATCTTGCTTGGGGTGCAGGTGCCGGCTTTGGTGGCAGCGCCTCAGGATTGGCGTAACCTGAATTATCCTGACTTGGAGCGCTTGGCGGCTCGTAAGTCACATACTCTTCTTGCGGCTGAGCGCTTGGCGCTGTGTTGTAAACCAATTCTTGCTGAGGCGGCGCGGCATTAGAATTGTTAGCGGCTGCTTCATCTTTTTTATTATCTTCTTCGACAATAGCTTTTGCGGCAGCTTTTACCATTCGCTCGCCGGTATCGCCGCAGCCTGAGAGCATCAATACTGAACATGACATCACACCTAGAATCAACAATCGTTTCATACGATTATCCTAATAGAAAGCTATAATTACATATTGTAACTTTCAAAATTATTTTTTGCAAATAATTGTTTGCTATAAAATTAGGTTGTTTATATAGAAATATTTTTTATCGTTATTTATTCATTTATATTTTTATATAAAAATTTAGTATAAACAAATATTTAATCAATAAAATTATGAATAATAATTTTGATAATTTGATATAAACCATAATTTACAATTGTTCTAATATTCATTTTTTTAACTTTGATTAAAAAATAAAGCAATTTCGTAAATAAAGAAGTATTGTTTATTTCTTATAATTTTCAAATCTGATCTATAGCTTGTCTAAAAACATATAATTCAATTCTCATATCAAATTTTCCTCCAAACTTAGTTTTTAAATCATTTCCAAAATTACCTAAGCGCCTTTTTTGGTTACATCTTTTTAACCAAATCGACACTTAACCTAAAGCTTTGGTGATTACCATAGGATTGTAAGAAATTATTTCAAGATGATTTATTGATACGAACTAAGATCAACCTAAAAAGGAGGAAAAAATGGCGATTTTATCGCAATATTGCAAAGCAGCCGCGCTCTCGATCATGATGGTCAGTGCAGTTGGGGCAACGCTTAGCAGCTCAGCGATGGCGACCAATTACAACAGCAACCAAGCCATTTATCGCGATGGCAACTTTCATACGCTTGCCCAAAAGCTACGCAAAGATTTAAACCGCAGCGGCTATCAAGTGATGGACATTCAAGCGATCAATCAGCGCGGCACTCCGGCTGTCGTTGTTTTTGCGAAAAAGAACAATCTGCCGTATGAGCTTAAATACACCTACCCTGGTCTTAAACTGATCAGCTCCAGCCAAAAACAGTGGTCAACCGTTTGGCAGGACAAAAAAAAGTATCATAGCGGGAATTATCAAAACGTTAATCATAAGCAAAATTACTATGGCAATGATATTGAAGACAATATCAAAAAAGAAGCACGTTACCCTGCCATCAAAAAGAGCGCCATCCGTAAGGTGACGTCCATGGGCTATCAGGTTAAAGACATCGATATTGATGAAAAAAACAATCGCGGTGTGTTTGAGATTGAGGCCAAAAAAGGCGGTCAGGATTATGATATTATCTTGGGCTATCCCAATTTAAACGTGATTAAAATCGAAAAAGATTAGTCGATGGTTTTAAGTAGCATTCAAAGCTAAGCGCTTGACTTTTGGCTAGTTGTGATCGCTTAGCGCAACACCTTCGGGCAGTGTAATGTTGCCCTCACCCTTTGGCGTCGCTCACTTGACGCCGCTGGTCGAATAAATCAGTCCTTGGTTTATTTGACCTTTTTTTATTGATGGCTTTAGGAGAAATAATTAATGAACCCCTCACTGTTAAAATCAAGCATAGTTGCAGGACTGATTGCAATCACTTTAGGCGGCGTCACCGGCTGTATGACTACGCCTGGCGGCTACAATGCTTACGGTGATATTTATGAGGACATTTATAAAGACAGCAAGCTTTATAAAAAGCATAAAAAAACCATCAACTCAATTGACAAAGACATTTACCGCCCTGCCATTGAACAAACCGCTGCCAACCGCGTCAGCAGCATGGGCTATCAAGTCCGCGATGTTCGCTATAAAAAAGGCGATCGCACCATTCGCGTGAAAGCCAATCGCGGCGGTCAAAATTATAAAATCGATTTGGACTATCCAAGCTATAATGTCGTCAATATCAAAAAAGACTAAATATCAACAATTTCGATCACATCATAAGCCGGCGTTTCATAAGGATGCGCCGCTTTTAATGCTAAAATCACTGCGCTGAGGTTATCTTTTGCAACCACCATCTCAACCCGCCACTCGGTTACCGTTTCAAGCTGATGCTTTGTGCCGATATGCGGCGAGCTTCCGGCTAACGGCATAAACTGCCCCGTCCCTTTAACTTGCCAGCAGCACTGGTCATAATTGCCAATTTTCCCTGCCCCTGCGGCAAACAAAGCAGATTTTACATTTTCTAAGGCTTCCTCAGGGATAAACACGGTCAGCTTAATCATTGTGATTTCCTTATTGATCAGTTGGTGGTCTTAATTTTTAAATGAGTTTAAATTAACCCCGTTATTTTTTTGAAAGCGAAGGATGATCCGTCCAAATATAGCGCAGCAGCCAGTCTTTGGCGTCCCCTGCGTAATCAATACCAATTCGCGGTCGCAAAGATATGGGCGGCTTTTTGCCGTCATCTTCAACCCAAAGCCCAGATTCAGGCGCGATCACTTTGCCGTAAAGGCTTTTATCAATGGCAAGCTGCTTGGTTAATTTGCCGGGACCTGAAAGCTTTTTGATATCAAAGTCCGGATTGTCATTATCCCTATTTCCTGTCTCATCCACAAAAAATCCGGCGCGGATTAAGACCGCTTCTGGCGATTCTGCCGCGCCGCTGACCAAATTGAGCATAAAGTGGATGCCATAAGTCAAATAAACGTAAATCACGCCGCCTTCATGGTACATGATTTCGGTTCGGGGCGTTCGCGTTCCAGCGTGGGCATGGCAAGCCGCGTCGCCTTCACCAATATAAGCTTCGGTTTCGCTGATTCGCATCCGTAAAACGTGCTCGATGCCGGCATCATCACTAACTTTTCGGCAAATAATCTTGCCAATTAAGTCGCTTGCCACCACGCAAGTAGGTCGTAAAAACCAATCGGGCGGTAAGCATTGCGCAGCATTTTCACTTAACAAAACACTATCTTGAGTTGGTGCTGTTGCCGGTAAGACTAAGTTTTTATGGGTCATTATTTACGATCTCGATTTTATAGTTGTCTATTTTTATCTCAACCTTTAACTTACCATAGCGCTGCTTTTTTAATGATCAAAATTGGCTCAACCTTGGTAAATCTATGTTAACAATTTGCTTGATCCTAAAATTTTAGCCAAAAAAAACTGAGCACTAAGCTCAGTTTTTGAGATTAAAGCGATCAAGCTTAATCTAACGGGACGCCAATTCGGGCAGCAACTTCTTCATAACCTTCAATCACGTCACCTAATGACTGACGGAAGCGGTCTTTATCTAGCTTTTTCTTGGTGGCTTTGTCCCAAATTCGGCAGCCATCTGGCGAGAACTCATCCCCTAATACGATGCGGTTATGAAACACGCCAAACTCAAGCTTAAAGTCAACCAAGATCAGATCGCCTTTATCGAACAAGTCTTTTAGGACGTCATTGACTTGTAAGCTGATGGCTTTCATAGTGTCAAGCTGCTCCCCAGTTGCCCAGTCCAAAGTGATGGCAAGCGACTCATTGACCATCGGATCACCTAAAGCATCATCTTTATAAAACAATTCAAAGGTCGGTGGAGTAAGCGGCTGACCTTCTTCAAGTCCCAATCGGCGAACAAGGCTTCCGGCAGCAAAGTTGCGAACGACGCACTCCACCGGAATCATCTCTAAGCGCTTGACCAACACTTCATCGCTTGATAACTGCTTTTCAAAGTGGGTCTCAATCCCTGCTTCATCCAGCTTTTGCATGATAAAGGCGTTAAAGCGGTTATTGACCACGCCTTTTCGCGCCAATTGCTCAATGCGCTTGCCATCAAGCGCTGAGGTGTCATCACGAAAATGCAGGATTAAAAAGTCGTTGTCCTCGGTGTCATAAACCGATTTTGCTTTTCCTTTATACAGCAGTTGTTGTCTTTGCATCATTCATGTCCTGTTTGGCAGTTGGGTCAACGCGCCGCGCGAGCAAAACGGCGCGCGGTCAGATTGCGATTTGAATGTCGCATCAAAAGTCGCTATGGCGTCTGAGTTAAGCGAACGGCGCGCTCAGGTTTTGGCAATTGGTATTGCTTTTTGGCAGCATTTTGCAAGTTTAGCGTATTTGCGCCAACGTTTGGCGTCGGATATAAGGGCACAAATGCCGCTGTTTCTTGATTGGCAGGCAGCTCAAGCGGCGCAAGCTTTTTACTTGACTGATAATCAAGACTACCGTTGTCACGCTTGGCAATCCAGCCTTTGACCGTCTGGCAGCCGCTCAATAGCATGGTGCTGCTCATGATGACAGCAGTTAAGGCAAGAAATGGTTTGTTCATGATCGTATCTCTTTGGAGTCACTCAAAAGTTTTAACTACAGCAAGTTGGCTTTAGCTAATGCATTGTCAATGGTCACTTGGTGCTCATCGGCAAGCCAAACGAGCGGTAAGCGGATGCCTTTATCAATCAATCCCATTTTATAAAGGGCATATTTGACCGGAATGGGGCTTGATTCAATAAACAAATCTTGATGTAAATGCTTGACCACGTCATGAGCGCTTGCCGCTGCGGCATAATCGCCATTTAGGGCTGCAGCAAACGTTTGACTCATGGCATTTGGGGCGACGTTCGCGGTCACTGAAATGTTGCCTTTAGCGCCAAATTTCATCAGCTCAAGCGCACTGGCATCATCACCCGATAGCACGACCAATCGGTCGCCAACCGCTTGAATGAGTTGTTCCCCGCGCGCCAATGAGCCCGTCGCGTCTTTAATTGCTACGATATTGTCAATATCAGCTAAGCGCTCAACCGTTTCTTGGCTGATGTCCACGATGGTGCGACCCGGAACATTATAAAGCATTTGCGGCAAATCGACGGCTTCAGCAATGGCTTTATAATGCTGAAACAAGCCTTCTTGTGGCGGTTTGTTGTAGTAAGGGGCAACAAGGAGCGCACAATCTGCACCAGCATCGCGGGCGTCTTGGGTCAGTTTGATCGCCTCAACCGTGTTGTTTGCGCCTGTTCCAGCAATGACCGGAACGCGACCGTTGACGTGCTTGACAAAATAGCGAACCACCTCGCTGTGCTCTTGCATAGACAAGGTTGCCGACTCGCCGGTGGTACCAACCGCAACCAAGCAATGCGTGCCTTGGTCAATCTGCCAGTCGATAAGCTTTGCCAGACGCTCAAAATCAATCTTCCCGTCAGGAAACATCGGCGTTACCAGCGCCACCATCGAGCCTTGAAGTCGGGATTTGATATCGTCAAATGCTGTGCTCATAACCTTGCCTTTACTAAAATTGTTAGCGGTTTTATAAATTAAACATCATAAAAAAACAAAAAATCGTTGCTAGTGTAGCATATTTTAATTTGTCGATAAGTGCTCATTGATGAACATTTTTATTGCCAATAAATTTTGTAATTCATCGTTGTTGTTGCTTATCGTTATGATCCATACCAACCTTATTCAATCCGTAGGCCAATGATCGCCGGAATGCCTTGGCGGATAATTTCAATGGTCACCACGCCTTTTTTAGGTAAGGCGGAGATGGCGCTTGAAAAATCGGTCACGTTGGTGATTTTCTTTTGGTGCATGTTGGTGATGACGTCGCCGGTCATCAATCCTGATCGCGCCGCAAGCCCTGTTGGATCAACGGCGGTGATTAAGACGCCAGTTTTGTTATCTTTGGCGATTTCACTTTTTTCAGTGGGCGTCAAATTGCGAAGTCGTAGCCCCAATCTGACATCGTTATTAAGGTTGTCGCGACCTTCAGCTTGAACATCACTTGGCGCTGAGGTGAGCGATCCTGTTGCCATCATGGTCTTACCATCGCGAAGCAGCTGAATTTTAAAGGCGTCATTGGTTCGGGCGCGGTTGATGGCGTTTAATAAGTCAGAAGCTTCGATGATTTTAACGTTATTGTATTGTAGGATAATGTCGCCCGCTTTAAGACCGGCTTTTTGCGCAGGTGAATCAGGGGCAACTCGGGTGAGTAGCGCGCCTTGGGGCTTGGAGAGTTTGTAAGCTTCGGCAAGGTTGCGATCGATATCTTGCGGATAAATGCCAAGATACGCCCGCGCCACTTGACCGGTGGTTTTTAGCTGCTCATAAATGTCCATTGCCGCATCAATAGGGATGGAAAACGACAATCCCATATAGCCGCCAGTGCCACTAAAAATACGCGAGTTGATGCCAACGACTTGACCGCGCTGATTAAATAACGGTCCCCCTGAGTTGCCCGGATTGAGCGCAACGTCCGTTTGGATAAAAGGCACGCTCGTTTCGCGTGAAAAGCTTCGAGATTTGGCGCTTACAATCCCCGCTGACGCCGAATAATCAAAGCCAAATGGCGACCCCATTGCCAATACGGGCTCACCGACTTTAAGCGCGTTGGAATCGCCAATCGGTAGCGCCGGAAATTTGTTTCCCGCCACCTTTAAAACCGCCACATCTGAGCGCTCATCACTGCCAATTAATTTGGCATCAAGCTCGGTGCGGTCATTTAACGTGACTGTGATTTTATCGGCGCCCTCCACCACGTGATGATTGGTGAGCATATAACCATCACTGGTCACAAAAAACCCCGTGCCATAAGCGTGCTCAATCGCTGGGGTTTGCGCCTCAGGAATACGAACGCGATCACCAAAAAACTGCCGCAAAAGCTCCGCCGTTTGCGCGTTGGCAAGCTCCGCTTCACTGACGGTTTTGGTGACGTTCACCCGAGCAACGCCTGGGGTTACCTGCTGAACCAATCCTGAAAAATCAGCGGTCGTCACCGCCGCTTGAGTCGCTGTACTGATCGCCACCATACCGCCAACACTTGCGGTCGCAATGGCAACGCTGAGCGCTTGCGTCAGCAGATTTTTTGACAATTTTTGCAGTAAAAATGAGCAATTAGGATGACTATCGGGTTGTTTTAGCATCGGACTTCCCTTTTATCTTTTATTTATCACAAATAAAAACATCAATACCGCCACCAGTCAAATTTTTTAATTAAGCTGACCTGAATTGATTTATTGGCGCAAAGTTTTCTGACCTTTTTGCCCAGAATTATCAATGAGCTCAACCCTATCACCAGCGTTTTTGATGACGGCGCAATGCACTTATTATGCAACAAAGCGCTTAAGATGGCTATTGGCTTCTTAAGCCAAAATGCACCTATTAATCAGCTAAATTGCTAAGCTGCGATCTTGATTTTGGCTGAGGATCACCTAAACAAAGCGCTTAAAACACGGGCTTAAAATCGTGATATGATAATTGGCTCAATACTTATCGAATGATGATGTTTATGTTTTTATCTACGACCGTAGTTCCAATCCTTACCAACGGCTTTGGCAAGTTGAGGGGATAGCGATGGATACGGCGTTATTGTTGTCCGCCATTGTTGGCATTGGCATTGCCGCTCAGTGGTTGGCTTGGTATTTAAAACAGCCCTCGATTTTATTTTTATTGGTCATTGGCATCCTTATTGGTCCAGTTTTGGGCTATCTTGACCCCGATTTGCTGCTTGGCGAGCTGTTATTTCCGCTCATCTCTTTAGGGGTTGCCATCATTTTATTTGAAGGCTCATTGACCCTTGAGATTGACGAAATCAAGCAGCATGGCACCGTTGTTCGGATGCTCGTTTCCGTTGGGGTGCTCATTACCATCGCTGTGGTGGCGCTTGCCACGTATTTTTTATTTGATGTTGATCCCATCATTGCGCTGCTGTTTGGCTCACTGGTTTGCGTCACGGGTCCTACGGTCATTGTGCCGCTGCTTAAAAGCGTTCGCCCCAACAAAACCATTGCCAACATTTTAAAGTGGGAAGGCATCATCATCGATCCCATCGGCGCGATTGCGGTGGTGTTAGTTTATGAATATATCATTTCAGGCGGTCAAGGCAATAGCCTATTGTTATTTGCCAAAATTGTTATCTTAGCCAGCATTCTTGGGCTGCTTGGCGCTTATTTTTTGGCGTTTTTGATGCGCCGAAATATGGTTCCGGAGTTTTTGCGCAACGTTTTTACTTTAGCTTACGT
Organism: Psychrobacter sp. MF31; assembly: GCF_012847335.1. Taxonomy (GTDB): domain Bacteria; phylum Pseudomonadota; class Gammaproteobacteria; order Pseudomonadales; family Moraxellaceae; genus Psychrobacter. The sequence continues at coordinate 57,164 of NZ_JABBDX010000004.1, forward strand.
TCTTGTATTGTTTTCGATTTCCAACCATTTAGAGCATGAATCAGGGCTGTTGACGGTCACGGTTCTTGGGATTGCGCTTGCCAATTGGCCAAAGTTCCCACGCGATACCATTTTAGAGTTTAACGAATCGCTCACCTTACTATTAGTTTCCGTGTTGTTTATCGTCCTTGCCGCCCGTGTTGAGCTTAACAGCTTATTAAGCGTTGGGATTAAAGGCTTGGTGTTACTTGCCATTATTATGTTTGTTGCCCGCCCACTGTCGGTTTGGGTGTCCTCGATCGGCTCCACCTTAAAAACCAGCGAAAAACTGATGATCAGTTGGATTGGACCGCGCGGGATTGTGGCGGCTGCGATTTCATCCTTGTTTGCCATTCGCTTGCAAGAGTATGATATCGCAGGCGTTGATCTGCTTGTGCCGTTGGTATTTATGGTGATTATCGGCACGGTCATGATTCAAGGCTTGGGCGCAAAATCAGTTGCCAAACTGCTTGGCGTCCGCGAACCTGCCACCAACGGCATTTTGATTGTCGGCTCAAACCCTGTCGCGCTGCTGGTTGCTACATCCTTAAAAGACCAAGGCTTTGATGTTATCGTTGCTCATAACAACTACACCAACATTGCTCGCGCACGAATGAGTGGCCTTCGAACCTATTTTGGCAATCCAGTATCCGAGCACGCCTCGCATCATTTGGATTTGATTGGCATTGGGCGCTTATTTGCGATGAGCACCGACCGCGAGCTGAACACCTTATCTGAAATTTATTACCGTCACGAATTTGGCGAACAAAAGATTTTCCGGCTCAAATTTAGTGATGAAAAAGTCAAAAATGAGCGCGATGATAAGCAGCGCAGCTTTCAATCCAACTGGCTGTTTGGCAAAGATGTGACTTATACCAAGCTTGCCAGCATGTTGTCAAAAAAGGCGCGAATTAAAATCACCAACCTCACCGACAGCTATAGCTTTGCGCAATATAAAGCCGATAATAAGCAATTTGTGCCGCTTTATACCATTGATAAAGAGGGCAAGCTAAACGTCATTACGGATAAATTTGACAACCAAATCCCGATGGATTGTAAATTGGTCGCTTTGGTCGTTGATGATGAGGTTCAGCCAAAGCCCGTTGATGTGACGGCAAAACAAGAACAAGCAAGGGCGGCGGCTGATGCCAAATTTGATGAGCAGGTCAAAGCGCCCGTTAAACGCAAAGAGATGGATCTGAGCAACAACTTGTAAATGGCTTTATTCGTAAATGAATTTAGAGTATTTTGAAAGCCGCATTAATTAAGCATTAATTAGAATTGGCAAAAAGCCTTGATTGAACGGCTTGCCAAATTTTTAAAGCGACCTCATCACTCTCACCTTGAGCATCAATTCGGCAAAATCGCGGCTCATGGTTTGCTAACGTTGCAAAACCCTCATAAACGCGATTAAAAAAGTCTTGCCGCTCTTGCTCAAAGCGGTCGGCTTTACTGCGCTTATCCGCTCGCGCCATGCCTAAATCTACCGGTAAATCAAGCCAAAGCGTCAAATCAGGCAGTTTTGGCACAAAATTTTCGGTGAGCTGAGCAATTTTATCCAAGATTTTTTTATCCCCAAAACCACGACCAAAACCTTGATAAGCGGTGGTTGAGTCGACAAAACGGTCGCAAATTACCCATTGATTTTGATTGAGCGCCGGTAGAATCACCGATTGCAAATGGTCACTGCGAGCGGCAAACATGAGCAGCAATTCGGTATCGTCATTGATTTGGGTGGCAGGGTCTAGTAGCAGCGCTCGCAACTTTTCAGCAAAGGGGCTGCCACCGGGTTCACGAGTTTGGATATAATCAATTCCCAAAGCGTCAAATTTTGCCGCAAGTGCTTTGATGGCGGTGGTTTTCCCGACGCCTTCGGTACCCTCAAAGCTGATAAATCGGGCAGGATAGTTGGGCTGACTCATGGTGATGTTACCACTTTTATTTGGGGGTTTAGCAAACGATCAGGTTACGGCTGAGTGGCGTCGGCTTGTTTTTGTTGCGCCTTTTTATCGCGCATCACGCCAAGATAATCTTTGACCGCTTGGTTATGCTCGCTTAGCGAGCTGGTAAATTTGTGACCGCCATGACCGGTTGCCACAAAGTAAAGCGCATCGCTTTTTGCGGGATGCAAGGTCGCTTCAATGGACGCAGCCGACGGTAGCGCAATTGGCGTTGGCGGTAAGCCGTCGATTTGATAGGTATTGTAGCTTGTCACTTCATCAATATCACGGCGGCGAATGTTGCCCTCATAGCGCGCTCCCATACCATAAATAATGGTCGGATCGGTTTGCAGTCGCATGCTTTTTTTCAAGCGGTTGTTAAATACAGCGGACACCAGTGGTCGCTCCTCGCTCACGCTGGTTTCTTTTTCGATGATCGACGCCATAATCAGCGCTTCATAAGGCGACTGATACGGCAAGTTAGGCGATCGGCTTTGCCAAGCCTTATCAAGAGCCGCTTTTTGGCGCTTATAAAGGTCGGTCAAAATCTGTTTGTCGGTCGTTCCTGCGCCATAATAATAAGTATCGGGAGCAAACCAGCCCTCAAGGTTGTGATTAACGATAAAATCGGGGCTTGATTTGACCGATTCTGGCAGCGCGTCATCCATGCCAAGCGCTCGGGCAATACTGGCATTGTCCGCGCCATCGACCAAAACTTCTTTTTTGATGGCGTCATTGTCTCTGAGCGTTTGATACAAGTCATTGGCGGTTTTGCCTTCAACGATTTGCACTTTGACAACGGCAGCTTTGGCGCCTTGAGCGAGCACTTGCAGCGCTTCTGCGATCGTTGGGTTCTCAGGCAACTTATACGTTCCGGCATGAAGCGGCGCGTCAACCTGCGACTTGATATACAATTTGGCAATAGTGGTCGAAAACAGCGGCACCGATTGCCACTGCGGCAGCAAGCCATAATAGGTCTGACCTTCATCAATCGTCACCATTTTTTCAGGCTGAGTGATGCGCCCAAACAGCGTCTGGTAAATAATCACCAGTAAAAACGCGGCAATCAGTCCTGCCACGAGCAACACCTGATAACCGCGCTGCATAAAAAAGGACGGGTTGTCTTTTTTATACTGTCGCTTTTTGCCCTCGCCGCTGATTAAAAAATCCTCAGGGGCGCCATTGTCACGCTTTGGATGGGCTTTAGGATCTTCTGGCGACGGCTTAGAAGAAGAATCAGGGGCATTGTCTTTCGGGTCGGGACGGTTTGTCGGATTGGTCATGGCCACTCAAAAGGCAGAAGTTTGCTAGAATTTAGCACTGAACGCGCCGCTTTTCAATGGAAATTATCAGCACCAAGCGCCAAAGCTGCCGATTTAATGGCGGATTGTGAGTTAAGTGAACGGTTAAAATTGGACTAAATCAACCGCCGCATCCTGTGATAACCAAAGTTTGTCTATCGGCATCACCCCGCGAACGGCATTACAAAACAACAGTTTTGACAGTCGTGGCAAATCTTCATCTTGAAGCTTTCGGATAATCATTGGCTGACCCATTTTTTGGCTTTTATCAATAATGACGCGGCGCATGACCCCATCAACGCCGGAATGCTCAATCGGCGGCGTCAACCATTGCCCCGAAAAATAGTTGTTATTTAAGTCGCGTTTATCATTTTTAAGTTGATAAAACATATTGCTCATCACCCCTTCAACCCAATTGCCAGTTAGGTCACGAACCAAGCCTTCACTAAGCTGCGGCTGATTGACTTTCAAAGCTTGCAACTCGCCTGCCGCCATCACATTGTCCAAGCAGTTTAAACTTTTGACTCCAGCTAGCGGCTTTGGCAATTGCGCAAGCTGAGCGGTTAAGCAAATCGCCTCGCCAAAAGGCTGAATGGGAATCTTGATATTTTGACTTAACTGCCAGTAACTATCGGTCGCAATACTAGCTTTGGTTACTTTAAGCCAAACTTGACAAGCGCGACCTTGGTCATTGGCGCTAAACCCATAACCACGAACGGCTTGGACATTTTGGGCATCGCGGTGAACGATAAGTTTAATGATGCCCTCACCCAAATTTTTGGCAGCATCATTAACTTTTCCCCAAAATTTATAAATAGGCAAATCAAATTGCAATGCCAAGGCATGATTGATTAACCGCGATTGATGGTAGCTTTCCCATAAAATTTTGCCAGTTATGACGCCCATCGTGGTAAAAAAACCATCGCCATAAGCCAAAGCGCGGTTGTCTAGGGTGATTTGGTCGGGAGCGCTATTTGGATAAATCAGCGTTGCCATGATTGTCAGCCTTTGCGATTGTTACCCTGCCGATTTATTTAAAACCATCATACAGCTGTAAAATTCGCATTTTGCCAATTCGATTTTTTGACCGCCGATGACTTTATTTTTAATCACTTGACCGCCCAAAATATCGGCAACCGTGCGACCGCCATCCTCGCCCATCAGCTTTCGCGCTAAGGTATAGGCGTGCTTGGCGTGTGATTTGCTGATCTCTTTTTCTTTATCCGAGTCGCTTGGGTTGGCAAAATACCAACCCACTTCTAAATATTTGTCCGAGTCAATCAAGTCCAAGTACGGCGCGTCATCATTCATAAAGCGGTATTTGGTAGCGATGTTGCTGGCATAATCAAGGCTATTGTCATCGGTGGTGACGACTTTGCCAAGGGTTGCTTTGATGTCGTCCAAGTCATTGAGTGTGATGGGGCTGACCGCTTCATTCGACCAGCGGCTGACGTCATAGCTTACCGGAACGGCGTCGGTTGTGACCTCACTTTGAGCATCGGCAGTATTTTCAGTTGCGGTTTTGTCGGTCGCGCTGTCATCAGTTGCCGCTTTTGGGTCGCCTTTGATGTCGGATGCGACCTCCTCGATGACGCTTTGTTTGCTGTTATCACAAGCCGAAATCAAAAGCGCGGCGGCGGCGCTCAAACCAATCGCGAGGGATTTTAATTGCGGGTTCCACATGGGCGTAAGTCTCGATATCAACGATGAAAAATAAAAAAACAAGGGCAACATCCCTCTGCCAGTTTACCGAACCCTAATGCCCTTGACTAGCGTTTAGGTTACAGATAGTCATCAAGGATTGAGCAAATTTGTTACTGCCAATGGGTTAAAGCAAGATAGTTAAAGCCAGTTTGTTAAAAAGCCTCAGATTGATTATGATGAGCCATCGCAGATTTTATAAGGCTCAGTTATGACCGCTCATTTTATGGTGATTGGCAATCCGATCGCCCACAGTAAATCCCCACAGATTCACCAAGCGTTCGCGATGCAAGCAGGGCTTGATATTCGCTACGCTCGGCAACTTTGCCCAAACGATGACGCAAGCTTTATTGCGGTGATTGAAGCGTTTTTTAATGGCGGCGGTATTGGCGCAAATGTCACCGTACCGTTTAAGCAAATGGCGTTTGAGTATTGCCAAAAAAACGGTCAATTGTCAAGTAATGCCGCAGCGGCAGGGGCAGTCAATACCCTTTATTATGAAAATGACGTTTTGATCGGCGACAACACGGACGGTCAAGGGTTGGTCAATCATATGTTAAGTATGGATTGGCAACTGTTGGGGGCAAATATTGCGATTATTGGCGCAGGCGGCGCGGCTCGTGGGGCAATTTTACCGCTCATTAACGCCGGAGCCGCGAGCATTACCCTTGCCAATCGAACGCCAAGCAAAGCTCAAGCATTGATTGATGAGTTGCGCGAAAATAACGCGGCAATCAGCGCTGCCGACATTCGATCTTGCGAAACTAGCGCGTTAACGGGTGATTTTGACATTATTATTAATGCCACCTCCATTGGTCTTACCGGTGACAAATTGCCGCTGTCAGACGATCTAACTTGCGGCGCGGCTTACGACATGATGTATGGTAAAAGCTTGCCGTTTTTGACTCATTTTGAGAGTAAAGGCGCGGCAACCTCTGACGGCTTTGGCATGCTGTTAGCTCAAGCGGCACTCAGCTTTTTACTTTGGACAGGATTTGCGGCCGATGTTAAACAAGCAAGTAACGCCTTGAATCATTAAGCTGCCGTTAGCTAAATTTTGCCAATAAATACGCCTCAATTTTTTGAAACGGCGCTTGCAATTTGGAGGAGTGAATCACCCAGCCGCCCGCCAAGCCCACCACGCAGCCAAGCGCGGTATCAATCAGCCTGGCGTTAATGATAGCTTGTGAGTGCGCCGCGATCACCGGCAGACCGCTGCCATATTCAGCAATCAAAATGGTCAAGGGCGTAATAAAAATCACCGCAATGGCATAATGGCGATCAATCATCGATTCAATACAAATCATCATTGCCAAAATCGCCACTGCCACTCCCCAAATACCAAGTCCCAGACTGAGCAACCATCCTGCCAGCAGCATACCAATCATCGTCCCAAGCAAGCGATGAAACTGCTTGATCCACATGGATCGCAAATGAATGCCTTGCAAAATAATAAAGCAGCTCACCGCGGCCCAATAGGGATTGCTCATTTTCAAAGCAATGGCAAGGCTGAGTGCCACAATCACAAACAGCGTGATAATCAAGCTTTCACTGATCGTATCAGGGCGATAACTGAGTTCGGGTTTGGGCGAAATAGGTCGCGTTGCTACCAAAAATAGCGAGTACAGCAGTGCCATAGCGATTGCAAAACCACTGCCAAGCATCACCATCCCCGTTGCCACAAACAGATGCTCAAGCGGCACCGGAATAAATAGCGCAATCGCCGCTGCCATCAAAATAAACAATCCTGCTGGCGGCGCTTGCTGATAATAACGACCAAACATCACCACCCCAAAGGCAAGCATCGCAAATACAGGCAGCCTTAAAAAAGGCAGCTGCTGAGTGATAAGCCCAAGCGCAAAACAAAACGCCATAGCAAAGCCCCAAGCCATCAGCGTCACTATTCTGTCGCCAAGCTTACCGACAAGGGGCGTATTTAAAATGACCATCGCTCCTAAGGAGGCTTTGATGCCCGAGGGCAGTGCGCCAAAATACGCGCCGACAAACACCGGAAAACTGATGGTCAGCGCCGCCACAATCGGCATATGCCACGGTCTGCGGCTTTGGTTGATGGTCGTTAGGTGGCGCAGCTCATCTTGAAGCAATTGGCGCGCGCGGTCGTAACTCATAAACGAAAATCCTAAGGTTGTTAACTTGACTTTAGTTGGTTTAGGCGTAGCTTAATAGGAATGGTAAGGACAAGCTAAGTTAGATACCCTCAGCAAGTATTAGATTTTAAATAACAAAAATTTATTGCTTACTTAAATTTACATGAATAAAAATTATAAATAGTAGTTTTACAGCGATCAAGCTTTTATACTAAAAGCCATGCTGACCTTTAGATTTAAACTAAGTGCTTTAAAGTAATTGTTTTATATCAAAAATTTTAACTTTTTAAATCACACTCACCTTTTAAATAATAAGAGAAATGAATATGTTAACGTATAAAGCCCCGCTTCGTGATATCAAATTTTTGATTAATGACGTTTTTGATTATCAATCCCATTACAAAACCCTTGATAACGGCGCGAACGCTGACCCTGAAACGGTCGATATGATCTTGCAAGGCATGGCAGATTTTGCTGAAAACGTTTTGGCGCCCATTTATCAACCGGCGGACGCTGAAGGCTGTCACTTTAATAACGGCGAGGTCACCACCCCAAAGGGCTTTAAAGAAGCTTATCAGCAGTTTGTTGAGGGCGGCTGGCAGGGTATCTCTTATCCTGAAGAATACGGCGGGATGAACTTGCCGATGTCCTTAAACCTAATCAAAGCTGAAATGATTGGGACGGCAAACTGGCCTTGGGCGATGTATCCGGGGCTATCCACAGGCTGCATCAATACCCTTTTACAATACGGTACGCAGGCGCAAAAAGACACCTATTTACCAAAGCTGGTTGAAGGCAGCTGGTCGGGAACCATGTGCTTGACCGAGCCGCAATGTGGCACGGATTTAGGTCAGGTCAAATCCAAAGCCATTCCGCAGGACGACGGCACGTATAAGCTTTCTGGCACCAAGATTTTTATTTCAAGCGGTGAGCATGACTTAACTGAAAACATCATTCACATTGTGCTGGCACGCCTTCCCGATGCGCCTGAAGGCACCAAAGGTATCTCGTTGTTTATTGTACCAAAATTTTTGCCCAATGATGCAGGCGAACTTGGTGAACGAAACGGCGTCACTTGCGGCTCGATTGAGCACAAAATGGGCATCAGCTCATCCGCCACTTGTGTGCTTAACTTTGATGCCGCGACCGCCTTTTTGATTGGTGAGCCGAACAAAGGCTTAAAAGCCATGTTTACCTTTATGAACACCGCTCGCATTGGTACCGGAATTGAAGGTCTTGCGCATACCGAGCTGTCCTTTCAAAACGCCTTGCCTTATGCCAAAGAGCGCCGCTCCATGCGCGCGTTATCAGGCGCTAAAGACCCCGAAAAAGTTGCCGATGCCATCATTCATCACGCTGATGTTCGCCGGATGCTACTGACCCAAAAGGCGTTTGCTGAAGGCGGTCGCTCGATGATTTATCATGCGGGGCGCTACGCCGATAAAATGACCCAAGGTATCGTTAATGGCGATGATGAAGAATTTGCCAAATGGGATGACAAGCTTGGCTTTTATACGCCGATTTTAAAGGGCTTTTTGACCGAACTTGGCATTGAAGCTGCCAAACATGGTCAGCAAGTTTACGGCGGTCACGGCTATATTAAAGAGTGGGGTATGGAGCTGATTGCGCGTGATGCTCGAATTGCCACCATGTACGAAGGCACCACGGGCGTTCAGGCGCTTGACTTATTAGGTCGCAAAGTCATTTTGCAGTCCAAAGGCAAGATCATCCGCGATTACACCTCAAACATCATGAAATGGTGCGGCGAGTATGCCCTTGATAAAGACATGCGCAAATTTGTTTGGGCGCTCACCAAGCTTTGTGCCGAATGGAACACCCTAACCGTCCGCCTCATGCTCATGGCTCGAAAAGACCGCGAGATCATCTCAGCCGCCTCGGATGACTTTTTGATGTATTCAGGCTACGTCATGATGGGCTACCACTGGGCGCGGATGGCAGCCATTGCTTATGACAAGCTCAAAAACGGCGGCACGGAATCGCCCGAATTTTACACCGCCAAAGTGCAAACGGCTGATTTTTACTTTGATAAAATTTTGCCGCGAACTTCAGGTCACGCTGAAGGCATGGTTGCCCCAAGCGAGAGCATGATGGCAATGGATATTGACAGCTTTGCGTTTCTTGATTAATTAACTAATTAATTAGCTAATGAATAATAAGTTCTAAAAAAGCGCTCAAGTTGGGCGCTTTTTTAATGGTAACTACTGAACTTTCAGCAAATTTTTTACCGCAAAATTGTATTAAGGCAAACTTACAAAAGCGCATCACGAACGTCTCAAACCTTCATTGTGAATAGCAGATTATTTTTTTAAGCTAAATTAACAGCGAAAAATTTAAAAGATAACTATCAAAGAAATAATGAGGTCAATTAAAATGAGAACTTTTAAAAGTTTAAGCGCCGTAGTGCTATCGTCAGCACTTTTATTGGCAAGCTTGAGCATGACCGCCCAAGCTCAAAATACGGCGGCTACGGCAACGCCCATTCAGTTTACCAAAGGTCAAGTCAGCACCGTTATCAGCGGCAAGCTGTTGCCAAAGCAAGACGCTCAGTGGTATCAATTTAAAGCAACCGCCGGTCAATTTGCGCTGATTAATATCACGCTGCTTGCAGGAACGTCTGAGACCGCCAACGTTGGTGTTTTATACATGCCTGACGGCAGCTATGACGGCAATAAAGGCGGCATCGTTTATCAAGGTTGTCTACCAAAAACTGGCACTTATAAGCTAAAAATGGGTCGCAATTTGATGGCAACTCATGGCAAAACGGCAGGCTACCGAACTGAAGTGATTATTTTTCCAGAATACGCCAGCCGTGAGCTTTGCAATTAGTGTTGCAGCTTAAACGGCACTAAATGAACAAATCGGTAATCGGCGCAGGGCAACTTGCCAAGATTTTTTTATGATAAATGTCGCTTAAGTCCTCAACTTCAACGCAAATTTGCAAGGTGGCACGACCGGACTGCGAATCACAAAGTGCCGTTTCAATGGTCGTGACCAACAGCGCCGCAAGCTGATTTTTAATATCTTCATCGCGACCTGCCATGATTTTTAATTGCGCGTAAATAAAGCCTTGGGCTTGCTCATCGTCCTCAACGCCCACCAAAAAACTTGGAACGCTGAGCAGTCGCGATTTAATATCGGTGGCTGATTTAAAATGACCGCTGTCCCAAAGGGCTTTATTGAGTGTTTTAAGTAACTGCTCGCTGTGGGGAATGACGACATTTGGCGTGGCTTGAATGGTTAAATGGGGCATCATTTTTCCTTGTTATAATCAATTATTGTTGTAATAACTACTAAGAGGTTTCGGCTATATCAGCAAATTTAGCCGTTAAAGCCGTTGCCAAATCCTTTGGGGACAATTCAATTTCTAAACCGCGGCGACCGGCGCTGACAAAGATGGTGGCAAAGTTATTTGCCGTCGTGTCAATCACCGTTGGTAGTCGTTTTTTCTGACCTAAGGGGCTCACGCCGCCCAAAACGTAACCGGTACTTTTGAGCACTAAGTTTGGGTCTGCCAGTTGCACTTTTTTGCAGCCAAGTGCTTTTGCCATTTTTTTAAAGTTTAACGTCGTGGTGACTGGAACAATCGCTACGGCAAGCGCTTTGCTGTCGGTTTGAACAACCAACGTTTTAAAAATCTGCGCGCCATCCTTATTCATTTTTTCAGCGGCTTCCAGCCCAAACGACGCGGCGTTACTGTCGTGGTCGAACTCATGAATGCGGTAGGTTAATTTGAGCTTATCAGCAAGGTTAATGGCAGGCGTCATTGATTCTCCAGTAAAATACGACAAAATTTCGGCTAAAAAATTGTTAAAGTCATCTCATCTTACGCAAAATAGATGCTGAAATAAACCATTTTAAGTGCTGGTTAATAAAGTGTATATATCGCTTTGATGGCTTTTATGGCATCATAATCAGCATGCTATTGCCCATTTGACCACTTTTTTAGTTATGATTAATCTATGATGATGCCAAAATTTTTACAAAATAAAGCCAAGCGCAAGGTCAGTAAAACAACATTGCCACTGCCTTACGCCAATGCGCCCATCAATCAGCTGTACCGAAAGCTGTCGGGACAAGCGCTTGATGTGGCGGTCAAGCCAAAATTGCTTGGCGATCTGCCAAATATTATTGATGACGGCACGCTTACCTTTTATGTGCTGCAAGATTATTCGCGATCGAACAGCATTTTGATCGATTTGCAGTCACAAGAGTATGGCTTGCCGCCAGCGCTTGCTCAAGTTCAAGATGCCGCGCACCACATCGATGAAAACGCGGCGATTGTCTTTTTGCATCATCCCAAAGCCAAAAATGATCAGCTTTCTCCGCGATTAGCAAGGCTTGTGGCGGCAAGTTTGCAGTTTCCTGAACTCAACATTCAACTGGTTCCGGTGTCCATTTTGTGGGGTCGCGCCCCTGAAAAAGAGGACTCGCTGTTTAAACTTTTGGTCGCGGACAACTGGCAAGACCCAAGCATCAGCAAGCAGCTGTTTAATATCGGCGTGATGGGTCGCGATACTTTTGTTCAGTTTCATGAGCCGCAGGAGTTGCGGGCGTTGATTCAAGATTATTTATTTGACGGTGAGGACGCGCCAACTGATTTGGTCAATTCAAATCTTCATCAAACAACCAGTAGCCGCGACCTTATTAGCACCGATATTGCCAATCGCGAGTTGGTTCAGCATTTACAATCGCAACTGGGCGGCTATTTGGATAAGCAGCGCGCTTGTATGCTGGGTCCTGATTTGTCCGATAAGCGCAACTTGGTGGACAAACTTATTTACTCGCCGGCGCTCAAACATGCCATCGAGCGTGAAGCCGACGAAGAAAACATCAGCGAAAAAGAAGCTCGGGCTCGGGCGCGCGGCTATGCTTATGAGATGGTCAATGACTACTCTTATCCGATCATCCGCGTGTTTGATAAGTTTTTGACTTGGCTCTGGACTCAGCTTTATGATGGCGTTGAGGTTCATCATTTTGAGCGCGTTCGGGCATTGGCAGCGGATTATGAGGTCATTTATGTGCCTTGTCATCGCAGCCATGTGGATTATTTATTGCTATCCTACGTGATTTATAAGCGTGGCTTGAGTATCCCTTACATTGCTGCCGGTGACAATTTGGACGCGCCGGTTTTAGGGTCACTACTTCGCGGCGCGGTGGCGTTTTTTATCCGCCGAAGCTTTCGCGGCAATGCCCTTTATACGGCGGTGCTTCGTGAATATTTGCACACGCTGATCACTCGAAATACGCCGATTGAATATTTTATTGAAGGTGGTCGCTCACGATCAGGACGGCTATTGCCGCCAAAAATGGGCATGCTCGCGATGACGGTTCATAGCCAACTTCGTAAAACCAATAAACCGGTGGTCTTTATCCCCACCTTTATCGGCTATGAGCGCATCATGGAAGGCGGCACCTATATTGGCGAGCTTAAAGGCAAACCCAAAGAGTCCGAGTCACTCATGGGACTGTTAAAGGTCAGCCGAAAAATCGAGCGTATTTTTGGGGATGTTCATTTAAGCTTTGGAACGCCCTTGTATTTAAGCGATTTTATGACCAAGTTTGATGTCGCGCCAAACAGCTTGCCGCCCGATCGCACCGACACGCCATTTGATAAAAACGCCAGCGCTATGGTGGATAATATCGGCGTGAAAATCATGCAAAATATCAATAAAGCGGCGGTGATTAATCCGGTGTCACTGCTTTCACTGGTCTTATTATCCGCACCAAAAAACGCCCTTGATGAAAACGTTTGCCGCGAGCAAATCGCCCTTTATCAAGGTATTGCCCGAGCGATGCCGTATGCCGATGATACCGTCATCACCGAGTTGACGCCGCAGCAAATCATCGATTATGGCATTAAGCTTAAACTTATTGAGCGAACGCCGCACGTGTTAGGCGATATTATCAAAGTTGCCGATAAGCAAGCCGCGCTGCTCAGCTATTTCCGAAATAACATCTTGCACGTGTTTATTTTGCTATCGTTTTTGGCGGCGCTTGTGGCGCGAAACGGTCGCATTAAACGCAGCCGATTTGATGAGATCGTCACCCGACTTTATCCGTTTTTACAAAGCGAGCTATTTTTATATTATCCGGCGCACGGTTTGATGGCGGTACTTAATCAAAAAATTGACAACCTCATTGAGCATCAATTGATTGTGGATTTGGGCGATGGCTATTTGAGCATTCCGGATGCCAATAGTCGTCACTATCAGCAGTTAGAAGTTCTGGCAGCTCCCGTGGCGCAAAGCCTTGAGCGCTATTTTATGACCCTTGTTTTACTATCGCAGCAAGGCTCGGGCAATTTGACTGCCGATGAAGTTATTGATTTGTGTCATTTGCTTGGTCAGCGCTTGTCCGTACTTTATGCTGATGATATTCCAGACTTTTTTGACCGATCGCTGTTTATCAGCTTTGTGAATGCGCTGATTCGTTTAGATTATTTGCAAAAAGATGAGGCAACGGGCGTATTAAGCTTTGATCAGCGCATTGATGACATTGCTTATTATGCCAAATATGTGCTTAGCCCCGATGTGATGCAAATTTTAAAGCAAGTGGCAAGCCTTGATGAGGTCGCGATGACTCATGCGATGACGGAAATTAATAAGAAAAAATCGCTTTTTAGCCGAAAACGCTAATTAAAAAAAGTTAATTGAAATACCAACAATAAAAAAGACCGCTTAAATTGAGCGGTCTTTTTTTAATGTTCACCATTTATCTATTAACTGGCAATTTTTTTATACTTCATGCGTTTTGGCGTGGCATCATCGCCAAGCTGTTTTTTACGATAAGCTTCAAACTCAGAATAGTTGCCATCAAACCAAATCGGACCTTCGTCTTCAAAGGCTAAAATATGAGTGGCAATACGGTCAAGGAACCAGCGGTCATGCGACACGACCATGACTGAACCGGGGAACACCTGAATGGCATCCTCAAGGGCGCGCAAAGTTTCGATGTCCAAGTCGTTTGACGGCTCATCAAGCAAGATGACGTTGGCGCCTTGTTTGAGCGTTTTTGCCAGTTGCAAGCGGTTGCGCTCACCGCCGGACAGTTGACCGACGTATTTTTGCTGATCTTGACCTTTAAAATTAAAGCGACCGATATAAGCTCGGCTTGGCGTGGTGTAATCGCCAACAGTGATGATGTCAAGACCGTCTGACACCTCTTCCCAAACGGTTTTTTTGTCGTCCAAGTTGTCGCGAACCTGACCCACGTAAGCGACGCTCACGCTCTCGCCCAAGTCCACCGAACCGGTATCCGGCTTGTCTTTACCGGTAATCATGTTAAATAGCGTGGTTTTCCCCGCGCCGTTGGGACCAATAATCCCGACAATCGCGCCCGCAGGAACGTTAAAGCTTAAGTTTTCATAAAGCAGTCGGTCGCCAAATGATTTTGAGATGTCATTAACTTCAATGACTTTGTTACCCAATCTTGGACCTGGTGGAATATAGATTTCCGCCGTCTCGTTACGCTGTTGGAACTCTTTTGAGTTCAATTCTTCAAAGCGCTGAACGCGAGATTTAGACTTGGCTTGCTGACCTTTTTGGTTTTTGCGAATCCACTCAAGCTCTTTTTTAAGCGCTTTAGCAAACGATTCTTCTTGCTTTTGCTGCTGCTCTAAGCGCTTGTTTTTTTGCTCAAGCCACTCGGTATAGTTGCCCTCATAAGGATAACCATGACCGCGATCAAGCTCCAAAATCCACTGCGCCACGTTGTCCAAGAAGTAGCGATCATGGGTAATGGCAACAATCGTGCCGCTGTAATTTTGTAAAAACTGCTCAAGCCAAGCGACCGATTCGGCGTCCAAATGGTTGGTTGGTTCATCAAGAAGCAGCATATCTGGGCGCGACAAAAGTAGTCGACAAAGGGCAACTCGGCGTTTTTCGCCCCCTGATAATTTGCTAACGTCAGCATCCCAAGGCGGCAGTCGAAGTGCATCCGCCGCTTTTTCAAGCTGATTGTTTAAATTATGAGCGTCCCAAGATTGGATGATGTCTTCCATCTTGCCTTGCTCTTCGGCAAGCTTGTCAAAGTCAGCGTCAGGCTCGGCATATTCGGCATAAATGGCATCAAGTCGCGCGAGCGCATCTAGCGCCTCACGCATACCATCTTCAACGTTACCGCGAACGTCTTTGGTTTCATCCAATTGCGGCTCTTGCGGCAAATAACCGACTTTGGTTCCCGTTTGCGCTCGCGCCTCACCGCTGAAGTCTTTATCCACCCCTGCCATGATGCGCAGCAAGGTTGATTTTCCCGCGCCATTAATCCCAAGAACGCCGATTTTGGCGCCAGGGAAAAAGGATAAGTTGATATTTTTTAGAATTTCGCGCTTAGGCGGAACAAGTTTTGACACGTTGTTCATCGTGTAGATATATTGTGCCATTGATTCTCCGATGGTCAGCTAAAGGTTAACAGCGATAATGCTGAAAAACACAAAGCGATGAGCAAAAAAATTAACAATAACAATCGCTTTAAGCTTTTACAATAAGCCATAAAAATTGTTCGTCATTATCGCATTGTGGGGCGGCGGCTGCAAGCAAGGCTCAGCAATTTACTGATTTCGAGGCAATTTTCAATCCTCAAAATGAATGTTTTGATAATTTATCCAAAAATTGGCATAATCTTGGTATGAATAACAATAAATCCAATCAAAAAACGCCAGTATAATAGTCGTATAATAATAAGGAGTTGCCTCATGACAGACGCCATGAATATCACGCATAACCAATCAGCTCAGCGCTTCAATATCACTATCGATGGTAAAACAGGCTATTTAAGCTATCAAGATTTGGGTGATCGCTTGGTGTTTGATCACACCATTGTCCCACAAGCGCTTGGTGGTCGCGGTGTTGGCTCAGCACTGGTCAAGCACGGTCTTGATTTTGCCCGCGATCAGCACAAAAAAGTCGTTCCACAGTGCTCATTTGTTGCCAATTACTTAAGCAAGCACCCTGAATATCAAGATTTAAAAGCATAATGCTTTGCTTAATATGCTTTACTTAATGATCAGGCAATCACGGAACACCACTAGCATTTAACCCTTAACTATTTTTAACCGTTAATCCTAAAAGCCCGACTGTCCGACCGCTTTTGCCTCGCCTTTTGATGCCACTTTTTAGTGATGTTAAAAAAGCAACAAGCAAACGCGGCGACAGCTGGGTTTTTTGCCCAACCTCAAGCCATTTTTTTCCAAATTATAAGGATAATAGTATGAGTAGCTTATCTGACGACCAAGTTGACTTGCAGCTCGAGGACTTGGCAGGCTGGCAGCGCGATGGCAACAGCATCGTTAAGACCTATCATTTTAATGACTTTATTGAAGCGATGAGCTTTATGAACCAAGCGGCGTTTTATGCCGAAGCTTTGGAACATCATCCAGAATGGCGTAACATTTATAACGTCGTTGAGGTGCGCTTGATGAGTCATGAAACTGGCGGCATCACCAGCCACGACATTCGCTTGGCAAAACGAATGGAATATATCTTAAAGCCGAAACATTTTTAAATTAGCTGATTTGAAAACAACGTTTGAAAACAGCTTTTGATAATAGGTAGTTTTCAAATCATTCAGTTTTAAAAAGTTGTAATTACATCATCAAGCATAAAAAAACGTCCTAAACTTAGGACGTTTTTTTTGAAACTATTTTTTGTAAGCTAATTAAATGTTAGCCCAAACCGCATTACATTCTGCGGCTTACAAAAGCGACGATGAACAAAATCACCGCAACAACTAAGAAAATATAAGCTAGGTTTGATGAAAGACCCGCCACACCGCCGAAACCTAACGCACTTGCGATCAAAGCGATCACTGCGAAAATAATAGCCCACTGAAACATAACTCTTCTCCTCATAAATGGTTGATATTGCTCATCTAATTTGATGCTCAATAAATTGGCTTATTGACGTTACTTATCTGTTATTGTTTGTCTTCATCAGATTAGATGCAGTTTATTGATGGTAGTTAAAACAGCACCCGATGTTGTTCAGCGCTTAGACCATGGAAGTAGAGTAGCAATATTTTTTGATATTCTGCGTTCCTTTTAGTAAGGATGACGCTATGTTATGTAATCTGTGTAGTAGTATTACAAGAATTGTAGCGAAATTGAGGATTCAGACAGTATTTGCTTATACTGATCAAGCGTTGTGTGTCAAATTTCACCCCAAAAAAGCGTTTTATGACCAATTAAGATAAGGAGTCGGCAATGACCACCCCCTCAAAAATAGATAATAATATCAATCAAAGCGGCAATTTAACTCATCAAACCTTAAAAAATAACACGGCTCAACCCAATAACAATAACGATCAAGATCGCAATTTTGATATCGTATTATTTGGCGCAACGAGCTTTGTTGGTAAGCTGACCGCAGAATACTTGGCAAAATTTTTGGCAGACGGCAAATGGTTCCCAAATGCTGACTTGACGCCGACCTCAAGCCAAGACCATTCAACCACGACTTTGCGCTTTGCCATTGCCGGTCGCGATAACGCCAAGCTTGAAACGTTAAAACAATCGCTGCTGGCAAATCATGATCAAAAAAAGGCGATCAATAAAACATCACAAGATATTGATATTGCCATTATTATTGCTGACAGTGATGATGAAAGCAGCCTTGAGGCAATGGTCAAACAAACCCGAGTCATCATCTCAACTGTCGGACCTTATCTAACCTTTGGCGAAAATTTGATCAAAGCTTGCGCCAATTGTGGCACCGATTATGTTGATTTGACCGGCGAAGCAATTTTTATTAAAGACATGATGGATCGCTATCAAGATGCCGCAAAACGTAGCGGCGCGCGAATTGTAAACTCTTGCGGATTTGACTCTATTCCCTCAGATTTAGGCGTTTATTTTACTCAGAAAACTGCTAACGCGCAGTTTGATGAACCTTGCTCTGAGATTCATATGCGCGTAAAAGCCGCCAAAGGTGGACTTTCGGGCGGAACGGTTGCCTCTATGGCAACGATATTTGGCGAAGTTGGTCATGATAAAGCGCGCCGCCGCCAGCTTGCCAATCCTTATTTATTAAATGATGACCCCAACGCCCCAACCGTCCGCCAAGAAAAACTTAATAAACCGCAATATGATATCCACCATAATCGCTGGCTTGCGCCGTTTGTGATGGAAAGTATCAATTCAAGGATCGTTCATCGCAGCAATCAGTTGCAAGGTTATGCTTATGGTCGCGATTTTAAATATGATGAAGCCGTTTGGATGAGCGATGGCATCAAAGGTCAGCTGATGAGCGCTGGCATGAGCGCCGGAATCATAGCGTTTGCGATCGCCATGGGTAATAAAACCAGCCGCCAGTTTTTATCGGATCACGTTTTGCCAAAATCTGGAACGGGACCTTCTAAAACCGATCAAGATCAAGGCTATTTTGACATTCGCTTTTTTGGTCAAACTCCAAATCAAAAATTGATCGCAACCCAAGTCACCGGTGATAAAGACCCCGGCTACGGCAGCACCTCAAGGATGCTGGCGCAATCTGCATTGTGCTTGGCTTTAGATGTTGCTAAATCTGACGTTCAAGGGGGGTTTTGGACGCCCGCTTCAGCGCTTGGGGACAAGCTGATTGAGCGCTTAGAAGCTTTTGCTGGGATTCATTTTTCAGTGAGTGAAGAAAAGGCTTAGCACTGATAAAGCTTGGCACTGATAATTCTTAGTACTGATATCAATTTGTTCCATATTCCTTAATTAGACCGTCTAGTTTAGGCGGTTTTTTTATGGCTGGCATTTGGCATTGGTTAGTCTCGCTTCACTGTTTTTCATCGTATGCTTTAAGTAAATAGTCTTGCTGTTTTTGAGCCTTTTGCTACATATCACTACACATTATTAGCGTAATCATACAGTGAAACTCAAACGCTTGGCTTACCATGATATCTGGCAAAACCTTATTGCTATAATGAATTAATGATAGTTCTTAATGACAGTTTAGGAGGAAAAAATGAAAATGAACGTATTGACTGGCGCGGTGATGGCTGCCGGATTGGTCATGGCAGCAAGCTCTGCAAATGCGGCGATGAAAACAGATGGTCACGGTAACGTCGGTTATGATACGTATGAAGAGTGCGTGGCAGCTATTGAAGATGGTTCAGCCAAATTTTATACCCCTTATACGTATCAACAACCCAAGCGCCAAGCTGGCGAAGCAAGCGTCAAAAAAATGCGCTTGTCCGATGTGGCAATTCCTAAGCACATTATCAGCGGTCAATCCTTAAAAGCTGAGCATTATAAAGGTGGTGCTTGTGATTTGGGCGTTGGTCAGTCAAACGGTCGTTATGGCGTTTCAGGAGCTTTGGTTGGCAAATATGTGCCGATTGCCGCAGACATGCCAGTCAACGTTTATATGGATAAAAAAGGCAATCCAGTTCGAGTGACTATGCAGCAATGTGATAACCATTTTAGCAATAAGTTCCCCATGCCAGTTGCTTACACCGCTCAAAGCACTGAAGCGCCTGCTCCTGATGCCGAAATTGCAATTCAAGAGGCGCGTACCGTCGAGCCGATCGTCGTTGAAACCAATCGCGTGATTCGCCCATCAACAACAGCATACCGCGTGAAAGAGGTGATCGTTGCCCCTGAATCACAAATTAAGCGGGTAAATACCAATGCCGGAACCGCAATTGCTATCGAAGATGGCAAAAAAGCGGTGGTCGTTGGTCAAGAGGTAGATGAAGCCATTTTAAATGATACTGAAATTGATGGCACTTTTCCGGTGATTCAAGTTCCTAATGCTAGAACTACTCAGCGCTTGGTAGAAGCGGATGCTGATGAGGTTGTGATTATTGAATAAGGGTAATTGACAGGATAGTTGTCAGTTAACTAATCGCAATTATAAACATAAAAAGCGGCTCATTAATGAAGCCGCTTTTTATTGAACTGTTAAAAGTCCTATTTTTTAAATTGTTGCTATTTTTTGCCTTTTTTCACGCCAGCTTCTTGTAATAACGCACCAAACGTACCAATTTTTGCTGGGGCTTCAGATTTTGCCTTGGCAGCTTTTGTGGCTTTTGGACGGCTATTGTTGCTGTCTTTGCACGGCGCTGAGTGATTTTTGCCGCCTTTATTTTGCGGGGCTTGGCGTGGCTGATCAGATTGAGCTTTGGCTTTTGGGGCGCTTTGAAATGGCTCAGCTTTCGACGATTGCGCCGATTTTTCTTGCTCCGCTTTCATGCTAAAGCCAATGCGACCGCGAGCTTCATCGATAGAAATGACGCGAACGCTGACGATATCACCGGGTTTGACGCGGTTCATGGGGTCGGCAACAAAGTCATTTGCCATCTGCGAGATATGAACCAAGCCATCTTGATGAACGCCCACATCAACAAAGCAGCCAAAGGCGGTAACGTTGGTCACCACGCCTTCTAAAATCATGCCTTCAGTCAAGTCTTTGATGCTGTTAACATCATCGCGGAACTTTGCCGTTTTAAATTCAGGTCTTGGGTCGTGAGCAGGTTTGGCAAGCTCATCAATAATCGCTTTGATGCCAACGCCACTGTCATCATTGACGGCTTTGGTATCCAAGCGGCTCAACGCCTCAACGTTGCCAAGCACGTCACCGATACTTAATCCTGATTGGCTAAGCAGCTCATTGACTAGCGCATAGCTTTCAGGATGAACGCCGGTGGCATCAAGGGCATTGTCCCCTGAGCGAATCCGCAAAAATCCGGCAGCTTGCTCAAAGGTTTTGCTGCCAAGTCTTGGAACATTTTTTAAATCTTCACGGCTTAAAAATGCGCCATTGTCGCGGCGATAATTGACGATTTGCTGAGCTACGTTGCGGTTAAGTCCCGCAATGTGCGCCAAAATCGCAGGGCTTGCGGTGTTCACATCAACGCCTACGCTATTGACGCTATCTTGAGTCACTTTATCTAGGCTGTCAGCAAGCTGATTTTGGTTCACATCGTGCTGATATTGACCAACGCCGATGGCTTTTGGGTCGACTTTAACCAATTCCGACAAGGGGTCTTGAAGTCTGCGCGCAATTGATACCGCACCGCGAACCGAAACGTCTAATTCTGGCAGCTCATCGCTTGCAAGCTCACTTGCTGAATAAACGGACGCTCCTGATTCATTAACAATGACCGCTCGCGCTTTTAAATCGCTGTTTGTGGCTAATATCTCTTTGATCATGGCATCAGTTTCGCGGCTTGCCGTACCGTTACCAATAGCAATCAAATCGACATTGTAACTGCTTAACAAGTCATCAATGACCGCTCGAGCTTCCGTCATTTTATTGTCAGGCGCAAATGGATAAACGGTTGCCGTAACAAACTTGCCATCCTTGTCCGTCATGACCTGACCTTGGTCGTCAATCAATGCCATTTTGACACCGTGACGGATGCCCGGATCAACGCCCAAGATCACTTTGCGACCAGCTGGCGCTGCCATCAATAAGTGCTGCAAATTATTGGCAAACACGTCAATGGCATCAGCTTCTGCTGCTAAGCGTTTTTCTGTGAGCAATCGATGCTCAATATGCGGTCGCCATTTGTCCGACCAAAGCTTATTTGCCGCCTCTAACAAAAAATCGCGGCGAGCGCTTGGCTCCATTTGTGCCAAATGAAAATGGCGGACAATTTTTTCAATAAACGGCGCATCTTCGCCATCGATTTTAAGTCCAAGCACGTTTTCTTGGCGACCGCGAAGCATGGCAAGCAAGCGGTGATTCGGAAGGCGCGCTAGGCTTTCTGAATGCTCAAAGTAGTCTTTGAATTTTTCGCCGACCTCACGTTTGTCATCGCTTGCAACGTTTGAAACGATTTGCGCGGTTTTGGCAAAGCTTTGACGAAGCTCATCAAGTAAATCTAAAGCTTGCGTCCAGTCATCAATGATGATCGCTTGAACCCCAATAAGCTGCTTGTCACTGTTGTTAAATGCCTCTAAATCAACATCTTGATTTTCAGCATCGTCCGCCGCTGCTGGCAGTTGATAATCGGCAAGCGCGGCGATTGGCTCAACGTTAGTGGTTAAGATCGATTCGGCAATTGGCGCAAGCCCTACGGCGCGAGCTTTTGCAGCCAGTGACCGGCGGCGCGGTCGATACGGCAAATAAATATCTTCAAGCTCAAGCTTTGATTTGGCAGCCTCAATTCGGCGCGTCAATTCATCGGTTAAATTGCCTTGATTGCTCAAAAGTTCGATGATTTTTTGGCGGCGGCTTGCCATATCGCGCTCATAATTGAGGGCTTTTTCAAGCGCTCGCAGCTTGATATCATCCAGATTTTGAGTTTTATCTTTACGATAACGGGCAATAAAGGGCACAGTCGCCCCTTCATCATAAAGGGTAACAAATGCCGCCACTTGAGCTTGAGTAATTCCAAGCTGAGTGGCTAATTTGGCATGAATCAAAGCCGATTGGTCAGCTGTCAGCTGATCTTGAAAAGACGTTTGGGAATCAGTGCTACTCATAACCGTATCAATCGTTAAAAAATATAATTTGGCATTATAGCAAAAAGTGCTTGAATAAAAATCATTTTTATTTTTCCGTTTATCCGCCATGTTTTAAGCCAAATTTGCCGACCGCCTTTCGGTAAACAAACGCATACAGCAAATATGCGCCTAAGTGATGCAAAAGTTTGTACAATCTTATAAACTAAAGTGGTAAGTAAGGTTTTTTGCCAAAGTTTAGTTTTGCTCAGGCAGTGAGGATCATTGCAGCACGATAACGGTTCGATAACACCAAAACAAAAGCGGCAACCAGAACAAAATGGACAATAATAACGGTTTTTTAGGGGATATTTGCATGACGGACAATACCAATAGCAACATCAATATGGACAACATGACTCAGCGCATTTTAGTGGTGGATGACGATGCCAGATTGCGCTCTTTACTTCAGCGGTTTTTAGAGGACGACGGCTTTGTGGTTCGCACCGCGCATGATGCCAGCCAAATGGACAAACTGATGCAGCGTGAGCTGTTCTCATTGGTCGTTCTTGACTTGATGCTGCCTGGTGAGGACGGTATCAGCATTTGTAAGCGCTTACGCGAAGACAATGCTGACATTCCGATTATTATGCTCACCGCCAAAGGTGGCGACGCCGATCGCATTGCTGGTCTTGAAGCAGGCGCGGACGATTATTTACCCAAGCCCTTTAACCCAAAAGAGCTGCTGGCGCGAATCAAAGCGGTGTTACGCCGTCAAAACCGCGAGCTTCCAGGCGCGCCAAGCTATCAATTAGAAGTTGTTGAATTTGGACCTTGGACGCTTGATTTGTCCACCCGAACGCTCAAACGCGACGGCAACGTGGTCACTTTAACCACGGGCGAATTTTCCGTATTAAAAGCATTAGTTCAGCATCCGCGTGAGCCATTGACCCGCGATAAGCTTATGAACTTGGCTCGCGGTCGTGAATGGGGCGCAATGGAGCGCTCAATTGACGTTCAAGTCTCACGCCTTCGCCGCTTGATTGAAGACAATCCTTCACAAGCGCGCTATATCCAAACCGTTTGGGGCGTGGGCTATGTGTTTGTTCCGGATGAAACCTCAGCAGAAGATAAAGCAATTTCAGAAAATGCCGTATCTCCTGAAGCTTGATCCTCAAGCTTAGCCATTATTTAACCCTAAAAAAACCGATGGTCATCAAGTATGCCATCGGTTTTATTATTTTTTTATGGTTTAAAACCATGAAACCGTTAACGAAGCTGGCTGTCTTTACTGCCGCGGCGGTTAAATAGCTCAATTTTTTTCGCCTGACTTTCAAGCGCGCTTTGACAGCGAACGCAGTGCTGAACGCCTTTTAAAGCTTTTCGGCGCGCCTCCGGAATCGCCTCTCCGCACTCATCGCAGTATTCTGCGCTATCCCCCGTTGGTAGCGCCCGCCGAGCGCGGTAGAGCGCATCATTGACCGTGGCGTCCATTTGCTCATGCTCAGCGCCATCTCGTGACCAACCTCCTGCCATATCATTATCCTTGTTATTTTATAAAAACAGTTGAATAACAATAAGATGGCGGCAATTTCTCAATTTTCAATGGCTAGTTTTTCGGCTGAAGCGCCACCACTTGACCGTGAACGTTGATGCTGTCATCACTCATCAGGCAAACGTAGCCTGCCATGATGTCCTCAGGGGTTTTAAGGCTCAGCGGATTCTCCCCCGGATACGCATGAGCGCGCATGTTGGTTCGGGTCGCCCCCGGATTGATGCAGTTAAAGCGCAAATTGGTGGTATTTTGCGTTTCTTGAGTGAAAATATCGCTCATGCCTTCAACTGCTTGCTTGGATAACGCATAAGCGCCCCAAAATGCTCGCGGATGTGTGCCAACCGAGCTTGAAGTAAATACAATCGAGCCATTTGGCGCAGCTTTTAACCGTGGCAGCATGGCTTGGGTCAGCATCAGCGTTGAGGTGACATTCACTTTCATCACTTTTGCAAACAAATCGGCGTCATACATCTCAAGCGGCGTCAGACTTCCCAATATTCCTGCATTATGAAGTAAGCCATCAAGCGCGCCAATTTCTTTATTAATCATCACCTCAAGCTGCTGCATCTCAGTAAAGGTGGCATTTTCAAGGTTCATCGGCAGCATGGCAGGTTGAGCGCCGCCCATACTTTCGATCTCATCATAAACGTATTCAAGCTTGCTACTGGTGCGACCAAGCAGCAGCACCGTTGCGCCAAGGCTTGCGTAGGTCAGCGCGGCAACTCGACCAATCCCATCACCTGCGCCCGTCACCAAAATGCTTTTACCCAATAGGCTGTCAGCTTTGGGAACAAAATTGCGAATGTCGTCGTGGCTCAACGTTAAGTTATTAGGTTCAGTCATTAAAGCGCTCACTTTGGCATCATTGTGGGTTAACAAATTCAGTGGTTGAAAACTTAGTTTTAATTTAAAATTTAAGCGGCAACGTAGTCAAATTCATCGGACAATAGCAGCTCATAAAGGGCTTCTGGTGTGTCAATGATATAATCTGCGCCCCACTCTGCCAATCTGTCTTGATCTTCAGGCGGAATATAACCATAAGCGGCTAAAATCGTTGGCATTCCTGCTGCTGCGCCCGCTTCAATATCGCGAACATGGTCGCCAACATAAAGTACATTTTGCGCCACTTCTTGAGAAAGGTTTAGCTTATCAAGGGCAAGCAGCATCGGCTCAGGATCGGGCTTAGCTTTGGTCACATCTTGCGGGCAAACGAGCACCGAGCAGCGCTGATCCAAAGCTAATGCCGATAACAAGGCTTCTGCCAAATAGCGCGGCTTATTGGTGACAATGCCCCAAGGAATATCCTTGGCTTCAAAATATGCCAAAACGTCATCAAGGCGGGTGAACAAACCGCTGTCCACGCAAATATCCGCGGCATAATTATCTAAAAACTGCTGACGAAAGCCAAGTAAGGTTGCCTCATCAAGGCTGAGCTGCTCATTGTGCCGAAGCATCAATTTGACCATCGCCGACGCGCCCGCCGAAACTTGCTCGCGAATTAAGGCTTCATCGGGAACTTGCCAGCCATTTTGAGCGCTCATTTTACCAATAATGCGCACAAAATCGGCAGCCGTATCAATCAAGGTGCCATCTAAATCAAAAAGAACGGCGTTTATTTTTCGGCTCATAGCTTTTGGCTTCATAGTTACTGCTCAAAAAGTTAGCGGTTTATTAACATTAAATTTGAACCAAACTGAGGTTTCATTCTCAATTTATTTGCCATCATAACGGCTTTCGTACCGCCAGCATATAATTGACATCGACGTTTTGCGCCAGCCAATAGCGTTTGGTGATGGGGTTATAATGCAGCCCAATGATGTCTTGGCGCTCAAACCCTGCTTTAATTGCC
This sequence comes from Psychrobacter sp. MF31, assembly GCF_012847335.1. Classification (GTDB taxonomy): domain Bacteria; phylum Pseudomonadota; class Gammaproteobacteria; order Pseudomonadales; family Moraxellaceae; genus Psychrobacter. The sequence continues at coordinate 83,024 of NZ_JABBDX010000004.1, forward strand.
ATACTGTCAAGCTCAGCTGGGGTAATAAATTTGCCATAATCGTGAGTGCCACGGTCTAAAAGACGCAAGACATACTCAGCGCCGATAATGGCAAATAAGTACGATTTGGGGTTGCGATTGATGGTTGAGAGCACACAAACGCCGCCCGGTGCCAGCAAATCAAAGCAAGCTTTTGCAATGGCAGCAGGGTTTGGGACATGCTCAAGCATTTCCATACAAGTGACGATATCAAACTGACCGGTGTGATTTGCTGCCAGCGACTCTGCGGCAATAGCTTCATATCGCAACGTGTGCTCAAGACCGCTTTGCTTAGCATGAAGCGCTGCTGCCTTTAGGTTTTCCTCACCCAAATCTATTCCTAATACGTCAGCGCCGCGCCGCGCCATGGACTCAGCTAAAATACCGCCGCCGCAGCCAATATCGACGATTTTTTTACCTTTTAAAACGTCTGACGCTGCATTGTCATCTGAATTATAAACCCGAGCTGCATTTTCCGATATCCAGTTCAATCGTAGCGGGTTGATTTGATGCAACGTGGCAAACGCACCTGAGTCATCCCACCACTGCTTGGCTAAATTATTAAATTTGGCAATTTCACTAGGATCGACATTGGTTTTAGGCTGAGTCGTGTGGGTAGTTGGGCTTTGTTGAAATTTTTGAGTATGGTTATTTGTTTTTTGGCTATCCGCCTCAATTTGGCTCATCATTGATCCTTTTTTTTGTCATTATAATCGGCGTCATTGGGCTGAGCATCATCTTTGCAATTGCCAATTCCCAATCATTCGCCATCATGGTAGCATGAGCGCTGAATTTTGTCCTTTATCTATCGTGACTTAGGGTGACAAGCAGGCGAATGTGTTGCTAAGTTTTAACTTGCGCTTGAAAATGCTCACCGTTTAACAACTTAGGGTTAAGATTGTGATTCACAACTCCCTAAGATTTGCGTTATTATAGTTGAGTTTAAGGGCAATGAGCTGTTTTAATCATTATCGTTTTGGTTGGTGTGACTCATCATTTTGTCACCGCCTTCATTTATCAATATCTGCCACTATACTTATCAAGCGCTTAAGGAATCTGTATGAAACGTGTTCTTGCTCTGACTGGACTGACGGCTGCGATCGGGCTTGCCGCGATGGGCGCAAATGCCGCCGATTATGTCGCCGGAAAGGACTACCGCGTTCTTGACAACCCTGAAACCATCACTGGGGATGCCATCATTGTTCGCGAGTTTTTTTGGTATGGCTGCCCGCACTGCTACAACCTAAATCCGCACATGGAAAAATGGGCAAAAACCAAGCCTAAAGATGTGGCATTTTTTAAGACGCCTGCTGCGCTCAACCCCGTTTGGGAAGCCAATGCTCGTGGATTTTACGCCGCGCAATTACTAGGCTTTGAAAACAAAACTCATGATGCTTTATTTGATGCCATTCAAAAAGACGGCAAAAAACTGTTTGACCAAGCCTCTTTAAGCAAATGGTACGCTTCAAAAGGCGTTGACCAAAAGAAATTTAACAGCCTTTACAACTCATTTGCTGTTGGCACTAAAATCGGGCGCTCTCAAGCCGGCGCAAAACGCTATCAGTTGTCAGGCGTTCCTGCCGTTGTCGTTCAAGGCAAATATGTCGTGACTGGCGAGAGCGCAGAAGTGCCAAAAGTGGTCGATTACTTGGTGAAAAAAGTCCGAACTGAGAAAAAATAAATAAAAGCTGGGTTTAAAATTAAAAAGCCAATCCTAAACGATTGGCTTTTTTTAATACTTTTTTTAACAAGTCAATGATTAGAAACAATAAATCAAAAATATCAACGCCACTTATTTAAGTTGGAATAATTATTTGAGCTGAGACAGCAACGCCACTTCGCGAATATAGCTTTGCAAATCGGCAACGGACTCGGCAAGCAATTCATCATCTTGCAAATGACGGGCATATTCAATCCAAAGCAAGAGCTGATAAAGGCTGTTACGCTCAGAAGCTTGAAACTGCTTGGTAAATTGCTTAAGCGTACCCTCATCATGAAGGTTGAGCCGCTCTTGCCAGCTCTCAATCTTCGCGATTTGCTCTTTGGCAAACACGGCTTTAAAAAGCGCCTCGACCAAAACATGGCGATCTTCTTCCACCATCAATTTGCCGACGCGCTTGGTTTGGCGATTGCGCGCATTGGCGTTGGTGATGTCAGCAAGGGCAAGCAGCTCTGCCATAAAATAATCACTTGCTGGCAGCGCTTTGAGCTGCTTTTTGGACAAACTTGCCAATGGCACGGCTAGCTGCTGCAAGCGCTCATGAGCTTTTTTTAGCTCCGTTCGAGAGACGCGCATGTCGTGCTCAGACCAATTAATCATAACTACCCTTTTAAACTGAATTTATTAATGTTCGAAAAACTTACCAGCGGCGTTTTTCGCGATGCTTGGCAACCACCACTAGCGAATTTGGTAAATCTACCAGCATTTTAGCAAGCTGCTCGGTGACAAATACTGAGCGGTGTTTGCCGCCGGTGCAGCCAATGGCAATGGTGACCGTATGGCGGTTGTTGTGCAAAAACTCTGGCAGCCAGCGCTGCAAAAACGTGCCGATATCGCGCGTCATCTCACTAACTTCTGGATAATCGGCAAAAAAATCGCTCACACTGTCATCAAGACCCGTGGCAGCGCGCAGTGCAGGATTCCAATGCGGGTTGGGCAAAATGCGAACGTCAAACACAAAATCGGCATCAATAGGACTGCCATATTTAAAGCCAAACGACAATAAATTCACCACGACTCTATTGTCAGCACCAATATGCTCGCGAAGCCGCTCTTTTAACTGGTGAATATTAAGTTTGCTGGTGTCAATCTTAATATCGGCGCAATAAGCAATGGGTTCAAGCAGCTCCGCTTCTTTTTCAATGGCGGTGGGCAAATTGTAAGCAGGCTCAAGAAGCGCGGTATTTGAGGTTGCCATCAAAGGATGAACGCGGCGGGTAGCGTTAAATCGTGCCACAAGCGTGCTTTCTTGAGCGGTGACATAAATCACCTGAACTTGATGCTCGCCATACGCTTGCTTAAGGGCCTGATAAATATCAGCAAATTTGGATAAATCGGCGCGCGGTGAGCGAATATCTACGCCCAACGCAATTTTACAAACGCCACTTTCGCGAGTTAGCTTAAAAGCAGCATCCGGAACCAATGCCAGCGGCAAATTGTCAATCGCGTAATAACCCAAGTCCTCAAGCATATTGAGTACCGAGGTTTTGCCCGACCCTGAGCGCCCTGAGATCACCAAAATGCTGAGCTTATCGTCATCACAATGAAAATTTGCATTGCTAGTGCTTGAATTTTCCATGGCGCTTGTCATCCCTTTTTAATAAAGATCATCACTTACGATTGAGTGACGATCAAGTTGTCTAAAAGTCGCGCGCGACCCAATTTTGCGGCAACTAAAATCACAATCGGCGCGTCATTTTGAAAGACGTTCGAAGCCTTTTCGCTTGCAATGGGTGCTAAAGTCGGTGATTTAATCTCTAAATAATCTACCAAAAATCCGGCTTGATTGAGCTTAGTTTTACTATCATCAATCAGCTCATTTAATGATTTTTTCGAAGAATTGTCTTTTAATTGTTCAGCTAAATTCTGCAATTCTTGCTGTAATTTTGGCGCGATTTTGCGCTCATCAGCTGTTAAATATTGATTTCGCGAGGACAACGCCAAGCCATCGTCAGCGCGGATGATCGGCGCGGCAATAATTTCAATCGGATAGCTTAAATCGAGAACCAACTGCTTAATAATTGCCAATTGCTGATAGTCTTTTTGACCAAAAATGGCGATATTTGGGGCAATGATGTTAAACAGTTTGCAAACCACAATACCAACGCCATCAAAATGGGTGGGTCGCGATTGACCGCAAAGCAGCTTGGCAATGTCGCCGGTGAGCACTTGCGTTGGCGGCGGCATGACCGGATACATCTCATCAACGCTTGGCGCAAATACCAAATCTGCGCCAACCCTTGCAAGCTTTGCCACATCGTCATCAAGCGTTCGTGGATAGCTGTCAAAATCCTCGCCAACGCCAAACTGCGTTGGATTGACAAAAATGCTGACCACGACAATATCGGCGCGCGTTTTAGCAATTCTTACCAATTCTAAATGACCCTCGTGAAGGTTTCCCATCGTTGGCACAAGGGCAATGGTTTTGGTGGCGCGACTTGGCAATAAATCTTGCTGAAGCGCTTTAATTTGGTGGTAAATTTTTGGGGAATTGCTCATGGTTTAAAACATCACTATCTTAAAAGCCGTATGAATTAAGCATCATTGCTAAATTGGTGCTGACTTTGCGGAAAATTGCCCGCGCGAACTTCGCTTTGAAATAAGGCAAACGCGCCTTCAATGCTGCGAGCGTCATTTTTGGGATCGGTTAAAAAGTCACGAACAAATCGTGGGGTGCGACCGTGAGTCATTCCAAGCATGTCGTGCATCACCAAAACTTGACCGTCGGTGTCCGCGCCTGCGCCAATGCCAATGACCGGAACGCTGACCGCTTCGGTAACGGCTTTGGCAACCTCACTTGGAACGCACTCTAACACCAGCATTGCCGCGCCCGCCTCGACCACGGCTTTAGCATCGTTTAAGAGCTTGGCTGCCGCGTCCGTTCCGCGACCTTGAACTTTATAACCGCCAAACACGTTGACCGATTGCGGCGTCAATCCTAAATGAACGCAAGTGGGCGTTCCGGCGTGAGCAAGCGTGCTGATCAGCTCGCAAAGCTCAAATCCGCCCTCAACTTTAATCACATGAGCGCCGGCTTGCATCAGCGTTCGGCTGTTGGCAACCGCCTCATTTAATAGCGCGTAACTCATAAATGGCAAATCAGCTAAAATGAGCGCCTCGCTGTTGGCGCGAGCAACGTTTGCCGTGTGATATGCCATGTCAGCAACGGTGACCGGCAAGGTTGAATTGTGACCTTGAACCACCATGCCAAGGCTGTCGCCAATCAAAATCGCGTCAATCTTAGCTCGCGCCATCATTCGCGCAAACATTGCATCATAGCAGGTCAAACAGCTAAATTTGGTTCCGGACTTTTTAAACTGTGATAAAGTGGCTAACGTGGTCATAATTTACCTCGCTGATCGGCGTCGCAGATTCGGTGAATGCCGCTTAGATTTTGGCTCTCAGGATAACTGCTGATGGGAGTGCCATTGATGATAAGATTCGGTGCAATTTCAATCAGCGGCACAAGGACAAAATTGCGCTCGGTAATCCCCAAATGCGGAACAATCAATCGCGGCTCATGAATCTCTTGGTCACCAAACAATAGAACATCAACATCTAAGCTGCGCTCGCCCCAATGCCGAAGCCGCTCGCGTCTTGCATCTGTTTCAAGCGCTTGGCAAACATCAAGGAGGGCAATCGGCGTCAAGTTTGTTTCAAAGCCAACCACTGCATTGACAAAATCCGGCTGGTCTTGAGGTCCCATTGGGATTGAGCCATAAAAAGAGGACGCAACCAAATTTCGAATTTGGCTATTGGCTTTAAGCTTAGCAATGCCGCGGGTTAAATGCTCAATCGGCGTTCCAAGCTCATTGGCTAGATTGCTGCCAAGTCCTAAATAGCACTGAGTCCAATTTTGATTTGGCGTTTGGCTTTCAGCACTCATGATACGCCCCACTTTTTTTGCTTGATGCGGGCGGCAGGCTCGTCACTGCTTGGCGCTCGGCGGCGGCGCGTGGCAGGAATGGCGCCTTTATTATTGCTCATATTATCGTTAACTTGAGCATGCTCATTTGAACGATCAGCATTTGCTTTTGCGTTAGAATCAACTGCATTTTTTGCTTGGTTTTCAGCGTCTTTGGTAACCGCTGCTTTTTTTGAAAATTCTGCTGCAATATCAGCTTCCGGTAAGCTTTTAACAACGACGCGCGGCTTGTTGGCTTTTTCACGAACCGCAAGAACATCACTGCTTGGCGCTCGGCGGCGGCGCTGACTGGGAACAGCATCACTGGTTGGTGCAGGCTTTGGCGCAGTGGCGGAATAGCGTGGTGGCTCTTTTTCGCTATCTTTTTTACTTACTGGCGCACGATCAACCTGAGAGATTTTATTGTTCTCATATTGGCTGTTTTCAGGTTGGTTGTTTTCAGATGGGTCGTTTTGCAACGTGCCTTTTTTACCGGTTAAGCTTTTTTGCAACGGTGGCACAACGCTTTGATGCTCAATCACAAATAACGGCTTGGGATGCGCCGCACTTTTTTGAGTGGGCAGCGCCAATTGATGCAGCTGATTTAGTTCGCTTTTGTCTTGATTACTGGGCTGATGCTGCGAGCGCTGGTGATGAGCCGTTTTTTCAGCAGCTTCAAAGTTGCTTACGCCGGATTTGACCTCAACGCTTTCTATATTCTCATTTTGTTTTTGCCGGTTGCGGTTGCGACCACGTTTTTGAGCGCTGCGGCGGCTGTCATCAAAGCTTGCGATGGCTTTTTGTTTTTGCTTGTCGCTAAGCAATTGAAAATTTTGCCACCATTCGCCCATGCCGTTGGTCGACTCGGACAACGGGTGTTCGCTATCGCCGCACTCCTCACGAAGTAATAAAAAATCAAAGCCGGCACGAAAGCGTGGGTGCTCGGACAATCCTTCGATTTGCTTGGCTTTTGGCGCGGCAAGTCGCGGCTGAAGCAGCCAAATATCGCGGATAAATTGCTCGGCAAACTTTGGAATGGCGGTTTTTATCCGTTGGCGATCAATGACTTTGCTAGCGGCTTGCAATTGCGCTTCAGCAAACGGCATGTTGCGCTTTTTAAATTTTTCAAGCTGATATAAATAGTTTTCCCAAAGCAGCGCGGCATAAAAAAACGCCGGATTGATGCTTTTGCCGGCTTTGATGCGCTTATCGGTGTTAATAGCCACTTGCTGAACCAATGGGCTTGGGGCTTTTGGTGGATAAATAACCAAATGCTCAATCGCACCGGATTCAAATAATAAGGGCAACAACGGCACCAAATAGCCGCCAGTGAACATCTTTTGCGTTTCATCATAAAGGCGGTGCGGCGAGATTTGCTCAAGAAGCGCCCAGTTTTCAGGTCGAAATTGACGGGCAAGCGCCTCATCAAATTCAAATCCCAATTTGGCTTTAAATCGCAGCGCTCGAAGCAGCCGAACGGGGTCTTCTTCAATTCGGGTTTGCGCGTCCCCTAAAAGACGGATGATTTTATGGTTAATATCATCAATCGCCCCGCAAAAATCGTGAACGACGCCGGTTAACGGCTGATAATATAAGGCATTGATTGAAAAGTCGCGTCGGGCAAAGTCCTGCTTGATATCGCCCCAAACGTTGTCACGAATAAGCATACCATCTTGGGTAATGTTGGCGTCGTTTTTGGGCGGCGCGCGAAAAGTTGCCACTTCAATCAAGTCGCGACCTGAATACACGTGAGCGAGCTGAAACCTGCGACCAATAATCCGGCAGCGCTTGCCAAACACGTCTTTGACCTCATGCGGCTTGGCGTCGGTGACAGCATCAAAGTCCTTAGGCTTAAGTCCAAGCAGGGTATCACGGACGCCGCCGCCCACGATAAATGCCTCAAAACCGGCTCGTGCCAGCGTGGCAATCACTTCAATGATGGAATTGGGTAATTCAGATTTGTGTAACGCTAACTGCTTGGCGGCGCGCTCGGCCATGCATCTACTCCTTGCCGGTCAAAACCGCATGATGGATCAGCTCTGCGCATAGCAGCAGCGCCTCAGGCGGATGTCAGCGCTAGTTTAACAAATTTTACGCGCCACGTGTGATCTTGCCGCATCAGTCATGTTAAATCTTTTAGGTGTTTTTTAACCAGCGGCTTGGTATTGTTTAGCGAACTCGCAGCCGCGAGCGGTTTTTTTCAATGGTTTTGACACCGATGCCTTTCACCTTTGCTAAGTCATCAATGCTATTAAAATTGCCAAACATCTCACGGTATAAAATAATCGCTTGCGCTTTGCTGCTGCCAATCCCATGAAGCGATACCAATTCGGCTTCGGTTGCCGTATTGAGGTTCACCAGCGCCGATTTTACCGCTTGCTCTGCCAAGTTTTCTTGGCGAATTAACTGCTGATAAGCATTTTTTGGGTCGCCAAAACACATAGCGGCAAGGCTTATTTTCGGCGTCATCAACATCAATGATAAACACAATAAAAACGCGGTTAATGAAAAAGCAGAAAATGAAAAAACGGGCAGCGAAAAAGTTTTAGTCCTTTTCATAACGTTTTGCCGCTTGCCAAAGCTGCTCCATTTCAGAAAGCGAGCTGTCCTCAAGGCTTTGATTGAGCTTTAACAACTCATTTTCAATAAAACCAAACCGCGATTTAAACTTATGAACGCAAGTTAACGTTGCCGCTTCGGCATCTAAATCAAGCTTTCTTGCGATATTGACCAAAGCAAAAAAACAATCGCCAAGCTCTTTTTCAATCACGGACTTGTTGGCTTTAATCTCAGCTTTGGATTTGTTTTCAATTTCGGCTTTTAGCTCGCCTATTTCCTCATCAAGCTTATCCAGTGCGCCGCTGACGCCCTCCCAATCAAAACCAAGCTTTGAGGCTTGTTTTTGCAATTCTTGAGCTTGCATGAGTGCGCTTCCGGCTTTGATATTGTCCAATCGACGTTTGGGCTTGCCGCGAGCGGCTTTGACGGCGTTTTCTTCGGCTTTAATTTCATCCCAACGTTCTTTCACTGCCGCATCATCGGGCAAATTGTCCTTATCAAACACATGCGGATGACGGCGAATCAGCTTTTCTTGCAGCGTTTGGATGACGTCATTTAGATCAAAACGGTTTTGCTCAGCATAAAGCTGACAATGAAAAATCACTTGCAAGAGGACATCACCAAGCTCACCTTTGATGTCCTCGTCGTCATTATCTTGAACTGCCTCGGCAAGCTCGTAAGCTTCTTCAATCGCGTAGGGAATCAAGCTTTGGTTGGTCTGCTTTTTATCCCAAGGGCAATCAGCACGAAGCCTTGCCATCAATGCGATTAAATCGGTAATCTCGCCTGTGGCGGTTGGCGCTCCCTCTAAAGGTGCAGGAACGCGAACGCTCGTTTTTGGATTATTTTGAGAGGTTAAAGCGTGAGTCTTGGTCATAATATCGTCCTGATTTCGTTGCCATCATAGGCGGCGCGGCAGGGTTAGTGTATCATTAATCGGTACAAAATTTAGCCCATCATATTTAGATTAACCAACAGTATTTATTCTAATTTTTTAAAAAAAAATAAAGGAGGTTTAATGACCACAACTCAGCACTTTTCAAAACCCGAGCCGCAATTTGAGCCGCGATCCATCACCTCATTTAAAGCTTATGACATTCGCGGTGAGCTTGGCGTCAATCTTGATGAGGACATTGCTTATCGCATTGGTCGCGCCTTTGCACAAATCTTGGCGGCGCGATTAGACGATGATCATGATGACAATAACAATATCGAAAATAAAGCCCTAAACCGCTGCATTGTCATCGGCTGCGACATTCGCCCCTCAAGTGAAGCGTTAAAAGCCGCCACCATTTCGGGCATTGTTGACGCAGGCATCGATGTGATTGATTTGGGAATGACCGGAACGGAAGAGGTTTATTTTGCCACCAGTCATTACCAAGCACTTGGCGGCATTGAGGTGACGGCAAGCCATAACCCGATTAATTACAATGGCTTAAAGCTGGTTAAAGAGCACTCAAAGCCGATTAGCGCGGATGACGGTTTGGCAGAAATTCAAACGCTTGCTGAGTCGGGAAACTTTGCTAAACCTACCAAGCTTGGCACTATTCAATTAAAAACTGATAAAACGGCTTATATTCAGCATTTACTGACCTTTATTGATGCTAAAAAGTTAAAACCGCTTAAACTGGTTATTAATTGCGGCAACGGCAGCGCCGCCCCTGTTGTTGATTTATTGGTTGACAACTTACAACAACAAGGCGCGCCCCTACAAGTTATCAGGCTGCATCATGAGCCCGACGGCAGCTTTCCAAATGGTATTCCGAACCCCATGATTTTGGAAAATCGCAGTGCCACCCGCGATGCCATCATTGAAAATAACGCCGATTTAGGCATTGCCTTTGATGGCGACTTTGACCGCTGCTTTTTGTTTGATGAAACTGGCAATTTTATCGATGGCAGTTATATCGTTGGTATGCTCGCGCAAGCGTTTTTACAAAAGCATCCGAGTGAGTCCATCGTTTACGACCCACGGGTGATTTTTAACACCGAAGCCGTCATTGAAAAATTTAATGGTAATGGCGTATTGAGTAAATCAGGACACTCCTTTATCAAGCAAAAAATGCGCGACGCCGGCGCGATTTACGGTGGTGAGATGTCCGCGCATCACTACTTTCGCGACTTTTTTTACTGCGATAGCGGCATGATTCCGTGGTTGTTGACCATTGAGCTGTTATCCACAAGCGGTAAAACGTTATCCGAGCTTGTCCACCAATACCTTGATGACTATCCAAGCTCAGGGGAGCTGAATTTTCGCTTAACAGACAGTGACGCCCCAACCATTATCCATGACATTGAACAGTATTTTGCCGCTCAAAATCCTGAAAAATCAACGCTTGATGGCTTAAGTCTTGATTTTGACAACTGGCGCTTTAATTTACGAGCATCAAATACCGAGCCGCTTATCCGCTTAAATATTGAAGCTAAAGGCAATCTTAAGTTACTTGAAGAAAAAACGGCAGAACTGGTCACTTGGCTTAAAGGTCGCGGCGCAATTCCTGCCTAGACGCTTTTATAAGGTCATTATGAAAAAACCGCCCAAGACAATTTGAGCGGTTTTTTAACGCTTTTTAGCAGATTCATTTCGATTATTTACTGCGACCAAGACCGATATACTCACCAACCAAGTTATCAATTTGCGCGCCCGTTAACACGTTTTGGGCGTCAAATACTGGCAAACCAGATTGGTTAAGCTGAGCAATGTCCATGGGCTCTTGATGAGAAACGCTTAATAAAAACATTGCTTGGGCGCCCTGAATACCGTCATAAGGTGAGTCGATAATCTCAAGCAGCGGCTCATTTGGATAGCGCGCTAGCAGCTCGCCTTTTGCTTTATCCGTATAAACGCGCGTTTTGATGTTATACGACCAAAGCAGCGCCAATAAGGGATGGATGGCAGAGTTTGCCGTTCGCCCTGAGTCGGCTTTATAGCTTGCACCCCAAATCATCACCGTTTTATTGTCGATAAAACCATCAAAATATTGCCAAAACTTGCGAAAAATCAGCTCTTTTTGGTCGTCATTGATATGAATGACCGACTTGATCAGCGGCATCGCAATCTGGCAATCCGCGCTTGATTGCTGCAAAGCTTCAAGCTCAAGCGGCAACGTATTGCCGCCAAATCCCCAACCGGCGGTCAAATAACTGCCACCAACCCGATCATCAAGCCCCATGATTTGGCTGACCTTTTGAATATCAACGCCGTTAACATCGGCAAACCTTGACATCTCATTCATAAAGCTAACACGGGTTGCAAGCATTGCCATAATACTGCTTCGCGCAAACTCAATGGTTGCAATATCGGCGTGATGATACGCTTTTGCTTGCTGCATTAAGGGTCGCAAAACATTAAGGCGACCGCTGCTGTTTGGCGTTTTTTCTCCCAATAACCAAAGCATTGGGGTGAGCATGGAGCTAAACGCTGCGCCATCTTGCAAAAATACAAACGGCACATAAAACACCCAAGCTCGTAGCAATTTTTCAGCAAAAGCGCTAACTTGACCAATTTTTGCCGTTCCGCTTAAAATAATCGGGCTTGATTGCTGCTGACTGTGGTTAAACGCGGTAATCCATGTGTCATCTGACCAGTGAGGTTGAATACTGTTTAAAAACAACCAGTAAAGCTCAACCGATTGACCTTGGACGGCTGAATTTTCCAGTTGATAACGGTCAATAACGGCAGTTGCCTCATTTGGCAACTCAAAGCATTCAAGCTGGTTTTGGCTAGAATAAAGCTGCCAAAGCGCTTGCAAATGATGCTCAAAACTATATTGACCAAGCGTTTTATGAAGCTCTGATAACTTGGCAAACAAGTGAACGCGCTGATTGAGGCTCGCGAGTACCACAGCTGTGGTAATGGCATCGATGCTATGACCAATGATAATGCAAACTTTGGAGTCAGAAGCAGTTGCTATTGCATTTGGCGCCAATTGTGAATAAGGCATAAGCTGACCTTTTAAAGGTTAAAAAACATTGCGCTCAGAGTGTTAAGACAACTTTTGAATTTGGTCTAACAGCTGATTGGTCGAGCCATCAAACGGACGGTCATCTTGACTGAGCGCTTGATAAACCGATTCTGCCATCTGTTTTCCCATCTCAACGCCCCATTGGTCAAACGGGTTAATGTCCCAAATGCAAGCCATCACATAAACTTTATGCTCATAAAGCGCAATGAGCGATCCCAAGCTTTTTGGCGTCAGCTCATCAATTAAAATCGTCGTTGAGGGCTGATTGCCGCGATAATTTTTAAATTTATCGGTAACGCAAGCCATTGCGGTATTTTCCACGGCGGCATTGCCAAACGCAAGCACGCGGCTTTGCGCCAGGCAATTTGATAGCGCAAGCTCATGTTGATGCCGCAAGGTAGCAAACTTTGCCTCATGACTGTAATGACGAACGCAAGCAATAAAATCGCAAGACACCTGCTGAGTGCCTTGGTGCAAGAGCTGATAAAACGCATGCTGAGCATCTGAGCCAATCTCGCCCCACAAAATCGGGCAAGTATTGTAATCAACTTTTGCACCTTCATGGGTGACTGATTTGCCGTTACTTTCCATCTCAAGCTGGGTTAAATAGCTTGGCAAATATGCAAGTCTGCCATCATAAGGCAGCACGGTATGGGCATGGATTTGTAAAAAACTGCTGTTCCAAACGGCAATAAGACCCAGCAAAACAGGCAAGTTTTCTGCAAAATCGGTCGTTGCAAAATGCTCATCCATCTCGTGAGCGCCAGCAAGCAAGTCGTAAAATCTTGGCACCCCAATCGCAATGGCAATCGCAAGTCCAATGGCTGACCACAGCGAAAATCTACCGCCAACCCACTCCCAAAGCTCAAGCTGATGCTCAGGGTGAATGCCCCAAACGCTCATTTTCTCATGATTGGCAGAAATACCAATAAAATGACGCCGAAGCACGCTTTGCTTTGACCCTGACAGCGTTGCTGCGGTTGTGAGCAGCCAGTTGAGCGCCGTTTCGGCGTTCGATAGCGTATCTACAGTGCCAAAGGATTTGGATGAAATGATAAATAATGTCGTTTCTGGATTGAGCCATTTGAGCAAATTATCGAGCTGACTGCCATCCATGTTCGACACAAAATGAACGTCAATGTCGCTATCTGACCATTCATCAAGCGCCGCGCTTGCCATTAACGGTCCTAAATCTGAGCCACCAACGCCGATATTGACCACATCGGTGATCGCTTTTCCTGAAAAGCCGCGCCAAGTGCCACTGCGAATGCGCTCGGATAAATGCTCAACCTTAGCCAAACTTTGATGGATGTCTTTGACCACATCTGTGCCCTCAACCAAAAGGCTTGCAGATTTGGGAAGCCTAAGGGCGGTATGAAGGGCGGCGCGCTGCTCACTGGTATTCACCTTGATACCGCTTAATAAATCATCAATTTTACGCTTTAATCTGCTGTCATCAGCAAGCGCTAACAGATGGTTGAATACCTCCTCATCAATACACTGCTTGCTATAGTCCAAATATAAGGACAAAGCCGTGGCTTGAAAGCGCTTAGCACGAGTCTTATCTTGGTCAAAAAGCTTGGGCAGTGACCACGTTTTTTTGGCTAAACACTCAAGCGCTGACCAATGCGCACAGTCGCGCGCACTTAAAGGCTGCGCTCCTGATTGAGCTGATAATGCTTTGCTCATCATTGATTGCCCGCCAATTGCTGCTTAGCAAAATAAATAAACGCCTGCATATAAGACGTCATGTCGCCGGCATCAAAGCTGTCCCCTGTCATTGTCGTCACTTGAACGCCTGAGGTACTAATTAACGCATCAATGGCATCGGTCAGCTGAATCTCACCACCAACGGAGGGCTGAGTGGTTGCCAAATAATCAAAAATACGGTTGTCAAATACATAACGCCCAACCACAGCAAGCCTTGATGGAGCATCTTTTAAGTTTGGTTTTTCAACGAATCCTGCCACACCAAAGCTTTTATTTTTCAATAGTTTATTTTGGTTGATTGTTGGCGCTGACTGACCCTCACAAAGCTTTGCAATGCCATATTTATGAACGTCGCTATCGGCAACTTGATCGACCAAAATTTGTGATTGCTGATTATGGTTAAACGCATCAATCATAAATGCTAAGTTATCTTGGCTTAAATCCGTGATAAAAGGATTGAGAACCACATCTGGAAGCAGCACCGCAAAGTTATGATCGCCAACAATCGGTCTTGCGGCAAGCACCGCATGACCAAGCCCCAATGGCTTTCCTTGGCGAATCATCGACACGCTGACATCACTTGGCAGCCAGTTTAAACTGTCAGCAAGATCGTCTTTACCTTTTTGGCGCAATTGGGTGTCAAGCTCAGCGTTCACATCAAAATAGTTTTCAATGGCGCTTTTTTGCGCGTGCCCCACCAAAATAATATGCTTGATGCCAGCGGCAATCGCCTCTTCGATCACATAATGAATGGCAGGTTTATTACCAAGCGGTAGCAGCTCTTTGGGAACAGATTTGGACAATGGCAGCATTCTTGTGCCAAAACCCGCCACGGGAATGACGGCATGAGAGATAGAAGTGGTCATAATTTTTGTCATTAGTTATTATCAAAAGTTCGTGATGGTTTAAAAATTAACATTTTATTTAGAGCGATAGCCTTGCGGGTTGCCCTTTTGCCAACGCCAAGCATCCGAGCACATTTGCTCAATGTCGAGATGGGCTTGCCAGCTAAGCAAATCTTGAGCTTTCTCACAACTTGCAAAGCAGCTTGCAATGTCGCCAGGGCGTCTATCCGCCATAGTATATGGAATATCTTTTCCGGTCGTTTTGGCAAAGGCAGCGACCAGTTCCAATACCGACGTCCCTTTTCCTGTACCAAGATTTATAGGAACAAAACCGATAGATGAGGTTTGCTTATTTAAATAATTCAGCGCTGCCACATGACCTTCAGCAAGATCGGTCACATGAATAAAATCGCGAACCCCTGTACCATCGATGGTCTCATAATCGCCGCCAAAAATACTCAGCCTCGGTAACTTACCAACCGCCACTTGCGAGATAAACGGCATCAGATTATTGGGAATGTCATTGGGGTCTTCGCCAATTTGCCCTGAGCGATGCGCGCCTACCGGATTAAAGTAGCGCAAAGAAATTAGATTCCAAGTTTCGTCTGAAACGGTTAAATCTTCCAAAATATGTTCAATCATAAGCTTACTTTGACCATATGGATTGGTGCATGATCGCGGGGCGGTTTCATCGATAGGCAGTGTTTTTGGATCGCCATAAACGGTAGCCGAAGAAGAAAACACGAGGTTTTTAATGTTAAATTCATTCATGACTTTTAATAAAGTCACGGTTCCGGCGACGTTATTGTCGTAGTATTTAAGTGGTTTGGCAACCGATTCGCCAACTGCCTTTAATCCGGCAAAATGGATCACCGCACTAAATTCGTGATCGCCAAAAACCTGTTTTAATGCCACCTCATCTCGAATATCACCTTTGATAAAGGTAATAGGATGGTCGATTAATTTTGAAACCCGGTCAACAGCTTCGCTTTGGCTGTTTGAGAGGTTATCATAAATAACGACTTCGTATCCTGATTGATGCAGAGCAATACAAGTATGCGAGCCAATATAGCCGGCGCCGCCAGTAACAAGAACCTTTTGGGATAATTCTGAATTTTTGGTCATGGTTGTTATCATTATCATAAAAAAAGACACCCCTATTGTAGAGGTGTCTTTTATCGATAGCAAGATGATATTAAAAACAATAGTTTGCTTGTAAGTTAATACTCAACTCCTATCTTTGCAAGGAAATTATTCCCAGCCAGTCACTTCTTTAAGTTTTTCGCCAATTTTTGATGGATCGCGAGTATAAGCGATACCAGCATCTTCAAAGGCTTTAAACTTATCTTCAGCAGTACCTTGACCACCAGAGATGATCGCGCCAGCGTGACCCATACGTTTTCCTGCAGGAGCAGTTACGCCTGCAATGTAACCTACAACTGGCTTGGTAACGTTTTCTTTGATGTAAGCTGCCGCTTCTTCTTCAGCAGTACCACCGATTTCACCGATCAAGATGATCGCTTCAGTTTGTGGATCGTCTTGGAACAGTTTAAGCGCATCAATTTGGTTCATACCAGGAATTGGGTCACCACCAATACCGATACAAGTGGACTGACCAAAGCCAAGCTTGGTGGTTTGAGCAACAGCTTCATAAGTTAAAGTACCAGAGCGTGAGATGATGCCCACTTTTCCTGGCAAATGGATGTGACCTGGCATGATACCGATTTTGCATTCGCCTGGTGTGATCACGCCTGGGCAGTTTGGACCAACCATTTTCACGTCGCCCGCTTCTTCGATGTAACGCTTAGCTTTTAGCATATCAATCGTTGGAACGCCTTCAGTGATCACTACGATCAATTTAACGCCCGCATCAACCGCTTCGATGATTGAATCAAGAACAAAAGGTGCTGGAACGTAGATGACAGAAGCGTCAGCGTGAGTCGCTTCCATGGCTTCTTTCATGGTATCAAAAACTGGCAAGCCAAGATGCGTTTGACCGCCTTTTCCTGGGGTTACGCCGCCAACCACTTTGGTGCCGTATTCAATGGCTTGTTCTGAGTGGAACGTGCCGTTTTTACCAGTAAAACCTTGAACCAATACTTTGGTGTCTTTATCAATTAATACACTCATTATGTTTTCCTTAATCTGTTGTCTACTAAAGCGGACAGCTTATTGGTTTATTGAATATCAATAAAAGATTTAAGCTGCCAACTTTATAATAAGAGGCTTATGCTTTTTTAACAGCGTCAACGATTTTTTGCGCCGCGTCTGATAGACCTTGGGCTGAAATCAGTTTCAATCCTGACTCTTCAAGCAATTTGGCGCCTTTTTCAGCGTTGTTGCCTTCTAAGCGAACAACCACAGGAACTTGAACGTTCACTTCTTTCACCGCTTCGATGATCGCTTCAGCAATCATGTCACAGCGAACGATACCGCCAAAGATGTTGATCAACACGCCTTCAACGCTGCTGTCCTCAAGGATGATTTTGAACGCTTCAACCACGCGCTCTTTGGTTGCGCCGCCGCCAACGTCAAGGAAGTTAGCTGGTTTGCCGCCGTAAAGCTTGATGATGTCCATGGTTGCCATGGCAAGACCGGCACCGTTCACCATACAGCCGATGTTACCTTCTAAAGCAACGTAGTTAAGATCAAATTCAGAAGCTTTTAGCTCGCGCTCATTTTCTTGAGACTTGTCGCGAAGCGCTTCAACTTTTGGCAAGCGATAAAGGGCGTTTGAGTCGATACCGATTTTGCCGTCAACACAAACGATTTCGCCATTTTCGCGAACGGCAAGTGGGTTGATTTCAAATAGGGCAAAGTCGTTGTCAACAAACGCTTGATAAGCGCCAGTCATTAATTTTACGAACTGGTTGATTTGTTTGCCTTCTAGACCAAGTTTGAAAGCCACTTCACGAGCTTGGTAAGGCATTAATCCTACTAATGGATCAACGTTTACTTTGAAGATTTTTTCAGGCGTTTCTTCAGCAACTTTTTCAATCTCAACACCGCCTTCAGTCGATGCCATGAAAGTGATTCGGCGTGATGAACGGTCAACAACGGCGCCAAGATAAAGTTCAGTTTTTACAGGATACATGTCTTCGGCAACAAGAACGAAGTTTACCGGTTGTCCTGCAGCATCAGTTTGGTAAGTAACCAAGTTTTTACCGATTAATTCTTCAGCAACTTGCTTGGCTTCTTCGCGTGATTTAACAAGTTTTACGCCGCCTGCTTTACCGCGACCACCAGCGTGAACCTGAGCTTTGATAACTGCGATATCGGTTGGGGTTTTGTCAAAAGCTTCAGCAGCTTCTTCGCCATTATGAGCGATGATGCCTTCTTGAACTGGCAATCCGTAGCCTTTTAATAGCTCTTTTGCTTGATACTCATGTAAATTCATTGATTGTATCCTTTATTTTTTGATAAAAGTAAATGCTAAGCTTGCGTGAATCAATCGCAAGCTTTTGAGGAGCGCTTTTGGTCAAACTACAACCAAAAGCGCCATCATCAATTTAAAACCATTGATTTATTTACGGCGTTTACGCTGAATGGCGTGAATGGCACGACCATCGGCTGAAAGGGCAGCTTCGTGAACGGCTTCTGAAACGGTTGGGTGAGCAAACGTCATTAATTGCAGATCTTCGATGCTTGAAACAAATTCCATCGCAATCATACCTTGATGAACGATGTCGCCTGCGCCAACAGAAATGGCATGCATGCCAAGTAAGCGATCAGTTTTGGCATCAGCAACCACTTTGATGGTGCCTTGAGCTTCACTTTGAGCCAAAGCGCGACCGTTAGCGGCTAGGCTAAACGAGCCGGTTTTAACTTCATAACCTGCTTCAGTAGCCGCTTGTTCGGTTAAGCCTACCCAAGCAATTTCTGGATGCGTGTAAATGACGTTAATGATCGTGTCATAGTTCACTTGCGCTTTTTCGCCATGAATGCGCTCAACCGCCATCATGCCTTCTTCCATGGCTTTGTGAGCAAGCATTGGACCGCGAACCAAGTCACCAATGGCATAAACGCCATCAAGGTTGGTTTTGCATTGGTCATCAACGTCAACCAAGCCGCGTTCAGTTAAGTTAATGCCGCTGTCTTCACCAAGAAGTTTTTCAGCATAAGCTCGGCGACCCACACAAACGATCAGCTTATCAAAGCGCTCCTCGCTTGTTTCGCCTTTGTTTTCGCTGGTGACCACAACTTCATCACCTTGAACTTCCGCTTTAACCACTTTGGTATCAACACGAATGTCAAGACCTTGCTTTTTAAGTAGTTTAGCCGCTTCTTTTGAAATGTCTTTGTCAGCTGCCGCTAAAAAGCTTGGAAGCGCTTCATAAACGATCACTTCGCTACCAAGGCGACGCCAAACTGAACCAAGCTCAAGACCAATAACGCCGGCACCAATCACGCCTAAGCGCTTAGGAACTTCAGTGAAATCAAGGGCGCCTGTTGAATCAACGATACGCTCGCCATCCGTTCTCGCCACAGGGATCTCAACAGGGATTGATCCTGACGCTAAAATCACATTTTTAGCAGTGATGGTAGTTTCGCTGTCATCACTTAGAGCAGTAAATTTGATTTGTTTGTCAGCGCCTTTACCATCAACAAGCGTTCCCCAGCCTTGAAGCCAGTCAACGCCATTGCCTTTTAATAGTGCTGCAACGCCACCGGTTAACTGCTTGACGATACCTTCTTTACGCTCGATCATCTGATTGATGTCGATGCTCACATCCCCGGTGCTAATGCCGTGCTCGCCAAGCTCGTGCTTGGTAGCTTCAAAGCGGTGTGAGCTGTCAAGCAAGGCTTTTGATGGGATACAGCCGACGTTTAAGCACGTGCCGCCAAGCGCCGGTTCACCTTTATAAGTGCGCTTTTCAATACAAGCCACGCTCATGCCAAGCTGAGCGCCGCGAATGGCTGCCTCATAGCCACCAGGACCGCCGCCAATAACGACGAGATCGTAATTGTCTTTCATAATCGTCTTCCGTGGTTCAATGTTCAATTATTTTTTAAACAATCATTACTAAAGTAATGATCAGCAACCTTACCGCTTAAGCGACTAAGTTGCTAAAAAGCTTGCATCAGTGGATATTGATGCAAGCTTTTTAAAATTATAGATCCAATAACAGCATTGCTGGGTCTTCGATAAGCTCTTTGATGGTGACCAAGAACTGAACGGCTTCTTTACCATCGATCATTCGGTGGTCATAAGATAGCGCTAGGTACATCATTGGTAAGATTTCAACTTTACCGTCAACTGCCATTGGACGCTCGTTGATTGCGTGCATACCAAGAATCGCAGTTTGAGGTGGGTTCAAAATCGGCGTTGACATAAGCGAGCCAAATACGCCGCCATTTGAAATGGTGAACGTGCCGCCTGTCATATCTTCAATGCCAAGCTTGCCTTCTTGAGCGCGCTTGCCAAACTGACGAATCGTGCCTTCAACGTCAGCCATGGTCATGCGATCGGTATCGCGAAGGATTGGCACGACAAGACCACGATCAGAAGATACGGCAACGCCGATATCATAGTAGCCGTGATAAACGATGTCATCACCATCAAGTGAAGCGTTTACTGCAGGGAAGCGTTTAAGGGCTTCGGTGGCGGCTTTTACGAATAAAGACATAAAGCCAAGACGAACGCCATGACGCTTTTCAAAGCGGTCTTTGTATTTGGCGCGAAGGTCCATCAATGGCTTCATGTTCACTTCGTTAAACGTGGTGAGCATGGCAGTATCTTGTGAGGCTGACAATAAACGCTCAGCAACACGCTTACGAAGGCGGGTCATTGGAACGCGTTTTTCGCTACGCTCGCCAGTGGCTTCTGCTACAGGGCGACCACTGTCAGTTGTGATGCTGCTGTCAGCTTTTAGCGTTGGGTTTGCCATGTCAGATTTGGTAACGCGGCCGCCGCGACCTGAACCTTCAACATTGCTTGGATCAACGCCAGACTCTTTAGCTGCTTTTCTGACCGCTGGGCTTTGATCTTTGTGGTCTTTTTCTTCAACATGAGGCGCTGCTGGACGGTTTGGCAAATCGCCGTAACCGGCTTGCTCGGGCGCTTTTTCAGCAGGCGCTTCGCTTGAATCGGCAGCAGAAGCGCTGGCGCTTGCCGTTGCACCCGCTTCAAATTCAGCGATTAATTCGTCTGATAATACAGTGTCATCAACGTGTTTTACGATTTTAGTAACAACGCCATTGTCAGGAGCAACAACTTCTAAAACCACTTTGTCGGTTTCGATTTCGGCAAGTAAATCATCACGATTAACTTGTTGACCTTCGCTCACGTGCCACTCAACGATGGTACCATCAGCAACAGATTCTGGAAAAACGGGGGCTTTAATTTCAGCCATCGATATACTCCTTAGAGATAAATTGAACGATATTTATGAAATTTTAAAACCGCTTTAACATCTTTGACAGAAGTCCTGCCAAAAGTAATCGTTTGATGGTAAAGCGGTCAGAGTTTATTAAATTGCTACTGCTTATTTTGCTAAGTCGTCCACAGAAATACCAAGACCACCGGCAACAAGCGCTTGCTGCTGCTGAATGTGAAGCTTTGATGATCCAGTTGCAGGAGCGGCACTGGCAGGACGCGCGACAGGATCAAGCAAACGAGCTTTGGTTGGATGCGGGATCACAATGCGGAACATATCAGGAGCTAAGTAATACCAAGCGCCTTGATTTAATGGCTCTTCTTGCGTCCAAACGATCTCAGCTAAGTTTTCGTATTTGCTGATCTCTTGATTGAGGCGCTCTTCTGGCAATGGGTAGAGCTGCTCAATACGAACAATCGCCACATGATCAAGACCTAAAGCACGGCGCTGCTCAAGCAAATCGTAATATACTTTACCGCCACAAAGCACCAAACGCGTTACTTTGCTGTTATCTAAAGTATCAATCTCTGGCAATACCGTTTCAAACTTACCATTAGCAAGCTCTTCAAGTGTCGAAGTTGCAAGCTTATGACGCAGCAAGCTCTTTGGTGACATGACAATCAAAGGCTTACGGATTGGTCGGATGGCTTGACGACGTAACGCATGGAAGATTTGAGCAGGTGTTGTTGGGGTGATGACCTGCATGTTATCTTCAGCACAAAGCTGCAAGAAGCGCTCAAGACGAGCTGAAGAGTGCTCAGGACCTTGACCTTCAAAGCCGTGCGGTAAAAGCATCGTCAAACCACAAACGCGTTGCCATTTGGTCTCGCCGCTTGAGATAAACTGATCGATCACCACTTGAGCGCCGTTAACGAAGTCACCAAATTGAGCTTCCCAAATGATCAAAGCATTAGGAACGGTGGTCGCATAACCATATTCAAACGCAAGCACTGCCTCTTCTGAAAGCAAAGAGTTGTAAGTGGCAAAGCGCGCTTGGTTTTCGCTCATATGGGCTAATGGCACATACATGCTGCCATCATTGATATTAAACAATTCGCTATGGCGATGCGAGAACGTTCCACGACCAACGTCTTCACCGGTGATACGAACTAAAATATCGTCTTCAACTAAGGTGGCATAAGCTAGCGTTTCAGCAGCGCCCCAGTTTAAAGGCTCTTCGCCCGTTTGCATGGCAAGACGCTGCTCAACCACTTTTTGAACTTGGCGCTGAAGCTTAAAGCCTTCAGGGAGTTCTGCCATTTTTTTGCCATAAGCTTTTAGCTTTTCGATATCGATGCTGGTATCCCAGTCATCTTCAAGATCATGACCTAAATATGGCGTCCAATCAACGAACAGGTCCGTGTTTGGCTCAAGCACTAAAGAGTTGACCACATATTCACCGCGATCTAAAGATTCACGGTATTCATCTTCAAGTTTGGTGGCCTCATCATTACTGATCACGCCAGCATCAACCAATTTTTTTACATAAATGGTTCGTGTGGTGGGCAGTTTTTTGATGACCGCATACATAAGCGGCTGAGTGGCTGACGGCTCATCGGCTTCGTTGTGACCATTACGGCGGTAGCAGAACAGATCGATGATGATGTCTTTGCCAAATTCATGACGGTAATCAAGGGCAAGCTGAGAGGCGAAAATAACTGATTCAGGATCATCACCATTCACGTGCAAGATTGGCGCGTGAACCATTTTGGCAACGTCAGTACAATACTCGGTTGAGCGAGCATCTTCTTGGCGGCTGGTGGTAAAGCCAACTTGGTTGTTAATGACGATATGAATCGAGCCGCCTGTGGTGTAGGCGCGCGTTTGCGACATCTGGAACGTTTCTTGAACCACGCCTTGACCTGCAAAAGCAGCATCACCGTGAACAACGATTGGCAAAACTAAATTACCCGTCGTATCATTGCGGCGAACTTGACGCGCACGGACTGAGCCTTCAAGTACGGGTGAGACGATCTCAAGATGCGATGGGTTAAAAGCTAGCGCTAAGTGAGCCTCGCCGCCTGGAGTCATGACGTTTGATGAATAACCGTTGTGGTATTTAACGTCGCCTGAGCCTCGTTCTGGCTGAACTTTACCATCAAACTCATCAAACAAATCGGCAGGGTTTTTACCTAAAATGTTCACTAATAGGTTTAAACGACCACGGTGAGCCATGCCGATAAGCATCTCTTTGGTGCCGTAGCCGCCTGCGCGCTGAATGATCTCGTTGACCATTGGAATAAAGCTTTCGCCGCCCTCAAGACCAAAACGCTTAACGCCAGTATATTTTCGCGCCAAGTATTTTTCAAGACCTTCAGCGGCGGTCAGGCGCTCAAGGATCGATAAGCGCTTTTCTTTATCAAATTCGATATAACCAAGGTTTGACTCAAGGTATTTTTCCATCCAACGCTTTTCAGTGCTGGTGGTCACGTGCATGTATTCAACGCCGATATAACGGCAATATACCCGCTCCATGATCTCGATAATTTCGCGAAGCGTGGCTTCTGATTTACCAATATTCAGATCGCTAGTTGGATAAACGGTATCTAAATCTGCTTCAGATAAGCCATGATAAGCCAGCGTTAAATCTTCAACTTCAGCGCGAGGGTGCAGCTCTAAAGGATCAAGATTGGCGCGGCGATGACCACGGCGACGATACGCCGAAATCAATTGCTGAACTGCCATTTGCTTAGGATCAGCGCAGTTTGCGCTTGAGGTGATCTCACCATCTACGCGCTTATTGGCAGTTTGATTGCGCGCCAATAATAAGAACTGATCTTTAATGGCATTGTGCGGTGCATCATTTGGCGACTGATACTGCTTAAAGTACGCTTGCCAATCTGCATCGACGCTATCCGGATCGCTTAAAAACTGCTCGTAAAGGGACTCAATATATAGGGCGTTATCACCAGCAAGCTCAGTCGCTGCGGCTGGATCTTTAGTTATACTATTCATAATAACCGTCTATTTGATAGATAAATGAATGGAGTTGGTCGTTGTTATGATCAAGAGTAAGATTGGCGGCGGCATCAGTGATAATCGGAATGATGAGGACAAAAAGGCGTGGCTAATTTGGCAACCCTAAAACAGATCGCAAGTGTGCTGCCTAAATTAAAGGCAATCCATCGAGCAATCTATTGACCAAGCCTGCCAATAGTGATGTCTTTTACTTTGTGCCATAAAAAAAGCGAGCTTTTACGATGCCACTTTTAAAGCCTCAAAGGTCATTCCCTGACGAAAAATGCGGTTTTTTATGCCAAACGTACATTGCTAACTAGGGTATCACGGTTGAATTTCTTGACATAGTTTGTTTGTTCAATACTAGGTATTTATGTAATAAATACTCATTATCAAAATCATCACCTTTGATAATAAAAGTTAGCCACGGTATTATCAGCCAGCTCATCTTTAAATTCAACCAGAAGATACCAATCCTTTAAGCTTTGTAAGATACGGGCAAAATAATCCCGATAATTACCGCTAAAATAAGATTTTTAAGCAAAAATCTCATTAATTATTGTTTCAATAAATCAATGAGCTTAATTGGCTTATCTTTTTTGATTTCAAAGTTCGCAGCTAATCGCCTAAAGCGCTTTTATAAACCCCGCAATATTATAACACGGCTCATCGCGCTTTTTTTATAAAGAACTTTTGATTTGCGCAAAAAAAGCCAAAAATTTTTCCATTTTCATAAAAAAATCGCCTCGATAAGGAGACGATTTTATTAACTTTAATATGAAAAGATTTTTAACCTGCCAAATCAATCAACATATTGCGTAAGTGACCGATGGCTTGGGTTGGATTTAAGCCTTTAGGGCAAACAGAAACACAGTTCATGATTCCGCGGCAGCGAAATAGGCTAAACGGGTCATCAAGGCGAGAAAGACGTGCTTGGGTGTCGTTATCACGGCTATCGGCAACAAAGCGATAAGCATGAAGCAGCGCTGAGGGTCCCAAAAACTTATCAGGGTTCCACCAAAATGAGGGGCAGCTGGTTGAACAGCAAGCGCATAAAATACACTCATAAAGCCCATTTAACTTTTCACGCTGCTCAGGAGATTGCAATCGCTCAGTCGGCGGCGCTGGTTGATCATTGATTAAATAAGGATGAACCTTTTCATACTGCTCATAAAACTGGTTCATATCTACCACCAAATCGCGAACCACAGGAAGCCCTGGCAACGGTCGGATGGTGACTTTTTCAGGCAAGGTATTCATGTTAATCAAACATGCCAAACCATTTTTGCCATTGATGTTCATGCCATCTGAGCCACAAATGCCTTCTCGGCAAGAGCGGCGAAAGGTGAGGCTTTCATCTTCTTTTTTTAATCGTAGTAACACATCAAGCAGCATGCGGTCAGACTCTAACAGTTCAACCGTATAAGACTGCATGTAAGGCGCTGAATCCTTGTCCGGATCGTAGCGGTAAATTTCAATGGTGCGAGTACCTCGGCTCATGATGCTAAACTCCACACGTTGGTGAGGCGCAATCTTCCACAAATCTTAAGCTCAGTCTCTTAAGTTAAGTCGCATGGTTAAGATTGCTTGCCATCACCTTAAATAATGAATAAAAATCGTCGTTTGGGCAAATTCGCGATTAATAAACGCGAACTTTTGGCTCAATATAGTCAACGGTCAATGGGCTTTTGCGAACGGGCTTATAAATGATGCGGTTGCCCTCAGAATACCAAAGCGTATGCTTCATCCATTCATGGTCATTACGACCGTTTGGCGCATAGTCATCATCTTCAGGGCGGTCATAGTCAAGAACGCTATGGGCGCCTCGGCTTTCATGGCGGTGCGCCGCTGAAATCATGGTGGCTTTGGCAACTTCATAAAGGTTGGCAACTTCAAGCGCCTCAATCCTTGCGGTGTTAAACACTTGCGATTTGTCCGCCAAATGGATGCTGTTGACTTTATCTTCAAGCGCTAAAATGCGCTCAACCCCTTCGTCCATCAGCTCTTGGGTTCTAAATACGCTGGCATGTTTTTGCATAATGGCACGGATTTCGTCTGCCACTTCTTGAGCGTTATAGCCTTGGGTCGATTGCTGAAGTTTATTCAAGCGACTGACAGTAAAATCAAGAACATGAATATCAAGCGGCTTATAAGTGTGATCCGTTTGATGGTACTCATCAACGATATGTTTTCCGGCGGCGCGACCAAAGACGACCAAATCAAGTAAAGAGTTGGTTCCCAAACGGTTAGCCCCGTGAACACTTACGCAAGCGCACTCACCAATGGCATAAAGCCCTTTAACCACGCGACCTTTATCATAAAGCCCTTCGTCATCGACGCCCGCTTCCAAATCTGGAATGGTCACCTGACCGTGGATGTTGGTTGGGATGCCGCCCATCATATAATGAATGGTTGGAATCACCGGAATTGGCTCTTTGGTGATGTCAACGTTGGCGAAGTTTTTGCCAATTTCAAACACCGAGGGCAAGCGCTTCATGATAGTATCAACGCCCAAATGGGTCATGTCCATCACGATATACTCACCTTTAGGACCACAACCGCGACCTTCTTTGATCTCTTGGTCCATCGATCGTGATACCAAGTCACGCGGCGCTAAGTCTTTAACCGTTGGCGCGTAACGCTCCATGAACGCCTCGCCATCTTTGTTGCGAAGAATAGCGCCTTCACCGCGGCAGCCTTCGGTCAACAATACGCCCGCACCAGCAACGCCGGTTGGGTGAAACTGCCAAAACTCCATATCTTGCAGTGGAATGCCTGCGCGAACTGCCATGCCAATACCATCGCCCGTATTGATATAAGCATTGGTTGACGCGGCAAAAATACGTCCCGCGCCGCCCGTTGCCAAAATGGTCGTGGGTGACTGAAATACCGCAACGGTTCCGGTTTCTTGCTCAATGGCAATCACGCCGTTGATGTTGCCGTCTTCATCTTTAATCAAATCAAGGGCAATCCACTCGATAAAAAACTCAGTGCCTTGCTCAAGGTTTTTTTGATAAAGGGTATGCAGGAGCGCGTGACCTGTTCTATCAGCGGCGGCACAAGCGCGCTGAACCGCTTTTTCACCATAGTTTGAAGTATGACCCCCAAACGGGCGCTGATAAATGGTGCCATCTTCGTTACGGTCAAACGGCATTCCCATATGTTCAAGCTCGTAAACGACTTTTGGCGCTTCACGGCACATATATTCAATCGCGTCTTGATCGCCAAGCCAGTCCGAACCTTTTACCGTATCATAAAAGTGGAAATGCCAGTTGTCATTGCTCATATTGCCAAGGCTTGCGCCAATGCCGCCTTGGGCTGCCACGGTATGCGATCGCGTTGGGAATACTTTGGTCAATACCGCAACCTTCATCCCCGCTTCTGCCAATTGCAATGAGGCGCGCATTCCAGAGCCGCCGCCACCGACAATCACCGCATCGTAGGTTAAGGTTTTGATATTGCTGATGGTATTATCTTGTCTTGTTGCCATTATATGATTCCTAATGCCTAGTCAAGCTTGTGAATTCAGGATTTAGAATTAATTACAAGAGTGTTCGGTGTCCGTTGACCAGTTAAACAGCAACGACGCCAAAGCCGTTACCCCAAAAAATCATGATGCCCCAAAATAGATACACTAAAATGGCGATAATCATCAACGACTGAAGCACCAGACGAATTCCTGCCGCTTTTGAGCCGACCTGATTTAAAGTAATATAATCGGTAAATACCGTCCACATGCCAACCCAAGCGTGACCTGCAAGCGCAATGATCGCCACCAAGCTAAACAGCTTCATCGGAAGGCTGGTCATAAACGCTGACCACTGAACAAAATCAACATTGCTATGGGTGAGAAAAAATCCCAAAAGCACCACACTATATACCGCAAGAACTACCGCGCTGATACGCTGAACTACCCAATCGCGCGATCCTGAACCGGTAAGCCCTGTGGCGCTTTTAACGTTTGAATCGTTTTTAATCATTAGAACATCACCCATACAAATGACGCGACAATCAAAATCGCTGCAATGACAAAGCTGACCACTGAGGCGGTGCGTCCAGATTTCAGCTCCTCAGTCATCCCCATATCCGCAATCAAATGCTTAACACCCATCACAAAGTGAAATGCGGTCGCAGCTACAAAAACCCAAGCGATAAAGCGGATGATAATATTATCAAATACCACCTCAAAGCTTTCAGGAGAAGCTAGGGACGTCTGCAATAACCACAGAATGACAGGAATGAGTAAAAATAAAATAACGCCGGATATACGATGCATGATGGAGGCAATCGCAATCGGTGATTTTGCGTTCACGCTAATCACTTGGCTCAATGGCAGATTTATCGGTCGGTTGCTTTTCACAGCGGGCATCCTTTTTTGTGGTTATACTTCTTTAGTAACTTATGATTGGGCTACCATTTGCCCCATACACTGAGTTCTAACGAAGACGAATTAAGTCAGGAAGAGCTAGCTGACCTTGCAAATTTATGGCTCATACGAGCACCAGATAATGACAGTGATTAATAAGGAATAAAGCTGTGAGCAATTTATCAAATGTTAATAGTAATTTAGCAAATCAGGCTCACCCATTCCTTTTTGTTTATTAAGATTAACTTAAATATAACCTTAAAAACGGCTGTTATCATTAATATCATTTTTACTGTTTGCTTTCAGCTTCTCAATCGTAATTTTTTTAATAAACCAGTAAATTTCATAAACTTTTGTTTATAAAAAATTAGCTTACTTTATTATTTCGATAAAAGAGCGCTGAAGAATCATTTATCTAGCGACTTTGAGCAAGTTTTGCAGCAGTCATTAGCAACAATTATAAAATGTCAGCCTAACAATTACAAATTTATCCCTAAAATAATAATTTAGATCAGATTATTCACATTTTTTTAAAGATAACGCCATTTTTAAGCAAAATTAGGTATCACGCTACGAAATGAAATTTCAATTATCATTTCGTTGACCGCTATATTCTATCACTTAAAGATCATTATTTTTAAACGAAAATAATAATAAAATAAGGTAAAAAGAGATGGCGTTTATCAAAATAGTAACTAATCTTAGATCGGCTAAAAAGTATGACTGAAGCGCGAAAAAGAAGAGCAGACATATTTTGATACAAAAATTACCCACCAATCAGCCCTTAAATCACCACTTGTTGCCGTGATTGTCCAA
The DNA here is from genome assembly GCF_012847335.1 of Psychrobacter sp. MF31. Lineage (GTDB taxonomy): Bacteria > Pseudomonadota > Gammaproteobacteria > Pseudomonadales > Moraxellaceae > Psychrobacter. The sequence continues at coordinate 112,262 of NZ_JABBDX010000004.1, forward strand.
CAAACTCTTTTCAAATCTGCATAGATTACTGTTAAGATAGCCTGACGCTTAACGTTAGTGACAATTCTGTGATTTTTGGAACGCCTTTTTAAGTTTGGTAAGATTTGAATCGCAAGGTTGACTAATCAAAACGGTGGTAAATGTTTTTCATACTTTTACTCTAACAAGCAAAAAACCAATGGAGAGGACATCATGGCTGACAAGAACGCCACATTAACTGTAGATGGTAAGGATTACCCACTTCCTATTATTGAGGGCACGCTTGGGCGACCTGTGATCGATATTGATGCGCTGCAAGAGGCAGGCTACTGGTCATATGATCCAGGATTTAAAGTCACCGCCCCCGTTGAGTCAAAAATCACGTTTATCGATGGCAATAAAGGCGAGCTTCTTTATCGCGGCTATCCCATTGACCAACTTGCTGAAAAAGCGGAATACTTAGAAGTGGCTTATGCGCTGATTCATGGCGATCTGCCAAACAGCGAGCAAAAAGCAGATTTTTATGAAAAAGTTCGCAAGCATTCAGGCGTTCACGATCAATTACGTAAGTTTTTTGAAGGCTTTCGTCGCGACGCGCATCCGATGGCGATTATGGTTGGTGTTGTAGGCGCATTATCTGCGTTTTACCATGAAGGCTTTGATGTCAACGATGAGCGTCACCGCGAAATCACTGCGATCCGCTTGATTGCCAAAATGCCAACCCTTGCTGCGATGAGCTATAAATACTCGCAAGGCGAGCCGTTCATGTACCCACGAAACGACTTTAACTACGCAGAAAACTTCTTATATATGATGTTTGCAACCCCTGCGGATGTGAACTTTAAAGTCAACCCGATCCTTGCCGATGCGATGGATAAAATCTTTACCCTTCACGCCGATCACGAGCAAAACGCGTCAACGTCGACCGTTCGCTTGGCAGGATCAACCGGCGCCAACCCTTATGCTTGTATCGCAGCGGGCATTGCTGCACTTTGGGGACCCTCTCACGGCGGCGCTAACGAAGCCGTTCTTGAGATGCTTGATGAAATCGGCTCAGTTGAAAACGTTCCTGAATTTATGGAAAAAGTTAAACGCCGCGAAGTTAAGCTCATGGGATTTGGTCACCGCGTTTATAAAAACTTTGACCCTCGCGCGCAAGTGCTTAAAAAGTCTTGTGATGAAGTGCTTGCTGCCCTTGGCATCAACGATCCCAAGCTTGAGCTTGCCATGAAACTTGAGCAAATCGCCCTTGAAGACCCATACTTCGTTGATCGTAACTTGTATCCGAACGTTGATTTTTACTCAGGAATCATTTTAAAAGCGATCGGTATCCCAACCTCTATGTTCACCGTGATTTTCTCACTAGCGCGAACTTCAGGTTGGATCAGCCACTGGCTTGAGATGCACAGCGAACCGTTCAAAATCGGTCGTCCACGTCAGCTTTACACTGGTGAAACTGAGCGTGACTTTGTGGCGATCGAAGACCGCAAATAAGCTTTATTTAGCACCACTATTTAGCCATAATGCCCTAAAAAATCCTGCCAAAGCGCAGGATTTTTTTTCTCTAATCACAAACCAAAAATATGACATCATCACTTTTTAAGCGATTGTAGGGTTTTTTCATATTGCGCAATTTGCTCATCATAGCCTTTGATCGTCTCATCAAATTTGCTGACCAAGTTGTCAAATTCCTTTTTTTGCGCCGCTTTCATAGTTTCAATATCCTCAGCTTGCTGAGATTCAATTTGTTGCCAAACTTGATACTGAACCACCAAGCGTCCAAGCGCTGGGCTTTTTAAGGTTAAGCGCTCGGCAATTTCAAGATTGTCAAACAATTCAGGAATTGTGGCGGCGATATTTAGTAACGTGTCGATCTGCTCGGCGCTTAAGTCTTTGGATTCTGGCTCATAAAGCGCATTCAAGGCGCTTTGATAGCGCGAAATCAGCTCATCTTCTGGCAACAGTTTGGGCGCTTTTGGGGATAACGTCACCCGTTTTAGCAATTCTAAATCGCGCTCGCCGACCTCGGTACTGATATTGGTTTCAGTTGACGCTTGATCCTCAGTTGCCCGCGCATCTACAGCTTTTGTGTCAGCAGCTTTGTCACTGTTTAAAGCTGCCTTGTCATCAGGATTTGCGTTTGCCAAAGCAGTATTGGTATCGGTTGGCGTTACTCCCCCTAAATCATCGGCACTATCAGCGGCTTCTAATGATTCAAACTCTGCTTGCAATCGGCGCTGAAGGTTTTGCATTTGTGTGACAAAAATAGGCTGATATTTGGCGATTTGCGCGCTAGCAGAGTCGCTTTTTTTGGCAGGCAAATCAGCTTGGGTTACCGTTTCAGTAGGGTCAGCAGAATCACCGGTTGATGATTGAGGCTGACAGGCGCTCAACGACAATGCTGAGGTAACGAACGCTGCCAAAAGTAAAGATTTTGAATCACTAAAATTTTTTGCAATCATAATGGTATTAAAAAATGAGTTATTAATAAGTTAATTTAATTTGTTGATACTTAAATCATCAGGGCTTGTTAAAAATGGGATACAGCTGATAAACGCTTGGCAATCTTGACCGCGTTTTTTACGGATAAAATAGTCTTGAACCATCCGCGCTTGTTGCTCAATGCCGTAGCTTAAAAATGGTTTGCCTTGAATAAGCTCATACTGATAACGGCGGTTGATGAGCGCGCCGCGAACGACTTTTAGTCCCTGCTGCAACTGCCAAACGTGGGTTAATTCATGAATCAGCCAACTTTGGTGAGAGAGGCTTGCGTTACTAAAATCGCTCAAATAGTCGTTTGGATTAAAATAAATATTGCCATTGGGACTGACCGCATAATTTTTGAGCACCCACCATGCCGTTTTGATGCGGATATCCTCTAATTTTATACTGTCACCAAACACAAAGGCGGCAAGCTTTTTTTCACCAAGGGTTAAAGGTCGCGACAATGCTTGGTGCGTTAACGAGCACAGTTGCAATTTAAAGCGGCGCAGATAATCAAAGCTCATTTTTGGTTATTTACCTTGTCTGTGATGCCCTTGAGGTTGAGGCAATAAGCCCCCATTGATAATGGCTTAAGTTGGTCGCTGCTAAGTCTCAAGTAAGTCTCAAGCGCTTGCTCACATTTATAAGGCTTGGCGGTCAAATTAAAAGCGCTATCAACCAAAGCCGTACCATCAGGCAAGATTTGGGCAGGATCCGCAAAAAGGTCAAGACAACATGGCAAATCAACATTCCACAAAAGCACCGCTGGCGCAAAGGCTACGTCCCAAAAGCCTTGATGAGATCATCGGTCAAGAGCACTTGCTTGCTCATGGTGCGCCGCTTCGGGCTTTGGTTGAGCGCCAGTATCTGCCCTCGCTCATTTTGTATGGGGAAGCGGGCATTGGCAAAACCACCATTGCCATGCTGCTGGCTGACGCCGTTGGGCGACCATTTCATGCGTTGTCGGCGCTCAATACTGGTGTTAAACAGCTTCGTGAAGTCCTTGAAAATGACGGTTTAGACTTTACCGCGCCCGTGGTATTTATTGATGAAATTCACCGCTTTAATAAAGCTCAGCAAGATGCCCTGCTTGGCGCGGTGGAAGCCGGCGACATTACTTTAATTGGTGCAACCACTGAAAACCCGTCGTTTAGCGTCAATAATGCGCTCTTATCACGCTGCCAAGTTTATAAGCTTGAGCCGTTGAGCGAGGCACAAATTAACGCCGTGTTGGCGCGCGCTTTGACGACCGATTCGGAGTTAAAAGCGCTTGATATCACCATCTCCGCTGACGACGCGATCAGCAATTTGGCAAATGGTGATGCTAGAAAAGCGCTCAATTTACTTGAGATGGCAGTTCAAGCTGCCAACCCAAACGCGCCAATCGTTATTGATGATACTGCTGTCAGCCGCGTTGCTCAATCGGCGCTGCGGCGCTATGATAAAAACGGCGATCAGCATTATGATATCATCTCAGCCATGATCAAATCGGTTCGCGGCTCAGACCCCGATGCGGCGCTGTATTGGATGGCGCGGATGCTGGTTGCTGGTGAGCCGCCGGAATTTATCGCCCGAAGATTGGTGATTTTAGCCAGCGAAGATATTGGTAATGCCAATCCAAACGCGCTGTTATTAGCCGATGCGGCGCTTCGAAGCGTTCAAGCGATTGGTATGCCAGAGGCGCGAATTATTTTAGGTCAAGTAGTGGTTTATCTGGCGACCAGCGCCAAAAGTAACAGCACCTATAAAGCCATTAACGCGGCAATGAAACTTGCTGAACAAGATGCCGCTCCCGTTCCGCTGCATTTGCGCAATGGCGTCACCAAACTTATGAAAAACCAAGGCTTTGGTAAAGGCTATATTTATCCGCATGATTATCCCAATCATTTTGCCAAGCAATCTTATCTGCCAGAATCGCTTCGCGGCGTTAAATTTTATGAATTTGCGGACAATCAGCGCGAGCAGCATAGCAAGCAGTATTTGGCTTGGCTGAATGATCAAATGCAAAATAACTGATCTTTATTTTATAGGCTAAAAGGTAAAAACACTAAAAAGTTAAAACGCAAAAGTCAGAACTTTCTGCCTTTTTATTGTTAAAATAATTTAAACTATAAACGATTCATTCTAATGAATAACCGAGCATTGCAATTGTTTTTTATCGACTAATTTTTTAAATTGCGCTGACGAGATTTGGTTCTCATCGCAATTTTGTTACACTGTTACCGGCAACGATTTAGCAAATTTCATTTAAATTCTGAGGCTTTTATGAGCTTAAATAGCATCCCTGAAATCATCGATGACATCCGCGATGGCAAAATGGTCATCTTGATGGACGATGAAGACCGCGAAAACGAAGGCGATATCATTATGGCGGCGACCCACGTTCGCGCTGAAGACATCAATTTTATGATCACTCACGCTCGCGGCTTGGTGTGTTTAACGCTGTCGCAAGCGCGTTGTCAGCAGCTCAATTTGCCGCTGATGAGTGAGCGCAACGAAGCTAAATTTAGCACCAATTTTACCTTATCCATTGAAGCTGCCGAAGGCGTTTCTACCGGAATTTCGGCGCCAGATCGCGCCCGAACCGTTCAAGCAGCAGTAGCCGCCGCCGCAAAACCTGAAGATATCGTTCAACCGGGGCATATTTTCCCGATTATGGCGCAAAATGGCGGCGTGCTTCATCGCGCAGGTCACACCGAAGCGGGCTGCGATTTGGCACGCCTTGCAGGGCTTGAGCCTGCCGCCGTTATCGTTGAGGTCATAAATCCTGATGGTACGATGGCGCGCCGCGATGATTTAGAAGTATTTGCCAAAGCGCATGGGCTCAAAATCGGGACGATTGCCGATTTAATCAATTACCGAATCGCCAATGAGCAAACGGTGGAAGAAACCGAAGTTCGAGCTTTTGACACCGAATATGGCACGTTTACCCTACACCGCTTTCGTGAATTTGGCGCGGATGAGACGCATTTGGCATTGGTTAAAGGCGATGTCAGCTCAGGGGTGAGCACCGTTCGTGTTCATGGCTTTCATCCCTTGCGCGATTTGTTTGCGGCAAAAAGTGATTTGGGAAGCCGAAGCAGCTGGAGCATTCAAGCTGCGCTCAAAGAAATCAGCCAAAGTGAGCAAGGCGTTTTGGTTTGGATCGGTAACAATCAGCCAGTCGATTTGGGGGATGCTTTAGATAAAGCGGCGGGCAACCAATCGCAATCGACGTTGGCTCAGCAGCCATACCGCAGCATTGGCGTTGGCGCTCAGATTTTGCGACATTTAGGGGTTCGCAATATGCGACTGTTGTCCTCGCCAATGAAGTTTCATGCGCTATCGGGCTTTGATTTAAACGTGGTTGATTTTGTGAGCGCGCCGACTGAGCCAACCAAATAGTTGTTATCCTTAAATATTAAAAACTAAAAAAGCAGAACGCAACTTTGGCTTCTGCTTTTTTTATTCCATTTCAAGACTTTTATAATATTAAACAGTTAATGCGATGGCGTGTGCCCAAACTGGGCTTCAAGCGCAAATAATGCGCGGCGCTCTTCTTCTATCCAAGCCACTTTTTTGGTTGCGCTGCTATCAAGGCGAACGATGACGGCATCGGCGGTGGCAACGATGGCTTGTTGGGCGGTGCTAAAATAGCTGTATTCCATCACGATGCTGGTCGTTCCCAAATGGCGGCAACGAATGCCTATAAGCAGCGTGTCCGGATACGTCACTGGTCGCAAATATTTGCAACTTGACTCCGCAAGAACGGTGACCATATCGCCATCGAACATCTTTAAGGCAAACAAATAGGCAATCCGCGCCGTTTCAGCATAGCGGTAGAACACCACATTGTTTAAATGGTTAAAGGCGTCCATTTCGCCCCAATGAATCGGCTGCGGGTGAATGACCGGAAAATGCGCTAAGTCTTTGGGGCGCTTAAAACTGGGCTGCAAAATATCATCGGTGGCAGGTTGGCTCATCATCAACTTCCTAAATTTGAAAAAATAGCGACCAAACGGCGCAAAATCGCAGCGCTTGCAATCCTAAAGCTTGATTATATCAGCGGTCTTGGGTCTCAGCTAACATTTGACTGGTCAGTAACAAAGTAGCAGATGGTTTATTTTCAATCAATTCATCCAAGCGGTGAATGGCGCCATCTAGTGTCGTTGGTGCGGCAGGATCGATTTTAACGCTTGGTTTAGATGATGATTTGGCATTGTTATTAGTAGTTGTAGAAGTCGCTGTTGTTGAGCTTTGAGCCGTTTGGATTTGCGTTAACTGCGATCGCGATTGGCGAAGATAGCGGGCTAACTCATCACTTTGGTGCAAATGGCTGGCTTGAAGGGCTAAATTTAGCGTCATGATGGTTTCATGGATGATAAGCTGGCGCTGAAAATTTTGAGGGTTTTGGGACGAAGAGCTTTGGGCAGATTGCTGTAAAAATGCCTGAATATTTTGAATGGCAAGATTTTGCAATTGCCAAGGGTTACTTTGGCGACTTTGGGCTTGTAAGCGCTCAATGTCTTGGCTCAGACTGTTTTTGATGACAATGGTTAGCGCGGGCGCAATCTCATTGCGGCTTTGCGACAGTTGCCATTGCAGTCCGCGCAGCAGCTCAATGGCGGCGGTCAAATTGTTATCATCAAGCAATCTTGTTGCCGCTTGCAACTGGATTTTTAACAAATCGAGCTGGTTTTTTGCTTGATTGCTCAGCTCGCCTTTGGGCTTTGGCAAGGTTTGCTGACTGATGGCAAACAAGCGATCGTCCATATCATTTAAGCGTGTGCTCAGCTGATCACTGTTTTGCAAGCGCTCATTAATTTTTTGCTCAAAGCGCGCTTGCGCTACCATCAGCCAAATCAGCGCCAAAATCAGCAGCAAAATAATCAGCCATTGCAGCCGCCAAAGCCAAACGCTAGCTTGCCTGCGCTGATAAGGCGTCGAAGGCGCTTTATTCGCAAAATCATTGTCTTTTTGGTGGTGATTGCGACCCAAACCTGCCTCCTTTATGCTGACTTATTAAAGCTTTAGTAAATGCGCTAAGATTGCCGCTAAAATGGTTTGGGGGCTTAAATCCTCAACGCGGATGAGATCAAGACCAGAATCTGTAACCATATTGGCTAAGCGCTCACCAAGAACGACATAGATAAAGTCGTTTAAGCTGTGATTAGGAGTGCCTTTTAAATTTTGCAAAATGTCTTGCCAGTTTTCAAACGCTGTGCCGCTGCTGATAATAACGATAGGTCGCGATAAAGTGGCGCTTGGGGCATAATTTTGCTGCCAATTTTGAAAGTTCGCTAACGCATTATCCGGCATTAAGCGCTCATACCAAGCAATGCTAGCAATGCCAACACCGCGAGCACTTAGGGTATCAACCAACAGCCGCCTGCCGCCAAGACCACGCCAAACGAATAGCTTATCGCTTTGTTGCAATGCTGCAATCTCAGGCATGGCAAGCATCCCTTCGTTATTGGCAATTTTGGGCTGCAAAATTTTAAAATGACGCGTCAACGTTGAGGTTTGTAAAACTTTGGCAGTTGCCTCGCCAACAGCAATGATATGGCTTGGCGGCTGATCACGTTCGGTTGCTAATCCCTGATCAACCAGCTGCTGCCAAGCTCGAAGCCCCGATTCAGCAGCCGTTGGGCTGACAATCACAAGGGCTTGAAAGTCGCCATTGAGCCAAGACCTCATTACGGCTAAATCATCAGCACTCGTTTCGCGATTTGCCAAGCTTAATAGGGGCAACTCAACAACGCTAAAGCCATTGCTGATCAGATGCTCAGTCAATGGCGCAGCGCGCTCGGTGGGGCGCGTATTGATCACCAACGGTAATGGCTGATTTTGGATCGTCATTGAATTGGCAGTATCACTTGTCATTGTTCATTGTCATGATAAATTGCTGCTAAAATCTTGCCGGCGCCGTCTGCAAGCAATTGCTCGGCAACCTCAATACCAAGCTGATTGGCTTGAGCTTCTTTATCGATTTGTGATCCTTGAAGCGTCATGCGTTTTTCTGCTTTTAATAACACGCTGCCATCGGCTTGACCCACGCGACCACGAAGCCAAAGCGTTTGGTTGCTGTTGCTGTTGCTATCATCATGATCGCCATTTTCAAGAACGGCAAAGGCTGCAATTGGCACTTGGCAACCGCCTTCTAAATGCCGGTTGAGGGCGCGCTCAGCAATCAAGCAAATTCGCGCTTGATCATCATTCAAGGGGGCTAAAAGCTGTAAAATCGCCTCATCATCCGCTCGGCATTCAATGGCAAGCGCCCCTTGACCAACCGCAGGCAAGCTCACCTCAATATCGATCTCGCCTTTGATACGCTCATCTAAATGAATGCGCTGAAGCCCACTGGTTGCCAAAATAATCGCGTCATAATCGCCCGCATCAAGCTTAGACAACCGTGTTCCGACGTTGCCGCGCAGCGTTTTGATTTGCAAATCAGGGCGATGATGCTTGATTTGGCATTGACGGCGCAAGCTTGAAGTGCCAACGATTGCGCCATTTGGTAGCTCATCCAAGCTGTTATAATTATTGGATACAAAAGCATCCGTTGGCGCCGCGCGTTTGCAGTATGCCCCAAGCATCAAGCCTTCTGGCAGCACCATTGGCACATCTTTGAGCGAATGCACGGCAATGTCGGCTGTTTTATCATACATCGCTTGCTCAAGCTCTTTAACAAACAAGCCTTTACCGCCGATTTTAGCCAGCGGCGTGTCCAAAATTTTGTCACCTTTAGTGACAATTTTGAGCAAGGTCACCTCAAGATTAGGATACAGATCAATGAGGCGATCGCGGATGTGCTCAGCTTGCCAAAGCGCCAGCGGGCTTTGACGAGTGGCAATGGTTAACTTGGTGATCTCAGTAGCAGAAGTCATAATGGTCTCAATAAGCAATGGGATAACTAATTGGCAAATTAGCGTTTTTTATTGTTTTAAATCAAGTTGTCAGGGCAAAAAAATACCCCTATTTAAACATAAATAAGGGCAGGATGGTATCACAGCAAAGCTAATATTGGCAGTCTTAACCCAAAAGCGTCATTACATGCTTTGAATTTTATCACGAAGCGCGGGAAGATGGCGGCGGCTGACTGAAAGCGTCTCATCAATGCCTTTAAAGCGCACTTGGTATTGCCCTGAATCGATTGATTCTAAATAATCTAAAAATCCCAAATTGATAATGGCATTGCGATGAACGCGAAATAAGCGCTCGCCAAACTCTTGCTCAAGCTCTTTTAAAGTGTCATCAATCAACACAATGCCATCTTTATGACGGACTTTGACATATTTTTGGTCGGCGGTAAAATAGTAAACGTCTTTGAGCGGAATCAATTCCACGCCGCGATGTGTTCTTGCTGAAATGTGCTCACGAAGTGGTCTTGCCGTTGGGTCTTCAAGCTGACGAATGGCATTTAATTGCGCCGCGTTTAGGTTTTTGGCTTTTGAGAGCGCCTCAAGTAGCTCATCTTTATTGGCAGGCTTGAGCAAATAACCAATCGCATGCGCTTTAAAAGCAGCAATGGCATAATGATCATAAGCGGTCACAAAAATAATCGCCGGTGGATGCTCAAGGGTATTGAGCGCTTGGGCGCAGCGAACCCCATCCATTTCAGGCATTCGAATATCAAGCAAAATGACATCGGGCTGCTCCGCTTTCACAGCAGTAATCGCCTCCGCCCCTGTCGTTGCCTGAGCGACCACCTCATGACCTGACTCTTGAACTATTCGAACCAACCGCTCGCGGGCAAGTGGCTCATCATCACAAATTACAATCCGCATAACACCCTCTTTTGTGCCTTTTATCCAATTCTGCCCATTCACCACATAGACTTTTATAGTTTTTTACTCAATTTTGTAACCGTAAACTACTAATTAAAATTTACTAAACACAATTTTAATCATAGTATCATGAATTTTGATTTTTCATAATAGAAAACGACAAAAGCTTACCGCGCTTTTTCTTAAGCACGATAGGGCTAAAGGCTGATTTTCAGGCTCATCTCTTGGTTTGTTGCCCAGTTTTTGCAACAATCATGCCAAAATTCGATTGAGTGATGCCGCTTTATTTTAAGGTGATAAAAATTTAAGCCGCATAATAGATGGTTGAAAATATTTAAAAAATCCTTGCGATAACGCAAAATATAATCCTCAAATTACCACATCTTGCAGCGGATAATCAATGGTGGTCACCACCTGCTTATTGCTAATGGTGCTGTCAATGCGAGCGCTTTGACCAAAGCATAGCCGCAGCCGCTCCACTTGTAAACGAAAATCGATTTGTTGACGTAGATTTTGCGCCACCATCAAAGTTTTGCTTGGCAAGTCAACGGTGACGATAATAACCACGCGGTGCTGCTGCCAGCGCGCTTCGATATTAATTTGAATGGTTTCGGTGGTACTTTCAACCACATTTAACAGCATTTTTTCAAGAACGCCTTGTAAGGTAAGCGCGGTGATGACCATATCGTACATGACATCATCGTCCGGAAGCTGCCAGTTGACCAGCAATTTATCTGACAATCGGCACGATTCAATCGCTAAATAATGCTCACAAAGGGCGATCTCTTCTTCAAAGCTGATTTCGCGCGTCCCGCTAAAACTTGCACGAAATAGCGCAGAAACGTTTTGCAATAAGTCAGCAGCTCGCGGCGGGTTGGTTTCAATCAACGAGATTAAGCTATTAATGGTATTAAAGAAAAAATGCGGCGCAATTCGCGCTTTCATAATATCATTTTGGGCGAGAATTTTTTGCTCAAACGACAGTTTTAGCGCCAAAAGCTCACGATAACGGCGCATAAAATACAATAAAAAAACGATCGTAAAGCCGCCAGTAATGACCGCATTAAAAAAGATATTTAAAATAAAAGCTTGCCGATCATAGTCCATCACACCCAAATTGATCCGAACCAGCATGGTCGTTACAATGGTAATAATTGAGCCAATCACGAGCAGCAACACCACATAAGCGCTAACTTGGATGGGATTTAAGCGCTTAAAGATCGGTCGCCAATAATCAATTAAATAAAACGCCGGAATGATGGTCATGACATTTTGAAACGCGCGGCTGGCAAATTTAATCATAAAATCGCTGAACGTCAATAAACTGTAGCGGTCAATCACCGTTACAAATAGTGACCACGTGATGATGTATAAAACCCACTGCCAAGTCTTCATCATCCCAATCAGCCTTGGGATAAAAAACTCTAGTCGCTCAACTAGTAACGCTACCTCATCCTTTGCTATACTTGAGGTCTCATTCACCTGACTTGCCTTAGACCGATATGAACGCCAACTCTTCAAACGTCATGAATCCTGATTCAAATAACCATTTAAATAATAATCCTTCTCAAAATAATTCTAGCACAACTCACAATAAAACAAGTAGCGCCGGACAGCAAATGTGGGGCGGCAGATTTAGTGAGGCAACCGACAGCTTTGTGGCGGCGTTCACCGCCTCGGTCGGTTTTGATCAGCGCTTTGCCCGTCATGATATTGAAGGCTCCATTGCTCATTCCACCATGCTTGGTGAGTGCGGCATTTTAACCCATGATGAGGTTGCCACCATCATTGATGGCTTAAAGCAAGTGTTGGCAGAAATTGAAGCGGGACAATTTCAGTGGTCAATCGCGCTTGAGGACGTTCATATGAACGTTGAATCGCGATTAACCGACATTATCGGCGCGGTTGGCAAAAAACTGCACACCGGTCGCAGCCGCAACGACCAAGTCGCCACCGACATCCGACTTTGGCTTCGTGAAGAAACGGACAATATCATTGCGCTATTGATTAAATTGCAAAGTGGCTTGTTAGATTTGGCGGCAAAGCATACCGAGACCATTATGCCCGGATTTACTCACCTGCAAACCGCGCAGCCGGTCAGCTTTGGTCATCACGTGATGGCTTGGTTTGAAATGCTAGGTCGCGATACTGAGCGCTTGATTGATGCTCGCCGCCGGATCAATCAGATGCCGCTTGGTAGCGCCGCGCTTGCCGGAACGACCTTCCCGATTGATCGCACCATTACTGCCGAATTACTTGGTTTTGAAGGCATTTGCCAAAACTCGCTAGATGCGGTATCTGACCGTGATTTTGCCATTGAATTTACCTCAGCGGCATCCATTTTGATGATGCATTTATCGCGGATGAGTGAGGAGATTATCCTTTGGATGAGCGCTCAATTTGGCTTTGTACAAATCCCTGACCGCTTTTGTACCGGATCGTCCATCATGCCGCAAAAGAAAAATCCTGACGTTCCAGAGTTGGTTCGCGGCAAAGCGGCGCGCGTATTTGGTCAATTGACCACGCTGTTAACGCTCATGAAAAATCAGCCGCTGGCTTATAATAAAGACAACCAAGAAGACAAAGAGCCGTTGTTTGATTGCGTGGATACCTTAACTGGATCGCTTTTGGCATTTGCTGATATGCTACCAAACATCACCCCAAACGCGGATAACATGCGCGCTGCCACCATGAAAGGCTATGCCACCGCCACCGATTTGGCAGATTATTTAGTTCGCCGTGGGGTGGCGTTCCGCGATGCTCATGAGGTGGTTGGCAATGCCGTCGCTTTGGCAATCCGTGAAGGTGTCGATTTAAGTGAGTTGTCGCTTCAGCAGTTGCAGCAGTTTAGTGATGCCATTGGCGAAGATGTGTTTGATTATTTAACCCTAGAAGGCTCGCTTGCTGCTCGTGACCATTTGGGCGGAACTGCACCAAACCAAGTCAAGCAAGCTATTGAGCGCGGTCGCAAACGCTTAGAACAATTTGCATAATTGGTCATTTCATTTTGGTCATTTAATTAAAACAAAAGTACCTGCGCTATCGTGGGTATTTTTTTGCCTTAATTTTAAAACCAGTTTTTTTAAACCTTTTTTTCAAGGCTTCTTTTTTGCCCAAGTTCCGTGCCATTTGCTATGATAACTGAGAATTTATTTTGATCTAAGTGATAATAAGGAACACGGTCATGACCGAAACTTTTGATCCCAAAGCCAATTTAGTATTTTGCCGAAAATATCATCAAGATTTGCCAAAAATGGCACATCCGCCATTTCCCAATAAGCTTGGTCGTGAAATTCAAGATACCGTTTCGGATAAAGCTTGGAAAGAATGGCTTGAGCACCAAACCATGCTGATTAACGAAAACCATTTAAGCATGATGGACCCTGAAGCCAAAAAGTTTTTGACTGAGCAGCGCAATAAATTTTTGGACAACGAAGATTATGAGCGTCCTCAAGGTTGGACGCCTGAAAATAAAGGCTAGCGTTAGTCTTGCTTGACGATCGGCTGATTTTCTGGGGCGTCTTGCGATTCGGTGAGGCTGTTTTCAATCGCGCTTTGAACGGTCGCAAAATCGCTATGGCGAACATCGGTTCCAGAGCGGATATAGATGATCAGCTCAGCAATATTGCGGGCGTGGTCGCCGATGCGCTCAAGCGCTCGCAGCACCCACATCAAATGAATGACTTGGCTGATGGTTCGCGCGTCCGCCATGACATAGGTCATCAAAGCGCGAGTTGCCGATTGGTATTCAAAATCAACGTCGCAAGCGCTTTGCAAGATTGAAAACGCCGCTTTGGCGTCTTGCGATTCAAAAGCAATCAGGGCGGAGTTGAGCATGAGGCGAACTTGATTGCTCAATTGCCAAACTTCTTGATGGCAATACGAATGCGCCTCCATGATGACTTTTTGCGCCATTTGGGCAATTTTTACGGCTTCATCCCCAATGCGCTCAATATCAACGACGCCTTTGCTAATCGCGACCACTAAGCGCAAATCGCGAGCTGCTGGCTGGCGTTTGGCAAGCAGCAGCAAAATGCGCTCATCAATGAGCATCTCTAATTGATTGATGGCATTATCTTCTGCTATCACTTGTTCAGCTAAGGCAAAATCGCCCTCAACCAAGGCGCGCATGGCAAAGGTGACCATCTCGCTTGTCGATTGCCCCATTTTTAAAAACAGCTTGGAGGCTTCGGTTAAATCTTGGTCAAAACGGCGCGAAATGTGCGGTGAAGATTGCGGCATGGCGATGTTACCTAACGAAAAAGTGGTCTAAATGTTATTGAAAAAGCTGCCTAAAACTATCTTAAAATAAGCGCTTTAACTTAAAAAATTGCCCTTATGTTTTTGATCAGCCATAGCGACCGGTAATATAATCTTCGGTGGCCTGCTGCTGCGGACTGGTAAAAATCTGGTCGGTGGCGCCAACTTCAACTAAATCGCCTAAATACATATAAGCGGTGACATCAGAGATTCGCGCGGCTTGCTGCATATTGTGGGTGACGATGGCAATGGTGTAATCTTGCTTTAAATCCTCAATCAAGTCTTCAATTGCGCCCGTTGAAATCGGATCAAGGGCTGAGGTTGGCTCATCAAGCAGCAGCACTTCAGGTCGGGTGGCGACCGCGCGCGCGATACAAAGCCGCTGCTGCTGACCGCCGGATAAGGACAATCCTGAGGCGGTTAATTTGTCTTTAACTTCGTTCCAAAGCGCAGCTTTTTTAAGCGCCCATTCAACGCGATCGGCAAGCTCGGCTTTGCTGAGCGCTTCATAAAGGCGAACGCCAAACGCCACATTGTCAAAAATCGACATTGGAAATGGCGTGGGCTTTTGAAATACCATGCCAACGCGCGATCGCAGCAAATTGACGTCCGTTGATTTTGCCAAAACGTCTAAGTCATCTAGATAAATCTGACCTTCCGCTTTCATATTTGGGTACAAGTCAAACATTCGGTTAAAGCTTCGCAACAGCGTTGATTTACCGCAGCCTGAGGGTCCAATAAAGGCGGTGACTTTTTTATCTGCGATGTCCAAATCGATATTTTTTAGCGCATGAAACTTGCCATAATAAAAATTTAGTTCGCGGACTTTGATTTTGGCTGTTGTGACCGCATCAAGCATTGACGCTGAATCCGCTCGGGTGAGCATTTGCGCGATATTGAGCGGTTGGTTGGAGGCTGCACCTATAACAGGCGCTGTTGCTGAGGTTTGGTCAGCTTTTTCAAATTGGTTAAACATCGTCTTATGGCGCGGTTTTTTAAGGGTTTTGGTCATGACAATAGCCTTGTTAAAATTGATGCGAATTTATTAATGCAAATCTTTGGTACCGATATAGCGCGCGAGAAGGTTCAACACCAAAACGCTTAAGGTAATGAGCAATGCCGCCGACCATGCCAGCGCGTGCCAGTTGTCATAAGGGCTCATGGCAAACTGATAAATGGTATTAGGAAGGTTGCCCATCGCTTGACCCATATCTAGGCTAAAATACTGATTGTTTAGTGCGGTAAATAGCAAGGGCGCGGTTTCGCCAGTAATTCGAGCAAAGGCAAGTAAAATTCCGGTTAACAGCCCTGCTCGCGCCGCTTTCATGGTGACTTGAAGCACCAGCTTCCATTTGGGCGTCCCTAGAGCAAATGCCGCCTCGCGAAGCGCGTTTGGAATGAGCAGCAGCATATTTTCGGTCGTTCGAACCACCACCGGAATCACAATCAGCGCCAAAGCTACCGCTCCTGCCCAACCTGAAAAACTGGCATTTTTGACCATCAACGCATAAACAAACAAACCGATGACGATGGAGGGCGCGGACAGCAAAATGTCATTTAAAAAGCGGATCACTTGAGCAAGGCGGCTGTTTGCTGAAAATTCTGCCAAATAAATCCCTGCAAGCAGTCCAATCGGCGCACCAATAAATAGCCCTGCCCCTGAAATCATGATTGAGCCGACAATGGCGTTTTTAAGACCACCGGCGCTCATCGGCGGCGGCGTATCTTGGGTAAAAATGGGCATCTCAATAAGTCCGGTGATGCCATGACTGACCAGCGTCCACAAAATCCAACCGAGCCAAAACAAGCCAAATGCCATCGCAAAAATGGCAAATCCCAAGCCGATTTGGTTGCGCCATTGACGCTTGCGATAGCGGCTTTGGTTAAACACTCGTGGGGCTTGCATGGGCTTATTGGTGGCGCTCATGGTGGTCATAATGTCAATCCTAAAAACTCAAATAGCTTACTTGATAATAAAATGGCGGTAACCTTAAACGCTTCGTTTTAACGCTCATTATTTTGACAACTACTGTCCTGCCCGCTTGTCCAAATGACCAATTAATAACCGCGAACACGCCAGTACCAAAAAGGTAATTAAGAACAGTACCAGTCCCAAATTGAGTAGCGCCGATAAATGCAGCGGCGTTGCAGCTTCTGCAAACTCGTTCGCCAAAGCTGAGGTAATGGAAACGCCTGAGGCAAACAAACTTGGGCTGATATTAAAGGTATTGCCAATCAAAAAGGTGACCGCCATCGTCTCACCAAGCGCGCGACCAAGTCCCAAAATCACCCCACCTGCGACGCCTGATTTGGTATACGGCAACACCACTTTGGTCATCACCTCCCAAGTAGTTGCCCCCATGCCATACGCCGACTCTTTAAGCAGCGTTGGCACCACCAAAAACACATCGCGCATGGTGGCAGCAATAAAGGGGATAATCATAATTGCCAAAACAAGCGCCGCGCAAAACAGCCCAATCCCCATCGGCGCACCGACAAACAGCTTGCCAAGGATAGGCAAATCGCCTAAATGTTCAGTTAACCAAGGCTGAATGTGGTTGCCAAAAAACGGCGCAAACACAAACAAGCCCCACATGCCATAAATGATAGAAGGAATACCAGCAAGCAGCTCAATGGCAATTCCCAAAGGCTTTTTAAGCGCCTTTGGGCAAAGCTCGGTTAAAAACATCGCAATACCAAAGCTGATGGGAACGGCGATCACCAGCGCCATGATGGAGGTCACAAGCGTCCCATAAATGGGCGCAAGCGCGCCAAACTCCCCTGCCACCGGATCCCAATGATTGCTGATATAAAACGTTAACCCAAATGTCTGAATGCTTGGCCAAGCCCCAACCACAAGCGAGACCAAAATCGCCCCCAAACTTGCCAAAACGGTCAGCGCGGCAAGCTTAGTAATGCCAACAAACAGCGCATCTAATCGCTGCTGCTTACGCAATTTTTGATGCAGTTTTAAGCTTGCTTGATCCATGCTTGCCATCGTTTTATCCTAACCTTGATCTGTTTTGGGCACTTATTTGGCGATTTTTTAATGGGCGCAATTTTTAAATGGGAGCAATTTGCTTTAAGACTTATTTTGGCTGAAAAACGGGCTTGCCATCTTTATCAACCACTTGCTTCCAGCTGTCTTTAAATAGTGCCACGGCGGTGTCTGAGAACGGTACATAATCAAGCGCTAAGGCTTCTTTATCGCCCTCATCAAATGCCCAGTTGAAAAAGGCAAGAACACCGGCGGCTTGTTTGGCATCTTTGGGCGTTTTGTTCACCAAAATAAAGGTTGCCGCCGCAATTGGCCAAGCGTTTGCGGTTTCAGCGTTGGTAATAACTTTATAAAATCCGGCTTGCTGTGACCAATCAATGTCCCCTGCCGCCGCAAAGCTTTCGGTTGACGGCTGAACGATATTTCCCGCCGCATTTTTAAGCGCCACGTGTGCCATATTATTTTGTTTGGCAAAGGCGTATTCGACATAACCGATTGAGTTGTCCATTCGGCTGACATAACTTGCCACGCCCTCATTGCCTTTTCCAGCCGCGCCGCGATCGGCAGTTGGCCAATTCACTGACTTGTCCACGCCAACTTTACTTTGCCAATCGGGGGAAACTTTTGCTAAATAATCGGTAAAGTTAAAGGTCGTCCCTGAGCCATCCGAGCGAAATACGGTGGTGATGGCCGCATCTGGCAAAGTTAAATCAGGGTTTAATTTTGTGATGGCAGGATCATTCCACTTTTTAATGTTGCCTAAATAAATATCCGCAAGCGTTTTGCCATCAAGCTTGAGCGCCCCTGCGGCAATGCCTTTGATATTTACCACAGGAACAACACCGCCAATCACCGTTGGGAACTGGATTAAGTTGTTGGTGTTTAATTCTTCAACGGTCATTGGCGCATCTGACGCCCCAAAATCAACCGTTCCTGCGATGATTTGCTTGATGCCACCTGAAGAGCCAATCGATTGATAGTTGATTTGACCGCCCGTTTTTTGGTGATAATCGGCAGACCATTTGGCATAAATCGGCTGCGGAAACGACGCTCCAGCACCGGTGATGGTCATAGCAATGTTGTCATTTTTGGTCGTAGGAACGCTGGTATTTTCTGAAGCTGGCGCGCTATTTTCGGTAGCTGCGGGGGTCGAATTGTTTGCTGCTGTATTGTTATCACCACTTTTACTACAAGCACTGAGTAAAACTGCGCTGCTCATCATGGCAACTATCGTTAATTGGCGAAAATTTTTGCTCATGGTTACTCCTAAAAGTCATCAATTGGTCAAACTTGTCCTTTAATACGGGGTATTTTGCCAAGCTTTAATGACAGTTTGATGAGGGTTTGATGACAGTTTGATGACAATGTAAATCAGCTCCTTTAAAAAATAAGCAAGCGCACTATTGACTTGATAAAGTCAAAATAGTATTAGAATTCAAGGCAGAAGTTTGCTAGCATAGGGGAAGTTTCAACACTGACAGACTCGGGGTGCGGTTGTTTAAATCATGAAGTTTAACGATTGATTTGAGCGTTCGCTGAGACACACCCGCCGAACCTGATGCGGTTAGCACCGACGCAGGGAAGTCTTAAGCATGGTTTTTTGACAGAATATGGCTTGCAGAAATGCCAGATAGGTTATTACGCTTAGTTTTACTACTCGATTTTAAAACTTAGTTTTTTAACTTATTTGCTGCAATATTCAGTTTTTGATTTTTTTATATTTATAAATTTTTATGTTTATAAAGAAGTTATCAAAAATGTCAAAAAAACGCGCGTTCCGCAGTCATTGGCGGTGTTGCTTTTATGGACATCAGCTAGGACAGCTTCTTATGACAACCTCAAACCCCACCATTCACGCACCAATTGCCAAGCAAAAGACCCCAAAAGCCGACGCGCTCAAAACCCCTGCTCACCGATCAAGCTTGGACGCGCGCTTTGAAGAAGAATCGCGTGATTTGCACCGCATTTTACCTGCCTCAAAAAAGGTATATCTCGAAGGCTCACGACCTGACATTCAAGTGCCGATGCGCGAAATCACCTTATCGCCAACGCCACTTCAAGATACCCCTGAGTCCGATTGGGAACAAAATCCGCCGTTTTACGTTTATGACACCTCAGGCGTTTATACCGACCCAAATGCGCAAATTGACTTAACCCGCGGCTTGCCAAAGCTTCGCGAAGGTTGGATTGAGGAGCGCGGCGACACCGAACGCTTAGATGCCTTATCAAGTGATTACGGTCAAGCTCGCGCCCGCGACATCACCACTGCTAATTTGCGCTTTGCTCATATCGACAAGCCGCGCCGCGCCAAACTGGTCGATGGCAAAGCCGGCAACGTCACCCAAATGCACTACGCTCGCCGAGGCATCATCACCCCTGAGATGGAATATATTGCCATCCGCGAAACCCAAAAGCAGCACGAATTGACCGACACCCGTCAGCACGACGGCGAAAGCTTTGGCGCCAATACCCCAAAAATCATCACCCCTGAATTTGTCCGCGATGAGGTGGCCGCCGGTCGCGCCATTATCCCAAACAATATCAACCACCCAGAATCTGAGCCGATGATTATCGGTCGCAACTTTTTGGTAAAAATTAACGCCAATATCGGCAACTCAGCGCTTGGCTCGTCGATTGATGAGGAAGTGTCAAAAATGACTTGGGCGACGCGTTGGGGCGCAGACACCATCATGGACTTGTCAACCGGCAACCACATTCACGAAACGCGCGAGTGGCTGATTCGCAACTCCCCTGTCCCAATTGGTACGGTTCCCATTTATCAAGCGCTTGAAAAAGTCGATGGGATTGCTGAAGATTTGACGTGGGAGATTTTCCGCGACACATTGATTGAGCAAGCCGAGCAAGGCGTGGATTATTTCACCATTCACGCCGGTGTCCTTTTGCGCTACGTTCCGATGACCGCCAACCGCTTAACCGGAATTGTCTCGCGCGGCGGCTCAATTATGGCGCAGTGGTGTTTGGCGCACCATACTGAAAACTTTTTATACACCCATTTTGAAGACATTTGCGAGATTATGAAGCAGTACGATGTCGCCTTTAGTCTTGGCGATGGTCTGCGCCCAGGCTGCTTGCAAGATGCCAACGATGAGGCGCAATTTGGTGAGCTGCGAACGCTTGGCGAGCTGACCCAAATCGCTTGGAAGCATGACGTTCAGGTGATGATTGAAGGTCCCGGTCACGTGGCAATGAACCGAATTAAAGAAAACATGGACCTGCAGCTTGAAACCTGTAGCGATGCCCCGTTTTATACCCTTGGACCGTTAACCACCGACATTGCCCCCGGTTATGACCATATCACCAGTGCCATTGGCGCGGCGATGATTGGTTGGTTTGGCACGGCAATGCTTTGCTATGTCACGCCAAAAGAGCACTTGGGACTGCCGAACAAAAAAGACGTGAAAGATGGCATCATCACTTATAAAATCGCAGCTCATGCAGCGGACTTGGCAAAAGGTCACCCTGGCGCGCAAGCTCGTGACAATGCGCTGTCCAAAGCACGCTTTGAGTTCCGTTGGGACGATCAGTTTAATTTGGCACTTGACCCTGATACCGCTCGCGAATTTCACGATGAAACGCTGCCAAAAGATGCTCATAAATCGGCGCATTTTTGCTCGATGTGCGGTCCTAAATTTTGCTCTATGAAAATCACTCAAAACGTCCGTGAGTACGCCAAAGGTCTGAATAATAAAGAAACAGACGCCAATTCAGGATTAAGCGCGGCGGCGATTGATGAGGGCATGAAAGAGATGACCGAAAAATACCACGCAGAAGGTCGTCAGTTGTATAAAGAAGTTTAAAAAGGAAAGTTTGATTTTTTAATAGTTAATACCATAAAAAAACCCTTACTCTTATCGTAAGGGTTTTTTAATCACAAAGCTTTTAGAAAAATTAAACCTTTGATGCGCTATAAATCTCATCAATCGAGGCGTTAATGGTATCGGCAAATTCTTTGTCGCTTTGCTGTTTACTCAAACCTTCAGTAAAGGCGCGTGAGAAACTGGCAATCATTCCAGGGTTTTGCTTTAACTTTTCGCAAGCGTCCGTTCGGCTATAACCACCGGATAGCGCGACCACTTTTACCACTTTTGGATGGTCAATTAACTCTTGATAAAATCCGGCTTCATCGGGCAACGTCAGTTTGAGCATCACTTGATGGTCGTCATCAAGGCTGTCCAAGTTGCGCAAGATTTCTGTTTTTAAAATCACTTCGCAGTCGTGTTTTTTCTCGCTGTTGATGTCCACTTCCGGCTCAACAATTGGCATAAAGCCTTGCGATAAAATCTGCTTTGCCACGTCAAACTGCTGCTGAACCAAAATTTCAATACCATCAACGCTTGGCTCATAAATCACCGAGCGCATTTTGGTGCCAAACACCGGATAGTTTTTTGCTTTATCGAGCAGCAAATCAAGGCTTGGAATCGGTCGCATCACTTGAACGCCGTTCATACGCTCAGCCAGACCCTTATCCACCTTTAAAAATGGCACGATATTTTTATCTTCCCAAAGATAATTGGCGGTCGGCTTGCCGTTCACTTCACGGTCCATGGTGTCTTCAAACAAAATCGCGCCCAAAACGCGCTCATTGTCAAAGCAATCACAAGTCATAATACGGGCGCGCATCTCATGAACAAGGTCAAACATCCCCTCATCATCGTTATAGTCGCTTTGGCTTACGCCATAATTTTCAAGCGCTTTGGGCGTGCTGCCGCCACTTTGGTCGAGCGCGGCGATAAATCCTGAGCCTGTTTTGATACGTTCGAGCTGCTTTTCATAAACGGCGTTTGTCATCTTATCGTCATCCTTTGTTGTTGGTTGGTCTTAATTGCTTATTTTTCTCAACTTATTTTCCACCGCCCACCATAGCACAAGATGGCGCGCCTTCCTATAATCCAATGGTGAAAATTGCCCTGTTTCAAACGTTGCCGTACAAAATCAGTAATAAAAAACGAAGAATAAGAAAAGCTACAACAAAAATAAAATCGCCGCGCTCACCACCGCCAAAATAAGCCCCAACATATTCAGCTTTGATAATTTTTCATGAAAAACAACCGCCCCAACCCCTGTTGCCACCATAATCACGCCGACGTTCATTCCGGTAAAAACAATACTTGGCGACTCGGATAATACTTGATGGGCGCGAATATAAGCATAAATATTACCCACGTTCAGCACTCCTAAAACCAGCCCAAAAAGTAATGCTTTAGGCTGCCACTGGGTTTTTTGTAGGAGTAAATACCCCCCTAAAAATAGCGCCGCTAAGCTAAAGCTGACAAAAAGCGTAAGTGGAAACGCCGTCCCTTGTTTGGCAACTTGTTTAAACAGCACATCAATCACGCCGTAACCTAAAAAAACGCCCATCAGCCAAAGCGTTGCAGAAAATTTTGATAATGCCGCTTGCAATTGAGCCTTAGAAATATGACTCAAATCAGCCGTTGGCGCTTTTATTACCAACGCGGCAAGCGCCATCAACCCAATAATTAGCCCAAGCGCCCGAATCGGCGAAATCACCTCACCAAAAAGCACGGCTGCCGCAATAATTGGAATAATCAAGGATAAGCGCTGAGCCGCATCGGCTTTAATCATGCCAGCTGTGCTAATTGCTCGACCTAAAATCACAAACACCAACGGCAATAATATGCCAAGTGCGGCAATCAATCCCCAAGCACTACCAAGATTGGCTGCTGCCTGAATGTCCGGTTTTAATAATAACAGCGTCAATAACACCGCCACCGGATATCCTGCGGCAATGGTTTGGCGAATGTCCAAGTGTTGACGGCGAAGTAGTTTTAATAATAGGGAAACCGCAACGCTACAGCACACGGCAATGGCTAAATATCCCATAAATTGACCCAATCCTTATTTTGTCACTTAAAATCGCTGCTATTTTAAACGCCTATCGTGACACAGATACGTTTTTGCTTAATTTTTAATTTTAAAATCATTTTTTTAATTAATATTGAACGACTCAATATTGAACCAGTCCCTAAAAAAAGTGCTTTCTAAAAATGCCTAGAGCGTTCAAATTACAATTACAGTGCAAGATAGAGGGTCATATTTTGCTAAAATATAGCCTTAACTTGTTAATAATAACTGAAAACTGCTTACCGCTTTGACTGCTTATGAACGCTTTATTTCGATTTTTTGAGACCCGCCTTCCCGCCTTTCCTGACAGCCCGATGCCGCTACCACGGCATGGACTGTTGCATTTTTTATGGGCGTGTACCAAAGAGCTTCGCGGTTGGCTGCTCTTGTTTATGATTTTGTCGGCAGGCATTGGCATTTATGAGGCGCTGCTGTTTGCTTGGATTGGCAAGTTGGTTGATTGGCTTGGCACGTACTCGCCTGCCATGCTTTGGGCAGAAAAAGGCGACATGCTGCTATTGATGCTTGCGGTGTTGATTGTCAGTCCATTTTGGATTGCGCTGTCCTCCTTAATCCATTTTCAAGTGATTCAAGGCGTGTTCCCGATGCAAATGCGCTGGCACTTTCATAAGCGCATGCTTGGTCAGTCGATGCAGTTTTATCAAGATGAATTTTCTGGTCGGGTGTCGGCAAAGGTGATGCAAACGGCGCTTGCGGTTCGTGATACGGTGATGACGGTCACCGATATGCTGATGTATGTGACCGTTTATTTTATTACCACCGGCGTGATTTTATTTAATTTAGACCGTCTTTTACTCATTCCATTTATCATTTGGACGGTGCTGTTTGGTTTAACCATGTGGTTTTTTATTCCACGCTTAAAACGCTCCGCCATCGTTCAAGCTGATGCTCGCGCCTTGATGGTAGGTCGGGTGACCGACGCTTACGCCAACATCATGACGGTCAAACTGTTCAGCCACTCGCGCCGTGAGCTGAGCTACGCCAAGCACGCCATGGGACAATTTTTGGGAACGGTTCACGCACAGATGCGCTGGGTCAGCTATTTGGAAGTGGCAAACCATATCGTTAGCGTGATTTTGGTGGGAACGACGGCTGGGATTGGCATTTATCTTTGGCAAAAAGGCGCGGTTGGCGTTGGCGCCATTGCCGCAGCAACCGCAATGGCGCTCAGGCTTAATGGCTTAACTCATTGGATTATGTGGCAAACCTCAAGCCTGTTTGAAAGCATTGGCACGGTTCAAGACGGCATGAAAACGCTGTCCGCGCCGCAAACTATCGTGGATAAACCGGATGCCAAGCCGTTAGTCGTCACAAACGGTCAAATCACTTTTGACCATGTCGATTTTGGCTATCAGCGCGACAATGACGCCAAAGATTTAGAAGGTATTGCCATTGATGAAGCCAATGGTATTGCCCCCAAAAAGCTGTTAGATAATTTTTATCTTAACATCAAATCCGGCGAAAAAATCGGCTTGGTTGGTCGCTCGGGCGCCGGAAAATCAACGCTCGTTAATTTACTCTTGCGCTTTTATGATGTTGATTCGGGTAAAATTTGCATCGACGGTCAAGCCATCGACAGCGTCACTCAAGAGTCCTTGCGCCAACAAATCGGCATGGTCACTCAAGATACTTCCCTGCTTCATCGAACCATCCGCGAAAATATTGCTTACGGTCGCCCCGATGCTACTGATGAGGACATCATCAACGCCGCTAAACAAGCCCAAGCTTGGGACTTTATCAAAGACTTGTTTGATGACAAAGGCAACAGCGGTCTTGATACTCAAGTTGGCGAGCGCGGCGTCAAGCTGTCCGGCGGTCAGCGTCAGCGCATTGCCATTGCCCGCGTGATGCTCAAAAACGCGCCGATTTTGCTGCTTGATGAAGCCACCAGTGCGCTTGACTCCGAGATTGAATTTGCCATCACTGAAAGCTTAAATGACATCATGACCGGCAAAACGGTGATTGCCATTGCCCACCGCCTATCGACCATCGCCGCCCTTGATAGATTGGTGGTCATGGATCGCGGTCAAATCATCGAGCAAGGCAGCCATGATGAACTGCTTGCCCAAAATGGCGTTTACGCCGGACTTTGGCAGCGGCAAAGCGGCGGCTTTTTGGGCGACAGCGACGAGTTCGATAATGATGAATAAGTTATTTGATGCTGAAAAAAGCCTGATGATTTCGGGAAAAAACGCCCGTTATTTTGATTTTTCGGCTAATGTTTCAGCTCAAAAAAAGCCTAGCTCTCATTTTTATGGTGGCAATGGTTTTGCAATCGGCTGCTACCTGCCGTTCCTTGAACGACTGCAAGTTGATGTTAACTTGACCGCCCTTGCCCTGCGTGGTTATTGGCTTGACAAACCGACCGCTAACAAACTTACCCGCGAAGAAGACGCCGACGTTTTAATTGAATTTTTGGAGAAAACTCAGGACAAGCCCATCATTGGTATGGGTCATTCCCAAGGGGCAACCGCCACTGCCATTGCTGCCGCCAAACGTCCAGAGTTGTTTTCAAAGCTGTATTTAATTGAGCCGGTCACCTTTACCAAAGCGCAGACTTGGGTTTATAACCTATTGCCGCGAGCGCTTAAAATGACCCAAGAGCCGTTTAAAAGTACCCAAGCTAAGCAAAATGATTGGCAAAGCGTGGCAGATTACTTGGCGCATTTACGAGCATTAAAAGCATTTCGGCGAATTGATGATAAACATTTGCAAATCTTTGCTGAACATAGCCTTACCAAAACCGATAACGGCTATCAACTTATTTTTGAGCCAAAGCAAGAGCTTGCCAATTATTTTGGAACGCCATTTATTGATGACGCGCTAAAAGCGTTATCGCAACAACAACTCCCTTTTACCCTAATCCTTGGCAAACCGACCTTATTTGTGAGCCAAAAAGTCCGGAACAACTGGCAGCACTTTATTAGCAATGAACAAATAATCACCCTTAATGACTTTGGGCATTTATTACCGATGGAAGCGCCGGAAATTTGCGCGAAGCTTATTTTAAAAGACGATCAAAGCTTCTTGTTATGACTGCGCTTAATTTAAAAAATCTACTGCCTTACGATGGCGAGGTTTATTTATTGCCGCTGCTTGATTTGCCAGATTTTAGTAATGAGGAAATTTATCAAACCCTACTCAACGAGCTGCCTTGGCAATCCGATGTGGTGACCATGTTTGGTAAAACGCATATCACCCGCCGACAAGTCGTTTGGATGGGCGATGATAATATAGGTTATCGTTATTCAGGGCATCTGCGAACGGCAATTGCTTGGCAGCCTTTGGTTTTTGAGATTAAGCGGCAAATTGAAGTTAAGATTTTGGCATTTCTTCAAAGTAACCAAATACTTGGCTCACAATTAACTCCAAGCGCTGACCCGTTTTTTAATTCCTGCTTGCTTAACTATTATCCCACGGGCGAGGATGGCATGGGCTATCATGCTGATAATGAAAAAGAATTGGGCGACGCACCGATGATTGCCAGTATCAGCTTTGGTGCAACGCGAAAAATAGCCTTTAAGCATAAAGTTACCAAAGAAAAAATCGATGTGATATTGCCGCCTGCCAGCGTTTTATTGATGCTGGGAGCAACGCAAAGCTATTGGCAGCACAGCATCCCAAAAACTAAAAAAGTGCAATCAGGGCGGATCAGCTTAACTTTTCGCAAGATTTTGGCTTAAAAAATTAGCGCTTTGAGTTGCCGTTTTGATAACGTCTTTTAAGCCATTGAATGACAATCGCAAGCGTCAGCAGTCCTAACACTGGATAAATCAGCAACAAATCAATGCGAATGGGTGCAATAACCGTTTGCTCCCAATGTTTCATAAAAAAATAATAGGGCACAAACAGCAGCCAAGCTATTAAAGTTACCATTTGCAGCCGCGTCATATTGCACCTTTTTATAAGATAATGAGGATTAAATTATTGGTCGCTGATCTGCAAGACGATTTTGCCAAAGCTGTCGCCTTGTTCAAGTGTTTTATGAGCAGATATCACGTCCGATAAGGCAAACTTCTTGTCGATGTGCAGTTTAATTTTACCATCGGAAAGCTGTTGTAAAATTTGCGCCATACTGTCGCCGCTTGGGGTGACGGCAAACCCCTCAACGCTTAAGTTTTTATCCATGCCTGCTTTTTTCAGCTTATCTGCCCAAATGGTTGGCAATACGAACACATAAGCGCCGGATTTAAGTGTGGTAAGCGCTTGAACACCGGCATCATCACCAACCAAATCAAGGAGCACATCGGCGTTTAATTCAGGAAAGTCGTTGTCTTTAGTGTAATCAATCCAGCCTACCAAATTATTTTTATCAATGAGCTTATCGAGCTTTTGGTATTTTTCAGGGGAACAAATGACAGTCACTTTTAAATCATTTTCTTTTGCTTTTTGGGTTAACAGTTGAATTAAAATATGACCCACGCCGCCAGTAGGAGCGTTCATGACCACGTGGCTACCCTTTTTAATATCGGCAAAGTCCAAAAATTGCATCGCGGTTTGTCCCGCGCAAGGGAGCGCTCCGGCTTGAGTTAAGCTAACATTTTCGGGGACTTTTGCTAATAATTTGTCAGCGACTGCCGCAAATTCGCTATAGCAGCCGCCATCAAAATTGAGCGCAGCCACCTTGTCCCCAACGTTAAACTTGTCACTTCGACTGGCAGCCACTTCACCTGCCAAATCAAAGCCTAAAATTGCCCCGCTGCCTTGGTCAAACTTTTCTTGTTGAATCTTGTCCGCGCCCCAACCTTTACCTTGACGCGTTTTATAGTCGACCGGATTCACGCCAGCGGCAGCAATTTTTACCAAAACTTGACCGTCTTTTAAACTTGGGATAGCCACATTATCTTGATAGCTCATGACGTCAGGATCGCCAAATTTGGTGATGACTACCGCGTGCTGTTCGGTTGGCAACTTTTGATTGATCGTCATAAGATTCTCCATTATTTTTAAAACATTAATGATCCATTAGGCGAGAGCCAAGCGCGCGCTGATGGGCAGATGGTCAGACAACGTTGACCACGGTTTTCCCGAATGCACCCAAGCATCTTTCACGACCAAATTACGAACGTAAATCCGATCAAGGCTTAATACCGGAAGTTTTGCCGGAAAGGTCGGTAGCAGCTTGCCATGGCACGATTTAAAGGCTTCGGTCATGCCAAGGCTTTGCGCCAATTTGTCGCAAGACAGCTTTTTCCAGTCGTTAAAGTCCCCTGCTAAAACGAGCGGCTGATCACGGGCAATGGTGTGCTTGACATAATCGCTGATGGCTTGGTACTGCTTGATTCGGTCGCGCTCAAGCAAGTTTAAATGGGCGCAAAGAATGACTACAGGAAGCTCCCAACCTTCCGGCTGAACTTCGCAGTGCAAGACGCCGCGCTGCTCAAGCTTATTGACCGTGATGTTGACGTTGTGCTTGGGGTCTAAGGGATACCGGCTTAATACGGCGTTGCCATGATGACCGTTTTCATACTCACAGTTTTTGCCGTAGCTGTTTTGAAAGCTTAAATATTCGCCAAACCATTCGTGCTGCGATTGATCTGGGTATTCGTTGTATTGCAGATTGCGCTTCAAATTTTGCCCTTGAACTTCTTGCAGACATAAAATATCCGAGCCAACGTCTTGAAGCGCGTCGGCAATCCCTTGCATTTTAACCTGCCGATTGAGCGGCGACATGCCTTTGTGAATGTTGTAACTGGTCAAAATAAAAGCGTCTGGCGTCATAGTCACTATTACATCTCGTGGGGTTAAATCAAGTTGTACGGTCAATCAGTTTACCTGTTTTACGGCAATTTTGCTAAAGACGAGTTAGCCATAAGTGTCATCTAAATAGTTAATGATGTCTTTGGATTCAAACATTTTGGTGTTGGTGTTGGGGTCAACAAGATAGGGAAATTGCAACTTGCCTTCCATCACCTCGTTCATAATTCGTTCTCGCTTGCCGCCTTTAATTGGTTGATACTCGCCCAAATTTAAGCGAACTCCAAACGCGCCAATGTCTTCAATCTGCTCGCGGGCAACGTTATGATTGATGTAGCCGACCTCAAGCTCGCTTAACTTTTCGCGAACTAAACGGCAAAACGGACTGGCTTCAAAACCATAAAGGTGCAGTAGCTTTTCAGGGCGACCGCGATCTTGGTTCTTTTTGGGGTGCTCGGCTTTGACGCCGCGCATCATTGAAGCAACACTTGCAGACTTGTTGATCAAGCTTGCATTATCGCCATCATGAGATTGGTATTTTTCAGGGGTTTTGCCGTCTTTTGAATAGTGCTTAAATAAATGATCGATAATTTTTTGTGAGTCCAAAATCTTATCATTGCTATTGTCATCAACCAAAAAAGGCACTTGCGCCTTGCCAGCAAGCGCTTTTAACTCATCGCGGTAAACGTGACCTTTATGCGGGCTTGGTCGGCTTTCAAAATCAAGGTTAAGATGGGTCATTACCTCGCGAACGCGGCGCGAATAGGGACAAGCTTCATGTTCATAAAGCACGAGCATTTTTTTAGGCTGAATCGGCGTTGGCGTTCCCATATTGCCAAGACCGCCGCGAAGTAACGTAGTGGCGGTGGCTTGAGCGCTTTTTATTTTAAATCCGATCGAGTTATTTGGAATAATCATTGCTGTCATCCTCAGCAAGTGGTTAATTTTATTGTTAAAAACTTATGGTTAAAAACTTTCACTTTTAAACTGTTAAAGATGGTCGTTATTAAAGAGAAAGGAAGCCGGCTTGCTGACAAACCGGCTTAATACATTTTATTATTTATTATAAAACTTAACTTTTAATAACGGGTAATCAGTGCAATGGGTTGATCCGTTGCCATCAACTCTTGCGGCATAAAGATCGCTTTGCCGCCGCTTTGGGTCACCTGAGCGATGATATCGCCGATCACATCATCGCTGATGCTTTTATCAGTAGGGTCATTGTCATCCACGGTCGTAAGCGTTAATTTTTCTGAATCAACTTTCGCAGGTTGAATATAACCACGGCGAACATAAAGCGTTTCGCCTGCGCCTTGATAGGCAGCGCGGTAAACTTCTTGCAAGTCGGTAAGCAGCATTCCGGCACCGCGAGCTTTATCCATCTCCCCCATTGCCGCTTTGTGAAGCGAGCTGCGATAAGCTTCAATTGCTTCTTGAACGCCATCGATGATGCGTTGGGCGTTGCCATTTTCAAGCTCGGTTAAGTTTGAAACGGTGGCGATGATGTTGTCCGGACGGTCGCAAACCTCTTTATAGTAGCCGATATTTTTAGTGTCACCCACGACGACCAATGGCATTTTTTGCTCGCCCCAAAGCTCTTGAACGCTTTTATCGACTTGGTTAAAAAACTCTTGCAGGTAGCTGTTTTCTTTGTTGGTTGAGCGATCAGAACCGGCGTCCCCTGTGGTATACAAGCCATTGTTATCAATAGGAAATTTAATATTTTCCATATTGTTTTGGCGCAGGCTATTCTCATTAAACTCTTGAACGACGCGATCATTTGCCGCTTCAATCAATCGCGCTTTATCACGGGTCAGTACCACGGTGTAATAATGAACCGCGCTTGCCATGTCACGAATCAAATCGCGGGTCGCAAACCGATCGGAGATGATAACGCGCTCTTGGGTGTCAAGCGGCATTCGAATAAGGGTGGCATCATCGGGACTGGCAAAAATCGCTAAAGTGTCCAAGTTATAATTATGGTTTAAGTCATCCGTTTTTTTGCGAATTTGCTCGAGCACTGCCGATGCCGTTTTTTTATCGTATTCTTGGGCTAAGCGCTCCTCGGCAAGCTTGAGCTGGTTTTTTAAGGCAATGGGATCCTTGCTGTTGTCGGGATGCTCGCGGTGGGTTTTCACAAAAATGCTGACGGCAGGATTGGCTTTGGATTCTTGTAAGCTTTTTAGGGTGGCTTTCATCGATTCAGCTCCTTGGTTATCTTTTATTATTGTTAAACGTAATTTATCCGTTTTTAAATTATGAGTGAATGCTGACACTTATCATCATTAGATTTTCGCCGCAACGGATGAAGAATAATTTTAATTATGATTTTGCGACATTCTTTTTTGCGACATCCTTATTGATGCTAGCAAGATAGTTTGCTGCTCTATATGGTTGCTTTGCAAGCAATTGGTGACGCTTTGTAACTGGTTTTTAGTTGGGCAATAGGTCTAATTAAATCCCAATCGCTGACAAAAGCTTTTTGATACCTTGATAATCAGGGCATCTGCCAATATATCTACATTAATGACCCATTTTTAGGACGTAATCAGCGTTATGACTCAATTTGACCCCAATCTTCATTTGGTAGATTTTGCGGCGACTTCCCCAAGCGCATTAACCTCAGCGATCACGGACGCCATTGACCAAGCCAATCTATTTTTAGATCATCTCACAGCATCAAACGATGAAACCTGTCACAACATGGATGCTCAGCAAGCGCTTGCCGACATCATTGCTTTTGATCATTTAAATTTAGCTTTAGATCGCCATTGGGGCATTTTATCGCACTTAAATAGCGTGATGAGTGATGAGGACATTCGCCGCGCTCATCATGACCTGCTGCCCTTATTATCTGCGTTTGGGACGCGCGTTGGTCAGTCAAAGCCGCTGTTTTATCGCTACCAAATAGTAGCAGCCGATAAAGAATTTTTTGAAAATCTTGATCCGGCTCGGGCGCGCGCCATTACCCTTGCTATCCAAAGTTTTGAGCGCTCAGGCGTGGGATTAGCCAAAGACGATCAAGAAAAATTTGCCGCTATTCAAAGCCAATTATCACAGCTATCCGCCACATTTTCTGATCATATTTTGGACGCGACTCAAGCGTTTTCGCGACCATTAAGTAGTGACGAACTTACCGGAATTCCTGAAAGCGGACTTGCGCTGCTTGCTGATGCTGGTGAAAATTTTAAACAAAATGCCCTTGCCACCAAATTACTCACCCAAGCTGATATCGATGCCTTGCCAACACCTTATTATGTAGCAACGCTTAATATTCCGGTGTATTTGGCAGTGATGACCCACGCGGACAATCGCGCGCTTCGTGAGGCGCTGTATTATGCTTACGTGACCCGAGCTTCTGAGTTTGATGCTCATAAAAATGCCAAAGGTGAGTCGCTGAATAATGCGCCTATCATGAGTAATATTTTAAAATTACGCTCGCAAAAGGCGCAGCTTTTGGGCTTTGATAATTATGCCGAGCTATCCCTTTCCACCAAAATGGCGGAAAATGTTGCCGAGGTTGAAACGTTTTTGCGGGATTTAGCAGCAAAAGCAACGCCTGCGGCAAAAGCCGATTTGGCAAAATTGCAAGATTGCGCGGCTCAATTTGGCATTGATAACATTCAGCCTTGGGATACGGCGTATTTGGCAGAAAAAGTAAAGCAGAACAGCTTTAATCTATCGCAAGAAGCCATCCGACCTTATTTTCCATTACCAAAAGTCATTGATGGCTTATTTAACATCGTTCAGCGCTTATATGGCATCCGCGTTCAGCAATGCGATTCGGCATCTGACGTTTCGCGTTGGCATGATGAGGTGATGTTTTATGAGCTTTATGATGCGGACGACAGCTTGATTGGCGGCTTTTATTTTGACTTATTTGCTCGAAATAATAAGCGCGGCGGGGCTTGGATGAGCGGCTTTCAATCGCGATATGAGTTGGCGGATAGTTACAATCAGCTTCCCGTTTGCTTTATGGTGGCTAACTTTACGCCCGCGCTTGATGGCAAACCAAGCCTATTGACCCATGATGAGGTGACCACCTTGTTCCATGAGTTTGGTCACGGCTTGCATCATTTGTTAACGCAAGTGAGCGTTGGTGATGTTGCAGGCGTCAATGGCGTTGAGTGGGATGCGGTGGAATTGCCAAGTCAGTTTATGGAAAACTGGGCTTGGGATGCTGAAGGTATTGCGCTCATTAGCGCCCATGTTGACACCGGTGAGCCGTTGCCAAAGGACAAACTAGAGGCGCTACTTGCCGCCAAAAACTTCCAAAGCGGATTGCAGACCTTGCGCCAAATTGAGTTTGCCTTATTTGATTTGCTGATTCATGCCGATGCTCAAGGCTTGGACTACGACGGTATTCTAGCGACATTAACCCAAGTCCGCGCTGATATTGCCATTTTGCCAACGCCCGATTATAACCGCTTTGCCAATGGTTTTAGTCATATTTTCGCTGGGGGATATGCGGCAGGCTATTATTCTTACAAATGGGCAGAACTGTTATCAGCGGACGCGTTTAGCAAGTTTGAAGAAGAAGGGATTTTTAATCCAGCGACCGGAAACGCCTTTCGCGAAAGTATTTTATCGGTTGGCGGCAGCCATCCTGCTAAAACCAACTTTGAAAACTTTCGCGGCAGAAGTGCTAACATTGAGGCACTACTTCGCCATAGCGGGTTTGCAGATCAAGCTGACAATGATGCCAAAATTAACGCGGCAAATGCTAGTAAGGCAAGCTGATGCGCTATCAATCAACCTCCCCAAAACGCCGATTTTTAGCCGGCGTTCGCTGCCCGAAATGCCAATCGATGGATTCGGTGGTTCAAGTGCAAATTTTTGAACCTACTCCCGATGAATTTATCGAATGTACGAAATGCGGTCACAGCGAGCACCGCCCTGAGCCTGATGATGAAAATTTGCAAAGCCTGATTGACGACTTAGGAACGCAAGGGGTGGTCAAATTTAAGCCATAGTTTAATAGATTAATAGTTTAGTAGTTTAAGCGCTATAAAAGCTTGGCAGTTTAATATTTGATAATAAGTTATAAAACAATGATGGGATAATTCACCGCCATGAGCCAAGTTCAGCTGACCCACGAGCCGATTTTGATGAGCAACGCGCAAGTTTTGGTATTGCCGGTTAACAGCGCCGGATTGCTATTAGATGCGGTATTGGTCAAATCAAAAGCGCTTTATCCGGACAATTATAAGCGCTATCGCAGGGCTTGCCAAAGCGGCGAGCTCAAAGCGGGAAGCTGCCTGCTTTACAAGCGCGAGCTTGAGCAATCGGGATTGACTGCAAGCTCTAATGGCAATCAGCCGCGATTTATTGCTAATTTGGTGGTGAGCGATCATCCGTACCATCCGCCGCGATCAGAGTGGCTTTTTGCGGCAATCAAAAACTTGCAACAGCAGCTGTTACCGCTCGTTCGCTATCAAGGTATAAGAAAGCTTGCCCTACTCACCCGACCGCTAATTTTTACTAATGAAAAACGCCTAGATGCCAAACAAACCTCAAGGCTGCCGCTTGATTGGCAACATACCACCTTGCCACTACTCACAAACGAGTTAAGCCAAATCCCTAAATTGCAATCAATGCTGCATTTACCAAAAAGTATGGAAGCGAGGCAATAGCTTTCAACTATTTATCATAAAAAAATGAATCACAAAAAAACCGCCTAAAGTTAGACGGTTTTTTTATTATTAAAGTGATGATCAAAAATTAACGCTTAGTTTTGCTCAAGACCTTTCATGGTCAGCTTAATGCGACCACGGTTATCGACGTCTTGAACTAAGACTTTGACCGATTGACCTTCTTTTAGGTAGTCAGAGACGTTTTCAACGCGCTCTTCGGCGATTTGCGAGATGTGAACCAAGCCATCGGTATTTGGCAAGATGTTGACAAACGCACCAAAGTCAACGATACGAGCGACCGTGCCTTCGTAGGTTTTGCCAACTTCAACTTCTGCTGTTAGCGCTTCGATTTGACCAATCGCCGCTTTGGTTGCCGCTTTATTTTCACCAAAAATACGGATGGTTCCAGCATCATCAATGTCGATGACCGCGCCAGTTTCTTCAGTCAATTGACGGATGGTGGCGCCGCCTTTACCAATCACGTCACGGATTTTTTCAGGATTGATTTCAATGACCGCGTAGTTTGGCGCATGAGCGTTGATTTCAGTTCGGCTGGCTGGCAATACTTCGTTCATCGCATTTAGGATATGGATTCGACCAGCATGGGCTTGCTTGAGGGCTTGCTCCATGATGTCAGCGTTAATGCCTTCGATTTTAATATCCATTTGCAGCGCGGTGATGCCGTCTTTGGTTCCGGCAACTTTAAAGTCCATATCGCCTAAGTGGTCTTCATCGCCCAAAATGTCCGATAACACGGCAAAGCGCTCACCTTCTTTAACGAGACCCATGGCAATACCAGCAACAGGGGCTTTTAAAGGCACGCCGGCATCCATCAAGGCAAGGCTTGCACCACAAACTGATGCCATTGATGAAGAACCGTTTGATTCGGTAATCTCAGACACCACGCGGATAACGTACGGGAAGCGCTCGCTGTCAGGAAGCATAGCTTGAACGCCGCGGCGAGCCAAGCGACCATGACCGATTTCGCGGCGTTTTGGTGCACCTTCACGGCCCGTTTCACCAACAGAGAACTGCGGGAAGTTATAATGCAGCATGAAATGATCACGGATGGTGCCAGCAAGCGAGTCAATCATGTTGACATCACGGCTGTTACCCAAGGTTGTGGTAACTAAAGCTTGGGTTTCACCGCGAGTAAATAGCGCTGAGCCATGGGTATACGGCAAGACGCCAACTTGGATATCAAGGGCACGAACAGTTTCTAAATCGCGACCGTCAATTCGCGGCTTTCCAGATAAAATATTGTCACGAACCGTGCGGTATTTTAACTCACCATAAAGCTCTTTTAACTCACTCACTTTATCGCTGTAGCCTTCGGCTTCACTGTCGCCAGCAAGCGCAGCAATCATCGCATCTTTGATGTCGTCAAGCTTGGCATAGCGCTCTTGCTTGTTGGTGATGGTATAAGCATCAGCCACTTGATCGCCAAACTGCGACTTCATTTGAGTCACCAAGTCTTGATTTTGTTCAGGGGCGCTAAAGTTTTGCTTGGCAACGCCTGCCTCTTCGGCAAACGAGACGATCTGGTCAATGACGATTTGCTGCTGCTCGTGACCATAAAGCACCGCGCCAAGCATTTGGTCTTCTGACAATTCGCGGGCTTCAGACTCGACCATCAATACCGCAGATTTGGTTCCGGCAACGACCAAATCAAGATCGCTGACTTTTAGCTGCTCAAGGCTTGGGTTTAAGACGTACTCGCCATTGATAAAGCCGACTCGCGCCGCGCCAATAGGACCATTAAATGGGGCATCAGAAATTGCAAGCGCTGCTGACGCGCCAATCATTGCCGCGATATCGGCGTGATGGGTTTTGTCAGAGGACATTACGGTTGCCGTAATTTGAATCTCATTCACGTAGCCTTCAGGGAACAATGGGCGGATCGGACGGTCAATCAAGCGTGAGGTCAGCGTTTCAAACTCGCTGGCACGACCTTCGCGCTTGCCATAAGCACCGGGAATTTTACCTGCCGCGTACATTTTTTCTTGATAGTTTACGGTCAATGGGAAAAAGTTTTGATCTTCTTTGGCGTCCGCTTTGACGACAGCTGCCACAAGGACTGAAATACCGCCCATATGAACCATAACTGAGTAAGCTTGGCGGGCAATGCGACCGGTCTCTAATACGACTTTTTGGTCGCCGTATTGAAACTCACGCGTCACGGTTTGAAACATTGAAGAATTTGTCATAAACATGTCCTAATAATTATTGACGATAAGCAGAGCCGCTCCTGTGGCGATCTCACTCATAAAAAGGGTGAATCAAGCGCTTGACCATAATTGGTAAATTGCAGATTCTCAGTTTTCTATAATTTAATACGCTGATCCAAGTTAACTTTGCGATCATAACGCGCGCTTTTATCGGCTGATTTAATTTATTTTGCCCTATTGATTACAATCAAAGCGCTATAATGGCGCTTTTGCCCAACTATTAAAGGCGTATCAGCGTCTATATTCATTAAAACCACGGTTCGCGCGTTTATTTTACAGAGATTTCGTGGCTATGACCAATAAATTACAAATAACCTTCTGACATAAAAAAACGGCGTGAAGCCTCACACCGTTTTTCAACTACCAAAAGTTAATACCACATCACCTAATATCAGCATTAGCAAACCAGTTGCTTTAAAAGCAAAGCAAGCTGATAGATTAGCGGCGTAGTCCTAACTGGCTGATGATCGTGGTATAACGACCCAAATCTTTACGCTTTAAGTAGTCAAGCAATTTGCGGCGTTGGTTAACCATTCTGATCAAACCACGGCGGCTATGATGGTCCGCTTTGTGTTCTTTAAAATGGTCTTGCAAATCGTTGATGCGAGCGCTTAATAAAGCGACTTGAACTTCAGGAGATCCGGTATCATTTTCGCCGCGTTGGTATTGAGCGATGATTTGTTGGCGGTCAGTATTGGTTAGCATAATAGTCTCCGGCAATGCTAAAGATATCAAAATGGATATCTGTTAAAAACAATCAATAAGGCAACATTCAGATCGACCCTGCATTACTAGAGTCGAACCAGTGTAGCCTCTATAAGATCATAGAATAAATCAGAGCGACTGATTTAAGCGCTAAATTATAGCAAAAAACTGCTGAACAAACAGCAGTTTTTATTAAAAATATCATCTATCAATTGATTGATAAGCTAAATTTTAAGATTTTGAGTAACCATCTCCGTTAGCATTTTTTCCAAGCTCATCACCTTGTAAAGGTACGGTTGTTGCCTCAGCGGGACTTTTTGGTTCGCCATCTTCAGCAGGTTGAATGTCATTTGCTAATTTATCAATGGTTTGCTCTTCTTGATCTAGATCGCTTTTTTGAGTATCCATATTAGCCTCATGATTATGTTTTATCTATTTTTTAAGTCTCTTTTAAATATTAGCTTTTAGATATTAAGTTGATAAAGACCAATTATTTTTTATCTTCAGCTTGCTCAAGATTTTTTGCAATGCCGTCAGCCGCTTGAGCTTCTGATTTTAGCTTATCAGAGTAATTGCCTTCAACTTGGTTTTCTAGTGAAGCTACTTCTGATTTTGACTGTTGTTGCTCAAGCTCAGTATTATTCGGATTAGGATTTGACATTATTATTTTCCTTATTAATTATAAGCTTTAGAAGATATGATAGTTATGAGCTATATTGATAGGTTATCTTGTTCTTTAGCTCTTTTTTAGCATCTCATCAATTGCATTGACGAAGTTTTTAATATCATCTGGATTTCTTGAAGTGATCAGATGACCATCAACCTGAACCGTTTTATCAACAAAGGTCGCACCCGCATTTTCTAAATCGGTTTGCAAGGTCTGATAGGCGGTCAGCGTTTTACCTTTTGCAATTCCTGTATTAATCAATGCCCAAGGCGCATGACAAATCGCAGCTAATGGTCTATTGCTCTCATTAAAGGCTTTAATGATTCGATGAGCGTCGTTATTTCCACGAAGATTATCAGCATTCACTGTACCACCGGGTAAAACAAGGGCATCGTAATCGCTTGGATCAGCATCTTTAGCAAACAAATCGGCAGTAAAAGTATCACCTTTTTCGACATCATGTTTGCGAGCTTGAACTAGCTTATCATCATTTGTAGTAATTAAGACGGTTTTATAACCTTTGTTTTTAAGCTGATTATTAACATCTTCATATTCAGCCTGTTCAAAGTTATTATCGAGTAAAAACGCAATAGTTTTCATAAGACCTCTTTTTATTTATTAAAATTTTCGATTATTAAAAATAAATTTTTATTTTCAAACTTAATTTTAAATTTCTAAATTTAGTTCTAAGTCTGTAATTATTCTAATATCTTTATAGTTATTAATAGTTTAATTTTATAGTTATCTTATTTTTATAATAATTTTTTATTCTTGTTAATTTTAAATTTTTTTATTATTTTTTATTGTTATTTTCAGACAGCAATAAAAATTGTATAAAAAAATCAGGAGTCACTATAGGTGAAACCTGCAATAAAATGTAGCGAAGTGTGATTTGTGTGATAACAACGTAAAGCGGTCAGCTAAGATAGATTAATAAGCTTCTTAGGTTGCAGTCGACCCGAGCTTTCAATGCTGCCAAGCCCTAAAAATAGACCAGTTTCAGAAATCAGCTTAATATCGGTCAGCTCGTCGCGACTGTTTTGAATGAGGCTTGCAATCTCAGGCGTGATTTGGGATTTGACATTGAGCCTTTGCCCCAATTGGATCCGCGAGCATTGCTCAGGCGATAACACTAAAGTAGCATCAAGTTCAATGCAGGCGTCTATAGGCAATAGCTGCGCTATCCGAGCGCTGTGCTCTAACGCTTCAAGCTGCGGCAAAGTTAGGGCATGAGTGATGTCAAATTGACCAACTTGTAGGCGGCGAAGTTGGGTCAAATGACCAAGCGTTCCCAAAGCTTTGGCAATATCTTCGCCCAAAACGCGAACATAAGTACCTTTACTACAAGTGACGATCAGTTGCAATTTATCAGGAGCAATGAGGGACAGTTCAAGCGCTTTAATGGTGATGGGGCGCGACGGACGATCAATTTCAATGCCTTGACGGGCAAGCTCATACAGCTTTTTGCCGTCTTTTTTAAGCGCTGAATACATGGGCGGCGTTTGCAATTGCTCGCCTAAAAAGCGCTGGCAAACTTGTGCAAG
This sequence comes from Psychrobacter sp. MF31, assembly GCF_012847335.1. Lineage (GTDB taxonomy): Bacteria > Pseudomonadota > Gammaproteobacteria > Pseudomonadales > Moraxellaceae > Psychrobacter. The sequence goes on from NZ_JABBDX010000004.1 coordinate 152,127, forward strand.
CAGATCATCCGTGATATTGGGGAGGCTTTGGGTGGCAATAATTTGACCATCGGCATCGCCAGTATCCGTTTGGCTACCAAGCAAAACGGTTGCTTGGTACGTCTTATCAGCATCAAGCTGATAATGGCTAAATTTGGTTGCCTCGCCCAAGCAAATGGGCAACAGCCCCGTTGCCATGGGGTCAAGCGTTCCGGTATGACCGGCTTTTTTGCTATCAAAGTGATCTGATTTAAGTAAATACTTAACTTTGGAAACCACTTGCTGCGAGGTCATGCCAATGGGCTTATCAATTAAAATGACGCCCGAAACTTTTTGTTTGAAAGCTTTGGCTGACTTGGCAGTTGCCTGATTTGCATGAGAGTTGCCCATATTACTGAGCGCTCTCATCACTATCGGTTTCGTTTTGCTCAGTTTTGCTGACGGCTTGGTTGATCAGCGCCATCATATAATTGCCGCGAGCGGTGACTTCGTCGTAATGAAAGCGCAGTCTTGGTGTCGTTCGTGTTTTTAAGCTGTGGCTCAGCGCAGTTCGCAAAAATCCAGCGGCTTTATTAAGCACTTGTAAGCTTTGCTCATGGCTGTTTTTGGTCATGGCGTCATTCATTTCAGGCTCCATGATGGTCACATAAATGTCGGCATAGCCCAAATCTGGGCTGACTTTGACGCCTGAGATGGTGACAAATCCGGTCAATCTTGGGTCATTCACTTCATCGCGGATTAAGACGGCAAGATCGCGCTGAATTTGATCCGCTAAGCGCTGTAAGCGTTGGTTCATAATATTGTCCTGTAATTATCATCAAGGATTTATGATAAAAAGCTCAATGATAACATTTAAAAAAGTGCTAAAAATCGGTAGTAATAAGTTAAAAAAGGTCTAACAGAATTATCCTGATAGACCTTTTTTTCGGCAAATTAAGAAATATATTCCAAACTTTCAGCCGAACGGTAATTAAATGGTGCGTTCAACTTCTTGGATTTCAAAGACTTCGATTTTATCGCCGACTTCAACGTCATAACCGCGAACGGCAAGACCACATTCCATGCCGGTGCGAACTTCATTGACATCGTCTTTAAAGCGGCGCAGTGATTGCAACTGACCGGTAAAGATCACTTGGTCATCACGAAGTACGCGAATAGGCTTATTGCGATAAATCGTACCTTCAACCACCATACAGCCCGCTGCTGCGCCAAATTTGCTTGAACGGAACACGTCACGAACGTCAGCGATGCCCAAGATTTTTTCGCGGTGCTCTGGCGCAAGCATACCACTCATCGCCGCTTTGACATCATCAATCAAGCCATAGATCACGCTATAGTAGCGAATATCAAGGTTGGCTGAATCTGCTTTTTTACGGGCAGCGCCATCGGCACGAACGTTAAAGCCTAACAGTACCGCTTCACTAGATTCCGCAAGGGTCACATCCGACTCTGAAATAGGACCGACGCCTGAGCTGATCACGCGAACTTTAACTTCATCGGTTGACAGCTCGTTGAGGGCGGCAAGCAGCGCCTCTAATGAGCCGCGAACGTCTGTTTTTAGCACAATGTTTAAGAACGACACTTCGCCTTGTCCCATTTGCTCAAACATATTTTCAAGGCGCATTTTGTTTTGGCGCTCAAGCTGCTGCTCACGCTCACGGTTGGTTCTAAAGTCAGCAACCTCGCGCGCTTTTTTCTCATCGGTAACAACTAAGAACTCGCTTCCGGCAGCTGGAGTTTCAGGAAGTCCTAAAATCTCAACGGGAATGGACGGTCCTGCCGACTTAATGCGCTGACCATTTTCATCGGTCATGGCACGAACTTTACCGTAATGCTCGCCTGCTAGTACCAAGTCGCCTTGTTTGAGCGTGCCTTTTTTGACCAAGACACTCACGACAGCGCCGCGACCTTTTTCAAGCTTCGACTCAATAACCACGCCTTGAGCGGCACCATCTAATGGGGCTTCAAGCTCCATCAATTCAGCTTGGATGCTGATGTATTCGAGTAATTCGTCGATCCCTTCGCCAGTTTTTGCTGAAATTTTGGCAACCGGGGTATCGCCGCCCCACTCTTCGGTAACAACACCTTTGGTGGTCAGCTCATTTAAAACGCGATCAGGATCAGCTGCTGGTTTATCCATTTTGTTAATAGCAACAATCAGTGGCGTTCCCGCAGCGCGAGCATGATCGATGGCTTCTTCAGTTTGTGGCATCATGCCATCGTCAGCGGCAACGACCAGTACAACAATGTCGGTTGCTTGAGCACCGCGCGATCGCATGGCACTAAATGCCGCGTGACCTGGGGTGTCAAGGAAGGTAATCACGCCGCGATCGGTGGTCACATGGTACGCACCGATATGCTGAGTGATCCCGCCTGCTTCTCCAATTGCCACTTTGGTGGTGCGAATTTTATCAAGAAGCGAGGTTTTACCATGGTCAACGTGACCCATAATAGTGACCACAGGCGGTCTTGCTTGAACGTTACTGCTGCGCTCATCGACGTCTTCATGAAGCTCATCTTCAACTTTAGTATCGCTGACCAAGATTGGGTTGTGACCCATTTCTTCAACGATTAAGCTTGCGGTAGCTTGATCAATGCTGTCTGATTCGCGAACCATTTCGCCCATTTTCATAAGCAATTTGATCACTTCGCGAACTTTAACCGCCATTTTTTGAGCCAAGTCAGAAACAACGATTTGCTCGCCAATTTCAACATCGTGAACGATTTTTTCAACGGGCATTTCAAACTTGTGCTGAGCCGCTTGAGCCGAGCGTAAACCGTTTTTACGGTTTTTCATTTCACGCTCTTCTTGGTTTTTACGGCGGCGACCGCGAGCAGGGGTGGTGCTGGCACCGCGTTTGATTTCGCGGCGCTCTTTTTCAAACGACTCTTCAAGAGCCGCCCCTACCAAACCTTCTGCCAACGGCTCATCGCGGCGAACTTCAGTGACAGGCTCACGATCGGTGTACTTTCCTGCCATTTTGCGCATTTGCTCAAGGGTGCGTTTTTGCGCCTCTTCTGCTTGAATGCGGCGGTTTTCAGCTTCGATTTGACGCAAACGCTCTTCTTCAGCTTCAATCGCAGCGCGAGCTTTACGCTCAGCTTCAGTTTCAACTTTAGATTTGACGACCGCGACTTTTTTCTTTTCTTTCTCTTTTTCTTTGGCTTTAATTTCAATTGCTGCTTTGCTGCCTTTTTTGACCACCACCGATGAGGTTAAAGACTCATCGCTTTTGCCGCTGCTGCCTTTACCGCCACCAAAGCTTGCTCGCATGGCAGCAAGCGTTGCCGCTTGACGCTCTTCGGCTTGTTTTTTGGCAACTGCTTTTTCTTCTGCTTCGCGGGTAGCGCGCTCTTGGGCTTCTGCCAAGGTTTTTTCACGCGCAGCAAGCTCTTGCGCCATTTTTTCAGGATCTGGCTTTTCAAAAACTTTTTTCTTGCGAACTTCAACGTTAACGCTTTTTGATTTGCCAGAGGAGCCGGTCACGCGCGCGGTGCTGGTCGTTTTAGCTTTTAGGCTAATTCGGCGCTTTTCTTGCTGACCATGACTTTGTTTAAGATACGTCACTAACTTCTCTTGCTCAAGTTCGGTGACTAAGTCATCCTCCCCGCGAGCAGGCAGTCCGGCATCCACCAGCTGCTTTTTGAGCGCGCTTGCGGTTTTGCCGACCATTTCTGCCAGTTCTTTGACGGTTTTATCTGCCATTGATTATCACCTACTGTCTATTGTTTGCTATGTGTTCAATTCAATTGTTGGCTACAAATGATTGCGCGGTCAAATCAACATATCACCAAAAGACAGTGATATGCGCCTATCGCCTATTCATCGAACCATGATTCCCGAGCTTTCATAATGAGCTGCCCTGCTGTTTCGCTATCCAAACCTTCGATATCTTCTAAATCAAAGACGGCTTGCTCTGCCAAATCATCAACGGTAATGATGTCTTTTTGCGCAAGTTTGTAGGCAAGGCTTACGCTCATGCCTTCTAACTCTTGCAGCTCCTGACTTGGCTCTTTCATATTTTGTTGTTTAACCAGCTCGTCTGCGATGACCACTTCTTTGGCGCGCTCTTGAATCATGTCAATGGCGTCATCGTCCAAGCCTTCGATATCATAAAAGGTATCCACAGGAACGTAAGCAATCTCTTCAATGCTGGTAAAACCAATGTCAACTAACGCTTGCGCTAAGTCGTGATCGACCTCTAAGCGCTCATAAAATAAGTCGATAAAGGCTTTGGTTTCGCTTTCTTGACGCTCTTGATATTCAGACTCAAGCATCATGTTGAGCTTGTAACCGGTAAGCTCAGAGGCTAAGCGAACGTTTTGACCTTGAGAACCAATGGCTCGCGCCAACTGATCATTGGTGCTAAAAATAATATCCGCCGTTTGCGCATCTTCATCAAGAATAATGCTGCTGACATCCGCAGGCTCAAGGGCGCTGATGATATATTGCGCCGGATCATCTGACCAAACCACCACATCAATGCGCTCGCCATCAAGCTCTTGCTGAACGGCTTGGATTCGCGTGCCACGCATGCCGATACAAGCGCCAACCGGATCGATTCGGTTGTCATTGGTTTTCACCGATACTTTGGCGCGTGTTCCCGGAAGGCGAGCCACGTTACGGATTTCAATAATTTCTTCAGCAATCTCAGGGACTTCTTTTTGCATAAGGGCTGAGAGCATTTCAGGATGGGTTCTTGAGAGCAATAATTGCGCGCCACGATTGTCACGATTGACATGATATAAAATGGCATTAATTCGCGATTTTACGCGCAGTTGCTCACGAGGTAACATCTGATCGCGCGCCAAATAGCCTTCTGCATTGTCACCCAAATCAATGATATAACCATCACGAGTTTGTTTTTTGACCTCGCCGTACATCATCTCGCCCACGCGCGGCTCAAAAGCGTCAGCCACTAAAGCGCGCTCAGCTTCGCGGATCTTTTGGATGATGACTTGCTTGGCTTGCGTTGCCGCAATTCGACCAAATTCGATCGACTCGATTTGCTCTTCTTTAACATCGCCAATTGCCCACTCATCGGGGTCAAGATCGCTGATGGCAAGCTGACAAGCTGGCATCTCATGATCTTCATCGGCAACCACTGTCCAATAGCGGTACGTGTCATAGTCACCGGTCGCACGGTCAATGGCAACGCGGATCGCCACTTCAGGCTGATCGGTATAGACTTTTTTCTTGGTCGAAACCACCAAAGCGTCTTCTATTGCCTCAAAGATGTCCTCAGGATTTAAGCCTTTTTCATTACTGACGGTTTCAACGACCGTTAAAATTTCACGACTCATGCTCTACTTATCCTCACCTTTTTAATGGGCGTTTATTGTCAATCACTCCCAAAGCGCTTAATTTAAGCCAAAGCTTTGGGCATTAGGGTTTATTATCAACCTCAAGCTTGCGTTAGCTAAAGGTGGTCAGTTAACTGTCTTCAAAAACCAAATTGGCTTTATCAATATTGCTCAATAACACATCAAACGTGTCGCCGTCTTGAGTGGTCAAAGTCAGCTTTGACTCATCAATGCTATTTAACACGCCCGTGACTTTACGGCGCTTTTGATCGCCTGAACCAATAGCTTGAATCAAACGCAAACTTACGGTTTGTTCAAGATAATCATGAAGCTGATCATCAGAGAAAAACGAGCGATCAAACCCAGGCGATGACACTTCAAGAACATACTCGCCTGCAATCGGATCATGAACCTCAAGGATACCGCTGACTTGATGATTGACCGCCGCGCAATCTTCAATAGTGACATGTTTGTCCGCAGCTTTGTCGTCAGGCAAGCACTCAATAAAAATGCGCAAAAGTGATCTGCGACCTTGCGGCGCAAACTCAATTCCCCACAGCGCCACATCGCAAGCCGCCACAGCTGGGGCAATAATTTGGGTTAATTCAGCAACTTTGGTCGAAAGCTTCATGATGACGTAGTCAGTTCCTCTTCACGACGATTAAGCGTTTGTCGTTATGATTAAATAAACAATATTAAAATAAACGGTAGGATTGCAAAACTTTAAAGGGCAGCGTGATGATCTGCCTGATGAAACGCTGCTTGAGCAAGCTTAGCATAATTCAAACCGCTTCGACGATTTCCCTGATTTCAGATACAAAAAAACCCACAAACATAATGGTGGGCTAATCGCAACTGATACTATCGTGAACAATCAGTTCAAAAAGTGGTAGCGGGGGCTGGATTTGAACCAACGACCTTCGGGTTATGAGCCCGACGAGCTACCAGACTGCTCCACCCCGCAACAATTTAGAATGCATACTATAGATAATTTTTATGACCTTGTCAATCATTATTTAAAATAAAATAGTTTAAATTTAATAATTATTGCCAACTCTTAAAATCAAAACTATTAGATGCGTTTTGACGACCGTCACTTAATATATAATCAACTTCACATATAATCATTGTTAACGGTTGGTGCGATTGGGGGGACTTGAACCCCCACAGCTTGCGCCACTACCCCCTCAAGATAGCGTGTCTACCAATTCCACCACAATCGCAGTACTTTTAGCATCACTACTAAAAAGTAGGAAGGCATTGTAAGACGTCACTGCTAAAATAGCAAGCCCTAAGCCGCTAATTGCCGCGCAAAAGCTAAACTTTTTTGCCAAAGCGGATTGCAAAGGCGCTTACTGCGGATTTTGAGTCAACGGTCTTGGGTTTTGCGGTGCGGAAACAGGGGCACTTGGACCATCTAAGCGAAACTGATCTTCAGCTTGCTTTCTTGCGTGAACCGCTAAAGTCATACTGGTAACAAAAAAGATGGCGGTCAAAACGGCGGTGGCTCGCGTCAAAAAGTTAGCAGATCCTGCCGCCCCAAATACTGTTCCTGATGAGCCAGCACCAAATGACGCGCCAGCATCCGCGCCTTTGCCATGCTGAATTAAAATCAGCCCAATCATGGCAATGGCAACGATGATGTGCAAAGCCAATATAAATGTAAACATGGTAACCTCGTTGCGAGCTTGGCGCTTGATTACGAAAAAGCGGTACCGCTAAGCAATAAAAATAGTTAGGCGCATTGTACCTGATTGCAATGACAAAATTAAAGCCTCTTATAAAAAAGTAACTTTTGCTTTAACGGCTTAGTTGTGGCGACCAAAGGCGCGAGCAATCGCTAAAAAGCTGTCAGCGTTTAATGAGGCGCCGCCCACCAAAGCGCCATCAATCATCTCGCTTTTGGCAAAATCAGCGGCGTTGTCAGCGTTGACACTGCCGCCATAAAGCACGCTAATGCTTGCAAGTCGCGAATCAAAGCTTGCCAGCGTTTGTTTGATGTGGCGATGAATTTGGGTCACGTCATCCACCGTTGGCACTTTTCCAGTACCAATCGCCCAAACAGGCTCGTAAGCAATGATAAGCTTATCTAACAACTCATCCGTCAATTCTGGATTGTTTTGAATAAAGTCATTTACAATGCTCAGCTGCTCATCTAGCACCGCTAACGTTTTGCCAGCTTGGTGATCCTCTTCTTTTTCACCAATACATAAAATGACGCCCAACGCTTTATTCATCGCGTGCTGCATTTTATTCAGCAGCATGGCGTTTGATTCTTGATGATATTGTCGGCGCTCAGAGTGACCTAAAATACAAAAGCTTGCGCCTGAATCTTTAATTTGAGTTGCTGAGCAGTCCCCTGTAAACGCGCCCGTCGTTGAGCTGTGGGCGCTGATGTCTTGAGCGGAACATAAAATAGGGCTGTGTTTGAGCTTATCAGCAACTTGGTATAGATGGATGCAACTTGGAGCCACCATAATTTGGCAATCGGAGTTTTTAGGATCAAGGCTGGCATCACGATTTATCGTCTCAAGCAATGCCTCAAGCAGCAACGTCACATCATTTGCGGTTGCCGGATTTTGTTTCCAGTTGCCAATTACAGCCTGCATGGTGATTACCTTTATTGTCATTTTGCGCGCCAGTATAGCAAAGATTTGGGCGGCGCTATAGTCCCATAAAAGATTTCCTGATCAGGAAAAGGGCTTTATTTTTTCACTCTAGTTTCATACACTTAACTTTTATAGGCTTAACTTCTCATGACGGCGGATTAAATCAGCAATTTGTCATGATTCTTGCAGCGCAATTGAGATCAACTAAAGCAATTCAATCTTGATCACAGCGATCCGCGTAACCTTACTATTAAAAAAATAAGCTGTCGGCAACTAACGATTGATCCATTGATAACGATCATCGCGCGCCAATATATTCATTTCAGTCACGACACCAATTTAAGGAGATAAGCATGGCAACCCCCAAAATCCCCCTTGGAGGACTTGCATTACAGCTGGTCAATGAAGGCATTGTGACCGAAAGCAATATGCTGGTGGCGCAAAGAGAAGCTGTTCAGCAGCAATTGGGGTTGGTGCCGTATTTGGTAGAAAATAAAATGGCAAATGCTTTTGAGATTGCCACCATGCTATCAAAAGCCTTTGGCGATCCGTTATTTGATTTAAACGCCATTAATACTGAGGTGATTCCAAAAGAGCTGGTCGATGAAAAAATCGTCCGCAAGTTTAATGCCTTGCCCATTTTTAAGCGCGGTCAGCGGCTGTTTTTGGCATTAAGTGATCCCACTCGAATTGATGCCATTGATGCGATTGCTTTTAACTCCAGAATGTCCGTTGAAACTGTGGTCGTTGAAGAGGACAAGCTTCGCGCTAAAATCGACACCACTTTTGCTGATACGATGCAAAATTTTAGCAGTTTTGCTGATAGTGATTTGGACGTCGGGCTTACTGATGACAATGCTGACACCGGCGAAACCACCCTCAACGATGGGGTTGATGAAGCGCCGGTGGTTAAATTTGTCAATAAAATGCTTCTCGATGCTATTCGCATGGGCGCATCGGATTTACACTTTGAGCCTTATGAAAAAACGTTTCGGGTTCGCTTTCGCGTTGATGGCGTCATGCAGCAAATGGCAAGCCCGCCGGTTCAGCTTGCCAGTAAAATTGCCGCGCGGCTAAAGGTGATGTCGCAAATGGACATCTCTGAGCGCCGAGTTCCCCAAGATGGTCGCATTAAGCTAAAAATTTCTAAAAATAAAGCGATTGATTTTCGGGTAAACTCACTGCCGACGCTGTTTGGTGAAAAAATCGTGCTGCGTATTCTTGATCCGTCGTCTGCCATGCTTGGGATTGACGCGCTTGGCTATGAGCCGGATCAAAAAGAGATGTTTATGGAAGCGCTGCAAAAACCGCAAGGAATGCTGCTGATTACCGGTCCGACCGGCTCTGGTAAAACGGTCTCCCTTTATACCGGAATTAATATTTTAAATACTGGCGCGACCAACATTTCAACGGCTGAAGATCCGGTTGAAATTAACCTTGAAGGCATCAATCAGGTCAACGTGAACCCTAAAGTTGGCTTGACCTTTGCTAATGCGCTGAAGTCCTTTTTACGTCAAGACCCTGATATTGTCATGGTCGGTGAGATTCGCGATTTAGAAACGGCTGAGATTGCCATTAAAGCGGCGCAAACGGGGCATATGGTGTTATCGACTTTGCACACCAACTCAGCGCCTGAAACTTTAACCCGTCTTCGCAACATGGGGGTTGCCTCTTTTAACATTGCCACCTCGGTCAACTTGGTGATCGCTCAGCGCCTTGCCCGAAGACTTTGCAAAGCTTGTAAAAAACCGGTTAATATCCCGCGCAAAAGCTTGCTTGAGCTTGGCTTTACCGATAGCGATTTGGACAATCCGGAAAACATCATTTACGAGCCGGTCGGCTGTAGCGAGTGCCGCGAAGGCTATAAAGGTCGCGTGGGCATTTATGAGGTGATGAAGGTAACGCCAGACATTTCACGGATCATTATGGAAGATGGCAATGCCATTGATATTAAAGATGCTGCCCTTAAAAACGGCTTTCGTGATCTGCGCCGATCAGGGATTTTAAAGGTGCTCGAGGGCGTCACCAGCATTCAAGAGATGATGCGCGTGACTTCGGAATAAATTGCCCAATTAATAGGCAAAATTTTCCTTTTTTTAATAAAATATTGCGCTACTATAGCAGTTATGTAAAGCTTAAACTTTTTTGCTGATTAAGCTTTGATTTTATTTTAATAAATTAATCGTCATTGATGATAAGGGTTGGACATGGCAAAAGCAAAAACGGACATGCTTCTTGATTTTGTCTATGACGGGGTCAATAAGCGCGGTCAAAAGGTCAAAGGCGAGACCACCGGTCGCAGCTTGGAGCTTGCTAAAGCGACTTTGCGAAAGCAAGGCATCACGGTTAAAACCATTAAGAAAAAGCCCAAAGCGATTTTTACCTTTAAAAAAGGCATTAAGCCCGTTGATATTGCCATTTTTTCGCGGCAACTTGCCACGATGATGAAAGCTGGCGTTCCGTTAACGCAGTCGTTTGAGATCGTTGCCGACTCCCTTGACAATCCATCAATGAAAGATTTAGTGCTACAAATCAAAGCCGATATCGAAGCGGGCGGCACGTTTGCCGCAGCCCTTCGAAAGCATCCGCGCTATTTTGATGACCTGTTTTGCTCGCTGGTGGACTCAGGGGAGCAATCGGGAGCGCTTGAAACGATGCTTGAGCGCGTGGCGACCTATAAAGAAAAAAGTGAGCTATTAAAAGCCAAAATCAAAAAAGCGCTGAAATATCCGATTGCCGTTATCGTCGTTGCGATTATCGTGACCATCATTTTGCTCGTTAAAGTTGTTCCAGTATTTGCCGATTTGTTTGAGTCCTTTGGCGCAGAATTGCCCGCCTTTACCCAAATGGTGGTTGGCATGTCCGAGTGGATGCAGTCGTGGTGGTTTGTGCTGATTATTGCCATTGGCGGCGCGGTCATTGGCTTTTCTGAAGGTAAAAAACGCAGCAAAAAATTCCGCGATTTTTTAGACCGCGCCACCTTAAAAGCGCCAATTTTTGGCAATATTGCTTATCAAGCGGTCATTGCGCGCTTTGCTCGGACGCTTTCAACGACGTTTGCCGCCGGTGTGCCTTTGATTGATGCGCTTGACTCCACGGCAGGGGCGACCAACAACGTGGTGTTTTATAACGCCACTCAGCAAATCAAAAATGACATTGCCACCGGTCAGCAGCTGCAATTTTCGATGCGATCCACCAACTTATTTCCAAGTATGGCGATTCAGATGGTCGGCATCGGCGAGGAAGCCGGAAGCTTGGAAGAAATGCTCAATAAAGTGGCGGTCTATTACGAAAATGAAGTCGATAACGCGGTCGATGGCTTAACCAGCCTCATGGAGCCGATGATTATGGCGATTTTGGGCGTCCTTGTGGGCGGCTTGGTGATTGCCATGTATTTGCCGATTTTCCAAATGGGATCGGTGGTCGGCTAAAGCGCTTTAAAAATAAAACAGGACAGTATTGATGCAAGTTATCGCGTTACTGCAAGACAATTTGGCGCTCGCCTTGATAGTAGTTGGCATTTTAGGACTTTGTGTGGGCAGTTTTTTAAATGTGGTGATTCACCGCTTACCGCTCATGATGATTCGTGAATGGCGGGCGGAATGCAGCACGTTTTTAACCCACGAGGCAGACCTTCCAAAAGCGCACTCAGAAGCGATTGCAGCAATTATTGCTACCGATTCGCTGATGACATTAAGCACGCCTGCCTCTCGCTGCCCAAATTGCAATCACGGCATCCGTTTTTATGAAAATATTCCGCTGATAAGCTGGCTTATGCTTCGCGGTCGCTGCTCGGCGTGTAAAGCGCCCATTAGCATTCGCTACCCCATCGTTGAGATCATCACCGCGCTGTTATCGGTCTTGGTCATTTATCATTTTGGCGTGACTTGGTCGGGCGCTTCTGCCTTAGTGTTGGTTTGGGGACTGATTGCGCTGACTGGCATTGATTTTGATACCCAACTGCTTCCTGATAAAATCACTTTTCCGCTTGGTGGTCTTGGGCTTTTGGTCAACGCCAAGCACCTTTTTGTATCGCCAACCGATGCCATTTGGGGCTTATTATTTGGCTTTTTATGGCTTTGGGTGGTGGTCAAGGTGTTTTACCTCATCACCAAAAAACAAGGCATGGGTCAAGGCGACTTTAAGCTGCTTGCCGTTTTGGGCGCTTGGCTTGGACCTTTAATGCTGCCGCTGATTATTTTGCTGTCGTCGTTTTTAGGGGCGATCGTTGGCGTGATCCTGCTTAAAAAAGAAGGGTCGAGCCGACCGTTTGCCTTTGGACCTTATATTGCTATTGCTGGTATCATTGCCTTATTATATGGCACTGACATTATGTCTTGGTATCTAGGAATGTATGCGTAATACCCAATCCGACGTTTTAAAACCGTCATTTATTCATTTAATGAAGTTATTGCTATGTCCAATTTTGCTGCAACGCCCTCACTTTTTCAATCAAGTCCTGAACTGTCGACCCCAAAGCGCTTTGTGGTGGGACTAACGGGCGGGATCGGCAGCGGAAAATCAGCGGCAACGCAGTGGTTTGCTAAGCAAGGCATTGATATTATTGATGCTGACGTGATCGCCCATGAAGTGATGGCAAAAGGCAGTAAAACGCTTAAAAAATTGCAGCGAAAGTTTGGCGATTGGGTCATTCAAGACAATGGTGAGATGGATCGCGCTGCCGTTCGCAATTTGGTGTTTAGCTCACCGGACGCGCTGATGGATCTTGAAGCCATCACCCATCCGGCGATTCGTGAAGCGGCAAAAACCAAACTTGCGGCAAGTACCTCAGATTATGTGATCTTGTCCGCGCCGCTGTTGATTGAAGGCGCGGAAGCCGGACTTGCCAACCTTTGCCAGCGCATTTTAGTCATTGACGCCAGTGAAGCCATTCAGCTTGAGCGCGCCAGCCGCCGCGATGCCCAAAGCATCAGCCGCATCAAAGCCATCATGGCAAATCAATTAAGCCGTGAGGAGCGCTGCCGCCACGCTGACGATGTGGTCATTAACGATGGTAATTTAGACGCCTTTTATGAAAAACTTGCGCCGCTGCACAAGCTTTACTTGAAGCAATCAAAGCAAGGTTAGCTTAATCAAGGCAAGCTTAATCCTGTAAGCGCTGACGATGAATTTCATAAAGCGCCATTCCGGTGGCAACGCTGACGTTTAGGCTTTGCAAATTGCCAAATTGATTGCCACTCATTGGAATATAAACCAGCTCATCACAGCTTTTGATGGTCAATTGGCGCATCCCCTCGCCCTCCGATCCCATGACCAGCGCCACTTTACCGCTAAAGTCCGCCTCAAAAATCGGCTTTGCGGTGTCATCAAGCGCCGTCCCAAAGACAAACACGCCGGCTTGCTTAATTTGCGAAAGCGTTCTTGCCAAATTGGTCACGCTGACAACTGGTATCAGTTCTGCCGCGCCAACCGCAACTTTGGCAACGGTTGGGGTTAGGCTTGCCGCGTGGTGTTTTGGGCAAATCACCGCATCAACGCCCATTGCCACTGCTGATCGCAAACATGCGCCTAAATTGTGAGCGTCGGTGATTTGATCAAGAACGAGCAATAAACAGCTCGGATTTTGAATGAGGTCATCTAGAACGCTTTCATTGGCAAAATTAAGCGCTCGCGCAGCAAGTACCACGCCTTGGTGCTGCGGGCTACCGCAAAGCTGAGTCAATTTGTCCTTTTGCGCGGATTGGATGCTCACGCCGCCCGCTTTTGCCGCTGCCATAATCGCGGCAACTTGAGCATCACTTTCGCGATTGGGCTGAACAAACAAGCTGAGCGCATCCAGCGGTCGCGCTTTTAACAGCGCCTCAATGGCGTGACTGCCATAAAAATAACAAGGCTTTGCCATATTTATCCTAACTCTTAATTTTACAAAAAAATAGGCTAACTGTTTTTATCAACGCTTTAGCCTTTAATAAGATTTCACTTTTGGATGTTGATCAATGTTAGATATTCAACGTTTTAACGATTGATCTTGTGATCTTAACCTTCTAAATGGCAAATATACTGAACGATGGTTTCTGTTTTGATTTGAAAGCTGCTGTTGCCTTGAACAAAAAACGAGTGGTTGGTGCCATAATAAGTAAAGTCTTCTTCGCCTTCGACCTTAACTTCACAGTCACCGCTGATAATTTCGATTTTTTCAGAGGTGTTGGTGATAAATTTGTAGCTCTCAACGGTGTTGTCACAAGGCAAAATGACGCCAATGGTTTTGTGGCGACCATCTTCAAACAAAATCGTATGACTTGAGCAGCGACCATCATAAGAGATGCTTGCCTCAACATTGATGGTCACATTGTTATATTGGGTCACTGACATAAGGATTTCCTTATTAAATAACGATTTAGAGGATAAATAAGTGACTGATTAAACAACTGAATTTTGGTTTAATTCGTGACTTAATTGTGCGCCTCTTTATGCTAAAATCGCACAGAGATAAGTAGGATGTCGCCATTCGTTTTGATTTGGTGAGATTATGCTACCACATTATTTCTACAAAGTTTGTTACCATCGTTGGCAATCTTGGTGGGATAATTTGCCGTTAGGTTCTAGGTGAGGTTAGCGGTACAAAACTTATGACGACTCAAGCAATAAATTAAGGCTAATTTACCACAATTTTTACGCCGAAGCACCGCTGATGAGCGCGCTTAATTTATTGTAATGCGCGTGGTCATCCCCATTTTATCTGTCACTAAATAGCCATGAGAGGCGTTGATGCTGATATCGTTAACCTTACACCAATTTGCGCTTGTTGATGAGCACGAGCTGAGTCTTGCTTCTGGGTTTAATGTCATCACTGGCGAAACTGGCGCAGGAAAATCCTTGCTGCTGGACGCCCTTTCGCTTTGTTCAGGGGAGCGCGCGGCAAGCTCGATGGTGCGTCATGGCGCGGCATCTGCCGATATCTTTGCGCTGTTTGAGGTCACGGACAATCGCTTGGTCAAAGATTGGTTTGCCGCTCATGATCGCAATCTTGAGGACGATGAGGTGTTAATCCGCCGCCAGTTAAGCCAAAACGGTCGCTCTAAAGCTTGGGTAAATGGCGCTCCTGTCAGCATTGCCGAACTCAAAGAGCTTGGCGCACTGCTTATCAACATTCACAGTCAGCACGCTCAGCAAGCACTGTTAAAGCCGCAATTTGTGGTCGAGTGGCTTGATGACATGGCAAAGCTTACCCCACTTGCTAAAGCCGTCGCCGAAAAGTTTTCCCATTATCAAGCATTAAAGCGTACCGCTGTAAGCCTTGCCGAGCGCGAAGCCCAACGCGCTGACCGTATCCAACTGTTGCAAAATCAACTGAGCGATGTCGCGCCCTTGCTTAGCGTTGATTATGGCGAGATTGAAGCTGAGCATGAGGAATTGTCCAATATCGAAGCGCTCATGCAAGAGGCAAGTCATGCTCTGCATTTACTCGATAATGACACTGACGCGCCTGATGTGATGACGCTCATTGGTCAAGCGATCAAAATTTGCGACCAACAAGTCGGGGTCAGCGCCACCTTTAGCCAAGCATCCGAGCAGCTTTATTTGGCGCAGCAGCAGCTGATGGACGTCACCAACGCGCTGTCGGATTATGCTGATCAGCAATTGCCTGACCCTGAGCGCTTGCAATCTTTAAATGAGCTGATTGCCTTGGGTCACAGATTATCGCGAAAGCACCACTTGCCTGCCAATGAGCTGATTGCCGAGGCGAAAGTTTGGCAAGCGCAATTGGAAGCCCTTGAAAATGAGCCAACGTCGGAAGACTTAGCCGCGCAAATTAAGGAAGCTTGGCAAGACTATTTAACTGCTGCCAAAGATTTAACCGAAAAACGGCAAAAGGCAGCACCAGCAATTGCCAAAAAACTGGTCGAAAAACTAAAACCGCTTGCTCTGCCTAATGCGCGCTGCGAGTTTGTGTTTGCCAAAAAAGCCAGCGATAGCCTTTTTAACGCTCAAGGAACGCATGACATTGAGCTGCTGTTTAGCGCCAACGTGGGAATGCCCATGCAGCCTTTGCACAAAGTTGCCTCAGGCGGCGAGTTGTCACGAATGGCGCTGGTCATGCAGGTGCTTGAGGTCACTCATGCCGATTATCATGCAGCAAAACCGATGCTGGTTTTTGATGAGGTTGACGTTGGTATTAGTGGGGCGACCGCTCAGGTGGTCGGTGAGCTTTTGCGATCGCTCGGTAATACTCAGCAGCTGCTTGCCATCACTCACCAAGCTCAAGTTGCCGCGCAAGCCCATCAGCACATTTTGGTAAAAAAGCATCATGATGAGCAATCAAAAAGCGAACTGATTGTCTTAACCGATGACGCCAAAGTTGATGAGTTGGCAAGGATGTCAGGCGGCGTGGTGATTACTGAGGTTACCCGACGCCACGCTCAAAGCTTGCTTGATGCCATTGGGTCATAATGGCGGATTTTTTAATGGTCAACGCTTACTGACGTAAATTGGCGTTTGGTTGATTTTCGTGTCATGATCGCCATATTGTTTAAATGCCTTTTGCCAATTACTATCTTTTGCCAAATACTATGTTGGTAACTTTACGTTGATCCATTACGTTGAAAACAAAACCTTATGACCAAAGCCAATTTGACGCACCACTTTTTAATTGCCGCCCCAAGCCTTAGTGATCCAAGGTTTGAAAAGGCGCTCATTTATATTTGCCGCCATGATGAGCACGGCGCGCTTGGGCTGATGGTCAATCGCCCGATTGATAACGCTCGCGTTGGCAAACTGCTTGAGGACTTAAATATTGAAGTCAATAGCCCTGAGGTCATGAATGACGTTCCGCTTGTCGGCGGTCCTATGTATCCTGAGATTGGCTTTGTGCTGCATACTGGTCAGCCGGAGTGGGCATCGTCATTTGCCATCTCTGAAAACGTCTGCATTACCACAAGCCAAGACGTGCTTAAACGCATTGCCACAAGCCAAAGCGTTGGTCATTATTACTTGTGTTTAGGTCACGCCAGTTGGGGCAAAAAGCAGCTTGAGCGTGAGCTTGACACTGGCGATTGGCTAGTTTGCCCTGCCGACTTGACTTTGCTTTTTGATACGCCCTTTGATAAGCGTTGGCAAGTAGCTGCAGATAAAATCGGGGTGAATTTTGATTATCTAAGCGATGATATCGGTCACGCGTAAAGCGTTTTAGCATAAACTCACAACAAGTAATTGGGCAAACGGGCAACAGCTTTTATGACACAAACTACCACGGATAAGCTGATTTTAGGGCTTGATTATGGCGTCAAAAAAATGGGAATGGCGCTTGGCAATACCATTACCCAAACGGCGCGAAGCTTTGATATTTTGGCGATGAATAACGGTCAGCCCGATTGGGACAATTTGCTAGGCATTATCCAAACTTGGGGCATCCATCACGTGGTGGTCGGCTTGCCTTTAAACATGGACGGCTCAAGCTCAATGCTGTCCAAGCGTGCTCATAAATTTGCCCGCCGCTTAGCGCACCGATTGATGGAGCAGCGAATTAAAGTTGGCGTGAGCCTTTGCGATGAGCGCTTAAGCTCGGTCGATGCTCGCGAAATGGCTTGGGAAAATGGCTGGATTGATGATGCTCGCGCGGAAATTGATGACATTTCGGCGTGTATTTTATTATCCAGCTATTTTTCTGACCCGAGTAGCGTGATGGCAATTGATGCGATTAAAGCCGATTGATTTTAAAAGTACTTTGATTTTTAACTTTTAATTCTAGTTTTTCAGATTGTTCACCGAGCCCCTTATGAGCCAAGATTCTGCTGCGACCCCAAGCCCCAAAAGCCCCATTGCGCCGCAAGTTATCCACGTGATTAAAGGGGCTGCCCGCGCCAACAAAATCGCCATTTATCTCATTTATGCTGCCATTGCTGCGTTTTTGATATTTGGAACGCTGGCAAGCTTGACTGCCTTTCATAACAATCAACTGTTATACCGCTTATTTTTTAATTTACCGTATGCGCTGATTGCTCTTACCATTCCGGTGACCCTTTATGATGCCTTTATCATTTATCGCTACCGCTTAAGTCAGCCGTCAATGGTATTTCTGGCTATTGGCGTTTCAATAGTGGTCACGCTTGGTAATTTGCTATTTTCAGACAGTATTTGGCTTGGGCTGTCGTGCTGGCTTGGGGTGGCGTTTTTATTTCAAGCCAACTTTAAGCGCTTTTTTAAATATTTAGCGGCGACCAATTAATTTAGCGATTTATTTATATAGCGATTAACCTTCCAATCTGTTAACACTCCAATTTGATACTTTAAGCTTATGACCACTGAAAACCCAACCCCGACTTTTGACCTTCAGCTTGACACTCAAGGCCTGATTTGCCCTGAACCTGTGATGCTATTGCACCGTGCCATTCGCAATGCTTCAGGCGGCGAGGTGATTGAGATTTTGGCAACCGACCCTGCGACCACCCGCGATATTCCTAATTTTTGCCGTCATTTGGGGCATGAACTGTTAAGCCATGAAACGTTAAATCAAAGCGAAAATGACGCGCCAACTTACCGCTATTTGGTCAAGAAAAAAAGCGCTTAAGCTAATAGTAGAACCCTTATGAGTCTTGACCGCGCGCTACTGCCGCGAGCGCCTAAAGCCTTGGTAAAAAAAGACGAACCGGAATATTTAACCGAGTTTCGGCAAGCGCTGCTCGCTCGTGGGTTGGCAACGCAGTCAAGAAACGCGTATCTTCGTGATTTGACCCAAAGCTTGGCGGTCATTGATAAGCCGTTGCCCAAGTGGTCGGCGCAAGACGTTTTGGCTTGCCTTGCGGATTTTGAGCGCTCAGGAAAGTCGGCGCGATCGCAAGCAAGATTGCTGTCAAGCCTTAAGCAGTTTTTTGCTTGGCTGATTGATTCATGTTACCGCGAGGATGACCCCTGCTCGCAAATCAAAGCGCCAAAACTAGGGCGCGCGCTGCCCAAAGATTTAAGCGAGGACGACGTTGAGCGGCTATTGTCCGCGCCAGATGTCAGCTCCGCCATCGGACTTCGTGATAAAGCCATGCTCGAGGTGCTTTACGCTTGCGGGCTTCGAGTAAGCGAGCTGGTCAATTTATCCCTTGACCAAGTCAACCTGAACGCTGGCTGGCTGCAAATCGTTGGTAAAGGCAACAAAATGCGCCTTGTGCCGCTTGGGGAATTGGCAAGCGAGGCGCTGAGCAATTATCTGACCTTTGGTCGCGGTCACTTGATTGCCCATCTAAAAGCTGGCAACTGCCAAGCGGTGTTTTTGACCACCCAAGGCGGCTATATGACGCGGCAAAACTTTTGGTATCTTATCAAAAAACACGCCAGCGCCGCCGGAATCGATAAAGACTTATCCCCGCATACCTTGCGTCACGCCTTTGCTACTCATCTTATCAATCATGGCGCGGATCTGCGCAGCGTTCAGCTTTTGCTTGGTCATAGCGATTTGTCAACGACGCAAATTTATACCCATGTGGCAACGGCGAGGCTGCAAAAGCTGCATCAGGAAAATCATCCGAGGGGGTAGCCTTTTGAGGCTTGCGCTCATCTAATATTCTACAGCAATATTAGGATTTCGAGCTTGTATTTCTTGAAGAAAAAGCGGCTTATCTTTAGGTGATATCAATACTGAATTACCTTGATAACTTATTTTAATTCTATCTAAGGATAATGCGGGAGAGGATTTCATATTTCTTGTTGGGGTAATCTTAGTAATTTTTGCAATCTCAATCCGCTGAGTAAAAAAGCCATTATTTATAAGCAGCTGACTTTCTGTTAACGTATATTTTGTTCTAAAGAGTGGTAACAGCGTCAACGCTATAAAAGGAAGCAACATAAACGCTAAGAAAATGCTTTGCGCTAATGAGCCATCACCATTCCTTTTCCATTGCCAAAAGGGAGCAGCAATTGTTAATAGGATAGCCCCAAAAAGTATCGCAGCAATCCAAAAATCAATTTTAGAAGTAAATACGAGATTTGCCATAAAAATTATAAAACCCACTTAAATAAACTTAAGTTTATCAAATTTGATTCACTTTAGTTGTAGTTATCATTCTTAAATCAATTCCTAGCTGCAATCCGCCCCTTTTCTCGCTACAATAACCGCCAGTTAATCCCCATTTCCAAGCGAGAACCCCATGAACCATATCCCGCCCGCCGATTTGCTAAAAAAAGCGCAGTTTTGGCGCGATGACATCCAATTTCGCCAAGACGTTCTTGGCACGCCGTTTGACTTTACCACCACTTGGGGCATTTTTTCCCCTGAAAAGCTTGATGATGGCAGCCTCATGCTGCTCGATTATGTGGACTTTCAAAGCGATGACGACTCGATAGACTTGGGCTGCGGCTATGGCGTTCTTGGGATGACGGCAGCGCGCGAGTGCCCAAACGGCAAGCATACTTTGATTGATAAAGACTTTGTGGCGGTCGATTATGCTCGGCGAAACTGCCTAAAAAATGGCTTAACGAACGTCGATGTTCATTTATCCAACGGCTTTAACGAGGTTGACCCGACGAAAGACTTTAGCCTTGTGATGTCAAACTTGCCTGCCAAAGTTGGCAAAGAGCAGCATTATTTATACTTGCTTGATGCCCATGCCAAAATGCGCGAGGGCGGTCGTTTTTATGTGGTGACGATTAATGGGCTGCGGCAATTTATGAAACGCGCGTTTACCGAAGTGTTTGGCAACAGCGATAAAGTCAAGCAGGGCAAGACTTACACCATTACTATGGCGGTAAAAGAGTAGCTTTTACGCTTTTAATAAGAGCTAAGAGCATAAAATAAAAAGCACGCTAAACTTTTATGATTTAGCGTGCTTTTTTCTGACGAAATTTTATGGAAAATCAGGCGGTTACATTTGCCGTTTAAGCAAATAAAGCCCAAGTGCGGCACTGGCAACAATCGGCAAAATCACCATAATCAGTGGCGATAAGTTTGCGGCAAGTGCTACAAACCCCACCAAATCTTGCAAATAGCTAAACAGCAAGCCAAAAAGTAGCGCCACCACGATACGAAGCCCCAAGCTGTGGCTGCGCAATGAGCCAAACACAAACGAGCAAGCAACAATCACCAGTGACAAAATCGACAACGGTGAGAGCAGTTTTTGCCAAAATGCCAGTTCGTGGTCAAGTGAGCGCTTACCTTGATCGCGCATAAATTGCCTGTGCGCGTAAAGTTGAGTGAGTGATAAATCATCAGCTTTTTTAGTCAATAAATACACCGATTCAGGCGCAAAAGGTAGGCTGAGCGTCTGCGAGGGCTTGCGGTTTTGCGCGGTATCAAAGCCTTGGTTGATGGTCAATTCGGTCATGTTGTTCAGCTGCCAATTGTACCGGTAGCGCTCGGTCAAAGTTTCGCTTTCAGGGTTAAGCGGGATTTTGCCGCTATATTTGCCGCCGCTTGCGTGAATGGCGCTTTGCAAATTGCCTTTATTGTCCAAATGCCAGCGCTTGACCTCACCGATATTGCCGTTCACATCCGCATAATCAATATAAAGCACATCGTTGCCATCGACCACCTCGCCGTTTGGCGTTGATTTTAAGGTTGGCTGAACCGTCCAATAACCGCGAACCGAAGTGACAAGGCTTGTGGCATCGTCGTTGTTAATTTCTCCGGCGCGCTGATTGGAAATCGGCAAAACAAATTGATTGATGGCAAGGGCAAGCAACACAAAAATCAGCGCCGGTTGCAGCGCCCAGCCAACGATTTGATAAACGCTGACCCCTGCCGCGCGCATGACAACAAGTTCGCTATTATTGGCTAAAAGCCCAAGCCCCACGACCGCCCCAAGCAGCGCGCCTGTGGGAATAAACTCTTCTAAAAAATACGGCGAGCGGTAAAAAATATACCAAAGCGCCTCACTGGTGGTATAAGTGTCGGATAACGAATCAAGCTCGGACAAATACGAAAAAACAATTTGCAGCGCCCAAAGCCCTAAAACGGCGGCAACAATGGCAAATAGCGCATTTTTTTTGACATAGCGACCAAGAACTTTAGCGGATAACAAGCTTGGGCTAATGGTTTCGCTTTGCTTATTAGCTTTAAAAAACGCTGCCATCAGTCTTGACCTCCGGCGTTATTTAGCATTTTTTTATCTGCCATCCGAAAGCGCAATCGGTGCTGAATTCGGCTGCCCCAATTGAGATAAAGCGCCAACGCCATAAAGCCTAAAATCAGCCAAGCGTTTGCCCAAATGCTGACGTTGCCTTTACCGACCGCATTTTTTAAAGAAATCACCCCAAGCGCGCAGCTAACAAACAGTAAGACCGCCGGAAATAATCTGAGCCAACGACCTTGCCTTGGGCGAACTTGCGCTAAGGGCACAGCAAGCATCGGCGCGATAATCATCAGCCAAGGCAGCGCCAAGCGGTAACCAATCTCGCCTTGGGCAGCGGTGGTTGCTGCCGCGTTATTGTTATGAAACGCCGCGTTCCAAAGTGGCGCAATGGGCTGAGTTTCAATATTATCCTCGGTCACCTCTTCTTTTGGCGGCTCGGTCAAAGTGATTCGGTAGCGGTCAAAGCCCACTTGGTTGTACTTTAGACTTCCTGCGCCAACTTCATAGCGGCGACCTTGGAACAAGTCCAATTGCGTAATGCCGCTTGCCGGATTTTCCACTTGAGCGGCGCGCTTTGCCAAAATAATGGTGTCTTTACTGATGTTATCAGCGTTGTTCACGATATTTTTTGGAATATCCGGCAGCGATTCCAGCGCTTTGGCATCCACTTCATTAAATGTCGGTCGACCTTTTTCTTGGGCTTCGGTTTGAATCAAGACCACATTTTGCAGCTGCTTTTTATCTTCGCTTAAGCTGCCGACATATAAGTGATAATTGCCGCTGCTGATAAATTCATTAGGTCGGATTAAATCAAAGGCACTGCTGAGCGCTTGCTGTTTCCAGATGTTTTCAGACTCGCGAACGCCCCAAGGTTTGGCAACCACCGACAAGCCAACTTCCACCAAAAATAGCGTCAAAATCAGCGGCATCATCAATCGCCCAAGCCTGCCGCGTGAGATGCCGCTACCATTGATTACCGCCATTTCTTGGTCAACGTAGAGCCGCCCAAACACCAACATCAACGCGATAAAAAACGACAGCGGTAAAATTAATTCTAAAAAATACGGCAAATTGTAACCGATAATAGTGAAAAGCAGTCCCACATCAAGACCGCCTTCAGCAGCAATGCCAAAGTAGCGAATCAAGCGACCGCCAAGCATCATCACCACCAAAAACCCAAGCACCAATGCCGTGGTTGAGGCAACTTGCTGAGTCATGTAGCGGCGCAATATCACAATGAAACTCTCTTTTTCTTTTTGGCTTTTTAGACGGGTTAGCGGTGACGTTATTATCAAAACTGTTAAAAATTAGGGCAATGCTTGGCATGAACGATATCGACGCCGCGCAGCCGCTAATGCTAGCATGTTTTTGTAAAAAATGGCTGCAAATTGTGTTTGAAAACATTACCTCGACCTTGCTCGCTGCGCAAAGCTTTTTAGATATGCTACACTAATTGCCAAAATTGGTTTGAAAAATAAAGCCAAAACGTGGTTCACTTAAAACCCATCGAAACTCACGACGTTACCGAACAATAAGCCGCCTGCTGGCATGATTATAATTTGACCCAAGGACATCATGATGAACATTCAACTGACCAATCAGCTGCCAAAAACGCACACCCAAAAGATCCTCAAAAAACCCACCGCCAAAGACGCCGCTTGCCTTGTGGTATTGGTTGACGACCAAAAAACCATGATCGCTCAATCGGAATTAAGCGAATATCAAGCGCGCGTTGAGCAATTGGTTGAGGTGGCACATTTTGACGGCAAAGTTGGCGAAACGGTTGCCGATTATGCGCTAGCAGGCGACAAAAAAACCACCAAGCAAAATCCGGTTCAATTACTTCTTGTTGGTGTGGGAAGCCTTGATAAGCTCAATCATTCAAGCTTACAAAAAATCGCCAAAGCCATTTATAGCGCCACCAAAAACCGCGTTGAGTCCTTGACCATCGCGCTTGGCGACGCCTTTGCTGAAGAAGAATTTGACCAGTTTGTCCGCGCTTTATTGTCCGCCACTTACCGCTTTGATAAGTACAAATCTGAGCAAAAAGCGCCATTATTAACGCATATTTATTTATTGACCGATGACAGCTTTGCTCCTGCCCTTGAGTTTGCAAAAGCGGTAATTCAAGGTCAAACGCTGACCCAAGACGTTGCCAATGAACCCGGTAACATTTGCTTCCCTGAGTACCTTGCGGAACAAGCGCAAGCGTTGGCAAAAGCGCATTCCGACGTATTGACCGTTCATGTTTTAGGTCAAGAAGAAATGACGGAATTAGGAATGGGCTGCTTTTTAGCGGTGGCTCAAGGCTCGAAAAAAGAAGGCAAATTGGTTATTTTAGAATACCAAGGTCGCTCAAAGTTCAGCGCCAAAGCCAAATCTGGGGTGGTCAAAGCCATCACCAGTAAATTACCAAAAAAATCTGCTAAAACTGACGACAGCATCGACAAAACCATCAGCCCTGACGCGCCAATTGCCTTGGTTGGTAAAGGCGTGACCTTTGACTCAGGTGGCATTTCAATTAAACCAGGCGCTGCTATGGATGAGATGAAATTTGACATGGGCGGCGCAGCATCGGTATTAGGAACGATCAAAGCCCTTTGCGAATCGCGATTGCCCATTAACGTCGTTGGCGCTTTAGCTTGCGCGGAAAATATGCCATCAGGTGATGCCACTCGCCCAGGCGACATCGTTAAAGCCATGAACGGCAAATCGGTTGAAATTTTAAACACTGACGCCGAAGGTCGCTTGGTGCTCGCCGACACTTTATGCTACGTTCAGCGCTATCAGCCAGCTGCCATCATTGATGTGGCAACGCTTACGGGTGCTTGCGTGATTGCGCTAGGTCACGTTCGCTCAGCAGTCTTTAGTAACGATGAAGACGTGCTTTTTGCCCTTGAAAACGCCAGCAGCCAATCGGGCGATTTGGTTTGGCACATGCCGCTTGATGATGAGTACCAATCGCAATTGGACTCACCGATTGCCGATATGCAAAACATTGGTGGTCGCGATGCCGGCGTCGTCACTGCGGCTTGTTTCTTAGCGCGCTTTATTGAAGACGGTCAAGCTTGGGCACATTTAGATGTGGCTGGAACGGCTTGGAATTCAGGAGCGGACAAAGGCGCAACCGGTCGCCCTGTGCCATTATTCATGCAATACCTCAAAAATAGCGCTGACGCCTTATAAATGACGCCCGTTTCCGTCAGTTTTTATGTCTTAAGTGAGAACAAAGCCCAAGATATCTTGGGCTTTGTTTGCAGCTTAACCCAAACTGTTATTGATAAAAGCGAGCTTGCCGTCGTCATTTTAAGTGACGATAGCGCCAAGCTTTCGCAAATCGATGACGAGCTTTGGGACTTTGAAGTAACCAGTTTTATTCCGCATCAAGTTTTGGATGACAATGCCAATCTTGAGCCAAAAAACTTTTCACCGCGAGTACTATTAAGCCCAACCCTTCCCAACGGTTTTTCAGGAGCCGTCATTAATTTAACGCCAAAAGCGCTGGTTTTAAATTCTGAAAACCATTCTCAAAGCCCTTCTCAAAACTCAAACCCTTCCCGAATTTTAGAATTGGTATTGCCGAACGAGCAGAGCACTGCGCTTGGTCGGCAAAAATACCAAGCTTATAAGTCACAAGGCTGCAAGCTGCAACATTTTAAAGTTTAAGCTGTTTTATTTTAAAATTTTGAATCCAATTTAGAGAGTTTCAAGTTAGAGAATTTCAAGCTTTCAATTTGACAGCTTGGAGAGGACTTTTATTCGCCCCTCAATCTAAAAAGTGTTACCATTCCTGCAAATTTAGCATATCGATAGTCAAAATTTCATTATTCACATTTTGATCAGGAACGGGGGCGACATCATGCAATCATTCATCGCGGCGTATCAGCGCATTGGGCTGGTGCCGCTGATTATTTTGGGGCTGATATTTGGGGTACTTATCGGCTGGCTTGCGCCAAGTGCAGGCATCGCGCTTGGACTGTTAGGGACGCTGTTTGTTGGCGCGCTCAAAGCGGTAGCGCCGGTTTTGGTGTTTGTTTTGGTGATGGCAGCGATTTGTCAGCACCAAAGCGGCAATGAAGTGTTTGTAAAGCCCGTCATTATTTTATATTTGATCGGTACGTTTTTGGCGGCATTGACCGCCGTTGCGGCAAGTTTTTTATTTCCAACCACGCTCGTTTTAGTTCAAGATACCGTTGAGCAAATCCCCCCTGCAAATCTGCAAGAAGTATTGACCAATTTATTATTAAGCTTGGTTGCCAATCCGGTGAACGCTATTGCCAATGCCAACTATATGGGAATCCTAGCTTGGGCAGTGATTATTGGCTTTGCGCTACGCCAAGCCAGTAGCACCGCACGCCTTGTGGTGACCGACTTTGCCGATGCCATCTCTAAAGTCGTTAAATGGGTAATTATGCTGGCGCCCTTTGGTATTTTGGGACTTGTTGCCAATACTGTTGCGGAAACTGGATTTTCAGCACTTAAAGGCTATGCCAATTTGCTTGCCGTTTTGGTTGGTTGTATGGCATTTATTGCCCTGATTGCCAACCCATTAATCGTCTTTTTAAAAACGGGAAAAAATCCTTATCCGCTGGTGTTTACTTGTTTAAAAGAATCGGGGATCACTGCGTTTTTTACCCGAAGCTCAGCGGCAAATATCCCAGTCAATATGAACCTTGCCGAAAAGCTTGGGCTTCAAGAGGATTCGTATTCCATCACCATTCCTTTGGGCGCGACCATCAACATGGCAGGAGCCGCCATCACCATTAACGTGCTTACCCTTGCGGCAACGCATACGCTTGGCATTGAGGTTAGCTTTGCGTCAGCGCTGCTGCTAAGTCTCGTTGCCACCATCAGCGCTTGCGGCGCCTCCGGCGTTCCGGGTGGCTCGCTGCTGCTGATCCCGCTTGCCAGCAGCTTATTTAGCATCCCAAACGACATTGCCATGCAAGTGGTTGCGATTGGCTTTATTATTGGGGTGATTCAAGACTCCACCGAAACGGCGCTCAACTCCTCAACGGACGTGCTGTTCACCGCAGCGGCTGATCCAAAATATGCTCGTGGATCGGTGCAATAACTTTTGGTTCATTGCTAAAAAAGAAAAAGGGCATTCATTGCCCTTTTTTAGTGTCATTTTTTTAAAAGCTTTATTTTAAAAACTATTTACTTGGCGTCACTGCCACCTCAATGGCTGGACGGTCACTTTGCCATTGGCGTTTAAATTGGCGAAGCTGCTCAAGCTCATCAAGCAATTCTAAAATCAGCCCAATGGCAGGGACGCTGGCATCAAAATCACGGCTTAAGCGTGAGGCTCGGCGAACGGTCGTCAGCTGAAACCCTGAAAAGCCGCGCGGCTCAGTGACGTCATAGTCAATGATGTTTTCATCAATTAAGGCAATGACCCACTGCCGGTCTTGACCACAAGCGGCGATCAGCTCATCTAAATCCATGATAATGTCGGTTAATTCGGGCGAGTGCTTCATCGTTATTGTCCTCGTTATCTATGTCGTATTCTTATAGTTATCGACTATGTTATAACTCATAATATATTAGCAGGCAAATTATTGATTTTTTTGAAAATTTATCTAAATTTTAACATCTTAATTTAGCGCGTTATGTTAATACCGCTAAAAGCTTGCTTTAACTGCTCAAAAGCCGCGCGCTCATCATTGGTTTTCACTTCTGGGTTGACGATATTCAAGGTTAAAAATAAATCGCCCGCTTGTTTTGCCGGAATGCCTTTGCCTTTTAAGCGCAAGTTGCTACCAGATTTGCTGTTTTTTGGGATACTGACACCAAGCGTTCCGGCAGGTGTGGTAATGTTGATTTTATCGCCAAGCGCAGCTTCCCAAGGGGTAATATTGACGTTTTGGTAAACATTTGCGCCCTCAAGCCGGATATTGCTTGGATGAGTAATTTTCACTTTTAAAAATAAATCGCCATTTTTACCGCCGCCACTTCCTGCCGCGCCTTGACCGGACAGACGGATTTGCTTACCTTCGGTGATACCTTTAGGGATTTTAATTTTTAGGGTTTTATTTTCATAATCAACTTGTCCCACGGCGTTACGGGTTGGGACGTTCAGCTTGATGCTGTAATCGTCGCCGGTATAAACCGAGGCTAAATCGACGCTGATTTCGGCATGTTGGTCTTGACCTTGCTGGTTTTGATTAAAGCCGCCAAAGCCCTCAAATCCGCCCTGCGACTGCCGACCGCGAGCGCCGCCACCAAAGGCGGAAAAAATATCATCGAAGCGAAAGCCACCTGCGCCCGCGCCACCATTGAAGCTGCCCCCATCCCCAAATTGGTCTTTGATGTCCTCCCAGCGAAAGCCGCCCGCGTTGCCACCAAAACCGCCGCCGAATCCTGATCCGCCTTGACCTGCAAACGGATTGGCAAGCATAGCATCGTATTCGGCGCGCTTGTCTTTATCGCGCAAGGTTTCATAAGCGTTGTTAATTTCAGCGATTTTGGCATCAGCATTGGGCGCATCACTGACATCAGGGTGATATTGGCGAACCAGCTTGCGGTATTTTTTTTTGATGTCACTGTCCGAGGCGTCTTTACTGACCCCTAAAATATCGTAATAGTTTTTTTCAGCCATATTATTATTCCTTTTATAAAATTACCGCCGTTTTTATTTATTTTCTTAGCTAAAATTTGCCAATATCGTCATTACTAAAGATAGTTTTTATGAAAAACTGTCACTTTAAAACTAGCCCATCAAAATCGGGCTTCCATATCTTCAAGTTCACTCATGGCACAAAGCAAGGCTTCTTCTTGCGATAGCTGCTCGGATTGTAAATTGGCTTGTTTATCAAGCAGCGTTAACAGCTCACTTTTGCGCTCATCATTATAAAGCTCAGTGTCGCTCAACGCTTCGTCCATAGCGGCAAGTTTATTTTCTAATTCGACCAAAGCTGTTTCTGCAATTTCAATGCGTCGGCGAATGGGCGCGGTCAATTTGCGCTGCTCGGCGGCAAGCTTTCGCTGGGCATCTTTACTGAGCTTTTCGCCGCCTGTGCTCTCTTTATTTTCATTGTTGGTTTGACGAGCGCTGCTGATTTGAGGCGCCGAACCGTTTGATTGTAACGTTTGAGCGCTCAAGCTTGATGAGCAATTTAGTGACGATTTGTTAGCATCTTTTAAGTTAGTGAGGTTATTTTGCGCCGATTCAAGAGGCAGTTTTTGCTTTGTTTCACGTGAAGCTTGTTTTTTATTCTCGCTGATCCATTTACCATAATCGTGAATGTCGCCGTCAAATTCATCAACCGCGCCATCATGAACGAGGTACAATTCATCGCAAACGTTCGCCACAAGCTCGCGGTCATGCGATACCAAAACGACCGCGCCCTCAAAGCTTTGCAAGGCAAAGGTGAGCGCTTGGCGCATTTGCAAGTCTAAATGGTTGGTTGGCTCATCAAGAACCAAAACGTTGGGTCGCTGCCAAACAATCAGCGCGAGGGTTAATCGCGCCCGCTCGCCGCCTGAAAACAGCTTACTTTGGGTATCAATGCGATCGCCGCGAAAATCAAAACTGCCCAAAAACGATCGCAAATCTGCGTCCGAGGTTAGCCCTGCCAAACGGCGCAGCATTTGCATTGGCGTGGCGTTTTCATTAAGGCTGTCCATTTGATGCTGATTAAAATAGCCAAGCTTTAGCGTATCAGAAACCCGATATTGCCCCGATATCAGCGGCAACTCGCCAACTAAAGCTTTTATCAGCGTCGATTTTCCTGCGCCGTTAATTCCCAAAAGCCCAATCCGAGAATCCGGCGTGACTTGCAAATTCACGCGGTTAAGCATCGGTACATGATCATAGCCAATGCTAGCGTCACTCATGACAATCAAGGGCGAGCTCATGTGGGTAGGCGCATAAAACTGAAAGCTAAACGGATTGTCCGCCATAACCGGCGTCAGCTCGCTCATGCGCTCAAGCTGCTTAATCCGGCTTTGCGCTTGCTTTGCCTTACTGGCTTTGGCGCGAAATCGGCGGATAAAGTCGTCCAAATGCGTGCGAGTGGCTTGCTGCTTTTCAAAGGCTTGCTGCTGCTGAGCCAAGCGCTCGCTTCGGGTTCGGATAAACTGCTGATAATTCCCTGAATACAGAGTGATTTTTTGCTGTTCCACGTGAAGGATGTTGTTCACAGTGGTGTCAAGAAACGCTTGGTCGTGAGAAATGACAATAATTAAACCGCTAAACTGGTTAATCCAAGTTTCAAGCCACAAAATCGCGTCCAAATCCAAATGGTTGGTCGGCTCATCAAGCAAAAGTAAATCGGCGCGGCTCATCAAAGTTTTAGCCAAATTTAGCCGCATCCGCCAGCCACCTGAAAATCCTGAAACAGGCAGATCATGCTGATGGTTTAAAAAACCAAGCCCTGACATAATTTGTGCGGCTTTGGTCGGCGTTTTATAACCATCAATCTCATCAAAGCGCTGATGCAACTGAGCAATCTCATCATCGCTGAGCGCTTCAATATGATTGAGCTTTTCATTTAAACTAAACCATTCTTCATCGCCGCTTAGTACATAATTAATGGCAGATTGATCACTTGCTGCCACTTCCTGCGCCATGTGCGCGACTTGCCAACTATCAGGAATGCCAACGCTGCCGCTATCCACGCTGACCTCATCACTTTGACCGTCAACATTGCCAAGCGCTTGCATCTGGGTCAAAATCAGCGCAAACAGCGTGGATTTTCCCGTGCCATTATTGCCAGTCAAGCCAATTTTTTGGTTGGGGTGCAGCTGAAAATTGGCGCCACTAAACAACACCCTGCCATCACGGCGAACGGCAACTTCTTTAAATTCAATCATAGCTTCATCTTTTAAAAAGTGACGGTCAAAACCCCTAAAAATTGACGGATTTCAACCTTATTAGGCGCTATTATTTCAAACGCGTTGCTATTAGGCAATCGAACAATCAGCCACTTGACAAAATAAAAGCCGCCCCAATTATGCTATACTAACGATTGACCATCAGGCAGTTATGCTCTGCCTTATTGCTATTATGAGGTAACCATGTCCGTACAAGCCGCCGTATTTAACCCTAATGATCAGCTTGACCCAACCGCTCTTAATTTGACCAACAGCGCTGCGCAAAAAGTGCGCCGTCTTCGCGAAGAAGAAGGCGATGACAACTTGATGCTTCGCGTTTATGTCACTGGCGGCGGCTGCTCGGGCTTTTCTTATGGTTTTAACTTTGCCACTGAGACTGATGAAGACGACGCCGATTTTCAAAATGGCGATGTAACGCTTGTCGTTGACTCATTAAGCTATCAATATTTGCAAGGCTCAACCGTCGATTACGTTGAAGGTTTAGAGGGCGCGCGCTTTATCGTTCAAAATCCGAACGCCACCACCACTTGTGGCTGCGGCTCATCGTTTTCTATTTAACTTATCATTAAAAATTGCCATTTTTGCCAGTTACACAATAAAAACCTCAGCTAATCGGGTTGGGGCTTGTTTAATTCTTAAGTTGTGATTAAATATCGACTGGGATTGAGGCGTTTTATTAATTTAGCAAGTTAAGCGATAAGCTTTGATGTTTATTAATGATCGCCGCCCAGCCTCGCCACTGAAATGATAATCTGTTATTTGCTCATTTTTTGCCAATTAGTGCCGTTAGCAGTTTTGGTGATGATGGTAATCAACTATTATCTTGCTCGTTGCGATCCCTTTTTTATCACTACATTATTATTCTAAAGGATACCTTTATATGGCAAAATTATCGCTTGACCCTTTAAATGAAATCGACGGCTTTGTTGCCGCAGCTTTAGTTGACAGCGAATCAGGACTGGCTTTAGCAACGCTTGGCACCGGCATTGATTTAGAGCTTGCCGCAGCGGGAAATACCGAAGTGATCCGCGCCAAACGCAAAGTTGCTGACGCCCTTGGTCTTGATGAAAACATCGAAGATATTTTGATCACTTTGAGCAAGCAGTACCACTTACTGCGTCCACTCGTTCGCAACCACAACTTATTTTTGTACCTTATTTTGGATCGCCAAAAATCAAACCTTGCCATGGCGCGCCACAACCTTAAAAGCTTTGAAACTGAGCTTGATTTTTCTTAATCGCTCCTGCTTTGCTTTAAACCTTCATTCTATATTATTTTTTATCATAAGCATCTACCCTCATGGTAGGTGCTTTTTTGATGGTTTTATTATTTAATCTCAATCAAAATGCGACCTTATAAGTCGCTATTCATCTAAGCTAAGTCAGCCCAAGTAAAGGTTACGCAATTTGTAATCGCGCGTGGTGTTTCGATAAGCTTTGGGATAAACTTAACCCATTGTTTGAATTTTTAAGCTGATTTAACCCCATATTACCGATTTCATTTAAGCTTTGATACCTCAAGCTTGACAATAAATAATAATGAACAGAAGCCAATTATGAGTGATCTTGTCGCAAATTTTGCCAATTTTACCCCCCCGAACTGGATTGAACCTGACCATTTAGCCGGAATGCTGCGCGGCATTGAAAAAGAAGGGCTTCGAGTGTTGACCGATGGTCATTTGGCAAAAACCTTTCACCCTGAAAAATTGGGCTCAAAGTTAACTCATCCGTTTATCACGACCGATTATTCTGAAAACTTGCTTGAATTAATCACTGAGCCTAAAAGCACGCCTAAAGATACCCTTGCCATGCTGCGTCAGCTTCATGTTTTGGTTTATCAAGCGCTTCCTGAAGATGAGCTGATGTGGCCGCTGTCCATGCCGTGTATGACATCGGCTCAGGATGAGGACATTCCGCTTGCCGATTATGGCACGTCAAATTCAGGTCGGCTAAAAACGCTTTATCGAAGCGGTCTTGGGATTCGCTACGGCAGACGAATGCAAGCCATTGCAGGATTGCATTACAATTTGTCTTTTGGCGATGAGTTATTTGAGCGCTGGTTGGCAGAAGAGCAGCAAAAGGACGCTCAATATAGCCAAGATCATGAGTTGCTTGCTGATTTTAAAAATGATAAATATTTGGGACTCATTCGCAACTTTAAGCGCTTAACAAGTTTGATTTTATATTTACTTGGGGCAAGTCCAAGCGTTTGCGCAAGCTTTATTGAAGGTCGAGCCCACAATTTAGAGCCGTTAAACGAGAGCACTTATTATAAGCCGTTTGCCACCAGCCTGCGGATGGGAAAGCTTGGCTACACCAACAGCGTTCAAGAATCGCTTGATATCCGCTACAACCATTTGCCAGAATACGTAGCGGGACTTCGCCGAGCCATTCAAACGCCACATGAGCGCTTTAAAGCGCTTGGGCTTGAGGATGATCGCGGCGAGCCGATCCAAATTAACGACCATATTTTGCAAATTGAAAATGAGTTTTATAGTCCCATTCGCCCAAAACAAATCGCCCAAAGTGGCGAGACGCCAACTGAGGCATTGGCGCAGCGTGGGATTGCTTATGTTGAGTTTCGAGCTATTGATTTAGACCCTTATAGCGATGTTGGCATCCGCTTATCCAGCGCTTGTTTTTTAGAAGTGATGGCGCTTTACTGTCTGCTTGCAGAATCTCCGCTGCTGCTGCCTGATGAAGAAGAAGAGCTTGCGCTAAATGTTGAGCGCGTGGTAAACCAAGGTCGCCTTGAGGGCTTACAAGTCTTATCCGGCAGCGCTGAAGTGTTACTTAAAGACTGGATGCTTGAGCATTTAAACCAAATGCAGCCGTTAGCGGCGCTGCTTGATGAGCATCACGGCGGCAACGATTACCGAACTGCCATTGCCTTAATGCAAGGTAAAGCCGGTCACAGCGACTCGACCATCTCAGCGCAAGTCAGCGCGGACAGTGAGCGCTTAGGAAGCCTTTGGCAGCTTGGGGCAACGCTTGCTAAGCTTCATAAACAAAGCCTATTAAAACAAACGTTAAGCCCAAAAGATCAAGCCAAATATGAAGTTTTGGCTGAAAAATCTAGGCTTCAGCAAGCAGAAATTGAAGCGAATGACACCGTGGACTTTAA
Source organism: Psychrobacter sp. MF31 (assembly GCF_012847335.1). Taxonomy (GTDB): domain Bacteria; phylum Pseudomonadota; class Gammaproteobacteria; order Pseudomonadales; family Moraxellaceae; genus Psychrobacter. The sequence continues at coordinate 185,995 of NZ_JABBDX010000004.1, forward strand.
TACTTTTTTGCAGCAGTACCGCTGAATTAACACATAGATCAAATCAACAAAACGTTACCATGAGATTTTAAATGTCACGATTGAGCTATCGCAATTTAAACTGGCTACTGGTTGCCGCCGCTGTCCTTGGCATGGCATTTGCGTTGTTATTTTTACAGCGATATATGGGCTTCTCCCCTTGCCCGCTGTGCATTTTTCAGCGCGTAGGATTGATGGTGATGGGTGGCTTTGCGCTTATTGCTGCGATTGTGAACCCAAAATCACTGGTGGCAAAATTGCTGCTTTGGCTTGGCAGTCTTGCCGGAATTTTATGGTCAATCGGCGTTGCGGCGCGTCACGTTTGGATTCAACACTTGCCTGCCGATCAAGTGCCCTCTTGTGGTCCTGGTCTTGATTATTGGCTAGATACCTTGCCGATGCAGCAAGTGTTTCATGAGGTCTTGTCCGGATCAGGCGAGTGCGCCTTGGTTGAATGGCGGTTTTTGGGATTGAGCATCCCTGAACAAGCCATTATTTTCTTTTTAATCTTGCTCATCATTCACGTCTTGTTATTTTGGCGAATGATTAAGACAAAAAGCTAATTGAAATCATTAGTAGCTGATTATCAAAATCTTAGTAGCTAAATAACCAACTAAAAAAGCTGACTTTGTATTCATTACTTACTTGCAAAATGCTTCTAGAATATAACAAACGCTTACATTAGTAAAAGTTAACTTTGTTATCTTAGGCGGATATCACGCTTATTAGGTTTTGGACTAAAATTATGCCAAACGCTGGCATTTTTATCAGTAATTTAGTAAGCCTTCTTTTTTAAAAGACGCCATTTAGCTTATCTTGATTGTGTAAAACAACTTGGTGAAAGACAATTTGAATGTAAAAGATAAGGTGTTAAGTTAAATGTTAAGGTCTGCTAACAGTTATTATTGGTATGATAAAAAATGATCAGAGTTTAGCTTGGTTATCCTCAGCCAGCGCCAAAATGCCGGTAAAGTTTAAGCAAGCAGTTAACAAGCGCCAGCACATAACGCTTGCCAGTTTATTGCTCGGAGCGGCTTTACTGTCCGGTTGCGACAGCCAGTCGGCGACATTTTCTATGATTGATGCGCCAATGGATGAAGCGGCAGCAGAGACAGCTTCATCCTCAGCGCTGGGCGATCAGCCAAATCAAGCAAATGCCAAAGCTTCTCGCGATACCGAAATCGCAGCTGAACCTGAAAATCATGGTCAATCTTTATTAGCCGCCGCTAAAACAGATGACAATCCTGCGCAAAATATGGCAACTCGCGACAACCGCAGCGACGCGTCTTTACATGCTACCTTAATTGGTGATTATGAAGGGATGCTACCGTGCTCCTTTTGTGAAGGCACAATGGTGACGCTCAATTTATTTTCTGATGGTTCGGTGATTAAAACCAGTGTTTTTGAAGCGCCAGAAACGCCCACCCCGCCGTTATCTGAGTCCGGCGTTTATCAGCAAGACAACAATAAGATCATTATTGCTTATGAAGACAAATCCGTTGAGTCCTTTGAGATTCAGGACAATCATTTGGTGATGATGGGTGATGACAAACAGCCCAATCCGGATTACATGCTTTCTAGAAAATAGCTTTTATATGCCCCTTTAATTTTTGATTGTTATAACAATTCTTACTCCATTTTGCCTACCTCGTAGGCTTTTTTTATGGGCGATCAAAATCTGATAAGGATTGTTATTGGCGAAGTTTTCTGCTTTACTTTACAATGATTCAAACCTTTTTAAGCCATTTTAACAACAGCGAGCGCAATTGATGCACATTCATATCTTGGGAATTTGTGGGACATTTATGGGGTCATTGGCGCTGCTTGCGCGAAGCTTGGGGCACACGGTGACGGGATCGGACGCCAATGTTTATCCGCCGATGTCCACCCAGCTTGAAAAAGCGGGCGTATCAATTCTTGAGGGCTATTTGGTTGAGCATTTAACGCCCGCCCCTGATTTGGTGGTGGTTGGCAACGCAATGAAGCGCGGGATGACAGTGATTGAATATTTGCTCAATTCTAACATTCGTTATACCTCAGGACCGCAATTTTTGTCCGAAGCGGTTTTGCAATCGCGCCATGTTTTGGCGGTTGCCGGAACGCATGGCAAAACCACGACCACCACGATGCTGGCTTGGATTTTACAATTTGCAGGGATTGATACCGGATTTTTAATTGGTGGCGTTCCGCTCGTTAATACAGAGGATGAGCGCTTACAAAATGCCTTTGCTCATAGCAGCCATTTAGGCGCAACTGGTGATTCGGATGCTCTAGGTTATTTTGTTATTGAAGCCGATGAGTATGATTCGGCGTTTTTTGATAAGCGCTCAAAGTTCGTTCATTATCGCCCCAAAACCGCCATTTTAAACAACTTAGAATTTGACCACGCCGATATTTTTGCCGACCTAAACGCGATTCAAACTCAGTTTCACCATATGATCCGAATGATCCCAAGTCACGGTCAAATTATTATGCCAAGCCAAACCCCAAGCCTTGAGGACACCTTAGCTAAAGGCGTTTGGACACCAGTTTGGCGAACGCAAGTTACCAATCAATCTGTAAATACAACTAAGCAAAACGATGATCAAAGGGTTTATGACAGCGATTGGCAAGCGCAATTGCTGAGCGAAGATGGCAGCCAGTTTTTGGTTAAATTTAACGGCAACACAGAAACTCAAGACAAAACCGGTGCCAAAAATCTTGAAGGTCGCGTCGATTGGGGCATGAGCGGACTTCACAACGTGAACAATGCTTTGGTGGCAATTGCTGCTGCGTTTCACGTGGGCGTGAGTGTTGAAAAAGCTTGCGCAGCGCTGAGCAATTTTGCCGGAATCAAGCGGCGGATGGAACACATCGGCACAGTTAATGACATCTTAGTGTTTGATGATTTTGCCCACCATCCAACGGCGATTTTGACCACCTTAGATGGCGCTAAAAAGAAACTTTCAGGTCGCAAAATTTGGGCGATCATTGAGCCAAGAAGCAATACCATGAAAATGGGCATTCACCAAAATGAGCTTGCGGCGTCGGCAAATCTTGCTGATACGGCACTTTGGTTTGAGCCTGCGGGGCTTGAGTGGGGACTAAAAGACGCGATTTTGAGCGCAAAGGTGGCTAATGATCAGCAGGTGCTCAACTCAACCGACGCCATCATTGATCATCTCGCTCAAAATGCCCAATCAGGGGATGCCATTATCATCATGTCAAATGGCGGCTTTGAAGGCATTCATCAGCGCTTACTCAAAAATCTTGCTACTACTGAACAATCTTAATCGCAATAAACCCTTAATAAACCTTACTATTCTGGCTTTCTTTCACCACTATTTTAGTTTTATTACAAAGCGCCAATCGCTTAAGTTTGGCGCTTTTTTTGCTTCGATTTTCGCTAAAACCTTTCTATTTTTGATGACGTTTTCCAAGTAACTACCTTATTAACCGATCCTTTACCGAACCTATTCACGCGGTAGCAATTTGGGTTTTTTTCTCACACAGCCCATACACAGCTAACACTTCTTGATTATTTTTTGACGCCTATTGCTTTTACAATAGCTTTATCAAATCACAATAAGTTAAGCGGCAACTTCCGCGGTTATAGCCTTTAAAAATTAGAAATTAATAAAAATTTTAGGAGAAAGATGATGGGATTTATTTGGATGATTATCGTGGGACTGGTAGCGGGACTTCTAGCACGAGCCATTAAACCAGGAAGTGATCCAATGGGCTGGATTATGACTATTGTCCTTGGTATCGTTGGGGCGATGATTGGTGGCTTTATTGCCAGCATGATTGGTATCAATGCCGATGGCGGCTTTACTGGGCTGATTTTTTCAGTAATCGGCGCAATTATCTTACTATTCATCTATGAATTTGTGATGAGCAAACGCCGCGTTTAAGCTTAACCGGCTTTGATAAAGTACTATAATAAAAAAGGTCTGATCTGTTCAGATCTTTTTTATGTCCGTTGTCTGAGTAAAAACAGTTTAGTTGCGGTTTTGATAAAAAATTTTAGCCTCACTTTTTTATTAAAACCTTGATAATCATTACTTTTGACCGCAAATCTTTTATAATAACGCTCAATTTTTTCTGATTACTGATCAAAAGGGATGCGGTATGACCTTACTTCCTATTTTAAGCTATCCGGATCCGCGCTTGCGGACGATCGCAGCGCCTGTCAAAGTGGTTGATGAGACCATAAAAACGCTCATTAAAGACATGTTAGCGACCATGTACGACGCTCAAGGTATTGGTCTTGCTGCCACGCAAGTGGATCATCACGTTCAGGTGATCGTCATGGATTTGTCTGAAGATAAAAACACGCCGATGGTATTTATCAACCCTAAAGTCACGCCGCTGGTCGATGAAAAACAGCCCTATGAAGAAGGCTGTCTGTCCGTTCCAGACGTTTATGATAATGTGGAGCGACCAACCAAGGTGCGCATCGAAGCGCTTGATGAAAATGGTGAAGCGCTTGATATTGAAGCGACAGGTCTGCTCGCCGTTTGTATTCAGCACGAAATGGATCATTTAAATGGGGTTATTTTTGTGGATTACTTATCGCGGCTTAAGCAGTCGCGAGCGCGCGATAAGGTAAAAAAAGTCATTAAGGCGCGTGAAAAAGCCAGTCACGTTCCGGTTAGCGCCTCTTAATTGCCATTACTTTGCAACCGCTTAAGCTCACATTTTTTTGATGTTAACCCTTTTTTTTCACCCCACGTTCAAAGGTTTTGATAACGATGATTAAAATTGAACAATACTTTGATTCTGTAAGCTGGCAAAAATTTACCCAAGCTGCGGAAGGTCGTGCCACGCCATTTTTGGTGGTGGATTTAAGCCGGATCAAAACCAAATATCATGAAATGGTTGAGCTGTTCCCAACGGCAAAAATTCATTACGCCATGAAGGCAAGCCCTGCCGTTGAGGTGATTAATTTATTGGCGGATTTGGGATCAAACTTTGACTGCGCCTCCATTTATGAGCTTGATCGCGTTCTTGATTGCGGCGTTGATGGCTCGCGGATTTCTTACGGCAATACGATCAAAAAAGCAGATCATGTCAAATATGCCTTTGATAAAGGCGTTCGCTTGTTTGCTACTGACTCCGAAGCCGATTTAAAAAATATTGCTAAATTTGCACCGGGCTCCAAAATTTTTGTGCGAATTTTGGTTCAAGGTTCAGAAACTGCCGAATGGCCACTGTCACGCAAATTTGGCTGCCATCCCAATATGGCAATTGATCTATTGATTCAAGCCAAAGCGCTTGGTCTTGACCCGTATGGCATCTCGTTTCACGTGGGAAGCCAGCAAAAAGATGTGGCGGCTTGGGATGATGCTTTGGCTAAAGTTAAATATATGTTTGATTGGATGCTCAATGAGGAAGGCATTAAGCTTCGCATGATCAATTTGGGCGGCGGATTTCCGACCAATTATATTAGCGAAGTTAATCCCATTCAGGTTTACGCTGAAGAAATCAAAAGCTATTTGACCGATGATTATAGCGATGAGGAAATGCCGGACATTATCCTTGAGCCGGGGCGCTCGCTCGTTGGCGGCTCAGGCGTTTTGGTGAGTGATGTGGTGCTCATTTCTCGAAAATCAGATACTGATTTGACGCGCTGGGTGTATACCGATGTCGGATTGTTTCAAGGGTTGATCGAAACGCTTGGCGAGGCGATTAAATATCCGGTTTATACCCCAAAAATGGAAACCTCAACCAGCGAGGGCACGGTGGTTTTGGCGGGACCGACTTGTGACTCAACCGACATCATGTACGAAGAAGCTGGCTATCAGTTGCCAGAAGAGCTTGAAATTGGTGATAAAATATATTGGCTGACTACGGGCGCTTATACCAACTCTTACTCGTCGGTTGAATTTAACGGCTTCCCGCCGCTGGATGTGGTTTATATTGATTAAATCTTTGGTCAAATAAGCAGTTGAAAATAAAAAAGCGCTGGTTATCTCAGCGCTTTTTTTTGCGGATTAATTCAGCAAACAAACTATTGCACCATCAGCCAAATCGGTATGCCCATAGTTTGTGAGAATTGACCAGTTTTGCCAAATGTTGATTGGGTTAGATTTTGGCGTTGATGAATATCTCCAATTTTTTGCCAAGTTCCACGTGAAACAACAAGTGTGGTTGCTGATGATTGCTGATTAATGACGGGCGAATTTAAGCTTGATCCTTGAACCACGTTGTCATTTTTTTGTTGAAGCTTGACTTCAATTTGATCATTGGCAAGTAACCTTGGGGTCACGTTAATGCCTTGTGCCGCTGAAATCAAACCGATTTGATTAATGATAATTTGACCAAAAATCGGCTGCCGGTTGATCTGCGGCGAGAGGGCAAGTAGCGTTGCTGTGCTGATACTTGCCGGATATCCGGATAAGGTTTGCACTTGATAGGACTGGCTAGACTGCGATTGGCTTGCTTGCTGATAAGCGCCGCCTTGAGCATAAATCCCGCGCTGATTGATAATCACTTGACCTTGATTAATTTGCCCAAATTGGCTTTTGTCCCCACCAACGCGGACATTAATGACCACTGGTTTGGGCTGTTGGTCAATTTGTGAAAGTAAATTTTTCACCGCTTGATAATTTTGACTGGTGGTGGTGACGATCAGCTTATCTTGATAGCTTGTCACGCGACCACCCTCGGGGCTTTGATTGAGCAATTGCTGAACGGGGGCAATAAGTGCGGCGCCGCCATAACTTTCAATGACAAAGGTTTGCGAGATTGCTGCTTGCGTTGATAGTGGCAAAGCCGCCGCGCTAACACTTATCCCAAGCATCAACCTTCGGCAGGTCAATTTTTTTATCAATCTCATCGCGACCACCCATTCTATCCATTGCCGAATTGCCTTGTTATTGGGAGTCGTTTAATCCCAAAACGTCCTTCATGTCATAGCGACCTGCTTTTTGATCGATAAGCCAAACGGCGGCGCGAACCGCTCCTGCGGCAAAGGTCATCCGCGAGCGTGCTTTGTGAGTGATTTCGACTATTTCACCATCGGCAATAAACATCACGGTATGATCGCCAATGATCTCACCACCGCGAACGGCGTGAATACCAATACTGCCTTGCTTACGCGCGCCAGTTTGACCTTCGCGACCATAAACGGCAACGTCTTTTAAGTGTTGACCGCGAGCATTTGCCACCGCATCTGCCATCATAAACGCGGTTCCTGAAGGCGCATCGATTTTGTGTTTATGGTGCGCTTCAATGACTTCAACGTCGGCAGTATCGCCAAAAGCTTTGGCAGCAATCTCAAGCAGTTTAAGCGATAAATTGACGCCCGTTGAATAGTTTCCGGCGTAAACGATAGGGATTTGGCGGCTGGCATCGTTTAAAATTTTCTCTTGCTCATCATTCAATCCGGTCGTCCCGATCACCATCGCAACGCCATGACTGGCGCAAAGTTGCATGGTTTTTTCCGTGGCATCGGGCAAGCTAAAGTCAATCAGTACGTCAATATCTTTAATGACGGTTGCTAAGTCATCAACGATAGCCATATTTTTCTTGCCAATTCCTGCAACTTCACCGGCATCACTACCAATCAGGCTTGATCCTGCGCGCGCAATTGCTGCCTTTAATTGGCAATCAGGATGGTCAACCACGGCTTCAATCAGCATCCGCCCCATTCGTCCGGTTGCGCCCATAATGCCGATAGCCAGTGGTTTTTGTGAGTCCGTATGGTTCAAGTCCGTGGTCGTCATGACAAAACATCCTTTATAAAATAATTTTTAAATGCGGTCATCATAGCATGAAACGTGGCGCGGATTAATTTGTCCAAGCTGATCGCCTTATAAAACTGGCAATAAAAAACCCAAAAGTTCCACGTGAAACTTTTGAGTCAGCGATAGCAATTTTGATTTAAAAATTAATCAAACAATTCACCGATTTTTTTAAAAAAGGATTTTTTATGTGGTGACTGCTGATGATGACTGTCGCCATCAAGCGTTTCTTGGAACTTGCGAAGCAGCTCAATTTGCTCTTGGTTTAAATTCACAGGTGTCTCCACAATGATTCGGCAAATCAGATCGCCTTTCATAGTGGTTTTCACTGGCGTGACGCCTTTACTTCTAATTCGAAGCTGCTTACCGCTTTGTGTGCCTTCAGCAATTTTGATTTTAATTTTGCCATCAAGCGTTGGGATTTCAACGTCGTTGCCAAGCGCTGCGTCCGTAATGCTCACCGGAACGTCCATATATAGATCGGCGCCGCGACGTTTAAATACCTCGTGCGGCTTGATGCGAACTTCAACGTACAAGTCGCCGTTTTGGGTTCCGGCGCCACTGGCTTCGCCCTCACCTGCCAATCGGATGCGATCGCCATCATCAACGCCTGCTGGAATGGTGACCTCAAGGGTTTTAGTTTTTTCTTTGACGCCGCTGCCTTGGCAGTCTGGGCATGGGTTTTTGATTTGTTTACCGCTACCACCACAATGGGGGCACGTTTGCTGAACGGCAAAAAAGCCTTGTTGCATTCGAACTTGACCGTAGCCGTGACAAGTTTGACAAGTGACCACGTCGGAGGGGTCTTTAGCGCCCGTGCCATCACAAGTGCCGCAAGGCGCAGGCGCGGTAAAGGTGATCTCTTTTTGGCAACCGCGAACCGCTTCTTCAAGCGTTAATTCTAAAATATAGCGCAAATCCGAGCCACGGCGCGGTCGTGATGAATTGCTGCGACCTTGACCAAAAATGTCTTGAAAGTTGCCGCCAAAATGCCCAAACAAGTCGCCAAAAATATCTTGAAAGCCGCTGCCCCCAAAGCCGCCACCGCCCATGCCATTTTCAAATGCCGCATGACCCATCCGGTCATAAGCTGAGCGCTTATCATCATCGCTCAATACCTCATAAGCAAGCGACGCTTCTTTAAATTTTTCTTCGGCATCAGGGTCATCAGAGTTGCGATCAGGGTGATATTTCATCGCAAGTTTGCGATAAGCCCGCTTGATTTCTTTGGTATCCGCCGTTTTGCTGACCCCCAACACTTCATAAAAATCGCGCTTACTCATGGCCTCTCCTCTTGTCATCGAAGCCGTCTTGCCTGCAATCAAATTGCGCTTGCTTCATTCAAAGCCCTCTATGTTAACTTTAAAAAGTTTCACGTGAAACGAAATGAAAGTTATCATCACGATGATCGGCAAGCTTAATGGCAAAAACGGCTTTAATCTCAAACCAGTCAATAAATACTAGTGAATTAGTAAAAGTTTGCGCTGTTAATGGTGATGAGCGCCGTAATTATCAAGACCTGATTGCCAGATATTTTTAGTTTGCAAATCAATAAAGCTAAGCAAGGCTTTGCTCCTAAAAACGACGCTATTGTTTTTATCCCTATCATTAGCGCATTTCTGTTATATCGATTTTTTGGCAGTCGTGATAAGATTTAGCTCCTGCCAGCTTTGCCTTATTAAGCAGTTTTTTGCGTCATAAACAAGCGTGGCAGGTAAAATAAAGGATATGATGTTATGAAAAAGCTGACCTCGCTGCTGCTTTTGGTGATTGTTATTATGGTCGCTATTTTTGCTGCATCCCCCTATTACCGCGCTTATCAGCTCAAAACTGCTTTTGAGGATAAAAATGGTGCGCTTATTGCCGCTGCCATTGATTATGAAACGCTCAAGCCAAGCGTCAAATCGCAGTTAAAAGACAAATTTGCCGTTACCATCAAGCAGTATCCGGCGGTGGTGGAGCTTGGCGGCGCGCCACTTATGGAAGCAGCAAATGGCTTTATTGACAACGCCGTTGATGATGCCATTACCGCGCAAAATGTTGAAAAGCTCATTACCACCCAAGGTCAAGCTAACAATGCCACCAAAGAGCTTGCGGCAGCTTGGGCAATTGCCAGTAACCAAATTAATTTAAAAACGCTCATCCGCGATATGATTATTGAGCGCGGCGACATCGATGCGGTCGTTAAAAAGCAGGTTAATTTGGTGATGAACAACCAAGCTCAGCGCATTGAAACTGCCAAAACTGCGCCTGAAGCGGACAAGCCCAAGCTTAACTACTGCGGCATCAATTGCTTTACCATCAGCGGCGTGGTCAAAGGCTATCCGGTAACGATTGAGATGGCGCGACAAGGCTTCACCACTTGGAAAATCGTGGACGTGACTTTGCCAGAATAGCTATCAATAACGTTAATGAAAACAGTGTTAATAAAAAACCGCCCTAGTTGATGGCGGTTTTTTATTGCAAAATTTCAACTTAAAGCTTTTTAAATAACAGTTTAAAAACTAACGAACCCCTAAAAATTGTAAAAACTCAGGGCTATCAAAGCTTGCTTGGTACAGCTCACCATCAGCTCGGAAAATCGCTGGCGTTGCCACCACGGCAAGTCCTGCCGCTTTATCACGGTTTGGGGTCACAAAGTCGGCGCTTACTTTTGCAGTCGGCATTTGACCTTTAAGCATCGCATTATCAAGGGCAACTCTGCGAGCGCTGTCACCCTTTTGCGACCAAACCGCGCGCATTTGCTCAGGCGATTGTTCATAAATCGGGTAGCCAATGGCTTTTACCGTCACGCCTTTGCTATTCAGCTCAGGGATTTTTTGGTGAAATTTGCGGCAATAGGGACAATTGACATCTGTTGCAATATAAATAACGGCTTTTTCAGTGGTCGTTGCCGGATAAGTAATGAGCTGCGACTCATCAAGCGTTTTAAAGACGGCTTGGTTTTTGCGCTTCTCAAACGTGTTATCAAGACCGGCAAATTGACCATTTTGAATCACCGCAATTTCGCCGTCGGTGATATAAGCGCCATCGTCACTCACCAAAAATGGTACGCCCTCAAGTGATGCGCTCCAAATCACGCCCGGGATTGCCGTATAAAAAAATGGATTTTTGGCATTGATATTTTTAAGGGCGCTCATGTTATCAAGCAGCACTTTTTTGGCGGTCGCGGTGATGGGTTCGCCAAGCTGAGCGCTACTTGCTCTTGGTGGCATTTGACTGTTGCGCTTGGGGCTTGGGTTTTTTTGCAGCTCGCCTTGGATGACGTATTTGCCATCGCCAGTCATATGCAAGGGCGGCTGACCAGCAAGGCTAATTTGGTACATATTGGGCAGTTTCGATTGGGTAATGCTTAAAATCTGCGCTTTAATTCCTGCTTGATTGAGCACTTGGCGCAACTTGCTATCGATGGCAGGACTGACTGCAGCGCTTGTCGTCGCGGAAGCCGTTTTTTGAACAGGCGTTGGGGCAGGTTGAGCGCAAGCACTGGTCACAAGCAGGGCAGCAAAAAGAGGGGTTAGAGCTAATACAGGTCGTTTCACAGCACATCCTATCGAGTTATCATTTTAAATATCATGATTTAGTTTGCAAAAGATTTAGCGGCGCGCTTTAAAAGTCATTGATAATTATCGACAGTATTAATAAACAATACTAACTAACAATGAATTCTAAAATCGACTGCCGCAAATTTTATATTATGCAAAAAGGTAAATTAAAGTAGATATCGACTGTAGCATAACTGACCTTTTTTTTAACCCAAACTAAGCTGATTTTGCAATTTGGCTACCAAATATTAAGACCCGAGAAACAGTTTAAGACGGCTCTTCTTCACCCAAACGCCTTAAAACTGGCTAATTTCTTCTTCCGATAAAAAGCGGCTGTCGCCTTTTTCCAAACCATCAAGGGTGATATTGCCAATGCTTTCGCGGTGAAGTTCAATCACTTTATTGCCAAAATAGCCCATCATGCGCTTCACTTGGTGGTATTTTCCTTGAACTAACGTCAGTTTGGCATGGGTCTCATCAATAAATTCAAGGGTAGCCGGTTTGGTCGGCTCATAGTCGCCATCAAGTAAAATGCCCTTTGCCACTTGCTTAATCGCATCGGCTTGCGCATCGGCGTCCATCGGGTCAGCTAAAGTGAGCGCGTAAACTTTGGGGTGCTCGTGCTTAGGACTGGTAATTCGGTGCAAAAATTGACCATCATCACTTAAAATCAGCGCCCCTGTGGTGTCCACATCCAAGCGCCCTGCCATTCGCAGGCTTTGCAATTCAGGAACGGCAATCAGTTCGGTGACGATAGGATATTCTTTGGCTTTGAGGGTACATTCAAAGCCTTCGGGTTTATACAACAAAATATAGCGGTTGCCAGTGGCAACCGACAACGGCTCGCCTGCCCAAAGTACCTCATCATTTAAAATATCAACGTGCAATCCGGGGTCTTTGACCACCTCATCATTAACAGTGACTTCGCCCGCGTGCAGGATTCTTTTTGCCTCTTTTCGAGACAGCTCGGTTGCCTTACTGATTAATTTATCTAAGCGCATTATTTGCCCATCCGTTATTATCATCGCTATAATGATGATTCAAAACTAAAAAATTATAAGTCAAAACCTGACCTAACTTGCCGCAAGTTTAGCATATTTGGGTTGGCAAGCTGAACGATTCCTAACCAAGACAACGATGTGCTATGAGCTATCAAACCCTAAAGCGCCCTGTCCGCGCCAATTTAGAAATCAAAAAGTCGCAATTTATCGCCTTTGCCTATCCGGTAGCTTCGCGCGACGCAGCGATGTTTCATGTGGAACAATTACGGCTTGAGTTTCCCGATGCGCGCCACCACTGCTGGGCGTATATCATCGGCGACCCCAACAACACCACAAGCGCGGGATTTGATGACGACGGCGAACCAAACGGCACGGCAGGGCGACCGATTTTAAATGTGTTGCAGCATAAAGCCATTGGTAACGTAATTATCATCGTTGTTCGCTATTTTGGTGGCATTAAACTTGGCGCAGGCGGATTAACGCGAGCTTATGCAGGGTCAGCGCAATTGGCAGTTGATGAAATGCAATTGGTTGAATTTATTCCCAAATCCACGCTCATTATCGAAACGGATTTTGCCAATGAAGCCCAGTGCCGCTATATTGCCGCGCAATTGGATGGTGTAATCGGCGAGGTCAATTACAGCCAAACCGTACAGCTGCCAGTCACGATTGCCAATGAACATATCGCCGAGCTTCAAGAAAACTTAGGCATTTATGGCAAAGTGATTGAAAATGATACCAAGTAAAGCATTGAAAATAATAATCAAGCTATCATCTACCTCTAACAAAATTTTGATCGCAAATTAGAATCCCAAGTTTCACGTGAAACTTTTAAAAATTAAAAACAACCAAAAAGCTGCAACTATTTATGACAAGTTTTAATTACCAACCGTTTAAACCGCCGTTTTGGCTTGCTAACCCGCATCTGCAAACCATTTTACCCAAATTTATTGCCCCAACGTCGCCAAATTATCGCCGCGAGTTGGTCAAAGACTCATTAAACGAGAGCGAAGTGGCTTACGATTTTGTTGACACTGCTGATATTCACCTGAGCGAAAATCAATTTCAAAAGCCGCTGCTTGTTTTGTTTCACGGTATGGAAGGCAGCAGCCAAAGCCATTATGCAAGGGTGCTTGCCAAGGCAGCGCAAGCTCAAGATTGGCATTTTGTGGTGGTGCATTTTCGCAGTTGCGGCGGCGTTCCGGTTAAAGGTCGCGTGTTTTATAACGCTGGCGACACCGCTGAAATTGACCATGCGCTGCGCCATTTATCCCAAAGCTACCGGACGATATTTGCTGTTGGCGTATCGCTTGGCGGCAATGCATTGGCAAAATACATGAGCAATTTTGGTGATGATGCCATTTGTAAAGCGGCGGTTGTGGCATCTGCACCCGTTGATTTGCTTTCGGCGTCGCTTGCGATGGAGCGTTTTTTGGGTCGCCGCGTTTATACGCCGTATTTACTCAATCCGATTATTGAAAAAGCGCTTGCCAACGATTTAAGCGAGGATGAAATCGCGGCAATTAAATCAGCGCGGCGAATGAGCGATTTTGACAATATTTTTACCGCCCCGCGTCACGGCTTTCGCTCGGCAAACGATTATTATTATAAAGCGTCTGCGCTGCCGCATTTGATTCATATTGCCAAGCCAACCTTAATGATTAGCGCCAAAGATGACCCATTTTTAGGCGTTACTGCGACATTTGGTGACGTGTCAAAAGAGGTCACTTTAATTGATACGGCTCATGGCGGTCATATCGGCTTTTTAACCTATCAAGATAAAAAGTTTGATTTAAGCTGGTTGCCAAATACGGCGGTGAGCTTTTTTAAGGAAGTTAATTTACTGATTTAACGGTCAATCTCCGCCCGAAACTCCTTATAATCCGCTGCCGTCTGATTCACCGCCTCAATCATCGGCACGTGACCAACATCCGGCATCAACAGCACTTTGGCATGCGGCATAAGCTGCTTCATCAAATATGCCGTTTCAGGTTTGATAACTTTATCCTCTTTTCCCCAAACCACAAGCGTTGGGATTTGCTGCTCAGTGATGACTTTGGCGCGTGCCTCGACGTTGTCGGTCACGACCTGCTCAATAATTTTGCTGTGAAGCGCACGGTTATTGATGTTGTCCTGAGCAAATACCGCTTGCACCGTTTTTGGAATAAATGGCGGCTTGTTCATCACCAAATGATAAAGCTTAAAATACTGCTTGGTATCACCAATGACCAACGGATTGTTGTCCGCCGTCGCGTTTTGATAGCGCTCAAACAACCCTGCTGACCAAAATCCTGCGCTATCAAGCAGCCATAAGCTTTTCACCTCATCCGGAAACATTGCCGCATAAGCCACGCTGATGCTGCCGCCCATGGAGTTACCGCCGATGTGAATCCCGTTGTTAAGGTTTTTTCGGCGTAAAAATTCATTCAATCGCCGCGCTTGAGCATCGCTACTATAATCAGCATCCATCGGTTTGCTTGAGTTGCCAAAGCCAAGCAAATCCGGAATCAATAAATGATACTCGCCCAATTTATCCGCAATTCGGGTGAAGTTGTCCTTATTGCCGCCAAAGCCATGAATCAACAACAGAGGCGCGCCGTTTAAATTGCCGCCTTCTAAATAGGCTATTTTATAGCCGGAGTTAAGGGTTAAGCTTTTGGCTTCAAGGCTTGATTTATGGCGCTCAAAATTGACCAGTTTTTGGGTGGCGTTAATGGTTAAGGGGTTGGGCGTGGTGCAGCCGATTACCGACAAGCTGATCAGCGCGGCAAGGCTTAAGCGTTTAAGCGACATAAAACATCCTTATTGATAAAAATTGGCAGCAAAAATAAATTTAGCGCGTGCTTTAAGGCTACAGTGTAACGCTTAGATTTGGCGGGGCAACGTTTAGACTTGCCTTTTAAGTCACTTTTTAAGCCACTTTTTAAGTCAATTAAAAGCGCTCAGCAGCCGATATACTTTTTAGAAGGTAAGAATTACAGCTCTAATAAAGACGGCATTGGCGTTGTCCTTTATGATAAAGGCTTTCGCTGAATTTACTTCAATAAAATTTTTATAAACCATAATAATAAATGATGTAAAAGGATAACCCGTGAGTGATGCTGCCGCCGCCCCCAAAAAATCGCGTGATTTGACCACAGGGTCAATCGCCAAAACCATGCTGCTATTTGCCTTGCCAACGCTTGGGTCATCGGCATTGCAGTCGCTTAACGGCTCAATTAACGCCATTTGGGTTGGTCAGTTTTTGGGTGAAAATGCGCTTGCAGCAACGGCAAACGGCAATATCGTGATGTTTATCCTGATTTCCTTTATTTTTGGCTTTGGCATGGCATCGACCATTTTGATTGGTCAAGCAATGGGTCGGCGCAACCCTTTAATAGTGAAAAAAACCATGGGAACGGCGCTTGGCAGCATCATTCCGCTGAGTATTTTTATTGCAATTTTGGGCTGGCTATTTTCGCCCGCGCTGCTTGATCTGCTTGGAACGCCAGCAAGCGCGGCGGAGCTTGCGTTAACCTACCTTCGGATGATTTTTATTGCCATGCCGGCAACGCTAACCTTTACGCTTATCATGATGGCGCTTCGGGGAACGGGCGATTCGACAACGCCGCTTTGGTTTATTGGGCTGTCGGTGCTGATTGATCTTGTGTTATCACCAGTGCTGATTTCAGGAATTGGACCTTTTCCAGAATGGGGCATTTTTGGCTCAGCGTTTGCGACCGCTGTTGCCAACGTGGTGGCACTTGTTGGCTTGATTGCTACTTTGTATTTTCGTAGCTCTGTTTTGGCATTAAAACTGCCTGAGTTGCGCTTTTTACGCGCCGACCCACAGATTTTAAAGTCAATGATTACCAAGGGCTTACCGATGGGCATTCAGATGATTGTGATTTCATCGGCGGCGCTCACGATGCTGACTTTAATCAACCGCGAAGGCGTTCAAACCACCGCCGCGTATAGCGCAACCCAGCAGCTTTGGACGTACGTTCAGATGCCAGCGATGGCTTTGAGTGCGGCAGCTAGTGCGATGGTGGCGCAAAATATCGGCGCCAATAAGTGGGATCGCGTCCCTGACATTACCCGATGGGGACTTATTTTTAATTTGGTGTTAACCGGCGCGCTGATACTGGTGCTGACCATTTTTGATGAAGCCGCTTTGGGGCTATTTCTTGGCAGCGACAGCGATGCGGTTCCCATCGGTCGGCATATTCAACTGGTGGCGACTTGGGGCTATTTGTTTTTTGGGGTTGCTCAAGTGCTGTTTGGGACGATGCGCTCCAACGGCTACGTGATTTGGCCGCTGATTGTGATGATTATTTCCATGTATCCGGTGCGCTTGGGATTTGCGTTTGGGCTGTATCCGATACTTGGTGCAGACGCGCTTTGGTGGTCGTTCCCCGCCGGCATGGTGGCAACGGCGGTGATGGGCGCGGGGCTTTATTGGTACGGCGGTTGGCGAAAAGGCAAAATCTTACCTGCTACTGAAGCCGCGCAACATTCCGAAGAATTTCGCATTGATACCGGAGCCAGCGCCTCAGGTCGCGAGCTGATGCCAACGACGGTTTGGAAGCGCTCACCGCTGCGACGCCGACTTAAAAACTTGCAGCGCCGATTGCAACGGCGCGTGCTAAGAAGAAAGATTAAACGGCGATCGCATGGCTAATTTATACAAGATTCACTAAGCCAAACGTTAAAATGCCCAAAGTAAGATTTATATGTTTATAAAGTTGTTTGGTTAAAACTCAACTTTGCCTCACCCAATAAAAAATCTACGGCTGCTTTGGCATGAATGACCGTGGTATCAAAAACGGGAATGGGGCTGTCGTTTTGGTTGATCAATAAACCAATTTCCGTACAGCCTAAAATCACGCCTTCTGCCCCTTGGTCGGCAAGCTTTGCAATCACTTGGCGGTAATATTGCCTTGATTCATCATGAAACTGACCTTGGCAAAGCTCGTCATAAATCACTCGGTGGACTTCCTTTCGCGACTCAAGATCAGGAACGATCACCTCAAGTCCAAATGCTGTTAACCGCGAGCGATAGAAGTCTTCCGTCATGGTAAATTGGGTGCCAAGCAGCGCAACCTTTTTTAGCACTTTTTGATGAATCGCGG
The DNA here is from genome assembly GCF_012847335.1 of Psychrobacter sp. MF31. Classification (GTDB taxonomy): domain Bacteria; phylum Pseudomonadota; class Gammaproteobacteria; order Pseudomonadales; family Moraxellaceae; genus Psychrobacter. The sequence continues at coordinate 203,397 of NZ_JABBDX010000004.1, forward strand.
CGGCAGTAGCATCGGCAATATGAATCAGCGGCAATCCTGTGGCGGCTGTTACCCTATCGGCAACTTTATGCATTGTGTTGGTGGCAATTAAAAGTCCTTGAGCGCCTGCTGCCTGCAAACGCTTACCGCTGTCCGCCATTATTTCACTCAGCGCTTGCCAATCACCGCTGGCTTGTAGCTCACTGATCGGCGCCAAATTAAGGCTGTGAATCAGCAGATTTGCCGATTGCAAACCGCCAAGCTGAGCTTTGATGCCCTCATTGATTAATCGATAATACTGCTGAGTGCTCTCCCAGCTCATCCCGCCAATAATTCCAAGCGTTTGCTGCGTTTGAGGCATAACGTTTCCTTATTAAAATTGTTAGTATCGCCACAATCTATTTAGCCTCATCGATAATATCACTTATAATCAAAATCTTTGCCTTTCAATACCGATTAAACAAAATCCTAATCGCCATTATGATTTTGGGAATAACCTGCTTATGACTGCTGAAAAATCCTTTAAATTTCGAACCCAGCGTAAATATTACCGCTTGATGTTCACAGGACTGATGGCGCTGATGATGTCGCTGATCATCTCAACCGTGCTCATGCTGATTAAAGTTGGCTTTGTTGACGGCTTTTTTATGGAGCTGCTGCACTCTTGGGGATTGGCGTTTTTGGTGGCGTGGCCAAGCGCTTATGCTTGCGCGTATTTGGTTCAAGAGCACATTTTAAGCCGGATTGAGTTTTATTAAGTGTTATTAAAGCTGGCTTATTTGATTGTTAATTAACACTTTTTGACAAATAAAATGCTTAATTCTCGCTAAGATAATCCTTATCACCCTCACGATAAGGTCGGCAAAATGTCAAAGCGCAACCTTGAGCAATTGATTGCAAGCGGTGTGCTGCCGCCAAAACATGCTGATCAAGCCGCGATCAACCTTGGCATTTATCCTCATCCTTTTGCTTGGCAGCGCTTTTTTGAAGTGACGCTGTTAGCGGTAGGCGTGGTGGCGATTGCCTTTAGCCTGATATTTTTTATTGCCTTTAACTGGTTTGATTTGGGCAAAATAGGCAAATTTGCACTGGTTGAAGGCGCGTTGGTGTTCACCCTCATTTGCTATTTGGCGCTCGTTTGGCTAAAAAAAGCTTCGTTACTACAGCAATTGTTCCTGCTGGCGGCAAGTCTGATTACAGGCGCTCTGCTCGCGCTTGTCGGTCAAGTTTACCAAACGGGCGCGGACTCATGGCAGCTGTTTGCCATTTGGTCGGCGCTGATTATTCCTTGGGTACTCATTGCTCGATCTCCCATACTTTGGCTGCTTTGGCTTGGGCTGATCAATTTAACCGTGATGGTCAGCTATGCCCAAAGCTCATGGTTTGCTATCGCGCCATTTGCTTTTATTATTCATCCTATCTTTAGCAAAATGCTGCTGCTCACCTTGATGAACAGCGCGGCATTTTTAGCTTGGCTTATCTTTGCTGAACGATTGCCAATGATGACCCGCCAAGCAAACTTATCAGCTATCAATCAAGACGCCCAACTTGACCATCAAAGTATGAATTTTGATCAAAAAAAGCCCACCGCCCCGCCCGTTCATTTGCATTGGAGCACCAATTTGGTAGGGCTATTGGCAACAGGATTTGCCACGATACTCGCCAGCAATAGTGTGATTAATGATGTCAGTTTTGCCAACACCTTACTTGCTCATGTCGTTTGGCTGCTTTGGCTTGGGGTTTTGTGGTATCACTTTTATTGGCTCAGATTAAATTTATTGATGCTCACCTATTTTTGCGCCGCAATCGTTGCGGTAGTGATGGTTTGGAGTGCTAAGTGGCTTGATTTTGACTGGGAAATGGCAACGCTTTTTATTATGGCGGCGATATTATTGATCATAAGCTCGCTTGCGGTGGGTTGGCTTCGGCGCTTATCGGCAGCAAGTTTACGCGTAAGGAGATCGTGATGATGCCTTTTGAGCGCAAAGATTTAACGACGGCTGATATGACCGAAACCCTCGACAAACTGGTCGAGGCAAAGCTCATTGACCCAGCCTCAAGCGCCTTTGTGCAATTTAAAGCGGCTGAACGTAACGATGATCTAACCCTAGAGTCCACGCCTTGGTTTATTCAGCTATTTTTTGGGCTTTGCGGTCTGGTGATCAGTGTGTTGTTGCTTGCGGCGATCGCGTTAATGCTGATAGCTTTAGGTTTTGGGGAATCGACTACGCTTTTTGTGACAGTTGCCATAATGCTGAGCGCGTTGGGCTATGTTTTGCTGACGCATGCCAGCCGCAGCTCGCCCTTTGTCACAGGATTGGCATTAAGCTTAGCGATCGGCGCTCAAGGCTATTGGCTCATGGCAATCGTTGATAATCAGGACAGTTTAGCCTTTCGAGTTGCCGGGTTAATGGTTGCTGAGCTGATATTAACGGTAATTATGCCAAGCTTGTTTTATCGGCTGATAAGTAGCACGATTATGCTGGCAAGTTTGCTTTATTTATTAAGTATTTTTGGCGTAACGGCAGTCAGTTTGGCGCTGCTTGCGCTCATTTTTATCAGCACAACGCTTTTTTCCCATAAATTATTGATCATGTTGCCACCACGATTTTTGGCAAATGGCATCTCCGTTTTGCGGTCGCTCAGCTTTTCATCGGCAATCCTCTTAATGATTTCGGCGATATTTTTCGTTGATATTGTATGGGATCTCATAGATGCTGATTCGGCAGTTTTGCAGCTGACCGACCCTGTGATGTTGATGCTATCGCAAGGATTATTAGCGCTGGTCGGCATTGCAGCGGCAATGATACTTGCTAAACGCTATACGATGTCTATTTTATCGCTGCCATTTTTACTTGTAATGATTGCCATTATCGCCCTTGGTACGCTGTCTTTTTGGGCATCAGGACTCTTAGCAATTGCGCTTGTGATCACGATCAGCTTTGCTAATAGCGAGCGTTTGCTGCAAGCGCTGAGTATGGCAACGCTGATCGGTTACGCCTTTTGGTATTATTATCAATTAGATACCTCCTTACTTGTCAAATCAGCCGCGTTACTTATTCTAGCGATGGTTTGCTTATTTTTGCGGGCGGTGATTTTTAGCCCGCGGTTTCGCGGAGGTAACTCATGAGCCGCTGGTTTCGTGACTGGTTTGCGCCTTCTACTTCTTCAGTAACGCGGCGTAGTTTGGCGATTTTTGTTGCCTTAATTGGATTGATGATTACCTTGAGCGTCGTCAATATTTCTATTGCAAAATATGAGTCGCAATTGGCAAATGGTCGCGTGGTGCTGCTTGAACTTGCGCCGGTTGATCCGCGAAGTCTGATGCAAGGCGACTATATGGCGCTTGGCTATGCACTTGAAAACGACATTATCAACGCGCTAAGTCAGTCAGTGGCAAATCCTGTGGCGGATGATGCCGTTCAAAACGATTGGGAAAATGACAGTTGGTTTCGCCGCCCACTTCCTGAGCAGTTTTGGCATTATGACGGCTTTGTGATTTTAAGTCTTGATAAGCACCACGTCGGGCATTTTGTAAGGCTTGCGGATAATTCTGACACGACAGCTAACAACGAAATCGCCCTGCGCTACAAAATCCGTGACGGCAGCATTTATATTGCCACCAACGCGTTTTTCTTTCAAGAAGGCCATAGCGAGGCGTTTGAAAATGCAAAATTTGGGCTATTTCGGGTGAATGATAAGGGTGCACCGCTGTTGCAATCAATGGTGAATGAAGATTTTAAGGTGATTGCGTCTGAAAAATAACCGCTAAATTTACTCGCATTTTATAAGCTGCTCTATAATCTTGGTATAATTTCAACTCTTTAAATGGGTGATGAGTTAGAGGTTGATGTTGAAAGTTGTGTCTTTTTTTGCAGGGGCTGGCGGTCTTGATTTGGGGTTTTCAAAAGCAGGATTTGAGGTGATTTGGGCAAATGAGTTTGATAAAGAGATTTGGTCAACGTATCGCTTAAACCATCCCAATACTATTTTGGATACTCGCAGTATTACCGAAATTCAAGCCGATAATGTTCCGGATTGTGATGGCATCATCGGCGGGCCGCCTTGCCAAAGTTGGAGTGAGGCTGGGGCGCTTAAAGGCATTGACGACAAGCGCGGTCAGCTGTTTTTTGATTTTATCAGAATACTTGCCGCCAAACAGCCGAAATTTTTTGTGGCAGAAAACGTCAGCGGAATGCTGTTTAAACGCCACGATGATGCGCTAAATAACATCAAAGAGATGTTTAAAAGTGCAGGAATTGGCTATGATTTGTCCTTTGCCATGTTAAACGCGGTGGATTTTGGCGTTCCTCAAGACCGCAAACGGGTATTTTTTGTGGGAATACGCCGTGATTTGGGAATCACGTTTACCTTCCCTGAGCCGCTTGCTGAGAGGTACAATTTAAAAGACGCCATTGCCGATTTAAAAGATAGCGCCATTCCCGCGCTTGAGCTGCAAAATACCAATAAACAAGGCTGCAATATCCCCAATCATGAATATATGACTGGCGGCTTTTCTTCGATTTATATGTCGCGCAATCGGGTTAGAAGTTGGGATGAGCCCTCATTTACCATCCAAGCCAGCGGCAGACACGCGCCGCTACATCCGCAAGCGCCCAAAATGGTCAGTGTTGGCGTGGACAAACGCGAATTTGTTCAAGGTCAAGAGCACTTATACCGCAGGCTATCGGTCAGAGAATGCGCTAGAATCCAAACCTTCCCTGATGATTTTATCTTTGATTATCATAAAGTAAATTCTGGTTATAAGATGATTGGTAACGCCGTTCCGGTGCAGCTGGCGTATCATTTAGCCAAGTCAATCAAACAGCAGATTGAGACAAATTAAACGCTAAGGTTATCAATGAATATTCTAAACTTGCTGACTAACTTATCTAAAACCACAAGCCTGACCGTGAATACGCTCTATAAAGGCAGTAACCGAATTAATAATGTCGGTGATGGCTTAGAAGAGTATCTTAAAGAAGCCATCGCAGGAACCTTTGACTTACCAATTCAAGAAAAATTAAGCGTTTTTCATAAGGTATTTTCTTACCAAGGCTCAAGCGCTCGGCCGCCTGATTTGATGCTTCGCGAGGGTGATGCTATTGAAATCAAAAAGACCGAAAACATATTTGCTGAATTGCAGCTTAACAGCTCGCATCCAAAATCCAAGCTTTATGCCAACAGTCCATTTGTCAATAAAACATGCCGTGATTGTGAAACTTGGTCGGAGCGCGATATTATTTATGCCATTGGTCATGTCGATAAAAGTGATAAAAGCCTTAAGTCGTTATGGTGCGTTTATGGCAGTCTTTATGCGGCCGATGAGGACATTTATTTAGCGATAAAACATCAAATTGGCGACACTTTATCCACCAATCCTGCCTTAGAATTTAGCGAAACCAAAGAACTGGGGCGTTTAAATCGTGTTGACCCGCTCAAAATTACCAACATGCGAATTCGCGGCATGTGGCTGATTCAGCCACCCGTCAAGGTGTTTGATTATCTGTTTGACTATGACAGCACGTTAAAATTTCAGGTGTTTTTACTCATTCCGGAAGATAAATACTTATCTTTTGAGGCAAAAACTTTACGTGAAATTGAGAACTTGGTTCAGATAGGCACTCTTGAGAAAAAAGTTGTAAAAGTAAAAGACCCGAACAACCCTGTGAATCTAATTTCGGCGGTTTGTATTGCTTTGAAAGTAAAATAGCTCCTATTCAAACCAAAAAACACCCAACCTCGTTGAGTGTTTTTTATTTAACAATTAAGGGTAAAAATTATTCCCACTCAATCGTCGCCGGTGGCTTGCTTGACACATCATACGTTACGCGTGAAACGTCTTTGATTTCGTTCATGATTCGGTTGGATACCGTCTCAATCAGCTCATACGGCAGGTGAGCAAAGCGCGCGGTCATAAAGTCCACCGTTTCCACAGCGCGAAGGGCGATCACCCAAGCATAGCGGCGACCGTCACCGACCACGCCAACCGACTTGATGGGCTGAAATACGGCAAAAGCTTGCGCGGTTTTGTCGTACCAACCGGATTTTTCAAGCTCTTGCATAAAAATGGCATCCGCTTGGCGTAAAATATCCGCGTATTCTTTTTTGACTTCACCCAAGATTCGAACGCCTAAGCCGGGGCCTGGGAACGGATGGCGGTAAATCATTTTGTGCGGCAATCCTAAGGTGATACCAAGCTTGCGGACTTCATCTTTGAACAAATCGCGGAGCGGCTCGACCAGTTTAAACGCCAAATCGTCCGGCAACCCGCCAACGTTATGATGGCTTTTAATCACATGCGCTTTACCTTGGTGCGATTTTGCAGACTCAATCACATCAGGGTAAATCGTTCCTTGCGCCAAAAATTCGATTTCTTTACCGTCGCTGCTATTGCTGATGTCGCGAGCGCTGTCGGCAAAGACGTCAATAAAGGTTTTGCCAATGATTTTGCGTTTGGCTTCGGGGTCGGATTCCCCTGCCAAAGCGGTTAAAAAGCGATCTTCAGCGTCAACGCGGATCACTTTAACGCCCATATTTTCGCTAAATACTTGCATGACTTGGTCGCCTTCATGCAATCGAAGTAGTCCAGTATCGACAAATACGCAAGTCAATTGGTCGCCAATGGCTTTATGCAAAAGCGCTGCCACCACCGAGCTGTCAACGCCGCCGGATAAGCCAAGCAGAACTTGTTTTTCACCGATTTGCGCTTTTAACTGATCAACGCGCAAGTCAATGATGTTGTCCGGCGTCCAATCACCCGCGCAGCCGCAAATCTCATGGACAAAGCGACCAAGCAGCGCCTCGCCTTGCAAGGTGTGGGTGACTTCTGGGTGAAACTGCAAACCGTAATAGTGGCGCGACTCGTCTGCCATAATGGCAATTGGGCAGCTTGGGGTTGAGGCGATGATCTCAAAACCTTTAGGCGCGTCAATGACTTTGTCGCCGTGACTCATCCAAACGCTTAAGCTGTCTTTGCTATCTTCGATGCCGCGAGTCAGCGCCGAGTCTTGATTTAAGCGGATGCTTGCTGCGCCAAATTCATGAATGTCGCTGGCGTGAACCTTACCGCCAAAGCGCTCTGCCATTGCCTGCATGCCGTAGCAAATGCCAAGCACTGGAACGCCAAGCTCAAATACTGCTTCATTGATTCGCGGGCTGTCCTCAACGTGAACGCTTTCAGGACCACCGGATAAAATGATGCCTTTTGCGCCAAAATCTTTGATGCGATTATCTTCAATATCAAACGGGAACATTTCACAAAATACGCCAGAATCGCGGACGCGGCGGGCGATGAGCTGGCTGTACTGCGAGCCAAAATCAAGGATGAGAATTCGGTCTTCTTTGATTTCGGGGATGTTGCTTTCGGGGGTCGTCATAGCAGAGTCCATCAATAGAGGGTTATAGAAAATCTGGGTCGCTTATTTTACCAAGTTTCAGCAAGGCGATGGTTATTAGATGCCAAATTATTCTCAGTTATTTGGTTCAAACTAAAAAAGCAAAAGACTAATTACAATTATAAAGTGATAAAGCCGCTAAATTAAGCTAACCGAAACCCACATTTTCCAGCGCAATTGATTGATTTTTAACACTAAGGCTTTATTCCGTTAAAGGCAATTTGTAGCCGCTTTAACCCTTCAATGAGCAGCGCTTGCGGACAAGCCACGTTCAGCCGCATTTTAAGGTGACCCTCATTGCCGTATTGAATACCAGAGCTAAGCTCAACTTTTGCCGCTCGAAGCTGATCATAAAGCGCTTGGTCATCTTGACCATAAGCCGCGCAGTCCAGCCAAATCAAATAAGACGCTTCTGGTCGCATGACTTTAATATCAGGCAAATGTTCCGCTAAAAAGCGTAACGTTACGTCAATATTGGTCTCGATATAAGCCAGCAACTGCTCAAGCCAAGCGCCGCCCTCTGAATATGCGCTTTGGGTCACTTCATAAGCAAATAAATTCAGATCATGCTCATCACTTAACCGCTGCTGATGGGCAATTTGTTCAGCCAATGCCAAATCTTTAACAAAAATCATGGAGCTTTTGATTCCCGCCACGTTAAAGGATTTGGTCATTGAAGTAATACTTACTACCTTGTGATCATAGCCTGCCGCTAAGGTTAAAAAAGGGGTAAATTTGTGCGGACTCAAGGTTAAATCTTGATGAATCTCATCACTGACAATGGCAACATTGTGCTTTTTGCAAACCTCAAGCAGCGCTTTAAGCTCATCTTTTGACCAAACGCGACCGCCCGGATTGTGCGGATTGCAAAATAAAAACAGCTTAACGTCATTTTCAATGATTTTGGCTTCAATATCCGCCAAGTCCAAATAATAGCGACCTTGAGCTTCTATTAACGGCGATAAAATAAGCCGCCGACCGTTATCGCGAACCTTGGTCATAAAAGGCGCATAAATGGGATCATTGACCAGTACCGCGTCCCCCGCCTGCGTCCAAAGCCGAATCATCAGCGCCAAACTTGGCACGACCCCATGGGAAAACAAAATATTTTTTTGGTCAAGCCACAGCCTATAGCGGCTGCCATGCCACTGAATAATCGCCTCATACAGCGGCGCGGTTGGTCGAGTGTAGCCTAGTACCCCATGATTCAAAACGCGCTGAATCGTATTTAAAATGGGGGGCGCGGCTTTAAAATCCATATCCGCGACCCAAAGCGCGATGGTGTCATCACGATAGTGCCATTTAAGCGATCCGGTGTGACGTCTGTCGATGATTTCGTCGAAATTGTATAGCACCAGCAATTTCCTTCTAGCAAAAAGAGGGTTTAGGGTACAACATGATCGGGGGCGTCGCCAATGGCTTTATTGATCAACTTTGATCACCCAACGATAGCCAAGTGATACCCTGCCAAATCTGCTACAATCATCGATTATATTTCTATAATTGTAGCCCAAACCATGACCCGTAATCCAAACCACCCGACAAGCCACTACCGAAACCGCTCCCCTGAAACTCAAAAGCGACTGGGAAAGCTGCACCCGCGAAACCCGCACCAAGGTCGCTATGACTTTGCCGTATTGACCCAAGCCTTTCCTGAGCTTGCCGATCATACCATCAGCAATCCAAAGGGCGAGCCGACCATTGATTTTTCAAGCAATGCTTCGGTTCGGGTGCTCAACCAAGCATTATTGGCGCATTATTACGGCGTCAAGTTTTGGGACATTCCGGCAGGATATTTGTGCCCGCCGATTCCAGGTCGCGCCGATTATATCCATTATATTGCCGATTTGCTCGCGCAAACCACGCACCTAAATGACGATAATACCCCGCCCATGGGCAAAACTATTCATGCCTTGGATATCGGTACAGGAGCGAGCGCCATTTATCCGATTATCGGCAGCCAAAGCTACGGTTGGCGCTTTACTGCCTCTGATATTGATCCGGTTTCGGTTAATACAGCCGCGCTGATTTGTGCCAGCAATCCTAAGCTTAAAAGTAATATCAAAGTAAAATTGCAGCCGGACTCGCGGTTTATTTTTAAAAATATCATCGGTCGCCAAGATTATTTTGATGTGGTGATTTGCAACCCGCCGTTTCATGCCTCACTCGCCGAAGCCATGGATGCCAATAGCCGAAAACAAGCCAATCTGCAAAGACACCGCGCCAATAATGACCATGAAAAAATCAGCAAAAACGCTTCTAAAACCGTCAATGCCGCGCAAAATCTCAACTTTGGCGGTCAGCATCAAGAGCTTTGGAGTCATGGCGGCGAGATTGCTTTTTTGACCAAAATGGCAAAGGAGAGTCAAGACTTTGCAGGTCACGTGGGCTGGTTTACCACGCTGGTGTCAAAGTCTGAAAACGTGAAACCGCTGCAATTGTTATTAAATCAATTGGGAGCCGCGCAAGTTCGCATTATCGACATGAGCCAAGGTCAAAAAAACACGCGGGTGATGGCTTGGCGATTTCAAACAGCGGCTGAACAATAAAAAGTTTCACGTGAAACAAAAGCTTAATGGCTTTGGTGATCCACCTTAAAGTTGAGCTTTTGGTAAAAAGTCCGACCAAGTGGCTTTAAGAGTTTGGCTAAAGCTGTCATGATCCGCCAGCGACTCATAGCTGATAAGCTGCCTTGACATGGCGTCATCAAGCAGCTGCAACTGCTGATAATACCAAAGCGCTTTTTCGTGGTCGTGATCGCCGCTTGACTGCGCCAAAGCTTGCCGCAGTAAGCTTCTATAAATCACCACTTGGGTTAAATAAGCGGACTTCGGCACTTGGGTTAATAACAACTGCAACTTATCTTTTGGGACTTGATTGAGCGCCGACATCATCTGAACGGCGGTATTGTTGGCAAGCTTAATCTCATCTAAGGCAAACAGTAGGATCAGCTTTTGTACCACATCTTGATGTGACTTTGCTTGAATGAGCGCTTGCTGTTGCCAATAATCGCGCTTGTCTTTTGGGACCATTTGCAAAATGGCTTGCAAGCGCTTAGGGCTTGGATCAATCTCAAACGCTTCTGCCATGATAGCAAGCTTATGATCGCTGGCATCTTGCTTGCCATAAATTTTGGTCAACCAATCAAGCCTTGCCACTTGGCTTGGTTTGTCTTGAACCGACCAAACTTCATTTAAATAATAAATTGCCCGATCAAACACATCAAAGTCATAAAAAAATTGCAGCATTCTGGCAAGAGTTTTATTTTCTAGTCCTGATTTGGCGTAAAGGGTCAAAAAATTTTGTTCAAAAAGAGCCGCATCTTTGGTGGCAGCCGATAAGGCTTCGATGCGTTGGCAAATCAGCGTTATCGCCAAATTATTTTGCGGCTTTTGCGCTAAAAGCTCGGTCAAATCCGCTTGATAACTACTTAATAACGCTAAAATATTGGCTTTTGGAAGCAATTTATAAATTCGGCTGAGCATCCGATCCGTCACACCAAAATGATCGCGATCGACAAGCTGTTTTACGCTATCTTGCCAGCTTTGATTAAGACTGATCATTGCAGCGCGATCAGAACGCAATTGCTGCTTATCACTTTGCAAGCAGCCTCTTGCCGTATCAAGCCAAAGCTGAGCGATTTGTTGATATTCGAAAAACACATCATTATTATCAAAAGTTACTTCAGTATTATTATTACGGACTTGTGTCAATAGCTCGTCGGCGGATTGCAAAAGCTTAGCTAAAAGCTGCAAACAGCCAAAAGGTTGCGCATTTTTTAAGCTCATGATGCGATAGGTCAGCTCATTAAGATTGGCAATCAGGCTGTTTTCATCCCAATGCTCAAGCGAATGGTCGCGCAGTTCTTGAATGCGAAAGCTTAAGCTGTCCGTGGTTTTTGGGTCGTAATATTGCTGAAGCAGCTCATCAATTCGCAGATCCAGCCTGTCATCCAAACCATAAATATTGGTGATAAAATCAATCAGCGCGCTTGGTTCAATAAAACTTAACCGCTCGCGGTCACGTTGAGAAAGCATAGATGCTCCTTACTTTGTAGCCTGTCTTATTATATTAAATAGCGCCCTAAAATTAAAAAACCGCTTTCATGTAGAAAGCGGTAGCGGTTATGTTACTTAATGATCAAGGCTTTTATAGCGCCTTTAAACATAGCGTGTTTAAATGTCAAGGTTTGAGACGCTGAGCGCATTTTCTTCAATAAAAGCGCGGCGCGGCTCAACATGATCGCCCATGAGGCAGGTGAACATATGATCAGCGGCAATCGCATCTTCAATGGTCACCCGAAGCATGCGGCGATGCTCAGGGTCCATGGTGGTGTCCCAAAGCTGATCGGCATTCATCTCGCCAAGACCTTTATAGCGCTGAATGGCAAGACCACGGCGGGCATCAAGCATCATTTGTTGCCATAAGTGCTCAAAGTCACGGATGGCGATTTGGCGAGTGGTTCCGGATTGCTCTTTTTGAATAAAAGCGCTGTCGGTTAACAAGGTGTTCCACTCGCCTGCCAAGCGAAGCAGCTTGCTATATTCAGCGGACGCAATAAAGCTGGCATCGAGCAAATAATGCTGCGCCAATTGGTGAATATAAATGGTCACTCGCGGCAGCCACTGCGCTTTATCGGACAACAACGTACTGTTATTGCTACCTAAATTCAAGCTGAGCATCGATTCTGGCTGATTGCTGCTGTCCGTTTGATCATGGATATTGACCAGCTCAATCTCAGGCTGTAGCTCTGCGCCAAAATGGTTGAGTTTGGCTTGAAGCTGCTGGCTCCATAACTGCATTTTGTCTTGATCAAACGTCATTTCCAACGTCAGCTTTTCCGTGGCGGTCAGCGCATCAAGCAATACTGCCGGATAGCGGATCTGCAATCGCGCTTTAATCAGCTGCGTTTGGTTATAATCGTTCAATAACTGCTCAAGCGCTTGCCCTGAAATCGCAGGAGCGTCAGCGCTGATATGAAGCTTGGTATCATCAATCGTTGAGGACAACAAATAGGCTTTAAGCGCCTCATCGTCTTTTAAATACAGCTCTTGGCGACCTTTTTTCACCTTATATAGCGGCGGCTGAGCGATATAAATATAACCGCGCTCGATCAGTTCAGGCGTTTGCCGGAAGAAAAAGGTCAACAGCAGCGTTCGGATATGCGAGCCGTCAACGTCCGCATCGGTCATGATGATGATTTTGTGATAGCGAACTTTGTCCGGATTGTAGTCATCAGGACCAATACCACAGCCAAGCGCAGTGATGAGCGTTCCAACTTCAGCGGATGACAGCATTTTGTCAAAACGGGCGCGCTCAACGTTTAAGATTTTACCTTTTAACGGCAAAATAGCTTGCGTTTTACGGCTGCGACCTTGCTTGGCACTGCCGCCTGCTGAGTCCCCCTCCACAATGTAAAGTTCTGACAGCGCAGGGTCTTTTTCTTGGCAATCTGCCAATTTTCCTGGAAGCCCTGCAATGTCCAAACTGGTCTTACGGCGGGTCATCTCACGAGCTTTTCGAGCGGCATCGCGGGCGCGCGCCGCATCAATGATTTTACCGACAATAGCTTTGGCAGCATTGGGATTTTCAAGCAAATAGTCGTTAAATTTGTCATGCATGGCAGATTCAACCGCCGATTTAACTTCACTTGAGACCAATTTATCTTTGGTTTGGCTGGAGAATTTTGGATCAGGAACTTTGACCGACACAATCGCCGTTAAGCCTTCACGAGCATCATCGCCGCTGATGGCTACTTTTTCTTTTTTAAGCATATTTTCGCGGTCCATGTAGCTGTTCAGACCGCGAGTTAATGCCGAGCGAAATCCCGACAAATGCGTTCCGCCATCACGCTGCGGGATGTTGTTGGTAAAACAAAGCACTTTTTCGTTATAAGTGTCCGTCCACTGAAGCGCCACTTCCACGCCAATGCCGTCATCTTGGCTGCTAATGAAGTGAAAAACATCATTGATGCCGTCTTTGCCCGCGTTGATATAGCTGACAAACTCCAAAAGACCGCCTTTGTGCTCAAACTCATGGCGCTTGCCGATGCGCTCATCGGTCAATACAATGCGAACGCCGGAGTTTAAAAACGACAACTCGCGCAAGCGTTTTGCCAAAATATCATAGTCAAAAATGGTGCTGCTAAACACTTCCGCGCTAGGATAAAAGCGAATTTGCGTGCCAGTTTTTGGCGTTGGCTCAAGTTTTGTTACCTCGCCATCAGGAACGCCATCGGTGTAAGTTTGCTGATAATGAAAGCCTTCACGCCAAATGTTCATTTCAAGCTTTTTGGACAGCGCATTCACCACAGAAACGCCAACGCCATGAAGACCGCCGGACACTTTGTAGCTGTTGTCATCAAACTTGCCGCCCGCATGAAGCACCGTCATGATCACCTGAGCCGCTGATACGCCTTCTTCTGGGTGAATATCCACCGGAATGCCGCGACCATTGTCCATGACGCTTACCGACTCATCTTCGTGAATGATGATGTCGATTTGGTTACAGTGACCGGCTAACGCCTCATCAATTGAGTTGTCCACCACCTCAAAGACCATATGATGAAGCCCCGTGCCATCATCCGTATCCCCGATATACATCCCCGGACGCACGCGAACGGCTTCAAGACCACGAAGCACGCGAATGTCTTTTGAGCTATAATCCGAGCTTGGGGCAATCGCTTCAGGAGCACTAGATTGAGCTAAACCTTCAGAAGCTTGCTCATTACTATGGGTCGCAAATGACTCACTCATACGTCTTCCTTAGTCAATCCTAATTTTTGCCCGCGCCATTATTTTTTAAATCAAATTGTGAAATTCAGCTTTTTAAAAATAACCAACAAAATCAAAGCATTGACAGCAATTTTTTTGCCATCAATCCTCAAGGTTATGATTAAAAAAAAGCAGAAGCGCTTGCAAAAACGAGGTGAAAAATAAAGTCTTATTTTAGCATTTTTTTGCTGCTAAGTCACTGTTTACGCATGAATTTAAGCGCAATGAGCCAAAGACGATTTTAAAAAAATAGAGGAAAACTAAAGCAAAAATAAAACCCGAAATAAAGATGAAAATGCGATTTATCGCGCCTAGATAACATAATTAAAACGGCAAAATTTGCCCATGTTTCACATGAAACAACTGAGCTTCTGACCAATAATGTTCAATCAAAGGCAATATCTCATCACTAAGACTGGTAATAAAAATTTGACAGGGCAATTTAGCAAGGGTTGATAACAACACCTTAACCGCATTGTCATCAAGCTCAGCGGTAATGTCGTCAAGCAGCACCACAGGCGTTGCCGATAGCGCCCCTAGCTCCGCTGTTAGCAATAACGGCAATTGCGACAATTTTAGCGCCGTAATGAGCAGCTTTTTTTCACCGCGAGATAAGACGTTTGCTGCTTGCTCTTTTAAGATTGGCTTTGCTTTAGCGATGGTTTCTTGAGAGGCATTGGCAATATTTTGCTCAGCATCATTTTCGCTATCGGTTATGGCAACACCAGCAATATCGTCTGGCGTTTTTCCTTGCGGCTCATCGGCAATTGAGCGCCAATGAACGTGAATATCCGCACGGTGACTGCCAATTCGAGAATATCCCAATTGCAAATCTTGCACTAAGCGCTCCGATAACTGCTCGGCAAGCGGCAAGCTTGAGTCAAATCCTGATGAATAACTCAAGGTCAATTGGTTGGCGTAACTTGGCAACAGCTTTGCCATTGTGTCTTGAAAATAAGGCTGCCAAGCTTCGAACACTTGCCGCCGATAATGGTCAATCAACGCCGCATGGTTTGACAGTCCACTATCCCAAGACCGCAATTCAGAAAGCTGAGCACTTGATAAAGGTTTGGGATGTTTGAGCAATTGATTGCGCTGTTTGAGCAAGCGCTGATAGGCAAGCCACTGCGGATGAAAGCCAGGTTTCATGTGAAACACAAGCCAATCGAGCAATTGCCGCCGCTGTGAGCTACCTTGCTCAAGCATTTCCATAGAAGAGGGGTCAATCAATAACGTCGGCAGCTTTGCCGTTAGTACGCTTTGATTGTAAACATTGGCATGGTTAAATCGCAGTGTCGTGGTTGCATCCAGCTGCTTTTGAATCGCAAGGCTTGTGCCATCAACAAGGCTGGCAAATACCGTCACTGAACTTTGATGATGCTCAATATAGCGCTTTGGCTGATGGTGACGAAAGCTTTTACCGCGCGATAATAGAAAAATGGCTTCAAGGTAGGACGTTTTGCCGCTGCCATTGGCGCCGATAAATATATTGCACGCTTTTGGCGCAAGTTGAACCTGAGTCAAATTGCGTAAATGGCTGATCTGTAAGCGCTCAATCATAGCAATGGGTCATAAGAACTTTGCTTAAAATCAGCAAATTAAAGGCGCATCGGCATGATGACAAATTGATGCAGCTCATCACCCAATTGATTAACGAGCACAGAAGCATTTGATTGGCTCATTTGCAACTGAACCTCGCCGTCAATCACCCCAAGAACATCTTGCAAATAAGCGGCGTTAAAGGACAGTTCAATGGCATCGCCTTGATATTTTCCTTGAAGCATCTCAACCGCTTCGTCTTGTTCGGCATTGTTTGCGCGAACTTCAATCGTGCCATCAGGTGCAAAATGAAACACCACTCCGCGCGATTTTTCATTACTTAAAATCGCCACTCGGCGCAGCACTTCGCTTAATTTGTCTTTATTTAACAACGCTCGCTTGTCGCTGCTGCTTGGCATTACCCGCTTGTAATCAGGAAATTTGCCATCAATCAGGCGCGCGGTAAAGGTTACTTTTAGATGGTCATTAGCTTGACCACTGCTATCAACGTCACCAAAGGGCAAGCTCACTTGTAAAAACTCGCGACCAAAGCTTAAAGTTAAATGACTGTCATGATCACCAAGCAATTTTCCAAGCTCACTAATCAGTCGTTCAAGCTCAATGACCGCTTTTCTTGGCAAAATGGCTTGCAAATTTAAATCCAATGGTGAGTCAATCGCACTTCGCGCCAGCGCCAATCTATGACCATCGGTGGCAACTGTGGTCAACTGGCTTTGAGCGACATCAAAGAGCATTCCCGTTAAATAATAGCGAACGTCTTGAATAGCCATGGCAAATTGCGTTTTTTGAATTAAATCAAAAAGATAGTCTCTTTTAATGCTCAGCGCCGAGATGTTTTCAGGATTTCCTAATAGCGGGTAATCTTTTGCAGGAAGCGTTCCTAATGAAAATCGGCTTTTGCCACTGGTTAACAAACAGCGCTCGTTATTTTGCGAGGTGAGCGTAATTTGTGACTGCGGCGGCAGTGATTTACAAATGTCTTTAAGCTTCGTTGCAGGCAGGGTAGTGGAGCCCGCCTCAATGCAAGCGCCCTCAGGAAGCTTTAGCGTGGCGGTCAGCTCAACTTCCAAATCAGACGCCGTTAAAATCAGTTCAGTAGGCGATAAGACCAATTTAATATTGCCTAAAATCACCATATTATGACGCCGGTCGGCGGCTTTTGCGATCAGATTAACCGCTTTTAACAACGCTTCTCGATTGATCGATAACTGCATTTGACAAGCCCTTTATCATAAAAATATGGTGAATTAAAAATTAAATTTAGAACGAGCACCTTTAAAAATTAGCTAAGGCAATCTTAAGATATTAACCTTAAATTATAGCATAATTTGCCATGAAATAAGCGCAAACTTTACTTCAAAAATACGCTTGCTAGCCTGCTTGCAGCATTAGTGACAGCGCTTTGTAATCTTTATCGATTGTGGCATCACAAGCTCTCAGCTCAGCCACCTTTTCACAAGCATGCATCACTGTTGTATGATCGCGACCTCCAAAGGATTGACCAATATCGGGATAACTGTCGCCTGTCAACTCACGTGCAAGCGCCATTGCAATTTGTCGTGGCCTTGCAATCTGCCGCGTGCGTTTGCGACCCATGATGTCTTTGACGCTCACATTGTAATATTCAGCAACCACTTTACGAATGTTGTCCATATTGACCGCTTGAACGCGCATGGCAACCACGTCTTTGAGTGCAAACTGAACCATCTCAAGGGTAATGGGAGCGCCGGTCAAATTGGCATTGGCAAAGACTTGATTAAGCGCGCCCTCAAGCCGCCTGACATTAGACACCACATTTTGAGCAATAAATAACGCACACTCTCTTGGCAAAACCATCTGGTGCGCTGCTGCCTTTTTTTGCAAAATTTGCATTCGCGTATCAATTTCAGGCGGCTCAACAGCAACGGTCAGCCCCCAAGAAAACCGCGACCGAAAGCGCTCATCAAACTCCGTCATTTGAGAAGGGTGACGATCGGAGGCTAATATCAGCTGTTTATCACCGCTCGTAAAATCGGCAAACAAGGTTAAAAATTCATTACTACTTTTGGTTTTTCCTGCTAAAACGTGAATATCATCAACAATTAACAAATCTACTTTTTTTATTTTTTTCTTAAAATCTTCGACTTTATTATTTCTTAATGAATAAACCAATTGATTAATAAATTTTTCAGAAGTGAAATAATAAAAACTTTTATTCATTTTAACAAATCGATCAGCAACAGAATGCATTAAATGCGTTTTTCCCAAACCAGAAGGACCGTAAATAAATAACGGATTGTGGCGATTTTTCGGCTGACGTTTACTCAGCTCAAAGCAAGCTTTGTGAGCAAGTTGGTTAGACTTTCCGGTTACAAAAGTCTCAAAAGTAAAATCAGGATTTAAGTAGCTTAGCGATTTAGCATCGGCAGCATCTTCTATGGCAGCTTGAGCTAATTTTTTATCTATCTCTTTGATTTTATTGCTAGAATTGGTTTGTTTTGGAAGTGTTTCATCGCTTAAGCTAGCTGTAGGGGAGGGGCTAGTTTCAAAAATAGATTCTAAAGGAAGGTTATCAACCCCTACGTTGACCTCACTGATTTGACCTTGGCTGTGTTTGACCACCAAACTTTTGATGTCCGCCAAGTGATTTTTTTTGATATAAGCAACAAAATAATCATTAGGCGCTCGGATAAGTAAGCTATCACCAGATAGCTGAGCGGACAAGGGTCGCAGCCACATCGTAAACACGTTATCTTTCACAGAATAACGTAAATCTTCCAAGCATTTATCCCAAATGGCAGTGGTGTCGATCATGGCTAACTTAACCTCATAGTTTTAAATAGTGCAAACGGACGGTCTGATTTGGCAGGCGATGGTGTCGCTTTTCATTCAAGCCGATTGCGGCGTAATTTAGCATAATTAGCCTGTGGATAACATAGCCGTTTTCTGTGGATAACCTTGGGGATAACCCTGTGAATAACTTTGGGGATAATTTTCTTAATTTTTAAAAGGTCTAGTTACCCACAATTCATCCACAAGATATCCACAGGGTTATCCATAACTTAACCTGCTGATTTTTAATATAAATAACCACTTATCCTCAGAAAAAAGGCTTACTAACAACAATAAGATATATAATATTAATAAAACCTTATTATTATTGATTTGCTAAAATTTTGAAAAAAATACTTAAAAATAACCATAAAATTGCCATCGGCTTAGTAAGCAAACAATTTATTTATAGCTTATTTTGCAATTTCAAGGTGTTAAGTAATTGACCCTAAAAAATTGCCGTGATATAATTTTGCCCTATTACGAATTGAGTCCCATTATTTGATAGGTGAGTTATGAAACGTACATTCCAGCCAAGCGTGATTAAACGCAAGCGTACTCACGGTTTCCGTGCTCGTATGGCGACCAAAAAAGGCCGTCAAGTATTGGCGCGTCGCCGTGCTAAAGGTCGTCATCGTTTGACCGTCTAGGAACGGATTGAGATTTAATCGTTTCATCTAGCCCCTAGTATTTAATTAAAAGCGCCTCTATCGGCGCTTTTTTTTGGTTTATGTTATTTTCAGATCTAATCTATATTTGAATTAAGGTGAAACTATGTCGCCAAACCCTTTTGATCAATCAGCACCTAAATTGCCTAAAAATGGCGCTAACACGCGTTTTACGAAGTCTCAGCGATTATTAACTGCCGCTGATTTTAAGAGCGTTTTTGACGCTCCTGAGCGTAAATTGCATCAAAGTCATCTTATGGCGTTTATACGCTCAAATGAGGCTCAAATGCCGCGTATTGGCATGGCAGTCACCAAACGTAGGGTTCCTACTGCGGTTGCTCGAAACCGCTTAAAACGGCAAATTCGTGAGCAATTTCGACTTCAGTCGCATCAGCTTCAAAATAAAGATGTTGTTTTTATTGTTAAAAGTTCTATTTCCGATTTGGATAACAAAGAATTGAAAAAACAAATAAATAATATTTTTAACAAAATAAAAAATAAGAATAAATGAAAAAATTTAAAAATTTGGAAAAAATTATTTTTATTTTTTTTAAAAAATTAATAAAAATTTATCAATCATTTATTAGCCCTACTATTCCTGCGCGCTGCCGATATTATCCGACCTGCTCTAATTATGGCAATCAGGCGCTAGATTGGCATGGTGGAATAAAAGGCAGCTGGTTGTTGCTTAAACGCTTAAGTCGCTGTCAGCCATTTGGCGGTCATGGGATCGATTTTGTCCCGCTGCCTCTTAATCGCTTTACTTATCAGGTTGCAAAAAAGCCTGTTGCTCATAACGTTGGGGTAGCTATTGATACTTTCAGTTATCGGGTGCGATTAAACCACTGGCTATCAAAATCACGATAAAGTCATAGCAAGGCTAGCAACTTAGACAAAAAATGTTACGTCTAAAATCTTGCAAAAAATTCTGTGAGTATCATTTAAAGGCAAATTTTAGTAAAATAATGACCATTTTAGGTCAAGATCGACCAACGCTTGGTAATTCGTGCGTGAATCGCTAGCTCTTGGCTTATGCCCAAATTTTTCACTGTAGGATAGGTTTATGCAAAAGATACTTCGGCTTATGATCATCGTTGCGATGCTCATCACCGCTTATCTGCTGATTTTGGCATGGCGAGATGATTATGCCGATGCGCCAGCGACAGAAGCTGTGCAACAAACGGTAACGCAGGGTGGGGCTGACATTCCATCGACCCAAGGGGCGCCGGGGGATCTTCCTGCGCAACCGGCAGCCAATAGCGCCACAATCAATCAGCCCAATGTCGCGCCAAGCCAAGATCAAGGTCTGATTTCGGTAACGACCGACCGCTATGATATTAAAATCAACCCTGAAGGCGGTGATATCGTTTATGCCGCGCTTAAACAATACGATGCGACCCTCAATAGCGATACGCCATTTGTGCTGCTTGAAAATGACGGCAATCGGGTTTATGTAGCGCAGTCAGGGCTGATCGGCGCTAATGGCATTGATACTGCCGAAGGTCGGGCAAAATATCAGCACGCGGCGAACAGCTATACCATGAAGCCAGGTCAGCAAACGCTATCGGTGCCGCTCACCTATGAAAAAGATGGTGTCACGGTTGTTAAAACCTTTACTTTTACCCAAAATAAATACCCCATTGATATCAGCTATCAGATTCAAAACCGCAGCAAAACGCCTTGGCAAGGTCAGATGTTTGCGCAGTTAAAACGCGATGACAGTAAAGATCCTGGCATGTCTAATAAAGGCGCGCTTAGCATGGCGACTTATCTTGGCGGCGCTTGGGGAACGCCTGAGGACCCTTATAACAAACTGAAATTTGGCAAATTTAATAATGAGCTGAATGTGACCAGTGACAAAGGCTGGGTTGGTATTGTTCAGCATTATTTCGTTTCCGCTTGGACGCCGAACAACTTTAAAGGTCAGTTTTTTAGCCGCGAAGATAAAGGCGATTATTTTATTGGCTTTAACAGTCAGCCGATGAATGTTGCACCCAATAAGCAAGCAACGTTAAGCGCGACCCTTTACGCAGGTCCTAAAGTTCAATCAGAGCTTAAAGACGTGGCTGTTGGGCTCAATAAAACGGTCGATTACGGTCTGCTTTGGCCAATTTCAAAAGTGTTGTTTGCGCTGCTTGATGGCATTCATAAAGTGATTGGCAACTGGGGCTGGTCGATTATTGTGTTGACCATTTTGGTTAAAATTGCCTTGATGTGGTTTTCAAATAAAAGCTACTATTCCATGGCAAAAATGCGCGCGATTGCCCCAAGACTGCAAGCGCTTAAAGAAGAGCACGGCGACGATCGCATGAAGATGTCGCAAGAAATGATGAACATCTATAAAGAAGAAAAAGTCAATCCAATGGCGGGCTGTTTGCCGATTTTAATGCAAATGCCGATCTTCTTAGCGCTTTATTGGGTGCTCGTTGAAAGTATTGAATTGCGTCATGCGCCATGGATTTTGTGGATTCAAGACTTGTCAGCGATGGACCCTTGGTTTATTTTGCCGCTGCTTATGGGCGCGTCGATGTTCATTCAGCAGCAATTAAACCCGCAGCCGACTGATCCGATGCAGGCAAAAGTGATGAAGATTTTGCCAATTATCTTTACCGTATTTATGCTGTTTTTCCCAGCCGGTCTTGTACTTTACTGGACGGTGAACAACTTATTTAGTATGACTCAGCAATATATTGTGAACCGAAAAGTAGAAGAAGAGCAAAAGCATCGAACCGTTAAAGTTCTTGATTAAGGCTTGCTTTTATTAAAAAGGACCATCGCTTCGGCGGTGGTTTTTTATTAAAAAATGAGAATAATCAAGATTGTTTTGAACGATGGATCACGGATGACTATAATAAGGGGTTTAAACGGTTTTGGCTAAGGATGCGGTTGTGACAAAAACACAGGACGATCAAGGCATAAATTTGCCAACGATAGCGGCAATCGCCACGCCCATTGGTCGCGGCGGCGTTGGGGTAATTCGGTTGTCCGGTGCAAAAGCGGTGTCAATTGCTAAAGCGTTGACTGGTCGTCATCATTTTAAACCGCGACATGCTTATTTTTGCCGCTTTTTTGACGGTGACAGCACGCTGATCGATGAAGGCTTGCTGCTTTATTTTCAAGCGCCAAACTCATTTACCGGTGAGGATGTGATTGAAATTCAAGGTCATGGCGGTATGATTTTGCAAAATCAATTGCTTGCTCGCGTGTTTGAATTGGGAGCAACGCAAGCTGCGGCAGGTGAGTTTTCTTATCGCGCCTTTGACAATGACAAGTTGGACTTGGTGCAAGCAGAAGCCATTGCTGATGCGATTGATGCAACCAGTGTGGCGGCGGCAAATAGTGCTATTCGCTCGCTTACGGGCGAGTTTTCCCAAAAAATTAATACGCTGCTTGCTCAACTCATTGAGCTGCGCCTTTACGTGGAAGCCGCGATTGATTTTCCCGATGAAGAGGACGTCGATTTTTTATCCGATGGTGTCATTTTAAGCAAACTTGCCGCCACTCAAGCGCAAATTGAGCAAATTTTGGCGACGGCAAAGCAAGGTCAGCTGCTTCGCGATGGCATTCATGTGGTGCTTGCTGGTCGCCCAAATGCGGGTAAATCAAGCTTGCTCAATTGCTTAGCCGGTACTGATCGCGCTATTGTTACGGACGTTGCTGGAACGACGCGCGACACCTTGCAAGAAACGGTGGTGTTAAATGGTTTGACGCTGCATTTGACCGATACGGCAGGGCTTCGCGATACCAATGATACGGTTGAGCGTATTGGTATTGAGCGGGCGCGAAAGGCGATTGGGGAAGCTGACTTATTGCTGCTGGTTTATGATGCCGCTCGTGATATTAACGATGGCTCGCCGATTGAGTTGGCAAAAGCCTTATTTGGCGAAATCCCTGATCCAAAGCGCTTAATTATGATTGCCAATAAAAGCGATTTAATCTCACAAGATGAGATCAATACTCAAAATTTATCTATCTCAGAACCCTATCAACACGTTTATGTTTCATGTGAAACAGGGTCAGGGATTGAGCAATTGATCAATTTGCTTTGCGATAAAGTGGGCTTTCATCCACCAGAAAATAGCTTAATTGCTCGAACGCGGCATATTGATGCGCTGAAGCGAACCGCTCAGCATTTAGTCCAAGCTCATGATCAGTTGACCGTATTTCAAGCCGGCGAGTTGGTTGCTGAAAGCTTGCGGCAAGCTCAGGTGAATTTAGGCGAAATCACTGGTGAATTTAGCGCCGATGACTTGTTAGGCAAAATTTTTAGCAGCTTTTGTATTGGAAAATAGGACGCGTGATTCAAGCTAAATCTTGGCGCGCAAATTTTGGAGCAAGTGGATGCATTGTCCGTACTGTAACGCGTCAGAAACCAAAGTGATTGACTCGCGGCTTGCTGCCGAAGGCGCTCAAGTTCGCCGCCGCCGCGTTTGTAGCAGTTGCCAAGAGCGCTTTACCACCTTTGAGATGGTCGAGGTGGTGATGCCACGAATCATCAAATCCAGCAGCAAAATAGAGCCTTATGACAGTGACAAATTGCGCCGATCGATCATGCTGCCCTTGCAAAAACGCCCCATCACCATCGATGAACAAGAAGCAATGATCAGCCGAATTGAAAAGCGTGTCCGGCAAATGGGCGAGCGAGAAATTAGCAGCAAAGTGCTTGGGGAGATCATCATGAGTGAGCTTAAAAGCTTGGATGATGTGGCTTATGTCCGATTTGCCAGCGTTTATCGCGATTTTCAAGACATCGATGCCTTTCATCAAGAGCTTGCCAATATCCGCCCTGAAAAATCAATAGCAAGCGATGGTGAGTCGTGATGTTTAACTCATTTGACCCATTGAGCACAGCAATGCAACCTCAAAATCATGCAATAAGTCATCCTAGCGCCAATCCTCAAGACGTTTATTTTATGGGGCTGGCGATTGAGCAAGCAAAACTTGGTCAATTTACCGCGCGCCCCAATCCAGCGGTGGGCTGCGTGATTGTTAAAGACAATCAAGTGGTTGGTAAAGGCTTTCATCCAAAATCAGGTATGCCGCACGCGGAAGTTTTTGCGCTAAGGGATGCTGGAAGCTCAGCAATTGGCGCGACCGCTTATGTGACGCTTGAGCCTTGTAGCCACACGGGTCGAACCCCGCCTTGTGCCAAAGCGCTTATTGATGCTGGGGTTCGCCGTGTCGTCGTTGCCGGACTTGATCCCAATCCAAAAGTTGCTGGTCGCGGTGTTCAGCTGCTTGAACAAGCAGGGATTGAAGTTACCATTGGGGTATTAACTGAGCAAGCCGAAGCGCTTAACCAAGGCTTTTTAAAATCCATGCGCCAAAATTTGCCTTATGTTCGCCTAAAGATTGCAGCAAGTCTTGATGGCAGGACGGCAATGGCGTCGGGCGAGTCCAAATGGATCACTGGAGCTGAGGCTCGGCTTGATGTACAAATCCTGCGGGCAAAAAGTGGGGCGATCATCACAGGAAGCGAAACCGTCATTCAAGACAACCCGCAATTAAACGTCCGAGTTGCCCCAATGGGCGTGAAATTGGATGAGATTCCCATGCCGAAAGTGGTCATTTTAGACCGCCGTAATCGCTTAGGTTTTAATAAAAACTCCCCGTATCAACTTTGCCAAAACTTTGAGACGCTTTATTATCGCAAAAACAACTTAACCGAATTGCTAGGTGATTTGGTTCAAAATCATCAATGTTATGACGTTTTGGTTGAGGCTGGCGCAAGCGTTGCGGCAAGCTTTTTGCAGCAAGGTTTGGTCGATGAACTTATTGTTTATCAAGCGCCTTGTTTGCTTGGAACCCATGCTCGCGCCATGATAGCAACAAATATTTTGGCGTTAAGTCAGCAATTACGATTTAAATATCAATATGTTGAGCAGCTTGGCAATGATTTAAAGCTGATTTTAAAGCCACTTTGGGATTAGTTTCCTAAATTTTAAATAACTATAAATGGTTTCACATGAAACGCAAGGGTGTGAATAACTAGGTTTCACATGAAAATTTTAATATGATAATTTCAAAATTTTTAAATTTATCTATATTGAAATCAATAAGTTAAATTATAAAAAGATTTATTTTGATAATTTATTCAAATGTTGACATACTGTGGATAACTTTAAATTTTAGCTCCTATTTTTGAAAATAACGGCGTGTTTTAAAAGTTATCCACAAAGTTATCCTTTTAGCGCTTAAAATTTCATCATTTTTATCATTAACGTCTGAGGTTACTATGTTCACCGGAATTATTGAAAGCACAGGAACGGTCAGCGAGCTAATGCCCGTCGGCGGTGATATTCGTTTACGAATTGACGCTCCGAATCTTGATTTTAGCGATGTGGCGCTTGGGGACTCCATTGCCTCCAACGGCATTTGCTTAACCGTGGTTGAAGTTGGCAAGCAAAGCTACGCCGTTGATGTTTCACGTGAAACAATCGCAAGAACGGCATTGGTCGAGCTAAAAACTGGCTCAACGGTTAATTTAGAAAAGGCAATGCTGCCCACCACGCGCTTTGGCGGTCATATCGTATCAGGTCATGTTGATGGCGTCGGGGTGGTCAAAAAGCGCAAGCAAGATGCGCGCTCCATTTATTTTGAAATTGCCATTCCTGAGGAGTTGGCGCGATTTGCGGCTACCAAAGGCTCTATCACGGTCGATGGGGTGAGCCTGACCAGCAATTTGGTAAAAGATAATATCGTTTGTTTAAATATCATCCCACACACCGCTCAGGTGACCAATATTGATCAGCATTGGCAAGTTGGCAGTCAGGTGAATATTGAGGTCGATGTGGTGGCGCGCTATTTGGAGCGCCTGCTAAATAAAGACTCGGTCGCAAAATCATCTGAGTCTAAAATTACAGAAGCTTTTTTAGCAGAAAATGGGTTTTTAAAATAAAGGTGATTTAACTTTGCCAATAACTTGATGGCATTAAATGATTTCTAAGCGCTTAAAAATCTGGTCAATACGTTTTTTAGCTGATCTTTATTGATGGGTTTGGCTAAAAAATCATTCATGCCAACTGCCAAACATTCTGCTTTGTCCTCATCGCTATTGTTCGCTGTGAGGGCAACAATGGTGATGTCATCACCCATTGCTCGGATGGCTTGGGTAGCTTGCAGACCATCCATATTAGGCATTCGGCAATCCATCAAAATCAGGGCAATGTCTTGTCGATGCGCTTTTAACACCTCAAGCGCCTTTTCGCCATCTTCGGCAAGTAAGCTGATATACCCCAGTTTTTCAAGCAGCTTTTGGGTGATTTTTTGGTTGGTCGGGTTGTCTTCTACAACTAAAATCAGTGAGGACTTTGTAGCAGTTAAAGGGTCAATTGGATCAGTAATCGATGTCGCTGCTGAGGATTGCGATGGTGCCAGTTGTGGTATTGCGTCAGGATGATCCGATTGATTTAAATTTGGCGGTGAAAGATTTAAGTTAACATCAAACGGCATTTGGGTTAATCGCGTCAGCTCAGATAACAACAGCGCCACGTCTAAAGGCTTGTTTAAAAAGCTGTCAAACTGATCTAAAAGGGCAGATGAAATGCCGCGCTCAGACTTCATGCTCATGAGTATTTTAGCAAGATTTGGGATTTCGATTAACTGCTTGAATAAATTGTGTGCAAAAGTCTCATGAGCGGCTAAATAGTATTCGTAATCAATAAGTAATATGGGAGTTTTAGTCGCTGGCAGCTTTGATAACGTAGCTTTAATGTCGTCTAAAGCTATCTCGTCAATCGTGGCGTAAAGCTGGGTGGTCAATGCCAAATGCTCGCCTAAGCGCTGAAGGTGATATTCACGAATCGGGTTGTTGATCACGCCGATCAGATGAATATGACTGAAATTATGAGTGGATAGATAAAGCGGTCGAAATTCAGGATATTGGCTTGGCAAAAATAAATCAAAACAGCTGCCATGATCTGATTGGCTGGTCAAAACGATAAAGCCGCCAAGCAAGTTGGCAAAGCTGTTTGAAATTGCAAGACCAAGACCACTGCCCCCAAATTGGCGCTGAATCTGCGAGTTGGCTTGGTTAAAATAAGAAAACAGTTGCTGCTGCTCCTCCTCACTGATGCCAATGCCCGTATCTTGAATACGAAAGCGAATCCAAGACTGCTGTTTTTGGGCAATGTCTTCTAGCCAATGATGAACTGGCGGCTCGATATGAGTTATCGCAACTGTGCTGAGCGCTTTATCACGTTTGGACTTTTTCTCATTTAATTTATCTTGAGCAATGCAGAGCATCTGATCGCTGTCAATAAAATCAACGATTAAGGCAACATGACCGGATGGGGTAAATTTGATGCTGTTATCAAGAAGATTCAGTAAAATTTGCCGAAGCCTGGTAGGATCGGTATGAATATATCGCGGGCAGTTGGGCATAAAGGCGTAAACCAGCTCTAAGCCTTTGCGTCTGGCGCTACCGATCATGAGCGTGCTGGTGTTTTGGCTGACTTTAAAAATATCCACCGGCTCATCAACAATCACGGCGTTTCCAGATTCAATCTTTGCCATCTCAAGCATGTCGTTGAGCAGCATCAGCATGGATTGGCTCGATTGCATTAGCGTCGCTAAAATCTCTTTTTGCTTGGCAGTAAAATCCTCGCTATCGATTAAATCAAGGGTGCCGATGATGGCGTTTAGTGGCGTTCGCAGCTCATGACCGATGACCGAGCGCAGTCGCGTCATCTCAAGGATGGTTTGATTTTGCGACTCAAGTTGGCGCTCAAGGGTTTGGGTTTGGTTCAACCATTTATCAACGTTACTAAGTACCGCAGTAAAGCCATGAATTTGACCGTGCTCACCAAACCAAGGCGTCATATGAAGCTGATAGGCAAGCTTATCTTCAAGACCGTAAACCAGCAAGGTTCGAGCGACC
Organism: Psychrobacter sp. MF31; assembly: GCF_012847335.1. Taxonomy (GTDB): domain Bacteria; phylum Pseudomonadota; class Gammaproteobacteria; order Pseudomonadales; family Moraxellaceae; genus Psychrobacter. The sequence goes on from NZ_JABBDX010000004.1 coordinate 231,463, forward strand.
TTTTGATCACCAAGTCGGCTGAGCGCCTGTTGGGTCGTTTTATCGCTGCCCGTAACAAAATCGGTGAGCTTATAGCTTATGCCGCGCTGAAAGTTGGTCGTAAAAATTTGCTCAAAGCGTTGGTTAAAAAAACTGATTTGACCTTGGCGCATTACCATAAGCATCGGCAGCGGCGCTTTATCCACCAAGCGCTCAAGCCTGTGATTAAGCATTTTGATTCGCCGATGCTTTTGATGCAGATCGTGACTGATACGACCGAGCAGGTGACCTAAGCGCAAAAATTCAATCGGGGAGCTGGCATTATCAAAAGGCGGCGGAACATAGCTTTCTTTGGTGTCATTAATCAGCTGATCGGTATAAGTCAGCACCTGCTCCCAATTGCTGCGCCGTTTTAAAATAAATAGTAATGCCCCGATAAACAAACTGATCGCCACGATCAAAGGTAGCCATGACTCATAAGCTGTCCAGTCAATATGAATCGGGCGATGCTTGATGACCAAATACACCTGAGCGTTATTGTTTAAGTCAAAGGTTGCCGTCACCACATGATTGGTCAGCGTATAGTCGTCGCTGTGCTGATGAGGAAAAATAACCGTCGCAAATTTGGGTTCATCGGAGCGGTTGGCTCGGTGGATATAAGTTTGCCCCGAAGGCTGCATCAAAATCAGCTGATAGCTTAAGTCTTGAAACATCGGCTTTGCCAAAATGCTTTCAATGTCATCATTGCTTGGGGTATTTAAGCTTAAGATGTCAAATTTAAACGCGGCAAGTGCTTGCAAGCTTTGCTCTTGATGGTTTTTTTTAAGCACCACCACCATCATGGCATAATATAAGATCAACATCATGATGAGGGTCATTAAATAAAAAGTCAGCAAGCGTTTTAATGACTGAAACTGCGGCATGGCTTTTGATCCTAGCTTTTGACCCTAATGTAATGACAGCTTGTCATTAAAACCCTTTGTCACAATGAGGCTCTATCTTAACAAACAATGCTCGGGATAACGCCATCATTCTTAATGATTTTTGAGCCGTGTTTTAGCAAAAGAGACGAGCGGCAGATTGTAGCGGTTTTTAGTTAAGTTAGGAAAGTGATCAGGACAAAGAGAATAAAATTTAGGTTAAAGGTGAGTGATTATCCTTTGCTACTAACATCATCTTGGTGCAAAAGTCGCTTAATAAGCGGCGGGTAATCATAGCGCTATCAGCAAAACTTGCCTATAATGATCAATCAGCTGATGATGGCTGACGTGAGCATTTATTTTTATCGACCCTTGGAAAGACTAAAATGATGACCGAGCTGATTGCGCCGCCATTACGCGTGGTATTTGCAGGAACGCCTGAGTTTGCGGCAAAAAGCCTAGAGGCGCTTATTGAGCAGCAAGAAGCGCTGAATATTGAGATTGTCGCCGTTTATACTCAGCCTGATCGAAAAGCGGGTCGCGGTCAAAAGCTTGCCATATCAGCAGTAAAAGCTGTGGCGATTGCCAATGATATCGTTGTTCAGCAGCCATCTACCTTTAAAAAGTCGGTAACCGAGGGGCTAAATGCTCGAGAAACATTGCGATCTTATCATCCGGATTTGATGATTGTTGCCGCTTACGGGTTGATTTTACCAGTGGGCGTGTTGAGCATTCCCAAGTTTGGCTGCTTAAATATTCATGCCTCGTTGCTGCCGCGCTACCGCGGCGCGGCTCCCATTCATCGCGCGCTATTGGCAGGCGATATGGAGACGGGAATTACCATCATGCAGATGGATCAAGGCTTGGATACCGGCGATATGCTTTATAAAGTCAGCTGTTCAATTGAGCCAAGCGATACCGCAGCCAGCCTTCATGACCGCTTAGCCGATTTGGGCGCAAAGGCGATTATGACGGTGATTGGCGACTTGCCAAATTATCAAGCCAACGCCAAATCGCAAAAGGATAGCCTTGCCAATTACGCGCAAAAGCTGACCAAAGATGAAGGCTTAATTGATTGGAATATTTCAGCCAACCTCATTGAGCGGCAAATTCGCGGTTTAAATCCTTGGCCCGGAACATTTAGCTTTTTAAATGGCAAGCGAGTCAAGATTTTGGCGGCGTATCCGGTGGTGCTCAATTCGTCAGTTCAAGCGCCGTTTGGTCGCGTGATTAGCGTTGGCAAAAAAGCCATTTTGGTGGCTTGCGGCACAGATAACGCCGACAATGTTGATGACATTCAACAAACTGCCCTTGCCATCACTGAGTTGCAATTTGCAGGCGGCAAACCCATGAGCGCCGAGCAACTTTGTCACGGCAACCAAATCAATGACGGCGATGGGTTTGCAAATGATGCCAGCGCCGACCGCTCACTGTTTTAAAGAAAAATAAACCATGACTCAACATCTAAAAACGGACTCAAAAAATACCCGTGTTCTTATTGCCGAAGTTTTGATTGCCATTCAGCGCGGTCAATCGCTATCAAGCCTGCTTGATGGTCTGCTTGCCCGCGTTGGCAATGCTGACAAAAGCTTTGCTCATGCCTTGCTGCTTACCACGCTTCGGCATTGGCACGCTCAGTCGCGATTAATTGATAGCTTAGCTGACAATCCTATTGACGAGATTGAAGTTCGCACGGTGTTGCACTTGGGGCTGACGCAGCTATTGTATTTACAAGTTGCTGACCATGCGGCGATTCATGAAACGGTAGAAGCGGCTAAAGGTCTAGGATTTTCGCGAGCAACGGGGCTGATTAACGCCATTTTGCGAAAAGTGGCTAAAAACCCCAATAAGTTTCGTAAAAAAGTGGATAAAAATCACAGCTTGCCCAACTGGCTTGCCTATCAATTAAAGCAAGATTGGGCGGCTGACTATGACAGTTTAACCAAAACCTTGCGACAGCCTGCGCCGATGTTTTTGCGGGTCAATAACGTCGTTGAAAACGCGGATGATTATAAAAAAGCGCTGTTAGATAGTGGTATTGATTTTGAATCAATTTGCCAAACGATTGGGCTTAACATTGTTAGTAAGATGCCTGCTGATAAAGTGTCTGCTGACAAAATGCTTTCGAATAAAACTATCGCAAAAACCGAAGCGTTACGATTAGAAAGTAGCCTTTCGGTCAGCGCATTGCCAAAGTTTAGCGAGGGCGCTGTTAGTGTTCAAGACCTTCATGCTCAGCTTGCCGCGCCCATCATTCATCAAGCGCTATTATCACAATTAAAAAATGACAATAATAATGCTGATGCTGAGCCAATTCAAATTTTAGATGCTTGCGCTGCTCCTGGCGGGAAATTGGCGCATTGGCTTGATTTACTCAACCAAGATAAAGACAAGTTTCACGTGAAACAAATCAATATCAGCGCGCTCGATAATGACGCCAAAAGACTTGTGCGCGTTGATGACAATCTTGAGCGATTACAACTGACCAAATTGGCAAAAATTAACGTTCAAAATGTTTGCGCCGATGCCACCACTTGGCAGGAAGATGGTCAGGGCAACACTGGCGGCTTTGATGCCATTTTATTGGACGCGCCTTGTACGGCAACAGGCGTGATTCGCCGTCATCCGGACATCAGCTTGCTGCGCGTTGAGGACGATGTTGCCCAAACCGTAAAGTTGCAAGCGGACATTTTAGACAACCTTTGGTCGCAATTAAAAGCGGGCGGGTTTTTGTTATACGTCACGTGCTCAATTTTAAAACAAGAAAACGAGCAACAAATGCAGTCGTTTTTAGCCCGCCATCAAGAGGCAGTGGCAATTGAATTTAATGATGATTGCAGCTTTGGCATCACGCAAAGTGTTGGTCGACAGTGCTTGCCTTTAGATACGTTAGGCGGCGATGGCTTTTATTTTGCCTTATTACAAAAACCAGCGAAAAATTAATCAGTCGCTGTTATTTTTAATTTTATTCTTTATTGAGAGTTGCTATGAACTATATCAGTACTCGTGGTAATACCAAGCCGATGGCATTTAGTGATGTGCTTTTGATGGGGCTTGCTCCTGATGGTGGCTTGATGCTTCCTGAAACTTATCCGCAAATTGATTCAGCGACGCTTGATGCTTGGCGAAAGCTCAGCTATCCCGAGCTTGCGTTTGCCATCATGTCGCTGTTTGCCACCGACATCCCAAAAGAAGACTTAAAAGACCTCATTGATCGCACTTATACGGCAGAAGTTTTTGGCTCAAAAGACATCGTTCCGACCCGAAAACTGGGCGAAAACTTGCACATTTTAGAGCTGTCCAATGGTCCAACATTGGCGTTTAAAGACGTTGCCATGCAGTTTTTAGGCAATGCGTTTGAGTATGTCCTCAAACAAAAAGGCGCGCGCTTAACCATCATTGGTGCAACCAGTGGCGATACCGGAAGTGCGGCAGAATACGCCCTTCGCGGTAAAGACAACATCGAAGTCTTTATGTTATCCCCAAATGGCAAAATGAGCGCCTTTCAGCGGGCGCAAATGTACAGCCTCATGGATGACAATATCCATAATATCGCCGTTGAGGGCATGTTTGACGACTGCCAAGATATTGTTAAAGCGCTCCAGCAAGATGCCAAATTTAAAGCCGATTACGATTTAGGAACGGTCAACTCCATCAATTGGGGTCGGATTTTGGCGCAAATCGTTTATTATTTTAAAGCCTATTTTGCAGTGACCAGCAGCAACAATGAGCGCATAAGCTTTTGCGTGCCCTCAGGCAATTTTGGTAATATTTGCGCCGGTCACATTGCCCGCGAAATGGGATTGCCGATTGAGCGCTTAATTGTGGCAACCAATGAGAACGACGTGCTCAACGACTTTTTTAACCAAGGTGCTTATAACCCGCGATCGGCAGACAAAACGTTTGTGACCTCAAGTCCCTCGATGGACATCTCAAAAGCGTCAAACTTTGAGCGCTTTGTTTATTTGCTGCTGGATAAAGACAGCCATCGCGTAAATGACTTGTTTGATGGGGTGAAATCTGGTCAAGGTTTTGACTTGTCTGATCTCATGGAAGCGATCAATAAGCGCTATGGCTTTGCTGCTGGCAAGTCAAGCCATCAAGACCGCCTAAATACCATTAAGCGCGTTTATGAAGAATTTGGCGAGTTGGTTGATCCACATACTGCCGATGGCATCAAGGTTGCTCGTGAATTACAACAGCCTAATGAAGTGATTATTTGCGCGGAAACCGCGCTTCCTGCCAAATTTGCCGAAACGATTGTCGAAGCCGTTGGTGAAGTTGACCTGCCGCGACCTGAACATACGCAAGGCTTAGAAGAGCTGCCACAAAAAGTGACCGTTCTTGATAACGATGCTAACTTGGTTGCTGAACAAATTAAAAAGTTCGTCAAACCAAATTCTGCAAACGCTTAAATTTAGCTTATTAATATAAAAAGCTCTTTTGTTTCACGTGAAACAGAGGAGCTTTTTTTTAATTTATAAGTTTAAAAAGTCCAAATAAAAGTTACCCTTTTGTAAAAAAGTGTTTAATATTGTGGTATGGTAGTCGCAAAATATTTATTTCATAATTTTACTTTAAGTGCTTGCTGCGCGAACTAAATAAGGGAGTTCTCCATGGCTTGAGAGCTTCTTGGTGGCGGCTTGGCGCTTGCAATTGACTTAGCTGGAATTAACAATGACCCATCGTCTCTCAATGCTGACCAAAGCTGTAGCTGCCATCGTAGTTAGTAGCGCGCTGTTGATGAATACCGCTGTTGCCAACAACCCGCCACCCACCATCAAAGCCGATGCCCCCAACCGCTATACGGTCAAAAAAGGTGATACGCTTTGGGACATTTCAGGACGCTATTTGCAAAGCCCTTGGCGCTGGAAAGAGATTTGGGCAACCAATAAGCAAATCAAAAACCCTAATTTAATTTATCCAAACGATGTGCTGATTTTGTGCGTGATTCAAGGAAAAACGCTGGTTGGTGTAGACACCGGCGAGGGCTGCGTAGGCGTTGAGGCGCAGTTGACCGGAGCTGTGGTCACGACAGCGGTAGCAGTGACCTCAGCGGCAAATAGCATCCCGCCGATCCCTTGGTCAGCGATTCAGCATTGGCTTGATAAAACCATCATCATTAATGCAAAGGACTTTAATACCACCCCGTACGTTTTGGCGTCCAAAAATCGCAATTTGATCACAGGCGTGGGCGATAAAGTTTATGCCAAAGGTATTCCGCTGATTGTCGGTCAGCGCTATGGCATTTACCGCGAAGGTCAGCCGTACGTTGACCCAACCACTCAGCGCGTCATTGGTCTTGAAGTCACGCAGGTGGCAACTGGACTGGTAACAGATGCCAACACCGATGGAATTACCAGCCTTCAGTTGACCGGCTCTTATGGTAAAGAAGTCCGCGAAGGCGATCGTGTGTTTGTTGAGCTTGATCACGCCATCCCGCCGGTGTTTTATCCTGCGCCTGCTCAGGTGTCACGCGGTGGCATGATCGTTCGGGTGCTCGATTCGATCAGCTCAGCGGCGCGTGGTAGTGTGGTGGCAATCAACTTGGGCAGTCGTCATGGTGCAAAACCGGGCGATGTATTAAGTGTTTATCAAAAAGGACCGTTAATTCGTGATATTCGCGACAATGATGCGCCCGTTCGTCTGCCAAGCGAGCAAAGCGGCATGGTCATGGTGTTTAATACCTTTGATGACATCAGCTATGCTTATGTTTTGGAGTCAGAACTGCCACTGAATGTCGGTGATAAATTGTTGCCGCCGCCTTCTTTATAGGGAATAGGTGATGGTCATGACGGTAACTATGACGGCTGATAATCGATCAGCGCTTGCCCTTTGGTTTGAGGTCAACTGCTCATTAAGCGCTTATCAAAAGCTTATGTTAAAGTTTGGGTCGGCATTAAGCGCTTGGCAGGCAAGCGCTTCTGAATGGCAGCAGCTTGGCATTCACAAGCTTCATATTGAGCGCCATAAAGATAACGCGGCAACGCTTAAATTTATCGAAACGATTGAAATTGGACTTGCTCGGCAAAAGTATCAGCTAATTTTTGCCGATCATCCAGATTTTCCGCTAAATTTACTTGAGCTTTTTGACCCGCCGCCCTTGATATTTTATCAAGGTAATATTAAGCGCTTGGTTGAGCCGCAAATTGCGATTGTTGGTAGCCGAAAGCCAAGTGCTCATGCGCAAAAAATCACTTTTGATTTGGCGCAATATCTGGCGCAGTCCGGACTTGTTATCACCAGCGGTCTTGCGATGGGCGTGGACAAACGCGCTCATTTAGGGGCGCTTTTGCAATCTGATCCCAGATATCAAGGTCGAACTATTGGCGTCATGGGAACAGGGATTGACGTTTGCTACCCCAATCATCATGACCAGTTGATCGCGCAAATCATCGATCAAGGCGGCTGCATTATCAGTGAGCTGCTGCCAAAGACGCCACCGCAGCGGCATACCTTTCCGCGACGCAATCGCTTGGTGGCAGGATTAAGTGCCGCCACCATCGTCACGGAAGCAGCGCTAAAAAGCGGCTCGCTCATTACCGCAAGGCTTGCCTCCGAGCAGGGCAAGCAAGTTTTTGCCGTGCCAAGTCATATTGATAATGTCAATGCTGAGGGCTGCCATCATCTGATCCGCGAGGGCGCAACGCTCATTTATCATCCTGATCAAGTGCTGATGGATGTCAGTTGGCAATTGCCAACGGCGGTTACGGCTAATGTCAATGATGCGCCATACGAAAAGCCTTTATTACCAAAACGACCAGCGCCCAGCAATACGACTGATAATCAACCCAAAGCGGTCAGCTATCACGTCAAAAAAGCCTTACCGCAAGCTTTGATGGTTCCCGATCATCTCAATAGCATTTATCAACGGCTTGATTGGCATGGTCAAGATTTGGATGCTTTGGTGACAGCCACAAAAATCAGCCCGCCTGAGCTGATCGGTCAGTTGATGGAGCTTGAGCTTTTAGGCGCCATTCGTGAGCAAGGCGGTCGTTATTTGCGCGTTTAGTCGTGGTATTATAAGCTTTTTAACATGATGCTTTGCCATGACTTGTTTAACCGATAGCAATCCTTCTTTGAATCATGATTTAGTTACTAACGATATTTCACAAGCCGCAACGTGGCTAAAAAACGGTCAGTTATTGGCGTATCCCACCGAAAGCGTTTGGGGTATTGGTTGTGATCCATTTTGCCAAAATGCCGTTCACAACTTGCTTACCATCAAGCAGCGACCGATAGCAAAAGGTTTGATCGTGGTGACGGACAGCATTTCGCGCATTGAGCCGTTTTTAGCGCCACTCACTGCCGATCAGCGCGAGCAAATCCTTCAAAGCTGGCAGTCAACTCCAAACAGCCAAAATCAAGCCAAAACGTGGTTGCTTCCCCTCCCAAAAAATCTTGATCCGCAAATCCCAACTTGGGTGACAGGCGCTCATCAAAGTCTTGCCATCCGCGTTATCAATCATCCACTTATCCAAAAACTTTGCGCTGCTCTTGTCAATGACGCCAATCCATTTGGCTTTTTGGTATCGACCAGTTGTAACTTAACCGGTCAGCCGCCAGCGCTTAACTTGGATGATGCGCTAAGCTATTTTAGATCATCAGTCGCGGCGCAACATGTACAGTATTTAGCAGGCGATACGCTTGGTTATGAGCTTCCAAGCCAAATCCGTGATGCCATCAGCGGACAGCTTATTCGCTAAAGCTTGCTAAAAACTACCATCAATCTAAAAGCTACCGTTAGTCTTAATGAGTTTACCGTTTGTCGATGATTCCTTTAATAACGTAAACCTCTACAATTGTCCTCTTGTAATTGGTCGTCATGATTTGCCAAACTGTCTTTATCAATGAAAAATATCGTAATAAAAGCAGCGATTTACAAAATAAGGATAAAGCAATGAACGTATTAATCAGCGGTGGCAGCGGGTTTTTGGGGCGAGCGTTAAGTGACGCGCTTATCAGCCAAGCCCGTCAGCAAAATGACGGCATCAAGGAGCGGGTAAAGGTGACTTGGCTGTCGCGAAACGCGAATCAAGATCACAATGATGATATCGATATCATCACTTATGAGGAATTAAAATCGCGATCGCAAGCTGAGCCACATTTTGACGTGATCGTCAATTTAGCAGGGGCAGGGATTGCCGATTCGCGCTGGAGCGATGATCGTAAAAAAGCGCTTATGGCAAGCCGGATCAAACCAACGGAGGCAATTTTAGAATTTATTGCTAAAGCTGCGATTAAGCCCAAATTGCTGTTGAGCGGCTCGGCGGTTGGTTGGTATGGCGTCCAAGGCGACACCCCACTTGATGAAGCAAGCCCTGCCAATCCAGACTTTGCCCATAAGCTTTGTGAAAAGTGGGAGCAGCTTGCCATGACGGCTTTAGACTTTGGCGTTCCGGTTACCATCGTTCGCACCGGCATTGTCATTCATCCTGAAGGCGGTATGGTCAAGCGCTTATTAAAGCCATTTAAGCTTGGTCTTGGCGGCAAGCTTGGTGATGGCGCGCAAATCATGAGCTGGATCAGCCGTGAAGATTGGGTTCGCGCGGCGATTTTTGTGATCAATCATCAGCTATCAGCAAATGATAAGATCACCGATGTTAATAACGAGCGCGATAGCAGCAATAACACCAAAGCCCAAGTTTTTAACTTTACTGCACCAAATCCGGTCACCAATCTTGAATTTACCCAAGCGCTTGGTCGTTTTGTTCATCGACCAACGATCATGAGTTTGCCCGCGCCAGTGCTCAAAGCGATGTTTGGTGAGATGTCCACACTTTTGCTCGAGGGTCAAAAGGTCTTACCAAAGGCATTGCTTGAATCAGGATTTGAATTTCACCAGCCAACCCTTGAGCAAGCGCTTGGTATTAATTCTAAGTAATGGTTTTTAAGGCTGATTTCTAACGAATTATTCCTAGTTCGTTTTTTTGTTTCACGTGAAACTTTAATTATGATTTGGTTATTTGTACTCATTTCGCAAGGGCTGGCGGTATCTACCAGCCTGATTTTATCTTGGTTATTGCGCTTAAAAAGTCGCAAAGTCATCATTATCTGGGTAGCTCTCGTTTTTATCATTAATAATTTGGCGCTCAGTTATGGGTTAAGCGAGTTTTGGCGCGAGCGCTTTCATGTGTATTTGGTCATCAGTATTTTGCAAGGCTTTTTGCTTTATGCCGCGGTGATCACTGTGGTTGTTATGCTGATCGCTTGGGTAATTAAACGGTTTCAACATCAAAACTCAGCTTTTCAGTCAGGAGTTGATCATCTATTTCGCGGCGTTTTTCTAATAAGCTACCTTGCCATTGTCGCGACGGCTTTATTTTCAGCCTATTCACCAACGACGCGATATTTGACCCTTGAAGTTGATAAACCCCTGCCTGCGCCGCTAAAAATTGCGCTCGTTTCTGACACGCATTTGGGGCGCTGGTTTGGCAATGGTCAGCTGAAAAAATTGGCAACTTTGATTGATGATAATAATGTGGATACGGTACTTTTTGCCGGCGATATCATGAATGACAGCACCTATTATTTTGACAAATACCAAATGCAAAACGCGCTTTCCCAAATCAAAGCGCCGCTTGGGGTATTTGCGGTACTTGGCAATCATGACTATTCAGGAAATCAAGTTGCCATTGCCAAAGCAGTAGAAAATGCTGGAATTACGGTCATTGACAATAAAAAAGAGCTCTTAAATGATGAGCTTTGGCTGGTTGGGCGCTCGGATGAAACCGACCCAAACCGTCCTGCTGCTAGAGACTTGCTTGCAGGAACGGAAGGTAATAAGCCGATTGTATTTTTGGAGCACAGCCCAAGCGCAGTGATCGAAATTGGCGAGCTTCCCATTGATATTCATTTTTCAGGGCATACGCATGGCGGTCAGATTTTCCCATTAACTTCGCTAATGAAACTGGTCTTGCCCATCGCTTACGGTCAGCAGCAGTTTTATGATACGCAGTTTTTGGTGACCTCAGGATTTGGCTTTGGCGCCGTGCCGTTTCGTTTGGGGACGCGATCGGAGATTTGGATTGTCACTTTAAAATCAAAGACTTAAAATTAGTTTTTAAAATGACAACCCATATAAAATAACAAACCATAAAAAACCGCTAATTACGAGCGGCTTTTTACTAGGGCGTGACCTCATTTTAAAATGATAAAAATGAGATAACTTAAAGCAGATAAATCAAAAAGCAGATAAATCAAAGCCCAGCAAGGGATTTAAAATCCGCTTCATTAAAGTCATCGCTGTGGGTGATGACAACCGTGCCTTTGTCCATGTTGACATTGACCCATTTTACACCTGATAATTTTCCTGCCGCTTCAATCAATTCATTAGCCGCGCTTTGGTCAGCGACTGTTAACTCATAACTGGTTTGTGCCATAAATCGATCCTTATTATAGTAAAACAGTATCGTAAGATAGTATCGTAAAACGTCAGAAAATAACAAAATAGCTTGGGGTTAATCTAACAAAACTTATCGAAGCTTTATAGTCAGTTTAAGCAACAAAATGTGCAGCTCGTCGAAATACTATTAAAAAAGTGAAAGTATTAGGATGATTGGTCGTGGATTAACGGCTGAACAAAGGCAATGAAGTCGTTGATAATTAAATTGGTTTCTTGATGAAGACCGTGGTGAACGCCGGCTAAATGCAAAAACCCATGCGGCGCGCCATTGACCAAATGTGTTTTGGTAACCACGCCATCTGCCTCAAGACTTTTTGCATAAGCGATGGCTTCATCGCGCAAAATATCAAGCTCAGCAGCAACCACAAAGCTTGGACAAAGTTTTGAATTGTCCCCCGCCATCGGTGAGATGAGCGCATGCGATCGCATCAACTCACTTTTTTGGATATAAGCGGAGTCAAAGACCATCACGTCCTCATGATCGAGCAGTAAGCCTTTGCCGTAAAGCGACCAGCTTGGATAATCGATATTGCTGTCGGTGACTGGATAAAATGCCAGCTGAGCAATCGGCGGGGTCAGCCCTGCAACGTGGCGAAAAATTTGAGTGCTGATGTCATCGTCTTGAAGGCTTTGCTCTTGAGCGCTTTTATCTTGATAATCAAAATGTTGGCTTTTGCTCAACTGCTGCGCCACCAGTGCTGACAGGCAGCCGCCTGCGCTGTCGCCTGCCACAATGATATTTTCAGCTGAAGCCCCAAAATCTTTGGCATGTCGTGATACCCAAGCGAAAGCTGCAAGGCAGTCTTTGAGCGCAGTTGGCGCAGGAAACTCGGGCGCTAAGCGGTAATCGGCGCTAATGACCGTCCAGCCAGATTTGGCGCAAAGCTGATAGCAAAGCTCATGATGGGTGTCGACATTGCCAATACAAAAGCCGCCACCGTGAAAATAAAGCAGTATTGGTAAAGATTTTGCGCGGTTTTTTTGATCTTGCGAACAAGAGTGATAGCAGCGAATGAGCATCTCGCCGTCATCGGCGTTAGCAATCAGTTGGTCTTGCCAATGAACGTTTTGGCTAAAAATTTTGTTACCCAAAATAGCTTGGCACAACGGATGGCTGAGTGCCGATCGATCAAGCTTTGCATTTCGCCAAACCATCGGTGATTGTAGCGCCACCACATAAGCATCAAAGCGGCGCCGAAAAGCAACTAAATGCGCCAAATCAAGCGGCTGGCGAATTTTACGATTAATGCCAAAAATCAGGCGCAAATGCGCGTCTGCGTTTGGATAGTCCGTTTTGGTGGGCGCGCCAATTTGCCGATTGATGCGCTCAATGACGCGATCTGGCAACAAGCCGACGGCTTTTAGCGCAAAATATAAATGATGATCGTGATAAATCGCAATCGGCTGGTAAGCCATAGCCTTAATTTCTTGTAAAGTGCTCAATGGCGCTGATGTTGACAAGTTAGCGGTTGGCATTGCCAAATTGCTCTTGCGGTCAAGTGGTGAGCTTGGCTTATTTTGTGGTTTAATGCTTGAGTTAATCGCCGATTTTAACCAAGACAGTCCTAACTCTTGCAGTTTTTTTGCCAGTTTTTGCCCCAATGTTTTGCTCGTGTCCGCTTCGGTTGGCTGCTGATAAACCTTTAAATCCTGTTGAATCACCGTCATCATCCTCTCCAAGTTTTTTTGCTCAATTTGCTCTGCTGCTCAATTTTTATTAAAAGTTTTGCTTCATCTCATTTTTTATCAGTTTTTTTAATTAGCTATTAACGCTTTTTTGGTAAAACTTGCCGCATTGTTTAAATCCTTTGTCAAATTACCGCCATCATAAAAGGCAATTTTCCATAATTTAAGCCATGTTCGGTCATCTTTGGTAATCAATCCGTAACTCACCACTTTTGGTATAAAAAATCCTGAGCTTTAACCTTGAAATCATAGCGGTTCGCCTTTATCAATTCGCTATTGCAATCCAAACCATAATTAAGCGTTTTTACTGGTCATTGTGTCAACGCTGTGCAAACTCTTGTTTGCTTTATGCAGCGTTCACCCAATTAAAATCACGATTTGCTATATTTTGTTAGGATTACTGCCCCAACAAATAACAATCATAAGGAGATATCATGAGCGAGCAGACCCCAAACCATAAGTTTGATACCAAAGACCCAAAAGCTGCGCAAAGCAACATCGAGCGCGAGGACAGTGTTCTTGAGGAAACCCTTGAGGAATTTGACCCAAAAGTCAATGATGGTAGTCACGAGACCATCAAAAGCGAGATTGATTTAAACGCATTTCATGAGCGCATAGCTGAGCTTGAAGGCGAGGTCAAACAAGCCAAAGAGCAAACCGCCCGCGCCAATGCCGAAGCTTATAACGCGCAAAAACGCATGGAGCAAGAAGCCGATAAAAGCAAAAAATTTGCCCTGCAAAAATTTGCCAAAGAGCTTTTAGACATTGTTGATAACCTTGAGCGCGCCATCGACAATGGCAGCGCGGACGATGCGGTGACCGAAGGCGTGGTATTGACCCACAAAGCGTTATTAAACGTTCTCAATAAGCATGGCGTTGACGTTATCGACCCCAAAGGCGAGGACTTTAACGCCGATTTTCACGAAGCGGTAGGTATCGATACCGAAGCTGCTGCCAATACCGTGGGCGAAGTCTTGCAAAAAGGCTATAGCTTAAACGGTCGATTATTGCGCCCTGCCATGGTTCGCGTGGGTCAATAATAACGTTTGGCATAGGAATTGGCTTTTAATTAAAAACTTTTAAAATGAGTGTTTAAAACCTATTCCTTAAGAACAGTGCGGATTTTCACAAAACTTCACATTAAATTGAAAATTTGCTGTTTAGATGCCTTGAAAATTAGCGTAAGAAAACCGATATAAAGCAGCAAGTCAGCGTTCAAGATTATCTATTGTAAATTAAGCCGCATCAAGACAGATAACTTCCAGATAATTTCATATCTGCTCAAACTGCTTGCGGCACAATTATTATTGAGCGCCATATTTTGCTAAAAATCATTCAGCAATAACAACATTGGAGAAAAATAATGGGAAAGGTAATTGGAATTGACTTAGGAACCACCAACTCTTGCGTGGCAGTGATGGAAGGCGACAGCGTTCGCGTCATTGAAAACGCCGAAGGCACGCGCACCACGCCATCGATCGTCGCTTATAAAGACGAAGAAATCTTGGTCGGTCAGTCTGCAAAACGCCAAGCCGTCACCAACCCAACCAACACCTTATTTGCGATTAAGCGCCTTATTGGTCGCCGTTTTGATGACAAAGTCGTTCAAAAAGACATTGGAATGGTGCCTTATAAAATTGCCAAAGCCGACAATGGCGACGCTTGGGTTGAAATCAATGGCAAAAAATTAGCACCACCACAAGTTTCTGCTGAAATCTTGAAAAAAATGAAAAAAACCGCCGAAGATTATCTTGGCGAAACCGTTTCTGAAGCGGTAATTACCGTTCCTGCATATTTTAACGACTCTCAGCGTCAAGCTACCAAAGATGCCGGTAAAATCGCCGGTCTTGATGTCAAACGCATCATCAACGAGCCAACTGCCGCTGCTTTAGCTTACGGTATGGATAAGAAAAAAGGCGACAGCGTTGTTGCAGTTTATGACCTAGGCGGCGGTACGTTTGACGTATCGATCATTGAGATTGCCGACGTTGAAGGCGAGCAGCAATTTGAAGTATTGGCGACCAACGGTGATACGTTCTTGGGCGGTGAAGACTTTGACTTAGCGTTGATTGATTACTTGGTAAGCGAATTCAAAAAAGACCAAGACGTCAACCTAAAAGGCGACTCACTTGCTATGCAGCGCCTAAAAGAAGCGGCTGAAAAAGCTAAAATCGAGCTATCAAGCGCCCAAAGCACCGAAGTGAACTTGCCTTACATCACTGCTGACAGCTCAGGACCTAAGCATTTGGTCGTGACCATCAGCCGCTCAAAACTTGAAAGCTTAACCGAAGAGCTGGTTCAGCGCACGATGGAGCCTTGCCGCATCGCGCTTGCAGATGCCGGACTAAAAGCTTCTGACGTGAATGATGTGATCTTGGTTGGCGGTCAAACTCGCATGCCATTGGTTCAACAAAAAGTTCAAGAATTCTTTGGTCAAGAACCAAGAAAAGACGTGAACCCTGACGAAGCAGTAGCAGTTGGTGCAGCGATCCAAGGCGCGGTATTGTCCGGTGACAAAACTGACGTGCTACTACTTGACGTGACCCCATTGACTTTGGGTATCGAAACCATGGGCGGCGTGTTAACGCCAATCATCGAAAAGAACACCATGATTCCAACCAAAAAATCACAAGTGTTCTCAACGGCGGAAGACAATCAGCCTGCGGTGACCATTCAGGTTTACCAAGGCGAGCGTAAAATGGCAAACCAAAACAAATTGCTTGGTCGTTTTGACTTGACCGACATTCCACCAGCACCACGCGGAATGCCACAAATTGAAGTCACCTTTGATATCAACGCTGATGGTATCATGAACATTTCAGCCAAAGACAAAGGCACAGGAAAAGCGCAAAGCATCCAAATCAAAGCCGACTCTGGACTTTCGGATGAAGAAATCGAACAAATGGTTCGTGACGCCGAAGCCAACGCCGCTGAAGATGAGAAATTTGCTAATCTTGCTCAAGTTCGTAACGAAGCCGATGGTCGCATCCATGCCGTTCAAAAAGCACTAAAAGATGCGGCGGATAAAGTCTCAAGCGATGAAAAATCAGCAGTTGAATCGGCAATTAGCGATCTTGAAGCGGCAACCAAAGAAGACGATCATGACGACATCAAAGCCAAACTTGAAGCGCTTGATAACGCCTTCTTGCCAGTAAGCCAAAAAATCTACGCGGACACTGATTCAGGCGCTGCCGGAATGGATCCAAGCCAGTTCCAACAAGCAGCAGATGGTCAGCAAGGCGCTCAAAGCACTACTGATGATGACGTGGTCGATGCTGAATTTACCGAAGTTAATGACGACAAAAAATAAGTAGTTATTAACTTAGTTAATAAACAAAAAACGCAGCCTTAAGGGTTGCGTTTTTTTATGCCTATTTTTAAAGCAGCCTTGTTAAACCACTAAATTAAGGTTTGATGGCTGAAATAAGAAGCGCGTCGTAAGTTAATATCACCTCTGTCGGCTTATTTGGATTAAAAAATTGCGCTTGGTATTGTTTGATAAATTCCGCAAGTTTGGCTTTAGTCCAAACAAACGCTTTTTGCGGGCAATTGGTCGAAACGCCAGTTAATTTCATGTGTTTCAGCACCGCCATCGGATCGGCAAAAGATAGGTCAAAGCGTTTGGTGGTGATTTGAATTTGGGTAAATCCAGCTTGAATTAAGCGCGCTTGCCAAGCATCTTTGCTTGGGTAATTAAGACCTTGACCGGTTAAGGCTTTGACTTGCAAAAAATGCTTAGGGGAGAAGGTATTAAATAACAGTTGACCGCCAGAATTTAGACTAAAAAATGCCTTATCCACCAAACTTAACGGCTCATCAAACCATTGAATGGCATTGGCGCTAATGATTAAGCTAAAGTTTTGACCAAAATCTAACGTTTCAGCGTCGCCAATAATGATAGTAGCTTTTGGCAAAATAGCTTGCAGAGTATCACGTTGGCAAGCTGCAAGTTCGTTAATGACGATATCATCGCCGTCCACATTTTGCGCCAAAAGCTTAGTCAGCTGACCCGTTCCCGCGCCGATTTCAAGAATTTTGAATTGCTCGGCTTCTAAAATTTGCTCAATAAGCTGCTCACAAATTTCGCGTTGAATGGTGGCGTGGTAATCATAATTAAAAGCGCTCGCAAAATGTTGAGCGATGGCTTGTTTGCGAAGGTTTTGAGAGTGGCTAATGGCTTGGGTCATGATAAACAGGCGACTTAAAAAGAGTAGTTTTGCAATATAAGTATAAATACTTTTGAGAAAAGACTAGAGCGCGGCAATAAGTGTTTTAACGTCATCGCCGCTCATTGCCGCATTCATGACCAATCGTAGTCTTGCGGTATTGACAGGAACGGTTGGCGGGCGGATCGCTTGAACATAAAATCCGGCAGCTTTAAGCGCTTCTGCCTTTTGTAGCGCGCGCGCATTGCTTCCCAAAATATAAGGAATAATCGGCGTGGCGATGTTTTGCGGTGGCAAAGTAAACCCGTTACTGTCGTTTTTTTGGCTAATGGCTTTATAAAGCTCATTTGAGATTTGTCTTAAATGCTTGCGCTCTGCCAAAAGCTTCGGCATTTTTGCCAAAATAAAACGCGTCCAAGCGTGATTTATTGGCGGCAATGCGGTGCTAAAAATCAGCGGTCGCATTTGATTGATGAGCCACTCTTTTGCAATATCATCACAAAAAATATAAGCGCCAACCGAGGCAAAGGCTTTGCCAAACGTTCCCACCAAATAGTCAATATCGGTAAGCGTTCCGGACAATTCTGCAAGTCCCAAGCCTTGATGACCTAAAACGCCTACCGCATGAGCTTCATCGACATAAAGCTCAACGCGAGCGTCATTCGCTTTGATTGCCGCAAGCTTTTGCAAATCTGCGCAATCGCCATCCATACTAAAAATACTTTCGGTGACGATGATGATGCGTTTGGCATCCGATTTTGCAACCATCAGAGCAAGCTGATCATAATCATTATGACGATAGCGGCGATAGCTGCAATGACGGCTTTGGCTGAGTTTAATCCCATCAATCAAGCTGGCATGAACCAACTTGTCCGCTAAAATCAGCGTTGGCAAATCAATTGCCGTCAGCGCCGGCAAAATCCCCAAATTGGCATGATAGCCGCTGTTGATAACGAGCGCAGCTTTTTTATGGAGGGCTTGATCGTCAGTCAATGCAGCGTGATGCCAAGCTGCTAAATCAGCTTCAAGTTGTTGTAACTCATCGCTATTTCCCGTAATCAGCCGCGAGGATACTGCGCTCATTTTTGGCAACTCAAAGCAGTTGGCAGTCACTTTTTCAAAAAATTCAGTCTGCAAATCGCTATTTGTGGATAATCCTAAGTAGTCATTACTGGCGATATTTAGCATCAGCTGATCGCCATCTTTAATATAACATCCAGATTGCGACAATTGGGTCAGTTGCCGGTATTGCTGCTTGTTTTTTAGCGTCATTAATGCCGATTGCAAAGCCTGAGTCATTGCCATTTAGTTGTCCTTAAGCTTTAAAAGTAGTCATTAATGTCAAAGATTTGAGACGAAAATTATCATTTCGGTATTCACTTAACGATTATAATGACTTTAAAAATTTTATAAGCCATCAAAGCGTCAAAAATCGCGATAATTATTAGCTAAAATATTGCTAAACACCAGCTAATGTAACAAAAGTTTTCATAGCACCGGCTTTGTAACTCAGCAGATGACAAATAATAGCAAAAATTAACTCGCGACCTATTAAACACTGACAGAGAAAACGACATGATTTGTTACTATATAATCATCGTTAACAGACAAGGCGATGGTTTGAAAAGATACTCTTTATCAAACTTGGATGATTCCAACTAAATAAATAACTTGTTTGTAAAAGTGATTTTAAGGAGATGACGATGAAAACGCTACAAAAAACTCTACTTGCTCTTGCAGCTGGATCATTACTTACTGTAGGCGCTCAAGCAGCCGTCTCTTATGGCAACGGCTATACTGGTCAACCTTATGTTGGCGCAAAAGTAGGTAAATTTGATCTTGATGTAGATGGCGCAAAAGATCCAACCGCTTATGGTGTTGTTGCTGGCTACAACTTTGATCCAAACTTCGGCGTTGAAGCTGAATATGTTGGATCAGATGATGCCGATTACTACAACGGCGACATCGATGCCAAAACTTACGGCGCTTATGGTACTTACCGCTATGGCTTCCCAAATACCGGACTTTACGCAAAAGGTAAACTAGGTATCGCTGAAACTAAAGTGAAAGGCTCAAGCACTTTCCGCAATGTGGACAGCAGCAAAACTAGCCTAGCAGGCGGTGTTGGTCTTGGCTACTCAGTGAATCCAAACTTCGGTCTTGAAGCTGAATACGACATTTTAAATGGCGATACCAACTTAATGACGGTTGGCGCTAACTTAAAATTCTAATAATGGCTTAATAGCTTAATATAAATCAAATTTTATATTAATAAGTTAATAGCTAAAAGTCCTAAAAAACGATCACCTTGAGTGGTCGTTTTTTTTTGCTTTTAAAAATTTACGCTAATTATGCGATTGAAAATATTGAATTTTTACTTGGCAATTCGGCAATTTTCATAACAAAAGTATGTTACATTATTAATCAGTGATCACTAAAATTTTAAATCTAACGGTTTAAATTGCTAACAAGGAGCCGTGATGGAGTGGATGTTTGCTGTTGAGCCGTGGCATTGGTTGGTTCTTGGAATTGTGCTGATGATTGTGGAGATGTTTATTCCCACGTTTGCCAGCCTTTGGTTTGGGGCGGCAGCGATAATAGTTGCCGCTTTAGCTTGGTTACTGCCGATCTCGATACTTTGGCAAGTGCTAATTTGGCTAGGTTTAGCTGTGCTACTGATGATTGCTTGGTTTAAATATATCAAACCTCTATCGGTCGATCGCACCAAAGCGGGGCTTGGCGGCAGTGTGATTATTGGGGAAACGGGAATGCTTATTGTCAAACCCCAAGGCAATCAATTGGGTCGCGTTCGATTTAGTGTTCCGATTGTTGGCGCCGATGAGTGGTTTTGCCGGACTCGCGAGCAAGGAGTTGAGGTTGGTGATCGTGTCGTTGTGGTCGATATCAGCGGTAATGAGTTGATTGTCGCGCCAGCAAAGCGCTTGGATGAGCAAGTTATTTCTCATAAGGCATGATAACTTTTTAAACAAATAAAGAAGCCAAATAAACCGCTAAGATTTAACAAATAATTAGGAGAACATTGTGATAAGGAGAACATTATGGGGTTAACTATTGTTATTTTGGTGCTGGTATTATTGGTGGTATTCACCATTTTTAAAGGGGTTCGTATTGTTCCGCAAGGCTATAAGTGGATCGTCCAGCGCCTTGGGAAATATCATCAAACCTTAGAGCCGGGGCTCAATATCATCATCCCTTATGTGGATTCGGTCGCTTATAAAGTGACCACTAAAGACATCGTTCTTGATATTCCCTCGCAAGAAGTTATCACCCGCGATAACGTGGTGATCATTGCCAATGCTGTATCTTATATCAATATTGTTCATCCTGAGCGCGCGGTTTATGGCATTGAAGATTATGAATATGGCATCCGCAATTTGGTGCAAACCTCGCTCAGATCGATCATTGGCGAGATGGATTTGGACAGCGCGTTATCAAGCCGCGATCAAATCAAAGCTCAATTAAAGCTTGCGATTTCTGAGGATATCTCCGATTGGGGAATCACCTTAAAAACAGTTGAAATTCAAGATATTAATCCCTCATCAACCATGCAAATGGCAATGGAAGAGCAGGCCGCCGCCGAGCGTCAACGCCGAGCAACCGTTACCCGAGCTGATGGTCAAAAACAAGCGGCGATTTTGGAAGCGGATGGCAGATTGGAAGCCTCGCGCCGTGACGCTGAAGCTCAAGTCGTGCTTGCCAAAGGTTCTGAAGAGTCCATTCGCTTGATTACCGGTGCGATGGGCGAGGAAGAAATGCCGATCATTTATTTATTAGGTGAGCAGTACATCAAAGCTATGCGCGATTTGGCAGAATCAGACAACTCAAAAATGGTGGTATTGCCTGCCGATATTTTAACGACCGTAAAAGGCTTGGTTGGCGATAAAATCAAAACCTAGTTTAAAAGTCATTTGCATCATTAACTTGAGCCAAAGTTAAATTAATTTAGATTTTAATTGAAACTAATTATCATTTATATTACTATTTATAAATTTTAACAATCCAGCAATTTTTAGCATCGGTTTATTAAGATTTGCTAAGAAATGCTGTGAAAGTTAACGCATTTATTATTAAGTGATGATTTGAGCACAAAAAATAGCCGCAAGTTGGATTGTTTTTTGTGCTGATGGCTCAAGGATTTTTTATGTCAAGTCAAGCAAAGAGCCGCCGCTGTGCGGTTTTACTTCCCACCTTTCGCTTATCCTACCTTCAGTTTTGCTTAGCGGTTATGGGCGCCTCAACCCTGATTAGCGCGCAAGCTATGGCAGCGACCGCAGAAGAAGAATTGGCTGATAA
Organism: Psychrobacter sp. MF31; assembly: GCF_012847335.1. Taxonomy (GTDB): domain Bacteria; phylum Pseudomonadota; class Gammaproteobacteria; order Pseudomonadales; family Moraxellaceae; genus Psychrobacter. Next base: position 252,933 of record NZ_JABBDX010000004.1, read on the forward strand.
GCCGTCAGCGACGCTTGATACCATTGTGGTAAAAGCTGCCAAAGATGAGCTAAAACAAGCCGCAGGACTGTCCATCATCGGCGAAAAGACGCTTGAAAATCAGCCTGTTAGCAATGACATTGCCGAAATTGTTCGTAAAATGCCAGGGGTAAATTTATCGGGATCATCAACCTCAGGTCAGCGCGGCAACCAGCGCCAGATTGATTTGCGCGGTATGGGACCTGATAACACGCTCATTTTGATTGATGGTCGACCAGTGACCGCGCGAAATGCCATTCGCTTAGGTCGCGCAGGCGAGCGTGACAGTCGCGGCGACTCGCAGTGGGTGCCGCCATCCGCCATTGAGCGCATCGAGGTGCTTCGGGGTCCTGCAGCGGCGCGTTATGGCTCAGGAAGTATGGGCGGCGTGGTCAATATCATTACCAAATCGCCAACTCAAGCGGAATACTCTATCACCGGTCATTATGAATATCCTGAAAACGATCTTGAAGGCGCAAGCTGGCGTACTGGGGTCAATATGGCAGGTCCCATCAACGATAAATTGTCCTATCGAACCACGCTTGGCTACCACGACAGCAAGCCCGATGATGCTTATATTAATGCCGATTCTGCTGTGACGGACTCAAAAGGCAATAAATCCATTGCCGCCGGTCGCGAAGGGGTTCAAAATGTTGACGTTCGCCAACTGTTTGAATACGCGATGGATGCCATCAATACCTTTGGCGTTGAAGTCAACTTTAGCAACCAAAAAAATCGCTGGGCGGGTGATTCACAATTTCAAGTCATCAATGAGGATTTGATTAATGACTTGTACGGGACAACCACCAATGAATTGACCCGCTATGGCGTGGCGTTAACCCATAAATATGACACGGACAACACGCGCGCCAACAGCTACCTTGAATTTAACCGAATGGACAATGAGCGCTTAGGCGAAGGTCTTGCCGGCGGCGGTGAAGGTCAGATTGCAACGCCTGAAAATGGCGATCGCCAATGGACAAAGTCTAAATACGACACGTTAAATGCCAAGTCAGAATGGGATTTATACTTTGATCGCCATACGGTCACCGCAGGCGGCGAGTTTCGCGGTGAGCGCTTAAATGACTCAGCAAGTAATCAGCAAAAAATCGCGGATGGGTCGATTGATATCCCAGGAACCAGTAACGATCCGAGCAGCCGTGATCCCATTTCCAAATCTTATTTGATTGGCGCTTATGTTGAGGACAATTATCAAGTTACCGATGATTGGTTTGTGACCCCAGGGCTTCGCGTGGATTATCATGACAAAGCGGGAGTAAATTTATCGCCCAGTCTCAACTCAACTTGGCACTTTAGCCCCAATTGGTCAGTAAAAGCGGGGGTCAGCCGCGCCTTTAAAGCGCCCGGATTGTTCCAATTGAACCCCAACTATGTGTATTACACCAAAGGCAACGGCTGTCCTGATGGTCAAAACAGCGCCTTTGCTGGCGGGAATAACGGTGGCGGCTGTTATGTGTTAGGAAATCCGGATTTGGACAATGAAACCTCGCTAAATAAAGAGTTAACCTTCACTTATGATGATGGCACAGGACTTGGCGCAGGATTGACCTATTATCATAATGATTATAAAAATCGCATTGCCGCCGGTTACACCGATTTTGATCCAGAAATTGCGGATCAAAATAAAGCGGGTGTTTACCGCTGGGAAAACCAAGGCGATGCCATCATTGAAGGTCTTGAAGGCTTTGTGACCGTTCCTGTCACTGATAGCTTGGTTTGGAACACCAACTTGACCACCAATTTGCGCTCGGAGCGTAAAGACAATGGTGAGGCGCTCTCCTTAATCCCGCGCTATACGGTCAATACCAACGTTGATTGGAACGTGACACCTGACTGGTACGCCGGTCTTGGGGTCAGCTATTACGGCAATATTACCGCGCCCAAGCGCTCAGTGACGACCAATGATCCCTTGCAAGGCGAGCTTTTGGATGTCAAGCCTTATGCCGTGGTTGACGTCAATACCCGATATCAAGTGACGGACAATTTAAGCCTTGGGGCTGGTGTTAAAAACTTATTTGACGAAACCGTGAAGCGTGAAGGCACCGGCGTCAATGCAGGAGCGCGAACCTTTAATGAGCCGGGGCGTTATTATACCGCGAGCATCAAGCTTGATTTTTAATTTGCAATTTAAAATAAAAAAAGCTGCTTGATTTGAGCGGCTTTTTTATGGCTCACTTTCAAACGCACTGTCTTATGGCTGTCATAATTTTTGCTTACACTAAGCTTGCTGATTTAATTTTGATGGGTGGTAATTGATTATTTTTTAGGGTGATCAGCATTTTTATAAAAGGGTAATTATAATGATTTTAAAGCCTAAACGTTTGACAGAGTCAAAAATTCAGATATTAAAAAAAAGATATGTTCATGGTTTAGTTATCGCCACAATGGGCATCCTTGGGGGTCAGTCACTTGCCCATGCTCAAGTCGCGCTCAATAAAGACGCGTCTCATCAACTCGCTAGTAATTCAGTGAACTCAGGAATTGCTTTACCATTTACCCTATTAAAAGCCGATTGGGGCGCGCCAACGACCAACCAAACCATTAAAATCCACAATGGCGGCTTTGGTTCTGATGCTGCTGCGCATCCAAGCAAGCCCAATCAATTTTACGCGCTCACCGATCGCGGTCCCAATACGGATTTTATAGGCGCTCAAGGCGAGGGCAAGCAGTTTTTAATCCCCGATTATTCGCCTAAAATTGGCTTATTTGAGCTGACCAATTCAGGACAAATCCGGCTTATTAAACAAATCGTTTTAAAAACGGCGCAAAATAAACCGATTAATGGTCTTCCCAACCCAAGCGAATTTGGCGCGACCCATGAAATTGCTTATGATCTGCAAGGCGCGCCGCTGACCGTTCATCCCAACTTGCCTTTTGATCCCAAAACCAACCCCACCAAAACAGATTTGAATGGCTTGGATGCTGAAGGTTTGGCGGCGCTCAATGACGGTACGTTTTGGGTTAGTGATGAATATGGACCGCATATCGTCCATTATAATCAAGCGGGCAGGGAGATTGGTCGCATTAACGCCTTTGCCAATGATCCGCGCAATAATGTCGTGGTAAATGGCAAAAAAATCCTGCTGCCCGCTGAATTTGCCAATCGCCGCGCCAATCGTGGTATGGAAGGCTTGACCATCACGCCGGATCAAAGCACCTTAGTTGGCATCATGCAATCCGCCATGGACAACCCCGACAAATCCGGTCGCAAAAGTGTGCTGACGCGAATTGTGAGCCTCAATTTAAAATCGGGTGAATTGCGCCAATACCTTTACCCACAAAATCAAGCTGGATATTCCAATTCTGGCATTGTTGCCATTAACGATCATGAGTTTTACGTGATTGAGCGCGATGGCAAATTTCCGCTGCAAGATACCAACTCGCAAAAGCACATTTACAAAATTGATTTAAAAGGCGCCACAAACATTCAAAATTTAACCCCGTCCAAACGCATGACTTATGACCCTAAACTTGGGCTGATGATTGACAATAAAACCCTTGAGCAGTGGTCAGCAGGGCGCTCGGATGTTTTAGAAAAATTACTTGAACTAAAAATTCGCCCTGTTAAAAAACAGTTGGTGCTTGATGCCGTCGCGGCGCTCAACTATCCGCATGATAAGCTTGAAGGATTGTGGCTGCGCCGAGATGGCAAGCTTGGACTGATTAACGATGATGACTTTTCGGTGGAAACCCAAAACAATGTGATTTTGCAAAAATATTTGGATAAAGACAATAAGATATTGGACGTTAATCGCTTATATGTCATTGATCCGAAAGCTCAGTAAACTTTTTGACAATCATTAGTGCCAAAAAAAGACCTTACTTCGAGGTCTTTTTTATTATCAAGATACAACCATTTTAAAAAATTAAATCACCTTCGAAAATCTATTTTGATGTTTTTTGCCCAAATATTCATCAAATACCATCGCTACGTTACGACCAAGCAGGCGACCTTTAGGCAAAATACGGATTCCGGCGGCGTCCATATCAATGAGCTTATCCGCTTGCATTTCCCCAAGCTGCTCGATTTCATCAATAAAATAAGTGACCGCATCGATGCCAAATTTTTGATTGACGTCTTTAAAATCAAGATAATCATGGCAAAGTAAGTTCATAATCACGTACTCGCGAAGGCGGTCTTTAATTGACGTTTTGATATATTTAACCGCGGTAAGCGTCGCCGGATTGTTTTTTGCTGCCAATACGCTGTTCTCATAATCTTGCAAATCGGTGGCGTTTTGCAACATATAGCGACTGGTGGCGTTGCTGATTTGGCTAATTGCCGACACCCCAAAACCGACCAAATCGCAATCGCTCATGATAGTGTAGCCTTGAAAGTTACGGTGCAGCTTGCCTTCGCGCTGAGCAATTGCCAGTTCATCGTCAGGTTTGGCAAAGTGGTCAATGCCAATATATTGGTAACCGGCATCGGTTAAGGTGTTGATGGTATTACCTAAAATGGTTAATTTTTCGCTTGGCGTTGGCAAATCCTCGTCTTTGATTTGTCGCTGAGCCTTAAAGCGTTCAGGCAGATGCGCGTAGTTAAACACCGATAAGCGATCAGGGCTCATTTCAAGGATTTGCGCAACGGTGTTGGCAAAGCTGTCAGGGGTTTGGTGCGGCAGACCATAAATCAAGTCTAAATTGATGGAGTGAAAGCCCAATTTACGAGCTTCAGTTAAAACATTGGCAATCAGCTCGCTATCGTGAACGCGGTTGACCGCAATTTGAACTTGATTGTCCAAATCTTGAACGCCCAAGCTGATTCGGTTAAAGCCAAGATTTCGCAAGGTGGCAAGCGTATTGTCACCAAGCTCGCGCGGGTCAATTTCGATGGAATAATCGCCCTCACTCTCTGGGGCAAATTCAAACTTATCTTGTAAAAACTGCCAAAGCTGAACCAACTCTTCATCTTGCAAAAATGTTGGCGTGCCGCCGCCAAAATGCAGCTGTTTTACAAACGGCTTATACTGATTCGCCGCGTTGGCAAGCAGCTTGTGTTTGGCGGTAATCTCGCTCATGAGATATTCTAAATAGTCGCCTGAGTCGCTATTTTTTTTGGTAATGATTTTATTGCAAGCGCAGTAATAGCAAAGGTGGCGGCAAAAGGGGATATGAAAATAAAGCGATAATGGCGCGGCAGTTTCGCGCTGATTTAAAATTTTGACTTCCACCCCGTCAGCAATTGGCGCAAATTCAAGCGCGGTTGGGTAGGAGGTGTAGCGAGGTCCTGAGCGGTTATATTTTTGAATAAGCGCTTCATCAAATTTAGGCAGTTTTTTGCTGCCAAGGCTGCCCTCAATCATCGCGTACGGGCTTTGGCGCTGAAGTAAGTCCTCAATGGGTCTGGTGGTCGTTGGCATCTCTTGCGGCGAAAAGTCTTGAGCATTAAGATTTGGGGTAGAGTTTGGCATCTGACTTTCCTTTTATAAAAATAAGGCGGCAAATTATCAGCAGTCGTTTTTATGAGCGGCGTGATAATTAAGCTTAGACCATTATAACAAAGCTTGACTGCAAATCAGCATTAAGATTAAGGATTAATCAGGACACTAACAAAGGTCAGCGATTTTAAGTTAAGGCAAAACAATTGCGCAGTTATAAAGATTGATTTATTATCGTTAGCAATTAACGCAATTTGGGAAATATCATGTCATTTGCGCAAGTATTTACGCGCTCGGTGGTTGGGCTTCACGCGCCTGAAGTAGTGATTGAAGTTCATTTGTCGCAAGGCTTGCCGGCGCTAACCATTGTTGGCTTGCCTGCCACGGCGGTCAAAGAAAGTAAAGACCGCGTTCGCTCAGCGATTTTGACCTCAGGATTTCAGTTTCCCAACCGCCGATTGACGATTAATCTAGCCCCTGCTGATTTGCCCAAAGACGGCGCTCGCCTTGATTTGCCAATTGCCATTGGTATTTTGGCAGCAAGCGGTCAAATTGATGCCGAAACGCTAAGTAATTTTGAGTTTATCGGTGAGCTTGCTTTAAATGGTGATTTGCGACCGGTTTCCGGAAGCCTTGCCGTTGCTCGCGCCATGATGACTGCAAAATCAAAGGTCAAGCAGCTGATCGTTCCTAATGATAATGGTAAGGAGGCGGCTCGCGTTGAAGGTTTGACTGTACTTGCCGCGCCTAATCTAAAAGCCGTTTGCGCGCATTTGCAAAGTTTAATCCAAACCGCAGCTGCTACGAGCATCAACGCCGAGCCTTTAGCGGTCGTTCAGCCTGATTTTAGCCAAAATCAAGCTCAATATTCGGTCGATTTAGCCGACGTTAAAGGTCAGCATCATGCCCGCCGCGCCCTTGAGATTGCCGCAGCCGGCGGTCACTCACTATTATTTACAGGGCCACCAGGGTCGGGAAAAACCTTGATGGCAGAGCGCTTGCCAACGATTTTGCCGGAGCTGAGCAGCGAGGAAGCGCTTGAGGTGGCAAGCACCTATTCAATTGCCGACAGCGATTATCATTTTGGAACGCGACCCTTTCGTCAAGTCCATCATACGATTTCGGCAGTGGCGTTGGTTGGTGGCGGCTCAAAACCGCGGCCTGGCGAGATTACCCTTGCCAATAAAGGCGTGCTTTTTTTAGATGAATTGCCCGAATTTGAGCGCAGCGTCTTGGAAGTACTGCGGCAACCGTTAGAAGCCAAACAAATCACCATCAGCCGCGCCAGCTCCCAATTGACGTTTCCGGCAAATTTTCAGCTGATAGCCGCGATGAATCCGTGTCCTTGCGGCTTTGATGGCGACCCGTCTGGTCGTTGCCGCTGCCGACCTGAGCAGGTCAAGCGCTATCAGGATAAGTTGTCAGGACCATTACTTGACCGAATTGATTTACATATTACCGTTCCTGCATTGCCAATTAGCGATTTGCAAAACGCGCAAGCCAGTGAAGCCTCTGTTGACGTTCGTTTTCGAGTAAGTCAAGCTTATGAGCGGCAACTTTTACGCCAAAATAAAGCCAATAGTGAGCTGACCCCAAGCGATTTGGACAAATTTGCCATCCTTGGCGCAACTGAGCAGCAACTATTGCAAGTCGCTCAAGAAAAGCTTAATTTATCCGCTCGCAGTTATCACCGAATTTTGCGGGTGGCGCGAACCATTGCCGATTTGGCAGCAAGTGACACGATCGACAGCCGCCATTTGTCCGAGGCGCTCAGTTATCGCAGTAAAGCTTAAAGTTTTGCTGACTCGTTTTTAAAGCAAGCTTCACAAAAAATGGTGCTGTTCTTTTTTAAGTATGCTTTAATTTCGACCATGACGATATTTTCTGGCGCGGGCATTTTGGCAAAAATGGTTTCGCCACCATTCACTTCTTTACCGCAATTGGCGCAGTATAATGGGCGTTTAATAAACATGTCCTTATCCTTGAATGCTAAAGTCACTGTTGACTAGAGCGCTCAAAGATCAACTCAAAATATGAACCAACGGCTACTCCTGAAGTAACAAAATCAGGAGAGAAAATTTGAACAAAGCGCCAACCTTGCTTAGCTTGCTCAATGATAATATCCTGATAATTTTCACGTGGTTCGCCGGTTAGCCGCTTAAATTCTATTTTTATAAATTGATATTCGTAGTTCATTGTTGTTCTCGATAGGTATTAAGTAAAAATTCGGTCAGCTCAGAGAAGTCATCAAAGGCAAAATTGGGATTGCAATCTCTAATATCTTGACCGTAGTTGTAGCCGTAAGACAGCCCAATGGTGTCAATTCCGGCATTTTTTCCGGCTAAAATATCATTAATCGAGTCGCCAATCATCACCGCGTTTTTTGGGTCAATATTTAGCGTTTGGCAAGTGTGCAAAAGTGGCGCGGCATCCGGTTTTTTTTGCGGCAAGCTGTCACCACCAATCAGATTTGAAAACAGCGGCGACCAGCCAAAATAATTGATAATTTTGGGAACAAAGCGGATGGGCTTATTGGTGACCAGCGCTAAGGTAAAGCCAGCATGATGAAGCTTATTTAAGCCTGAGGTGACATCGGGGTAGGCGATGGTTTGCGAGCAGTCAAGCGCCTCATAAGCGGCTAAAAATAAGCGCTCAGACTCTTGAATTTCGGATTCTGAAAGCGACTCATTAACTTGAATGTCGCCTGACAGCGCGCGCTTCACCAGCATTAACGCGCCATTGCCAATCCAAGTTTTAATTGTTTCTAGCGGGTAGGGGTCGCGACCAAGATGCTGCATCATGACGTTAACAGCGGCGGTCAAATCGGCAACGCTATCAATCAGCGTGCCATCAAAATCAAACATGAGTAATTGTTTTTGTTGCACGAAATTTTTCCTTATTCTTATTATTTAGACGGCTGATTTGGCATTGGAAGTTTATTACTTGGCGCTTTCATAACGGCGTTTGTGGTCAGATTTTTGCGCTTGATAATCACTGTTTTCTCGGCACAAGTCCCATTTTTCTTTAAAAATTCGCGCTGATTCGGCTTTGATTGGGTCTTCAACCTGCCGTGGCAACTCGTCGCGACCATGAGCGCCGCTTTGACCTTTTTTATCATCGGGAACCGCGCCTTTATATTTTTTGCCGCCTTTATGATTGGCGTAGCGGCGCGCTCGGGTAAAGCCCATTTGCAAAAACTTGCGCGCCATGTCCGCACCAACAAAGTCGCCTGCCGCCAAATAGTCCAAAAACATCTGATAAATGGTGTCGCTGCTTTTTTGGGCAGCCTCAGGCGTAGCAAAGCGCCAATGCGGCAGGATTTCTGACTTATACGGCTCAACTAAAAGCACGCCTTGCTCGCCGCGACCGATACGGTAAAGTTCAGGGTGTGCGCGCAAATCAAGCGCTTTGTAGTCTAAATCGTAATCAAATTCCGCCATAATGCCTCCTTTGCCACGGCTTAGCTTTGCCACAGCTCAGCTTTGCCATGATTTAGTATAGGCAAAAGGTTGGCGCAAAACTGTTATAAACCGTGACTGACGGCTTTGGGCTATTTGTTTTTTTGATTATTTGCTTTTAAAAGATAAAAATTTAACCATAAAAAAAGCCTCAATCCCAAAGGAGTGAGGCTTTTAAAAACTGGTCAACGAATGGTGGCTCGAGGCAGGATCGAACTGCCGACACACGGATTTTCAATCCGTTGCTCTACCGACTGAGCTATCGAGCCAATGTCGTTGAGGCGCTATTAAACTAAATATTAGTGCTACTGTCAAGATATTTTTCTAAAAAAGTCAAAATAGTTGCCATTTTTGGCAAAATTAGCCGTCAAGAGCAAGCAAGCCGTAATCGCTCATGATTTGGTGAATCGAAGTTTCGGCAGGAACAAACGCTCGGACGCCTTTTTTGACTTCAAGGTCATAGACCATTTTGATAAATTTGGCATCGATGGCGCGACCGCGATTTTGCGGATGCACGGTGAGGTATTGTAAGCGCTTGCTGTTGGTTTGACCGTCATCAAAGCAGCCGACCGCCGCGATGGGCTTGTCGTTAAACATCCCCACATAAAGGCAGCCGCCGCGCGCAAAGCTGGCTTCGATAAGGTTTAGTACGCTATCGCCGTCAGGGTGGCTGTCGTCAGCATCATAAAGGTCTTTTAGGCGCTCGGCAAGCTCGTTTTTTCGGGCGGGTTTTTTCATCAGCGGCGCATCAAGGCGGGTGATGGCAAAGGCTTCAAGGGGCATGGCAAGTTCCTGATGGAAATATAAAGATTATTTTAGCAGAGTTTTGTTTATATAGTTTTTATCTAAAAAGAAATACAGTTTGAACTATCATCATCTGTATCTGTGAAGTCGTAAAAATAATCTAAAAAATCCTTTTTATTTGGAAACAAAATATAACTTACAGAAAGATTACCAGAACCACCAGTTGAAACAGTTGATAATAGGTAAATATCCTTTTTCTTTAAAACAGAGAGTTTATATGCCGTGCTATAGTTACCGAATATGTATTTATGGATGCAGACTGGATGATAATTAATATTATATTTTGTTAGAGACTGAATAGCAGGTATTTCTATTTCATCCGTACTTGATAAAAATCCACCTAAAAAGTGCTCAATTGTTATTTGGTTGACATTACTTTTATTTGTTCCTGAGTAGTTAATATTCCAAGCGGCTTCGGGTCGAACTTTTTTTGGATTGTCATAAGCACTTTCCTTTAATTTAAACCCATCAAACTGTAATCTCACAAATCCGTCTTTTTCATATTTTTTAGTATTGGTATTCCAACTAATACCAGAATCCCAAAGTATATTTTGGCTATTGGTCGAGAAGTTCCAAGTACTTTTTGACGTGCTATCAATCATGTATGTTTTGACCAGTGCCCCAAATTCTAAACTTGGTAGGTTGCTTGCACCTTTAGGAATGACGTTTTCTGCAAAAACACTGCTGCTCATAAGGGCACCACAAAAAAGCAGGGCAACCTTAGTTGAAGTATTAATATTAACTTGCATTTTTCCTATCCTGACTTAGTAAACAAAAGTAATATTATAAATGATTTGCGAATATTTTAATTACCTTTATAAATATTTACCCGCAATCCTGCCAAGCCATAGCCGATTATCACAGGGTTTGCTATCATAAGCAGAACTTTTCAATGGTTCGATTTTGATAACCCATGGTTATTGACGCCAAAATCGACCGCCAAAATTTGACATCCAAAGCTAACACCTAAAACCGACGTTCATTATTGACGATTTATTATTGAGAGTAGCCATGACCGCCAATTTGACTGATGACACAAAAGTCCTTGCCAATCGTCCTGACCGCACCGCCACCGTTGAGCGCAACACTGCCGAGACTCAAGTGATCTGTACGGTCAACCTTGATGGTACCGGTCAAGGGGTGGTCGATACGGGCGTGCCGTTTTTGGACCATATGATTGACCAAATCAAGCGTCATGGTCTGTTTGATTTGGACATTAAATGCACGGGCGACACCTATATCGACGACCACCACAGCGTTGAGGACACCGGAATCACCCTTGGGCAAGCATTTGCTAAAGCCCTTGGCGATAAAAAAGGCATCCGCCGCTACGGTCATTTTTACGCGCCGCTTGATGAAGCGTTAACCCGCGCCGTGGTGGACATTTCAGGTCGCCCGGGGCTGCACATGGATATTCCATTCACCCGCTCGCACGTGGGCACGTTTGATGTCGATTTATTTAGCGAATTTTTTTACGGCTTTGTCAATCACGCTTGGATGACGGTGCATTTGGATAATTTAAAAGGCAAAAACAGCCACCACCAAATTGAATGTACCTTTAAAGCGTTTGCCCGAGCGCTACGCATGGCCTGCGAGTACGACCCGCGAGCGCTGAACACCTTGCCATCAACCAAAGAGGCTTTATGAAAATCGCATTACTCGATTATGGAATGGGAAATTTGCACTCGGCGGCAAAGGCGCTGGCGAGTGTTGGGGCGACAGTGAGCATCACCGCTGACCCCAAAGTGGTGGCGGCAGCGGATAAAATCGTCTTTCCGGGCGTCGGCGCAATGCGCGATTGTATGCTTGGCATGCAAGATGCTGGCATCGATGAGGTGATTAAATCGGCGGTTTTTAACAAGCCGGTGATGGCAATTTGCGTGGGAATGCAGGCGCTGTTTGAGTCGTCGGCGGAAAATGGCGGAACACCGTGCTTAGAGATTTTAAAAGGGTCGGTCAACGCCTTTGATAACCCATTATTTAACGCTCAAGGCAAGGTGTTAAAAGTCCCGCATATAGGCTGGAATACCATCAATCAGATGGCAACCGAGCACCCGCTTTGGAAAAATATTGCTGAGGACTCGTACTTTTATTTTGTCCATAGCTATTACTGCGCGCCAAAAGAGGCATCCGTGGTCGCCGCAATTTGCGATTATGGCAAGCCGTTTTGCGCAAGCTTGATTCAAGACAACTTATTTGCCACCCAATTTCACCCTGAAAAAAGCCACACCGCAGGGCTGCAACTGCTCAAGAACTTTGTGGATTGGAAGATTTAATCTAAAAGCTACATTTGGCTTACGCTAATGAAAATCCGGTGCGGTAAACTAGGCGCTCTTAACAGTTAGGGGGCGTTTGGTGGATTTTTACAATTTTAAAGAAGGCATCGTTGCTGTAAGCGGTCTTGATAAAGATGCGCTGCATATTTATGTCGGCGTGAGTATTTATTTACTGAGCTTAATCGTGCTGCGACCCGTTATCAAAAAATTGGGCGCTCGCGGTATCATGGCGCTAATTGTCGTCACGATGATTGCGCTCTTGGGTGAGTATTTGGACAACAAGCCCACGCTGATTAAGGCAGGGCTTAAAGGTTTAAGTGATAAGGAGATTCGCGACAGCATTCATGACCTTATCAATACTTGCCTGCTGCCTTACGTGCTTTATTTTTTAAGTTATTTTACCAAACTATTTAATAAAATCACCGAACCAAAAAAGCTGCTAAATCGTTAACGCAGCTTTTTTTATGCTTAATTTTTCAAATTAACCGTTTGCGTTGTCATAAATTTCGCGAACGACTTCACCAATCACTTTTACGCCCTCAATTAATGTTTGTTCATCGGCGGCAATACTCATCCGAAAGCACTCATGAGCATGGTCGTAATTATCAACATCAACCCCAGGGAAAAAGTACTGGCTTGGCACAATCAGTGTGCCTTTTGCTTTTAGGCGCTCGTAAAGCTCAAGGGTAGTAATCGGCAAGTCTTTGAGCCAAATCCATAAAAATATCGCGCCCTCCGGCTTATGAATTTGCATCGGATAATCACCTAGCGCTTCTTTTAACAAGCGAACGGCGGTGGTGGCTTGCTGCTGATAAAACGGTTGAATGACCTCATCGGATAAGGCTTTCATTCGGTCATCTTGCAGCAGCGGCGTGGCAATGGCAGCGCCAAATCGGGTTGGCGACAAATTAACCACGGCATTTAGCGCGCTGACCGCTGCAATCACTTCAGGATTTGCCACGATAATTCCAGTTCGGATTCCGGGCAAGCCAATTTTGGACAAACTGAAGCACAAAATGGTGTTGTCGTCCCAATTAAGCGTCGCATCGGAATAGATGATGTTAGGAAACGGCATACCATAAGCATTATCGATGATGAGCGGCACATCAAAGCGTTTGGCAATGGCGGCTAGGCGCTGCATTTCTTCATCAGTCAGCACGTTTCCAGTGGGGTTGGTCGGGCGTGAACAGCAAATCGCGCCGATTTCGCCGTTGTTGAGTTCCGGCAAGTTTTCAAGGGCGTCAAAATCAACGTGATATTTAAAAAATCCGGCATCGCCGTCATGCTCGCAAGGTTCAATCTTTGGCAGCACCGCTTTAAAATATTGACCGCCAACCTGAACGTCGCTATAACCGATATATTCAGGGGCAAGCGGTAGCAAAATGGACTTGTTTATTTTTTTATTGTTTTCGGCACTTTTGTCATTTTCGCTTTGATTTTGTTCATCAGCAAACTCGCCGCCAAACAAGTTAAATAAGTAAAAAAAGGCGTTTTGTGAGCCGTTGGTCAGCGCGATATTGTCTTTGGTCAATTGCCAATCGTAATGACGGTTAAAAAAATCAACAAGCGCGTCGATAAATTTGCCGTCGCCTTGCGGGTTGGAATAGTTGCCGATATTCTCTAAAGCTTGATTGGCAAGTAAATCCGCTGCGCCCAACTGCTGATAAATCGTTAAAAAGGCATCATTCACCGCATTGATTCGCGCCGGATTGCCGCCGCCAAGCATGTTAATGGGCTGATCGCTTTTGAGCGCGTCGCCCAAATCATCCATCAATTGTGAAATGCCGGTGGGCTTGGTAAATTTTTGCCCAAAACTTGAAAATTTCATAACGTTTGCCTAAATCATTGTCTGAAAGTTAAAAATAAAATTAGTATAGCAAAGCTTGGCTTTTGGCGTTGACGCTTTTGACTATGGTTTAGATAAATTCGTTTTCGCCTAAACCAACTAAATCAGCGCCCGAACCCGTGCCATAATCCCGCGACCAATCACCAAGCGAACGTAAATCAGCGCAATGGCAATCAAAATAATCAGCAGCACGGCAAGCCCCAATAAAAACTGCAGCCAAGGTAAGCTAAAAGGCAGCTGAAATTTTTGGGTGACCACAAACCAAGCGCCAAGGCTGGCTACCACAAGTGAAAACACCGCAGCGCTTGAGCCAATCAAGATAATTTCGATGATGTTGAGCGCGTACAAATCACGCTGTTGCATGCCAAGCAAACGATATGAGGCGCTGTCTTTTAAGCGCTCTTGGGTTGTTGCTAGCAAGGAACTTATCAGCACCATAAAACCGGTTATCAGCGCTAGCAAGGTAAATACAAACACCAATCGGCTCATTTGTGCAATGAGCGATTGAACTTGCTCAGCAATCATCGCGCCATCAATGGTAGTAATTGCCGGATAGCGCCGCGTCAGCTCCCCTTGAATCGGCGCGATATTTTGCTTTTCAACATGGGCGGTGGCAAATTGAATTTGCGGGGCTTTAGCTAACACGTCCGGCTCAAATAAAAAGTAAAAAAACGGGCTTGGACCTTGTTCAAATCGTGAGCGAATACTGGTAATTTTACCAATGATTTCAATCCCTTGAATATTAAAGCGGACTTCATCGCCCATTTTGACGTTTAACAAGTCAGCAGCAGTATCTAAAATCGACATCGGCGCCATTTTTAGCGCGCCGGCAAGCTGACTTTTATCTTGGCTGACAGGCGCAAACAGCGCGTCTTTTTTAACACTTGATTTGATAAACTCGGTGTCCATCACCTCATTGCTGTAGCTTAAATTAAAGACTCGGGTTGGGTCATCAAAGCCGTCTTTGGGCACGATATCAGCAGCTTTTACCCCGTTTGCGCTGACCACGCGGGCGCGAATGACCGGAAAATAAGTCACCGGCGCGTTAATAATTTGATTAATGCTGTCGTGTTGGTCGCTTTGAACGTCCAACAAAAACAGATTTGGCGCGTCTTTTGGGTAGCTGGTGACAAACTGCTTGGTGATGCTGTGATTGAGCGTCGCCACGAGCGCAAGCACGGCGACAGACAAGGCAAGGGTCATAAAAAACAGCGCCGATTGGTTGCCTTTTCGCGATAAATTGTGAATGGCGAGTCGTGGCAAGAGACCAACATTATGGTGTTTGGCAAGTTTTGCGAGCAGCCAAAGCCAAGCTTGCGCCAATCCCCAAAAAATTGTTAATACAGTAACTAAGCCAACCATTAATCCAAGTGCCAATTGCCACGAGCCTGCTTCCAAAGTAAAAAAGCCGAACAGTACCAAGCCGATGAGAATAACTTTTAGCCATGATTTTTTTTGCGGTAAAAAATTGCTTTGGTTTGCGCTTGTGTCTTCTTGAAGCAGCACCGCAGGTTGCATTTTAGTAAGGCTTATCAGCGCGCGTTGGGTGATAAATAAAGTGAGCACCAAGGCAATAATCAGCGTTTTAATGACGCTAATGGGACTGATGCTCAAGCTAATATCGGCAGGTAAAATCGCGCCAAGCTGCGGTCTGGCAATGATAAGAAAGCCGATACTTAATACCGTGGCAATCAGCCAAGAAAGGATAGCGGAAATGGCAAAAAGGCGATAATAGCTGATATTTACCGCGCGCCTTGATTCACCAAGCGCAAGCCTTGTGGCATTAACGGGTTGCTGCTTATTGACAAAGGCGGTGATGATGCCGAACATCGCCACCAACGCAAGCAGCAGCACTGCAATAACCAGCAGTTTTAAAAACAGCAGCACGTTGTCCGAAATCCGCGTGATGGAGGTGTCCGCAGATTGCGCGTCGCTCAGTTTAATGTCCGGATAATGGGTCAAAATATTGCTTAAGCTTTCGCGCTCGGCATCGATGGTATCTGGGCTGCCTTTTAGCGCAATTTTATAGCTGACGCGGCTGCGCTCGCCAATCAGTTTGGTTTTGGCAACCGCCAACTCACTCATCATCACCCGACCGCCAAATCCAAAGGCAGTCAGCGGTCGGTCGGGCTCTTTGATTAAGGTATCAGCAATGACAAACTGACCTTCGCCAATGGTGATGTTATCGCCGATTTTGGCATTAAGTCCGGTGAGGACTTCGGGCGCGACGATGATATTTTGGTCGGATAATTGCTGCCAAAGCGCTTTATTTGAGCCAAGTTTGACCGCGCCATAAAGCGGATAATTGGCGCTAACGGCTTTGACATAGCCAAGCTGAGTTTGCTTGTCGGTGGTCAGCATGGCGTTAAAGCGATAATCCATCACCACGTTATTAGGGTCAAGCTTTTGAATATTGGCAAGCAGTTCCGGCGGCCAGTCTTGATTGCTGCTAATGATCAAATCGCCGCCAACAAGGGCGCGCTGATTGTCATTGATGTAGTCATCAACCGACGCTTGAATGGAGTCAAGGCTTAAATAGGTGGCAAGCGATAAGCTTAGCGTTAATAGCAAAAGCAGTGGATAAATCCAGCGCCGCCACCACGCTTGTGAGAGTGCTTTATTGCCCAGTGATCGCCCAAAAAACAATTCTAAAAAATACGATGCTAAAAAGGTTTCGCTTGATTTGGCAGCATTGGGCGGATTTGGCGTTTTTTGATGGTCAAGGCTCAAATTTCAACCTCTCTTTTTGCCGCGTTTGCAATTTGCGAATTTTGCAAACTGCTGTCCTCAATGCTGCCATCTTTCATGATAATCACGCGGTCGGCAAGCTTGGCAAGGGCAGAGTCGTGGGTGACGACTACCAAAGCACTGCCCGAGTCTTTGCGTAAATCAAGGAGCAAATTAAGCACTTGCTTGGCGTTTTCTTCATCCAAATTGCCTGTTGGCTCATCAGCAAAGACGATTTTTGGTCGGGCGACCAACGCTCGCGCCACTGCCGTTCGCTGCTGCTCGCCGCCGGACAATTGAGAGGGCAAGTTGTCTTTTCGGTGGTTTAAATTGACCGCCGTAATTAATTCTTGAACGCGGTCAGCATCAGGCGCTTTGGCAATATCAAGGGGAAAGGCGATATTTTCGCTAACGGTCAATGTTGGCAATAAATGAAACGATTGGAACACAAAGCCCATTTCTGACTGACGGATTTTAGCCAGTTCTTCTTCGCTTAAAGTATTAAGAAGCTTACCATCAAGCTCAATGCTGCCGCTGTCGGGATAATCAAGAGCCGCTAAAAGCCCAAGTAAGGTTGATTTGCCTGAGCCTGATTTTCCCATGATGATAACAAACTCGCCTGCCAAAACGCTTAAGCTAACATTTTTGATAATATCAAGGCGGCGCTCGCCCAGGCGAACCGATTTATTAAGCTGCTTGGCGATTAATAGTGGCGCGTTTTTTTGATTGTCAGTGGTACTTAACATTGAGGCTTGAGGCGTCATAAGGCGACCTTATTATTTTTCTGAAAGGTTGTTTTTTTCATTGTTTTTTTTCATAGCTACTTTCTAAATTATCATTTTTTTGAGCTTGTTTTTGTTGAATCGTGCTATCTATGACTGGCACTAATACCGGTAAAATATTGCTATTGACCACGATTTTATAGCCCTCAGCAGTCGGATGAATGGCGTCAGCTTGGTTTAGCTTACGATCCGCAGCAACGCCTTCCAAAAAAAACGGAATCAGCGCCGAGCCGGTATCATTGGCGATTTTTGGATACATTTTGGAAAACGCGTTAACGTAATCACTGCCCAAATTGTCATAAATTTGCATGCCGCCCAAAACAATAACGCTGCCGTCATTTTGCAATCTCGCAATTGCCGTTCGGATGTTTTTATCCACAATCGCAACGTCAATTCCGCGAATGGCATCGTTAGCGCCAATGGTTAAAATGGTGATGTCCGGATGAGTTTGCGCGACCCAATCAAGGCGATTTATCATGCCCGTGCTGGTTTCACCGCTTAGCCCTGAATTGATAACTTGGATATTTTTATAGCCTTTTTGATGCAATGCGCGTTGCAATTGCGCCGGATAATTGGCATCGCTTGCCACCCCAAGACCTTCGGTGAGCGAGTCGCCAAGCGCTAAAATGGTTATTGGCGTTAATTTAACATCGTTTGGCGATGCAGCTTGATTTTGTAAATTGGTTTTGGTCGTGGTGCTTTGTGAATCAGCTGACGGTTGGTTATTGTCTGTAGATGATTTTGGCTGGCAAGCGCTAAGCGCCACCCCAAGAGCAGCAATCAGCGTTACCGTAAGCAGCTGCGTATTGCCATTTTTTAAGCGCATACTTGCATCCTAACCATGTCAAATTAAAAAGGCTCAAGGTTAGTTTAGCAAATAAAAAAGCGCTTGGTTCATTCAAGCGTAACGCATTGTGAACAACCCAACCGCTGATTATTGATTTAAAAAATTAAAGCTTGTTATTTTATCGCTTGACCATCGACCATGACAGGGCGACAAACGAGCCAAGCTAACCAAATATTAATTGCCATAAATGCCAGCATCACCAAAATCGGCGTGTTCCAATTGCCCGTAAGCTCATGCAAAAATCCGGTTCCTAAGGGACCAAAAAAAGCGAGCACATAACCGACCCCTTGCGCCATTCCGGACAATTCACTGGCTTGATTGGTGGTATAAGTCCGCATGGAAAACAGCATCATACTTAAGGTAAAAATCGCTGAGCAGCCAAGCCCCATCATTCCTGACCAAATCAGTGACCAACTTGGCGACAAATAGCCAAGCCCCAAAACGCCAATAAAGTTCAGCACCGTTGCCAAAATGGCTAACGCGCGAATTGGTCGACCGCGATTGATCAGCCAGGTTAAGGTAATGATGGATACTGGCGCCATAAATTGGAACATCGACCCCATTTGACCGGCGGTTTTGGCATCCAAGCCGCGACTGATCCAAATCAAGGGCAAAAAGCTTGCCACGGTATAAAAAAGTAAGGATTGGATTCCCATAAAAATGGCGATTTGCCAAGCAAACGCTGATCGCCAAACCGAAACTTGCGGCGCAATTTCCAAGCTGCCCGTTTGGCTGCTGTCTAATGCGCCCAGTTTTAGGCGCATAATGCTCCAAACGATCAGCGCAAAAATGCCCAAAACACCCCAACCGCCAATCGCCCATTGCCAGCCCACATGCTCAGATAACGGCAGCACCACCCCTGAAACCAGCCCTGCCGTTACCGTCATCGTTAAGCTAAATATTCCCGTCACCAGCGGAATATGATTGGGCGTTCGCTGCTTAATCACCGGAGCTGCAAGCGTGTTTGCGAAACCAACGGCAAGCGTTAACAAGAGCGTTCCGGTTAAAAATCCGCCCCAAGTTGGCACAATAGCGCGAATAAAAATCCCAAGAGTCAACAGCGCAATCATCACGATCAGCGTGTTTTCAATGCCAAAGCGCTTGCCAATGGCAGGGGATATCAGTGCTCCGACCGCAAAGGTTAGCATGGGAACGGCGCCAAGCCAGCCAATTTGAATTTCACTGATGTTCAGCGCCTCTTGAATCACAGGCGCCATTGAGCCAAGCAGCACGATTTGCGATCGCATGTTGGTGCCAAGCAGCACCATCGCGCAAATCACTAACCAAAAAACAAACTTGCCTGAGGGTAACTTTGATTTTTGCTCATCTACAGGCTTAGATGACAAATCAGCAGAGGTGGTCATGGCAGCACAACTATCAAAATGAAAAAAGAATAAGGCAGTCACCAGCAGCGTTTAACTGCCGATAAAAACAACCTAAAAAAAGGCTCATAAATCGGCGGTCGATTCATGATTGAAAAAACAGAAAATCGCTCGTCGTGCTGCAATTCATGAGAAATCAATGGCAGCACAAACTTTAGAATAATAAGAACAGTTGGTGAGGGCAAGTCAAGAATTCAATCTTGACTTAAAAACCTTGCCTCAACAACGATGCAGCGTAACGCCAAGCCTGTAAGTTTAAACTAAGCCTTGGCGACAATATAAAGCAGTTATAAAAGCCGTTATCGACCTATAGTATCAGCGAATGGTAACAATTGCCCGAACAATCAGCGACATTCAGGCACTTGGAGGTAAAATTGAGATAATGATTAAATTAATTGGCAGGTTTTCCAAGTTCAGCGGCTTTTAGTGCCGTTTTTTGCTGATCCTCGATCAATGACTCACATTTATTTGGATCATTGCCGCAAAACTGGCAGTGGGTGTCGCCCATCAATGCCGCCACGCCGCCGCAAGAGCCTTTAAGCGGCTGTTTTTTTACCATATAGCCGATGCCCATAAAGATAAAAAAAAGCAAAAACACGCCAAACGTGATGGCAAGGATAATAAGAAGTTGGCTGAGCATAAGGTAACCTCGCGGTTATTTAATCATAGTGAGTAGTATAGCAAAATTTGGCTGGCGCGTCTTAATTAGCTTACAAGGCTTTGATTTTGCTATATTTAAAATAGTTACTATTATTAAAGACGCTCAACTGGTATAAATTTTTTTTGCTTGCTGTTCATTTCATTCACAGAGGCGGCAAAAAATTCATCCCAGCATCGCGGTATTGCTTTTAAGACAGCTAAAATTAGAGATTCTTATCCGCTCGCAATTGTTTCATCGCCGCCGTTTCGACCACTTGCCAGTCGCTAATATCATCCTCACCCGATTTTGACGCATCATGGATGACAAATAGCGCAGCAATATTTTGTTGGTTGGCAGTGTTTAGTGCGGTCTGATAAGGCATCGCGGTAAGCGCCGTTGCCCAAGCGTCTGCAAGCGCGGTGGAGGCTGCGGCAACCGTCACTGAGGGCGCGCCACCGGCAATGGGCGAGCCGGTTGTTGGGTCAATGGTATGGCTAAAACGCTGATTGTTAAACATCACTGAATTTCGGTAATTGCCAGACGTTGCCAAATGCAATTGATTATTTTGCGAGGTTGGCTGCCGGATTGAGGCAATGGTTTGCCGTTTGCTGACCGTACTGCCGACAATGGGCGCGTCAATGGCGATTTGCCACGGCTTTAATTGTTGATTGACGCCGGACGTTGCCACCTCGCCGCCGATTTCGACCATATAGTTATGGATGTTGTGGCTGTCTTTGAGCACTTCTGCAATGACATCAACGCCGTAACCTTTTGCCACCGCTGAAAAATCAAGGCTCACGCCATCTTTGGTTTTATAAAGCTGATTGTTTTTTTGAATAACGGCATCAAAGTCAACCAAGGCTTTGGCTTTGGCGATTTCCTCGCTTGATGGCGGACTTTGCAAGCGCTCAACGGTCATGGTTTTACCAAAGCCCCAAGTTTCAACTAATGGCATCACCGTTGGGTCAAATGCGCCGCCCGACTGCTGATACACTTGCCTTGAGACGCTTAGCACATGGCTAAAATCAGGGTCAATGGTAATGGGGGTATTTTTACCTAAGCGGTTAAATTTTGAAATGGTTGCCGTATCAATATAGGTGGACATGCTGGTGTTAATTTGCGCCAAGCGATCATCAACCTCCTTTTGGATAGCAGATTCACTTGCGCCGTCCGGCAACTGATAGCTGATATGGTAGCTGGTTCCCATGGTTTCCCCCGTTAAATAGTGATATTCAGGGGACTTTTGGCAAGCGCTGAGTAGGGTAGTGGTAGCAAGGGTAAAACTTACTGCTGCAATCTTTATTGAAAAGTTTTTCATAACAATGACCTAAGTCAAAAAAAAATAAAAAAAAGAGCGCCAATACTGACGTTGACGCTCCGTTGTTGTTCATCCTATTTTTAAAAGGCGTTAATCTTTCTAAAAACTAGCCGCCAAAGTCATCAAGCAAGATGTTTTCATCTTCAACGCCCAAACCATGAAGCATCTCAATCACCGCTGCGTTCATGACCGGAGGCCCACACATGTAGTACTCACAGTCCTCAGGGTTTGGATGGTCTTTGAGATACTCTTCAAATAATACGTTGTGAATAAAGCCCGTGTAGCCTTCCCAATTGTCCTCAGGAAGTGGGTCGGACAGCGCCACGTGCCATTCAAAGTTATCAAACTCTTTTTCAAGCTCGTCGTAATCCTCCACGTAAAACATCTCGCGGATGGAGCGCGCGCCATACCAAAAGCTGATTTTGCGTTTGGAGTTGATGCGCTTTAACTGGTCAAAAATGTGCGATCGCATCGGAGCCATGCCCGCGCCACCGCCAATAAAGATCATTTCAGCGTCGGTATCTTTGGCAAAAAATTCGCCATAAGGTCCTGAAACGGTGACTTTATCGCCCGGCTTTAAGCTGAATACCCAAGACGACATTTTACCTGGTGGGATGCCGTCACCGCCGCGGGGTGGGGGACTGGCAATACGAATGTTAAACTTAATGATGCCTTTTTCTTCAGGGTAGTTTGCCATTGAATAGGCGCGAACCACCGGCTCATCGACTTTGGAGACGTATTTGAAAACGCCAAATTTGTCCCAATCTTCGCGGTATTCTTCCGCAATATCAAAGTCTTTATAATGAACCTCGTGCGGCGGCGCTTCTAACTGAACGTAACCGCCGGCGCGAAAATTCACCGCTTCGCCTTCAGGAATTTTTAGCACAAGCTCTTTAATAAAGGTCGCCACGTTGTCGTTTGAGATGACCTCGCATTCCCACTTTTGAACGTCAAAAAACTCAGGGTCAATCTCGATTTTCATATCTTGCTTGACGGCTACCTGACACGCCAAGCGCATATGATCGCGGATTTCCCCTTGGGTAAAATGACCTTCTTCGGTCGGCAAAATCGAGCCGCCACCTTCAATCACGCGGCAGCGACACTGAGCGCAAGTCCCGCCCCCACCGCAAGCCGATGACAAAAAGATGCCTTCGCTTGCCAAGGTTTGTAAAAGCTTACCGCCAGCTGCGGTCACCACGTCATTGTCGGGATTATCATTGATATGGATGGTCACGTCACCTGAGCTGACCAACCGTCCTCGCGCCACCAAAATAATGGCAACAAAGCTCATGATGATCACCGTGAACATGGCAACGCCACCAATCGCCGTAGCATAATCCATGAATGTATCCTTAATTTATAAATAAATGAAAGCTGCTTAAATGGACATGCCGCCAAACGACATAAAGCCAAGTGACATCAGTCCTACGGTGATAAAGGTAATCCCAAGACCACGAAGGGGTGCTGGGATATCAGAGTATTTGAGTTTTTCTCGAATACCAGCAAGCGCGGTAATCGCAATTGCCCAACCAAGTCCTGCGCCAACCCCGTAAACCACCGATTCACCAAATTGATAATCGCGCTCAACCATGAACAATACCCCGCCCATAATGGCGCAGTTGACTGTAATCAGCGGCAAAAAGATGCCAAGCGCGTTATATAAACTTGGTACAAACTTATCAAGGAACATCTCCAAGATTTGCACGACCGCCGCAATCAAGCCGATGTAGCTGAGCAGCCCCAAAAAGCTTAAATCAATATCAGGGAATCCTGCCCAAGCAAGCGCCCCGTCTTTTAAGATAAATTGATACAACAAATTGTTTAACGGTACGGTGATGCTCATCACCACCACCACCGCGATTCCAAGACCAATGGCGGTCGATACTTTTTTGGAAACTGCTAAAAAGGTACACATCCCCAAAAAGTAAGCCAGCGCCATGTTTTCAATGAAAACGGTGGTAATAAATAAACTGACGTAATGTCCCATTAGTGACCGCCCCCTTGAACCATGCCTTTTGATTGCGGCTTGATGACAAACTCTGCCGCTTCAACTTGTTCAGGCTTCCAAATTCGGATAATAACGACAAACAGCGCAATGATAAAAAACGCTGAGGGTGGCAACAATAACAGCCCGTTTGGCAAATACCAGCCGCCATCTGTTGTGGTTGGCAATAGGGTAATCCCAAACCAACTTCCAGCACCTAAAATCTCACGGATAGTGGCAACAAACAGCAGCACCGCCGAGTAGCCCATACCATTACCAATGCCATCTAAAAAGCTTGGGATTGGCGGATTGCTCATCGCAAACGCTTCGGCGCGACCCATCACGATACAGTTGGTGATAATCAAACCTACAAATACCGATAAGCCTTTACTCACGTCATAAGCGACCGCTTTTAGGATTTGGTCAACGACGATAACGAGGGAGGCAATAATCGTCATCTGAACGATAATTCGGATGCTCGATGGGATATTTTTGCGGATAATGGAGATAAAAAAGCTTGAAAATGCGGTGACTAGCGTTAACGCCACACACATCACCAAAGCGTTTGCCACACTGGTGGTGACCGCAAGCGCCGAACAAATCCCAAGGATTTGCAGCGCAATCGGGTTATTGTCAAAAATGGGCGTGACTAAAATGCCCTTGGTATCAGCCATGAGTTGCCTCCTTGCTTTGAGCGGAAAGCTTATTGCTGGGTTGAGTTGCAGCTTGATTTTGGCTATTAGGGTTTTGACCGCTTTGCTTACGCAAATAGTCCAAATACGGTTTATAACCTTGGTCGCCAAGCCAAAACTGAATCATGTTACTGACCCCGCGGCTCGTTAAGGTGGCACCGCTGATGCCATCGACCCAGTTGTCTTTCTGGTTGCCCGCTTTGGTGACGCCGGTTGCGACATTGCCATTGTCATCGTAAGAATGAATGCCGTGCCACATCGCGCGCCATTTTGGCTCTTCAATCAGGGCGCCAAGACCAGGGGTTTCTTTATGGTCGTAAAAGCTGATGCCTTTGATGGTGTTTAAATCACTCTCCAAAGTCAAAAAGCCATAAATCGTTCCCCAAAGCCCGTAGCCTTGAATGGGAAGCACGACCAGTTCAGGATTTCCCGACGCGTCATTTTTTACATAAACTTTCGCGTATTTGGGCTTGCGACCGATGCTGGCAGGGTCATTGGCGCCCAAATCTTCGCTTAATGCTTGGTTTTTGGTGGCTTGACTTGCGTCATAAGCGTTACGGTCAGGGATGCCGACTTTTTTAAGCTCATCATCGGTCAAATAGTTGCCGGCGTTTAAATCGACAATTTCGACCTTAAAGTCTTCAAAGCGTTTTGCGACATCGGCGTTGGTGTCTTTTTCAGGGTCAAACATGCCTGCCGCCACCAAGATATTTTTGTTGCGGTCAAGGCGCGCGTTTTCGACTTGGGCAGGTTTTAGCCCCACCGCCGCCGCTGACACCAATATTGAGCACACCAAGCACAGCACGAGCGCCACGCTGATGGTTTTCATATTGTTACTTTTGGGCTTGGACATAGCGCATCCTCCGTGCCGTTTGGCGTTTGATGTTGGCTTGGGTGACAAAATAGTCGAACAGCGGCGCGAACAAGTTAGCAAATAAAATCGCCAGCATGATGCCCTCAGGGAAGGCGGGGTTGACCACGCGGATGAGCACGGTCATAAAGCCAATCAAAATCCCGTAAGCCCAGCGACCTTTGTTGGTATGCGCCGCCGACACCGGATCGGTTGCCATAAATACCGCACCAAAGGCAAAGCCGCCCAAGACCAAATGCCAGTAAAATGGCATGTTCATCATTAGGTTTTCTTCAGAGCCAACAAGATTAAAAATCATCGAGGTGGCAATTAAGCCGACCACGCAACCTGCCATAATTCGCCATGACGCAATCCGCGTCCAAAGCAAAAATACCGCGCCAATTAAAATCGCAAGGGTGGATACCTCGCCAATACTGCCTTGGATATTTCCCAAAAACGCATCCGACCAGGTGATGGCATGACCATAAGCATCAGTGAATTTATCCGGCGTAACCCCAAGCGCGGCAAGTCCCAAAGGCGTGGCGCCTGAGAAGCCATCAACCGCTGTCCAAACGGTATCGCCTGACATATAAGCCGGATAGGCAAAATATAAAAATGCGCGACCCGATAGGGCAGGGTTAAGAAAGTTTTTGCCCGTGCCGCCAAAGACTTCTTTAGCAACAACTACGCCAAAGGTAATGCCAAGCGCCACTTGCCAAAGCGGAATATCGGGCGGCAAACATAACGCAAACAGCACCGAGGTGACAAAAAAGCCTTCGTTGACTTCATGACCGCGAACCACCGCAAAGATGATTTCGCATAAAATGCCTACCAAAAAAGTCACCGCATAAATCGGCAAAAACTGCATTGCGCCATAAACAAAGCACGCCCAGACACTGTCCGGATTGTAGCCGACCATAGAGGTGATCACCGTTCGCCAACCGTCCGGCTGAAGTCCCAATTGGGCAATGGCAGTTAAAGCTTGATGACCGATGTTGTACATTCCCCAAAACATTGCCGGAAACGTACAAAGCCAAACGGTAATCATAATCCGTTTTAAATCAATACCATCGCGAACGTGCGATGCTGAAAACGTGGTAGAGCTTGGTTGACGCAAAAACGTATCAAACATCTCATAGAGGGCATAATATTTTTCGTACTTGCCGCCTTTGTTGAACGATGGCGCCATACGATCGAACTTATTGTGTAAAAATTTCATCGTCATCAGCCCTCAAGCTCAATTCGCGTTAAATTGTCGCGCAAAATGTCGCCAAACTCGTATTTTCCGGGGGACACAAAAGTGCAAAGCGCCAAATCTTCTTCATCAAGCTCAAGCGCGCCCAAATCCACCGCCGTAATAATGTCCTCAACGATGAGCGCCCGCAACAGCTGAGTCGGCAAATAATCTTGCGGCATCACTTCCTCAAACGTGCCAATCGGCACCATCGCTCGTGGTGAGCCATTGGTTGAGGTGGTGAAATTGTATTTTTTGCGGCTAAAAAATTGCGACACATAAATGGGCAGTTTGGAAAAGCGGTTGCTTCCGGCGCTTAAAAAATGCAGCGAAGGGCGCTCGTAGCCTTCAGTCAGAGCGCTGATTTGGTCATGAAAACGCCCTAAATATTCGGTATTTCTTGCAACTTTGCGACCTGACAGCACCGATCCTGAAATTAATCGGTTGTCACCAGCAATCAGCTCATTTTTGGCAAGATCAAGAATATTTGCGCCGCGCTCAGTGGCAATCAATCGCGGATTTTTCACCGAAGGTCCTGCAAGGCTGACTAAGCGTTTGGTATAAAGCCGTCCGGTGGTGAATAATTTACCAATGGCAATCACGTCTTGATAGCCAATCGTCCAAACGCTCACGCCGCGAGCAATTGGATGTAAAAAGTGAATGTGCGTGCCAGCAAGTCCTGCCGGATGTTTTCCGGCAAAACTGTGGTATTCAGTGACGTTATTGGGCGCCGTTTTGGTAAGTTTTGGCAAATTGGCATTGCCATGATGACAAACGAAGGTCTTTGGGCTGAGCGTTGAGAGCACGGCTAAGCCATCGTTAAAGGCGTCTATTTGCTCATTGATGAGCAGCATGGGATCAAAGGCAAGTGGATTGGTATCCATTGCATTCACAAAAATGGCGTGCGGGCGCTCGCCAATATCGGGCGTTCGGCTAAACGGTCGCGTTCGAAACGCTGTCCATTCGCCTGAGGTAACAAGCTGCGTGGCAACCGTTTGTGAGTCAAGGTCAGCTAGCGCTTGGGAGTCAAATTGAGTAAAGATGATCTCTTCCCCTTGAGGGTCAACGGCAATCACTAGACTTTCAAACACTCGGCGCTCGCCGCGGTTGATGGCGACAACTTTTCCGGCAGCAGGGGCGGTATAAATGACCCCGACCCGTTTTTTATCTTCAAAAACAGGTTGACCTTTTGCCACCATATCGCCTTCTTTGACGTTCATTGTGGGTTTCATTCCCACAAAATCATAGCCAATAAGGGCGACTTGAGCAGGTCTGTGCTCGGATATCTCGCGGGAAGGCTCGCCTAAAATCGGCAAGTCCAAACCTTTTTTGATGGTAATCATAAGCGAAAACTTAGTCCATAGTCTAAAACGATACCAGACGTCTTTGAATGGTATGACCTCAGTAATAGACAAAAGCGGCGCCCAAACGCCTAAATTTTAGGCATCATTAGGGCAGTTTTGCGCTTAAAAATTACTGCAAATAAGCCTATTAACGCTGACCTTAGACTCCTTAACAACACGTTAATGTCTTAATCCATAACCAAAAGGCGACCGGCTACCAAAGTCATGAGGGTGATAGCAATATTATTAATACTGCTTTTTGCCGTGATAAGCTCAAGCTAACCTTCGACAAAATAGCAACCACCGTCATATTTTTATAACTTTAAATTTGCCCCATACCCTAAAAACCCTTTATTCTGCGGTTTGCCTCACAAAAATGCTGCAAATTGTCACAATAAAAGCTATCTTAGGATAAGTAAAAACAAATTTACTTAGGATTATACGCTAAACTTACCTAAAATTACCAGTTTGCCAGCGCTTTGATTGCGATTTTTTGCAACTAAAATTCGCAATTTTTATTGCCTTCCTAATTTTTGGCAATAGCAAAGCGCTTGAAACTATTGGCAAAATTTTTTAAGTTTTATAAAAGAATATTATGTTTGGATTGATAAAATAAGGATCAGGGTATGATTAAAGCGCCAGTGATTATTCCGGCTATTGATTTAAAAGATGGCAAATGCGTTCGCTTAAAACAAGGTCGGATGGAAGACGATACGGTCTTTTCGGACAATCCGGTCGCGATGGCAGCGCGATGGGTCAAAGAAGGCGCTCGCCGTCTACATTTGGTGGATTTAAACGGCGCCTTTGATGGCGTTCCGGTTCACAAGCGCGTGGTTCAAGACATTGCCAAAGCCTATCCAAAGTTGCCGATTCAGCTTGGCGGCGGCGTTCGCAACATGACCACCATTGAGCAGTATATTGATGCTGGACTTACTTACATCATCATCGGCACTAAAGCTGTGGAAGATCCTGATTTTGTGGCTGAAGCTTGCCGCGAGTTTGCCGGTCACATCATCGTAGGCATTGATGCCAAAGACGGCTTGGTGGCAACCCACGGCTGGGCAAATGTGACCGACACCCGCGCCACCGAGCTTGCCAAGCGCTTTGCCGATGTGGGCGTGTCCTCTATCGTTTATACCGACATCGCCCGCGATGGTATGATGCAAGGCGTTAACGTTGAGCAAACGGTCAATTTGGCTCGTGAAGGCGGCTTGCCAGTGATTGCCTCAGGCGGCGTCACTGACATGCAAGATATCAAATTGCTCAAGCCTTTTGGTGCTGAGCTTGAAGGCATCATCACCGGTCGTGCTATTTATGAAGGGACGCTTGATTTGGGCGAGGCGCAAAGTTATTTAGATCGAGCTTAGCATCAGTGACCAAGTGCGCGGCTAACAATACTAAACTAACAACAAAAGCGCTAAGTCTAGCTTGGCTTTTTTTGCTGACTTTCAGTTTGGTCATGACGGTTTATTCGCCGGCTGTCCTTGCTGAAGGTGACGTTATTTCCGATACCGCAGCCGCGCTTGGCATCCCCAGCACCTCTCAAGATGCCAAGCCTGACAGTGAAACCAAAGCCGTTCCTGTCATTAATGGCGAGACCACCAACAACGAAAAAATTGAATCTCACCCCAACCCACAAAAAGATCGTGACATTCATGACCGAATCAGCGGCATTTTTTCGGAAATTGATGGCTTGCAATCGGTCACTATTAGGGTCAATCAAGGCGTCGTCCGCCTAGGTGGTGAGACGCCCAATGAAAAAAAAGCCCAACAAGCCATCAACATCACCAACCGCTTAACCGATGTCGTCACCGTTGAAGATCGCATCAGCCGAACCCTTGATGTTCAAGATAACGTCTCAAGCGTATTTAACGGATTAAAGCATCAAGCTCAAACGCTCGTTAAAGCGCTGCCCTTATTAATCGTGGGCATTATCATTTTTATTTTGGTGGCAAGCTTTGGCAGTTGGTTGTCGGGTAGGCAAGCACTTTGGCAGCGTATCGCCCCAAATCCGTTTGTCGCTGAGCTGCTCTCGCAAACGGTCAAAATCATTTTTGTTATTTTTGGCTTAATTTTAGGGTTAAGCTTGATTGGCGCTGAGACCATTTTAGGGACGCTATTAGGCGGCGCAGGCGTGATTGGCATTGCCGTTGGTTTTGCCATCAAAGACACGATTGAAAACTACATTGCCTCAATGATGCTGAGCATCCGCCAACCGTTTCGGGCTTGCGATCATATCAAAATTAACGGTCAAGAAGGCATTGTGGTTCGCTTGACGCCGCGAGCCACCATTTTGATGACCCTTGATGGCAACCAATTGCGAATTCCAAATGCTGAAGTGTTTAAAGGCACCATTTTAAATTACACCAAAAATCCTGAGCGCCGATTTAGCTTTCAGCTTGGCATCAACAGCAACGACGATCCGCTTGCCGCAATGAAAGTGGGTCTTGAGGCGATAAGATCGCTTGATTTTGTTCTCGAAAAGCCCAAAGCCGTTGCCATTATCGTTGAGGTCGGCGAGGCAAGCACGGTTCTTGAGTTTTTGGTTTGGGTCGATCAATCGACGACCGATTTTACCAAAGCGCGCAGCATTGCCATTCGCGAAGCCAAGCACGCGATTGAAAATGAAGGTTTTAATTTGCCAGAGCCTGTTTACCGATTGCGCTTTAATAAAAACCTTGAAAAATCGCTTGAGCAATTGCCAAAATGGGGGTCGCAAAATAACACGGTAAGTTTGCCAGAGATTGATAGCGAAACCCTCGATGATCAAGCAAAGCAGCAAGCCCGCGCCCGATCAAAGCACGTCTTAAGTCGACAAAATAATGATGACGTTCTTGATGCTCGTAATGACAATAAACTGCTTGATAAAGTCAAACAAGAAATCGCCAATACCAACCAAGAAACGGATTTGTTAAATAAAGACAGCCCGCAAGAGTGAGGTTAAATGGTTGATGGCGTAATTTTGGTAAGTGAGTCATTAACAACAAGTCGGCACGAATCCTGCAGCAGTGTTGGCAAGACCCCTTACTGTTGCCCAAGGATATAAAAATGCAAATCAAGCATGTGATTATCGCAAGCCTAGTTGCCATTGTGATGCTGGCAGGATTTAATATCATTAGCAATCAGCGCCATGACAGTCAGCGCTCAGCCATGCTCAATCAAAATGATCAAACCGCTGAGCCATTGACCACGCCAAACTCAACGCCATTAGGTAAGCAGCCAAAAGCCATCCTTGATGACGCCAACAGCAAGATTGATGCCGCGCAAAAACAAAGCAATCAGCAATTAGCCGCTGCCGACCAACAATAAGCTTTAAAAAATGGTAATGCCAAAAAAAAGCCCACGATATTGTGAGCTTTTTTATTTTAATAATGGATTAAAAGCAATTAGCTTTTTTTACCTTTGGTTTTATGGTTTTTATCCCCGTTATCAAAGCTACGTTTGCGCTTTTTTTTGGACTGATTCATTTGACTTGATTGCAGTTTAGCGACCAATTCAAAATCAATTTGCAATAAGTCCATATTCACGCCAGCAACTTTTACTCGAACCAAATCACCAAGACCAAAGATTTTGCCGTGGTCTTGACCAATTAATTGCTGCTGCTTTTCATCAAAGACAAAATAATCATCACCAACGTTTGAAATATGCACCAAACCATCGATAAATAAGCTCGTTAAAGTGATAAACAAGCCAAAGTTGGTCACGGTGGTGACAACGCCATCAAACTCTTCACCGATATGGTCTTTCATATAATGGCATTTGAGCCACGATTCAACAAAGCGGGAAGCTTTTTCAGCACGGCGCTCAGTATCGGACGTTTGCGTTCCGGCTTCTGCCAAATTAAAGTCCATCACCGGTTGCTTGCTACCCGTGACTTTGGCTTTGATCGCCCGATGCAGCATCAAATCCGGATAGCGGCGGATCGGCGAGGTAAAGTGGCTGTACTCATCATAAGCCAAACCAAAATGACCGATGTTGTCGGGCGCATAATTTGCCTGCATCATTGATCGCAGCAGCATACTGTGAATGCTCACGGCATCAGGACGGTCTTTGGTCGCCTCGATAATGCGCTGATAATCTGCCTGCGTTGGGCTTTCTTGCGGGAAGCTTAAGCCAAAGTTTTTGGCATACTCATGGATTTTAGAGGATTTTTCGGCATCCGGCTTATCATGATTTCGATAAAGCACGGGAAGCTCATTTTTTAAGGCAAAGTTTGCCGCACTGGTATTGGCAAGCAGCATACATTCTTCAATCAGCTTATGAGCATCGCCGCGCGTTCTTGGGACGATATCTTTAATCCCGCCTTCCTCATTAAATTCGATTAACGTTTCGACCGTTTCAAACTCCATCGCATGGCGTTCTTCACGTTTTTTTAGCAGTAATTCATAAAGCTGATGCAAATTATCGACCGATTTTTTAACCGCTTTATTTTCGGTTAAAGATTTGGGAATGCTCTCATCTTTAGGGTCAGCAAAATAAGCATTCACTTGGTTGTAAGTCAGCCGTGCCTGCGAGTGCATGACCGCCGGATAAAACTCGTAGCCGGTGACGTTGCCGGCGCGCGAGACTTTAATGTCGGCAACCATGCATAAGCGATCAACGTCAGGGTTGAGTGAGCAAAGCCCATTTGACAGGACTTCAGGAAGCATCGGAATCACGCGGTGCGGAAAATAAACCGACGTTCCACGCTCAAAAGCGTTATGGTCAAGCGGCGAGTTTGGCGTGACGTAATGGCTAACATCGGCAATGGCAACCAATACGCGATAGTTACCACCGCTGCGTTTTTCGGCAAAAACGGCATCATCAAAGTCGCGAGCATCTTCACCATCAATGGTAATGAGCGGAATGTCGCGCAAATCAACACGACCTGACAGCTCTTTGTTGCTTGGTTCTTGGTAGCTGTTGGCTTGATCAAGTGCCGCTTGGCTAAATTCTGAGGGGATATCGTAGTTTAATAGCGTCGTTTCAATGATCAATTCGCGATCATTGTCATCATTGAGCACTTCCGTGATTTTACCGGTAGCAAATTCATGCTGATTTGGCCAATCGATAATGGCAACTTTAACCGGAAAGCCAATTTTGGCATTCAGCGCTTGAACGTTTTCTTCAGTCACAGTAATTGGCTGATGCGAATTTGGGCTACCAAGCTCAACAAAATAGCCGTCATCGTCACCGGACAGCGTTCCAATAAACTCATTTTGTTGGCGCTCAATCACCTCAACGATACGACCTTCAGTACGACCGCGATTGTCCGTTGCCGTACCAATAGCGTTGACCTTATCGCCATTAAAGACCCAGCGCATTTGCTTTTCATGCAAAAACAAATCGGGCATGTCATCAAGAATAACAAACCCAAAGCCTTTGGCATGCGCTGATACGACTCCGGTTACCACATCGTGCTTGGTAACCACGCGATAGCGATAAGGTCGACCTTCGCGATTGACTTGACCGTCGCGCGTCATGGCTTTTAAGCGGTTGCCTAGCGCGTCAAATTGATCCGGATCGCTGATACCAAAAATCGCCGCAAGCTTTGGATGCGTGATGTCACTATGCTCGGCAAGCGTCGTCAAGATCAGCTCGCGGCTTGGGATCGGATTGTCATATTTTTGCGCTTCAGCTCGAGCGTTTGGATCATTCCAAGTCATAAATTACCATGTCTTCATTAATTATTGAGTCGTGTCATTTTAACACGATCCTGTCAGTATTACTTAATGCTTATCCTGATAAACACTAAGGATTTTGTCTGGTCATTTTAAGCGATCAAATTTGAATTGAGTTGCTCTCATCAGTGATTCTTGAAGTCTCAAGCTCTTTTGAAACCTCAAGCACCGTCGTTTGGTTGGCTTTATCAAGATACTTTTGTGCTTTATCGACTTCCGTGGTTAAGCTATCGACCGTTTGTTTCATATTATCAAGGGCTTCGATTTTATATTTACTAATCATATCCATCGTTTCATAGATATTGTTAAAGGCATTTTGCAGCTTATCAAGCTCAATGGTGCTGCTGGTGGCTTGCTGATTGATTTCAAGCGATTGGCGTTTAAGCATGGCTGACGTTGATTCAATCACGCTGCTCGTTGTTTTATTGAGCGCCGTGATTTGATCAAGCACCAATTTTTGATTGGTCATGGCCTGCGCGACAACCACTGCCGTTCTTAATGCTGAAATGGTCGTCGTGGTTGCTCGATCAACACCTTTTATCAACTCTAAGTTATTTTTGCGGATAGTATCTAGCGCCAAATAACCTTGAACATTCACTGCCAATTGCGTTAAAAAGTCGGTATTTTTTTGGCGAACATAAAACAGCATTTCTTCTTTAATAATTCGTGCTTTTTCAGGATCGGTAGCTTCTAAATCAGCAACTTTGCGCTCAAGTTCTTCATCAATTTTTTTACCGACATAAATATATTGCCGGATCGACTGCATCAGCTCCCACATATTGACTTTTTCTTGCTCAATCATGGCGTTGTCTTTAATCAGCTCATCTTTGCCATTATAAAGACTGGTCACCACCGCATTAATATGCGACTGCGCCGATTCATATTGGCGAAAATAATCTTGAACTTTATTGCCAAAAGGAATAATGCCAAACAGCTTTCGCGAGTGGGTAAGCGTTTTTTTACTGGGGTCTAAGTCCTCAACGATACCGCGAAGCTCGGTCAGAGATTTGGCAATGGGGGAGTTTTCGAACAAGCCATCATCGATACTTTTAGCGGGCAATTGCAACATTCGGTTCGACACTTGCGCCGATTCGCGGATTTCTTTATTGCCTAAATTGTGAATGGATTGCACATTTTGCTGAAAATCAGGGCTATGAACCGGATTGGTAATCACATGATTGACAAACGCGGCGACTTTGGCATCAAGCTCAGGAATTTTATTTTTATCCAAACTTACCATTTGATCCGCTTCGCTCGTTGCCACTTGCGTTACCGGCTCAGGCGGGGTTAGGGCAATAACTGAAGATTTTGCAGTATCCGGAGGGGTCAATTCTTGCGCCATAAGGTTATCCTTTAATTTTTAATCGCTTTTTATTTAAAACGCTTTTTATTCAAAACCAGACGTTAAATTATTGTTAATTATTATGGTTAGGCTTAATTATTGCGGCGGCTAGCTTGATATTCAAGAGGTAAGCTTAATAAGCCATTTTAAAAAGAGTAGCTGAGCCAAGTCCTGCTTTTAAGCGCTAAATTGTAACCTGACTCAGGAGTTAGGTAACGGCAGCGGTTTTTCACAACTAAAAAACGCAAAAAAGCCATCAATTACCAAGAGCAATTGATGGCTTGCAAGCAATACAATAAAGACAAGTCAGTTTTAAGTCAAAATTAGCGCTTATTTCTTCTTGGTAGGACCAAGCAGCATTCCCATTTGTCGACCTTCCATTTTTGGTGGTTGCTCAACGTTTGAGATGTCAGCGGTATCTTCAATGATGCGCTCAAGCTGTTTGCGACCGATTTCTTGGTGCGCCATTTCACGACCACGAAAGCGAATACTGATTTTGACTTTATCTTGGTCTTCTAAAAAGCTGACAATCTTTTTAAGTTTAACCTGATAGTCCGCTTCTTCAGTTCCAGGACGCAATTTCATCTCTTTGAGCTGAGTCTGCTTTTGGTTTTTCTTCGCCTCTTTTGCCTTTTGTTTTTGGTCATAAAGATAGCGTTTGTAATCCATGATTTTACAAACAGGCGGCTTTGCGTCAGGAACCAATTCGACCAAGTCTAAGTTTTCATCACGCGCCGCCTTCATCGCGGTGGCAATATCAACCACGCCCAATTGTTCGCCGTCTTCTTTGACCAAGCGGACTTCTTTAGCGCTAATATCTTCGTTGATGTTCAAACGGTTTGACTGTTTAATGGGTCTTACTCCTCATCTGTTTTTTGATTTAGTCGACCTTTTTGGGCAATGCCTTCATGCGCCAAAGCAATAAAATCATCAACGCTCATGACGCCAAGATTTTTGCCTTCACGGGTACGCACGTTGACGCTGCCAGATTCGACCTCTTTGTCCCCCAATACTAGCATATAAGGGACGCGTTCTAATGTTTTCTCTCGTATCTTAAAGCCAATCTTTTCGTTACGCAAGTCGCTCGTGGCGCGCAGTCCTGCGTTTTTAAGTTGCTCGGTAACTTCAAGACAAGCTTCGCTTTGTTTGTCAGTGATGTTCATGACCGCAACTTGGATTGGGGCAAGCCAAACGGGCATCCAGCCGGCGTAATGCTCAATCAGCATTCCCAAAAAGCGCTCAAACGAGCCTAAAATCGCGCGATGCAGCATGATTGGCGTTTCGCGATCGCCATTTTCATTAACAAATTCAGCATCTAAGCGCTCAGGCATATTGGGGTCAACTTGAATCGTTCCGCACTGCCAAACGCGACCTAAGCAATCTTTTAAGCTAAATTCAATTTTTGGACCGTAAAACGCGCCTTCACCGGGCAAATATTCCCAATCAAGCCCTGAGCTATCAAGCGCGTCAGCGAGCGCTTTCTCAGCAAAATCCCAAGCTTCTTCACTACCCACGCGCTTTTCAGGTCGGGTTGACAGCTTCATTTCGATATCTTTAAAGCCAAAGTCATCATAAACCGCTAAAGTTAATTTAATAAAATTGGCAACTTCTTCTTGGATTTGCGCCTGCGTACAAAAGATATGCGCATCATCTTGAGTAAAGCCGCGAACGCGCATCAAGCCATGAAGCGATCCTGACGGCTCATTGCGGTGGCATGAGCCAAACTCCGCCATTCGTAGCGGTAAATCACGGTAGGATTTTAACCCTTGGTTAAAGACTTGAACGTGACACGGGCAGTTCATTGGTTTTACCGCATAATCACGACTTTCGCTTGCGGTCGTAAACATATTGGTTGCGTAATTGCCCCAGTGACCTGACTTTTCCCAAAGGCTTCTGTCCACGATTTGCGGCGTTTTGATTTCTTGATAGCCGTTATCAATTTGAACTTTGCGCATATATTGCTCAAGCACTTGATAAATCGTCCAGCCGTTTGGATGCCAAAACACCATCCCCGGCGCTTGCTCTTGCATATGAAACAAATTCAGCGCCTTGCCAATTCGGCGATGGTCGCGTTTTTCAGCTTCTTCAATTCGGATAATATAAGCTTTAAGCTGCTTTTTATCTGCCCAAGCCGTACCATAAATCCGTTGAAGCTGCTCGTTTTTTGCATCGCCACGCCAATACGCACCGCTCATTTTGGTTAATTTGAACACCTTTAAAAAGCGCGTGTTTGGAACGTGTGGACCGCGGCACATATCAATATATTCTTGATGATAATAAATGCCAAACGCATCTTCACCCGGCATATCATTGATCAATTGCAGCTTGTAATCTTCACCGCGCTCCTCAAAAATTTTGATTGCCTCAGCGCGCGGCGTCATTTTTTTAATCACATCATAGTTTTGATTGATAAGCTCGACCATTCGCGCCTCAATCTTTTCCATATGCTCAGGTGTAAAGGGCGTTTCGCTATAAATGTCATAATAAAAGCCCTCATCAATCACAGGGCCAATCACCATTTTTACCTCAGGATACAGCTGCTTTACCGCATGACCAAGTAAATGCGCGCACGAATGGCGAATAATATCCACGCCATCATCATCTTTTGCCGTCACAATCTCTAC
Organism: Psychrobacter sp. MF31; assembly: GCF_012847335.1. GTDB lineage: Bacteria > Pseudomonadota > Gammaproteobacteria > Pseudomonadales > Moraxellaceae > Psychrobacter. Next base: position 290,162 of record NZ_JABBDX010000004.1, read on the forward strand.
CCGCGCATCCGCTACGATTGGATCACACGCATCGACCAATTGACCATCGACCCGACCTGCGATCGTTGCTTTTGCAAGTCCTGCGCCAATGCTTTCGGCAACCTGCATGACCGTCGTTTGACCTTCAAAGTTTTTCACCGTACCATCGGGTAGAGTAATTGCTACCATAATTTTTCACCTTAATTGCGTCCGCTAGCAGTGATGATTGCAACCATCAACCATTTGACCGTAAGACTGCTAAAACTGTAGATTGCTAAAACAACCTTCTAAAAAAAGCTACTATAGCAAAAGTGAGTAATGAACACTACAAAACAATAGCTTCAAGCCCCTAATTTGGCAGCTTTATATAAGGTCAAAATTTCTTAAATCCAGCTTTTTGCAAAAAAAACGCAAATAATCTCAAAAACCGCTTGACCTTCTTCTAAACCTCTCTATAATACGCCCCCACAAGGACGGAAGTTAGCGGCGGTAGTGATATGGCGGCTAAGTAGTGAGAGGGGATGTTAAGAAGCAGGCGATGGGTAATGACCCGATTAAGCCGAGCGACTTGAAATAAACTTTAAACTCTTAAAAAAAACTTCTTGACTTACTAAATTAAGCGTCTATAATACGCACCTCACAAGGCAACACTGGTGCCAAGTTTGAAAGCTTGAATTGAATAAGCGAATCAAACGGCAATAACAGATTTCCTTGAGAAACAAATTAAAACAAAAGCTTGACAGACGATCACGATGTGATAAGATAGACAGCTTGAGCGATACTGGACGACAGATTGCTAAATTATTTAACAGCGAACTAAAGAACAACTTGTGTGGATTTTTGCTAAGACAAAATGCTAATAACATTATCATTTAGTTTCAGCAAATAACTCAAGTTAATTCATAATTGATAAGCGAAAGTAATTTGCTAGTAATTAAATGAGCCAAAGATTTGAAGTCATCTTCTATGTTTACATAGTAAAGGCTTCAAGATAGATTAAACTGAAGAGTTTGATCATGGCTCAGATTGAACGCTGGCGGCAGGCTTAACACATGCAAGTCGAGCGGTAACAGAGAGAA
>NZ_JABBDX010000005.1 GCF_012847335.1 Psychrobacter sp. MF31
TACTATCAAATCGTGAGACCGCACAGTTTTAATGATTATTTAACACCGCTAGAAAAAGAGAAACGCTACTTTAACCGAAACCTCTTATCAGGTGTCCTAAATTAGTTGACCACTACAAAGTAAGCGGCTTGCTACGCCTTTTTGTTGAAATTCAGGTTCAATAAAGACACTTGATAAAGTCGCTTTATGAGAAAACTTTGTTCCTGTTTCTTGGGTTAAGGTTGCTAAACCTATAATTTGATTATGATGATAAGCGCCAAATACCGTTGAGCTTGATAAGCAATTTTCGAAAAATACTAATGGTCTATCCACTTCTGCTTCATAGGTAGAGCCAAGCATTTCAGGCGACTTTTTTAAGGCTGAAAGTCTAATCGCTTTGAAATCTCTAGCTTCATCCACGGTTAGAATTTTAATCTTAACGTTTAACATATGATGACCTTTATTTTTATTTAAAAACTCTTATTATCTAACAGCTATTAAGCCAATTTAAAACGGGTAAAAGAAAATCAGACTCCCATCAAAAAATTAGTCAGTAGATTTTTTGCGCCTTCAGTGGCAAATGACTCGGGATGAAACTGAACCCCTTGAACGGGATAGTTTTTATGACAAATTCCCATGATTTCATCGCCTGCAAGTGCACATTGAGCCAAGCTTAATGACGCATGACCCTCATTTTGAATCACTGAGGTCACATCAAAACAATCCGGCAGCGTTTTACCTTCTACCATAAGCGAGTGATAGCGCATGATTTCAATACCTTGCGGCAAACCTTGATAAACCCCCATGCCATCATGGCGGATTGCAAATACTTTGCCATGCATCGGAACAGTAGCGCGAACTACCTTTCCGCCAAACACATGAGCTATGCCTTGCATCCCTAAGCAAACTCCCAAAATAGGAGTCGTTTTACCAAGAACATCAATGACCTTTGAGCAAATACCAAAATAAGCAGGGTCATCAGGAGCGCCAGGACCGGGTGAAATAATAATGCGGTCAACATTCATCGCCTGAATTTCCGCTAAGCTTATTTCATCATTACGTTTCACCACTACCTTATTTGTGCTGCCATGCTCTAAATATTGTAAAATCTCGCCCACATACTGATAAAGATTAAAAGTGAACGAGTCATAATTGTCGATGATTAAAACATTCATAGCAAAGCACTCTGTAAGGGCGTATTAAAGCTATCTAAAACGGTTTTCATGGCGGATAATTTACGTTGAATTTCTAAATACTCATCATCAGGATTGGAATCAAAAACATTGCCGCCACAAGTTTGTATATAAGCGGAAGAGCCATTAATAAATAAGCTGCGAATTGGAATAGCAAAAATGCAATCGCCGTTAAAATTAAATGAGCCGATGGCGCCGCCATAAGCCCCTCTGCCGTCAGTTTCTAGCTCATTAATGACTTTGATGGCTTCAATCTTTGGCGCTCCCGACAGCGTTCCTGCGGGAAAGTTGCTGGCAAGGGCGCTAAACATGTCCTCATCAGGGTGCAAGATACCAACGATTTCTGATGAAATGTGCTGAACATGAGAAAAGCGTTTGATGTCCATAAGACTACGCACTTTTACCGTACCAAATTGTGCCACACGGCCAATGTCGTTTCGGTGTAAATCAACCAGCATATTATGTTCAGCAATTTCTTTGGCATCGTTTAAAAGCGCTCTTGCCAGCTTGCGGTCTTCAGCACTATTAGCTCCGCGTTTGGTCGTTCCTGCTAAGGGGTACGTTTCCATCTCACCTTGGCGCAAGCGGAACAGAAGCTCAGGGGACGCGCCAATGATACATTGCTCAGTAAATTTCATAAAATACATATGCGGCGAGGGATTCACTAAGCGCAGCTTTTCATAAATGGGCATCTTATTGCCGCTGATATGGTATTTGGATTTAAAGCCGACTTCACATTGAAAAATGCGCCCTGACTTAATGGCTTCTTTAACTTTCATGACAGCATTGGCATGCTCCTCACGGCTCATACTGTCGCCTAAAAACTCAATGGCAGGCGGCTTGTGGTTTGGCGCGCACGCCGTTAGCAGCGCTTTGACTTGGTTAATTCTGTTGTCCTGCTCATCGGTTGGATAGTAAAAATAAAAGATTTCGCCCGTCATCTTATCAAGGGTTAATCCATCCAAATACAAACCGAACTTAAAAGGCTCAAAATCTGAATGAGCCTTTGCCGTTAAGCTGGGTTCAAAAAAATTAACACTGTCGTAGCCCAAATAGCCGACCAAGCCGCCGCTTTGCTCGCGGGAAATATCGTGCTGAGGGGTAATTTTGCGCAGTAATTGATAAGGATTTTCTGATTGATACTCCAAAAATTCATTCGTTCGATGATTGGTTATCGTCAGTGTTTCGCGATCAATAGCGCTAATTGTCAATACTGGATCAAAGCCAATGGCATGATGCCTTGACATGTGGCTGTCTTCCCCTAAAGACTCAAGCAAATAGCAAGTATCAAAATTGGCTTCAATGCGTTTAAATAACTCAAAAAAGTCAATATCTTGAGTCAGCTTAATGCGTATTGGCTTACTGGGAATCTTAATTGGGCTTGGCTCAATCGCTAAGAGGTTCTTATTTTGGTCTAAAATCATAAAATTTCCTAAAATTCATGCGGTTAAGCATCCCCGTTCGCGCCATTTCGATGGGTAGCTAATAAAGCGCTAACATCATTGTGCTGGATTGCCTTAGCGCCGCGCGATACCGTTGCAATACCGACACCGAGCTGCTCTGATATGTCACGTTGAGACATACCGCGATCTAATAACTCAAATATAAGGATTCGGTTAGTGATTTCGCGTTGCTCTTTTTCCGTTAAAAGTGCAGTTAATATTGATTTAATTTCGTCTTTGTCATTACATTTAGCTAAATGTACCAGTAGGCTATCGTAAGGATTATTGATCATGGCATGAGCTCGTAAGAGTCAGTATTAATTTAGATTGCTTATTCTACTGTACTAGTACGTAAATGCAAAGCGCTATTTACTCGTAAATCATCTTTTTAGAGCGTCTGATTTTCACGTTTGCAAATACTAAGCCTGATAAAATGAACACCATCGCAAGCATCTTCCACCACGTTACGCTCTCCCCAAGTAACATCACCGAGGTGATCATTCCAAATATCGGTACAAGTAAAGCAAATGGCACAACCTTGGACGCCGTATTTTGAGCCAATAAATGCGCCCAAAGTCCAAATCCTATCAAGGTTGAGATATAAACAATAAAGCCAAGCGACAACCAAGACTTAAGCGAAGCTTGCGTAAACGTTGCTAACTGCCAAGCCTCAGTTTCAAAGATAAAAGAAGATAGCGTTAAAATTACGCAGGCAATCAGTCCGCCCCAAACCACCAGTGATAGAGCAGATAATGCCGATGCTTTAGTTTTATTATCAGTAGTTGAAACCGTCGATACCTTAGGATTTTGCAGCGATGCTTGTTTGGTAGGTTGCTTTGATATCTGCTTTGAAGCAATGTTGCCAAAGCTCCAACCAATCGCCGCAATCAAAATACAAATAAAGCCCGTCAGCGGCATATCGCCACCAAGATTAAGCGCAATGGTCGTCAATCCTAAAACGCCAAACACCATTCCGACAATCTGCAAACGACTTACGGTCTCGCCCAACATGAAATAGGCCAGAAGTACGGTAATAAAAATCTGAATCTGCAATAGCAGTGCGGTAAGCCCAGCCGACGCGCCTAAATGCATCGCTGTGAAAACAAAAGCATACTGTATGACAAACGTGCCAATAGCATAGATGAATAGCGTCCGATTAAACTTAGGCGGCTTGAGGAAAAAAACCAATGGCACAGCCGTAAAGAAAAAACGCATTGCTGTCAGCATCAGTGGCGGAAAGCTTTCAAGTCCCCAAGCGATAAACGTAAAATTTACGCCCCAAATAAAGGCGACTAAGATAGCTAATGCCGTTTGTAAAGGAGTCATATAGTTATCCTAATTTCTTATGATTGCTGAACGCGTTAAGCGTGTTGTTTTTATCTCACCTGAACGCTTTAGCATTAAAATTGGCATGGTAGGTAGAATTAGTGCTGACGGTGTATTGCTTTTAAACCCCATTATTTTTTCACCTCGATCATTTTGACGGTTATAAACAATTCAAACTATAATTTAATTGACCATGACAGTACCTATACAGTTTTGCTTTTAGCAAACAATCTGTACCGTTGCTTTTACCATGACAGTTCAATCGATTATTAATTTTAATAAAAAACAGGTTTTTTATGGACAGCAGCTATCGCTTGAATCCTAATCTAACGAAAACCGCCGCCGTCGCTGAGTGGCTTCAGCAGCGTATCGATTGGCAAATTTATTTGCCCAATCAGCGCGTGCCATCGGTCAGAAAATTGGCAAAATTATTAAATATTTCAAGCTTTACAGTCGCTCAGGCCTATGAGCAATTGGTCGCAACCAATGTCTTGATTGCCAAACCCAGCTCAGGCTACTATGTCAACGCGACTTTAAGATTGAGCCACCAACACGCTAAAAATGAGCGCATAAATAAGTATCCAGTCATAGATACACGTTGGCTCTTACAAGTTCTTAACAACACTCCGCATCACCTCTCACCAGGATCAGGAACGCTACCAAACGATTGGGTGCGCAATGACAAAATGGAATGGGCAATCCGGCAGGTTACCCAGCAAGCTGACGATTTTATTTATAACTATGGCAATATCCAAGGTTATTTGCCGCTGCGTCAGCAGTTTGCACGGCACTTAAATACGCTAGGGCTGAAAGTTCGTGCTGACTACATCGTGACCACCGCTGGCGTCTCGCAATCGGTAACGATGGTCGGTCAGCTGCTTACCCAAGCTGGTGACACAGTATTGGTAGACAGCCCAGGTTGGTATTGGTTATCCAGCTGCCTGCAGCAGCAAGGTTTAAATGTCATCGCCGTTGATCGCGATCATCAAGGCCCCAGTATTGAGCAGTTGCAAAAGTTGTTTGCAGCGTATAGACCAAAATTATATTTAACCAATAGTGTCTTTCATAACCCAACGTCTTATCATTTGCATCCTGCCCGAGCCCATCAAGTGCTTAATTTGATTCATAAATATGACGCTTACATTTTTGAAGATGACTTATATGCCTCGCTGGTGCCAAACGGTCAGGCGCTACGATATGCCAGTCTTGATCAATTTGAGCGGGTGTTTTATGCCACAGGATTTTCAAAATTGATGGCATCAGGCTGGCGTGTAGGAATGCTCGTTTGCCCTGACAAATTTATTGATGACGTCATACGCATTAAAATATTAAGTAATTCTAATACGCCAGAATTTGGTGAGCGGGTCGTCCATCGTCTATGGACTCATGGCGAGTATCGTCGGCAAATTAAAAAGGTTCAGCAAAACTTATATTTAGCGCATCAAAGACTACGTGAAGCATTACCTAAAATTGGTCTTGAATATCCGGAGCATACGCAGGCAGGGATATTTATTTGGGTGGACACCAAGCAGGATACGGGACAATTGGCATTAGACGCTTATAATGAGGGTTAGCTTGTCGCTCCAGGGCATTTATTTAACCCCGAGGCAAAACCTTCCACTTATCTGCGATTAAATGTATCGACGACGAGTGATGAGTTTTTGGTCTGGCTGGGAGATTATTTAAAGAGTAAGGCGTAAGCTGGGCTGTGTTGTAAATAAAGGATTGGCAATAGTAAACGAACTACTTATTCCATATAGCTCAGTTATTTTGCAAAATGACATTAACTTTTCTTAAAAATATATGACAAATGAATAAAAAAATACGGCTGTTTTTTAGATCAGTTAAAGAAGTTTTTTCTGCCTGCCCTAACTACAATATCGCCATGGCGCTATGCTTATTTGTGGTTGGAATCATGCCAGCGTTAAATGTTTTTGCGACTGGTCAGCTGGTTTCAATTTTTGAAAATACCAGTTCAACAAACTCTATTGTTTTTATCATTACAATTTGGGGCATAAGTCTGTTGTTGCCTACGCTGCTTAATCCTTTTATCAGCTATCTACAATCGCATATCAATCAGCTTGTTACCAATAAAATAATCACGCAATTGATGAAAAAAAACGCCTCTTTTCATGGCTTGCAAGCTTATGAGGATGTAGACATTCAAGATGCGGTCGCCGTTTTAAAAAACCAATCTAAATTTAGACCTACCAATTTTTCAGTCAATTTAGTCACTATCGCCAGAGAGCTGATCACGGTGACCGCGTTATCCTTCATGCTGTTTGCGATTAAATGGTGGATTCCTTTCGCTATTTTGCTTGCGGCAATACCATTGTCTTATATCAATTTTAAAGTGGCATCCTTTAGCTGGCAAGCATTGATGACAACCGGAAAGCAAAGCCGATTGATGGACTATTTTTCTTCGATCACTTTTTTAAAAGAGGCTCAAAAAGACATTCATCTGTTTAGAGCATATCCACTCATCATAGACAAATATAGTGAGGCATTTCAAAGCGTTTATAGTGAGCTTAAAAAAGCGCAATTTAATATCTTTATCAAGCCAATACCGTTTCAGCTGATTTCTATTTTTGTGATCGGTTTGGTGTTGTTTTCACTTTATGAGCAAAACAAAGCAGCAACCATTACCGCATCATCAATCGTTGTGCTGTTACAGTCCATAGTAATCTTAAATAATCGATTGGATGGCTTGATACAGCACAGCGCTTTGCTTTATGAAATACTAGACTATTTTAAAAAGTACTTTTCATTTTTAGATTATTCAGACGATATTAGAAATGGTGAATTGGCAATTGATAAAATACAAACTATTGAGTTTGTGAATGTAAGTTTTAAATACCCAAAATCTGAAAACTATATTCTTTATAATCTTAATTTTTCGGCTAATCTTGGCGAGTCTATTGCCATTGTTGGTCATAATGGCGCGGGAAAATCAACGCTGGTATATCTGATTTGCAGGTTTTGGGACGTATCAAAAGGTCAAATCTTAATTAACGGTCAGGACATACGCTCATATGATGTTTTAAAGCTGCGAAAGTGCATTGGCGCAGTGTTTCAAGATTTTTTTAGATTTAAGTTAACGATTAATGAAAATATTAGCTTTAATAAAACTGCCGCGTTTAATGATCATAAAATCCAAGCTGAGCTTGGACTACGTGCTGATGTTTCATTAGATACTTTGGTTGGCAAATCATTTGGCGGTATTGAATTTTCAGGCGGTCAGTGGCAAAGATTAGCCATCTTACGCGGATTGAATGCTAAGACCTCTATGATCCTTTTAGATGAACCAACCTCAGCCATCGATCCAAAGTCTGAAGCTAAGCTTTATGAGGATTTTAAATTGCTGTCAAAAGGAAAGCTGAGCTTTATGATTACCCACCGATTAGGATCTATCAATGGCGTAGATCGGGTCCTAGTGATTGATAAGGGCGTTTTGGTTCAAGATGGAACTCCTGAAGAGTTAAAACGCGTTGATGGTGTTTTTAAAGAATTGTGGGGGTTGCAATCGAGCTTGTATACCACTGACAAGGCTATTTTCTAATAGTTTTTATCATAGTCTAATAAAATTAGGTAAAGACTCAATCCGCTCAAACCAAGTACATAGGTTTTTATAAGATGATAGATCTAATCCACCTTCTTCCGCATTATGCGTGTAAGCATACAGGCTAATATCTGCCAGGCTGACGCTATCTCCTAATATGTAAGCGTTACCTTGAAGCTGACTGTCTAAATAACTAAGAATACCTTTTGATTTGATAAATTTTTGTTGGTATTCTTCTAGCCGACTAGGTATCATATTTTGAAATTTTTTGATAAATCTTACGGAGGCTAAGTTAGGTCTAACTTCACCTTGCTCATACAGTAACCATTGCCACATTTTTGCATATTCTATAGCAGAGTTCGGAATGAGTGCTGAACCCTCAGCCAAATATCTAATAATAGCGTTAGATTCTAATAATAAAGCAGGTTCGCTATTAGCTGGCAAGTTACAGGTTCAATTTGTAGAACAGGTACTTGACCTAGGGAATTAATCCGTAAAAATTCAGGCTGTCTATTTTCTTGCGTTAATATATTGATTTCAACCCATTGGTATTTAATGTTTAATAGCTCGCAAGTTAGTCTCACTTTATAGCTATTTCCAGAAAATTTATTACCGTATAAGGTGTTCACGGTTTATCCTTATTATGAAAAATAAACTTTAATCTATCTATTTTTCACAATAAACGCTAGAGTTATTTCAAATTAAGGAAATAAAATGTCAGGAATTAAAGAGTTAACTCAATTACTTACTGCAATACAGCCAAAACTATTAGACCATGAGTTCGTATTTTGCACTGTAACAGGACAGTTAAATCAATATTTAGCATTAGAACCAATCGCAACATTTATGGAAGCTGAAGGCTTGACGTTAGTTTTAGCTAAAGATAAAGCTGTTAAAGCCGGTTTGCATTACGAAGGTATTTTCCGGCAAATTACACTAACCGTTCATTCAAGCTTGCAAGCTGTAGGTTTGACAGCAGCCGTGTCGAGTAAACTTGCTTCAAAAGGCATCAGTGCTAATATTCTTGCTGCTTATTATCATGACCATATCTTTGTTTCTAATAACAAGGCAGAAGCAGCTTTGATTGCTTTAAAAGAACTAAGTAATGAATCAAAAATTTAAAAAATGGGTGGGAAATAATAATGATTAAACCAGTCATTCAAGAAGAATCAACCGGTTGCGGCATCGCGTCAGTTGCCAATATCGCCGGTAAAAGCTATTCGGAAATGAAAGCGATTGCTAATGATTTGGGAATTTACGCTTCTGATAAATCGCTTTGGTCAGACACGCAGTATGTCCGCAAGCTGTTAGCTCATTTAGGGTTTCAAACTTCCCATAGCGAGATGGCATTTAAGTCTTGGGAAGCGCTACCAGATTTAGCATTATTAGCGATCAAGCATCACGTAGATGATGGCGTCAGCTTTTGGCATTGGGTCGTTTTTAAACGTTTAGAGGGTCAGCCTTTGGTTTTAGATTCTGCCAGTTATTTACCCTCGAATGTCCGGCAAGATTTTGCAGCGATGCAGCCGAAATGGTATATCGAAGTAAGAGTTTTTAATTTATAACTATAATTAAAAACTAAGTATTAAAATGTCCTTTCAACTATTTACGCTTGGAATCAATACCAATAAATCCGTTTCTCCGATATCAATACCTATTTGGCTAAGCAAAGTCGTCACTTGTCCACGATGATGAGTTTGGTGATTAAAAAGGTGTTGAAGTAGCATAAAAAAGGGCTTGTTAAAAACCTCACCTTTAGTACTTTGATAGCTCAAAATACTTAAGCAATCATCTTCATTCAATTCATTAATAAATTTAATAATTACTTGATCTAAAGCTTGTCTAGCAGTGATAAAGCTTTGCTTATCTTCAAATAAAATTTGCGTAAGACTGCTTGGTAAAGGAAACTCTTGTAATGACTCTAAGGCTTTAACGCCTGTCGGATAGTTGGGATGTTTATTAAACCGATTAAGCCAAATTAGATCGCCTACCATTAAATGATTTAATGTTCCTAATATTGAGCTAAAAAATGCTTTTTGATCCTGCCATAACGATTCATTAGGTATGGTTAAGATGCTAGCACAAATCTTTTGGTTCATCAGGGCATTGTACTCTGCCATAACTTTAAAGTTAGCTATCACCATAGATTATATTGCCCTTGTAAACCGGTCATTATCATAAAATCTAGTTGATTTTTAAGTATTTATCAACACTATTTTTAGCGCATGGATTGCCCCAATACCTCAAAAACTTTTGGATGATTTATTTGTGCCACATTAAATCGCATAAAGCTATCTGCATTTTTAGATAAGCTAAACGCATTTCCGGGCGCTAAGACCACACCTTGCGACAAACATTGGTTTGCCAATTGAGTGGCGCTATGATTATCTGGCAGTCGGCACCAAAGAAACATGCCAGCTTTTGGTATCAACCATGGCACGATTCCCAAGTTTTTTAACCGTGGTAAGACTTGATTTCGCGCATTTGCAAGGCGGTTATGAATCGTCGTCATATGCTTGCGATAACTGCCGTCCGTTAAGGCTGACAGCACGACTACTGCTGCCAGCTGACCACCACCGAATCCTGTTGCTATTTTTAAGTCCAGTAAATCCTCGACCCATTCGCTAGGAGCTGCAATATAACCGCAGCGCAAAGACGCCGATAAGGTCTTAGAGAAACTACCAATATAAAACACGCGTGATAAGCCATCTAAAGCGGCAAGGCGTGGCGCCGAGCTTATTTCAAAATCTGCAAAAATATCATCTTCAACAATATAAAGCCCTGCAGCTTGGGCTAACTGCAATACTCGAAATGCCGCCGCGGCTGATAAAGTGGCTCCTGTAGGATTGTGAATGGCAGCGTTAGTGATATAAAGGCGTGGTTTATGCTCTTGTAATATCTTTGCAAAAATATTGATATCAGGACCCTCTGCCGTATAGGGTACGCTAATTACTTTGACCCTATGGGCACGCAATAACGCTCGAAAATTAAAATAGCATGGATCATCAACCACTACCGTATCGCCCGGCGTCAACAAAAAACGAAAAATCAAATCTATCGCCTGAGTGCCAGATTCGGTCAATATCACTTGTGACGGCTTTGCCTTGATTCCAAGTTTTGTCATTCGCCGAGTTAATAGTTGTCTTAGCTCAAGCAGTCCAAGTGGCGTTGCGTATTCACTGATCACGGCCGCATCACCTCGTGCTACATGCCTTAGACCTCGGCGCATGCCTTCTTCAAATAGCCAGTCTGGTGGCAGCCAACCGCAGCCAGGTTTTAATACATCTTTTATCGAATCACTAGAGGGCTCAAGCGACTGCCGCGATATCCATAACGGGTCAACCGCGCGATCAAGATTATGCCCAGTTTCTTTTAATAATAATGGGGCTGTGGTCTCTGCGACATAAAATCCAGCACCAGGACGCGAGTAAATGGCGCCTTCCGTTTGCAGCCGCTCATAAGCCTCAACCACCGTTGAGGGCGAAAATCCATAAGCTTTTGCAGCAGCTCGTATGGACGGCAGCCTTGTTCCTGGAAGATAAGTGACCGATGCTATTTTTTCTTTGACATCTGCCATAACCATTTCAATTCGGGTTACTTGAGTTTTCATTTTTTTATCAGTGAGCCTATGATTGAGTCATTTTGACAATTTCACTGTATGGTATCTATACGCCAAACAGTTCTAATGAATTGTACTGGATTGTATGTGGTGATCCTAGCTTGCTTTTGATTTAATCATTGAACTTCAAACGAGGTAATATTGGCTTTAAAGCGACTTTTGCTCAAAGCCAATGTTGCAACTTCAACGAATCTTTTCAAAAGTAGCTTTTATGATGATAAAGAACAGCAATAAATATTTGGCATTTGCATTATGCGTGATAACGACGAGTGTTAATGTCCAAGGTCCGTTGTATGCGCTCTATGCACAAAATGACGGTTATGGGGTTTTGGCAACAACGATAGCGTTTTCTTTTTATGTCTTAGGCGTGATCCCAGTTTTATTAGCCTTTGGCGGTCTGTCTGATAGGATTGGGAGACGCAAGACGATTTTGATTGCTTTAGGGTTATCAATAGCAGCTACAGCTTTGATGATGTTTTATCCCTATACGCGGGCGCTTGCGGCAGCGCGATTTATGCTTGGGGTAGGAACTGCGTTAATGGCAGCAACGGCAACGGCCTATATGATTGAGCTGATTGGCGCGTCTAATACGGCTCGCGCCACCACTTGGGTTACAGCTAGCACGACGGTAGGGTTTGGTTTAGGTCCTGTACTTACTACCGTGTCTTTGCTAGTCCATGAGTCGCCGCAACCTGCCAGCTTTTATTTTTTATTGGTCAGCGCGTCCTTATCGATATTTTTAGTTTGGCAATTGCCTGAAACTGCACCAAAACGAGATACTTTCGGCACCATGCTTAAGCTACCTTATTTTAATCGTGACGTGTTGTGGTTCGGCGGCGCTATTTTAATTTGCTGGGCGACCACAGGACTTGTGCTGTCGGTGATTCCATCCGTATTAGCAGCATATGGTCTGGGCAAATATGCAGGGATCTCTTCTATGCTTGCCATTAGCTGCGGATTGTTATTTCAGCCAATCGCTCGAAAGCTTGATCCTAAAGTATCTACCAAGATTGCTATTTTAATTTTACTTCCCAGCTATGCTTTGCTGACGTGGGGCGCGCTGAATGCTAATTTGCCTGCGATTTTGTTGGCAGCATTTTTAGCAAGCAGCAGCTGCTATGGTTTTGTTTATCTAGGCGGGCTATCGGGCGTTGCACGCTCTGCTGGAAATGAGCAAGCGCGCGCTAGTGCGGGCTACTTTTTAATGGCATATTTGGGGTTTAGCGTTCCGGTCATTATTACCGGATTGATTGTTGATCGCTATGGTACGGCTTTGGCATTTTATGCGTTTGGATTATTTTTATTATTAGGGGCGCTCATTTTGTTTGGCAGTCAATTTAATTTAGCAATGAATCGAAATAGCCATTTTGATGTCTAATAAATCAACAATACTGATCTGTAAATTCCTTTTTAAATGAATAGAAATGATCTACTCATATTGTAAGTAAATAAAAAATCATTTTTCTTAAATAACACACACAAAAAAACCTCAAGCAAATTATTACTTGAGGTTGAAACTTTTGCACTTAATTAAAAGCAAACTAAGTTTTAAATATGGCGCAGCGGACGGGACTCGAACCCGCGACCCCCGGCGTGACAGGCCGGTATTCTAACCAACTGAACTACCGCTGCTTAGGTCGCTTAGCATTTTGTTCTAAAAGAACCCACTTGCTAATAAGTGGTGGGTGATGACAGGCTCGAACTGCCGACATTCTGCGTGTAAGGCAGACGCTCTACCAACTGAGCTAATCACCCTGAGAAGCGTTTAAAAAAAGCACTGCTTTTTTAGCTTCGCAAGAGAAATCCTTTAAATAGGATTTCTAAGCGTTAAAAATCGTACTTCTAATTTTTAGCGCAAGAGAAAATCTTTTAAAGAAGATTTTCTAAAAGCATTTTAACTTTTTAATGCTTTAACCTAGAACATATTGCCCTTGGTATGGGTGGCTATTATATACATTTAACAAGGTCTGTCAAACGTTAATTTGCCATTTTTTGCCTTAAAATAGCCAGTTTTTTACAACTGGCTGATTTTAATCATAATATCATTTAAATTATTTACTATTTTTTAAAGCTTGCTCGATATCAGTAGCAATGGCTTCAGGATTGACCGTTGGGGCGTAGCGTTTGACAACCTTGCCATCGCGACCGATTAAAAATTTAGTGAAGTTCCATTTAATCGCGTCATTGACCAGACCGCCCTGCTCGTCTTTAAGCCAAGTAAAAAGGGGATCAGCGTTTTTACCGTTGACATCGACTTTTGCCATCATATCGAAGCTTACGCCATAGTTTTTTTGGCAAAACTCGCTGATATTCTCGTTACTTTCAGGATCTTGACCGCCAAATTGATTGCAAGGAAAACCAATCACCATAAAACCTTGGTCTTTAAAACGCTGATACAAAGTCTCAAGACCTGCAAATTGCGGCGTAAAACCGCAGCGGCTGGCAGTATTGACGATGAGCACAACTTGCCCATCATAATCGCTAAAATCTTTAGGATTGCCTTCAATAGTTTTCGCAGAAAAGGAATATAAGTTTGTCATAGTTGTGATCACTGCCCTAGGTGTTATTGTTAAATTGGCTTATTGCTGCGATTTATCAAAATCAAGCGAAACGGAGTTGATGCAATAACGCATTCCAGTGGTATCGCGAGGACCATCAGGGAAAACATGACCTAAGTGGGCGCCACAATTGCTACAGGTCACTTCGGTTCGGCGCATGCCATGTGAGGTGTCTAAATGCTCGCTAACGGCGCTATTATTAATAGTTTGATCAAAACTTGGCCAGCCGCAGCCAGCATCAAATTTATGATTAGAATTGAACAATTCAGCGCCGCAGCCTTTGCAGCGATAAACGCCTTCTTCAGTATTGTCATTATAAACGCCAGTAAAAGGTCGCTCCGTGCCCTTTTCACGCATCACATGATATTCATCAGAATTTAACCGTGCGCGCCAATCCGCGTCAGTTAATTGGGCAATTTCTTCTTTAGTCAATTGATTGTCATTCATAGTCTTGTCCTTTGTTTTCAAAAAAAATTAAGTTTTAGTTTTCGTAATATCTTGGTAAACATAACGCAGATTTGGCAAAAACTGCAACCTATAGCGACATCTTTTTACTAAACCATGACGTAATGTTCTTAACATAAAAGAAGCAGTAAAATTTAATAGCTAGTATGAAGTCCTTGCTAACGGTTTTATTTTAACTGATCGCCAAATTATTGTTTTTTATGAACAATAAAATTTAAATGCAAGTTTTTCTTGCAAATGAAATATAAACTATAAAGCGCTTGCAAGTCGATTCTAAATGCAATAATATCTTGCATTAGAAAGTATTTATTGTTCTTTACTTAAATTTTTCAACCCTTTACTTACCCCGCAATTTTATAATCACGCCATCACTAAGGGGTCATGATTATGACGATCGATAAGGACATGCAGTCTCAAGGTGAGCGGCTGTCACAGCTGCGCCGAGATCAAGGCATGACCGCTCAACAACTGGCGCAAGCCATGACCAAAGCTGGGGCAAAAGTTAGCCGTGGCGCCATTTCAAATTGGGAGCGAGGCACCAACGGCATCGTTTCCTCAAAACTTCCCACGCTTGCGCGAATTTTAGGCTGCTCTGAGGGCTACTTATTGCGCGGCGACAATCAAGTAACCTCAACCTCTCAACCCTTTTCTACCTCAAATCAGGACGATTCTAAAGGCTCAATCACTATGGAAAACAATCAAGATACCATCAGCAATCCGCACGATTCTGTCAGCCATGACAACGGCAATAACGTCACGCTTGCGGTGCCTATGGATACCCAGCCTCAAACCGAGGCAGCTGCTTCTAAATCATCTGCGGCAACGAAGGATGGTAAACCGGTGAGCAAGTTAAAAAAATCTGATAAGTTACAAAACGTTTGCTACGATATCCGTGGACCTTTGCTTAAAATGGCAAATAAAATGGAAGCTGAAGGTCATCGTATTGTAAAGCTTAACGTCGGTAACCCTGCGCCATTTGGCTTTGAAGCACCGCATGAAATCTTGCGTGACGTGGCAATGAATTTGCCTGAAGCTATCGGTTATTCTGACTCGCAAGGGATTTTTTCAGCTCGCAAAGCGGTATTGCAATACTATCAATCAAAAGGGCTACTGTCTGCCGTTGACGTTCGCGATGTCTATTTAGGAAATGGGGTTTCAGAGCTAATCGTTATGACGATGCAAGCTTTGATGGATGATGGCGATGAAGTGCTTATCCCAATGCCTGACTATCCACTTTGGACAGCAGCAGCTAACCTTGCCGGTGGTACTGCCGTTCACTACCGCTGTAATGAAGATGACAACTGGCATCCTGATATTGAAGACATCAAGTCAAAAATCACCAGCAAAACCAAAGGTATTGTGGTTATTAACCCCAATAACCCAACCGGATCGTTGTATTCTGACGAAATTTTAAAACAAATCGTTGAAGTTGCCGTTGAGCATGACCTGATCATCATGGCAGATGAGATTTATGACCGCGTATTGTACGATGGCATGTCACACACGCCAATGTGTACCTTATCAGACGACGTTTTGATTTTATCTTATAATGGTTTGTCAAAATCACACCGTATTGCCGGCTTCCGCGCAGGCTGGATGATGGTATCAGGACGCAAGCATCATGCGAACGATTTCATCGAAGGTTTAGATATGCTTGCCTCAATGCGACTTTGCTCAAACGTTCCAGGGCAATACGCTATCCAAACGGCAATGGGCGGCTACCAAAGTATGAAGGCGCTTACTGCAGAGACGGGTCGATTATACAAGCAGCGTGAGCTGACCATTTCGCGCTTAAACGCCATTAAAGGCATTTCATGCACCATGCCACAAGGCGCATTTTACTGCTTCCCAAAAATGGATCCTGAAGTTTATCCAGTCGAAGACGACATGCAGTTCATGATGGATTTATTACTCGAAGAAAAAGTCTTGATGGTTCAAGGAACTGGCTTTAACTGGGACAAACCCGACCACTTCCGAGTGGTATTCTTACCAAACCTTCACGACTTAGAAGAAGCGATGGACAGTCTTGATCGCTTCTTTGCCAAAAAGCGTCAGCAGTATGGTACTGACTAATCTTGTAAATTGAGTACAAAAAAACGCCTACATGAAGTAGGCGTTTTTTTATAACTGATTTTTAGATTATAAAAAGACTTGTTTTAAAATCACAAAGCTGATCGCTGACAAAATTGCAGCAACGGGTAAGGTAATGATCCAAGCCAGCGCAATCGGTTTCATCAGCGCCCAGTTGGTATTTCTATTAACAATACCAATGCCTAAAACCGCGCCAACTAAAGTATGCGTGCTCGAAATTGGCAACCCTAAAGTTGAAGCTCCCATCACGACCGCAGCAGCAGCAAGCTCAGCTGAAAATCCAGAAGCAGGATGCATTTCTGCCAAATTGGTGCCGACCGTTTGGATCACCTCTTTACCAATAAACCAAAGCCCAACGATCAAGGCAACACCAAACGTCATCATTACTACCGGAGGGACAGCAGCATGCGATGCAATTTGGTTGGTTCGGATCACATCCATAATCGCCGCAAAAGGTCCAACCGCGTTTGCAATATCATTTGAGCCATGACTAAAGGCAAAGGCTGAGGCGGTAAATACCTGCATCCAGCTAAACATGATAAAGGTCGCTTTGGTCAAGTTTTCTTTGTGCTTGCCGCGAATGGTTTTGGTATAAATAAAGGTTGCAAGCCAAATTAACGCGCCAACCATTCCCATTATCAGTAGCCCATTAAGGTTGGTCAAGGAGCTGTTGACATTTTTAATGCCTTTAAAAACTACCATTGAGGTCATCACTACCCCACCAAAGGCGGCGATTAATGGAACCCATTTTTTCAAAGCTTTTAAGGTATCAAGGTTTTTGCGCTCATGCTCAAGATCATAAAGATTTTGATAATAGTCAGTTTCTAAATCATCGCGGTCACAGTCTTCATCTTTAAATACTTCTTGGTCACGAAGCATGGCTGAGGTGTAAGACAGCTGCAAAGACTCAGATAAATTTTCAAAAAACTCTTTGTGGTTTTCTTTAAGGGCGCGTTTGCTTTCTTTTAGTTCATGAATGTGCGCTTCGGTTTTGTCATTATAATCAATGATGTTCTTTTTGATTTGCGAATATAACACATAAGCCAAGACGCCACCTAATAGCGGTGACAATATCCAAGAAATGGCAATTTGACCAATGGTTCCCCAATTGATGGTCGATAGCGCCATTTCACTGCCGCCAACGTTATATCCCAAAACGATTGAGCTGCCGATAATGCCGCCAATGATGGCATGGGTGGTCGAAACCGGAAGCCCTTTTTTGGTAGCGAACAGTAGCCAAAACGCCGCCGCAATCAATGCTGAGAGCATCACATAAATGAAATTGTTGGGAGAAATGCTAAAGCCATCTAAATCAACGATGCCTTTTCGGATGGTGTCGGTCACTTCACTGCCGGCTAAAACCGCGCCTGACACTTCAAAGATCGCGGCAACAACCAATGCTTGAGTAACGGTTAACGTTCCTGCACCAACAGAGGTGCCAAACGAGTTGGCAACGTCGTTACCGCCAATATTGAATGCCATGAAAATACCAAAGGCAGTCGCAATGATGAACAAAAGCGTCTGCTGGTGCAAGGTATAATCAAATCCCCACCATAAAAAATAGCCGGTCATGCCAATAAGCAGCAGTGCAAAAAAAAGATTAATCCGCATTGAACCGACTTTTTTATCAGTTGACGGCGCGATATTGGTTCCCATAGATGGTTTTGCCTTACATAATCGAAAAAACTTGGATAGATTGGAATTAAGCAATCAAAGCGTTTGATGACTTTGATAAAAATGAAATTTTGCAACCTTTGGCAGTTAAACATCAGCGCACAATGTGATCTGATCACCAGAATTCGTTGTGCGCGTATTATATGAAAGAATTATGACTAATTTATGACAATTAGATGACTTTGAAGATCAGCTAAAAACTGCTTATTAATTAAGCACTTGCTTTAAATGAATTAGCGCATGATCCAAAACTTGCAAGCGAGCAAGGCGTTTATCATTGGTCGCAATCACGTGCCAAGGCGCAGCTTTGGTAGTGGTTCTTGCCAGCATGTCCGCCCCTGCCTGAACATAATCGCCCCATTTGTCACGATTGCGCCAATCCTCTTCGGTCAATTTATATCGCTTATAAGCCGTTTCTGATCGCGCCTCAAAGCGGGATAATTGCTCATTGTTATCAATGGTCAGCCAAAATTTAAGAACAATGGCGCCTGAATTGACAAGATCGGTTTCAAAGCGATTGATCTCACCATAAGCGCGCTGCCAGTCTTTAGGGGGAGTTAAGTTCTCAACGCGCTCAACCAATACTCGACCATACCATGAGCGATCAAAGATGGCGATCCGGCTTAGTCGGTCGGTTTGCGCGTTCGGAAGCCGCGTCCAAAACCGCCAAAGATAAGGGTGCTCAAGCTCAAAGCGCATAGGCGCACCAATATTATAAATTTGATATTCGCGCGGATCGAGCGGCGCCACCAAGCGCTTGATCGCCCCGCCTTTTCCGGCAGCATCCATTCCTTCAAACACAAAAATGACATGACGACCCTGACGCGCTCGCAGCAGTTTTGCCAACTGAGATTGTTTTTCGGCAAGGGCTTGGTGATAGTCCTCTTTTGTCAGCGCCGCTTTGCAGTCTTCATTTTTACCGGTTGTCGTTAAAGGCTGATCAAAAATGGCAACAGGAATAAACGGCTTGGCAGTCTCTGCCTCAAATCGCGGCGATTTAGCAGAAGATTTTGGGTTTTGCAGCGTCTGCTCATCCTCACAGCTGCTTATCAGCGCCGACTGCATGGCATGAAGCACATGATGGCAAAACTGCGTGGCAGCGTCCTCTTTATCCGTCCCATCAATAATCACCCAATCTTGCTGCTGACGAAGCAGCGCGGCGGCAACTTCATTAAATTGATCTAAAACCGCATCATCAAGCCAATCAATTTGGTACAAATAAGTTAAATCCTGAGCGCTCAGCCGCTTTTTTAAGGTGGCTTTATCAATATGAAACCAGCACTTTAATACTTTGGTGCCATTATTTGACAAATCATTTTCAAAAGCTTGCAGTTCGGTTAATTGCTGCTGAAAATAGCGCTGCCACTGCTCAATGGGCGCTTTATTGGTTAAATTGCCCTCGCCAATTTGGCTGATACTGGGATGTTTTTTAGCCAGTCGCATCACTTGATTGAGCAAATCAGCGTACCAGTTGCCAAAATAAATGAGCACATCGCCATGACGCGGTAAGGCTTTGGTAAAAATCTGCCAAATGGGCTGATTTTTTGCAGGCGGCGCGCCAATAGTTGCCTCAACTTTTAATAATCTTGGGTCAACCCATTGCCGAAGCTGGGTGACCGCTGTGCCTTTTCCGGCTTCCTCCATGCCATTGACCAACACCAAAAGTCCCGTTGGCTTAACATTTTCTAACTGCGCCTCGCGGGTGGCTTGTAGCGCCAATTGAGCTTGAATCAGCGCCACTCGCAACTCCTCTTTATCCATTGAAAAGGCACTTAACGGATTGGGAATGAGCCAATCATTCATATCGTTTTTAAAGCGTTGGCTTAAAGTTTTGGTGCTTGCTGCGAGCGTTGACTCAGAAGTTTTGGTGTGATTGGTTGGCGTTAAAGATTCAGGCGCTGATTTGCTTTTTTTCATGATTAATGTCCATATCCATGAGGTGGTGAATGTTTTACCCAATTAATGCTTATTATTATTTTATAAGATTACCATTTTAATGGCATGATCACGGCAAAACCGTTTGGCAATTGTATTCGCTATCGTTTTATGGTCAGCTGTCCGCTATAATAAGGCGACGCTTTTGTTTGCTTGACTTGATTTTAATATAAAAAGGATAAAGGATCGTTGCCATGACCGCTTTGACTAACTTACAACAACATTTAGACCGATATTGGGCGCTGCCCTACCATAATGACGCGGCGCTTGCAGCAAAGCTTAATGAAGTTCAGTCGTGGCAGCGCGACCGAATCCGAAACACGCATCAAGCACTATTTGCACAGCCTAAAAATCAGCTGATGGCAAGCTACTTTTTAACTCAGCTTTATGGCGGCGAAGAGTTCAAATCACTGGCAACGCAATTGGCAAGGATCATCCCTAAAGCCAAAAAACTTGAAAAGCTGGCAAAAGAGTCGGCGTTTGAAACCGGAAGCCTTGCGGTTCAAGCGGCGATTTTGGCGATTGAGCTGGATATGGATTTGGCACAGTGGTTGTTATCCCAAGACTTACCGGTAAATCAAGACAACATGCTGGCAGCTTATCGAGCGGTTGACAAAGGGGCTGAGCGTCGCCATCAAATCAATAACTTAAAAGACGTTTGCTATAAAACGGACAAATATTTAAATTCATTTATGCTTAAAAAAGCGTTTTCTTTGGCAAAAGGCACCGCTTATCGCCGCGGTTATCAGCCGCTTTATGACTTTATTGACGCAGGATTTGCCGCCATGAAGCCGCTTAATAGCGTGAGCAGCTTTATTGAGCCGTTTTGCAAAGATGAGCTGACCATTATTGACCAAGTCCACGATGACAGCCTTGATAATTCGACTGTTTTTAAGGTCGCTTAAGTTCATTTTTATAATAAAAACAACATTTAGGATCATTTATGAGCATTTCAAACCCGTTAAATTCTAATAATCATCATGAAGCATCATCAACAGATAGCCTTCAAAATAAGCTGATCAAAGATAGTATTGACCACAATGAGGCGGTCGTAAAACAAGCTGCCACTCGTCAAAATACTACGATAGAATCAAATAATGATGACTTTACGCAGGTTGAAGACTTGCCCGTAGGAACACCGCAAGGTCAGCAAAACTTTACCGATCAAAGCTTTGATAATAAAAGCTTTGATGGTAACACCAAGCAAAAATCTTCTTTTAATCAACGTGATGACATCCGCAATCCGCATACAGCGGACACGGATGGCGATGAAGTCACCCATTTTGGCTATCAGACGGTCAATAAAGCCGAAAAACAAGCTCGCGTTGCCGATGTGTTCACCTCCGTTGCCAAAAAATACGACATTATGAATGATTTGATGTCCTTTGGGATTCACAGACTTTGGAAGCGCTTTGCGATCAGCCTATCAGGGGTCAGATCAGGTCAGCACGTTTTGGATATTGCAGGCGGTACGGGCGATTTGGCAAAAGTCTTTAGCCGCGAAGTCGGTCGCCGCGGTCATGTCGTGCTCTCTGACATTAATGCCGCGATGCTTGAGGTCGGTCGTGAGCGCTTGATTAACGCTGGTTGCAACAACGTTGATTTTATCCTTGCCAATGCTGAAACGCTGGCGCCCTTTGAAGACAATAGCTTTGATTTAGTTACCATCAGCTTTGGGCTTCGAAACGTCACTGACAAAGATGCCGCGCTCAAATCTATGTTTCGCGTGTTAAAACCCGGTGGTCGATTACTGATTTTAGAATTTTCTAAACCTGTTTTTGAGCCATTATCCAAAGCTTATGATTTGTACTCATTTACCGCGCTGCCATTGATGGGCAAACTGGTCGCCAACGATTCTGAAAGTTATCAATATCTTGCCGAATCTATCCGAATGCACCCCAATCAGCAAACGCTCAAGCAAATGATGGAAAATGCCGGCTTTGAAAACTGCGATTATCATAACTTAACTGGCGGAATCGTTGCGGTTCATCGCGGCTTTAAAGCCTAGCGGCGGTTAATTTTGTTTTATTATTAAAAACAGTTATTAAAAATGGTTATTAAAAAGGGTTCCTGTGATGCTGACTGTGCTCCTTTTAGCTGGTGCTGAAAAGCTGATTAATTTTGCCATTCAAAGCGATGAAATCACCAAATCTGGACTTGAGCCGCTTGCTGGCAAAGTGCTTAGATTGAACATGCAGCTTCCCCAGTTGCAACTGGATGTTTTGTTTAATCAAGACCATATCCGCTTTGAGCCGGTAACGACGCCAAGTGTGTTTGAAACCAAAGCCCAAAGCGAAGATAGCGATCGGCAAAATGCGTATTTGGCAGCAAATCGAATCGGTTACAGTCAGCCGGATTGCACCATTTCCGTTGCTAATCCAGCTGAGCTTTTGAACCTTATCCGCGGCGCAGAAGGCAATTTGCCCATTGCTGGCGATTATAAAATATTGATGCAAATTAAGCAGTTGGTTGCCGGATTTGATCCTGATATTGCAGGTCAGCTAGAGCCGATCATTGGTAAACCTTTAGCCAGTCAGCTGCAATTGGTGATTACTCAGTTAAAAGGCAATCTTCGGCAAACTGCAAAACGCACCTTTTATGAGGTGAGCGACTGGGCAAATGACGTTGCTGGAGCCGGAGCGCCCGACCCAAGTGATCAGTCGGAAGCCGATAAGCTCAAGCAGCAGTTGCTACGGCTGCGAGCCGACGTTGAGCGCGAAGAAGCCCGACTTGCCTTGATTAAGGCAAAGCAAGCTGAGCTTAATCCTCATCAGCCTTAAGTTTTAATGAGAGTACCGATCTGCCATGTTATTATCTCACCGCGCCCGCCTGCTTGAGCTTTGGCGCATTGCTGCCCGCTACCGCATTGATACCCATTTTCCAATTGAAGAGGCGCCGCAACTTGCGCCTATTGCAAGGCTCATTCGGTTACATCCAAGTGCTTGGGGCAAATCGCATCAAGATAATGCGGTTAAATTTGCTTTAGAGGACATGGGAACGCTGTTTTTAAAATTGGGTCAGCTGTTATCAACGCGCCGCGATTTGGTGCCGCCTGAGATTATTGCTCAGTTGGTTCAGTTGCAAGATAAGGTAAAACCTTTTGATTCAAGCATTGCCATTAGTCAGATTGAAGATAAAAAGTTTGGCTTAGGTGCACCCCTTCATGAGCTGTTTGCGCGCTTTGATAGTAAGCCGCTTGCAGCAGCCTCCATTGCCCAAGTTCATACGGCAGCGCTCACCGATGGTCGCGAGGTGGTGGTTAAGGTCGTTCGCCCCGATATCCACAAAGTTATTGTTCAAGATTTTGAATTGCTTCGTGAGCTTGCCAGCTGGCTTTCAGCAAGAATTGAAGCCGCGCGAGCAGTTCACTTGATTGATATCGTTGAAGATTATCGGCAAGTGATGCTCAATGAGCTTGACTTAACTTTGGAAGCTGATAATACCACCAAAATGCGCGAGAACTTTTTGGGATCAGCGCTGATGTATGTGCCGGAAGTTTATGAGGCGGCAAAGCAGGTGATGGTCATGGAGCGCATCCAAGGCGTTCCCATTTCACAAACGGCGCTGTTTGATAAACTTGGCTATGACCGAGCGGCACTTGCTGAAAAAGGCTTGACCATTTTTTTCACCCAAGTATTTCGCGATAACTTTTTTCATGCGGATATGCACCCCGGCAACGTGTTTGTTGAAACGCCGCCAGTTGCCACCTTATCGCAAGCAAATCCGCCAAGTATCGGTCATGCGCCGCGCTATATCGGTCTTGATTGCGCGATTATGGGGTCGCTATCAAAAGACGACCAATTAATTGTGGCGCGGCTATTGCTTGCGGTGATGAATAATAACTTTACCGCGCTTGTCGATATCGTCAGCCGCGCCGGTTGGATTCCGCCGAATACTGATAAACACGCCCTGGTTCGCGATATGCGCCGGACGGTTGCTCCCATGGTGCAAAAGTCGATCAATGAGATCGATTTTGCCGGTGTGTTAATGCAGATTTTGGACATTGCGCGCCGCCATCACATGAGTATCCCGCCGCAATTGATGCTGCTGCTCAAAACTTTGGTTCATGTTGAAGGTCTTGGTCGCGATTTGTACCCTGATTTGGACATCTGGTCGCTTGCCAAACCCATTTTAACCGGTTGGGTCAAAGAGCAGCTCGACCCTGTTCGCAATTTACAAGCACTTCGTGAACAGTTGCCTGAGCTACTACTTTCCACCACCGACATTCCAAGACTGCTAGATCAAGGATTGCAAAGCCTTGCGTCACAAGGTTCACGTCAAGATCAACAACTTCGCGAAATTCAACAAATCCGTGCTGACTTACTTAATGATCGCCGCCGCGACTGGGCAGCGATTGCCGGATTTGGGATTTGTATTACGATTGCCACCCAAGTGATCGCTGTGGTGTCGCCCGTGTTTTATCTGCTGGCGATTTTCTTTGTAATTTGGCGGATGCTTGCTTAATAAGCGTTACATTAAAAGCTCATTTTAAAATTTGCATTAAGCAATTTGGTCAATTGCCATTTGGGTCAATACGCGACCGCGAGCTGTTCTTAACACAAAGCCTTGCTGAATTAAATACGGCTCAATCACATCCTCAAGCGTTCCGCGATCTTCTGCCATTGCCGCGGCAATGGCTTCAACGCCCGCTGGTCCCCCATCAAAACGCTCATGTAAAATCTCAATATAGCGCCGATCTAAGTGATCCAAACCACGACGATCAACCGCAAGCATATCAAGGGCGCTTGCAGCGATCACTCCGGTGACTGTACCATCGCCTTTGACTTCAGCGTAATCGCGAACGCGGCGCAGCAAGCGGTTGGCAATCCGTGGCGTTCCACGCGAGCGCCTTGCAATCTCAAGCGCACCATCTTCACTCATCGGCACGCGCATGAGCCTTGCTGCTCGGCTAACAATGGTGGTCAAATCGGCAATATTATAAAACTCCAAGCGCTGAACGATACCAAAGCGATCTCGAAGTGGTGAGGTTAAAAGCCCTGCCCGCGTGGTGGCAGCAACGAGCGTAAATGGTGGCAAATCAAGCTTGATGGATCGCGCCGCAGGACCTTCACCAATCATAATATCCAGCTGAAAGTCTTCCATTGCCGGATATAAAATCTCTTCAATGACCGGACTTAAGCGGTGAATTTCATCGATAAAGAGGACATCACCTTCTTCAAGATTGGTCAGCATCGCCGCTAAATCCCCTGCCCGCTCAAGAACAGGACCTGACGTTGATCGCAAATTACCGCCCATCTCGCGAGCAATGATGTTGGCAAGGGTGGTTTTGCCAAGCCCTGGTGGTCCAAAAATCAAGGTGTGATCAAGCGCTTCATCACGAGCGCGAGCCGCGCCAATAAACACCTCCATCTGCTCGCGAACTACCGGCTGACCGATATATTCTGCCAAAAGCGAAGGTCGAATATTGGCATCAGGCGCATCCCCAATGCCGGCTTCAGGATTAATCAATCGGTCTTGCATCATAGCTTAAACCCTAAAATTTGGAAAAATAAAGTTAGCATAACAGATTTGCGCCGGTATTTTTGAGCGCTCATAAAAAAAGCGACAACGGGTGTCGCTTGATTTTAACGTAAGTTATAGATTAAAAACTGGATAACTGCTTAAGGGTCGCTTTAAGTAAACTTTGGGTATCAGCAAAATGATCACCTTGACTTTTCGCCGCTTTGATCGCCAATTGCGCCTCTTTTTCTTTGTAGCCAAGACTAATGAGCGCGCCTTCAACCTCAGCAATGATGCTGCCTTCATGAGGAACGCTGGCTTCACTCATCGTCAGTTCTAAATGAATGCTGTCCATTTCAATGTCATTTAACTTGTCTTTAAGCTCAATGAGCAATCGCTGAGCGGTTTTTTTGCCAATACCTGGAATTTTGGTCAGCGCAAGCTCTGAGCCTTGCTCTACGTGCAGTTTTAGCTCCGAGGCGCTCATCGCAGACAACATCGCAAGCGCCATTTTCGCGCCAATGCCATTGATTTTAACGAGCCTACGAAACACATCGCGCTCTTTTTTATCAATAAAACCAAAGAGCAACTGAGCATCCTCACGGACATGAAAATGCGTCCAAAGGCTGACCGATTGACCAAGCTGCAACTGGCAAAAAGACGGCAGCGGCAGCTCGATCTCATAGCCCACGCCCGATGCGGTCATCACGCACGCCGTTGGCGCCATCAAATGCTGAACCGTTCCTGAAACTATGCCAATCATCGCTATTTTATCCTTTTTGCCAGATGGCTACACTAATTTGCTACGCGGTTATCAAACCTTATGGCTATTTTTGATAAAAACGAACCATATTTTCAAGGCTGATCGGGCGAATGTTATCTGCTTGCCCTGCTGAACCAAACGCTTCAAAGCGATTGCTGCAAATATCACTCATCGCAACCATTGACGCTTTAAAGTATTTACGTGGGTCAAACTCGCTTGGGTTTTTTGCCAAAAATTCACGAATTGCGCCCGTTGATGCTAAGCGCAAATCGGTGTCGATGTTGACTTTGCGAACGCCATGCTTAATGGCTTCAACAATTTGCTCAACCGGAACGCCGTAAGTTTCGCCGATATCGCCACCAAACTCATTAATCACTTTGAGCCATTCTTGCGGCACCGACGATGAGCCATGCATGACCAAATGGGTGTTTGGAATACGTTGATGGATTTCTTTAACGCGCTCAATTGATAAAATGTCGCCTGTAGGCGGTCTTGTAAATTTGTAAGCGCCGTGGCTGGTGCCAATCGCGATGGCTAAAGCATCAACGTTGGTATCGTTAACAAATTGCTCGGCTTCATCAGCGCTGGTTAATAATTGCTCAGCTTCCAAAACCCCTTCAGCGCCAATGCCATCTTCTTCGCCTGCAAGTCCAGTTTCAAGGCTTCCTAAACAGCCAATTTCGCCTTCCACAGAAACGCCGCAAGCATGCGCCATTTTGACCACCTCACGAGTGACGCCAGCGTTATAGTCATAATCCATCGGCGTTTTACCATCCTCACCAAGAGAGCCGTCCATCATGACCGAGGAAAATCCAAGCTGGATTGAACGCTGACAAACCGCAGGCGATGTGCCGTGATCTTGGTGCATGACCACCGGAATGTGCGGCCACTCTTCAATCGCAGCCGTAATTAAATGACGCAAAAACGCCGCTCCGGCATAACTGCGCGCGCCAGCACTAGCTTGGACAATCACAGGCGAATTGCAAGCATCCGCCGCCATCATAATCGCCCGCATTTGCTCAAGATTGTTGACGTTAAACGCAGGAACGCCATAGCTGTGCTCGGCGGCGTGATCAAGAAGTTGACGAAGAGAAATTAAAGCCATAACATGCTCTCAAAGTAGATAAAAATTAGCGGCAAAAAAATGACCGCAAGCTTCAGTCATTTTTGATGGCAATTATAGCAAAGTTCCAATGACCCCGTGGCATTTTCAGTCATCATAATTGAGCTTGCAAAAAAAAAGCCTTGGCAGACCAAAGCTTTTTTAATTTAACTTTTATTAAACTTGAGGTATGAAACCTCAAAATCAAGCTTAGTATTTTTGCTCTTCGGCAACGGCAGCTTCAGCTTGATTTGCTTCTGCGTTCGCGGCAACGTCGGTTGCGCCATCGGCCACTTTGCTTGCGCCTTCAGCAACTGCTTCAGCCGTGTTAGCAACTACAGCATTGGCACCTTCTGAAACAGCATTGCCCGTTTCAGCAACAGCTTCTGAAGCGTTCTCACCTGCAGTTTGCGCGCCATCAGCAAGCTCAGTTCCAGCGTTTTGAGCAGCAACTTCAGCGTCAGCGGTAGCCGCTTCGGTGTTCGCTGCGGCGTCGTCGGCAGCAGAATCCGCAGTTGCCGCTGCATTATCTTGAGTTTGCTGGCTACAAGCCGTGACTGCAAAAGTTCCGGCAAGAAGGCTTGCAAGTAATAAATGACGTTTTAACATAATCATCCTCTTAACATGATCTTAATTTAAATTACGGGAGTGGTTATCTGTCTTTAATACCGACCGTCAACTTATAGCATTGATAAGTTGATGCGGCTCACTAAAGATTATTTTAATAATAAAGTGGTGATAACGATGATTTATAAGTGATCTATTTATAAGTTCTCTTAAAACACTTTAAATAATGGATACTTTAAATAATAAACACTTTAAATAATCTGATATCAAGCGTCAATAGAGTAGCTGAATTGGCAGACCATTGTTGTACAAATCGTGTTACCAAAATTAGAGCTCTAGTGCGGCAACTGCTGGTAAGGTTTTGCCTTCAACAAACTCTAAAAACGCGCCGCCGCCCGTTGACAAATAGCTGACGCCTTTTTCGACGTTATATTTATCAATGGCTGCCAAGGTATCGCCGCCGCCAGCGATAGAAAACCCTGAGCTTTGCTCAACGGCTTTTGCTAAAATTTCGGTTCCTGCGCCAAACGCATCCACTTCAAAAACACCAACCGGACCATTCCATAAGATGGTTTTGGCATTTAAAATAGCTTCGGCGAGTTTTTCGGCGCTTTTTGGGGCAATGTCCAAAATCATATCGTTCGCATCAATATCGCTGACCGCTTTAATGGTCGCTTTGGCATGTTGCAATGACCCCATAAAATCATCAAAATCAATGTCATTTTTATCAGCAACAACGACAAATTCTGGCAATAAAATCTCAGTTTTGGTCATAATATCGCGCGCCGTATCCACCAAATCTGGCTCATAAAGCGAGGCGCCAACTGAAAAGCCTTTTGCTGCCAAAAAGGTATTGGCAATACCGCCGCCCACGATGATTTGCGAGCAGATGGCAGCAAGGCTAGTTAATACTTCAAGCTTGGTCGAAACTTTGGAGCCGCCAACGATAGCAAGCATCGGCTGAGCGGGCGCTTCGATCGCTTGAGATAACGCATCAAGCTCAGCGGCAAGCAAAGGTCCTGCGCAAACGGGCTTGTCCGCCTCAAGCATGGCTCGAGTGACGCCTTCGGTTGACGCTTGCGCGCGATGAGCTGTTCCAAACGCATCCATCACAAACACGTCAGCAAGATCAGCATAAGCTTTGGCAAGCGCGGCATCGTTCTTTTTTTCGCCTTTATTAAAGCGCACATTTTCAAGCAGTATCACCTCTCCGGTCGTCAATTCCACGCCGTTGGTCAAATAATCATCCACCAAGCGCACCGGCTGACTGATACTGGCGCTAAGCTTATGGCTTAAATAATCGGCAACGGGCGCAAGCGAGTATTTTTCCTCAAATTCACCTTCCACAGGACGACCTAAATGCGAGCAAACGATCACAGCAGCGCCTTTATCTAGCGCCATTTTGATGGTGGGAAGGCTTGCCTGCAACCGCGCATCGCTTGCCACGCGACCCTCTTTAATGGGCACATTTAAATCCTCGCGGATCAGCACCACTTTATTGGTCAGCATCATTTCACTCATGCGCAAAAAATTCATGACTTACTCCTAAGTTGTTATTATCTAAAAAAAACGATCCAAATTGCGACCTGCATTTTAGCCGCGCGACTTATCAGCGTCAACGGTTGCCCGCCGCGATTTTTGCTATAAGTTATGTTTACTAAAACAGTTTCAATCATGCTAAAAAATTTAGGTAAAATTTTGCAATGCTTGCCGCCACTCATCACAACGTTTGGCAATTTGCGAAACTGGCAGCGCCATAATATCGCCCACCACTGCCACGTAACGGATAGGTAATGGCGCTAAGGTCGCAATATTTTCAGCCGTTAATCCGCCAATAAGGCAAATATCAATGCCTTGATCGCAGCCTTGTTCAAGACAATCCCTGCTAACAGTAGCCGTGTTTGGCTTGGTGGTTGAGGCAAAAACCGCGCCCATTGCGGCATACGTTGCGCCCGCAAGTTTGGCATCAATCACCAAATCAATATCGCCATGACAGGTGCGACCGATAATGGCATTAGGATCAAGCCTTGATCTTGCCTCAGCAATCGTGCCATCGCTTTGACCCAAATGAACGCCAACGCCAAGCTTTTGGGCAAGGTCAATATCATCATTAATCACGACAGGGACGCGATAGTGCTTGGCAAGATTGATAATTTTTTGAGCTTCCACCTCAAGCTTTTTTTGACCATCCGTTTGTGACAGCAATTTTTTCCGGCGAATTTGCAACAAACCAATAATGCCTGTGGCTAACACTACCTCAAGCTTTTGGTAAAGCTGCTCAAAGTCATCATCATTGGTCAATAAATACAGCTGAGGCGTGGGCTTTGTCATTCTTATTTTCCTAATGTTTATTCAGACTTTTCAAATTGCCATAAAAAAAGACCGTTATAAAAATAACCGTCTTTTTTATTTACCTATACTTTAAGCAGACTCAAAGCGAAATCATACCGACTGGCGCGTTGATAAGCTGCTTAAAATACTCTTAGCGTCGCTCCAGCGGGTGTTTGAGCTGTCCGCGCCTAAGATGACAATAATGGCAGGGCGATTGTTCACGCGAGTTTCCATAACCACGCAGCGACCCGCTTCGTTAATAAAGCCTGTTTTTGAAATGCCGATTGGATAGTCGCCCGAGCGCACCAAAACACTGGTATTATTGGCTTTATAAACGCGGTTGCCGGCGCTGTAGTTTGAAACGTAAAAGTCATAGTTTTTGGTGGTTGAAAAGCGGCGGATCACATCATAATTGCCAGCCGCTTTTACCATTTTGGCAAGATCGCTTGATGAGGCAACATTGCGCTTATCAAGACCGGTTGGGTCACCAAAAAAGGCGCTGGTCATGCCGATATCTTTGGCTTTTTGGTTCATTGCGCGCATAAAGGCATCATAGCCGCCCGGATAGTTTCGCGCTAAAGTTTTTGCCGCAGGGTTTTCTGACTTCATGAGCGCCATCAATAAAAACTCGGCGCGATTCATGCGATCGCCAACTTTTAAGTTTGAGCTGGCGCGTTTTGGTCCCACAAAGTCGCTGGCAGTTAAGGTGATCTCTTCGCGCATGTCAAGGTTGCTATCAAGAACCACCATCGCGGTCATAATTTTGGTGATGGACGCCATTGGTCGAGCGATATCGGCGCTTTTTTCATAAATGGATTTACCCGTTTCCAAATCCATAACATAAACACTGCGCGAATCGGTGCTGATCGGCAGCATGGCACTGCTATTAAAGCCATTATTATAGGTGGTTTGGTAAGGCGCCTTGTAGCCGCTATTGTATTGGCTATCGGTTGGGAAACCGTTATCCACTTTTCTTACAGGGCTTGAGCTTGTTGCCGCTGAATTTGAGCGGTACATGATATTGCGAGCTTCTGAGAGACTGTCTGCGCCGCCCCAACTGACCTTGGCATTGGATGTGTTGCCATTGATGGTTAATGCAGCTTGCGCCAAACTTCCTAAGCTTAGTGAAATTAAGGCGGCAAGCAGCTGCTGTTTGGTTACGGGTGATTGCATTCTTTTTCCTCCAAGAAGAGCTTTTAAGTCCGCGCCGCTGAATTTTAGCCATATATCAATGGCTGATTTTTCAAAGGCTAATATCAATAATTCCGCTCAATAACTTACATAATAACGGCGTTTTTTAACACATCGGACGATTACGTAGCAATTTTAGATGGGTTTGTGGGTTCTCAAACAGGTAATTTGTAGCATTAGTGTATCATAGCTTGAAACAATTTTTCATCTAGCAAATTGACTTTATAGGATTTTTTTGGCTATGATTAAATTTTGCTACAATTGATTAAGTTTTTAGACATAATTTTTTAAGTTAAGAAAGGTCATTTTTAATTAACCGAGCTTTATTCAATCCATTTTAAAAGCTTATTGGCTTTATTTTTTAAAATTTAGCGTTTATCGATTTAGGTGTTTTTAATAATCCTATCTACAAATAGAGCATTGTTGATAAATAACGCTAAGATTGGAATTATCCCGTCTTTTTGAGTGGTTGGTGGTAAAATATTGACCATAACCCAGTTAAGCAGTCGCTAAGAGTGTGATTATGATTCGAGTATTGGTGGTCGATGACCATGATTTGGTGCGAATGGGCATCAGCCGAATGTTGGCGGACAGCCAAGATATTGAGGTGGTCGGCGAGGCAGACAGCGGTGATATGGCAATCAAGCTTGCCAGACAACTCACGCCTGATGTGATCTTGCTTGATGTCAATATGCCCAATATCGGCGGGGTTGAGGCAACCAAACGTTTGGTTCAGCTTGATTTGGGAATTAAGATTTTGGCGGTGAGCAGTATGGCCGCTCAGCCTTATCCGTCGATGCTGTTAAAAGCTGGCGTCAATGGTTACATCACCAAAGGCACACCGCTTGATGAGATGATTCGAGCAATCAAAAAAATCCATCAAGGTGGTCGCTACTTTAGTCATGATGTCGCTGAGCAATTGGCGGATGTGGTGTTGTCTGATAAAGCCAGCTCACCGTTTGATTTGTTAAGTGATCGCGAAAAACAAGTGGCAATGATGGTGGTTAATTGTCAAAGCCCGCAGCAAATCGCCGATCAGCTGTTTGTCAGCGTCAAAACCATCAACACGTATCGCTACCGAATTTACGAAAAAGTTGGGGTAGATAGCGATGTTAAATTGACCCATATGGCGATCCGTCATGGTTTAATCCAGCCGTAATTTTATTAATCCCAAAGCTTTCCTGCCAAAAATTTAAAAGCAAATTGCCATTTCAAGTTTCAGCATAAACAGTGACCCTTAAGCGCCATATGATGCCCAAAAAGATAATTGGATCAGGAGTGATCAGCTCGATTGTTGAGTATTTGCAGCAAGCTGATACCCTGCCCTCACCACAATTGCGCCGTCTTGGGCTGATTTATAGCAGCTATCGCTTGGTGGTTAGCTTATTTTTTATACTGATGAGCTACGTTGGTGCCAAAGCCAATGATGAGCTGCTCTTGCCAAGCTTACTTCAGCAAACTGCGCTGAGCTTTTATGTGATTATCAGCCTAATTTTATTTGCGCTGTTTTACGTGGTCACGCGCCAGCCGCGACATCAGCTGGTTTTTGGGCTTGCGCTTGATGTGATTATTTTAAGCTTGCTGCTTTATACCAATGGCGCGCCTGATTTGCAGCTGACCATGCTTTATATGGTGGTGGTGGCGGCAAGCTTTATGCTGCTTCATGGCACGCAAGCGCTGATTATTACGCTGCTTGCGGTCATTTTTGTCATTTATCAGCAATTTTTTTATGCCATTGCCAACAGCATGAGCTTAAATAATTTGGCGGATGCACTTCTTATTTCGGTCAGCTTTTTAGCGGTTGGATTTTTGAGTTGGTCGGTGTCACAGCGGTTGGTTCAAGTTGAAAAAATGGCAGCGCGGCAAGCAGAAGAAGTCCAGCGCTTAAACGCCATCAACCAAGAAGTCATCAGCCAAATGCTCAGTGGCGTGATGGTCATCGACGATCAGCAAATTATTATGACCAACAAAGCCGCTTATCAGCTGCTTAATATCCCAGCGTTTGACAATAAGCAAAGCTTGCTTTCAGAGGAGTTATCCAAGCTTAGCCCAAAGCTTACCATTCCTTGGCTATCTCAACATAAAAAAGCGCTTTTGCTTACAGCGCCTGACGCCAAGCGCTATTTTGAAGACCAAATCAGCCATCAACACCCAGCGCTACTGATGAGCTGCTTGGCGGTTGCCGCTGGTCAATCGCGCAGCTTTATTTATGAGCTGGCAGCAAAGCCAAATTCCATCATCGATAAGCTTCGCGTGCAAATCATTCCGCTAAAAAACCAAAGCCAGTTGGTGCTGCTTGAGGATTTGCGCCGCGAACTGGCAGGCGCTCAGCAATTAAAACTTGCCGCGTTAGGTCAGCTGACCGCAAGTATCGCTCATGAAATTCGCAATCCGTTAGCAGCAATTTCACAAGCCAGCCAGCTGCTCATTGAAGACGTTGATGAAGCAACAAATGACGAAAATAGCGAGCTTTATCAAATGATTTTTGATCAAACCAAACGCGTCAATCGCATCATTGAGGATGTGTTAAAACTGTCACGCCAAGAGCCGCCCAATCAGCAACGGATTGATTTGGATGATTGGCTTGCCAAATTTTTAAGCAATTATTTTTTGGGGCAAGATGTGTTTTTGCATGTAAAACCCTGCCCGCCTATTTTATTTGACGCGCATCAGTTAGAGCAGATTTTGATCAACCTTATCAATAATGGTCTGCGTTATAGTGCTCAATCCCACCCTAATGCCGCTGTGGATATTGAAGTTTATTGCCATCAAAACGATGTTATAATTGATATTTTGGACGATGGTTTGGGCGTTCCAAGCAGTCATTTAGATGAGCTGTTTAATCCGTTTTTTACAACCGATAAAGCTGGAACGGGACTTGGGCTTTACTTATCGCAAGCCTTTAGCGGCGCCAATCATGCGCGGCTTTTGTATGCCGAAGACCATCCCAAAACGTGCTTTCGGTTAATCGTTCCAAAAGCTCAAGACAAATAATGATAACTATTGTAATTTATGACTGATAAGAGGGTTGCTATGACAGCACGGGCGCTGGTGGTCGATGATGAGGTGGATTTGTGCCGATTGATGCAAATCACCTTGACCAAAATGGGCATCAAAAGCGATATTGCCTACTCGCTTGAACAGGCGCGGACGTTTTGGCAAAGCAACTCGTATGATTTTTGCTTGACCGATTTACGGCTTCCGGATGGCTCAGGGCTTGATCTGGTCAAAGACGTGAGCCGCACCTCAAGCACGCCGATTGCCGTTATTACCGCCCATGGCAGTATGGATTTGGCAATTGAAGCGCTCAAGCTTGGGGCGTTTGATTTTGTCAATAAACCGCTTGAATTGCCGCGACTGCGATTGCTCGTTGAAAACGCGCTCAAGGTCATCCGTCAAGACTTTGAGCCTGCCGTGAAGCAAAAAAGCCCTGAACAAGCCATGCTTGATGAGCGTTTAATTGGTCAATCCAAAGTTATGTCGCAGCTAAAGCGTACCATTTTAAAGCTGGCGCGATCACAAGCCCCCGTATTTTTAGCAGGCGCCTCAGGAACGGGGAAAGAAGTGGTGGCAAAGCTCATCCACGATTTAAGCCCGCGCCGCGATGGCGCCTTTGTTCCGGTCAACTGCGGCGCAATTCCCTCAGAGCTGATGGAATCGGAGTTTTTTGGTCATAAAAAGGGCAGCTTTACCGGAGCGGTCGCGGACAAGCAAGGCTTATTTCAACAAGCCAATGGCGGAACCTTGTTTTTAGATGAAGTGGCAGATTTGCCGCTTGCCATGCAGGTCAAACTGCTGCGCGCCATTCAAGAAAAAACCGTTCGCGTCATTGGCGATACGCGCGAGGTTGCCGTTGACATTCGGATTTTAAGCGCCACCCATAAAGACTTAAATCAGCTTGTACAATCAGGCGCGTTTCGTCAGGATTTGTATTACCGGATCAACGTTATTGAAGTCAAACTTCCGGCATTAAACGCCCGCTGCGATGATATTCCAGCGCTTGCCCAGCATTTTTTGGCGCTCATTGCCAAAGAGTGGCAACTTGACAACACGCCAACGCTTACCAAAGCTGCTTTTGAGCGCTTGCAGCAGCACGATTTTGCAGGAAATGTTCGCGAGCTTCGCAATATCCTTGAGCGCGCCATCACAATGGCAGAAACCGATGCTATTGACGCTGAGCAATTAGGGCTGCCAGAATTGCCAATCAGTGAAGCGGTTCAAACGCCATCCATGGTAATCAATGACATGGTCGATCCTGTTTTAGCGCAAGCGCCAACTGACGCCGCTGATCACCCTTATCGCAGCACAATCGCCTATCCTGACCCCAATGCCGCTTATCCGCAATCGCTTGAGGATTTGCCGCTTATAACGCTTGAAAATATACCGCCTGAAAACGCAATTGCGGACTTACAATCGGAAGAGGACAACGATTTGCCGCAAACAGGATTAGAAGCTTATTTACAAGCTCAAGAAAAACAGCTGATTATCAAAGCGTTAAAGCAAACCGACGGCAATAAAACTCAAGCGGCTGAACTGCTTGGAACAACGTTTCGCTCACTGCGATACCGAATGAAAAAACTGGACATTGATGAAGATATTAAAAGCAGTTAATTAAAACTGCTTTTAAGCATTTTGTTAATTCATCGCTAATTTTTTACGCTGTCGGTTTTGGTATTTTTTGTATTGTCACTTTTCATGGTTGAATTTTTCACTTGATCACCTTGAACAAAGCGGATGCCGTTTGGCTGGGCTTGTTTGCGTAAGATATCAAGCGCTTGCTGCTCCCAAGTCCGCTCGCTTCCCGATAAAATTGCATCCGGCTGAACGCCAACCTTTTCAATTCGAGCGCCATTTGCCGTTAGATAATGGGCAACAGTTAATTTCACGGCGTGATCGTCGTCAATCGGGATGACCGACTGTACCGAACCTTTACCGTAGCTGACCTCCCCAACAATAGTGGCGCGTTTTTGCGATTGCAAACTGCTTGCCAGCACCTCTGCTGCCGACGCCGAATAGCGATTTTGAAGCACCACCACCGGCAGCGGCTTTAAAACCGCTCGACCTTTGGTTGACAGCATTTTGGTATCATCGTGGCGGCTTTTAACTTGAACCACTTCAGTATTTTCCATAAATAAGCTGGCAATCTGAACCGCTGATGCCAAAACGCCGCCTGGGTTGTCACGTAAATCAAGCAGCACTCCAGATATCGGCGCGTCAATCTTGGTTAAGCTTTCCAAAATCTGATTGCGGCTGGTATTTTGAAACGCTGGCAGCTTAATCACCACCAAACCATCCACCAACTTTACGCTGATGGTTTGCGGGTGGCTATTATTGCGCTGCAAACTGATTGCTTGTTTGCGTCTGCCAGCTTTTGAGGTCACCACATCGATTTGCGATCCGGCAACGCCTGTCAATAGCTGCTCAATGTCGTTCGGGTTTTTATTTTCATCAAGTTTGACCTCGCCGATTTGATGCAAATAATCGCCCTTACTAATGCCTTTTTTATCCGCAGGCGAATTGTTAACGACCTCGGTTACTACCCAGTAGCCCAAATCATCGCGGTACTGCGCCTTGATGCCAATATCGCCCACATCGCCTTCGGTAAAGGCTTTGAGGTTTTGATAGGCATCAAAGTCTAAAAACTCCGCGTGGCTGTCAAGTTTGGTGAGCATTCCGCTCATGGCATTGTTAAACAGCGTTTCATCGTTGACCAAATCCACATAATCGCGGCGCACCAAATCAACCACTGCCACAAAAGTTTTCAGCGTTTTTGGGGAAATGGCATTGAGCGGCACGTGAGCGACTTCCGAGGGCACTTCAATGACGGTATCGTCCATGTCATCCGCCGAGCTGTCCTCTAACGTGCCATCGTCAATCGCGGTTAAATCCGGCTCAGCATCAATCATATCATCGTCATCAATACTTTGACTCATAGGCTGATTGACGCTTGGCGTTGGTATTTGCAGCTCAGCGGCTCGGCGAATAATACGCTGATTGGTATTGACATCCAAAGCAGTTGGTAGCGGCTGCGGGTCAGCTTGAGCGGTCATCGCCAGCTGACAGCAAATCGTCATCATTGTCAGTTTAAAAAAATGGGAAATACCGGCAATCGGCTTGGCAGAACGTTGCATAACACTCCATCACTCAACAAGGCAAAATAAAGCTACCTTAGCATTAATCAGGCGGCGGCGACTATGGCAGTATTGCAATTAAGATTAAAAATTAGGAATAAAAAAACCTTTTAGATTTTATAAAACGGCTTAGTTATCATCAATCTATAAGATTACGGATTCACCTTAATAGATATAAAATCCAAATACAGGAATTAACATGAAAGAACTCTTCCTATTTTTCTTTGTGATTTTGCTACATTTTTACTTTGAGAAAAATAATATGAATCACGCCAGCCAATATTTTTTATACTCTTTTATGGCGGTCATTCTTATCATGACGTATCGAGCGCTACGATATTCTCATTAGTTTTCCATAAAAAAAGGAAAGGTAAACTCACCTTTCCTTTTTTATTATTTTAAATTGGCATATTTGCTTAGCTTGCCGCAGTCAATACGCTCTCGCCTGTCATCTCTTTTGGCTGCTCAAGCTTCATAAGTGATAACATGGTCGGCGCAATATCGCTTAATTTACCGCCCGCGCGAACTTTAACGGCTTTATCACCGATATAAATAAGGGGCACAAGCTCGGTGGTGTGCTGAGTATGCACCTGACCGCTGTCATAATCTTGCATTTGCTCGCAGTTGCCGTGGTCAGCGGTAATCAGCAAATCGCCGCCCATCTTACAAACGGCAGCCTCAATGCGACCCACGCAAGCATCAAGCGCCTCAACGGCTTTGACGGTTGCCTCAAAAACGCCGGTATGACCGACCATATCGCCGTTGGCGTAGTTGACGACCAAAACGTCATAGTCGCCCGACTCAATCGCTGCAACCAGTTTGTCCGTCACTTCAAAGGCGCTCATTTCAGGCTTTAAGTCATAAGTTGCCACATCAGGCGATGGCACTAAAATTCGCGTCTCGCCCTGATATTCCTCCTCACGACCACCGCTAAAGAAAAAGGTCACATGGGCATATTTTTCGGTTTCAGCAATTCGCAGTTGGGTTTTATCTTGGTTTTGCAAATATTCGCCAAGGGTATTGGCAAGCGAGGTTGGAAAATACGCCACGCTCGTGTTTGCATTATTGGCAAGGTCTTCAGAATACTGGGTCAGCATGACAAATGCGGCAAGGTTTGGCTGCTTTTGGCGGGCAAATCCTGAAAATTCAAAATCTGGCAGCACAAACGCTTGGGTCAACTCGCGGGCGCGGTCGGCGCGAAAGTTCATAAAAATAACCGCGTCATTATCATCGATGGTCACAGGCTTATCGCCTTGCTCGATGACTGCCGTTGGACTGACGAACTCGTCGGTTTCGCGGGCTTTGTAAGCAGCTTGAATGGCGCCATCAGCGCGGGTGGCGCAGCGGTCAAACTTGCCTTCGGTCAGCAGCTCATACGCTTTTTGAACGCGGTCCCAACGGTTGTCGCGGTCCATAGCAAAGTAGCGCCCAATCATGCTGGCAATTTGAACGTTGGCTTCGTAATGGGCGTTCAATTTATCAATGTAATCGGTCAAGCGGTTGATGTATTTGTCCGCTGATTTGGGCGGGGTGTCGCGACCATCTAAAAAGCAGTGAACGAACACTTGCTTTGCGCCATGAACGACCGCTGAATGGCACATTGCTTCGATATGGTCTTGGTGCGCGTGAACACCGCCATCGGACAACAGCCCCATGATATGAACGCGACCGCCTTTGTCATTGGCAGCATTGATTGCGCCAACAAGCGCCTCATTTTTATAAAATTCGCGGTTGGCAAGCTCGCTTGAAATCCGCGTTGAGTCTTGATAAAGCACCCGACCTGCCCCTAAATTCATATGCCCCACTTCTGAATTGCCAAACTGACCATCGGGCAAGCCGACATCTTCGCCTGACGCTGAAATCAGTCCATGCGGATACTGCTGATAAATTCGGTCTAAATTGGGGGTATTAGCGGCGGCAATAGCGTTATCCTGAGTCTCCTCACGGTGACCAAAACCATCTAAAATCATCAAAACGTGCGGGGTTTTTTTAGTAGAGTTTTGAAAAATAGAATCTTGGGAAGGCTGACTTGACTGACTGCTCATGAATGAGTGCTCCTCATAGAACGGGAAAATAACCACAAAAAGGCGTTGAAAAATAAGTCGTAAGGTTAATTAAAGCAGTTGATAATAATTAACGATGATCTTACCATAATTTGCCAAAAAGCTGAAAAATTGCTCCCAAACTCGTCCTATTAAATGAATGTCAAGGCAATCACGTTATTTTTTAATGATCAAATTTCAATAATCGTAAGTAAGCATTACCTCAACAATTAAGGCGTTATCAATCTGTAATTGCGACTTGCAATGGCTTAAATCATTGGTTAAGATGCAACTATTCTGGAGTGCTCGCTAGTGGATGTTATTCCCTGAGCCGATAATGCGTTAAATGGATACGCTACCTATTGCTTTTTTGTGTATGCCTGCACCTTTGGTGACTCAGGAAACCTTTCGAAGCAGTGACGTATCCGCCCTGAACTTCACGGTTCATGGGTCACCATCTTACGGCGGTACTCCGGTTGTTAATTTCGGTAGTTTAAAGCGAGTTTGATAGCTTAACACTACCACCAAAAAGCCCCTAAAGTTAAGGGGCTTTTTTTATGGCAATAAATTTTTAATCGCTATTTTAAATTACTCGTCATTAGCAGATTTGGTGATTTTTTTGACCTCTTTTTGAACCGATTTTGCTGTTCCATCAATGGTGGTGTTTTGTTTAAACACATTGCCAAACGGATTTTTATTGGCATTATCAAAAGGATTGTTGTCACCAAAGGGGTTTTGGTTGTTCATGCCGCCCATGCCACCAAACGGGTTTTGACCACCCATTCCGCCCATGCCACCAAATGGATTTTGACCGCCCATTTGCTTTGCCATCATTGCCATCATTTTTTGCTGATTGTTCATGACGTAGTTGTTTGCCATGTCTTTGAGCTTTTTTTGTACCGGTGGCAAGATGACCAAAACCGCAAGCAAATCGCTTAACACGCCTGGGATCAGTAGCAATAGCCCTGCCACGGCTAAGGCAATGCTTTTTACCATAGTCGATTCTTGCGGGCGCATGGCAGGGTTCATCATGCCGCCCGCTTTCATTTGCTGCGCCATCGGATTGAGTGACACCATCGCTTTTTTAATCAGCACCACGCCAATGACAGCGGCGATAATAAACCACATAAATACCCACCAACCGCTGATAAATTGGGCAATTAAATACCAAAGCAGCATCTCGATAATAAACCAGACGATGGCGATTCCAACTATTTGACCCATGAGGTGTCGTCCTATAACTAAGCGTAAATAAAAAAGCAATGAAAATAAAAAGTTTAAATGATAAAAATTTGCTGTGAATAAAGATGAATATGGGGACGGCTTGCTATACTATCAAACTTAGCGCTGATTTTTAAGCTTGGATGATCGGCTGAGGCAAGTAAACCTCAAAACTTTATGGCTAAAATAAGGCGCAAAGATTTTTTAACAAGGTAATTCATTATGGCAATTATTATTGGCATCGATCCTGGATCACGAATGACCGGCTACGGAGTGATTCAGCAATCAGGCGATAAGCTCACCTTTATCGATGCCGGAACGATTCGTACCGACACCAAAGAGATGCCAGAGCGCTTAAAGCGTATTTTTCAAGGGTTAACTCGGATCATTCAATATCATCAAAAATATGCTGATGAGCCGATTTTTGCAGCGATTGAGCAGGTGTTTATGGCAGAAAATCCAGATTCAGCGCTCAAGCTTGGGCAAGCTCGCGGCGCCGCAATCGCGGCAATGGTGGCGCTTGATTTGGAAGTGTCAGAATACACCGCAAGGCAAATCAAGCAGGCCGTTTGCGGTTATGGGGCGGCAGCAAAAGAGCAGGTTCAAGAGATGGTTTGCCGGATTTTAAGCTTGGATATCGTACCGCAAGCGGACGCCGCAGATGGTCTTGCCTGCGCGATTTGTCACGCGCATTCAAGCCATTCGATGAATAAACTGATTTTAAATAGCGCCCTTCGCGGTCGCAGCACCTCTAAGAAAAAAGGGCGCTGGCGACTTTCTGAAGAAGATTTGGCACAGTTAAGTTAATAATTTTGTTAAGCTAATGACTTTGTTAAGTTAATTAATTTTCTAATAAGTCAGTTTGATTAAAGCGCTTTTATTTAAAATGTTAATAACAAGCTAAAAGCGCTAATCAAAAGCTTATTTTTTATCTACAGATTTTACCGATTTTTCAATGACCGTATCTAAAACATACGCATAGCCATCTGTACTGTTCGGCTCATCGGTTTTGTAGCGCTGAAGCCTTAAAACTTCATCATTTTTATCGTCATGCTGATAACCATCAATAGTTCCTGAAAATGTCATCCATTTGCCTTCGCCCGTTTTGATGCCCTCATCGTTATAATCGATGGATTTTACTTGTAAGCATTGTTTAGCAGCATCGTCAGGACAAGGCTTGGTATCGGCGCTTACTGCCCAAAAAAGCGTTTCACCATTGGTGTTATATTTGGCTTCGGCAGTAAGTTGACCTGACCAAATCAGCGTGCTGTTATCTTGAGTGATCAGCGTGAGCGTTGGTGATTCGCTATCTTTAGCCGTGTCCAAAGCGATCTGAATGTTACCTTGCATGAGCTCATTAAGCTTGTTTTCCGCATCATTCAGATCATCACAAAGCATCTTAGTGCTCATGACCTCTTCAATGGTTAATGTTTGGTTATTGAGCTGATAAGCAGAGCTCATCGTATTACAGCCCACGCTAAAATTAAGCGAGTCTTGACCATGGTATTTGTTAAAATTAAGCACCACTTTGTCTTTAACGTCTAGTAAATCACGAATAGGACGTTTGTTGCTATCAGAAGCTTCCAAAAGCGTCCAGCGATAACGAGGTAGCTCAGTGGCAAGTCCCTTATCATTCTCTGCCACAGGATCAGTTGATGAAGCAACTTCTGCATTTTTCAAAGTGCTGTCTGAGGTTTCAGCATTTTTGGTCATTTCAGCGCCCTTATCCGTGGTTTGATTTGGCGAAGTTGACTCAGGCTTTTGACAAGCACTTAGCGTTAGCCC
The DNA here is from genome assembly GCF_012847335.1 of Psychrobacter sp. MF31. GTDB lineage: Bacteria > Pseudomonadota > Gammaproteobacteria > Pseudomonadales > Moraxellaceae > Psychrobacter. The sequence goes on from NZ_JABBDX010000005.1 coordinate 42,435, forward strand.
AAGCGCTATCAGGCTTGGCATTAAAATATGAGATATCGTTGGCATCATCACTCTACCTATTTTCTTACCCTTATGACGTAATACAGTTGATATGGTTCAAAAAGCTTTTAATCCTTCTTAAACGCTTTGCCATTTAAATCATCCGTTCACTATAACCTTCATCATCGTAAATTTTGTAGCCTCAAAGTAACGAAATGTTTGAGTTCGTCACTATTATTTTTCTTAAACTCTAGTTAAGTTACATAAAATTAATTGTCATAAAAAATGGACAGCCCAATCAGCCATCCATTTTTATATAACATAAGCGTCAAGATAGATTAAAAATTAACTTATTGATTAACTTATTAATTGTCCGATTCTGCTTTAGCTTTAGGCATTTTATTGATGCTAAAGCGCTCATTCATTCGCTCATAAAATCGTGCAATATTTGTTCCATGATTGCTTGGGTTGACCTTGAGCACCTTGCCAAAATCAAGCCCCAAATAAAAGACGATATCAGCAAAAGTCATCTGATCAGTTACCAAATAGTCGCGACCTTCAAGGGCATCTTCAAAATAAGGCAAGGCTTTAATGGCGCGATCAACAGAAACTTTGGCAAACTCAGGGAATTGTTCAACGCGATCAGCTTTTGAAGGGTGGCTGTGCTGAAAAGCCAGCATAAAGTTATAAAGCACTTCAAACTCTGCCGTCCGGCGCATGGCGCAAACTCGGGCGCGCTGAACCACGTCATTTCCCATCACTGAGCGCTCGCCATAAACGCGATCAAGATATTCGCAAATGGCTTGCGAGTCGTTCAGCACGGTGCCATCATCGAGGGTCATCACAGGCAACGTTTGCATGGGATTGAGCTTAGTAAAGGCATCAGTCATGTGCTCTTTTTTAGCAATATCAATATCGACAATTTCTAAGTCGTCCATATCATCGATATCAAAACCTTTTGAAGCAAGCAAAATGAGCGCTTTTCTTGGATTAGGTGCGGTTCGGCTGACATATAATGTTTTCATCTTCACTCCTTGTTATTAACTTTCCGTTATAATTGCTGCCTTGATAGGGATGATTTATGAACAGGCAACAAGCTTATTATTATTGGTCTGCTCTTTGATCATCATAGCAAACGCTGTGAATCTCGTGGTAAAAAATCGTAAAAGCCCCATAACTTTTGGTTATAGGGCTTTTATTGAAAAATCAGTAAATCATTATTTGTTAGGCGCAGGCGTCGTCCGTAAATAGGGCTTGATCTCTGTATGACCTTTTGGATAATTTGCAGGAATGTCTTCGTTTTTAACGCTTGGTGGGATGATCACGTCATCGCCGTCTTGCCAATCTACTGGGGTTGCGATGTTATATTCATCGGACAATTGCAAGCCATCAATCACGCGCAAAATTTCGTTAAAGTTACGACCACAGCTGGCAGGATAGGTCAAAATTAGGCGAACTTTCTTTTTTGGATCAATGATAAAAACGCTGCGAACGGTGGCGGTATTATCAGCGTTTGGATGGATCATGTCATAAAGATCGGCAACTTTGCGGTCATGATCTGCAACGATTGGGAAGTTTACCGCTGTGCCTTGAGTCTCAGCAATATCACCGATCCAGCCGTGATGGTCTTCAAGGCTATCAACCGATAATGCGATGGGCTTGACATTGCGCTTTTGAAACTCGCCGCTTAGGGCAGCAGTGCGACCAAGCTCTGTGGTACAAACTGGCGTGTAATCCGCCGGATGCGAGAATAGCACCACCCAGCTGTCCCCTGCCCAATCATAAAAGTTGATGTCGCCCTCAGTGGTACTGGCGTCAAAGTTTGGGGCAGTATCGCCTAATCGTAAATGTGCCATAATTGTGTCCTTATAAAAATTGCCAAAACTGGCGTTTGGTTATTGTTGCAAAAAAGATGCACTTAATAATTACTATTATTAGTTAACTTAATTTGTATTTTTCATGCTAAAACATTTTTCAAAAATTATCTTACCAAATTGGTTATGAATGTCTTGTGATCGATTGTAATCCTGATATTCCCCAATTGACATTAGAAAGTTTAAAAACAAAGCTTACTTTTAAACGCTCAATTCGGCATCCCAAAGGCAATAACTGCCAAATCTGCCTTTGCGCATTTCTCCTACGGCAGCTCCCGCGTCGGTTAATACCATCTCGCCATCTTTTTCCTCAAGATAACCTGCGGCAAACAATTTTTCATTGAGTTCTGCCGTTTTTATTCCCAATTTTGTAGCAAGTTTGGCGGTGGTCAGTTTGCTATAGTTGGGCGCTTCGTCTGAATTGGCGTCATTGCTGCTGTCTTTATTATCGTTATTGGTTTTATTGTCATTGCTGATTTTATGGTTCGTTTTGGGTTTTGCAACGTCTTTTTCGCCCACTTTTTCAAGTGACATTCGGACTTCATCGCTGATTCGGATGATGCGCTGAGCTTCCTCGTAAGTGTCGGCATAAAGCTTGCTGTCCTCATCGCGAAAAATTAGCACGCCCATTTCATTATTATTAACTTGGCTAAACTCATAAAGATTGAGACTGGTAATAATGCACTCGTTTTCGTTCAGATAGCATTTGGCATGCAAATTTTTGCAAAAACTGGTTCGGATAAAGCTTAGATTTTTAAGCCAGTTGATTTCTTCAGGGTGCAAATCATTTTTACCATAAACGATTCGAATGTCAATTTTTAGCCGGTTTTTGTCTTCTAACAGCTCTTTAATGCGCTCATTGAGCTTTAAATAAGGGCTGATAATAATAAGTCTGTCCGAGGCATTTTTAATCAATTCTTCTAAATGATACGTTGTGCCACTGGTATTCAAAAATTTTGCCATAGCGCTTGTCCTTGTTTTAATAAAAATGATCGTCATTCAATTTGACGGCAAAAGTTTTATTATTTTTCAGACAGTATAAAGCATTAAAACGGTTTATTGCGGATAACTTTAAAAGCTGTCCTTAAACTGAGCCATAAAAAAGCCGAGACGACGCTCAGCTTTTTTTATTAAACCTCAGTTAATATTTATTAGCTGATTAGTGATCAGCCATTACATTATGAATGGTCAGCCAACCATTTTTCCATCTGCTCAATTTCACGCTTTTGGGCGCTAATGATCGCGTTGGCAAGATTTTTCATGCTGTCATCTTTGCCATATTTTAGCTCGACCTCTGCCATAGCAACGGCGCCTTTGTGATGCGAAAGCATACCTTTGACAAAAGCCAAATCCGGATCGGCAGCTTGAATCCCTGACATCATATCTTCATGCATGGATTGTATAATTTGCTCATAATCTCTTTGCATGGCTTTGCTATGGTCGTTTGGCGCGCTGTCAGGGTGCGTTTTAGCCACTTTTATTTTAACGTTCAAGTCATCCTTCCCAAATCATTAAATCCCAATTTTGATCGCGTAATAAAATGTGAGAAATAAACAATTCACTAGCCAAAAGTCAATGAACCACGGTAGGATAAGTGAACGTTAAGCTCATTTGGCTTTAAGGCAACAAGGAGGTTTGATCATGACCAATCCCGTTTTAAACAGTGATAAGCAGCCTAATAAAAAACTTGCGCCAAAAACAAGCGCTTTAATCAATCCTATGAGAGCAACTAATCCTAATGAAAACGCTGCTATGAGTGATACACCATCCACCTTGCCATTTGCCAAATCCGCGATGATTGGGGTTTCCATCGCAGCAATTTTGGCAGGGTCTGGTTGCGCCACCAGCTCACTACTTGAAAGCGACAACCGTACCGTAAGTAAAACGGTCAAAACTGTGCTGAGCGAGGACAGCATTATTGCTTTTGGTCGCCCAGCGCAAGCGTTGCCAAATTTACCCAATGCCAGCATGGTCATTGTGGGCAATAAAAACAGTTATGTGTTAACCGATGGCGGTCGCGAAATGACAACCATGCTCACCACGCTTTCGCCAAAAAATATTCAAGTTGACAATGAGATGGCATTTTTAGTGCCCAATAATGATGGTCATTTTCAAGGCACCATGAAGCTGTCTTACGCCAAACTCAAAGACGAGTTTCAACGCCGCGATTATCAGTTTTTTTTGCAAAATGGCGGTCAAGATTGCACCACGAGCAGTGATCAGCGAATTTTAGCGCAGCGCTTTTGTTTTAACGTTCCGATTAAAGGCGTGATTTATCCGCCAGTGAACAATTTGGCATTGATCCAAAGTCAATATCGACCGTTAAGCCGACCGTATTCTGTCAGCTTTTATACCATGAGTCAGCAAGACGATGTCATCCAAAGTCGCGGTAAAAGCGGCGCTCAAAAGCTTGTCCTTTTGCCGTTTGCTTTAGCCTTTGACGTGATTACCTTTCCATTTCAGTTGCTCGAAGGCGTTGCTAATTAACAATTAGCTTACTTGATTCAAAATATAAAAAAAGCCCTACGCTTAGGGCTTTTTTTGTAAATACTGATATTTTTGCTGATGCCAAAAAGGGCTGCTAAAAAATGGTTGCTGCCAAGCGGCTCACCACGAGGTCAATGCTCCTGCACTGCGCTGAGTGATGAAGCCATCAGGAATTTGACCGTTTGCCGATTGCCAGCGCTGAAAGGCTTTTTTGGTGTTGGTACCGATGATGCCATCCGCACCTTTGGTATCAAACCCTGCTTGGGTCAAGCGATTTTGTAGCTGAGTGACTTGCGTGGTCGACAATGGTCGCTCATGACGCGGCCATGATTGGCGCAGACCGGGCTGACGAGCGATGGCACGACCAAGCAGGCTGACCCCAAGCGCATAGTTTGACGAGTTGTTATAGACTTTAATCACATCAAAATTCGGGCTTAACAGTAACGCAGGACCTTCTTTTCCTGCCGGAAGCCAAAGCTCCATTTGGGTATTGGCATCTAAAAATACATCATCGATGGTATCAACGCCAAGCGCTGCCCAACGCGTGGCAGGAAGCTTGCTTCCCACAGTTGAATAATCAAAGCTTGCTGGCAACCTGACTTCATAAAATGGTGCCAATCCGCGAACCCAGCCAGAATTGCTCAAATAGTTGGCGGTAGAGGCTAACGCATCGGCAGTTGACCATGGATTTTTATGACCATTATTGTCGCCATCAACGCCTTGCTTTAACCACGTTTCAGGGATAAATTGCGTTTGACCCATGCCACCTGCCCAAGAGCCATCAAGCTGCGACCACGGCACATCGCCGCGCTGAAGAAGCGTCATCAATGCCAACAGCTGAGCTTCAGCAAACTCACGGCGACGACCATCATAAGCAAGGCTTGCCAAAGCGCTTGGCAAATAGCTGCTTCCTGTCACCGCGCCAAAGGATGACTCCATTCCCCAAATTGCCGCGACGATTTCGGCGTTGACGCCATACTGCGACTCAAGGCTTGATAAATATGAGCTTTGCTCGGCAAATTTGCGCCGACCCGTACTGACTCTGCCATCAGAGGCGGCAGAGTCGGCATAGTCCCAAGGCATTTTAGAAAATTCAGGCTGACCTGAATCCAAAGAAATCACTTGCTGATTTAAATAAGCCGAGGCTAATAACCGCTGAACGTCCGACGGATTTTGTCCAGAAGCAATAGCGCGGCGACTAAAATCAGCTTTCCAATCCTCAAAGCTTGAATAATACGTTTTTGGTTCAGGCTTGGGCGTGACAGGTTTGACCACCACAGGTTTTGGCTTTTGGATGGTTTGATTTTCGGTGATTTGAACGTTGACATTTCGAACAGGCTTTGATGGGACTTGACTTTGCTGCTGACTGGCACATCCTGCTAAAAATAAAATCGGCAATAAAGTAAGATAAAGATAAGAAGGTTTGGTCATCATAAATATCTCAGGTCACAATTTGGGAGTTCACGCTGTGATCGCTTAACGCTTAGGTCACATCCATTTAACGATTGCCGTTAGGGTAACAATAATTGCTTACAAAGTCGATGATTAGTCTCAGGTTTTGGATAAGCGTCAACCAAATCGGATTTTAAATAGATTAATTTAATCTTAATTTGCCTTAAATTTTATTGAAATTATTTTTAATAAGAATCGTTTAAATGATCTAGTTTTTCTTATTATCCCTTTGATTATTCACAATAAATTATCTTAAGCAGATTTTTGTTAACTTTACTAGAGGATTTGGTTAACAATATGGCGCAATCAAGTAACCTCATTTACTCAAATGCTGTGGATGTTATCGCGACTTGCCACAAATTTTGGAAAAGATACTGCTATATTGAACCTTGCTAAAATCATAACTGCGATTTAGCTTTGATTTAAAAGCCATTATTTAATAACGGCAGCTGATCAACAAAGCAATAATAAAATAATGATAATTTTGCAGGAAAAAGGATAGACATTATGGAAAACAATCACATTCATGGCAACGACAATGCAGATTTAATCACTGGTGAGCCAGGATCACATCCTATTGGCACAGCAATTGGCGGTACAGGTGGCGCGGCAGCTGGCGCAATGATTGGCGCGGTTGGCGGTCCTCTTGGTATGCTTATTGGTGGCGCCATTGGCGCGGTAGTTGGCGGCGTGGCTGGCAGCTCTGCAGGCGAGATGCTAGACCCAACGGTTGAATACGACTACTGGCAAGAAACGCACACCACAAGACCTTATTATAACGCCGACTACAACTACGAAACCGATTATCATCCAGCCTATGCCGTAGGCTATGCGTCACGCGTTCATTATCCAGCGGAAACTCGCTTTGAAGATGCTGAGTCAGATCTTGAGCGCAAATGGAATGAAGTCAAAGGTGACTCACGAATGACTTGGCTTCAAGCTCGTGATATGGTTCGTGATGGTTGGGACAAAACCAATGCTCGAATGACCGGTCAGCCTTATGAGCCGCGCCCTTATCCTCAAGAAACGATCGCTCGTCAGCACGTTGCAGGAACCGCTTATAATGATGAAGATAAGCCGCATCCTGTAGCAACGGGAACTGGCGCATTAGGTGGTGCCGCAGCAGGCGCAGCCGTTGGCTCGGTTGCAGGTCCTGTTGGAACGCTTGTTGGTGGTGCAGTAGGTGCGATGGCAGGAAGTAAAGTTGGTCATGAAGCTGGTGAAATCGTCAACCCAACGGATATCCAAGAAGCTCATGAAAAACCTCACCCAATGGCAAGTGGCGCTGGCGCTCTCGGTGGCGCAGCAGCAGGAGCAGCAGTTGGCTCAGTTGCAGGTCCAATTGGAACGGTAGTTGGTGGCTTAGCTGGTGCAGCGGTCGGTGGCGCTGGTGGTCAAGAAGTTGGCGAAGCAGTGAACCCAACTGATCCTAATGAGACGCAAAAAGAATCTAACCCAGTAGCTAGTGGTACAGGAATGGTCGGTGGTGCTGCTGCTGGCGCTGCTATTGGTGCCGCAGGTGGTCCTATTGGTTCGCTAGCAGGCGGTGCTATTGGTGCAGTTGTTGGCGCAAGTGCAGGTAACGCTGCAGCTAACGCCTTTGAAGGCAATGCCGATGAAGACAACTACTGGCGCTCGCAGTACAACACGACCAATTATTACAATTCACAATACGACTATGATACCGACTATCGCCGTGCCTACTCTTATGGCTATGAGCAGCGCAAACGCTATGGTCGCGATCAGCCATTTGAAGTGATCGAAAGCAGCCTTGCTAATGATTGGAATACCCATCGCGGCGATTCACGATTGGCTTGGGAAGATGCCCGTCCTGCAATCCGTGATGCTTGGAACCGCCCCGTTTACTAAGCCATCCTTTTTAAAAGCTACAATCGTAACCGATTAGTTTTATCCAATCAGCCGTACTAGTACGGCTGATTTTTTATGATGGCTTATTAACGAGATAAAAGGCTAAAAAATAACCCTAAAGAAGGTACTATTAATGACTGCCTTCTTTAGGGTTTAACTTCGTTTTAAAAATGAGATAACTTGCCGCCAAATAAAAAGATCGCTTAGGTGATCTTAAAATATCGACTTACGTTTTGACATCATTTAAGCCAAGTTCATATTCCAATATGAGACGCCATTCTTTGATCAAATTTTTGATCAAACTTTGCGATATAATTAAGCAATCAGTTGTCTTTTAAATCTTTTTCTGCGTTAGCGGCTTCGGTAATCGCGGTATCTTTACGAGTTTTGACCAAGTTAACCGTTTGCGATTCTGAAAGCTTAGCTTCATCTTGACCGTTAGCAGCTTCTTTTTGGATAGGCGTTTTCGTAACGATGGCATCGGTTGGCTCAGCCATTTTTTTTACCAAATAATTGCCACCTGCCAGCTGCAAGTTGGCTTTGGTGTCTTCGCGGCTACGAATTCGGGCTTTATCAAGGCTGGATTCAAACGCGCCGCGAACCAATTGCCAAACAAATCCTATAAACATCCCAACGACCAGCACCACCAAAATCGGCATGGCGCTGTTAATTGCCAGCGCTGTATCTTTCATCATGATGGCATAAACAACGCTGATACTGGCAGGAGCGATCACGCTTGGATCTCCCAGCGCTGATCCAGGCGCAAGCAGCACAGCAAACAACATCATCCAAGTCATGCCGCCCAAAGGCTTTGGCATGATCCGTGCGACCAACACCCAAAGCGCCAAAACAATAATGGCGCCACCAAGATAAGCATACATGGGCAAATCATCAGGCGGAACGCCTTTGACCATCTGGCTCCACCAAATGACAATTTCACCTAAAATGTCGCTGATGGCGTCAAGTGGCAAGCTTTGTAAAATACTTTTTAACCAATCCATGCTCGTTTAGCTACCTACTGTTATCCGTTGCAAGGCGCGCTTTTTGGCAAGACGCCGATGGTAAGCCGCTAGTTTATCACGACTTTTGCGCAAATTGCATCTTGATTCACTGATCTTAGCTTTTAGCAATGCGCTTTTTATCAAGACCTTATAACCCAATGGTTAAAAAAACAGCATCTTAATCGTATTTTTTATCTTGCGCTGCCCGAGCGCGCAGCTCCGCTTGCCGGCGCAAAACATCAGGCGGTGGCAACTGAACAAAGTAGCCTTGAGATTCAAGCTTTTCAATCACCTCCGCCTTATCCACCCGAGCAAGCTTTGGCGTCGTTGCCAAATCAAGGTGCATGACAAATTTGGCAGTGCCTAACGTCTGCCGCAAGTCTTTGGGCAACACAGAAAGCCAATCGGTGATCTCATCAACATCATTAGGATAGTTGGGGCGCGCAATATAAACGTACATGTCGTCATGGCGCGCAAATTTATAAACATCACAATGCATAAAGCTTCCTAATTTAAAATTAAGTCCACAGTGAGCTTAAGCCTAGCACAATTTCAAGTTGGAATTAAAAAATTTGACCTTAAGCTTTGAGTAAAAATCCACAAATTATTGGCATTAATCTGACGGACAGCTTGTAAAACGCTCAGGAACGTTTCATAATAAAAGCGTTTTTCAGGAGAGCGTTTTATCCGCGGTGAAACTAAGCAAAAATTCACGCGATAAAACCACCGAAGGCGCAATTACCCTAGCAATCGCTCAGGTTTCAGGACTGAAAAACAGTTGCCATAGCATATTGGCATAACAAATCTGGAGAGTGGTAAAACAGCTTTTACCCACCGAAGGGGAAAAAATACGGCACGATGTGCCTATTGAAAATCTCAGGTCACAGGACAGATAGGGCAATTGCCAAACTCAAAGCGATAGTTTGGTAAGGCTTTGTATTGTGCCACCTTTTCGCGTTCCGGTTGCTTTTTTACGGGGCGTCTTGTAATGTTAACGCGATTATTTTGATAAAAAATCGTGATTTATTCAAGGATTTGTTATGACGGAATCAGCGAACACCCCAAAGCGTACCCCGCTTTATCAGTCACACGTCGACAGCAGCGGCAAAATGGTTGACTTTTCCGGCTGGGAGCTGCCTATCCATTACGGCTCGCAGATTGATGAACACGAAGCGGTTCGCACCGATGCAGGCATGTTTGATGTGTCACACATGGTGGTGGTCGATGTCACTGGCAAAGACAGCAAAGCTTGGCTACAAAAGCTTTTGGCAAACGATGTGAATAAGCTCAAAACCGTTGGCAAAGCGTTATATTCTCCCATGCTAAACGACAATGGCGGCATCATCGATGACTTGATCGTATATTTGTCCAATGAAGATGAAACCGCTTATCGCATCGTCTCAAATGCCGCTACCCGCGATAAAGACATGGCGCAGTTTGAAAAAGTTGCCAAAGATTTTGATGTGACTCTCAATGAGCGCTTAGATTTGGCGATGATTGCCGTTCAAGGTCCTCAAGCGATTGAAAAATTAACGCAAGCTAAACCTTCTTGGCAAGACACCTTATCAGGATTAAAGCCTTTTGTTGGCGCTGCTCTTGATACGATTGAAGGCGAAAATTGGTTTGTTGCCAAAACAGGCTATACGGGTGAAGATGGCGTTGAAGTCATTTTACCTGACGACCAAGCCCCCGCATTTTTTGAGCTATTAAAACAAAATGGCATTAAGCCTGCTGGGCTTGGCGCTCGCGATACGCTACGAATGGAAGCTGGCATGAACCTTTATGGTCATGATATGGATGACAATATCAGCCCTTATGAGTGCAACATGGGCTGGACGCTGGCGCTAAAAGATGATCGTGATTTTGTAGGTCGTGAAGCACTGGTCAATAGTCAAAAAGCTGCCCAAGAAAACAACACGGCTATGAAGCAAGTGGGGCTGCTACTTACCACGCGCGGCGTACTTCGTGAAGGCATGACGGTGACCATCAATCAAGGCACAGATCATGAGCAAACGGGTATTATCACCAGCGGAACCTTCTCGCCAAGCTTAAAAAACTCTATCGCCATTGCTCGCGTTCCTGCCAATGTGACCAAAGACGATCATGTTCAAATCGATCTTCGCGGTAAAGGCAAATTTGTTGATGTCCGCGTTCTTGATTTGCCCTTTGTTCGTAACGGCAAGCAGCAGTTTGACTAAATTTTTGAGTTAACGTTTTACTATACCATCCTTAAAGGAGCACCCCATGAGCAATATCCCAGCCGATCTTAAATATGTTGCAAGCCATGAGTGGTTACGATTAGAAGACGACGGCACCATCACCGTTGGTATCACCGACCACGCTCAAGACTTACTTGGCGATGTGGTTTTTGTTGATTTGCCAGATGTTGGCGATAATATCAGCGTTGATGAAGAAATTGCGGTTGTTGAGTCAGTAAAAGCCGCTTCTGATGTTTTTGCCCCTATCAGCGGTGAAGTCATTGCGATCAATGAAAGCTTGGAAGATGATCCTGAAATCATCAACTCAGACCCCTATGGCGATGGCTGGTTCTTTAAAATGAAGCCTGAAAACATGGCAGATTTTGAAGCCCTCATGAGCGCTGATGAGTATCAAAACGAGCTTTAAGCGTTGCTTAAATTTATTATCCTATAAGTCGCAGCTGCCAAAGATAACTGCTTTGGCAGCTGTAAACTATTCTATCGCAGTATTTTGCAATTTAGCTTGTCATTGACAGTAACGCTAAACTGCTTTATTCCACTACCCTTTTGCGCCGGAGTGACTTATGCGACCTGATAATCTTGAACGCTCAAGCTTATCAAAAAATGGCTCACCGGATGACCACCAAGCCAAATCTCAACCAGTTTTACCCTCAGACGCCCCTCAAGCCGCGTTGCAACTTGCCGCCTTTTGTAATGTGGTTGAGTCAAGACGTTCGGTTCGCCGCTTTACCGATACGCCAATCCCTGATGCGGTTATTAATGATTGCCTGCGCCTTGCGATGCTTGCACCAAACTCAAGCAATTTGCAGCCTTGGGAATTTTATGTGATTGATAGCGTTGATAAAAAACAAGCTGCCATTCGCAATTGCATGAATCAAAACGCAGCAAAATCGGCAGCTCGGCTGATTGCTGTGGTGGCAAGAACTGACACTTGGCATGACAACGCCAAACAGCTGCTCCGCGAATTCCCTATTCAACCCGTTCCCAAAAAAGTCAAAGACTACTATAACAAAGTGGTGCCTTTGGAATTTTTACGAGGACCTATGAATGTGATGACGGCTGCCAAATGGGGCGCTACTCAAGCCATCCGCCGCTTTAAAGGTCCGATAAAATCGCCTTATTATACCTTTGATGACGTCAAAAATTGGGCAACCAACAATACGGCACTTGCCGCCCAAAACTTGATGCTAGCACTTCGTGCGTACGGTTTTGACAGCTGCGCTATGGGCGGCTTTGATGAGCCTGCGATGAAAGATCTGCTAAATTTGGGCGAAGATCACCATATTGTTATGATGATTGCCGCAGGCGAGCGCGCGGACAATGGCGTTTATCATGATCAATTTCGTATCACGTCGCGGCAATTTGTTTACTACGTTTAACCCTCAGCCTTTTTATTTGCAACCTTGATTTCATTTTATAGTTCGTTTTTAGTTTTCTTGCAACAAGGATTTTTATGACTACTGCAAAACATGCTGCCTTTGACTCATTTAAAGGCTTATTTAACGAAACTGAATTTGTTTATCGTCACTTAGGATCAGACGATGACAAACAAGCCGTGATGCTAAAAGCCATCGGTTATGACGACATGGCAAGCTTTATCAATGACACGGTTCCTGAGCCAGTTCGCCTTCATAAAGCGCTTGACTTGCCGCTTGCCATGAGCGAGCATGCCGCGCTTGCCAAATTGCGAGCGATGGCAGATGACATCACGGTTAACAAAAGTTATATCGGTCAAGGCTACGCGCCAGTTCGTATGCCTGCGGTCATTCAGCGCAATGTCCTTGAAAATCCGGGCTGGTACACCGCTTACACGCCTTATCAAGCTGAGATTTCTCAAGGCAGATTAGAAGCTCTGTTAAACTTTCAGCAAGTTTGTATTGATTTGACCGGTCTTGAGATGGCAGGCGCTTCTTTACTTGATGAAGCAACCGCCGCCGCTGAAGCCATGGCAATGTCAAAGCGTATCAGTAAAAGCAAATCAAATAGCTTTTTTGTCGATGAGCGCGTTTATCCGCAAACCCTTGATGTGATCCAAACCCGTGCCAAATATTTTGGTTGGGATGTGGTCGTTGGCGATTTTGAAACGGCAAAATCCGGCGATTATTTTGGCGCACTTTTTCAATACGTTGGTAAAGAAGGCGACGTTCAAGATTTAACTGACGTCATCACTGACGTTAAGAAAAATAAAACCTATGTCAGCGTTGCAAGTGATATCATGAGCTTGGTACTGCTCAAATCGCCTGCCGATATGGGTGCGAATGTGGCACTTGGTAGCACCCAGCGCTTTGGTATCCCAATGGGCTTTGGGGGTCCTCACGCCGCTTACTTTACCTTTTCAGATAAAGCCAAACGCTCAGCGCCCGGTCGTATCATTGGCGTATCTAAAGATGCCCAAGGCAACACTGCGCTACGAATGGCACTTCAAACTCGCGAACAGCACATTCGCCGCGAAAAAGCTAACTCCAATATTTGTACGTCACAAGTCTTGCTTGCCAACCTTGCAGGAATGTACGCGGTTTATCACGGTCCTGAAGGCATCAAACGCATTGCCACGCGGATTCATGCGATGGCAACTGCGTTTGCCGACGTGATCAACAATCAAAGCAATGATCAGCTAAGCGTTGTTCACAATCAGTTTTTTGATACGGTTTTGGTGGACTGCGGTTCTGAAAAACTGGCGTCTCAAATTTTTGAAAATGCGGACAACAGTGGCTATAACTTATGGCGCGTGGGTGACAGCAAAATCAGCGTTGCCTTTAGCGAAACCAGCGATGCCACCGATTTTAATATTTTAACGCAATTGTTTGTTAATAAAGCGCATGATTTGCCAACTGAAGCTCGCGTGTCATTAAGTGCTGATCACTTACGAAGCGATGATATTTTGACTCATCCGGTCTTTAACTCGCACCATACCGAGCACGAAATGCTGCGCTACTTAAAGTCGCTTGAAGATAAAGATTTGGCGATGAACCGCAGCATGATCCCGCTTGGCAGCTGCACGATGAAGCTGAACGCAACCAGCGAAATGCTACCGATCACGTGGTCTGAATTTGCCAACGTTCATCCGTTTGCGCCGCGCGATCAAGTGGGCGGCTACATTGCCATGATCGATAGCTTACAAGATCAATTAAAAGCCATCACCGGTTTTGATGACATCTCAATGCAGCCAAACTCAGGCGCATCGGGCGAGTACGCAGGGCTTCTTGCTATCCGCCGCTATCATGAGTCTTTGGGTGAAACGGATCGCAACATTTGCTTGATCCCAAGATCAGCTCACGGCACCAACCCTGCCACGGCAATGATGATGGGAATGCAAGTAGTCGTGGTCAATACGGACGACAACGGTAACGTTGATATTGAAGATTTGACCGCAAAATGTGAGCAGCACAGCAAAAATTTAGGCGCGCTCATGATCACTTACCCTTCAACCCACGGCGTGTTTGAAGAAGGCATCCGCAAAATTTGTGATTTGATCCATGAGCATGGCGGTCAGGTGTATATGGATGGCGCCAACATGAACGCTCAGGTCGCTATCATGCAGCCTGCGGATGTGGGCGCGGACGTTTTGCACATGAACCTTCATAAAACCTTTTGTATCCCACACGGCGGCGGCGGTCCTGGCATGGGACCTATCGGCATGAAGTCGCATTTGGCACCATTTAAAGCAAGCCATGTGGTCGCACCGGTATTTAACGCGCCAAAGGATTTCTCAGCGGTATCAGCAGCGCCTTATGGTTCAGCGAGTATCTTACCGATTTCATGGATGTATATCGCCATGATGGGTCGCGACGGTTTGCTCAAAGCGACCGAAGTTGCGCTATTGAACGCCAACTACATCGCCCATCAGTTAAAAGATGACTACCCTGTGCTTTATACGGGCAAAAACGGCAAAGTCGCTCACGAATGTATCATTGATATTCGGCCGCTTAAAGATGAAACTGGTATCAGCGAAAGCGATATTGCCAAGCGTTTGATGGACTATGGCTTTCACGCGCCGACCATGAGCTTCCCCGTTGCAGGAACGCTGATGATTGAGCCGACCGAATCTGAATCCAAAGAAGAGCTTGATCGCTTTATCGATGCGCTTAAAGCCATCAAAGCTGAAGCCATGAAAGTGAAATCAGGCGATGATGGCTGGACACTTGAGGACAACCCACTGGTGAACGCGCCGCATACCGCCTCAATGATTACCGCTGAGGACTGGTCGCATCCGTATACTCGCGATGAAGCGGCCTTCCCGCTGGCTTATATCCGCGCGCATAAGTTTTGGCCAACGGTTGCTCGCGTTGATGATGCTTATGGCGACAAAAACTTGATGTGCTCTTGCCCAAGCATTGAAAATTACATATAAGTTTCAATTCCTTATTGGTTGATTACACGGCCTTCAAGTCAGCTTTGGCTTGAAGGTTTTTTTGGCTCAATTTTTTATTGTTATTTGGCTTGGGCTATAATAACTTGATATTAAAAAAGGACAGTTATGAGCAACCACCGCGTCATTTTAATCCACGGGCTGCACCAATTTGCTTGGGTGATGACCCCACTGGCAAAACGTTTAAATCAGCACGGCTTTTATACCCATCAATTTGGCTATCGAAGCTTAAAGCATGATATTGCCACCCATAGCAATGAGCTGAACGCTTGGCTTAAACAAAATCATGATCCAAATCAGCCGATTAATTTGGTGGGTCATAGCTTGGGCGGATTAATCATTCGTGATTTTGCAGCAAGGTTTCCTAAGTGGCAAATTGGGCGCGCCGTTACGCTTGGATCACCACATTTGGGCAGTATTTGTGCCGATTACGCTTGGCGATTGGCACCGCCTTTGGTTGGAAAATCGTATTTAGAAGCGCTTGATGGCACGGTTACCCCTTTTGATGCAACAAAATTGTGCTTAGGGGTCATTGCCGGAACCAAACCCAAAGGCTTGGGACAAGTGATTTTAAATTACCATCAAAAAAAACAGCATGGCAATAGCGACTGGTCAGAAGAAAATAACATTCATGATGGCACAGTTTATTTGTTTGAAACTCGCCTTGATGGCGCAGCTGACCACTTGATCCTTCCGGTATCGCATACCGGAATGCTGCTAGATAAAACAGTTGCTAGCCAAACTGCCTATTTTTTACAGCATGGCTATTTCAAGCATGAGTCATGAGCTAAATCACGCCCATTCCCAATTTTAGCTCGTCTTTATGGGTGTTAATGATCGGAATTAACGTATCAACTACCCAATTAAGGCGCCAACCGCTCAAGCCTTCTGGCAAATTGGCTATCGGCTGATCGGTTGCGATCACCTCATAAAGCTCATTGAGCCATTTTTTACGCATTAAGACATTGTTTGGAACCCCAAGCAAAGCCGCCTGCTTTTTGATGGCATCTTGAACAGCATTGGCAAGCGCTTTATCTTTTGAGCGATAAGGCGCCAAAATTGGCGGCGGCTGATGGTCAGGCGCCAATTTTTTAGCCTGTTGAATGACGCTTAAAAGCTCCTCACCATATAAACGAATCATGCTTCGGTGCATGGTTGTTTTATGGGCAAGCTCACGCAAATTGCTTGGCTGCTCGGTGATGATTTCGCGGACGGCTTGTTTTTTAATCACAAAGGTTCGCGGCTGATTGGTGGCTCGCGCAAGTGCTTCTCGCCAAGCTGCTAAGGCTTTCAGCATCGCCAATTGCTCGCCAGTATAGCGATAATCGGCAAGCCCTAAATACATCTCATCATCTTCAACCTGCTGAATATCATAAAGCTCAGCGGCATAAAGCTGGCAGTCTTCCCAAACGTAATTATAAAGTCCGCTTGATTTTAGCTGCGCCTCAATCACCAAATACAGCGCGGGCAAATAGCGAACATCATCAATCGCATATTGCTCTTGCTCATCCGATAACGGTCGTATCAGCCAGTCCGATTGGCTGTGCTCTTTATCAATATGCATCTCTAAAATATCGGCAAGCGCTTGCTGATAGCCCATTTGCAGCTGACCGGTCAAATACGACAAGGCAATTTGGGTATCAAAAATATTGGTCAGCGGCGGACAACCGGACAATAAATAAAAAATCCCCAAATCTTCGCCACAAGCATGCCAAATGGCAATATCGACCTCACTGACCGCTTGCCAAAACTCTGCAAGCGGTAGCTTTGGCGCATCAAGTAAATAAATCGCCTTACCGGTATTTAACTGAACGAGCGCAAGCCTTGGGTAATAGGTATCGCGCTTGATAAATTCCGTATCGAGCGCGACGCGACCGCAAGTTGCCAAATCTTCAATGACCTCGGCAAGCTGATACTGCTCACGAACCCAAATCACCGGCGTCTCTTCTGCCAAATCAAGCAAATCATCAATATCTGCGGCTTGTGGTGATAACGCGATCGCTTGCTCAACTAAACATGGCGTATCGCTTGGGTCAGCTTGGGAGTGGGCTAAATCATCGGTCACGGAAAAGTGTCCTGCGTTATATGAAAAACAAAGCGGAAAAATAAAAAAGTTATAAAAAGGAACGATTTTGTAGCGCTTGACCAAGGGTCATGCTGTCTAAATACTCAAGCTCACCGCCCATTGGCACACCTTGGGCAAGTCTTGTGACCTTTTTGACATGACGACCAACCGCTTCGCTAATAAAATGCGCGGTCGTTTGACCTTCAACCGTCGTTCCCGTTGCCAAAATCAGCTCATCAATCGGTGCTTGAGTGACATAGCGAACCAGCTGATCGATGTTTAAATCGTCCGCGCTGATACCATCAATTGGTGATAAATGACCACCAAGTACAAAATAGCGACCGCGATAGTTTGCCGTTTGCTCAATTGCCATCACATCAGCGGCAGTTTCGACCACACAAAGCTGACCATCGTCGCGCCTTGGGTCTTGGCAAAGCGGACAAATCGGCTCATCGCTTAAGCTATGGCAGCGCTGACATTCACTGATGCCGCGCATGGCGTCATCTAAAGCGTGAGCCAGCGCAATACCTTGCGGTCGCTTTTTGGTCAATAAATACAGCGCCATGCGTTGGGCGCTTTTTTGACCGACACCGGGTAACACTCGCAGCTGTTTTACCAGCTCATCAAATTTGGCAGTAAGCAATTTTGCATCCTTAATTAAAGTGATGATTTACAATGCTCAAAGTGACATTATCACCTTAAAATGGGGGCAAATTAAGCCAATAACAACCCTAACTTGGCTTGCTTGACTACCAAAATGGACTTAAAACAGCCCTTGCATTCCAGGTGGCAATCCCATGCCAGAAGTCGCGCTAGCCATTGTTTCTTCATATAATTCATCAGCTTGGCGTACCGCGTCATTGATCGCCGCAGCAATCAAATCTTCAATCATGTCCGGCTCATCTTCAAGCAAGCTTGGGTCAATGCTGATGCGCTTGACCACATGGCGACCGGTCATGGTGACTTTTACCAAACCGCTTCCGGCTTCGGCGTGGACTTCTTTGTTGGCAAGCGATTTTTTCGCGCTCTCAACGTTAGTTTCGACCTTTTTTTGCATCGCTTGGGCTTGCTGCATCAATGCTTGAATGTTCATAATGCTCTCTTTTTAATAAAATAAAGGGTATAAAATAAAGATGATAAAATAACTAAAAACGCTCAATTATAACGCGCTTACGCCAATCTGTCTAAACCGCGCGCCAAATCTTTAATGATGTCGTCGGCGTCCTCTAAGCCCACCGATAAGCGAATCAAGCCATCGCCCACGCCCGCTTCAAGCCTTGCTTCTGACGTTAAGCGAAAATGCGTCGTCGTTGCCGGATGGGTAATCGTCGTTTTAGCATCGCCTAAATTGTTGGTAATTGAAATCATTTTGGTCGCGTCAATGACTTGCCAAGCCGCCGATTTTTCGTCCAGATTCTCCGTAGCCTTCACTTCAAATCCTAAAATCGCACCAAAGGCATTGTCCATATGGTTTTGTTTTTCGGCAAGCTTATGTGACGGATGATTTGGCAATCCTGAAAAATGAACGTGGCTAACACTGGGATGATTCACCAAAAATTCAGCCACTTTATTGGCATTGTCACAGTGGGCACGCATGCGAAGCTTTAACGTCTCAAGCCCTTTGGTCATGACCCAAGCATTAAATGGGCTTAGGCTGATGCCGCCTGAGCGAACGACCGTGAACGCCTCTTGCATAAGCTTATCGCTACCAACGAGCGCTCCGCCCAAAACGCGACCTTGACCGTCGATATATTTGGTCGCTGAATGAATGACAATGTCTGCGCCTAGATCAAGCGGTCGCTGAATGGCAGGGGTAGCAAAGCAATTGTCCACAACCAATAATATATTATTGTCACGGCAAAGCTTGCTTAAAAAACCAATATCGCAAATTTGCGCGAGTGGGTTGCTTGGACTTTCGCAATAAATAACTTTGGTGTTGGGCTTAACCGCAGCTGCCCAAGCATCGTTGTCAAAGCAGTCAACATAGCTGACTTCAACGCCAAATTTGACCATATAGCCATTAAACAGTCCGATAGAGGAGCCAAACAGCTGATTTGCCGCCAATAAATGATCGCCTGCCTTCAAATACGCCAAGCACATGGTTAAAATTGCGCCCATTCCAGACGCTGTGGCTACTGCGCGCTCGCCGTTTTCAAGAGCCGCTAATCGGCGCTCAAAGGTGCGAACGCTTGGGTTGGTGTGGCGCGAGTAAACGTTGCCAGTCTTTTTGCCATCAAAATGAGCAGCAGCATCGCTTGCGGACTGATAAACGTACGAGCTGGTGGTAAAAATCGGCTCGGAGTGCTCGCCCTCATCAGTTCGGTGCTGCCCTGCACGAACGGCAATGGTTTGCATGCCATAATCTAAGCTTAAATCTAAAGCGTCATCTTGCCAGTTGAGGTCTAGCGCCTCATCAAATTGCGAAGTCAAAATAATCGTCCCTAATGATAGTTGTTGTGTGGTAATTCCGACCGCTAATTTCCAAAATTAAGGGTTAACACGCTAAAAATTTTGGATAAAACGTCCGTTTCAGCTTAAAAGAAAATCAAAAATAGTGGCGGTTATCATAGCACGCAAGGGCTTATTGCGTATCGTCTTATGCGTAAAATTTTGCCGTCTCCTTATTAAATCAAAACGGTCATAAAATAGTGCTCAGCTTGATAAATTTAGACGGTTATCTTAGCAAGCTAAGAAAAGTAACGTATTTATCATAGGCATAAGTCTTAAGTCCTGCTAAGCTTAGCGGCGCTGGCGATCGTGGCTATTTTTGGTTATTTTTATTTGTCAAAATGAAATCGCTACTATTTTTAAACGCCAAAACGTATTTGCTCAAGGTTTACTTATTTTTATAGTCGATAAGGATTGTCATGACCACTCAAACTGCTACTCAAACTCCAACGTCGGTCAGCTTTTTAGGGCTTGGTGCCATGGGATATCCTATGGCAGGGCATCTGGTCAAAGCCTTTGACTCAGTGATGGTCTGGAATCGCAAATTTGATAAAGCCAATCAGCACGAAAGCGAGTTTGGCTCAAAAGCGGTCGATTTTGAAACGGCGGTGAGCGCTGATGTGATTTTTTCTTGTGTCCCAACGAGCGCGCAAACCGCAGAGCTTATTGAGCGCGCCAAGCCCTATTTAAAAAAGGGCAGCGTTTGGGTCGATTGCACCAGTGGCGTCCCTGAATCAGCTATCGCGGCGGCAAACACGTTGCAAGAATTGGGCAGTCATTTTATTGACGCCCCCGTATCAGGACAAACGATTGGCGCAATCAATGGTACGCTGACCGTCATGGTCGGCGGTGACAAGTCAGCGCTTGATTTTGCTTATCCGGCGATTGATTGCTTTGCCGGTCGTATCGAGCACGTCGGCGCAAGTGGTGGCGGCTTTGCGGTTAAAGCGATTAACAATACCTTATTTGCGGTCAACAGCTGGGCGCTTGGTGAAGGACTGAGCGTATTAAAAGCGCATGGCGTCAACCCAAGCGCCGCGCTTGCCTGCATCAATCATTCAAGTGGTCAAAGCTTTGCCTCGAGCGCCACTTTCCCCGATCGCATTGTCAATCGCAGCTTTCCAAAAACGTTTACGCTTGATTTGATGGCAAAAGATTGCGGCATTGCCACTGATTTGCAGCAACAAGCCAAACTTCCTGCACCCGTGATGGCAGCGGTTGCCAGCTTTATGCGCGCTGCTAGCAATCAAGTTGAAGCAGGGTCGGCAGATTTTTCTGAATTTATTAAGTTTTTGGAAAATTGGAGCCAAGTTATCATCAGCGATGAGATGACAACTCCAAAAAATTGATGAGATCATCGTAATAATTAAAGTATAAACGCTCAAATTAGCCCTCAGTGTTAATAGAAGCATTTCGTTGTTTTTGTTTAAAATTATTTTTGCCTAAAAAGGTCACTGCGCTATGCCAAGCTGCTCTGTCTTATTAAGTCGCCTTGCCCAAAGCCTTTGGCTAAGCTTAGCGTTTGGTCTTAGCGCTTGTCAGGTATTGCCAAGCCAGCCGCATTTGCCCAAAAGCCAAGCGCTCACCGCAAAAGTGGCAACGCTTTATCAAGACCAAAAAGCGCAGCCGATCCAAAATAATCCGCGCATCCAACAAAAAAATGCCACAAGCCTTCCTGCCAATAACAATTTGGTGGCGGCAATCAGCGAGCAGCGCGATATCCATCCTGATTTGTCCGGCTATCATCCGATCGTCACCGGTGCCAATGCTTTTGCCGCTCGCAGTATTTTGACTGGAATGGCAAAAAAAAATATCGATGTTCAATATTATATTTGGCATGACGATCAATCAGGTCAGCTGTTACTCAAAGACTTATGGCAAGCCGCGGAGCGCGGCGTGATCGTCAGGCTGTTACTTGACGATTTTAACAATAATGCTCAGTTCGATCAGCAATTGCTTCGGTTTGCCAAGCACCCCAACGTTGCCGTTCGTATCATCAATCCGCTCATGCACCGAAAATTGCAAACGCTGAACTATCTGACCGGACTGCCCAGAATCAATCGGCGAATGCACAATAAAAGCATGACCTTTGATCGGCAAATCACCATCATTGGCGGTCGTAACATTGGCAATGAATACTTAAGTAACGATCAAAAAAGCCAGTTTGCCGATTTGGATGTGCTGCTGATTGGCAAGGTGGTGACCGATATTGACAACAGCTTTAATAGCTACTGGTCAGCGCCGATTTCCTTTGATATTGAAACACTGGCTAAACCTGATCCTAACAGCACAACGGATTTTTTGGCAGGACTTGATAAGCTTGATGAGGATGAAAAAAACAGCGGTCGCAACAGCTTAAAGGTCTATAAAGCGGCGATTGAGGACTCCTCTATTGATCAAGATTTGATCAATAAGCAAGTGCCATTTCGCTGGACGGACATGCAGTTTTTAAGCGATGACGTGGGAAAACTGACCAAAAGCGCGCCCGTTGAAACCAATTTGGTTCAACAATTGCGAACGCTACTTGGTCGCCCAAGCAAAGAGCTGACGATCATTTCGTCCTATTTTGTGCCCACCAAAAATGGTGTTGCCACCTTAATTCAGCTTGCCAATAAAGGCGTTAAGATTAAAATTTTAACCAACTCCTTTGACGCCACCGACGTGACCGCTGTTCATTCAGGATACAGCCAATGGCGACCTCGATTGCTCAAAGCGGGGATTAAGATTTATGAGCTAAAATCAACGGCAAGCGAAGACAAGCGCGAAAATAAGCTTTGGAAAGCTAGAAGCCAGTCCTCAACGAGCCTTCATGCCAAGACCTTTGCTGTGGATGACCATCAAGTTTTTATTGGCTCTTATAATGTCGATCCGCGATCAGCCAACATCAATACTGAAATGGGCGTGATTATCAATGATGATGATTTGGCGCGCCAACTTCATGAAGCGCTGAGCGATGATTTGCTCAACCAAGCTTATGAGGTGCGCTTGACGCCAGAGGGTCATTTAGAATGGCACACGGTTGAGGGCGGTCGATCGGTCATTTATCAAGCCGAGCCGCGCGTGGATGTGATCGATCATATTTGGCTCACGGTGATGTCTTGGCTGCCGATTGATTGGCTGCTGTAATTAGTAAAATAGCTAAAAACTTAGTCATAACTTTAATTCATAACTTGTTAAATAAATTTATTCGTTGCTCAGTGTTATAACGATGCTTTTTATGTGGCACTTATTTGCTTTTTGGATGTGTGATTTATTATGCCTTCTCGATCTCAATATGCATTGATGTCATCAAAAGACAAAAATATGGTACTGTTTGTTTGCTTTAGCAGCGCCGTGGCATTTTTTGATTTTTTAATTTACCTTTATATGGCAGATACCGTTTCAGCGGCATTGTTTCCGATCATGGTGGATGCAAAATTTGCCAAATTACAAGGGCTAAGCTTGTTTGCGGTCGGCTATTTGGCGCGACCGCTTGGCGGCGTGATTCTTGGGCGCTATGGCGATATCAAAGGTCGCAAGCCGGTATTGCTGATCAGTATGCTGGTCATGGCATTTAGTATGTTGGCAATGGCGTGTCTGCCCACCTTTGCGCAATGGGGCTTTGCGGCTTCTGCGCTATTTATCATTTTGCGGCTGATTCAAGGCATGGCATTTGGCGTTTTTGTGCCGCTGTCTTGGACTTTTGTGGCAGAGCATGTGCCTCGGCAGTATTTGTCCATTGGCTGTAGTTACGTCACGGCAAGCTTTTTTGTTGGGGTGTTATTTTCCAACGGCTTTTTTACTTGGCTAAATAGCACCATGACCTCAGAAGAGCTGGTGACAAATGGTTGGCGACTGCCATTTGTTGTGGCAGCGGTGTTAAGCTTTTTACCACTGGTTGCTTGGCGCTTTATCAACGAAACGCCTTTTTTTGAGGAGCTCGTTAGAGCTAAGCAAAAATCACCCCCGCAGCCGATAACGCTATTGTTTAAGCATTGCGGTCAGTCCATTTTTATTGCCATGATGCTCACGTTAATCATCTCAAGTATTACCACGGTGGTGGTACTGCTGCTTCCGGATTTGATTGAGCTGAGCTTTACGATTAACAATGATTTGTTTGGGTTTTCGCACAGCCTTGGCATTGTGTTTATGGTGTTTGGCTGCGTGTTTTATGGTCTGCTTTCCAATTATCAAAACTTTGGTAAAATATTGGGGATTGGCTCCGCGCTTTTGATCGCCCAAACCATTGCCTTTTTTTATCATCTGCAAGCAGGCGGGGATTATGTGCTGATCATGTACGCCCTTCTCGGCTTTTTTTCTGGGATTGTTGGGATGGTTCCGGCAATTTTGGTACAATTGTTTCCAACCAACGTGCGCTTAACAGGGCTTTCTTTTTCTTACAACGTGATGTATAGCGTGGTCGGTGCTGTGGTGCCCTTTGGCTTGGGCTACGCGGCTTTAATCTTAGGATTTGCGCCTGCGCTTTATATGACATTTATTGGTGCTATTGGCATCATCATGGGCTTGTATTTTTATCAATTGCCAGAATTTAAGCGCATCAATGAGGTCGTTGAGGGTTAAAATAGCGTATTGACCCTCATTTGAAATCATGTTTGAGCTATAAATTTAAGGTAATTTAGTCATGGTTATGTCCCAAAAACGCCTATCGATTGCACCCATGATCGACTGGACCACTGCAGACTTTAGATTTTTTGCGCGGCTGTTTAATCCAAAGGTTGTGTTATATACCGAAATGATCAGCACCGGCGCTATTTTAAAGGGCAATCGAGCGCGGCATTTGCGCTTTGATGACGCTGAGCATCCGCTCGTATTGCAACTTGGCGGCGCGGACAGCACTGAGATGACCGACTGCGCTATCATCGCTCAAGACTGCGGCTTTGACGAAGTTAATATTAATGTTGGCTGCCCCTCTGATCGCGTTCAACATAACAAAATTGGCGCTTGCCTCATGGCAGAACCCAAAACGGTTGCCGCTTTGGTTAAAAATATGCAATCGGCGGTTGATATTCCAATTACTGTCAAGCACCGAATCGGCATTGATCACTTTGACAGCTATGACTTTATGCGCGATTTTGTGACCACAGTTGCTGACGCGGGATGTAAGCATTTTATTGTTCATGCCAGAACCGCTTGGCTTCAAGGCTTAAGCCCAAAACAAAACCGCGAAATCCCGCCGCTGCGCTACGAGGAGGTTTATCGATTAAAGCAAGAATTTCCGACGCTTATGATCGAAATCAACGGCGGCATTGAAAGTATTGCGGATATCAAAGCGCACTTAGCTCACGTTGATGGCGTGATGATCGGTCGCGCCTTTTATCATAATCCGTATTTGTTAGCTGAAGCCAATACGCTGTGGGGCAATCCAGTGCCAAAGCGCTCAGAAGTTTTGGCTCAGCTTTATCCGTATTTGGAAGCCAAAGTGGCAGATGGTGAAGTGCTTGCAACCATGGCACGGCATTATTTAGGGCTGTTTCAAGGCTTGACTGGCGCTCGAAAGTGGCGTCAGGCGCTCAGCGGCAAACCCCAATTAACCCTTGATGATATTAAAACAGCTGCAAGTGAGGTTTTGGCATTAAATCTGGACGCTTAATTACGCTGCATTTTGTTAAGTTCCTGATTGCTGCAAATATTGCAGCATTGCCGCGCCATTATTGATGATGTGCAAGAGCATGGGCAGTAGCAGCGATCCGGATTTGATTCGCGCTAAGCAAAATATCAGCGCTAAAATCACAATGGTAGTCATCTCATAAATGCCATATTGCAAATGGATCAGCGCAAAAATGATGCTGGTGATTAAACTTGCAATCACCACACCGCGCGGCGGCTCAAATTGCTCAGCGATCGCTGACCAAAGCAGCCCACGAAACACCAACTCTTCATAAATGGGCGCAACCACCACCATCACGGCAACCAATAACCAAACTGAGCTTACCGATTCAAACAGCGGATCAACAAACTCAAGCGGCACTTTATCTAGCACATAAGTTAGCGCTTGGCTGCCAATCATAAATATCAACAAAATACCGATCATAGCAATCGCGACTTTGGCGCTAAAAGACTTGATGGCAAGATAATCGAGCATTGAGCGCTTTTTTAGCCGCAATATCAGCCAAATCAACAAGGTCAATATCAGCGCGCTAAAAATGATGGAAGCGCTCACCACCGTGCCATCACTACTTCCTAAAAACAGCACCTCATCCCAAAGTAGCGCGTTACTGTTAGGAAGTAACCATTTTCCCGCCAAAAATACGCTTGCCGTTTGGCTGACAAAAAACAAAATAAGGGCAGCTATCACCAGCCCAATAACCCCAAGCCTTGAAAATAATGGCTTTGGTAATGCGGCATTAGGCGTTGATAGCGCTTGCCTCATTCAGCGGATTCCAAGTTGGCGCGCGATTGATTAGACGCTTTACTTTGCGCTGCCAAAATCTCAAGAACACGCTTTGATACCGATTTTGGATGCTCAAGCGGAAACATATGACCACCCGGATGAGTTTCAAAGTGAATGCCAAGCCTTGCGTTCACTTTTTGTGGAAATTTTTGTTTATAAAACACGCTATCTTCACCAATAATTAAGGTGACCGGCGGCTTTGGCGCTTTATTTGGCGTGAGCCAATACCACGACGGGTTGCTACGAAATACTGCCACTTCACTGGCTTTTGGAATCGCAAGCGTCACTTTACCATCCGCGCGCTCCTCAAGACCATGATTAATATATCCTTGAAAACTGGCTTCGGTAAAGTCTTTAAAAAAGGCTTTTTGGCGCAGCTTTTGATAAGCATCTTCGCGGCTGTCCCAAACATCACGGCGGTATTTTGAAATGCCAGACGGTGAGAGTTTATCCATCAAGCGGTGGTTCATCATTGGCAAGCGATCGGCAGTTTTTGCCAAATGCCAAACAAAGCTTTTATGACCATAAATCCAAGGCGGATCTAAAAGTACCGCTTGGCTAACGCGATCGGGCGCGCGGTAAAGCGATTGTAGCGAGCACATTGCCCCAAGCGAGTGACCAACTACCACTAGCGTATCCACGCCGTGCTTTTGGCAAGCACTTTCAATGCTGTCCGTCACCTGCTGAGTGAGACTTTTCCAGTGGTTGTCCACCGGATAATCAGGCGTCGCGCCGAGCATCGCAATGCGCTCAATGGTAAAAAACGGCTCAAATACCTCAAAAAATGCCGCCTCCAAATAAATTGCACTTGGCATGCCATTGGCGTGAGCAAAATGCAAAACCGGCTTTTGAGTCAGCTTTGATTTTGGCAGCGCCGCAAAGCTTTTAACATCTAGGGTCATGGTCACTTTTGTTCCAGTCTTAATTACATCATTAAAAAAAAGCAGCCAAAGTTTGCTTTAGCTGCTGTTAAATTAGCGCATTTGCGCTTGATTGTCTTCTTTTGGCAACACATCAAGGCTTAAATTTGAGCCAAATCCTGCGCCCATCTTGACCGCAAAGCGATCCATAAACTGCTGAAACGGATCCATTGGCGTGTAATTGACCACGTTATCAAGCTTTAATTGGCGCTCAAGCGTTGCAATGCTTCCGGTTTTATCGGCAAGACCTAAAGCGATGGACTGCTCACCTGTCCAAAACAGCCCTGAAAACAGCTTATTTTCTTCAGGGTTTTTTAGCCGATCGCCACGACCTTGTTTGACCGCATTGATAAAATGCTTGTGGGTATTGGCAAGCACCAATTCGACGTGTTTTTGCTCATACTCAGTCAAAGGTCGCGATAAGCTTAAAATGTCTTTGTACTCGCCTGCCGTGATGGTACGATCTTTAACGCCGACTTTATCCATCAAGCCCTCAATATTATAGCTTGGCATAATGACGCCGATGGAGCCGACCAAACTTGATGGGTTGACATAAATCTCATCTGCTGCTGAAGCAATGTAATACGCACCCGATGCGCCCATATCGCCAATCACCGCATAAAGCTTTTTCTTTGGATATTTTTTCTTAAGCTCCATCATGGTTTGCCAAATCTCATCCGACTGCACCGGCGAGCCACCGGGCGAGTTGATATCCAACGCCACCGCTTTTGAATTTGGATTTTCAAAAGCGCGGGTTAATGCCTCATTGACATCATAAGCGTTTGCCGGATCGCTATTGCTGATCGTCCCTTGCAAGTCAACGACAGCTAGGTGCGATTGGCTGCTATCGCCGCTGAGACTATCAAACCCTGTTGCTTTTGGCGCACTGCAACCGCGACCAAGCGTTAAAAATATCAATAAAATATAGCCAAAGGTCAACAGTTTAAAAAAAATGCCCCAACGGCGAGCTCGGCGCTGCTCCTCAACGCTTGCCAGCAACGTTTTTTCGATCAAGCGCCATTCTTGACCGCTTGGCGGCGTGGCGACCGGCTTTAAATTGTCATTATTATTCAAATTTTCTGGGCGTCTATTGGGATCAGGGGGCCAATTTGGCATAACTATTCCTAAACAAATCAATAAAAATTGTCAGTATGGTGACAATTGCAAACAGGTTCAATAGTTTGTTGGTGAAATCTTCTTAATCTAAATAAAAAAGGCTTAAGGCGGCAAATTTGCCAGCAACGCATCAAGCGGTTTTTTATCATAAGTGACCACGGAATCAATGGATAATTTGGTTAAGCTTTCAGTAGAAATTTGCGATCGGCTGTGACCCAGCCAACGACTTGCTTCGTCAATATTTTGATTGGCGCAAAGCAACTGCCAAAGCTGCCAACTTCTTGAATGACGACTGCTGTCCAAAATAATACTTTGGGATTTGGCAGATTTTTTGTCATTATCCATATTAACTGATTGCACTAAGGCTTTCTCAGAGTTTTTGGGATTTACGGTATTAAAATGAACAATTTGAATGGGCGCTTGACTGCTAATTTTAACACTACAATCCCAAACGCGACTGTCGCTGATATCAGCCCAGCCCGTCATTGCTTCAATACTTATTGAGCTGTCCGTTGCGATTGGTTGCCAAATTTTTCCCGCTTGGCACGGCTGAGCACTTAACGCAGCTTTGGGCAACCTACCAAGCTTCCCTGCTTGCCAATAGTGATGAATTGCGATTTTCTCACTTAATATCGCAGCAGTGGTAGGTAATAATGGCAAACGGTTTTGCGCGGTTACCTTTTCTTCAAGATCATCCGCTGATTGGACAATCATACCATCAAGGCGCGTGATATTTAACCGCTGCAAGTCGTTGATTAAGGTTTCAGCAAGCGTTTCGCCGTTTAACTGACTTGGGCGCTGCTGCCAAGATGAATTATCCATTGGTCGATGATCGGATAATATCAGCCAATTAGCCGAACTGTCCTTTGACGCTAACGGATATTGCAATATCGCAGCGCTGATCAGCGTATCATCGGTGGGTAAAATATATAACGTCGGCGCGGCTATCAGCGCTTGATTTTGCGCATTGACCGTCATCACCAACAAAATTAATGGTGGAATTGCCAAATAACGACTGAGTAAACCGCGCGGAAGTAGCCAAGGCAGCAGGACAAAACCGGTGATTAACAATAAACTTGGCGTCATGACGGTGGTCAACCAAGCTTGCTTTGTACCAACAAGTCCTGTTATCCAAGTGATCACTTGATGAAGCCAAGTAACCATTTGAATAAGCAATTGCCAAATTTGATCTGCCGCCGCTGGTAACAACAAATAAAGAATACCTGCCAATAAATTTAGCGGCACAAGCAGCCAACCAAAGACGCCAATGGCAAATAAATTGACCGCCAACCCCCAAAGCGACACTTTGCCAAACAATAGCAGCGTTACTGGCAATAGCGCTAAAAACAGCCAACATTGCAGCTTAAATAAGCTTTTAAATGCTTGCCAAACGCGATTTATCCAACCGATATCAAGATAATCATCAGAGTTTATTTTCGCGTGCTTTTCTTCATAAGCCAATAACAGTGCCACCGCAATAAAGGACAGCCAATAGCCTGCCTGCCAAAGCACCATGGGGTCAAACCAAGCCATAATCACCGCAAGACCAAGCAGCACTTGCCGCGTAGAAATGGGCAGAAGCGTTAATCTCACCAGTCCTACCGCCAAAAGCGTCCAAGCCGTCCTTGCTGCTGGAACATCAAATCCAGTAAACAGCGCATATAAAAATGCTGCCGCGACCATCACCAAAAACCGCCATTGCCAACGTGGTAGCCGCTGATAACCCGTTGCCCAAAACCGATCCATCATGTTGCTGACCACAGCCGCTAAGATCAGCGCCAAAAACAAAACATGAGTTCCTGATATAGCAAGCAGGTGCGAAATCCCTGCAACTTGGTACAACTCTTTGGTATCGCGATTGATTAAGCTGCGATCGCCTGTTAACAAGCTGAGCGTCACAGCCCAAGCTTGCTGATTATCATTTGTATAAGCTTCCCAATCTTGATAAAAATGCTGACGTAAATTAAAACGCGAGAGGTCAATGGTTTGGTGGAATTTTTGAAATAAACCTTCCTCTGATGACGTTTGCAATCCTGAAAGCGTCACCTCACTGACCGCCTGAATTTGCGCCGTGCCATCAATATGCCGCGAGCGCAGCCAGCGATAACTGTCAAACCCTGACGATGACACCTCATTTGATTGAGCTAACGGCTTAAGCGTTAATGTCATCAACCTGATCTCATTGGGTTTTAAGCCATTGAGCTTATCGGCAAGGTTATCCTCGTCATTTTGGCGTTTTTTTTGAAACTTTGATGCCGCTTTTGATTTGGGTTTTGGCGGTGATGTTAAAGCATTATTAGGTTTTGGATAAGCTTGCAATAAAACACGCGGCGGATTTGCCAAAATATTTGCTTGCCAAGGTGAATTAGGATTAAGGGCTTGCTTTGCCAGTTGATCAAGCTGAGCTGAAGACAATTTTTCCGTCATGGGCAGCATTGCTTCAATGATTGCCACTTGCCGATAACCGCTATCGACCGTCATGACGCTATCGCTAAGACCTTCAATCCGAACCAGCGCTTGAACGCGAAGACTTTGAGTGATTTGGCTATTTTGCGTGAAGTGATGATTGATTAAAACTTGTAAAACACTAATTGCAATAATCAGACAAGCCAGTCCAAGCAAAATAATTTGCCGACTTAGCCGTATAAGCAATTGATAAGATTTAAAATAAGGCTTGTAATCATGCAAAAATATCATTATCAAAGCGATTATTATACCGATAATGATTAAGGTGGATGACGTAAAAGAAGTGATCCAACTGCTTTCAGGAATGCCCATACCAGTTGCGACATCAAGCGCCGCCAGCATAACGAGCAATATGGCAGTCCCCAATAACCAAAACAATCGCCCTCCTTAAGCTTTTACTAGCAAAACTATTGTCTTGATTATTAAATAACTGCCATCATTATTGATACTTCCATCAAACCGCTAGTTATAGTCAATTACTAATAAAAAGTCGAGCACTTTTTTTAGTGAATGGCTTTAAATAAGATATTGTCTTATACTGACTTTGATTTTTATGATCGATTTTTCTTTTAATTTTTAAGCAAGCTTTTTGCAATCAAAAAGTATGGTAACAGCAATTAATGTAAGGCAATCTTGTGCCCAAAAAACGTCTTAAAGCCCTACTCCCAACGCCTGAAAAGCTGATGGAAAGCCGCTCAATGAAGTACTTTGCGCCGCATTTGGTGGATGCAAGGCTTTGGCAATTTAACCGAAAAAGCTTGAATAAAGCCGTTTATATCGGCGTGCTTAGCGCTTTTTTTCCGCTGCCAGGACAGATGCTGCTTGCGCTCATTGGGGCGCTGGTGTTTCGCGCCAATGTGCCGATGGCGCTTGGGCTGACTTGGATCACCAATCCCGTTACTACTTTGCCGGTGTTTTATGCCGCGTATTATGTGGGCGCGACCATTTTAGGCGAGCCGATGATCAGCTTGCGCCTTATTGGTAAGATGGTTGCAGATTTTAGCTTATGGATTTTGGCAGATGGGGCAAACCCGTTTGTGACGTATCAAGGTTCGGTATCGATTACGGCGTTTTGTTTGGGGCTGGTACTGATGGCGATTGTCACCAGTATTATTTGCGGTTTGGCATTTAATGTCATTTGGCGTTATAAAACCATTATTTCATGGCAAAAACGCCAACTTGACGACCAAAAGCGCGACTTTAAAAGATAAAGGCGCTTAATACGACTCCCAATGACCATTTCGAAGCAGCAACTGCCGATCAGCAAGTTCAGCAAGACTGCGATCATGAGTGACCATCAATAGCGCCGTTTGCATCGTACTTTGAAGCTCTGAGAGCATCCCAAACACGCTTTGGGCATTGTCATAATCCAAGTTACCCGTCGGCTCATCGGCTAAAATCAGTGATGGCTTAGTCACAAGCGCGCGAGCAATGGCAACGCGTTGGCGCTCACCGCCTGACAGCTCACCGGGTCGATGATCAAGCCTGTGACCAAGACCTACTTTTTCAAGCAGCTCAACCGCTTGGTCGCGGGCGCTGTCCACGCTGACTTTTGGGCGCATGAGTAACGGCATGGCAACGTTTTCAACGGCGGTAAACTCTGCCAATAAATGATGAAACTGATAAATAAATCCCAAATATTGATTGCGCATCGCGCCGCGCTCAGTTTCATTCATTTTATTTAGGCATTTACCATGAAGCCAAACCTCACCGCTTGTTGGCGTATCCAAACCGCCAAGCAAATGCAGTAAGGTGCTTTTTCCAGAACCGCTCGTACCAACGATGGCAATGCGCTCACCGGCATTAACCGTCAAGTCAAGCCCCGTTAACACTTGCGTGGTCACTTTACCTTCATCATAAATTTTGCTGATATTGGTTGCTGTTAAAATTGCGCTCATCGCCTGTTTATCCTTTTTATTCTTTGACCCAATGCTTATTCGTAACGCAGCGTTTGCGCAGGCTGAATTTTTGCCGCTCGGCGCGCCGGATAAATGGTTGCCAAAAAGCTTAATACAAATGATGCCGTGGTAATCAGCACCACATCAAGCGCTCGCAGTTGTGACGGTAAATAATTGATAAAATAAGCGTCAAATAAATGCAGCCCAAAGCTTTGGTTAATAAAGCCTAAAATATCGCTGATGGTGAGCGCAAAAATCACCCCCAAAATCGTTCCGGCAACCGTTCCGATCACGCCAATGACCACGCCTTGAACCATAAATACTTGGGTGATGAGCTTTGGGGAGGCGCCAAAAGTTTTTAAAATGGCAATGTCCGCTTTTTTATCGGTGACGAGCATCACAAGGCTTGAGACGATATTAAACGCCGCCACTAAAATGATTAAAAATAGCAATAAGCCAACCATCGCTTTTTCCATTTGGATTGCGCCAAACAAGTTGCCATGCGTTTGCGTCCAGTCACTTGGATACAGCTGATCGGGCGCTATTTGCGCCGCTTTTTGGGCAGCCATTGGCGCATTAAAAATGTTATCAAGCTTCATTCGGATGCCTTGAGCGCCATCAGGAAGCCTGAGCAGTTTTGCTGCATCATTCATCGGGATAAACGCCATGAGGCTGTCAACTTCAGGGCTGATGCTAAACACGCCAGACAGCGTAAAACGCTTAAATCTTGGAATCACGCCAGCAGGCGACGGTGATGCTTCAGGAAGCACGAGCGTCACTTTATCACCGACTTGAAGCCCTAACGACTGAACCATCTCCTCGCCCAAAACAATATTAAAATCGCCGCTTTTGAGCGTATCAATACTGCCTTCAGTCATGTGATTGTTAATGATAGAGACATTTTTTTCGTATTTAGGATCAATTCCTGTGACCATAATTCCGGCAACTTGACCGTTTGCTGTAAGCATCCCTTGCAGCTGAATAAAAGGCGCAACCGCACTGACTTCGGGGTCTTTTTTAATGTCCGCCGCCAATGATTGCCAATCGCTGATCACCTCCGTTGATACCACCGTGGCTTGCGGCACCATCCCTAAAATTCGCGATTTAAGCTCACGATCAAAGCCATTCATCACCGATAACACCGTAATCAGTACGGCAACGCCAAGGGTCAGCCCAATCATCGAAATCAGTGAAATAAAGGAAATAAAACGGTTACTGCGCTCAGCTCGGGTATACCGAAGACCGATAAATAACGCTAAAGGACGAAACATAAGTCAAACTCTTTTTACCAATGACTGCCCGCTGTCGCTTTTAGGCGAACAGCAAAGCTTGCTTTTATAGGCTTTTTATTGATGGTTAAGACGACACTTTGCCAAAATGGGGATAGTTTGACACAATTTGCGCGCTCTGTGCCAATCATTAGTAAAATCTTTTTTGCCGTGATCCTGCGCTTTGGTATTATTTTTTATGACAGACTTGCTATTATAAGTGGTTATACCTATATAGATTGGGTGAGATAACGTAAGCTTGGGATATTGACAATCATTTTTCATAGTCGACTTTGAATGCATTTTTTGCCAAATGCCCCGACTGACTTCATTTTGAGTAATTTTATGACCATCAATTATCAATATAAAAACGTGCAACCCCCCGCCAAAGTCGTCTTAACCGATGAGCAGACCACAGGTCACGCCGATCATTGGCGCATTTTAACCGATGACATGAGCGAAGATGTGCCAAATTGGCTGTCGCAAATGATTGATCGCGCTGTCATGCCCAAAGGCTTAAACGATCAGGTCAGTGCTTATGACCACAGACTTTTGCTTTCTGAAAACGCGCCTTGTCATATCAATCAAGTGCTAGCAATGAAAGAGGGTAAACCTGAGCGCTTTATCAATGCTTATCCTTGCATCAATGGTCCTTATGGATTGCACTGCCAAATTGAGCGCGTGATTGTCAATGACGACACTTTAGATGCCGTTTTACGATTAAAATCCTCGGATGGCAGCATTATTTATGCTTTTGACCAACTTTATGCGGTCAATCGCCACTTATACCAAAAGCAAGAAGAGTATTTTGTGAACTTTAGCGCTTGGGCGCATGAAATTTCACAAAGCAAACAAGATGAAGTGATTTTAGTTGAAGATCAAGAAGCCATCCGTTATCACCGCGCGTTCAACGATATTGTTGCGGAAAATAATGGCGTCATTCCTGAGGATATCCAAGATAAAATCAAAGTTTGGCAGCCTGAAACCGAAGCTCAAATGGCGCCTGTTGAAATTAACCTTGGTCACATGTGTGCCTATTTATTTGGCGACACCTTTGGTCAAGAAGATGAAGCGTGGTGTCAAGGTCAAGTATTAGGCAAACAAGAAGCTCAATTTAACGGTCAAACGATTTTATTGTTTGATGTGGTGATCCTTCGTGAAGCCAATGCTATGCCCTTTGTGGTTCGAATGGGCGCGGTGAATAACAAAGCCCACCAAGCCATTGAAGTGAATGACTATATTCAAGCAAATATTTGGCTTCAAGCCGCGATTTATAAAGAAAACCAACAATCAGCGCAGTCTCAAGCCAGCTAAGCTTGTTAACCACCATAAAAAAGCGCCCTTAAATTTGGACGCTTTTTTATTATAAAAACGTTGCAATTATGCCATTTCGGTCATTGCATAAACGCGCTTAAACAGCTGTTTTTGCTCCGCGCTTGGTCGCGCCGTTTGTAGCGCCATCAATTGTGACATATCGCCTTCAACGCGAATTTTTCCAGTCATAAACGCACCCATCACCTCATTAATATCAAAGCCGCTGATGAGGTTTTGCAACGTTTCGCGATCCAAAATCAACGTGGTGGTCGCCGCATCCGTCAAGCCTTTATGCAAATAACCTTGAGCATAATTGGCTTCAACATCACCGCTACTATCAAGCACTTTTAAATTAATGGTCATGTTTGCAAGTGCAGGCGGCAAATTTAACTCCCCAACCTCGCTTGCAATTTGATCCACTTCATTAAACCAATCTTCTGTTAAAAATACCGCCATTAAGCTCTCCTTTATTTTAAAATTTTAAGTTAGCAGATAATTACCGATTATAAGTAACGTCTTGCGTATAAGTAGCGCCTTGCGATTATTTGGCAAAGCCTTGGCTATTATGGCGCGATTTGGCTCAAAGTAACACTGTTAATCAATGTTGCTTGCCAAACTGTAACAATAAGTCCGATTAGCTATCACTATCTTGAAGTCAATAATCACTAATTCCTTACTTATTGTATTGATATGTTACCGCAATTTGATATGATAGGGTCGTTAAGCGTAAGCAATATTTTATCTTAACATTCAAGAGCGTTGAGCGTATCATAAGGCGATTTTTAAAAAGATAAAGCAATGTGTTCCATCCAAGCTTTATTTTCTTAATAAAA
The DNA here is from genome assembly GCF_012847335.1 of Psychrobacter sp. MF31. Classification (GTDB taxonomy): domain Bacteria; phylum Pseudomonadota; class Gammaproteobacteria; order Pseudomonadales; family Moraxellaceae; genus Psychrobacter. The sequence continues at coordinate 78,404 of NZ_JABBDX010000005.1, forward strand.
ACGCAAAAATTTTCATGGAAAAATATAGCAGATTGACGTTTATATTTTGGTCAATCAAGCTTATAATGATCCTGAAAAATTTCAAATTTTTGCTGATATTCCAACGACTTAGCTTTTATTTTTTTCAAAAATTAAATCTAAACGCTGCTGGAATAATTACCAAATAGTTTGTATTTTGGCGCATCACTTTGATGATATTTGATTAAGATTGCGTTACAATACCTTAAACAGAGTCGGGAGTTTTAACTAAACATTACGTAATTGTGTAACTGTCAGCCGCCGCTAGCATACTTCTTCGATTGCTGAGCCCATCATCATGAGAAGGCATGTGACATACTCATTTAGATGAGGATCAAGCTGGCGCATTTTCTTATCAACCCAAACCTTTATTTAAGTGACCCCTTATTTGGCAAAGCGCTTTTGCTTAAAAAGCCCGTCACTTGCGCTGATCATTAAGTCATACGGCTTAGGCAAGTGATAAAAAAGCAGAATAAAAGGTTTAGGAAGTTAAGCTAAATTGGACATTGGCAAGTGGCGTGGTCGGTTTTAACCTTTGCTATAAAAGCGTTTAATCGTCAAGCATTAGTTAATTCTATTGATAATTCGGGCTGTAAAGGAATCATCCAATGAGTTTACAAAACACAGCAGTCGCCCCTGTTGACCGTGAGTACGAGATTACTGTCGTAAGATTCTTTACGATCATGGCGGTCGTTTGGGGCATCGTCGGCATGAGCCTTGGTGTGTTCATTGCTTCACAACTGGCATGGCCAGCGCTTAACTTTGATATCCCATGGCTGACATTTAGTCATTTAAGACCCCTTCATACCAACGCGGTAATTTTTGCGTTTGGCGGTTGTGCTTTATTTGCAACTTCTTATTACATCGTTCAAAGAACGTGTAAAACCAGATTGTTTGCGCCTTATTTAGCTTGGTTTACCTTTTGGGGCTGGCAAGCGGTCATTGTGGCGGCGGTCATCACCCTACCCTTAGGCCTTACGTCATCAAAAGAGTATGCTGAGCTTGAGTGGCCTATTGATATTTTAATTGCGCTGGTTTGGATCTCTTATGCCATCGTATTTTTTGGCACCCTAATCAAGCGTAAAACCTCGCACATTTATGTGGCGAACTGGTTTTTTGCCGCGTTCATCATTACGATTGCGCTACTTCACATCGTTAACAGCATGGCAATTCCGGTCAGCGCCTTTAAGTCGTACTCACTGTTTAGTGGGGCAACTGATGCGATGGTTCAGTGGTGGTATGGTCATAATGCGGTTGGGTTTTATTTAACCGCAGCGTTCCTTGGGATGATGTATTATTTCGTTCCGGTACAGATTGGTCGTCCTATTTATTCTTATCGTTTGTCGATCGTTCACTTTTGGGCATTGATTGCGTCTTACATGTGGGCAGGCGGTCACCATTTGCATTATTCAGCGCTTCCTGATTGGACGCAGTCTTTGGCAATGGTTTTCTCGGTTATTCTTTTTGCACCCTCTTGGGGCGGGATGATCAACGGCGTTCTGACGCTATCTGGCAGCTGGGACAAGCTTCGTACCGACCCGATCATCCGCTTTATGATTGTGGCACTATCGTTCTACGCCATGTCGACGTTTGAAGGTCCAATGATGTCGATCAAAACGGTCAACGCGCTTTCGCACAACACGGACTGGACTGTAGGTCACGTTCACTCAGGCGCACTTGGCTGGGTTGGAATGATCACGATCGGCTCACTTTATGTCTTGTTACCTCGTATTTATAACAAGCCTAAAATGTATTCCATCAGCTTGATCACCACCCACTTTTGGCTGGCAACTGCCGGAACGATTTTTTACATCGTTTCAATGTGGATCTCAGGAATCGGTCAAGGCATGATGTGGCTTGCCACCAACCCTGATGGCACGCTGGTTTATAGCTTCGTTGATACGGTTGAATTCTCGCATTTCCCTTATATCGGTCGTGCGTTTGGCGGCTTATTATACGTTTCAGGGATGTTTGTGATGGCGTATAACTGTTATAAAACCTTGAAAATGCCTGAAGGAAAACCCGTGAGTGTGGCCGATCCTACGGATCATGAACCCAGTGTCGATGAGTCACAGACAGCTAAAGTGTAAGGAGCAATCATGGCTGGTATTCCGCATGAAATAATCGAAAAAAATACAGGCTTGTTGGTCATCTTTATCGTGATTGCGATTAGCTTTGCAACTTTGGTTGAAATCGTACCGCTCATTTATGATCACAAAGCGCCTGAAGAAGGCGGGGTCAACACCCCAATGCCTTCGATGAAGCCTTGGACGGCGCTTGAGTTTGAAGGTCGTGATATTTATATCCGTGAAGGCTGTCACGTTTGTCATACCCAAATGGTGCGCCCACTTCGAGCTGAAGTTGAGCGTTATGGACCTTATTCACGTGCCGCTGAATCTACTTGGGATCACCCCTTCTTGTGGGGCTCAAAGCGTACCGGTCCTGATCTTGCGCGCGTTGGTGGTCGTTATTCTGAAGATTGGCAAAAGCAGCACTTGATCGATCCGCGCTCATTGGTTCCTGAATCAGTGATGCCAGGATTCCCATGGCTTGCCACCAATGAAGTCAATGGTACAAACGTGCAAACCAAAATGCGACTGTTCCGCGATCGCTTTGGGGTTCCTTATACCGAAGAGGATATCGAAGGCGCGCCAGATGCGGTTCAAGGGGCAACAGAGCTTGACGCCTTGGTCGCCTACTTACAGCAGCTTGGTACCGCGATGGAAGGACAGCGCTAATGGGAATTGGTGAATTACAAACAATTGCGACAGTTTCAGCATTCATTGCTTTTGTGGCGGTCGCTTGGTGGGCGTATTCGCCAAAAAATAAAAAACGCTTCGAAGAAGATGCACAACTTGCGCTTGATGATGAGGTAGAGCCTACCTCATCGGATGAGACGCGCAATAAGGATAAATGATGACATTTTTTTGGAGTTCTTGGATCACCGTATTAAGTCTTATGTGCTGGCTTGGCATCCTTGGGGTCTTATTATTTGTATTAAAATATAGACCCAGTGTCGAGGACGACGGAACGACCGGTCATACTTATGACGGCATTCAAGAATACGACAAACCACTGCCAAAATGGTGGCTTGTGATATTTTTTGGGTCGATCGCTTGGGGCGCTGTGTATTGGGTATTTTTCCCAGCTATTTTCCCCTCGCACTGGAAAGGCATCTCAACCGTTGAAGTGGACGGCGAAACCGTGCCTTGGACCTCACGAAACGAGCTGTTTAGTGATCTTGAGAGCAACAACAAAGTTTTTACTGACAACTTTGAAAAAAGTATTTTGGCAAAAGCGGGCGCTAGCGGCGCAACCTCAACGCTAAAATCGTTGTCTGAAATGCAAGAAACTTTGCGCAAAAATGACAAGCCACCAGCAGATTTACAAGCCAACATTGACACCAAAATCAATGAGCTTGGACCTTACGTTGAAAAGCTTGCTGCTGACCCAAATGCGCTTAAAGTGGGCAGCCGCTTATTTTTGCAAAACTGTGCCGTTTGTCATGGTTCAAACGCTAAAGGTGCAACCGGCTATCCAAACCTTACTGATAACGACTGGCTGTATGGCGGCGAAGCTCAAAACATCTTGACTACCCTTCATAAAGGTCGCGTTGGTGGAATGCCTGCTTGGCGTGATCAAATCGGTGAAGATGGCGTTCGCGCAGCTTCTGAATACGTATTGTCGCTGTCCTCAAATCACGGCAACAAAGCCAATTTGCCACTTGATAAAACCCTTGTAACCCAAGGCGAGGCAATTTTCAAGCAGCAATGTGCGCTTTGTCATGGTGAAAATGCAAAAGGTATGCACTCAACGGGCGCGCCAAACTTAACCGATAATATTTGGTTGTATGGCGGCGATCGTGAAACGGTTCGTGATACCTTGCGTTATGGTCGAGCGGGCGTCATGCCTGAATGGGAAACGAAACTTGGTAATGAGCGTATCATGCTGCTTGCCGCTTATGTTTACTCCCTATCAGATCGCGGCGCGCAAACTGACAATACCAAAGTCCCTGCCAATACCACAGCGCCAAAAGCTGCCAAACCTGCAGCCGTTAAGCAAGATGCTGAAGAAAAAGTAGTGGTAAAAGAAAGCTAATCTTATTTATTGTAATGACTATAAATTAAGGAGACCTGATCATTCAGATCTCCTTTTTTATTGATAATTTTTACTAATTAATTATTTAATGCCATTTATGGTGATTAGACGCCAAATGATAGACAGCTCAAGGCTTGGGCTTTATTATTTAATTTTAAATAATAATTGATTTTTGCCAAAATTGCCCCATTTATCATTCAGGTGATGCTACACTATCACCAAGCTTTTTTTACCTTTTGTCGTTCATTGAAAGCTTAGGCTCTCAACTGACATTGATAACATCGTAACGCCCAGCATTGCAAGATCACGCTCTTTGTTACCCATGCCAGCAGACTGATTCTTTTTTTAAAGAGGCAAGTTTATGTCAGCACCACAACCCAATAGAATTCCTATTCACGAGGTCGATTTAAACGCGGATAAAAAGCGCGTTCATCCCCGATTTGTTAAAGGTTTTTATCAAAACATTCGGGTGATTAGTATGTATGCGCTGCTGGCGTTGTTTTTGATTTTACCTTGGCTGCGCTTTAATGGTCGCCAAGCGATTTGGTTTGATGTGCCCTCGCAGCATTATTACATTTTTGGGTTGACCTTTTTGACCCAAGACTTTTATTTCATTGCCATTTTTGCCATTATTGCCGCATTCACTTTGTTTTTGGTGACCGTTTACGCAGGTCGCGTTTGGTGCGGTTACGCCTGTCCGCAAACCATTTGGACACACCTTTATCAGCACGTTGAAAAATGGGTGATCGGCGATCGCAACAAGCGAATGAAGTTTGACAAAGAGCCGATGAGTGCTTCAAAAGTTTTAAAGCGGCTTTTGGTTTATTTTATTTGGTTTGTTTTGTCCGTCATCACTGCGGCAACCTTCGTCAGTTATGTGGCTGGGACTGACTTTTTATACCACAGCTGGCAGCTACTTGGCGGCGTGATTCCGATTCCTGATTGGCCGGTTTGGGTTTGGGTATCGATGTTTATTTTTACCTTTGCCACTTATGCCAATGCTGGTTACATGCGTGAGCAGATGTGTATCCAAATCTGCCCTTATGGTCGCTTTCAAAGCGTGATGTTTGATAAAGACACGTTGATTGTCTCTTATGATTATGAACGCGGTGAACCTCGCGGCGCTCGTAAAAAAGGCACGCATCCGGACAATCTTGGTGACTGCGTTGAATGTACCATGTGCGTTCAGGTGTGCCCAACAGGTATCGATATCCGCGAAGGCTTGCAGGTGGCTTGTATCCAATGCGCAGCTTGCGTTGATGCTTGTAATGAAATCATGGACAAAGTTGGCTATCCGCGCGGTTTGATTCGCTACACCACCGAGCGACAATTGGCAGAAAAAGAAAAGAGCCGACTGCTGCGACCACGACTGTTTGCTTATTTGGCGCTGTTAGCCATTTTGATCGGTGGTCTGGTTTATGCGCTTACCGGTCGTGTGCCGCTTGAGATTGACATTCGCCGTGACCGCAATCAGTTGTCCTCAACCAACGCCCAAGGGATGATTGAAAACAGCTATATTGTGAAGCTGACCAACAAAACCCAAGAGCCGCACAACTATAAGCTGACTTTAGAGCCACAAAAAGGCTTAAGCTTACAGCTTCGATTCAATGAAGTTCCGCTTGATGCGGGCGAAAGCTTTGATATGCCGGTTAGCATTTATGGTGATCCTGCAGTGGTTGAGTCAGGACAAACGCCTGTGACCTTAACTGTGACCAGCGAAGATGGTAAATACAATGTTAGCAAACAAAATATCTTTACCACCCAAGGTCAATAATTTTTGAAATTAGCGTTTAGGATAGCTTCTGTCCTAAGCGCTCCCCCCTTTTGGCAAGACGTCAATACGATAGGTAACTTATGGCAACTCAACAGCAATCATCAAACTTTAAGCACCAAGACCGCCAGCCGTGGTACAAAAACTATATGGTGATCATTTTTGTGATTGGCATGCCGCTATTTGTGGTGGTGGCGTGCCTTTGGTTTGTATATTACTCCTATCAGATTCGCGACAGTGTGGTTCGCGATGACTGGTATATGGATGGCAAAACGCTTTATCATGACATCTCACGTGACAAATTGACCTATGATTTAGACCTTCGCGGCGATCTCAAGTTTGCGCCCAATGGCGATGTGACGTTTTATCTGAACTATCCTGAAGAAAGCCTACAATCTGGAAAGCTGCTCAATGGTGACCCCCTCACCTATCCGGACAAGCTTGAATTGTCCATCTCGCACGCCACCGACATCCATAAAGACCGCGATACGATTTTGACCCACCAAAGCGGTAACAAATACAGCGCTCATGTGGATTTGGATGCGACCAAAGGCAAATATTACTTGCAAGTCAGCTATGATGGCAAAGATGATTGGCGGATGCAGGATGTGGCAAAACTTCCACGCGCTGAGATCAGCTTTAGCCCGCTTCCGGTTTTTGAAAAGCACTCTTAAAAAACCACTCTTAATTAAGCCAATTAAGCGATTAAATAAAAAAGCCAGCACGAGTTTTGCTGGCTTTTTTTATCATGACGTTTTTATAAAATAGATAATGCCGCCAAAAAATTAAATTAGTGGATTAACCGTTGGGATTTTTTGGGGGCTTTTTTGACGTTGGCTTTCAGCAAATTTAGGATTAAAGGTTTGCGATTGCGGGGCGGTTGGTAAGCCAATTTCAGCTAAGCTTTCAAGCTGACCGGCTTGGATATTTTCACCTTCAAATAATCGCTCACTGTCATCGCGATCAAGGCTTAAATTTTCAAAATCAAAAAATTCGCGATCCGCAAGTTGTGAGGGCGCAACGTTTTGTAGCGCTTTAAAAATGGACGCCAAGCGCTGCGGATGCGCATTGTCCCAGTCTTTGAGCATGTCATTGATGATGGCGCGCTGAAGGTTTTTTTGGCTGCCGCAAAGGTTACATGGAATAATAGGAAAGTTTTTATAGCGCGCGTATTTGATGATGTCTTTTTCTTCGACATAAGCTAAAGGGCGGATCAAAATGTTTTGCTTATCATCGCTTAACAGCTTTGGTGGCATGGCTTTGAGCGCGCCGCCATGAAACAAGTTTAAAAAAAACGTCGCCAAAATATCATCGCGGTGATGACCTAATGCCACTTTGGTCGCGCCAATTTGTTTGGCAAAACCATAAAGCGAGCCACGGCGCAATCGCGAGCACGCTGAGCAATACGTTTTACCTTCAGGAACCACGCTTTTGACGATGCTATAAGTGTCTTTTTCTAAAATATAATGGGCAATGCCTTGCTCGTTGAGATAGTTTGGTAACACATCTTCAGGGAATCCAGGCTGCTTTTGATCAAGGTTGACCGCCACAATATCAAAATTGATGGGCGCAATACGCTTGAGCAGCAGCAAAATATCCAGCAAGGTGAAGCTGTCTTTGCCGCCTGAGATGCAAACCATGACCACATCGCCGTCTTCAATCATATTAAAATCGCGAATCGCCCAAGATACTTGCTTGCGCAATTTTTTTTGCAGCTTTTTAAAGCGTACAGAATCAGGATCAGCGGCTGCCATGGCTGCCAACTCTTGAGCATCGTCTTGAGCGTCATCAAAGCTTGGCTCAGGGCTTTTGTCATCAAAATTAAACTTATGATTTTGGCTTGGAACAAATAAGGTAGCGGCACTCATAACAGTCTCAATAGTGGCAATCATCAAAGGCGCTGATTATAGCAAATTTTGCTAAGCGATTGAAAATATGCTGATATTGATTGGCTTATTAATGCCTGTATTGATTAAGACGGTGTTGTCTAATCAGCAATTTTGTTAGAATAACCGTTTATCTTTTATAGTGATGATAATAATGACGGCAATTACAGAAACTTCTCATCAGCCAACCTTAAACCAAGATGATGCGGCAACTCAAAATGCAGTGGTGCTGCTATCCGGCGGTCTTGATTCGGTCACATGTTTGTATTGGGCGCAAAAAAAATTCAATCAAGTCACGGCGATCAGCTTTGATTACGGTCAGCGCCATAACAGCGAGCTTGAGGCAGCAAAAATGATTGCCCGTGAGGCTGGCGTTTCACATCGGATAATCAACATTGATATTGCTCAGCTTGGCGGCTCATCTTTAACTGACCACAGCATGAGCATTCCTGATGGCGACACAAGCAAATTTGCCAGCCACTCAGAAGATCACATTGACGATAACGACGCCATTCCAAACACCTACGTTCCGGCGCGAAACACCATCTTTTTATCCTACGCATTAGCCGTTGCTGAAGTTACCAATGCCAATCATATCGTCATTGGCGTCAGCTCCATTGATTATTCAGGATATCCTGATTGCCGACCTGAGTTTATCGCCGCGTTTGAGCGCTTGGCAAACCTTGCCACCAAAGCGGGCGTGACAGGTCAGCATTTATTTGTGCAAACTCCATTGCAACAGCTGTCAAAAGCACAAACCATTGAGCTTGGACTTAGCCTTGGCGTCGATTACAGCAAAACGATTTCTTGCTATCAAGCGGACAGCCAAGGTCAAGCTTGCGGTGTTTGCGACAGCTGTACCCTTCGCCGGCAAGGGTTTTTGGACGCGGGCGTTACCGATCCGACCCGATATCAACGCTCCGCCTTTTAAAAGGATTTTCACAATCGCGTAACATTCACTTTCATCATTACAGCAGGGCGGCAGTTTTCATCACGCCCAAACCTTGCTATGGTGAGAGCGATTTTTTGGTTATATTCAATAGCGATATTCAAGCCTTTATTCTTAACTTAATCTCGCTCACGAGAGGAACTCTATGAAGCTGTTGCAAATCCTACCTTTAGCGGCGCTTGGTTTTATCGCCATGCCTCAAGCCAACGCTTTGGACATCAAACAAAACAACATCAACCAGTGCGTTGAAGGCGCGGTCAAATATAAAGTGGCTAACAAAGCCACCGCAACCAAACTTTGTAACTGCACCATCAATGTTCGCAGCAAAATGACCATTGGTCAAATGTGGGAAATCGAAAGCTACGCGCAAAGCAAAAAAGACCCATCAACCCTGCCTTATGTTAAAAAAATGCAAAGCGACTTGCAGCAATGCACCAAAGGTCTTGACTTGAAGCCACCTCAAAAACCATCCTAAGTATTGGCTGTTAAGACTTAGTTATAAATCATCATAGATAATGAACAAGAAAAGGTTGGCTTCGGTCAGCCTTTTTTTCTTTTGATAAAAAACACTTTAACAACTTTATTTAAAAACCTTTTTTAAAATAAAGCGCATTAAAAATAGCCGTCACAGTTTTGCAACAGCAAGCTACTTTGATTCGGCTGATTTACTTAGTGTTTCATTATACTATGACGGAACAACTATAAAAATTTTGACCCGTTTGTTTTTACTATGGTCGCAAATAATAACTATTGAGAGTCTTATGAATCAAAATAATGCCCAACAAGATAACCCTATTGAAAATACTGCCAGCCGTCATGTTGCCGTTGCCATCATTGGTGCAGGAACTGCGGGGCAAAATGCGTTTCGCCAAGCTCAAAAAACCACAGAAAATATCGTCATTATTAATGATGGCTTTTGGACAACCACTTGCGCAACTGTAGGCTGTATGCCAAGCAAGCTTTTGATTGCTGCTGCCGAGCGCGCTCATGATGCCAAGCATTCAGAAGCATTTGGGATCACCAATGACGTTCACATCGATGGCAAACAGGTGATGAAGCGCGTTCAAAATGAGCGGGATTATTTTACCCAAAACATTCAAAAACGCGTTGAAGATTGGGATGCCAGTAAAAAAATCGAGGGCAAAGCTTGGATTAATCACGATGGCATTATTGAAGTCAATCATGAAAAAATCAAAGCCGATAAAGTTATTATTGCAACTGGAAGCTCGCCGTTTGTCCCAGAGGGCTGGTCGGATAAATTAAAAGACAAACTGCTGACCTCCGATTCCGTTTTTGAATTGACAGATTTGCCAAAGTCGCTTGCGGTCATTGGTGCAGGAGCAATCGGTCTTGAGCTTGCGCAAGCGTTTTCGCGGCTTGGAGTAGCGGTCACTTTATTTAATCAAAAATCACAAGTTGGCAGTTTAATTGATGAGGCGATCAATCACAAAGCGATAGATTGTTTTTCCTCCGAGCTGACCTTGCAGTTAGGAAGTAAAATCACTGAGGTTGGCATCGATCCAGATGACAGCGCCGTTGTCCAATTTGACGATCATGACGATCATTCACAAAGTTGGCGCGGTGATTTTGTTCTTGTTGCAACGGGTCGGCGCAATCATCTCAAAGCGCTTGGTATTGAAAACTTAGGCGTCAAGCTTGATGACAAAGAGCGCCCCATTGATTTGAATATTAATACCGGTCAAATTGGTGAGTTGGAAGTTTACGTTATCGGCGATGCCAACGCGCATTTGCCGCTGCTGCATGTGGCAAGTGATGAGGGTTTTAGCGCCGGAAGTGCCGTTTGCCGAAATAATTTTGGCGCTTATATCCGCGCCCCTGCCATTCCGATGTCGATTATTTTTACTGCGCCGCAAATTGCCAATGTCGGCAAGTCGTTAATTGACATCAAAAATGCCAATTTAAATTTTGTAGTTGGTAAAGTCAGCTTTGATAATCAAGGTCGCAGCCGGATTATGGGCGTTAATTGCGGTCTTTTGCATATTTACGCTTGTAAAGAGACAGATCGGATTTTGGGCGCAAGTATGGTCGCCCCTGACGCGGAATATTTGGCGCACATTTTAGCGATTGCCATCACCAATCAGCTGAGCGTTAAACAGCTTCTTGATGCGCCATTTTATCACCCAACCATTTTGGAGGGGCTTCGTACTGCGCTTCGAGACATTCAATTAAAAATGAAAATCCCCTATCAAACTGAGGACAGTAAAGGCGATGGCTTTTAATCAATCATTATTGCTGCGCATTTTTTGTTACAATAGCGCTTAATCGTTTGGCAGTTTTAACTTTTTTGTTTTATGGCTTATAAAAGGCATTAATGGCATTATGGCAATCGCTGGAATTACTGATTTTTTTAAAGAAATTGGTTGGGATTTATACACCAGTTTGTACCTTGCCATTGGCGGCTCTTTGGAGGAGGATTCGCGTGATTGGACATCGCGAGCGGTTGAGCTTGCCAGCACCGCGATTAAAATTTTAATTTTGCTTGCCGTTTTGGGATTTATTTATTGGTTGGCAACGTATCTTCTTAAAAAAAATAAAACCCGAATCCGACTTAACGAGCGCCGATTGGGAATTATCCGCTCAGTGCTGCGCTATATGTGGATTGTGGCAAGTTTGATTGCGATTATGAGCCAAATTAATATCGCCCCTGCCACGGTCAAAGCGACCGCAAAGGCAAGTATTTGGGCGGGGATTTATTATGTACTTTGGACATCGTCGGGGCACATCATCCATAAGATTTTGCAACATTATGGTTTAAGCGCGTCCATTGAGCAGTTATTAAAAAATATTTTATCGGTGCTGATTTTGGTGCTTGGACTGGCAAGCGTATTGGCACAATTTGGCTTTGATATCGTCTCGCTGGTTGCCGGTCTTGGGATTGTCGGTTTAGCCGTCGGTTTTGCCGCGCAATCAACGCTTGCCAACTTTATTGCTGGCATCACCATTTTGCTTGAGCAGTCGTTTCAGGTCGGCGATTGGATCAGTATTAATGACAAAGAAGGTCGCGTGGTGGTCATCTCATTGCGAACGACGCATATTTTAACCCGCGATAACGTCACCGTGATTATTCCTAATGCCACTATGGCATCCTCTGAGGTGGTTAATTTAACGTCTAAAAACTTCGTCCGCTTTGATATTAAAGTCCGGATTGCTTTTGAAGACGACATTGCCAATGCCCGCGAGGTCATTTTAAACGTATTAAGCGATACCGATGTGGTACTTACGCGACCTGAATCATCGGCAACGGTTTCTGAAATTGGCGATTACGGGGTGTTTTTTATCGTCAGGTTTTGGGTGAAACCGGCATCCGTTGCCCGAATTCCTAAAATCAAAGAAGATTTATACGAGCATATTAAAGTTGCCTTTGATGCGGCTAATATTTCAACGCCTTATCCACATATGCGCCTGTTGATGCCAAAAGATGTGGAGTATCCCATCCCAACCAAACCCTTTGCCACCACGGTTCAAGTCACTGAACCAAACGATGCTAATCCCTCCTCGTAACTCAGTGGCGCCGGTGATCTTAGCCAATCTATCCAAAAAGCTGCCAAGTTATCGCTTATAAACTGTGCTAAAATGACAGGATTTGTAAGCTAACTTTTGGTCAGGAATGTGTATGACAACTCCCGCTCGCCCTTTGCAACCCTTTATCATCACTTGCGCCGATGGTCTTGAGCTGCCACTTCAAACCGAACTTGCAAGCTTTGGGGTCAACAGCGAGATTAAAAGCACCGGCAGGTTGTCCGTTGACGGCACGATTAAAGAGTTATATACCATTTGTCTGTGGTCGCGGGTGGCGTCGCGGGTTTTGTTGCCGATCAAACGCAAAAATATCAATACCGAGTATGACGTTGCCGAGCAGTTATACGGCTTAGCAAAGTCGGTCGATTGGTGCGATCAGTTTGGTGTTGAGGATACCTTTGCCATTCGCTTGTCGGTCGATAAACGCGTGGCGGTCAATCAGCAATTTGCTATGCTGCGAATTAAAGATGCCATTGCCGACACCTTTAATGAAAAAATGGGCGCAAGACCCAGTGTGGATAGCCGTCAGCCGGATTTTGCGATTTTTGCAACGGTCAATGACAAGCAAGCCGAGCTTTATCTTGATTTGTCCGGAACGAGCCTTCATCGCCGTGGCTACCGCGTGGCAATGACCGAGGCGCCATTAAAAGAAAACCTTGCCGCTGCCCTACTTTATAGCGCAGGTTGGCACGAAAAAGACCAAAAGACGAAGCTTGATGCGCTGATTGATCCAATGTGCGGTTCAGGAACCTTTATCATCGAAGCGCTACTCATGCACTGTGATTATCCGGTGGGCATTGACAAAGCCGCTCGGCAATTTGGCTTTTATCACTGGCAGCATCATGATGAGGCGCTTTGGCAATCGATGATTGAGACCGCGCAATCACGATTTGAAACAGCGCTTGCCCAAGCGATTAACACTCCTGAAACACTGCCCTTTATTGCCGCTTTTGATGCGGATATCGGCGCAATCATTGCCACTCAAAAAAACTTGATTGCCGCAGGACTTCAAGATTTACTGCCGAATCTCACCATTGAGCAGCGAGCCTTAAACCAGCTTCAAGGTAGATTGAAAGTCTTTATCAAGGATGACCGATTTACCCGACCGTTAATCATCACCAACCCGCCTTATGGTGAGCGCTTAGGAACGGAAGACAGCATCCGACCGCTGTATCAAGGTTTGGGACTGATGCTTCAAGACAGCTTTATTGGCACGCCCATCACGCCGATGCTTGGGATTTTGGCAGCGAAGGTTGAGCAAGCGGACGTGCTCCCCATTATTGAGCCGCAAACGCTGCGCTGTCATAACGGCGCAATTACCGTTTATTTTCGCTTTGGCAAGCTCAATAAAGTTAAGCCTGACAATTTAATTACCCGTTTTGAAAAGCGCGAGATTCAAAGTGAAGAAGCTCAAGACTTTATCAATCGCTTGCAAAAAAATCTTGGTAAATTAAAAAAACAAGCTCAAAAAGAGGGCGTGACCTCCCTTCGGGTTTACGATGCTGATTTGCCAGATTTTAAAGTGGCGATTGACGTTTATGGTGATTACGTTCACGTTCAAGAGTACGCGCCGCCAAAAAGCATCCCCCCTGAAACTGCCAAAAAGCGCTTTAATTTGGCGCTGCTTGGCATCCGTGAAGTGCTTGGCGTCAACCGTGAGCAGGTGTTTATCAAAACGCGAGCTCGCCAATCGGGGAATGAGCAATACCGCAAGCAAAATACCACCGAAAAGCGCGGCAAATTTTATATCGTTAAAGAAGATGGCGCTTATTTTTATGTTAACTTTACCGATTATTTAGATACCGGATTGTTCCTTGACCACCGCAATATGCGAGCTCGCGTTAAAGCGGCAAGCGCGAACAAATTGGTGCTCAACTTATTTGCTTATACCTGTACCGCCAGCGTTCACGCGGCAATGGGTGGTGCAAAAAAAGTCACCAGCGTAGATTTGTCACAAAACTATCTCGATTGGGGCAAACAAAATTTTGCGCTCAACGGTTTGGACGTCATGGGAAGCAAATTCAACTTTGAGGCGGCAGATATTTTTGAGTGGATTAAAAGCAATACCGAGCAATTTGATGTGATTTTTATTGACCCGCCAACCTTTTCAAACTCCAAAAAGTTTCAAGGAACGTTTGACGTTCAGCGCGACCATTCAGCATTGATCAATCGCGCGATGAACCGCTTGAGTGCAGGCGGCGTATTGTATTTTTCTAATAACTTTACCCGATTTGAATTGGATGAAAATCTGCGCGAGCGCTATGAGGTGATTGATATTACACCTCAGACCATCGGTTTTGACTTTAATCCTAAAAAGCCGATTCACCAAAGCTTTGAGATTCGCCACCGCTAATCAGGTCTGTATTTAAAATTTTGTTGATTAAAAAACTTTCGATGGCGCAATCGGCTTTGATTGCGCCATTTTTTGTTGCTATGATAGAAAGATTATTTTTATTCACAATGACAATAAGGACAACTTATGGCGTTATCTCTTAGTAAAGGCGGCAATTTATCGCTCACCAAAACTGACCCTACCCTAAACAAACTATTAATCGGTCTTGGTTGGGATGAGCGCGCAACCTCAGGGGCGGAGTTTGACTTGGACGCTAGCGTATTTTTGCTCAGCAATGCCGGAAAAGTTCGCGGTGATCATGATTTTATTTTTTATAACCAGTTAAAATCGGACAACGGCGCGGTTGAGCATACCGGCGACAACCGAACGGGTGAAGGTGATGGCGACGATGAGGTCATCAAAGTTAACCTTGCACAAGTTCCTATGGATGTCGATAAAATCGTGGTAACGGTCACCATTCATGACGCTGCCGTCCGTAATCAAAACTTTGGTCAAGTGGCAAACGCCTTTATCCGCGTGGTGAACGAAGATACCGGCGCTGAAGTCGTTCGCTTTGACTTGGCAGAAGACTATTCGGTGGAAACGGCGATGGTCTTTGGCGAAGTTTACCGTCACAACGGCGAGTGGAAATTCCGAGCGGTCGGTCAAGGCTACTCTGGCGGTCTGCAAGCCATGTGTCATCAGTATGGCGTCAATATTTAATTTAAGAGTCGGGTTTTATCTTAAATCAGCTAACTTTTGTGGTTTGAATTGCCAAAATAGTTTGCAAAATAGCGACAATTTACGCTAGCAAATTTTTGTTAAATGCTTTATGTTGCATTAAGGATTATTAAAGAAAGTGGCTCTCATTGAGCCACTTTTTTGTAATTTTGGGCGGTAATAATCTGACGATACATTTTGTAACCAGACAGGATATGTCATGAGACATTTTTATTTAGACTTTATATTTACAGCAATTGCACTTGCGGTGGCGTCGTGGTGGGGCTATTCCCACGGCGGTTTAGGAGGGCTGATCACCGCGCTGTCGATTACCGCAATTTTGGCGGTGATGGAAATCTCACTGTCGTTTGATAACGCGGTGGTTAACGCGTCCGTGCTTAAGCATTGGGACAAATTTTGGAAGATGATCTTTTTAACCGTCGGGATTTTGATTGCCGTTTTCGGGATGCGTCTGGTGTTCCCGATTGTGATTGTGGCGGTGACGGCGGATCTTGGGATGATGGAAGTGGTCAATTTGGCGCTTTACAACCCTACCGAATACTCACAAAAATTGCTTGCACACCATGCAGAAATCTCAGCATTTGGCGGGATGTTCTTGTTACTGGTGTTCTTAAACTTCTTGTTTGATGACAAAGAGGTGCATTGGTTTGACTGGCTTGAAGGTCGCTTAGCAAGATTTGGTCAAGTTGATGCTATGAGCGTGTTTGTGGCGCTGGCGATTTTGGTATTGTCCCTGTCTTGGGTCGATGATGCTAAAGATTCAGTTGTCTTGATGGCAGGAATTTGGGGCATTTTGATTTATCTTGGCGTTCAAGTGGTATCGAACATGCTTGAAGGCGATTTGGAAGAAACCGAAGAAGCTGCCGAGCAAGGTAACGCGGCTGCCGCCGGAAGCGCCATTATGAAAGGAGGGATTGCAGGGTTTTTATATTTAGAAGTGCTTGATGCGTCGTTCAGTTTTGATGGCGTGATTGGCGCGTTTGCGATCACCAATGATGTGATTATCATCATGCTAGGACTTGCCATCGGGGCGATGTTTGTGCGATCAATGACCATCTTTTTGGTGGACAAAGGCACGCTTGATGAGTTCATCTACCTTGAGCACGGCGCGCATTATGCCATCGGCGCACTTGCCATCATTATGCTGCTGTCCATGCGCTTTGAAGTTCCTGAACTGGTCACCGGACTGATCGGCATTGCCTTTATTGGTTGGGCGCTTTTTGCGTCTATCAAGCATCGAAAGCTTGAAGCAAAAACGACCACGCTTGAATAATTTTTGGCGATTATTTCATCAAAAGCAGACTGTATTTTAAAATAGGGTCTGCTTTTTTATGCTTAGTCTTTTATGGTTAGTTTTTTCCTATAACAATTTTAAAATTTGACGGTAAAAATTGCTTAAGATTGCAAAACTTTAGCACAAAATTTGGCTTGCGAGCCTCTGCCCGCTCAAGTATAGTTAATGGCAATAAGCGGCTCAAGTTGAGCAAAGCTTACGTTCAATCATTAAAATAAATTCATTTTATATAAAGGACATCTTATGGCGATCAGCTTAACCAAAGGCGGCAACGTCAACTTATCAAAAGAAGCTCCAGGGCTTACCAACATTACTGTAGGTCTTGGTTGGGACCCACGTGCCACCGACGGTCAAGATTTTGACTTAGACGCGATTGGCTTTTTGCTTAATGATGCCGGAAAAGTTCGTAATGATAGCGACTTTATCTTTTTTAACAACTTAAAATCAGACAACGGCGCGGTTGAACATACCGGCGATAACCGAACTGGCGAAGGCGCCGGTGATGACGAAACCATCAAAGTTAATCTTGCCAGCATCCCAAGCGATGTCAACAAAGTTGCCGTTTGCGCCATTATTTATGACGGTCAAACCCGTAACCAAAACTTTGGTCAAGTTAGTGACGCTTATATCCGTATTGTCAATGACAATGGCGGCTCTGAGATCGCCCGATATGATCTTTCTGAAGACAGCAGCACTGAAACCGCGATGATCTTTGGTGAACTCTATCGCCACAATGGTGACTGGAAATTCCGCGCGGTGGGTCAAGGCTTTAGCGGTGGTTTAGGACCTTTAGCTGCCTCTTACGGCGTTAATGTCTAATTGATTTATCGCCTTTATTTGCCATCAAATGCTAGCGTGGTGTTTGGTGGCTTTATTTTATCAGTTTTAATGTTATAAAAAGATCAAGATAGGATGGCATTATGGCGGCAACGTTTAGCATGATTGGCACGATTGAACCATTTTTACATTGCAACTTAAAAAAAGGCGACGCGATATTTTGTGAAGCCAATGCCATGGTCATGATGGAGTCAAACCTTGAATTAAAAGGTAAGCTTCAAGGCGGCATTATGCAGTCACTCATGCGCCGATTTGCCAATGACGAGTCGCTGTTTCAGCAGCAAATCGAGGCGGTTCATGGTGAAGGCGACTGCTTACTTGCGCCAACCCTCGATGGCGATATGCAGATTTTGGATGTGGGCGCTTGCCAATATACGCTCAGCGATGGCGCGTTTGTCGCTGCGCAATCCGGCGTTGATATCCGAGCGCAAATTCAGCGTAACCTTGGTGGCGCGCTTTTTGGTGATACCGGCGGCTTTATGGTCATGCAAACGCACGGCTCAGGTCAAGTGGTGGTGTCAGGGTTTGGCTCTTTATTTGAAATTGAAGTCACCCCCGACAAAGATGTCATTATCGATAACGGTCACGTCGTTTGTTGGGATTCAAGGCTTGATTATAAACTGTCAGTATCGACCAGTAAAAATAAAGGCTTTATGGGCAATATCATCAACTCGGTGACCAGTGGCGAGGGCATGGTATTAAACTTTTCTGGCAGTGGTAAAGTAGTGATTTGCTCACGCAACCGCGACAGCTACCAAACTTGGCTACAAAGTATTTTTGGAACAAATTCGGGCGGTCGCGGCGGCAGTAATGGCTTTTTAAACAATATTTTATAACGTCGCTCTTGATAAAGCACTTTTTAAAAATTCAAAAACAATGACCATCATAAGGAGAACATTATGGCAGTAAGCTTACAAAAAGGGCAAAAAATCTCGCTTGCCAAAGAAGCCGGCGGCGAATTAAATCGCGTGAAACTTGGTCTTGGTTGGGATGTGGCAACCCAAAGCGCCCCGCAAAAATCAGGACTGCTTGGTAAGCTATTTGGTGGTGGTGTTGGCGGTAGCTCCATCGACCTTGACGCGTCTTGCATTATGTTTGATGCCAACAAAAAGCAGGTCGATGCCATTTGGTTTAGCCAATTGCAATCTAAAGATGGCAGCATTATCCATTCCGGCGACAACCGAACGGGCGCGGGCGACGGCGATGATGAGGTCATCAAGGTTGATTTATCACGCGTTCCAAGCAACGTCACCGCGCTTGTCTTTACCGTCAACAGCTTTACGGGTCAAAGCTTCGATAACGTTGCCAACGCGTTTTGCCGCCTCGTTGATGCCAATAACAATCAAGAAGTGGCGCGCTACGACTTGTCCGCTCAAGGCAGCCATACCGCATTGATTATGGCAAAAGTTTATCGCCATAACAACGAGTGGAAAATGCACGCCATTGGCGAAATTGCCACGGGTCGCACCTTTCACGACTTAATGCCAGCGATTGTGCCGTTTGTTTAAGCCATTTTTTCTAAATTTTAATATCATTCCGTTTTAATCTCAGCCCACCATAAGCGTGGGCTGATTTTTTGCTTCCTACTTACGACCGCGCTTCCAGTTAAAGCCCCAATTAAAGGCTTTGTCCATATACTGATGACCTTGAAAATACTGGTCGATGCGTTCAACGTTAATACTGCCGTTTTGGTTGACCAGTCGTGCGATCGCGCACATCGGCAGGTTACCCGCCCCTTCAGTAAGCCGTGTTTCAATCGGTAGCTGCTCCGGAACATAAATCGTCACCACGCCGTCTGTCTGCGACCAGTTCGGAACGCCATCGTAAATAAAGGCAAAAATCAGCACCTCATCAATCTGCGACCAGTTGGCACCATTAATATCAAGCCACTCGCCGCCAGAAACTTGACCGGTTCGGTCATCGCCGCGAAGGCAAACAAACGGCGCGCGCTGCAAATCACCAAAGTTACCGCCAAGCGCTTGAATTAAGGTTTTGTCGCCATTTTTTAGCGAAATCATTGCTCCCAAGTCCAAATCCACGCTTGCCGAGCTGCTGCTTTGTTTAAATAAATCGCTTAAGCGACCTTTTTTGGGCGCTTGCGATGGGCTGCCCCCTTGATTCCAGTTCAAATTGATGGAGATTTTGCCAAAGTTATCGCGTTTTTGTAGGTTGATGGTCGATTGATTTTTGGTTAAGGTGATTTTGCTTAAGTTAACCGTTGGCGCTGGTGGCGGCGTGCTTTTTTGCGTATTAACACTTGAGTTTGCAGGGGTTGGATTGATTCCTGAAGATTGGTTTTGAAACGAGTTTTGTGAAGCATTTTGCGACGTTGGTTGCGGATTGTCCGCAATGTCAACCCCAAAATGCTCAGACAACGGCTTTAATCCGCCATCAAACCCTTGAGCGATAAAACGAAACTTCCAAGCGCCTTGACGTTTGTAGCATTCGGCTAAAATCATCGCCTTTTCACTGCGATTATCAGCGCTTAGCGGACAATTTAAAATGAGCGTTTGACCTTGAAACACTTGAATATCAATGTCGCCTAAAGTAGATAATGGCTTGTCACTTGAAAACGCGATCGCGATTTTTTCAATCGCCGCAGGTTGAGCGGTTAAATTAATATCAAAAAAACCATCAGCATCATGACCGCGAAAGCTGATACTGCCATCATCCGCGCGCGTTTGATTATAAAAAATCATATCGTTATCACCGCGAACTTTTCCCGCGCTCGTCAAGCGATACGCGGCGCAATCAATCGGCAATTGGCTTAAAATACGAACGCTAATCGTGTCATTTGGCAGCGCAGCATTAGCACCAGCAACTAAAGTTTGACTCATAAAGCCCCCTTTTTTTAAAAAATTAATTAACTAAAATCTGATTTACCCTATAGTAGCATGGGCGCTTTGCAATAGCTTTATTCAAAAGAAAGTTTGGCTTTGACTGTCACCCATTAGCGCAATCGACTATAATTCACTATTAGAAAAATTTAAAAAATAACTTTTGGCGCACCGATTTAGAGCAACTTTTTATGAGCAATGATTCATCTAGCACCCTGCCTGCCGTTTGGCTTGCCGAGGGTCAATCCAGCCAGCGCGATATGCTGCAAAGTTTGCAGGCGTTGAAAGCCAAATCAACCTTAAAATTTACCATCATTGCTTCGCACCGCCACCACCGACCTGAGATTTTTGAATTTGCCGATAAAGTCTATATCGAGCCAAAAGATGATGACGAGAACGCCTTACCGCGATGGCAATTTGTGCTCAATCACGCCCGCGACAATAACGTCAAAGTGCTGCTGACGGGTCGCAACAGCATCGATTATGAAGCTCACCGCGATGAGTTTACTCAAGCTGGAATTCGTTTGTTAACGGGAGCCACGTCAACGAAAAACCTTGCCGCCATCGATGACAAATTTGCCTTTATGCAGCATTGCCAAGCTCATGATATTGCCGTGGCGACCGCTTGGCGCTTTGAAACGCTTGCTGAGCTGCAAATTTTATTAGCCGAACATGGTGATGAACCGCTTTGCGTCAAGCCGGTTAGCGGGATTTTTGCACAAGGGTTTTGGCGACTTGATACGGGAGCCACCAACGCTTACGACAGCTTTGAGCACCTGTATTTTACCGACGATAAAAAAATCCATCTTGATCAGTTTATCAGTGCTTATGAGCACAGTAGCATGGTTCAAAATAAGCCCATTCCGATGCTGCTGATGCCCTACTTGTCCGGTCAAGAGTTTTCGATTGATGTGGTTTGTGAAAATGGCGAGATTTTAGCGGCTATCACCCGCCATAAAACCGATAAAATTCAACATATTGGGCTTGATGATTCGGTGATGTTGGTTGTCACGCCTTTGATTCGCGCGTTTGGCTGTGATGGTATCGTCAGCGTTCAAACCAAAGCGGATGTTGATGGCAATCACCACGTCCTTGAAATCAACAGCCGACCCTCCGGCGGTATTGGTTACACAAGCTATAGCGGTATTGATTTGACCCAAATTGGCTTTGGCTATTGGCTTGGACTTACCTCAAAACCGGAGTTAGCGACGATCCGACAGCAGATCAAACCATGCCAAGTTCGAGCGATTACGGTTGGGGTAAAAATTGAATGACCAGTAAGCTTGCTCAAACTGCTGCCAAATTAAATAATATTGCAGTGCTAATTGACGCTGATAACACCTCTGCCAAAAGCATTGGTGATGTTCTTAAAAGAATTGCCAATCTTGGAACTATTGGCTGCAAAAAAGCATTTGGCGATTGGAGCTGCGCGCATTTGCAACACTGGCAGCCAGAGCTTTTGACCCATGTTATTGACCCTGTTCAGCAATTTGCCTTTATTAAAGGCAAGAATACCACCGACATTGCGATGGTCATTGAAGCTATGGATTTGCTTTATAGCCAAGCTTTTGATGGCTTTTGCTTGGTGTCAAGTGATAGTGACTTTACGCCGCTTGCCATTCGGATTCGCCAAAATAAAGTTAAAGCCATTGGCTTTGGCAAAAAAAATACCAATGAGGCTTTTATCAAGTCTTGCGATGATTTTTATTATATTGAGAATTTAACCTTAACAACAACCATAACCGAATCCACAACGCCAACGCCAAGCGACAACTTAAAAGCCGTAGTAAATACGCCAAGCCAACCTGCATCCAATCAATCTGTCGTGCAAGCTTGGACTGGTCAGCAAATAAAGTGCGATGTTAAATTGTTAAATAGTTTGCGCGATGCGGTCAATGACCATCCTAAAACTACTAAAGATGGTTGGGTCAATATCAGTCAGGTTCATCAACAGTTGAAACAAGCTTTGCCAGAATTTCAGACTAAAAATTACGGTTACAGTAAATTTACAGGCTTTATCAAAGCCATTGATTTATTTGAAACTAAATCTCATAAATCAACCATTTATGTTCGTCAAAAGGTTAGTCAACATAAAGCAGCCTCTATTTCAGAAATAAATCGTCAACCCTCAATACCACGATGGTCAACCGAAAAACTTCAAAAACAAACCCATTTTACCAGTGTCATTAATAAATTGATTCAAGAAAATCCAAGCTCTGATAATGGTTGGACGGCGCTTTCTTATATTGCGAGCCAAATCAAGCAAAACCATCCTAATATCGACTGGAAAAAATACGGCTTTGCAAAATTTTCAGAACTAATTTCAGCTTTAGCGATTTATAATATACAAAAAAGAAATCAAGCCGTTTTCATTCAGCAAAAAACTAAAATACCTTTATAATCGCTGATTTACCAAAATGAAATTTTCGGAAGCGCTTTAGAACATGACTCAAAACCTTAATAGCCCATCACAACTCAAAGTTACCCTCCCCCGAGGCACACTTAATTTAACCTACCAAAGCAACCCAGATGTTGATAACAGCTACGATATTAGCGACTTATTAGATTTTGCTCAGCGGATTAACCCAAAGCGGGCATTTTTGTTTGTCTCCAAAGTCCTTGGTCGGCATATTCCCGTTGCTCCAAGTGTAATGCGCCGCGCCTTTAGCGATTTGGCAAGCTTAATCCCAGATGATTTGCCCGAGCCTATTTTGGTACTTGGCATGGCAGAAACCGCCGTTGGGCTGTCCGCAGGCGTCCATCAAGTGCTGCAATCGCGCTATCCTAATGCGCTGCTCCTAAACTCAACCCGCCACGCCTTTGCCGATCCTAATGCTAAATTGCTCGCCACTTTTAGCGAAGATCACAGCCATGCCAGCCGCCATCTCATTTATCAAAGTGATGATGAGCAAACGCAAAGCGCAATTTTAAATACCAAAACGCTGATTATGGTTGATGATGAAGCTTCAACGGGAAATACTTGTCGAAACGTGGTCAATGCGCTAACAGAGGCAGGACTCAATCAGCTTGAGCTAGTACATTTAGCAACGCTCGTCGATTGGTCGCTTGACTCAGCAGCAGATCTTCAGGACACAAAAGATATCCATTTTTTTCGGCAGCATTTATTAGCCGGCAATTGGCAGTGGTCGGACGCGCCAAACCCCACTCCTATCACGATGCCAAGATTGGATACCACAGCAGCAGGGTCTAAGCCTGTATTGCCAACGGGAAATTGGGGACGGCAGCCAACTCTTGATAGCACATCAGGATTTGGCAATTATTTAGCCAATTTTTGGGACAACTTTTCGCGCAAATTTGGCGACAATGCGCCGCTTCCTAACAGAATATTGATGCTAGGTAGTAACGAATTTGTTTGGTTGCCGTTTTTATTGGCTGAAAATTTAGAACAAGAGGCTAAGCTGCAAAGCTCAACGCACCAAGTTTGCTTTAGCGCCCTCACCCGATCGCCGATTGCGATGGGCGGGGCGATTTCCGCAACGTTAAGCTTTCGTGATAACTATGGTTTGGGAATGACCAATTTTGTTTATAATGTCGAGCCAAGCGCTTGGGAGTTGATCGTGCTTTGTGTTGAGACGCCCACTGATAGCGTAGATGAACTTTGGCGAAATTTGGACAACGTGCTGATTGTTAGCCCTGAGCCATCGTTTTAGCTATTTTTTAACTGACTTTTAATAAACCATTGAGCCAAACCATGAGTGCGTCATTTTTTAGCCCTAGTTCGAACGTCATTTTGCCATACGCCTTTATGGATTTGGACGATACCTTATTTCAAACCAAGCGCAAAATTAACGCTTGGCAAATGGCGACAGATGAAAATACGCTAGTTTGTGCGGCGGTTAATAAGCAAAAGGAGCCGCTGAGCTTTATGAGCGCTCGGCAAAATGCTTTTGTCAATTGGCTATTTGCCAGTACCGAATTAATCGCCGTGACCGCTCGCGATAAAGACGAAATCCGGCGTGTCAAACTGCCCTTTGCCAGCTGGCAAGTGCTGACCCATGGCGCGCTGATTATGACTTCTGAGGGCGCGCCGCTCAAAATTTGGCAAGAAAAAATGCAATTAGCGCTCACGCCTTTGCAAGATAAATTAAATTCGCTGACTGACTTGATTCAGCAATTAAATAATGATGAGTTGACTTTTACACCGCATATTGACCATTTTTGCGATGAGGAATTGATGATTTATTTAGCGATTAAACATCCGCAAAAAGACCATGACGCGCTTGCAACTTTGGCAAAAAAACTGCCGCTACTGATCCCTGATTTTGCTGATGATTTTTATATTCATGTCAATGCCAACAATTTAGCAATTTTGCCCAATGCCATTCATAAAAAAAACGCGGTAAGTTTTTTGCTTGAAACTTATTTAGACCCAAACCGACCGAGCTTCGGTTTTGGCGACAGCTTGGCGGATTTGCCGTTTTTACAGGGTCTTGATTGGTATGGTATGCCAGCTCGCGGTCAGCTTCATGACCATTTAAACGCCTCTATTCAACCCAAGCGGAATAATATTAAATGACAAAAATCAATGAGTTTGGGTCAGGAAGCTATTTGCCAAGTGATGTCACGGTACTGCTTGAGGTGGTGGATAGAGCAAGCGTGATGGATGTGCCGACCGTGCAAAAAGAGGCGTTAATTCAAAGTGGTCAGCGTCATTATTCTGAAATGCTCACCCTTGAGACTGCGCCGACGCCAGAGCATTTGGCACTATATCAATTGGCACTTGATAATGGCAAAAATAGAATGGCTGCCGAGATTGACAATTTAACGGCAACGCTGGCGGCAATTTTTAACAATAAAATCAATACCGATCAGCCATTGATTTTAGTCAGTCTTGTTCGGGCAGGGTTACCCATTGGCGTATTATTGCAGCGCGCACTGAATGAAAACAAGGTTCCAAGTCGGCATTTTGGTTTAAGTATTTTGCGCGGTCGTGGTCTTGATTTGGCGGCATTACAGCTTATTTTGCAAAACTTTCCAAAAAGCCCTATTGTTTTTGTTGACGGTTGGACGGGAAAAGGCGCGATTTATGATGAGCTTGCCAAAAGCCTTTCGCCATTTAACGATCCAAATCAGGACCATTTTAGCCAAATCTTTCATCAAGGTAACAACGTTATTCCGCTATTAACCCTTGCCGATCCTGCCGGCGTAGCTTGGTTGTCGGCAAGTTCGGACGATTGGCTGATTCCTTCGGGGCTATTAAATAGTACGGTTTCAGGGCTGATTTCGCGAAGCTTATTATCGGCAGAACCCTCAAGGCTGCATCGCTGTATCATTTACGATGATTTGAAAAATGCGGACAAAAGCCTTGATTTTATTGATCAAGTTGATAGTGAAAGACAACAGTTAACTCAATCGCCGATCATTTTGCCGACTTATTCTCAGCCACGATACGCGACCAAAGCCATTATTGTTGAGTTGGCAAATCAATATCATATTAGCAATCGCAACCGAATTAAACCCACGATTGCGGAGGCAACGCGAGCCATTTTGCGCCGTGATCCTGATCGCGTATTGCTTGCAGCAGTAGCGCATCCAGACACCGCCTTGCTTCGGCATTTATGCGCGGCGCGTGGTATTGCCGTAGATGTGGTGGGCGATTTTATTTTACCGTACCAAGCGATAACATTAATTAAGCAACGAGCGACTTAATTTTAAGTATAAGCTTTTTAACGCAAAACTTTTAATATAAGCTTTGATTATTATATTTTAACTTTAACTTTTGTGATGACTGCAATGCCCGATAACCTTGCCCACCTAAAACCGCAAACCCAGTCTTTTTCGTCCGATATCGCTGAGCGCCATGATGTGCCGATGTCGCATGCCCATCATCCCTATCAACTTGGCGCAAGCTTATATATGCCAGCGACGCGCCAAGATATTTGGCAGGTGATCAAGCGCGATAAATTGCCGACGATTAACAGCATTATCATTTGCCTTGAGGACGCGGTCAGCCACAGCGACGTGGACATGGCGCTTACGCAGTTGCAAACGCTGCTGTCCACGTGGCAATCGCACCGCCATAGCATCAGCAACCCTAGCCAGCCAGCGCCGCACGCCAAACCTCCTATCAGACCGCTGGTATTTGTCCGACCAAGACATCCTGAGATGCTCAGCCAACTTGCCGACTTTGAGCATATTGAACTCATCGACGGCTTTGTGTTGCCAAAAGTCGATTTGTATACCTTACCCAAGTGGCGCTTGGCTTGCGCGGCGCACCATGCCGAGCAATTATTAATGCCAACGCTTGAAACAGCGGCGCTATTTAACCCGCAGCATAATAATGATTTGGCGATTGCCTTTAAAAAGGCGTTTCATCAACCGATATTTGCGCTGCGAATCGGCGGCAATGACTTATTTGCTGCCCTCAGACTGCGCCGACCAAAAGACAGCATCGTTTATGAGACGCCCGTTGGCATGCTTGCTTATCAGCTGCTTGGCTGCTTTGTGCCGCACGGCTTTTATTTGTCCGCGCCGGTGTTTGAGTATCTCGACCAGCCCATGCTATTTATGCAAGAATTAAATCGCGATGTCAGCCTTGGGTTGGTGGGCAAAACGGTCATTCACCCAAGCCAAATTGCGCTCGTTCAGCAAGCGTTTTGCGTTCCAACCAGCATTTTAGAAGAAGCTCAGCAGATTTTGCACGTTGAAGCCAAAGCAGTATTTAAGTTTAACAATACCATGCTTGAGCCTGCCACGCACCGCACTTGGGCAACTGAAATTATCAATCGCGCTGAAGTTTTTGGTACGATTAACGACAGCCATAGCGATTATAAACCGCTGCTATAACCGTTTGCAGATTCAAAATTGAGCTGACTTAAAAACTTTTGAATGACCGCATTTACTTGATCTGGGGCTTCAATGGTTGAGCTGTGACCGGCGCAAGCGATCATGGCAAGCTTTGATCCTGCAATGGCAAAGTGCATTCGCTCCGATTTGCGATAAGGTGTGGCTTTGTCATCCATACCAGCCACAATCAGCGTTGGCGTTTTAATTCGCGGCAATTGCTCAAAAACGCCTTCGCGCTCAATCACCCCAAGCGTGGCTCGGGTGACGCCCATTTTATGGTTATTCTGCATGCACGCTTGCCAAGCTTTGCACTCACTTTTTCGGGACTTATCGGTTAAAAACGCCTCACCAAACATAATTGGCATGACCTTTTTACTCACCCTGCGCATCCCAAGCCAGCGCAAACTTGCCAAAAATTTTGAATATTGCGCAACTTTTGCAGTCTCTTCAGGATCAGCCGTGGTGTTCAATAGCATCAGCGAAGATAGTCGCTCAGGAAAATCAATCGCCAATCGCAGACCAACAAAGCCGCCCATTGACAACCCCAAAAAGTGACAGCGTTCGATATTGAGCACATCCAAAAGCGCCACCACATCGCGCGTTAAATTGTCCATATCATAGCCGTCTTTGGTGATCTGTGAGCGACCTTGACCGCGAAAATCAAACGCAATGCAGCGAAAGTGATCACTTAGCGCGGCAATTTGCGGGTCAAACATTCGCAAACTCCAAAGTAGACCGTGAGCAAAGACTATAACTGGTTTATTATTATCTTGAGGGGCGCTGTCTTCATAATAAATGTTGGCACCGTTCAGCTCAACTTGGGGCATAACGTCATCCTTGATCATAATTGGCAATATTTTTCTTTAGCATAAATCACAATGCCCGCTTTGAATAGCGCAATTCAAGACGAAATGAAACTTTTTATTTAAGGCAGGTAATTTTTAAGCAAGCTTTATCTTTTTTTAGACGCATGGCTTACAATTGCGGATTTTTCTTCCTGCATCAACCTGATATAGTCAGCTTAAACAAGCCGTTTGTGATCCACGCACCCATTGCCAAAACAAGAATAAGGAATCGTTATGCCCACTGACCTTGTGACCTATCAGGTTGCCGACCATATTGCGACCATTACCATGAACGATCCGGCAACGCTCAATGCCATCAGCACGCCTATGAAAAATGCGCTTATGGCGGCGCTTATTGAGGCTGACAGCGATGATGGCGTTCGGGTGATTGTCCTTCAAGGCAGCAATCAAAACTTTTCAAGCGGCGGTCACATTGGTGAGATGCTTGAAAATGGCACAAAAACCGAAGCTTTGGCAGAAAAAATTGAAGCGATGGTCAGTGGCGTTGCCGAGCTGAGCTTAAAATTGCGAACCGTTTATAAGCCCATTATTGCCAAATTAGAAGGCGCGGTGGCAGGAGCGGGAATGAACTTGGCACTCACTTGTGACTTTCGCATTGCAAGCGACAATGCCAAATTTGTGCAAGCCTTTGTTAATATTGGCTTAATTCCAGATGCCGGCGGCATTTATTTATTAACTCAGCTGATTGGTGCGGCAAAAACGACCGAGCTTGTGATACTGGGTGACAAATTGACGGCAGAGGACATGAAACGGCTTGATTTGGTCAACGAGGTGACAAGTGCAGCGCATATTGATGATTGCACCCAACATCTTGCCAAGCGCTTAAGTCAACTGCCAAGTAAAGCCCTTGCCACCATGAAAGATATGATTAATACTCATGCGTTTATGGGACTCAATGAAGCGCTTGATATGGAAGTCCATCAGCAAACAATGATGGCACAAACGGCAGATTTTAAAGAAGGCATCAGCGCGTTTATGGAAAAGCGCACGCCGAATTATCAAAATAAGTAAGCTAATTTTTGACAAGTTAATCGTAAAATTTAAGGCTGACTATGAAAAAATACATAATCGGATTTGGCTTAACTTTGCTTGCCTCAACGGCAATTGCAGACTCGTTTTGGAATCATAACGGCTCCATCATGCGACTGTCGGATTATGGCAATGAGCGCGTGTTTTCCTATGAGCATCCGTCCGCAAAAATGCAAAGCGCAGGCGTCAGAACTGGCGACGTCTTATTTAATGGCGTTCGGCGCGGCGATAAATATTTTGGAACGGCGCGCGTTTTTTCTAAATATTGCAATCATAGCCTGCCCTATAAAGTCAGCGGCAATGTTTACAAAGGTTCTAAAGTGGTATTGACGGGAACACGACCTAGCTATGATACCGGCTACAACAAAGGCTGTTTGCCAAACGGTAAAATGCGAACGGATACGCTGGTTTTTACGTATATCAGCTCTGAATAATCAGAAAAAGCTTGCCAATTGAATAAGGCAGCTGTTCAAAAAACGGCTCACAGGCTTCAAATATCAGCAAAAAAAGGGCGGCTCAGTTAAATGACCGCCCCATTGTTTTATCTAAAAGGGCAAATTATGCTTGATTGACCGACTCAGCAAGGATCACATCGCCGTCATCTTTGGTAATCATCACGGTTGCTGATCGCGGTGTGCTGCCACCGGCAACCGCGCCCCACGACTCCTCTGGGTGCTGAATATTAATAAATAAGGTTTTAAAATCGGGTGTTAGCGTAATCCCTGTGACCTCGCAGCCTTTTGGTCCCACAAAAAAACGCTTAATGGTGTCCTCAGTGGCCGTTTTGCCCATAATTGTAGCTTGATTGGCTGAGGTGATGATTGGCGCGCCATCTTTAACTTGACCTGGCAACGCGGCAAGCAACATGCAGCTGCTGGTATCGGTATAAGCGCCGTCATCGGTCTGAATCCAAAGCACGCCGCGCGGATCAAAATACAAGCCATCGGGCGATGAAAAGTCATTCTTCACCGTTAATGCCGATAGGTTCTCCGACGCCAACTCATTTGGGGCGGCAAACAAATAGATATCCCATTCAAAGCTTGTTGCGGCATGGTCGCCGCCAGTTTCTGACCAGCGGATGATATGACCGTTATCATTGCCGCGGGCTTTATTACCGACACGATAGCTGCGCGGATTTGACGCGCTTAACGGCTGATCGCTTTTCTCGCCGCGATACTTATTGTTGGTCAAAGTCACATAAACTTCACCGGTAATTGGACTCACAGAAACCCACTCAGGGCGATCCATTTTGGTAGCACCAAGCGCGTCCGCTGCCGCCCGAGCAAAAATAAGTACCTCATCTTGACCATAAAAAGGCTGCTCGCTATTGGACAAATCTAAGCCATTTTGACCATAGACCAACGAGCGCCACTCACCGCGACCATCTTCATGGAACACAGCAACATAAAGCGTGCCCTTATCCATATATTTGTCGCCTGCTTTTAAGCCGCCGCCGATGTCTTTATTTGACCAAAGCGCGCTTGAGACAAATTTATAAATATATTCGCCGCGAGCATCATCACCCATATAAAACACCACCGGCTTGCCTTCAATGACGGGCGCATAAGCACAGTTTTCATGAGCAAAGCGCCCCAATGCCGTACGTTTTTTAGGAGCAGAACTTGGGTCAAACGGGTCAATTTCGGTGATATAACCAAACGTGTTAAAATTGTTGCGGTAATCCTCGCTCGCGCTTGCAGCAACAGCCGTCATATCCCAACGCGAAAACTCATCTTCAAAAATTGCCTCGCCAGCAGCAGGCGTATGCCAAAGGTAGCCGTTGCCCGCAAAATTAGGATTAGCACCATAGCGCGCTCGACCATAGTTTTGAGCTGCCGTAAGCTTACTGTCATCTTGACCACGCGCAAAAACGCCTACAAAATTTTCTTCTGTGGTCAGATACGTGCCCCAAGGTGACAGCCCTGCCCCGCAGTTGTTATTAATGCCACGCGTTTGGTGACCGGTTGGATCAAACTTTGTCTTTACCCAATCCGATCCTGCGACAGGTCCAGCCAATTGCGTCACCGTACTGCTGGTAATCCTACGATTGTATTTAGACACTGGCACCAACTCATAACCTTTTCCATTACCGCGCTTTCGAAGTTCAGCAACACAAACCCCATGACAGTTGACCTCACGGCGAACATCACTTGCCAATCGGCGCTTTTGAAAAATAGGCGCAGCGTTGTTATTGTCTAAAACCTTATACCCAAAAGGACTGAGCTCTTCGCTGTTCACATACTCATGATTCATCACAAGCAGCCCATTGTCCGATACTTTTGGATGATACGAGCTGCCTTGCTTGCCAAAAAACCACATGCCATCATGATTGTCACCCACACGCCACTCAAACGACTCAGCGGACAGCAAGCGATCATCACGCCAGTCCTCAAGCCCTGGCATTAGCGGCGTTCCAAGCGGCAAAATCATCTCAGCGGTATAACCCTCGGCAACGCTCATTTGTGCCGCTGTTGAGTGCGCCACCGCGTTAAATTTTAGTGAGTTGGGTCGACTCAAATTGCCCGACGCTGGAATAGCCGCTTGGTTATCTCCACTGGATGGAATCAGGTTGTCGCCTTCATCGTTTTGACAACCCACCAACGGC
Organism: Psychrobacter sp. MF31; assembly: GCF_012847335.1. Taxonomy (GTDB): domain Bacteria; phylum Pseudomonadota; class Gammaproteobacteria; order Pseudomonadales; family Moraxellaceae; genus Psychrobacter. The sequence continues at coordinate 110,014 of NZ_JABBDX010000005.1, forward strand.
AGCGCCCCAAAAAATGCAGCTGCGGTCAGCCCCGCCCCACCCTTTAACAAACTTCGGCGCTGCAATCGGCGGCTGATGACCGTTTGAAAGTCAAGGTTATTGGTGGGATTTGAGTCCTCAATCATTTCATGAGCAAGATTTTTTGGCGGGCTTAGTTGAGTCATAATAACTTACCTTGCAATTAGCGGGATAAAAATAGCAAATAAAAATCAGCACTATTAGTGATATGCCAAAGCTTACGCAGGGTTTATGACAGGGTAATGAAAAGTTTGGAAATAAAATAAGCAGTCGCCCATAAAAAAACCCCAAACGATGAAGTTTGGGGTTTTGTTAAATCATTAAAGCAAATGTCTGTTTAAGCGATTAAGTCAACTGCGCCACATCAATTTTATCAGCTTCATCGGTGTAAGTTGCCATACGATCAAAGTTCATATATTTATAAACTTCACCGCTCATGCTGTTGAGCATTCCAGCGTATTGCTGATATTCATCATTCGTTGGCAATTTACCAAGAACGGCGGCAACTGCAGCAAGTTCAGCGGAAGCCAAATAAACGTTTGCGCCTTGACCTAAACGGTTCGGGAAGTTCCGCGTTGAGGTCGAAACCGCCGTTGATTTTGGTGCGATTCGAGCTTGGTTACCCATACAAAGTGAGCAGCCTGGCATTTCAGTTCGCGCGCCGGCTTGGGCGTAAATGTTGTAGTAGCCTTCATCCATCAATTGACGTGCGTCCATTTTGGTTGGCGGCGCAATCCAAAGCCGAGTTTTCAAGCTTCCTGCTGGAACTTCTTGCAACAGTTTTCCTGCCGCGCGGAAGTGACCGATGTTGGTCATGCACGAGCCGATAAAGACTTCATCAATGCTATCGCCTGCTACATCAGATAGGGTTCTAGCGTCATCTGGATCATTCGGGCAGCAAAGGATCGGCTCTTTGATCTCGCTCATATCGATGACCATATCGATGGTATATTCGGCATCGCTGTCTGCGCGCATGAGACTTGGGTTGGCAAGCCACTCTTGCATTGCTTCAATGCGGCGACTGATAGTTCGCGCGTCGCCATAGCCTTCAGAAATCATCCATTTAAGAAGCGTGATGTTTGAATTCAAATACTCTTTTACCGACTCTTCAGAAAGGGTAATCGTACAACCTGCGGCACTTCGCTCCGCTGATGCGTCCGACAATTCAAACGCTTGCTCAACCGTTAAATTCTCAAGACCTTCAATCTCAAGAATACGACCGTTAAACTCGTTGATTTTGCCTTTTTTATCAACGGTTAAATAGCCCTCTTTAATGGCTTGATAAGGAATGGCATGAACCAAGTCACGTAACGTGATGCCAGGCTGCATTTCACCGACAAAACGAACGCGAACCGATTCTGGCATATCCAGCGGCATGACGCCCGTTGCAGCAGCAAACGCCACAAGACCAGATCCTGCTGGGAAGGAGATTCCCATTGGGAAGCGGGTATGCGAGTCGCCGCCTGTGCCTACCGTATCAGGAAGGAGCATTCGGTTCAGCCAAGAGTGAATGATGCCATCGCCTGGGCGCAAGCTGATGCCGCCGCGGTTCATGATAAAATCAGGTAAGGTATGCTGAGTTTCAACGTCAACTGGCTTTGGGTAAGCAGCGGTATGACAGAATGACTGCAACACCAAGTCCGCTTGGAAACCAAGACAAGCCAAGTCTTTTAATTCATCACGGGTCATAGGTCCTGTGGTATCTTGTGAACCCACCGTGGTCATTTTTGGCTCGCAGTACATTCCAGGACGAACGCCCTCTAAGCCGCAAGCTTTGCCCACCATTTTTTGCGCTAAAGTATAGCCGCGACCGGTATCAACGGGCTCTTCAGGTTTGGCAAAAATTTCAGAGTGACCCAGTCCTAGATACTCGCGAGCACGATTGGTCAAACCGCGACCAACAATAAGCGGAATTCGACCCCCAGCGCGGACTTCATCAAGTAGCGTTGGTGAGTTGAGTTCAAACGTTGATAAGACTTCGTCTGAGTCGTGTTTAGTGATTTTGCCTTCATAAGGATAGATGTCAAATACATCGCCCATTTCTAGCTTTTCAACATCAACGCTTTCAATCGGTAATGCGCCTGAATCTTCCATGGTGTTAAAGAAAATCGGTGCGATTTTACCGCCCAATACCAAGCCGCCGCCGCGTTTATTCGGAACGTTTGGAATGTCATCGCCCATCAGCCAAAGGACCGAGTTGGTTGCTGACTTTCGGCTTGAGCCAGTTCCGACCACATCACCCACGTAAGCCAGTGGGAAGCCTTTTTCTTTAAGCTTGTCAATTTGGGTCATAGGACCGCGAACACCTTCAACGTCAGCAATGATGCCGTCACGTGAGTTTTTGTGCATTGCCAAAGCGTGAAGTGGAATGTCAGGGCGACTCCAAGCATCTTGCGCTGGTGATAAGTCATCGGTATTGGTTTCACCAGTGACTTTAAACGTGGTATAGGTTGATTTTTTAGGAACTTCTTTACGCGTGGTGAACCACTCGGCATCCGCCCAAGATTGCAACACTTCGCGAGCACAAGCGTTTCCGGCTTCCGCTTTTTCAGTCACATCGTGAAACGCGTCAAACACGAGCAAGGTTTTTTTCAGCGCATCGGCAGCATCTTGAGCCACTTCTGCATCATCAAGTGCTGCAACCAACGGCTGAACGTTATAACCGCCTTGCATCGTTCCTAAAATTTGAACGGCTTTTTGCCTAGATATTAGTGGAGAGGTGGCTTCACCTTTAACAATCGCAGCTAAAAACGCAGCTTTCACATAAGCGGCTTGGTCAACACCCGGTGGGATTCGGTTTTCAAGCAAATCCATCAAAAAGGCATCTTCACCAGCTGGAGGATTTTTAAGCAGCTCAACCAAATCAGCTACTTGATGCTCGTTTAGTGGCAGAGGAACAGTCCCCAGCTCGGCACGTTCTGCGACATGTTTACGATAAGCTTCTAACACGATAGTCGTCCTCTCGTTGGTCATCGCGCGCCGTGTAAGTGGTCAAAATACCTGCCTGCTGACGCGCAAGATGGATGAATTATAGGTATTAATATACCGTAATTGGGCTAAAAAGTTAATGACCTGCCCACCAATTAACTGCCATAGCCAACATTTATTAAAAAAATGAGTGGTATTTTTAACTAAACTTACCCCACTCTCAACTTGAAATAAGCAAATCAAACTGAAGAGGCGGATTACCAAGTTTTTTGTTGAGTACAAAGCACAGATTGTGTGAAAGAATCTTACGAATCAATCGATGAGACAAATGCCATAAATCTCTTGCTCGCACTCTTTGTATATTAAATCGTTCTGATAGCTGACCAATGACTGTTTCAACGATACGGCGGGCTTTCATTAGCCGTCTTACCACAGGTTTGGGTCTATCCTCTTTCATGTTGGCTCTGAGTGGCGTTTGTAAATCTACTCCTTGAGCGTCGTAGTACGATGTCAGACTAGGGCTGATATACCCTTTATCAGCGCCGAGCAAACCATGGATATGGTCAGTAATATCAGGCGCAACCGCTCTTTCATCAACATTGGCAGGAGCAAAGGTAAAGCCTTTAATCATGCCCGATAAGTTAACAAGCAAATGTCCCTCAAAGCCATAGTATCTCTCTTGCTTAGCCGCACAGTAGCTAAAAGCCGCTAAGTCTTGATAGTTTTTATGCCGATAAGCGCGTCCATAATGACAGACGGGTATCGGAAAACCATCCATAAAATGGATGTTGTCACGGCCTTCAATTTGACTGACGTTATCTTGTATCCGCTGTTTGACTTGCCACAGATTCGCGCAATGCTTTGCGAAGTTAGGGTATGAGCCGATGGCTGGAAACCAGTCTTGCCAATGCTGGGTAAAGTATTGCCAAATTTGTTTGTCTTGATCAAGGTGTAAAAATTCACCGACCATCTCCATGCAAATAACCTCAGGATCACTTAGCTTTGGCGCGTAACCTGCACTTCGCAAGGGTTTGGTGACGACTATTTTGTAATATTGCTCTACCATTAAATAGATATTGATGATAAATTCGTCTATGGGCATCTCACAACTCCATTGTATTCTTGGTCGAAAACAATAGATTAGTGAGGTGCTCTTCTTTTTTCAATCACTTTCGAAGTTGAGAGTGGGGTAAACTTATAACTAAAAATAACCTAAAGCAGTGAATATTTTTAACTAAAAAGAGAATAAACGTCTCAATAATAAACTTTAAAAAATATTTGTTACCTAAGATTTAATTTAGTGATGAAGGCAGATCAGCATTAGGATTTTAAGCAGATTTCTGTTACATTAGAGATCAATTAGCAGGACTGCTGCTTCACTTTACTTGTCTATTTAAGCTTGCTTGCAATCACGGACGCTTGCGGTGCGCTTAATTCGTTATTCAATTTCATCATTGGTTATTGCAATTTTAGTAAGTGATTGATTTATCGATTATTAATATCGCCAATTGCGCGAATTTTTATTTCCCATTAATAATTGCCAGATGAAAAATCGTCCGAATATTGCTATACTCCAAGCCAATACCTGCTTTATTTTCAAAGTTTCTTATGATTAAAACCCTTGGGATTATAAGGGTTTAGGATACGTCTATGAATTCTTCAGCCGTTCAAACGCACGTCCCGGCATCAAAACCACAACCTAAAAAAGCCATCCAAGGCGAAAAGCTACGTGGTTATGATAAAGTTGCCAAGATTCCAATTAAGATTATCCCAACCGTTGAGGCGAAAAAAAAGCCGGATTGGATTCGGGTGAAAATGTCCTCGCCTGCTGAGGTCACGCGAATCAAAGAAACGCTTCGCGAGCAGCGCCTTTATACCGTTTGTGAAGAAGCCGCTTGCCCAAACTTGCCGCAGTGCTTTGGTGATGGTACGGCAACTTTTATGATTATGGGCGATATTTGTACCCGCCGCTGCCCGTTTTGTGACGTCGCTCACGGTCGCCCAAACAACCTTGATCCTGACGAGCCGCGCCATACTGCTGAGACCATTTTAGGGCTTGGGCTAAAATATGCAGTGATTACCTCTGTTGATCGCGACGATTTAAAAGACGGCGGCGCGGCGCACTTTGTTGAGGTGATTAACGAGTCAAAAGCTTTAAGTCCGAACTGCTTAATTGAAATCTTGGTTCCGGATTTTCGCGGTCGCATGGACATCGCGCTTGATTTATTGACCGAAACGCCGCCCGATGTGTTTAACCACAATATCGAAACCGTACCGCGCCTTTATAAAGCGTTCCGCCCCGGCTCGGATTATCAGCACTCGCTTGATTTATTAAAAATCTATAAAGCGCGTCGACCTGATATCGCCACCAAATGCGGCTTTATGGTGGGTTTGGGCGAAACCGAAGAAGAAGTTTACGCCCTGCTTGATGACTTAAAAGCGCATGATGTTGACATGATTACCATCGGTCAATATTTACAGCCAAGCAAAAACCATGCCCCTGTTGAGCGCTATGTTCACCCCGACGAGTTTCAGCGCTATATGGACTACGGCAAAAAAATTGGCTTTTTTAGCATTTGGGCAGGTCCTATGGTGCGCTCAAGCTACTTTGCTGATCGCCAATATTACGGCGAGGATTGCCCAGCGCCAATCCGTAGCAAAAAAGCCTTGGAAGCAGAAGGTAAATTAGGCTGTTGATCCCAAATCCGTCATTAAATATTAAAAGAGGTCACCTTGACCTCTTTTTTGTTTTGGGCGCTTTTTGGTAGGCTAAGGAAATTATTACTGACAGCGCTTTTGTGAACCCTTTATAATGGTGGGTATTTTTGTTTTAACTGCAGTCAATCATAAGTTTTGCTTTTAATAATAATCATAATAGGATCAATGACGTGACGACTACTAGCCCCATTACCTCATCGGATCAAGCGCATCAGCTTTATCATACCTTTTTTGACCCAAAAACGCCGGTCAAAGCAACTTTGCTCATCGTTCATGGGATGGCAGAGCACAGCGGTCGTTATGAGCAATTTGCGCAGTTTTTGGCGGACCATGGCATTGCTGTAGCAACTTACGATCAGCTTGGTCACGGCAGAACCATCAAATCACGCGAAGAATTGGGGTTTTTTGCCGTTCAGCATCCGGTGCAAACGCTGCTCAAAGACGTCATCATCATGGCGGATAAATTAAAATCGCGCCATCCTAATGTGCCGCATTTTATTTTTGGGCAATCGATGGGATCGTTTATCGTTCGAACGGTGATGAAGCACCATGCTCAGGATTTTGCAGGCGCAATTTTGATGGGCAGTGCTGACCGCAATGTATTTTCTAAACTGATGCTTCCTATCAACAGTTTACTGGCAAAAGCGGCGCCTAAAAAGCCCAATCCCCTGTTTGCCGATATGATGAATGAGATGTTCAATAGCAAACTGAGCCGCAAAATCTCCCATTCTAAATTTGCATGGCTGAGCGAAAACACGCGAAATATCAAAAATTATGAAGCCGATCCGTTGGCTGGATTTGCCTTTACTAATAATGGCTTTTTAACGCTGTTTGCGCTGATGCAAACTGGGCTGAATAAAAATTGGGCAGCAACGATCGACAAAAATTTCCCTATGCTGTTTGTCAGCGGTGATAATGATCCGGTCGGTAATATGGGTCGCGGCATCAAAAAAGTGGTCAAGCGCTTACAAAAGCAAGGCTTCACTCAAGTTGATCAGCGGCTTTATCCCAATATGCGCCACGAGCCGCTCCATGAGCAGCATTTTGACGTGGTTTATCACGATATTTTAAACTGGATTAATAAAATCGCCCGTTAAAAGCGCTTGCCAGCATTTGCTAATTGCGTATAAATTGGCGACAATACCTAAGCTTTTTATTGCGCTTATTAGGGCGTGTCCTCAATTCAAACAAAGGCTGTCTAAATAGGCTAAAAATGGCTAAATTTTGCCAAACCGCGTCAAATAGCTTGCTAATATCCCGATATTATCGGCGCTATTTTCCTTGTTTGGCGGCAATTTATCTCATTTTTATCGCTATTTTTAAAATGAGGACAAGCCCTAGCCTCATCGTCACTTTTTTTCAAACCACATCAGCAGTGATGCTGATGTTTAATATTTAGGATGAATCATGTCATTGCAACAAATTATCGAAGACGCGTTTGAAAACCGTAACGACTACAGCCCAAGCACCATGCCACAAGACATTCGTGATGCTATTGAGCAGGTGCTTGAGATGCTTGATAACGGCAGCTTGCGCGTTGCTGAAAAAAAAGATGGCGACTGGGTCGTTAACCAGTGGGCAAAAAAAGCGGTACTGCTCTCATTTCGCTTAAATGACAACTACGTCATGCCCGCAGGCGATCACGTTCAATTTTATGATAAAGTTCCCACCAAATTTGCGGATTGGACAGAGCAGCAGTTTAAAGAAGCAGGCGTTCGCGTGGTGCCGCCAGCGATTGCGCGTAAAGGCTCCTACATTGCCGCAGGCGCGGTGCTCATGCCCTCTTACGTCAACATTGGCGCGTTTGTTGACCAAGGCGCAATGGTGGATACTTGGGCAACAGTAGGGTCTTGCGCTCAAATCGGTAAAAATGTGCATTTGTCAGGGGGCGTCGGTATCGGCGGCGTTTTAGAGCCATTACAAGCCAACCCAACCATCATTGAGGACAACTGCTTTATCGGCGCGCGCTCTGAGATCGTTGAAGGCGTGATCGTTGAGGAAGGTTCGGTCATCTCCATGGGCGTTTATATCGGTCAATCCACACGCATTTATGATCGTGAAACAGGCGAGATCCATCGTGGTCGCGTTCCTGCCGGATCGGTGGTCGTTCCTGGAAGCTTGCCGTCAAAAGATGGCAGTCACAGCTTATATGCCGCCATTATCGTTAAAAAAGTAGACGCGCAAACCCGTGCTAAAACTGCGGTTAATGAGTTACTGCGTTTAGATTAATGCTAAAGATTTTTGCTATGATCCCTTTATAACACGATCCTTTTATAAAAAGATGCTGAGCAATTTGGCATCTTTTTTCCTTTATTTTATGCTAAACATTTTTATTTAATAAATAGTTTGACTGATTATGACTGAGCCATTGCTGCGATCGCCCAACATCCCAACCACTGACCCTGAAGCGGGATTAAAAATTACCGAGATTTTTTACTCACTTCAAGGGGAGGCGCTCACCTCGGGGCTACCGACGATTTTTGTGCGCTTAACCGGTTGCCCATTGCGCTGCGTTTATTGCGATACTGAGTATGCCTTTAGCGGCGGCACGCGCCAGTCGCTTGATACGATTATGACCACGATCAAAAGCTTTCCTTGTAAGCGCATTTGCTTAACTGGTGGTGAGCCACTTGCCCAGCCCAATGCCATTGCTTTAATGAACCGCTTATTGATGGATGATTTTGAGATTTCGCTTGAAACGGCAGGGGCATTATCGGTTGCTGATGTTCCGCCTGCGGTCAGCAAAGTTATGGATATTAAAACACCAAGCTCCGGCGAGTCGGATAAAAACCTGTGGTCAAATTTAGATTATTTAACCCAAAACGATCAGCTTAAATTTGTCATTATGAACCGCGCAGATTATGACTGGTCGCGCGCCAAGCTTATTGAGCATGGCTTGGATAAGCTCGTTGGAACGGTTTGGTTTTCCCCGATGTTTAATGTGGCTGAGGACATTGATACTCAAGATTTAACCTCGCCTGAAGTGCCGATTTTGGCGCGCCAGCTTGCTGAATGGATTTTGGAGGATGCCCTTCCTGTCCGCTTTCAGCTTCAACTGCATAAAATCATTTGGGCGGACGCCAAAGGTAAGTAAGTGACGTCAACGTAAAATTGAGCTCAATAACGCCCGCTACTTTCGACAAAAACAGCAAGGTTGCAACATGGTCAAATTAATCTTATTAGGACTCTTAGCAGGGGCGCTGTTTAGCTCAACCTTTATTTTAAATGAATTGATGAGCGGTGCCGGTGGTCATTGGTTTTGGTCAGCAAGTTTGCGCTATGTGTTTATGTGGCTGCTGCTTACCTTGATCATCAGCGTTCAGCATGGCTTTGGTCGCATCAAAGCGCTTGCAACTATTTTTCGTGACCACTGGGCGTTTTGGTGTATTTCAGGAACGATTGGCTTTGGGCTATTTTATACTGGCATTTGCTACGCAGGCGACCACGCCGCAGGTTGGGTGGTTGCGGCAACGTTCATGTTTACGGTGGTGACCAGCCTTTTGGTCTTGGTCGCTTTTGGTCAGCGCTTTGCTAAAAAATTTATTGCTTACGCTCTGATCGTTTTTGTTGGCGTGGCGATGGTAAATATTAGTGAAGGGCTTCGCGCGACCACCGCAATAGATGCTGCCGCTCCTATGAGTCAAATGCTGATATTTGGCGCATTGCCTGCCCTGATTGCTGCGTTTTGCTACCCGATTGGCAACCAATTGGTTTGGCAAGTGTCTTATAATTCACGCAATTCACGCAGTTCTCGCAATCTGACCTCAGACAATGCCAACGCTGAGCCTTCACAACCAAAATCAATGCTTGAGCGCTTGATTGCTAAAGTTCCCGCGATTGACACCGACCTACTACAAAATGCCTTTAACAAAGTCTGGCTGATGACCTTAGGAAGTATGCCATTTTGGCTCATTCTTGGCATTATCGTGCGCCCTGACGCGCCAAGCGGCTCGCAGATGTTTAACACGTTATTGGTGGCGCTGCTGGCAGGCGTTGGCGCAACCAGCATTTTTTTCTTTGCTCGTGAGCGCGCCGTCACCTCAAGCGAGGTGGCAGGCGTTGATTCGACCCAAGCCAGCGAGGTGATTTTTGCGCTGATAGGCGGGATTATTTTACTCAACAATGCCCTGCCCTCAGCGATGGGACTTGTGGGCGTTGGCTTGATTATTATTGGCTTAATTTTATTTGCAAAAAATGGTTAATCACGATCAAATGGGCTTTTGTCCCCATTTTGCAGAAAAAAAGCTTTGCAAATGCCAAAATATTGATTAAGCTTGCAGCAAGCTTAAGGGTGCCCTCCGCCCATAAGTCTCATGACAATAACCGCAACGTCCTTATCAGGGCGGCGTTACGATAGCCCCCACCCTTTAAATCGCATCTTATTCTTTAAAGCAGGTTACTCGTTAGCTTTGCCAAGGGTTTTTCCTATAAATTGCATTGGCAAGCTTTGCTTTTGTCAACGCTTTTGCTTGTGCCTTGGGCGTGATGGGGCAATCTTTTTAATGGTTTATATTTTTGATGAGCACAGATTTTTCCATGATTCCCATTCAGTTTTCCCCGCAACTGCCCGCGGCGCTTACGCCTGATTTTATGATGCGCTTTGAGCCGACCTCATTTATGTTTTGGCTTGAAATGTTCGGAATTTTTGCCTGTAGCGTTTCAGGAACGGTGCTTGCCAAGCACCATAAATTTGACATGTTTGGCTGTATTTTGGTGGCAATGATCACCGCCATCAGTGGTCCTACCGCTCGTGATATCATTCTTGACCGCTATCCGCTGTTTTGGATGGTCAATATGAACTATTTGGTGATTATTACGGTCACCTCCATCGGCTTTCAAATGTTTTGTAACCCAAAAGCGCGTCACGTTGAGCCGCTGCTCAAATTATTTGACGGCTTGGCGCTTGGGATTTTTACCTTGATTGGTATCCAAGTGGCGCAAGAGATGGGCGCAAATATTCCGATTTGTATCTTGATGGGCGTACTAAACATCCTATTTGGCGGCGTGATCCGCGATATGCTTTGTAATGAAATTCCGCTCGTTTTGCGGCAAGAGATTTACATTACCGCAGCCATCGTTGGCGGGATTGTTTACTTTGTGATGCAAGGTCTTGGGATCACCAGTTGGATCACTGAAGCTGCCACCATGCTGATTATCTTTGTCATTCGTATGCTTGCCGTTCACTACGATTGGCGCTTTCCAGATATCAGCTTGGTCAAACAACCTATGGCTTAAAATCATTTTTTAAACCAATAAAAAAGAGGAAAATTAACTTCCTCTTTTTTGATGGGTGCTTTTTTTAACGGCAATTGACTATCGCCAAATCACGAACCATCAATTGTAAGCTTTGATTGCCGCGCCACTCGTTAATGTCTAGCTCAAAAAGCACATGAACGCTTTGCGCGCGATAATCCCAAGTTTCAGGGTCAAAATTAAAATAAATCGCCTCAATCGGATATTGAACGTTTGCATAGCGCAAATTGAGCTTTAAATGTTTGTCTTTTAACACCTTAAAATTAAGCACTTCAAAGACGCCATCAAAGATCGGTTTGGCAAAGCCATGACCCCAAATGCTGGCGTTATTGATAAAATCAGCAAACGATAAGCTAAAATCTTGTGGCATCAGCTCGCCATCGGTTAAGGTTTGCGGTGTAAAAACAGCGGAATCAACCTCATTCATCGCGTCATTAAAGGCTTTGGCAAACGCGTCGAAATTTTTGCGTTGAATGGTCAATCCTGCTGCCATCGCATGACCGCCGAAATGGCTAATCAATTCTGGATGGCTTTCAGCAACGTTTTCAATCGCATCGCGGATATGAATGCCATCGATTGAGCGCGCCGAGCCTTTAATCAAATCGTCCGCATCCGTTTTGGTCACGTCGGCGGGTGCAAAAACGATACTGGGCAAATAATAGCGCTCTTTTAGCCGCCCCGCCACAATACCAATGACGCCTTGATGCCAATTGGGCTGATATAAAATTAAGCTGCGATTGTTCTTATTTTGCGTTTTATCGTTCTTGCTGCTTTTAGCGCAGTTACTTTTTGAGTCATTACTTTCAAAACTTGAGTCTTGGCTATCTTGGCTGTTTTGGCTATCTTTATCATCTTGACGATCAAGCGTTTCCACAATCAGCGCGGCTTCCTCGCGCATTTTGCCTTCGATTTGCCTGCGCGTTCGGTTTAAGCTGTCAAGCTCAAATGCCAATTTCTGAGCGGTTTGCCAATCATCAGCAAGCAAGCATTCAATGCCAACTCGCATGTGCTCAATGCGACCAGCGGCGTTAATCCGAGGTCCTAAAATAAAGCCAAAATCTTGCGCTTGCAGCTTTTCAGGAGCGCGACTGGCTTGCTCAAGAAGCGCTAAAATTCCAAGACAGCAGCGCTTTTGCCGGATCGCATTTAGCCCATGATGCACCAAAATTCGGTTATTTTTATCCAAAACCCCAACGTCAGCGACCGTTCCAAGCGCCACCAAATCCAAATGCTTACTGACTTGAGCACTTGATTTTTGGGCATCGCGGCGAAGCTTTGCCAAGCGCCCAAGCACATAAAACGCCACCCCAACACCAACCAAAGCTTTACTTTTAAACGGGCAGCCCAATTGGTTGGGATTGACCACCGCTTCGGCATCCGGTGTGGGCTTGGTGGTTAAATGGTGATCGGTAATGACGACTTTGATGCCAGCGTTATGAGCGCGAGCCACGCCTGCGGCGCTTGAAATGCCATTATCCACCGTCACGATCAGCTCGGGATGGTGCAGTTCAACTGCCAAATCGACAATTTCAGGGGTCAGCCCATAACCGTATTTAAAGCGATCAGGAACGATAAAATCAACCACCGCGCCCATTTGCCGCAAAACGCGAATCATGAGCGCGGTACTGGTTGCACCGTCACAATCAAAATCGCCGACGATCAGAATTTTTTGCTGATCGTCAATCGCAGCATCTAAAAGCTGAACCGCATCATCAATACCAAGCAAATCCTCAGCAGAAAGCAGCGCGGCAAGCGACGTTTCTAAATCGTCAGTATTCTCAATACCACGGCTGGCATACAATCGCGCAAGGGTCAAAGAGTGCTGAGCAAAAGGCTGCAAAGCGGCGGGCAGCGCCTCAATCGCGCTGAATCGGGGAGTTAAAGTTAGCATGGGGCTATTTTACTGGGAATTGCTGCTCTGCTCAACGACTCTTTAGCCTTTGATTGGCTTAATTTTTTTAGAAAAAAGGGCTATTTTTACAAATCCTGACTTTAGCCCTCTGCGGATTTATGGTTTGATACAAAGCGATGCTGAACTGCGCCATAAGATTTTATAAAATAAGTAATACTTATGACCATAACCCAAAAACAAATAAGGATAATAATATGCAAACGACCCCTGCTGTCGAAAAGCTTCCTAAAACGATCGACCCCAATTTAAATTTGGAGAACGTTAAAAAAGAATGCCAAGAGCTGGTTAAAAAACGCGCCAAAGTTTCGGCAGGCGTTGCGATCGTTCCGGTGCCCTTTTTTGATGTGGCAATCGATGCGGGAATGCTGACCACCTTGCTTCCTGAAATCAGCGAGCGCTTTGGGCTGATCGAAGGTCATGAGTCTGCCATTGATTTGGAATCGCGTGACATCCATTGGAGCGCGCTTAAAGACCGTGCTGTTGACTTTGCAGGACTCATGGCAACTCGCGGTATCGTTAAAAAGACCATCCAAGGCTTTGGCGGTCGCATTGTTGCCAAGCAAGTCACCAAATTCATTCCGCTAGGTGGTCAAATGGTTGCTGCAACCATGGGCTATATGATTTTTAGAAAAATCGCTTTTGATCACATTGACCAGTGCTACAACTTGGCAAAAGAGATTCAAGAAAAACAGCATGCCAAAACGGTTGCTTAAGTTTGACTTTCGCTAAGCCATAAAAAAGCCAGTGTTGATACTGGCTTTTTTATTAATAACTGTCTTTAAAAAATGACTGCTTTAAAAATTAACGGTTATCAGAGGTTAACACTTCAGGCTCAACAGTTGAGGCGAGTGACAAGACGCGATTGCGAAAATATTCTGATTTACCATCGATCACTTTATCAACTTCTTTAATCAACTCTTTGATCGAATCATCATAAATACCGTGGTTCAGCTCGGTTTCAAAGGCGGTAAACGGATGCTTTCTGGTCGCTGAGCGCACATCAGTGATGCCATCTTTGGTATAAAACAGATCAACGCGACCATCGCTATTAAGCACGCAATTTAATAGACCGCCCTCCACCATCAGCTCGACCCGTTCCGGCATAAAAATATAGTCAGCAACATCAACGAGCTCTTTTTCAACGCCGCGCAGTAATAATGATTTTAAATCAAACATGTGGTTCTCCTAATTTTTTATTTTAAATGTTCAAATAGCCGTATTATTTTTAAGTTGTACCCTTCAATATTTTGCTATTTTAGCAGTTATTATTTATCCCTTTTGACATACTACAAAAGCTTTCGGCACTTTTTAAGTGTGAAAGTGTAAGACTACGTTTAAGAACGTTTAAAAACGCGCTCAAAATAAGTAAACATTACCTGTCTACCCGCTCAAGGCGACCGTTTTTCCATTGCATCCGAAAGTGAGTTTCAGGAGCGATCAACTCCCCATCTTCAAAAGCTTCCGGATAAACGCGAAAATTGGGAATCGCACGATATTCAATTCCTTGCTTTGATAAGTCATACTCAATATATTCCTCGCTAAAAGGCGCGTAAAGCAGCACCTCAAAGCTCGTTTTCACCCGCTTATTTTTATCCAAAATAAAATAATAAATCGTGCTGTTGCTATGAACATTGCCGCCAAGCGCGCCTGCCGATTCAAGCTCAACTGCCAAATCAAGATTCCCATCATTGTTAAAATCTTGGGCAATCAAAGGATGAATAGCAATTTGGTAATCGGGCGTGGCGCTTTTTGAACTTGGTTTTTCATCAAAGCAAGAAAACTCTAATGCGCTGGTAGCTTTGACCGTGGTAGCTTTGGGATTGGGAGTTGGAAAACCACAATATTCCAAAACCAAATTATTGATAATGGTTTTGGGAATTTTTGGCGGATTTATTGGCGCTGAAGCAGCTATCGCTAGTCCCGAACTTGCAAAAAATACAGCGGCGATAAGTAACGTTTTCATTTGCGCCTCCAGTTGCCACTCCTGATACATCTAGCCTATCACAGCCTTAAATGCGGATCGTTATTCAAGCTCAAGTGTTGCTTATCATTCCTGTTAACTTTAACTAAAAAAAACGGTCTGACTTGTCATCAAACCGTTTTTATTAAAGCTTTTGTAAAATCTAAAGCTACTGAACAATATAAGCTTTAAGCTCAAGGACTTTATCACGAGTTTTAGCGGCTTCCTCAAATTTTAAATCGCGAGAGAGCTGCTGCATTTGTTTTTCTAAGCGCTTGATTTCTTTGGCTAATAAATCAGGACTTCGTAAAATACTCACATCAACATCCGGCAAATTGCTGCTAATGGCAATGCTTTGGTTGTCGTTGGTGTCCAAATCCTCGCCCGTATCGATCTTATCAGTGATGCTTCGGCGAGCGCCCCTTGGGGTAATGTTGTGCTCAAGGTTAAAGGCAATTTGCTTTTCGCGGCGGCGCTCGGTTTCCTCAATCGCTTTTTCCATGCTTGGAGTGATGCGATCCGCGTACAAAATAGCTTTACCGTTTAAGTGCCTTGCGGCTCGACCAATAGTCTGAATCAGTGATCGCTCTGAGCGTAAAAAGCCTTCTTTATCGGCGTCAAAAATAGCGACTAAAGACACCTCAGGCATGTCCAAACCTTCCCGAAGTAGGTTAATCCCAACAAGAACGTCATGGACGCCCGTTCGCAATTCATGAATGATTTGCATGCGCTCAACAGTGTCAATATCCGAGTGCAAATACGCCACTTTGACATCGTATTCTTTTAAATAAATGGTCAAATCCTCTGCCATTCGCTTGGTCAAGGTCGTGATCAACACGCGCTCATCGACTTCGCGGCGTTTGATGATTTCGGACAACACATCATCGACTTGAGTTAAAACGGGTCGGATTTCGATCTCAGGGTCGACAAGTCCGGTTGGACGAACGACCTGTTCAACGATTTGCTCGCTATGTTCAAGTTCATATTGCGCAGGGGTTGCCGTCACAAATATGGTGGCAGGCTTGATGCGCTCCCACTCTTCAAACTTCATTGGACGGTTGTCCATCGCGCTTGGCAGGCGAAAACCGTAATTGACCAAGTTTTCTTTGCGTGATTTATCGCCTTTATACATCGCACCGATTTGCGATACGGTCACATGCGACTCATCGATAAACAGCAGCGCATCGGACGGAATATAATCAAACAGCGTTGGCGGTGCTTCCCCCGAGGGTCGCCCTGATAGATGCTGCGAGTAGTTTTCAATACCGTTGCAGTAGCCTAACTGCTGAATCATTTCCAAGTCGTATTGGGTGCGCTCTTTGATGCGCTGAGCTTCAATCAGTTTGTTATTGTCGCGAAAATAATTGAGCCGATCTTCAAGCTCAGCTCGGATAGTTTTGCTCGCCGCTTCAAGCTTGTTTCGCGGGGTGACGTAATGCGATTTGGGATAAATGGTGATTCGCGGCACACTGCGAACGGTTTTGCCAGTTAACGGGTCAAACCACGTAATTTTTTCGACTTCATCATCAAACAGTTGCACCCGAACGGCAAGCTGCTCAGATTCGGCCGGATAAATATCAAGGGTTTCTCCGCGCAAACGATACGTTCCGCGACCAAAATCAAGCTCATTTCGGGTATATTGCAGCTCAACCAAACGCTTAATCATCGCCGTTCTGTCAACCCGATCACCAACGACAATATGAAGCAGCATCGTCAAATAGCTTTCCGGATCGCCCAAACCATAAATCGACGACACCGACGCGACAATAATCGCATCACGGCGCTCAAGCAATGCCCGCGTTGCTGACAGTCGCATCTGATCAATGTGATCGTTAATCGCGCTGTCTTTTTCGATAAAAGTATCGCTTGCCGCAACGTAAGCTTCGGGCTGATAATAGTCATAGTAACTGACAAAATACTCGACCGCATTGTTGGGAAAAAATGCCTTAAATTCACCATAAAGCTGAGCCGCTAGCGTTTTGTTATGCGCCATAATGATGGTCGGTCGTTGACACTCGGCAATCACTTTAGCCATCGTGTAAGTTTTCCCCGACCCTGTCACGCCAAGAAGTAGCTGCTCATCCATTCCTGCATTGACGCCCGCGACCAGCTTTTTAATGGCTTGCGGCTGATCCCCTGCCGGCTCAAAGTCGGTCACCATCTCAAAGGCTCGGCTTGAAATTTGCGTTCCTGACGCGTTGATACCAGATATTTCTGCCTCACCTTGAAGCTGGGTGGCAAGCTGGTTCAACTGTCGTGATGACCGTGGTTCTGGCATTCTCATAAGCAGCTCTATTCAAAATTATTGAATTAACAATATGGGGCTAATCCCTCGTTTTTAAAGGCGATTTATGCTTCGTTTTCACTATAAAACCTCATAAAAAAGCTACAATTCTACCGCCAACTATTCGCTATAGTTTAGCCTTTAAAACTTAAGGACTCACTTATGAAAGGTCATTGTCTTTGCGGTCATATTCAAGTTGAATTGGAAGATATTCATACATTTGAAGCTTGTCATTGCGGGATGTGTCGGCGTTGGGGCAGCGGTCCTTTGATGGCAGTTCATAGCCAAGCTAAGCCTGACATTCAAGGCTTAGATAATCTTACCGTTTATCCTTCATCAAGTTGGGCGGAGCGCGCCTTTTGTCAAACTTGTGGCACTCATATTTACTACCATCAGCTTGGCGCAAAAAGCTATGTGCTATCGTTAGGCTTATTTCAAAATCAGCCGGAGTTTGACTTTAAAAGTCAGATTTTTATTGATAAAAAGCCCCCTTATTATGATTTTGCCAATCAAACCGAGCTGCTTACTCAAGATCAGCTGTTTGAAAAGTTTGCTGAAAAAGGCATTTCAGTTGATAAATTCGATTAATAAATTTGGCTAATAAATAAAGTTGTAAGTCATTTTTATCTATGGAACACAAAGCTATTAAACAATAGCATTTACAAAGCTTTGCACAGTTAACAAAGCCATTACATGCCTACCTCACAAACCCTAACTCTTGCTCTAGACTGACAGTTTGATCGTGTTAAGATAGTTTTTGTGGTAACCAATTGGCAGATAAAATAAAGCATAGAAATAATGGCGCTTGATTTGCTCTGTTAATTTGAAAATAACAACAAATAAGAACTGGAGAAAATAATGAGAGAACGCTACGCAAGTGGAATTGATGACGACACCGCGAAAAAAATGTCTGATCTATTAAATGCCAACCTTGCCAACGTCATTGATTTGACTTTAGATGGTAAGCAGTGTCACTGGAACCTTCAAGGCACTGGATTTATTGGCGTTCACCAACTTCTTGATGATACCGCAGATCGTATTCGTGAAGTCTCTGATGCGCTTGCCGAACGTATCGTTATCCTAGGTGGTGAGCCCGATGGTCGTGCAAGCCGTGTGGTCAAAGACTCAATCCTTGAGCCTTACCCCATTGACATTGCAACGGTTGAAGAACACGTTCGAGCATTAACGGGTCGCTACAAAAAAGTCGCCGCAAAACTTCGTGAAGCGATTGATACAGCAAGTGAAGCGGGTGATGAAGATACCGCTGACTTATTCACGGAAGCCAGCCGCGTGATCGACAAAGACGCTTGGTTCATTGGCGCAAACGCTCCAAAAGAAAACACCTTTAATAACAAAAGCAAATAAGTAAAAAAGCTATTGTTAATTTAATAAAAAAGTCGCTTTTATTAGCGACTTTTTTATGGCGGTTTAATTTTAAAAATAAACCTCTTATTTTGGCAAGGTTAAAACTTCAGCGTTTGGCACCGACAGCGTTAAAATCGATTCTTGAAATAACGGATTGGCGCGAAACTGATTTTCAATCTCTTCAAATTTTTGCGCCAAATGCTGCTCTTGCTGATTTCCCGTGATATCAACAGCTGCCACCATAAAGATCTTTTGTGGTCCCACCCACTCTAAATGCAAGTAAGAGACGCTATCAATATCCGGCTGAGCCAGCAATTGCTTTAATACGTAGCAGTGCATCTCATCGGAAACTTTGTGCCCCACCAAAAAATCCCGATTGCGGCTGATCAAAAAGACCGCAACAATGGCTAATAACACGCCGACAATAATAGAGCCTAGCGCATCCCAAACAGGATTGCCCGTATATGCATGAAGTCCCATAGCAATGGCTGCAATCAGCAAGCCAACGACCGCCGCCAAATCTTCAAAAAATACGCCGCGAAGGGTTGGGTTTGAAGTTTCGACCACATAGCCAATCGCACTAACATTTAGCTTATCGCCGTGCTGCTTACTTTGCCGATACGCTTGCACGAGCGAGAAGCCTTCTAATACAAAGGCAATGGCTAAAATCACAAACCCAATAGTGTAGTTGGTTTCGGTTTCCGCTGCGCTCCACTCTTTGATCCCCGTATAGATCGACACCACCGCCCCCGCCATAAACACACCAAACGCAGCAATCATCGACCAAACATAAGATTCTTTACCATAGCCTAACGGGTGACTTTTATCAGCAGGTTTGATCGCTTTTTTTTCCGCAATAATCAGCAATGTGCCATTGCCCGTATCTGCCCAAGAGTGCGCCGCTTCTGCAATTAACGAGGCAGATCCTGTCATAAACGCTGCAAACGTTTTAGCAATGGCGATCAATAAATTGGCACCGACCGCAATTAACACCGTGATCAGCGAGCTTTGCGGCTTATGATGGCTTACACTTTCGCCTCGGGCGCGCGGGACTGCCTGATCTTGTGTTTCAGGTTGCTGATTGACTGGTTGAGTGCTAACTGGGGGCTTTGAGCTCATAAAAATCTCAGATTAAAAAAGTTACGCTTAGCCTAAATCATCTCGCGTCATAGTACAGTAGCGCTTTGGTGGCGCAAGCGTTAATTAATTTCGTTTTTAACCTTGTTAAAATGAGTGCCCAAGCCTAAATTTTATCAAGTGATCTTTACTCTTCTTCAGCGTTGGTGCCAAGCTCGCCCACCATCGCAGAAAAATCACAGCTTGGGCGACGAGCGCGCTCCATATAAAACTTGCGGCGATCAAGAGCGGCATCAAATCGGCATTGCTGAAGCGGCGTTTTGATATTAAGCGGTGGAATTGCAGTGGGTTTGCGATTTTCATCGACCGCCACCATAGTAAAATAGCAGCTGTTGGTATGGCGAATGGTTCGCGCCCGAACGTCTTCGGCTTCAACACGAATGCCCACCTCCATCGAGGTGCGACCAACATAGTTAACACTTGCCGCAAAAGTGACCAGCTCACCGACGTAAATTGGCTCACGAAACATCACTTGATCAACGGATAAAGTCACCACGTAGCTGCCGCTATAGCGACTGGCGCAAGCATAAGCAACTTTATCAAGCAGTTTTAACAAATCACCGCCGTGAACGTTACCAATAAAGTTTGCCATATCTGGCGTCATCAACACCGACATATAAAGCTCATGATTGAGCGGCGCTTTTTTTGTGGTGCTAGAGTTGCTGTGTTGAGCCATACCTATCCTTAAGTTTTGAGCTGTCCCAAGAGTTTTGAATCAGTGTAACGCAGATTAGCAAAGTTTTGGGAGCACTATTTCTGTAATCTTGCATTTTTATGCTAAATCGACCAGTTTTATTATGACTTACGGTTATGATTAACTTATCATTGGCTGTCTTAGTCATCTAAAAGCGCTTTTAAGCATTTATTTAAAAGTACCTTTAAGCAAGTTATTAAAAAATCGCTAAAATTAATTTACTTTTGATATCAACGCCTTATTTTAATCCCTGATAGTTTTTTAAAAATATTTGGCAAAAGTGCTTGACCAATTTTTTATCTTTGCTAGAATACGCCCCACTTAGCAACAACTTCTAATCCCCAATAGCTCAGTTGGTAGAGCGTCGGACTGTTAATCCGTGTGTCCCTGGTTCGAGCCCAGGTTGGGGAGCCAAATTCTAGCAAGACCTTGAATGCTTTTGATTCAGTTATGGCAAATGCCAATACCCTCATCCACTTGATGAGGGTTTTTTTCTGCTTAAAATAAACATTCTCAACGATTCAAAGCTTATTTTTGATAAATATTTTATCCAAATGCTTGACAGTTACTAAACGCTTAGCTAGAATGTGTCCCACATAACGAGATGCCAAAAGCGTATCTGTTATGATGTTAATCCCCAATAGCTCAGTTGGTAGAGCGTCGGACTGTTAATCCGTGTGTCCCTGGTTCGAGCCCAGGTTGGGGAGCCAAATTCAAAAAGCCTTCATCATAATCTGATGGAGGCTTTTTTATGCGCTCTATTTTTGTTCGCGCTCAATAGCTGCTATCATCTGTCATTATACAATCAATAAAGGTGAATTATGATTCCTGTTCGCATCAAAAATAAGTTTTCGGATCATCCGCAAAAGGTCATGCGCCCGATCAGTATTCGCTTATCGGAGGAGATGATTGAGCTGCTATCGGCAACTGCCGCTGATCTTGGTTTTAAACGCATTCAAGGCTTGATTCGCTTATATATCCGCCAAGGTCTTGATCGCGATCATCAAGATTATACGTTAGCTCATGATGAGGTATTTATTGAAAAACTGCGCAAACATGGGGTCAGTCAGCGCATTATTGATGAGGCAATCAAAGATACTCATAACAATAATATCTCGCAGCCGTTATCTGAACTGCAAGATAAATAAAGCTTATAACTTAAACCTAAAAATGAGTTAACCTTGCAAAAGTTAACACAACCCAGCGCGAATTGCCCCCAAAGCGCTTGGAAAAACGCGCTATATTAAACGTTATAAAGATAGGTTCAAAGCATTAGGGGGCGAAGGATGTCAGGAGTTACCAATGATGTTCAGTATCAAATTAACGTAACGGGTCAAGCGAAAGTGGCGGCAGCGCTGATCATAGCCGTTTTAAGCGCAAGTATGATGCTAAGCGGCTGCTCGACCCCGCAAGATGATCCTATGCAGCAAACGATTCCAACGGATGCAGAGCACTGGCAAAAAAATCTTGAGACCGCACTTAAAAAACTGCCCGATGATGATCGCAAATTGCTAAGCCGCTATATGATCCGTATGAAGCTAAGCCAAGCTTATGAGTCCGGAGCCATTCCGCGAATAACGATTGCGCAAGCGCTCGTTCAGCAGCGCGAATATGAACGGCTACACCCTGACAATCCTACCGGTAAACAAAGCCCTGTTGCTGCTACCAATAACGCAGCTATTAATAGCAATTTTCCAATTGTTTTGCTTCCGGTAAAATCAAGCGTAAATGACAGCTTAAATCAAGTGAAATTGCAATTTGTGATCAGCAATCATGGCATCACGCCTATCAAAAGCTTTAAGGGCACGCTACTACTTTTGAATAATAAAGCAAATAGCAGCAAAAAAAATACGCTCGATGCCAAACCGATTGTTATTCCAAGAACGCAGTTTATCCCGCCAATCATGCCTGATCAATCTGGAATTATAGCTATCGATACCAGCATTGAGGACATCAATGTGATGCGGGCAATTCAAAATCCGCAAAACGTGAGCGTTCACGTAGAGAGCGGAACTGTTATCTTGACAGATGGTCGCGGAATTGAGATTGGTCAACAAGCTAAATAATAATGCTGACGACTAAACGTTTAAAACTGACTTTTAACACCCATAAAAAAAGCCCCAATCACTAACGATTAGGGCTTTTTCAATTTGGCGGAGACGGTGAGATTCGAACTCACGAAGGGCTATGAACCCTTGCCGGTTTTCAAGACCGGTGCATTCAACCGCTCTGCCACGTCTCCATAGGTGCATCATTATAGCGATATTTTTGCAGATGGCAAGGGCTTTTTTTCAAAAAATTAAATTATTTTTCATCTGCCGCATTTTTACTTTTTAAAAGGCTTTGATCAATGACGCGGCTTGATGCCAAATGCAGGCACATATCCAGCAAACGGTTAGCGTAGCCCCATTCGTTATCGTACCACGCAAAGACTTTAAACTGATTGCCAACTTGCATGAGTTGTTCGCCATCAATGATGAGTGACTCTGGCTGATGAATAAAATCGCTCGACACTAGCGGCTCATCGGTAAAGTCCATAATGGTGGCAAGATGCGACTGACAAGCAGCAATGAGCACTTGACGGATAGCGTCAATACTCACGTTGTCTTTTTCAAAAATAAAGGTGACGTCAATGGCGGCAACGTCGATGGTTGGAACGCGAATCGAATGACCGTTGATTTTCCCTGCCATGTTGGGCAAGACGCGCTCGGTGGCGGCAATGCTGCTTGAGGTGGTCGGGATGATGTTGTAACCCGAAGCTCGGGCGCGGCGTGGATCACGGTGGGCTTGGTCAAGGACGGTTTGGTCGGCAGTGACCGCGTGGATTTCGGTCATCATCGCCGACGCCACGCCAAAAGCATTATCTAGTGTATTAATCAGCGGAACTAAGGCTTGGGTAGTACAAGAGACACTTGAGATAATCGGCAACTCAGTGGTCAGCTCATCGCTATTTACGCCCATAACAATTGATGCGTCCACCTTATCAAAAGGCGCCGCGCCAATAATCACTTGCCGAGCGCCCGCTTTGATATGCAAATTGGCTTGCTCATACGAGCGAAAATGACCGGTACATTCAAGCACCACATCGATGCCTAAGTCTTGCCAAGGGAGCTTTTTTGGGTCGGACTCGGACAGCATTTGAATGCAATAAGTATAGTTATTTTTGGTGAGGCAAAGTTGATAATCCTCGGCAGCGTCATTTTTAATAATTCGATGACCTTTTTTGACTTCAGTGGCGACCAATTGCGCGCTGATACCAAGGCGACTTAGGCGACCATAAGTGCTGTCAAATTTTAACAAATGTAGCAAAATATCGGCAGGCGCTAAATCGTTAATCGCCACCACATGAACGGCGCGACCAAGCACTTCAAAGCGCTCAAGTAAGGCGCGAAGCACGTTGCGACCGATGCGACCAAAGCCATTAATGGCAATTCGTAGCGGCTGCTGACTGTCGCTTGTGGCATAAAAGGCTTTGGCAGCGGCAAAATCTGAGGTCAATTGATAATTGGCTTTGGAAAAATCAGGCATAACAAGGTCACTATGATGACAAGCCCAATTATTTAGCAAAACAGCTTTGTCAAAATAATTAAGCTTGAGGTGAATGGAAAAATAAGAGAATTGGGTGAAGATGAGCAATAAGCAGCAACATTGGTCTACTTAGCATCAAGCAACAATAAATATCAGCGCCAAACGAATGGTGTTGTAAGATAAAGCCGAATCGAGCGCCTCATAAATGGGCTTGATTTTGACATTGCCGTCATCGTCAACATCATTGGGATTGTTTGCCGCTTTGATCGCTTGATATGCTGACTCGACCGCTTTCATGACGCCTGATTCTGGCATCAGATGCGCCAAATCAAGCGTTGGCTGCTGCCTGTGAATGTCTCTAATATGGCGCATAATGGTCGATTGTGCAAGCCCTCGCACCTCGGCAATCGCCTGAATGCTCATTTTATCGAGCAAATGCTGGCGGGTAATATCAAGGGTGCTTACCGATTTATCATTTAACTGATTTTTTTGGGATTGCTTTTTTTGTTGCAGCTTTTGCTGATCTCGGCGCTTTTTTTGCATTTTTTCATAAGCGGCGATGGCAGCTTTGTTGGTGACGCCGCCTGATTTGATGATAAAGTTCTTTTGCGCTTGCAATAAGTCTTTGGCGTCAACTTTAGCAAATTTTGTTTCGGCGTCTTCTGACAATGCCAAAAAGCGCTTATCCGCCCCGCGCGCTAGTGGGTCAAGCTGAAGACTCATGTCGTTAAGCCCAAGTAGCCGCAATCCTGACAGCGATTTGAGCCGCGATAGTGCCACATAGCCTTGCCCCAATTCAAACGTCCGCGATAAATCAATCTCAGCCGCCTCCAAAGTCATCCCTTGCGATTTGTGAACGGTAATCGCCCAAGCCAAGCACAGCGGCACTTGAACATAACTTGCCAGCACCTCGCCATGCTCATCTTCAATGACCCATTCTTCAGGTTCAGCGATCACTTCGCGACCGCAATTTAAACGGACGACGGGCATTTTTTGCGTCGATTGAGTTTTAGCTTCTGCTTTTTCAGTTTTATCTTTTAAAACCGATTTTTCATCTTCTTTAGTTGGTTTATCGTCGTCTTCATCATTAAAAACTTTATCATTTTCTGATTTATTTGAGGCGGCATTGCTGCTTTCTGACGTTTGCGCCTTGATGGCTGAAAATCCAACCAGCTCGCCCATCGTGCCGTTTGATACGCCCGTCTCGTTATTATTTTTAATAAACATCACTTTGGCGCCGACTTTTAAGGTCAGCTCATCTTGGGTTCGGACGGTCTTTTTTAAGGTATCAATCAGCTTTTTATCGCCAAATAAAGACGCTTGAAATTCCAAACTGTCCCCTGACAACGCAGCAAGCTCCTTATCATTAATTTTATTGACGTTTAAATTATGAGTATAAAGCCGCGTCCGATTGGCATCAATGTCATGCTGATAAGTGGCTTCAAGCGCTTGGATGGCGTCTAGCGTGACTTGCTGGCGGCGGATTTGGTTTAAAATATCATCAAGGCTCAGCCCGTTCGCGTCCTCAGTCACTTGCCGATGCTGCTCGCTTAGATAGCAAATGTTAAATCCGGCATCAAGCCAAGCCTCACTCATAAAGGCAAACTTATCACGGTTGGTCTCTTCACGGTTGCCAATCGGTGGCAGCTGAAAAAAGTCACCAGCAACGACGATTTGAATCCCGCCAAACGGTTCGGAGGTTTTGCGAATATGTTTTAACACGGTATTGACAGCATTTAACTGCTTGGCATGAAGCATCGAGATTTCATCGATAATTAGCACGGCGGTGTCTTTAATGCGGTCGGTCAAAAATGGGTTTTTGGACAGCTGCGCCAAATCACGATCGCTGATTTCATCGCGAATGCCAATCCCCGACCAGCTATGAATGGTCGTGCCGCTCATGTGCGTGGCGGCAATGCCCGTGCTTGCCGTCACCGCAACCGATACCTTTCGCGCCCGCAAATAGTGGATATATTGGTTCAGCGTATAGGTTTTTCCTGCGCCTGCCGAGCCGGTCAAAAACACGTTTTGACCCGATTTTAAAATATCTAAAGCACAAGATTGGCGCATGACGACCCACAATATAATAAAAATCCTAATTATATCAGCTCAAAAGCTTTTGCGAAGCTTTTACCCCATTTAAAGCCAAATTGAAGCTATAAAATTGACCAAAATTTTTGTTAATTATAAATAACTTAAAGTTATCAATAGTCAATAAATACCATCGTAAAAAGACCTATAAATCACGACAAAAGCTCAGTAGGATAAAATGAAATCAGGAAGATTTATCAAGGACAGTTTCAAATGTAATTCCAACGATTAAAAACAATCTCAGCAAGGAGCGCGATATGTTGTACCCCTATCCCAATACCGATGGCAGCCAAGTTCAGTTCCGCAAAAAATACGATAACTTTATCAATGGCGAGTGGCTACCGCCGGTCGATGGCGAATATTTTGACAACCCAAGCCCGATTGATGGCAAGGTTATCTGCCAAGTAGCGCGCTCAAAAGCGGCTGACATTGAAAAAGCGCTCGACGCTGCCCACGCTGCAAAAGATGCCTGGGGTAAAACCAGTGTTGCCGACCGCGCTAACATTTTACTTAAGCTTGCTGACAGTATCGAAGCCAACTTAGAAAACATTGCGGTAGCTGAATGCTATGAAAATGGCAAACCCGTTCGCGAGGCTTTAGCCGCCGACATTCCGCTTGCTGTTGACCATTTGCGCTATTTTGCAGGCGCTATCCGCGCTCAAGAAGGCGGTATCAGTCAAATTGATGATGACACGGTCGCTTATCATTTCCATGAGCCGCTTGGCGTTGTTGGGCAAATTATCCCGTGGAACTTTCCCATCTTGATGGCGATGTGGAAGATTGCGCCGGCTTTAGCCGCGGGAAACTGTATCGTTTTAAAACCTGCTGAGCAAACGCCCGCCTCGATTTTATATTTGCTTGATGTCATTAATGCTGCCAATATTTTGCCCAAAGGCGTGTTAAACGTGGTTAATGGCTTTGGCGTTGAAGCCGGAAAGCCGCTTGCCTCCAACCCACGGATTAACAAAGTTGCTTTCACAGGGGAAACCACCACCGGTCGCCTAATCATGCAGTATGCCAGCGAAAATATCATTCCGGTGACTTTAGAGCTTGGTGGTAAAAGCCCCAATATCTTTTTTGCCGATGTGATGGCAGCGGACGATGAGTATTTGGACAAAGCCATTGAAGGCTTGGTGCTGTTTGCCTTTAACCAAGGCGAAGTTTGCACGTGTCCATCGCGGGCGCTCATTCACGAAGACATTTATGATGATTTTATAGCGCGCTGCCTTGATCGGGTTCGCGCGATCAAACTTGGCAATCCGCTGGATACTGAAATCATGGTCGGCGCGCAAGCCAGCTCAGACCAGTTAGAAAAAATTCTCTCTTATCTCGACATTGGTAAAAAAGAGGGCGCAAAAGTGCTGATCGGCGGTGAGCAAGACCGCCGCGAGGGCGAGATGGCAGACGGTTTTTATGTTCAGCCTACCATCTTTGAAGGTAAAAATGACATGCGCGTGTTCCAAGAAGAGATTTTTGGTCCCGTTCTTGCAGTCACCACCTTTAAAGATGATGACGATGCGATGAAAATCGCCAACGATACGCTTTATGGTTTGGGCGCAGGCGTTTGGACACGCGACATTAATCGCGCTTATCGCTTTGGTCGCGGTATTCAAGCCGGTCGCGTTTGGACGAACTGCTACCATCAATATCCGGCTCATGCGGCATTTGGTGGCTATAAACAATCGGGAATCGGTCGTGAAAACCATAAAATGATGCTGGATCACTATCAGCAAACTAAAAATATGCTGGTATCCTATAGCACCAAAGCGCTTGGGTTTTTTTGATCAAGGACGCAGTTTGACTGAGCTGTAACAACAATAAGGATATCGCCATGAAACTTACCGCAACTCCCGAGGCGCAAGCTTTAATTGCAACCCTCAAACAAAAGCATGGCGACTTAATGTTTCATCAATCCGGCGGCTGCTGTGATGGCAGTTCGCCGATGTGCTACGTGCTTGGCGAATTTAAAACCGGCGCTCAAGATGTACTTATAGGCACAATTGCCGACTGCCCGTTTTATATGGGGCGGTCGCAATTTGAGCGTTGGCAATATACCGATTTGACGATCGATGCGATTGCGGGTCGCGGCGCAAGCTTCTCGCTAGATATTCCTGAGGGCAAACGCTTTATCGTGCGATCAAACGTTTGTGCGGTGGACAGTTAAGCCAATTAAGCCTCAATGTTGACAATACCTTTGCACTTTGGATAATTTTGGCAACCAAAAAACGCGCGACCTTTATTTGTGCCCGTTTTTGCAGTTCGCTTAACCATATCACCTTGGCACTTTGGACAATTTGGCGGAGTTGTATTATCGTTTTTTATCACAGTAACCAATTCTGATTTTCTATTTTTCTTATTTAAACGCTCCGATTTTAATTTTTTATCATCAAATTTATTTTGCAAATAGTCACGGTGCTGACGGTCGGTTTTTCGGGATTTTGACAGTCGCGTTTTTTCGATTTTATCAGCAATCGCGGTCATTTGCTCATGGCTTAACAGTACCTTTTCCTTACTTTTGATATAGGTCATCATGCCTTTATTAAGGACATTTTCTGGCAACTCAGCGCGCGTTTTAATCTCACAATGCCCCATAAATGCAATAACTGAGTGAAAATAGCGCAAATTAAGGTTTAACAATTCGGACAACGTTTTCATATGCAAATAATTTTGCCGCAATGGATTTTGAAATTGGTATTTTCGACCCATAATCATTTGCGTCCATTTGGCGTCGCGCTCTTGACCAAAAATCCAACCTTTATAATTTTTGGTTTCAATCACAAAAATACCAAAGCTTGAGACGATAATATGGTCAATTTGGGTGGTTCCGCCATCACTGAGCGGCAAGGTGACATTATTTAGGCGTAAATAGTGGCGGCGATTGAGCATCACCCAAGTCGCAACGCTGACGATAAGCTCCCCGATTCGACCTTTAAAACGCGATAGCAATGACATGATAACTCTCAACAAATCAATTAATGATAAAAACAGTGTGAAAAAAATAAGGAAAATTTATGGCGGCAGCGACCATTTTTTAAAAAATGCTATCATAAACAATAGTTTTTAAAATTTCAGCCCCAATTTTATCATTATTTTCTTGGATAGCTTTTATGACCGCTTTTCGCACCACCTTGGTTAACTTTTCTTTGACCGGCTGCTTGCTGATGTCAATTTCTGCCGCTAATGCCGCTTTGCCGCAAAAATGGGCGCTTGACGTGCCAAAAACCAACGTCAATTTTAAAGTGGCGTATTTAGGCTCAGGAACGGTCGAGGGCAAATTTCATAAGGTGAATGGCACGATTCATTATGACGTTAAGCAGCCAACCAGAACGATGATTAATTTTACCGTCGATGCCAACAGCGTGGATACCGGTCGCAAAATGCGCGATAACTTTTTGCGCCGAAAAGAGCTTCTCAACAGCGATAAGTACCCAACCATGACCTTTGTGTCAAAAAAAGTGAGCATGATTACTGATAAAGAAGCCAACGTGACGGGCGATTTTACGGTACTTGGGCAAACCAAACCGCTCACCATTAGAGTAAAACTATCGAATGTTGAAAATGACCCTGCTACTAAGCAGCCGATTTTAAAATTTCGCGCAACCGGTCTGATTAACCGCTTTGATTATGGGGTTACCGCCTTTCCAAAAGTCGTTGGTAATATGATTCCGCTGGATATCACCGGAAACTTGGTGGCGGCGAATTAAATTTTATAACATTATAATAAAAAAGAGTGGCTAGATGCTAACCACTCTTTTTTTTATGGCTTATTTTGTATAGCTTAGTTTTTGAGGAAAACTAAACCAAACTTCTCACCGCGTCAATCACGGCATCACTGGTAATGCCAAACTCTTTATAAAGCTCGCCTGCCGGTGCGGACTCGCCATAAGTGGTCATGCCAATCACTTTGCCATCAAGACCGACGAATTTGAACCAATAGTCAACGTGAGCGGCTTCAACGGCAACGCGAGCGCGAATGTTGCTTGGTAGCACGCTGTCGCGGTAGTTAGCATCTTGCTCCATAAAGATTTCGGCGCAAGGCATGGAAACGACGCGGACGCCAACACCATCAGCGCTAAGCGTTTCATAAGCTTCCATAGCAAGGCTCACTTCAGAACCAGTAGCAATAATAATCGCTTGCAGCTCGCTTTGTTCTTTAGCCAATACATAGCCACCTTTGGCAATATTAGCCACCTGCTCGCTGTCGCGGTTTTGATGTGGCAATCCTTGACGGCTAAAAATCAGCGCCGATGGATTGTTTGCAGATTTAATCGCTTCAACCCAAGCGCTTGCAGACTCAGCATCGTCACAAGGTCGCCACGTCCGTAGGTTTGGTGTGGTTCGCAGGCTCGTTAACTGCTCAACCGGCTGATGGGTAGGACCATCTTCACCAAGACCGATGGAATCATGGGTGTAAACGTGGATGACGCGCTGACGCATTAAAGCGCTCATGCGAACGGCGTTGCGAGCGTATTCCATAAACATGAGGAACGTTGCCACGTATGGGATAAAGCCGCCGTGAAGCGCAATACCATTGGCAATGGCGGTCATCCCAAATTCGCGGACGCCATAATAAATATAGTTGCCCGCGGCGTCTTCCTGCAAGCCCTTAGCGCCTTTAAACAGCGTTAAGTTTGACCCTGCCAAATCTGCTGATCCGCCAAGCAGTTCAGGAAGCATGGGCTGAAGCGCATTAATCGCATTTTGACTGGCTTTTCGGCTGGCAATGTTGCCGCCGCCATTTTGGCAAGAATCAATATACGCTTTGGCTTTGGCGTCAAAATCGCTTGGTAACTCGCCGTTTAATCGGCGCTCAAGCTCACTTGCCAATTCAGGATAGGCTTTTTTATAAGCCTCAAAGTCAGCTTGCCAGTTATTTTGAAGCGCCGTACCTTTAGCGCGACCGTCCCAAGCTTCGTAAATTTCCTCGTCCAAATCAAATGGCGCATGCGTCCATGATAGCGCATCACGGGTTAAGAGGATTTCATCATCGCCAAGTGGCGCGCCGTGGCTTGCAGCAAGACCTTGCTTGTTTGGGCTGCCAGCACCAATAGTGGTTTTACAAATGATTAAGCTTGGCTTATTGGTTTCGCTAATTGCCGCTTGCGTGGCTTCGGTGATTTCATCAGTGTCATGACCATCAACGCTGATTACCTGCCAGCCATAAGACTCAAAGCGCTGTTTGGTATCGTCAGTAAACCAACCTTCAACATCACCATCGATTGAAATGCCATTGTCATCGTAAAAGAAGATAAGCTTACCAAGCTGTAGCGTTCCAGCAAGCGAGCAAACTTCATGGCTGATGCCTTCCATCAAGCAGCCATCGCCCAAAAAGGCATAGGTATGATGGTCGATGATGTTATGACCATCTTTATTAAACTGCGCGGCAAGGGTTTTTTCAGCAATCGCAAAACCAACGGCGTTGGCAATGCCTTGACCCAAAGGTCCTGTGGTCGTTTCCACCCCTGGCGTATAACCAAGCTCAGGATGACCCGGCGTTTTTGAATGCAATTGGCGAAAGTTTTTTAAATCGTCAATGCTCACATCATAGCCTGATAAATGTAAAAGCGAATAAATCAGCATTGAGCCGTGACCATTTGACAACACAAAGCGGTCGCGGTTTGCCCAAGTCGGGTCGGCAGGGTTGTGCTTTAAAAATTTGCGCCAAAGTACCTCGGCAATATCAGCCATTCCCATCGGCGCTCCGGGATGACCTGAGTTGGCTTTTTGCACCGCATCAAAGGATAAAACACGGATGGCATTGGCAAGTTTACGTTCGCTAATGGGAGCTGGCATAACATGTCCTAATTGACTAAAGAACTAAAAAACGCTTGAAGCCCAATTAAGGCTTATTTCGCGGCAAATTTTAGCGCTTATCTTATCATAACTACAAAAAAATAACGGTAACGCGAACCATTTTTTAGCGCGCGTTACAGTCAAGGATGATTCTTTTTAACCAATATTTTTGCTAAAAATAAATCTTTGGGTAAAAATAAAAGGCTAAGAATAAGCTATTTGGCAGCAATTACCGTCGCGCCGCCCATAAAGGGTTGAAGCACCTCAGGAATATCAATGCTGCCATCGGCGTTTTGATAGTTTTCCATCACCGCAAGTAGCGTTCGACCCACCGCAAGCCCTGAGCCATTTAGCGTATGCACCAAATTGGTTTGCTTGCCGTCTTTAAAACGCGCTCCCATGCGTCTTGCTTGAAAATCGCCGCAGTTGGAGCAGCTTGAGATTTCGCGGTACGTGTCTTGGCTAGGAAGCCAAACTTCGATGTCATAGGTTTTTTGAGCGCTAAATCCCATATCGCCCGTGCAAAGTTTCACCACGCGATACGGCAAATTGAGCTGCTGCAAAATATCTTCAGCTTGAGCAGTCATCGCTTCAAGCGAGTCATCTGACTGATCGGGCGCAGCAATATTGACCATTTCCACTTTTTCAAATTGATGCTGACGGATCAA
Organism: Psychrobacter sp. MF31; assembly: GCF_012847335.1. GTDB lineage: Bacteria > Pseudomonadota > Gammaproteobacteria > Pseudomonadales > Moraxellaceae > Psychrobacter. Next base: position 142,363 of record NZ_JABBDX010000005.1, read on the forward strand.
GCCGCGAGTGTCGCGACCGTGCGAGCCAGCTTCACTGCGAAAACATGGCGTATGCGCGGTAAACTTAAGCGGCAATGCTTTAATATCCAAGCGCTCACCGCGAACCAAATTGGTCATCGGCACTTCAGCGGTTGGAATTAAATAAAAATCTGTACTCTCGTTATTCGTATGATTAGTCAGTTTAAACAAATCATCTTCAAACTTTGGCAATTGCCCTGTGCCTTGTAAGCTTTCGCTGTTGACAATATATGGCACGTAAGTTTCGGTATAGCCATATTTTTGGGTGTGGGTGTTCAGCATAAACTGGATCAGCGCTCGGTGCAGCTGGGCAAGTTGACCTTGAAGCACGCTAAATCGGCTGCCGGTTAATTTTGCTGCCGCTTCAAAATCCAGCATCCCAAGCGCTTCGCCAAGCGTTGAATGATCTTGAACTTCAAAATCAAACGCGCGCGGTGCACCCCATTTGCGCATCTCAACGTTATCGTCTTCTGATTCCCCAACCGGAACGTCGTCAGCAGGCAAATTGGGGATTTGTAGCGCCGCATGATTGATGCGGTCTTGAAGCAATTTAAGCGCTTCTTCTGCTGCTTTAATTTCGCCGCTGATGCTTTGCATTTCCGACATCACGCTACTGGCATCTTCACCTGATTTTTTAAGTGCCCCCACTTGTTTGGCGCCACTATTTCGGCGGGCTTGCAAGTCCTCGGTTTTGATTTGCAGCGCTTTTCGATCCGACTCAATCGTTTGCCAAAACTCCAAGTCCAACTCAAAGCCGCGAGTAGCAAGCTTTTTCTTGAGCGCTGGCAAATCCGTCCGTAACAGTTTGGGGTCAATCATAATCTTTATGCCTTTATGCTGGTGATGCCAAAAATTAAATATTTAAGTTAAATAAAACGCTCAATCGCGCCAAATTATTAGCCGCTATCATAGCAAGCTTGGCAAGATTTGACTATATTTTGCCGCCATCAGCTCAAGATTTGTCAGCGATCGACGCCGTTATGCAGTTTCTTTTATAGCCACTTTTCGGTAAGATAAGCAAAAACATGAGTCAAACTCATTTCGCCCCAATGTCACCGTCACCGAGACCCGTTTATGGCACTCTATCCCTACACCTTGCAGCCGGTATCCTTAAATTTGACCGAAGCTGAATTTCACCAAGCGCAATATGAGCTATTTACCAGCGCTCAGCCGTCATTTGGGCTTAAAGGTATCAAAACCAAAGAATGGGTGATTATCGCGATCGTTATCGTTCTTGCCATTGTTGGACTTTTGATGGTTTCAGGATATTCGACCATTATTTTTTGGCTGATGCTCGTCGCTGTCGTTGTTTATTTAGGGATTCGCACCATTGGCTTTAAATGGTATGTCACCAAAGAGTTTGACAAACAAGTTGCCGCTCAAGAAATGCCGGATGAGATGCGCGGTCTCAAACTTGGCGTTCAAAAACATGGCTTGGTGCTTGCTATTCCGGTCAACCAAAATGACCTGATCCAAAGCCCGCAAATGCGCGGCATGCAAATGCGAGCAGGCGCGACCCAACAAGCCGTTATCCCTTGGAGCGCGGTGACCAGCTGGGATGAAACGCCCGATTATTTATTTGTCATGTTTGAGCTCAAAGGTCAAAAAGGCAGCCAAATTATCCCGAAACGACTTGAAGCTCAAAACTTTCCGATTGCCAGCGTCCGTGACCACCTAAAAGAAGTCGTTCCGATGCAAGGTCTTAATTTAGAAGCCGTTAAAGAATAGCTATTAATTTATTTTATAAAACTAATATTATAATTTAATTTGTTAAACTTAACAAAGCCGTTTAATTTGCTAAAATAATTATAAGTTCTGATCTCAAAGGTTTTTTAAATCTTTGAAATAGCCCCCTAAATAACCTCAAAAAAAGGACAATAATATGAGCCAATCAGCAAATACCAACCAAATCGGTCTTGAATGTACCGAAGTCGGTCAGATTATTAGCAAATTAAACGATTTACTATCAAGTTACCATATTTTTTACATCAACGTTCGCGGCTATCATTGGAATGTCAAAGGCGCGCATTTTTTTACCTTGCATCCAAAATTTGAAGAGCTTTACACCGCGCTGCAACTGCAAATCGACGAGATTGCCGAGCGAATTTTAACTTTAGGTGGCACGCCCTATCATGCTTATAGCGACTTTGCTCAGCACAGCAAGATTACTGAGGACAAAAATGTCCACGATGGCAGCACTTGCGTAAAAGGCGTGGTCAATGGGCTCAAAGAGCTGATTGAAGAGCAGCGCCAAGTATCAAGCATTGCTGCAACCGCTGAAGACCAAGGTTCAGCCGATCTTGTTGATGCTTACGTTCAAGAACAAGAAAAACTCGTTTGGATGTACAACGCGTTTTTAGGTAAATAAGTTTAATCGTTAAAAATGATCTGTAAAAACTTAAGCCATAAAAAAAGCATCTAGTGAACTAGGTGCTTTTTTATTGAGCGATCCATTTTTTAAAGGTGGCGTTATTGCGCAATCCACTGACGGATTTTTTCGCGCTCGCTTGGCGTGGCTTTAAGCCAAAGCTGCATAAAGCTATCGAGCGTATCCGTCGTCGCAGATTGAGTAGCAGGCTGAACGATAACAGGTCGCGCAGGCATAGTTTGCACTGACTGCGAATCAAGCGCGGCGATCACTTCTTGGTTTTGCAATTGCGCATCACCGCTACCCCCAAACACACCGCCCAAAGCTTTATTTAATCCTGAAAAAATGCCGCTATTGTTGTTACTGGTGCTTTTTTGGCTGGCAATAATGTTGCCATTTTGCGACACCGCAAGCGTTGGGCGCTTGGCATAGTCTTTTGCTGTCTCGTAATCGTTTGGTTGATTGGGCATGATCAAGCGATAGGTTTGATTGTCCATCATGTCCGCTGCCACACTGATATTTGCCGATCGCAAATAATCGTGCTCATCGCGGCGCAAATTAAATAGACGGTCATATTTTGCAGTAATCACATGCTTGCCAGGCTGCAAAGTAAACTTTTTAGTATTTTCTTGAAATAGTCCTTGCTTTAACTCTTGACCATTAATGGCGGTGACTTTGATGTTGTCATCGACCAAAAGCGTCACTGCCGCTTGGGCGCTATTTGCTGCCGTAAAGCACAGCGCTACAGTCGTTAAAGCAAGGGGTAAAGCAGTCGATTTCATAAAAAAATCCTTTGGCTTGGGCGATTAAAAATCAAGCGGCATGGTGTGGTTGGAGATCTCATTTTGGTTCAGATCGTCTTGAGATTCTTGGGCGATATCGGCAAGCTCAGCGGCAAGCGTTTGCTCATCAATAATGCGCATGGCGTCACTGATGACCGCCTTTGAAATACTGCTTCGGCTTAAATTGGAAAACATCGGCTGAATATAATTGAGCACATCCATCATCGCGCCGATGCGGTGTGGTCCTTCATTTAATAAATGCTCAAGGATGCGATCATCAAACTGCCAGCCACGCCGGCGCAAAATTGATTGCAGCAGCGCTTTTCTATCGCTCAGCTCCTGACCGTTTGGGACTTTAAAGCTTGGGGCTTGCGCTAAGCGCGTGAGCAAATCGGTTAATTGAAACGGCAGCGTCATGGCTTTGGTATTGGCAGCAAATAGCAGTTGGCGCTGACCTTCACGGCTGCGATTGATCAGATGAAACAGCCCTTCTTGCCACTCTACGCTTTGCTCGATGACTTCTAAATCATCAATGGCAATGACATCAAAGGTTTCAAGCGAGGATAAGACGTTGACATCGGTATGAATCAGCTCATTGAGAGACAAACAAATTGCTGACTTGTCCATTTCAATAAAGGATTCACAAATGGCAGAAAGCAGATGGGATTTTCCTGTTGCCGGACTGCCAAACAAGTACAGCTGGCGAATCAGCCCCACATGAAGCTGACGCACCGCATCAATAATTGCCATCCAACCGGGACCTGAAAAGTCGCTAAGACTGGCATCATGCTTGATGTCAAGATTGAGACTTAGCTGTGCTTCTGCCATGAATCATCAACTCAGTTTGACCGCACTGCTTTATGATTTGCCATCAACCAGCAGCACTAAAGTGTAAATCTTAAGATCAGTCACCACTGATCGTGCGCCTATATATACCATATTTGCAAAATGACTGACAAGGCTTTTAAAAATATCGGCTTAGCGCTTGGCAAATAAATCAAGTTGTTTGCGACCTTTATATAAGTCCGTTGTCAAATAATACGCATATAAATGTCTAAACAAGACATTGATCACCGCTGACACAGGAAGCGCGATAAGCATCCCCACAAATCCTAACAGACTTGCCCCTGCCAAAACTGCAAAAATGACCCAAAGCGGCGACAAGCCAATTTTATCCCCTAAAAGAAGCGGTTGTAGCACATAACCTTCTGCGGCTTGACCAATCAAAAACGCGCCAACAATTAAGGACAAATGCACCCAGTCCATCCCAAATTGAAATAATCCTGCGATAATAGCGGCAATAAAACCAAGACCAAAACCTAAATACGGCACAAAGCTTGCGATCCCCGCCCCCATACCAATAATTAAGCCAAGCTCAAGACCAATCAGCTGCAACTGCACCGCATAAATGATCCCAAGCAGTACCATAACCAAAAGCTGACCTTTAATAAACGCCATCAGCGCATCGTCACATTCTTCAGCAACGCTAATCACTTTTCGGCTATAGGGCGCAGGGATTGCCATCTTCCAAGAGTGAATGCGAGCATCCCAATTAAATAAAAAGTAAAAGGTCAAAATTGGCACTAAAACGATCAGCCCTGCACTATTAATAAAGCTCATGCTCGAAGCAATCACTTGACTCATAAAGGTGCTGGCATCAGAGATTTTATAATGCGACTGCATGTATTCTAAAAAGCTTTCAGAGACGCCTTTTGGCTCCAAAGGTGGCAAGCGAATCCGACCATTTTCAAAAACCCAAACTCGAACGGTTTCGTTATACCACGTCAGCATTTTGGGCAAATATTCCCAAGCCGACTGCATTTGATGCCAAAGCGTTGGTACAAGCCACCATAAAAACAGCGCCATTCCCAAGGTGATGGTCGCATAAACCACCAAAATAGCAATCCAGCGCTTGACGTAACGCGACAGCTTTCGCACCAAAGGGTTGAACAAATAAGCCAGCACAAAAGCAAAGAAAAACGGCACGATGACAGGCGTCATTAAATGCAAAAGCAATAATGAGAGGACGATAACGGTCACAAAAAACAGTCGCCTAAAAAAAGGGTCAATGGGTTGGTGCAACATAAACGGTCATCCTGCCAAAAATTGCGATTTTTATTATTGGGCTTTTATTACTGTATTGATTGATAAATAAATGATTTATAAATGCTTGATTGCTAACTTGCATCGTATCATCGCCTGATTATCGCAGACTTCAAAAAAAATGCGGTGAATTTTTGTGAATTTGATCAAAATTCAAATAAAAAAGTTTACTTTTTAGCTAATTTTTTAGCTTTATTGAGATTCCCTAAGCTTACTTTGCCGATCGCCGCAGTTTTTGGGTATAATGCGCGCATCTTTATTCATTTCCCCCGTTAACTAAACTTCTTTAATCTGCGAGACAATCATGAGTGACAAGCCTTCTTTAAGCTACAAAGATGCTGGCGTTGATATTGATGCCGGTGATGCCTTAGTTCAGCGAATCAAATCGGTCGCCAAAGCCACCTCAAGACCTGAAGTAGTAGGCGGTCTTGGCGGTTTTGGTGCGCTTTGCCGAATCCCAACAGGCTACAAATCGCCGCTATTGGTTTCAGGAACGGACGGCGTTGGCACGAAGCTTAAGCTTGCCTTGCAACTGGATCGCCATGAGACCATCGGCATTGATTTGGTCGCCATGTGCGTGAATGACTTGCTCGTTTGCGGCGCGGAACCATTATTTTTCTTAGATTATTATGCCACAGGCAAATTGGACGTTGATACCGCTGCAACTGTGGTGGCAGGCATTGGCGAGGGCTGCAAACAAGCGGGCTGCGCGCTCATCGGCGGCGAGACTGCTGAAATGCCCGGAATGTATCAAGATGACGATTATGATCTAGCTGGCTTTTGTGTGGGCGTGGTTGAAGAAGAAGAGGTCATCACCGGCGATCAGGTGGCTAAAGGCGATGTCTTAATTGGTTTGGCATCAAGCGGCACCCATTCAAACGGTTACTCCTTGGTTCGAAAAGTCATCGAAGTTAGCGGTATTGATGTCAACAATAGTGACAAAACACTTGATGGTCAGCCGCTTTCCGAGGCGCTTATGGCACCTACGCGAATTTATGTTAACGCCATTAAAGCGCTTCAAGATGCGCTTGGCAATGACAACATTCATGCCATGTCACACATCACCGGCGGCGGCTTGACGGACAATTTACCGCGCGTATTACCCGATGAGCTAGCGGCGCAAATTGATACCCAAAGCTGGCAGTTCTCTGAGCTGTTCACTTGGTTGCAATCTGAAGGCAATATCGCGCAAAGTGAAATGTACCGCACCTTTAACTGCGGTGTTGGCTTTGTGATTGTCGTTCCAAAAGACAAAGCTGAGCTTGCGATTAAAACGCTCAATGACGCTGGCGAAACTGCTTGGCAATTGGGCGAGATGGTCAGTCGTCAAGACAATGCGGTGGAATACCGCTAATGGTCGCTGTAAGCAAAGCTGAGTCAAAGCCACTTCGCGTTGCCGTTTTGGTTTCAGGAAATGGTAGCAACTTACAAGTGCTCATTGATGCTATGCAAGCAGGCGCGTTGCCCATTGAGATTGTCGGCGTGATTAGCAACAACCAAGACGCCTTTGCCATTACCCGCGCCAAAAATGCGGGAATAGACGTTGCCGTGTTATCACACGTTGCAAGTGGCAAGCGAATGGCGCTTAAAACTTTTGAAAAACATGCGTTTGAGCAATTGACAACTTGGCAGCCAGATTTGATTGTGCTTGCTGGATTTATGCGCGTGCTGAGCGCTGATTTCATTGAGCAAAGCCCTGCGCCCATGATTAATTTGCATCCGGCGCTGTTGCCTGCTTATAAAGGGCTAGATACCCATCAGCGCGCCGTTAATGCTGGTGACCGCGTTCATGGTTGTAGCATTCATTTGGTGACCGCTGAGCTTGATTCCGGTCAAGTGCTAACCCAAGCGCTGCTTAATATCAGCCCAAAAGATTGCGGTGAAAGCTTACAATCACGCGTTCAACAGCTTGAGCATAAGCTTTTGCCATGGACGATTTTATTATTAGCAAAAGGCGTATTACCGCTTAATAATGACGATTATACGGCAAGTCCTTATTTACCGAGTCTACCTTTAAAGCTTGTGATTTAAAGTTTATATCGCTAAACCAATAACCGCCCATTGTTATAAAACGATGGGCGGTTATTGGTTTGCAGTATTATTGTTAATAATTAAAACAGATGATTAACCACCGGAATCTCTTCTTCTTTATAGTTTTCTTCTTCAGCAACCACTTGCCTTGCCACATGCATAATCAGCTGCCGCAGCCAACGATGTGCCGGATGATGCTGCAATAGCGGCGACCACGCCATTGTTAACTCAAACTCTGGAATAAAAAACGGCGGCTCTTTCATCACAATGCTGTCATTATTCGCCTGCATTCGAGCAACTCGCGTTGGCAACGTCGCAATTAAATCTTTATTTGCCGCAAGCATTGCTGGCATTTGATAATGACGGGTAAATACGCTGATTTGCCGCTTTTGACCCAAACGCTGTAGCGCCTGATCGATTGAACCAAGACCGCCTGATTTTTCAGGATTGACCCCAAATCCCACGCCCATTCCCGTTTTTGATACCCAAACGTGCTGACCTTTGAGATAGTTTTTTAAATTAAACCGATTGACATAAGGGCTTTCAGCGGACAACAAACAGCTAAACGTATCTCGCCAAACCAACACTTGATGAAAGCTTTGCGGGATTTCGTTAAAGCGATTGATCGCCAAATCAACGCGACCTTGCTCCATATCGCGATAAGAAACATCCGATGGCGTTAAAAAGTCCAAAATCACATTGGGCGCTTCTGATCTGAGCGCCTTGACCAGCTTTGGCACAAGCGTTGCTTCTGCATAATCGGAGGTCATAATCCGAAATACGCGCGAGGTGCTATAAGGTCGAAACTCCGTTCTTGGCTCCAACACTTGAGTCAAATCTGCTAAAATCTCACGAATTCGCGGCTGAAGCTCCAAAGCGCGCTCCGTTGGGGTCATGCCCTCTGAGGATCGCACCAATAATGGGTCATTGAATAGTTTGCGCAATCGGCGTAAAATATTGCTCATCGCAGGCTGAGTGATGCCAAGCTGCTCAGCGGCGCGCGTGACGTTTTTTTCTCGAAGCAGTACATCTAAATGCACCAATAAATTTAAATCAACCCGCTGCAAATTCATACGTCGTTCTCTTTGCCTAAAAATAATTGCTACTGACTGCTTTGAGCTTATGCTCGTGGTTGCTTTTGGTTGTTAATTTTGATCCAAAAGCTCGATTTAATATAAATACTAACTTTACCTTTTCAATATCCTACTGATTTTGTTATATTATCACTCTAAAAAATACTAACGATAAAAATCATATCATAGCTAAATATTATAATTATTATTATAGTGAGTCATCAAGAGGCAATAGAAAACTTACTAAAAAATTATTTATTAAATTTACAGCTTTACTTTAAAGGTTAGGATAAAATTTTGATCAACCTTATTGTAGCAGTTTTTACTTTCACTGGGATGATATTGTCCATAAATTAGTTAACAAAGGTTTTGATAATTTGCCATCAAAGATAAAAATCAGGAAACTGCGGCATTTTTTATAAGATTAGTGGCAAAAATCGCTTGAAATTTTAGCCGGATTTGTTTAGGGTATGACATTACCTACCCGTTTACCACTCGGCAACCGATTGCCAACTACTGCGCTTATATCAAAAGATTTTAGTCACAAATCATTATGCCGCAGAACTTCAAAACTATTTTCATTATCTTTTTGCGATAATTGGTTGTCATGGCTTAAAATAATGGGTAAACTCAAAACGATTTTATTAGCCTTGTTTTTTGAGACAAATTACCTATAAATAAGGCTTAACAGTATCTCTTCTAACTTAAAGCAAAGCCTAATCATAGGTGAGTTTAAGATAGAGTAATCTTGATGGCAGCATCAAGGTGCGGCATGACTTTGCCGTCTAGCAGTAGGAATTCCCTCAACTGGGGGGAGGAAGTCAAGGATTGAACTTCAATACTTTCTTTAGTTAGTCAAATCAGCATCAATTGAGTTTCGATCATTCCAACTTGTTGTGGCAGTCAATTTTCTTGCCATGATCAGCGTGTCAATACTTAATTTTTTGTGTGTTAACTTTTATTACCTCACCAAGGAGAAGTCTAGATGTCAACTTATACATCTGCAATCGATCACATTCGTGAACTAAAAAAGAAATACGGCAACTGGGAAAACATTAGCGAAACTGATGCGGCTCGTATGATCGTTCAAAACCGTTTTAAAACTGGTTTAGACGTTGCAAAATATACTGCAAAAATTATGCGTGATGACATGGCAGCTTATGATGCTGATCATTCAAAATACACCCAATCTTTGGGCGCTTGGCATGGTTTTGTCGCTCAGCAAACCATGTATGCTAACAAAAAATATTTTGGCACTACTGAAAGAAAATACATCTATCTTTCAGGATGGATGGTCGCTGCCCTTCGCTCTGAATTTGGTCCTCTTCCTGACCAATCAATGCACGAAAAAACAGCGGTTTCTGACCTTATCGAAGAAATCTACACCTTCTTACGTCAAGCTGACGCTAAAGTGTTGAACGATTACTTCCGTGAGCTTAAAGCGGCTCAAGACGCAGGTCAAGATACCAAAGCCATCCAAGACAAAATCGACAACTTTGAGTCGCACGTTGTGCCAATCATCGCTGATATCGATGCTGGATTTGGTAACGAAGAAGCCACTTACCTATTTGCTAAAAAACTTATCGAAGCGGGTGCTTGTGCACTTCAAATCGAAAACCAAGTTTCTGACGCTAAGCAATGTGGTCACCAAGCGGGTAAAGTTACCGTTCCTCATGAAGACTACATCTCAAAGCTTAACGCTATCCGTTATGCATTCTTAGAGCTTGGTGTTGACGACGGTGTTATCGTTGCTCGTACAGACTCTGAAGGCGCGTCATTGACTCAAAAAATCCCAGTATCTAATGAGCCTGGCGACCTTGCTTCTAAATACATCGATTTCATCGAAATGGAAGAAGTGACCCTTGATACTGCTAACGAAAATGACAGCCTACTTAAGCACAATGGCAAGTTGGTTCGTCCTAAGCGTTTGCCAAACGGCTTGTATCAGTTCCGTGAAGACACCAACATCGACCGCGTTGTTCTTGACTGTGTGACCGCGCTTGAAAACGGTGCTGACCTTCTTTGGATCGAAACCCCAACTCCTGATGTTGAACACATCAAAATGATGGTTGATCGCATCAAAGAACAACAACCACAAGCCAAACTGGTTTATAACAACAGCCCATCGTTCAACTGGACGCTTAACTTCCGTAAGCAAGTGATCGCTAAGTGGGAAAAAGAAGGCAAAGACGTATCATCATACGATAAGAGCAACTTGATGAGTGCGGATTACGACGGTACTGAACTTGATAAAGAAGCGGATGAGCTAGCTCGCAACTTCCAACGCGACGCTGCTCGTGAAGCTGGTGTATTCCATCACCTTATCACCTTGCCAACGTACCACACTACTGCGCTTGAAATGCACAACTTGGCAAAAGGCTACTTCGGCGACGAAGGTATGCTGGCTTATGTTGCAGGCGTTCAACGTAAAGAAATCCGTGAAGGCGTTTCAGCAGTTAAGCACCAAGCGATGGCTGGTTCTGACCTTGGCGATGATCACAAAGAAATCTTCTCTGGTGAAAACGCGCTTAAAGCCGGTGGTACTAAAAACACCATGAACCAGTTCGGTTAATCATCAACTGATTCTAAGTTGAATACTTAACTTTCAAGAATCGCCTTATTTGATATAAGGCGGTTTTTTTATGCGTTGTTATTTAAACGATTAAACCAAAATCCATAATAAAAATCTTGTGAAAGTCAGCGCTCTACCCTACGATAGCTTTAATTATCATCAAGGTTATTATAAGGGACAATCATGCAAGAAATTGAGCTGAAGTTTTTGGTCAACGAGACACAGCTAAAAGGGCTGCTGCGGCAAGTTAACGTTAAATCCGCTGAGCAAACTCAAATGACAGCGTATTACTTTGATACTAAAAAGCGCGATTTAGCTGAGCAAAATATTGGTCTTCGTATCCGTCGTGAGGGCGACCATTGGGTTCAAACCATGAAAGCGGGCGGCGATGGCTTAGCCGCAAGGCTTGAACATAACCAAGTGCTTGATGCTAAAGAGGTTCAAAACATGATTGACAGCCAATCTTTGACTCCGGACTTAAGCATTTATAAAAACACGCCAATGGCAGAAGCTTTAGCCAACTTTTCCTTAAAAAAACTTACCAAGCAGTTAACGCTGCAATATGTCACGGACATTAACCGAACTACCAGACTGATCACCAATCCGCAAAGCCAAATCGAAGTGGCTTATGATGTTGGCGTTATTAAAAGCGGTTTGGATGATGACTTACAATCGAGCGTCCATGAGATTGAGTTTGAGCTGTTATCAGGCAATACGGATTTTTTATTTCAAACGGCAAAGCAGTGGTGCAAGCGCTACAAACTTTGCTTATCAACGATTACCAAAGCCGAGCGCGGTGGGCTGTTGATTAACCATCAACGGTTCAGCGATCCTATTCTTAGCAGCGATATTGCCATTCAGTTGCCAAGTGACAGCTCACCATTTACCTTTTTCCAAAAGGCTATTCAGCATTCGCTATTACAAATTTTGCCAAATATGAGCGCGATGGCGGAAAAAAGCGCTAATTATCGGCATTATGAGGCGCTTAACGATGGTCTTGAGCGCTTAGCCTCAGTATTAACTATTGCTCCAACGTTATCCGTTGCTATTGATCCCCATTGGCAGGCGGATATTGCTGACTATCTAAAACGCTTTCGGCAAAAAACCTTGGAATTAAAACGACTTTGTAATGAACCAAACTTTTATCATAATAAGCCATTCAATGAAACCAACGAAGACGACATTCAACCACTTATTAATAAAACCGTTCAGCTTATTTTTCAGCCATCGCTTCAATTAACATTATTAGAGTTGATCGCATTTGTGATGCAAGATGAAGTTCTAAATAAAAAGAATAAACTGGCTTCTGCAAAGCTTTATAAACTTTTTGCAAAACAGTATTCGCAAATTATCAAATATCTTAAAGATCATGATATTAAGGCGCTACTAACTACAAACTCTCAAGACGACGATGATGATATTTTACAAAGTTTATTATTAAATCTTAATCAACTGAGTCATTTAAACGATATTGCCAAGCCATTATTCATCAAAGATGCCAAAGCTCAAGACGAGGCATCGCGTATTGATAAAGCGCAAAAAGCGCTGTCCAATTACCTTGAACAGCGCCAGAATCAAGAATATTATTTAAAACAATCGCAAAGCCAGCCTGATTATTTATTTCATAGTGGCTGGTTTGCAGCGCTTGCAGCTCACGATGGAAAGCGAGCTTGGCAGGCTCTGAAAGCGCTATAAGCATTTATTTGAAATAAGCTGTTAATCCGTTAAGCCAATCACTTTCATTCGCTCGTTCACCGGCTGATAGGTTTTTTCACCGGCAGGCGCTTTGATATTGCCAAAGGGCATTTGAGCAATCAATTCCCAAGATTCAGGGATATCAAACGCTTCTGCAACATCACCATCGATCAGCGGATTGTAATGCTGTAAATTGGCACCGATATTTAACGCGCGCAGCTCAACCCACATTGCATATTGGTGCATGGCTGAGGTTTGCTGCGCCCAAACGGGGAATTTGTCCGCATAAAGGGCAAATTTTCCTTGAAGCGATTTGACCACCTTTTCATCTTCAAAAAACAATACCGTGCCAAAAGCGCTACGAAAACCATCAAGCTTTTGCTTAGTACTTGAAAAATCGCCATCGCCAACCGCTTCTTTAAGCTTAGCTTCGGTAATGTCCCAAAGTTTTTGATGGGCATCATTAAAAAGCACCACCAGCCGCGAGGACTGCGAGTTAAATGATGATGGCGTGTGTAACAATACGCGCTCTGCCATGTTGACAATAGCTTCTGAGCTCACGGGCAGATCATTTCCCAAGGCGTAAATAGATCGGCGCTCGTTAAATGCTTCTTGAACGGTGCTTAACGTTTCTTGAGTCATCGTTGTTGTCCTTATGTTCATAGTAATTTTAAGATAAAAAATACTTTATCCAAAAAAATTATATCATTTAACTTAATTAGTATATTTCTTCATTAAATTTTTATTACAAATAAAATAGGGCTTTAAGAAAAATTTGCAATAAAAAGACTACTCTATAATTAATACTGGCGTGCCTTCATCAACGCAATCAAAAAGCGTAATGATATCGTCATTTCCCATTCGAACGCAGCCGTGAGATAACGGCGCGTCCATAGGTTCATCATCCGGCGTTCCATGAATATAAATATATCGTGAAAAAGTATCACAGCAGCCAAATTCATTGTTACCTTGATTGATGCCCATCTCACAACCTGCCAGCCACAAAATTCGCGTTAAAATCCAATCGCGGTTGGGAAAGGCTTGTCCAAGCGCGGTATTATAAATCTCCCCTGTCGGAACGCGACCGACAAACACGCTACTAATCGGCATATCTTGACCGATCTTGACGGCGATAATATGACGACCAAGCGGCGTGCAATTGCTACCCTCAAGGCTACCAATGCCATTTTTGGCGGTAGAAACGATATAGTCTTTTATCAGTTTGTCGCCCTCATAAACGCTTAAAATTTGGCGGCTGATACTGACCACAAGATGAACATTCGCTTCATTATTTATTTTATTTTCCAAAATTTTTCACCTTTTATCATTATCAATTCTCATAAAAAAACAGAGCTCAAAGAACTCTGTTTTTCATTTAACTTAACCTTGCGATATTATTTTGACAAATCGCGACCACGGCTGGCTTCAATCGCAAGGCGCAACCCATTTAGGCGGATAAAGCCTTCTGCGTCTTTTTGGTCGTAAGCGCCGGCATCATCTTCAAAGGTGGCAATTTTTTCATCAAACAGTGAGTCGTCAGATTTGCGACCAACGACGCTGACTGCACCTTTATAAAGCTTCACGCGAACCGTTCCGTTGACATATTCTTGTGATTTGTCAATCAAGGCTTGCAGCATTTCGCGTTCAGGGCTAAACCAGTAGCCGTTATAAATGATTTTGGCGTAGCGCGGCATCAGCTCATCTTTTAGATGCGCCGCTTCTCGGTCTAATGTAAGCGACTCAATACCGCGGTGGGCTTTGAGCATGATTGTTCCGGCAGGCGTTTCATAGCAGCCGCGTGATTTCATACCAACGTAGCGGTTTTCAACGATGTCCAAGCGACCAACGCCATGTTTGCCGCCAAGCTCGTTTAATTTAATCATCACTTCAAATGGCTTCATTGCCTCGCCATTGATGGCAACGATATCGCCTTTTTTATATTCAAGCTCGATATATTCAGGCGTATCAGGCGCGTTTTCTGGGCTGACCGACCAGCGCCACATATCGTCTTCGGCTTCAGCAAACGGGTCTTCTAACACGCCGCCTTCATAAGAAATGTGCAAAAGGTTGGCGTCCATAGAATACGGCGATTTTTTGCTGTTTTTAGCGTAATCAATGGCAATGTCGTGCTCTTCGGCGTATTTCATCAAGCTTTCGCGGCTCGATAAGTCCCACTCGCGCCAAGGAGCAATGGTTTTGACGTCAGGGGCGAGCGCAATCGCGCCAAGCTCAAAGCGGACTTGGTCATTGCCTTTTCCGGTGGCGCCGTGGCTGATGGCATCGGCGTTGTGCTCTTTGGCAATTTCAACCAAGCGCTTAGCAATCAGCGGTCTTGCAATGGACGTTCCAAGCAAATACTCGCCTTCATAAATGGCGTTGGCGCGAAACATCGGAAAAACGTAATCACGAGCAAACTCTTCGCGTAAGTCTTCGATATAGATGTTTTTGATTCCCATGGCTTCAGCTTTAGCGCGCGCTGGCTCCACTTCCTCGCCTTGACCGATATCCGCGGTAAAGGTAATCACTTCGGCATCATAAGTTTCTTGTAGCCATTTAGCGATGATGGAGGTGTCAAGACCGCCGGAATACGCCAAAACAATTTTATTAATTTTACTGGGGTCAAGCTTCGCCATGAATCGCTCCTGATTAAGATGTATGCAAATAGTAGGAATAAGAGAATAAAAAATGATCGATGAAAAATTACATTGTAAAAAATAAAGTCATCATGTCAGTTTACCTTATATTTCAAGTTGGCAAAAGGGATTAACGCCCGCGGCGGTTAATTTGCGCCAAATTTGATAAAATCGGCGCAACCCAATATCAACTTAGCACCGTAAAAAATAAACTTATTGTCATAAAATTCTCAAGCCAAGCTTTAATAGTCGCTAAGATCAAAATCTGCTATCATAATCCGGCGACAATTGCCGTTACATTTAACCTCATTTCTGGCTGATTTTCGCCAATTTTTACCACTGATTTGACCACTGACTTTACCACTGAGCGCTAATTATGAGCACCATCACCGAGCTTACCCTCATCCAGCCAGATGATTGGCACATTCACCTTCGCGACAATGCTGCCCTGACCACCACCGTTGCCCACGCTGCCACAAGCTTTAACCGCGTGATTTGTATGCCCAATTTGGTGCCGCCGGTAAAAAATGCGACGGATGCTGCCGCCTATCGCGAGCGCATTTTGCAAACTCTTGCAGCAAGCGATATTGATGATTCCCGAAAAGCGGCGTTTGATCCGCGAATGACGCTTTATATGACCGACCATACGACGGCAAACGACATTGAAGTTGCTGCCAAATCGGGCATCGTTCAAGCCGTTAAACTTTATCCGGCAGGTGCTACGACCAATTCTGCTGACGGCGTCACTGACATCAACGGTCGCGCTGATGTTTTTGCTGCCATGCAAAAGTACAACATGCCGCTCTTGGTTCACGGCGAAGTCACTCACCATCATGTCGATATTTTTGACCGCGAAAAGCAGTTTTTAGAAGAAGTGCTTACCAAAATGATTCGCGATTTTCCAGAATTGCGAATTGTTCTTGAGCACATCACCACCAAAGATGCCGCCGACTTTGTATTAGCTCAAGACAGCCACGTTGGCGCGACCATCACGCCGCAGCATTTAATGCTAAACCGCAATCACATGCTGCTTGGTGGTATCAAGCCGCATTTGTACTGCTTACCGATTTTAAAACGCCAATCGCACCAAGAAGCATTATTAAAAGTAGCCACCAGCGGTAGCCCAAAGTTTTTTGCCGGAACGGATTCTGCGCCGCACCCAACGCATAAAAAAGAAGCGGCTTGTGGCTGCGCAGGCTGCTATAGCTCAGCGACAGCGTTGCCACTTTATGCCACCGCTTTTGATAGCGCAGGAAAAATTGATAAGCTTGAAGGCTTTACCAGCCGCTTTGGCGCGGAATTTTACGGCTTACCCGTCAATACGGACACCGTAACGATCGTCAAACAGCCCATGCAAGTGCCAACCAGCTTCCCATACTTTGACGGCGGAACGCTAACGCCATTGATGGCAGGCGAAACACTGCCGTGGTCGATCAAAGCTTAAGACATTGACCGCAGGATTTTGGCGGCGGCTTGTTAAATGCCATCGTTAAAATTCTGCGTCATCAGTATTGATCCCCATTTTTATTAGCACTCATTAACAAAGCGATTTTAAGTCAATGATAAATAATGATGCCCTATCAGAGGTCACTAGCAGCGCGCCATCAAAAGACGAAGCTCAAAGCATCAAAAACCAAGCTCCGCCTTTAACCTTAAAATCGCGGTTTCGGCAGTTTTTGCCCGTGGTTGTCGATGTGGAAACCGCAGGATTTAATGCCAAAACCGATGCGCTGCTTGAGATTGCTTGTATTCCTATATTGATGGACGATTCAGGTGTGTTTTATTTGGGCGCGCCACAAAATGCGCACATTGAGCCGTTTATTGGTGCTAACCTTGAGCCAAGCGCCCTTGCTTTTACTGGAATTGACCCAAACAATCCCATGCGAAAAGCCATTGCTGAAGATGAAAAATCGGCGCTCAAACGAATTTTTAAAGCGCTTAAAGACATTAGAAAAGATCAAGATTGCCGCCAGTGTGTTCTTGTAGGTCATAATGCTCATTTTGATTTGGCATTTTTAAATGCAGCCATTGCCCGAACCAACAGCAAAAATCAAAATCCATTTCATCAGTTCTCCGTCTTAGATACCGTCACCTTATCTGCCCTTGCCTTTGGGCAAACCGTTCTTGCCCGAGCTTGCCGCGCCGCTGGAATCGACTTTGATGGTAATGACGCCCATTCGGCACTTTATGACACCCAAAAAACTGCCGAGCTGTTTTGTCATATTTTAAATCACTACCCTATGCTTCAAAATGCGTTAAATGAGCCAACTGTAGCAAGTAGCGAAACTGACGATCAGTCGTAATCATTAACTAATTCCTCAATATGAGCCACAAATCTAAACAATAAATCAGAATCCTTAATTTATACTAATAATTAAGCACTCAACATTGATTGTTTAATGGATGAAAGATTGCTCACATTGCGCAAAATCTGCGCCTATTATGAGGAATTGAACTATGGAACCAAATCATATTTTATGGGGAACCATATTTGGCTATATGGCGCTTGCTTTAACGATCAGCTGCATCACCTCGCTTTGGATTCGTCACCACTTAAAAAGCAATGATTTGCATCCAAAACGGGCAATTAAGAAAAAATATCTGGTTGCCAAAAGAAATCGCCAAAAAAGTATTGACAAGAGATAACGCCCTATTTATAATACGCACCACTTCAGCAATAATGGTGAAAGCAGCTGAAGCGACTAGTCCCCATCGTCTAGAGGCCTAGGACATCGCCCTTTCACGGCGGTAACCGGGGTTCGAATCCCCGTGGGGACGCCATATTTAAGCTCAATTGAGCGACTAAAGCCTTTAAAACTGTAAGCATGATAATATTGCTTATTGTTTTAAAGGCTTTTTTTATGGTTTAAAATTTTAATATTAAAAAAGCTAGCATTATAACCAGCTTTTTAATACTTAATTAATAATTAAAATCCTAATTTGTCAGCCAATACCACCCAAAGGAGCGCAATAATAATCAGCGCCGCAAGAACCGTTTGAATTAAAAAGAACGCTTGGTGCTCACCAACAACTTTACTCAACGTCAACCCAAGAGCGCTGTATTTGATAGGCTGAGCATCTATCTTATCCTCGCCTTGCTTTTGCTGATAGTAACCTTGCAGCGCTAATAAAAACTGCTCGGTTTCTGCCTCATCCCAAGAATAAGGCTTAAACGGCAATAAGCTTTTTACTTTTGGATCTTTTAATAACCAGCGCTCAAGGATAATTGAGCGCAGCGACCAGCCCTTAAACTTACGCTCAGCAATTGCTGAAAAGTCTAAGGTTTTTAAGTCTTTATGGCGATCATCCATTAGCAACTGATTTTTTAAATTGGTCAGTGCCTGCTCGGAGCCTTCAACACACTGAAAAAAATAGCCATTGCCATAGCAAAGAATGCCAGTAATATCATTGGCTTGATTGTTTTTAATAGACGTCTCTGCAATGTCATTTAACGTACTGGCGCCTGACAGTCCGGTCGAGGTGATCCGGCTGACATAAACCAGATGATAAAGGTCTGACTCCGCAAATAGGGTTGAATCAGCGACCATTGACAATTTACCTCTCCTAATCGATCACCATATTAGTGATATAAATAGTAATACAGTGAAAAACTTCTGTAATAAAACATTGATTTTATAACGATTATATTAATTGTATTAACTTGGTTACATCATAGGACAGTTTAGTCAACATAGCAACTTTTCATTTGTATCTGTGAGGACTTCTTGTAATCTAAACTAGATTAAACTAATATATTCACTAAAGTTAATATATAGCAATCAATTTATTTACAATTCCTATAAAAAAACTTAATAGATTAAAAAATTTTTCTAAAAACTAGCCTAACAAGGCTTCAATGATGGCTTTGTCTTCAGGAAAAGTCAGTTTAATATTTTGTCTGCTGCCTGCCACCAACCGAATTGGGAGGCTTAATGCTTCAAAAGCACTCGCCTCATCAGTGATCGCGATATCGTTTTGAGCAATATGGTCTAATGCTTTTAAAAGTGCACCAACACGAAAGACTTGCGGCGTTTGCGCGTGCCACATCTGGCTTCTATCGATAGTTTTAGCAATATAGCCGTTAGGGGCAGCTTGCTTGAGCGTATCGGCAACCGGAGCAGCTAAAATCGCGCCAAATGGCTCATCAAGGGCGCTGTGAATCACATTGTTGATGTCTGAAACTGGAACCGCTGGTCGCGCCGCATCATGAATTATGACCAAATCTTCATCACGAGCGCCACTTTCAATCAGCGCAATAAGCCCTGCCTTGACCGATTGCCAGCGCTCAGCACCACCAATGGCAAAGCTTACGGGTAAATCAAAATTTAGTTGGCGCGTGGTTTGATCCGTTGCGCTAATCACGAGCAAACAGCGCTCAATATAGTCGCTTTTAGCCAAACAGCGGACACTGTGCTCTAAAATAGTTTTGCCAAAAATTGGGGTGAATTGTTTTGGTAACTTTGTATTAAACCGGCTCCCCGATCCTGCCGCAACAATCATAGGATAAATTTGAATGGATAGATTACTGGCAGTTAACGCTTTGTCTAAGCGCTGTTGGGTCATGAGCGGGCTCTTAAAAAGGTAGGGGATAAGATAAAAAATGAATTCAAATGTGGATCAAGAAATATTGTCAACTATTGCTCAGGATTAGCTTGATAGGCGATAGGAGCGGTTGAGATTTGGACAAAAGTCTCATTGGGTTTAATCAGTCCTAAATCAAGGCGAGCGTGTTCTTCTACCGCCTCTAAACCGTTTTTTAAGTCGTAAACGTCGGTTTTTAGCAGCTCATTAGCAAGCAGTTGGCTGTCGTTTTGCTGTTGCTGCTTTTCAATTTCTGCATTTAATTGTTTGCGCTCAAAATGACCGTTTTCACCAAACCAATATTGGTATTGCAGCCCAAGCAGCACAATAATAGCAAACGCAGATAATAAAAACTGACTAAAATATTTCATAACCAATGAAGTCAACTAAAATAAGAGTAGATAACGGCAATAAACAAACAGTTTTAAAAAACGCTTAGCAAGACCACTGCCCTGCTAAGCTCAAAGCAATTAAAAACAAGTAAATTAGCCGCGAAGCCCAATAAACTCATCTGCCCCGCGGTAGCTTGCGCGGATTTGCTGCTCGATACGCAATAGCTGATTGTATTTGGCAACGCGATCTGATCGGCAAAGTGATCCAGTTTTGATTTGACCGGCGGCAGTTCCAACGGCTAAGTCGGCAATGGTGCTGTCTTCTGTCTCACCCGAGCGGTGCGAGATAATGGTGGCATAGCCATTTTTCTTCGCCAAATAAATCGCGTCTAAAGTTTCTGATAGCGTACCAATTTGGTTAAATTTGATCAAAATGGCGTTGGCAATGTGCTTGTCAATGCCTTCTTGCAAAATAGCAGGATTGGTCACAAATAAGTCATCGCCGACCAGTTGCACTTTATCACCGATTTGCTGAGTTAGGTACGCCCAGCCATCCCAGTCAGACTCATCCAAGCCATCTTCGATAGAAATGATGGGATATTGACGGGTAAGCCCAACCAAATAATCAGAGAATCCTTGACTATCAAAGGCTTTGTTGCCTTCGCCTGCAAGAACATATTGACCGTTTTTATAAAATTCACTTGCCGCGCAATCGAGCGCCAGATAAATGTCTTTTCCGGCTTGGTAGCCTACTTGTTCAATGGCTTTCATGATAACGGTGATGGCTTCTTCATTGCTACGAAGGTTCGGGGCAAAACCGCCTTCATCACCAACTGCAGTATTTAAGCCTTGCGATTTTAATACTGATTTTAAGCTATGAAAGATTTCAGTTCCGGCGCGAAGGGCGTCTGAAAAGCTGCTAAAGCCAACCGGCTCAATCATAAACTCTTGGATATCAACGGTATTGTCCGCGTGCTCGCCACCATTTAAAATGTTCATCATCGGCACAGGCATGGTCAAGGACGTTTGACCGCGAAGGTTGGCAATGTATTGGTGCAAAGGCAGATTTTGCGATTGCGCCGCGGCTTTGGCAGCAGCAAGCGACACCGCAAGCATGGCATTGGCGCCCAAGTTGTCTTTGTTTTGGGTGCCATCAAGCTCAATCATGGTGTCATCAATGCGCTGCTGTTCACTGACATCGGTATTCATCAAGGCGCTTCGGATTTGGCTGTTGACATTAGCAACGGCTTTTTTAACGCCTTTTCCCAAATAGCGGCTGCTGTCATTATCACGAAGCTCAAGTGCTTCTCGCGATCCGGTTGAGGCGCCACTTGGCGCGGCTGCGCGACCAATCGTGCCATCTTCTAAAATGACGTCCGCTTCAATGGTCGGGTTACCGCGTGAGTCTAAAATCTCGCGCGCGCGAATGTCTTTGATCTCTGAGCCGTTTTTGGTTTCTTCAGCGTACATGGTTTGAAATTATCCTTTGGTCATGCCAAGTGGTATGAAATAAAATAGAAAAATTTAAGCCAAAATTTATAGGAAGCATAGCAGGAAAAAAAGATGAGCCGCGCTTTTGGCAAAAGCAATTCGGCGCATTCTAATGGCTGCCATCATAGCATAAATTTTGTTAATCAGCGCGCTTTGGCAAAACATTATCTGCCTCAATAGGCGTTTGAAATCGCGTGAGACGTAGCGCATTGAGCAGCACGGAAATGGAGCTAAGCGCCATCGCAGCGGCGGCAATCATAGGGTTTAAAAATCCAAATGCGGCTAACGGAATCCCCAAACAATTATAAATAAAGGCAAAAAATAGATTTTGCTTGATGTTTTTTAACGTTGCATTAGCAATCTTTTGGGCGGCATTAATATGAAGTAACGACTCGCCCATCAATCGTGCTGATGCGCTATGCTGAGCCACATCGGTGCCTTCAACCATGGCAAAGCTGGCATCGGCAGTTGCCATGGCAGGGGCATCATTCACACCATCGCCTGCCATGGCAACTTTATGACCTTGACTTTGCAGCTCGCTAATTTTGTCAGCTTTATCGCGCGGACTTAATTGACCAAAGGCGCGATCCATTGCTAATTGTTCCGCCACATAATCGACGACCGATTGGTTGTCACCACTCATTAATATCACTTGGATCCCAGCATCTTTAAGCGCGGTAATTGCCGCTAAGCTGTCCGGTTTTAAATCATCGGCTAAAGCAAACGCGCCTAATGGCACATCATTAATACTGACCGCGACGGTACTGGCGATTTGCCAAGCTTTGGGCATCAGCTTTGGCAAGGTTAAATTGGCAAATTTTGCTGTTCCAACACGAACGATACCTAAGTTTTCAATGACCGCTTCAATTCCCGCGCCTTTCACGACATTAATTTGACTGGCAGGAAGTAACGGCAGTTTTTGCGCTTTTGCAGCATTTACAATAGCGGTTGCCAGCGGATGGCTGGCATGAGCTTCAACGCTTGCGGCTAATTGCAGCACCTCATCGCGGTTAATGCTCTTATCTGCCATCACCGCATCAACGATGGTTGGTCGACCAACCGTAAGCGTTCCCGTTTTATCCAAAACAACGGTATCAATATTTCCAGCAGCTTCAAGGCTTTGGGCATCTTTAAACCAAATCCCATGGCGCGCGGCAACGCCCATTCCTGCCATGATCGCGGCAGGGGTGGCAAGACCAAGGGCGCAAGGACAAGCAATCACCAAAACGGACACCGCATGCATCAGCGCCGTTTCTAAAACGCCCGACCACCACCACGTGATCCCAAAAGTAATCAGCGCAATCGTAATCACAACAGGAACAAAAACCGCGGTGACTTTATCAGCAAGCCGCGCCAAATTGGCTTTGGAGCCTTGAGCATCACTCAGCGCTTGCACCATATCACCAAGCTTGGTGTCACGACCTTTGGCTTGAACTTGATAAACCAAACTGCCATTTTCAACCAAAGCTCCTGCCAGTAAATCATCGCCGACTTGTTTTTTTAAAGGTACCGACTCGCCGGTTAAATGACTTTCAACGCAATAGCCTTCGCCCTTAATCACGTTACCATCGGTTGCAATTCGGCTGCCTTGTTTGGCGCGCAAAATATCCCCAAGTTGCACCTCTTTGAGCGCTACTTCATGAAAATCGCCGTTGGGCTGCAATTGCTCAACATTATCGGGCGTAAGCGATAATAATAAATCGATGCTGTTTAAACTTTGCTTTTTGGTGCGCTCCTCAAGGTATTTTCCGGTGCGAACAAAAGCGATGACCATCACGCCAGCTTCAAAATAAACGCCGGCGCTGTCATGACCCTGCCCCATGCCTTGCATCAAAGCCGCCGAACTGCCGTCGCCATGAGCCAGCCAAATATACGTCGAATACGCCCAAATGGTCAGTGTGCCAATGACCACAAGCACATCCATATTGGCAAGACCACCTTTGATCGACGCCCAAGCGCTTTTGTAAAAGGGTAGCGCTAAGCCAAACTGAACAATAGTCGCAAGCAAAAACTGAACCCAAAGCGGCGGCATCCACGACATGCCAGCCCCAACCATCATCCCAAGCATTCCTGCCAGAAACGGCAGCAAACACAGCCAAAGCGCAATCAATCGCCAAGGCAATCCTAATTTTTCGTCTTTTGCTTCAAACAGCTCAGCTTCTTCTTGTAAATTGGCAACAAATCCCGTTTTATTGACCCATTCTAAAATCTGCTTAGTGCTAACAGCTTCAGGATTGTAATCCACATTGGCGGTTTCGCCGGCAAAGTTGACGCTTGCCGCGTAAATTTCCGGCTTCTTATTAAGCACCTTTTCAATCCTTGAGGCGCAAGCTTGACAAGTCATGCCTTCAATCGCTAACTGCAAATGGGCGCTATCGGGCGAAGGCTTTGAGCGCTTGGTAACGTTTGAGGTCACATCAAGATCGGCATCAAGGACAGAATCGGAAAAATCACTCATGAAAACTACTCTTTATTTACATTGACAACAGGCAAACTCAACACGCATGATTATAAAGATGGTTATGCTTGCCAAAATTGCAATGCCTAAAACACTTAAAAACTAGTCACGCTTATAATATCAGCCTTTGACAGCGGTCAAAAAAAGAAAAACCAGCTCAAAGGCTGGTTTTTAGCTGTTATCTAAAAATGATTTATTGATTGGCAACCGCCGCGTCAAATCCAGCATCTTCAATCGCGCTTACGATCTTATCAGCGCTCGTTTGGCTGTCATCAAACGTTACCGTAGCATTGTTCGCTGACAAGTCGATGCTCATGTTGGTCAAGCCCTCAATATCGGCAGTGGCATTATAAATGCTTGCCACGCAACCTTGGCAGGTCATGCCATCAATGTTAATCGTTTTAGTTTGTTCAGTCATGATTGGCTCCTAATTAATTAACTAACAATCATTATTTTAAAAAGGTAATGTTTTAAAAAGGTAATATTTTAAAAATTTAGCGCGTTAAAAATTAGTGATAGCGCGGATTTTGCGGCGCATCGATAGGAAACGGCTGAGTGACGTAATCAACCATAGTAATCGCCGCGGTCAACGCATGAATGGTCGTCTCATTGTCATCATAACTTACCAATGCCGTTTGACTCACGGGATCAAGATCGATTGCCGTCACGCCCGTGATGTTTTTAAGCGCCGTCATCACACTGTCAACGCCCTCAGGGGTATCGATATTTTCAATACTGACTTTTGCCACTTGAATTGCCATAAGCGCTCCTTTTTTAGTTATTTTTTTAATGCTATTAATGAGTATCGAGCTTTTCAAAGCCTTTAACAAGCGTATCAAGCTGTTGAATTTGACGTAAAAATGGCTCAAGTTGGCTCACTCTAAGCGCACAAGGACCATCGCATTTCGCGGCTTCAGGATTGGGATGCGCTTCTAAAAATAGCCCTGCAAGTCCTGTCGCCATGCCAGCGCGTGCTAAAGTGGTGATTTGTTCACGGCGACCGCCTGCGCTATCACTTCGAGCGCCTGGCTGCTGAAGGCTATGGGTCACATCAAAAAACACCGGAACGTTCATCTGCTTCATGGTATCAAAGCCAAGCATATCCACGACCAAATTGTTATAACCAAAGGCACTGCCGCGCTCGCACAAAATGATTTTATTATTGCCTGCCTCAAGACACTTATTAATAATATGGCGCATCTCATGCGGCGCTAAAAACTGCGCTTTTTTAATGTTAATAATCGCGCCTGTTTTTGCCATGGCTTGCACCAAATCGGTTTGCCGCGATAAAAATGCTGGAAGCTGAATGATATCGGCAACTTCGGCAACTGGCGCGGCTTGATACGGCTCATGAACATCAGTAATAACTGGCACGCCAAATTTGGCTTTGATTTGCCCAAGCCAATCCATTCCCGTTTCAAGTCCAGGCCCGCGAAATGAGGTCAAACTTGAGCGATTTGCCTTATCAAAACTTGCTTTAAACACAAAGCCAATATTGAGGCGATTGCAAATTTCGATATACTGCTCGGCAATCTCAAACGCTAGCTCTTTGGACTCCAAAACGTTCATGCCACCAAACAACACAAATGGCTTATCATTACCAATGATAATATCTTGCTTTGGGCTTTGAATGGTAAGGTGGGACTGAGCTTGCAAATCGTTCATTGAGAGCATCCTAACGCGGTAAAGGTAAAATTGTTTTTAAAGTTATCATAAAAAACTATTCTAATATAGTAGCGCAAATTTTAGCGAAAAAAAGCGCCGCGAAACTTTTGACCACAAAATCATCACCGGCAAGCTACAATCTTAAAGATAGTAAAAAACTAAAATAATAAGAAAATCTTCAATAAAAAAGGTCAACCCAAAAGCTGACCTTTTTTATTTTAAACTTAAAGCTTCATCTTACTTGCTATCGTGATACGTTTTTGCCGCTTTTACAAAGCTGTTAAATAGCGGATGACCACCGCGCGGTGAACTGGTGAACTCAGGGTGGAACTGAACCGCGACAAACCAAGGATGGCTTTGAATTTCGACCGCTTCAACCAAATGCTGCTTGGCAGAATACCCTGAAATGGTCATTCCGGCAGCTTCTAACGGCTCAATATAGCGGTTGTTCATCTCATAGCGGTGGCGATGACGCTCGGTGATGGTAGTCGCACCATAAATCCGCGCAAGCTTACTTCCGGCGACCAACTCTGCCTTTTGAGCACCCAAGCGCATCGTACCGCCAAGGTCAGAGTCATCGCTGCGGATTTGCAGCTCGCCGCGCTCATCAAACCATTCAGTAATGAGACCGATAATTGGCTCTGCACTTTTACGATCAAACTCAGACGAATTGGCGTCCAAATTTAATACGTTTCGAGCGTATTCAATGACCGCAAGCTGCATTCCTAAGCAAATGCCAAGATAGGGAACATTATTTTCACGGGCATAAGTGATGGCTTTCATTTTGCCAATCGTTCCGCGCTCACCAAAGCCGCCTGGAACTAAAATCGCATCAGCGTTTTTTAAGTTTTCAAGTAAGCTGTCGTCATCTTCTAAACGCTCGGCATCGACGTAATCGATTTTGACCGCCGTTTGGTGGGTGATTCCGGCGTGAAGTAGCGCTTCATTAATCGACTTATAAGCGTCTGGAAGCTCAACATATTTACCAACCATTGCCACGGTAACGTTAGCTTTTGGATTGAGCTGAGCTTCAACGACTTTGTCCCAATCACTCAAATCGGCTTCCGGCAAATCAAGACCAAAACGCTCACAAATGATGTCATCCAAATCTTGCTCATAAAGCGCTCGCGGGATTTGATAAATGCTTTTGGCATCTTCGCACATGATAACCGCGCGCTCTTCAACGTTGGTAAATAGCGCAATTTTGCGGCGATTGTCTTGGGATATTTGATGCTCTGAGCGGCAAATCAAGATATCCGGCTGCAAACCAATGGAGCGAAGCTCTTTTACCGAGTGCTGAGTGGGTTTGGTTTTGGTCTCCCCTGCGCTTGAAATATAAGGCACAAGGGTTAAATGCATGAGCATGGCTTTGTTGCGACCAAGCTCAACTTGCAACTGACGAACGGCTTCCATAAATGGCAAGGATTCAATGTCACCGACCGTACCGCCAATTTCGATGATTGCCACATCGTAGCCTGCACCACTAGCTAAGATTTTATTTTTAATTTCATCGGTGATGTGCGGAATCACCTGAACCGTTCCGCCCAAATACTCACCGCGGCGCTCTTTATTAAGTACCGTTTGATAAATACGACCACTGGTAAAGTTATTGCTTTTGCTCATTTTTGAGTGGCGTAAAAAGCGCTCGTAATAGCCCAAGTCCAAATCCGTCTCAGCGCCATCGTCGGTGACAAAAACTTCACCGTGCTGAAAGGGGCTCATCGTGCCAGGGTCGACGTTGATATACGGGTCCATCTTGGTCATGGTGACCTTGACCCCGCGCGCCTCTAACACCGCGGCAAGTGAGGCTGCCGTGATACCTTTTCCTAGTGAGGACACCACCCCACCGGTCACAAATATAAACTTGGTCATAGCTCTTCTGTCGGTCATTGGTAAAAAAGAATTTTACTAAAAATACACAAGAAAATATAGGGCAAAATCTGAATCCGCCCGATTTTAAGCTTTTTATAAAACTTTGCGGCTCAAAAAGCGCTCATAAAAAAACCCATCATAAACGATGAGTTTTAAATATGACTTAAAATCAACCAAGCAAACTAAAACTTATATTCAAGTCCTGCTCCAAAAGCAAAAACGTCAATGTCAGATTCGATATTGGCGTAATAATTCTTCTTGCCTTTTTCATCCACTTTGACCTTGCCAACCGACACGTAATCAGCAGAGTTCTTACCGATATAAGCATGAGCGGTGATGTCCTTTTTAAAGTCATACGTTCCACCAAGCACGATCTGGTCGGAGTTTGAGTCGGCATAACCGTTTAAATTGTCCGTTTTGTTGTACTGCAAATAAACGGCAGCAGGCTTATCAAACTGCGCTAGCTTCATTTTTCCGCTAACGACCAAGCCTTTTTCAGTTTTTGATCCTTGATACTTATAATCGCCTTCTTGATACATCACCCCAAGCGTGAGCGGCAGTGAGGTAAATTTGTTCAAATCCGCACGAAGCGTTCCGCGAATGATATCGCCGGAATATTCAACTTTTCGGCTGTCAAGCTTATTGATATCGGTTAAATCCAAAATATCAATCTTGCCTTCATTGTCCATGTTTTTGGTGTAAGCAAGCCCTGCGGTGATGCCTTGAGCGCCTTCAAGCATTATGGAGGCGCCATAGCCTTCATTTCGCGATTCGTCCTCGTTGGTGGCATATTGCAGCGCAAGCTTGACTGGAACATCTTTATATTGCGGTGCAAACCAAACGATCGAGTTGCTTTGGCGCGAGTCATCAAGCATATTTAGCGCGCGAAGCTCTTGTTCATCTTTGAGCTTACCATCGCCTAGATTGTCCCAGTAACCTTCGGTAACGGTGACATTATTAACTTCGTCCAAAACTGAGGAGTTACGACCCACGCGAACTTCGCCAAATTTTTTATTTTCAAGTCCAAGGTAGGTATCGCGGCTTTTTAGGCTTTGGTCATCGCCATCAACATGAACGCCATACTCAAGCTTATAGATGATATTGGTATGATCACTTAGCGCTTCGTCACCTTTGATGCCAATTCGTGAGCCGTGAGAGTTGATCTCAACCGCATTTTTATCATAGCCGTCTAAAGTCTTCACCGTTTCGTTGAGCGCAAGCTTGGTGATCAAGTCCGATTGCATGTTGACATAATCGGCGGTTAAAAATATCTTGCCGTAAACTTTGGGGTTGGCATAAGCGGCGCTGGTTGCGGTAACGATTAAAACGGGGATCAAGAGTAATTTTTTCATAAAAAACAAGTATTCATTAAATTTAGAGCAAAAACAAAAACTCACCCCGATTGGAGTGAGTTTTTTACGACATTTAGCTAGGATTAGAATTTGTATTCTAAGCCGCCGCCTAAAGCAAAGACGTCGATATCAGATTTGATGATACCAGGAGCAGTTGTTGATACCCCACCATTAGTGGTAGTTACGTTGCCTACACGCGCATAATCTGCTGAGTTTTGACCAACATAAGCATGAGCAATCATGTTTTTCTTAAACATGTATTTGCCGCCCAATACGATTTGATCAGATTCAGCATCGCTAAAGCCATTCAAGTTGTCAGTTTTGTTGTACTGAAGATAAACTGACGCAGGTTTAGCAAAGTTGTTTAAGCCCATCTCACCGCTTAATACCAAACCTTTTTCTTTGCTTGATCCGGCAAAGTCGTAATCAGTTTGTTGGTACATCGCGCCAACTTTTACAGGATAAGCAACATACTTGCCTAAATCAGCAGTTACGGTTCCACGGATCACATCACCGCCGTAGCCAGCACCATCTTTGTTATAAATTGGTTTATTTGAATCTGAAAGATTTAAATCTTCTGATTTATTATAGGCATCCATGTCTTTACTGTAAGCAATACCTGCTGTGAAGCCTGTGCCTTGATCAAACATTAAAGAGGCGCCATAACCATTTTTGCTGTCAGTGAATTTTTCATCTGATGCATACTGAAGGGCAAGCTCAACAGGAAGACCTTGGTATTTTGGTGCAATCCAAACGATCGAGTTGCTTTGACGTGAGTCATCAAGCATGTTTAGGGCGCGAAGCTCTTTTTCGTCTTCAAGCTTGCTGTCACCTAAGTTATCCCAAAAGCCTTCGGTTAAAGTCACGTTATTCACATAACCTAAAACAGATGAGTTGCGACCGGCACGGAATTCACCAAAGTCTTTGTTAACAACCCCAACATAAGTATCGCGGCTTTTTAAAGTGTTGCTATCACCGTCAACACCAATGCCATACTCTAGCTGATAAACCACATCCGTGTTTGCTGATAGCGCTTCTGAGCCTTTAAGACCGATGCGAGAAGCATGAGAGTTAATTTGAACCGTATTTTCGTCGTACTGATTCAAATAGTCATCACTCACAGTTTGATTAGGCGCAAGGCTAAGATCAGATTCAGCATTGACATAATCAGCAGTAACGAATGCTTTACCATAAATGGTTGGTGCAGCTTGAGCAGCAGTTGCGGTTAGGGCAGCGATGGCGGAAGCTAAAAGTAGTTTTTTCATGGGAGTATCTCCACTTTACAATTTTAGTAAGGTGCTAGCTTTTGGCGGGCACCCAAAATGGTATCGTCACAAATCCTCAAAATAAATGTAACTGGCTACCGAGCTTAGTCAGAAACAAGTGTGGCGAAGTGTTATTACTGAAAGATGAAAAAACCTAACATTTACAAAAAAATTCCGTTTTTCGTAACTCGATTGTAAACCTAGGAGTTTATCACGCTTGTGCGTAACATCCGTTACCAAACTCATACTTCACCAATAAGCATATCAACTTTGACATAATTTGCAACATATTTTTTACAATCATCTGATTAAATAAGACCATAATTATCAAGATAATTTGTTTTAAGCGATAAAAAAGCCCTCATTGGTTCTAACTAACAAAGGCTTGGTAAAGTGGATCAAATCATAACTGATCTTTTGTGTCAAATTGGGCAAGCACTGGCTTTTAACGCAAGGCGCGCTTGATGCAGTAACGGTTCAGTATAGCCATTTGGCTGCTCGCGACCTTTAAAGACCAAATCGCAAGCCGCTTTAAAAGCAAATGAATTTTCAAAATCAGTTGCCATCGGACGATACTCAGGATCGCCTGAATTTTGATCATCAACAATTTCTGCCATGCGCTTCATGGTTGTCATGACTTGATCTTTAGTGACAATGCCATGATACAGCCAGTTAGCAATGTGCTGGCTTGAGATGCGCAGTGTCGCCCGATCTTCCATCAGTCCCACATTATTGATATCTGGAACTTTTGAGCAGCCAACGCCTTGATTGACCCAGCGAACCACATACCCCAAAATTCCTTGAGCATTGTTTTCAAGCTCCTCGCGGATTTCCTCGGCAGTCCAATTGGTATCGAGCGCCAGTGGAATGGTTAAAATATCATCGATATTGGCGCGTGGTCGCGATTTTAGAGCTTCTTGGGTTTCAGAAACGTTCACTTCATGATAGTGCAAGCTGTGCAACGTTGCCGCTGTAGGCGATGGCACCCAAGCAGTGTTCGCGCCAGCTTTTGGATGCGCAATTTTGGTCTCAAGCATCTCTTTCATATCATCAGGCTTTGCCCACATGCCTTTACCAATTTGGGCGTGACCCGGCAATCCGGCTTCAAGACCAACATCAACGTTCCACTGCTCATAAGCTTGTAGCCAAGGCTGCTCTTTCATTCGGCTTTTGCGAACAAAGGCGCCTGCGTTCATACTGGTGTGCATCTCATCACCAGTGCGATCCAAAAATCCGGTATTGATAAAGATAATGCGATCGCGAACTTGACGGATGGCTTCTTTTAAATTTACCGTCATTCGGCGCTCTTCATCCATAACGCCAATTTTAATGGTGTAACGCGGCAAGTTTAAGATATCTTCGGCGGCGGTAAATAAGTCGTCAGCAAAGCGAACTTCCTCAGGGCTGTGCATTTTAGGCTTCACAATATACATCGAGCCTTGTCGTGAGTTGGCAAGCTCATTTTTTCCTTGAATGTCATTGAGCGATAATAACGGCGTGATAAGACCGTCCATAATGCCTTCAAAGATTTCCTCATAGCCGTCACCCAAATCTACCAAAATGGCGGGATTTTGCATTAAGTGACCAACATTTCGGATCAATAACAGCGCGCGACCCGGAAGTACCAATTTTTCGCCTGTTGGGGAGGTATATTCACGATCTGGATTTTGGCGGCGGGTGATGGTTTTGCCATTTTTTTCAAAGCGCTCAAACAAATCGCCATTCATTAGCCCAAACCAGTTGCGATAAGCGGCAACTTTGTCTTCAGCATCCACCGCTGCAATCGAATCTTCCAAATCTTGAATGGCGCTTAATGCCGATTCCAGCAAAATGTCTTTGATTCCTGCCAGATCTGCCTTGCCAATCGGGTTTTCAGGATCGATTTGAATCTCAACGTGAAGGTTGTTATTTTTAAGCAAAATTCCCGTTGGTGCTGACGCCTCGCCAACAAACCCGACAAATTTAGCCGGATCTTGCAATGCCGTATCGCGATCCTCTTGATGAATCACCAATTTGCCATCAACAATACTAAAACCAGTTGCCTTGGTAAAAGACCCAGTGTCAAGGGCAAAATGCGCATCCAAAAACGCTTTGGCATAAGCAACCACCGCGGCGCCGCGAGTTGGATTATAGCCCTTCCCTGCTTCTTGACCGTTGTCGTTACTGATCACATCAGTACCATAAAGCGCATCATATAAGCTGCCCCAGCGCGCGTTGCTGGCATTGAGTGCATAGCGAGCGTTTAAAACCGGAACGACCAATTGCGGTCCTGCCATCGTAGCAATCTCATCGTCCACATTTTGCGTGCCGACTTGATAGTCCTCGCCTTCAGGCAATAAATAGCCAATATCTTGCAAAAATTGCTTGTACGCCGGAAAGTCAATTTTGCCGCCTTTTGCCGGATGATCGAGGTGCCATTGATCAATTTGCGATTGCAGATCAGCGCGCGTTTGCAAAAGCGCCTTATTTCTTGGCGTCAGCGCTTTGACAGTGGCTTCAAATCCTGACCAGTAGTCTTGAGAGTCGACGCCGACGCTTGGCAGCACTTCGTTTTCAATAAAATCAAAAAGCTGAGTGTCAATGGCAAGACTGCCTTTTTGAATACGATTGGCGATGGCTTGGCTCATAGCGGTGTCCTTATCAGTGGGTCGGGATGGTCGCATCAGACTGCGGGATTGACGCGGGTTTGGCGTTTTTTGAGTATTCATTCCACATTTGAATGCTCAGTATTTTTAAATTGACCTTATTAACAAATCATAAATCATTTCATAAGATCAGTAGCCTAGTCGATTAATCTTGTCGACTTTTTTATCTTAAGCCTTTTTACTAAAATAAATAGCGACAATAAAGACTGAGCATGACGCTTTTATGAAAAAGTAAAAATTTTTTATTGTTTGATTAGTATTGATTATCGACAAAAGCCATATTGATAACAATAAGTCATTAATATCAGATCAAGCGTAGCATTTTTACTAATAGTAAGATAATTTGTCTTAAAATCAAAACTTATCCTACTATCAAATTTAAAAATTAACAAGTTAATTCCATTTATTAAAAAAATAGTGGGCTTTTATAAAAATGATGTGCTATATCCCTTATGGCTTTGCCGTTATAATAAGAAAGACAAATTTTGATGACTTGCCAGTAATTCAAAACTGTAAGTAATTATTGCAACAGCTTAAGCAAATGATTCTTTTTAATTTTTCCTAAAAATTTTTTTAATGTGACAACTATGACTGACACAGCTTCACCAACAACTCTATCTTGTGATACCGATTCAAACTTTCATGATCCGCTAAGTGACGATAGCGTCGATATCAATAAAATAAAATCCCCAATTTCGGTGGATTTAACGCCTATTTTTAACTTTCTAGGCAGCCGAACGTCGCAAGGTTGGGTCACGGCAGCGCTGAATAATTTGCCGCTTATCATCCAAGATCATGCCAATTGCGAAAAAAAAGCGGCAGGAACGGCAATGAACTTGATGTTCCGTTATGAGTTTTCTTTTGAGTTGCAAAAAAAGTTAGCTCAGCTCATTCGTGAAGAAATGCTTCATTATGAGCAGGTTTTAGGAATCATGAATGAGCGCGATCAAGTATGGCAATACTTAAGTGCAGGTCGCTATGCAAAAGGGATGCTCAAGCACAAGCGAACTTTTGAGCCTGAAGCGATGATTGATGTGTTGATTATTGGCGCGTTTATTGAAGCTCGATCTTGTGAGCGCTTTGCAGCTTTGGCAGAACAAATCAGTGATGAGCGCTTAGGACGGTATTATCGCTATTTGTTAAAGTCAGAAAGTCGCCATTTTGAGGA
Source organism: Psychrobacter sp. MF31 (assembly GCF_012847335.1). Taxonomy (GTDB): domain Bacteria; phylum Pseudomonadota; class Gammaproteobacteria; order Pseudomonadales; family Moraxellaceae; genus Psychrobacter. The sequence continues at coordinate 176,467 of NZ_JABBDX010000005.1, forward strand.
TTACTTGACGCTTGCTCAGTCGCTAAGTGACGATCCTATCGAGGAGCGGGTGCAGTTTTTTAAAACGGTGGAAAGCGAGCTGATTTCAAGCCCTGATACTGAGCTTAGATTTCATAGTGGCGATCCAGTGTTAATTTAATCGTCATTAGTTATAAAAATTAGGCAATATTTAAAAATACTGCCTAATATTGCTATTCACAAACCTGTTTTATAAATTTTGGTCATGATCTAAGCGATTTTTTACCACACCATGAGGATCATGGTCAGGGGTAAGTTTTTCGGCTAAGGCAGGATTGACCGTTTGCAGGTCATCCTCTGGAACAACGCCATCAAAATCATCGGCATCTTCGAGATGATAGTGCCGATTGGGCTTGACATCGTCATCGGCAATGAGTGGCTCATGCTTATTTTCATTAATTGTCATAAATCACCTATTATTCATTGTAGCGGTCATAGCTTTTGTCGTCGCCTTTATCTTCTGTAGGAAGCACCCGCGATTGCGCATTGTCAATGCTGGCATAACGGTTGTGATCGTCAATGAACTCACTTTTTGGAACTTCGGTTCCTGTGGTTTCTTCATTCACATTATTGTCAAACGGGCTGCCTTCTTGGTCACGGCGATCTGGTTCGCGAGCAGGATTGTCACCGGGGTTGACGTGTTCAGTTTGCATGACATCTGAGTCAAAGGTATCCGTGCCGTTTTCGACATGAGAATGGGCTTGAACGTCTCGCTCATTGAGTCGCATCTCAGCTCGATCAGCCATCGGCGCTCGAGTTGCTTGCAGCTCTTCGACTGCCATGGCATCAGTTTGCGGCGTTCTTAATGTGGCGCTTCTTTCGGCTTGATCAGCGGCTAAATGCGAGTCCAACAAGGTGTCATCTCTCATTGGCTGATTGCTCAGGTGATCTGAGCCAATCACCGTTTCTTGCATCGTCTCAGTATTTTTGACGGCTAACGGATCGCTGATTTCATTACGACGCTGCGCTGCCGCCAATTCTTCACGGCGCGATTCATGAAGCGGAGCAGTATTGTGATGAACGCTTGAGCGGTGCGCCAAATCAGGATCTAAAGTGTCTTGAAGCTCATTTCTTGCTAAAAATCCTGAGCCAATTACCGTTTCTTGCATGGTGTCCGTAATTGGGTTTTGCACGTGAGCATGATGATGTAAGTTTTCATCTTGACCTAAATGATCACGCTCCGTATCAGTAATTCTCGTTTTTGTTAAGTTTGGGTCGCGAGTTTCCATGATGGTATCCTTTATTATTGTAAGCATTGAAGTTAACTTAAACCGTTCAGCTAACTTCAAAGCATGATTTTTGATATCGTGGTAAAGCGGTCGTCCAACTTGAATGATGATTAAAGCTTAGTTATTAAAGTTCGTTATCAACACTGAAAATTAAAAAGAGTTGTCTTCTTTGCCTAAATTAAACGCGTTTAAATCCGCCGCATTTTTGCCGCCGGGCGGTAAGTCCTCTTCTTTTCTTGGGTCAGAATATACCTCATCGGTTTCTTGAGAGGCTTGCTCAGGACCGTCAATATTTGGCATATTTTTGCGACCGGCATAGCTACCCCGCGGATTTTCTACTTTTCCTGCCGCAGGATCACGAACCACCACGGCTTCTTCATCATTTACCAATCTTGGATCTTGCGACGAACCATCAGCAGCGCGTTTGTCAACGGCAAGTACCGGCTCGGCATCAAGTGGTACATCTTCAGGCGGAATGCCAACAATTTTTGCACCTGATTTGTCGTTAATCATGAGATTCTCCCTAGTTATTATTTTTAAAGCTCAATTTGATGTTTTTTAAAATCAGTTATCGGTTCGGACATCTTCGTCGATAAATGGCGTTTTTTGATCCTCGGTTAAATGCTCAGGCGCATTTACAGGCTTATTCGTTTGTAGATTATCTTGAAGCTGAGCTGGATTGACATTTTCTGCGGCTTTTTTAACTTCTGATTGATCGGCTTTGGTAGTATTATTTATATCAGTCACTTGGTAACTCCTTGATTTTTAATTTTTAATAAGAAATAGCTTAGAATAATTGATGACTAATTTTCATTATAAATCGCTTCAAAACGCTCGCTAGTAGCTTGGCGTAGCAATATGTGAAAAATTGTGAGGTTCACGTTTGCTTTGTAAAATTTGCTCGGGATATTCAATAAAAAAGCCCTCAAATCTATTTGTTTGAGGGCATATTATTTTAAAAAGCAGTTACTTAAAAACTAATTAAAAATAAGTAAGCATTGCTCAGTTATCTTCAACCACGCTATTGATCGTTCTAAGCAGATGATTTTGCGCAATATGAGCGCTCTCACCATCTTTTGGCTGCAATTGATGCCAATGACCTTCGCCGTCAAGCTCCCAAGCTTGGACATTATCTTTTAAATAGTTGATTAAGCCATCTTGATAAATTTGGTTAAACAACGCCTTGTCTTCAATCGGAAACGCCACTTCAACGCGGTGGAATAAATTGCGATCCATCCAGTCCGCGCTGCTGCAATATAAGCGCTCATCGCCATCATTATAAAAATAATAAACGCGCGTATGCTCCAAAAAACGCCCGATGATGGAGCGAACGGTGATGTTTTCAGACAACCCTTGAACTTGCGGTCGCAAACAGCACATGGAGCGCAAAATCAGCTCAATTTTCACGCCAGCTTGCGAGGCATCATACAGCTTGTCAATCAATCGGCGCTCAGTTAATGCATTGACTTTAATGATGATATGACCACGCTTACCTGAGCGAACGTTTTCGATTTCGTCATCAATAAATTTGATTAACGACTCATGCAAGGTAAATGGTGCATGAAGCAGCTTTTTCAGGTTGGCAGGTTTGCCCATTCCGGTCAGTTCTTGAAAAATTTTATGAACGTCTTCGGACATGTCAGGATCAGCGGTAAATAAGCCGTAATCGGTGTAGGCTTTGGCGTTGCCCGCGTGATAGTTTCCCGTTCCCATATGGACATAGCGGCGGATTTTGTTGTCCTCACGGCGGACAATTAGCATAAGCTTGGCGTGAGTTTTGTAGCCAACAATGCCATAAACGACCACCGCGCCTGCTTCTTGAAGATAGTTGGCAACCGCAATGTTCGATGCTTCATCGAAGCGGGCGCGAAGTTCGATCACGGCGGTGACTTCTTTACCATTTCGGGCGGCAGCCGCGAGCGCTTGAACGATTTCAGAATTGGTTCCGGAGCGATAAAGCGTTTGTTTAATGGCTAAAACTTTAGGATCATTTGCCGCTTGCCAAAGCAGGTTGACCACAGGCGAGAAGGCATTGAACGGATGATGAACCAACACATCGCCTTTACGCATCGCGGCAAACATGCTGGTGCTGCGATCAAGCTTGTCAAGATCGCGGCGAAAGGCTTTGGGAATGACAAAGTTAAACGGCTGATAGCGCAGTTTTGGAAGATTAAAGTCAAAGAGCAATCGGGTTAAGTTAACCGGACCGTTGACGCGGTAAAGCTGACTGTCATGAAGTCCAAACTCATCAAGCAAATAGTCGCTCATGTGTTTTGGGCAATCGGTGGTCACCTCAAGGCGAACCTTATCGCCAAAACGGCGGTTTTCAAGCTCACCCTCAAGCGCTTTGGCAATATCGTCCACATCGTCCGCCAAGTCCAAATCGGCATTTCGGGTCAAGCGAAACTGATGGCAGCCGGTCACATGAACCCCCGGAAACAGCTCGCTGACGTGCTCATGAATGATGGCAGACAGCATGACATGATACTCTTTGCCGCCGGTCAGCTCATCCGGCAGGCGAATGACGCGCGGCAAGCTTCGCGGCGCAGGAACAATCGCCAAATTGATATCGCGACCAAAGGCATCTTTACCTTCTAAACTTGCGATAAAGTTGAGGCTTTTATTCACCAAACGCGGGAACGGATGCGCAGGATCAATACTGATTGGGGTCAAAACTGGCATGACTTGCTCAATAAAATACTGCTTCATCCACGCCGATTGCTCAGCGTTTAGCTCATCGCGTTTTAAATAGCGGATGTCCTCAAGCGCAAGCGCTGGCAAAATATCTTCATTAAGCAGTCGGTATTGCTCATCAATCGCTCGGTGCGCAATGATAGAGATTTCATCAAGCACTTCGCTTGGTCGCATGCCGTGCGGCGTGGCGGCAACGTTGCCCAAATTGAGCTTTTGCATCAGCCCTGCCACGCGAATTTCAAAAAATTCATCCATATTGGATGAAAAAATAATCAAGAAAAATAAGCGCTCAAGAAGCGGATGATGTGGGCTTGCAGCTTGCGCCAATACCCGAAGATGAAACTGCAATAATGAGATTTCGCGGTTGATATAACTGTTTGCCGAATAGCTGCCGTCATCAAAACGCTGCCAGTCAATTTGCGTAAGTGATGTGATTGCCGTTTGTTGGATGCTTGGGTCTGAATTGTTCTTGTGATGGGTGAGCTTTTGAGTCATGCCGCGATTCCTTATTTTTTGCCATTAAGGGCTTTTATTCTAGTCCGAAACCGCGATTTTGTCCTGATTTAACGCCACAATTTATAATAGCGCGATTTAATACGTCTTAATCATGTCATTTGGGCAAAATCGCGCTGTTCATGCGCCGTTTAATGATGCGCTGCTTGTTTTTGAGTCGCCGATCGTTGCGATTTTTTTCATAATATTTGGGATTAGGAAGCATACTGATGAGCGTTGCTGACTCATCGCGGTTAAGTTTAGCCGCTGATTTATTAAAATAATGGTGCGCTGCGGCATCGATCCCATAAATGCCGTTGCCAAATTCAGCAACGTTTAAATAAGCGGTTAAAATGCGCTTTTTATCCCACATTTTTTCGATCATCACGGTGATGACGGCTTCTTCACCTTTACGCCAATACGAGCGGTGCGAGGTTAAAAATAAATTTTTTGCCAATTGCTGAGTGATGGTTGAGCCGCCCGCCGCCATTTTTCCCGAGGCTTCATTTTTTTTATGAGCCGCTTCAATACCTTGCAAATCAAAACCGTTGTGCTGAGTAAATTTAGCATCTTCACTGACAATCGCTGCTTGCTTGACGGGTTTGGCAATGGCGTCATAATCCGCCCAAGACTGCGATACCTTGCCCATCGTCAATCGGTGACTGAGCATAAACATACTGTTGTTGATCGGCTGGGTTTTCCAAAGTGCCAATAGCCCTGCCACCATCAAATGAAACGCCACTACCAGCAGCATTGCCGCCAGCAATAAGCGTTTAAAAAATCTGCCCATTACGGTCATGAAAACGATTCCAAAAAAAGCAGTTGCAGCCATAAAATATGCGTTAGCGCGCTGCAAGGTTGCATCATAAAATGCCAGTATCTTACCTAATCTCGGCTAAGCTGTCATTATCCGCACGATTTCTTTATGATAGGGTGACAACTTTGCAACATGAGGCAAGATAATGCCGCAATATTCACCTTCAATGCTCAAGCAACTTCGCGCGGATATTTTAGCGCAGGTTTCTTTTTCTTCCCTTCCTGACGATATGACATGGTGGCTGCTTGGCACCAAAGGCTGCCATTTATGTGAGTTGGCTGAGCAGCGGCTAGTTGAGTTTCAAAGCGTTGTTCCGATGTCTTATATAAACGTTGATATTGCCGATTTTGATGAGCCGCTCATGATGCAGTTTGCCACGCAAATTCCGGTGATTTTAACCCAAAACGCCCGCTTAGATTTTCCTTTTTCCGTGCTTGATTTGCAAAATTTGCTTTGAAATCGTCCTTTTGGTTTTTTATCTGTTCAAGACTTTGGAATCAAACAAAGTCGTTAGTGAATAAAGTGCTTATTTAATTCTAAATGATAATCATTGAATCATTATGATGAATAAACAGTCATTTTTAAGGTCAATAGTATTATGCCCGCCTAGTTTTATGTGTAATAATGAAGGAATTGTTACTGAATAAAGCTAAGGAGAGCGACGATGAGCCAAAGCCAAAAGCCAGATAAAATGGCGCTTGCGACCATGTTTCGCGCGTTTCTTGCGCCAGAATATGTCATTTGTGATGAAGAGACACAAAAGCCATTTGAATGCGATGGCTTATCCGTTTATTGCGATATGCCGCTTTTGGTGGTGCTACCAGGGACAGTTGAGCAGGTTCAAGAGGTGATGCGAATTTGCCATCGCTATGAGATTCCTGTGGTAGCGCGCGGCGCTGGAACGGGGCTTTGTGCAGGCGCTATGCCCAATCCTGACGGCGTTTTGCTCGTCTTATCCCGCTTCAAACACATTCTTGAGATCGACCCGCTTGCCCGCAGCGCACGCTTGCAACCGGGCGTTCGCAACTTAGCCATTAGCGAAGCGGCAAGCCACTACGGCTTATATTATGGTCCCGATCCCTCCTCTCAAATCGCCTGCTCCATCGGCGGCAATGTCGCTGAAAACTCAGGCGGCGTTCACTGTTTAAAATACGGTCTGACTGTTCATAACTTATTAAAGGTCGAGATGGTCACCGTTGAGGGTGAGCTTATTACCCTTGGCAGTGAAGGTTTGGATAATAACGGCATCGATTTGATGGCGCTCATTACCGGCTCTGAGGGCTTACTTGGCGTTATCACAGAAGTCACGGTCAAATTGCTACCCACCCCATCGATCGCTCAGGTGATCATGGCGGCGTTTGACAGCGTTCAAGCGGCAGGCGATGCAGTCGGCGGCGTGATTGCTAAAGGCATCATTCCGGCGGGGCTTGAAATGATGGACAGCCCCGCCATTATTGCCGCTGAAGCCTTTGCCCATGCGGGCTACCCAACGGACGCCCAAGCGTTGCTGCTTTGTGAATTGGACGGCAGTGAGGCTGAAGTGATTGAACAAATTGCGCAGGTTGAGCAGCTGTTTATCGACTTTGGCGCCACCGCCACTCGCGTCTCGCAAAGTGAAGCGGAGCGCGCGCTGCTTTGGAAAGGTCGCAAATCAGCGTTTCCTGCCGTTGGTCGAATTTCTCCTGATTACTACTGTATGGATGGCACGATTCCGCGAAGCCAGCTTGCCTTTGTCTTGACCGAAATGCAAAAGCTTTCTGATTATTATGGTTTAAAAGTTGCCAACGTCTTTCATGCCGGCGACGGCAATTTGCACCCGCTCATTTTATTTGATGCCAACGTGGCAGGCGAGCTTGAACGCACCGAAGAATTTGGCAGTAAAATCTTGGAGCTTTGCGTCAAAGTTGGCGGCTGTATCACCGGCGAGCATGGCGTTGGTGTTGAAAAAATCCGGCAAATGGCAGTTCAGTTTAATGATGAAGAGCTCACCCAATTTCACGCCATTAAACACGCCTTTGACCCTAATGGTCTGCTTAATCCCGGCAAAGGTATTCCGATTTTAAAGCGCTGCCAAGAATACCGAAGCCTTGATGCGATTAAAAACGATGCCCGACAAGGAGAGCCGGCATGAACGATATCAGCGCTCAATTGATTGAGCAAGTCAAACAAGCAGCAAGTGACGGCACAGCGTTACAAGTCATCGGCGGCGGTAGCAAAGATTTTATGGGACGAACGCCAACAGGAACGCCTATTTCAATCAAAGCCCATAGCGGAATCATCAGCTATGAGCCAGTTGAGTTGGTATTGACCGCTCGCGCCGGAACACCATTGTCACAAATTAAAGAGGCTCTGAGCGAACATCAGCAAATGATGGCGTTTGAGCCGCCATTATTTGACGGTAATGCCACCTTAGGTGGAACGCTTGCTTGTCATTTATCCGGTGCGGCTAGAGCTTGGAGCGGCTCGATTCGCGATCATGTGTTAGGAATTCGCTTGATCAATGGCAAAGGCGAGCATTTGCGCTTTGGCGGTCAGGTGATGAAAAACGTTGCCGGTTATGACGTGTCACGGATGCAAGCCGGCGCCATGGGAACGCTTGGCATCATTAGTGAGGTGAGCCTTAAAATTATGCCCAAACCTGCGGCAAGCTTAACGGTAGTTCAAGACATGAACGCCGCTCAAGCGATTGACACCATGAACCGCTTATCCGGTCAAGCCGTGCCGTTGACTGGCGCGTGTTGGTTAAACGGTCAGCTTTATTTGCGATTGGCAGGGGCAAAAAGTGCGGTTGAGACGACCGCTCGCGAGTGGCAAGGGTCAGCTTTAGATCATGGAGACGGCTTTTGGGAACAGCTTGGCGATCAGCGCTTGGATTTTTTTGCCAGTGACGCGCCGCTTTGGCGCTTTTCCGTCAAAAGTAGCTCGGAGCATGTCATGCCAAATGAGAATTGGTTGATTGATTGGGGCGGCGCTCAACGCTGGTTAAAAGGAGATTTTAATAAAGACGAGCTTGAAGCCATCGCTGAAAACATGGGCGGTCAAGTCAGCCTATATCGCGGCGGCAATCGCGATAGCGAGGTGTTTCACACTCAGCCTGAAGCGCTAAAGCTGATTCATCAACGCTTAAAACATGCCTTTGACCCCAATACCATTTTTAATCCCGGACGGCTTTATAGCTGGATGTAATAGGAGAGCATCATGCGAACCCAAATCAATGTTAAATATTTAGACCATCCTGATATTGCTGAAGCCGATAGCATTTTGCGAACCTGTGTTCACTGCGGATTTTGTAACGCCACCTGCCCCACCTATCAAGAGCTTGGCGATGAGCGCGATGGTCCACGCGGTCGCATTTATTTGATGAAGCAAATGCTTGAGACCGGAACGGTGAGTGAAAAATCACAAAAGCATCTTGATCGCTGCCTCACCTGCCGAAGCTGTGAGACCACGTGTCCATCCGGCGTTCAATACGGCAGATTGGCAGAAATTGGTCGCGATATTATGGAGCAGCAGCTTGAGCGACCACCCAACCAAAAGCTAAAACGCTGGCTGATTTTAAAAGTGTTGCCTTATCCGCGCCGATTTGGCTTTTTGTTAAAATTGGGGCAACTGTTTCGGGCGTTTTTACCGCGTGAGCTGAAAAACCAAGTCCCATTAAAACAAGTCACCAAGCCCTTGCCCAAACAGCAGCATGAGCGGCGGATGCTGGTTTTAGCAGGCTGCGCTCAACCGTCAGCCACGCCTAATACCAATATTGCCGCTGCTCGTGTGCTCGACAAACTTGGTATCAGCTTATTTGCTGCACCCGATGCCGGTTGCTGCGGCGCGGCAAGCTACCACATGCCCGCTCATGAAGAGGGGCTGAAGTTTATGCGCCGAAATATTGACGCGTGGTGGTCGCATATTGAATCCGGCGTTGAGGCGATTGTCATTAGCGCCTCCGGATGTGGCTCAATGGTCAAAGAATACGGCGAAAAGCTGCGTCATGACCCAGATTATGCTGCCAAAGCAAAGCGCGTCAGCGAGATGACCAAAGATTTAACCGAAATTTTGATTCAAGAAGATTTAGCAAAATTAGGACTAAAACGATCCGCGAAAAAAACGGCGGTTCATTGCCCATGTTCCTTACAGCATGGTCAAAAGCTTGGCGGCGTGGTTGAGCAAATCTTGCAAAAAGCAGGCGTTGAGCTGACCCGAACCCAAAACAAGCATTTATGCTGCGGCTCAGCAGGAACCTATTCTTTATTGCAACCTGAATTAAGTCAAAGGCTGCTTAGCAACAAAATTACCGATTTAACCATTGATCACCCTGAGCAAATCGTGACGGCAAATATTGGCTGTCAGCTGCATTTAGGAAGTCAATCAAACGTTCCTGTGAAGCACTGGATTGAGCTGTTAGATGCTTAATCAGTTTGTCTTTAACTGTTTTTTAAAGGAGTGAACAATAACTTATCGATGATGATTCATATTGAATTAAAAGTCTCAAAACTATTTAATCAAGAGAACAGATGAATAACGGTAACAAGGATAAATAAGGTCAACATTTTCCTAGAAAATTGATCCTAGTCTTGTTATTTTATTCCAAGGGCATTACCGCTTATAATAACAAGGATGGTTTATTATGTATGTATTTTTGGCGCTCGCGCCCATTCTCGTAGTTCTTGTGTTACTTGTCATTTTACGGCTTCCCGCTAAAATTTCGATGGGCGTAGCTTACCTTGTGACCGCACTTTTGGCGCTGTTTGTTTGGCATGCCAGCGGCGCTCAAGTGGCAGCAGCGACCGTAAACGGCATTATTGTTGCGCTCACCCTACTGTTTATCGTTTTTGCGGCGATTTTACTGCTGAACACCTTAAAAGAAGGCGGCGCCATTGTTGCTATCCGAAAAGGGTTTATGGACATCTCCCCTGATCGGCGCATCCAAGCGATTATCGTGGCGTGGTTGTTTTGTTCGATGGTGGAAGGCTCATCAGGATTTGGGACGCCCTCCGCGATTGGCGCGCCGCTACTGCTTGCGCTTGGCTTTCCTGCGATGGCTTGCGTGATGGCGGTATTGATTATTCAATCAACGCCGGTATCGTTTGGCGCGGTTGGCACGCCCGTTTTGCTTGGGGTTTGGACAGGGATCAATGACAAACCGGACATTGCGCAAGCAATTGCGCCGTTATCTCCTGAAAACTATTTATTGCAAATCACCGCCAACATCGGTCTGATTCATGCCGTCGTTGGGTTTTTAATTCCACTCATTTTAAGCGCTTTTTTGACGCGCTTTTTTGGTGAAAAACGCTCGTTTATTGAAGGGCTAAAAGTTTGGCCATTTGCCATTTTTGCAGGACTGAGCTTTACCATTCCTTATTATTTGGTCGCAAAGTATTTAGGTCCTGAATTCCCCTCGTTAGTTGGCGGCTTTATTGGCTTGATGATTGTTCTGCCCGCAGCTAAGCGCGGCTTTTTAATGCCAAAAGATATCTTTCATTTTGCGCCAAGAGCGTCTTGGGATAAAGATTGGCTGGGAACGCTTACCGAAGAAAAATTTGACGATACCGTTGCGCCAAAATTTTCATTAATTCGTGCGTTTTCGCCCTATTTAATCGTCATTGCGCTATTGATTTTAACGCGAACCATTGCCCCACTAAAAGCCTTTTTAACGGGCGATTTAACCAGCTTTGGCTTTAAAAATTTGTTTGGAACGACGATTTCAAGCAATATTCAGCTGGCGTATTCTCCCGGAACGATTTTGATCGTCACCTCATTAATTTGCATTTTACTGTTCAATATGAACGGCGCTATGGTGAAACGCAGCTGGCGCAATTCAGCTGTAACGATGGTAGCAGCTGCGCCTGCATTACTATTTTCCGTGCCGATGGTTCAGGTATTTATCAATTCAGGGTCAGCGGCGGACGTGGCAAACGCGCTTCCTGCCATGCCGATTTTACTTGCAGAAAGTGCGGCGGGTGCGTTTCAAAATGCGTGGCCCATGATTTCGCCTTGGATTGGTGCAATGGGTGCGTTTATTGCGGGATCAAATACGGTCAGCAACATGATGTTTGCCTATTTTCAGTGGTCAACGGCAACCCAAATTGGTCTTGATGGCAACCTTGCCGGTCAAGTGGTGGCGCTGCAAGCCGTTGGTGGCGCGGCGGGAAATATGATCTCGGTTCATAACGTGGTGGCAGCTTGCGCGGTCGTTGGTCTTATGGATAAAGAAGGTTATGTCATCCGAAAAACGCTGCTTGCCATGACCTATTATGTGATTCAAGCCGGACTGATTGGTATGGGACTCATCTTTGGGCAGCTTTGGTGGTGGATTTTGGCAGTGATTTGGCCCATTGCCTTTTTTGGCATCATGGCAATGATGTCTAAAAACGCCGCGGCTTCTGTTAAAATAGCTGAGCAAAACCGAGTAAATTGATAAATAGCGCCTTGATATAATAGTAGTAAGTGGTTTAAATATTGAGAATATCAAGGCGTTTTCTTCATAAAAATTCAGGAGTCTGCAAGCATGAAACTCAGCACCATTACCGAGATCGAAGACCTACGGCGAATTGCCCAGCGCAAGTTGCCGCGAATGTTTTATGACTATGTCGATTCAGGATCGTGGACGCAGACGACATATCGCAACAATGAAACCGATTTTGACAAAATCAAGCTGCGTCAGCGGGTGATGGTCAACATGGAGGGGCGCTCACTTGCGACCAACATGCTTGGCACACCAGTGAATATGCCCGTTGCCATTGCGCCGACCGGATTTACCGGAATGATGTGGGCGGATGGCGAAATTCATGCTGCTCGCGCCGCTGAAAAGTTTGGCGTGCCATTTTCATTATCAACCATGAGCATTTGCTCAATTGAAGACGTCGCAGCTCATACCAGTGCGCCGTTTTGGTTTCAGCTTTATGTGATGCGCGATAAAGAATTTATGGCAAATCTGATCCGCCGCGCTCAAGCTGCCAATTGCTCGGCGCTGATTTTGACCGCGGATTTGCAAGTATTGGGTCAGCGTCATAAAGATATTAAAAATGGGCTGTCCGCGCCACCAAAGCCCACGATTGCAAATATGCTTAACCTCATGACCAAGCCTGAATGGTGCTTTAATATGCTTGGCACGAAGCGGCGGACGTTTGGCAACATCGTCGGTCACGCCAAAGACGTTGAAGATTTGTCCTCATTGTCGGCTTGGACAGCGGAGCAATTTGATCCAGCGCTTAGTTGGGATGATGTGGCGCGGATTAGAGACTTGTGGGGCGGAAAGCTGATTATCAAAGGCATTATGGAACCTGAAGACGCCATTTTAGCCGCAAAAGTTGGCGCGGATGCGCTAATTGTGTCGAACCACGGCGGTCGGCAATTGGACGGCGCGCCCTCCTCCATTGCGGCGCTGTCCGACATCGTTCAAGCCGTTCGCGCTGAAAATAGCCATATAGAAGTTTGGCTTGATAGCGGTATCAGATCCGGTCAAGATGTGCTCAAAGCCATCGCCATGGGCGCAAGTGGCACGATGATCGGTCGGGCGTTTTTATATGGTCTTGGCGCGTTTGGTGAAGATGGCGTTCGCCGAGCGCTTGAGCTGATTTATAATGAATGCGATATTACTATGGCATTTTGTGGTCATACCGACATCAATGAGGTCAATCAAGACATTTTGGTCAAAGGCACGTTTGAGCATTTAAAATCTGCGCCGCCGTTTGTCACGCCCATTAATTGGTAGCTTTTTTTAAACCATACGCTTCACACTTCCATTTCATAATCCCATCTTGAACCGTTATACTGTCTTTTTATCCTAACCACGATGACTTATGACGGTTCAACACTTACTAAAAACAGCGCCTGTAACTACACTTTTGCTCATCAGCTTTGTGGGGCTATTTGCCTTTCAAGTTTATAGCGGCGTGGATGCCAATGAGCCAACCACCGAAGCGCTATTGCATTGGGGCGCAAACGCACTGCCTTTTACTATGGGCGGTGAGCCTTGGCGCTTGGTGACGAGCGCTTTTTTGCATATTGGCTTGATGCACCTATTATTTAACAGCTTTGCCATGTATTTTTTTGGTCAAGTTGCCGAACCGATATTGGGGTCGGCTAAGTTTTTGGCACTGTTTTTACTCGCGGCAATCGGTGGTAATTTACTCAACAGCCAAGTTACTTGGGATGCTATTTTGGAATCGGGCGCTCAGCCGGGGATTTCAGCAGGGGCGTCAGGCGGTATCATGGGGATTGGCGCGGCGCTCCTTATCATTGCCCTGTTTAAAATCTCGATAAATGGCTTACAGCTTAATTTAAAAAGTTTAATCATCATTATGGCAATCAACTTGGTTTATGGTTTTGCCGTTCCGGGGATTGATAACGCCGGTCACATTGGCGGCGCGATTACCGGAATTATTATTGCCGCTGCGTTTGCTTTAGCTTATAAATTTGATCCGCCAATCCCTAGCGCTTATTTCGATCCCGTCAGTAAAATCACCTATTACCCCTCACCTACCGACAGCCATAAATCAAAAGTCAGCCCTTGGCAATATTTGCCTTGGGCAGTGATTGCACTCATTTGTCTGGGATTTTTTGGTTGGTGGCAAAGCATTCATCAGCAAATTATTGCCGCGCTTACCATGATAAATTGACATCTTTTGGTGGTATGATGGCGCTATGATCTTAATTATTTTTATATTTTGCGAGCATCGACAATGACTATTTTAACCTTTGCAAACCAAAAAAAAGTGCCCCTTTTAGTGTTAAGCACTGCCGTTTTTGCCATGAGCGCGCAAGCCTTTGAATTTGATAACGTTCCGGTTGATAAGAATGCCGAGCTTAGCATTGGCGCCAACGTGCTGATTAACAAAAGCGCTTATGATACCGACAGCACGGACGTTCGTGTTCTGCCCGGTATATTTTACGACAACAATAAAATCTATGCTCGCGGCTCACAAGCGGGCGTTTATTTGATCAATGATGGCAGCAATCAGCTGTCCGCGTATACGGAGCTTGCCGGAAGCGAGTTTGACCCTGACGATGCCAATGGCGATTTATCCAAGCTTGATAAGCGTAAATGGTCGGCGGCGGCAGGATTGACGTATTTACGACTGACGCCGGTTGGTGGCTTTCGCGCTCAGCTTGCCACCGATGTGCTAGGTCGCAATGATGGCAGTCTTGGCAGGCTCACCTACCTTGCCAAAGTCAGCAAAGACAAGCTGACCGTGTACCCAAGCGCAGGCTTTGAGTGGCACGATAGAAATTACAATGAGTATTATTATGGCGTAAGCGCTGATGAATCCGCGCGTTCAGGGGTTGCCGCGTATCAGCCAAGCCCAAGCGTGAATCCGTATGTCAGCGTCAGCGCCAATTATGACATCAATGATAAATGGGCAGGATTTGCTAGCCAAAGTTTGCACTATTTGCCTAATGACCTTTATGGCAGCCCGATGGTGGACTCACGGATAGAGGCGAATACGGCGATTGGATTGCTTTATAAGTTTTAAGATCTCTTGCAGAAATTTGATTTGAAAAAGCTAAGCGTCTGCTTGGCTTTTTTTACATACAAATGAGTTTAATTTATAGGTTAGAATTTTAATAATTCAGAGTGCTTTATCTTAATCTAATTTTTAAGAAAAACTATCTTTACTAATTTTTACGGATTGGCACTTTATAGAAATCATTTTTTCTAGACTTTTTTATTATAGATTGGCGAACGAAGTCATCATTTTTGTCATTCGTCATTATAAATCCTTTAAAATTCCAGTTTATTATTCTAGACCATAATGGTGGTGCAACATAAACAGGTTGAGAAACCTTTAGAAATTTTTGATTGACTTTGATATCAGAAATATTAATTCGATTCTCATCTATTATCCTGCCGGACTGATTATCTGAAATATAAAACTCTGTTTTATGACCTTGTAAAGATTTTGAATAAGCCACAGTATTATGAAGTCTCTCCAAATATTCAAAGCTATCAGGATTTGCTGTGTATATGTTAGCTTGACAATTTAATAACTGGAAATAATTAAATGCATCTATATCATATGTGTTTTTAATCTGAACCCACCCTCCACTGTTAGAGATACTATATACATCTTTATCATAGGCTAACATAAGGAATTTAGGAGTAAGAGGTAAAATAAATAGAGCACCTGCTGATTGAATACCAAAAGATCTAAAGCGTACTTTTCTATTAAAAAAATACCACTTATTCGTAAGTACTGCTGGATGATCTGAAGTTATGAAATTAGTTCTTGTATTGTTCTTCAAAATACAAACTTTTAAGTCATCGACTAAGTATATCTTCTTTAAAATTGACTGCATTGACTTACGAACAACTTCTTTAGAGTTCATTTTTAAATCAATAGAAAATAATGTTTTTATATCTTTTTCAACTGACTCCATAATAGTATTAGAAAATTCTTCAGTTCTTGTAAACTGAATAAGCTAAAATATTTTAAGAAATGTTTTTTCTTCATCTAACAGTACGTGATTTTTACTTTCAAGATTACGGACTATTTCTGAGAAAATTCCTTCAATTTCCTGTAAGGCTTTTTCTATAACAAGATCTTCTCCGTAAAAGTAGTTCTTTGAACATTGATTTTTTATAGGAGCATTTTTTATTAGCTTTTTCCTATCTAAATTATAAAGACAAATTGCTGCTTTTGATTCACTTGATGTAGAAAATTTTTTTAAATAGCACTGAGGCACATAATGTTGATTTTTATTGGAAGCCATTGTTTGCCTTATTAAATAAAGTAGCAAAATTAAGGATATAGTCTATATTATCAGTATAATAAATAGCTACAAGAATGTAAAAAGACAGTATTAACATCGAAAAGTAAACAAAAAACCTTGCCACAATTCATGACAAGGTTTTTTATTAAAACAAAACCAAACCTACGACGGATGAACCATCTCCTCCGGTTTCACCCACTCATCAAATTCAGCTTCGGTTAATAACTCAAGCTCAACCGCGACTTGTTTTAACGTTTTGTTTTCTTTATATGCGGTTTTGGCGATTTTAGCGGCATTTTCATAGCCCACATGACGGTTTAGCGCGGTCACCAGCATGAGTGAATTGTGCAAATAGTGGTCAATTTTTTCTTTAACTGGCTCAATGCCGACCGCGCAATGCTCATTAAAGCTATTGCAAGCATCGCCTAGCAGTTTGATGGATTGCAGCAGATTGTAAGCAATCACGGGCTTAAAGACGTTCAATTCAAAATTGCCTGAAGCGCCCGCAACGTTGATGGCGGTGTCATTGCCAAGCACTTGCGCAACCACCATGGTCATGGCTTCGGACTGAGTTGGGTTGACTTTGCCCGGCATGATGGACGATCCTGGCTCATTTTCAGGGATTTTAATCTCGCCAATACCGCAGCGAGGTCCTGAGGCAAGCCAGCGGATGTCGTTAGCGATTTTGTTTAAACTTGCTGCCAAAGTTTTTAGCGCGCCGGAGGCAAACACTTCAGCATCACGAGCGGCAAGCGCTTCAAATTTGTTGGGCGCAGTGACAAACGGCAACTCGGTCAAAGTTGCCAATTGTTCAGCCGCTTTTACCGCGTAATCGGGATGCGCGTTCAGCCCTGTGCCAACGGCAGTACCACCAAGCGGCAACTCATAAAGCCCTTGCAGCGCGTTATCAATGCGAATCAGCGCATGGTCAAGCTGACTGACATAGCCGCTAAACTCTTGACCCAAAGTCAATGGTGTGGCGTCTTGCAAGTGAGTTCGACCGATTTTGACGATGTCGCTAAATTCATTCGCTTTGCTATCGAGCGTATCGCGAAGCGCTTTTACCGCCGGAATCAGTAAGCTGTTGATTTGACGCGCTGCTGCAACGCGAATCGCGGTTGGGAAGCTGTCATTGGTCGATTGCGCGTGGTTGACGTGGTCGTTTGGGTGAATCGGCTGATAGCTGCCGCGAGCATTGCCAGCGATTTCGTTGGCGCGGTTGGCAAGCACCTCATTCATGTTCATGTTGGACTGCGTTCCTGAACCGGTCTGCCAAACCACAAGCGGAAACTGGTCGGTCAAGCCGCCATTGATGACTTCATCCGCCGCCTTTACGATCAAATCGCGCTTATCATCGTCAATGCGACCCAAGCTTGCATTGGTGATTGCCGCTGCTTTTTTGACCAACGCCATTGCCTCAATCATTGGTCGCGGTAGCGTTTCGCCGCCGATTTTAAAGTTTTCGCGGCTACGCTGAGTTTGCGCGCCCCAGTATGCGTCCGCAGGCACTTCCACGTTGCCCATCGTGTCTTTTTCGGTTCGGGTTGCCTGATTATTTGTCGACATAACAGTCCTCTTTTTTTGATAATGTTCAAAAAATTGCGTGATTAAACCTTCGTCTTTTTACGGCTTTTAATGTTGAATCACCACCGCTTTGCTATGATAACATGAGTTATCACAAATAACGTTGCCATTCAAAAATGCTTTTTATAGCTATAACGATAACTATCGTATCGTAAAACTTACAATTAATCCTGAAATTTTTGCAAAACGTGGCGTTAATATTTAAGCAAAGTTTTCAAAGGCGCGATAATGACTAACAATAAAACCATAACTTCTTCTATTAACAATGATGCTGATATTCAAGAAGCGCTCATGAGCAATCCACCACGGCGTTATTTTACAAGGCAGCGCCGAAAATTAACTGTTCAAGAGCGCAGGCAATTTGCCAATCAAGCTCGCGTTTATCTGAATAAATTAAATGCCCGCCTGCCAAACCGCGCCAAAATCGGGCTGTATTATGATGGCTTTGGGGAGTTACCAACGCAGCCAATTTTGGATTGGTGTTTAAAGATGCAGTTTTCACCCTATTTGCCTGTAGTCGGCTCGCTTGGTCAACACGACAAACGGCTACGATTTGTGCCGATTTATCAGCATAAACTTATCACTATTCCCACCAGAATTCATAACCTTGGCATGAAGCAAAACCATCATCGCAGGCTACTTTGGGCAGATGAGCTTGACGTGATATTTTGTCCACTGACGGCTGTCGATAGCTTTGGCACGCGAATGGGAATGGGCGGCGGATTTTATGACACAACTTTGGCAAAAAGTTACCGCGCTCGAGCCAAAAGACCGTTAAAAATCGGTTGGTGCTATGACTTTCAGCGAACGGCAACCTTGGTTCGCGCGCCTTGGGACGTGCCGCTTGATGGGGTGATTTCGCCAAGTAGTTTGAGGTGGTTTTGATGAATAAAAAATCTTTAGATAAGCACTCTAGCGCAGAAAATGTTGAACAGCATTTGCAAGAGCTAGAAAAAGCGGACTATGAGCTGCTCTATTATAGCCATGAGCAAACTTTTGATTCTAAGGAGCTTGCAAGCTTAATCAATGAAAAACGGTTGCATGAACTATTGGCGCAAAGTGATGCGTTTTTAACGGAATTAAATATTGAAATTGAAGCCTTTAAAGATAATGATGACTTATAAAATAAATTATTTTAAAGAACTATTGTTTGAAAATAAAAAAAACCTTATTATAAACGATAATTATTATTGTTCATAATAAGGCATTATGGTGCTAACCCACACTCTTAAAAAAACCAAATCATTTTACGTGTTAACCTTGTCACTAGTTTTTTGGCTAGCGGTTGCCCTATTTGCGATTAACTTTTGGGAATATAACGAGTCTAGAAGTTTTATCATGCTCTTACACTTACTGATTAGTTGTACGGTATTCATTGTTATGGGCTACAGAGAGATTGAGTAAAAGAAAAAACGTAACTATGACCATCACTTATTATCGTCATCACCCATGACAGAAGAAACAACGCAACTGTTATTTATATCCAGTAAAAAGTTTTTAAAGTTGTCGATAGTTGCTTTTTACATTTTGCTTACGTTATTGTCTGCTTCCGTAGCGTTAATTTTTTATGATTGTATAAAGGGTTCCGTAGAATACAGCGCTTTTGCCGCAATTTACCTTGAGCTGTTTTTTATAACGCATATTGTTAAAGAAACTAAAGCGTTAGAGCAAAGCTTGGTCTGACTAAAGCACCATCGCCGCCACCCAACCAAATATCAATAGCGGAATATTATAGTGAATAAAGGTCGGAATAACGCTGTCTTTAATATGGTCATGCTGACCGTCGATGTTCAGCCCTGAGGTGGGTCCAAGGGTTGAATCGGACGCCGGCGACCCGGCATCACCAAGCGCGCCTGCCGTGCCAACAATTGCCACTGTGGCAAGCGGCGAAAATCCTAAGGAAATACAAAGCGGAACATAAATCGCCGCCAAAATTGGAATGGTCGAAAACGACGAGCCAATCCCCATCGTTACAATCAAACCAATGAGCAGCATGACAAACGCTGCCATCGCTTTATTGCCAGAAAACAACGCCGCCGCCCCATCGACCAGCGGCTGAATTTGCTCGGTTGCTTTCATCACCTCAGCAAAGCCTTGCGCGGTAATCATGATAAAACCAATCATCGCCATCAATTTGATGCCATCGTTAAATACGGTATCGGCTTCGTGCCATTTGACCACGCCGGTTGCCATAAATACGCCAAAGCCAAACATCGAGCCTAAAATCAGCGAGTCGGTCAGCAGCTGAACAACAAAAGCAGTAATCAGCGCGGCAATGGCAACAAGGGTTTTAAATAGCGGCTGCTTGGGTGCATTTTTGGCAGTTTGGCTTAATGGATCGTTATCAATGGCGGCTTGTTCGGCGGCTTCATCAATTGCCAACTGCGCATAATGGCGCGGCTTTCGGTAGCTGATAAAAACGGCAGTTAACAGCCCTGTCACCATGCCAAGCGCCGGAATTGCCATCGCATGAGTGACAGAAATGTTTGCTATATCAATCCCCGCCTCACCAACGTTTTTAAGCATGATTTGGTTGAGATAAATATCGCCAAAGCCATACGGGATAAACATATACGTGGTGACCAAACCAAAGGTCATCAAGCAAGCAACCAATCGCCTGTCCACCTGCATTTTATTAAAGGCAAGCAGTAACGGCGGCACGAGCAGCGGAATAAAGGCAATGTGAATGGGGATTAAATTTTGGCTAAAGCAGCTCATGAGCACCAGCCCTGAAAACAAGCCGTATTTAATCATCAGGCTCGTGCCGCCCGCTTCAATGCGCCGAACGACGCCACCTGCAAGCGCTTGCGGCAATCCTGAATGGGCAATTGCCACCGCAAACGCCCCAAGAAGCGCATAAGACAATGCAATTTGCGCGCCGTTTTTAATGCCTTCGCTAAACGCATCAAGGGTGGCGCTCATGCCAAGCCCTGCAATCAGCCCGCCTGCCATCGCCCCAATCAGCAAGCTTAATACCACGTGAACCCGAGCCAATGACAGTCCAAGCATAATCACCACCGCAACCAATACTGCATTGATGGTCATAACTTCTCCCAAATTTTTCAACGCCTAGCTAGCAGACGCTCGCCCAAGCGCCTTTTACTTTTTTAAATCACTTTTTTCGTTACGCTTACTGTTTTTTAAGCAAAGCCTGAAACAGTCGGGCGCAAGTTTACCTGATTTTTTGGTATCATCGGGAATTTTTACAGCGCTTATTTTTCAATAAATCTACGCAAATCCTTATAACTTAAGGGCTAAGCGACATCATTTTTTATAACCAACTATTTGTTATTAACCCAAGCTTAAGCCTTGCAATTTTTTATCGCAGCACCATTTAGGGAACATGAACCACGAACTTGACTTGACAAGTCTGGTTAACGAGGAAAATATATGAATGAATATAATATTGACAACATCAACATTGACATCGATGATGAGGCGCTTGACAGCACCAAAGCTACCGATAAGCCTGAGAATTACCTCCCCCTTTTAGCCCTTCGTGACGTTGTCGTCTATCCGCACATGCAAATTGCGCTGTTCGTTGGTCGCGCGCCGTCGGTGAAAGCCGTTGAGCTTGCGCAAGCCGAATACGATAGTAAGGTGCTGGTGGTCGCGCAAAAAGACTCTTTAACCGAAGACATCGACCAAGATAACCTTTATAAGTTTGGCACAGTTTGCCGAATTGTCAGCACCATGCCGCACGACAGCGATGACAACTGCATCAAGGTATTGATTGAGGGCGAATACCGCGCCCGCGTTGATAGCTTAGAAGACCATGATGACGTGCTAATGGCAAGCTTTGATCGTGCCGATTTGAACGTCGAGATGGACGAGCGCCAACAAAAAAACACCATCAAAGCGCTGATTAGCTTATTTGAAAGCTATGCCGACGCACGCCTGCGCAATGCCCGTGAGCTAATTCGCGTTGCCAAACGCATTGATGATTTGCTCGAGCTTGTGTATTTTATCTCAACGCGCGTGTCGATGGATTTAGATATCAAGCAATCGTTTTTGGAAGAGGACGATTTAAAAGCGCATATCAATACCTTGACTGAGTATTTGGTCAAACAAAGCGCAGAGCAAAATATCGAACAAGACATTCAAGACGCTGTCCGTCAGCAAATGGAAGACAATCAGCGCGAGTATTTTTTAAATGAAAAAATGAAAGCCATTAAAAATGAGCTTTCAGACCTTCATAACGGCGCGTTTGATGCGGAAGATGATACTGCTGAACTTGAGCAGCGCTTGGCTGAGGCTGATTTGCCAGAAGACGTTCGCAAAAAAGCCGAGCAAGAGTTTAAAAAGCTCAAAATGATGCCGCCTGCCTCTTCTGAGTCGTCCGTTGTCCGTAACTATATCGAGTGGATTTTGGACACGCCTTGGAACGCGGCAAGCAAAGTGTCGATCAACCTTGATAAAGCCAAAACCATCTTGGATGAAGACCATTACGGCTTGCAAGATGTGAAAGACCGCATTTTGGAATATTTAGCGGTTCAGTCACGGGTGAAAAAACTTCGCGGCCCTATTTTGTGCCTCGTTGGCCCGCCAGGGGTAGGTAAAACCTCGCTTGGGGAGTCCATTGCTCGCGCAACCGGCCGTAAATTTGTACGGATGGCATTGGGCGGCGTCCGCGATGAAGCTGAAATCCGTGGTCACAGACGTACTTATATTGGCGCGATGCCCGGTAAAATCGTTCAGTCATTGGCAAAAGTTGAAGTCAAAAACCCGCTATTTTTATTAGACGAAGTCGATAAAATGGCGCAAGACTTCCGCGGTGACCCCGCGTCAGCGCTACTTGAGGTGCTTGACCCATCGCAAAACGACAGCTTTAACGACCATTATTTAGACATGGACTTGGACTTGTCGCAAGTGATGTTTATCTGTACCGCCAACAGCATGGACATTCCGCCCGCGCTGCTTGACCGGATGGAAGTGATTCGCCTTCCGGGTTACACCGAAGAAGAAAAAATCAATATCGCTCAAAAGTACCTTGTACCAAAAGCAGTGAAGCAAAATGGGCTCAAAGACGGCGAGATTGAAATCGTTGATGCCGCGCTGCACAGCATCGTTCGCAGCTACACTCGTGAAGCTGGCGTTCGAAACCTTGAGCGCGAAATCAATAAAATCTGCCGAAAAGTCGTCCGCGAGTCGGTCGAATCACACGGCGCGCGAACTCCGAAAAAAGACGAGCGTAACCTTGTCACTGTTGACGACAACAACATTGATGACTATCTAGGCGTTCATCAGTTCGACTACGGCTTGGCAGAAAAAGAGCCAGAAATCGGTCGCGTCACCGGTCTTGCTTGGACGCAAGTTGGCGGCGAGCTATTGACCATTGAAGCAGCGGCAATGAAAGGCAAAGGCGAGCTGATTTTCACAGGCTCTCTTGGCGATGTGATGAAAGAGTCGATTCGCGCTGCCATGAGCGTGGTTCGCGCTCGCGGGGATTTACTCGGTATCGATTACGAAACCATCAAAAATACCGACATTCACGTTCATATGCCAGAGGGTGCAACGCCAAAAGATGGTCCATCAGCCGGTGGCGCGCTAACGACGGCGTTGGTATCGGCATTAACTGGAATTGCCATCCGACCTGATATTGCCATGACAGGGGAAATTACCCTTCGCGGTAAAATCCTGCGCATTGGCGGGTTGAAAGAGAAGCTTCTTGCCGCCCATCGCGGTGGTATCAAGCACGTCTTGATCCCAGCAAGCAATGAGCGCGACTTGGCGGACATTCCGGACAACGTCAAAGCAGGATTGACCATTCAGCCAGTATCGACCATTGACGAGGTGTTAAAAGCGGCACTGGTTAGCGCTCCTGCCCCAATCAGCCCCACCAAAGTCACGGTAGATACCACCAAAGGCAACGCGCTTCATAACTAATTTGCCAGCCTAAACTTTATCATAAAAGCCGCTTATTTATAAATAGGCGGCTTTTTTATGGTCTATCTTTTTTATTTCTATGAACAATTTTTTACATCTACTTTAAAAAGGGCTGTGTTATGGTTTGGTAAAATAATGATTAAACGGCTTTTTATCATGTTAAAAAAATTATCGTTAACAACCATAGCAACGCTTAGTCTGACCTTTTTAGTTGGCTGTCAAACCGCGCCGTTATCAAAATCTGCTAATCAAAATTCAGCAAGTCCAACTTTTAAAAACATGAGCTTAAACGCCGTTTCACCGCAGCAACTGCTTGAGCGCTTAACCTATTACGATTGGCAATTAATTCAGGTTAAAAGCGCGACTGGCAAAACCAAACCCTTTCGCCACGACCCGCCTTTACTCATGGATGTCACTCCGAACAGCTTGATGTTTAGTGAAGGCTGCTACCGTTATCAAGTATTTCTTAGTGATGTCCTTGGTCGAACCTACCTTTATAGTTTTAATAACTTCAGAACGCTTGAGGCACTTCCGGCGCTAATTTGCCAAAACAGTGGCACTGATGATAGCAGCGAGATTCGATCGACACTCGAGCGCTTATTTGTGCCTTATGGCGATGTCGGATTTAATTTTGAGGTGTTATCCGCAAGCCAACCGCAACCAAAAATTGCGCTAAGCATCAACAACGGCGCCGCGCTTATTTTTAGCGGTAAAGCAAAGCCTCAGCAGAGCGTTTCAGGGATTCCGATTACCCATGAGTTATTGCAGCGCTATAACTGGCGACTGATTCGGGCAACAGACGCCAATCAAAACTTGATTGATGACTTTCATCAGCCCGACATTCCGATCACAGCAAGCTTTTTTACTGATGAGTATCGGCAACAATTTGGGGTGTCAGTCGGTCAGCATGGCTCAGGCGGAAGTTATGTGTTATCAGTCAATCAAACCTTGTTAACCCAAACTGACCCCTCAATCGCCATTAGCTTTGGTGAAAGATTGGATAACATCTGGCGTAAATTTGTCGTTGTGGCATTAAAACCAAGCCAGCTTATTTTAACGGAGCAACAAGCGCCATCGCAAAATAGCAATCAAACCAGTCCGCGATATTTACTTACGCAAAGGGTAGAATCAGGCGAAACTTTGGTTTGGGAAAATGAGGTAAAAAATCATTAATTTAAGCGTTCTCTTAAGCAATTTTATCCAACGCCCGATTTATATTTTTATAAAAGGATTTTAGCATGGCGCTATTTAAAACCCCTCATTTTAGAACCACTCAATTATTTTCTGCCATTGGAATTATTAGCTCTATTGGTCTGATAGGATGTCAAAGTACGCCTTCGCAAGTGAATACTTTTCCTGTCGTTACGCCTGCGTCTAGTCAGGACATTGAAGTGACAGGGGATAAAGTGATTGAATGGGCAAATGGCTACGATTGGCAGTTGGCGCAAGCCATTGACGCTCAGGGTAAGACTACGACTATTTCCGCTGCTGATCCTATTACCTTTGAGATCACGCCGCATACAGTCAGCTTAAAGCAAGGCTGCCAAAATTATAGTATTGGCTTTAACTCTTTAACCGCGCCGCCCTTCCCCTATCATGGTTTTGGCTTATTGCCCTCTAAGACAGATTGTATCAACCATTTGCCTAATCAAGAAGATGTCAGTGGTGGCAGTATGCTTGCTACATTATTGTTAAAAGACTCCTTTTTAAACTTTAATCTTAAACAGTTGCATCAAGATCAGTCACCAACAGCAAAACCTTTTGCATCACAGCGTCTGGCGCTTATCACCAAACAAGGCAACACCCTCATCTTTCAAGGAACACCTAAAAGCTTTGCTAAGCCTGCCGGACTTCCTATTACCCATGAGTTGCTTGAAGCGTATCAGTGGCGGCTTGTCAGCGCGCTAAACCCTTCTTATGACGACCACGGCAAATTGCTGTCTAAAGCGCCAATTGGTGATTTTTATCACCCTGATTTTCCCATTACCCTTGGATTTTCTAATACTAAAGAGCAATATGCTTCTTTTTATTCAAACTGTAACTACGGTATCGGTGGCATTTATGCCTTATTAAAAGACCATACGCTACTAATAGGAAAAGGGTCGCAAACGGTGATGAGCTGTGGTCTTAATGGCAATAGGGTCGAAACGCGACTATCAAATCTTGAAACTGGTAGCCGCAGCAAGCTGACCTTGAGCTTACAGCCAACAACAGCGACCGCAGATTTTCCGCGTTACAACTTACTGCAAACGATGGCAACAGGTGAAACCTTAGTTTGGCAAAATGAACCTTTACCTAAATATTCAGGATTGCCGCTTGAGGAATCGAACGTAAGCAAAACCGATAGTACTAAAGATGATCAACTGCCAACCGTTAATGTCGAGCCAGATCATTAACCGTTAATTATCACTTATAAAACATAAAAAAGCTGAACATCATGGCTCAGCTTTTTATATGTTTATTTGAACTTTTTCAAAATTGTCTAAAAGCTATTTAATCGTCACAGTTAAATAATACGGCTTTGGCGTGTTGCTCGCTCGGGCTTGGTTTCGTGGTTGCAGCACGCGGATGGTTTGTGTCCCTGTTTTGCTTAGTGTTACCGGATTTTCACTAATATCGGGTGAGTTTGTGCCATAAAGTACCGGATACAGATCTTGGCTACCGACAAGCTTAGCGCTCACCTTTTGACCTTTTTTGGCATAGAATTTATATTCGCAGTAGTCGTAGCCGATCACTGCGCCTGCGCGATTGACGTCATAGCTGCCTTTATTCATTTTGAGCTCGGACTGACCGCAGCGATTAACGTCTTGAGCAGCATTGGCATTGACCGCCATTCCCCCAAATAACAATGCTGGGATGATGGCTAAATTTAAGGCTTTAGTCGTTTTCATAACTGATTTCATTATTTCTCCTTATTTTTTAATTTAATTAACACCGCTATTTATCATAACGAAATTATCCGTTTTTTAAGCAATATTTTGTTGTTCGACGTTTCTTAGCGTATTAATAATGCTTATTTTAGCGCTAACAAAACCATTATTTTTTCTCACCTTTCACAAAATTTACAATTATTAACCGATTGTTGCGCTTATCTTCATCAGTTTCAGCTTTTGCGCCGTTATACTAAAACCGATGTCGAGTTAGCCTTAACTTGGATTTCACAATTTTAAATTTATTTGATAATTAATAATGACAATAATGGAGATAATAATGAAAACGCTCATCAATAAAAAAACCATGCTAACGAGTGCCGTATTATGTAGCGCCGCGCTTGCGCTCAGTGCCTGTCAAAGCACCGAAGGTCAGATGCATACGGGCAACCCATTAAGCCAGCCTACCTTAAAATCCACGTTGAAAACGACTGATGCCAAACAAATGGAAGTGGGTCAAATGTTCTTGCGACCTGTTGAGGGCGGCGTTCAAGTCTATGGCAAATTGATGAATTTGACTCCAGGGCAGACGGTTGCGATCCATATTCATGAAACCGGAAGCTGCGCGGATATGGGCAAAGCAGCAGGTGGTCACTTTAACCCTGACAATTATAAACACTCAAACCCAAATGATATGATGGGTCACGCAGGCGACTTGCCAAACATTACTGCTGACGCTTCTGGCGTAGCAACGCTTAACTTTGTAAACAAAAAAATCTCCGCCGCCGAAGCCGGAAAATATAGCGTTAACCGCCGCGCCTTTATCATCCATAGCGGCGCTGATGACTATATGAGCCAGCCTGCAGGGGCGTCAGGTGATCGAATTGCTTGTGGTATTATTGAAAAGAACTGATTTGATAAAGCTCTAAAACAGCCATAATAAAAACCTCTTATCCTGTTATAGGTTAAGAGGTTTTTTTATAAAATATATATGGAAATATAAATGCTAAATGATAAAGCGTTAAAAACTACTCTTCAATCCATTTGCCATTGCGCCAGTAAACCCCCCAACGCGTGGCTTTGCCATTTTTTTCAGAACCGACATACTGCTCTTTGTTTTTTCTTGACCAGCGCAAGATCGTTGGGTTGCCCTCGGGGTCTTCGTCAGGCG
The DNA here is from genome assembly GCF_012847335.1 of Psychrobacter sp. MF31. GTDB lineage: Bacteria > Pseudomonadota > Gammaproteobacteria > Pseudomonadales > Moraxellaceae > Psychrobacter. The sequence continues at coordinate 203,935 of NZ_JABBDX010000005.1, forward strand.
CGTCAAACAGATATTGAAACTTGTCTTCCAATTTGTCTTTGATTGGTCGCAGCTCACGAAGCTTTGGTGCTCGCGTTTCGCGGACTTTGGGAAATTTGGACGCCGCTAAAAACATCCCTGCCGCCCCTTCACGCAAAATAAAGTGGTCGTCATGCTTGGTGGATTTTAAATCCGGCATGTCGATCGGCTCCATTCGTGGCGGTGCAGGCTCGCCCGTTTTGAGCACTTTTCGGGTATTGTCACATTTTTGACAAGCAAAATAAGGTCCAAAGCGACCCGTTTTTAGCTCCATTTGACCATCGCATTTGTCGCAATCGATGGTAGGCGCATCTGACCCTGGAACTTCAAACTTGCCTTCTTCTAAAATATAGCCGTCGCAGTCCGGATTGTTGCCGCAAATGTGCAACTTTAAACCGCCATCGACGATATAGCCGTCCATGGCGGTGGCGCATTTTGGACAGCGCTTTTTTTCCATCAAGTCTTTGACTTCGGCGATATCATCGCTATCACTGTCATCAAGATTGGCAAATGCTTCGACCGGCATTAGATTTTTGGTGCCTTTGCAGCGCTCTTTTGGCGGCAAATTATAGCCCGTGCAGCCTAAAAATACACCGGTTGATCCGGTTCGCAACTGCATGGGGCGACCGCACAAGTCGCAATGAACGTCAGGGACGTCCGTTGGGTCATTAGGTCGCATGCCGTCTTGGTCTTTGGCGCGATCAAGCTTGGTTTTAAAGTCGCCATAAAAGTTATCAAGGACGTTTTTCCAGTCCTGATCCCCTTCGGCAACGTGGTCAAGCTTGTCCTCAAGCGCCGCGGTAAACGTATAATCCATTAAGTCCGGAAAGCTTGCGGTCAAGCGGTCGGTGACAATATCGCCCATTTTTTCGGCAAACAGGCGCTTATTTTCAAGCTTGACGTAGCCGCGATCTTGAATGGTTGAGATGATCGACGCATAAGTTGATGGTCGACCGATGCCTTTTTTCTCAAGCTCTTTGACCAGGCTTGCCTCAGTGTAGCGCGGTGGCGGCTTGGTAAAATGCTGACTTGGGTCAAGCTTATCTAAAGTGAGCGCCTCCCCTGCTTTAACATCAGGAAGTAAGGTATCATCCGTTTTGGCAGGCGGCATAACTTTGGTAAAGCCATCAAAGGTCATGGTGCGACCGCGAGCTTTAAGCTCCACGTTGCCAGCGGTGACGATTAAATTGACCGATAAATACTTGGCAGGCGTCATTTGACACGCCACAAACTGCCGCCAAATCAGCTCATAAAGTCGGATCGCATCGCGCTCAACGCCTTTTAACTGCGTTGATTTTAAATTGACGTTGGAGGGTCGGATGGCTTCGTGAGCCTCTTGCGCGTTTTGCTTATTGCCATAAACGTTGGGCTTGGCAGGAACGTATTTTTTTCCAAAATTGTCCTCAATAAAGCCGCGTGCTGCTATTTGAGCGTCGTTTGACAAAAACGTCGAGTCAGTTCGCATATAAGTGATGTAACCGGCTTCATACAAACGCTGAGCCAAAATCATGGTCTTTTTCACTGAAAAACCAAGCCGAGTGCTGGCGGCTTGCTGCAACGTTGAGGTGATAAACGGCGCACTTGGCTTGGACTGAGTCGGTTTTTCTTCGCGCTCTTTGACGATAAAATCCGCCGATTTTAAAATATCAAGAACGCTGTCCGTTTGTTTTTTATTGCCAAGCTTTAAGGGTTTACCGTCTTGTTTAACGGCTTCTAAGCGAATATTTTCAGGCTCGGCACTAGCACTTTTATTAGCAGCACTTTTTTTAGCATCAGAAATGTGCGTGTCCGCGTGAATTTGCCAGTATTCTTCAGGGATGAAGGCGCGAATTTCTTGCTCACGCTCAACGACCAAGCGCATCGCAACCGACTGAACGCGACCTGCTGACAAGCCGCGAGCGACCTTTTGCCAAAGTAGCGGCGACACCATAAAGCCGACCACGCGGTCTAAAAATCGGCGCGCTTGCTGAGCGTTCACGCGGTCGATATCCAGCTTTGAGGGCTGCTCAAAGGCGCTTTGGATTGCCGATTTAGTGATTTCGTTAAACACCACGCGCTGATATTTGCTATCGTCGCCACCGATGACTTCTTTTAAATGCCAAGCAATCGCTTCACCCTCACGATCCATATCGGTCGCCAAATAAATTTTATCGGCGTCTTTAGCAAGCGCTTTAAGCTCTTTGATGACTTTGGTTTTATTGGGCAGCACTTCATAAACGGCTTTCCAGCCGTGCTCAGGGTCAACACCCATCCGCCGAACAAGCGCTTGCTGAGCTTTTTCTTCTTTACTGAGCTTGTCATCTTTGGCGGTTTTTTTAGTCGTTTTACCGCTGCCGCTGACTGGCAAGTCGCGAACGTGACCAATGCTTGATCGCACAATAAAATCGTTGCCCAAATATTTATTGATCGTTTTGGCTTTGGCGGGTGATTCGACGATCACTAAGGACTTGCCAGCGCTTTCGCTGTCACTTTTTTTGCTCGGTTTGGTTGGGGTTTTTGCCATGGGTAACGACACCATAATAATCAATGAAAATAAATAATTGTGGATCAGTCAGGGTTCATATTGTCATTCTTGTTGTTGACCGATCAGGAGTTAAGTCCCATCATCGCGCTGATATCAAGGACTTTTAAGCTATATTGACGGTACACTGCTAAGAGTTGGACTGTCAACCGTAAAATTTATTTGCTGCTAAAATAGTCAAGCTTTATAAAACAATGCCTTATAAAAAAATGTCTTATGCTTGCTGCGTCTCAATAGATGTCGCCAACTGCTCAAGATGCGCTTTTAGCATTAAAAGTTCAGCCTCAAGCTGATTTTGTTGATAATTGGGATTGGTGATCGGGCGAACATAGTTCACATCTTCCCAAAATATCACGATACTATTGGCTTTAATAACCAGCGCTTTGACAAACGGTGCTATGCTTTTTGGCAGATCAATCGGCTGATTGTCTAAAATAAACGCGGATTTTGGTGGATTGTCCATCGCAGCTGCGCGCCAACGCCCGTCAACCGCATGATAGCGCAAATACGGCAACTGACGACCTTCAAGCACCAAGCCATATTGGGCGATCATGCCGCGACCAAGCTCGCCATCACGACCGCGAACCCAATCAGGGCAAGCGATCAGCTTTGGGTTAAGATCAAGTCGCCGAGCCTCCATCCGAAGCTTATCCAAGCGCTGATCAATGCCGCTGGGCTTTAGTGCCAGCATACTGCCAAGCACAAATAAAGCAATCGCAATTGCAATCCACATTCCCATAGCTTTTGCACCTATCTGTCATATTACGGCTATTGTTTTGCCTTCAGCGCCATTTTACGCTTGCTATCAACGTAATGCCTCAATATCGCGGCGGCAATTGCAAAAATCAAGCCTGAATCAAATTTCTACTAACATATCAATCACTTGATTGCCCATTTTTTGCGCTAAGTCACAATAAGACGCTCATCAGTTGACAAAAAAGGTGCTATGATAAACTAAAATCATTGATTAGCGCAGGATTATTATGAGCAATTTATCTTGGCTATCCTTATCGTCTTATAAAGTGATTGTGCCTAAACCCCTTAGCCGAAATTCACTGATTTTAGCAGCAGGGATCAGCTTGCTCCTAATTTCAGGATGCGCGACTACCCAAAGTCTCACTCCGCAGCAATGCCAAGGCAGTAATTGGCAGGATTTGGGCTACCGTGATGGGCTTCAAGGGCGATCGGGCGCGTATTTTGGTCGTTATGTGAATCAATGCGCCAGTGTAATGGGCGCTCTACCCAACCGAATAGCTTGGGAAAAAGGTCGCAATCAAGGCTTAAAAAGCTACTGCACAGAACTGAACGCTTACAAGCTTGGTCGCGAAGGTTATGATTGGCAACCGGTTTGCCCTATTGAAGGCATTGACAAGCTTGAGGAAGCGTATTCACAAGGTCGCTACTATTATCTTCGTCAGCGCGATTTGGATTATTTGCACTCGCCTTACCCTTACGGCTACCGCCCTTTTGGTTATCGACCGTTTGGCTATTATTGGTAGCTTAACGCTTTTCCATAAAGAAAACCTCACAGGACAAACCTTGTGAGGTGGGAGAACAATGATTATTTTCGTTGTTTTTCTTATTATTGTTTTTATAACGGTACTGCTGGCGGCGCTGATTTACCTTGCTCGCTTTTTACTATAGAACGATAAATAGATATTACATTTGCTTATTCATTTACAAAAGCAATTTTACTCAGTCCAGCTTGACTTGCTGAAGCCAATACCTGCGCGACCGTGTCGTATTTACTGTCTTTATCAGCGCGCAGTTGAATTGAGGGATCGCTTCCTTTTGCACTTTCAGCAGCAAGACGACTTTCTAGCTCATCAATGCTGATCGCCTCACTGTCCCAAAAAATCCCCGCGTCTTTATCAACGCTGATTTGGATGACCTCGGCAGGCTGCTCATTCATCGACGCGCTGGTTTTTGGCAAGGTTAGCGGCACGGTGGGATTGAGGACGGTTGCGGTCAATAAAAAGATAATCATCAATACCAGCATGATGTCAATGAGCGGAATCAGGTTCATCTCGTTCATGCTTTGGGCGTCGTCATCACCTAACTGAAATGCCATAGTGGTCTCGGTCGTTGTTCGTTACGGTTTTAAATTAAAAGCTCAATGAAAAGTGCTCAAAAATCGCCATCGTTATGATTGTGACACTGAGCTTGAATAGTTGGTTGCGGTCATCACCGACTCTTGCGCTGATGTTGCCAAAGGCGCTTTTGCCGCCACTGAAGTTTCCTTCACCACTTCAACGGTTCCTGCTAACAATTCATGGGCGCGGTCATTGGCAAAAAACATCACTTTGCGATTAATTCGCATTGATAAGTTATAAAATACCACTGCCGGAATCGCAACGGCAATCCCAAATCCCGTCATAATTAGCGCTTCACCAACGGGACCTGCCACTTGACCAAGCCCTGCTTGACCACTCATGCCGATGTTATGAAGGGCGTGAAAAATACCCCAAACGGTGCCAAAAAGTCCGATAAATGGCGCAATGGCGGCTGTGGTTCCAAGAATAGGCAAACCGCGCTCGCTGGTGTAGCGGTAGCGACCGATTTGCTGCAAAAGCGCTTGCTCTGTCGCAAGCCTGCGAGCGCTGATGTCCAAACCCTTCATCGCCGATTGTTTTTGTTGAATATGACCTGCCAAGTCTGAGGCAACATATCCCGAGAGTTTTTGGCTTTGAATGACGCGGATCACGCCGATGACCCAAGAGCCAATGGATAATAGTAGCAAAATAAAAAACAGGCTTTTGGTCACCAAATCGCTATATTGCCAGTAGCTTGCAAAGTCCATGGTAGATTCCTTGTGTTCCTCCAAAAGCGCCGGTTAATTTCAGCCCGCAATTGGATATTATGACTTTATAATAAGTGATGATCACTTGGCTATTTATATCGCCAAATCATCGCATTCGTTTTTTAGTCATCAACGCAATTGGCGCTGAGACTGACAGACAGTTACGGTACTTGATAGCTGATCGGGAGCGTGACATTGCCAACCACAGGAACACCATCCTTTTTAAAAGGAGTAAATCGCCCTGATCTGACTTGGCGCTGAGCCTCGCGGTCTAAGATTGCGTTTCCTGAGGATTTTGCCAATTGAACGCTATCAATGCCGCCTTGCTTATTGACTCGTAGCAGCAGCACCACTTCAAAGGTATCTCCAGATTTTGTGCCGCGAGAGGCGCGTCCTGGAAAGCTAAATTTTGGCATCGATGCCCAGTTGGCATTGGTTGCCGTAAAGTTCATTGGCGTATTGCTCGCAGCTTCAGCAGCTTTTTTTGCCGCATCAGCTTCGGCTTTTGCTTTGGCATCTGCCTCAGCTTTAGCGCGGGCGTCCGCTTCTGCCTTGGCTCGGGCGTCCGCTTCAGCACGGGCTTTATCTGCTGCTACCTTTTCAGCAGCGCGTTTTGTCTCTTCTTGTCGGCGCGCTTCATCTTGTTTTTTGAGCGCTTCTTGTTGCAAAGCTTCTTGACGGCGCAGCTCATCTTGACGCAATTGCTCTTGCTGAGCTTCTTGTTGCTTGATCGCCTCTTCTTGCTGCAATTTTTCTTGACGCTTAGCTTCAGCGGCGTCTTGATTGCGTTGACGCTGAGCTTCTTCAAGGCGCTGCTGCTCTACAAACCAGTCTTGCTCATGAATATTTTGATCTTCAACCGCGTCAACTTTTTCTTTGATGATTGGTTTTTCGGTTATTTCAGGCTCAGGTTTGGGATCAAACTGCTCTGCAATTGGTGGCTCTTTAGCCACAGGCGTCTCATCAACAACTGGCTCAGGCGGCGGCTCGATAGGATCAGGCGTTGGCGCAGGTAGCACCTCTTCTTCAACGATCTTATCCAAAACGGGATCAGCTGCCGCTTTAACCGGTTCAGGCTCGACCACATCTTGCTTGGGCGCTGGCGGTTCAACTTGTTGTTCAGTTTTAACGACAGGCTTTGGCGGCGGCAAACTGATCAGTTGAATTTCAATAGGCGGGGGTTCAGGGACTTTTGCCATCGGCTCGGGCGCTTTGACCATCATCAACCCCAAAGCCGTCAACGCATGGATCCCAATGACCCCAGCGGCGGCGCCGAGTTTCAGTTTTTGCGATGGCGCATCAAAATCCTTCAAACCCTTATCACCTTAATCAAAACTTTAAAATCAAATCGCCTAAAATTGTGCCAATAATAATACAAACGATAATTGTTATCAATAAATTTTTTAATTAATTCATAGTCCCAAATATTATCAGAAATAACAATCGTTATCATTAGCATTGAAAAAATGAATAAACTGCCGTATGATGACGTTATATTTTGAGTCAAAATCTAGAGTTTTGCTAAGGCTGACGCATGGCTTTAGCCCAATATTTTAGAAAATTTGACTTATCGTTTTTATGATTTTAATTTGAGATAATCCATGATGACTGACAAGCCTATGTTGACCTCGCCTCGCTTTATGAACCTTAAACGCCCCTTATTGGCAGTCATGATGACCTCGTTGCTTGGGTTTGGTGTGGTGGGATGCTCTAATTCTGAGACCAAAAATCCAGACTCGGCAGCCGCAGAATCGCAAAAGAAAAATGAAACTGCTGATGCAGCGTCAAATGTGGCAAAAAATGACAACGTAGCTACCGCAAAAGTTGACGTGGATACGGTAAAAGGGGTGGTCAGCTTACCGATCAATCCTGCCCCTGTCGTCGTTTATGATATGACCTTGTTGCAAGACTTGGCAGCGCTTGATGTCGCGGTTGATGGCAAGCCTGCCAATTTAAAACTTGATAATTTACAATCAAAAAATCAGCCCGATCCAAAAGAAGTGGGAACATTATTTGAGCCGGATTTAGAGGCGCTCAACGCCATGCAGCCGCAAGCGATTTTAATTGGTTCACGAATGGCAGAAAAATATGATGAGCTGTCAGCCATTGCGCCGACCCTTGATATGAGCATTGATACTGCTAATATCTATGAGTCAAGCAAAAAACGCCTTCATGATTTAGGGGCGCTGTTTGGCAAAAGTGATGAAGCAATGAAGCTTCAACAAAATATCGATACGGCAATTAACGAAACCAAAGCGGTAACCAAAGACAAAGGCGATGCCCTTGTGGTCATGGTCAATGGCAATAAGTTATCCGCCTTTGGTCCTGAGTCGCGATTTGGATTTTTGCATACCGTGCTCGATATTCCAGCAGCGGATAGCGCCATTAAATCAGGACCTCACGGTCAGCCCATTTCGTTTGAATACATTCAAAAAGTAAATCCAGATTGGCTGTTTGTGATTGACCGCAGTGCAGCGGTTGGCGAAGATGGCGCTGGCGCAAAAGCGGTTCTTAATAACCCACTGGTTGCCCAAACCAACGCTTGGAAAAATCAGCACGTGGTTTATTTAACTCCAGATTCTTATTTAGCGTTTGGGGGTTATAACCAATGGATCAGCGATTTGACCAATATCAAAAAAGCCTTTAGTAATGCTAAAGTGTCGTAATTTTTTTTAATGGTTGGTTGAAAACCTTAAGTGATTTAGCTTAAGGTTTTAATTGACCCCACCAAAACGTAACTGCTTATGACTTCGTTTTATCGTAGCAACGCCATCTTGCCAGATGCGGATCCCAACGTTTCGATCTCCTCGTTAAAAAACGTCAAACCAACTTACCAAAATCCTAGCAAAATCCCGCCTTGGTTATTAAATTCAGGCAGTTTTTTGGTGATGAGCGCGCTGATTATGATCAGCCTATCGCTTGGGGTGGCAGATTTTTCTTGGTCAGGGATTTATCAAAGCCTGACTGATCAAAGCGCCAACTCTGACACAGCTTTGTTAATGATCAGCCGAATACCAAGAACGCTTGCGATTATTTTAACAGGCGTTGCTATGGCAGTTTCAGGGATGATCATCCAAGTGGTACTCAAAAACCGCTTTGTTGAGCCATCCATGGTTGGGGCAACCCAAAGCGCAGCGCTGGGATTATTGGTGGTCAGCTTGCTGTTTCCGGCAAGTGCACTCATCATCAAAATGGGGGTGGCAACAGTAACGGCTGTGCTTGGCATGATGCTGTTTATGCTGCTCATTCACCGCATTCCGCCGACCGATTTTTTGATGATTCCGCTCATTGGTATTGTTTTTGGCGGCATTATTGATGCCATCACAACCTTTATTGCTTATCAAACCGAAACGCTGCAAATGCTAAGCGTTTGGCAGTTTGGCGATTTCTCAGGCGTTCTTGCTGGGCGCTATGAGCTGCTTTGGTTTACCGGAATACTTTGCGTGATTGCTTATATCTTGGCGGACAAACTGACCATTGTGGGGCTTGGCGACAATATTGCGCTGAATCTTGGTATCAGTCGGCGGCAAGTCACTTGGCTTGGCGTTGGTATGGTTGCTATGATGAGTGCGGTTGTGGTGGTGACTGTGGGAATGATCCCGTTTATTGGCTTGGTTGTCCCTAACATCGTTAGCCGCTTGATGGGCGATAAGCTCAAACGCAGCCTGCCTGCCGTGGCGCTGCTTGGGGCGTCGGCGGTGCTGCTTTGCGATATTATTGGTCGCGCGATCCGCTATCCGTTTGAGATTCCGGTGGCGACGGTGTTTGGCGTGGTAGGAACGGTGGTCTTTTTATGGCTGCTGCTGCGAGCGCCGAGCGATCAGCGCTGATCCTCTTCAAGGGCTTTTAATCGGCTGGCAAGCTAATATTTTTAGCAATTGCGCGACCTTTTTCAAGCGGTCATTCACGCAAAAACTGGCAATCTTCGTATGATTTTTACCCCTCAACACCAAGCGGATACTCAAAATCATCGCTTGAGCTCAAAATTTGCGGCGGCTTTGGCAATGATTGCACGACATCCGATTGCGATCACTGCCGTGATTTTGCTGATCTCAGCTGGGCTGTTTTTAACGCTCAATGTTCAAGGTCATTGGGATTTTGTGTTGCCACTTCGCGGTAAAAAGCTATTGTCCTTAATCGTGGTCGGCTACGCCATTGGCGTGTCAACGCTTTTGTTCCAAACCCTAACTCAAAACCCCATTTTAACGCCCTCGCTGTTAGGATTTGACTCGCTTTATGTGCTGCTGCAAAGCCTTATGGTGTTTTTTTTAGGGGCAATCAGCTATTCAAGCTTCTCCCCTATCGCTAAGTTTTTATTTGAAGTGCTGCTGATGTTTGGCGCCTCTTTATTGCTGTTTTATTTGCTGTTTTCTAAAAGCAGTCAGGATTTAACGCGATTGATTTTGGTGGGCGTTATTTTTGGGGTGCTGTTTCGCAGTTTGTCGGCTTTGATTGCAAGGCTGATCAACCCTGATGATTTTGTGGTGATTCAAGCGGTCAGCTACGCTCAGTTTAATTCAGTTCATCCGCAGCTTCTTGGCGTTACCACCATAATTTGCGTAATCACTGCCATCATAATTTGGCGGCTTCGGTTTCAGTTTGATGTGCTCATGCTTGGAAAGCCGCAAGCGATTAACCTTGGTATCAATTATCAGCGCTTAGCATTTGGGCTATTAGCGATCATTGCCATTTTGGTGGCAACCGCCACTGCCCTTGTGGGACCGGTGACCTTTTTTGGGCTTTTGGTTTGTGCGCTGACCAATCGCTTATCGCGGCAGATGTATCACAGCGAGCGGCTGATTTTGGTAAGCTTGATTGCCATGCTTTGCTTGGTATTGGGGCAAACTATTTTTGAGCAGTGGCTTGGCATGGCAGGGGTATTGTCTGTGGTTATTGAGCTTGCGGGCGGATTGGTATTTTTGGCGCTAATTTTTATGATGCAGCGCCGCCGTTAGTTAACTCGCCGATTTTTAAAATTTTTATTTGTAAAAAAGAGCCATTATGATTGCGCTTTCAAACATTTCTTACCAAATTGGTCAGCATCAAATCCTTCACGATATTGAGGTGACCTTACCCGAAGCTCAAGTCATTGCGCTCATTGGTCCCAATGGCGCGGGCAAGTCAACGTTGTTTTCGCTCATGTCGCGGCTACAACCGCTGCAATCGGGCAGCGTTCGCTTTGGGGATTTTGATATCACGCACTGCGATACCAAAACCCTTGCCAAAACGGTAGCGATGCTCAGCCAAGAAAATCACGTTCAAGGTCGGCTTCGGGTTCATGAGCTGCTGATGTTTGGTCGCTATCCGTATCACCAAGGCAAACCTACGAGCGCTGATATTCAAAAAGTTCACGAGATGATCGAGCGTTTTGAGCTTGAACCGCTCGCCCACCGCTTTTTGTCCTCGCTTTCAGGCGGTCAGCGTCAGCGCGTGCTGATCGCGATGATTGTTTGTCAAGATACGCCCTATGTGCTGCTTGATGAGCCGCTAAACAACCTTGACATGTATCATACCGGAAAGCTTATGCGCAGGCTTCGTGAGCTCAGTCAAAATCAGAAAAAAACAGTCGTCATTGTGCTTCATGACATTAACCAAGCCGCGCAATTTGCCGATACCGTGGTGGCAATGAAAGAAGGTCGGATCATGGCAATGGGCGCGCCCGTTGATGTGATCACCCAAGCCACCATCAAGACGCTTTATAATGTTGAGGTGACGGTGCTTCAGCATGCGGGTCGACCGGTGATTGTGGATAGCGTGTCTTAATCAGCTCGCGTCTTTTTGAGGCTTGTCGTTGCAGCCGACCTTGGTTCCACAAATAAATCCCAGCGCCCGACGCTACTGATAGCGCAATCCCGACCAGCGCCAAAAATAGTTGATACGCCAAATGACCAGCATCTTTTCCAATATGCCCCATATGTAAGCTGCTGAGCCACTGGTCTGTCTTTTCAGCCGCAGCGCTCTCATCACCAAAATGACTGCGAGTGACCACCCCAGATTTGGCATCAACGGTGATGCTCGAAGCGCCGCCTTTTTGACCAATATCTTTGTTGGTTTTAAAGCGCAACTGCCAAGCTTTTTCTTCTGAATCCCAGCGAGCTCCTAACGGTTTTTGAATAATCACCCCACGATCTTTTGCTAAAACAGCAGCTTGTTGGCTTAGATAAGTTACGCTATTGGCTTTGGTTACAGCATAATGTTTATCATCAGTGGGCATAGCTTGCGGCTTTTTTGAGTTGCCTTTAGGCTGATTTGCAGCTTTTGCTTGAGGCTTGTCAGCTTTTCTCTGTTTTTCCTCAAGTCCGATCATCGCTTGCATGACTGGACGGTAAACTTGCTTGAGGTTAAAGCCAACGCTTGACCAAGCAATCACCAAAAAGATCACCCAAAGCCATAATCCAAACGCTTGATGCAAGTCATAGTTCAGCTTAAAGGTATTGGTTTTGGTGCGAATTTTCCAAGCCGGAAGCCAGCGTTTGAGTAATGACGCGCGTTTTTTGGCACGATTTTGCCTGGTTTTAGTCGGTCTTGGCAGGGTCAAATAAAAGCCAATAAAGCAGTTGATCGTCCAAATTAAAGCCACAACCCCAAGCAGCAACTTACCAACATCGCCAAGTAGCAGCTCACGATGCAGCCAAAAGACTTTCCACATCACGTTTTGTACGCGCCAAGCCTCTTTATCGCGAGTACCAATAATTTTCCCTGAATATGGATTAACATAAACCTCTTGAAATAAAGGCTTAGCTGCCGATTTGCTCTTATCACGCGATCTATCCACTGAAAATACCACGGATTTATTTGGCGCAATTATGACCGGAAGGCTTGAAAAGCTATAGTTTGGATACGTTTGAATGACGTTATCATGAAGTCTTGCAATCGGCAATAACGGCGCATTTTGCGGAGGAACGTTAACCAATTGATGATTAAACGCCTCATCAAGTTCATCATGAAAGGCAAGTAAGGCGCCAGTGATCCCTGCCATGATCAAAAATCCAGCCATAAAAAGACCGGTATAACGATGAATCCAAAGGCAGTATTGGCGAAGTTTTATGGCGATCATCTTTGTGATTCTTATGAAATGATAGAAAGGACTACTCTTAAAAAGAAAAACAGCACGAGTTTTTCCTTTTATAGCAGCAAATTTTTTACTGTTGATTTACCAACAAAATATTATTTTAAATAATAAATAAAAATGATAATAATTAGCATTTAAAATTTGCGCCATCATAACGACCTTCGAATCATTTGGCAATATTTACACCAAATATTTTTTAATACGAAACCATAAACAGATCGGATAATGAAGAAAAATAAGAAAGGAAGCTTATGGTAAAAATAGGACAAATAGCCAATAACGCTTTGAAACTACGAAGCTTTAAGCATAAATTTTGAGTAATAATTTATAAAGTAAAGTGTTACGACTGGGGCAGATTATTGATTGGCAGGATAACAAAAAAATTTGATTAGACAGGAAAAACTGCAAACCTAAGGTAGGCTTAACTATAGGAATGGTTCTTTTTTATTGGAAGGATGGATAAACAATAATTGCGTAAATTAACGCTAATCCAACCCGCAACCTTTTAGGATAAACGGAATCAAAAACGCTTCAGCTCGCGACTCATCGGATTTATCATAGGACTGTTTTCCAAGTAGCCCCACCACTTCCGTTTCAAACTCAGCGTAGCGCTGAGTGGTCGCCCAAATCAAAATAAGCAATTGCAGCGGATCGTCAATGCCAATTTTGCCTTGATCATACCACGACTTCATCACGTAAGTTTTATCAAGCGCCCAAGCTTTCATGGTTGATGACATAAAATCGTGAAGGTGAGGCGCGCCGCCGATCACTTCGATGGCAAACAGCTTATGACGGTTGGGATGAGCAAACGCTTGCTTTAATTTGGTTCGAACAAACTTTTCAATCACCGTTTTAGGATCGCTATCCACCGTCATTGTGACTAGCCCGTCATTCCATTCTTCAATGATTGACCTTAAGACCGCTTTATATAAATTTTTTTTGTTCTTAAAATAGTAATGAATATTGGCTTTGGGCAGCCCCGCCCGATCCGCAATCCCTTGCATGGTCGCCCCGCGATAGCTTTGCAGCACAAACTCTTCTTCAGCGGCGCTTAAAATTAAGGCTTGGTTATGAGCGCGAATGTCTTGTTGGCTTCGAGAAGTGGTTTGGGAAAGGCTTTTTGAGGTTTTTTGAATCATAACAATCAGTTGCGATAAGTGGAAAAGATCAGCTTTATCTCAAAAAAACTTTAAATAGTGAAATTATTTTAGAATAAAGCAAGACAATTAAAAATATTTTTTATAAAATAGTTGACCAAATAGTCAGGTTTTAGCAGAATAGACAATATAAACCAATTTGGTTGGAATTCATATCATTTTAACAATACAAGATTGTGAAATGATTTTAGCTCAATTATGAGCGGTGGTTAAAAGAAAAGGATGTCATTATGAGCCTCACTTTGCAACAATTTAATAATTTATCGGATTCTGAAGCAACCTCTCAGCTGCTCACCTGCTGCACCAGTGAAGCTTGGGCAAAAGCACTTGCTGAAAAAAAACCTTTTGCTGATATTGATGATATGCTCAAAGCCAGCGATGCCGCTTGGGATGAGGCAGCAAAGTCTGAAGCCAACTTGATGGAAGCTTTTGAAGGTCATCCGCAAATTGGTAATGTCGATTCTTTAAAAGAAAAATACCGCAATACTCAAGCCAGCGCAGCTCATGAGCAATCAGGCGCAAGCGAAGCAGATGACAGCGTTTTAGAAGCATTGGCTCAAGGTAATCAGGACTATTTAGACAAATTTGGCTTTATTTTTATTGTTTTTGCGACCGGCAAAAGCGCTCAGCAAATGCTTGATTTGTTGCTTGCACGATTACCAAACAGCCGCGATACTGAGCTTGCTAACGCAGGCGCTGAGCAAAACAAAATTACTCGCCTTCGTATCCAAAAGATGTTTGGATTAGCGTAATAAGCCATTAGGATTTATCATTTTTTAATCATGATCCTTGGATCGTGAACTGACTTTTAACAAGGAAGCACTATGTCAGCCACCCTATCTTCGCATATTTTAGACACTCATCTTGGAACGCCTGCCGCCAATATCGCTGTGACTCTGCACCGAGTTAGCGACAGTGGTGAAGCGACGTTACTTGCAAACGGCACCACCAACGATGATGGTCGCGTTACCCCAAATGATTGGCAATTTGATTCATCCGTTGACAGCAAAGATTGCAACTTATCAGCCGGTCGCTACACGCTAAGCTTTGATACGCAATCTTATTTTGATTCGCAAGAGTTAAAAGCGTTTTATCCACAAGTCGTTATCGATTTTGTGGTCAGCGATGAAAGCCACTACCATGTGCCTTTATTATTAAGCGCTCATGGTTACGGCACTTACCGCGGGTCGTAATTGATTTTTGATGGTCGCTAAAGGCTTTTGATTGAGGTTATCGCTGTTTTTAACGTCTTTGGTTATAAACAGCTTTAACACTTTTAGTTAAAAGCCACCCATTTATTTCCTATGAATATTTCAACACGCTAGCTCTGGTAATTTAATCTTTGTCTTAATTCATTGTTTAACTTCAATAAATTGCTTTTGGAATTGAGGTCAACTTTTGGCAACTTATACGGATAATAAGGGGTCATCAGTCATCGTTCCAATAAGCCGGCAACTGACTGCTTGTTTCATCATATCGCCATAAATTGTGACTGTATGATGCGCTGCCGCTGTTATCACTTACCACGACCTAGCAACACAAAAGGACACTTGCTGCATGGGCGCATATATTCTCGATTGGTTAAACTTATTCTTCCGCTGGTTCCACGTTATCGCTGGGGTAGCTTGGATTGGCGCGTCATTCTATTTCGTTTGGCTCGATATGAGTTTACAAAAGCCGCCCCAATGGAAATCTGATAAAGGGATTTCAGGGGATCTTTGGGCGGTTCACGGTGGTGGTTTCTATGAAATTGCCAAATACAAACTTGAACCTGAAGAAATGCCAAAAACGCTGCATTGGTTTAAGTGGGAAGCTTACACTACCTGGCTTACGGGTATGTGTATGTTGTCGATTGTCTATTATGCCAACGCAACCGCTTATTTGATCGATCCAAATAAGGTCGCTTTTGGAAACAGCCTTGGGGCAATTGCGACAAGCTTACTTTTCTTATTTGGTAGCTACGCGTTATACGAAGTCATCGTTCGTAGCCGCATCGGTAAAAACGCAGTTGCTTTCAGTCTTTTGATGTTCATTTTGATGATCATTGCAAGCTGGGGCGCGTATCAGTTGTTCAGCGATCGTGCGTCATTTATCCACGTTGGTGCCTTACTTGGTACGATCATGGCAGGTAACGTATTCTTTGGGATTATGCCAGCCCAGCGCGCGCTTGTTGATTGCGTTCGCCGCGGTGTCAAACCAGACCAAAACGTTGCAAACTTAGCCTTGATGGCGCGTAACCGTTCACTAATGAACAACTACTTTACGCTACCATTGATCTTCACAATGATCAGTAACCACTACCCAATGATGTACTCGCCAAACAGCAGCTGGCTTAGCGGCTGGGTAGTGTTGGTATTTGTAGGTATCATTACCGCAACGGCTCGTCATTTCTTCAACCAAAAACACTTAGGAAAAATCAAGCCACAGTTCTTGATCGTTCCTGCAATTTTAACTTTGATTTTAATTTTCTTAATGCGTCCGGCGCCAATTGAGCCAGCTCCTGTGTCACCTATCAAATCAGCAGCCCCTGTTGCTAAAAGCACGGCTCCTGCTGCCGATAGTGCCACTACCGCTGCACCTGCTGATGGGGCTGCTGCTCCTGCCGCTGGTGATACTGCAACCGCAGAAGCAACGCCTGCTGCCGCTTCAGGTGATGATGCCATCATGGCTATCGTTCATGAGCGCTGCACCGTTTGTCACGCCGCTCAGCCAACTCAGCCAGGCTTTGCAGCTCCTCCTGCTGGTATCATTTTGCAAGAAGCTGCTGACATTAAAACGCATAAAGCAAAAATTGTTACTGCCGTTCAAAGCAGCTACATGCCGCTTGGAAACATCACCAAAATGACGGATGAAGAGCGTCAAAAAGTGGTTGCTTACGCTTCAGGATTGTAAGTCATCGCTTAGCGTTTATTAATAGCAATTGCTATTAATTGCTTGATCAAAAAGATAAGTGGCTGATAGATCGTCAGCCGCTTATTTTTCTATAGTTAAAACCTTTCTTCTTTAAAAATTTAGTTATTAAAATCGACGATTTTTTTCTAATTATTTGCAGATTTAGCTTGACCAAAGCGCTATATCGTCATACAGTAATTGCAATTCAAATTATAAACATTCTGGTTTTAATGATTAGTTACAACCACTGTTTTACGATTAATGATCAGCCCATGAGTTACCGCGTGATTTCCGGGTTTCCCCATATCTAACAATCCGCGATTAATGATAATTTCAAAGTTTACCTTCAGTAAATCGTTTAGATTCCAAACATTTACGCCAAATAATTCTGACTTAGCACATGGTTTGGTCAGAAATAAAATAACGGCTTTAAACTTGCTTGGATAGAAGCGTTTGGCTGCAAAATCATGGGCTCAACCCTTATTCTATCCTGCGCCATCGATCTGATTGGCAAGGTCATTGAGCCTCAAATTAACCCTCAAGGATTTGTTATGACGACTCCAAAAATCACCAGTGACTTTGATCACGACGCCTATCCACGCGATCTTAAAGGCTATGCTGGCAATCCCCCAAAAGCAAATTGGCCAGGTGGCGCGAAGATTGCCGTTCAGTTTGTATTAAACATCGAAGAAGGCGCAGAAAATAGCGTATTGCACGGCGATGGTCAGTCGGAGCGCTTTTTGTCTGATGTGTTAGGAACGCCTGAATTTACCAACCGTCACCAATCCATCGAATCTGCGTTTGAATACGGCAGCCGCGTTGGGGTTTGGCGCATTTTAGATCTATTTAAAGATTACGGTCTGCCACTTACCACCTTTACTTGTGCTGCTGCTGCTGAAAAAACCCCGCACATCATCGAGCGCGTTTTAGAAGATGGTCACGAAATTGCAAGCCACGGTCTGCGCTGGATTACGTATCAATACATGTACCGTGAAGTTGAGCGTGAGCATGTTCGCCGCGCTACTGAAATATTCGAGCGCATGCTTGGCAAGCAACCTTTAGGCTGGTACACCGGTCGCGATAGTCCAAACACGCGCGAGCTTGTTGTTGAGCAAGGTGGCTATGTTTATGACTCCGACTCTTATGCCGATGAGCTTCCTTATTGGGTCGATGTTAAAGTAGAAGATGGCAGCAGCATCGTAAGAAAGCCGCATTTGGTTATCCCCTACACGCTTGAAACCAATGACATGCGCTTCTCATCAAGCCCTGGATTTACCAACGCTGAACCTTTTTATCAGTATTTAAAAGACAGCTTTGATACCCTTTATGAAGAAGGCGCTGACACTCCTAAAATGTTGACCATCGGTCTTCATTGCCGAATTATCGGTCGTGCTGGTCGCATTACCGCTCTTAAGAAGTTTTTACAATACATCACCAGCAAGCCTGATGTTTGGGTTTGCCGCCGCGATCAAATCGCTAAGCACTGGTATGAAAATCATCCAGCCACCAAAGAAAACACGACCAATTGGATGTAATTTAAGGTCGGTTATTTCTTTAATTTCAAAAGTTATGCTTAATACGTGTCTTTGGGCACGTATTATCAGCCTTCGGTCTTTTATCAGATCATCAACATAGCAAATAATCGACTTGACGGTGATCGCCGTCACCTGATAGCGGCTAATAATGATCTTAGCTTGCAACTATCAAAACCCCATCGATCATTAACTAACCATAAAGGATTATGAGCAGCTTTTAAGCCTCACTCTTTTGAGTTTACCCCCGCTTAGCTTAAATAGTCGTTTAAGCTGAGCTTATCATTGTGGTAAATGGCTCAACGCTGCTAAAAAGGTAGAAGTATGAAAAATAAAATTATCGCACAACCATTAACCAAAGAAGCATTTGCGCCTTATGGCTCCGTGATCGAGCCTTACAATGAGAAGGAAGCTTGTCCTGAAAACAGCTGGGATATCAACCGCGGCTATGCTTGTCGTCATCATGCCATCTCAAAAGTTGCTTTGGATGGTGGTGAAGTTGGCTTTAGTATTTTTCGCACCAAAAAACGCGACTGCCCCATCACCCTATCTGTCATGGAATACCATCCGTTTGGCACGCAAGCGTTCTTTTCTATGAACGGTCGTGACTACCTTGTTGTGGTTGCTAAAGCTGGCGATGCACCTAAATCTGTGGATGATTTAAAAGTATTTTATGCCAAATCACATCAAGGCGTTCAGTATGATGCCAACGTTTGGCACCATCCTTTGCTAGCACTTAGCGCAGATTGTGACTTTTTAGTGGTTGATCGAATCAATGGCGAAGGCAATAACTGTATTGAACTTAATATCGATGATTGGGAAGTTTGCGTTGATTATGAAGGCGCATCAGCCAACTAATGGATCATTGAGATATCAAAAAGCCAGTTGAGTCATTCAGCTGGCTTTTTTATGAGGGGTTAAAAATCACTGCAAAATCCGCTGTAAAAACGCGCGCGTTCTTGGATGGGTTGAGCGCTCAAACAGCTGCTCGGCGCTGCCCTCCTCAACGACAACGCCATCTTCAATCAATACCACATGATCGGCAACGTCGCGAGCAAAGCTGATTTCGTGAGTGACCACCACCATCGTCCAACCCTCTGACGCCAACTGCTTCATGGTTGCAAGAACGTCCTGAACCAGTTCCGGATCAAGCGCTGAGGTTGGCTCATCAAATAATAACAGCTCAGGCTCAATAGCCAGCGCCCTTGCAATACCAATGCGCTGCTGCTGACCGCCAGAGAGTTGAAACGGATACAAGTCCGCTTTATCTTTAAGTCCTACTTTGGCTAACAGCTGTAATGCTTGCTCATGGCTTTGGGCTTTGGATTTTTTTTGGGCAATCATGGGACCTAACATTAAATTTTCCGCAGCGGTTTTATGCGGAAATAAATTGTAGGACTGAAAAACCATTCCAGATTTTCGTTGAAGCGCGATCAATGATTTTTTACTGGGATGAGCGCCAAAATCTACGGTTAAGCTGCCATCATCAAACGCAATCACCCCATTATCGGGGATTTCAAGGGCATTTAAACAGCGTAAAAAGGTGGTTTTTCCTGATCCTGAAGGTCCCAAAATCACCACCACGCTGCCTTTTTGGATGGTTAAATCAATCCCCTTTAATACCCTGTTGTCGCCAAATGCTTTTTGAATGTTACTAATTTGAATCATTAAGGCTCCTGACAGCAGCAATATAATTTTTAAACAAAGGGTTGAGCGTAAGCTTATAAGCCAAATCTATCGCGCCACATAACGATCAAGACGCATCTCAACCCGACCTTGAATAAAGGTTAAAAACAAGCAAATACACCAATAAATCACTGCCGCTTCCGTATAAACGAGCATAAATTCATAATTGCGAGCAGTGATGATTTGCGCTTGTTTAAAAAGCTCGGTAACCAAAACCAAGGAGGCAAGCGAGGTGTCTTTTACCAAACTGATAAAGGT
Organism: Psychrobacter sp. MF31; assembly: GCF_012847335.1. Taxonomy (GTDB): domain Bacteria; phylum Pseudomonadota; class Gammaproteobacteria; order Pseudomonadales; family Moraxellaceae; genus Psychrobacter. Next base: position 223,871 of record NZ_JABBDX010000005.1, read on the forward strand.
GTTCGACAGCGGCGGCACCGAAACGCGAAGCGCTTGCGGCAAAATGACATGGCGAAACGTTTGCAAATAGCTCAACCCAACTGTGGCGCCTGCTTCCCACTGACCTTTTGGAATCGATAAAATCGCCGCGCGAACCGTTTCTGAGGCATAAGCGCCGATATTTAGCGAAAACGCAATGGTTGCTGAGGGAAAAGGATCGAGCTTGACACCGATGCTTGGCAAACCGTAAAAAATAATAAACAGCTGAACCAGCATTGGCGTTCCGCGAATGGCAGAAACATAAATTCGCGCTAAGCGATAAATGACACGATGCCAAAGGCTGGCTCGCGGAACAATGCGAATAAGCGCCACCCCAAGCGCGATAATCATGCCAATGGCAAAGGAGATCAGCGCTAACGGAATGGAATAATAAATCCCCGCTTTAAGCATTGGCCAAAACGAGTCAATGACGATTTGGGCACGCTCCGGCGTCATAAATGGCAGAAGCGCTAAAAGATCACTAAGCGCTGTCATTTTGGTTGCTGGCTGATATCAGCACCAAAAAACTCTTGGCTCAATTTGGTCAAAGTGCCGTCGGCTTGCAATTGACTCATTGCCTCATTGATTTTGGCAACCGCTTCATCCTCGCCTTTTCTAAGTACCAATCCTGAACCGCGAAGCTCTTCTTTTGGCGCAACAAGCTTAATCTCAAGACCACTATTAGGAACGTTTTTGAGGTAATCGAGCACCGCTAAGTTATCATTCATCGTAAAGTCAGCGCGGTCTTGTTTAACCAGCTCCACCGCTTGCGCCATACCCTCAACCGGAACGATCGTGGTTTGATAACGCTCAGCAAGCTCGCCATAGTTACTGGTAATTGACTGCGCAGAGCGAAGCCCTTTGAGCGCCTCCCATGAGCTGTAGCGATTGTCATCTTTTGGCGCAAGAACAACCGCGCCCGACCAGCTATAAGCCGTTGCTTTGTCATATTTGGCTTGGCGCTCAGGGGTGGTTAAGCTCACCTGATTTGCCACCATATCAAAGCGCTTGGCATCCAATCCTGCCAGCATGGCATCCCACTGCGTCTCTTTAAACTCGACTTTGACGCCCAGTTTGTCTGCAATCGCTCTAGTCACCTCAACATCATAGCCGGTCAATTTGCCGCTTTTATCATGATACGTAAACGGCGGATACGTGCCCTCAGTCCCTACATTGATCGTACCGCCGCTATTGATGCGCTCAATAAGGCTGGCATCTTTTGCCGAACCGGTGGCTTTTTCAGCATCGGCAGTTGGCGCGTTTTGGCTACAAGCGCTTAAAATTGCAGCGCTTGCGGCAAAAATAAGAAGGGATCGGCGAATCATAAGGCGTCCTTTTTAAAAAAGTTGTTATAATTTTACAACATCATCGTCTTGATCATTGGAAAGCTAGCCAATTTAAGGTTGATGCTTGATTTTTTCAATAGTTTTAAAAATATGTTATTAAAAATAGCGTTTTGACAACTTTTACTACCGCAAATTTTATAAAATTAAGGGTAACGACACAAGAAAGCTTTTATCTTAACGTAATTCCGCCAAAGAAGCGTACAAAAACGGTGAAATTGCGGCGATAAATTAAAGCTAATCGTGCTTTGAGCGGCTATAATTGCTAACCAACCTGCTAAATAAAAAAACACCTGCGTTTTGCAAGTGTTTTTTAGCCGATCACTGCTTATTTTGCCGTTAGTTTTTTACTTTAGTTTTAAAGACTTGCCCTGAATTGGCATCCATGCTCAGCTCAGTAATTTGATTGCCTTTGAGCACTTCAATTTCATAATAGCTTGGATGGGCGTTGTAATCGCGGTCGTTTTTAAACTCAATTTCCATCACGCGACCCCCAGAGTGCTTTTCGGCGCGGTTGATGGCATTCATGATATTAATTTTAGCCTTAAGCTGCGTTTGATAGTCGCTAATATCGCCGCTATCTAAGCGCTCGCTGTCTTTACTGATAACTTGTCCGGTCAGCGCGTCAATTTTGGTTTCATAATTTTGAGTGGCAGAACTAAACTCAATCTCATAAACGCCGCCTTTTGTTTTGCTGTCATCATCATCAAATTCAGCGCTGACTAAAGTGCCTTTAGAATGCTTACTGGCAATATTTATGGCTTGTTTTAGACTGACTTTGGCAGCTTTTGCCGCGCGAACTTCGCTTGATTCATGAGCAGGTTTGGTTGACGCCGTGGCGCTGTAGGCACTGATGCTAAAAGCACTCACCGACAATCCCAAACAAAGCGCTGTACTTATGGTTTTAATTGCTGAATGCTTAACAGTATGAGTCATGAGTGGACATCCTAATTTAGAGTAGTTGCGTTTATCATAATGAATTTTTGGCTTTTTTTTACAATAAAAAGGTATCATCGTGTAGCAGAATGTTTTTTATAGTCATAATAAACTTTTTGGCTGTTTTTCACGTTATCTTCCAACCAAAGTAACGCAAATTTAATAATAAAATCAAAAATTAGCTCAATTTATTACAAGGTTCAATTTGCTTTTATGACCAACTTATCCCGCCACTCGCCTGCGTTTTTAGCCGCGATTTCGGATGAAGAAATCTTTCATCATCACCCTGCAAACTTTTCGCAAAACCAAACCCTTCAAGCCAAAAGTCATGCCAAAGATGCCTTTTTAAGTTTGCCTTTGGTCACGCAAACTGCTCTACTTAAGCAGCAGCGCATTGTTTGTATTGCCAATAATCCGTCGATTTCGACAACCACGCTTGACAGATTACTTAAACCTACGGACATTGTAGTGCTGTTTAATCATTTTATTCATGCTGACTTTTTTACGGATCATGATTGCGCAAAATTATTGCCAAAGCTTTTATTTTTTCGGCAGATTGGGAGTAGTAATTTACATTTTGGTATGCCGCCGCGAAGCAACCATGTCAATCATATTGAAACGATGCAATCGCAAGCGCCTGTTGGGATGATGTTTGCTAATATTCCTTACCAATTTCCAACCCCAAACGACGACCCACGACCAAGTGACGATCCCATCACCAAATTTAGGCAATTGAGCGTGCCTGCGGCTATGAAATCAGCAATTATGTCTCAAAATCACTGCCGCGTATTGCCCGAAACGCATGCGGTGGTAAGCGATTACCCGATCTTTAGCCACATTCACTCCTCAGCGCCAACGTCCGGATTTTTGCTTTATCGTTTGCTGCTCGCTGCGCGCTATCATGTCAAACAAGAAAAAAAAGCTGCGAATCTTATGACCATGATTATGCTTGGGTTTAATGATGAGGACAAAACAGGCTACTTTTGGGAAGGTCACAACTGGCAGTTTGAGCGCTTTGAGCTTGCCAATCCACCCGCAGGCGTTAAGCGCATTAACCAATATTGAGATTGATAGTCCGCCTCAAACAAAAGGCGCATCAGGATGATGAGCCGCTTGAATCTGAGCTTTGGTGGGCAGTTTTTGGATGACAATCGGCGTGGACTTTGCCGCTGACCAGTCAATCAGCTGCAATTGAGCAAATTCAGACAACCATCCCGACATTGCCCAATGCTGCCATTTGTCATAAAAGCGGTTGGCATTGACCACGATGCTGCCCAAATGGTTAAGCGGTGGTCGATAAACGCTGTGCTGCTGATGATAAACGACATCATCAGTCAAATAAAAATCGATGCCAAGCGCTTTTGCGCTAAAAGCAAAGTCGGTATCTTCCGCGCCATAGCCAATATAATCAGTATCAAAGCCGCCAATGCGTTCAAACTGATTGCGGGAAATGGCAAAGCATAAGCTCCAAAACGCGCCGTAATCTTCAGTAAGCAAAATGCCATGGTTGCTATCAGCTAGATTTTCAGCATCCTTGTTTTTATTAAAATTAAAACGGTAAGGATTGAGGATAGAAAGCCGATTCAGCGTTGTCATTGCAAGCTTGCCTTGATTTAACTGCTTGGCTTCATTTTCTGACAGCGGTCGGGTTAAATAGCGCGGCTGCCCCATAAGTAAGGCTTTTGGATGATGTCTTAAGCGATTAAATAGGCTTTCAATAAAGTCATCAGCCACCAAACAATCGACATCTAAAAATATCAACGCGCTATTGGTGGCAGCAGCAGCGCCCAAATTACGGTTGCAGCCAATGTCAAATTTGGCGTTTGCTTTGGCAACTTGAGTTGGGATTTGCTTAATGGTTAAGTCATAACTTGCTAACACTTTTGCTTCCGCATCATCATTAACGATGATCACTTCACTTGGGATAGCGCTTGCAGTTGCAAGGCTTGAGAGCAAATTATATAAATGCGAATTGCGACCAAAACAGGTGGTAATGACGCTAACTGGAAGTATTTTTTGATTTACTTGTGACATGATTGCCTTGTTATATGATGATCGTTGTTCGCCGATTATTTAAATTATGATGAACTTAGGATGTTGGCAATACTTTAAATTTGGGCAATAACCAATCCTCAAACCAAGCTTTAACTGAATTGCCTACTGCCAAGCTTGTCATGAAATCGACTGCCACTTTATTATCAAGGCTGTTGTCCAAAGCAGTTTGATCTTGCAAAGCTTTTGGTAGTAATTGCGCATCAAGCGTGGTTGAGTATGCCAAAAACTGTGACCAACTCATCGCGCGCTGCTGATTGATAAGCGCTGATGCCATGACTTGCTGCTCATCATGCGGTCGCTCATCAGGAAGCGCAACAAGCGGCGTTGGATATAAAACTGCTTGGGCAATGGCATTTAACCCACAAGCCATCAATAAATAATCGCTAAATGCAATAAATGGCGTAACGTCTGAAACGGTCGCGGCAATATCAACATAAGCTTTCGCCTCATTACTAATAGGACCCAGCGAAATAATTAATGCGTTTGACCACTGTTGTCGCAGTACTTGCAGTTTATCATCAATATTTTTATGACCGCCAAAGCCTTTAATGACGGTAATCAGCGCCGTTTTTTTAGCGATTAATGGCGTGTTATTGGCATGTTCTTGTTGGTATTGAGCGATTTTTTCAGGGTCTTGTTGGTTCAATGAATTATTTTCAGCAAGCTCATTAAGCGTCGCAAGAAACTGATCAAAGCAAGGAGTAACTTGACAGCCTTGAGCTAAAAATCCTAAATAAAGCGTTTTTTGGCAAACCCAATCCGGCGTATGTTGCGCCTCAAAGGTTGCCGGATAAGGCGCAAGAAGCCCAAGCGCACCTGCAAAAGCATTTAGGTGCGGCAAATCATCACGATTTCCTGCCAACCGGACATACAAATACGGAATACTTGCCGCTCGGCAAAGCATAGCAACCTCAACGCTTACATCAATAATCATCAAATCAATATTAAAACGCCGAATGCTGTCAAGCAGCTGCCAACTGCGTTCTTGAATATCAACATTACCTACAGGAGAATAATGCAGACTTTCTGGCATAAAATGGCGGCTTACGCGACCAGCAATCACCTCGTCTAAGCGCTCTTCTTCTGCTGCCAATCGCACAACTTGCGACTCATCAATCGTTGAAAAATTTGATTGCGCCGCGCTCAAGCTGGTAAAAACAATAATATTTTTTTGACCGTCTTTTGGCAATAACGCAGCAAGTTTTTCCGCTTGCCGGCAATGCCCTGAGCCGTGATGATGCGCATAATAGCCAATATTCATACTTAAAACTTCACCTTAATGTCTATGAATTTAGCTTTTAAGCTGAAGCTGCCGTATAAGCTTGCAAAACTGCTGAGTTATCAACTGTGTTTGGGGTTAATGGCTTGACCAATTGCGATATTGCTAATTTTTTTTGCAACGATTTTTGCGCTGTAGCAAAGTAAAGCTGTAAATAGCCCTCAACCATAGCAGCAACTGAGCAAAATTCTTCAGCGCGGCGGCGGCAATCAGCGCGAGAAATCGCCTTGATGTTATCAAAAGCGGCAACAAATGCATCTTTGTCCATTTTAGGAACGATAATACCGGTTTTTTCGGTGATGATTTCTGAGCTTGCGCCAACCTCAAAGCCGATAACGGGCGTCCCGCAAGCTAAGCTTTCAGCTAAAGTTAAGCCATAAGGCTCATCCCAAGTGCTGGTAAATAGCATGGCGGTAGCTTGGGTTAAATAATGATTGATTTCAGCTTTGGTTAAATGACCAACGTAATCAAAATATTTTGGCGCGCCATGTTGACCATCGGCTGCCAATAGCGGGGCTACTTTTTCATGAAAATAAGCTTCATTGCTTTTAGGTCCTGCGATAATCAAGCGTTTGTTCGCAGCTAAGCAATATTCCATTGCCAAATGCGTGCCTTTTTCAGGGCAAATGCGCCCAAACCAAAAATAAACCTCATCATTTATCAGTTGGATATTGGCAGTAAAGTTATCGACCTCAATGCCGTTATAAACCACATTTGAGGGAACAAACGGCGCAAATACATGCTGTTGATAGCGACTGACGGCGGTAAATTGCGTTGTCGTTCCCAATTGCAGCGTTAACAATGCCAAGCGCAATTGCGGCAAATTGGGCGTGTGAAAAGTGCTAAAAAAGCGCTCGCCAAACGCCTGCCCCATAAGCATCGGCACATGATGCAAACTGTGATTGTGAATGATATCAAAAGGCTTTAGCTGGTCGCGCTCAATAAGATCGCGCATCGCAGCCTGATATGCCAAATGCTGATAAACCTCATTCGGCGTCATTTCAAACAGATCAGCATCACCTTCTTTGGTCATTGCCGACACTTCATCCCGAGATAACAGCGGCACCAATGTCGCTTGTGTTTGGCTATCGCGGTGAGCAAATAGCAGTACCTCATGACCTTGAGCGACCAGTTGGTTGCAAATAAGCTGAGTGATCATCTCAAGACCACCGGCAAAGGGCTCGGCAATCGGATATAAAGAATGGGCGATGATCGCAATTCGAAATTTAGCTAAAGGGGCGGTCATAAATTATGAGAATCCTAAAAGATTAAGTTGGTAAAGGTAATTTAAAAAGGCAAACGGTTAACCAAATCCGCTAAAAATTAACCGCTTGATCCGGTTCAGCGTTAATATCATGGTCAAAATCTTGCTTAACTGCCGATTTAGCACGTTTATAGGATCCAGAGTGACCCAATTTTTCTAAGTTGATAAACGGCTCAGAATTGGCAGCGATCAATTGCTCATAAGATGGGCGATAGCCAAAACGTTCAGGAATGGTCGGTTTCGCCTGATATTGATACTCAGCAGTCTCTGTTAACTCAATTTTATTAGTATCGTTAATCTCATCTACCTTTTTATAATTGCTTAAAATGAGCGTTGCTGACCAAAGTTTTAACACGCAAATCGATACTGCCAAAACAAATAAAACAGGAGAATACAGCGGCGAAAACGGAGCCACCGAAATGGCAGTAATTAGGTTTAATATCAAAATGGATTTTGGCAACGCTTTAAGGTTATTGATAAGCAGTGCAAAGTTTGATTGCGTATCAACTTGCTTTGGCGTACAAATAAACGGCTTATCGCGACCCCAAAGCACCGGCAGCCAAGACAATGCCCCAAACTCCCAAAAGTTTAAATGCAGCGCCCAAACCTTTAATCGTTGAGCAACGGTTGGTGTTGCTTGCGCTTCATTGGGCTTGGCAAGGGGCGCGTTATCGCTTAAATACGCCCAAAGCCTGCGGCTCAAAAACACGCCGTAACCGGCATAAACGATAAATAAAGGCAGCAACAAGCGGCTCATATCTATTGCAGCTTGCGACAATAGCGCTGACACCATCACCAAAACCGTGATGGCTTGAAGTAAGATAAATATTCCTGTGAAATTAACCCAAGCGCTTAATTGTGAAAAATGAGCGCGAAAGTCTGCCAATTGCTGCTTAAATGATGCCGCTGATGGCAACTCAGGATGGGCTTTATGAATAGCAAAATAGCCGGATAATACCTGCATATTGCCATAAATCCAGCGCTGACGCTGCTTAACCAAATCACTAAGCGTCATGGGCAGCAGCCCCGTCGCAATCACTTTGGGAATAAATCGGCTTTTTAACCCGCGCTTGTGCATCAAAACGCCAAGCTGGGCGTCTTCCGTGATTGACGCTCCCGACCAGCCGCCCAAACTTATTAGATCCTCACGGTGTAAAACGGCATAAGTTCCAGTGGAAAGCACGCGCTGCTGGTTAAATTGACGATAAATATGATGGTTAAAATAGTGATTCAGCTCACCATGAACCTGTTTCATACCAGCATCACGGTAGAACTGTGGAAACTGCAACAATGAATGCTCAGGAAATTGCTCAATAGCATGGACAATCTCGAACCTTGCCTGCGGCAGCGCTTGATAATCACTATCCACCACCACAATATGACTGCAATTGGCATCCATTAGCTCAAGTGCTAAATTGAGTGCCCCTGCTTTAAATCCTGAAATTTTATCAATATGATAAAAATGAACGTTTAGTTTTGGGTCTAGGTTTTGGCAAAAATTTGCCAGCGGTTCGTAAAGCTCTTTTTTTGTATTGTTATTATCAATAATTAAAATTTCATCCTCTGCTGCTTTGGTGACGATCAGCGATTTGATCGTCTCAATCACCAATTGCGGTGGCTCAGCACAAGTCATCAGCTGGAAGCTTAAGCGTACAGAATCCGCTTTTTTTGAATATAAAGTGGTCATTCTTGATCCCTAAATAAAGGTATTATCGCCGCCAAAATAATTAACAATATTTTGATAATTATCCGTAAGGAAATAATCCATTCAATAATAGGGGAAATCGCAATGATTAATTACTGATACTCTGTATTGAAATTAACAATAATGTTAAACCCTGTAATTAGTGTAAAAAACTGTGATAAATTAACCATTTATCGTCCGATAAGTCTTAGCTTGCGTCTTTTTATCATTTATAGAAATTTAACTCTTAAGTTAAAAAGTATTTATCAAACCAAAAAAAACCGCAACTGGAAGTACCAATTGCGGCATTATAGCTAAAAATAACTGGGCAAATTTATAGTAAATTAGTTTAAGATACCATAAGCAACGAGCGCATCAGCAACCCGTTTAAACCCTACAATATTTGCGCCTGCCATATAGTCAATATAGCCGTTGTCCGTTTGACCGTAACGCTCTGAAGCTTCCGCTGAGCTGTCATGAATGTCTTTCATGATCGCTTTTAGCTGATTGTCAACTTCTTCAAAGGTTTTGTACTGACGAACAGAGTTTTGCGACATCTCGATTGCCGAAACGGCAACGCCGCCTGCATTTGCTGCTTTACCTGGTGCGTAGTGAACGCGCTGCTCGCGGACATAGTCGATCGCTTCAGCCGTTAAAGGCATATTTGCGCCTTCAACGATATATTTGATGCCGTTTTCAACCATTTTTTTGGCGTCATCTTCAGTCACTTCGTTTTGCGTTGCTGAAGGGATGGCGATGTCAGCTTTAATAAACCAAGGCTTTTCTTTAGCATGCCATTCGCCGCCAAAGATATCTATATAAGCCGCTAATGGTTTGCTTTGTTCTTTTTGAACTTTTAACCAATCGATTTTTTCTTGGTTAAATCCATTGGCATCATAAAGCGTACCTTGTGAGTCCGAAACGCTCAGCACAGTTGCGCCAAGCATGTGGGCTTTTTCAGCAGCATGAAGGGATACGTTACCTGCGCCTGATACCAAAACGCGCTTGCCTTTGATGCTGTCGCCTTGAACTTCAAGCATACTTTCTAAAAAGTAAACCGCGCCGTAGCCTGTAGCTTCGGTTCGCATTAAGCTGCCGCCAAAGCCTACGCCTTTTCCGGTCAATACGCCGCCTGATTCGCGAGTTAGGTTTTTGTACATGGCGTACATGTAACTCACTTCACGACCGCCAACACCGATGTCACCGGCTGGAACGTCCATATCTTTACTAACGTAAGGATATAATTCACGCATGAAGGCATAACAAAAGCGGCGAATTTCGCTTTCAGATTTGCCTTTAGGGTCAAAATCTGAACCGCCTTTACCGCCGCCAATAGGCAATCCGGTCAAAGCATTTTTAAAAATCTGCTCAAATCCTAAAAACTTTAATACAGACTGGTTAACAGTTGGGTGAAAACGAAGACCGCCTTTGTAAGGTCCTAAGGCGTTACTGAACTGGACACGCCAGCCGCGGTTGACTTGAATCTCACCTTGATCATTTTCCCAGTTAATGCGAAAAGCAAATACGCGATCAGGCTCGGTCAAACGCTCAAATATTTTTAGGGTTTCATACTCAGGGTGAGCATCGTATAAAGGCTTGATGGTAATGGCAACTTCTTTAACGGCTTGGATGAATTCTGGCTGATGCGCATAATTGGCTTCAACTTTTTCGATGGCCTGACTGATACTCATACATCTTCCTTAGCTGGATTATGGAGGGGTGGAACTTGCTTCCGGGCAATCTTAACGTGGGAGTAAGATTACGAATTCCGGTGCTGGTGAAAAGACAAACCCTTGATGTGACGCAATGTGCGCGAATTAAGAGTAGGCGGATTGAAAAGTTGGCAGGCTGATCACAGCTCAAGGCTGCTTTTTGGCATGATTCGATGGATTTTTGGCACGTTGTATTGGGATTTATTGTCATTAATACATGATAATAAATACAAGGCGCGTCAAGGCAATAGAACAATCCTTAGCATCATACAAAATATCAAAGCGGTTGGAGGTCACATCGTGATGAGCCGCTTGGCTTTTCATAATTAATTTACACGCCTCATCAAAAATGTCAATCACAAACTTTGATTTCAGCAAAATTAATTTTAACAAATCGTTAACAAAGTGGTAGTATATCGATTGATTTAATAAACTTTAGTTATTATATTTTATAGCTATATTTGACAAGCGGTATTATTTCCATATTGAACGGCGTTTTTAGCGGTTTTTTATCATTTGTTATGCCACATTATATCAATGTTATGGCTAAATGATTATAATACTCGACCTTGGCACAAGACTATTTTTGAGTATTGTCAAAAACGGTTTTTTTCCATTTAACACTCAGTCATAGAGAAATTCTTATGCGTACAGATTCGTTCCAGCAAATCCTTGAAGATTTAAACAGCTCATCCGCCGATGTCGAAGCTTCCGCGCTTATTTCAACGGATGGATTGATGATTGCCTCAGCCTTGCCTTCAGGGGTGGATGAGGACCGTGTCGGGGCGATGTCAGCGGCGTTATTGTCATTAGGAGAGCGCGCGGGTCGAGAGCTTGCTCGTGGTAGCATTGATCGCATTATGATTCAAGGTCAGCAAGGTTACGTGATTATGACCTCCGCAGGTGATGAAGCGGTGCTCACAATTTTAGCTAAGCCTAATGCCAAACTTGGGCTGATTTTCTTGGACATCAAGCGCGCCTCTGAAGCGCTAGCAAAGCTGATTTAATCAAAGATTTAATGCCAAAGCTTATGAGCTAAAGCTATTTTATTCTCCTTATCAGCGGTATTGATTTAATTTAAAATAACTGCTTTGATCGATGATAAAATAGGCGCGCTTAGATCACTTAGCCCTACAAGATAATGTTAAACTGAACGTTGACTGAACCGTCAGCTTATAAAAATAGATTATAGTTCAATTATTAACTATTATCAAAATTTAAAACAGATTATTTTTGATAATTTAATAAACTTTAGTTTTCTATTTTAAATTACGGTTAATTGTGCTAAAAAAGTAGGGTTAAAAGTTTGAGATTGGCTTAAAACAGCTTGATTGTTAAATAATGCGTTTTGAATAATAACGATAATAAGGAGATTATTATGGGTTCTCCACTTCCTGATGCCACAAAACCTGAGGCGCCCGCTCGGCAGCTCACGTTGACTTATCATGATGGAACCTCGCGATTGGTCTATGATACAGGCATTGAGCGCCCCTACCCTGATGGGAAATTGATCGTTTCGCGGACTGATTTGGATGGCAAAATTACCCATGTCAATGATGCGTTTGTTGAGATTAGCGGCTATGACGTTGAGGATTTAATCGGTGCTCAGCACTATATTTTGCGTCATCCTGACATGCCCAAAGCGGCTTATAAAGATTTGTGGCAAACGGCACAAAGTGGTCAAAAATGGCACGGCTATGTCAAAAATTTATGCAAAGATGGCAGCCATTATTGGGTTTACGCGACCGTCGTTCCCAACGTCCGTCATGGTAAAACGGTCGGCTACACTTCGGTTCGCCGAAAGCCATCTCGAAGCAAAATTGAGACGGCAAGCGTTCAATATGCCCAAATGAAACAAGATGAGGAGCAATAATCGATGACCTCTTATAATATGCTAATTGCTCCTGATTTTTCGCCGGAACATTTTGCAGGTTGGCATCTGTTTAATACCCTGATTCAAAAGCGCGCTGGCATCAATATTCGCTTAAATATGCCCGCCTCTCATTCTGAGCAAGAAGCGCTGATCGATGGCAATGACATTCAAGCCATTTATGCCAACCCTTTTGATGCCGCTGTCCTCATTCGCGAAAAAGGCTACCGTGCGATTGCGCGACCTAAAGGCAAGCCTGATGAGATGGTCATTGCCACCAGTAACGCAAGCCATATAGATGCCCTTGAGGACTTAACTGCCGGTGCGACCATTGCCATGGCAGATAACCGCGATGTCAAGCTGATTGGGCTACGATTGCTTGAAGCGGTTGATTTGGTTGAAGAAGATCTAAACTGGTCAATCACCGAAACGTATCAAGCAGCGGCGCGCCAAGTCATTAAAGGTGAGGCTCAGGCAGCTTTTTTCTTATCAGAGATTTTTCATAGCTTTTCACGGCTCACCAAATCTCAGCTTCAAGTATTAATTGAAAGCGATATTGCCGATATCAGTCACGTGTTGTTGGTAAAAAATGATTTTATTGATGCTGATAAACTTGAATCAGTAATTTTAGCGCTTTGTGAAGATGAAGACGGAAAAGAGGCGCTGACCGAGCTTGGGATGCCTGAGGGCTTTGAGGTAATGAGCGAGGAAGATGCAGAATTTATGCTTGATCTTATGGAAACTTTGTTAAGCTAATACATTAGTACGTTTATTTTAAGTGGTTTGATTGGGCAACAAAGGTTAAGAAAGGATATCATGATGGCAGTGACTTCCCTAACTGAAAATGATGAGCGCGCGGCTCGCAAAAGTTTTCGTTATTTTTCGCGTAAAATTTTTGCAACCCCAAGCAGTCGCTATTATCATGAACAGCGCATTAATGCCGCTTTAATGCTCAACGAAAAAGAGCCACTACAAGGCGCTATTGCTGACTTTTTTTATGGCTGTTGGTATGATATCCCTTATGATGTTGAGGATATTTTTGAGCGTGTCAAAGGTCGATTGCATCCGCAAATTGAGCAAGCATTTCAAAACTGCATCAATAAGCTTGACTATATCAAACACAGCAGCGTTTTTGCGACGCGCTGGAGTGTTTTGGTCACGCCTTCTTTAAACGTTGAGACACATCGCTTACGGATCAGCAGCGATGATGCCAAAGAAATTGCTAAAAATATCACCAATGAGCTGATGAGCGCTCGTGACAATGAAGATTGGCACGGCATTGAGCAATTGGAAAATGAGTTTTTTGCCCATTGTTTGGCTTGTAATGACCGCTTGGCGTTTTCTATTGTTTGGTTTCGATTGGGCAAAAGTGACTGGCAGTTTGATGAGCGCTGGAGCGATTGTCAGCAGCAGTTGGAACAAGAAGCGATCGCGGTAAAATCTGCCCCACCAGCTGCGCTTTAATTTATCTTGGTATATTTAAGTGTGGTTTATAAAAGGTAATTTTATTGCAAATGGTTGGTTAAAAGGCAATGATTTTAAGCGGTTTTGCTTAATGAAATAAGGTAGATGTTATGACTGTATTTAATAATGTAGATAAAACTTATATTACCTTAACGCCTGCGGGCGTATTTGAAGCCTTTTCTCAAAGTCAGCCGACAGCCAAACAATTGGCATTGCAAGCACTATTGTCGCACCGCGAAACCATGTTGGTTGCCGCTTGGCTTGAAGAGTTTCCAGAGCTTTGGCTTGAAGATTTTGTTGAGCAAGGCTTTATTGAGCGGCTGACCACGTTTTTGCCTGCCCCAAGCTTACCGCTCGATCAGTTTTTACCTTATGTGGTTGCAAGCTTATCGGGTCAACGCCGAGCGGCAATTGCCTCAGATGAAGGGTTTTGTTTGGCGCGGATTGGTTATAGCCAAGAAGAAGCCGACATGTTAAGCGTTGCAGCGGCGGATTTTTCAGGGTTTATGCAGCGGCAAAAGCAGCGCGGCTGGGCAGTTGAAAGCCGAGCAATTTCATTTTTCCAAGAAGTTGATTTGTTGGTTCCTGAAACCAGCTTTGTTTTTTTATGGATTGATGATGCCGGCTACGCACTGATCTTAGATGGTGAGCCGCTAACCAACAATCGCGCTTTTGTCGAGCTCATTTGGGGCATTAAAACGTCGGCATTACGCTTTGCTGGATGATGTTTTGAAAGTAGATTCAGTTTATTAAACGGTGATTTTATAGGTTAAATCCTGAACCTCATCGCCTGTCATGCCGCGAAATCCCCAACAATGCGCCGGCTGCTCTTTAATTGTAATCTCAATATCAATGGGCGCAATCCCAAGCTGCCGCTCTATTTGCTCAAAAAGCGCATGAATAAGCGCTTTTTTTGTGGCGATCGTTCGACCAGCCATCATATTAATTTCGATCACGGTATAAGCTTCTGTTCGACCATCCGGAAAATAAAAATCGGCTTTATCAAGTGGGATAAATCGCTGAGCTCGTTTGTCCTCAGGAAGCCCAAGAATCGACTGCATACAGCTATGAATAGTATCAGAGAGTTTTGATTTAATGGGATTAAGCTTGGAGTCAATACCATAAATTACGATCATAATTTCCTCAATAAATAGCAAACTTTGTTTAACAATTTTTGAGATCATAGCAAGTACATAAATTTTTTCCAATCTTTTAAATTAAAAAATATAGAAAAAATTAGAAATAAGTTCATATTTAACCAAAGCTATTGTTTACTTTCATTGATGATGTTATGAAGTAATATTGTCCTGCCCTACTTTCTATCAAAGGTAATTTTTTTAAATACAGAAGCGTTGTAATAACTCATTTGCATGACTTTGATTCCTAAATAGTTAGCTGAGAATGTGTAAAAACATAGCGTTTTTTAGGCGTAAATTAAAATAATTAAGAGATACCACTATCAAAGCCTATATTTTTAGCAAAAATTTCGCATTTATTCAAAATAAAGCTTGCAAAGTCTAAAAAAGTTGCTAAAATGCATGACCTAAATAGGCGTATAGCTCAGTTGGTTAGAGCGCCACCTTGACATGGTGGAGGTCGCTAGTTCGAATCTAGTTACGCCTACCAAATTTTAAAAACCCCGACTTCCCCAGTTGGGGTTTTTTATTGCCTGTTATATAAGGGCTGTAGAGATATTTAAGAATTTTCCACAGCCTTTATTTCATATCTATCTTACGTTGTTCAGTAGCTTAAAAAGCGAGTGGTGACCAAAAGGTGACCAGATCGTGACCAAGCTCAAAAAATACGAAAGTTTTAATCACTGTTTTTTACCTCCACTTCGTTTTGCATAAAACGCTTATAACTTATTTACTATCTTGATCTTTATTAGGTATATAAGTAAATAAATCACCAACTTGAATATCAAGTGCCTCACAAATCTTATCCATAGTTTCAAAGTCAATCCGTGACGTTTGCTCGTTATAAATTTTGTGCATTGTAGATTTACTGATACCCGTCATACGAATCAAATCAGCTACTTTAAGTCTGCGTTCTGCAAGTAGCACCGGCAAATTACATAAAATCATAAATATATCCTTAAATAGCGAAAAAGTACTTGCATCGAACTATATTTGCTTGTAAAGTACTCTTATAGAACAACAAATTATTTCTATAGAATATATTTGTTTGACGATAAACAATCTAAGTAATTCGATGAGCTTATAAGGAACATATTATGTCACACACCTACCTGACAACCCAAGAGCTTTCTGACCGTATTAAATATAACCCGCGCACCATCCGCAATGAATTAAAGGATACCGTTTTAATTGAAGGGATTCATTACATTCGTCCTTTTGGCGGTCGTAAAATTTTATACGTTTGGGAAGAAATTGAAAAAGACATGCGCACCGGTATTAAAGGTAGCATCAACGCCATGGCATTACAGTAAGGAGAAGAAAAATGGCTAGCATTAGAAGCCGCTATAAAAAACTGGTGGTCGACTTTCGATACATGGGCGTTCGTTGCCGCGAAACAACCAATCTCGTCGATACTCCCGCCAATCGCAAGAAGCTTGAAAAAGTGCTCGAAAAGATGGAGGCGGAGATTACTTTAGGAATATTTGATTATGCTCATTATTTTCCTAAAAGTGATAAAGCAAAAGAAATGGTTGCACTTCGGGATCGCAAAGCCTGTATCGAAACTGATATGCCGGCGTTTAAAGAGTTTTCGAAGCTTTGGTTTTCTGAAAAAGAAATTGAATGGCGCGAGACATATAAAGGCAAAATCAATGATATTTTAACGATGTATCTACTGCCACATTTTGCCAATAAGCCGCTCGATACCATTAAAAAGACAGATGTCTTAGCCTTCCGTTCATCGCTCGCCAAAGTAACGTACGGTAAGACTAAGAAACATCTGTCAGCGGCACGCATTAACTCTATTATGGTACCTCTAGGTATGATACTAAAAGAGGGCGCAAAACGCTACAAATTTGAAAATCCTTATGAGGATATCAAATCGCTTAAGCAACCAAAAGCGGACATTCAGCCCTTTACTCTTGAGGAAGTTTGGCGCTTTATTGACGGCGTTCGCCAAGATTATCGTAATTATTATTTAGTTCGGTTTTTTACCGGAATGCGAACCAGTGAAATCGATGGTCTTACTTGGGATAATGTCGATTTTGACCGCCGCGAGATTGTGATTAAACAGGCGTTAGTCAAAGGCAAGATTGTACCGCCAAAAACGCAAGAATCTTACCGTGCAATTGCCATGTCGCCTTGGGTGTTTGAGGCACTACAAGATCAAAAAAAGGTGACTTATAAGCGCTCAGACTATGTGTTTTGCGCTCATACGGGAGCGCCTCTGGATTACAACAATGTAAATAAGCAAGTTTGGCATCCAACGCTGCGGCTTTTAGGGCTTAAAGCGCGAAATGCTTATCAAACGCGACATACTGCAGCGACGCTTTGGCTAGCTGCCGGTGAGAGCCCTGAATGGATTGCAAGTCAGATGGGGCACTCTACCACTAAAATGCTATTTAATACTTATAGCCGCTATGTGCCAAACATGACCCGCCGTGACGGCAGCGCATTTGAGGCATTAGTTAATCGTATTCAAATGGCTAAAAAAGCTGCAGATGAGGAGAATAGCCATGAAGGTCATTGATTATGACAAGCTGCTCTGTGCTCACAAACGTAGCGGTTATATCACGGCTGATGCCAATATAATTGCCAATCAGTTAATCAAAGATTTAGGAATCCAAGGCGGTACTGGTCTTGCTAGATTTTTAGAGGTAGATGTTTGCTTTGACAATCATAGAGCAGTGCGGATTTGGGTACAAAGGCAGCTCGATAAACAGCCTGATTATCTTATAAATGAGATGCGCAATCAGCTTGAATGTGAGCTAAATTGTCTAATGGCAAATTAGCTTAAACGACAAAATATTATCAACCTCAGATAGCGAAAAGTTATCTGAGGTTTTTTTATGCGTCATCTGTTGTCGCTATATGTTAGCTATTAGATTGTTTAATAGACAAAATTTCGTTATATTCTATTAATAAATAAAAGTCTAATTTTAGCGACGTCATTATGAGCAAACCACAAAATCCATACACCGATAATAGCTTTGTATCTTCTGAACTCAAAACTATCCTGCATTTGGATATTCTTAACTAAATGATCACCAATTATTAAATAAAGAGGATCATTTATTCCTATAGTAAATGGACATTTAATAACCTCCTCTAATGAAAAAGAGGTTAAGTTGATATTAACAACTAACCTCTTAGATTCAAGTTAATAAAATGAATACGCTAAAAATTATACTTTTCACGTCTTCTCCTAAAAGCTTCTTCAGACCCTTCCATAATATCTAAGATTGCTGAAGTTACTTCAGAGTTGTCTAAGCCGCCACACGCTTTCATAACGCCTCTACCGTTTTCAACGTCAAAAGCATGAACTAATTCAGCATCTCCGTTAACTGGAAGATTGGCATTATGTGTTGCTATGATTAGTTGTCGTTTATGTTTAGTATTTCTAAGAAGAGGGATTAATTCATTATAGACAAAATTAGAATCTAACTCGTCTTCAGGTTGGTCAATAACCAATGGATTTCCTGCTTCAGATAATAATAATGCCAGCACTGCTGTGTTTCTTTGTCCATCTGATAAGTCATTTCTAGAGATACTACCAGCTTGACTGCCATCTTTCCTAAAAAGTTTGTAGTGGTCAACTAATTTAGGACACCTGATAAGAGGTTTCGGTTAAAGTAGCGTTTCTCTTTTTCTAGCGGTGTTAAATAATCATTAAAACTGTGCGGTCTCACGATTTGATAGTA
>NZ_JABBDX010000006.1 GCF_012847335.1 Psychrobacter sp. MF31
TGCTGACGACAACAGCGCGATGGAACCACCTGATCCCTTCCCGAACTCAGAAGTGAAACGTCGTAGCGCCGATGGTAGTGTGATTCGCTCATGTGAGAGTAGGTCATCGTCAGCTCCTTTTTCCAAAAGCCCCCTTCAGAAGAAGGGGGCTTTTTTTATGCTTGGGGTTTGGATTAGAAAATTTTTAGCTTTTTCTGATCTTGCTATGATTTATTTTCTAATTTATGATTAAAGTTAATAAAATGACTATTCATAAATTGGAACTTGCTATGACCACATCAACCGTGACCTACCAAGGTGACCTTCGAACCTCTGCTATTCATCTACAATCAAACAATACCATTATTACTGACGCGCCCGTTGATAATCACGGTAAAGGCGAAGCGTTTTCGCCAACGGATTTGCTTGCGACCAGCCTTGCAAGCTGTATGCTGACCATTATTGGTATTAAAGCTGCTGATATGGCAATTGATATTGCAGGGACTTATGCTGAAGTTAATAAAGTGATGGCAGCTGATCCAAGACGAGTAAGTGAAATCCATGTAGTAATCACCTTTAATAAACTGCTTGATGAAAAAACCCTTAAAATATTTTACAACACCGCGATGAATTGTCCGGTGGCAAAAAGCTTGCATCCAGACATTCTTCAAAACCTAAGCTTTAGCCAAGCCAACAGGTCTTAATGTGGTTAAAAAAACGCTACTGATTATTGTCCATTTGCCATCAGACAATACTCAAAAGTTAGCAGAAGCAGCGTTAGAAGGTGCAACTCATTCTGACATTGACATTAATACGATATTAAAGTCGCCGCAAACGACTTATCCTGAGGATGTTTTAAACGCGGATGCGATCCTTCTTGGCACCACAGAAAACTTAGGGTATATGTCAGGGCTGACCAAAGATTTTTTTGATCGCTGCTATTATCCAGTTTTAGAGCAAAAGCAGGGATTGCCGTTTGCAGTTTATATTCGTGCAGGATTTGATGGCACAGGAACACTGCGGGCAATTCAAACCATTACGACAGGGCTGCGTTGGAACAGGGTTCAAGAGCCGCTGATTTTAAAAGGGGATTGGCAGTTGGGTTTTATCGATGAGGTCAAAGCGCTTGCAATGACGCTTGCCTTAGGGCTTGAAACGGGAATTTATTAAAGATTTATAATATCTCAGTTTTTTCTCATAATATTTATATTCAAAATTAAGTTCTAGTTTTGAAAGTTAATTTCTAATATTTTCATTTGTTGAGGTTATAAGTCCTTGTTAAAGTTTGTAATTTTTAACTAAACGTTAACAACTCGCTTAAGTTTTTTATTTAAGATAATAAAGCGCAATAAGATCCGATGCGTTTAATTGCAAAATAATAATAAACAAGACCAGCTAGGACTTCTGATGAAAACAACAATTGATCACACAGACCCCGCCAAATCCATGAACATGTCGCGCGGCAATGGCGGTGAGACTCACCAACGCGCTGATGATAATGGCAAAGTGCTCACGACCCAACAGGGTGTGGCAATCTCTGACAACCAAAACTCTTTAAAAGCCAATCCTCGTGGTCCAACGCTGCTTGAGGATTTTGTACTTCGCGAAAAAATCAATCACTTTGATCATGAACGGATCCCCGAGCGAATCGTTCATGCCCGAGGCAGCGCGGCTCACGGTTATTTTGAGCTGACTGAATCACTTGCTGAATATACTACTGCTAAAATCTTGACTGAAACGGGAAAACAAACGCCGCTATTTACGCGTTTTTCGACCGTTGCGGGCAATAAAGGCTCAAAAGATACCCCGCGAGACGTTCGCGGATTTGCTGTAAAAATTTATACCGAAGAGGGCAATTGGGATATCGTTGGCAATAATATGCCAATTTTCTTTATTCAAGATGCGATCAAGTTCCCTGATTTGATCCATGCCGTTAAGCCTGAGCCAGATCGTGGCTTTCCACAAGCTGCCTCTGCTCATGATACGTTTTGGGATTTTGTATCGCTGACGCCTGAAACTATGCACAACTTGATTTGGCTGATGAGTGATCGCGCAATCCCGCGCAGCTTTAGCATGATGGAAGGCTTTGGCATCCATAGCTATCGCTTTATTAATGCTGAAGGCAAAAGCACCTTTGTCCGTTTTCATTGGAAACCTGTTAACGGGGTTCAATCGCTCATTTGGGATGAAGCTGTAAAAATATCAGGCGCTGATCCTGATTACAATCGCCGTGATTTATACGAGTCGATTGACCATGGAAAATTTCCTGAATGGGAATTTGGCGTTCAGTTATTCACTGAAGAAGAGGCAGAAAAATTCCCATTTGATCATTTAGACGCGACCAAATTGATCCCTGAAGAATTGGTTCCTGTAAAAATCGTCGGCAAAATGGTGCTCAATCGCAATCCAGACAACTTTTTTGCTGAGACGGAGCAGGTGGCATTTTGTCCATCGCATTTGCCGCCAGGGATTGATTTTAGTAATGATCCATTGTTACAAGGTCGATTGTTCAGCTATCTTGATACACAGCTGTCGCGATTGGGATCGCCAAACTTTGTTCAAATTCCAATTAATGCGCCAAAATGTCCCTTTGCTAACAATCAGCAAGATGGTCATATGCAAATGCAAGTCCCAAAAACGCGAACGCTTTATGAGCCGCAAAGTCTTGATTTGACGCGACCACGCGAAAGCATTAAACGTGGATTTAAGTCATTCCCTGAACAGCTTGATGATGGCGTTAAAGGTCGGATTCGCGCTGAAAGCTTTGCTGATCATTACAGCCAGCCGCGCATGTTTTATAAAAGCCAGACGCCCGCTGAGCAAGCTCATATCGCTTCTGCCTTTACCTTTGAATTGAGCAAAGTCGATACGCCGCACGTTCGCACCAGAATGCTTGGTCATTTGCGCAATATTGATGAGGATTTGGCAACTCGTGTTGCAACCGCCCTTGGTATGGAATTGCCAGAGCCTGCAGAAGCTGCGGCTCCGGTTCAAGATTTACCAACGTCAAAGCCGCTACAAACCATTGGTCGGTCGCCAAAATCGTTACAAAGCCGCTTAGTGGGTATTTTGGTTGCGAAAGGCTCAAAACATAGCGAAATCAAAAAGTTTGAAGAGGCGGCGATGAAAGAGGGTGCAATGGTTAAAATCGTTGCAGCAACCAAAGAAGTAATCCTCGATGATGGCACGCGAATCCAAGCCGATGAACGCTTATCAGGAGCGCCATCGGTGCTATTTGATGCCGTTGTGAGCATTATCATGCCAGATGAAGCGAAAAAGCTTGCCAATGACAGCGCGGCTCAAGATTGGTTCACCGATGCTTATGCCCATTGTAAAGCCATTGCGTACTGCGGCGCGACGGATGAGTTTATCTTAAGCAAACTGCCGATTGAAAAAGACAGCTTTGTCACGCCACTATCGGATTTGGACAGCTTTATTGATAATGCCAAATCAAGACTCTGGGAGCGTGAGCCAAAAGTTCGTGATCTTGCCTAAGTGTTTAAAGTATTAATAAAAAACTCAGCCAAGTGCTGGGTTTTTTATTGCAAACCATTTTAAAAATGACTTTAGATGAGTCAGTCATTTAAAATTAAAAATTAGCCAATTATCTTGATTAAAATAGTAAGACGCTCCTGTTTTTTATCAAGGATGATTTCAATGCTTGACAGCATCATTACCTTAGATGGTCATATTCAAAGCATTTATTTGGCGGTTTATTCCGATAAATTGCTGCTGCTTGATGGTTGCTGTCGCCCCGATGTGCCGATGGTACTAGATTTTATTCGCTTTGAGCTTCAGCGTCCTATCAGCGATTTAAAGGTGGTTGTGGTCAGTCATATGCATCCTGATCATGCCGGCGGCGCACTTAAGCTCAAACGGGCGACGGGTTGCCTGATTGTCAGTTCGGCGCGATCATCACCGTGGTATGGCGGTATTGGCGGTCGTATGATGCATTTGGTCGATACGGGGCTTGCGTACTATGTGGCATATCGGCAACAAAAACCACTAAAAAACTTGTGGTATCCGGCAACGCTCATTCCTGATAAAACGGTTTGTGATGGTGATAAGCTGCCTTTGTTTGATGATTGGCAGGTTCTTGAAACCCAAGGTCATACCGATCGTGATTTGTCTTTATTTCATAAGCCAAGCGCTCATGTTTATACCGCCGATTTAATTATTAAGCTTCGCCATAAATTTGTTGCGCCGTTTCCAATCTATGACCCAAAAGTTTATATTGAGTCACTACAAAAGATCAAAGCACTAAAGCCATCTTGTGTGTTGATGGCTCATGGCGGCAAATTAGCGATTGATGAGGCAACCTTTGATACGCTGATTAGGAACGCTCCAAAACAGCCGCGAACGGTAAAAGACACGATTATTCATAAGCTACTTTGGCGTAGCGGATCAAAAGGCATTTTTAAACCTTAATTTTAGCGGGAATTGCTTTGTTAAGGTCATAAAAAAAAGCCCAACCAAAATAGTGGTTGGGCTTTAAAAAATGGTGGGCCGTCCGCGACTCGAACGCGGGACCAATAGATTAAAAGTCTACTGCTCTACCAACTGAGCTAACGGCCCTAAGAGAGGTTAAAAAATTGCAGTGCAATTTTAGTCTCGTAAGGAAAATTCTTTAACTAAGAATTCCAAAAGCCTTGCTAGTAACTTAAATCTAAACATTAAGTCTTCGCAAGAATAATTTTCTTAAAAGAAAATCGTTTAAAACTAAACTTATTAAGTTAATACCGAGTAGGGCAAAATACTTAACGAGTTTACTACTAAAATGGTGGGCCGTCCGCGACTCGAACGCGGGACCAATAGATTAAAAGTCTACTGCTCTACCAACTGAGCTAACGGCCCTGAAAAGCGCTAAAACATTTAGCTGTATCGCTAATCGTGAGAGCACATTATATAGAGAATTGTCACAATTACAACCCCGATTGCAAAAAAAATCCAAGTTTTTTTAAAATAATTTAGTTTTTAGGCAAATATGGGGTTTAAAGCACATTTAATCGCGTGATAAGGCATCAACAGGGTCAAGTCTTGCTGCATTTCGCGCGGGTAGAAAGCCAAAAACGACACCAATAAGCGTTGAGCATAAAAACGCGGCAATAATGGATGTCGGCGAGTAAATGACTTGAAAGCTGTCGCCTGCAACGCGGTTAATCAGCTCGCCAATGGCATAAGCCAAGCCAATCCCTAACAGACCGCCTAAAATACAAACCAAAATGGCTTCAATTAAAAATTGCTGCATAATGTCGCTTTGACGTGCGCCAACTGCCATACGAACACCAATCTCATTGGTGCGCTCAGTGACCGAAACGAGCATGATGTTCATAACCCCAATGCCGCCAACGATCAAGGAAATAATGGCAATTGAGGAAATCAGCAAGGTCATGGTGCTGGTGGTCGCCTCAATCGTTTGGCGGATGGAGTCAGAGTTGCGAATGCGAAAGTCGTCCGTTCCGTGGCGGCTTTCAATCAACGTTTTAATGGCAGATTCAGCCGCACTGGAGGAAATGTTATTGTCAATAAGGGCAATAAAGCTTTCGATATAGGATGTCCCCTTAATTCGCGACATCATGGTGGTGTAGGGCATGTAAATGGTCGGGGTGTCGCTATTGCGGGCAAATCCTGAGTTGTTGGGCGCAAGAACGCCAATAACGCGACCAGGAACGCTGCCGATAAGGAGCACTTCTCCAATAGGATTGGGATTGTCAGAAAAAAAGGTCGTTTTGGCATTGTCATCAATGATGATGTCTTGGGTTCGGCGTAAAATGCTTTGCTCATCAAACCCTTGACCTTGAACTAAAGTCTCACCGCTGACCGCCAAATAATCTTGACCAACGCCGCTCACGCTTGCCGCTTCTTCAATATTTCGGTAGCGAATGTTGGTATTGCTGCTTAATTGTGGGCTGACGCTGACAATATAAGGCTGGTCGGCAACGGCTTGGGCATCTTGAGGCGTTAAGTTTTTATCATTATATTGTCGCCTAGGATCGCCAAACGGGTAGCCATCGTTGACGGTGATGGTGTTGGTGCCAAGGGAGCTGATGTCATTTAAAATTTGTGCTTGGGAGCCTTTGCCAAGACCGACAACAGAAACAACGGAGGCAATCCCAATGATGATGCCAAGCATGGTTAACAGCGTTCGCATTTTATGAGCGCGCATGGCAAGAAGCGACATTTTAAAGGCTTCAAGTAAGCGGTCAATAAAGCTGCCAAAAGCGCTTTTTTGGTGGCGGCTTAATACAGGCGCAGGGGCGGCTTTGGCACTTTTTTGTTGACCGGTTAAGTAATCTTTGATGATTAAGCCGTCTTTAATCTCAATGACGCGGTCGGCTTGCTCAGCAATGCTTGGGTCGTGGGTCACCATGATGATGGTGTGACCGGCGTCATTTAAATCGCGTAAAATTTGCATGACATCGGCGCCCGATTTGCTGTCAAGCGCTCCTGTGGGTTCATCCGCTAAAATGATGTCGCCGCCGTTCATAAGCGCCCGTGCGATAGAAACGCGCTGCTGCTGACCGCCGGACAATTGGCTTGGTCGGTTGCCCGTTTTATCGCCAAGTCCTAAATCGGCGAGCAGTTTTTTAGCGCGATCGCTTCGGGCTTGGTTGTCCATTCCGGCATAAACGGCAGGAACGGCAACGTTGCCCTCAGCATTGATGTCGCCAAGTAAGTGATAACGCTGAAAAATAAAGCCAAAATGCTCGCGGCGCAATTTGGCAAGCTCATCGGCATCAAGGCGACTGACGGATTTGCCAAAGATTTGATAGTCGCCGGCACTGGCTTTATCAAGGCAGCCCAAAATGTTCATGAGCGTGGATTTGCCGGAGCCTGATTGCCCAATGATGGCGACCATCTCACCTTGATAAATGCTCAAATCAATGCCGTGAAGCACGCGGATGATTTGCTCGCCGGCGCGAAACTCTTTAATCAGCCCGTTGACCTGCATCAATGGCGCTTTTTCTTGGTTACTCATGTTACTTTTGCCTATCATTTATGCAGTTTTTTATCATAGGTTAATTGGTTTGGCTCAACATTATTTAAAACATTCTAGGACCGCGATTGCCGCCTTTTTTACCTTGACCTGAATCCTCTTCACTTAAAATAATTTCATCGCCCACTTTTAAGCCGCTTAAAATTTGCGCATTGACACGGTTATTGATGCCAACGGTGACGGGCGTAGCAACAACACTGCCATCAGATTTTAAAACGCGAACCATATATTTGTTAGTTGTAGCGGCTTGGCGGTTGTTGGTATCGGCGTTATTAGCGCTGCTTCCTTTATTGCCTGCTTTGTTGTTTCCTGAATTATTGCTTCCTGAGTTGCTTCCTGATTTTGCTGAGCGGTTTCCACGACCAGATTTGCCACCAGAAAAAGGCTGCAATGCTGCCGAGGGAATCAATAAGGCATTTTTGGCTTGGTTGACGATAACGTAAACTTGAGCGGTCATGTCAATGCGAAAGCGGCGCTCAGCGTTTGGCACTTCGATGTAGCCAACGTAATAAATCGCTGAATCGGTGGAGCTGGTTTCGCTGATGACCTCGGGCGCAGGCTCGATGGCTTTGAGCGTGGCGTCGTATTTTTGATCGGGATTGCCAATGATATTAAAATAAACTGGCATTCCGGCTTGAACATTAATCACGTCCGCTTCTGAAATCTGAGCGTTGATGCGAACGGTGGACAAATCGGCTAGGGTGACGATAGTTGGTGCGGACTGGTTGGCGTTTACCGTCGTGCCTTGTTCAGTGGTGATAGAAACAACCGTTCCAGACATCGGCGCGCGAATGGTGGTGTAGCTTAAATCCTCTTGAGCGGTGCTGACGTTGGTTTGTGATTTTTTAAGGGCGGCACGTTGGCTATTGATATTGGCGCGGGTGGTGGCAATCGCGGCTTGAGCGGAGTCAATTGCGGCAAGCGAATTGGCAACGGCGGCTTTTGCAGTATCAACTTTGGTCGCTTGGGTCGCAAACTCTTGCTGAGAGATGGCATCAATATCGAGCAAAGATTGCAGGCGCTGAAAATCGGACTGCGCTTGCTTGAGCTCTGATTGCTTACTTGCCAAATCCGCTTGAGCGCTTTTGAGACTTGCCGCTCGGCTTTGAAGCTCGGCTTCCGCGCTTTCAATAGCGGCTTGACTTTGCTCAAGGCTGGCTTGCTCATTGCTTAAGTTGTTTTTTTGGGTCACTTGGTCAATTTGGGCAATCAAATCGCCTTTTTGAACCTCATCGCCAACCTTAACAAATAAGCGTTTGACCTCGCCTGACACCTGAGCGCCGACATCGACGGTGTTAAGCGCTTTGACTTTCCCCGATGCCATCACATTATTTTCAATGTCGCCAAGTTCTGCGGTTGCCGTCAAGTAGTTGGGAGCTTGCTCTTTTGGCTTGAACATTTTGTAAAGGACGACTGCCAAAATCACGGCGATCAGCGCGATCACGCCCCATTTAATGAGCGCCTTTTTTTTGATGTTTTGCATAACAACCACTTTATTCCCAATCAATCTACAAAAGTTTTAGCGACAAAATTTCAATTAAATAACGATGCTAGTAATAATTACCAGTAAAATCAGCAAGATGACGTTTTATAGTTTAAATAAACCGTTATTCAAATAAACTATACTAAAGACTTGGCGGGCAAAAGGGAATGGCTATTAGTTTGCGAAAGGTTAAGCGAAAAAAGCTCAAACAAATATCAATCAGCGGTAGTTTAAAAATAAGTTAAAAAATGCGCTTTATAGTGGTTTAAAAATGTTGTGAGAGTGAAAATAAGGATTTTCCTGTGACCAACAGCGCCGCTTGCAATAACAGCTCCCATGGATTTTGCGCAATCACGCCTTTAACCGCCGAATCACAGCGATAAAGCAGCTCAAACCAAAGCTCAGTTTGAGCGCGCGATTGACGGCGACAAGCATTTTGATAAAGCCCTTGTTTGCTGCGCCAAATGCCAAGCGATTGCGGGTCTTTGCCGTCCATCAATGCCAAAATAGCGCGCATGTCTTTGCTGATTGCCCAAAGTACCAAGGTCGCCGGCTCATCACTGTCTTGAAGCGCTTGCATGATTTTGACCACTTGAACGCTGTTTCCTGCAAGCATCGCATCAGACAAATCAAAAACGCTAAACTGAGCGTCGCTCACAAGTGCAGCTTGCAAGTCCTCAATATCGATAGCAACAGGATGGCTCGGCGCATTACCCGATTGTTCAGCGGCAATTTGCGGTGCAAACAAATATGACAGCCGCCAAAGGGTTTGATAAGCACCAAGCAAGTTGTGTTCGGTGTGTGAGATTAACAGCTGCCAAGCATCACTTGATAACCGAAGCCCAAAGCGCTCAGCTTTTAATTGCAAGATTTGCTGACGACCGCGCTCGTCATAAAGGTTGCAATCAATGACATGACCAAACTTAATAAATGGCGCTAGCCACTTGCTGGCTTGGCTTTTTTTATCGACTTTGGGAAGCAGCCAAAGCAGGCTATGCGAGCGCTCATCAATATCTGTGGCAAAGTGCTCAATTTCACTGATGATGGCTTTATCCGGTTTGTGATTGCCAGTGACAATTAGTGCGCTGGCATCATCAAATAGAGACTGCGTGCCAAGCTCGCTCATCACCTCATGCCAGCTTTTTGCGGACACCAATTCAAAGCGTTTGATAGCGCGAAGCTCATGTTGCCAATGATCTCGCAAATCATCAATGAGCCATTGTTGAAGTAGCGGCTCATCCCCTTGAGCCAGCCAAAGCCCTGCCGTGGCAACCTTTGGCTGCGACAGTTTGGCGTAAGCTTGGATAAAGGTTTGCTGCATATTCAGTTATGGTTTAATCATAGGCTTAGCAGGCGTTGACACGGTGTTTGGTAAGCCAATCGCCACGTATTGGTCGCTAATTCGCCGCGCTAAACTGTCATAAAGCCAATCGCGGATTTGGCTGCCTTGTTGGTCTTCGGTGCTCACCGAGGCTTCGTTATATTGATAACTGCGCTCAACTTGGATGGGGTTGCTGAGTGTTACCGGCTCGCCATTTTGCAGCGTTTGGTACGTCACATCCGCCGACAGCACCAAGCGAATCTCGGTTAATACGCCGACCAGCTCATAGCGGCGAAACTGAACATTTTTTACCGTAATGGCGGCAAGTGGCTCAGCAGGTAAATTGTCGCTTGAAACGCTCATACCGTCAATAACTTGAGCGCCAAGTGCCGAAAGTCGCTTGGATAGGGGCAGTTTTAATGGAAATGCCGTTTTGTTGTCTTCGATATTAACCACCGTTTTGGCAACATCAAAATGCAGCGGCGCCTCAAACCCGCGCAGATGAAAGCCGCAGCCGGTTAAGCCAAACGAGCTTGTCGCCAAAACGGCGGCAACAAGCGCTGCTTTTATCAAGGTTTGAGGGTTCATTGAGCTGTCCTTTTTAAGCTGTCTTTGTTAAATAATGCCAAATTAACCGGCAACGACGATATTGACCAGTTTATTAGGAACGACGATTTCTTTTTTAATCTCGCCCGTTAAAAACTTCGCTACGCCCTCAATGGCTCGTGCTTTTGCTTTAAGCGTTTCGCTATCGGTGTTTGGTGCTACTTCCATTTTACCGCGAACTTTACCATTAACTTGAACGACCATGGTAATGCTGTCTTGAACCAAGGCGGTTTGATCAACGGCAGGATAGACCAGCGTTTTGGTGTCGATCCCTAGTTCTTCAAGTAAATGCTCGCCCACGTGCGGCGCGTAAACGCTAAGCATAATAAGTAAATCAATGAGTGCTTCGTGCTCAACGGTTAAGTCATCAAAATTTCCGGCGCTAAAGCTGGCGAGCTCGTTGGCAAGCTCCATGAGGCTTGAAACTGGCGTATTTAGCGCGAGTCTGTCGCCCAAATCACTGTCAATTTTGGCAATGGTTTCGTGCGTTTTTCGGCGCAAGTTTTTCGCCGCTTTTGACAAGTTGTCTTTGTTGATATTGCCTTGGTTAATCGTATCAAGCTCAATGCCAGCGTCTTTTAGCGCTTGCAAGTGTTCGCTCGCAATTCGCCAAACTTTTTTTACAAAGTTATAAGGACCTTTAAGCGCGTCATCTGACCACTCTAAAGTTTGGTCAGCAGGGGCAGTAAACAAGGTATAAAGGCGAACGGTATCCGCGCCATATTGATCGATGGTGGTTTGTGGGTCAACGCCATTATTTTTTGACTTAGACATTTTTTCAATTTTGCCAATGGTTACAGGCTGACCGTCTGATTTGAGCACGGCGCTTATTGGCTGACCGCGGTCGTTGTAATCAATATCAATGTCTTGCGGGAAATAATAGGTGGTGCTGCCATCAGGGTTTGAGCGATAAAACGTTCCGGCAAGTACCATGCCTTGGGTCATTAGGTTAGCAAATGGCTCATCACCCATAACCAGTGACTCATCGCGCATCAGCTTATGGAAAAAGCGCGCGTAAAGCAGATGCATAACCGCGTGCTCAACGCCGCCAATATATTGGTCAACTGGCAGCCATTTGTTTGCCGCAGATTTATTGACCATGCTTTGGTCATCGTTTGGACTGGCAAAGCGCGCGTAATACCAGCTGGATTCAACAAAGGTATCAAAAGTATCGGTTTCACGGCGCGCGTCGTTACCGCATTTTGGGCATTGGGTATTTACAAATTCAGGGATGTCTTTTAGCGGGTTGCCGCGACCATCGGGAACGACGTCGGTTGGCAACACGACTGGCAAATCAGCTTCATCAACCGGAACGGTGCCACAATGCTCGCAGTTTACCATGGGGATAGGGCAGCCCCAATAACGCTGGCGTGACACGCCCCAATCACGAAGGCGGTATTGGATTTTTTTATTAGCAAGTCCCATCGGCTCAAGCTTGGCAAGCATCGCTGAAAATGCTTCCTCAAAATTCATTCCAGTAAAGTCGCCAGAATTGACCAACGTGTTGCGCTCCGTATAAGCGCGATTGTCGTCATCAGCGGCTTTATCGGCAAAATAATTATCCGGAATGTCAATCACCTGCTTGATGGGCAAATTATATTTGGTTGCAAATTCATAATCGCGCTCATCATGCGCCGGAACGGCCATCACCGCGCCCGAGCCATAACTCATCAGCACGTAGTTGGCAACCCAAACCGGAACTTTTTCGCCAGTTAACGGATGGGTCACGCTAAAGCCCGTTGCCATGCCGACTTTTTCAGCTTTTGCCAAATCGGCTTCAGCAACCGAGCCTTTTTTACATTCGGCGCAGAATTTTGCAATCTCTGGGTCTTTTTCCGCCGCCATTTGTGCAAGGGGATGCTCAGCTGCTACCGCCACGTAAGTTACGCCCATCAAGGTATCGGGTCGCGTGGTAAACACATCAAGCGTGCCGTCCTCGCCATTGATATGATAAGGGAAATGAACTTCCATTCCCGCGCTGCGACCAATCCAATTGCGCTGCATGGTGATGACTTCTGATGGCCAATGACCTTCTAATTTGTCCAAATCATCAAGCAGCTCATCGGCATAATCGGTAATGTTAAAGTAGTACATCGGAATGTCGCGTTTTTCAACCGGAGCACCGCTGCGCCAGCCTTTACCATCGATGACCTGCTCGTTAGCAAGAACGGTATTGTCAACCGGATCCCAGTTAACGGTCGCAAGCTTTTTATAAACCAAGCCTTTTTTATACAATTGCAAAAATAACCACTGCTCCCAGCGGTAATAATCCGGGCTACAAGTGGCAAATTCGCGTGACCAATCGATGGACAATCCAAGCAATTTTAACTGAGCGCGCATGTTATCAATGTTGGCATAAGTCCAAGCCGCAGGCGGCGTTTGGTTGGCAATCGCGGCGTTTTCAGCAGGCAAGCCAAACGCGTCCCAACCCATAGGCTGCATGACCTCAAAGCCTTTTAAACGGTAATAGCGGCTTAAGACGTCAGAGATGGTATAATTGCGAACGTGACCCATATGCAGCTTGCCGCTTGGATACGGGAACATCGAGAGCATATAGCGCGAAGACTTATCACTTGGCGCGTTGTCGACCTCAAAACGCTTGTCAGCTGCCCATTTGGCTTGCTGAGCGGCTTCGATTAAGCTTGGTTGATACAAATGATTGGCGGGAGTTATAGAATCGGTGACGGTGCTGCTCATAATTGGCTCAATTTGGAAAATAAAAATTCAAAAAAAATACTGCCATAGCATAGCGTAATTTGGCAAAAATTGCGACGCTCTCGTGAATCGCAACCGTGCTTATTGCAGAAATTTTATTGCGTATTCAAGTTAAAACCCACCTAAAAGAAGGAAAATTCCATGACCCTCACCGTTTACGGCATTAAAAATTGCAGCAGCGTCAAAAAAGCGCTAACCATTTTAGACGATCAGCAAATCACTTACGACTTTTTTGACTTTAAAAAACAAGAAATGACTCAAGAGTTGCTTGATACATTTATCAGTGAGTTTGGTATGGATAAGGTTTTGAACAAACGCAGCACGACTTGGCGAAATTTAAGCGATGAAGAAAAAAACGCCGCAAGCATTGATGACAACGCCGCCAAAGATTTAATGATTGCTCAGCCAAACTTGATTAAACGCCCGATTATTTTAGGACAGGATAAGACTAAAACTGTTGCCACAATTGGCTTTGATCATGACGCCATAATTGCTGCAATTTCGTAACGGTTGTATTCATCTGCTCGAATTTAGCTTATGATAACAGGACAGCGGTAACCTCAATAAGGTTGACTTTATTCATTTTTTTAACACCTTGAAAAACTTAAAGTCAACCTACCAACATCAATTTAGGGGGTTGTCATGAAATCAATGATGCTAAGTGCGATGCTTATTGCCGCCGCAATGATGGGCGTTAATGCTCAAGCGGCGGAAACCTCAACCAAAATCACCTTTGCCAAAGACAGTTATTGTGGTAATTTTGCAGGGAACATCAAAAACGGTAAGACCTTTCGCTTGTGGCTGATGCCGCAGCAAGAGCTGGTCGTTCGTAATGTCGGTCGCGATCAAATTCGCGTGGCTTATGTTACCGATCCCAAAGGTCGTCTTGATGGCGAGTATTATGACGATGAAAGCTATTTTTACACCAAAAATAAAGGCAATCATCTCATCAAAGTCTATGGCAATAGCAGCTACTCAAACATAGAAATTTGCGCTTATTAATATAGTTAGGTCATAAAAAAGCCTGAGCTAACTTCCGCGAAGCTCGGGCTTTATGATTCCAAGCAAAAACCAAATAACGCTAAAGCACCAAATAATCAGCATATAAAGGCGGATTTGCTCTGCCGTCCAATCAAGGGCAAACCAGTCAATCATAAAAAATGATTTCCAACCTTCAATCCAGCGCGCGCCGCCAAAGCCAATGATCCACCAGCAATACAGGCTTTCGATAATAAATAGCACGCACCAAAGCCAAAGTGACATTAAGACCTCCTAAATGCTTTGAGCGCGGCTTATATTAAAAGAATAAAAGGGGGGGCTGAATTGGCAGTTAATCAAGCAATTAGCTACGAGCTTTGTCCAGATCGCGGCTGATCAGCGTTCCAACCCCTTTATCGGTAAAGATTTCAAGCAACGTGGCATGCGGGACGCGACCATCAACAATGACCGCGCTTTTCACGCCGCCGCGAACGGCATCAAGGGCGCAACCAATTTTGGGAATCATCCCGCCTGAAATCGTGCCATCCTCAATCAGCGCATCGACTTTCGTTGGCGTAAGTCCCGTGACCACATTACCATCGCGACCGAGCACGCCTTTGATATTGGTGAGCAGCATGAGTTTTTCAGCTTGTAAAAACTCAGCAACTTTTCCGGCGACCAAATCGGCATTGATATTATACGTGTTGCCGTCAGAATCGACCCCAAGTGGCGCAATTACAGGGATAAAATCAGCAGCAATCAGCATGTTAATCACATCTTTATTGACGCTGACCACATCGCCAACAAATCCCAAATCAATTGGCGTGGCGTTGCCTTTGTCATCATTTTTATACATGAGTAGCTTTTTGGCGCGGATTAAATTGGCGTCTTTTCCGGTAAGACCAATCGCGCGACCGCCGTGTTTGTTAATGAGGCTGACGATAGATTTGTTCACGCTGCCACCAAGTACCATTTCGACCACATCCATGGTGGCTTTGTCGGTCACGCGCATGCCATCGATGCGATCAGATTGCCGCCCCAATTCTTTGAGCAAGCTGTCCACTTGTGGTCCGCCGCCGTGAACCACGACCGGATGCATACCAACCGTTTTTAGCAGCACGATATCGCGGGCAAATGAGCTTTCAAGCTCAGGGTCAGTCATGGCATTGCCGCCGTATTTGACCACGATCAGCTTGTCTTCAAAACGCTGAATGTAGGGCAGGGCGGTGGTGAGTACCTCAGCGGTGATTTTTGCGTCATCTAAATTAAGCGACATCCGAGCTCCTTTCGTATTTTTTAAGGTTTTGGCGAAATAATTTAAAAAATGACTTTAACTATACCTGAAAAAATGGCTTTTCCCAATTGATAACCTTCAGTATTGCGGGGCAACCTTGGCAATGTTTTGCGCCAAATCAGCATCAAACCATTGGCAAAGCGCCACAAAGCGCGCGCGAACGTCAAGCAAATCTGCCAAACTATCGCCTGCAAAGCGAACGGTTAAGCTGTGACTGGTGTTGGATTTGCGAATCACGCCAAAGCCCCGCGCAAAGTCAAGCCGAACGCCATCAATGCAGCTTAAAACCGTGTCTTTTGGCAAAAGCTGTAAGGCTTGAGATTTTGAAATGATAATTTTTGGGCAGTTTTTGCAGCTGCAAAGCGTAATGGGGTTAGTATGATTAAAAGTGATTACAAGTGATTGTAAATATTGGCAAAATAACGCAAGATGGGTCACGATTGAGCAAGCCGGTGGCGCTTTGTCGGTAGATGCGTTATCAAGTGGCAAATAATGATCAGCAGTACTGACCATTAACGGCAGCGATTGGGTGATGTCAGTTAACTGATAGCAATGCTGCGGTTTTGGTTCGCCCCAATTGTCTGTGAGGGCCTTCGATCGAATTTGGTGGCTTTGGAGGGCTTGATAACGTTGGTTATTTAGCCAAAACAGCAGCCGTAAACTGGCATAAATGGCATCATCAAAACGGATAAATAAGCCATCATTAAAAATAAAATGCCCTGACAACTCGCCTGCAAATAGCGCGCGGTCTTGGCGATTATCTAGCTCTTGACGCAAAATGCTACTGCCAGTTCGAGTCATAACAGGCTCTGCTCCCAAAGCAGTTAACAGCTTTGGCAAATGATGCGAGCATTTAATATCAAATAAAATTTGATTGGCGTTAATGGAGTGCTGGCAAGTCATTGCCGCGTTTGCCAACAAATATAACAAATGATCGGGCGCCACCACCTTGCCGCGATTGTCCACAATCATCAGGCGGTCGCCGTCGCCATCAAAAGCAAGCCCCAAATCGGCTTCTAACACAATGACCGATTGCTGAAGTTCTGCCAAACGGTTTGGCTCGGTGGGATCAGGATTACCGTTCGGAAATTTGCCGTCGGGGGTGTCATTAATTAAAATTACGCGCTGACAAAACCGTGAAAATAGCGCTTTGGCAATGCAGCAAGTCGCGCCATTCATGCAGTCGATGACAATGGTAAAAGGCAGTTTTGGGTTAGATTTGGGATAAATTTTGGTGAAAACTTGGGCGATGGCGTCAATATAACGATTGGCAACTTCTTGAGCAGGCAAATAAGCAATATGTTTAGGAGTGAGCTTAAAGTTCTTTGACGTCTCAGCTAAATTTTCAAACAGCGCGCTAATATTGGCTTCACTGGCTGAGGCGTTATCCATGACCCATTTAATGCCAAGGGTGTCTTTGTCTGAGTGGCTTGCGGTCACCATAATGCCATGACCGTCAAACTCTTGCGCCCAAAATGCCATCATCGGCGTGGTCACAAGCCCCAAAATATTAATCTTAAAGCCAAAAGTTGATAATGATTTTGCTAGGTTTTGCGCTATATGTTCACTTTTTAGCCGAACATCAAAACCAATAACAATCGTTTGACCGCTAAAGTTTAGCTCATTAAAAAGTTTGGCAAAGGCAACTGCCAAGGCGCGGATAAATTCATCGGTAAACAGCTTATGATGACCGCGAATGTCATAAGCGCGAAATAAGGAGCGTTGCTTGCAAAAGCTGGTCATCATGCGCTCCTTATGCTAAAAACTTTAGTTTAGCGTATTTTAATTGCCAATAGTGTCGATAAATCTTAACCATAAGCAAAAATTGGCTATTGCCGACCAGAATGCCCAAAGCCGCCTGCACCGCGAAGGCTGTCGTTGCTAAAGTCGTCAACGATTTCAAAGTGAGGCCTGGCGATGGGAACGACAATATATTGCGCCATTCGCTCAAAGGGTTGCAATTCAAAATCGCAATCGCTGCGGTTCCAAATGCTCACCAAAAGCTCGCCTTGATAATCAGCATCAATCAGCCCAACCAAATTGCCAAGAACGATGCCATGCTTATGACCCAGTCCCGATCGCGGCAAAATCATGCCGGCAAAGTTGGGGTCGGCGATATAAACGGCAAGTCCTGTGCCAATCAGCTGGGTGCTGCCCGCTTTAATGGTGATGGGCGCATCAATGCAGGCGCGCAAATCGATCCCTGCTGAGCCGTCAGTGGCGCGGGTTGGCAGCATATCTTTATTTGCTAATAGTTTGGGGTTGAGCACTTTGACTTGAACGGCTTGCATAACATCTCACTTGTAAATTTAAAATAAAAAATTAAAGAATCAGCGCGCTTGCCAATCCTAAAAATGACATAAAGCCAACGATGTCGGTAACCGTCGTTAAGATCACTGAAGCCGATAGCGCAGGATCAATGTTCATGCGCTTGAGCAGCAGCGGGATGCTGATCCCCGAAACATTAGCAGCGGTCATATTGATGGCAATGGCAAGGGCGATGACGGCGCTGATTTTAACATCATGAAACCAAAATTGGGCAATGACTGCCATAATCACCGCCCAAATCACCCCATTAATCGCGCCGACCCAAAGCTCTTTATTAAACAGCCACCATCGGTTGGAGCCGCCGATCTGACCCATTGCAAGACCGCGAATGACCACGGTTAACGTTTGTGAGCCGGCAATCCCGCCCATGCTGGCAACCACTGGCATCAAAATGGCAAGCGCAACGACCTTTGCCAATACTGCCTCAAACTGACCGATGACCAGCGCCGCAAGCAGCGCCGTTCCCAAATTGATGCCAAGCCAAATGCTTCGGCTTTTGGCACTGGTTAAAATCGGGGCAAACAGCTCCTCATCTTGGCTAACGCCCGCCAAATTTTTCATCGTGTGATCGACGTCATCTTGGATGATTTCCATAATATCCGCGCCGTTTAATTGCCCAACCAACTCACCATGATGATTAATCACAGGTGCAAATCGGATGTCCTCTGAGCGAAAAATTGCTGCGGCATCTTGAATATCCAAACGGTCATTAACGGTTACTGCTGTTTTAATAAAGCTTGCTACGTGCTTAGATTGGTTTTGTTTGATTAAATCGACCAAGTTTAGCAAGCCAAGCAGTTGCTGATGACGATCAACGACCAAAAGCGCATCGCTTTTTTCATCCATCATGTCAGCATTGTTGCGCAGCCAAGATTGCACCTCAAATAAGGTTAAATCTTGATAGATTTGCACACTATCAGGATCCATATAACTGCCCACTTCCCAGTCTTCATAGGTGTCGAGCTGACGGATTTGCTGCTGAATGCCGACATCAAGGCTTGCTAAAACATCGCTGCGGACGCTTGAGCTGACCGTATCTAAAATCTCGGACAAATCCTGAGCATCAAGCGCTTGCGATACTTGCTGCAGCTGCTCGGAGGACATGGTTTCAGCCAGCGCTTGCCGGATGTCAAAATCAAGCTCGGCAAGCACTTCGCCTTTGCGCGCCTCTGACAACGCTTGCCAAATTAAGCGCCGCTCATGAGTGGGAAAGGATTCAAGCAAGCTTGCAATCTCAAATTTGGACTGCGCTGCCAAAAACTGCGTGACCTGATCCCAGTCCATTGCTGAAACCAGCTGCTGCAACGCCAAAAGCTTATATTCCGCGGCAAACGCTTGTGGCAATAAGTTTGGGGACAGGGTTGGCTTTTGAAACATTTGACGAGAATCAGGCATAAATGTTAACTTATCAAAATGATGACTTTTAGCGTAAAGATATGCGTTACGCTTGAACTTTGCTTAAGACTTTGGGCTAAAATTTAATCGCAACTAGCGATTGCCAAGCAGCGCTCGGATATTGGCTAAATATTCATCGGCGACTTTTTCAGGGTCTTTTTGCGCGCTTTTCTTTTTGGCTTTGGCAGGCCAATCGATATGGTCATCGGGCAACTCTTCTAAAAACCGTGACTCGGATGTCGTTCGCATTTGACCACCAGCGCGGCGCTGAGCAGCAAGGGTGAGGGTCAGCTCTTGACGGGCGCGGGTGATGCCCACATACATCAAGCGCCGTTCTTCTTCGACTGTCTCGCCGATGATGGAATTGCGGTGCGGCAGCATTTCCTCTTCAAGCCCCATGATATAAACAAAGTTAAATTCAAGACCTTTTGCCGCGTGCAAGGTCATCAAATTGACCTTATTGGTATTTTCTTCTTCTTGCTGCTGCTCAAGCATATCAAGGAGCACCAATTTGCGGATAACGTTGTCGATGGTTTTGTCGTCCTCGTCCTCAGCGCGGTTAATCAGCGCTTGAATACTGGCGTAAAGGGTGTCGATGTTGTCCAAGCGGTTTTTTTCTTGCTGCGGCGTTTTGGCGTCTGCTCGGACAAAATCAATATAGCCCGTTTCATCAATCATTTGCCGAACGAGGGGCACAGGATCAGCGTGACCGTCAAGCTCGCGGGTATAATGCTCGATAAAATCGCCAAATTCTTTAAGCGTGCTAAAAGCTTTGCTTGGCAACACATGCGAAAGCCCCGAATGACTGCAAGCAGCAAGCAGGGAGATGCTATGCTCTTGGGCAAACAGTCCCAATTTTTCAAGCGTTGCAGGTCCCATTCCGCGCTTTGGCGTATTAATAATCCGTAAAAAGGCACTGTCGTCCTCAGGGTTTAAAATCAGTCGCAAATAGCCCATGATGTCTTTGATTTCACTTTTGGCAAAAAACGACTGACCGCCCGACAATTTATACGGCACTTGCAATTGCCGAAGCTGAGCTTCTAGCATTCGCGCTTGAAAGTTGCTTCGGTAAAGTACGGCATAATCTTCCCATTCTTTGCCATAACGCAATTTATGAGTGACGATTTCTTTTGCCACGCGCTCGGCTTCGTCATCGTCATTTCGGCAATTGATGATGCGGATTTTTTCGCCATGACCTTTATCTGACCACAGTTTTTTCTCAAATAAATGCTCGTTATTGGTAATCACCGCGTTGGCAGCGGTCAAAATGCGGTTGGTTGAGCGGTAATTTTGCTCAAGTTTAATGACTTTGAGTTTCGGAAAATCTTCTTTTAACAGCGCCATATTTTCAGGTTTTGCCCCGCGCCAAGCATAAATCGACTGGTCATCATCGCCAACGACGGTAAAGCGACCTTGAACGCCAACCAAGTTTTTAATCATTTCATACTGAGCGGTGTTGGTATCTTGGTATTCATCCACCAACAAATAGCGGATTCGGTTTTGCCATTTGTCCCGAAGCTCACGATTTTCGCGTAAAATTTTGGTCGGCAAAACGATCAAATCATCAAAATCAACGGCGTTATAAGCCCGCAAATTGCGCTCATATAACGCATAAAGCGTCGCAAAAATCATATCCTCAGGGTCGGTTAAAGTTTCCGCTGCTTGCGCAGGTTCGATCAAATCGTTTTTCCAATCTGAGATCATTTTAATGGCTTTGCCGACCAGCTCGCGGCTTTCTGCGCCCGATAAGTTATCGCGCATCATCAGCTCCATCAACAGCCGCTTGCTGTCATCGCTGTCCATGATAGTAAAATTGCCTTTCAGCGGCGTGTGCAACAGCTCATAGCGCAAAAATTGCAGCCCAAATTGGTGAAAGGTCGACACGGTCAAGCCGCGCATTTTATCGCTTGATAACAGCTTGCCAACGCGAGCTTTCATTTCGCGAGCGGCTTTGTTGGTAAAGGTCACCGCCGTGATTCGCTCCGCCGGAATGTTGCAATCTTCAATCAAATGGGCAATTTTTTTGGTGATGACTGAGGTTTTGCCTGAGCCCGCGCCGGCAAGCACGAGCAGAGGTCCTGAAACGTAAAGCATCGCTTCTTTTTGTTTAGGATTGAGTTGACTCATAACGTTTTTCCGTTTTTGCAAAAAAGCCAACTTAAGCAAAGTGAAATCGTCACCTTGCCAAGCAGCGTTAAAATAAATAATTGGTAATAAAATAGATGGGTTAGCGGTCGCTTTGATGGCTATTATAAAGCAAAACGGCGAGGTTTTGCGCGCTTGCACGCGGTAGTTTTTGATGGCAAGTTTTCAAGAGAAGTAGGTTGATAAAATAAAAAACGCCAATTTTAACATTGACGTTTTTATTGAAAGTTATATTTTAAACGCTTTGCAAAATTAGATATTATTTAACTGACGCGCCGCCTCTAGCGCAAAATAAGTCAAGATGCCATCGGCGCCGGCGCGGCGAAAGCCAATGAGCGATTCTAAAATAACGGCGTCGGTCAACCAACCGTTTTGAATGGCAGCCATGTGCATGGCGTATTCGCCGGAAACTTGATAAGCAAAGGTTGGCACGCCAAAGGTGTTTTTGACCTCGCGGATCAAATCAAGGTACGGCTGACCGGGTTTAATCATCACCATGTCCGCGCCCTCAGCGATATCTAAGGCGACTTCATGCAGGGCTTCGGCGCGGTTACCAAAGTCCATCTGATACTGTTTTTTATGACCGCCTTTGAGATTGCCGGCACTACCAACGGCATCACGAAAAGGACCATAGTAAGCAGAAGCATATTTGGCGGAATATGCCATGAGCGCGGTATTGGCAAAGCCTTCGGTCTCAAAGGCATCGCGCATGGCTTTGATGCGACCATCCATCATGTCGCTTGGGGAGATGATATCAGCGCCAGCGCGGGCATGAACGAGCGCTTGCTTTACGAGCGCCTCAACGGTTGGGTCATTGACCACGTAGTCGTTATCATCAAGCAGACCGTCCTGACCGTGTGACGTGTAAGGGTCGAGCGCCACATCGGTCATCACCACCATTTCAGGGATGGCATCTTTGACCGCTTTGATTGTTCGTGCAGTTAAACCATTGTCATCATAAGCAATTTTACCATCCGGCGTTTTTAAGCTGTTGTCAATCACCGGGAAAATGTCGATGGTGGTGACGCCCTCGGCAAGCAACTCTTTGGCAAACTTAATCAACAAATCAATCGATAAGCGCTCAACGCCGGGCATACTTTTGACCGCTTGTCTTTGATTTTCGCCTTCTAACACAAAAACAGGGGCAATAAAGTGTTTTGGATGCAGTTCCACCTCGCGAATCATCGCGCGAACATTGTCGTTGTAACGCAATCGGCGTAGGCGAGTGGCAGGAAATTGACGGTTAAAGGTGTAGCTCATAATAGTTCCTAGGTTGGCTCTGGTTATAAATTAAGCGATAAAAATAAAACTACTATACTAAAAATAGGGTCTTAAAAGCAAAAAGCCCCACCAGTTGGGCAGGGCTTTTTTAAAGGTTTTACAAGATTATTTCTCAACAATCGGGGTCACGGGCGCTTGCTCAACCGGCGTTTCTTGAGTAACGACGCCAACGGTCGCGTCAGGCTTGCCGTCTTTGGTGACATCAACGATCGCTTTTGGTTCAAACTCAGCTTTGGCAGGCAATTTGGCTTGCTTGATGGCGACCGCTTCAGGAAGCGTTGCCACGCGAGCAGAGCTTGCAGCGTCCACGGCGTAAGCGGCTTTTGCTTCAGCGCTGCCATTACCGCGATTTTGATTGCCAATTTGCGCAAGGTTAGTATATTGCGATACCGGAATCACTTTTGGAATATCAAGGTTCGCCCCACCGCCAAGCGCTTGATAAAGCTCAATTTGGCTGATGATTTTTTGAAGTTCCAAATTTAAAATGCCTTGCTGCGTTGAAAACAGCGAGCGCTGAGCATCAAGAACGTCCAAATAGTTGGCGATACCGGCTTTAAATCTGGCATCAGCGATTTGATACGTCTGCTCAAAGTTATCTTGCAATCGGTACTGGGCATTGAGCTGCTCGCCTAAAGTTGCGCGATTGGCAAGAACGTCTGAGACCTCTTTAAACGCCGTTTGGATCGATCTTTCATAAGTGGTGAGCGCTTGCTGACGCTCAACTTGCGCCACTTCATAGTTGGCGTTCAATCTGCCACCATCAAAAATTGGCACGCTTAAGTTAGGACCAATCGACCAGCCAAATGCGCCACTTTTGAACAAATCGCTCAAGCTTGAGCTGCTCACACCAACGCTGCTGGCAAGGCTGATGGTTGGGTAGTAGTTGGCGCGCGCCACATCGATATTGGCGCCGGCGGCTTTTAAATTGTACTCCGCTTGCAAAATGTCGGGGCGGAAGCGCAAAAGCTCACTTGGCAGTCCTGCACTAAAGATTTTTTGGTTGGTGATGTTGCTGACCGCAGGCATTGGCATCAAATTACTAGGAATCGGGGCGCCAATCAAATACTGCAAGGCATTTTTAGCGGTTAAAATGCTGCTTTGCGCTTGTAGTACTGCCAATCGCGCGTTTTCAAGAGACGCACTTGCTTGCAAAGAGGGCAGTTTAGGATCAATCCCAGCTTCAAAGCGTTTATTGGCAATAAATAACGAGCGCTCACGGCTCTCAACGGTGGCTTCTGCCAGTTTTAATTGCGCCAAGCTATAGCTTAAATTGGCGTAACTTTGAGCGATGTTACTGATCAAGCTGATTTGGGTGGCATCTTTTGCGGCGGTGGTCGCCAAAAAGTTTTGCAAGGCTTGATCTTTTAAGCTTGCAATTTTGCCCCAAAAATCAAGCTCATAGCTTGAAAGCCCTAAATTGACATTATAGCCAGTACCAGTTGAAGCCCCTCCTAATGAATTTGCACGCCGAGAGCGCGATACGTCAGCGCTGCCATTGATGCTTGGCAAATCATTAATATCGGTGATTTGATATTGCGCTCGCGCTTTTTCGATAGCAAGGCTTGCGTTTTTAAAGTCCTTATTGTTATCAAGACCAAGCGCAATCAGCCCTTTTAAGCGCTCATCACTATAAAAGTTTTGCCAACGCTGCGCGGCAAGACTTGGCTCACCGGCGCGGCTGGTTGTTTCTTTGTCAAAGGCATCAAATGGCTTTTCAACCGGCAAGTTAGGCTCAGCAAGTACAGGGCTTCTGTCCGCCTTTGGGATGGTTTGGCACGCTGCCATCGTGAGCACAAGCGCACTTAATGCCAGCAGGCGACCGCCGTTTTTGATCCCAATTGCCGCAGCGTTTGGTGCAAAAGTTTGTAAAATCACGGGTCGAGAACTCATTTTATATTGTCTCCAAGGCTTACAGGCTGATAACTGGTCGCAGGGGTGATGACAATATGCTCATCACTTGGCAAGCCTTTGTCAGTGTTGTTTGGGTGAATAGGCGCAGGATCGTTTGGCGTCCCATTGCCGCCGCCATCTTTTGGTGGGTTGCCATATTTGTGCGGGAACATCCCACGAACCCAAATATAAAACATCGGAATAAAGAAAATCCCTAAGAAGGTGGCGCTGATGACGCCGCCCAAAACGCTGGTGCCGATGGCGTTTTGGCTGCCAGAGCCGGCGCCAGTTGCCACAAATAATGGCACAACACCGATGCCAAAGGCAAGCGAGGTCATAATAATCGGGCGCAATCGTTGCCGAGCCGCCGTCATGACCGCCTCGCGAAGGCTGTAGCCTTCTTCTTGGTGCTCTTTGGCAAATTCGATAATCAAAATGGCGTTTTTGGCAGAAAGCCCAACCACGGTCAATAGCCCCACTTGTAAATAAACGTCGTTGGCAAAGTCGCGAAGCCACGTGAAAATCGCTGCTCCCAATACCCCAAGCGGAATAACAAGCAGCACTGAAAACGGAATCGACCAGCTTTCATAAAGCGCAGCCAAGCATAAGAATACCACAAGAATCGAGATAGCATAGAGCATCGGTGCTTGAGCCCCTGATTTTTGCTCCTCAAGTGACAGCCCCGTCCACTCAAAGCCGACGCCATCAGGAAGCTTAGCGACCATTTCTTCCATGGCATCCATTGCCACACCGGTACTTAATCCAGGAGCGGCGCTACCTTGAAGGTTCATTGACGGTAAGCTGTTATAGCGAGTCAGCCTTGGCGATCCGGATTGCCATTCGCTGTTTGAGAACGCATTAAACGGAATCATATTGCCGACATCGTTTCGAACGTACCATTTACCGATGTCCTCAGGATTGGTTCGGCTGCTTGGGATACCTTGGATAAAGACGCGTTTAATACGA
Organism: Psychrobacter sp. MF31; assembly: GCF_012847335.1. Taxonomy (GTDB): domain Bacteria; phylum Pseudomonadota; class Gammaproteobacteria; order Pseudomonadales; family Moraxellaceae; genus Psychrobacter. The sequence continues at coordinate 25,379 of NZ_JABBDX010000006.1, forward strand.
CCGCGATCAACGAAGTCATTGATATATCCTGAGCCCCAAGCGGTTGAAATCACGCTATTGATGCTGGCAAGTGACAAGCCATAAGCGGCAGCTTGCTCTTGATTGATATTGACTTTAAGCTGCGGCGCATCTTCTTGACCGTTTGGTCTGACGCCGGTGACTTTGTCATTTTGAGCTGCCATACCAAGGAGCATATTTCGCGCTTCAAGCAGCCCATCATGACCGACATTGCCCACATCTTGCAGCATCATATCAAAGCCACTGGCGTTACCAAGCTCGGTAATCGCAGGCGGAACAATAGCAAATACTTGAGCTTCGTTGAGCTGGGTCATAAAGTAACCCATCGCGCGACCTGCCACCGCTTGCGCGGTATTGTCATCGCCTTTGCGATTTTCCCAATCCGTTAAGCGAACAAACGCCAGCCCCATATTTTGACCTTGACCGGCAAAACTAAATCCGGCAACGGTAAATACGGATGCTATATTGTCTTTTTCTTGGGTGTTGTAATAGGTGTTAACTTTATCAAGAACCGCTTGGGTCTCGTTGAGCGTGGCACCAGCTGGCAGTTGCACCAAGGTAAACATGATCCCTTGGTCTTCTTCAGGCAAAAACGAGCTTGGAATGCGTAAAAAGATGACCGCCATAATGCCGATAATCGCAGCATAAGCAATCAAATACAGCCATTTAAACCGGATGCTTTTGCCAACAAAGTTTTCATACGACCGGCTTAACCGGTAAAAGGTGCGGTTAAACCAACCAAAAAAGCCTTTTTGGTTGTCTTGATTGGCTTTGTCATGGCTTTTACTGCGTTTAAGGAGCGTCACGCAAAGGGCAGGGGTGAAAATCAATGCCACAAGCGCTGACAATACCATGCTGGTAATCAACGTGATGGAGAACTGACGGTAAATCACCCCCGTTGAGCCGCCAAAAAATGCCATAGGAACGAAAACAGCAGACAAAATCAGCGCAATACCAATAACGATTTTACTGATTTCACCCATCGATTTAATGGTGGCATCTTTTACCGAAATATCGGGATTTTCTTCCAAAATCCGCTCGACGTTTTCGACCACCACAATCGCGTCATCGACCAGTAGCCCGATGGAAAGCACGAGCGCAAACATGGTTAAAACGTTAATACTAAATCCGGCAACATATAAAACCGCAAACGTTCCAAGCAATACCACAGGAACGGCAAGCGTTGGAATAATGGTCGCGCGCCAGTTTTGCAAAAAGATAAACATCACGATGAAAACAAGCACGATGGCTTCAATCAACGTATGAACCACTTGGTCAATTGATAAGCGAACAAACGGCGTGGTGTCATAAGGAACGACAGAAACCAGTCCTGCCGGAAAGTTCTGCTCAAGCTCTGCCATTCGCGCGCCAACAGCTTCACGAGTTTCTAAAGCGTTTGCCCCGCCTGCTAAGGAAATACCTAAACCTGCGGCTTCTTGACCGTTATATAACGACACGACGCTGTAGTTTTCTGAGCCAATTTCAACGTCAGCCACGTCTCCTAAACGAACTTGAGCGCCCGATTGGTCCGTTTTTAGCAAGATATTTCGAAACTCTTCTGGTGTTTGCAGATAGCTTTGGACAGTTACGGTTGCGTTAATGACTTGCTGGTCGGTATCAGCAGGTGCTTGTCCCAATTGACCGGCGGAGATTTGCGCATTTTGAGCGCGAACGGCCTCGACCACGTCGGATGGCACCATGCTATAGCTGCGAAGTTTGGCAGGATCAAGCCAAATGCGCATGGCATACGAGGAGCCAAACACTTGAACTTCACCAACGCCTTCAACGCGGCTTAACTGATCCACAACGTTTGAGTTGATATAATCGGCGATATCGCTTTTGTCCATAGAGCCGTCTTCAGAAACGAACCCTTGAACCATTAAAAAGCTGCTTGAGGACTTGTTGACGTTAACGCCTTGGCGCTGAACCTCTTGCGGCAAAGCGCTCATCGCCGCTTGCAGTTTATTTTGAACCTGAACCTGAGCGGTATCAGGATCCGTACCGTTTTCAAAGGTTAAGGTGACGGATGCGCCGCCGTTTGATGAGCTTGATGAGGACATATACATGAGACCATCAAGACCTTTCATGCGCTGCTCGATAATCTGAACGACAGAGTCCTCAACGGTTTGCGCGTTGGCGCCCGGATAGCTTGCGCTCACCGAAATGGTGGGCGGAGCAATCCTTGGGTACTGTTCGATCGGCAAATTGACGACCGAAATCACCCCAATGAGCATGACTAAAATCGCCATCACCCAAGCAAAAATAGGGCGATCAATAAAAAAACGTGACATAGTATATTCCTAAGTCTTCCTATTTTGATTGGGAATCTTTTGATTGAGGGTTAGCTTTTGCTTGAGCTTCACGAGTGGCAGCTTCTTTTTGTGCAGGAGCTGTACTTGGGTCTTCAAGCGGTTTGACCACCACTTCTTGATCCGGTTTGACTTTTGCGCCGCCGATCACCACGACTTGATCGCCGTTATTAAGACCATCGGTGACCACCCATTTGCCATCATAAGTGCCATCGATGGTCACAGGGCGAACTTGGATTTTGTTGTTGGCATCAACGATATAGACTTGTGAATCACCTTTAGGTGTTCGCATGACGGCGCTTTGTGGGATAAGGGCTGCATTTGGCACCACACTTTGGGTCAATCTTGCCGTTACATACATCCCTGGAAGCAGCACAGCATTACTGTTAGGGAAGATGGCACGCAAGGTGACCGCGCCGGTTGCCTCATCGACTTTGGCTTCAGCAAGCGCAAGCTTTCCTTGAACTGGATAAACGGAGCCGTCTTCAAGCACAAGCTCAACTGAGTTAAGACCTTGCTGGGCTTTACCGCTAGACAACTGCTGGCGAAGCTTTAATAGCTCAGAGGACGATTGGCTAATATCCACATAAATGGGGTCAAGGCGCGAAATGGTCACCATTGGATTGGCTTGGCTTGCGCTGACCAACGTTCCGGCAGTCACAATTGAGCGGTCGGTGCGACCTGTGATTGGCGCGCGAACGATGGTTCGGTTTAGATCAAGCGTGCTGGCTTGAAGCCCAGATTTTGCCGTTTGAATCCCCGCTTTAGCACTTGCAATTCCCGCTTCAGATTGACCAATTGCCGCGCGAGCGCTTTCAACCGCCGCTTGAGCCGTTCGGACTTGGGTTAAGGCTTGGTCATATTGCTGCTTTGAGATGGCATCAATATCAATCAAACCTTTTAAACGATTTAAATCATTTTGCGCTTGGGCAAGTGATGCTTGCTGACTTGCCAGCTCCGCTTTGGCATTGGCGTTATTTGCCAGCGCCGTTTGATAATTGGCTTGAGCTTGCTCAATGGCTGCCTGACCACTGGTAATTGAGGACGTATAATTGTCCGTATTAATTCGATAAAGTGGCTGACCTTTTTTGACATTGCTGCCTTCACGGAACAACACCTCATCGATAATGCCATTCACTTGCGGTCGAACATCCGCTGTTTGATAAGCGGTGGTTCGCCCTGAAAACGTCTGAACTTGCGGCACCATGCCAAGGGTGACTGTTTGAACGTTGACCACCGCCGGTGGCATTTGCTGCTGGGCTGCCGCCGCCTCAGCGCCATCCTCTTTTTTGTCACAGCCAACCAATGCGGCGCTTGATAATACAGTGGCAATTATAAGCGCAAGATAAGAGTGCTTCATCAATGTCCTCGGCGAGAAAAAAATAAAAAATCGAAACGAAAAGGGGAGTCAATCATCTTAGAATCATTCATCAATCAAATAGGAAAACGACCCAAAAAATTTTATAGCCGCCCGTTATTTCTAAGCTTGTTCAGTCATCAAAGCTCATTGAATAATCCGGAATCCATCAGGGCTGCTAAAAATCGGCTAGGTAAATGTAATTCAATCAATTATTATAAACTATAGGGATAACCCCACAGTCAAGCTGAAAATCCTGTTGAAGCGGAACGTTGATAGCGCATTGAAAGTCTGCTCAGCAAAAAAACATCGCAATTACAAGCATTACATGAAAAAACGCTCAAGAAACTTTACCAAGATTGCGCGCTGTTAAATTGTTAAGAATTGTTATATTAAACGGTTTGGCACAAAATTTTGCCGAAAAACCGCTTAAAATCAGCACTGCTAAGATTTTCTTAAAATAAGCAAGCGTAAATTGTTATCGCTATCGTTTAGCTTGCTTTGATTGGCAATTAGGAAAAATTAACAGCGCAAAAAAAGACCGCTTGTAATAAGCGGTCTTTATAAAAAAGTATAAAAGCGGATAGTGCCATCTTATTTGATTAGATGAGATGGCTTAGTTAAACGAGTCTTGAGACGGCAAGCTGAGTCAGATCTATCAATCCTTGACGATAGCGATTGTCAGGGAGTTTTGATAACGCGGTTTGGGCAAGATGGGTTTCCTCAAGCGCGCGCTGTTTGCAATAATCAAGCGCCCCTGACTCCCGAACCAAACGGATTAAGCCCTCATTGTCCTCGGTTTTGCCCGTTTGAACGGCAATTCGCAGCTGATTAAAGCTGTCCGGATTGCGGTTTTTTAACAATTCAAGCGCTTTAATCGTTGGCAACGTTGGCTTACCTTCAGCTAAGTCATCGCCTAAGTTTTTACCCATCACCGCGCTGTCGCCGCTATAATCAAGAACATCATCAATGATTTGAAACGCATTGCCAAAATGCTGACCAAAATCGGCAAGCGGCGTTAAATACTGCTCTTGACCTTGCAAAATTGCCGCCCCTTGCGTTGCCATCATAAAGAGCCGCGACGTTTTACCATCGATAATTCGCAAATAATCGTTTTCGGTTGCCTCAGGGTTGTGCTGATGTTGTAATTGCAGCACCTCACCTTCGGCAATATCACAAGTACCATCGGAAAACAATTTTAATAAAGGCAGACTTTGAAAGCCCACCAATAAATTAAAGGCTCGCGCAATTAGATAATCACCCACCAAAACTGCGGTTGCATTGTCCCAAGTGGCGTTTGCTGTCGGCTTGCCGCGGCGCTGACCGGACTCATCGATCACATCATCGTGAACGAGCGTTGCCGTATGCAGCATCTCCGTAATCGCTGCCAAATGCATCGCTGGATGGGATGGCGAATCGTCAAGCATCCGCGAACAAAGTAGGGTAATCAGCGGTCGCATGCGCTTGCCACCTGCGTTAATCACATGGTTTGAAACGCTCATGACCAATTGGACTTTGGAGTTTAAGCTGCCAAAAACCTGCTTATCCATAATGGCAAAATCGTCGCTGACGATATGTTGAATGTCGCTATAGCTTGGCGCGATTGGCAGATCCGTTGCAGCTTGCGATTTGAAAGCTAATAAAGTCATAGTCACCGATCAAAAAAAAGAAGTTAAAGTAAGCGATAACGCCGTTATAATAAAAAGTCAGTCGTTTTTATCATAACATAGCGGGCAAGCTTGCCGCATCTATTAAGCCATGATAAGCCCTGCAAAATTTTTAAGCGCCGATTTACACTAACTGGTTTTAACCTTGTTTTTTTAAAAAAACTTAAATCTTGCCTGAGAACTAATAACAAATCATACGTTTGCGCGTCAAAAACTTTCGGCATCACTTGCTTTTATCCCAAAAATTTCGTAAAATCTTGCCTTTATTTTTCCCTGTCGTGTTCGTTTGAAGTGTGGGTATCACACCTACCACGGCACACGGGTTAAGCGGAGTCAAACAATGTACGCAGTAATCAAAAGTGGTGGTAAACAGCACCGTGTCGCCGTCGATGAGTTGCTTAAAGTTGAACTACTAAAAGCAGAAAAAGGCGCAACCTTAACGCTTGATGACGTTTTAATGGTCGTTAATGGCGATGACATCAAAATCGGTCAGCCGGTTGTTGAAGGCGCAAATGTTGAAGTTGAAGTGATTGACCACGGTCGCGGCGACAAAATCCGCATCGTCAAACACCGCCGCCGTAAGCATTACCACAAAGAGCAAGGTCACCGTCAGTGGTACACCTTGTTAAAAATCAAAGCGATTAACGCTTAATTATTTAATTTTAAATAATTGCTCAAACGCTAAATTAACAAGGAGAATTATCCATGGCACATAAAAAAGCTGCCGGTTCTACCCGTAACGGTCGTGACTCAAACCCAAAAATGCTTGGCGTAAAAGTATTTGGCGGTCAAGAAGTTGTTGCTGGTAACATCATCGTGCGTCAGCGCGGCACTGAATTTCATGCAGGCGAAGGCGTTGGCATGGGTCGTGACCACACGCTATTTGCTTTAAATGACGGCGTGGTAAAATTTGCCACCAAAGGTCAATTTAACCGCCGTTATGTGATGGTTGAAGGCGAATAAGTTTTAGCCCTTCATAACTCAAAAAGTCCTTATCACTTGGTGGTAAGGACTTTTTTTATTTAGTGAATTTTTTATTTAGAGAATTCTTTATTATAAGTTTTAGCTTTTTTTGGAACACTCATTCTCAAATATGGTGTTAAGGCTTAGAAGTAATAAATTGCCGATGGTGGCTGAAAGCTGAATTAAGTCAGACTTCAAGTTACAAGCGCGTATGGCAAGAGCAGTAATCATTGCAATTTTTGACTAGGCGCGTAATAAAAAAACTGGCAAACTTGTCGCTATTAAATCTTATAAGGAATGACTTAATTTGCTTTTGCTGGGTTTTATAACGATTGCTTACGCCCTTATAAGATGATAACGCCGCAAAAAGCGATTAAAGCAAAGTGTATGTTGGCTTTGCAAGTTTAAGAGGAAGAATAATGAATCATTTAAATGCTAAATCTCGTATCAAACAAAAAATAATGACCAGCGCTTTAACGGGCGCAATCGTGATGAGCATGGGCGCGGCTGTCCCCATGATGGCAATCAGCCAAAGCGCAAATGCCGCAGCTGCCGACAATTTAACTGCGGCTAAACGCTTAAATACGTTACTTGCCAATACCAAAAGCATGAGCGCTAATTTTACTCAAACGACCAAAGGCGCCAAAAGCGGCACGTTTAAAGGCTCTATGAGCGTTCAGCGACCAAATAATTTTCGCTGGGAAACCAAATCGCCCTCAGAGCAGCTGATCGTTGCCAACGGCAATACGCTTTGGGTTTATGACAAAGATTTAGAGCAAGCGACTAAGCAAAGCGTAGACAATCAAGTAGGCAACACGCCCGCACTTTTATTGTCAGGGGACCCAAGTAAGATCGACCAAAACTTTAAAATCACCCAGCCGTATAGCACCAAAAACTATTATGTGTTGTATCCAAAATCTGCAAACGCCAACTTTAAAAACCTGTCAATCAGCTTTAATGGCGGCAAACCAGTGATGATGGTACTTAACGACTCCCTTGGGCAAACCACTTCCATCAAGTTTAGCAACATTAAGCTTAACCCAAGTTTGAATAGCAGCCAGTTTAAATTTACCCCGCCAAAAGGCGTGGATGTGATTAACCAGTAGGTTAGGCTATCAGCAAATGAGCTAATAATAGACGCTAGCGTCTATATTTAAAAACAGGTCAATTACGACCTGTTTTTTTATGCCCAATGCTTTGATAGCAAGGATTGTCATAAAAATCTTTGCCATTTTCATAAAAAATAACGCAAGTGATTATTGAAGTGGTTGATAACTTCTTAAATCGATAGGTTGCAATTGATACGATTTGGTTTACAATATGGGGTAATTTTTCGCACGTCATCAAGGACGAATAAGCATTTGATCAAAAAATTTTTTATAATCAAATGCTTAAGAAAATGGCATTATAAAAGAAGCTAAATTTGGGCAATTTTAACGTTTGCCGTCATGCTGACAATATATTTTGTAGCATAATCACGCCTTGAAAACTGGGCAAATTCTAGCTTTTAGACCTCGATGTGCGTATAGTGAACAAACAATTTATGCCAGTTGTCAAACGATTATGTTGACGCTAAATGAGTTATTAAATCAATAAAAAATCGATTTAATATATTGATTTTGTGTCAATCGCTCGATATTTGGTGACCAGCGCTTATCTATGCTGAAAATAGATCCTCTTTTCTAGACTTTTCGATATAGGCTGACTGATATTGCTTGCGGTATCGGTGCATTGATGCCGCTTTGTTGGCTTTAAATACTAAGTTAAAGCTTGAAAAGTTGACAATAAAGATTTGAGTTGGTTCTTGATAGTCTTGGTAATCTTGATGACTGGTGGTTATTAGCACCGAGTGCGGTGGTCTCGTTTGGATTAAAGTGTTGCAATAATATTTTGATTCTAGCTTGGGTGAGGAGCACAAAGATCATGACTGCCTTTAATTGGTCAGCAGTTGCGTTTATTTTAGCCGCGATCGGATTGGTCGTTTTTATGCTTGTGGTGCCGCGCCTACTTGGCGGCAGATCTCAAGGCATGCAAAAAGAAGAAATCTTTGAGGCGGGTGTTGTCGGAGCTGGCAATGCCCGCATTCGTTTGTCCGCCAAATTTTATTTGGTCGCGATTTTCTTTGTGATTTTCGATTTAGAAGCCCTTTATTTATACGCTTATGCGGTTTCCGTCCGCGAAACTGGCTGGGCAGGATTTATTGCCGCGGCAACCTTTATTATCGATTTGCTCATTGGTCTCGTTTATGCATTAAGTCTTGGCGCGCTCAATTGGGCGCCTGCGGACAAGCTTCGTAAAAAAGTCCGACTCTACGCTCAGCCTGCAGGCTTTAATCTTGCCGATATCACCCGCTTTGATGGCGCTCATGAACTGATGGTTGATCCGACCGGAAAAGTGCCCGCGCAGTCGTCAGGACAAATCAATGTGTCTAATAATATTGAAGCCAATCGCCGCCATCTTGAGAGCATTGACCATATTAATACCACAGGAAATATTACTTCGGTGGACTTTGCCGCACCGCCTAAAAAACGTGGTCGCTGATTGCATAAGCTTACCCAAGTTAAGCCTGAAAAAAGCTGTTGCGGCGGCTACCGAATCTTGATTAAAAGGTGTCTGATATGAAATATACATTAACCAAAGCTGATCCGGATGCACCAATTTATCCGGCGCAGTCGCGCCAAACGGTTGAAGACCCTACAGAAAGTGAAGTCAATAAAAACGTCTTTATGGGGCGACTCGAAGATTTGGTTCATTCAACTGCCAACTGGGGTCGCAAGCACTCGCTTTGGCCGTTTAACTTTGGCACGTCGTGCTGCTATGTGGAATATGCCACAACGCTTACCGCCGTTCATGACTTATCGCGCTTTGGGGCAGAAGTTATTCGGGCATCCCCACGTCAAGCGGATGTGATGATTGTGGCAGGAACGTGCTTTATTAAAATGGCCCCGGTCATTCAGCGCCTTTATGAGCAAATGCTTGAGCCAAAGTGGGTCATATCTATGGGCGCTTGTGCCAACTCAGGCGGCATGTATGATATTTATTCGGTGGTTCAAGGCGTTGATAAAATCATTCCGGTGGATGTTTATATTCCTGGCTGCCCGCCGCGACCTGAAGCATTGATCCAAGCGCTGATGCTCCTTCAAGAGTCGATCACCAAAGAGCGCCGCCCGCTTGGCATTCATATGAAAGACCAAGGCATTTATCAGCCGCAAATGATGCCTGAACGCGACCGCAAACAAGCCGATCGCATCGCGGTGAAAAATCTGCGCAGCCCCGACAGTATTTAATTGATCGCTTAACGCGTAAAAAGGAAACCCTCATTCATGGTCACGGTCGTTGAAAATTCAGAGTCGCAACTTCATTCGCTGCCCGCAGTTATCACGGAGCTTGAGCAGGCGTATTCCGGAAGATTTGTCGTTCAGCATACCGTTGATGAGATTCCAACGGTTTGGGTTGCTCGTGAAGATGTTCATGAGGTGCTGCTGTTTTTGCGAAAGTTGCCCAAGCCTTATGTGATGCTGTTTGATTTGTCCGCGATGGATGAGCGTTTGCGCCAGCACAGACAAGGCTTACCTGACAGCGACTTCACGGTGTTTTATCATTTAATGTCGCTTGAGCGCAACAGTGATATTCGCGTTAAAGTGGCGTTAAGCGAAGATGACTTGAACCTACCAACCGCGACCAACATTTGGCCAAACGCTAACTGGTATGAGCGCGAAGTTTGGGATATGTTTGGCATTGTGTTTACCGGACATCCGCATTTAACGCGAATTTTATTGCCAAAATATTGGGAAGGTCATCCTTTAAGAAAAGAATATCACGCTCGTGCCACTGAATTTACCCCGTACTTTTTGAACGCTGCCAAGCAGCAATTTGAGCAAGAAAACTTGCGCTTTGTACCAGAAGAATGGGGAATGAAGCGCTCAGGTCGCGATGAAGACTTTATGTTTTTGAACATTGGTCCAAACCACCCGTCAGCTCACGGTGCGTTTCGCTTAGTGCTGCAATTGGACGGCGAGGAAGTCGTTGATTGTATCCCTGATATTGGTTATCACCACCGCGGCGCTGAAAAAATGGCGGAGCGGCAGACTTGGCACTCCTACATTCCTTATACCGACCGGATTGATTATTTGGGCGGGGTGATGAATGAGTTGCCTTATGTGATGTCGGTTGAAAAGCTTGCCGGAATTACCGTTCCACCGCGTGCTGAAGTCATCCGCGTGATGATGAGTGAGTTTTTTAGAATCACCAATAACTTACTTTACGTCGGAACCTTTATTCAAGACGCAGGCGGAATGACGCCGGTGTTTTATATGTTTACCGACCGTCAAAAAGCTTATGACGTGATCGAAGCGGTCACCGGCTACCGGATGCATCCGGCGTGGTTCCGAATTGGGGGCACGGCAGCAGACTTGCCGATTGGTTGGCAAAAGCTGGTTCGTGAGTTTTTAGACTGGATGCCCAAGCGCTTGGATGAATATACCAAAGCGGCGCTGCAAAACAGTGTACTAAAAGGCAGAACTCAAAACGTCGCTCAGTATAATGCTAAGCAAGCGCTTGCTTGGGGCGTAACTGGCGCAGGACTTCGCGCTACCGGAATCGATTTTGACCTTCGAAAAGCTCGACCTTATATGGGCTACGAAAATTACGATTTTGAAATCCCAGTTGGTTACAACGGTGATGCTTATGACCGCTGTATGGTCAAAATGGAAGAGATGCGCCAGTCGCTACGAATTATTCGTCAGTGCTTGGACAACATGCCGCAAGGTCCTTATAAAGCCAATCATCCACTAGCCGTTCCGCCACCAAAAGACAGAACGCTGAACGACATTGAAACCTTGATTAACCACTTTTTATCGGTATCTTGGGGTCCGGTCATGCCAGTAGGTGAGTGCGCGACGATCGTTGAGGCGACCAAAGGCTTGAACAGCTATTACATCACTTCGGATCGCTCGACCATGAGCTATCGGACGCGGATTCGCACGCCAACGTTTGCGCATATTCAGCAAATGCCCTCAGTGATTAATGGCTCATTGGTGTCCGATGCGATTATGTATTTGGCATCGATTGATATTGTAATGGCGGACTGTGACCGCTAGAGCAAAGTACAGTTCATTAACATGCGCTTTGCCAAAAGGATGATGCTAAGCGTTTGAAGCGGTAAACGCCTGAGCCAAAAATAAGCGGTTCTTCTCCGGGTGAGTGAGGATAGAGAAAAAAATATGAAGATTGTGACTGATAAAGCGCCCAAAGTTGACGTGGCAAGTATCTTAACCGAGGATGAAATTGCAGCAATTCATGAATTTATGCATCACTATCCACATGCAAGAGCGGCATCCCTTGACGCGCTAAAAATCGTTCAAAAGCGCAACGGCTGGGTCGATGACGCCCAAGTGAACGCCATTGCCAATATTTTAGACATTCCGGTGACCGATATTGATGGGGTGGCAACCTTTTTTAACCGTATTTATCGTCAGCCTGTTGGTCGTCATGTCATTTTGATTTGCGACTCCATTGCGTGTTATTTGACCGGTTATGAAGCCTTGAGTGCTGCACTAAAAGCTGAGCTTGGTATTGACTATGGTCAAACCACGCCTGATGGTAGATTTACTTTATTGCCGATTTGCTGTCTTGGCAACTGCGATAAAGGTCCTGCCGTTTTGATTGATGAAGACACTTATGGTCCTGTAATGCCTGAGGAAGTCGCCCAATTATTGGAGCTTTACGCATGAGTCTTACCGTAGCCGAACAAATTGCCCAGCGTCAAAATGGTCTTGCCCCAAGCCAATTAAACAATCAGCGCATTCCCATTTATGGTGATAAAGCCACGGCAACAAGCGAGACGAAACCTTTGACGTGGCGCTTAGCCCATCACGACGCCGTTCTTGATTTTAAAACGCATGAGTCCCTTCGCGGTTTTGAAGCGTTAAAAATGGCGCTCAATCAATCCGCTGATGCCACGCTCAACACCATTAAAGAGGCGGTGGTGAAAGGTCGCGGCGGTGCAGGATTTCCTGCCGGAATCAAATGGTCACTGATGGCACCGCCAGATGGGGGTCCTCGTTACCTACTTTGTAACGCTGATGAGATGGAACCTGGAACCTTTAAAGACCGTCTGTTGATGGAGCGCTTGCCGTTTCAGTTGATTGAAGGCATGATTATTTCCGCCTACGCCATTGGGGCAACGGCAGGATATATCTTTATTCGCGGTGAATATATTTTAGCTGCTGAGCGCTTAAACGCGGCGATTGATGAAATGATTGCCAACAATATGCTTGGCGACAATATTTTAGGCACCGATTTTAGCTTTGATTTGCACGTTCATACTGGCGCTGGGCGATATATTTGCGGTGAAGAAACGGCGCTGATTAACTGCTTAGAGGGTCGACGAGCAAACCCGCGAACCAAGCCGCCATTTCCGCAAGTGGCTGGCGCTTGGGGTCGACCAACGGTGGTCAACAACGTTGAAACGCTTAATAACGTTCCGGCGATTATTTTACATGGCAGCAAGTGGTATCAAGATTTACCCAAAGTCAAAGGTAAAACTGAAACGCCAGGAACGAAACTGTTTGGCTGTTCGGGACTGGTCAATGACGGCGGACTTTGGGAGCTGCCTTTTGGTTATACGGCTCGCGAAATCATTGAAGACTTTGCCGGCGGCATGAAAGACGGTCGCCAATTAAAAGCTTGGCTTCCAGGCGGCGCGTCCACCGACTTTTTAACGCCGGATCATTTAGATGTGATTATGGACTTTGACACCATTCAAAAAGCCGGAAGCCGATTAGGAACAGGGCTGATTATGGTCGTTGATGAAGCGCAAGATATGGTCGCACTTGTTCGCAACTTAGAGATCTTTTTTCAGCGCGAATCGTGCGGTTGGTGTACGCCTTGCCGTGATGGGTTGCCTTGGGGCGTGAAGCTTTTGACGGCGATCAATGATGGCGCAGGTCAAGAAGGCGATATTGAAAAGCTTGAGGGCTTAACCCGCGACTTGTGGATCGGCAAAACTTTTTGCGCCCACGCTCCTGGGGCAATGGAGCCTTTAATGAGCGCAATTAAATATTTCCGGCCTGAATTTGAGCAAAAAATCGCCACGGCAGTTGGAGTTTCAGCCATTGATGCTGCAGCTCAAGCGCCGCTTGGTGAACAATAAGGAGAGCGGCATGGCAGTCATTCATATTGATGGAACTACGGTTGAGGTCGATGGCGCTGACAATTTGCTGCAAGCGTGTTTGTCCTTGGGCATTGATGTGCCTTATTTTTGTTATCATCCGGCGCTTGGCTCAGTCGGCTCGTGCCGTCAGTGTGCGGTCAAACAGTACCAAAACGCGGAGGATTTAGCTGCCGGTCGCGGTCGCCTTGTCATGTCGTGTATGGTAGCGCCAACCGATGATATGTATATCTCAGTGACCGACGACGAAGCCAAAGCGTTTCGCAAATCCATGGTTGAGCTACTCATGACCAACCATCCGCATGATTGCCCAACGTGTGAGGAGGGCGGTCATTGCCATTTGCAAGACATGACTTATATGTCAGGTCACAATGAGCGCCGCTACCGTTTTACCAAGCGCACGCATTATAATCAAGATTTGGGACCGTTTATTGCTCACGAAATGAACCGCTGCATTGCTTGCTATCGCTGCGTCCGTTTTTATAAAGACTATGCTGGTGGCGAGGATTTGGGCGTTTATGCGTCAAACAACCGCGTTTATTTTGGTCGCGATAAAGATGGTCAGTTTGAAAGCGAGTTTTCAGGGAACTTAACCGAAGTTTGCCCAACCGGCGTGTTTACAGACAAAACCCACTCCGACCACTATAACCGTAAATGGGACATGCAGTATGCGCCAAGCATTTGTCATGGCTGCTCAGCTGGCTGTAACATTTCAGCAGGCGAGCGCTATGGTGAGCTGCGCCGAATTGAAAACCGTTATAATGGTGAAGTCAACGGTTACTTTTTATGTGACCGTGGTCGCTTTGGTTACGGCTATGTCAACCGAGCTGATCGTCCGGTTCAAGCAGTTGCTCGCAACAATGGTTCGCTTGCGCAAGTGGATATCAATTATGCCCTTGACCGCGCAGTTAGCGAAATTATCGATAAAAAAGTGGTTGGCATTGGTTCGCCGCGAGCCAGTCTTGAAAGCAATTTTGCTTTAAAAACGATGGTTGGTTTTGAGAATTTTTCAACCGGACTCAATCATGAGCAGCAAGCTTTGATGGAAAAAACCATTGAAGTGCTGCAATCTGAAGGTATTTATAACCCAAGCTTAAAAGAAGTTGAAGACCATGACGCGGTATTGATTTTAGGGGAAGACATCACCCAAACCTCCTCGCGCGTGGCTCTTGCTATTCGTCAATCGGCAAAAAATAAAGCCATTGATATGGCAGCGGCGACCAAAACCCAGCCTTGGCTTGCCGAGCCGGTTTTGCGAATTGCGCAAGGGGCAAAAAGTCCGGTTTACGTCATTGATGTGGCACAAACAAAACTTGATGACATCAGTAAAATCAGCTGCGTGGCAACGCCTGAAGATATCGTTGCTCTTGGTTTTAAAATTGCCGATGAAATCAATAGTTTTCATGATGATTTAACGGTTATTGACGCGCCAAAAGCCGATGATAAGCTTGATGCGATGACCTCGCTTGCTCAGCAAATCGCTTATGATTTAATCACGGCAAACCGACCGCTTGTGGTATCTGGAAGCAGCTTATCGTCTATTGCTTTCATTGAAGCTGCCGCGCAAATTAGCCAAGCGTTGACGCAAAAGCGCGAGGCAATTAAAGCGACCGAAGCTGATCAAGTAAAAGCGCATAATGACAAAGTTCGCGCCGCGCAAGCACAAGCTGCTACGCCGCAATTAAATGAAGATATTGAGCTTGCCGCAAAACCTGAAAAATCAGAAGTTGCTGGTGATAAAGACGTTCAAGACGACACTGAGCGTGATCCTGCCACCGCACTTGAGCTTAAGGAAGTCAACGAGCGTTATCATGGTCAAGCCGGAACGTATTTGACCGCGCCTGATGCCAATAGTTTAGGCGTTTGCTTGCTTGGTGGCAAATCAGTTGAGGAGCTGTTAGCAGCTGACTTTGATGTGTTGATTGTGGCTGAAAACCAATTATCCAATGTTATTGAGCCGCAAAAGCTTGCACAATTATTGGCTGAAAAAACGGTCATTGTTTTAGACCATCAGCATTTTGATTGGCATAATGATGCCACTATGGTGCTGCCAGCGGCAAGTTTTGCTGAAGCCGATGGCACGCTGGTTTCTGCAGAAGGTCGCGCCCAGCGCTTTTTCCAAGTTTATGACAACAATTATTATCATCCAAATAGCGCGATTAAAGAAAGCTGGCGCTGGCTTCATGCTGTTCATAGCACACTGTTTAGCCGAAATGTGGATTGGACGCAGCTTGATGATGTGATTCAGGCATTGGTTGCCACGCATCCAAAATTGTCTGGCATTCAAAATGCAGCGCCCGATGCAGATTTTCGTATTACCGGACTTAAAATTGCCCGTGAACCGCGCCGCTACTCGGGTCGAACCGCAATGCGAGCGCCAATCTCCATTCATGAGCCGATGCAGCCAAAAGATATTGATACCAGTTTGACCTTTTCGATGGAAGGTTACAGCGGTACCCAAACGCCAAGCGCGATGATTCCATTCGCGCAAGCTCCCGGTTGGAACTCACCGCAAGCTTGGAACAAATACCAAGATAAAGTTGGCGGTAGCTTAAAGCAAGGCGACCCTGGTGTTCGCTTGTTTGACAGCGTTGATCGCTTACCGCGCCGTCAGTATGTTGCCCCAGATTTTGCAAATCGAACCACTGATTTACAAAAAGGTCAGGCAAAGTTGGTTCCGCTTTATAACATGTTTGCAAGTGCTGAGATGGCATCACGAAGCCCGATTGTGGCATCACAACTGCCGGTTGCTGCTTGGAAAATTGGTGCAGATGATGCTCAAAACTGGCAAGTCAATGACGGTGATTATTTAGAAATTGAAGTCAATCAGCAAGCCATGACGCTTCCGGTTCAAGTGGTGCCGTATTTGGCGGAAGGCAGTATTGGTTATCCGGTAGGTCAGGTGAATATTTTGCACCAAGCGATGCCGGCAAGCGTTCGCAAAGTTGCTGCGCCAATGATTGATATTGATCGCGCGGAAGTGGCGCCAACGACCATTCAAGAGGTTTAAGATGACTGTGACGCGAATTATCCCTGAAGCGCCAAGTTTTTTGGCAGCAAGTTTGAGCGCTGAGACGTGGTCGATCTTGTTTATGGTCATTCAAGCCATCGTTATTTTTTTGGTGGTGGTGATTACCGCCGCGCTTATGATCGTTTATGAGCGCCGAATGCTCGCACTTTGGCAAGACCGTTATGGTCCAAACCGCGTAGGACCTTTTGGTTCACTGCAATTGGTTGCCGATATGCTCAAAATCTTCTTTAAAGAAGATTGGACGCCTAATTTTACCGATAAGTTTATCTTTACCTTAGCGCCTGCGGTGGCAATGTTTACCGCCTTAGCCTCGTTTGCCATTATTCCGGTGTCGCCAACGTTAGGCGTTGCTGATTGGGATATCGGTATTTTATTTTTCTTTGCGATGGCAGGGATTGCCGTTTATGCGGTGATGTTTGGGGGTTGGGCGTCAGCAAACAAGTTTTCTTTACTTGGGGGACTACGCTCGGCGGCGCAAACGATCAGCTATGAGGTGTTTTTAGGGCTGTCATTAATGGGTGTGGTAGCGCTGACCGGATCATTTAACCTTCGCGCGATTGTCGAGGCGCAAGTGGATGGCTGGTACATCATTCCGCAATTTTTTGGGTTTTTAACCTTTGTAGTGGCAGGTGTTGCGGTCACTCACCGCCATCCGTTTGACCAACCTGAAGCGGAGCAAGAGCTAGCTGAAGGTTATCACGTTGAATATTCTGGTATGAAATTTGGGATGTTCTTTATTGGCGAATACGTCAACGTGGTATTAATTTCAGCGCTGATGACCTGCTTGTTTTTTGGCGGCTGGCTTGCGCCATTTAACCTAAACATTCCGTTTGTGCCACCAGCGTTTTGGTTCATCATTAAGACCTTGTTTTTCATGACCATGTTTATCTTAGCTCGCGGTTCACTCATGCGCCCCCGCTACGATCAGGTGATGAATTTTGGGTGGAAGGTATGTTTGCCGGTAACGCTCATTAATTTGTTGGTAACGGCGGCAGTAATTTTACTGTTTTTCCCAAAGCTATAACTTATCCGGCTTAAAAGATGTTGATAAGGATTGTAATCCTATGTTTACGACGATAAAAAAGACGGTCATTGGGATATTTACCATTGTCCGCAGTATGTGGATGGTCAATAGCCATGCCTTACGACCGCGCGATACCATTTTATACCCCGACGTTCCGGTTCCTGTGCCGCCACGGTTTCGCGGTCGTATTGTACTAACGCGTGATCCTGATGGCGATGAGCGCTGCGTGGCTTGTAACCTTTGCGCGGTGGCGTGTCCTGTAGGCTGTATCTCGCTACAAAAAGCGGAGCGCGAAGACGGTCGCTGGTATCCTGAATTTTTTCGGATTAACTTTTCGCGCTGCATTTTTTGCGGCATGTGTGAAGAGGCGTGCCCAACCACCGCGATTCAGTTGACACCGGATTTTGAGCTTGGGGAATATGTCCGCCAAAACTTGGTCTATGAAAAAGAGCATTTACTCATTTCAGGACCGGGAAAATATCCAGATTATAATTATTATCGCGTGACGGGAATGGCAATTGCGGATAAACCTAAAGGCGCGGCGCAAAACGAAGCGGCACCGATTGATTTAAGGAGCCTATTGCCATGATGAATTTGCTGAATAATCCTGATTTGGTCGGGTTTTATGCGCTAGCGGCAGTGGCGATTTTTGCAAGTTTGCGGGTGGTGATTCACGCCAATCCGGTTCATGCCATTTTATCGATGATTGTGTCCTTGCTTGCGGTTGCCGGAATCTTTTTTATTTTAGGCGCGCCGTTTGCAGGAGCGCTTGAGATTGTCGTTTACGCTGGCGCCATTTTGGTGCTATTTGTATTCGTGATTATGATGCTCAACCTTGGCATGCGCAATGAGTTGATTGAAGAAAGCTGGCTTGATGCTAAAACGTGGGCGGTGCCAACGGGGCTAACGATCATTATTGCGGTAGTATTGTTTGCCTTGCTTGGCATGGGTCATAACGACGCGGCGGTGATTGGTGGGGTAAGCATTCCTGCAAAAGCCGTCGGAACGGTACTGTTTAGCCACTATATTATGATCGTTGAAATTGCCGCGTTATTGCTGCTTGCAGCTTTGGTTGCCGCTTATCATTTAGGCAAAAAGTCATTAAGCGATGCGGTCATGGATGATTTGGATGCCAATTCAGCCGCTGATTTTGACTATGCTGAGGTAGATCCGCAAGATTTTGTGGGGTTAAAAAAAGCGCCGCGTAAGGAGCTCAAGTAATGGTACAAGCTGAAAGTGGTGCGCAAGCGGCTGCCATGCCTTTTGCCCACGAAATGGTCGCGCAAGCCCCTGTGATTGAGGCACAAAATGTGCTTGGGGTCATTCCGATGAGCCACGGGCTGATTTTGGCAGGGATTTTATTTGCCATTGGTCTTTGTGGGGTGATGGTTCGGCGCAATTTTTTATTTATGCTAATGAGCCTTGAGATTATGATGAACGCGGCGGCGCTTGCCTTTGTGGTTGCGGGAAGTCGCTGGGTCAATCCTGATGGTCAGGTGATGTTTATTTTAATTTTGACCTTGGCTGCCGCTGAGGCGTCTATCGGGCTTGCCATATTGTTGCAGTTTTATCATAAGCGTGGTCACTTAGATGTCGACAGCGCCAACGAGATGAAAGGATGATGTCATGAGTTTATTACCATTAACCTTTATATTTCCGCTCGTTGGCTTTTTGATTTTAGCCTTTTTGCGTGACAAGTTGTCCGAGATGGTCGCAACCGTTGTGGGCGTTGGCAGTATGCTTTTGTCCGCCCTTTGCGCGCTTTTTGCAAGTTTTGAGTTTTTAACCAATGAGCCTTTAGGGGCGGTGGTTGAAATACCACTTTGGACTTGGTTTCAAGTCGGCGATTTTGCGCCAAGCTTTGGGCTAAGCTTTGATGGCTTAGCGTTGACCATGACGGGTGTGATTACTGGCGTGGGCTTTTTAATCCATTTATTTGCGTCATGGTATATGCGCGGCGAGTCTGGATTTGCACGCTTTTTTAGCTATATGAACCTGTTTGTGGCAAGTATGTTGCTGCTGGTTTTAGGGGATAATTTATTATTGTTATACCTTGGCTGGGAAGGCGTTGGGATTTGCTCGTACTTGCTGATTGGTTTTTATTTTGACAATCGCGCCAATGGTCGCGCGGCAATTAAAGCCTTTACCGTAACCCGCGTTGGTGATGTATTTTTAGCATTTGGCTTATTTTTATTGTTCCGCGAATTTGGAACGCTCAACATTCAAGAAATCATTACCCGAGCGCCTGAAATATTTACCATCAATAACCCAACGATGGTGTTAACAACGATGATGCTCGTTGGTGGTGCGATGGGTAAATCAGCGCAGATTCCACTTCATACGTGGCTTGCTGATGCGATGGCGGGACCAACACCGGTATCAGCGTTAATTCACGCGGCAACGATGGTCACCGCTGGCGTTTATTTAATTGCCAGAATGCATCCGCTGTTTTTATTAACGCCTGAAGTGTTGCTATATTGGGTGGGTGCGGTTGGTGCCATTACCCTTGTGGTCGCAGGATTTTGTGCGCTTGCGCAAACGGATATTAAGCGAATCCTTGCTTATTCAACCATGAGCCAAATTGGGTATATGTTTTTGGCACTTGGCGTTGGTGCTTGGCAAGGGGCAATTTTCCACTTAATGACCCACGCATTTTTTAAAGCGTTGTTGTTCTTATCGTCAGGGGCGGTCATTTTAGCGGTTCACCATGAGCAAGATATCTTTAAAATGGGCGGGCTTCGTAAGAAAATCCCACTCGTTTTTTGGTGTTATTTGATTGGTGGCGGGGCACTCGCAGCCATTCCTTGGGTTACCGTCGGCTTTTATTCAAAAGAAGCCATTTTATGGGAAACTTTTGCCACCGGTCATCAAGTGCTATTTTATATGGGCGTATTTGGCGCGTTCTTAACGGCTATTTATACCTTTAGAATGATTTGGATTATCTTTTTTGGTGAGGAAAAAACGGCTGCGCATAAGTTGACGGGCGTATCTTATTGGTTGCCACTGGTGATCTTATTGGTGCTGTCAACGGGCGTTGGCGCGCTGATTGTGCCGCCGCTACAAAACGTGTTGCCAGAAAGCTATGGTCATTTGCTTGAGGTTGCCGGAAATGCTCATGATAAGCACACGGCTGAATTTATCGCGATGGGAGCGATGGTTGCAGGATTGATTATTGCTACGCTATTGTACGTGGTTGATAAAGGTCGAATGCTAATGCGCTTTAAATCGTCACGATTTGGCGGGGCGCTGTATCACTTTAGCTATCATGGCATGGGCTTTGATGCGCTTTACGATATTATTTTTGTGAAACCCTTTTTGTTTATCGGTCGATTGGTCAAAGCAGATCCGGTGGATAAGACTTGGAATATTTTGCCGATGTTGGCGTCAGCGGGAAATAAAATGCTGTCTTTGACGCAATCTGGGTCACTTCGTGGTTATGCCGCAAGCTTTGGTTTGGGTGCAGCTGTCCTGTTGGTGCTGGTAATGATGACGGTGGTATAAGATGATGGAGTTACAACAAACATGGTTGCTGCCGGCGCTGATTGCCATCCCGTTTATTGCAGGGCTGCTGTGCTGGCTGGTTGAGCGGGTAAATAAACGCTTGCCGCGCTGGATTGCGCTCATTGGGATGATAATCACTTTTGCGCTGTCTTTGGTGCTTTGGCAGCAAGGTGGCTTTAGCGGAATGAGTCAGCAAGCCATCACGCCCGATGCGTCAGCGCCGTGGATGGCGCAGTTTAGCGTGCCTTGGATTCCAAGCTTTGGTATTAGCTTTCATTTGGCGATGGATGGTTTGTCGCTATTGATGGTCGCCTTAACTGGCTTTTTGGGAATTGCAGCGGTTGCCTGTTCGTGGAATGAAATTCAGCGCCGAGTTGGGTTTTTTCATTTAAACTTGCTTTGGAGCTTGGGCGGCGTTATTGGCGTTTTCCTTGCGATTGATTTGTTCTTATTCTTCTTTTTCTGGGAGATGATGCTGGTTCCCATTTACTTCTTGATTGCCCTTTGGGGTCATGATGTGGTAGGCGGCAAAAGCAAAGAATACGCGGCAACCAAGTTTTTTATTTATACCCAAGCTTCAGGGCTTATCATGCTCATCGGCATTTTGATTTTGGTTATTATCAATTATGCGACGCGCGGTGTGGTTAGCTTTAATTATAATGATTTGCTTGGAACACCGCTTGGCGGTTGGGAATACCCCATCATGCTGTGCTTTTTTATTGGCTTTGCGGTCAAGCTGCCTATCATGCCATTTCATGGCTGGCTGCCGGACGCTCACGCTCAGGCGCCAACCGCAGGTTCGGTGGATTTGGCTGGGGTGTTGATTAAAACTGCCGCTTACGGGTTGATTCGCTTTGTGTTGCCATTATTCCCCGCCGCCTCACAGGAGTTTGCGCCGATTGCCATCACCCTTGGAACGATTGGCATTTTTTATGGCGCTTGGCTTGCCTTTATGCAAACCGATATGAAGCGCTTATTGGCTTATACCAGTATTTCGCATATGGGATTCGTGGTATTGGCAATTTATGCCGGAACGCTATTAAGTCTTCAAGGTTTGATGGTGCAAATGCTGGCTCATGGCTTAAGCTCAGCGGCGCTGTTTATTATGGCAGGTCAGTTGTATGAGCGCTTGCACACCCGCGATTTGACCTTGATGGGCGGAATGTGGGGTCAGTTCCGCTATTACGCGCCACTATTGATGTTCTTTTGCGCCGCGCTTCTTGGTATCCCCGGAACCGGAAACTTTATTGGCGAGTTTATGATTTTGCTTGGCTCATTTGCTCAGTATCCTATGTTTGTGGTTCTTGCCACGTTCAGCTTGGTTCTGGCAGGGCTTTACTCGCTAATTTTGATTTACCGTGCTTTATTTGGCGCAAACAATATCTCTGAGGTGGCGCTTCGCGAAACCAAATCGCATGGTCTACCAAGCCGCCGTTTAAAAGATTTGGGTAAACGCGAGATTACGTTGCTCTTGGTGCTTGCCGCTGGACTGGTTTGGCTTGGATTATATCCGCAGCCGGTACTTGATACCTCAAGTCATGCCATGCAGTGGATTAATAATGCTTATGTTTATAATCAAGTGACGCAAATTGATATGTCGCAGTTGCTTGATGCAGTGGAGGCGCGCTAATCATGACTGAGATTACAATGAATGATTTGATGGGGCTGATGCCTTTTGCGCCAATCATTGCGGTGGTAATTACGGTGCTTTTGGTGATGATCGCCATCACCGTAAAACGCTCGCATGTGGTGACAGGAACCATTGCCGTTGCCGGATTAAATGTTGGGCTATTTACCCTTATTGGTCAAATGGCAGGCGTCATTAGCCGTGGCAGCGCAGTTCCAAATGCTGAGCAGATGTTTGTCATCGACAATTTTGCTCAGTTTAATATGGTGGTGATTTTTATTTGTGCGCTGGCGTGCTGTACGCTGGCTTATGCTTACCTTGCCAATTTAAATGACAACAAAGACGAGCTTTATTTATTGCTGTTGTTGTCAACGGCAGGGGCGCTGCTTATGGTTTGCGCTCAGCATATGGCGGCGTTTTTCATGAGCCTTGAGCTGTTGTCGGTTCCGCTTTATGGGCTGCTGTCGTACACGTATTTGCGCAACCAATCGCTTGAATCGGGGCTTAAATATTTGGTGTTATCCGCCACCGCATCAGCTACGATTTTGATGGGAATGGCGTTTATTTATGCCGAAGTTGGAACGCTCAGCTTTCGACCCATTAGCCTGATGCTTCCTAATATCTTTGAATCACCAATGCTTGTTTTAGGCGTGGCAATGATGATATTTGGCATCGGTTTTAAATTGTCAGCAGCGCCGTTTCATGCTTGGACACCAGACGTTTATGAAGGTGCACCAGCGCCGATTGCAACTTATCTCGCATCGGTATCAAAGGTTGCGATGATGGCGCTTGCCATTCGCTTTTTGATCGATTCGGCACTGCTTGCGCTCCCTTCAGTACAAATGCTGCTTATGGTTATGGCAACGCTGTCTATTTTAGCCGGTAACTTACTTGCCGTTCGCCAAACCAGCCTTAAGCGTTTGCTTGGTTATTCCTCCATTGCGCATATGGGCTACGTGCTTGTGGTTATCGTGAGCATTGGCGCTGCGGCTGATAGTATTTCAAGCATGTATATGGCAATTTATGCGCTGACCTCGATCGGGGCGTTTGGGGTGGTGACCTTGATGTCAAGCCCATACCGCTTAGCGGGTGAAGCTGATGATTTAATTCATTATCAAGGCTTATTTTGGCGCCGCCCAGTGCTCACTGCTGTGATGACGATCATGATGTTGTCTTTAGCAGGGATTCCGCTAACAGCAGGATTTATCACCAAATTGTTTGCTATTTTAGCGGCAGTTCAAGGTACGCATTGGTTCTTAGCAGCGATGATTATCTTGGGTAGCGCTATCGGTCTGTTTTATTACCTTCGTGTGATGCTTACCTTGTTTAAACGTCCAAAAGAGTTTATCGAGTTTGACGTTTCAGGTCAGTGGGGTATCAAAACTGGTGGCATCATGGTGATTGCAGTTACCGCGGTGATTATCTTCTTTGGGGTATTGCCAAATACCTTGATTGAATGGTCAAGCCTTGCGCGTATTTGGTAAGGCGGCGTAAGCTGACGGATGCACTAGGTTATGATAAGCTTAGTGCATCTTTTTTTGGGCAAAAAATAAGGTCAAATGATGAGTGAGTCAAACATTGCTTTGGTTAACGTGCTAAGTAAAACGACTTGGACGCCCAATTTGTTCAGCTTTACGGTCAGCCGTCCCGACAGCTTTAAATTTACTGCCGGTCAATTTGTTCGCCTTGGCGTCAATCCAAGTAAACTTCGCTATCATATTGAGACAGAAAATGACGCGCCGGATGAGGATATTTTTCGGGCATATTCGATTGTATCGTCACCCTTTGATGAGGTGCTTGAGTTTTTTTCTATCGTCATTCCCGATGGCGCGTTTACTTCCGAATTGCAACATTTACAAGTCGGCGATACGCTACTTTTAAATACAACGCCCTTTGGATTTTTAACCCTCGCTCGCTATCAAAAGCCGTTACCAAAAGATTTATGGCTGCTGGCTACCGGAACGGGACTTGCGCCGTTTTTATCGATGCTGCAAGATTTACAAACGTGGCAGGATTATGAGCATATCGTTTTAGCTTATAGCGCAAGAACTCAAGACGAGCTTGCTTATTTGGATAAAATTCAAGCCTTACAGGAGGATTTTGGCAGTTTAGTGGACAATCCTGCCAAGCTGATTTTTATCCCCATTGTCACTCGTGAAAAAATGGCAGGGGCACTCAATGCAAGGCTGCCAAAGTTATTATTAGACGGTAGTCTTGCCAAAGCAGCAGGCGTTGATTTGGAAACCGAATCTGCGCATATCATGCTTTGTGGCAACCCTGACATGGTTGAGGACACCAAAGAAACCCTTAAATCCATGGGATTTGTCATGAATCGGCGCGGCGAGGGCAATATTGCTGTCGAAAACTATTGGTAAATTCACTTTTTATCTCAACTTGCCGTAAAACCATGCCTCTCTAACCATGGATATAAGGCGACAGCCGTTGACGTTTAAAGTGGCAATAAGCTTGCTAAGACTCACTAAATCTATCAAAATCAAACCATGAAAACCCTTAAACTCAGGCTTAAAGACAAACACGCCAAGCAGCTTACTCAATTAAGCGGTAAGGTTAATTTTGTTTGGAACTACGTCAATGAGTTGAGTTTTAAGCACTTACAGCGAACTGGCAAATTCTTTAGCGCTTACGATTTAGCAGAATATACCAAAGGCTCAGGTGAATATTTAGGATTGCAATCACAAACCATTCAAGCGGTTAGCGAAACCCATGCCAAAAGCCGAAAGCAGTTTAAAAAAGCCAAATTAAGATGGCGAACCAACAACCCTAAATCAAGCAAAAAAAGCTTAGGTTGGATACCGTTCAAAAAGAGCGCCATCAAACACCTAGCCACCCGCCAAAGCGGTAAAAAGGCGCTTAAATCAACCCTTCAATTAAGCTTAGCCAAAGGTCAAAAGCTGATTATTGAGCTTTGGGATAGCTACAATTTAGCATTGTATGACCTAAACACCCTTGAGTTGGTTCAAGATGCCAGGGGCAGATGGTACGCTTGCATCACAGTCAAAGCCCAAGCTGACGCCAAAGTCCAAAGCGGCAAAGGTCAGGTCGGCATTGATTTGGGTTTAAAAGAAGCCGCGACTACCTCAAATGGTGATACCCTCACCGTCAAACAAACTCAAAAATGGGCGGTAAAACTGGCTACGGCTCAGCGCGCCAAAAACAAAAAGCGCGTCCAAGCCATTCACGCCAAGATTAAAAATACAAGACGAGATTTAATCCATAAATTCACCACGCAACTGGTTAAAGACAATGCCTTGATTGTGATTGGTAACGTTAAATCAAAACCATTCACAAATAAAAAAACCAAACTAGCTAAATCGACTTATGATGCCAGTTGGTTTGAGCTTAAACGGCAATTGGACTATAAATGCAAGCATGCAGGTTGCCGTTTTGAGATCGTGAATGAACGATACACTACCCAAACCTGTTCAAGCTGTCGTCAAATCGGTGACAGCAGCCCTAAAGGGCGTCAGGATCTTGGAATAAGAGAATGGACTTGTGAGTGCGGTGTCACCAATCACCGCGATGTTAATGCGGCAAAGAACATTCTTGCGGTCGGGCTTGACCGTCTAGCAGTAGGAATCCCCTCTCTTTAGGGAGGGGAGGAAGTCAATCTTCGGCAGGTTCGGTGGCATCACCAAGCGGATTGATCGGACCTTTCATCAACTCAGGATCTGGCTCGTCTTTATCGCTAATGATGTCCTCGCCCGTGCTGCCGCCAAGTAAATCGCGGTAGTTAATTTGAGTTTTTAAAATAAGTTGGTCTTCAGCAACTTCGCCATCATTGACCTGAACCTTATGCAGCGCACTCATAATCTTGTCATTTTTTTTCAGCCAGCGGTGAATGTCGAGATAAATGATGTCCTCTTTGGGTCGCGCGATATTGATATAGCTTAAAATTACCCCAAGCGGGTCTTTTTTCAAAACGCTATGATAAAACCAAATGGCAAGCTTAATGCCTTGGCGTTTGACAAACGACTCACAGCGCAAATTAAGCACATCCGTATAAGTTAGTTGCCCAAACACAAAGCGCTGAACGTTGCGGTCTAATTGAACGTGAACGAGGCGAAAATTGCTTGCCACTTCAGCATAAATCCCCACCACGTTAATGGTCGCAAATAGCCGAAACCAATCATCATGAAGCTCAACGCGAAGCTCTAAAATTGCTTTGACGTTGTCAGTGACAAATTTTTGTAAGGCATCATTGACGTATTTTTGGGCAACCGGAAGATGAAGCTCATCGTCCATTTTGTCCGCCGTTTTTTGATACAGCTGCTTTAACTGGAAGCTTAAACTGTCAAAGCTGCCGGTCAAAGCGTCGCTGATGCGCTGACCAATCGTTTCAATCGTGTCCTCAATATTTTCAAAATCGCTCAAGGTCTTGTCCTTATTATCAATGTTCACAAGTAGCATTATTTTTTGCCATTAAAAGCAGTATATAACAAAAATGCTTGCTAATAACCCTCGGCGCCGCTTTGTAGCAAATCTACTAAAGAAGATAACGCGATTGGTGCTAAACTTAAAAATGCTGCTGGTAAAAAGCCGCTTTAATAGTTTTTAATAATTTTGAAATTCATCAAAGAGTTGGTATGAAAGTTTTAGGATTTGATTGGGATTTGGCGCTGCTTGCCGACAACGCCGTGATTATTGGCATAAAAATCATCGTCGCCTTACTGATCTTTTTCATTGGGCGCTGGCTTGCCAAAAAATCGGTCGCGTTGGCAAATACGGTGATGTCCCGAAGTAAGATCGAAGATACGGTAGCAAGCTTTTTAAGCCGATTGCTTTATGGGGTGCTGCTTGTTGTGGTGGTGCTATCGGCGCTCAATCACGTGGGAATCCATACCACTTCAATTGCCGCAATTTTGGGTGGCGCGGCAGTTGCCATTGGGCTATCGCTTAAAGATCAGCTGTCAAACTTTGCGGCAGGGATTATGATTATCACCTTTCGTCCCTTTGTTTGCGGCGATTACGTTCAGATTAATACCTTTGCCGGCACCATTTCGCAGATTACGTTAATTAATACTCATCTGACTACGGTGAACAACCACGACATCATCATCCCAAATGGCAGTATTACCACCTCAGCGGTGACCAATTTTACCGCGCTTTCCAATCGCCGCGTCGATATCACCATCAAAGTGGGCTTTGATAAAAACCTAAAAGCCGCCAAAGCCACCATGCTCAAGCTTGCAAATGATAATGATAAAGCCCTTAAAACGCCTGAGCCTACGGTTCAAGTGACCAGTTTAGGCGACAGCTCGGTGGAGCTGACCTTAAATGTCTGGTCAACCAATAAGGACTGGTGGGAAATGCAATGTGAGCTGCTTGAAGCGTTGACATATGCGCTCAAAGAACCTACTTAAATGTATGGCTATTGATAAGGGTTAGCAATGCCAAGTCGTGCTAAAATGGCAATCTCAAAGCTTTCCATTTCCTCTTGTTCGGCTTTGCCTAATTCGTGGTCAAAGCCGAGTAGGTGCAACATCCCATGAACCAATAAATGCTGAATATGATCGTCAAGCGTTTTGTGTTGCTCGGCGGCTTCACGCGCCATCACCTCATGGCAAATGATTAACTCGCCCAGCGGTAGAGCAGGCAGGAGCGCTAAAATGGCTTCGGGAAAATCGCTTGGGTAAGATAAAATGTTGGTGGCGTAATCCTTGCCGCGAGCTTCTAAATTTAACTGCTGACCTTCCTTAAGATCAGTGATATAAAGATCAAGCATTTTTGGTGCTTCTAGCCAATTGTCACTATCGGCAAAATAGGGCAGCGTTAACCCGTCTTTTAGCCGCGTGGATATGTCATCAAGGGCGGTTTGAACGACGAGAGAGAGCTTCTCTTCGCTGTAATAATTTTCTAAAACTGCCTCATCAATATTATCATTAGCGCTTATGGTTAATTCGCAAGAATCATTATTCATAATTGTCCTAAAATTCAAATGTTAAATGCATCACAATCAGTAAAAAACCGGAAAAGCCTTTGCCCTCCGGTTTTTGTTCGACTTAGCTAATAAAGCCGTTTACGCTTCCAAATTTGCCAATCGCGATTGCTCTTGTTCAGCCAAGCGCTCTTGTTTGCGTTTTTCTTTGATTCGTTCTTGTTCTTCGTCAAACTCATCATAAGCTTCAACGATTTTTTGCACCAAATGATGGCGAACGACGTCTTTGGAGTCAAATTTAGTAATGTGAATCTCGTCAATATCGCTTAAAATCTCCATGGCTTGCGCTAGTCCCGATTTAGTACCGCGCGGTAAATCCACTTGAGAAATATCGCCCGTAATCACTGCCCGCGAGCCAAATCCTAACCGCGTTAAGAACATTTTCATTTGTTCAGGGGTGGTGTTTTGCGCTTCATCCAAAATGACAAACGAGTTGTTGAGCGTCCGACCGCGCATGTAGGCAAGTGGCGCAATCTCAATCTCTTGGCGCTCAATCATTTTGCCGACTTTTTCAAAGCCAATCATTTCATAAAGCGCGTCGTAAAGCGGTCGCAAATACGGGTCGATTTTTTGGGTTAAATCGCCGGGTAAAAAGCCCAATTTTTCACCAGCTTCTACCGCAGGTCGAACCAGCAAAATGCGCTCAATTTCGTTGCGCTCAATCATATCCACGGCGCAAGCAACGGCAAGATACGTTTTGCCCGTTCCGGCAGGACCAATGCCAAAGCTAATGTCCGAGGTCAAAATATTTTTGACATAGCGCTGCTGATTGCCACCGCGAGGAATGATTTTGCCTTTTCGCGTCCGCAAGGTAACTGGCGTAAAGTCCTTTGGCTCGTCAAAGTCAGCGCTGTTATTGTCATCATCGTTTTTTGCGGTTGGTGTATTGTCAATCACGTCGTCATCATCGCGGGCAAGGCTTGATTGAATGATTAAATGCAGCTCTTGCGGGCTGATGTCTTTTGAATTTTGCGCTTCATCGGCAAGCTTATATAAAATGCGCTCACCAAGCTCAACGCCGCCTAAATCGCCACTTAAGGTAAAATCGCCATTGCGCTGGCTGATTTTAATATCAAGGCGCTCTTGAAGGTATTTTAAATGGTTGTTAAATTCGCCCAAGATGGTTTTGAGGTGCGCTTGGGTCAAATGCTCAAAGGTAACATGGCGGCTTATGGTATCAGTCAAGCGATTATCCTTCTTATAGTCAAAATTATAAAAACTCCTGACTTCATTATGGTTGATAGAATTTAAAATTCAAGCCAAATCCCCTGCCAAAGCGCGCTGTTTTTGTATGTTGATTGCAACCGCTCGGCAAGCGATTTGAACCGTTTAATGAAACGACACGATGATTTTTGTGCCTGAAGTTTTGTACTTGAGGAGTTAAGTAATCACGACACAGCTTGGCGCAAAATATTATAAGATGCTTAAAGTTTGATTGCCCTTTTTATGTTAGGGTTTTGCCATTTTTTATTAAATAACGAATTGAATAATGATAAGGATAATTTTATGCCAAATGTCAAAAGCTCAACCGCAGCCATTACTGATGAGCACGTATTAATCGTTGGCGGTGGTCATGTGGGGCTATCGTTTGCGCTCATGCTGGCTCATCAAGGGATTAAAAGCACCTTGCTTGAAAAAAACCGCTTTCCAGAATTAAGCCCTAATGATGACGGCTTTCAAACGCATTATTTGGACAGCCGAAACACGGCGCTGTCACGGCGAACGGTGCAAATTTATCAAGAAATTAACCTTTGGGACAACTTGCAAAGCCACGCTTGCCGAATTGACGGCGTTGAAATCAGCGAGCAGGGCAGCTTTGGCAAGGCGGCGCTTAATAAAGAAGAAGAGCACGTCGAATCGTTTGGTCAGGTGATGGAAAACGCTTGGCTGGGTCGAAAGCTGCTTTTGGCGGCAAAAGATAATCCGTTGATTACCTTGATTGATAATGCTCAAGTGACTGATGTGGCGC
The DNA here is from genome assembly GCF_012847335.1 of Psychrobacter sp. MF31. GTDB lineage: Bacteria > Pseudomonadota > Gammaproteobacteria > Pseudomonadales > Moraxellaceae > Psychrobacter. The sequence goes on from NZ_JABBDX010000006.1 coordinate 55,972, forward strand.
AAGATAGCGACAGTGTAAGCTTAACTTTTAGCTATTTTGATGAAACTAACGATCAGCAATTGCAAGGCAGCATTTTGGTCGCTTGCGATGGTCGCGATTCTACCGTTCGTAATATTTTAGGCATTGAAACGACAACTTATGATTACGGTCAAACGGCAATCGTTGGCGTGGTCGAAACCGATCAGCCGCACAATCATATTGCCATTGAGCGCTTTAGTCCGGCAGGACCTTTGGCAGTATTGCCGCTGACGGACGCCGATGGCGATGGCAATCATGAGTTGCAAACCGGTCATCGGCGCTCGGTGGTTTGGGTTTGCCCAAAAGGGGAAGAAAGCGACTATCTGACCGATGAGGCGCATTTTTTACAGACTTTGCAAGAAGCATTTGGAGATCGCGCCGGCACGTTTTTAAAAGCCGGTCGCCGCGGCGCTTATCCGCTCACGCGAGTGCTTGCAAAAAGCCAAGTTTTGGGGCGCTGCGTGATTATGGGAAATGCGGCGCACACGTTGCATCCGGTGGCAGGTCAGGGCTTTAACTTATGCATGCGTGATGCTCACGTTCTTGCCAAAATGCTGGCGCGTCAGGTGCTAAAAGGCGAGGACATTGGTGATAATAATATGCTCAAGCGCTACGAGCGCGCCCGCCTTGTGGATCAAAAGCGCGTCATTCGCTTTTGTGATGCGGTCGTTCATGGTTTTACCCACCCAAATCCTGCGGTGAAATTGGCGCGAAATATGGCGCTGATAGCCTTTGATAAATTGCCTCGCGTTAAACCATTGGTTGCCAATTATGCGATGGGGCTTAAGTCTTGATGGCTTATTTTTTAATGGTTTATTTTTTAAAATTTTAAAGTCCAATTTTTAAAGCATTGTTTTAACACCCAATTTTAACAGTATCTTTTTTATAAGGATAATTTTGTGAGCAAATCATCCAGCCAAACTCTTATCATCGGCGGCGGCATCGTTGGCGCAACGTTGGCGTTAAAGCTTGCGCAAAATAAACACCCGGTTACCTTGATTGACGCACGACCCAAGTTAAGCGTTGAAGACTGGGATGCCAAACTTGCCAATCGCGATGCAAGAGTTTATGCGTTAAGCCTTGCCAGTATTGAGCTGTTAAAAGCCGTTGGCGCTTGGGACTATATCGTCACATCTGACCGCAAAGCCGATTATAACCAAATGCAAGTTTGGCAATTAAACGGTATGGGCGAGCTGTTATTTAACGATGAAGAGGCAAGCGGTTTACTTGGCAGTATGGTTGAGCCGTTTGTAATTGAGTTTGCGCTTTGGCAGCGTTTGCAAGAGGTCGCCGACAGCGGTGATTTAACCTTAATTTCAGGTCAAAAAGTACAAGCGCTTGATTGGTTAGGAGAAGATAGCGGCTATCGGGTAACGCTTGATGATGGTCAGCAATTTAGCGCGCCGCTGCTCGTTGGTGCGGACGGTCGCGGCTCGTTTGTGCGCAGGCAAGCAGGGATTGAGATTGATACTTTAGATTATCAGCAAACCGCCATTTGTTGCGCCATTCAAACGCAAAAACCGCACAAGGCAACGGCGCGTCAAGCTATGCTTCCTACCGGAACGCTTGCGCTGTTGCCGCTCGCCGATATTATCAATAACGACAAAGCAAATCCGCAGCATTGGCAATCTATCGTTTGGAGTTTACCGCGAAATCGGGCGCTTGAGCTACTTGCCGAGCCGCCGCGCGTTCTTGCTGATAAGCTTGCCGCGGCTTGCCACTATGAGCTTGGCGCGATTGAGACCATTGAGTCCGTCGCCAGCTTTGATTTGACCGCTCAACACGCCAAAAGCTATATCGCGCCCAATTTGGCATTGATTGGCGATGCTGCCCACGGCGTCCATCCGCTGGCAGGTCAAGGGCTAAATCTAGGAATGTTGGATGTGACCGCCTTATCAAGTCAACTTGAGCGCGATTTTCAACGTAGCGGCGGCAACGCTTGGGGCAAATGGCAAACGCTCAGCCGTTACGAGCGCGAGCGCCGACCGCATAACAGCATGATGATGCACAGCTTTTCGATGATTAATTGGCTGTTTGCCGGTGACTTGGCGCAGCTTCGACCCGTTCAGCAGCTTCGCAATGAAGGTATGTATCGCGTTGGCAAAATCAAACCGTTAATGCGATTGTTTGCGAAAAAGGCAAGTGGGGTTTAACTTAAAAGGACTTTATCATGAAAAAGAATTTTTATTCGGCAATTATGATTTTTAGTAGCGCTTTAGCCTTATCCGCGTGTCAAACCGCGCCACAACCAATAATGGTTAGTCAGCAAATAAATACCGTTGCGACTCCCATTTTGGACTCAGATGGCGACGGCGTTCCGGATGACATCGACCAATGTCCTGTGACACCGCCAAACGTGGTCGTTGATGAAAGAGGCTGTCCTTTTATGGGCGAGGTCGGATTAATGATGGAATTTCGCGCCTTTTTTGAAAAAGATAGCAGCGAGCTTTCACCAGAGTACCAAGCCGAACTTGATAGGGTGGGCTTGAGAATGCAAGAGTACAAACATTCTATTATAAAAATCGAGGGTCATAATTCAAGAACGGAAGTTGATAGCGCTGATTTAAACAAACCCAATCCACTGGCGCAAGCTCGAGCTGATAACGTTAAAAATTATCTGATGTCAAAGTTTAACATTTCGTCTGAACGTATCAAGGCAATTGAATACGGCGCAAATAGACCGATTGCGCCATCCGATACTGAAGAAGGCAATATATTTAATCGCCGAGTTTATGCGCTTGCGTTTGAGCCTAACGAATATAGAAAAGGCTTTAATTAAAAAAATTTAGGACAAAGAAAGGGCAGAATAATTATTAAAAAGGACTTTACCATGACATCAAAAGTTTATTTAGCTATGGGTATTTTTAGCGTTTTAGCCTTATCGGCGTGTCAAGCTGAGCCAAAGTTAGCTGCTGATAACTCAATAAAAACGCCAATGCCAATTTTAAGCGTAAATCTTGATTCTGACGGCGATGGCGTTCCCGATAATATCGACCGTTGTCCGAATACGCCGCTTCATACGGTTGTCGATGCTTCAGGCTGTCCCGTAGTCGTAGATGGCAGCGGAATTGAATTGATGTTTAACGCTTTTTTTCCGAAGATGAGCAGCCAGCTTTCTAACATTTATGAGTCTGACATCTATGAGACGGAATTTAAGAAAATCGCTGAAAATCTTAATGATTATCCCAAAGCAAGCGTTTTTATTTTTGGTCATGCCGCAGCCAATGAAGTAGCTTATCAGGCTTTATCAGGATTTGATTCATTGTCGCGAAATCGAGCGCTTAGCCTTAGAAATAAACTGGTGCTAGATTACAAAATTGCGCCCGAACGTATCAAAACTTATGACTGTTCAAATAAGCAGTTTGATGAGGATTTTGAGAGTATAGACAGTCATTTTAAGGCACTAAACAGCAAAGGATTTGAATCAAAACAAAGCCGAGCAACCTTGATGGTAAGTAGTGCGGTGAGTGAATTAACGAACCTTAATTATGACTATTACATAAAAAGATATGGCGGGTATGCAAAATACTGTCAGCCGTTCAAGTAAACCGCTTTAATTTGTTGTTGTCATAAACTGCGATTAATAATTAGCAAAATGACAGCCATTAAAACGCCGAAAACACCACCATTAGCACCGGCGCGACGATATTAATAATAAAGCCAAAGCTAATTGCAAGCGGCACGACCGTCAGACCGCCGGATTGTTGAATAATGGGTAAGGTAAAATCAAGGCTCGTCGCCCCGCCAAGCCCCACCGACGCCGACGGATATTGGCGCATAAACACTGGAATAAAAATCAGCGCAAAAAACTCACGGATCAAGTCATTAAACAGCGCCACGCTGCCCCAAATCGCGCCATAAGCGTCGGTCATTACAATTGCCGACAGCGAATACCAACCAAACCCTGACGCCAGTGCCAAGCCTTTTGTCCACGACACATCGCTAAAAATCGCCGCAAAAATTAGCCCACCAACCAACACCGACAGCGTGAAAATTACGCTCATTTCCACGCCGCGACGATTGAGCAGCACTTCTTTTAGGGTAATTCCTGAGCCCTTTAGCCCAATTCCCACGAGCAAAATCAAAACCATTAGCAAAACGGTCATGGTCTTGTCGTGCGGCATGAGTGCTTCAGGCAATATAAGCCCAAGCCCAAAGCCGACGACCACACAAATCACCTGAATGAGGCTACCGCGAATACTCACGCGGTGTTGATTGGTTTTGGCAGTTGTCGTTTTGGCATGCCAAGGTTTGATTTTATCAAATACCTTTAACCCAAAAAGCCCCGTGCCAATGGTCAACACAGAAAGGGCGGTCACATAAAGCGCAATTTCGCCAATTTGGCTGCCAAGACCGTGAACTTGCGACAGCTCAATACCGATGAGCGTTAAGATAATAAATACCAAATACGACAAGCACTTATCAGTAATTAACGTCAGCTTGGGAGTGGATGGGATGGCAAAGCCAATAAATAGCGGCGTTAAGACCAAAATAAGGGTAATGAGGCTTTCCATCGTTCGGCTCGTCACAGATGCGTCAAACTGGCGATTGTAACACGATTTTGTTTATTCAAAAAAAATTAACTTGACGGGCGCGTTAAGCCGCTTTGCTATTAGCTGCTTGTATTGATTGCGGCTGAATAATACTGACAAGCGCTTGCGCATTTGTGGTAGGAAAATCGGCACGATAATGACCGCCGCGACTTTCACAGCGCTGAAGGGCGGATAGGGCAACGAGCCTTGCAAGTTGAAGCTGACGTAGTAATTGCCAAGTTGTCAAATCCTCATTATTGTTCGGCGTCGTTATTAACGCGATCCAATGCTGAATTTGCGCAAGGGCTAGGGCTAAACTGTCCCCATGACGAACAATTCCTAAATGCTCAGTCATCAGCTGCTTTAAACTTTTGGCAATATCATCCAGAAAAACCGTTTGGTTTAACGCATTGCTTGCTTGGAATGCCAATTGAAAATCGCCGTTGATGTTGGTATCAATAATAAAATCTTGCTCAATAGTTGGCGCTGACCAATGTTTTTGCGCCAGATAATTAGGTAGATTTTCAGCGATAAGGCGACCCATAACCACGCATTCAAGAAGGGAGTTGCTTGCCAAACGGTTTGCGCCATGAAGTCCGGTGTAAGCAACTTCCCCTGCGGCAAAAAGTCCGGCAATATCGGTATGACCCTCGGGGCTTGTCACCACACCGCCGCAGCTATAGTGCGCGGTCGGGGCGACCGGAATCGGCTGGCAAGACATATCAATTCCCAAAGCAAAAAGCGTTTGGTAAATCTTTGGAAAGTGACGCTGCAAAAAAGGCTTGGTCAAGTGGCTCATGTTCAAGTTCAGAAACCCGAGACCGTTTTTTGCAATTTGCTGAGCAATGGCGCGTGCCACAATATCGCGCGGCGCAAGCTCTAAGCGCGGGTCAATATCTGCCATAAAGCGCTGATGGGTAACCAGACAATATAACCTGCCACCTTCACCGCGAAGGGCTTCTGAGATTAAAAAATTGCTGTTATTATGATAAAGTCCGGTCGGGTGGAACTGAATAAATTCCAAATTTGCCAATCGGCAACCGGCATCAAACGCCATCATCATGCCATCGCCAATACAAACATCAGGAGCGCTCGCCCTAGAAAATAACTGTCCCATACCACCACTGGCAAGCACGACCGCTTGGCTTTGAATATTGATTTGCTGATCGGATATATGGTCGACCACTGCGGCGCCCAAGCAAACACTATCGGTGTTATCCGTTTGTAGTTTAAGCGCGTCATGATGGGGCAAAAGGGTGATATTGCTTGCCGACTTGGCATTTGCGATCAGCGTTTTCATGATGTGAAAGCCGGTTGCATCCTCCGCATGAACGATGCGCCGGCAGTGGTGACCGCCTTCTTGGGTTAAATGCAACTGATTGTTTGGCTGAGTTTTGGTAAATGGTACGCCTTGTTGGCAAAGCCAATCGATTGCCGCGTGACCTTGATTGATGAGCTTTGCGCTACTTTTAACATCACAAAGCCCTGCGCCTGCGATCAGCGTATCGTTTAAATGCGCGTTTGCGCTGTCATTATCAGCGATACTTGCTGCAATGCCGCCTTGGGCGTAATGGCTTGAGCAATCTTGAAATCCGCCTTTACTAATAACCGTAACCCGAAGCGACTTTGGCAATGATAGCGCGGCACTCAATCCGGCAAGCCGTTCTGAAAAACCTACCTAAACCTACCTATGCAGATTTAGCGTTTTCTTCCTGCTTCACAGGCAACAACCTGAGTGATAATACTCAGGACTTACATCACCTCGACAGGCAATCACGGTAGAACTTACCGCTTCATTGACCCATCAGTGATGGGTCAAAACTTTATCCGCATGACTCAAAATATTGATACTGGCATTAAGGTCGCGGTCATTGGTTTGTAAGCAATTCGGACAATCCCAAACGCGAATTGACAATGGTAAATCCTCTTTAGCTAAAACATGATTGCAGTTTGAGCAAGTTTTAGAGGATGGGAACCATCTGTTTAGCTCTTTCACCGTTTTGCCTTTATCATTTGCTTTATAGATAAGCTGACGCTTAAATTCATAAAACCCTAAATCACTAATGGCTCGACTTAGTTTGCGGTTTTTCATCATGCCTTTGGTATTTAGATTCTCAATCGCCAAAACGTCAAATTCAGTGACTAAAGCGGTGGTCAGCTTGTGCAGTGAATCTTGACGAATACAGCGTATTTTATAGTGAAGCCGTGACAGCTTGGTTTTCGCTTTGCCACGATTTTTACTGCCTTTTTGCTTTCGGCTCAGCGCCTTATTTAAACGCCGAAGCTTTTTTAGATAACACTTTAAGGGTTTTGGGGATTTGATTTTAGTACCATCGGATAAGGTCAATAAATCGGTAATTCCTAAATCAATACCAACGCTTTTGCCGGTTCTTTTGCTAAGTTTTGGGGGATCCATGAATTGAACGGCAATGCTTGCAAACCATTTGCCGCCGCGACTAAATATTTTAGCTGACAGTATCTTGCCTTCAAAGCGTAATGACTCGCACATCTTAACCCAACCTAAATTGGGGATTCTGATCTTTTTATCTTTAATAGCAAACTGGTCATTTGAGAGGCTAAATCGGTCGTTCACGCCCTTTTTACGAAACTTTGGGTATTTAGACTCGCCCCTAAAAAATCTTTTATAAGCATCACCCAACTGCATAATGGCAAGCTGTGGAGCGCATTTAGTCACCTCAAGCATAAAAGGATACTGATTGCGCTTAATGTCGTTAAGCTTTCGGCGTAGCTTGCCTTGTGAGGGGGTGTTCAGCTTATCCTTGTCAATCTCAATGCCTAAATCCTTGCAGTGGTCACGATACGCTTTATCTTCTTGGTACTGGCTTTGCCATTGACTAAGCGCCCAATTATAAGCAAGCCGCGCCACACCGCAAGCACGAGCAAAGTAGGTGGCTTGATTATCATTAGGACTTAGTTCAATGACATGACCGCGAATCATGATAAAACATCCTTAACCGCTTCTATGAGTTTTTTATTTTTTTTGCTTCTTGAACCATAAAGTCTTGCAGAGAAAACAGTAATAATCTCAAGAACGTCTTGAGCCAGTTCTTCTTCAAATGACAGGTTTTCACCTTGATTGATGATAACGACTTCAACCTGACGCGCCTCACAAAGCGCAAAAACAAGCTCAGCACCAAAGCGTAATAGCCTGTCTTTGTGGGTCAGTACCAGTCTGTCTATGTTGTTGTCAAAAATGTCATCAAGAAGCCGCTTTAAGCCTTTTTTGTGGTAGTTCATGCCACTGCCTAAATCGCTGATCACTTCAAAACACCAACCTTGTTTGGTGCAATACAGTTCAAGCAGCTGTACTTGACGCTGTAAATCTGCTTTTTGGTCATGGCTTGACACACGAGCATAAGCGATGGTCTTCCTGCTTTTGGTATCAATACCATGTAGCAAGTTTGGGTTAATCGTAGATATGTCATACCTACGATGACCTTTTGCGGTTCTTTGAGCCACAAGCACACCAGTTTCATCCCATCGTCTTAATGTTGAAATTGATACGCCTAGCTGATCAGCAGCTTCTTTTATACTTAATAATCTATTCATAATGATTAATTATACATAGATTTGGATAGGTTTTATATAGATTCTTGTAACCCTGAACCTATGATTAAAACGTCGGTGGTGAGCGTTGTGCTTAATTGGTGATTCATAAGCTTGCCTTTTTTTGGGTCATAGAATTTGGTTAAGCCAATGGATTGAACAATTAAGCTGCGCCAACGTGAGCAAACAAGTCGCGGTCTTTGATCATATCGCCACTTGCGGTCACGCGCGATTTTTGCGCTTTGGCAAAATCAAGCATCCGCTGTAAAGGCTTTCTAGCCGCCGCCGCTAGGTCGTCATCAAGCAATACTTCACCGCTAAAATTGGTTAAGCAGTTTTCAATCCCTTGCAAACCGTTCATTGCCATCCACGGACAAAACGCACAGCTTTTGCAGCTTGCGCTTTCACCGGCGGTTGGTGCAGCTAAAAAGCGTTTGGTTGGCGATTTTTTTTGCATTTCGTGCAAAATGCCAAGGTCGGTGGCGACAATAAAGGTGTCATCATCCATTTCAAAGGTGGCGTTTAATAGCTTACTGGTTGAGCCAACCACATCGGCAAGCGCCACCACGCTGTCCGGCGATTCAGGATGAACGAGGACTTTTGCGGTCGGGTTTTCCGCTTTTAATTGCTCAAGCTCAGTGGCTTTAAACTCATTATGAACCAAGCACGAACCTTGCCAAAGCAGCATATCTGCGCCGGTTTCGCGAGCAATATAGCTTCCTAAATGCCGGTCGGGTCCCCAAATGATTTTTTCACCGCTTTCGTGCAAATGGCGGACGATATCAATACCAACCGATGAAGTTACCACCCAATCCGCGCGAGCTTTAACCGCGGCACTGGTATTGGCGTAAACAACGACGGTTCGATCAGGGTGAGCGTCGCAAAACGCGCTAAAATCGGCAATCGGGCAGCCCAAATCAAGCGAGCATTCGGCTTCCAAATCCGGCATTAATACCGTTTTTTCCATGCTTAAAATCTTTGCCGACTCGCCCATAAAGCGAACGCCTGCCACCACCAACGTTTTTGCCGGATGCGCTTGCCCAAATCGTGCCATCTCAAGCGAATCGCCAACGCAGCCGCCCGTTGCTAGCGCCAAATCCTGAATAAACGGGTCAACGTAATAATGCGCCACCAAAACCGCATCTTTTTCAATTAAAAGCTGCTTGATGTTCGCCTCAACTACTTTGCGCTGTTCGCGTGGCAACTCCGTAGGAATCTTAGCGCGAGCGTAGTCGATGTTTAACGTTTTGACGAGGCTTTTATTGGTATTTAAGACAGGAGCATCAAAGGGGTAGGCAGTAATCATAGGACAAACCTTTTATTATCAAGCAATGGCAAATGAGGTTTTTGAATGTGAATAAAAAATGACAAGTAATTTTGCTTAATTATGCTCATTTTGAGCATTAATACAAGTGGTTTTTCTTAAATTTTAATAACAATATTTTGATGCCGACCAATAATTTAGTTTTAGTAATATTTAACCTCTTTTCAAAACGCCTATTGATTGCAATTCAGGCTATACTAAAATCACGATTAAAAATAAAAAGGATAATAGCAAAGCAATGACATTGTCTTATTCCCACGCGCATAAATCTGGTAGTGGTACGACTGAGGTTGTGGCGGTTTTGGTTGCCATTATTGAAGGCGTTGCCAAAGTGCTGACGGTCGATGGCGGCAAATTGTTGCCCAATGGTCCTTTGATGCCGCTGCACCGCTCATTACAAGCAGGTGTTCGCCAGTGGGTCGAGGAGCAAACGCAGCAGCCACTTGGCTATTTGGAGCAGCTTTATACTTTCGTTGATACCAATCGCCGCAATATCGATGGTCATGCGCTGGTTTACGTCAGCTATTTGGGATTGGTTCAGGAAATGCAGACCATTCGCCACCAAAGCCAAGCGGTTTGGCACGATTGGTTTGACTACTTTCCGTGGGAGAATCATTTAAATGGCGCGCCTAACGTGATTGCAGATGTTATCATTCCAGAATTGTTTGCTTGGGCAGATTCGGCAGATGAAATAACCGCGCGGCGTCGCCGTCAGCGCATTTGTTTATGTTGGGGCGTAAATCGCTCAGAAGACTTGAAACATAGTGAAAGCTATTTGCAAAATATAGAGGCAAGCTGGGTTGCCGAGCACGTACTACTGCGTTATGAGATGCTTTATGAAGCTGGTCTCATTCCAGAATCGCCGGACTATCAACCGAATAAACTGCCAAGCGATTGGGCGTTAATTATTGGCGCGCCGATGTATTACGACCACCGCCGCGTGATTGCCACCGCCATTTCACGGATTCGCGCCAAAATTGAATATCAACCGCTGATTTTTGGTTTAATGCCGAACGAGTTTACCTTATCGCAGCTCCAACAAAGCGTTGAGGCATTATCGGGAGTGCCACTTCATAAGCAAAACTTTCGCCGCTTGCTTGAGTCACAAAATTTGGTGATGCCAACGGGTAAAAGCAGCACCAATCAGCGCGGTCGCCCCGCCAAGCTTTACCGTTTTTGCCATGACATTGAGCTGCAAAGTTTGTTGATGGACAGCAAATTACCCAAACGCAAATAAACGGCTTTAATTTTTATTGCTATAAAAAATAATTTCCGCTATATTTATGCTCATTTTGAGATTAAATCGTAATGGCTCATTTAAGCGGCTGCAACTAACCGTTTTTAAAATTAAAATAATTTAAGTAAGGATACCTTATGCGCCAAAAGCCAAAATCTGTCACTGAACCTGCACTTGCAAACCTTGTCATAAAGCCTTGGGTCGAGGCGGCGCTCGTTGAGGATTTGGGACGTCGCGGCGATGTGACCTCGCAAGCCACGATTCCGGCAAAGATGCAAGCCAAGCTTGAGATTCGGGCGCGACAATCAGGCGTGATTTGCGGGATGGATTTGGCAAAAATGGCGTTTGCGTTGGTGGATGATGAGATTGACTTTTGTGCCAAGATCACCGATGGCGATTGGGTTGAGGCAGGAAGCGTTTTGGCGACGGTTTTTGGCAACGCTCGCAACTTATTGACTGCTGAGCGAACGGCGCTTAATTTTTTGACTCATTTAAGCGGCATTGCCACCGCCACGCGCCAAATCGTGGATAGCGTTGCTGAGTTTCCGGCGCAAGTTACTTGCACTCGCAAAACCATTCCGGGGCTGCGGGTATTGCAAAAATATGCCGTTCGCTGCGGCGGCGGTCGCAATCACCGATTGGGGCTTGATGATGCCATTTTGATTAAAGACAATCATATTGCCATTTCGGGCAATATTACTACTGCAATTGCGCAGGCAAAAGCGCTTGCCGGTCATCTGATTCCGATTGAAGTTGAAGTCGATAATTTGGATCAGTTAGAGGAAGCGCTAGAAGCTGGCGTGAATTTAGTGCTGCTTGATAATATGTCACCATCGACGCTAACCAAAGCCGTTGCCATGTGCCAAGGTCGCGCGCAAACCGAAGCGTCAGGGGGTATTACGCCCGATTCGGTCGTTGCCGTTGCCAAAACCGGCGTTGATTTTATTGCCATGGGCTATTTAACTCACAGCACCACCGCCCTTGATATTGGTCTTGATTTTAGCAGTGAAGCCTAAAACTTTAACTATTAATAAGATTAAACTATTAAAATAAAAAAGCCCTTATCAAGCTGATAAAGGCTTTTTTTATGCGTTTTATAAAATACGGTTTTTGAAAAACAATAAAAACTAATGCAAAACTATTTTAAGCGCCATGCTTTTCTTTATAAGCCTCAAACGGCTCTTTGCTGCTAGCGTCAGGGCAGTTAACGACTTCAATACCTTGTTTGCCTAAATCTTTTTTCAACTTATCATATAACGGCTGAGTTCCCCAACCGTAAGCATCGCCAAGCTCTTCATCCGCACCATAAACCACGCGGTCAATGCCAACTTGAAGCATCGCTGCCATACACATTCCGCAAGGTTTTCCGCTGGCATACATGGTGATGCCTTCGTGCGGTTGACGTAAGGTGTTGCCGGCTTGGCGCAGTGCTTGCATTTCAGCATGAGCAGTTGGGTCGTCGTGAAGATAAGCTTCGTTGACGGCTTCGGTCAATACATCTTCACCGCGAGTGAGCACCGCGCCAAACGGTTCGCCGCCTTTTGCCACGTTTTCGGTCGCAAGCTCGATGGAGCGCTTAATCATTTTTTTATCAAAATCGGTCAGTTGGTTTGCCATAACATCATCCTTTATCATTATGATTGAGGCTTAAAAAATTCAATTAACTTTGCACGTAAGATGTTAATTATCGTTGCCCATAACAAAGCAACACGATTTGCGCGCAGGTGTTGTAAACATAGCCAAAAGGCTTAAGTAAAAATAAGAGGTAAAAAAGGCAGGGTCGGCGCAGGAAGTTTAACAAGCGCCAGACAGAGTATCGCCATAGCGACTATTAAAGTCAAGGCGCAAGAATGGTAAAAGCGATTTTGTTGATGTTAAAGAAAATTTTGAGATTTTGATTTAATTGTCATGAGTCATAAGCAGCATTTCAATCACAAATTACGATATGCTAGAATATCAACTGTTGCTTTTGCCATCGTGATTTTCTTACGATGGCTTTGTTTTTTACAGCAAAATTAAATGCGAGCTTGCGGCTATGAATACCGAAATTATTAAGATTATCCTTGCGTTTATGGTGCTTATTAATCCTTTTGGCGCGCTGACGTTATTTTTAGATTTGACCCGCGGCTATACCATGGCAAACCGCCGAAAAGTCGCGCGAATTGCTTGCCTAACCATTTTTATCACCATTAGTTTTTTCACCATAGCAGGGGAGTCGCTGCTCAAAGCGCTTGGCATCTCAATTGGCTCGTTTCAGATGGCAGGCGGGATTTTGGTATTTTTAATCGCCATCAATATGATGAATGGGGAAGGCAATCCAGTCAAGCCCGATCAAGACAATTTTGATATTGATCATGTTCAAGATACGCTGCCATCAACCGCTTCAGCCGTTGTGCCGCTTGCGATCCCGATGATGATAGGTCCTGGTGGTATTTCAACCGTCATTATTTATTCATCGCAAATCACAGGATGGCTGCAAATGTCAGCGGTAATAATTGCCGGACTTTTTATCAGTATTTTTTGTTATTTGGCATTGATGGCAGCAGGGCGCATTAGCCGAGTTTTAGGCGATGCTGGACTTAACATTATGAGCCGAATTATGGGGATGCTGCTAGCGGCAGTTGCCATTGAAATTATTGTTAATGGTTTACGAACGCTGTTTCCAGATTTATTATAAAAAAATGACATTTTAATTTAAAGATTTACTCAAAAATAGCCAACTTTTGATGACTAAGCAAGCATTATCAAGATATGTTATGATGGTGTTTCATTTCAGTGAACAGGAGTAAGTTTTGAGTAAGGCAAAGATTGCTATTTTGGGGGCAGGACCTAGTGGACTTGCGCAACTGCGAGCGTTTGAGACGGCTCGTTTAGCGGGAGCAACTGACCTTCCTGAAATAGTTTGTTATGAAAAACAAAATGATATTGGCGGGATGTGGAACTACAATTGGCGAACCGGTCTTGATAAACACGGTGAGCCGGTTCATGGCAGTATGTACCGCTATTTGTGGTCAAATGGTCCAAAAGAGTGCTTAGAATTTGCTGATTATTCCTTTGAAGCGCATTTTGGTGAGCCGATTCCCTCTTATCCGCCGCGCGAAGTTTTAAAAGACTACATCATGGGGCGCATCGATAAGCACGACATCAAAAAATATATCCGTTTTGAATGTCCGGTGCGTTGGGTAACCTTTGATGACGACACGCAAAAATTTACCGTCACCGTCATGAACCATAAAACTGGCGAGCAAGAAACGGACGAGTTTGATTTTGTCGTGGTGGCAACCGGTCATTTTTCGACACCAAATATGCCGTATTTTGAAGGTCTTGAGCAGTTTCCCGGTCGCGTGCTTCATGCTCATGATTTCCGTGATGCCCTTGAATTTAAAGACAAAGACGTCCTGCTTGTTGGTAGCAGCTATTCTGCCGAAGACATCGGCACTCAGTGCTATAAATACGGCACAAAATCGGTCACCATCAGCTACCGCAGTCAGCCATTAGGCTACGATTGGCCCGAAGGCATTAGCGAAGTGCCTTTATTGACCCATTTTGAAGATGATATTGCGCATTTTGCCGATGGTACAAGCCAGCGCTTTGATGCAGTGATTATGTGTACAGGATATCTGTTTCACTTCCGCTTTTTGCCTGATGAGCTGCGACTGCAAACGCATAACTGCTTGTATCCGGCAAACCTTTATAAAGGTATTTTTTGGCAACCCAATCCAAAGCTTATTTACCTTGGCATGCAAGACCAATACTTTACCTTTAACATGTTTGATGCCCAAGCTTGGTTTGCTCGCGATGTGATGCTTGGCAAGATCGAACTGCCGACGCTTGAAGCTCGCCAAAAGGACGAAGTCGCTTGGCTTGAGCGCCATGACGCGCTGAACGGCTGCAACGAGTCGATTGACTTTCAAGCAAGCTACATCCGCGACTTGACCAATGCCACCGATTATCCTGAGTTTGCAGTAGAGAAGCAGGGCAAAATCTTTAAACAGTGGCAACAAGATAAAGCCGCTGACATTATGGGATTTCGCGAAAAAGCCTACCGCTCAACTTTGACCGGAACGCTTGCGCCCAAGCTTCCTGAGCCTTGGCTTGATGTTCTTGATGACTCGCTTGAGCACTTTTTGGATTTGGTTGGCGTGACTGAAAGTGGCGAAAATGACAATGCGTCAGTAGCCCAAACTGGGATTAAAACTTCAGTGAATAAAAACAAAGTCACAGAAAACAAAACCGCGTCTAAAAAATCAGCAAACGAAGCCGAAGCAAAAGCGTCTTAATTTTAAATTGTTTAAACTAAATTTGCCAAACTTGAATATCAGGTTTGGCTTTTTTGTTTTTTATTCTTTTAAAAGTTAATTAAACGCCAATTGCCACGCCAAATACAGCATAAACAAACCAACCAAGCCGTCAAGAATATTCCAAGCTTTAGGTTTGGCAAATATAGGCGCAAGCAGCCTTGCCCCAAAGCCTAAACTAAAGAAAAATAAAAACGATGCCGTCACCGCGCCTATCGCAAAAAGTTTAGCATCATCTGCGCCGGTTGACACCATGCCAACCAACACGAGCGTGTCCAAATAAACGTGAGGGTTGAGCCAAGTAAAGCCAAAACAAAGCAGTAGTGATTTTTTAAGACTCATGCTTAAATGCGCGCTGGCATGAAGGGCAGATTTATTGGTGATGCTTGCGCGTAGATTTTGCAGCCCATAAGCTAATAAAAACAGCGCCCCGAGCCATTTAGCCATGGTGACTAGTTGCGGAAACTTTGCCGTGACCGTTCCAAATCCGGCGACCCCTGCGACGATCAACAGTGCATCGCTCACTGCACAAAACAGGCAAACCCAAAACACATGCTCACGCTTGATGCCTTGCTTTAAAATGAACGCATTTTGTGAGCCAATCGCCACAATAAGCGACAGCCCAAGCAGCAATCCTGAACTAAAATCTGCATTAATTAGCGCTGTCATTTGCCAAAATCCATAGTAAAACCTGTTACACTACCTAAAGTACGAGGATTAAAAATAAAAAATTGCCTAAAATAAAAAGATCCTGAACGGGGTAATAACAAAGGAATCAAGCAAATTATGGTCGTAAGCTTAACACGAATGCTAACATCCTTTGGTCAGCCATCAACTGAGGCGGCGCAAAAAAACGCTTCTGAAACACCAGCGCCAAAAAGTGCCGATTATAGCAGCCCTAATCAATCAGCGACTCAAAATAATAGTGAAAACAATAAAATCAGTAATAAAGATTTGTCAAATAATAGTACCCTTACCGAGCGCTACCTTGCCAATAAAGCGCGTTATCAGCGCCGCGGTCGACCGCCGTTTGATATGACGACGCGATGGCAGCTGCGCCATGGACATTGCCCAATGATGACTGAACTGATAGATGTGGTTGACCCTGATATTTTAAACGCCATGCCGATTGAAGCGGTTGCTGTTCTTGACCGGATTAACGGTAAGCTTTCGCGCTATCGTGAGTGGAGCGCCCAAATTGATGACAATCATAGTCATGATGAGCGCAAATTTGTTATTGATAAACTCATTCAAGAAAGCATCCCTGAAGCCATTCATCATTATCAGCAATTGCAGCGCTTTAGCCCGCACCGAACTAAAAATAGCGTCGTTCAAAGTAACATGACCGCAGGCGACTTACTGACCGATTTGTTTTTGCAAATTGATTACGAACTTGACGAGCTACTTGATGAATTGCACCAAACTGTGGTCAATCGCTTGGCGTCCACCCACCGCTATGTCAAAAACCGAACCAAGCATTCATAAATTGTGGCGCCATCAATGTAACCCGCGTTAGCGACCATTAACGATAAAGATATGGTCACAGGTCACAATGTTTTGTTTAATAGAGAAAAAAGCAATTAAAGGATGCTCAAATGACCCAAGCAACTGCCTTATTTCTTATGTTTTTATTATACGGCGTCTTACCGGCAGCAGGCGTGTATTTGGGTTATCGCGGCTTTAAAAAAATCACTGCGCCTAAAATGCTTGGTTATAAATCAATTCCGAAGCTTGGTTATATTCCTGAAAAAAGCCTTCCTGACTCAGTCAAAATCGCCCTTGATGAGATTAATCAAAAAGGCGAAAAGTTGCGGCTGATTTATGGCGATAGCAATAACGATGGCAAAATTGATGATTCTGACAGCGTGAACGAAACTTATGTCATGATTCAAAATTTGATGGACAATCATATCCCGCAAGCCGTTCGCGACTATCAACGGCTTTATGACTTAGAAGGCGCACGCGCCGATTCCACCAAAATTAAAAACTCTAATGTCACCGCGCAAGAGGCATTATTAGACGTATTAAGTACCATTAATAAACAATTTGATGAACTGCTTGACGCGTCTTATCATCAAGATGGTCAAAAATTGCTTGCGACCAATCGCTATTTGCAGCAGCGCTTTGATGGCGTAGAAGATACGTTAAGCCTGCCAAATGACGATAGGGTATAAGTAGGAAACTAAGTAGGACACTATGATATTAATTGGCGTCGGCGCGGTCACTGCAATCACAATTTATTATTTGGGTAAAAAAAGCTGGCACGCCCTGCACCGTATCGCCGGAATTACACCAGGTGTTATGGTTTATCAAAACCCAAAAGCACCCTTATTAATCAGCAAACTGCAATGGCAAAAGCTTGAGTTAAACCCAGCGCATTTGCAAGGATTAACTAATGATTTGCTGCGGCAATTACAAAATATTGACCAAAAATTAGCACATTTTGAAAGTTATCAGCAGTCGTTAAATGACAATCATCAAGCGCTTAGTGAAGCAGAATTTATCGCTCATAAGTTTATTTACTCGCGCCTTCCTGAAATGCTGGCAAGTTATTACCATTTGCGGCAATCCTATCAGCAAAAAAACATCAACGCTGCAAAAATGAGTGAGGCAGAGCAACTATTAAAAGGTTTACTGGATGGTATTGAAGCAAGGTTAGATGACGTTTTAGAAAAAATAGAAGCTCAGCACTGGCAAGAGCTTAAAGTAATGAAGCGCTATTTGGACACTCAGCGCTGATATTAGAAAAGTCAAAAATAAAAAAGCAGTAACGTTAATGACTGCTTTTTTATTGTCAGAACGGTTTTAAGTTAACAACTACTTTGATCGGCGATCGCGATTGTCCGTTGGGCGATCGCTACGTTGACGATTGCCTTTGTCGTTCGTATTTCGTCGCGAACTTTCTTTCGTGTAGTTACGCGTGCTTTCGTTACGTTTACGATCGCTTTGATAATCGCGGCGAGCTTTAAGCGGTTTATCTTTAATCCGGTCTTGCTTACGTTTTGCTGCGCCTTGAAGCCCTGTGTCTTGGCGCGGTCGCAAACTGACCAAATCGGTTAAGCTGTTGATGTCTTTTTTATCAAGCTCTAAAAAGCGACCTGTTCGCAGCTCTTTTGGCAAGCTGATACTGCCGTAACGTGTCCGAAGTAGTCGGCTGACCTTAAGACCTTGCGACTCAAACAAGCGGCGGACTTCACGGTTGCGACCTTCTTTTAATTTGACGTGATACCATTTATTGACACCTTCACCGCCGCCTTCTTTGATGTCTTCAAATTGCGCCATGCCATCGTCAAGCATGACACCGGCAGTTAAGTTTTTAGCAATCTCCGGTGTCACTTCGCCTAACACGCGAACAGCATATTCACGATTAATTTCATTTGAGGGATGCATCAAGCGGTGAGCAAGCTCACCATCATTGGTAAATAACAACAGCCCTGTTGAGTTAATGTCCAAGCGACCAACCATCACCCAGCGGTCATGAGTCAGCTTTGGCAAGCGCTCAAACACAGTCGGGCGACCTTCAGGATCGGTTGCTGAGCAAATCTCCCCTTCGGGTTTATAATAAGCGAGTACACGGCGGCGCTTTTCATTTTCAGCTTTGTAGCGAATCAGGCGACCATCAACGCGGATTTCATCGCCAATAGTTACGCGATCGCCAATCGTGGCAGGGGCGCTATTAATCGATACGCGACCTGACCTGATAACGTCTTCCATTTGCCGGCGCGAGCCAAGACCCATTCGGGCAAGCGCTTTTTGTAGTTTTTCGTCTTTCATGATGAATTCCTTGATTCGGTAGTGGCTACATTTCGCAATGTATGGCATGAGCAAATTTTTTTAGAGCAAGTTATTATAACCTTAATACATTATTTTTAGGAAAGTTTAGACCATTTTTTTCAAGCATAAACAAATTTACTTTCATAAAAATTTGATAGATTTAATTGTAACAATAGTCAGTAATTGTTCCCTAATTTCAATTAAGTTATGTTATCATGCGCAAATATTTTGCTACATTAGTTAAGTTATTGTAATTTGATAGGTATTTGCGATAGATTTGATATTGCAAGCGGAGGAAGTATGCAGCAGCTAAATAAGTTATTTGGAATATCAATGCTTTTGGCGAGCAGCTTACTAACAGGATGTGCTACTAATAGTACCATTACTTCAGGGCTTAAGTCTGGCGATCTACCGCCTTATGGCGCGTTTAAAGCTGAAAATGGCATTGAGTTTGTCGTTCAACCATTGACTTTGGCAACATTGCCACCAAAAAAAGCCACTACTCCTAATGCCAGCCTCACGCAGTTGATTCGCTCCTCAGGACGGGTAGATTATAAAATTACCTCTGGGGACATTTTAAGTATTGTCATATCAGGATATCCTGATATTGCACCACCTTCAACGGGTGGTTCAACGCCTTACGCTTCTGGTTTTCCCGTAGATCAACAAGGCTTTGTTCAGTTCCCTTTAATTGGTCGGATTAAAGCTGCAGGATTAAGTGTTCCGCAGTTTACTGCCAACTTGCAGCGTCAGTTGCAGCGCTATTTAAAATATTCAGACCCGCAAGTAAAAATTATCGATTATCGCGGTAATAAGTTTTTTATTGATGGCGACGTCAAGCAGCCGGGCGAGTTTAGTATGACCGATGCGCCGGTTACGCTTTATGGTGCCTTGTCGATGGCCGGTGGTGCAATGTCGACTGGTGACTCTAATAATATCGTCCTTAATCGCAATGGCGTCAATTATAATTTAGGTTTGCAATCATTACGTCAAATGGGATCATCCGCCAACCAAATTTATATTAAAAATGGCGACTCTATCCATGTCAACAGCCAAAGCCGGAATAAAGTTTATGTATTGGGCGAGTTTGGCAAAGTTGAGCCCGTTCCTATCTTAGAGCAAGGTTTGAGTTTGTCTCATGTACTAGGCGAATCAAATGGTCTCAACTCTAATACTGCTAATGCCGCTAAAATTTATGTAGTCCGAGATAATCCTAATTATACGCAAACGAATATTTATTACATTGACATGCAAAATATCACCAGTTTTGCTTTAGCAAATCGCTTTGAGATGCTGCCTAATGATATTGTTTATGTCGATCCAACAGGACTCACCCGTTGGAACCGCGTGATCAGCGCCTTGTTACCTTCAACTTCTGCAGTTTCCGTATTAAAAGGCTTTTAAAGAGACGTTATTATGAGCTTTAATAATATTTTAGTCGTTTGCGTGGGTAATATTTGTAGAAGCCCCATTGCCGAAGCCTTATTAAAAAAACGATTTCCCAATAAAAATATTGACTCAGCAGGGCTCTCAGCAGTTGTCGGACATAGCGCCGATGATCAAGCAATCAGTGTCATGAGTGCTGACGATAATATCGATATGAGTAGTCATATTGCGAAACAAATTAATGAAGATTTGGTTAAAAAAGCGGACTTGATTTTCACCATGTCAGAAAACCAAGTGCGTTGGATTGAGTCACAGTGGCCGCATTGCCGCGGTAAGACGTATCGCTTAGGGCACTGGATTAATAAAGACATTGCTGATCCTTATGGTCATGATGACAATGCCTTTATGACGGCTAAAAAAGATATTATAAAAAGTTTAGATTCTTGGTTTGATAAGATTTAAGTAGTGATTATCTATGAGTACAGATGCAAAAAGCACAATGGCGCAAACTAAAGCAATGGATGATGATGAAATTGACTTAGTGGCGTTGCTATTAAGCTTACTTCGGGGCTGGAAAACGCTACTACTTTGCGCCATTCTTGGATTGGCAATCGGTATCTTATATAGCCGTTATTTGAACCCCACTTTTAAATCCGATGCTTTGATTCAAATTGATGATAAATCATCAGGAATTTCAGCACTCGGCTCGAACATTTCAGAGCTTGTTTCTACAGATGTTAGCCCTGCGCAAACTGAAGCTGAGCTGATTAAATCGCGAATGATTCTAGAACCCGTGATCAATGCTCTACATCTACGCATCCGTTTGAGTGATCCTGAAATTGGCGTTATTGAAAAAATAAAAAATGATCGAACGCAAACTCAGATTAACTCTTTTGAAGGCGTGATGCTTGCCACAAAAGACGGCCCAGCGCAAATCAGCCAGTTAAACGTTTCGCAAGGTTATTTAAATCAGCCGATGACATTAACGCGCCGCGGCGATGGCTTTGTATTGACCAATGGCTTTGATGATTTTAAAGGAACTCTTGGTCAAGAGCACCGTTTTCAAGGAACTGATGGCGCCATTCAAATTACGGTTAATGATCTGCCAGCCAATGATCATCCGATCACTATAGTTAAACAGTCACTTCATAATACCACCGATGCTATCAATAGCGCATTGACTGCTATTGAGCGTGGCAAGCAAACCGGGATTATTGAGCTGTCGTTAACAGGCAGCAATCAGCAGCAAATTAGTTTAATATTAAAAGAAATTGTTTTATCTTATATTGATCAAAATCAATCGCGCGGCTCCGAGGAGACCACCAAAACGATCAGTTTTATGGAAACCCAAATTCCAAAGCTCAAACAAAAATTAGAAGACTCTGAGTCGGCGTTTAATAGTTTTCGTGAAAAATATGGCACCATCGATGTCAGCAAAGAAGCTGAATTATTAATCACAGAAAATAGTCAAATTGATTCACAGCTTAATGAGCTAAAACTTAAAAAAGCAGATTTAACTACTTATTATACCGATGAGCATCCGCTTGTTGTACAAATTAATGACCAGCTCAAAGTTCTAAACGATCGTAAACAAGAAATTACAGGAACAGTTGGTAAGCTTCCTGAAGTTCAGCGCGAATTCTTAAAGCTTTCTGAAGATGTCGGTATTAATCGTGAGCTTTATCTTACGATGCTTAAAAACTATGAACAGCTAAAAATTGTGAAGGCAGGTCAAATCGGTTTTGCGCGAATTATCGACCTGCCAATCAGCACTTTTAACGCTATTGCACCCAAAAAAGCACTCATCGTTTTACTGGCAACCTTATTAGGGTTAATGCTTGGCGTAGTGATCGTATTTATCAAAAGCATGCTTAGAAGCCCTATTAAAGATCCTGATCGCTTGGAAGCAAAAACTGGCATTCCAGTCATCGCCACTATTCCACGCTCTGAGGCAGTAGCTCGTCTTACTAAAAACAAAAAATCAAGTAGCCGCTTGTTGGCTTATGTAGATAACGATGGTCTTAGCTATGAAGCCATTAAAAGTTTAAGAACGCATTTAATGTTTGGTATGCCCAATCAGAGCAAAACAGGTCAACGAGCTCGGGTGATCTTGGTTACCGGTGAAAGTCCAGGAATTGGCAAGTCTTATATTTCAGCAAACTTAACAGAAGTTTTTGGTCAGCTGGATAAAAAAGTCTTGATTATTGATGCGGATATGCGCCTTGGTCGACTTCATGAAATGTTCAATATGGATCCTGACAATGGACTTGCCGAATATTTTTCACAAGAAAGCAGCAATACCTATGAACCTAAAAGTCTTGAGACTATCGTTCATCCTACAGAGCTTGAGCATGTCGATTTTATACCGCGCGGTCGTATTCCCAAAAATCCAGCTTCATTATTAGCCAGCGATAAATTTGACCATTTGATGCGACAATTAAGTGAATATTACGACTATATTATTATTGACTCAGCACCAGTCTTAGCAGCGTCAGATGCCATTATTCTAGCGCGTTATGCCGATAAGGTTATCATGGTCACCCGTTATGATAAATCTATTGAAGGTCAGGTTGCTTATGCCGTTAAGCAAATGGAAAAAGGCAATGTTCGAGTGGATGGTTTGGTCTTAAATGACATGCAACAAGGGTTATTAAGTAAATATAGCTATCATTATAGTTATGCCTACGGCAAAAATAAATCATGAATAATTTGATGGAAACTAAAGCAACTGGAAGTTTTTAAGATGGCAATGCAATTTAAGAGCTATGCTGATCAAGTATCAGATGGGGCTAAAGTTGGTTGGCTAAATAAAATTTCCAACCAACTATTAAAGCTGCCAAGACCTGTAAAACGCAGTGTATTAATTGCCACTGATTTTATAATGGCAATAGTTTGTCTATTTTTGGCAATCTCTCTGCGTTACGGTAAGCTTGATAACCATATTGGTATACTCGCCTTATGTTTATATGCCGTTATTCCAATTTTAGGACTTTATCTCATTGGTTTTTATAAAGGTGTTGCACGTGCCTTTTTTGAAGGATTGATGGGGTGGGTACTGCAGCTATTTCTTGTACTCATTATTATTTATGAAGGAATATTGTCGCTTGATTATATGCCTGAGATACCAAGATCAGCGCCAATCATATTTTTGTTCTTATTCTTTATTTGGCTTTGGAACAGTCGTCTGACCATCAAAGAGCTGCTGATACGTGGTCAGGGCAAAAGCTTGAAATTAAGCAAAGACTATTCTGGCTATGATAATGTCTTGATTTATGGTGCCGGTGAGGCGGGTCGTGAGCTATTAGAAGGTTTGAAAAACTCTCATAAATATTATGTCAGTGCCTTTATTGATGACGATCCTCAATTAACCGGAGCTTATATTTTTGGCAAGCGTATTTATGCCGCTCATGAGCTTCTTGATGTCGTCAATAAGCTTGAAATTGCACAAATCTTTCTAGCTATGCCGTCGATCAGTCGCAACCGCCGCCGTGAAATTATTGATAGCCTTGCAGATATCTCAATTAAGATTAAAGCGTTGCCAAGCCTGCAAGAAATTGCGGATGACCAAGTAACTGTGAGTAGTATGCGCAAGATTGATATTTTAGATGTGTTAGATCGGCAAACGGTAGAGCCGGATCAAGTATTGTTGCAAAAAAACATTACCGAAAAATGTGTTTTAGTTACTGGCGCAGGTGGTTCTATTGGTAGCGAGCTATGTCGGCAAATCCTCAAAAATAAGCCTAACTCTTTAGTGCTTTATGAGTTATCTGAGTTTGCACTTTATAGCATTCACCAAGAGCTGCTATTAAAACAAAGTAATAAGCCTGATTATAAAGATATTAAAATCACTGCCATCCTTGGTAATGTCATTAATGAAGATCATTTAATCAAAACCTTTAAACAATACCAAATCCAAACGGTTTACCATGCCGCTGCCTATAAACATGTTCCTATTGTTGAATTTAACCCTTTTGCAGGGGCAATAAACAACAGTAAAGGTACGTATCATTGCGCTCGCGCTGCAATCAAAGCAGGTGTTGCCACTTTTGTGCTTATCTCAACCGATAAAGCCGTTCGTCCAACCAATATTATGGGTGCATCGAAACGCTTAGCTGAGCTTGTCTGTCAGGGCTTAAGTCAATCACAATCTACTACCTGTATTAGCATGGTACGCTTTGGTAATGTTTTGGGCTCCTCTGGTTCTGTCGTTCCGGTATTCACCAAACAAATAGAGCAAGGTCGACCAATTACCGTCACACATCCTGAAGTCACCCGTTATTTTATGACTATTCCGGAAGCTGCGAACCTTGTCATTCAAGCAGGAGCCATGGCAAAGGGCGGGGAGGTTTTTGTCTTAAATATGGGTGATCCTGTCAAAATCGTTGATCTGGCGCGGCGAATGATTTACTTAAGCGGCTGTATTCCAAAGGATAGCGCAAATCCAAACGGCGATATTGAAATCAAATTTACCGGACTTCGTCCTGGTGAAAAGCTTTATGAAGAGCTGATCATTGGGGATGATAATGTTGAAGCGACGCATCATCCGCTAATTATGCAGGCGATAGAGCACAGTTTTGCGTTAAATGAAGTAGAAGAAACTCTTGATCATCTACTACAAAAAGCTCGTGATGCGGATATTGGTTGGCTAAAACAACGATTTGAATATTTTGTAGATGGTTATCAGGATAATACGGCTATAAATACTTTAGATAAATCTACAAAAATTAAAATCATTAATTCTAAAGAGGCAGGTTAATTGTCAATTAATCTTAAAACTCTAATAAAAAGAACCACGAGCAGCCACTTTGTACGCGATGTTGCTCTGGTGGGTGGTGGTATTGCCGCTGGACAAGCTATAGCCTTGGCATTTATGCCGTTTCTCACGCGTTTATACGGTCCTGAATCCTTTGGTATTGCGGCCGCATTTGCAGCTATTGTCAATATTATTACTCCAGTTTCGACTATGGGCTATGCAAATGCTATCGTTATGCCTGAGAGTGATGAGGATGCAGCAGCAGTAGCAAGACTGTCTATACTATGTGGTTTGATTATTGCACCTATTTCACTGATATTAGTGCACATAGGAAAACCTTGGTTAGCAGTATGGACAGGTATGGAAAGTAAGCCTGATATGCTGTATCTAATACCGTTAACGTTAATAATAGGTGCTCTTCTATCTGTAGCCAATCAATCAGCTATTAGAGCAGGGCTTTTTAAAGCTAAAGCTCGCGCTTATGTAGAAAGTAAACTAGTTACAGATAGCAGCAAGCTTATTGGAGGTATGATTGCCCCTTCTGGATTGTTACTCATCTTACTTACGATACTAGGGCAGTTGACAAACTTCGTGATGCAGATGCTAAGAGTTCCTAGAACCGGTTTTCTGAAGGTCAGTAATTGGTTTGGTACTCGTGGTATTCGTAACGCAGCCATACAGCAACGTGATTTCGCTATATATCGAATGCCACAAAGTGTACTAAATGCAGCTTCAGTAGGTTTGCCAACGATATTGTTAGCGTCGTTTTTTAGTCCATCCACGGCTGGGCAGTACTCAGTTGCTGTGCTTGTACTTGGTGCACCCGCTATGTTACTAGGTCAAGCTGTTGGAGAGGTTTTTTATCCCAAGATTACTCGTACGATTATAGCAAAATCATCCAACGCTTATATGCTGTTACTCAAAGTGTCCGCTATTCTTTTAGCAATAGGAATAATTCCATTTGGCACAGTGTTGTTTTTTGGAGAATATCTTTTTTCTTTAATTTTTGGCGAGCAGTGGATGTTAGCAGGTAGTTATTCACAGTGGCTTTCTATTTGGCTATTATCGAACCTAGTTAGTGGGGCTAGTGTTGCGGCAATGCCTGCATTACGTTTGCAGCGATTCTTGCTTATCAGAGAGTTTTTCTCAGTAATATTGCGTGCCGCTGCTCTTTACATAGGTTTTAAGTTTTTTAATTCAGACATTATAGCCGTTGCTCTTTTTTCGATAGTAGGAGTCTTACTTAGTCTCTCTATCCTTTATGTCGTCTTTAAACGTCTTTTCACTATTCAATAGTTTATAAGATAGTGTAATTAATTTTGAATGGCTTAAAATATTTTAACTCAATAGGTTGTTTATGATTTCAATTATTATTCCTGCATACAACGCTGCTGCAACTATTGATCGTTGTATTAATAGTATTGACACTGCAAAAAAGAAACACGATATTGAAGTGATAATAATTAATGACGGCTCTAAAGATGAAACAGCAAACCTAATTGACAAATGGGCAAGTATCAAATCTTGGATCACAATAATCAGTCAGGAAAACCAAGGACTGTCAGCAGCTCGCAATGTAGGTCTCAATATTGTTCAAGGCGATCATATCGTTTTCATAGATGCTGATGATACGATTGATGATTGGTATTTTGACTTCATAATTGAAAAAGCAGTATTACCAAAAGTTGATATGTTGGTTTTTGGTCATAAGCGTATGATGCTAGATGGTTCAATAATTGAGAAAAAAAATACTGTAGCTGAATATACGTTAAAAGATATAGAGCAGTTACAGCTACGAGTAACAGAAAATAGAAATATATACTGGTATGCGTGGAGTAGGGTGTATAGTAAAAAATTGATTGAGAATTTACGATTTGATAATGATGTAAAGTTTGGAGAAGATTCAATTTTCCATATCAAATGTTTAAATAAAGCTAGCCATTTGATAGTGGTTGCAGATTGTCCATACAACTATTATGAGAACTCTAGTTCATTAACAAGTTCAAAGTATAAGCCAAATCTTTTAGAGTCTATAGAGTCACATTATAATGCTAGGGTTGCAGCACATATTTGGCCTAAAAGCCAAAATGATAGGCAAATACTCTTATCAGACTTTGCAAGAAGTTATGTTGAACATATGTTACCCTATTTGTTGAATAATTTAATTTATCTTGATAGTAAAGCGCGTCGCAAAGAGTTAATCAAAATTCGGGAGTCCTTTGTTTATGAAGAATGTATTTCAAACTATACTCATCGACATCCAGCGCGAGGCATTCGTACTTTAATTTCCTGTTTTTCACAGCGTAGATATATGATGACACTAATTCTTCTTCAGTTAATCTGGTACAAAAAAGGTAAAAATAATGCTTAAAGTTGAATTATTCCCTTTATCACTAGAAAATAAGGCAGATGGACAGCATCGATCTTGCTTAATTAAAGAAACCGCCATCAATGCAGAGATAAAAGAAAAAAAACTATGGTTTATTTATCCGACTAATTTACCAATGCCAGAAGATAATGATTGTGACTCTTATTTATTAGCTGCGCTACTACCAGCAATGAAGATGAAAGCAGACATTATTGTATATGGAAGTGTCTCTAAGGAATTATTATCGAATCTGACAGAGTTACAGTATGTCTGGCATAAATGGTTGCCAGAAGAGTTTTTTTTAATTGATATAAAAGTTGATAGTATTCGAGATAATGAAACGCGTGCAGAAGGCGCGGTTGCAGCATTTTCCGGAGGTGCTGATGCGCAATTCACAGCTTATCGTCATGCTACTGGAAAAGCAGGATATGGCAATCAGCTTTTATTAGCAGGAGTGCTTGTGCACGGTTTTGATATACCACTTGCTGATACAAAAGGATTTTTAGGTGCCACCAAGATGGCTTCAGAAGTACTAGAAAATTTAAACATTAATTTATTAACAGTCAGCACTAATATTCGAGAGCTTTGGGAAATAAATTGGGAATACTATTTCGCTGCTGGTGTTGCTTCAGTTTTATCTGGATTTAAAAAATATGCCGGGATAGGCTTAGTCGGTAGTAGTGAGCCTTATGATGCATTATTAACGCCTTGGGGATCACACCCTATTACTGATCCACTATTAAGTACTGGTAGTTTTATGATCATACATGATGGTGCCGGCTTTAGTCGTTCAGAAAAAATCGAAATATTATCTGATTGGGATTTAGGTGTAAAAAAATTACGTGTATGTTGGGCAGGTGGTAATCATGATAGTAACTGTGGCAAATGTGAAAAATGTGTTAGAACTCGTCTTAATTTTTTACTTGCAGACGTTGTTAATCCTGCGTGTTTTAATGATTCACTCAAAGCATCTAATTTTAAATCTATAATACTAAATAGCGAAGGCGCATATGCGGAATGGGGACAGATTCGTGATGACATCAAGCGCACAGGAAAAGGTAGTAAATGGTTGCCACACGTAAACAAAGTCCTTAAACGCAAACCATCTAAATTTCAACGCTTACTACCTGTCGGCTCTAAACGGCGAACTTTAGTTAAAAAAATATTAGCAAAATAGCTAAGGAATACACAAGTGAATACTGCCATCTTAAAAAAGTTAATGCCTCTCAAGATAAAGCAGTCTTTATCTGCGTACGTTAATGCAAGAGATTTCACATTGCCTCGCAGTAAACGTTGCTTCATTTTTTTAGCAGCAGACTACGGAAATATCGGTGATATCGCTATTTCTACTGCGCAAAAGCAGTATCTTGAGAGTGTACTACCTGATTACGAGATAATCAGCATTCCTATTAGCCAAACACGGTTTGTACTTGGCTCGATTAAAAAGCAAGTAAGAGCTGACGATATTATTACCATCATCGGCGGTGGTAATATGGGTGGCATTTATCCTGATATCGAAGAGCTGCGACAATTAGTCATTAAGTCTTTTCCTTCTAATCGTATAGTTTGTTTCCCGCAGACGTTGGATTGGGATGGTTCAGCTAAATCTAATCGCGCATTAAAAACTATTGTAAAAACTTACGCTAAGCATTCAGATATTCATATATTTGCTCGCGAGTCCATAACTTTTTCTAAACTGAAAGAAATATTTAGAAAACATAAAAACGTAAGTATTGGTTTAGTGCCAGATATCGTAATGAGTGCTACAGCTGAATCATTAGGAACTACAGATTGCTTAGAGCCTTTAAGTATTCTACGATGTTTACGAGATGATAAGGAAGTTGCTCTTTCGACTACGCAGTATGCGGTTATAGATAAAACTTTAGTAGAAACTAGCTACAATATTAAGAAAACGGACACCCATGCCGGTGGCTCACAATTAGGTGACGCCCACTGCGCAAAATTACTTTCTGATAAGCTAACGCAGTTTCGAGCCGCAAAGCTAGTGATTACTGACCGTTTGCATGGCATGATTTTATGTTTGCTTTCAGGAACGCCATGCTTAGTATTACCGAATTCCAATCATAAGATAAGACAAACACAGTTGGATTGGTTACGTGATCATCCTAGGCTTGTCTTTTTAGAATTAGAAAAAATTAATAATATTAGTGAATCTATTAACCATCTGTTGTCAGTACCTAAAGGTAATTTAAAAGATTCTCCAGTTGAAATAACTGCATACAACGATCTAAAAAAAGTGTTAACTAATATATGACGATTATAAAAGAACCTTTAGTGAGCGTTATCGTTCCTGTCTATAATGTTGAGCAGTATATTGATGATTGCCTCAATTCTATAAAACAGCAGTCTTATAAAAATTTAGAAATAATTATGGTTGAAGATTGTTCAACAGATAATTCTCTGCAAATGCTTCAATCACACCTTGATGACAAGCGTATCAAGCTGATTCAGCATAAAGAGAACAGAGGACTTTCTGCTGCTCGTAATACAGGAATAAAAGCCGCTACAGGCGAGTATCTAATGTTTGTAGACTCTGATGACATAATAGATTCGAATTTAATATCTGTCTGTCTTGACTGTGCACTTCAAAAAAACGCAGATGTCATAACATACGGTTTTGTGCCCTTTAAGGATGGTTTAACCCAACCAGAATTAGCTTATCCAACTAATAACTTAAACATTAAGTCCGTTATGCTGGATAATTCTTATTTTAACCTTCCCCATTTTGCTTGGCTTAAATTTATAAGGTCAAGTAGCGTAAGATCAGCCTCATTAGAGTTTCCAGTAGGATTATATTACGAAGACTGGCCCTTCCATTGGCATTTAGGTTTAGCTACAGCGACTAGATATCAGTTGCAAGCTGATTTGTATTTATATAGACAGCGAGGAAGTTCTATAACAGGATCAAAAGGGAAAGAGCTATTAGATCTTTTTATTATTCATTCAAAAGTTCACTCTTTATTACAAGATCATGGCGATGATGATATTAAAAAGATATTTGCAAGCAAAGTTAAACAAAGTCATTGGAGTATTTTGACTCGTATAGATTCAGAATATTTAGCGACTGCTTTAAAAGAAGCTAAAAAGGCTCGGGTAATTTTTAAATTAAAAAGCTATAAGAACAATATGGCTGTTAGGAGTATGATTATTTCTGAAATATTAAGTATGCCAAACTATACAGCTTTACGTAGTTTAAAGTTACTCCGTATGACATTACACAGCAGAATAAAGGTTAGAGCAAATAAAATAAACACTAAAAAATAATATCGAGTTTATTGATAGGTGAATAGATGAGTGTTATAAGAATATTACATATCATTGGTAAAATGGATCGAGCTGGTGCTGAGACCATGCTTATGAACTTATATCGAAATATAGATCGTGATAAATTTCAATTTGATTTTGTTGTATTTACCAATGATAAAGGGAATTATGATGATGAAATCTTGGCATTAGGTGGAAGAATTATTCCTATAATCGCCAATAATCCAATTGGGCGAATGCTGAAAATGACAAGATTTTTAAAAAAGCACCCTGAATATAAAATAGTTCATGCACATATGCTGCTTAGCAACGCTTTTCATTTGTTAGCTGCTAAAAAAGCTGGGATTAAACATCGGATTTCTCATTCTCATAGTACTAGTAACGGTAAAAATGATGTATTTAAAGGAGTTTATGAAAGGTGGGCATTATTTACCAATCGCAAACTTGCAACCTATAAAATAGCTTGTGGAGAGCAAGCATCCAACTATTTATTTGGCTCAACTAAAGAAGTGATGATACTACCGAATGCTGTAGATATAGACAAAATTAATGAAGTTTGTCGTAGTAATTCAGATTATATAAGTAGAAACTTTGGAGATAACAAACTAAAAATAATCCAAGTAGGTCGATTAAACGAAGTTAAGAATTATAATTTTTCTTTAAAAATTGCTGAAGAATTAAAAAATAGTCATATAGATTTTTCTTGTTATATTGTTGGTCAAGGACCATTAGAACAAGCTCTTAAAAAGGAAGCCAAAGAAAAAGGTTTGGAGGATAAAGTAATATTTTTAGGAGTGAGAAGCGACGTCGTCGAGCTAATGGCTGGGGCGGACGTTATGATTATGCCTTCACTGCATGAGGGTTTTCCAGTGGTTCTTGTCGAAAGTCAAGCCTCAGGACTGCCTTCTATAGTATCTGATCAAGTATCAGACGAAGTGGATCTAAATTTAGGACTGGTAACATTTTTGCCCATCACTTCACCTAAAGATTGGGCAAACAGTTTAATAAATATTAATAAGTCACTTATATCTAAATCTGAGTTGGCACAAAGTCTTAGAGTACAAGGCTTCGATATAAAATCAAATAAAGAACAACTTATTGATGTTTATAAAAAATTTGAAATAAATAAAGAGTTTAGCAGTTAATAATGAGCTTTAAATGTTACCTTACTTATTAGTTCTTTGTTTTATTAGTTGTTGGATAGCTTTAGAAAAAAAAGCTATTGGACGAAAATCCTTTTGGCTTCCTATTTTAGTTCTATCATTATTTGCTGGGATTCGTAGAAATAGCGTTGGGACTGATTCAGGTACTTATACTAATAAGTTTATTAATAACATAAATACTGATTACTATATTTTTGATAAGAATGTTGAATTTGGTTATCAATTTTATGAATATTTGATCTTAAAATTCAGTCATAACTATTTTTGGCTATTTTTTATATCAAGCTTGTTAATAACCTATTGTTATTTTTATATTATAAAAAAATATAGTGTTAATTATTGGTTGTCAGTATTTTTATTTATAACTTTAGGTATTTATACTTTCTTTTTTAATGGATTGCGGCAAGCGTTAGCAATGGCTATGTTTGCTCTGGCTCTACCATTTCTGTTAGAAAAGCGATTTTTTCCTTATTTAGCAGTTTGTTTGTTTGCTTCTTTATTTCATAGTACTGCTTTAATTATGATTCCTTTTTACTTCTTAGTAAATTTAAGAGTAAAACCTTTATATAAAATTTTAGCTACTTTTTTGGGTTCACTACTTCTAAGTAGATTTTTGGTAGGATATGTTGCTTCTACTAATGAAAGATATGAGAGTTATGGGCAGGTTTCGGAAGAAGCTGGCGGACTGATAAGCCTTGGTTTTTATATCATACTATTATTGTTTATTTATTTTGCTATTCGTTTTTATAAAATAACTGATAAAAATATAATTAAAATTTTTAATTTATATGCTATTGGCGTTGTATTTATTATACCTGTTGCAATTCTAGGTACAATGGCTTCAGGACCTCAAAGATTAATATTTTATTTTACTTGGACATTAGTGCTTATTTTACCCTTTATTTTTAAAAAGATAGGTAATATTTATATAAGTATAATATTTACATTACTTTCAGTAGCTTATTTTATTCTTACTACTTCTAGATTTAGTAATCTTACTCCATATATTATCAACCCAATTTTTGAGATATTCTAATGACTAACTCTAACTATATTTCTATCGGAATTCCATTTTATAATGCTGAAAAATATTTAGAAGATGCTATATGTTCAGTATTAGCTCAAACTCATAAAAATTGGGAGCTTATATTAGTTAATGATGGTTCAACTGATAAATCATTACATATCGCTAATAAATATGCCGCAACTGACAGTAGAATAAGAGTATTATCAGATGGAAAAAACAAGAAATTACCTTGTCGCTTAAATCAAATTATTAATGAATCTCAGTACGAATTTATAGCCCGTATGGATGCAGATGATTTAATGAGCTACAATCGTTTAGAAAAACAGTTAAATTTGCTTACTAAAAAAGATAATATAGATTTTATAACTACAAGTTATTTATCTATTGATGAGTATAATAATCTAACTGGAGTCAAAATTATAGAAAATTATCAAATATCTACAGAAGATATCTTGAATGGTAAAACTAACTTAATTCACGCTTCTTTACTTGCAAAAAAAAGCTGGTATTTAAGAAATATGTATAATGAAGATAGTCTGTTAGCTGAAGATTATCATTTATGGCTTGAAGCCTCTAAAAAACAAGATTTAAACTATTTAGTCGTCGAAGAACCACTTTACTGGTATAGAGTCACAGAAAATGTAACTATAGAGAAAATGATAGCTGGTTATAATACTCAGATTGATATAATAGAAAAAAATTTCAAAGGAATCATAAGTAAAAGTAAAAAAAGTAAAATTATTAGGAAATTTAAAATTAAAAAGAAAATTGTATTAGGTTTAGATAGAATCGGAATGTTAAAGGTGCTACTTAAATTAAGATATGATAAATTTCAAGAATCTGATTTAGATTATTACAATGAACATTTGAATATTATTTATAGATCGAGGTCGTAAATATGCGAGTTGTAATCATTGGCACCATAGCTTCAAGTCTTTACGGCTTCCGCTTGGATTTAATTAATGAATTAATTGCCAAAGGTCATCAAGTTTTCGCTTTTACCTGTGAGTATTCAGCAGATGATCTTAATAAAATCAAAGCATTAGACGCTACTCCTGTGACTTATCAGCTAGAGAGAGGCGGTCTCAATCCTTTGGCGGATATGAAGGCAACTTATGCTTTAGCAAAAAAGATCAAAGATATCGCGCCTGATATTGTCTTTTCTTATTTTGCAAAGCCTGTAATTTTTGGGACGCTAGCCGCTAAATTGGCAAAAGTACCAAAAGTTATTGGCATGCTTGAGGGACTCGGATATAGTTTTACGGAGCAGCCAGAAGGGATCGCTAAAAAGACAGCGATGATCAAGGCTGCACAAGTTTTATTATATAAAGTTGCTTTACCGCAACTAGATACTTTGATATTTTTAAACCCTGATGACCCAAAAGATCTATTAGATAAATATCATATTAAAGTAAACCAGGTTAAAATTTTAGGCGGTATTGGGCTAAATTTAGAAAACTATTCATATTCTGATCAGTTTCCTAATTGTCCTACGTTCATTTTTATCGCAAGGCTATTGGCAGAAAAAGGCATTCATGATTATCTTGCCGCTGCAAAGATCGTGCAAAAGCAGTATCCTGATGCAAAGTTTACTGTGCTCGGTAGTATTGATAAGGAAGCTCAAGGCGCTTTAACTGAAGATGAACTGCAAAATGTAATTTCTAGCGGGATTATTACTTATCCGGGTCACGTTGATAATGTGGCGGATTGGATAGCAGATTCAAGCGTTTTTGTGCTGCCTTCTTATTACCGCGAAGGCGTTCCTCGCAGTACCCAAGAGGCAATGGCGATAGGGCGACCGATTATTACAACCGATGTTCCTGGATGCCGCGAGACGGTCGTTGATGGTGAAAATGGTTTTTTGGTCGCAAAATGGAATCCACAAGCCATAGCGGATAAGATGATTTATTTTATCGAAAACCCTGAACAAATCCAAAAGATGGGGGAGGTCAGTTATCAAATGGCGCAGGACAAGTTTGATGCCAGAAAGGTAAATGCGCGCTTATTAGCGATTATGGGAGTCTAATATGAGTATCAAGCGCCTTTTTGACATTACCGCCGCTTCAGCTGCCTTGGTGGCTTTAGCTCCTGTTTATGCCATCACCGCTCATAAGGTCAAAAAAAATCTTGGCTCGCCAGTGCTATTTCGGCAGACACGTCCAGGCTTAAATGGTAAGCCTTTTGAGATGATTAAGTTTCGTACCATGCGTGATGCGGTAGATAATGAGGGCAATCCGCTTCCTAATAGTGAGCGCTTGACACCATTTGGTCAGATGCTGCGTAGCTCAAGCTTAGATGAGTTGCCAGAGCTGATTAACGTACTCAAGGGCGATATGAGCCTTGTAGGACCAAGACCGCTATTGATGGAATATCTGTCTGATTTTAAAGAAGAGGAGATATAGTCTATTCAGATAAATCCGATACAATACTTTTAACAATCTCAAATCTTGAAATAAACCATGATCTATTCAATTGACTTTCGCGAGCAAGTACTGCGTAGCATTAAGAACGGTATGACCATTCGAGATACCGTCTCATTTTATGCCCTTAGTAGCAGCAACATTCACAGCTGGCATCAAAACCTAACGCCTAGAATTATTCTCAATAAAGTTTCCACTAAAATAACCGACACCCGACGACGCCTTGTTTGAAAATGCTAAAAGATATTCTAATGCTTATAACTATGAAAGAGCTCGTCGCTTAAAGTATAGCAGTAAAGGCATTTTTAATGCATTAAAGCGTTTCAAGATTAGCAAAAAAAAGAAATTAGATCATCCAAGCGACTGTTCGATAAAAAGAGGTGAATTTAGTATCAGGAGACTGTGCTTAGAATAATTATGCATTATCCCTTATTAAGCTTTATGTTCAAGTTCTTTTAATAGTAACGTAGACAAAATTCAGCTTTAATGGTATATCTATTTATGAAAAAGTGGTAAATAATAATTTCACTCTTTTGTACTGTATATTTTAAATATAGGAGTTAATAACATGTTCAAAACTATTTTAATTGATCCAAAAAATCCAGACCAAGGATGTCAAGATTTTTTATCAATCTGGAAAGATAATGAAACTAAAGTAGTTGTTTTAAACCCGATTTCTGATTTATCTAACGTTAAAGACTTTTATGAATCACTATTTCCGCAGTTAGGTACAGTAGCTGCTTTAGCAGAAGATGCTACAATTGACGATAGGGCATCGCAGCGTACAGGCGAAGTATGGATGGAAATTCGCTATGATCCAAAGATTCAGAATGCATACCGTCATTCTTCAGAAGCACAACCTTTACATACTGACGGTAGTTACATACCTAATTTTCCTAATTCAAGTTTGCTATGCTGCGTAGCTAATTCAGGTCAAGGTGGTGAAACTATCTTTATAAATGGTATAGATGTAGTTAATGCATTAAGAGTAGAAGCACCAGAATTATTATCATATCTGACTAATAATGTCGTTCCTCATACCCGTTCAGGCGATAGTAGATTTGATAAAATTATTGATAGAGTAGGAGGTATTTGGAAGGTAAACTGGAACTATTACTGTATAGCTGAAAATGTTGAACCAGAAGCTAAACAGGTCTCAGAAAGATTTCATGAGTTTTTGAAGACAAGCCCAACTATCTTATCGAAAACATTGGCTGTCAAACTAAAGCCAGGTCAAGCAATATTGTGGAAGGATAACGAAGTCCTTCATGGTAGAAACTCTTTTTCTGCAAATATGGAAAATGAAAGATTTATATGGAAGTGTGCTTTTGATGTGGGTAATTTTTCGTGAGTCCGATTATTTTTGGTTCTATGAGAATGACTCAAGATAAAGGTGATAAAGAGTACTGGGCGAATCTTCTTATTGCTTCTTATCATGCAGGTATAGACACTATACATTCATCTGTAGAGTATGAAACTTACCCTATTTTATTGAGTGTACTCAAACTCGTTGCTAAGCTAGATAGCACTGTTGCTTTTAAACATATTGTAAAATTAGCAGAACCTCATTTTTCTAATTCTAGTTATAGCTCTGATAGGTTGGAAGGAAAAATTCAACAATACCTTGATGATCTTGGGGTTAATCAATTAGAGTCAGTCCAATGGATGTGGCGTAGTAGTTTACCTGATGATCACAGAATTATAAGTTTCGTTAAACAATACAAGCAAATCAGTGATGATATAAAGACTCTAAAACAAGATGGCTTAATAAAGTCTGCTTACTGTTTCCCTTATTCAGTAGCTTTTATGGAAAAAGCTCTAGAACTTAATATTTTTGATGGCTTTTGTGTATACAGAAATCCTTTAGAACTAGATTACGATGACATATTGAAAAAGTGCAAAGATGACACTGTGATCAGTATCAGACCATTTTTCTCTAGTAAAGAACTTATCGAAAATAAAAGTCCTATAGAACTGCTTAATTATAATTTTTTGGAACCAGCGATAAAAAGCTCTATTTTGTCTTTATCTTCTCTACCTCAACTTAACGAAATTAAGGATTTTTTAGATGCTAAAAAGAATTTTTGATCTCATACTTGTACTGGGTACACTTCCAATATGGTCTTGTATACTTATAGTAGCTTTGTTTATTACATGGATCGACTTAAAGTCATTTCCTCTGTTTTTTCAAAAAAGAGGTGGTAAAGATGGTAAAGTAATTACGATCTATAAATTAAAAACCATGACAGATGAACGAAATGAAAATGGAGATTTACTTGAAGATAAAGACCGTATTACTAAAATAGGGAGTTTATTTAGAAAGCTAAGTATCGATGAACTACCAAGTTTGGTCAATATTATCAAAGGCGATATGAGTTTAGTAGGTCCAAGACCATTTCTTGCTGAGTATTTAACTTTATATAGTGATGAACAAAAACGACGTCACAAACTTCTTCCAGGTCTCACAGGTTGGGCACAAGTCAATGGTCGTAACGCGATCAGTTGGGATGAAAAGTTTGCATTGGACACGTGGTATGTGGACAATCAGTCATTTTGGCTAGATATCAAGATTCTATTAAAAACGGTTAAAAAAGTCGTGATTAAAGACGGCATTAGTGCCGATGGCGAGGCGACGATGAGTAAATTTGCAGGAAATGATTTACAAATCTTGCAAGATATAGGAGTGTCATGAGCAGCTTATTTGCCGTTTATGGCGCGTCCGGTTGTGGTCGCAGTTTAATGCCGATTGCTGCAAGTCAAGTGAAGCGAACTGCGCCTGACGCAAAACTGGTATTTATCGATGATGGGCTGACGTCAGAATCGGAAGTCAACGGTTATCCTGCGATGAATTATGATAGCTTTAAGTGTATTCCTGCATCGCAAAAATCGGTGCTCATTGCAATTGCTAATGGCAGCATCCGGCAGAAAATTGCTGAAGCATTGATTGCTGATAAGATTGCACTTTGGCACGTTCAAGATGACTCAACCATTATTATGGATGGGGTGAACATTGCTGAAGGTTCAGCATTAAGCCCGTTTGTGACCATTGGCGCAAACGTAACCATTGGTAAGTGCTTCCACGCCAATTTATACAGCTATGTTGAGCATGATTGCGTGATCGGCGATTTTGTGACGTTTGCCCCGCGGGTAAGTTGCAATGGCAATATCCACATTGAAGACCATGCTTATATTGGGGCAGGGGCTGTAATTAAACAAGGTTTGCCGGATAAGCCATTAGTGATTGGCAAGGGAGCGATTGTTGGTATGGGCGCAGTGGTGACCAAAGACGTTGCAGCAGGAGCGGTAGTTGTTGGCAATCCGGCAAGACTTTTAATAAAAGAGTAAGCACTCTTATTTTGATTCACAAAACATCATCGAGATTTATTTATGCTCAATACCAAATTTTCACCGTGGCCAAGCTTTACTCAAGCCGAAGCTGACGCCGTAAGCCAAGTGCTGTTGTCTAATAAAGTCAATTATTGGACGGGCAATGAGTGCCGAAAGTTTGAAAAAGAGTTTGCCGATTGGGCAGACAGCCGATTTGCGATTGCGCTTGGTAACGGTACGCTGGCGCTTGATGTGGCGCTGCAAGCTTTGGACATTGGTGAAGGTGATGAAGTCATCGTGACGCCGCGAACCTTTATTGCCAGTATTTCTTGTGTCGTGAACGCAGGGGCGACGCCCGTTTTTGCCGAGATTGACGAAGCAACGGGAAATATTACGCCCGATACTATCCGCGCGGTGATGACCGATAAGACCCGAGCAATTATTTGCGTTCATTTAGCAGGTTGGCCGTGTGATATGGATGGCATTATGGCACTTGCTGACGAGCATGATTTATTTGTCATTGAAGATTGTGCCCAAGCTCATGGCGCGCGCTATAAAAGCAAAAGCGTTGGCAGTATCGGTCATATTGGCGCTTGGAGCTTTTGCCAAGATAAAATCATGACCACAGGCGGTGAGGGCGGCATGGTCACCACCAATGATGAAGACCTTTGGCGAAAAATGTGGGCGTTTAAAGACCATGGCAAAAGCTATAAAGCCGTTTATGAGACCGAGCATCCGCCAGGCTACCGCTGGCTTCATGAAAGCTTTGGCACCAATTGGCGAATGATGGAAATGCAAGCAGTCATTGGTCGCATTCAGCTTGAGCAGATGAGCGATTGGACAGCAAAACGTACCAAGAACGCGCAAGCGATTTTAACCGCTTGCAAAACTTGGGAGGAAAAAGGTTATTTGTCGGTACCAACGCTTGAAACGTCAGCTGAGTTTGCCGATTGCACTCATGCTTATTATAAGCTTTACGTTTATGTCAATCCGGACAACTTGCCAGCAGATTGGTCACGCGACCGAATTATCAATGAAATAAACGCGCTTGGTGTGCCGTGTTATTCAGGGTCAGCTTCTGAAGTGTATTTAGAAAAAGCATTTGATGGTACAGGATTGCGACCAAAAGCACGTCTACCGGTAGCAAAGCAGTTGGGTGAAACAAGCCTGATGTTTTTGGTTCATCCAACGCTAACAGAGAGTGAGATTGAAGCAACCATTCAAGCAATAAATACCGTGTTTAGCCAGATTGAAGCCGATTCAGCAGCGTAACAATCGCTTGCTTTTATTAACTTATTAAAAGTGATGACTATGTATAAACAAATCAGCTTATTGCTTGGCGTAGGACTGCTTTCAACGTTGGCAGGTGCGCAGAACTTATATATGAATGACATGAAGCTCAAGTCTGATTTAGATTGGCTGAATGCTCAAGGCGTTATCCAAATCAGTACCAGCACGTGGCCACTAACCAATAACGAAATCAAGCGCGCATTATCGACCGCAAATATTGCCAATCAGACCCAGCAGCAAGTCGTGACCTCGGTTCAATCGACGCTAAATAGCCAAGGTAAAGATGGCGTAATGGCAACTGTCGATGCTTATGTTCAAACCGACCGAAAAGCCTTACCGCAAAATTTTGCTGATGACAAAACAGCAGGTCAAGAGGCAATATTTGGATTAGGGTTGAGCGAGCAGGACTGGGAGTTTAATCTTAAAGCTCGCGCTAAAAATGATGATTTGATTGATGACAGCACCGTTGATTTTGATGGCTCTTATTTGGCAGGGAAAGCGCTTAATCAGTGGTTGATTGCGGGTAAAATCCCGGCTTGGTGGGGACCAGGTCACGAAGGCAGTTTGATTCGGGGTGATGCGACGCGTCCGGTAACCGGATTTACCATGCAGCGTGATGAGCAAACCGCGCCGACCTCTAAATATTTGTCTTGGGTTGGACCTTGGCAATATCAGCTGTTTGC
Organism: Psychrobacter sp. MF31; assembly: GCF_012847335.1. Classification (GTDB taxonomy): domain Bacteria; phylum Pseudomonadota; class Gammaproteobacteria; order Pseudomonadales; family Moraxellaceae; genus Psychrobacter. Next base: position 96,424 of record NZ_JABBDX010000006.1, read on the forward strand.
AGGTCAACTTGAGGATTATGAGTCAGCGCCAGATGCTAACCTATTTGGTATGCGTTTAACCGCCAGTCCTTGGCCGTGGCTTGAAGCTGGCGCATCGCGAACCTTTATTTGGGGCGGTGAAGGTCAGCCAAGAAGCTTATCGTCGTTTGTCGATGCCCTAACCGGACTTCGGGATAATGGGGATACGGGTAAAGACGACCCAGCCAACCAACTTGCCGGGTTTGATTTAAGATTAAATCTTGCACCGCTCACGCAAACTCCTGCTGGAATTTACGCCTCATATGCGGGAGAGGATGAAGCAGGTGGGCTGCCGTCCAAAAAAATGTATCTAGCGGGCGCAGATTACGCCTCACAAATCAATGATATGCCCTATCAGCTTTATGCTGAATATGCCGATACCCGAACCAATGGCAAGGTAAGTAATATCTCTTACACCCATTCGATTTATACCGATGGCTACTATCAGCAAGGTTATCCGTTAGGTCATCCACTTGGCGGTGACGCCGAAAGCGTTTCGGTTGGTGGTAAGCTTTGGGTCAGTCCTGAAGATTTTGTGACTGCAAAATTGCAATATGCTAAAGTGAATCAAGCTGATAATGATATTAACCAAGCCTTTCCAAAGACCGATAAGCTTAAAGTCGTTGATTTGACGTGGTCGCACCAATGGCAGCCGCAAGCGTTAATTAACACGCGTCTTTGGACGGTGGATTCGGATGTGAACTCGACCGATATCGGTGCAGGCGTTGGTCTTGAATTAACTTACCGTTAATATTAAATTTAAAACCACTATTTTAAAAAAGGCGCGTTGATAAAAACTGCGCCTTTTTTAATGATTAACCCTTTTCAATGATTAAACTGTGCTAAAGCCTGAATATCTGGAAGCTCTGGCAACTCATCTAAATGTCTAAGCCCAAACGCATCCAAAAATAGCGGCGTGGTATGCAGTAGCGCAGGGCGTCCAAGGGTGTCTTTAAAGCCCGCTTCTTTAATCCAGCCTTTATCAAACAGTTGCCGTAAGATTTGGCTTGATAGGCTCACGCCGCGAATCTGCTCAATATCACCGCGAGTTACCGGCTGCTTATAAGCAATGACGCTTAAAGTTTCAAGCAAGGCCTGGCTTAAGCGTTCTTGGCGCTGCGGAAAAACGCGCTGAATGAGCGGGCTAAAGTTATCTGCAATTTGCAATCGGTAGCCGCTAGCGGTTTTATTCAGGGTTAAACTTCCTAAGCTTAACCGCTCTTGCAAGATGCTAAGCGCTTGCTCAAGTTGCAAGCTGGTTAATGACAGCTGCTTCTTTAAAAATAGCTCGGTTAACGGCGCATCCGAGGCGTGAAGAAGCGCTTCAATTTGCCGGCTTATCAGCTGAAGATTTTGCTGATTTTGCAAAAATGCTGAGGTTGTTTTGGGTATATTATTAGTATTTTCAGCCATAGTTTAAAATAGTAATTATGATTTGGGTTGCCATTCAAGGCAAAGATTAGACAGTTGAATATCAAAATCTTGCAAGTCGTGAGGTGTAATTAAAGCAACAGCTTGGCGCTTAATGAGTTCTAAAACCGCAACAAAGCTGACCACCACACCCAAACTGCCTTGAGACTTATCAAGAAGCTCAAAAAATGATTTACTTCCGGCGTGTTGCAATTGACGACTGATGCTGACGATACGTTCAGCAAGTGGCACGGCATCGACTTTTACCGAATGCAGCTGGTAATCCGGTCGCTGCTGCATCAAAAGCAGACTTGCCGTTAATAAATCAGGGGAAAACTTTGGCAGGCAGGCATTTATCGACTCTTGGTTTGGCGGACTGGCAAGGGCTAAAAACACATCGCGATCAAGTCGGGCTGAGTTATCAAGTCGCGCACTGACCGTTTTAATTTGCGCGTAAGCTTCTAAGCGCTCAATCAACTCCGCTTTGGGATCAACATCGTCATTGGCAACTTGAGGTTTGGGCAACAGCAGCGCCGTTTTTATGGCAATTAAAGTGGACGCCATCAACAGATAATCGCCTGCCAATTCAAAATGGCTCGAATCCAGCTTATTGATATAAGCCAAATACTGCTCGGTAATCGGCAAAATCGCCATCGTGGTGACGTCCATGTTGTTCTTTTTGACCAAATACAATAAAAAATCTAGTGGTCCTTCAAATTGCTCAAGCCAAATAGCAAAGGCTTGCGGCGGAATGTATAAATCCTCCGGCAGCTTATTGATTGGTGTTTGATAAATGCGCAGCGCCAAATCAGAATCCGGCTGATTTGGCGCTTTTATAGCTAAATTGGTCATCGAGGTTAGCTATTTAAGTTTCGCAAGTGGCTTGATTCCAATGGCGCGGCGAGCTTTATCAAGTTGCTTTTGACTATGGCGACGCGCTTTTGCTGCACCCATTTGTAAGATTTCTTCAAGTTCTTTGGGATGGCTCATAAGGTACTCGTAGCGCTCGCGGTACGGGGCAATTTCATCATTAATTTTATTAAACAGTGCGTCTTTAGCCTCGCCCCAGCCAATACCCGCTTCAAATTGCGCCCGCATCGCTTTGATTTCATCAGGGGTAGCAAAAGCTTTATAAATCTCGAAAATGGTTGAATCGTCAGGATTTTTCGGCTCATTTGGCAGTTGCGAGTTGGTAACAATTCGCATGATAGCTTTTTGCATTTGCTTTTCAGAGCTAACTTGCGGATTAATCTCGCCAAATAAAGGAATGGTATTGTGATAGCTTTTGCTCATTTTACGACCGTCAAGCCCCGTTAATAGTGGCATGTCATCGTCAACGACCGCGCTTGGCAAGGTAAAAAGCGGTTTATATTTGTGATTAAACGTCCCTGCCATGTCGCGCGCCATTTCAATATGCTGAATTTGGTCACGACCCACCGGAACGTGGGTGGCATTAAACATCAAAATATCCGCCGCCATCAATACCGGATAGCCAAACAGTCCCATGGTTACGCCGTGGTCGGCATCGATGTCGGTTTTTTCTAAGTTTAAATCAACCGCAGCTTTATAAGCATGAGCTCGGTTCATCAAGCCTTTAGCGCAAGAGCAATTCAAAATCCAAGCAAGCTCGGGAATTTCAGGGATGTCTGATTGGCGGTAAAAGGTCACGCGCTCAGGGTCAAGACCACAGGCAAGCCAAGTGGCGGCAATGGCTTTGGTGGACTCATGAATGATGGCAGGGTCATGACATTTGATAATACCGTGATAGTCCGCCAAAAAGAAAAACGCATCATCATCACTGTTTTGGGCAGCGGCAATCGCAGGGCGAATCGCGCCCACATAATTGCCAAGATGAGGAATTCCGGTAGGGGTAATGCCAGTTAAAATGCGTTTTGGCGCAGCGGTTTTTTCATCGGTAGTTTCCGAATTTTTTGATTCTAAAGTCATGGGGTGTTCCATCATTATTATTGCAAGATTACTGTCGCAAGAGTGTTGTCATGAAGTGGTGCTGCAAAATGTTTAATTATGCTTAAGTCTAATTATGCTTAAAAAGTCGTGCCTCAGTATACCAAAAAATGCTGATCTTGAGCGCCGCCGTTTTGATTAGTTATAAATGTCAGTTCGACCATTTTCATTATTTTTAAAGCGGCGATGAAACCACATCCACTGGGTGGGGTCAATACGAATCAGACCCTCTAAAATTTCATTAACGCGAGCGGCATCAAAAGCTTCGTCAGCACTTGGGTAATTATCCAAAGCTTCAGTGATGGTAATATGATAATGCGGTCGTTTGCCACTTGGGATATTATCAGGAGTCTGCCGATAGGTGTGTAGCGCCATGACCGCCGGCGGGTTTGATTTGCTGCCCAATTTGGCAAGGCGTCTTGGCATGGTGATGGTAGCTGCCGGAATACCAAAAAACGGCGCCATCACCCCTTGCTTTAAGCCGTAATCCTGATCTGGAGAATACCAAATCACATGACCGTCATTAATGGATTGAACCAATCTTTTCATGTCGCGGCTTGAGATTTGCTTACCAAATATTTTAGTGCGACCGTTATAAATAAACCAATCAAGCAGCGCGTTATTTTGCGGTCGATACATACAATCAGCGGGGAAAAACTGGGTGCATAACAAGCCGCCCAAATCGAGCATGGTATAATGAGCACCTAATAAAATCACCGCGCGACCCTCTTTTTGAGCTTGAATTAAATGCTGAAGCCCTGAAATGGTCACAGTTTTGGTAAAGATATCGGGACGAAACCATGCGCATAAGGTTTCAAAAAGTCCAATACCTTGATTGACAAAAACTTGCTTTGCCATCAGCTCACGCTCAATTTCAGGCTTTTCAGGAAAGGCAAGTTTCAAATTAATCAAGGTATCTCGGCGGCGCGACGCGGCTAGCTGATAAACCAAAATCCCAATTTTTCGACCAAGCCAAAACTGAATCCGAAGCGGCAAATACATCATCGGCAAAATAAGCAAAAACGCCAGCCAAATGCCCCAATATTTAGGCAATAAAAACTGCCACTGAAACGGCTGCTTTTTGGCAATAGCAGTTTGCTTGTGCGTTTGTGTTGCTGTTGGCATGCTCTTTGGAATGGCAACCTTGTGACTTTGAGCAGGCTTTGGTGGCAAGTTTGCCTGCTGCTGTTTGGGGTCAAATTGTTCCGGCGCTTTCATAAGACTCTATAATTCATTATTTTAGCATTATGATGGCGCAGCGCGCTTGTGATTGCAAGGCTTTAGCTTGGATTAAGGCGTTTTGTCTTAATGGGCTTTTAATAGAGTATAAAAAAACCTTATAAGCCGTAGCCTATAAGGTTTTTATTAATTTGCCGCTTTAAAGTAATTGAGAAAATAACCAAAAAGCAAAGCAAAATAATTAACGTTTTGAGAATTGAGGACGCTTACGAGCTTTGCGAAGTCCCAATTTCTTACGTTCAACTTGACGTGAGTCACGAGTTACGAATCCTGCGGCTTTTAGTGCAGGTTTGTTGGCATCGTCAAGATCGATTAGAGCGCGGGTGATACCATGACGGATCGCACCGGCTTGACCGCTGATGCCGCCGCCTTTTACCGTGATGTAAAAGTCATAAGCAGTTGCTGAGTCAAGTAATTCTAGAGGTTGACGAACGACCATTCGTGAAGTTTCACGGCTGAAGTATTCATCAAGTGGCTTGCCGTTAACCACGATGCTACCAGTACCTTTAGCTAAAAAGACACGAGCGGTAGACGTTTTGCGGCGACCTGTTCCGTAATTGCGTTCCATAAGTGACTCCTTAGATGTCTAGTTCTTTTGGTTGCTGAGCGGTGTGTGGATGCTCAGTTCCGGCATACAATTTTAATTTTTTAATCATTGCATAGCCAAGAGGACCTTTTGGCAGCATGCCTTTCACTGCTTTTTGTAGAACATCTTCAGGCTTATGAGCAATCAGCTTGGTGAAGTTGGTCTCTTTAATCCCGCCAGGATAACCGCTGTGACGGTAGTATTTTTTATCTTGCGCTTTTTTACCGGTTACCGCGATTTTGTCGGCGTTGATGACTACGATGTAGTCGCCAGTGTCAACGTGCGGGGTGTAAGACGGCTTGTGCTTACCGCGAAGACGGAGAGCGATTTGGCTGGCTAGGCGGCCTAGCGTTTTGCCGTCAGCGTCGACGACAAACCACTCATGGGTTACGTCAGCTGGTTTTGCACTAAGTGTTTTCATGATAAAACCTTAAAGTAAAATTCGTTGAGAGTTTGGGAACGGGGCTCTCAAAAAACAGACTGCACATTATAAGCAGTAGCTTCGCTGCTTGCAAGCGGCATTAAAGTTATTTTTAGCGCATTATTTTTTATTTGTGCTTAAAATAAAGGGGTCAATAAGCCAAATTTGGCAAGGCGCGGCAAGTCTTAGAAAATTGGAAATTAAAACTCGACTATTATGCCGATTTTAATCGATAAAGTCCAGCATAAACCTGACCGACTTTGGCGTGTTTTTGGCAAATAAACGCTATTGGCAAGCAGTTATTTTCAGTATTTACTAACGTGTTTAACTGCTGACAGATGCTTGATAATAGTGGGGTTAAGTCGTGGTCAGCTTCTAAATAAATCAAAGTATGGTCATCAATCCAGTGATTTTGGATTAAAGCGATTAAAACAGGTTGCCAAAGATCAAGCGCGTAGGGCGGATCGATAAAGACAATATCAAACGGCGCATTTAAATTTTGCTGGTTTAAAACTGTTTCGGCAAAACCGTGAATGATATTAAATTGATGTGCATTTAAATTAAGCTTTTGCGCGCTCGTCGCAAGCTGCTGACTTTGCTTGAGATTGGCTTCAATAAAGGTGCAGTTTGCCGCGCCGCGAGAGAGCGCTTCAAAGCCAAGAACGCCGCTACCAGCGAAGGCATCTAACACGCGAGCGTCAAAAATATCGATCATCAGCCAGTTAAACAAAGTTTCGCGAAGTCGATCAGGCGTTGGTCGTAAGCCGTCAGCGTCAATAAAACTCACGGTTCGGCGTTTGAGCGCGCCGCCAATAATGCGAACGTCGCTTAATGTTGTTTTTGATGCAGAAGTTTGAGCCGCTGATTTTTTTAAAGGCGATTTTTTAGTTTTTGATACGGATTGCCGCAAAGGTTTTTTTTGTTTCATAGGTTTAGTTGTAAGTAAAAAGCGCTTAGACAGCGGCGAGAATATAAAGTTGGGGGCGCTATTTTAGCAAAGTTTGCGATAAGTTTTTGCTAAAAAATTCTACGTGATATTGCTTTTAGGCAAGATGCTAATGGCGCCAAGGTATGCTAAAATCAGGCAATTTTTTTAAATATCTTAATTCACTAAATTAGTAAGTCCATCATCTGCCAATCCAATGCGTTTTGGCGCAACCTTTTTTATCAAAAGCAATTTTCATCAAGGGCATCGCAACATGGTCGCAACCTCAATCTGGCAACTGCTGGCTGAGCATCCTGAATTTTTGGCGATGTTGACCATTCCGCCGGTGACGGCGTTTGTCACTTGGATTCACGTTTGGATGGCGCTCAAAATGCTGTTTTATCCCATCAAATTTTGGGGCATTCGCATTCCGCATTTTCCATTTTTTGGGCTTCCGGGGCTGGGCTGGCAAGGAATTGTGCCAAGAAAAGCGGGGAAAATATCGGGCGTTATTGTTGACCAAACGCTGTCAAAACTTGGCTCACTTGATGAGTTTTTTCAAGCGATGGAGCCGGATCAGATGGCGGAATTTATCACCGAAACGGTCGATAAAAACCTTGAAGATTTGATTGATGAAATTATGGTTGAGCGCTCAGAAGCCCTTTGGCGGAGTCTGCCCTTTGCGGTAAAACGGCGAATCTATGCTCAAGCGCATCAGATGTTGCCGAGCATTATGCAATCGCTCGTGAATGATTTGACTGTTCATGTTGATGATTTGGTCGATATGCGCCAGATGATCGTTAACAAGATGGAAAGCGATCGGCGCTTGATGGTCAATATGTTTTTAAAGGTCGGTCAAAAAGAGATTGATTTTATTTGGCATATTAGCGCGCTGATTGGTCTGGTTTTTGGCATCATTCAGATGTTTATTTTCTTGTTTGTGCCGCAGCATTGGACGGTGCCGTTTTTTGCCGCGATCTGGGGCTTATTGACCAATTGGATTGCCATTTGGATGGTGTTTAATCCGGTTGAGCCGCGATTTATCCGCTATTTAAAATGGTTTAGTATCAAAGGCAGTTTTCCTTTTATTAAACTTGAAAAACCGCATTGGGACCGTTTTCGCTGGCAAGGCGGCTTTATGAAGCGTCAAGATGAGGTTTCAGAAGTGTTTGCTGAAATCGTGGTTCGTGATTTGGTAACGCTTGAGAACATCATGAATGAGATGATGTTTGGGGCGAGATCAGGGCAAACGCGCGAGCTGATGAAGTCGCATTTGTATGAGATTTTGGACACGCCGGTGGTGAGAACATCGCTTCGGATGAGTTTAGGTCGGCGCGAATTTGGCAAGTTAAAAAATACCATTATTGATAAGTCAATCTTGGCAACGATGGTGCCGCTTCGTGATCCAAAGCTCAATGAAAGCCGCGCCAATAAAATCTTTGGGCTATTTCGCGATCGCATTCGGGCATTGTCGCCCAGTGAGTTTCAAAATTTGCTGCGACCGGCGTTTCGTGAAGATGAGCTGACGTTAATTATTTTGGGCGGCTTAACAGGGTTTTTGGCAGGCTGGCTGCATTTGGTATTGGTGTTTTTTCCGATGGCAAAGTGATAAAAGCTTTCGCCGCTGGGGTTCAGTTAAAGCAATTTAAGAGTGTCGCGACAAGGGCTTGTGTCGCAGTAATGACCAAATTTACAAGGTTAGGTGTATGTTAATCACAGAATTGGGCTATTTTGCACTGCTTTGCGCGCTGGTGCTGGCGATCTTGCAAGTGGTGCTGCCAACCATCGGCGTGATGCGCGATCAAGTATCTTGGCAGCGCTTAGCCCCAAGTCTTGCTTGGGCGCAGTTTGCCGCGATGGTGCTGTCGTTTGGAAGCTTGATGGCGGGATTTTATTACAATGATTTTAGCCTCGTTTATGTGGCTCAGCATTCAAATACGTTATTGCCTTGGTATTATAAGCTGTCGGCGACGTGGGGCGGTCACGAAGGCTCTTTGTTGCTTTGGATGACCATTATGGCAACGTGGTGTGCGTTGGTGTCATTTTTTAGTCGTGGCTTGCCGCTTGCGATGCGCGCTCGTGTTTTGGTGATTTTAGCAGGCGTTCAGACGATGATGCTGGCGATGCTGATTTTCACTTCATCACCGTTTAGCAGAACGCTGCCAAATCTGCCTGTTGATGGTGCGGATTTAAACCCTGTTTTGCAAGATCCTGGGTTGATTATTCACCCACCGATGCTTTATATGGGCTATGTGGGCATGGTCGTGCCGTTTGCATTTTGTATGTCAGCGCTTTGGGCGGGCAGGCTTGATGCGGTTTGGACGCGTTGGTCGCGACCTTGGACGCTGGCAGCTTGGGGCTTTTTAACCTTAGGGATCGCGCTTGGCTCATGGTGGGCATATTATGAGCTGGGTTGGGGCGGCTGGTGGTTTTGGGATCCGGTCGAAAACGCGTCACTGATGCCTTGGCTTGCCGGAACGGCGCTGCTGCACTCATTAGCGGTGACCGAAAAGCGTGGCGTGTTCAAAGCTTGGACGATTATGCTTGCCATTTTTGCCTTTGCGTTGAGTCTTTTGGGAACGTTTTTGGTGCGTTCAGGCGTTATTACCTCGGTGCATTCATTCGCGGCTGACCCAACGCGCGGCTTGGTGATTTTAGTGATTTTAGGCGTGATTGTCGGCGGCGGCTTATTGATGTTTGCCGTTCGCGGTTGGCGCTTGACGGTTGAAAGTCACTATCAGCTCATCTCGCGTGAGTCGTTTTTGGTGATTAACAACGTTATTATTTTAATTTCAACCCTTGTCGTATTGCTTGGAACGCTTTATCCCATCATTGCCGATGCGTTTAAATTGGGTCAAGTTTCTGTAGGACCTCCGTACTTTAATGCGCTGTTTGTACCGCTGACTTGGCTATTGCTTTTAGCGCTTGGTATGGGATCAAACATCCGCTGGAAAAAAGACTCAAGACCGCTGCTTGGGGCAAGCTTAATCATTGGTGTGAGTAGCTTGGTGTTAGCGGCAATTATTGCTTACTTTACTCACCCCTCAAGTATGCTCAATATTGGCGTAAGCGTGGCGCTTTGTCTTTGGGTTTTGGGTTGGATGGTGGTCGATTTTAAAGACAAAACTAAAAATGCCCCCAGTTTTATCCGTGGTCTTGGCAAGCTTCGCTTAAGCTACTGGGGTCAGCAAGTGGCGCATTTGGGCGTGCTCATGAGCGTGATTGGCGTTGCCTTTACCACATCTTTAAGTATCGAGCGCGATGTGGCAATGGGGCTAAATGACACCGTTCACGTTCAAGGTTATGACTTTAAAGTGGTTGATTTTCATGAAGTCAAAGCCAGTAACTTTGATGCCATGCAAGCTCAAGTTGAGGTCAGTAAAGATGGCAAGCCCGTCACCACGCTATATCCTGATAAGCGAACCTATATTGTCAGCATGATGCCAATGACCGAGGCGGCAATTGATGCCAGCCTTATCCGCGACGTTTATGTGGCGCTTGGTGAGCCGATTGCTGAAGACAGTGACAAATGGGCAGTTCGCATTTATGTCAAACCGATGATCCGCTGGATTTGGCTTGGGGCGCTGGTGATGACCTTTGGGGCAATTTTGAGTATGTTTGACCGTCGTTATCGGTTGCAATCGCGAAATCAAAAGCTATTATCTGACGACATCGTTATTGAAAAAGACAGCTACGATGAGTCGTACCTAGCGCCAGTAGCGGTAACTGCCGCCGATAACGACATTAAGGAGAAGTAACTTGGATTCTTCTAACCAAAATAAACCTGCCACCAAAACGATGAATAAAAAACAGCTTAAAGTCTGGTTTTTAATTCCGCTGTTGGTGTTTTTAGGGCTGATGGTCATGCTGTATTTGCGCCTTGGCAAGCCGACCGATATTGTGACCAATACCGCCCTTGAGCGCCCCGTGCCAACCTTTGAGCTGCCGCTTTTGTCAGATACCACGCGCGTTATGAGCAATAGCAGTTTGCCCAAGCAGCCGTTTTTGATCAATATTTGGGGCTCGTGGTGCCCAACGTGTATCATTGAGCATCCGTTTTTGATGAAACTCAAAGACCGCGGCGTGAACATCGTTGGCGTCAATTACAAAGATGAAATCGGCAATGCGCTCAGTTACTTAAATGAGCGCGGCGACCCGTATTCAATGTCAATTCAGGATTTGTCAGGACAATTTGCCTTAGACTTAGGATTGACTGGCGCTCCTGAAACTTTTGTGGTGGATAGCAAAGGCGTCATTCGCCAGCATATCATCGGCGAGGTCAGTGAAGAAAATTGGCAAAGTCGGATTGCGCCGTGTTTGATGTTATTAAATAACAAACAAGGTCAAGAGCTTGATGCCAAATCGCTAAAAGAGGCTTGCCAATGACTAGAATAAATTTGCCAGCGTTACTTACCAAAAGCATCGGGCTGATCATGGCGGCGCTTTTTAGCATGAGCCTGTTTGCAGCGATTGATGTTTATGATTTTGACTCACCGCAACAAGAAGCTCAATATCGCGGCTTGATTGAAGAGCTGCGTTGCCCAAAATGCCAAAACCAAAACTTGGCGGCAAGTGATGCGCCCATTGCGCAAGATTTAAAGCAAAAAACCTATGATTTGGTCAAAGAGGGTCGCAGTGACAGCGAAATTCGCGATTATATGCAAGAGCGTTATGGCGACTTTATCAGCTATAAGCCGCCCGTTCGACCATCGACGTGGATTTTGTGGTTTTTTCCGCCCCTGCTTTTGGTTGTGTTGATTGCTGGCTGGTTTTGGCGAGCCCATCATCGGCAAAATCAAGCAAAACTGCGAACAGAGCAACAAACGGTTGAGGCGTTAACCCCAAGCGAGCAAGCTGAGCTTGACCGATTGCTGTCGCCACAAAATAGCGCTCAGCGTACCGAAAATCGTACTAAGGATAACTCATGACCTTATTTTCGACCTTTGGCTTATTTATCGCATTAAGCCTATTGACGGCGGTTATCTTAGCGCTTATCGTCATCACCCCGTGGCTGCGCGCCAAAAAACTGGCAGACAATCCGGTGGACAACCAATTGTTAGCGCTGAACATTGCTGTTTTTAGAACCCGACTTGCGGAGCTAAATTCAGATAAAGCGGCAGGAACCATTGATGACAGCCACTACCAAAACCAAAAGCTGGAGCTTGAGCGTCAACTGCTGGATGCCAAACGTCATATTGCGCCGATGGTCGCGCCCGGCGTCAAAAGCCGATTAATCGTGACCATTTGGGTGCCGATTTTGGCAGCAATGGCATATTTATTGGTGGACAGCCGAACCTCAGTATTTGAGCTTTGGAAAGCCGAAGACAGCGTCGGTCAAGTGGCGGATGATTTACTTACCGGAAAAATTGATCAGCCGCCTGAGTGGGCGATTAAAGATGGCAGAGCGCTCATTACTGCTATGCAAACCAACGTCTATCGCCATGCCGATGATCCTGACCGCTGGATGCGTTTATCTGAGCTGTTTTTATCGCTTGAAGCAACTCCCTCGGCATTGGAAGCCCTATCGCGGGCGTATCGTCTCGCGCCGGATAATGATGAAATTGCCACCACGTATGCTCAGATCAGCTTTTTTTCTAACGGCGGTCAGCTTGATGCCAACAGCCGCCGCGTGTTGACCGACGTTTTAGCCAAGCATCCTAACCATGAAGGGGCGCAAATGCTGATGGCAATGGGCGAGGCGCGAAGCAATAATTTTGATGAAGCCCAGCGCTGGATTAAGCAGTTGCGATCTAACATTGCCGCCAAACCCGGCGATCATTCAGGAGCGCTGGCAAGCCTTGATGAGTTAAGTAGCAATGTTGAGCGCCAAAAAGCCCAAGCCGCGCAAGGGGTTGAAATCACGGTAACGGTCAATTCAAGCTTACTGCCACTGATTAAAGGCGATGACTCCTTATTTGTTGCCATTCGTGATGTGAAAGGTGGCGCGCCGTTTGCTGCTAAGCGCTTGCCAATCAGCGTGATTAAACAAGGTCAAGCGGTGGTAAGCTTAAGCGATTTAGACGCTATGATGCCCGATCGTACCTTACAATCTGCCCGCGCCGATAAAACGCAACTTGCGGTCGTTGCTAGAATCAGCCATAGCGGTAATGCTACGGCACAATCCGGTGATTTATCTGCCAATCCGGTGGTCATTGGTGCCGATAAAAATCAGGTCAATATTGAAATTAATCAACAAGTTCCATAAAAATTTAGCCTCATTTCCAACTTGCTTTGCCGATAAAAGCGACAAAAATACTTGAGCTTTAAAGGCAAGCAAGGTAAGGTAATTGGGCAATAATTTAGTAACAATACAGCGTTTTTAATCGTTATTGGCAGCACTGCCAATCATTGGAGAGTAATATATGATGCGAATTATCTTGCTAGGACCCCCAGGTGCGGGCAAAGGCACCCAAGCTCAGTTTATCTCACAAGCGTTTGACATTCCGCAAATCTCAACCGGCGACATGCTTCGCGCGGCGATTAAAGAGGGCAGCGAGCTTGGTCGTCAAGCAGAAGGCATCATGAATTCAGGTGGTTTGGTGTCCGATGATTTAATCATCAATTTGGTTAAAGAGCGCATTGCTAAGCCTGATTGCGCCAATGGCTGTATTTTTGACGGCTTTCCGCGCACCATTCCGCAAGCTCAAGCGTTAAGTGACGCCGGCGTTACCATCAATAACGTCATTGAAATCAGCGTTCCTGATGACGACATCGTAAGCCGTTTATCAGGTCGCCGTCAGCATCCAGGATCAGGACGCGTTTACCATATTGCTCACAACCCACCAAAGGTTGATGGCATTGATGACGTCACCGGTGAAGCGCTGATTCAGCGCGACGATGATAAAGAAGACACCATTCGTGAGCGCTTAGCGACCTATCAAAAGCAAACCTCAGCCCTCGTTGGCTTTTATCAAGACCAAGCAAAAGCGGGCGTAAATGCGCCAAAATATGACAAGTTTGACGGCACTCAGCCCATTCAAGACGTCAAAGATCAAATTTTAGCGGCGTTAAAAGGCTAAGTTGAAAATCTAAGTGATTTTCAGTTGCCATAAAAAAACCCTGACATCAATTCAGGGTTTTTATTTTTGCCGCTTTAGCTTTGAGCTATGCTACGTAATTAAGCATTGCCTTGAGCATCAACTTGAGCTTGCTGTTGGCTTTGCGCGTAAGCTTGATCAAAGTTGACAGGGGCAAGCAGCAATTGTGGGAAGCTGCCACGAGTCACGATATCGCTGATGACTTCACGAGCATAAGGGAATAAGACGTTCGGGCAGTACGCGCCTAGGATTTGACCAAGCTGATCTTCTGGAATATTTTTCAATAAGAAAATACCAGCTTGATGAACTTCAGCGATAAATGCTGCTTCTTCTGCATTATTTGCATTTACGCTTACCGTTAAGACCACTTGAAAATGGTCATCATCAAGTTTTTCAGCGGAGCTTGATAAATTAATATCAAGTTCAGGGTTCCACTCTTTAGTAAATACTTCAGCCCCAGGAACTTCAAGCGACATGTCTTTGACATAAATGCGCTCAAGGGCGAGTTGTGGTTGGGCTTGATCTTCGCTCATAGTTATACCTTAAAATTGATCGTCTTTAAAATTAATATTGCCTCAAAAAATGCAATTAAAATAATAGCAAAATGCTTAGCCTGCAAGCATCTCATCAAGTTTGCCTTGTTGGTTGAGCTTATTTAATTCGTCAAAGCCACCAACAAAGGTTTCACCAACAAAAATTTGCGGAACGGTACGGTAGTTATTGGTCTTTTGCATCAACGCTCGGCGCTCATCCATGCTCAAATCATGCATGCCGATCTCTTCGTAGTCAACGCCTTTAGACGATAGCAGTTGTTTGGCATTTGAGCAATAGGGGCAAATTGGCGTGGTATAAACTTTTACAGAAACGCTCATGGCAGATCCTTTTTTATTAGCCTAAGTAAATTTATTTTAAAATATTAAAATATTAATTCTCATTTTTAATGGGGAATATCAGCATCAATTTCAAGCTAAAAACAATGATTTTTTGACATTTTCAAACTGCAAAAAAATAAGCAAAAAAAAGACACTGTTAATCGTGCCTTTTTAGTTCAAATCTATTTTATTAATAAACTACTTATGAAGCGTTGGCTTGGATTTTTTTACTGTTTGCGCGTTTTTAATGCCAACTAAGGGCATTCCTGCTGCTTGCCAAGCGCCAACGCCGCCATCTAAGCGATATACATTGTCTTTGCCGATCAGCTGAACGGCGGCGCCTGCTTGAACGCCCATATCACAAATGATGATAATGGGTGATTCAATCGCGCGAACTTCATCCAAGCGGTTGGCAAGCTCAGTAAAGGGAATATTGCGGCTGCCTTGGATAAATCCGGTATCAAATTTCTTTTTAGGTCGGATGTCGATCAGCTGGGCGTTTTGTGAGTTAACCATCATGCCAAGGGCGTTTGGGGAAATTTTTTTGCCACTGCGTTTGTTTTCAAGGGTGAAAAACAGCACCGCCAATACGGCTAAAATACCAAATAAAAACGGGTGGTTTCCCATAAATTCAAGGGCGCGATCCAAAGCATTTCTCCAAAATTTTAAGCCAACTTGACAAGGCAGCTATTATACCGATAAGGCGAACCTTAGTAAAATGATAAGCCCAGATTAATGACGGATTTAATTGATGATAAATTAGTACGGCTTGGTGTCGGCTTCCTCTTGCAACGTCACTAAGTTTTGAACGCGGCGCTCAAGAACGCGACAATCAGCAACCGCTTCCCAAAGCGCGCAGCCTTTGCTGTTTTGGGTGTGGCGGCAATCACGAAAGCGGCAGTCTTTTGCCAGTGGCGCAAGCTCGATAAATCCTGAAATGATGTCCTCAGGGGTCAAATGCCAAATGCCATACTCGCGGATGCCGGGGGTGTCAACAATGCCGCCTTGGGTTAAATCTTGCGGGTCAAAAGGCAACAGTCGGCTTGTGGTTGTGGTATGTTGCCCCAATTGCGAGTTTTCCGAAATAACATTCACGCTTTGCGCGGACTCAGGGAGCAGCGCGTTAATCAGGCTGCTTTTACCAACGCCTGATTGACCGGCAAAGATGACCAATTTTTTATCAATATACTGCTTTAAATCATCCAAGCCGCGAGCAGTTTCGTTATTCGGGTCATCTTTTGCAATATTTTCTGGGCAATCAACTGAGGTTAACACACTGTCATAGCCCAGTTTGGCGTAGTCGGTAAGCAAGGTTGCCGTTTCCTCATTAGGCTCATTGGCAAGTAAATCCGATTTGTTCAAAACCAACAGCGGTCTGACGCCAGCGTGATGACAAACGACCAAATAGCGGTCAATGAGCGTGGGAGCCGCCGCAGGCAAGGGCGCAAAGACAATCGCTAAAATATCGATATTTGCCGCAACGGGTTTTAATTTATGGTAGCGGTCGGGGCGCTGAATGAGCGACACGCGCGGCTGCATGGCTTCAATACGCCCAAAGCCGGTATTTGGGTCGGCAGCCCAACGAACGTTATCGCCAGTTGCGAGCATCGGCAAATTAGTTCGAGCGTGACAGCGCCAAATGTCATTCATCGCAATTGGCTGCCAAAACGGCTCAGGGTCGCCTTCATCTATGACAGGCGGCTCGGGCATGACTGCAGGAAGGCTGGTCACTTGAACCTCAAGCTGCTTACCATAATGCGCCATCACCACGCCATCCATCAAGCTGTCATCAAAGCTGTCTTGGCTGGATTTTTGCTGCTTTTCAATTCGGCGGATCTGCTGATGGGTCAGTTTTCGTTGCCGGATGAGTGCCATAATTGCGCCTTGTGCAAAAAAGAAATCGATTAGCGCTAAGTGTAGCGTGAAAATTTGCTAACATACAGCCTAAAGCGGCATCGGTGGGCTAGGATTTTGTCCTATTTTTGCAAAAATTGCGGTTAAAATGATTAAGCTGCCGAGCGTCGCCCCCTTTTATCCCAAGGATTTGATATGACCAGTGAGCATCCCAATAAGATTAAGATTAAACATCAAGGCAAAAAAGGCTTGGTTTGGATTGACCTTGAAATGACCGGTCTTGATACGCTCTCTGACGAGATTATTGAGATTGCCACCATCGTCACCGATGAGGATTTGAACATTTTGGCAGAAGGACCGGTATTTGCGATCAAAGTTTCTGACCAAATATTAAACGGCATGGATGATTGGAATACCAAGCAGCATGGTCAATCCGGACTTATTGATCGGGTTCGCCGAAGCACCGTAACTTTGGCTCAAGCTGAAGCTGAAACCATTAAATTTTTAAATAAATGGGTCGATAGCGGCAAATCCCCCATGTGCGGCAATTCCATTTGCCAAGACCGGCGCTTTTTAGCGCGGCAAATGCCCGAGCTTGAGCGCTTTTTTCACTATCGCAACTTGGATGTGTCGTCGATTAAAGAGCTTTGCTTTCGCTGGCGACCGGATATTTTGCAAAACTTTGAAAAAAACGGCAGCCATTTAGCGCTTGATGATATCCGCGACTCCATCCGCGAGTTAAAACACTACCGCGAGCATTTTTTTAAACTGATTGCTTAGTAATTTTTCCCTTGAATTGAGCTTTAAAAAAGCTAAACGCGGGCGCAAAATTTAACCAATCGAAAGTTTTCAGTTGAATCGGTTTCAATATTGTTTTCGGTAATAACCACGCCAATCACCGCTTTAACTTTGGGCTTTCTGGACTCGCCATCAATCAAGCGCCAATCACCAAGCACAAATCGCGATTGGTGCTCATTGATTTGATGCTGCTGCGGTCGGTGCGTGTGACCGTGAATTAACGCTTTTGCGCCTTGAAGGGATTTAGCAACCGCGTTTTCGTTGACATCCATGATATAGTTGGCTTTGACCGCATTGTCTTGCTGACTTTTTTGACGCAAATTATCCGCAATCGTAAGGCGTTTTTTAAGCGGTTTTTTGAGCAAATACCACTGGGTGAGCGGATTTCGGATAATTTTACGAAACCATTGGTATTTTTTATCGTCGGTACAAAGGGCGTCGCCGTGCTCTAAGATAAAGGTTTGATCGTTAATAGTGATGGTGAACGGTTCAAAAATTAGCGTTCCGTCAAACAAATCGCAAAACTTTTGCCCGAGTAAAAAATCACGGTTGCCATGCATCACCAAAATATCGCAGCCGTTTTGCTTAAGCGCTGTTAGCTTTTTAATGAGCGGGGTCAGCCAATGGGCTTTTTTCTCAAGCGCGTTTAAGCTTAAATAAGCATCATCACCCAGCCAAACTTCAAACCAATCGCCTAAGATAAATAAGCGTTCAAGCTTTGGTAAGGCAATACAATCGTCAATCAGCATCAAAAAAGCCTGCACTAAGGCAGGCTCATCCATGGATAAATGTAAATCGCTGATTAGCACCTGCCGAACCTCGTGCGGTTGGGTAGTGATTAAATGATCAAAATCTGGCATAACAAGCGGTTCCACAAATTTCCACGAATTGCCATTTTACAATGCTGGCTTGTCATAAACCAAGCTTGCAAAATGGCGATTTGGTGCAATGATAAGCTAATGCTTTAAATCAACTTATTTAAAGGTGTTATTCAGAAACAATCGTTGCTCTGGTAATAACCACCGGCGTTTTTGGTACGTCAGCGTGCATGCCAAAGCGACCTGTTGGAACGCCTTTAATTTGGTTGACCACGTCCATGCCTTTAACGACTTTACCAAACACGGTGTAGCCCCAGCCTTGCATATTTTTGCCGCTGTGGTTTAAAAAATCGTTGTCTTTCACGTTAATAAAAAACTGGCTGGTGGCTGAATGCGGGTCTTGAGTCCGCGCCATGGCGATAGTTCCGGCGTCATTTTTAAGACCGTTGTCGGCTTCGTTTTCAATCGGCTTATTCGTGCCTTTTTCATTCATGCTGGCGTCCATACCGCCGCCTTGAATCATAAAGCCGTCAATGACGCGATGAAAAATTGTGCCATCGTAATGACCAGATTTCACATAGTTTAAAAAGTTTTCAACAGTTTTTGGCGCCTCGCGCTCGTTAAGTTCGATGACGATTTCACCCATTGTGGTGTCAAGTTCGACCATTGGCATATCGACCATTAGAATTGTCCTTTTTTGATTATTGAGCTGAGCCGATTTGAGCGCTCAAGCAGTAAAGAGAGGGTGCTTGTCGTGGCTTTAAGCTTTTATAGGAAGCTTGCACGAAAAGATGAAGCTAGTCTAACGACTTTTTTGTCGTCTGTCATGTATCAGGCTGTTAATAGGTCACGAAAAGCTGCTAGAATAAAGCCATTTTGTTGATTTTTAATTTATTTAAATTTACTGGTTGACTGCGCCTTTAGACCAACAGGCGTAAGCGTTGACGTAGGAGTCAAATTCATGAGTGATCACTCAAACCCTGAACATAAAAACGATTTTATTCGCAATATTATTCGCAACGACATCAAAGACCAAAAATATGACCAGATCGTTACCCGATTTCCACCGGAGCCAAACGGCTATTTGCATTTAGGTCATGTCAAATCCATTTGTTTAAACTTTGGCATTGCTGACGAGTTTGGCGGCATTTGCCATTTGCGCTATGACGACACCAACCCAACAGCGGAAAAACAAGACTATATCGATAACATTAAAAAAGACGTTCGCTGGCTTGGTTTTGAGTGGGCAGGGGAAGCACGTCACGCCTCAAGCTACTTTGAGCAGCTTTATGACTGGGCGCTAAAGCTCATTGAAAATGGCGATGCTTATGTCGATTTGCAGTCGCCTGAACAAATTAAGCTCAATCGCGGTTCGTTTAAAGAAGCCGGCGTGCCGTCACCGCAGCGTGATAGCAGTGTCAGCGTGAACCTTGAGCGCTTTTTGGCGATGAAAAATGGCGAATTTGGCGAAGGTGAGGCGGTGCTTCGTGCCAAAATCGACATGAATGATGCCAACATGAACTTGCGCGACCCGATTATTTATCGCGTGATGCACCAAAGTCACCACCAAACTGGCGATAAATGGTGCATTTATCCGATGTATGACTTTGCGCATCCGTTATCGGACGCGATTGAAGGGATTACCCACTCGATTTGTACCCTTGAGTTTGAAGACCATCGACCGTTTTATGATTGGGTCGTGGATAAAATTGGCTTTGATCAGCCGCCGCACCAGTATGAGTTTTCGCGCTTAAATGTGGATCATACTTTGACCAGTAAGCGCAAGCTTAAGCAATTGGTTGATGAGGGTATCGTGAGCGGTTGGAATGACCCACGCATGCCAACGATTGCTGGCATGCGTCGCCGAGGCTATACCCCAGAAGGGCTTCGTGATTTTTGTGACCGCGTGGGCGTTGCCAAAGCAGACGGCGTTGTTGATATGCGCTTGCTTGAATTTAGCATCCGTCAATCACTTGAGAACATTACCGCTCGCGGAATGGCAGTTTTAAAGCCGCTTAAAGTGACCATTACCAATTTTGATGAGGCGGTAAAAGATTGGGAAAGCTTAAAGTCGGATAGCGTGAACGCGCGCTTTGATAACGATAATAACGCGCTTTGGCTAAGCCAACCTAAGCATCCAAACGTTGATTTGGGAATGCGCGAGATTCCCTTTACCCAAACGATTTTTATCGACCAAAGCGATTATGAAATTGAGCCACCTGCGGGCTATAAGCGCTTATCGCCCACCAATCCTGAGATTCGCCTTCGCAACAGCTACGTCATTAACATCACGGAACATGTCCTTGATGATGACGGCAACGTGGTCGAGCTTAAAGCCATAATCGACCCCAAAACTTTAGGAAATAATCCTGAAGGTCGCAAAGTTAAAGGCGTGATTCATTGGGTTTCTGAAAGTTTGGGCGTTCCTGCAACCGTTCGCTTGTATGAGCAGCTATTTAATGTGGCTGACCCAAGCAGCGTGAGCGATGTTCACGATGCGCTCAATCCCAATTCTTTGACGGTTTTGGACGCTGTTGTTGAGCCATCGCTTGCCAACACCTTGCCTGAATCGCGATTTCAATTTGAGCGAGAAGGCTATTTTATCAGTGATGAGTTTGAGCACAGCGCGGAAAAACCGGTCTTTAACCAAATCGTAAGCCTTCGCGACACTTATAAACCCGCTTAAAGCTTTGCGTTATTAAATTAAACTTTTAGCAAATAAAAGCCCAATTTTAGAAAAATAGAATCGGGCTTTTTTAATGAAAAAAGTTGATGATTTAATCCAGCGATTTTGGCAGTTTCACGATTTGGTAGTCATAAATGATACAGCGATTTTCGCAAGTGGTTTGATCGTCAGCAGGTTGTAGTTGCGCGAGCGATTGCCAATTTTTGCCATCTTTAGATTGGATGACAGTTCCTGCGACAGTTGCCAAAAAATAATCGGACGTCGGCGATAATTTTTGAATATAAGACCAGCGAGTGTCGTCTTTTGTCGTTTTATGAATTGACCACAAGTTATCATGATAATAATAAAGATGGTCATCTGTTTGTAAAAGCAGATGCTCGGCATTATGTTGCAAATTACGCGGGCCTGGACTTAATAAGTTTTCAGAAGATAAATTTTCCCAGTGCTTCAAATCCTTTGTCGCATAAAGCGCCATCGCATCGCCTGTTAAAATGTAACTGCCCTTAAAATAATCAGCATTATAAAAAGCAGGAATCAACTTTAATTGCTGCTCGTGCCAACGCTTGCCATCGCGGCTACTGACCACAATGCCATTTTGACCTGTCACGATAAAGCCGCCATTTAAGTTTCGGATAGCGGTAAACGGCGCTCGCGCTTTTGAGTAAAGCGTTTGCCAATGTTTGCCATCTTGACTTCGAAGGACAATCCCCAAAGTCGTATTTGGCGGCACGCTTTCACCAACGACATAAAACCAGCCGTCAGCAAAAATCATAGCTCTGCCCCAAGCCGGAATCCGTTCAGGCAATGGCGACCAATGGCGACCATCGTTAGAAATATAAGGCTGATCGCCGACTTCAGGTAGGACTTTTGGTGAGGTTGTTGGTCGAACTAAAGATATGAATATCCCATTGCCTTGAGCGACCAAATTGCCCGGTGCCTTGGGCATGATCTGCCAAATGACGCCTGTAGGTTGGCTATCAATCGTGATTTTATCAGCTACATTTAACGTATTTTTGCGAATGGGGGTAATGGCATCGGCATTTTGGTGCTGATTTTTTAATGCTACGGCTTGAGTGGTACAACCAAGCAGCGCCGTGCTCAAAGTCAAGGCGAGAAATAAGCCTATCGATGTTGTTTTACGCATTTCATTGATCCTTTCATTGATCCTTCAAAATTAAGCGCTCATCTTTTAGTTGATATTTTTTTAAATTTTTTATTGTAAAACTTGAAGTAATGGGCGTAAAATTCGCAAAATAAACAGACGATTATGGATCGCTTTGATAATGGGCGGTTACAACACATGTCAATCCTCTTTTCCTTTCAGTTTTTGGTAAACAAGCTTTAGCATTGTTTAAATGTTGATAATCGTTTCTTTATAATCCTAAGTAAACTCATTTTTGCTTATTGCTGTTCTTGGCATGAAGTACTTATCTTTTTAAACCTATCATAGGTTGTAATTATGGCTGCAGTGGCAAGTGCCCAGTGTGGATATGGCGCTGACCGTCAGTGGTTGGCAAAGCTTAGTTTGACGCTGGTTCCCACGTTGTCGGACAACAAAACGCACTTAAAAGGACTGTCGTTTTTAGGACCGCTTCGTATTCAGCGCCCCTTTTATCCTGAAGGCGGTGTTTGTCATCTTTATATTTTGCATCCTCCAGGCGGTTTGGTGTCAGGCGACAAGCTGCTGATTGATGCCGATTGCAAGGCAAACAGCCGAACGCTTTTGACGACGCCCTCGGCAGGAAAAATTTACGGTCGCGATAGCGATGGGGTGGCGCAAGTTCAATCGGTGGCGCTCAAGCTTGCAGCCCACGCTAATTGTGAGTGGCTGCCCCAAGAGACGATCATTTTTGACAATGCCAATGCCAAGCTTGATACCAAAATTTACATCGATTCAAGCGCGCGCTTTATCGGTTGGGATTTGGTCTGTCTTGGGCGAGCGGCGTCAAATGCGGATTTTAATCGCGGTCAGTTGCAGCAGCGACTTCAGCTGTTTAAAGATGATCGCTTAATGGTTAATGAGCAGTTGCAATTAAGCGCGAGTAGTGAGCTTTATCGCAGCCGCGTGGGGTTTAATAATAGTCCTGTATTTGGAACACTGATGGCAACTGCGCCTGATCTTGATCAAGTCAGTCAAACGCTGATTGAGGCGCTGCGAGAAGCGCTTGATGCAAAAAGCTTTAGCATTACGATGCGCTTGAATGTGCTTTTGGTTCGTTATTTGGGATCGGATATGAATGCGTGCCGATCAGGAATGTGGCAAGCGTGGTCGATGATCCGACCGATGGTGTTGGGTCGCCCCGCTTGTATTCCACGGATTTGGCTGACGTAACTGGATTACGGATGTGTGGGTACGCCGCTTTGCCTACATTTGACGAAGCGGCAGAGGTTAAAGGTCTTTTAAGGATCAAAATTATGGAACTAAGTCCAAGAGAAAAAGACAAGCTACTGCTATTTACTGCAGGACTGGTCGCAGAGCGCCGATTGGCGCGAGGTCTAAAACTCAATTATCCTGAAACGGTGGCGTATTTGTCAGCGGCGATTCTTGAGGGTGCGCGCGATGGTCGAACGGTAGCAGAGCTGATGAGCGAAGGTCGCAATTGGTTGACGCGCGATCAGGTGATGGATGGCGTTGAAGCGTTGGTTCAAGAAGTTCAAGTGGAAGCTACATTTCCAGATGGCACCAAACTTGTCACGCTTCATAACCCGATTCAATAAGGATTTGCTCATGATACCAGGAGAAGTTCGCGTGGTTGCCGATTATATTGAGCTGAACTGCGACCGCGAAAAAAGAACCGTCATCGTTGCCAATACCGGTGATCGCCCAATTCAGGTGGGATCGCATTATCATTTTGCTGAGGTCAATCCGGCGTTGCTTTTAGATCGCAATTTTGCGATGGGGTTTCGCTTAGACATCGCTGCAGGAACGGCAATTCGTTTTGAACCGGGTCAAAGCCGCGAGGTGACCTTGGTTGCGCTTGGCGGTCGCCGTCACGTTTTTGGCTTTCGCGGTGAGGTGATGGGCGCATTAGGAGATCAGCATGACTAGAATGTCACGAAGCGCTTATGCAGAAATGTTTGGTCCGACTACAGGCGATCAGTTGCGGTTGGCGGATACTGAGCTGTTTGTTCAAATTGAATTTGACCATACCATTTACGGTGATGAGGTCAGCTTTGGCGGCGGTAAAGTGATCCGCGATGGCATGGGTCAAAGCCAGCTTGGCGATG
This sequence comes from Psychrobacter sp. MF31, assembly GCF_012847335.1. Taxonomy (GTDB): domain Bacteria; phylum Pseudomonadota; class Gammaproteobacteria; order Pseudomonadales; family Moraxellaceae; genus Psychrobacter. Next base: position 120,281 of record NZ_JABBDX010000006.1, read on the forward strand.
CAGATACGGTAGATACGATCATCACCAATGTGGTCATCATTGATCATTGGGGCATTGTTAAAGCCGATGTTGGCATCAATGGCGGTCGCATTGTGGCGATTGGCAAAGCGGGAAACCCCGATATTCAAGAAGGTGTGACCATTAATATTGGCGCTTGCACAGAAGTCATCGCAGGCGAGGGTAAAATTTTGACCGCAGGCGGGGTGGACACGCATATTCACTATATTTGCCCGCAGCAGGTTGAAGAGGCGCTTTGTTCAGGCGTTACCACGATGATTGGTGGCGGTACAGGACCTGCAACAGGAAGTAAAGCCACTACTTGTACGCCGGGGGCTTGGCACATCTCAAGAATGCTTGAAGCCACCGATGAGCTGCCAATGAACTTTGGCTTTTTGGGAAAAGGTAACGTCAGTCAACCAAAGCCTTTACGCGAGCAGTTAGAAGCCGGCGCAATTGGGCTTAAGCTTCATGAAGATTGGGGATCAACGCCTGCGGCAATTGATTGCTGCTTATCTGTTGCTGAAGCGTATGACGTTCAGATCGCCATTCATAGCGACACGTTAAATGAGTCTGGATTTGTTGATGATACTATCGGCGCGTTTAAAGGTCGCACCATTCATACCTACCATACCGAAGGCGCCGGTGGCGGTCATGCTCCTGATATCCTAAAGGCTTGTAGCATGCCAAACGTGCTGCCATCGTCAACCAATCCGACGCGACCTTATACCATCAATACCGTTGATGAGCATTTAGACATGCTCATGGTTTGCCACCATCTTGATCCCAATATCCCTGAAGATGTGGCGTTTGCTGATTCGCGAATCCGTAAAGAAACCATTGCTGCTGAAGATATCTTGCAAGATTTGGGCGTCATTTCCATGATGTCATCTGACAGCCAAGCGATGGGTCGCGTGGGCGAGGTGGTCTGCCGAACGTGGCAAACTGCCGATAAAATGCACAAACAGCGCGGGCTGCTTGCTGAAGATCGCGATCTTGGCTGTGATAACTTTCGGGTGAAGCGCTACATTGCAAAATATACCATCAACCCGGCTATTGCTCATGGCGTCTCTCACGAAATCGGCTCAATTGAAGTCGGAAAGCTTGCCGACTTGGTGCTTTGGGATCCGGCATTTTTTGGGATCAAACCGGCGCTGATTTTAAAAGGTGGCATGATTGCTTATGCGCCGATGGGAGATATCAACGGCTCAATTCCAACGCCGCAGCCGGTTCATTATCGCCCGATGTTTGGCGCTCAAGCTCGCGGCGCCGCCGCAACCAGCATCACTTTTGTGTCGCAAGCTGCCATGGATCGCGATATCAAATCTAAGCTTAAACTCACGCGCCAACTTTGCGCTTGTGTTAATACGCGCAAGATTCAAAAGCAGGACATGATTCATAATGGCGCAACGCCGGATATCAGCGTTGACCCGCAAACTTATGAAGTGCGCTGCGATGGTGAGCTACTGGTGTGCGAGCCTGCCGATGTTTTGCCGCTTGCCCAGCTTTATATGTTGTTTTAAAGGAGTGCTTACCATGCTAAAAATAACGCAAGGTTTAGGAAAGACCGATCAAAACGCGGATGACAGCTTAACTTTAAGCTTTGAGCAGCGCCAAAAAGGTCGATTTAAAGCCCTAAGTGATAAGGGGCTTGAGGTCGGCGTGTTTTTAGAGCGCGGTCATGTGTTGGCAGATGGCGAGCGCTTGCAAGCAGAAGACGGTCGCATTTTTCAAGTGATTGCGAAGCCTGAAGCGGTCGTGACTGCCAAAGCGCAGGATTGGCAAAGCTTTTCCCGAGCTTGCTATCATTTAGGAAATCGCCACGTCACTTTGGAGCTTGGCGATCGTTGGCTGCGCTTTTGGCCAGATCATGTCCTTGAGGAGTTGGCAACGCTTTTGGGGCTTAGTTTATCGTATGAAGCCGCCCCATTTCATCCTGAATCGGGCGCTTATCAAAACTTAGGTCATAGCCACAGTCATGGTGACGATGCGCCAAGCCACAGCCATCACCACCATCATGATCATCACAGTCATCATCATGACCACTGATCGCACTGATGTTTTGGATACAAGTTTGGCAGATGCTGAGCAGCTGCTTACCTTGATGCACTTGGCAAGTCCTGCGCTGCCTATCGGCGCGTTTGCTTACTCAAGCGGTCTTGAGTCTGCCATTGAGCTTGGCTGGGTGAGTGATGAAGCATCGCTTGAGCGCTGGCTTTGCGGCATGATGGTGAGCCTAAGCCACCTTGATATTCCGGTATTGCTGCGATTGTCCGAGGCAAGGCGTCATCAAGATTGGGAAGCTCAGCAGTATTGGAGCGATTATCTTCGCGCCAGCCGCGAGACGTTTGAGCTTTTATTTGAAGATGAGCAGCAAGCAAAAGCCTTGGTGCGATTATTAAGAGATCAGCATGTCGATGTGGCAAGCCTGCCAAGTGATCCGGCGTTTTTAGTTGTCTATGCTTTTGCCGCCGAGCAGTGGGGACTTAGTGCCTCGTGGTCGGCGCTTGGCTACCTTTGGAGCTGGCTTGAGAATCAGCTTACGGTTGCCAGCAAAACGCTGCCGCTTGGTCAAACTGCCGCTCAGCGCTTGTTACTGAGGTTAAAACCTGAGCTTAGCGAGTTTGCGCTTCATGCCAAAACCTTGACCGATGATGAGTTAGGAATGAGCTTGCCAGGGCAGGTTCACGCCAGCTGTTTGCATGAGTCGCAATATTCGCGACTGTTTCGCAGCTAACTTATTTATCTTAACCTTTTAAGCCATGTTTGGAGTTTTTATGACAACACAATGTTTACGAGTCGGCGTTGGTGGTCCTGTGGGATCAGGAAAAACCGCATTATTGCGCCAGTTGTGCTTAGCCCTTCGCGATCATTACGACTTGGCGGTGGTGACCAACGACATTTATACCAAAGAAGATGCTGAGTTTTTATTGCGTCATGAAGCGCTTGATGACAGCCGAATCATGGGCGTTGAAACAGGCGGCTGCCCACATACTGCCATTCGCGAAGATGCGTCAATGAATCTTGCTGCCATTGACACCTTGCAAGAGCGTCATCCCAAGCTTGAATTGGTACTCGTTGAAAGCGGCGGCGACAATTTATCTGCCACTTTTAGCCCTGAATTGTCCGATTTGACCCTTTATGTAATCGACGTTTGCGCCGGTGACAAAATCCCGCGAAAAGGCGGTCCTGGCATCACCAAGTCCGATTTATTAATTATCAATAAAACCGATTTGGCGCCGATGGTGAACGCCTCGCTTGAAGTGATGGATCGTGATGCCAAACGCATGCGCGGCGAGCGACCTTTTGTCTTTACCAACTTGGTTCGTGGTGATGGCGTGGCTGAAATCATCAATTTTATCCAACGTGAAGGTATGCTCGCGCCGCTTCCTGAGGATTTTAGCGTTCCGGTAAAGGCGTAATGATTGCTTTTAAAACTACTTTTATGATCTGCTTTAGGACACTTTTATGATAAGTTCTCGCCGTTTTTCTTTGATTGCCGCCCTTATGCTACTGCCATCTTTTGCTTTTGCCCATCCAGGTCACGATACCTCCGGCATGATGGCAGGGCTCATGCATCCGCTGCTGGGCTGGGATCACCTACTTGCGATGGTTGCCGTTGGTATGCTTGCAGTCATGGGTCGCCAAAAAGTCGCTTGGCAACTTCCTGTAGCTTTTGTGAGCTTTATGCTTATTGGGGGACTTATGGGTATTAACGGTATTGCGATCCCTGCGGTTGAAAGCGGTATTTTATTGTCGCTTATTGCTCTTGGTGGCTTGCTGATCTTTGGTCGCATCAATAGGAACGCTTATGTTCCAGTACTGAGCGCTTGCTGTGCATTATTTGGCGTTTTACATGGCAATGCTCACGGTCTTGAATTGCCTGCCAATGCCCAAGCTATCAGCTACATTTCAGGGTTTACAATGGCAACGATTGCGCTACATTTAGCAGGCTGCGCTGTCGCGGCAGTTTGCGCCAATAAAGGTCAGGAAATGACACTTAAAGTCAGCGGCGTTGTCATTGCGGCAGCTGGATTGTTTGGTATGTTAAGTGTGATTTAGCATATTTAAAAAGAGTTATTAAAAAAAGCTATTAAAAAAAGCTATTAAAAATAGTTATTTAAAACCCAATATCAGCCCATAGCATTTTGTTGAGTGCTATGGGCTTAATTTATTGGATTTTTTAGCGCGTCCTCCACTCAAACGATCCTTTTTAAATAAGCTAAAAACAGCTAAATTTTACCAAACTGCGCTAACTATCCTGATATTACCGGCACTATTTTCCTTGTTTGGTGGCAATTTATCTCATTTTTATGATTGTTTTTAAAATGAGGAGTCGCTCTACTATCAAAATAAGAAAAAACTTATAATCTTTTTATTAAAACTCTCCTACATTCTCATTCCCTAAAACCAATTTAAATCCGCTTTGGATCAACGTCACTGACGGCTTGATAAATGGCTTTAGCCCTAAGTTTTAAATGTTTTAACGTCATAAGCTTACCTTAAGATTTGTTTGTTGTAATAGGCATAAGGCAGAGGATGCGACCGCTCATCCACTAGCTTTTAGCCGCTGATATCGCCAATAAACCAATGATTAAGGGAGCAAAACCATGAACCAAAATGACAATACTAAAAAAGACAATGTGACTTGGGATAACGCTTCAGCGCCTGAACCAAGCGCCCCTAAAACTAGACAGGTAAAAGTTTGGGACTTATTGGTACGAATTACCCACTGGACGGTTGCTGCAGGTATTATTGCCAATTTATTTTTCACTGAAGATGGCAGTGAGCTGCATGAATTTGTTGGCTATACCGTTTTAGGGCTTGTGGTCGTACGCTTACTTTGGGGATTGGTTGGCACGCGCTATGCTCGCTTTACCAGCTTTTTTCCCACACCATCACGGCTCAAGCAGCACCTTTTAGTGCTAAAAAATCGGCGCGAGGAGGATCGGCATCTTGGTCATAACCCATTGGCTGCCTTGATGATGTTATCATTATGGGCGGTGATCATAGGGCTTGGCGTCACCGGTTATTTGATGGAAGCAAATCTGCTTTTTGATAAGGATTTGCTTGAAGAGAGTCATGAAATATTGGCAAACAGCTTATATCTACTGGTTCCTGTTCATATCATCGCCGCGATTGTTATGAGTTATTGGCAACGGCAAAACCTGATTAAATCAATGATCACCGGCAAAAAAACGGTGATTGACAAACCCTCCATCATGAATTAGAGCAAAAAATGGAGTAAATATGGCACGTATCTTGTTGATAGAAGATGACAGCACTATTGCAGAGGGCATAGTGCTGGGCTTAAAAAGTCATGGCATGATGGTGGATTGGTTTGGTGATGCCAAGCAAGGTGAACTGGCGCTTCAAGACAACATGTTTGATGCGGTGCTGCTGGATTTAACCTTACCAAAAGGCGATGGCATGACGGTGCTAAAAAACTGGCGCTCAAAACACATCGATACCCCAGTATTGATTATCACTGCCCGCGATGCGATTGCCAATCGTGTGGCAGGGCTTAATGCGGGCGCAGATGACTATTTGGTGAAGCCGTTTGCCTTAGATGAGGTGGTTGCTCGCTTGCAAGCCTTGATGAGGCGCTGCCAAGGTCGCAGCCAATCTGAAGTGCGTTATGGCGATGTAAGCTATCAGCCTGATAACCAGCAGGTTTTTTATCAAGGCAATATGGTGGAGTTAACCATTAAAGAGGTGGCAATATTAGAGCAAATGCTGACCCATCCAAAGCAAATTCACAGCCGAGCAAGCTTGGAAGATAAGCTCTATGGCTGGCAACAAGATATCGAAAGCAACGCCATTGAAGTTCACATTCATCATTTGCGCAAAAAGCTTGGCAATGATTTTATCTTAACCAAACGTGGCATTGGCTACTACCTCAATCCAGCCTATAATCAGTATTAGGCAATCAGCTGCCTAATTTTAGCGTCTTTTGTTTGCTAGTGTGAGCCTATGAAAAGTATTCAGCAACGGTTATTAACTTCGCTACTGATGGGTCTGCCTTTACTGTGGCTTCTCACCTCAAGCTTTATTGCTTGGAGATTTTGGCACGAAATCAATGAGATAAATGACACCCAAATCACGCAAGTTGCCCGCTATTTGATCGGCGTTGCCCCCAAAGAAAATGACGATCATGAGCAAAATGACAATAAAAAAAATCACAAGCCTAAAATATATGCTTTAAAAAGCAAGCAGCTGTCAGGCGATCTTGGTGAGGCAGAAGACGATTATATGGGCTTTGCTATTTGGGATAACAAAGGTCGGCTATTAATGGCGGATGAAAATGGTCAGTCATTTGCTTTTTTGCCAGACCAGCATGGGTTTTTAGAAGAATATGATTCGGACTATCAGCGCCTAAATCCTTTTAGTAAGCGCTGGCGATTGTTTTATGTTCACGATGACCATAATAATAACGGTCGGGTAATTGCGGTGGGTCAGAACCTTAAATCGCGCCAAGAGATGATCACCGATGCCATGACCGTTCAAGTGCTGCCTATGTTGATTGGGCTTATGGCGTTTATGGGGTTGGTGGTTTGGTTGGTTCGGCGGGGCTTTAAGCCTTTAACTCAGATAAGCTTGGCGCTTAAGCTGCGTCAACCGCAAGATGACAGCCCGATCACAGCAGATGTTCCCAAAGAGATTCAGCCGTTAGTGACCGCTTTGAATGTCTTATTTGTCAAAGTGGCAGATACGCTGGCTCGTGAGCAGCGCTTTACAGCTGACGCGTCGCATGAGCTTAGAAGCCCACTTGCGGCATTAAAATTACAAGCGGATTTGTTGCAGCAGCAGCTAATGCAATTGACGGATATTGAAGATGATAACCAACTGTTTTATCATGCCCAAAAGATCAGCCATGGCATTGAACGTGCCACTCACTTGGTAGAGCAGCTGCTGGTTTTGGCAAAAATTGAGCCGCAACAACAGCTGCCCCCTGAGCAACTGCAGCGCGCAGATTGGCTTGAGCTTACCGATATTGTGCTAAGCGATGTCAACCGTTTGGCGCGTGAAAAACGCATTCAGCTTAAACGCACGGTAAATTGTGCCCATCCTGCCGATGTCCTGCCCATCCTTATCAATCCTGTATTATTTAAACTGCTTATCCGCAACCTGTTAGACAACGCCATTCGCTATTGCCCAGAAGGCGCTTTAATTGAACTTCAGCTTGGCACAAATGCCATTAAAGTGATGGATAATGGCAACGGCGTCAAGCCTGAACAGCTGTCACGCTTAAGCGAGCGCTTTTATCGTCCGGCCGGTCAAAGCCAGTTAGGTAGCGGTCTTGGACTATCCATCGCCAATCAAATCGCAGAGCTGCACGGTCTGACTTTACAGTTTGCTAATCGTGTTGCTCCAGAATCGGGTTTTATCGTAACGATCAGTGATAAAAAAGCGCCTGCTAAAAATTAAACGGCGCTGACTTAAGCTTGAGTTAATATTCATCTTGTATGCTAGTGGTATTCCCAATCATATAGACGGAGTACACTTTATGAGCTTACCTTTATTAAAACCCTTATTATTAACCGTTGGCGCAACTTCATTGGTGTTTTTTGGCGGCGTCATTGCCTTATCTGTTCAGTCGCCTAACGCTGATAGCAAGCTGTCAGCTGCAAATGCCTTAATTCAAAATACTGACATTGCCGCTTTATCCTCTGATTTATCATCCTTTGGCGAAACTACAAATAGCAACGTTACAAACCCTCTTACGCCGCCCGCCAAGACTTCACCGCTTGCCGTAATCAGCGCCAAGCAAGCAACCACGATCGCTCAGCAAGACGCTCCTTATTCCGTATTGCAAGCTCAACCTGAACTTGTCAATTATGACGGTACGGTGGCTTATGAGGTGCTGTTGGACAGTGGCACAACTTATATCGACGCCAGAGTCGGCACGGTATTAAATCCGGCGCTCGGCTATGACTATCGTGTGGATAACTTTGACAAGGATGACGATGACGACTACGAAGATGACGATAGGCATCACGATGAGGCGCATCATAAAAAACATAAGCACAAATCACATAATGAAAAACTCCATAAAAATAATGATCGCTACGAGCTATCAGCCGCATAATGAGGAAAAATACGATGACTCATCCCCAATCACAGTCCGCAAAAGCGCGTAAAAAAGCAGATCCTTTTGCCGCGATTAAAATCAGCATTATGATGATCTCAATTATCGGGACGATGGCAGGGTGGCTGGTACTGCTCAATCAAGAAAACCAAACGGCTGCTATAAGCACGGCAGTTTCTGATTCGACCAAAAACGCAGTCACCAAGGCGACCATCGTTGATGTTGATATCAATCAGTTGCGACAAGTCAACGCCGCGCCAGCTCAGGAAATACAAGTTGTCGCTCGTACGCGCTCTTCTCGGTAAATTAAGAAAAATTATCGATGATGTTAATTTAGATATTCTATAAAAAAAAGGGGTGCTCAATGACTACAAATACGATTGATCAAACCAAAGCGCAACTGGCAACGATTAAGCTGTTTGCGATGGGCTGCCACATTCAAATCAGCTTAAATACCAAAAGATTGAGCGCTCAATCTTTGTCAATAGATCAGCAAATTAATGTTTTGACACTCGATATTGAGCATCGCTTAGCGTATTGGGCGCAGATTTTTAGTCGTTTTGATGACCAAAGCGAGCTTATGAAACTTAATAGCCGTAATGACCAATGGGTTGAGGTCAGCTCAGAGTTATTTGAAGTCTTGCAGCGTGCCATTGACTTTGTGCCCAAGACCCAAGGCTTAGTGACACCGACGTTATTGCAGCCTTTATGGGCGGCAGGTTATAAGCATTCATTTGAAACTTTACCCAAATCGCCTGAGCTTGAGCTGATGAATCAATCACGCGTAAGCTTTGATTTAGATGACCCATCTGACTTGCAAAATGGAGCTGTAGCTCATGATTTTAATCTAGACCATCAATCTATAGAACGTATCCAGCGGCGTCAGTTGGCAGATGGTCAGTATCAAGTATACCTTCCTGAGGGAATGGCTTTAGATCTAAATGGCTATGTTAAAGGGTGGTGCGCCATGAAGCTTGCTGAGCGTATTAGTCAAAGTCATGATTGGCAATGCCCTTGCTTGGTGGATTTGGGCGGGGACATGGCGATTGGCATTCCAAAAAATACAGACCTTGTTACGTGGGGCGTGGCGGTTGCTAAGTCGTACTGTGTTCATAGTGAGCGCGGCAATGATGAAGATGTGGCGATCCTAAAAATCAGCTCTGGCGCTGTTGCTACATCGGGACAAGACTATCGCCGATGGTGGCACGAAGGCTGGCAACATCATTTAATCCATCCTCATGACCTGCGCCCAGTCACCAGTGATGTACTAACGGCAACGGTACTGGCAAGCGATACCATGACCGCAGAAGTTTATGCTAAATATTGTGTGCTCCTTGGTGTCAAGCAGGCAATAGCTTGGCTTAATAAGTTTGATATTGCTGCAATCTTGATCGACATCGACCACAAAGTGATAACGACATCTGCGATGCGCCCAAATCTGATTTCTGGTTAATTTACCATGTGACAAGTGCTTACTATCCAAAAATTAAGCGATGCAAAGGAGTTTAGTCATGCAAACGAACCAATTTACCAACCGTCAAATGACTTGCAACACCAGTATTCTCAATCAGGCGCTCTGGATCGGCTTAATATTAATCATTGCAAGCGGCATTGGCGGCTTTGCGCTGTTAACTTGGGGGGAGGCGGTATCTCAGCTACTGACCGCCACCGATAAGCATTTTTGGTATTTATCACGAGCAAGTGGCGTTATCGCTTATAGCTTATTTTGGTTGGCAGTCATTTTTGGCTTATTGTTAAGCACGCGATTAAGTAAGCGCTTTAATGCTGCGCGAGTATTTGCTTTACATCAATATTTAAGCTTGATAGCCGTGGGCTTTGCGGCGTTTCATGGCGGTATATTATTGGCAGATCACTTTTTAAATTTGAACTTATGGCAGATACTCATACCTTTTGGTTTCCAAAACAATCGCGTAGGTGTGGCTTTGGGTCAGTTAGGATTTTGGTTATTATTGATCTGCGCGGTTAGTTTTTATATTAAGAAGTATATTGGTCAATCTGCATGGCGCTGGCTACATTTTTTGACCTTTTTGGCTTATATGCTTATTAGCATCCATGTGTTTGTGGTGGGATCGGACACCCAAGCGCTGCCTTTATTGGTGTTTTATGCTGGTAGTCAGACGCTGGTTTTTTTATTGATGACTTATCGTTTAGTGGCGCTAAAAGAAGCAAAGTGACCGTTTTTATGAAATGGGGTGATATTATAGGCTAAACTGATGTATTAAATTTAGCGACCCATTGTTTGAGAGTATTTATGCCCCATTCTATTCATGACGAAGCTCATTTAAGTAACCGCAATCAGTGGTTAAGAGCCGCTGTGCTTGGCGCTAATGATGGGCTGATTTCAACCGCAAGTTTATTAGTCGGTGTGGCTGCGGCAAGTACAAGCAGTCAAACCTTGCTGTTAACGGGGCTTGCAGCATTAACCGCAGGCGCGTTATCGATGGCAGCTGGCGAGTATATTTCCGTATCGTCGCAAGCAGATACTGAAAAGGCAGATTTGGACAAAGAGCGGCATGAACTGACGCATAACTCAGAGCGCGAGCTTATTGAGCTTACCAAGATTTATGAAGCAAGGGGGCTAAATCACGCCTTGGCGCATCAAGTTGCTGTGGCGTTGACCGAGCATGATGCCCTTGAAGCTCATGCTCGAGATGAGATTGGGTTGACAGATTTAAGCCAAGCTAAGCCGATTCAAGCGTCTATGGCTTCAGGATTGTCATTCATGGCGGGCGCTATATTACCGATTGTTGGTATTTTACTTTTGCCATCAGCAACACTGGTTTGGTCGCTATCAGCGTTAACAATCGTAGGATTGGCGCTACTTGGAATAATATCGGCGCAGCTTGGCGGCGCTCCTATCCTTCCTGCGACGGCTCGGGTAGTGACTTGGGGCGTGCTGGCGATGGCTGCCACATCGTTGATTGGAAAAGCGTTTGGGGTAGCTGCATTGTAGGATTTTGATAAAACTTTGGTCACCAAGTGGTCACCGTTTAGTTACTAAGCCCGTAGTCACCGATTTTAAAGAAGTAAACTCACCGCAATCAAAGTTAGTTTTGATATTGAAAGAAGATTTAAATGGTTTAAACTGACAGCTTGAACAAAGAAAATAAAGGTATATAAGTCAGGGACTTGCTTAAATTAAAAGTACAAAAAAACCTCAAGCAAATGATTACTTGAGGTTGAAACTTTTGCACTTAATTAAAAGTAAACTAAGTTTTAAATATGGCGCAGCGGACGGGACTCGAACCCGCGACCCCCGGCGTGACAGGCCGGTATTCTAACCAACTGAACTACCGCTGCTTAGGTCGCTTAGCATTTTGTTCTAATAAGAACCCACTTGCTAATAAGTGGTGGGTGATGACGGGCTCGAACCGCCGACATTCTGCGTGTAAGGCAGACGCTCTACCAACTGAGCTAATCACCCTGAGCACCGTTAAAAAATTGCATGTCAACTTTAGGCGCGCAAGAGAAAAATTTTTAAATAAATTTTTCTGAAAGTAGTTAACCGTTCATTCAAACTTCAACTACTCAGCGAGAACCAATAAAGCCCGTCGCTGTGGGTGTGTATTATATACATTTGCTAAGGCGTGTCAAATATTATTTTACCTTTTTTTGCATAAAAATAAGATGACATTGATTTTTATCACATTTTTTATTAAAAGCGGCGTTACAGTAAGCTACGCTTTGGGCATTTAAAGTCATTATACTATAAGTATTTGGCGGTTTTAGCGTGGTTTTTGGCTGCATGGCAGGATAAATAAGAATAAAAAAGCTGTTTTTGGAGGTGAGGTTGGGATTTTGGTCGATGGATGAGTCATTGACATCGTGGTCGTGGAGCGATTTTGCCGGTTATGGCTGGGTGCTGCACATGTCGATGATGATTTTGATGACGCTGCGCATTGTCTCAGTTCAGCGCAATACGGGCGTGGCGATCGCTTGGGTGGCAATTTTATATGTGCTGCCGGTGATTGGGCTGATAGCTTATATTTTGGTGGGTGAGCCGATGATTGGCAATCGCTATCGCAAGCGGATGCTGGAGGCGCAGCTGTTAATCGACAATATGGCGGAGCGTGAGCGCTTGGTGTTTGACCAAGGTCAAAATTTGGTCGCGCCGCATTATAAAGGCGTCAGTCATATTGGGATGCGTGGGACGGGATTTGGGATTTTCACTGGTCATCAAATGCAGCTTTTGACCGCGCCTACAATTATTTTTGATCAGTTGATTGACGATATTCACCATGCTGAGCGCACCATTTTAATGGAGTTTTATATCGTTTATCCTAAAGGTCGCGTGATTGATGTTCTTGAGGCGTTAATGAAAGCGGCAAAGCGCGGGGTGGAATGCCATTTGTTGGTTGATAGCGTGGGTAGTTTTAATTTTTTTAATGCGGCTTGCTATCATGAGTTGACCGCAGCTGGTGTGGTGGTTCATCAGTCGCTTCCGGTAGGGTTGTTTAAGACGCTGTTTAAGCGAACGGATTTGCGCAATCATCGTAAAATTGTGGTCATTGATGAATTTATCGGTTATACCGGCAGTTTTAATTTGGTTGATCCAAAATTTTTTAAGCAAGATAAAGAGGTGGGGCAGTGGATAGATGTGATGATCCGAAGCGTAAGCCGCGAGCCGATCAGTATTGCCACGGCAATGGCAAAGGTGGTGGTGACGGACATTAGCGCGGAGAGCAATGACAATTTAAACGCGCTGCAAAAACGGCTGAGCAGCTATACCCGAAAGCTTTATATGAGGCATCCTACCATTAACGACATCAATCGCCGCGTTCGGGTGCTAAGCGATGCTAAAATGCTGACCGCTGCGCCAACGGGAGCGGTTTTTGTGCCGCCGATGCCTGTGGTTAATAATGTGACCGCGCAATTGATCCCGTCAGCGCCGCATCTGACCTCGCATGTGATTTATAATACACTGGTTACAATTATTCATCGGGCTAATAAGCGTATTCAAATTACCACGCCGTACTTTGTCCCCGATGAGGCGCTTTGCGGGGCGCTCGTGTCCGCTGCCAAACGTGGTCTTGAGGTGACCTTGATTATTCCTGAAAAGGTTGATTCGTTTTTGGTTCAACATGCCTCGCAAGCGTATTATCAAGAGCTGCTTGAGGCGGGGGTAACGATTGCGCTGTTTAAAGCGGGGCTATTGCACGCCAAAACGGTGGTGATTGATGATGATTATTGCTTATTCGGGACGGTCAATATTGACATGCGCAGTTTTTATCTCAACATGGAGGTCAGTCTTGCCATTTATACCAAGCAAATGGTCAAGCAAGTTGCCGATTGCCAAGAGGTTTATTTGCAAAATTGCCGATTTTTAGGGCTTAAAGAATGGAGTCAGCGCCATCGCGGTAACGTCTTATTTGATAATGTCATCCGCTTAATGAGTCCTTTGCTATAATATTAAGGATTAATGAACCATAACGTTGCAAAAATAACTTAAAAGCAAAAATCACTTAAAAAAGGAAACGCCATGCCTGCTTTGCCCCAATCCCAAGCAAAAACCGCGCTTGATTATGTGGCAGAGGGCTATTGGCAAGATTTTGTCGCCAAAAGACCGGTGGCAGGTGGCATGGCTTATGAAGCTGAGCTGCAAAGCTGCCAACTCGATGAGTCGCTGGCAAGCCTTCAGCGCGTGGATACGCTCATTAGCAACATCCGCCGCGATTTGCTAAAAACGGCGGCGCTAAATGAGTCACGGATTTTAAGCGATGAGCGCTATCGAAGCTTATTGCTGTTTTTGGCGTTTTATTCGGGGCGCGTTGTTACCCAAGCGTTGGGAGCGCCTTTGCATTGGTATAATGCCTTTGACATCAAAAGCCATGCGCCAAATTTAACCTTAGCCAGTGATGATTTTTATCAGCAAATGGCGCTTGGTATGAATAACCACTTGTTTTTTGCGCTTGAGCCGATTGGGCTGCGCTTATTTGGTACGGTGGATAGAGCGTTTCGCAGTGTTCAAAATCAGCCGATTGCTAGCGGACTTTATCAAGCCGTCAGCGACTTGTTAACGCAATTTGGGCAAACTGAAATCAATCCTCAAAACTTTCAAACTAAAATTAATCCAAGCTTACCAAAAAATACTTTAACAATGCCGTCATCATTGAATGGCTTATTAAATAAAGACAGTCAACCGCAAACAGAAGCTCAATCCGTGGCGGCGCTGCCATCTCAAAACAATAGTGAGATTTATTCCAATGTCATTCATCCCAACGTCATTCATCCCAACGTCATTCATCCTAACATTATTCAGGATAAAACGACGTCATCACAAGCCAATGAAAGTGCTGTCAACGAAGCCCCCGCGCAAAGCAGCCCTGTTTTGCCAACGGAAAATATAGTCAATCCTCCGATAAAAAATCCTGTGGTTAAAAAAGTTGCGCCAACGCCGGAAATCTTTACTCAGTTATTGACAGAGCTTGACACCATTGATGTGCCGCAACGTTCAGAGGTGGATGATTATCAAAAAGCGGTGAAGATTCTTGACCAATTTGAGCATCATATCACCAAGCAAAACAAGCCGCGCGCCGAGGTTCGGTTTTCTGAGGCAAATTTAACCGCTCGCCATCAGGCGCTCACCTTGCTTGAGCGCTCAGCCGATATGGGCAATACCGCCGCCATGCTACGGCTTGCCATGTATGAGCTGTTAGGCGAGGGCTTAATTGCGGATAAAGAAAAACGGACTGCTCAAGCGTTGGCATTGATAACCAATGCTGCTGATAGCGATAGCCGAGCTCAGCGGCTGCTCAGTCGCTTATACTATCAAGGGTTGTTTGTAGCTCAAGATTTGGCATTGGGTAAATTTTGGCTTGAGAAAGCGGCGGAAAATGGTCATCCTGAAGCGATAGATCTGACCCGACAATGGCAACAATCAGAGCTGTTAATCAACAGTCAAAAACAA
Source organism: Psychrobacter sp. MF31 (assembly GCF_012847335.1). Classification (GTDB taxonomy): domain Bacteria; phylum Pseudomonadota; class Gammaproteobacteria; order Pseudomonadales; family Moraxellaceae; genus Psychrobacter. The sequence continues at coordinate 135,295 of NZ_JABBDX010000006.1, forward strand.
GAAAATCATAGCATTAAGCGCTATCAGTTGTTTTTTGCAGTGTTGGTGGTGGCAGCGATTTTGTTGGTCATCTTTTTATAGTTTTTTAATTTTACATTTTTATAGTTTTTTTTACATGAAGTTAATGGCGATATGAGCACCGATTTTGAATTAAAACCTGCCGCGCTTGATAACCAAGCCCGTAAAGCAATCCCAATGCGACCGCCTTGGTATTATCAAGCGGCAATTAGCACATTAAAGCCGCTGTATCGCTTGCAAGTTTGGCGGCGCTCGCATCAAAATGCCAACTACCGCGATGAGGTGGCGGCGCGCTTTGGTCAGGCTTACCCGCCGACGCCAAAATCAGGCACAAAAGGCGTGATTTGGTGTCATGCCGTATCGCTTGGGGAGACGAACACGGTTGCGCCGCTGCTTGATGCGCTGCTTGCCGAGGGCTATCAAATTTGGCTGACCAATACCACGCAAACCGGATTTGCGCGCGGGGCAAGCCGATTTGCCAAAGATATTGCCAGTGGAAAGCTCAGTCATAGCTTTGTTCCTGTCGATAGCCCAAAGGTGATAGAGAAGTTTTTGGCGCACGTTCAGCCGATTGCTGCGCTGTTTGTGGAAACGGAGCTTTGGGCAAATATTTTGACCATTTTAGCCAAGCAGCAAATCCCCAGTATTTTGGTTAATGGTCGTCTGTCAGCATCATCGTTTACGCGTTATCAAAAAATCGCAGCGGTTAGTCAAAGTATGATGCAAAATTTAACCCTGATTGTCGCCCAAGACGCTGCTTCCGCTGAGCGCTTTTGCAAGCTTGGCGCAGCTCGTCAAAAGGTGGCAATGGCAGGATCACTCAAGTGGGTTATGACGCAAAGCCATGCTAAAAATGAGTCTCAAAAGAAGCCTCAAAGTGACTTCCAATTTCCAAGTTTTCCAAAAGATAAGCCAATTTGGGTTGCCGCAAGCACTCATGAAGGTGAGGAGCAAATTGCGCTTAATTTTCAACATCAGCTCAAAAAATCGGGCATTGATGCGTTGCTTATTCTTGTACCAAGGCATCCTGAGCGCTTTAATGAAGTGGCAAAAATGATTGAGGGTAGCGGCTTTTCGATGGCGCGCCGCAGTCAAGCTGAGGCGGTAAATTTGCACACGCAAGTTTACCTTGCTGATTCCATGGGCGAGCTGATGCATTGGTATCAGGCTGCTGATGTTGCGCTCGTTGGCGGTTCGCTGGTTGATGTCGGCGGTCACAATCCGGTCGAGCCGGCAAGCGTTGGCACACCGATTTTGATGGGGCAATTTACCTATTCTTGCCAAGACGTGGTGGATAAATTGGCGGAAGTTGGCGCGTTATTTCAGCCGGATAATCTAAACTATCAACCCATTCACCCAAAAAATTTGCAAGAAAGTGAGGGTTTTGACAGTGCCAATTTTAATGATAACGAGCAAAAACTATTGTTTGGTCAGCTTTTATTTTGGTTAAGTCAGCCAAAGCTTGCCGAAATGGCAGGTAAGGCGGGGGAGGATTTAGCAAAATCTCAGCAATCGGCGTTGACCGATCAGCTTGATTTTATCAAACAAGTGCTTGAACTTTTATAAACTTATTTATTATTTTATCTTTGTATTGTTTAAAGGATTATGTATGAAAAAAATATTATTAATGTTGAGCCTAGCAGTATTATTATGCTCATGTTCATCATCTAATGAGCCTGTTGCAGATGTTGCACCGAATACGCAAAACTATAACTCGGAAAGCGAAATTAATTCAGAAGTAAAAGATACTCCTGAAATTGTGGAGAATACACCTGATGTATTAAATGATGATAATGTAATTGAGACCAAAAGCGGCGATATGGATTTTGCAACCTGTGTAAAGCAGCAGTCAGAGACTGCGGAAGCGATTTCATCTAGCGGAAATTATAAAGTTATATCTATTGTAGATACTGATATAGTTTCAATGGTTAAATTTTGCACAAATGATAATCCAGTGATTCATACTTGCAGCGCACCAGATAATAAAGTAATAGTTACTAAAACAAGAAATAGAGAGGGATGTTAGCTGTAATAATGAGAAGTCATAGATATTATTGAGCCGACCTCATGAATTGTATTTTATTACCAAGCGCGCAAATTCAAAACTCAATTGCGACCATTACCGACCGCTTGCAAATTGCGCATATCAACCAAGTGTTAAAAGCTGATGTCGGCGCTTGCATTAAAATTGGTGAGATTGGCGGCAAGTTGGGTCGGGCAGTCATTCAAACGATTACTGAAAATGCGATCCTGCTCAAGGACGTTCAGCTCACTGAGGCGCCGCCTGCCAAGCTTGATTTGACCGTCGTTTTGGCATTGCCGCGACCCAAAGTATTGCGCCGATTAATTATGGATATGACCGCGATGGGCGTTCGCGATATTATTTTGGTCAACAGCTACCGAAGCCAAAAAAGCTATTGGCAAAGTCCAATGCTCAGGCGTTTAGATGAGTTTGTGTTAGAAGGGCTTCAGCAAGGGGTCGATACCATCGCGCCTAGTATTACATTAAAGCCGAGATTTAAGCCCTTTATTGAGGATGAGTTTGCAGCTTTAGCAGCGCGCAAAGCCATTGTTGCTCATCCTTATGCAAACGTTAGCTTAAAAGATTATTTACAAAATCAAGGCGATGCTTTCCAACGCGAGTTGCCCAATGTGGTTTTTATTGGCGCAGAAGGCGGCTGGATTGATTTTGAAATTGAACTGTTAGCGGCTCATAGTTGTCAACCGGTCAGCTTAGGATCGCGGATTTTGCGGACGGAGGCGGCGGTCAATGCGATTTTAGGGCAATGGCTGCTGTATTCGGACTCATAAGCTCCTAACTTGTCCCATTTTTAGGCGGTTAAATTAAGCAATTCATAGTAATAAAGTTATTGATAACCTTTATCAATTCAATTAGTATGGCGTTAGCTTTTAGCTGCTTGATTTTTTGTCTAATGCTATTTTGGAGACCGTGATGCCAAGTCGCGCGATGATGTCTGCTGCACCGATGACCACCCCTTTATTTTTAACACTTAAAACGAGCTCAGCGGCGCTGGCGCTCAGTGCCATGCTGGCTTTAACGGGCTGTAATAAACCCGCTGAGCAGTCATCAGCTGACAATGCTGAGGCACCAACCAAAAGCGAAAGCGCGGCGGCTGATACCGGTCAAACCGTGACCATTTATTCCTCACGAAATGAGCAGCTGATCAAGCCGCTTTTAGATGAGTTCACCAAGCAAACGGGAATCAACGTTGATTTGGTCACCGACAGCTCAGGACCCTTGATTGCAAGGCTAAAAGCTGAAGGCAAAAATACGCCCGCCGATATGCTGTTAACCGTTGATGCGGGCAATCTTTGGCAAGCCGCGCAAGATGGGTTATTGCAGCCGGTGCATTCAACCGTTCTTGACAGCAACGTTCCGGCAAAATACCGCGATCCGGACGGGCTTTGGACGGGGCTATCCCTTCGCGCTCGCACCATTTTTTATGACCCAAGCAAAGTCAAGCCTGAGCAGCTGTCGACCTACGCTGATCTTGCCGATCCCAAATGGAAAGGTAAGCTGTGCTTGCGAACTTCCAAAAAAGTATATAACCAATCCCTTGTTGCCAGCATGATTGAGCATTTGGGTCGCGATAAAACCGAGCAAATCGTTCGCGGCTGGGTTGCTAACTTGGCAACGGATGTGTTTAGTGACGATACCAATTTGCTTGAAGCCATTGCGGCGGGGCAATGTGAAGTTGGGATTGCTAATAGCTATTACTATGGTCGAATTGTCGATGAAAAGCCTGATTTCCCTGTAAAAATATTTTGGGCAAACCAAGGTACAACGGGAACTCACGTCAATATTTCAGGAGCAGGCGTCACCCTTGGCGCTAAAAATCCAGAAGGCGCCATCAAGCTTATGGAATGGCTGTCCTCTGATCAAGCTCAAGGCTTATATGCCAGCGCGGATAAAGAGTTTCCGGTTAAAGAAGGCATCGATAAATCGGCGCTGTTAAAATCTTGGGGCGAGTTTAAACAAGATGACATTAACGTGCAAAAATTTGGCGCGCTGCAAACCCAAGCGATCCAAATGATGGATAAAGCCGGTTATAAATAAACCAGTTTGCCTCTTTAAAGCGTTGTCAGTTTTTAAGCCGTTAAAATGGTAACCTTGTCATGATGACCCTACCAAAACCCCTCAAAGTGCCTCGGCGCATGATCCAGTTAAATCATGCGTCAAGCCCCATCACGCAGTCTCAGTCAAGAATGCTATCAAAATCAGTCTTAGGACTGATTTCGTTGTTTATGCTCATCCCCATTTTGGTGGTATTGTTTTCTTGGACGCAGCCGGTAGCTGAGGTTTGGGGTCACATGCGCGAGTTTGTGCTCCCTGAGGTGCTAAAAAATACGGCCATTTTGGTGATCTTGGTGGGTACAATCTCAGGTACTTTGGGGACGGGGCTGGCTTGGGTGACGAGCATGTATCGCTTTCCTGGTCAGCGCTTTTTTTCGTGGGCGCTTATGTTGCCGCTTGCGATTCCCGCTTACGTGCTGGCGTTTGTGACGTTAGGGGTTATTGACTTTAGCGGTCCTTTGCAATCAGGGCTTCGCGATTTGGGAATGACGGCTGCGATCCCTTCCATTCGAAACGTTTGGGGCGCGGGGGTGATTTTATCTTTTGCATTTTATCCGTATGTTTATTTGCTGGCGCGCCAAGCGTTTTTATCGCAAGGTCGAACGGCGATTGAAGCCGGGCAAATGCTGGGATTAAGTCGCGCTCAAGTGTTGTTTCGTCTGGCTTTGCCGCAAGCATTACCTTGGATCATCGGCGGATTAATACTGGCATTGATGGAGACGCTGGCAGATTTTGGCGCGGTGTCTGTTTTTAATGTTGATACCTTTACTACCGCCATTTACAAAGCTTGGTTTGGCTTTTTTAGCTTAACCACCGCCGCTCAGCTTGCAGCATTACTCATTGCGGTGGTGTTTGTGGTCGTTTTGATGGAGCAATATTGGCAAAGCAAACGCGGCGCGGTCATCACTCAAGGCAATCATCGCCGTTTTGAGGTCAGTGTTATTAAAAAATGGCTGCTCAGCGGCAGCTGCACGTTGATTTTTTTATTGGCATTTTTAATTCCATTTTTGCAGCTTATTTATTGGACAGTAGTAAATTTTCAGCAAGATTTTGATGAGCGTTATATTGGCTTTGTGACCAACAGCCTTGTGATTGCCAGTTTGACCACGCTATTTATTGCAATTATTGCTATTGTGATTGCTTGGATTAAGCGCCAATTTCCAGATAAATTGACCAAAATTCTTGCCACGTTTGCCAATTTGGGATATGTGGTTCCAGGGACGGTGCTGGCAGTTGGGGTGTTTATTCCGATTGCTTGGGTGGATAATTTGCTGATTGATCATGGCATCACCAAACTGCCTGTGCTCTCAGGAAGCGTGGTGGTGATGCTGCTGGCATTGTCCGCGCGCTTTATGACGGTGGGATTTCAGCCGATTGACCGCCAGCTGTCACGACTGACGGTCAATCAAGAAGCAGCGGCAAAGTTATTAAGTGACAATGCTTGGCAGCGCTGGCGGCAAGTGGTGCTGCCGATTTTAAGCCCAGGGGTGCTAACGGCGCTGTTGATGGGGTTTGTTGAGGTGATGAAAGAGATGCCCATTACTTTAATGACGCGAAGGCAAGGCTGGGATACGCTTGCAGTTCGGGTGTTTGAGATGACCAGCGAAGGCATGTGGGGGCGGGCAGCGCTGCCAAGCTTATTGATCGTGCTGGTGGGACTGATTCCGGTTTGGATTTTGCTTCGGCAAAGCGATAAATAAGGTCATAACGCCTTAACATAAATCGCTCAAGACAACAAATCGCATCGCTAACAGGATAATTTATGACGACAGAAATGCGGATGAAAAATCACGCTGAGCCTTATTTTACCGTTCAAGATCTGAAAGTGGGTTATGATGGGATGACGGTGGTTGATGGCTTATCATTAAGCTTGCAGCAAGGGGAAATTGGCTGCTTTTTGGGCTATAGCGGCTGTGGCAAAACGACGGCGCTGCGAGCGATTGCTGGGCTTGAGCCGACCATTTTTGGCAATATTGAATTAAATGGTCGCTGTTTGACCCATCAAGGTGGTGGCACTCGTATTGCTATTGCCCCTGCCAAACGCGATATGGGAATGGTATTTCAAGATTATGCGCTGTTTAGTCATTTAAGTGTTGCCAAAAATATTGCTTTTGGCTTAAATAAATGGTCAGCAAAAGCCAAACAAGATCGCGTGACGGAAATGCTAGAGCTTGTCGGATTATCCGATCATGCGGACAAACGCCCAACTCAGCTTTCAGGCGGTCAGCAGCAGCGGGTGGCATTGGCGCGCGCCCTTGCGCCAAAACCCAAATTGCTGCTGCTTGATGAGCCATTTTCCAACCTTGATGTCATCTTACGCGAGTCGCTTGCCATGAGCGTTCGCGATATTTTAAAGCAAACGCAAACCACCGCGATTTTAGTCACCCATGATCAAAATGAAGCCTTTGCCATCGCTGATAAAGTTGGCGTGATGAATGACGGCAAGCTGATTCAATGGGCAACGCCAAGCGAGCTTTATCATGAGCCAGAAAGCCCATTTGTGGCAGAATTTGTTGGTGAAGGTGCAATGATTGATGGCGTGATTCATGATGGCTATGTTGCCACTGCCCTTGGCGATATTTATCGGCGCTTAGAAGTGCCAGACCAAAACGGTCAGCCGCAATATTGCCATTATGATTATCCCAATGGCACATCGATTAAAGTTTTGATTCGCCCTGATGATATCATTCATGATGATGCCAGCCCTCAGACTGCCAAAGTTGTGGGGCGCGTATTTCGCGGGGCAAATTTTTTATATCGCCTCAAGCTTGCTGATGGTCAAATTGTTTTGGCGCTGGTGCCAAGCCATCATAATCACCCGATCGGTGCGGATATTGGTATTATACCGATGCTTGATCATGTCGTGGTGTTTGCAGATGATCATTTGAGCGCCTCGGTATGGTCAGAAGCGGATAAAATGGCTTAAACGTCGCCAATTAAATCCGCGCGATTATCCCTGACGCGTTGCCAAAATATGCAAATAACGCCCAAGCCATTTAAACGGCTCTTGATTGGAATATCGCAGCTCCATTGCAATCACAGCATCCGGATTGTTATGACCGCCGCGTTTTAATGGCGCATAATCATGAAAGACGCGCAAACCGCTGATCGTATCGATCTGATAATCGTGCGCTGCAAGCCAAGATTTGACCTCATTAATGGCTACCGGATGGTTGGGCGTTAAGCTTTTTTTATTGTCCGCTTGGTAGTTTTGCTTGTCGAGCAAATTAAAATTGCCCATGATTAAATTGCGATAATTAAAGCTTGCCGGATTATAAAAGCACAGTGACAGCAAGCCGCCCTTTAACAGCCTATTGTCAAAAAATTCCATCACCTCCCAAGGTTTCGCCAGCCATTCAAGCAGCGCATGGCATAAAATCACATCAAACTTTTCATCCAAAAGCGTACTTTCAAGGTCTTGATAAGGGCAAACATGCCAATTGATATTAGGCTTTGGTTCAATCAGCGCCGCTTTTTCTTGAGCTTTAGCAATCATATTGGGGGAGATATCATTGATCGTCACCTCATGTCCCATCACAGCTATTTCAAGCGCCAGTTGACCCAATCCTGCGCCCACATCAAGGACTTTTAGCGGTCGCCCCAGCTTGGCGCTTTTGGCATCAATCACCGAAAAAATATCCCGACGTAGCACGGCAAGACGGATATCGCCTTTTAAATTGCCATAGACTTTTTTTTCAAAATGATCGGCGATGGCATCAAAGCTGCGGTCAGCTCTAGGCGTTTTAGCTTGAGTCATAATTTTATATTTTGGTGGTAAAATCGGCGTCATAGTAACATGTCATATCACAATTGGCAGTAGCTTTTCTCTAACAATTCGCGTATAAAAAGTAAGGTAAGCGCAACAAAACACTGATTCATCATCACGAGCTAAGGACAGCCATCATGACGCCATCTTTTTTGCCAAAATTTCATCTCAAAGCCTTATCGCTTGCCGTGGTCAGCAGTTTATTGCTGGTCGGTTGTAACGATGACAACGAAACCGTTTATTTTCAAAACACTCCTGAAACGATCAAAAGCTTCACTGCCGATAAGTTAGATACTGCGCTTGCGCAAATCTCGCCGATTGGCAAAGCAATCACTCCTGACGCCAAATGCGGCGTGGTCGTCGAAAAATTCAGCTATCAAACTCAAGGTTCGGCGGGCGAGGCTGCGACAGCAACCGCCGCTTTGATGCTGCCAAGTGGCACGAGCGCAGACTGCCAAGGCGAGCGACCGCTACTGCTCCACGCTCATGGCACGGCTACTGAAAAATCGTACGATTTTACTCAAGTTGGCAACGGTCAAAACCAAGCTGGATTTCGAGCAACCTTAATGGCAGCCAACTTTGCCGCTCAAGGTTATATCGTTTTGGTTCCCAATTATGCCGGCTACGATAAGTCTGATTTAAATTATCACCCTTACTTGAATGCCAAGCAGCAATCTCAAGAGATGGTCACCGCCCTTGATACGGCGCGCCGCGTTATCGCTGAGCAGCAAAGCGTGAACAATCCCAATTATCAAAAGGTAAAAGATTCAGGAAAACTATTTTTAACAGGCTATTCGCAAGGCGGTCATGTGGCAATGGCGACGGCAAAATTGCTTGAGTCGCAAAATCGTCCGGTGACTGCTCTTGCGCCATCGTCAGGACCTTATGCCTTAGCAGCGTTTGGGGATGCGATATTTGGAGGCAATGTCAACGTTGGCGCGACGGCGTTTGCGCCACTCATCGCCCGAAGCCTGCAGCCTGCAAATCCCAAGATTTATACCAAGTTATCCGATATTTTTAACAAGCCTTACGATGAAACCTTACTGCCAACCCAAGGCAGCTTTAATGACTTAATTAAAAATGGCAAATTACCACAAACCGCGCTATTTCAAGCCGCACCGACCGGAATTCCATCGCTTGACCCAATCTCACCACCGGATAAGTTTGGGTTTGCAGATAAAAACTACTTGATTAGAACGGACTACCGCGCTCAGTATTTAGCGGATGCTCAAGCCAATCCTGATGGCTTATTGGTACAAGGCGGGAATTTACTTCCTGCCAATAATCCGCAGCAGCCGCTACGAGAGGCATTAAAAGCAAACGATTTACGTGGTTATGCGCCTGCCATGCCGACTTTTATTTGTGGTGGTAACCAAGACCCAACCGTTTTTTATGACCTAAATACGGGATCAATGAGCGCAATTTTACAGAAATTGGCGCAAACTTCTCATAAAAATCTTAACGTGACTGTATTTGATGTGGATGCAACGAACAAAGCTCAGCGACCCAGCAATAACTTGCTAACGTTAATTGGCACCGCGTCAGCAAATCCTTGGCAACTTAATGATGTTGCGACTCGCGTTCAATCGCAGTTTGCTAAAACGGTTGATGCGACAAGCTCAGCGGCTTATCAGCAAGCGCTTGATAGTGGTGCAACGGTAGAAAACGCTCAAAAAGCCGCTCAAGCCGCAGTATTAAGCAGCTATCACGGCACGCTTGCCAGTACGGCTTGTACTGAAGCAACCCGCGAGTTTTTTGATCAAAACTTTGTAAAGGTCAAAGCATCATAAAATGTAAAATTAGAAAAAATAAAAACGGTATCAATAGATGCCGTTTTTTTTGTGAGTCAAACTTATATTTGCAATCTTCTTTAAGTCATCCTTCATAAGCTATTTTTTAATCATAAAATTTTATGATTTTTTCTGTAATTATTGTAATTTATTGTACAATGCTACTTGTAAAATAAATTTATAAATGAAGGTTAATTAAAAGAGGAGAGGTTTATGCCCCGATCACCGTTATTTAAAGATGTAACGTTAACGGCGCTTGGTAGAGAGCAGCTCCTCGATAGCAGCAGCCAAATTAAAGGTCGCGAGCGTCAGTTTTTATTATTGCTTGATCGAGATGACAGCGTCAGCCAACAGGTTTGTGCGGCGATGCTTCACAAAGTCAATGTAAAAGAATTGACGCAACTTGGATTGGTTGTCATCAACAATAATGCTGGCGAGGACAATAAACTTCAGCAAGGAACAAAACCTCAGCCGCTACCTACTTATCCAAAGCCGCTAACACCGGTTGAGTGCTCGTTAGAAGCACCGACAGAAAGCTTTGTTGAGCCTAACCCGATGCTTCAGCTGGCGGCTGGACTGGTTTAAATAGCAATTAAAATATCGCCGTGACTGTCAACATTTTAATAATAATGATCATAAAAAAGCTTGTCGCGATTTGACAAGCTTTTTTGTTTTTAAGCTAAAAAAATGGCTAAATTTGATCCTAACTTATCCCAAAAAATTTACTGCAATAAGCGGGGCAATTACCGCGCGAATCCCCCTAATTGGGCAAATTTGTGCTAAAATAAACGCTTTTAATCAGCTTGAAAATCATAGGAAATAGCGCCGTTAGTTAGCGCTTTTTTGAGAGTCAGGGTTGTCACGATTTGATCTTGATTCAGCAAAATCAGCAATCAAAAAAGCGCCAAATTGCCAGTTTTAATATGGCTAGTTTCTATGAGGAAAGGAGTGTTTATGAGTGACTCGGTCAGTCCGATTGCCATTGTGGATGAGCTAAAGCAGTCCTATTTGGATTATGCGATGAGCGTGATTGTCTCGCGCGCGCTTCCTGATGTGCGAGATGGATTCAAGCCGGTACACCGCCGCGTGATGTACGCCATGCACGTGTTATCAAACGACTACAACAAAGCTTATAAAAAATCGGCGCGTGTGGTGGGAGATGTCATCGGTAAATACCACCCGCATGGCGACATCGCGGTTTATGATGCGATTGTTCGGATGGCGCAAGATTTTAGTTTGCGCTATCCGATGGTGGACGGTCAAGGTAACTTTGGTTCAATTGATGACGATCCACCAGCGGCGATGCGCTATACCGAAGTCCGCATGACCAAGTTGACCCATCAAATGCTTGCCGATTTGGACAAAGATACGGTCGATTGGGAAGACAACTATGATGGTTCAGAGCGACTGCCTAGCGTTCTACCGGCGCGAGTGCCAAACCTTTTGGTGAATGGTGCCACCGGAATTGCGGTTGGAATGGCAACCAACATGGCGCCGCACAACTTAACCGAAGTCATTAATGCCTGCTTAGCTTACGCTAAAAACCCGCAAATCACGGGTGAGGAGCTAATGACACACATTTCAGGACCCGACTTTCCAACCGGCGGCATCATTTACGGCAAATCAGGAATTGTCGATGCTTATCGTACTGGCAAAGGTCGGCTGCACATTCGCGGTCGCTACCATATCGAGCCAATGAGCGACAGTGGCGTTAACCGTGACCGCGAGCGTATCGTATTCACCGAAGTGCCCTATCAAGCTAACAAAGCCAAATTGATTGAGCGCATTGCTGAGCTGGTTCGCGATAAAAAGCTTGAAGGTATCAGCGAAATCCGCGATGAGTCGGACAAAGACGGCATGCGAATTGCCATTGATTTGCGCCGCGGCGAGAACGCGGAAGTGGTGGTGAACAATTTATTTTTGCAAACGCCGCTTGAATCCAGCTTTAGTATTAATATGGTGGCGCTTGATAATGGTCAGCCAAAATTGTTAACGCTGCGCCAATTGATCGCTGCGTTTGTTCGCCATCGCCAAGAAGTCGTCACTCGCCGAACCATTTTTGAATTAAATAAAGCTCGGGTTCGTGGTCACTTGCTTGAAGGGTTAACCGTTGCCCTTGCCAATATTGATGACATTATTGTTGCCATTAAAGAGTCAGCAAACCGCGGTGAAGCTCGTGAAAATTTGCTAGGTAACACGTGGCAGTCCGGAAGCGTCGTTGCGATGCTTGAGGCAGCAGGAAGCCAAGCGGTTCGCCCTGATTTTATCGAAGGCGAAGACCTCAAAGCGCCGTTTGGATTGATTGAAAACCAATCGCGCTACCGCTTATCGCTTGACCAAGTGAACGCCATTTTAGAAATGCAGCTTCACCGTTTAACGGGTCTTGAACAAGACAAACTTAGCGATGAATACAAAAGCTTGCTGCTTGAAATCAACCGCTTAGAGTCCATTTTGGGTGATTTTGAAAAGTTAATGGCGGTCATTATTAATGAGATGATCGAAATTCGTGATGAGTTTGGCGATGAGCGTCGAACTGATATTGTGGATTCACGCGCCGATTTTAGCCGTGAGGATTTAATCCCTGAGCAAACGGTCGTGATGACGGTATCGCGAACCGGTTACGCCAAAACGCAGCCCATTGACGACTATGTCGCGCAAAAACGTGGCGGTAAAGGCAAATCCGCCACTGCGATGAAAGAGGACGATGTGATTGACCATTTGGTCGTTACCTCAACCCATGATACGGTGCTTTGCTTTACTGATAACGGTCGCGTGTTTAGCCTTCGCGGTTTTGAAGTGCCGATTGCTAGTCGCGGCGCTCGCGGTCGACCGCTGGTCAACCTCATCAACCTTGATCCTGATGAAACCGTGACCACCATTTTACCAATTCCGCGAAAGCGTGATGACAGCGATCATCATTTTGTATTTTTTGCCACGGCAAACGGTACGGTCAAGCGCGTTGATCTTGAGCAATTTGCCAATATCCGCTCCAATGGCTTGATTGCGCTGAGTCTTGATGATGGCGACAAACTGGTTAATGCTCAACTGACCAATGGCAGCCAAGAAGTCATGCTGTTTTCCTCAAGCGGTAAAGCCATCCGCTTTAATGAAAATGATGCTCGGGCGTTAGGTCGAACCGCTCGCGGCGTTCGCGGAATGCGTATCGATGATGAGGAGCAAATTAAATCTTTGGTTGTCATTGATAACAATGTCAAAGAAATCTTGATTGCTTGTGAAAACGGCTTTGGCAAACGCACCTTTATTGAGGAATTTAACACGCAAAATCGCGGTGGCGGCGGTGTGATCGCCATTAAAACCAGTGAGCGTAATGGCGAGTTGGTGCGAGCGGTGAAAGTTGAGCCAACCGATGACGTGATTTTGATTTCTAATAAAGGCACGCTGGTTAGAACGCCCGTTGAGTATATCGCGAGCACCGGTCGCAATGCGCAGGGCGTCACCTTAATTAAGCTTGCCAGTGATGAAAAGCTGGTGTCCATTGCCAGTGTCGAAGGTGATGATAGTGATGAAAAGCTGGTGTCCATTGCCAGTGTCGAAGGTGATGATAGCGATGATGCGCTGGTTGACGCTTTAATTGATGACGGCGTTTTTAATGCTGAGGCGCAAACTGAGGTCAGCACTGACATTGATGATACCGATTTAGGCGATCCTGATCTTGATGATGAAATGGACGAGCGCTTTGATGATATTGCCAGTATCTCGCAAGCTCAAGAAGGCGAGCGCGAATAAGTCAGTTATCAAATTGAGTTAAAAAAATAAATTAATGAGCTTTTAAAAGCCTTAGACGGGGCGCGTCTGAGGCTTTTTTATTTAAAAAAAGGTTTAAATCAAGGCTGGTGTTATGATTAACAACCCGACCGCTCAAGGAACGATTGCAGCGGTATTGGCAAATTTTTTATTTTCGGTATTGTTTTTATTTGGCTTGATTTTGCAGCCCTTGACCGGAACGCAAGTTGCGGCTTGGCGCGTTATTATGATGCTGATAAGTTTAGTGGCACTGATCACCTTATTAAAGCAGTGGTCAGCAGTTAAGAACTATTTAAAAACGCTCAAGTCCGTCCAAGATTGGCTGTTATTTGTGCTGCCAACGCCGATTTTGGGGGCGCAACTTTGGCTATTTATGTGGGGACCGGTTAATGGCTTAGGGCTTGATGTGACCTTGGGCTATTTTTTATATCCACTGGTGATGATCGTGATTGGTCGCGTTTTTTACCATGAAGCCATGAGCCGATTGCAATGTCTTGCGACCAGTTGCGCGGCAATTGGCATTGGTTATGATATTTGGCTGTTTGGGCATATTTCTTGGGCAACGCTATTTGTTTGCTTGGGCTATCCGCCGTATTATTTGATGCGCCGAAAGCTTGCTGTTCCGCCAATCACTGGACTGCTTGCTGATTTAACCTTGTTATTACCCGCAGTTATTTTTATTTTAGGGCAATCGGGCGGCTTAGTTTTATTTAAGACGACGCCAAAACTTTGGTATTTATTGCCGCTGCTCGGCATTTTGAGCACCGCGGCGATGTCTTTAACCATGGTTGCCAGTAATAAGTTGCCCGTGTCGCTATTTGGGACGCTTTGCTATTTAGAGCCGATTTTCTTATTTATTTTTTCTTTGACCATTTTGCACCAAAGCGCCAGCGAGGGCGGTTCGGTCATCATGTATGGGCTGATTTTTACTGCGCTTATGATCATGGCAATCGATAGTGCGCTTGGTTATTGGTCACGAAAACAGACGGATCGCTTGCAAGGTTATGGCGAGCTGCAAGTGGCAACGTTTCCAACGCGTAGGCGGATAAAAAAGTACCGCGTCAAAAGTTTGCTTCTAGTTCGGCGTTTTAGAAAACGCGCAAAAAAAGCAATAAGCAAACAATAATCTTTGACTTGTCAGATATTATTTTTCGTAACCGAATCTTTACCCTTGGCTGTCAAAATGAGGTGATTACGCTATCATCCTTAGCATCAATTTTTTATTCATTTTGGATCAAAAGGTTACGCTATGCTGCATCTTCATCATTTAAGTCAGTCACGATCGCATCGTATTTTGTGGTTGCTTGAGGAATTGCAACTTGACTACAAACTTACGTGTTACGAGCGCAATCGGGCATATCTTGCCCCTGATAGCCTCAAAAAAATCCAGCCGCTAGGTCACGCGCCAATTTTGGAAGTCGATGGCAAACCGCTCATTGAGTCAGGATTTATCATTGAATATTTGCTCAAACATTTTGATAAAGATCATCAGTTTAAGCCTGAAGACAGCGATGAGACGGCTTGGGAAAATTACACCTTTTGGCTGCATTTTGCCGAAGGAGCAATCATGCCGACCTTGGTGATGCGCTTGGTTTTTACCAAAGTCGTTGATAAATCGCCACTGCTTATAAAACCTGTCAGTAAAGGTATCCAAAAGCAGGTTGAACACAGTATGATTGCAGGCAATTTGAACGTCATGCTCAATATGATGGAGCAGCATTTAAGCGACAATCATTGGTTTGCCGGAGCAAGTTTTAGCGCGGCGGACATTCAGATGTATTTTGCAGCCGCCGCCGCCAACGCGCGACCAAGTCTTGATCAGGCTCAATTTGCCAATATTTTAAATTGGATGAAGCGTTGCCAAGCCCGCGCGGCGTTTCAGCGCGCTGAAGAAAAAGGCGGCAAACTGACGTTTCGTTAACTCAATTGCAAGTCAAAAAACGTTTTTAAAAAAATGGTTTTAAAAGGAGCGCTATACCAGTGCCTGTTTCGCCAAAGCCGCCAAAAGAGCCTTTAATCGATTACAGAAATGACGTCGATCTACCCGAGCCAACGCCGATTGATGTTAAGTCTTGGCTGCAAAAGTTACTTGTAGCATTGCTTTGCGCCGTCAGCTTTTACGGCGGCTGGAAGGCGCATGAGTCAAACGTCGTTAAGCAGTGCCTAGCACATGGGGGTCAGTTGGACAATTCAGGTCAAGTGCTACTTTGCAAATCGCCCTAGCCGTAAACTCTCGACCTAATCCAAGGTAAAGCCATGCTGAAATTAACTTTTCTAGGAACGTCAGCAGGCGTTCCTACCAAATCGCGAAACGTCACCGCGCTTGCGGTTGAATGCCTGAATCCTTTTGATAACATTGTCAAAAAAAAGCGACCGTGGCTGCTCATTGACTGCGGCGAGGGCACTCAGCATCAATTGCTTAACACTAATCTGTCCGTCCATCAGCTTGCCGCCATTTGCATTACCCACGTTCATGGCGACCACTGTTACGGCTTACCGGGGCTGCTGGCAAGTGCGGCAATGTCCGGTCGAACTGCGCCGTTAACCTTGATTGCGCCAAAAGCCATTGCTAAGTTTTTGGACGCCATCACGTTAACCACCGAGCTTTATTTTCCGTTTGCCATTGAATTTTTGGCGATTGAAGATTTGCTTGCTCAGGACAAAACCGCCGATTTGACTTTTAGCCCTTATCATCAAGTAACTATTGATATTAATGCGCTCTCGCACCGCGTTGCCTCATTTGGCTTTGGTATTTCGCAATCGTTGATTAAAAACACACTAGATAAAGAAAAACTGCTTAATAATGGCATTAAGCCGAGCAAAATTTGGGGAAAGCTTCAACAAGGTTGTGATGTGACGCTTGAAAATAAGCAAATTTTAAAGGCAAAAGATTATTTAATTACTGAAAAAATCAAAACTAAAATCGTTGTAGCAGGCGACAATGACACGCCAAGCTTACTTGCAAAAACGCTTGCTGATAGCGATTTGTTAATCCACGAAGCGACATATTCAAGCGATATTTTAGCAAAAATAAAAGCTAAAAATTTGGACTTTGACCCGATGCATAGCAGCGCGCTTGAGGTTGGTCGCGCGGCTGAAAATTTTGGGGTGAAAAACTTAATTTTGACCCATTTTAGCGCGCGCTATCAAGGCTTTGATGATGAAGCAAGCACGACGCCAAATATGGCAACCATTCGCATGGATGCAAGGCAAGCTTATCAGGGCAACCTTTGGCTAGCAAAAGACTTTACCCAGTATTTGGTTGATGGGTCAAAAGCTGTTGATACCGTAGAATATTTAGGTCAAGTTTAGCAAGAGCTTTCATCATCAAGCGCCAATTTAGCTTGACCAATCCAAAAGCGGCTAAACTGATACGCCACGCGACCTGAGCGACCGCCGCGCTCCGATGCCCAGCGCAAGGCTTGCGATTTTAGCGCCTCGGTCAAGGTAAATTGACCATCGTTAGCGCTTGCAATCACCTCACCAAGCGCAATTTTTTTATCCGCCGTATCCTTGATAATTTGCTGGTTTAAATAATGCGCCACGATTTGCAAATAGGTGTCTTGATTCATCGGATAAAAAGACAGCCAAACGCCAAAGCGGTCGGACAATGACACGGTCTCATCAATGGTCTCGTAAGGGTTGACCTCATCGGTTTGACCGTTATAAATGTTAAGGTTGTCTTTCATCAACTGCGGCAACAAATGACGGCGGTTACTGGTCGCATACACCAAAAGTTTATCTTGCTCAGAATCAAGCGCACCATCAAGGACGCTTTTGAGCGTTCGATAGCTTTCATCTTGACCGTTAAATGCCAAATCATCGCAATAAACGATATAGCGGCAAGGGCAGTCTTTAGGCAACTTGTGAATGGCGGCGCGGATTTTATCTAGCACGAGCAGGTCATCGCGGGCGACCTCAATCACGCGCAAGCCGTCTTTGTGATAGGCATGAAGTAGCGCCCGAATGAGGGAGGATTTTCCTGCGCCGCGCGTTCCGGTCATCAGCACGTGGTTCGCCGGATAACCTTTTAAAAACTGGCGCGTGTTTTGCTCAAGCTTGGCTTTTTGCTTGTCGATGCCTTGCAAATCATCAAGGCTGACAAATAAGTTGACCGTGAGCGGCTCTAAATGTCCGGTTTGACCGCCAACCCAGCGATAGGCTAACTGCTCGGGGTCAATGCTGATTTTTGGGGTCACGTGCTGCGCTAAATAGTTTTCAAGCAGCGCTAAAATGGGCGCGGGAAGGGCGTAATGGCTCGCGTTAAAATCAATGCTGTCGCTGCCTTCTAATACTGGATTGAAGCTCATAATCCCTCACTGACTTAAAATTGGCTTATAGTATACCTTGTTTTTAAATCGGAGTGATTTTCTAATCCTGATATTGTTTGTTAGCTATTTTTTAATCTTTTTCTATCAATATGCCTAAGTTGTTACAGCCTAGTTGATATCCATTGTCACAGGCTTTGGCAAAGTACTTTTTTGCTATTACTAGGGCGTGTTTACAATTCATCTTACAATGAACGATAGTACACGCCAGATAAAGCATTGACTTAAAATTACGAGCTAACTTCTCATAACGAGTAGCGATACTACGAAAATGTTTGAGCCTTGCAAACATATT
>NZ_JABBDX010000007.1 GCF_012847335.1 Psychrobacter sp. MF31
TGCTGACGACAACAGCGCGATGGAACCACCTGATCCCTTCCCGAACTCAGAAGTGAAACGTCGTAGCGCCGATGGTAGTGTGATTCGCTCATGTGAGAGTAGGTCATCGTCAGCTCCTTATTCCAAAAGCCCTCAGCATTAGCTGGGGGCTTTTTTTATGCGTTAATTTTTCTATTTTAATTCGTTGATGTATTTATGCCATACTATTTCATGATTAACGAATAACGATGCCCTGTTTTGTTGATATGGTTATTATAATTGCTGTGATATGCTGATAGTTAACCGCATTTTTTATTTATATATTTTTATCCTATAACAAACATAATAAGTGAGTAAATTTATGAACCTTATCTATATTCATGGTCTAGATAGTGATGCTAACGCGACAAAAGCGCTTTTGTTAGAAGATTACTGCAAAAAATATCATCCTGATATCAACGTATATCGACCCGATTTGAACCAGCCGCCGCAAGTTGTGTTTGATAAGTTATTAAAATTAGTCGCGGCGTTGAGTAAAGACTCTAGCGTGGTATTGGTCGGTAGCTCATTAGGGGGCTATTTTGCAACTTTAGTGAGTAATGAGACGGGCTGTTCTGCGCTACTGGTTAACCCTAGCACCCAGCCGCATTTGACGTTGCAGCGTTTTGATAGTGAAATGAAAGCTGATACTTTGACCTCAGATTTTAACAAGGATAAGGTAATTCATACCACTTCTGGTGGTTGGGAAATTACTAAAGCTGATTTGCAATGGTTTGCGAATCATCCATTATTAGCCGTTGAGAACCCAAGCCAAATTGCAGTGATGCTCAAGCAAGGGGATGAGCTTTTGGATGCCAACTTATCAGCAGCGTTTTATGGTCAGCAAGGCGCGAAAATTATTTTGCAAGATGGCGGCGATCATCGATTTAGCGATTTTGCTGAGCAGTTGCCTTTGGTTTTATCTGAGATTCAAGCATTGGTTAATAAAATGCCAAGCGACACAGTTTGACGCAAAGTTTTAGTGGGTGGCGATAGCGGCATGAATTTTGGTTATAATAGAGCCATGAAATAATTTTTATTTATGCTCAAGGAAGTTGTTGTGAGTCAATATACGACGCAGTCGCTCGAAGTTTTAGAAGGTCTAGATCCGGTTCGCCGCCGTCCAGGAATGTACACCGATACCACGCGCCCCAATCATTTGGCGCAAGAAGTTATTGATAACGCGGTCGATGAAGCGCTTGCTGGGTTTGCCAAAACCATTAAAGTTCAGCTTCATGAAGATGGCTCGCTGTCCGTCGAAGATGACGGTCGCGGTATGCCAACGGACATTCATCCTGAATTTAATCAATCCGGAATTGAGCTGATTTTAACGCGGCTTCATGCCGGTGGTAAGTTTTCAACCTCCAATTATCAAGTTTCAGGCGGTCTTCACGGCGTTGGCATTTCAGTGGTCAACGCGTTATCAAAGCGCGTTGAGGTCACCGTTTGGCGCGATGGCAATCAGTTTGACATGGACTTTGCAAAAGGGGTTCCAACGTCAATTTTAAAGCAGTCGGTCAGCTCAAATAAGCGCAAACGCGGAACGAAGGTGCAATTTTGGGCAGATGAGCAGTTTTTTGATTCCGCTAAATTTAATGTCAAACAGCTCAAGCACAATTTAAAAGCCAAAGCGGTGCTTGCTGCAGGATTAACGATTGAATTTATTGATGATATTCATGATGAAAAGATCGTTTGGCAGTTTGCCGACGGCATGGTTGAGTATTTAAACGAGCAGCTTGATGGGCTTGAGACTTTGCCTGAGCCGCCGTTTTATTATCATTTTGAAGCGAAAGCTGGAGATCGTACGGGGCTTCGCTTTGTTTTATCATGGCTTCCTGAGGGCGGAGCGCCTATTCAAGAAAGTTATGTCAACCTTATCCCGACCGCTCAAGGCGGCACGCACGTCAATGGGCTGCGAACCGGAACATTAGAAGCGCTTCGTGAATTTTGTGATATTCATAATTTATTGCCGCGAAATGTAAAATTGACCGCTGAAGATGTTTGGGATGGGGTAAATTATATTTTATCGCTGACCTTTTCTGAGCCGCAATTTTCTGGGCAAACCAAAGAGCGCTTATCGAGCCGAGAAGCTGCGGGCGCTGTTCAGACGCTTGCCAAAGATGCGTTTAGCCTTTGGCTTAATAAACATGCCGATTTGGGCGCTCAAATTGCAGAACTTGCGATCAATAAAGCCGGTCGACGCTTAAAGTCCGCCAAAAAAGTCGCTCGTAAAAAAATCACCCAAGGTCCTGCGCTTCCTGGAAAGCTTGCGGATTGTCGCGGCGATTTGCGTGATGGCGCGGAGCTGTTTTTGGTGGAAGGGGATTCGGCAGGCGGCAGCGCCAAACAAGCCCGTGATCGTCATTTTCAAGCAATTTTACCGCTTCGTGGTAAGATTTTGAACACTTGGGAAGTGTCCTCCGATACGGTGCTGTCCAGCCAAGAAATTCATGATATTGCCATTGCTATTGGGGTAGATCCGGCGTCTGATGATCTATCCGAGCTGCGTTATGACAAAGTTTGTATTTTAGCGGACGCTGATTCGGACGGGCTGCATATCGCCACTCTAATTTGCGCGCTGTTTGTAAAGCATTTTCCGGCGCTTGTTGAAGCAGGGCATTTATTTGTGGCGATGCCACCGCTTTATCGTATCGATATTGGTCAAAGCGTTCATTATGCGCTCGATGAGGACGAACTTGAGCAGGTCTTAGCAAGCGTTCCCAAAAACAAAAAGGCGCAGATTACCCGTTTTAAAGGTCTTGGAGAGATGAGCGCCGATCAGCTTCGCGAAACCACCATGAATCGCGATACGCGCCGCCTCGTTCAGCTGGATATGGATGACATGGCGGCAACCAGTAGCATGATGGACATGCTGCTTGCCAAAAAACGCGCCAGTGATCGCAAATCTTGGCTTGAGCACAAAGGCAATCTTGCTGATATCGTTTAAGAATGATTTGCTAGATCAAGTTTTAATCACAATGTTAAAAATCATCGTCGCTAATATCAAAGCCGCCATCAACGGGCAAGCTGACGCCTGTAATGGCGGCGGCATCTTGACTGGCTAAAAAGGCAGTCGCCGCCGCAATGGCTTTTGGCGTTGCTGGACAATCCAGTGGCGAAATCGTTGCAAGCGGCGGTTGGTGATCCGCATTTGCGACCAACGCATTAGAATGGACAAGGTTAACGCGAACGCCGTTTTTAGCAAATGACAACGCTAATCTTTGGGTCAAGGTTTGAATGCTGATCTTAGCATCTTGGTAGGCGGCGGATTGATTATTAAAACTGGTTAAAATATTAATAATGCTACCACGGCTTTTTGTAAGCTCGGGCAAAAGCTTTTGGCAAAGCGCTTCAAAGCTTTGGCGGTCGGTTTGGATGGCATGATGCCAGTCATTTTCGGTAGTTTGAGGCGTGCTGCGTACTTCAGCGTTATCTTCAATAGCAAATCCCACTTTATTCACTAAAATATCAATCTTGCCAAAGCGCTGCTTGATTTCTTGAATCATCGTTTGAACTTGGTTTGGATCTTTAATGTCGCAAGTGATGGTTAAATAATTATCGCTTTGAATCCAAGTATTATCATGAGGCAGTTGTTTTGCTGTGCGCGCAAGCTCGTTTGATAAATGCCCAATAAGTACTAAATTTGCGCCTTCACAAGCAAAACGGATGGCAGCGGCTTGACCGATAGTAGATTCCGCACCAATGATAACCACGGTTGATTGCTTAAAGCGCTTCATAATTTTTCATCCTTGATTGTTAGCTTTGATTGTTAAAAGCATATCAAGAGGCACCTAAAAAAGCGAGGGCAGTCAAGTTGTGTAATTGTTGAGATTGGATTGAAGCGTTCTATAAAATGATAGCGGTTTAAATTAAGACAAATTTAGCTACAAAAAAAGACAGCCGAAGCTGCCTTTTTTATCTAAACCATTTTGGTTAAAAAACTTACGACTGAGAGTCATCATCCAATAAATGGTTTAACTCATCGCTCACCTCACGACTGCTAGGGTTAATCGCTGATGGGGTTTGACCCTCGACATGACGATTGCCAAGACTGCTGGTATCAACCGTATCGGTTTTGATATCATGAGCATCAACGCTTGCGGCAGTCGGCGAGGCGCTTCTTGCCGTTGGCGTTACATTAGGCGTGTTGTCGCGAACTGAATCGGCAACTTTATCCATGGTCGTAGTTTTGGTATGGCGCGTGGTATGAACTTTTAAGCCCGTGCGCTCTTCATCCATTTTATCTTGCATTTTACGTAAAAATCTTGCCGCGGCCTCTTGACCGCCAAGACCAAAGGACAAGGCAAAGGCAACTGCAACTGCGCCTAACGTTAAGCCAAAGGCTAAGTTAACGATAGAATCTGCGATTCCCATGGCACGAAGTCCCATGGCAAGCACCAATCCCATGATAAGTACGCGAACGATATTGGCTAAAAATTGTGAGCCTTTTTCTGAGCGCTCAACCACGCCTGCGATAACATTGGCAAGCCAAAAGCCAATAAATAGGATGATGGCGCCCAAGATAATGTTAGCACCAAAGGCAATAAACATACCAATCAAGGCAGAAATCGGCTCAAAGCCAAGCAGATCAGCGGCGGCAATGGCAGCAAACAGCATCGCAAAGAACATGATGGCATGACCGACCAAATCGGCAACCGTTTGATTGCCCATCATTTCTTGTAAGCCGACTTTGGCAGGAAGCTGGTTTAATTGAGTGTTGTTAATCAAGCCTTTGATGATGTCCGCCACCATGCGAACGACATAAAAAGTCACAATCAAAATCGCCGCTGCCATAAAAATATTGGGCAACGCTTCCATGATTTTGTTGAGCATATTGGTGGCTGGGCGGGCAATCACATCCACTTTCAGCGCATTTAATGCAGCAATAATCGTTGGGATAATGACCACTAAAAATGCAAGTGATCCTGCAATATTGGGCACGCTGTTTTGTTCGCTAAGACCAGCTTTTGATGCCAACGCCTGAACATTAAAGGTGGACACCAAATTGGTGACGATACCGCGAACGACTTTGGCGATGATATAGCCCACCACAAAAACGACGCCTGCGATCAAAATGTTCGGGATAAAGCTGAAAATCTTATCAATCATATTGGTAAGCGGGGCAAATAAGCCATTAAGCTGCAACTGACCTAAAACCATCGTCAAAACGACCAGCAAAATGAACCAATATACCATATCAGCAATGGTGCTGCTCATGGGTTTGACGCCCGCTTGAGCGCTTAATTTTTCATCCATCGTGGTTTTTGATAGCGCCGCATTAATCGCCGTTCTTACCACCGTAGCTACCACCCAACCGACGATACCGACTGCAATGGCGCCAATTAGGTTAGGAATAAAGGCAAGCACTTGGTTGACCATATTGGCAAATGGCGTTGAGATGGCGTTTAAATTAAGCTGATTGAGCGCCCCTGAAATGGCAATGATAAAAATAAACCAGAAAATAACTTTAGAAATGATGCCTTCTAAGTCATAAGCTTTTCCGGTGGAGGAATTCATGCGCTCGTTCAGATGAATTTTTGCCAACACGTTTTTCACCAAAGCGGCGATGCCAAGCGCAACCAGCCAGCCGACAATAAAAATTAAAATTGCGCCGATGATCGAGCCGATAGGGCCGCCCAAATAACCATTGAACGGGGTATACATAGGGTTCATGATATCCTCCTTAATAATCATTGCCAGCGTTTATAACTATTATTTCAATAAGCGCTGCAAGAAAAAGGCTGTTTAAGATGTTGTTTTAATTAGAATTGTATTTGAATGGAGATAAGCGCAAATTGGGAAATGAAATTGTATTTTTTACAGTTTTCTTAAAAGGTTAACGTATAAATTTCAAGAAAATTTTGTAAAAAATTACGGAACATTACCAATGACCAGCGCTAATTTAGCTTAACTAATAAGACTTAAAAGTTAAATACAGAAATCTTAACTTATCGCTATAGTTATGTGATAAGTTGTTATTTAAACAGAAGATATTAACAAAGGTTATACATAAGCCGGATAATTTTATTCAATATATAGCCGCTGATTATAAGATTTGCTATGATGAGGGTTAGCTGACCAATCGCAGCTTGGGCGCAAACGCAATTGGTCAATTCAATTTTTTGGCAATTCACCGTAATTGCCATTTATCTGACGACAAACTCCACCTACGATTAAATTAAGTGTTCTAGGCGCTAAGCCTAAGCTTTTATTGAGAGTAATATATGAAAAAAATCACGACGTTGAGCTTAACTGCGCTGGTAAGTGCGATGATCTTAGTTTCAGGTTGCAGCACCAACAATGACGCCAAGCAAACCGCAGCCAAAAGCGTGGCGGTCACCGAACAAAGCCCTGCGACCGAAAAAGTCGGTTATAGCCTAGGCTACATGATGGCTGAAGGCAACAAAGATGCCGTTAAAGATTTAAACCTTGATACCTTTGAAAAAGGCTTTCGTGATGGCTACGAAGGAAAAGAATCGGCGCTAACCCAAGAGCAGATGCAAGAGGTGCTCATGGCGTACCAAAAAGAACAAGAAGAAAAGTTCGTTAAAGACATGCAGTCAAAAGCTGAAGGCAATAAAACCAAAGGTCAAGAATTTTTAGCGCAAAATGCTAAAAAAGAAGGCGTGAAAACGACCGCTTCAGGCTTACAATATAAAGTGATTAAAGAAGGAACGGGCAAATCGCCAAAAGCCACTGACGTTGTTGAAGTCAACTACGAAGGCAAATTGCTTGATGGCACCGTGTTTGATAGCTCGTATGAGCGCGGCGAGCCAATTGAATTCCCACTAAATCAAGTCATTGCAGGCTGGACGGAAGGGCTTCAGCTGATGAAAGAAGGCGGAAAATACGAGTTCTTTATCCCTTCAGATTTGGCGTATGGGGAAGCAGGAAATTCAGGAATTGAGCCAAACAGCACCTTGATTTTTACCGTTGAGCTATTAAAAGTCAAACCTGCTAAGTAAGCTTAGCTTTTTATTTTAAATGTTAAATAAAAAAGCCCTCAAATTGAAGGCTTTTTTATTAAGTCATCGTTAAAAAACCGATTACAGCAGTTTTTCAAAAACTTTTGAGTTGCGACCGTTGTGATACTGCTTTAAGCGCTCAGCTGGCAGGGCAGAAGCATCAACTTCAACAAAACCTTGCTCAACAAACCAATGCGCGGTTCGGGTGGTCAAAACAAACAGCTTTTGTAAACCATGACTTCGGGCTTGCTGCTCTAAAAACGCCAGCAAGTCAGCACCGCGATTGCCTTTTCGGTAGTCGGGATGGACAGCAACGCAAGCCACTTCAGCTGATGTGCTATCGAGTTGGTGCAGGGCGGCGCAGCCTAAAATCATGCCGTCGCGCTCAATGACGCTATAGCGATCGATCTCTTGCTCTAAGCGCTCACGCGAGCGCGGCACTAAAATGCCCTCAGCTTCAAGCGGCGCAAGCAGTTCAGTCAAGCCGACCACATCATCAATTTCGGCGTGGCGAATTTCTTCATAAGGGTCGTGGCTAATGAGCGTTCCTGAGCCATCACGGGTGAACAGCTCCTCAAGTAGCGCGCCGTCTTTGGCGTAAGAGATGATATGCGTTCTGTGAACGCCTTCACGGCAAGCTTTGGCGGCGCAATATAAAAAGTAGTTGATCTCGCAGTTTAAATCGCGGTCGCGTAAAAAGCGGTCGACTTCATTAGGAATCATTTCGCGAAGCAGGCGACCGTTGTCATTGATGCCGGTTTCTTCGCCTAAAAAGATCAGCTTATCGGCGCCTAAAGCCACCGCCGCGCTTAATGCCACATCTTCGCCCAATAAGTTAAAGACCTCACCGGTTGCCGAATAACCCATTGATCCTAAAATGACGATATGGTTGTGCTGCAAGTTATTTTTAATGGCATCAACGTCGATGGCGCGAACTTCACCGGTCATTTGATAATCAACGCCATCGCGAACGCCAAACGGTCTTGCGGTAACAAAGTTTCCTGAAACGGCATCAATTCTTGAGCCAAACATCGGCGAGTTGGCAAGTCCCATGGACAGCTGAGCTTCGATTTGCAGGCGAATGGAGCCGACGGCTTGCAGGATCGCTGGCATGGCTTCGCGCGGGGTGACGCGGATGTCATGATGAAGGGGTGAGGTAATTCCGGTGCCGGTTAGGTTTTTTTCAATTTGCGGTCTTGCGCCATGAACCAAAACCAGCTTGATGCCAAGGCTATGAAGGAGCGCAAAATCGTGAATCAGGTTGCTAAAATTGGGGTGATTGACCGCCTCACCGCCAAACATAATCACGAACGTTTTGCCGCGATGGGTGTTGATATAAGGGGCGGAATTGCGGAACCAATGAACGTAGTCGGGGTTGATTTGGGGCATGGCGTTTGTCATCATAAAAACGGTTAATCACTCAAAAAGCGGGCAAATCAGGCAGCTGCCGCGCAATAAAAAATTGTTGAAGGCTTTTGATTTACCATAGCAAAAAACAGCAAATTGGGCTATCTTTTATTTTAATAAGTAAAGGCATTACCCAACGATTTTGCAAATACATAACGGCAACAAGGCATTAGTATGATGCTAAAGGCTTTTTGTTATGCTAAAGTTTAAGTCACGTTGCTGACTTATCACATTCAAACGATGGTCGCATTTAGCCTGACCAAATCGATCTATTAGGAATTAACCGTATCATGAAAAAACGCAATCCTTTATCTCAGCCGTTCACGAAAGGCAGCGCTCATCGCTTATTTTTTGTCGTCGCAGGAACTTTGATTAGCGCGATGGCGGTCACACAAGCCTCAGCCATGCTGCCAACGCCTGAGCCTGTCATTGACAACCCAGCCGCCGTTCAAGCCGCCAGCAATTCAAACGCCCAAGCCGTTGCCACCAAAATTACCGCGTCTTTATTAAGCGTTGATGCCAATGGTCGTGAAACGCTCGTTCCGGTGACCGCAAGCACACGATTGCAAGCGGGAAATATCATTGAATATCAAGGCTATTTTACCAATACCAATCCTGATCGCGTTCGCAAAATGACGGTGACCATGAGCAT
Organism: Psychrobacter sp. MF31; assembly: GCF_012847335.1. Lineage (GTDB taxonomy): Bacteria > Pseudomonadota > Gammaproteobacteria > Pseudomonadales > Moraxellaceae > Psychrobacter. Next base: position 9,043 of record NZ_JABBDX010000007.1, read on the forward strand.
CCCTGAGCAGGTCGAATTGCTGGGTAATGTCAGCCCTGATTTTGCCTTTGCCAGCACAGACAGTGCAAACTTTGCCCGAATGCCGCTTCGTGGTCAAGTCAACGGTCAAACTCAAGAAATCCCGCTGCAATATTACCAAGCGCTGCGTTGGGATTTAGAAGGTGTTGGATTGAACGATACGGTCATGGTGAAATACCGCGCCCGCGTGAAATAATCGCGATTAAAACTTAGGTTAAAAAAAGCGCTTGGTCACCTTGTCACAAGCGCTTTTTTTATTAAGGCATCGTTTTGGGGTAATTTGCAATGAGCTTTTGAATGTCAGGAAGTTTTGCCAAGGTAGCTTTTTCGCCCTCATGGATTAACGCGGCGCGCTCGCGGGTATCGACAAAGCTTATTTGACCGACCTCAGGGATAATCAGCACATCAGCGCGCAAAGCTTCGCGGGTGATGGGCGCGTTTGGTGCCGCTGTTGCATTAGCATGATTGACCGCCGCTTTATTTATGTTTTTATCGATCGCCGCGCCATTTTGCAATGGGCGATAAAGTCCGCTGGCGATACTTTGCTCAAACAATCCCCAAAAGCTGGCTAACGATTTAATATCGATGGGTTGACCGTTTTTTAGTTTTGCCAATTGCGCTTGAGTTTCTATAGGCGGTTTTGCGGCGGTGACATCCACGGCAATTACGATATCTGCGCCCAAATCACGAGCGCTATCGACGGGAACGAGGCTTGATACGCCGCCATCGATGTATTTTTTACCTACTTTTTCGGGAATTCTCGGGGCGATAAACAGATTTGGAACACTGCAAGACGCTTGAACGGCAAGCCCTGCGTCTCCAAAATCCAGCACCGTTTTTGCTAAAGTATCGCGCTCAGTGGCAAGGGCGGCAAACTTAATGGGAAAGGCTTCTATCGGTCGGTTATTGACTTGTTTATTGATAAAGTTTTTTAATTTAATCCCTTCAACAAAGCCTTGGTTGGAAAAGGTAAAATCCATAAGGGCGCTGTCGGGCGTGGCAATCGTGACTTTTTTTAACTGATCCACGCTCATGCCGCTGGCGTAAAGGCTGCCAACTAAACTGCCCATGCTGGTGCCAACGATGATGTCGGGCTTGATGCCATTGTCCTCAAGCGCTTTGATGACGCCGACATGAGCAATGCCTTTTGCCGCGCCGCCACCTAAAACTAAAGCAACTTTTGGGGTTTTAGAGGCGGGCGCAGCAAGCGGCTGGCTTGGCGGTGAGCTTTGGCAAGCGCTGGTGGTCAGGACGCTAAACGTAATAATCAGGGCAGTAGTAAAGCGCGAAAACGCCATTTGAGCAGAAAACATCATAAAAAACTCAGTAAATTGTGAATAAACCCAAGACCTTAAGCTAAAAAAGCACCATTGAGGTCTAAAGCGGTCATTTATAGACGCATGATTACTAAATTGCCTCTCATAATCAAGCGATTTGTCAGCTATAATGAATTCGATAAGCTGTTGATTATAGGGCGTTAACCAATTAATTTTATGAATTTAAGGTGAGTAAATGCCAGCGGCAACCTTTTCGTCTTCTCGATTGCAATCACCGCAAGCTTTTGATTTGCCCGTGACGGCGCTGGCGGGCGTTGGCGCGAAAGTTGCTGATCAGTTGGCGCAGCTGAACATCAATCGTGTGTTTGATTTGCTGCTGCATTTGCCGCGTGATTATGAAGACCGCAGCCGTCAGGTGATGATTGAGGACACCACGCACGGTCAATCAGCGCTGATTGTGGCGCGCGTTGTTCACGTTGAGCAAAAAAGTGGCGGTTTAACTGTCATCGTCGATGATGGTACAGGCGCGCTTGGGCTGCGGTTTTTCAAAGCGTATCCAAGTTTACTGCAAACCATGAGTTTGGGCGCGCGATTGCAACTGTTTGGCGAAATCAAAATCAGCCGTTATGGCAGGCAGCTGCATCACCCTGAATATCAAGTAATGAGTGAAAATCAGCCGCTGGTCAATTCAGGACTTCAGCCCATTTACCCCACGGTCAAAGGGCTTCATCAAAACAAACTGCGGACGCTGATTAAGCTTGCGCTGCAAACTGTTCGCCAAGAAGCGCTGCCGATGACGCTATTTACCAAAGCTGATTTTGAGGTGGTGGCAGATTTGCCATTAACCAAGCCGCAAGATGGAACGGTAAGCGAGGATAATCCGGTCAGCCTCATGATGACCCAAGATTTATTTTTAAGCCAACATGGCGCGGACAAACGCTCGCCCAATGAGCGCGCCTGCTTTCATGCAGCGCAAAGCCCGTTTAATTTGACGATTTTTGAGGCGCTGGTGCTGCTGCACACGCCGCCGCTTTATACCGATATTAACAAGCAGTTTGAACTTTTAAATCAACTGCTTGAGCGCTCGCATGCTGCTTGTCAGCGCTTAATTATTGAGGAGCTGACCGCGCATCAATTAAGCTTGCTGTATCGCCGCGAGCAGCTGCACCAGTTTAAGGCGCCAAAATGCAATAGCGATAGCCCCCTTTTCCAAAAGCTATTAAGCAATTTACCCTTTGCGTTAACGGGCGCGCAATCAAGAGTTATTGGGGATATCAGCCGTGATTTGGCAACCTCCATCCCCATGCTCAGGCTGATTCAAGGCGATGTTGGCGCAGGCAAAACGTTGGTTGCCGCCGCCGCCGCTTGTTTTGCCTTAGATAGTGGCTGGCAAGTGGCGATTATGGCGCCGACTGAGATTTTAGCCGAGCAGCATTTATTGAATTTTAAGCAGTGGTTTGCGCCATTAGGCATTGGTGTGGGCTGGCTTGCCGGAAAGCAAACGGCGCGCGAGCGAAAAGAGGCGCTGACGGCTATTATTGAAAACGATGTTCAAATCGTGGTCGGAACCCATGCGCTATTTCAAGAGCAGGTTCAGTTTGCCAAATTGGGACTGGTCATTATTGACGAGCAGCACCGCTTTGGCGTTGAGCAACGAATGGCGCTTGCCAATAAAGGCGTTGCTGGCAGCACCCCGCATCAGCTGATTATGACCGCAACACCGATTCCGAGGACGCTTGCGATGAGCGTTTTTGGGGATATGGACACCTCGATCATTGATGAGCTGCCACCCGGTCGAACGCCCATTACCACGGTGATGGTGGATCGCAATCGCCGCGATGAGGTCATTGAGCGCATTGCGGTGAACTGTGCGGCAGGTCGGCAAGCGTACTGGGTTTGCCCGCTAGTTGAGGAGTCGACCGCTTTGGATGCTCAAGCGGCTGAGGCAACCTTCGCTGATTTAAATGAGCGTTTAAACATTAATATCGGTCTGGTTCATGGCAAAATGAAACCGGCAGAAAAACAAGCAGTCATGCAGGATTTTAAATCAGGAGCGCTTGATTTGCTGGTAGCTACCACTGTGATTGAGGTTGGCGTTGACGTTCCTAATGCGTCTTTAATGGTCATTGAAAACGCTGAGCGCCTAGGGCTATCACAATTGCATCAGCTTCGCGGTCGTGTGGGTCGCGGCGCCGCAAAAAGCTTTTGCGTGCTGCTTTATCAGTCGCCTTTGTCGGAAACCGGCATTGAGCGCTTAAACGTGCTTCGTGACAGCACTGACGGCTTTGTCATTGCCGAAAAAGACTTGGCACTTCGCGGCCCGGGTGAACTTTTGGGAAAACGGCAAACCGGAAATGTCGATTATTACTTAGCGGATTTGGCGCGCGATGAGTGCTTGATTGCCATTGCCCAAAAATTGGCGGTGCATTTAATCAAAGACAAATCGCGAAAAGCAGATGTGAGCCGCTTGATTGCGCGCTGGATGCCCAAAGCCCACCAATATACCAATGCTTAAAATATCAACGCTAACCATCAACAACTAAAATATTGTAAAAATTGAAACACTGACAATGAGACCATTATGAGTAATGCCAATTTGCCTGAGGACAAACCCACTTTACCTGAGGAGGAGGTGGCGCAATTGCCGCCAAAAAACGTTGAGTTGCCAAATACCGAGCCGCTTGAGGTTCCGCCGTACCGTCAACCCGCGCAGGCTAAGAAAAACTTTTCCAACAACTGGTTTTGGCTTGCTGCTGCCATGGTTGCGATGCTGGCAATCGGCATTTTTTTTGGCAAATACTTGGGTAAAAATGACGATAATGCGCCTAAAGCAACGGCTACTCCCAACCAATCCGCGCCTGCTAGTGAAGCGTTGACCACCAACACCGAAGCCACGGCTGACGAGGCGGTGCTTTCGGTCGAAGCGATCAGCCCAAGTTTGGATAGTGTTGGCAGCACCTTAAGCGCGGATGGCACGATTGAACCTAAAGAAATCGCCAATGTGAGCGCCAAAGTCAGCGGCGTTGCCATTGAGCGCATTTTGGTTGAAGAAGGTCAAAGCGTCAAAGCCGGTCAAGTCTTGGCGATTTTTGATACCGACGCCATGAAGCAGCAAGTACTGCAAGCTGAAGCGGACGTTTCCGAAGCCGAAGCCACCCTTGCCAATGCCAAAACCGATGCCGCTCGCGTGTTACCGCTGCTTGAAATTGATGCGATCAGCCGCCAAGAAGCCGACCGCTATCGAACCCAGCAAGTCCAAGCAGAAGCAATGCTGCAATCCGCGCGAGCACGGCTCAACGCTCAGCGCCTAGCGGTGAATAACGCTCAAGTGGTCGCGCCGGTGTCCGGTGTCATCAGCGAAAAAATCGCCGAAGTCGGCATGGTTGCCGGTGGTGATCCGCTATTTACCATTATTAAAGATGGCAAACTTGAATGGCATGCCGATATTGACCCCAAACAAGTCGGTGAGGTCAAAGTTGGTACGGCGGTCAAAGTCAGCTTGCCGAACAACCAATCGGTCATGGGCGAAGTTCGTAAAATTGCCCCAACGGCGGACAACAACCGCAAAATCACCATCTTTGCCACGCTTGCTCAAAGTAATTCCGCCCGAGCTGGCATGTACCAAAAAGGCGAGTTTTTATTGGGAAATGATCAGCTGCAAACCGTACCAAACAGCGCGATTGTCAGCAATGATGGCTACGATTACGTCATGCTCATCACCGATATTAAAGAGATTGATGGCAAAAAATTAGGAAAAATCGTTCAAGAAAAAGTGACCGTTGGCGAGCATTTGGGCGATAAAGTCAGCCTAACCACCCCAATTGATGCCAAAAGCCAACTCGTCAAGCAAGGCGGCAGCTTTTTAAATGATGGCGATATCGTCCGTTTGGTTGCGCCTGATGACCAAACGGCGCCAAAAAAGGTCACCTCATGATGAACTTTTCGGCGTATTCCATTAAAAATCCGCTCGTCGCGATTTTACTGTTTGTCTTATTAACCATGGGCGGGCTGTTTGGCTTTCATCAAATGAAAGTTCAGCAGTTCCCCGATATTGACTTGCCTGCCGTGGTGGTCACAGTCACTTTACCGGGCGCGGCGCCCTTTCAGCTTGAAAATGACGTTGCTAAAAAAATCGAAAACCGCTTAACCAGCATCACTGGCATCAAGCACATCACCAGCACCCTGCAAACGGGCGCGGCAACGATCGTGACGGAGTTTGTCCTTGATAAAGACATTCAAGAAGCGGTCGATGATGTTCGCTCCGCCGTTGGCGAAGTTCGTGGTGATTTGCCCGCCGCCGCCAACGACCCAATTATCACTAAAGTATCGACCTCAGGGTTTCCAGTCGTCACTTATTCGGTGACCGGCGACAACATGAGCGTTGAGGACTTGTCTTGGTTTGTCGATGACACCATCACCAAGCGCTTATCGGACATCAAAGGCGTCGGTGCGATCAGCCGAATCGGTGGTCTTGAGCGACAAATTACCGTGGCGGCTGACCCGATTGCCTTAAGCGGTCTTGAATTTCCCATTTCGCAGTTGTCGCAGCAAATCAGCGGCATTCAGCAAGACAGCTCAGGCGGTGAAGCGGAAGTGGGCAACACCACCCAAACCATCCGCGTGTTAGGCGCGGTTGAGCGCGCCCGCGAGCTGAACGACTTGCAAATCGCCATTCCAACGGGCGGCACGCAAGCGCTTGGTCGAATGGCGCAAGTGACCGATGGCGCAGCTGACCCAAGCTCGGTGGCTAAATTGGACGGTCAAACGGTGGTTGCCTTTAACATCAGCCGATCGCGCGGCGCCAGTGAAGTTGAGGTTAATAAACTGGTCGATATTGAGCTTGCCAAGCTTGAGCGCGAAATGGGTAAAATTAAAATCGAAAAGGTTTATGACCGCGCAACGCCCGTCGCCGAAGACTACCAAGCCTCGCTACGAATGCTGATCGAAGGCGGTATTTTGGCGGTCGTCGTAGTATTTTTATTTTTGCGCAATATCCGAGCGACCATTGTTGCCGCGGTGGCGCTGCCATTGTCGGTCATCCCAACATTTTTGGGAATGTATCTGTTCGATTTTAGCTTAAATATTATCTCGCTGTTAGCGCTGTCGTTAGTCATTGGCGTGTTGGTTGATGATGCGATTGTCGAAGTTGAAAACATCATCCGCCATTTACGAATGGGAAAATCGCCGTATGAAGCAGCAATGGAAGCGGCGGACGAAATTGGTCTGGCGGTGATTGCCACCACGTTTACTTTGATTGCGGTGTTTTTACCGACCGCCTTTATGAGCGGCATTGTTGGTCAGTTTTTTCGGCAGTTTGGTTGGACAGCGGCGATGGCAATTTTTGCCTCGCTGTTGGTGGCGCGACTGGTGACGCCCATGATGGCGGCGTATATTTTGCGACCCGAAAAGCCGCGAGCTGAAAAGCGCAGCCGCGTGATGGAGGGCTACCTAAAGTTGGTGGCTTGGACACTGCGCTTTCGCTGGTTGACCATTGGCGTGACATTGCTGCTTTTTATTGCCTCATTAAGCTTGGTCAAACTGTTACCGACCGCCTTTATTCCGGACAATGATATTGACCAAACCCGCGTTGAAATTGAGCTGACGCCCGATGTTGAGCTTGCTGATACCGAACGGGTGACCCAATTAGCAGCGGCTAAAATTGCTAAGTTGCCTGCCGTTCGCCATATTTTTTCCTCTGTTGGCGAAGGTCAAGCGTCGATGGGGTCAGATTCAAGCGGCGGTAAATCTAAAAATATCGCAGGGCTGGATATCGTTCTTGCGCCAAGAGCCGAGCGCGCCTCTAAATCCGAAGTCGAGCAGCAAATCAGCGCCATTGTTGCGGACGTTCCAAGCGCGCGCTTTACCGTTGGCTTATCCAGTGGCGGCGAGTCGGGGTATAACTTTTCATTGACCAGCAGCAACCCGCGCGTTCTTGAGCAAACGGTTCAAAAACTGATGAGCGAAATTCGAAAACTGCCGCAAGCAGGCGATGTAACCAGCGATCGCAGCTTACCGCGACCTGAACTTGCGGTCAAACCTGACCGCCTTGCGATGGCAGATTTTGGCGTGACCACCCAAGATGTGGCGACCACCTTGCGAATTGCAACCGTGGGCGATTACGAGCAAAGCCTATCGAAGCTCAATCTTGACTCGCGGCAAATCCCAATTGTGGTTCGCCTGCCGGATATCGCCAAGCAAAATATCAATCAGTTAGAAGCGCTTTATGTGCCAAGCGCTCGTCCGCAAGGTCAAGGCGTCCGCGTCGGCGACGTGGCGGATTTAAGCTTTGGTACAGGGCCTGCTCAAATCAAACGGCTAGACCGTGAGCGCGCCATCAGCATCACCGTTCAGCCATCAGGCGGCGAGCTTGGCGACTTGGTCACGGCGGTAAAAGCGCTGCCAACCATGCAAAATCTGCCGGCAAGCCTTAGTCTTATTGAACAAGGTCAAGCAGAAAACATGGCAGAGCTGTTTACCGGCTTTGTGGTTGCCATGTCAGTGGGGATTGTTTGTATTTTGGGCGTGCTGATTTTGCTCTTTGGGCGCTTACTTCAGCCGTTTACTATTTTGATGGCGCTGCCACTGTCCATTGGCGGTGCGTTTGCAGGGCTGGTATTGACGGGCAGCAGCTTATCGATGCCCTCGATGATTGGTTTTATTATGCTCATGGGAATCGCAACCAAAAACTCCATTTTGCTTGTTGATTATGCGCTTATTGCTCAGCGCAGGGGTCTGCCGCGCTTTGAGGCGATCATGGATTCTTGTAAAAAGCGCGCCCGACCTATCATCATGACCAGCATTGCGATGGGCGCGGGAATGATGCCACTGGTGCTTGGTTGGGGGGAAGCTGACCCGACGTTTCGCAGACCAATGGCGGCCGCCGTCCTTGGTGGATTGGTCACCTCAACGCTGCTGAGCTTGATTGTCATTCCGGTGATTTATATTTTAATGGATGACTTATCCAATTGGTTTGCTAAATGGCTGGTGCCGCATGGGAAGCATAAGACAGAAATTAAGCATTAAAAATTTGCCAATATAACAAAAAGCCCTTATACTAAAATAAGGGTTTTTTTATAAAAAATATAATTAAATCAAGGACTTATATCATTCAACCGTAACCGATTTTGCGAGGTTCCGAGGCTGATCCACATCCGTTCCGCGCATGACCGCAACGTGGTAGGACAGCAGCTGAACCGGAACGCTATAAACAATCGGCGCTAAAGTTTCGCAAACGTCAGGGACACTGACCACATGGGTGCGCTCATCGGCGCTCATTTGGCTGCTTTCACTGGCAAACACAAACAGCTCACCGTGACGGGCGTGAACTTCTTGCATGTTGGCTTTGAGCTTATCAAACATACTGTCTTTTGGCGCAAGAACCACAATCGGCATGTCTTTATCAACCAAGGCTAGCGGACCATGTTTCAGCTCTCCTGCTGCATAGCCTTCAGCGTGGATATAAGAGATTTCTTTAAGTTTGAGCGCGCCTTCTAAGGCGATCGGGAACTGCAAACCGCGACCTAAAAACAAGCAGCTTTTTTTATCTTCAAAGCGCTCGCTCATTTCTTGAATGGCGCCGTCTAAATGCAGGCTTGCATACAACTGCCCAGGTAGCTCTTGAATTTGAGCAAGTAGCGTCGTTAAAATATCGGGTTGAATGCGCTCTTGGGTGACGCCAATTTTCAGCACCAATAGCATGAGCGCTGCCAATTGCGTGGTAAACGCTTTGGTTGAGGCAACGCCAATCTCAGGACCTGCAAGCGTTGGCAAAAAGATATCCGTTTCACGAACTAACGAGGACGTTGCAACGTTACAAAGCGCTAGCGTGACTAAGCCTTCAGGCTCTTGGCTTTGAATATCGCGAAGCGCAGATAAGGTGTCCGCCGTTTCACCCGATTGTGAAATGCAAATCACCAGCGAGTGATCAACGACTACCGGATTGCGGTAGCGAAACTCGCTTGCCACTTCCACCGAGCAAGGCAGTCGCGTTAGATTTTCAAACCAATATTTTGCCACAAGTCCTGCGTGGTAACTGGTGCCGCAAGCAATGACTTGGATATGGCGAACGCCTTTGAGCGCGGCTTCATGACGCTGCAAAAAGTCCGCGCGAAGCTGCTCCGTGTTGCCATTATCGATTCCCATTTCAAGCGTTTTGGCGACGGCATCCGGCTGCTCGTAAATTTCTTTAAGCATATAATGTTTAAATTCGCCTTTATCGGCGTTGTGCTGTTTGGCATCAATTTCATGGATTTTGCGGGTCACTTTTTGACCATCAGCAAAGACTTCAATGCCATGACGGGTGAGTTTGGCAATGTCGCCTTCTTCTAAATACATAAAACGGTTGGTAACTGGAAGTAATGCCAACTGGTCGGAGGCGATAAAGTTCTCACCAATCCCAACGCCAATGACCAAGGGTGATCCCAAACGAACGGTAATCAGTTCCTCTGGGCAATCGACGTGAATAATCCCTAAGGCAAATGCGCCATGAAGTCTTGGAATCACCGCGCGAACGGCTTCTAGCAAATCAGGATTTTGCTTATAAAGGTCGTGGATTAAATGAGCGACCACTTCGGTATCGGTTTGCGAAGTGAACGTATAGCCTTTGGCAATCAGCTCATCTTTAAGCTCGCTATAGTTTTCAACGATGCCATTGTGAACGACGGCGATTTTGCCCGACACGTGCGGATGGGCATTTTTTTGCGCAGGCTCGCCGTGGGTTGCCCAGCGCGTGTGCGCAATACCGATATGACCGTTAAAAAACTCAGGATTTTCGTTTACCGCATCGACCAACGCTTGAACTTTTCCCACTTGGCGTTCACGGTGCAGCTCGCCATTTTGAATGACGCTGAGTCCCGCTGAGTCATAGCCGCGGTATTCTAAGCGCTTAAGACCTTCTAATAAAATATTGGCGATATTGCGCTCAGCAACTGCTCCGACGATTCCACACATGGCTTATCCTTAATAGCTTTCATTAAATAGGGGTAATCACTTTAATGCGTTTTTAGGCACTAAAGCTTAATCGCTAACCTAGCGTTTATAAACAATTAAGCAGCCCCACAATCATTGCCGCGCTGCTTAAATTAAAATAAGTTAATTGTTAAAAGTTATTTAAAATTCTGAACCTTTGGTAAATTCAAACCGCTCGCCTTCTACCGTTTTGATCCGTTCTAAGCCATTTTTCGGCGCAAGCAATTTTGCTGGGATATCATTGACCACGCCCTCATTGCTGCCATAGGTAAACACCACAATTTCAGCGCCATTAGGGTAAGTAATAATATAGCGCTGATAAGTTTGGCTTAAATTATCAGGAAACATCCCAACGCCCCAATTGGCTTTGCAAGTTCCTGAGTATTTAAGCACGTTTTTAGCGTTAACATAGTTGCAATGAGCATCATATTCAATGGTAGTTCCGGCAACGGCTTGCAAGCTTGACCCAAAAATGACCACAATCAATAAACGTTTTAATAAATCATTGATCATTGCCGTCTTCTTTTGGGTCAATTTGACCCGGCGCTATTTTTTTGTGGGTCGCTCCCAATTGTCTTTTTGAGTTTGGCGAGCGCGACCAAAGGCTAATGCGTTTTCATTAACATCATGCGTAATGGTTGATCCAGCAGCAACGGTTGCGCCTTTGCCAAGGGTCACAGGAGCAACCAAGCTTGAATTAGAACCCACAAAAACATCATCTTCAATGGTCGTTTGTGACTTATTCACCCCATCATAATTGCAAGTGATGACGCCGGCGCCAATATTGACATTGTCACCAACGATCGCATCGCCAATATAGCTTAAGTGGTTGACCTTGCTGCCTTCGCCGATGACTGATTTTTTCACTTCAACAAAGTTACCGATTTTACTGCGGTCAGCAAGCTTTGACTTAGGTCGCAAATGCGCAAAAGGTCCCACATCGACGCCTGCGCCAACTTCTGCTTCATCAATCACGCAATACGGCTTGATATGGCAAGCATTACCGATGGTGGATTGTTTAATCACGCAGCCGGCTTCAATATAAACGTTGTCGCCAAGCTTGCAGTCGCCTTCAAAGACGACGCCAACATCCACAAAAACGTCCTGACCGGCAGTGACGCTACCGCGAATATCAACGCGGGAAGGGTCGGCAAACTGAACGCCGGCAACTTGCAGGTCTTCAACCAATTTACCTTGCCAAGAGCGCTCAAGGGTGGCTAATTGCTGACGGTTATTGACGCCTTCAATTTCAAAAGCATGCTCAGGCTCAATGGTGGCAATCACAAGATTATCCGCGACCGCCAATTTAACGATATCAGTTAAATAGTATTCTTGTTGAGCATTGTCATTGCTAAGTTTTGGTAAGTATTTATGCAGTAGCGCATTGTCCACGCAATAAATGCCGCTGTTAATCTCGCAAATAGCGCGCTCGGCATCACTGGCATCTTTTTGCTCAACGATGGCGGTAACCAAACCTTGATCATCACGCTTAATCCGACCAAGACCAAACGGATTATCAACGGTTAAGGTGAGCATTGATAAGCCGTCTTTATTCGCAGCTTTTAGCGCCGCCAAGGTTTTTTGGCTAACGAGTGGCACATCGCCATATAAAATGAGGCTTTGACCGTCTTTTGGCAGATGCGGCAGTACCATTTTGACCGCATGACCCGTTCCTAATTGCTCGGACTGAGCCACCCAAGTGATTTGGCTACCCGTATAGTCGCGGCTGATTTGCTCTTGGACTTGGTCGCCGCCAAAACCAAACACCACAATGGTATCATCGACCGTCAGCTGCTGGCAGGTATCAAGAACGTGACCTAAAAGCGGCTTTCCAGCAAGTGTTTGTAATACTTTAGGTTTTGCCGATTGCATCCGCGTGCCTTTGCCCGCAGCAAGAATAATCACAGATAAAGAGGAGGTCATAAAAGCCCTACAAATGTAACAAAATATCGGTGATTATAACGTAAATTCGATTTTAAACAAATGCTTTGCTGTCGCTGCTTTGTATCATTAAAACAACGCGATATTAAGAACTTTAGAGCGTTAAAAGCTATTACTTAGCAATATAGAAAATCACATTATAAATGATGACCCAAGTTGCCGCGGCCATCACTCCAGCAATGATGTCATCAAGCATAATGCCAAGACCACCCGCCACTTTTTTATCTGCCCAAGCAATCGGTGGCGGCTTTAAAATATCGAAAAAGCGGAATAAGACAAATGCGGCAATAAGCGCAACGAGAGAAAAAGGCTGTAAAATATTTTGCCAGTAACTTCCTAGCATCGCGTTTTGAAAAGTCAGCAAATACGACAGCGGAAGCAAGGTAATCCAAATTCCCGACCACTCATCCCAAACGATGTGCGGATCGTCGTGAACGCCCATCATTTCAGACGTTCGACCACAAAACCAAACGCCGATAACGCAAGATAAAATCGTTAACATTAAAAACGGAACAAAGCCAAGCGCCATCAAGATCACACCGGCAATCAAGCCACCAACCGTTCCCCAAGTCCCCGGAGCGTGTCGCGGCAAACCACTACCAAGACCAAGCGCGAGCCAATAAACCGCCGTATCCAAAGCGCTGGCATCTTTAGGAAGGGGCGGGCAATCATTGGCTTGTCGAATATCGGGCTTGGTTAGCTCATCGCTCATAGTGTTCCTTTAAAAGTTATCTTAAAAAGTAACCTTAAATTTAACTGTTAAAATGTTGATAGCCGGACAATGGCGGCAGTTTGTCAAAAGGTGCGGGATTTAAGCTTGATAACCTTGAGTTTTGATAAAAAAGTTGCGGCTGTGATGGCGAATAAAGACTTGGATTACCTTCAACTTGCTGAGCAATCACCTCGCCAATACAAGTCACTTGAGTATAACTATCAGGCGGAGCGATATGTGCAGGCAAAGTAAATGCCAACTCATAATCATCGCCGCCGGTCAATTGGCAAAATAGCCGCTCGGTAAGATTAGCTTTTGCAAGCTCTGAACTGGTCGGCAATTTTTCCAAATCAATTCGCATATCAACGCCGCTTTGCTGGCAAATATGGCTTAAATCTTGATAAAGTCCGTCTGAAATGTCAATCATTGCTCCGGTGACTATTTTGCCCAAACGTTGACCTAACGCGGCGCGCGGTGTTGGCATATCAAGGCGATGGCGTAAACTTTTGCCAATGTCGCTATGAGGGTTTTTCAGCGCAAAGCTAGCATCGCCAAGCGTTCCTGAAACGTAAACCTTATCACCAACGTTTGCGCCCGAGCGATAAACCGGCGTGGCATCTTTGGTCAAAATGCCTTGAGCGCTGACGCTAATCACCAACTGCTCGCTGCGCGTGGTATCGCCGCCAATGAGCGCAATATTAAACGCATTGCAGGCGTGAAAAATGCCTTGAGCAAACTCGTTGAGCCAAGATTTTTTTGCTAAGCGCTCAGGCAGAGCAAGCGCCAACAGTAAGCTGTGCGGCGCTGCCCCCATTGCGGCAATATCAGAAACATTAACCGCAACGGCTTTATAACCAATGGCAAAGGCTAAGCGCTCAACCGCGTCCCAATCGCCGCTAAAATGCCGACCTTGAACGAGGGTATCGATGCAGCTGACCAAGCGCGCGCCAATAGGCAGGATCGTTACCGCCGCATCATCACCGATGCCTTTTTGGATATCGCTTTGGCGCGTCAAAGTTTGCTTTTGGTTAAAAATCTGCTCAATAAGGTCAAATTCGGTCATGGCTTAGCTATTATTGTCGTTGTTGGAGTTGTCGTCATCACGGCGCGGTCTATCAGAGCGCGGCTTATCAAAACGTGGCTTGTCCGATTTTGATTTATCAAAGCGCGGCTTACCACCATTTGACGGCGATTTTTTAAACGGTTTTTTATCGCGATTTGGGGTGTCTTTATCGCGGCGTTTATCATCGCGATTCGCGCTGCCGCGTTTAGAGTCATCGCGATTAAACTTGCCGCTTTTTGGCTTATCGCTTCTGTTTCTGCCGTCTTTGCCTTTTCCGTCTTTGCTTTTATCGCCTCGGTTGAAACTGCCTTTTGGTTGGTCTTTTTTTACAAAGTCGCGATTGCTACGGTTGTCTTTGTTATCGCGAGCGCTTGCCAAATCACTTGTTGAATTTACCGCTTCATTGTCAAGATTGTGTCTTTCGCGCTTGATGCCAGTTTTATTGGCGCTGATTCGCGGTTTGTCGGAGGGCACGTCTTCACGTGGCTGATTTTGTTCGGCAAGCAAGGTTTTTTTATTGATGATGGTGACGTTTTTGGCGTTGGGCAGCGCTTTGGCAGTTGAGGATTTTTGAGTGCGCGGATTGACATCGTTTTCAGCGGCAACTTCAACGGCACGAAGGCTTGCGGCAAGTTTATCAAGGACAGCATTGATGAGTTTATGAGCGTCAGTGGCGCCAAAATGGTTGTTGAGCTTCATGGCTTCATCAAGAACCACTTTATAAGGGATTTCAAGGCGCGATTGCAATTCATAAGCGCCAATCAACAAAATGGCGTGTTCAACGGCGTCAATTTGGGTCAAGTCACGGTCAAGCTGCTCGCGGATCAGGGTATCAAGCGCGTCGATTTGCTCAGGGATGTCGCGCATCATTTCGTGATAATAGCCCAAATGCACGGTATGCATGGCGTTATTGGCGCGCGTTCTTGCGGCGATATCATGCGGCGCATTGCTTTTCCAGTCGCGCAGACCTTCAACGTCGAACCGATGGTCGGTCATGAGCCACTCATAAATGCCTTGCAAGGCAAAACGGCGTGCCTTTCGCATGGCGGCGTGACCGGTTTTGTAACTTGATTCGCTCATATCAAAGCTTTGGTCGGATTCACTTGCCGGAGTCATAGGGGCAGGTTGAGGGCGATTGAATTGGTCAGTCATAACTAAAAAATACCTAATGAGATTTGGTTTTTAAAAATCGCAAAATCAAAAGCTTATCGCCATGATAAAGCAAAATGTGCCGCAAGATGTTAAATAATGGTAAGGGGTTGCCAATTTTGGCAAATAAAACCAATTTGGCAAATCCTTGTCACAACGTCGCCAAAACGTGATGACTTTAAATTAAAAAAAGCAAAAAATAACAGGACAGATCTTTTAATAAAAGCCGTTATTTTAATAAAAAATGAAAAAATTTACCGCTAATTTTTTACAAAAGCGGTAAATTTATAAGCAATACAATAAAAAAGCCGATCTAAATAACAGGCAAGCTAGCAATTATTCGTCGTCAACGCCATTATCAAGCTGCGACAATACCGCAATCATTTCAAGGGCAACCATGGCGGCTTCCGCGCCTTTGTTTCCGGCTTTAGTTCCTGAGCGCTCAATGGCTTGCTCAATGCTGTCGGTGGTGAGCACGCCGTTGGTGACCGGAATGTTGTAGTCGGTTGCCACTCGCGATAAGCCTTTTGCCGACTCGCTTGCGACGAAATCAAAATGCGGCGTACTGCCACGGATAATGGCCCCAAGTGCCACAATCGCATCAAAACGGTCAGATTCTGCCGCTTGCTGAGCGACCAATGGCAACTCAAACGCACCTGGAACACGAATGACAGTGATGTTGCTTCCTGAAACGCCGTGACGAAGTAGGGCATCAATGGCGCCATCAACTAAAGATTCCACCACAAAGCCGTTAAAACGAGCAACGACGATGCCAATACGAGCATCGGTGTTTTGGTGAAGCGCGCCATCAATATGGGTGACCGCTGAGCGCTCATCTTGTAAATTGGTCATAACTTGTCCTTTTGTAATCAGATTTGGGAATTGGCAATTTTTAATGTTAATTAGGCTTTTTTGAATAAAACAAATAAGTTAGCGCTATCATAGCATTTTTTTTAAAATCGCATGGGAATTCCTTTGGCTGCCATAAATTCTTTGGCTTCTAAAATGGTGTGCTCGCCGAAGTGAAAAATACTTGCCGCAAGAACGGCATCCGCGCCGCCCTCTAACACGCCGTCTGCCAAATGCTGCAAATTGCCAACGCCGCCTGACGCAATAACCGGAACGCTCACGCGGTTAGTAATCGCGCGCATCAATGCCAAATCGTAGCCTTTACGTGTGCCATCGCCATCCATTGATGTCACCAGCAGCTCACCTGCGCCCAATTCCGCCATTTTTTGTGACCAGTCAACCGCATCAATTCCGGTAGGCTTTCTGCCGCCGTGGGTGAAAATCTCCCATTTTGGGGTTAATACGCCATCGACCATCACGTCATCAACGCGTTTGGCGTCAATGGCAGCAACAATACATTGGTTGCCAAATTTTTGCGCCGCCTCGCCAACAAATTCAGGGGTGAAAACCGCCGCCGAGTTAATCGCCACTTTATCTGCGCCTGCATTTAGCAAATTGCGAATGTCCTCAATTTTGCGAACGCCGCCGCCAACGGTTAGCGGTACAAATACCGTTTCGGCAATGCGCTCAACCATGTGGTAGGTGGTATCGCGACCGTGATGGGTGGCGGTAATGTCCAAAAAGGTAATCTCGTCCGCGCCTTGCTCATTGTAGCGTCGGGCAATCTCAACAGGGTCGCCCGCGTCTTTGATATCGACAAATTGAACGCCTTTGACCACTCTGCCATTGTCCACATCAAGACAAGGAATAATTCGTTTTGCTAGCATAAAACCGCCTACTCGATCGCGCCATAATACCGCGCAAGAATTCAAAGAAAATCACCGTGAAATGCTATAATACGCGGAACTATTTTACAAAACAAACGCTAAGGTCGACTATGTGCCAACTGCTTGCCATGAATAGCAAAAATCCTGCCGATATCGGCTTTTCGTTCACCGGATTCCGCGCTCGCGGCGGTCTGACCGACAGTCACACCGACGGCTTTGGCATTGCCTATTTTGAGCCAAATGGGCTTCGGCTATATTGCGACGACCATTCAGCGGTTGAGTCGCCACTTGCCGAGCTTGTGAGCCAAACCAAAACCCAAGCTTGTAATGTCATCGCCCACATCCGAAAGTCCGACGATGATTTACTTTGTAACGCTCACCCCTTTACCCGCGAGATTTGGGGCGAGTCTTGGGTGTTTTCGCACAATGGTAAAATGACGATTCAAGACGCGTTAAATGGTGATCCCGTTCCTAACGACCATCATCAAAACGCAGCTTGCCATCATCGCCCGATTGGTGATACTGATTCTGAATTTGCCTTTTGTTATTTGCTCAATCAGCCCAAAGCCCGCTTTGATAGCAAGCCGGATGAGCAAACGCTGTTTAAATTTTTAAAAGATCAGTGCCGCTTTTTGGCGCAATTTGGTATTTTTAATTGCCTGCTTTCTAATGGCGATTGGCTGCTGAGCTACGCCAACACGCTGCTGTTTTATGTCACGCGGCAAGCACCGTTTAGCAAAGCGACCTTGATTGATGTGGACTTACAAATAGATTTTGCAATAATGAATGACACTGATGATGTCATGACCATTATCGCGACGACGCCATTAACTCATGATGAATCGTGGCAGCAATTGGCAGTCAATGAGTGCGTCATCTTTAAAAATGGCGATATCGTTTATCAAGATATGCCAAACCCACCTGAATATTTATCCATTGAAGAAGGGCTAGAAATTGCTCAAAATGCTTAAATTTTAAGAAAGCCAATTTTAACATTTGCTAATCTGCCGGTTAACGGTCACTATTATTCAACCGTAACCAAAACAACCCAAGCTAAAACCTTCAAAAACGCTCGTTTTTACGTTTAATTTTTTTCAATATTTATTTTTTAATGTTTATTTTTAATGCCAAAAGTGAGAAGCCATGTCCGTCTATACCCAGCTAACCGATGACCAGTTTTCAGAATTTTGCGCCCAATTTGGCGTTGATTTTGCCCGCGCCATTCCCATCACTCAAGGCATTAAAAATTCCAACTGGTTTATTGAAACCACGGCAAATACCGACGGCAAGCCTGACTTTGTGTTTACCTTATTTGAAGAACGCCCGCCAAGTGACATCGAAAAAATGGCAGTGATTTTAAATCAATTGTCAGGAAAATTGCCCGTTGCTGCCCCAAAAGCATTGATTAATAGCGAAAAAAATGACGTTAATAATGCTAAAAATGGTAAAAGCAGCGGCAGCCAATTTGTCATCCATTATGACAATAAAGCGATCACTTTAGTGCCGTGCTTGGCAGGCGAGCACCCTAATCAGACCACCGAAACAATGTGCTTTGATATGGGAGCGGCTTTGGCGGTGCTTCATGAAACCTTGCAAAGTCTGCACCCAATGGAAGATTTTGGTGTGGCGCTTTATCCGTGGGACAGCGTTCGTGATCGTGAAATGCAGTTTATGCCAAGTGACGAAGCCAAACTTATGGGCGATATTTGGCGCGCTTATGATGTCTTGCCGCTAAGTGATTTGCCAAAAGGGCTTTGTCATCTCGACATGTTTGCTGACAACACGCTTTGGGATTTAACGGACAACAGCGCCACCTTAACCGGACTGCTTGATTTTACCGAGGTCAGCGTTGAGCATTACGTCATGGACATTGCCATTACCATCAATGATTTTTGCACCACTTGGGGCTTTGCAGAAACAGGCGAATCGGTTGATTTTGACCGCAAAAAAATGACCGCGTTTTTACAAGGTTATGAGTCCAAACGCGCCCTTGATAACAATGAAAAAAGCGCGCTGCCCGTGATGCTGGCACAAGCGGCGGTAATCTTTTGGCTACTTCGCTTAAACGTCATTCACTACAACCGAACCGAAGGGCGAACTGGCGACAACATTATGGTGAAAAATCCGGATTTAATGAAACGCTTGGCGGCGTATCATTGGTCGCATGTTGAAAAAGCCAATTAACTACTAACAATAAGCGCTAACATAGCTAAAATAACAGTAGCCATCAACGAAAAGGATATTCAAATGACTAATAAGGTCGATAACTGGCAAAAGCTTGCGCGCTACGACACCAACATTCAAGGCGAATTGCACGCCAATTTATTAAAAAATAATGGCATTGAGGTGTCGTTGCAAGCACTAAGCGCCTTGCCGGGGCTAAATTCTGGCATCGTGCTTTGGGTTCAGCAGGATGATTTGGCAAAAGCTCAGCGCATTTTAAATGACATTGCCGTTGATGTGGATATGGATAGCGCTGATATGAATGGCGACGATGACTTAGGCGCGATTGATGAGCGCGGCAATGGGAAATAGAGACAATCAAAGCGGTAGCGAAACTATGTGTCAACTGTTAGGAATGAACTGTAACAACCCAACCGATATCGGCTTTAGCTTTTCGGGGTTTCGGCAGCGCGGCGGCAATACTGACCGCCATGAGGACGGCTTTGGCATTGCCTTTTTTGAAAAAAGCAGCTGTGAATCCCAAAACGGCGGCAATTCGGCAACCGGACTTCGCGTGTTTCATGACAACCGACCCAGCCATTTGTCGCCGGTTGCTGATTTGGTCAATCATTATCCGATTAAAGCGATGAACGTAATTGCCCATATCCGAAAAGCCACCCAAGGTCAAAACTGCTTGGCAAATACCCATCCGTTTGTCCGAGAAGTTTGGGGCGAGCAGTGGGTGTTTGCCCATAACGGTCAGATGAATAAAGCCTTTGTTGAGCGCTGCCGCCGGCTTCAAGACAATGGCAACGCAGTTCATTGTCAGCCGGTTGGTACGACCGATTCGGAAGTGGCGTTTTGCTACTTGATTAACCGGCTAAAAAGCACCTTTAAATCACGACCGGACGACAAGGTATTGTTTAACTTTTTGACCACGCAATGCCGATATTTGGCAGCAAATGGCTTGTTTAACTGCTTATTGTCAAATGGCACTTGGCAATTGGCTTATGCCGGAAGTTTGCTGTTTTATCTCACAAGGCAAGCGCCGTTTGGCGAGGCAAAATTGTCTGATGAGGACTTGTCGATTAACTTTAGTGATGTGACCACTGACAATGATCGCGTGACCATTTTGGTGACTGTACCGTTGACCCAAAACGAGAAATGGCAACAGCTTGCGGTCAATGAGTGCCTCATCTTTCAAGATGGCGCGGTCATTCATCAAGACAGCCCAAGCCTTCGCAAGTTTTTGACGATTGACGAAGGTATAGCGATTGCAAGGGCGGTTGGGGCGAGTGTTTAGGGTAAAAACCGCCCACAACACCGCTTAAACCTCTCCCCTGAGCCGCAACTACAAGGCTGCTTTTGGCTAATTTTAAAGTCAACGGTGGGGTCTAAAAAATACCACTGCGTCCTTTGGTTACGGTTTTCAATTAAATTACTTTTAACCAAAACAAAGCTTGATAACTCATGATGCGCTTGCAAGCCGTTGTTATTCTTAAAGTACGCTTTAAATTCAACTTGATCGTGGTGTTTGCCGATGGGTTTATGATTAATAATTTCAAGCCCTGACCACTTGGTATCTTTTGCCCAAGCTGCAATCGCGTTTTTATCCAAAAGCGACTGCTGAGCGGGCAAGGTCGTTTTAACAATATAATCGGGATTGACCATCACAAACGCGCTATAGCGGCTGCGCATCAGCTGTTCGGCGGTTTTGGGCAGCTTGCCCTCATGAAACGGCTTGCAGCAGTCAAGATAACTTTTGTACTCTGTTAAGTTTTCTAAACTTGAGTTTTCAGCGTCTGAACTTGACAATAAATCAGGCGTGATTTGACAGGGGCAGCGCATTAAATGACCTCCGAACCTTGTAAAAAGTCTTCAATAATATCAGGCAACACACCAACTTTGAGCTGTGACCACGGTTTTGGATTGGCAACGGTCTGCCAAAACGGCGAAAACGGCGGCGCGGCAAACAGCAATAGCGCAAGCAGCGCGTAAATGATGCCGTAGCGCCAGTTGTCTTTGTGCTGATAAAACTTCATTGCTGTTCCCGCCGAGCGTTTGAGCGTCATTCCGGACAAATTGACGCTGTACATCTCATCAAGGGTTAAATGAACAAGCGCGCCCAAAAACAAAAACAAACCATAAAACCAGCTTATCACCACGTCATTTTCAAAGCCGTAATAGCTCAGGCAGGTCAAAAGCAGCCCCAAAATTGCCATATACGGCACGGAGTGAATCACGCCGCGATGAACGGTCACTTTTTTAAACCATTTGAGCACCAAATAGCGCATCACCCCATAGCCCATAAACCAAAGCAAAATCAAAGAGATAAGGCTTAACTGACTGCGCCAATGCATCACGAGGGCAAAGGCGACGATAAGCGAGGCGATATTAAAGCCAAATTTCACTGGCGTTGAGTGGTCGGAATCCAAATCTGGCAACAAGCCGCCGACCGTTCCAAGCGCGGTGCAGATTAAAAACCCCGAATCATTGACCAATCCTGCCTTATACACCGTAAGGCTGAGAACGGCGCTGACCGCAAACGCGCCGGTTAAGTGGGTATTAAAATTTGCCATAACGTCCAAACTATGAAATTAACTAAATCAGGCAAATCAAGCGTTTATCCACTGCTGATCATCCCGATAAAAGGTGCGCTATGATACCATGATGCCCATTTTTCGGCGAAAGGCGTTTTGACAATGACCTCAAAAACTTTAGAAATTGCAGTAAATCCTAACCAAGCTGATTTTGCAGACATCAACTGGCAAGCGCCTTGGCTTTGGCATCTCAACCATCGTGAGATATTAGAAAACGGTGTGAAGGCAATCATTAACGATAATTTAAAAAATCCCTCTACCCAGCCGCCAAATTTTGACAGCACCGAAATTGCCGAGATACTCAATCAAGCGTTAGCAAAAATAAACGCAGAAAAAGGTAACGCGGCAACCACTTTTCCAACTGCTGGCATGGCGGCAAAACCGCTGCAATTTGTCTCGCAAAATGCGCTGACTGAGGGGGAGGGCTACGAAGCGTTTATCAGCAAATCAGGGCAAATCCCCACCCGCGATAACTTGCATGATTTGTTCAATGGCAGCATTTGGCTAACCTTTCCCAAAACCAAAGCTCGGCTCAATTTTCACCATATGCATCAAAT
The DNA here is from genome assembly GCF_012847335.1 of Psychrobacter sp. MF31. Lineage (GTDB taxonomy): Bacteria > Pseudomonadota > Gammaproteobacteria > Pseudomonadales > Moraxellaceae > Psychrobacter. Next base: position 31,226 of record NZ_JABBDX010000007.1, read on the forward strand.
TAATCAAATTGGCGAGGCGCAAGGTCGCGGCAGGGTTCGCGATACCATTACCGTTTTTGATGAAAATGGTGCGATTTTGGTGACGGCAAATCCCAATATTGGCGAGGCGCTCAAAAATTTTAATTGGCAAGACTGTTTGGTCAATCCGCGCGCCGATTGGGACAATCCGACCGCCCCAAAAGCGGACGCCAAAGCTGCTGTTTATATTTTTGGTCATGCCTTACTTGAGCAGCTGATTGCCCCGCGAAAGCCGCTTTGCGCTCATAGCTTAATCATTCACGTTGACGCCAGTTTTTTTGCCAAATCGATGATTGACAAAATGGCGTATTTGGATGAGGTGTTAGCCACCGCCGTTGATGAGTTGTTATCAAAGGATAACGTCACGCCCAAGCAATTATCGCCGCTACCGATTTTGGGCGTTCCAAATTTTTGGAAAGAAAACGAGGATAAAGAGTTTTATAACGATAATTTTGTATTTCGCAGTGGTCGCCGAAAATCATAAATCCTTTATAAGAAGATAAAATAATAACCGTTCTTAGTAAGCGCTTGTTTTGGTTACCATTGTGCCACGATTTGCTTCTTAGTTGGCGTTAACAAAGGTTCGGCAATTTGATAAGGTAAAGGGATGAATGATGCCAATTTGGGTCATTTTAAGCCACTTTGATAACGATAAAAATCTAAAACCAAAATAAAAGGACGCCACCATGAGCGATATTTTTAATGTCAAATCCAAGCTGAGCGCGGCAGGGAAAGACTATTCTTATTTTAGCTTGACCAAGCTTGCTGAGCGCTTTGATAACATCAATAGCTTGCCATACTGCATGAAAATTGTTCTTGAAAATCTGCTTCGCCACGAAGATGGCGGTCAGTCGGTCGGTCAAAAGCACATCGAAGCGGTTGCCAAATGGGACTGCGGCGCCGAGCCCTCCCAAGAAATTGCCTTTATGCCGGCGCGAGTAGTGCTTCAAGATTTCACCGGCGTGCCCTCGGTTGTCGATTTGGCAGCGATGCGTGATGCTGTGGTCAAGCTTGGCGGAAACGCTGAGCAAATTAACCCGTTTATCCCAAGTGAGCTGGTTGTTGACCATTCGGTTCAGGTGGACGTTTATGGCCGTGAGGATGCCCTTGATTTAAATAAAAAGATTGAGTTTGAGCGCAACAATGAGCGTTATGAGTTTTTGCATTGGGGCAAACAAGCATTTAAAAACTTTGTGGTCGTACCCCCTGCTACTGGAATTGTGCATCAAGTCAACCTTGAGTATTTAGCGCGCGTGGTCATGGAAGCTGAAACTGATTTCGGCGATGGCAAGGAATTAACGGCGTATCCGGATACCGTTTTTGGCACGGACAGCCATACGACGATGATTAATGGCATTGGCGTGTTAGGCTGGGGCGTAGGCGGCATTGAAGCTGAAGCGGCAATGCTCGGTCAGCCGTCCTCGATGCTCATTCCACAAGTGGTTGGCTTTGAGCTGACGGGAAAATTAAGCGAAGGCGTCACCGCTACCGACTTGGTGCTTCGTGTCGTTGAAATGCTGCGCGCTCATGGCGTCGTGGGCAAATTTGTGGAATTTTTTGGCGAAGGTCTTGCGCAAATGCCGCTTGCTGATCGCGCCACCATTGCCAATATGTCGCCTGAATACGGTGCCACTTGCGGGATTTTTCCGATTGATGAGGTGGCGATTAACTATTTGCGACTGTCCGGTCGTGATGAAGCGCATATCGAATTGGTCGAAGCTTACGCCCGAGCTCAAGGGCTTTGGCATGATGAAAATAGTGAAAGGGCGTGCTATTCAAGTATGCTGCATTTGGATATGGCAACGGTTGTGCCGTCGCTTGCAGGACCTAAACTGCCGCATCAGCGCATTGCTTTAGCTGATATGCACCAAAGCTTTGGCGAAACGCTGCATACGATGAAAAAAGACCGTAAAGCGGAGGTTAAAGGCAAAGTCCGCTTTGACCAAGAAGGCGGCAAACAAGAACAAGCCAAAGAGCTTGCCGTCAATCCAAAACTAGAGGTTGCCACCGAAGTTCCCCACGACAAAAACGCCCCAAAAGGCGTGTTTTCAACGGTAACGATTAACGATAAAGAACATAAGCTTTGCGACGGCTCAGTGGTTATTGCTGCGATTACCTCGTGTACCAACACCTCAAACCCTGCCGTGATGATTGGCGCAGGATTGGTTGCCAAAAACGCGGCGGCAAAAGGACTGAAAGCCAAACCTTGGGTCAAAACCTCCTTAGCGCCCGGTTCTAAAGTGGTCACCGACTATCTTCATAAAACCAACCTGATGGATGAGCTTGAAAAAGTGGGCTTTTACCTTGTTGGTTACGGCTGTACCACCTGTATTGGCAACTCAGGACCCCTGCCGGATGTCATCGAGCAAGGTATTAAAGACAACGATTTGGTCGTGTCATCCGTACTGTCAGGTAACCGTAACTTTGAAGGTCGAATTCATCCGTCGGTAAAAACCAACTATTTAGCCTCACCGCCCCTTGTAGTTGCTTATGCTTTAGCCGGAACGGTTGATATTGACTTAACCCATCAGCCGCTTGGCATAGACTTGGAGGGCAACGACGTTTATTTAAAAGACATCTGGCCAACCTCAAGCCAAATTGATGAGCTGATTGCTAATAATATTGATGCCGACATGTTCCATAAAAACTATGGCAAAGTCTTTGAAGGTAGCGAAGAGTGGAACGCCATTCATTCCTCATCAAGTCAGCTTTATCCGTGGAATGAAGCGTCAACCTATATCAAAAACCCGCCATTTTTTGATGACATGGCAATGGAACCGGAAGGTATTAGCGATATCAAAGACGCTCGGGTTTTAGGCATCTTTGGTGACAATATCACCACCGACCATATCTCTCCTGCTGGCAGCATTGCCCCTGATTCTCCTGCTGGAAAATATTTGCAAGATCGCGGTGTCATGCCTGCTGACTTTAACAGCTACGGCTCACGTCGTGGCAATGATGCCGTGATGACGCGAGGTACTTTTGCCAACATCCGCATTAAAAACCTCATGATGGACGGTGAGGAAGGCGGCTATACGTATTACTTTAAAGGCAATAACGCTACTCTTAGCGATGGCGAAAAAATGCCCATTTACGACGCCGCCATGAAATATAAAGAAGATAAACGACCGCTTATCGTCATTGGCGGTGAGGAATATGGTACCGGATCAAGTCGCGATTGGGCAGCAAAAGGCACCAACTTACTTGGCGTAAAAGCCGTTCTTGCCGCGTCGTTTGAGCGAATCCACCGCTCAAACCTCATTGGCATGGGCGTGCTGCCACTGACTTTTATGGAAGGTGAGAGCGCCCAGTCGCATCAGCTTGATGGCTCAGAAGTCATCAGCATCTCAGGGCTTGATGACCCAAACAGCCACACCGCAACGGTCACTGCCACCCGAGCCGATGGCAGCACGACTCACTTTGACGTTCATATCATGCTACAAACGCCAAAAGAGCGCGAGTACGTTTGCCACGGCGGCGTCTTGCATTACGTCCTTCGGCAATTGGCTTGTGAAAATAAGCAAGCCTCTTAACGTTTATCAAAAGAATAAAAACCTGACTAAATGGTCAGGTTTTTTATGGAGTTAACCTAGCCAAAAAAAAGACCCAAATCACAGTTGAGTCTTTTTTATTATTTTTTAAAATCTGCTTACTTAGTATTATGACCCCAAGTCACAATGGGTTTTGCTAAGCGATAATTGGCAGCGGCTTTTTTCGCGCCAGCAATGCTCGCAATAAAGGTTAAAATGGTGCTAATTAACCAAAACAGACCCGTAAATAGCGCCGCTTTTCGAGCCGCTTTTTCAGCTTGTTGCAATTTTTCTTCGGCAGTTTGTTTGGCATCGTTAACGTACTGCTCAGTTTTTACTTGATACTCTTTAAACGATTTGACAATTTCTTGACGCGTTTGGATTGCTTCAGATTGGCTTAAGCCTTGTTGTTGCAAGCGCGCGATAAATTCAGGACCTTCAAGCGTTTGTTCGACACTGGTCATGCGCTGTTTGGCATAATCATCGATATGACGCCACGTATCAAGGTCGGTAAAGTCCATATTAGCCACTTGAGCTTTGGTATTGTCAAAAATGTCCTGCAACACATTGCTGACCGCCGCAACTTGACGCTGATCTAAATTGTCCGTATTTTTAGCAACGATCGCTTGAACGTCTTCTTTGCTAATATTTCCTGAAACTTTTTGGTAAACTTCTTCTGCTTTTTGCTGAACCGAACCATTTTGCGCCGCCGCTCCAGCGCCTGCCGCGCCAATGGTTGCAGCTCCTGCTGCAGTTTGGGCAACGGTACTTACTGTGCCGCCAACGGCATTTCCCGCGCTTGCTAAAATCCCAGTGGCGCTGCTTAAGGTAAAAAATGTGGTCAATAAAACAATACAAGCTGCGGTGAGCATTCCGGTTAAGGTCGCATCTTTTTGATCGATATCAGTACCATCTCCAAAAAGCGCTTCTGGCGCCGAATATTTAATCGCAAAATAGCCTGCGATAAACGCGCTGACAATCGCTGTAACGGCAGCATAAATGCCAGCGGCAATGCTGGTACCTTTTAAATCAAATGGCAAAAATGAGCTGAGTACCAACGCCAAAGCAATCATTGCCATGACAACCATCAGCCCCATAATCAATCCGGCGATCACGCCGCGCCAAGAAGGGCGCCTTTGTGGTGAATAAGTCATTAACATAATCATTCCTTATTATAATCTATTGTAGTTTTGTTCTAAAACAAGAAGCGCTTTAAGTAAATTAAGCTAGGTTATTAATCAGTAATATAAAATCTTTGATGACAATTAATATTAAAAATTAATTTAACAAGTCTTTAATAACCCTTAGCGTAAAGCACTTTGCAACAAATGAGTAAGTGACTTCGGTAGGAAAACCATAGCATTGTGTATATCACTGTAATGATGTGTCACAAAGCAACAATCATGTAAAAGAAGTTTGGAAAATTATCAGAAAAGATAACTAGGCTTTTGAAATTACAAGAAAAATAGCAGAAAACAAAAAGATGGGCATAAAAAAAGCCCAATCTTTATGATTGGGCTTTTTGTGGCAAATCACTTCAGTCTGACCAATTGCTGAGTTGACGCCGAAATAGTGGCGTCCCCACGGGGATTCGAACCCCGGTTACCGCCGTGAAAGGGCGATGTCCTAGGCCTCTAGACGATGGGGACGCAAAGAGTGATATATTGCTATATCGATCAATATCAGTTGCTTTTTCAAGCTTGCCTAGGTGCTGATATTGAATCTTAGCAAGAAAGTTAATAAATTAACTAGCTTGGTGGAGCTAAACGGAGTCGAACCGTTGACCCCTTGCATGCCATGCAAGTGCTCTACCAACTGAGCTATAGCCCCTCGCTAAGAGTGATGCGTATTTTAGGGAATGCTTGTGGGGTTGTCAACACTTTATTTTAAAAAAAGTTTAAAAAAACAGCGCCGAGTGAATAAAAAACTATCCTTATGACCTCGGCGCTGATTTAAGACTTTGATTTTAATAAACTTATTCAGCTAAAAAATCAGGAAGCTCCGCCGCTTGTTTTTCTAATTTTTTAAGTTTTTTCTTGCCAAGACCGCCTAAGACTTCAATAGCATGGCGCAATCGGTTCAACGTCATGTCCGCGCCAATGATCGCCATGGAATTCATCACCGGCGTTGAGGCAGTACTTCCGGCAATCGCCACAAAAAATGGCGCCATAAAATCGCGAAGTTTGATATCAAGGGCGCCTGATAAGCCTTTCATGATGGCAAAAATGTTGTCTTCTGTCCAAGCAGGCAAGACTTCAAGCTGCCAAAGCGCCAATTGTAAAATCTCGATGATCTGCTCAGGGCTTAGCGATTTGTGGGCAAAATCGTCAGCGGTGATATTGGGTAGATTTTGAAAATAAAACCCACCCCAATTGACCGCATCCGACAACAGCTCAATTCGTGGCTGAATCGCGGCGGCAATGGCGGTCAATTTGTCGCTGTCATTTGCCCAAGCTAAGATTTTATCTTTTAATTCGCTTGGGGTTAATGCTCGCAGCCATTCGGCGTTAAGCCAATTTAATTTTTCAATATCAAAAATAGGACCGCCAAGCGAGACGCGCTGAATGTTAAAGCTTGCAATCATCTCATCTAAGGTAAATTTTTCGGCGTCATTGGGTAGGGAATAGCCCATGCGTCCTAGATAGTTTAATAGCGCTTCAGGCATCACGCCGGCATCACGGTAATAGGTGATGGAGGTAGGGTTTTTACGTTTGGACAGCTTTGATTTGTCGGGGTTTCGCAGTAGCGGCATGTGGCAAAGGGTTGGCATCTCCCAACCAAAATAGTCATAAAGCAGCTGATGCTTGGGCGCAGAGTTGAGCCATTCTTCGCCGCGAATGACGTGGCTAATTTGCATCAAATGGTCATCAACGACGTTGGCTAAATGGTAGGTCGGCAGACCATCGGCTTTGAGCAGCACTTGCATGTCCACTTGTGACCACGGAATCTCAACCACGCCGCGAAGCATGTCGTCAACGCGGCAGACGCCCTCGGTCGGAACGCGCATCCGGATAACAAACGGTTTGCCTTCAGCGACCATTTTGTCAGATTCTTCGCGGCTCAAATTGGCATATCTGCCATCATAGCGCGGCGTTTCGCCATTTGCCATTTGCGCCGCTCGCATGGCGTCAAGCTCATCGGTGGTACAAAAGCAGCGAAACGCATGACCGGCATCAAGCAATTGCTCCGCATGTTGTTTATAAATGTCCGCACGCTCGCTTTGGCGATAGGGCGCATGGGCGCCGCCAACGTCAGGACCTTCGCTCCAATCAAGCCCCACCCAGCGCAGGGCGTCCAAAATCATTTGCTCAGATTGGGCGGTTGAGCGCTGCTGGTCGGTGTCCTCAATGCGCAAAATAAACTCGCCGCCATGAGCTTTGGCAAAGGCTAGATTAAATAAGGCAATATAAGCGGTTCCTACATGTGGAAATCCGGTAGGGGAGGGCGCAATTCGTGTACGAACAGGGCGAGAGCTTGCGATGGTTTGGGTCATAAAATTCTCATCATTGAAAAGGGGAAAATCAGGTCGAAAAATGCGCTAAAATAGCCTTATTATAACAAAGTTGCGGATTATTTTCGTGAAAAGCTCAGTTGCTGCTTGACTCGCGGTGTAGGCTTGCGATAATAACGCCTAAAAAAACCTAACTCATTTATTTTCTTCTAATTATTGAGCCAATTTTCGCTCAAAAGTGAAGAAAATTTGGCAAATGTTCCTCCAAAGGTTGTGCCCGAAATGCAAAAAGACGCAAGTTTGACCACGTTGCCAATCAGCAAGACGATTGCAGAATCCAAGATCAACTCCAAGCAAGCTTTGACAGCCGATGACTTTTCTCATGATGCCGTGCTGTTAACTGAAACCGTAGCGGCGGTTTTGGGCGTCAAAAAACTGGCGCAAGAGAACGTGGCAAAGCCCGAAGCAAAACAGCACGAAGGTATTTTTGTGGATGGCACGTTTGGTCGCGGTGGTCACAGCCGATTGCTGTTGTCGCAATTAAGCGCGGACTCAACGTTGATCGTTTTTGATAAAGACCCCACAGCAATTAGCGTTGCCAAGGATTTGGCGGCAACAGATCACCGAGTTCAAGTGGTTCATGACAGCTTTGCCACGCTCACTCAAAGCTTGGCGGCGCTTGATATTGATCGCGTTGATGGGATCATGGCGGATCTTGGCGTGTCCTCGCCGCAGCTTGATGATGGCAGCCGCGGCTTTAGCTTTATGCGAGATGGGTTGGTTGATATGCGAATGGACATAAGCCGTGGTCAGTCGGTCGGTGAGTGGCTGCAATCGGTGGATGAAACCACGCTTGCCGATGTGCTTTATGAGTTTGGTGAGGAACGCCACAGCAGACGGATTGCGCGCGCGATTAAGCAAATGGAAAGTTATGATTCCACGTTGAAATTAGCAGAAGTCATTAAACAAGCGCACCCCAACTGGCAAAAAGGCAAGCATCCGGCGACCCAAAGCTTTCAAGCCATGCGTATTTTTATCAATAACGAATTGGGTGATGTGGATGATTTTTTGGCGCAAAGCATTGGGGTATTAAAGTCAGGCGCTAATCTTGCGGTGATCAGCTTTCACTCTTTAGAGGATCGCCGAATTAAGCAGTTTTTTGCCCGCCACAGCAAAGGTCAATATCCTGAAGATGAGTTTTTGCCGATGCCGCCCAAGCGACCACGCTATTTTACGAAGCCCAAACGCGTGGCGGCAAGTAGCGCTGAGATTGCTAACAATCCGCGATCAAGAAGTGCTTGGCTGCGATTTGCGACGCGAACTGAGGTACTATTAGCAAAAGATTGCGAATAATTGATGAATTTTTGCAAAAACTATGTATCAATGCGCCACTGACTGTTAAAATTCTGTAATTATCGTCTGTTATTCTGCTTAAAATTTATCATTAAAATTTGTACAGAAACGAAAGCGGTCATTCAACGTCAATTGCGGGTAAATTTGCAAATTGACCCAAACATTTTATCAGCAAAAGACCCTGAGATCAGGTCGTCTTATCGGCTGATATTGGTATTTATGGTAATTATATTCAAGCGTGTTAATTTTTGAGAGCATCATGGCAGGATCAAACAAACCAAAAGCCACGTTCGCCAACAACAGCATTCATAACAGCATCGATGGCTTGGTGGGATTTCATTTTAATGCCGTGGGACTTTATGTGGCAGTGCTGTTGGCGATGGCGGTTCTCATCGTTTGGAGTGGCATTCGCACCGCAGAGCAGGTTCAGCAGTATCATCAGGATTATAAAACATTGCAAGATATGAAAAAACAAGAGCGCCTTTTGCAAGTTGAGCACCAGCGCTTATTGATCGAGCAGCAAACCTTTAGTGCCACCCCGCAGATCGCTAGCCGAGCGGTGACCGAGCTTGGAATGTTCTCCCCAACGCTTGATGACAAGCTCATCATTCAGCCTGCTGCACCAAAATCAAGCCAATCAGGAGGAGCGGGACAATGAGCAAATCCCCAATCACTCCTGATGACAGCAAAACCAAAAAGCAAGCAAGCGCTGGTCTTAAAAAGTCAGGGATCAAAGCCACGCCAAAAAGCTCTAAAAAATCGATCATTAATGGCACGATTAAAGGCGCTGCGCCATCAAATGCCGCTCGCAAAAAGCAGATCAGCCAAGGCACCAAATCAGTCACCTCAGGAAACAAATCGCGAAGCAATAAAACCAATCAGCGCTCAAGTAAGATTGCAGGGCGGATCAAAAAGCACGACAAGCGCGAGCTTCAAGGCGCTTATACCAGCGTTAAAAACCGTGATCGCAACAAACAAGTCTTTAGTAAGCCCTCAGGCGCCTCCAAACGCGGCAGCATCGACAGCGATAAAAACCGCTTTTTTACCATTTGGATTTTAGCGGGGTTATTATTGGTAGGATTGACGGGTCGCGCGTATTATTTGCAAGTTGCCAATGCTCAATTTTACCAAGATAAAGGCAATCAGCTCATCACCAGCGTTCGCTCGCAGCCCTCTTATCGCGGCATGATTACCGATCGTAATGAGTTGCCGCTTGCGGTAAGCGCGCCGCTTGCGACCGTATCGTTTAGCCCGCATGATTATGCTCGTGAATATTACGAATTAAAGCGCATCATTGCTGCCAATCCGGACAAGCCAAAAATGCAAGAGCGCATGCAAAAGCGCTTGGATAAAATGGATTTGAACCGCTTAGCGGCGGTTGTTGGTATTCCAGTTGCCAATTTGCAAAAAGCCGTTGCCATTGATCCAAACGTTGATGTCACCAACGAGGAGGCAGTAAAAGCTGCCTTGCCTTCAGGGGCAGGATCGCATTATTTACCGCTTCTTAGCAAAGTCACCCCTGAGATCGCCCAAAGTGTCAGCGACCTTGATTTTGTGGGCGTCAATGAAAAACACTTCTTTCAGCGCTATTATCCGCAGCCACAGCCAAACGCTCAGCTTTTAGGATTTATGGGTCAAAACGCCAACGATCCAGAAGGCGGCTATGAAGGTCGCGCCGGAATTGAGCGTCAATTTGAGTCAAAGCTTGCCGGCGAAGCAGGAAAAGTTTTGGTGTTAAAAGATGCCAAACAAAACAGCTTAAAAGAGCTTAAGCAAATCAAAGCAGAAGTTCCGGGGCAAAATGTTGCATTGACCATCGACTCGCGATTGCAGTATTTGCTTTATAAAGAGCTTGAAAAAGCAGGTCGCTTGCAGCAAGCGCGCTGGTCAACGGGAATGGTAGTTGATGTTCAAACCGGCGAGGTGCTGGCGCTTTCCACCTGGCCGTCATTTAACTCCAACAATTTAAATGAGATGACCGGTGAAAATCAGCGCAACCGAGCGCTGCTTGATGTGTTTGAACCAGGCTCGGTGATGAAGCCATTCACCGTTGCCGCCGCTTTAGATTCTGGAAAATATACTGCGCGCTCCTTGATTGACACCAATCCTGGATCGATTCGCGTTCCAGGCTATACCATCCGCGATCATAACAATTTAGGCATTATTAATCTTGCCACTTTGCTGCAAAAATCAAGTAACGTCGCCTCCACCAAAATTGCGCTATCGCTACCGCCTGATGGCATCACCAACATGCAAAAGCAGTTTGGTTTTGGTGCCAAAACGCCGCTAAATTTCCCAGGAGAAGGTAGCGGTCTTGTCGCCACGCCAAAAGAAAAAGAAATCGCGCGCCGAGCGACCGTCAGTTACGGTTATGGTCTGCAAGTTACCTTAGCGCAAATCGCGCAAGCTTATGCCGCGCTTGGAGCAGGCGGCGTCATTCATCCGCTTAGCATCGTAAAAGACGACAAGCCAACGCCAAGTCGTCGCATCATGGCGCATGACCAAGCTATGGCGATCGTTCAAATGCTCGAGTCGGTCACGGTTCCGGGTGGAACGGCAACGGCGGCGGCAATCGATGGCTACCGCGTGGCAGGCAAAACTGGAACCTCGCGCCGGATCAACCCTGAGGGCGGCTATTATACCGATCAGTACCGAAACGTCTTTGCCGGCATCGTCCCTGCGTCAAACCCAAGGCTTGTTGGCGTGATTTTGGTGGAAGACCCGCGCGGTCAGCTTTACGCTGGTTTGACCTCAGCGCCTGTGTTTCATAACGTGATGAAAGAGGCGCTGCGACTTTATAACGTGCCGCTTGACAAACCACTTGCCATTAAAGCGCCAAGCAAATCATAACTAGGTTTTGCCAATCGATGAGGATGTTTTCATGTTGCCTGCTTCTCAACACTCCATTACGGTGACTTTGTCGCAGTTGTTATCAACAGTGCCCAATTTAACGGCTGAACCTTTAACCGATATCTTGGCAAATGATCCTGAAACTTGGGCAAAAATAAAAGACATTTCGTTTGCAAGTTTTGTTTTGGATAGCCGAAATCTTGCGCCAAATGATGTTTTTGTGCTGTTAAAAAGCCACTCCAATAACAAGACTAAAAGCGCGGATTATTTACGCCAAGCAGCAACGACGGCGGCAATGATCCTAACTGAGATTGACCCAAAAACGCTGTTGGCAAAGGATGAGTTGGAATCACTGAGCTTATCTTGCCCGGTTATTTTTGTGCCCCATATTCGCCAAATTTTGGGAAGCCTGATTCAATTAAACTTGCAAGCAAACTTGCCGCAAGTGCTGCCAACTGTGGTGGCAGTGACCGGAACCAATGGCAAAACGACGATCAGTCAGCTGGTCGCTCAGCTTAGTGAGCTTGCTGGTAAAAGCAGCGCGGTGATGGGAACGGCGGGAAATGGCAGGCTCAATCACTTGGTTCAAGCAAGCCATACCACAGGGGATGCCAGTCTTGTTCAGCAGTTTTTATATCAACTGGGACAAGAGTGTGCGGCTGTGTTGGCGCTTGAAGCCAGCTCGCACGGTTTGGATCAACTGCGATTGCAAGGCGTTCCGATCAGCACCGCCATTTTTACCAATTTAAGCCGCGATCATTTAGATTACCATGCTTCAATGGAGGAGTACGCGGCAGCAAAAGCGCGCCTTTTTGACAAAACGTATTTTCCGACATTAACCCATGCCATCATCAATCTTGATGATGACTTTGCCGCATTAATGATCCAAACCGCGCAAAAAAGCGATCTTGAGGTTTGGACTTATAGCTTAAATCCTACCGCAAAAGCCACGTTTGTTGCCACCAATATTGCCCCAAGTTTGGATGGCGTCACCATTGAGATTCAAAGTCCGTTTGGCAAGTCTCAAGTCACAAGTCCGCTATTAGGGCGCTTTAACGTTGCCAATTTAATCGCAGCAATGGCAGCGGTAGCAACTTTGGGGGTTGATTTTAATGAGCTTCAAGCGCTCGTTCCCAAACTTCATGGCGCGATGGGTCGGATGCAGCGCGTGGCGTCAAATGAAGGCTGCTTTATCGTTGATTATGCCCATACGCCCGATGCGCTCACCCAAGTGCTTACCAGCTTAAAGGCGCATTGCAGCGGTACACTTTGGGCGGTGTTTGGCTGCGGCGGCGACCGTGATCGCGGTAAGCGACCTTTAATGGCACAGGCAGGACTTGCCGCGGCTGATCGTGTGGTGTTGACTTCGGACAACCCAAGATCGGAAGACCCTAAGCAAATTTTAGCAGACATGCAAGCTGGATTAACCTCGGCGCAATTGGCAAACGCAAAAATTGAGCCGAACCGAAAAGCGGCGATTGATTGGGTCGTCAGCCAAGCTTGTGCCGATGATATCGTGGTCATCGCCGGAAAAGGTCATGAAACGTATCAAGAAATTAAAGGCGTTCGTTATGATTTTGATGACAGCCAAGTGTTGGCTGATGCGCTTACGATTCATCAAAACCGCGCTTTTTCAGCATCGCCAAATTAAAAAATTTATCGTGTAAATAGGTCAGTGACCAAGGGATGTATTATGACAGCGCAAACCCAGCCTCAACACTTAGCCGCGCCTAAGCTGTTTGATTGGAATTCACAGCGATTATTGCAAGCGACGTCATCGCTTTTGGGGCAGTGGTATGAGCCAAATCTTGCTGCCATTGATCATATTAATAGCCCGTTTATTATCACGGACACCCGAAAATTAAAATCCGGCGACCTCTTTTTGGCGATCAAAGGCGATCATTTTGATGGTCACGATTATTTGCAAACGGCGGCAGATTTGGGTGCGGTGGCAGCAATTGTCAGCACGCCAACTCAAGCGGATATCCCGCAATTGGTTGTGAGCGATACGCGATTGGCGCTTGGGCAGTTGGCGGCGTTTCGGCGGCGCGCTCATCCTGATTTGACCGTGATTGCGCTGACCGGATCAAGCGGCAAAACGACCTGCAAAGAGATGCTTGGCAGTATTTTTGAGCGCCTATCCCCAACGCTCATTACCCGTGGCAATCTCAATAATGACTTGGGCGCGCCCATGATGCTGCTTGAATTGTCTGATCATCAGCGCTTTGCCGTGATCGAGCTTGGTGCCAATCATGTTGGCGAGATTGCGTATTGTGCAGCGATCGTTGATCCTGACGTGGCTTGCGTGTTAAACATTGGCAGCGCGCATTTGGGCGAATTTGGCAGCCGCGATGCCATTTGCCGTGCCAAATCTGAGATTTTTCAAACGCCAAATCACGATAAAGTAGGCATCGTTCCTGATAATGATGAATTTGCCGCCGCTTTACGACAAACGGCGCAGCAATATTGCCGCCAAGTGATTGGCTTTGGAAAAACGCAGGTGACAGCCAACCAAGTTCAGCTCAATGCTGAGGGCAGTGAATTTGTGTTAACGATCAATGAGCAATCCATGCCAGTCAAATTGCCATTATCAGGCGCTCATAATGTAGAAAATGCGCTTGCTGCGGCTGCTTGCGCCCATGCCGTTGGCATTGACATTCAAGACATCATCAGCGGTCTTGAGCGCGCCCGACCAGCAAAAGGTCGTTTGGTCAGCAAAGCCTTTGGTCAGCATCAATTGATTGATGACACGTATAATGCCAATCCGCATTCCGTTCGCGCCGCCGCTCACGTGCTAGCCGCGCAATCAGGTCACAAAATTATGGTATTAGGCGACATTGCTGAGCTTGGAGACGCCGCCGCCGAGGAGCATTTTGAGGTCGGCAAAGCGGTTGCTCAATCTGGAGTGGATCACTTTTTTGCTGTAGGCGAATTTGCAAGCGACAGCGTTAAAGGCGCGCAATCGGCAGGATTAATCAGTTCGGCGGCATTTTTAACCAAAGCTGAGCTTTTAGACGATCTTAAGCGCTATTTGCAAGACCAAGCCTCAACGCCTGATGGCAAGCCTTGTACCATTTTATTTAAAGGGTCGCGAACCATGCAAATGGAAACCCTGATCGATGCGCTAGTTGAGGAGTAGACGGTGTTATTTTGGTTGTTTAGCTGGCTTGGTCAGTATTATTTGCCGTTTTCCGCGGTGTCCTCATTAACCTTGCGAGCGCTGCTTTCTGTGATCACCGCGCTTGGCTTTAGCATGGTTTTTGGCAAGCAAGTCATCAATCGCTTGCGAGCGCTCAAATACGGTCAGGCTATCCGCAACGACGGTCCGCAGTCGCATTTGGCAAAAACTGGAACGCCGACCATGGGCGGGGTGCTGATTTTAAGCGCTATTGGCGTCTCCACCTTACTTTGGGCGCGGCTGACCAACCCTTATGTTTGGATTTTGCTGGTGGTCATGGTTATTTTTGGCGCGGTCGGCTGGGCAGATGACTGGCTTAAAATCAAGTATAAAGACCCCAAAGGCTTAATTGCCCGCAAAAAATACTTTTGGCTGTCCATGGGGGCGCTGTTTGTTGGCATCTCTTTGTATTATATTGCCATTCAGCAGCCAAATCCCATCACCACGCGCGAGATGCAAGACTTATTGATCCCAATTTTTAAAGATTGGATGATTGCGTTTTCTGCCGTGCCGTTTGGTATTGGATTTATCATTTTCACCTACTTTGTGATTAATGGCGCATCAAACGCAGTGAACTTAACCGATGGTTTAGACGGCTTGGCAATATTGCCCGTCGTTTTGGTTGCCGCAGGGCTTGGCGCGATGGCGTATGTGTCAGGCGATGTTCGCTTTGCCGATTATTTGCACGTGCCTTATATTGCTTACAATTCAGAAGTCATCATCGTTTGTGGGGCAATGATTGGCGCAGGGCTTGGCTTTTTATGGTTTAACGCCCATCCGGCGCAAGTATTTATGGGCGATGTCGGCGCGCTGGCTTTAGGTGCGATGCTTGGCACGATCGCGGTGATGACCCGCCAAGAAATCGCCTTTGCCATCATGGGCGGGCTGTTCGTTGCTGAAGCGTTGTCTGTTATGCTTCAAGTGGGTTCATACAAACTTCGTAAAAAACGCGTGTTTCGAATGGCGCCCTTGCATCACCATTTTGAAGAAATTGGCTGGAAAGAAACGCAAGTGGTGGCAAGGTTTTGGATTATTGCCATTGTCCTTGTCGTGCTTGGACTCATGACTCTAAAATTGCGCTAAAAAAACAAGCAAAAAAAAGCCATTTGAATCAAAATGGCTTTTTTTTTGGTAAACGGTTAAGATTGCGCTATATTTTTAGCTGCTATTGAGGCGATTTTGAGCTTATTTTTATGCCCAATTTGTGGGTCAACCTTGACGCCGGATGCCAGAACGTGGCGCTGTGAGGGCAGCCAAACTGCCGCGAAAACTGTGCATACCTTTGATGTGGCAAAGCAAGGTTACGTCAATCTGTTACCCGTCAATCAAAAAAAGTCCAAAGCCCCAGGCGACAGTGAAGCCTCGATCCAAGCTCGGCAACGGTTTTTAGCGGCAGGATTTTACGCGCCGCTGAAACAAGCCCTTGTTAAGATTGTCACTGAATTAACCAAAAATAAGGGCAATATTAATTGGCTAGATATCGGCTGCGGTGAGGGTTATTATAGCCAAGCCTTAGCAAGTTCAAACCTGAATCAGTTAATTGCTGCTGATATTAGCAAACCTGCGCTGGTTGAACTGGCTAAAAAAAGCAAAGCAGCAGGTCAGCTTTGGTATCAGCAAAAAGAAGGTAAGAAAGCTGCCATTGTTCCTATGGTCGCAAGCGCGGCGCATTTGCCTATTAAGACTAACAGCTTATTTGGCATCAGTAGTATTTTTAGCCCCATTTTACCCAAGCCTTTTTTTGAAGTTTTAGAATCGGGCGGCTATTTGCTGATTGCAAAACCTGATCAAGGTCATTTAGCAAGCGTTCGCCAAGCCTTATTTGACGACGTTCGTGAGCACGATTCGGACAAGTTTTTACAAGAGTTAGCGCCGTATTTTGAGCTGATTGATCGCGTTGAGGTCGAAACGACGCTCAATTTGTCTCAAAATGAGCTTACCGATTTATTGACCATGACCCCTTACAGCTACCGCGCTAAGCTTGCAAATCGTGAAGCACTTCTCAATTCAGCTTTAAAGTCAAGCTTTAAAACGCAGGCGCGATTTGTGATTTTTGTTCTTCAAAAACGCACCTAACCCCTAAAAATACCGTTATAAAATAGGTCCCATGGTTGCAATGACGTTGTTCCAAATTCGGTGCGGCAGCGACCAGTTTTTGACCTCATCAAAGGTGATCTCATCTGAGTCGGCGATATAATCTGCTTGGCGCTCGATGATTTCACGGGTAAGTTTTTGGTCATAAATTAAAATATTGTTTTCATAGTTTAAATCAAAGCTGCGCAAATCAAGGTTGGTTGAGCCAATAAGGCTGATTTGACCGTCAATGGTCAAGGTTTTGGCGTGAAGCAGTCCCGGATTGTATTCAAAAATCTTCACCCCTGCATCAAGCAGTTGCCAATAATGGCTGCGACTGGTGGCGGCAACGACAAATGAGTCATTATTTTTTGGAAAAATCATCGTGACATCAACGCCGCGCTGAGCGGTAGCACATAAAATGCTAACCAGCGAATAATCCGGAACAAAATACGGCGTCGAAATGATCAACGTATCTTGAGCCTGACTGATCAGCGCCCCTAAAAACTGCGGCGAAGTATCCCGCTTTTGGGTGGGACCATCGGCAAAGACTTGCGTGACAAAGCCGTTTTGGGTCTTGGTCGTGTCATAATAAAAGCTGTCAAGCGGCGTGTCAGAATTATACGTGAGCCAATCGCTTGCAAACAGCAGCTGATTTTGCGCGACAATGGGACCTTCAACCCGAAGCATAATGTCAATCCATGGCGCATATCTGGGCTTTTCGCGAAACTCAGGATCCGCGCAGTTGCGACTGCCGCAATAGGCAATGCGACCATCAATCACCGTAATTTTGCGGTGATTGCGCAAATCAATTCGGCTAAACAAAATCACCTTGATAAAGTTTTTAAAAGGCAGGGCAACGCTGACCTGAACGCCGGCATCTTTCATATCTTGCCAAAGCTTTGAATGAATGAACTTTCGCGATCCCAAGCCATCGACCATCGCCCGGCAAGTGACGCCGCGTTTTGCCGCCCGAATGAGCGCCTCTGCCGTAGCCGTTCCCATATCATCTTCAAGCCAAATATAATACAGCACGTGAATGTGATCCGTTGCCGCATCAAAGTCGGCAATCATGTGTCGGCGCGTATCATTGGCATCTTTCATAAGCGTTGCCGAATTTCCCAAAACTGGAAAATAACCGGTGACAGCAGCAGAATAAGCAAATGCGGCTTGGTATTCCGGTGGAATGGTTTGCTCTAGCACTTGGCGGTCACCTAAAACTTCAGGGTGCTGACTGTGAAGCGTGTCGATGATTTGCTGATATTTTTTAGTAAATTCGGGACCTAAATGAACCTCGCCAAACAACCAATAAATCACCACCCCAAGATAGGGCAGTAAAAATAGCACCACAAGCCACGACAGTCTTGCCGGAGAGGTCAGATCATCACGGGCTAAAATGCGCAGCGCGATGATCATAAGCAGTAAAAAATGAATAAATAAAACAATATTAATAAATAAAGAGTAGTCCATGTCCTGCAAAATAATCCGTTAAATAGCAGGATTATAGCCCAGTTAATTTTGCCCTCAGTAGGCTTTTTATAACCAAACTATAGGATAAGGTTATCCTGAGACTTCCCCCAAATCGTTTGATATTTCGCTAACAGCTCATCTGGCGTTTCAAAATGCGCCTCATCTTTGATAATACAATCAATCGGGCAGACTTTATCGCAAGTTGGCTTGTCATAAAACCCCACGCATTCGGTGCAAAGCTCAGGATTTATCACGTAGGTTTTTTGACCTTTTTGGTCGTAAAAAATGGCATCGTTTGGGCATTCAGGCTCGCAAATGTCGCAGTTGATACAGTCTTTGGTGATTTTTAACGCCATATTGACCCGCCTTTTAACCTTTTTAATGAAAATGTAGAAGTTAAGAATAAATCGGCGCGTTAATATTTTTCATGATTAAGGCAAATTGTAAATCGTCAGCGCTTAAGTCTTGAAACGGATTATTAATTTGCGCCTGCCAACCTGAACCAAGCGCGGCGTCAATCGCGTTACCTTTGTTGTCCCAAAGTTCGGTCAAGATGGTGGTCAAATTGCCTTTTGGGGTCATGATTTCAATGGTATCACCCATGCTTAATTTATTTTTAATCTCTAAAGTAAGCTTGCCTTGACTGACTTCAATGACTTCGGCAACGAATTGCTGTTGGTCAGTTTTGGACGCGCCATAGTCGTAGTTTTGGTAGCTGCTATGGATATGGCGGCGCAAAAAGCCTTCGGTATAGCCGCGATTGGCAAGACCATCAAGGGCGGCAATTAAGCTTTGGTCAAAGGGCTTTCCTGCGACCGCATCATCAATGGCGCGGCGGTAAACTTGAGCCGTTCGGGCAACGTAATAGTGTGATTTGGTTCGACCTTCGATTTTAAGCGAATGAACACCCATGTTAACAAGCTCAGGGACGAGTTCCACCGCTCGTAAGTCTTTGGAATTCATGATATAGGTGCCGTGCTCGTCTTCAAACATCGCCATCAGCTCGCCTTTGCGGTTTTGCTCTTCTAAAAGGACAACTTGGTCGGACGGCGTATTGAGTGGCGCAAATTGCTGAACGCTTGAGCTTTCAACCGCACTGCCAAGTGCATTTTCAAAGCCATTTTGGGTGTTTGTTACCGGAACAATATCGCCGGTTTCATTTTCAACGGCTTGATAAGTATTGTAATTCCAGCGGCAAGCATTGGTGCAAGTACCTTGATTGGCATCGCGTTTGTTGATGTAGCCGGACAGCAAGCAGCGACCTGAGTACGCCATACAAAGCGCGCCGTGAACGAAAACTTCGATTTCCATGCCAGGAACATGATCGATAATTTGCCCAATTTCTTTGATGGACAATTCGCGCGAGACAATGACGCGGCTGATTCCCATCGATTGCCAAAATTTGACCGTTGCCCAATTCACCGCATTGGCTTGAACGGATAAATGAATGTCAATGTCGGGAAAGTTTTCGCGAACCATCATAATCATTCCGGCATCCGACATAATCAGCGCGTCCGGTTTCATTTCAACAATCGGGCGAATGTCCTCGATAAAGGTCGCAAGCTTGGCGTTATGCGCTTGAATATTAACGACGACGTAAAACTTTTTGCCTAAATTGTGCGCATAATCAATGCCGCGGCGCAAATTGTCCTCATCAAAGTCATTATTGCGAACCCGAAGGCTATATCGCGCCTGCCCGGCGTAAACGGCGTCCGCGCCATAAGCAAAGGCGTATTGCATGTTTTTAAACGTGCCGGCAGGGCAAAGCAGCTCGGGGGTATTTGGGCTTGTTGAGGCAATTGGGCGCATATCTGTCCTAACTATGAATGACAAGGTAATAACGGACGATCAAAAAAACCAAAGCGCCGATACCATTCAGCGCTTAGGATTACCTTAGTATTATAAAGGATATTTTAATTGCAAAACAGCCATTCAAGATTTGCCTGTAATCAATATTAAAATTGAAATAAGCGGGCATTATTTTCTGTGATGATTTTTTTTACAAGGTCAGCGTTATCAACGATGGTTTCAAAATTATGAAGGGCTTTGCTAAAGCTCATTTGGCTTTCATATTGGGTGTGCGGCCAGTCGCTGCCCCAAACCAAGCGCTCACGCATCCCGCAATTTATCAGCTGATGAAAGGCATCAATGGCAGGTTGCAAATGTTGCTTGTGATCCAAGCGATAATATCCTGACACTTTAACCCAGTGCTGGCGCGGATCAAGCTGTGACAATAACTGCTGATAGTCAGGATCGGCTATGCCTAAATCTGCATCAACCCGACCAAAATGATCAATGACCACATCTAAATCGTAAGGACTTAATTGAGGGAGCAATTGAATCAAAAAACTTGGCGGCGCATGAAGCTCAAGTTGCCAGTCAAATTGACTTAACCGCGCCAAAAAACTTGACCACGGCTTTTGGCGCAAATCAGGGCAGGGCAGCCCAAATAAATTGAGCCGAACGCCCAAAATACCTTGAGCATTTAATGTTTCAAGCTCAGTTGGGCTTACCATAGGATCAAGAACCGCAACGCCTTTGAGCCGATCCGGAAATTTTGCAATCGCTGACAGCATCTCCTCATTATTCGTTCCCAAAAAGCTTGGCTGAATCAGCACCCCTTGATCAAAGCCATGATCATCAAGGATGTTGATATAGTCCTCAACACAAGCGGTATAATCAGGGCGATAGCGAGCGTTAGCAATAAATGCCGATTGCGCTGAGAACACATGAGCATGGGTATCGATCATTGACATAATAATCCCCTTTTAAATCAGCTTGGGCTAAAACACCCACTGAATGATGAATGTTGCTAAAAGCCCTGCGCCAACCCCGATTGGAACGGCTTTAAACAGCAGCGCATTTAACAATTTACTTTTATCAATGTCGGCGGGCGATGACCCCAAGATCAAACTGCCGCCGGATGAAAATGGTGAAATAGAGGAGCTTTGAGCGCCAACGATAATGCAAATAAACAGCAATAATGGATTTAATCCGGAAGCTGCCGCTAACGCAGGAACGATTGGAAATAAGGCGGGAGCTACCACACCTAACGTGCTGGCAAAAATGGACATAATGGCACTGATGATAAATACCAAAACGGGAATCAGCCAAACCGGAACGTTGGTACTTAGCCATTCGGTCAACTCATCGATAACACCGACTTTCACCCCAAGGCTGATGAGCATCCCAACGCCACAAATCATAATGAGCGTGTTCCAAGGCACCAAGCTGATGACCGTTTTTTCATCGCCCAATTTTAAAAATAAGCTGATAATGGCAAAAAATATCGCAATAAAACCAATATCAATCCGCGCATTTAAAAAGGCAATGGCGTCAACATTAGGCAGTAACAAATTTAGCACAGGAACGATCAAAACGATCGCCATCATGATAAAAATCAGCCAAATGGATTTTTTTTGTTTGGCATCTAACGGCTCAGGAAGCACCGCCTCAATGGCGATTTTATTGGTTCTGGCATTGATAAGGCTATAAACACCCATCACCACAATCGGAATAATAAACGTCGCCGCCCAAATTCCTGAAGAATAGCGAAACGCGGTATCTGTGGTCAGCCCTGCCGTATCCATAAGCCCGCGAAAAATCACCCCACTTTGCGAGGTCATAAAGTTAGCGCCTGCAAGCGCCCCATAGTTGACAGCAAGCGCGGCAATCACCACGTTCATCTTAGTTTTTTGGCAAAGCAGCAAGGTCATTGGTGCCATAAACGCGAGCACCGTATAATATCCTGCCCCAAGTCCTGAGATGATCGTTGCTACAAAAAAGATAGCAAGCGGCAGCAGTGAGGGGAATTTTCGGCATTTATAAATCAGCTGATTGGACAGCTTTTCAAGCGCGCCGTTCGCTAAAGAAAAATTGTAAAACAACGTGACCGCAAAAATGATAAAAAAGATCTTAATGGGCCAAAGCTCAATCACCTCACTGGCTTTTAACCCCATGCCAAAGCAGCCAATCAGATAAGAAAAGACAATGGCAAACAAGCCAATATTGATCTTTGTGGTATAGCCAAGCACGATAGATAAAATGATGGCGGCAAGAATATAAAAAGTCATGTCTGCTCCTTGACCTCGACGACGTGCTTTTTTGATATTGGTTTAAAATACATATAAACATATATATGAATTTATTTTATTATTAAAAAACATCATGTTATGATTGTCAAATCCTTTTTGATTGGTAAGAAAGCTATCAAGCGCTCAAAAGCTACTTCTAACATGGAGCCGAAGCCTATGGAATTTGATATGAAATCAGTCCTGCCCAAGCTAAAAATACCGCGCTATGAGCAGGTTCGGCTAAACATTCAAGACATGCTCACCAGTCGGCGCTGGGATGAAAATAAAGCGCTGCCAAGCGAGCAAGAGCTTGCTGACAGCTATCAGGTGTCGGTAGGAACCGTTCGAAAAGCGGTTGAGCGATTGGTTGACGATGGCATTTTGATCAAACATCAAGGCAAAGGCACGTTTTTAAAGCCGCCAAATTTTGATCAATCCTTGCTTCGGTTTTTTAAGTTTCGTCCTAAAGGCGCTGACAATGCGGCACCGATTGGTGTGGTAAAAACCATTAAAACAGTTTCGGCAATTGAGGCAATTAACCAACAGCTTAACCTGTTAGCCGATGAAGAGCTGATTTATTTAGAGCGCGTTCGATTGATGGAAGATAAGGTGGTGGTGAGCGAAAAAATTTGGCTGCCAAAGCGCTTATTTCAACCATTTACGCAATTGACGCCTGCCGATTTTGACAACTTACTTTATCCGTTTTACTACCAAACTTGCGGTCATTTTGTGGCATCGGCTTTAGAAAAGTTGAGCGTGATTAAAGATTACATCGATGATCATTTAGACAATAACAAAGAAGACAGTTTAGTAAAAATTTGCCGGATTGCCAAAAATCTTAATAATGAGCCGATTGAATACCGCGAGTCATTAGGAATGGCGGCGCATTTTAATTATGAAATTACGATTAACTAAGAAATTAAAAAGCTTCAATCATTACCATCCAAAGCTATGCGCTTTGTTCAATGATCACCATCCAAAGCCATGAGCCTTGGATGGTATCACCCAAAATAAATTTAAGATTAACGACTGTTAAAGACAATTGCGTTATTAATGTTGCCGCTAGGCGGGGTTAAGGTGACTTTACTGGCAAGAATATCGCCGCGAACGTTGATTTTATAGCACTCTGATGAGGTGCCTTCGCGCGGCTGGCTTGCTAGTAAATTGTCCGTGGTATCGATACAAAACCAAGCGGTGGTGTTGCTGTCACGCGACAATGACCAGCTTTGATGATAAGTGCCAACTTTTTTACGCATGCTGTTGTCGCTATAAACGTCTTCTTTTATCAAAAGGCTTGAGGCACCAATATTTGCCATTTTAGGAATGGCGCTGGTTTGGGTCGCAGTTGAGTATTGACCTTTGCTGTCAGTAAAGCCGTAAAAAGTGAGCGGATTTAAAGTAAAATAGTTAATAGCAACCGATTGGTCGGTGACTTGACCGTTAACCTTATTGATCGTGTTCACTTCAGCGCCTTGAACGGTTTTATTGTTAAAGCGCAAATTGCCTTTTGGCGTGACTTTAATATCAGCGGTCGCCGTTTGATTGCCGATATTGGCGACCAAAGACTCGCTTCGTGATTTGGTATAGATATTTAATATTGCAGTCTCAACGGGAAATTGAGTGACGAGCGATTGCCCTGATCCTGAAGTAGCGCCGCCTGACATCCCGCCTGCGCAAGCGCTCAAGCCAAGCACGGCTGCGATGCCCAATCCTAATTTGATGGTGACTGATTTTTTCATAATAAACTCCTCAAATTTTATCATGTAATGAACCGCTTAGATTTTCCTACACTATAATCGAACTTTAAAACGATGACAGCTACTTGGTATCCGAACTGATACTCTCCTTACATCAAAATAACATCTTGTGCGTTTTAAACGGTTTAACTCAATAAAAGCTAAAATAAAGCCCTTATCAAATTTTAAATTAATTATAATCAATGCGTTAATCGCTCAAATTTAAGATCAAATTATAAAACAAGGATTGTTATGACTTCACCTGCTATTCCAAATTTACCTCATTTTAGTTGGGAAACCACAAAGCAAGTTCCCATCATTGATTGCGATGAAGTGCTTGAGCCTATTCCTAATCATGAGCGCTTACGGTCTTATCCGATTTATTTTGCAAAAAATATCCCAAACGCCATTGATAGTTGCGTGGCAAGGTCGTCAGTGATCCAAAGATTGCAGCAAGCCGCCGCATTATTGCCGGATCATTTAGGGATTATGGTGCTTGATGGTTGGCGCTCGCGTGAGGTGCAAAGCGGCGTCCAAGATGATATTCGAAAAACAATAAAACGAGACTACGCGTATTTAAGTAAAACCGATCAAGAGCAATTGCTGCTAGATTTTGTCGCGCCAGTTTTGCCCAATTTTATCAGTCCGCATTTGACAGGCGGCGCGCTCGATGTAACGTTATTTAATCGGCAAACCAAAGATTGGCTTGATATGGGATCAGACTTTGATGAGCCCACTGAACGCTCGCACACCTCGTATTATGAAAAATTCCCCGATATTGATGCTTGCGAGTATCGCCGATTGTTATATCACGTGATGACGAGCGCTGGGTTCACCAACTTGCCGACGGAGTGGTGGCATTTTGATTTTGGCAATGCGCTTTGGGCGCTTTATACGCAAAACGATCATGCAATTTATGGGGCGGCGGATTGGGAAATCAGTCACTAATAAGTGATGAAAAAATCAGATTTTTGGTTTTATGATTGCTAATTTTTAGAAAACCTCACCCAAACCATGACAAGCGCATCATTTAAGAAAACTATCAAGATTATCTTTACCTTTCTTTAGGTTTTATGAAGCTACTTAACGTTGATCTTTATTATTATTAAGGGGTCGATAGCGGCGTTTGTATTATAAAAGCGCCATTAACTACGATCACTACGGTGATCACGCCAAAGGATAATGATAATGAAGAATATTTTGTTAAGTTCAGTAGTCGCCGCCACCGCTTGTTTTGCAATGTTGGGTCAAGCCAATGCTGCCCCGCAGCCTATTAAGCCGCATGCGCCGCAAGTTCATCATCAAAAAGAACATGCCAAGGTTAATAATAAACATAAACCCGTTTATCATGGCAAGCAAAAAGTAGTGGCGCCAAAGCATCAGCCAAAAAAAGCTGACCATGCACCTCATGCAAAAATTAAACACCAACAGCCCAATTATCACCGAGGTTAATCGGCAATAATCCAAATCAGCAATCAATCTTTAAAAATGGCGCTTTAATTGGGCGTCATTTTTTTTGTTTAGATTAATTACCTTGACCGTATTAGTTTTTAAGGAAATATTTTAGCGATTATTTAATAAAACAAAAAATCGTGATTACAGCGAAAAAGCTATATAAGATAGGATGTTAAAAGAATTTTTAGGTAGGAATGTTTCGGAAAACTTATATTTTATTGAGATTTCATAAGATTGGCGGTGAAGGAGGGATTCGAACCCTCGATACGCTATTAACGTATACACACTTTCCAGGCGTGCGCTTTCGACCACTCAGCCACTTCACCAATCAAAAAGCTAGTCGCTTTTTTAAGCGCCCAGTTTTTTGAGCGCTTAGTATAGCGAAATCTTCAAGCATTGTCACGTAAAGCAAGACTCAAAGCCTTAATTTTGTCAAATCAGCGCTTTGCAGCTTGCCATTTGGCTGCTAGGATAGCGTTTAAGTTAGTTATGAAAGCGCTGCTATGACGTTCATTTATCGCCAAGGTTTATCTTGTCTCACCTACATTTTTTTTAGTCTGATGCTTGTTCTGCCATCAACTGCTGCTTTGGCAGATGAGTTAAGTGCTTGTAGTGACTCATTTTATGGTGGCATTTATCCTGAATTTACCAACAAAAAGCTGAGTCAAGGCACTCAGCCTTTATGCTTTAGCGGCTTTGCGGTCATGTATTCAGGCGTCACTAAAACGCCCTTATGGTCAGCTGAGCACTTGACCAAAAAGCGCATCAATGATGCCAAAAAAATCAGCCGCGAAGATAATTTTCATGAAGAAAGCCGACTGCCAAAATCGATTCGCGCGACCTTAAGCGATTATTCCAAATCAGGATTTGATCGCGGTCATTTAGCGCCCAATGGCAATATGGCAAACCGCCAGCAGCAATATGACAGCTTTAGCCTTGCCAATATTGCCCCGCAGTCACCAAGAAATAACCGCTACATTTGGCGCAATATTGAAACGGCAACGCGGCAATTAACTCAGCAATACGGCGAAGTTTATAGCGTAACGGGCGTGGCTTTTTTAGACACCAAGGTGAAAACGCTCAAAGGTCGCGTTTTGGTGCCAAGCCATTTTTATAAAGCGGTTTATATTCCAAAATTAAACCAAGCGGGCGCCTACTTTGCGCCCAATGATGAGTCCGAGCGCATTGAGGTGATCAGCATCAATGAGTTGACTGACAAAGTAGGCATCGATGTGCTGCCAGTTTTGGATGGCAGAAGTAAATCGCAAGCGCTGAATTTGCCATTGGACGCCAACCAGTCGCCAAGCCTTGATACTCCTGAAAATAAAGCGCCCACGTGGCAGCTTTTTGTCATGGCGATCGTAGATTGGCTGGTAACTCAGTTTCAGGCTTAATGATAATTTTTAGGAGAGCGCCGTGATTGATCCGTTTGCCAACGACTCACAAAGCATGCAAATCGGGGATTTGGTCATTGAAAACCAAACCGATAAAATCAGCATTTATGGGGATATTGACCTGAATTTTAACTCTGAAGGCTTTGAGCAGGCAAAAGCGCTGCTTGAGCTTGCCAGCAAAATTGTCACTGCCTTTCAAAGTGATGACCGTTATCTGAAAAATGATTTGGCGTCAAAGGATATTGATGACCAAAGTGACCATGAAATCAAAAATCCTTTTTTATAAAACTAGGCTATAGTCTTGATTTTATAGCAATATTATTCTATAAAAAAACTACTAGGCAAAATTTGGAAATTGCTTATAATGATATTAACTGGTAAAGGTTTACTTGATTAAAATAAGCCGCTTTTACCCGATTGATAGCATTGAATGATCACAATCATCATTGATTGAACATTGACAGGAGTCGATTATGAAATTATTCTCTAAATCTGCGTTACTCGTTACCGGAATGGGCTTGGCAAGCGTTGCCTTTGCAGCTGACCCCCTTGCCAACACTACTTGGCAGACTTATGATGAAGGTAAGCCAAAAGCGGTGGTCAAAATCACCGAAAATAACGGCGTCCTAAGCGGTAAAATCGTCAGCACGGCTACTGAAAAAGGCAAAAAATATATCGGAATGACGGTCATTTCAGGGCTAAAAGCTGATGGCAATGGCAAATACAGCGGCGGCTCGATCACTGACCCTGAAAAAAATAAAACCTACCGTTTGACTGCAAGCTTAAGCGGTAATGACTTAAATCTAAAAGGTCACTTAGGACCCTTTTCAAGATCTCAAACTTGGAAAAAGAAATAAGCTTTTAATGGTTTAAAACGATCTTATAAAATCCTGAATGACGCTGGTTGTTCAGGATTTTTTAGGTTAAAGGGTTTTAATTTAAAACTTACTTATAGCGCATCAGAGCCCGTTTCGCCCGTGCGAATGCGAATGACTTGCTCAAGATTGGTGACAAAAATTTTGCCATCGCCAATTTTGCCGGTGCTTGCCGCTCGCGTGATGGCTTCAATTGCCGGATCAACCATTTCATCAACAACTGCCGCTTCAATTTTAACTTTTGGTAGAAAATCAACCACGTATTCGGCGCCGCGATACAGCTCAGTATGACCTTTTTGCCGACCAAAGCCTTTAACTTCGGTGACGGTTACGCCATTTACGCCAATCTCAGACAAGGCTTCTCGGACATCATCGAGTTTAAAAGGTTTTAAAATTGCCGTAATCAGCTTCATAATCCTATCCTTAGTATTGATGTTATTGATCTTACGATTGACTTCGCAGTTCTTTGGTCATGAATTGGTGAGCGTATCAATTTATTATAACCTGATTTAATCGCGCTTAACGAGATAGGCGCTCAGCGTTAACAATTGACATGAGAATCAAGCTTCATGCATTAGGTGTCAATAGTGACTTTAGGGAATAATAAGTAAGGGGTTTTGGTCGCTTCGAGCATTTTTTTGGTGTTGCTGCCTTGAATCAGCTCAAACAGCCTTGATTGCCCAAACGCGCCGGTCATAAGCAGCCCAATGTTATGCTCCTTTTGATATTCACTTAAGATCTGCGTCACATCTCGACCGTCAATCAAGGTTTTTTTGCAAGCAATCCCTGCTTGTTTGAGCCTGGCATAAGCCTCTCGAAGCGACTCGATATTTTCTTCAGTTTGTTTGCCGACCATCACAATATGAACGGTCAAGGCGCGAACGAGCGGCGTTTTACAAAGCCAGTTGAGCATTCTTTGGGCGCAAGCGCGGTTGTCAAAGGCAAATAAAGCTTGCGTTGGGGCGACAAACGGCGCGTGAGTGACCAAGATCGGGCAGTGACTGAGCCGAATCAGCTGACTTAATGAGGGCTTACAGGTGACGTGATGACCGATGACCACAAGCCTTGATTGATTGTCCACATAATCGAGGCTGTCAATCAAGCTTTGATGGCGGTGCAGGGCATAGACTTTGCGTTTATGCTGCTGCTCTTCGCAGTAAGCTTCGGCGTCTGCCAGCAAAGCTTTGGCTTTCATTTTTAATTGGGCGTTGCTCAATTGCTCATGGCTAGTAAAGGTGTCGAGCAAATGGCTTTCGTCATCGATGTTAAGGCACCCTGAATAATCGATCGCCGCTTTTTGCGATAAGCTTGGGGCAGCATGAAGCAGCCCAATGGGAGCTTGTAACCTTGCAGCTGCCCAAAGGCTGGCGTCGAGCACGGCTTGAACATGGTTGGGACAATCTAAACAGGCAATCACGCTATCAGGCTTTAACTGACTCACATTGGCACCTTTATCGTTATCATCAAAATGGGTGAGATTTGGTTTTAAGCAGAAGCAATCGAGGGTATTGAGATTTTGATCTAATCGAGCAGACCGATATCCCGCTTGTCATGGATGGAGAACTTATCAATCAAAGTTCGGCTGGCGTGATTGAGCCCCACCACTTTGACATCAATGCCCTCGCGCTGCAAGCGAATGACCAGCTTATCAAGCGTATCGACGGCGCTTACGTCCCAAAAATGGGCAAGGCTGACGTCAATTTCGACCCGATCAAGCGCCTCTTTGGTATCAAAACTGGCTAAAAAAGGCGTGGTTGAAGCAAAAAATACCTGACCTTGAACGTAGTAATAGCGCGTATTGCCATCATCACTATAGTGGCTAGTCACGGTTAAAAACTGACCGATTTTATTGGCAAAAAACAGCGCTGAGAGCAGCACCCCAACCAAAACGCCATAAGCCAAATTATGAGTAAAAATGGTGGTGGCAACCGTTGCAAGCATGACAATGTTAAATGATGTCGGATGGGTTTTAAACTCGCGAATCGACTGCCAATTAAACGTGCCAATCGATACCATAATCATCACCGCAACTAATGCTGCCATCGGAATTTGGCGAACCCAGTCGCTTAAAAACACCACCAAAATTAGCAGCACCACACCGGCGATCAGCGTGGACAACCGCGTTCTGCCGCCAGATTTGACATTGATCATTGACTGACCAATCATCGCACAGCCTGCCATCCCCCCAAAAAAGCTGGTGACAATATTGGCGATCCCTTGACCACGGCACTCGCGGTTTTTATTGCTTGGGGTGTCGGTTAACTCATCAACAATGGTGGCGGTCATCATCGATTCAAGCAGTCCTACCACCGCCAGCGCTAATGAATACGGCGCAATGATGATCAGCGTTTGCAAATTAAGCGGGATATTTGGCAATAAAAACATCGGCAGCGCGTCTGGCAAATCGCCCATACTGCCGACATTTCTAACCTCAAGGTGTAATGCCATGGCAACGGCGGTTAGCCCAACAATACAAACCAGCGGCGAGGGGATCAGCCGACCGATTTTTGGCAGATAAGGAAACAGGTAAATAATGGCAAGTCCTGCTGCCGCCATAGCATAAGTGATCGTTGTGACGCCTTCGGTAAAAGGACTCAGCTCAGGCAATTGCGCCAAAAAAATCAAAATGGCAAGCGCATTGACAAAACCAATCACCACCGAGCGCGACACAAAGCGCATCAAATTGCCAAGCTTAAGAATGCCCATAATGACTTGAATGATGCCGCAAAGCAGCGTCGCCGCTAGCAAATATTGCAAACCGTGATCGGCAACCAAATCGACCATCACCAGCGCCATCGCCCCCGTTGCCGCCGAAATCATCGCCGGACGACCGCCAACAAAGCTGATCACCACCGCAATACAAAATGAGGCATAAAGCCCCACTTTTGGATCGACCCCAGCGATGATAGAAAAGGCAATCGCCTCGGGAATGAGCGCTAGGGCAACTACCAGCCCTGATAACACATCACCGCGAACATTGGAAAACCACTCGTCACGAACGTCATCAAAAAAAGAGGTCATAAATTAGCTGCATCGAATCAAAAGCAAATTGGCGAAACTTGCCCTATAATAAAGGCGTGACCTAAGTGCTTTATCGCAAAAATTTAGGCGCATCATAGCATAAAGCGCGTAAAAAAAAGTACCGAAAATTAAACGATACCGTTATGATGCCTACACAAAAATAAAAGGGCATTGACACGTTTTAATCGCTTTTTATTTGCCTTTTTAAGTCACGCCCCACTTTCCCACTGCCCATTATTTGAACTGCTAAGGATGTCATCATGACGGTTGCAAGCCTCGCCCCTAATCTATCAACCCCCCTGCAAGTGGTCATCGGACTTGGGCAATCTGGATTATCAGCGGCAAAATATTTAACCCATCAAGGCTTTTGTGTTGCGGTCACTGACGAAAGTGATGCGCCTGCGCTTGCCAATCAGCTTCCTGATGCCATTACCATACGCAAATTTGGCGGGATTGAACCAGAGTTATTATTAACAGCTTGCCGAATTATTATCAGCCCCGGCATTTCTCTTGAGCATCCGGCAATTCAAGCAGCAAAGGCAAAAAATATTCCTGTCGTCAGCGACATCCAGCTGTTTTGTGAGGCTAATTGCGCGCCAATTGTTGCCATTACCGGCTCAAATGCCAAAAGCACGGTCACCACTTTGGTGGGGCAAATGGCAAAAGATGCGGGCGTCAACGTCGGCGTCGGCGGCAATATTGGCATTCCAGCGCTAAATTTGCTTGATGATCCTGATATGGCGCTCGCCGTTCTTGAATTATCAAGTTTTCAGTTAGAAACGGTCAGCAATTTAAACGCTCAAGTGGCAACTGTACTCAATATGTCGCCCGATCATTTAGACCGCCATCATGATATGTTAGGGTATCATCAGGCCAAACACCGCATTTTTCAAGGGGCAAAATCGGTGGTCATCAACCGCGATGATCCGATGACCAAGCCGTTACTTGCCAAAGATTTGCCCTGTTTAAGCTTTGGCATTCAAGCGCCAACGGGTGATAATTTTGGCTTGATCATTGACAATGGTCAAACCTATTTGGCAAAAGGCAATCATAAATTGATTGGTGCTGATGAGCTGATGATCAAAGGTCGTCACAATTTATTAAATGCGCAAGCGGCTTTGGCATTGGGCGAGCTTGCCAGATTGCCGATTGATAGCATGATTGCCACGCTCAAAAGTTTTTCAGGGCTCGATCACCGCTGTCAATTTGTCGCCAATCATCAAGGCATTGATTATTTTAACGACTCAAAAGGCACCAATATTGGCTCAACCATGGCAGCCATTGAAGGTCTTGGGGCGGTTTATGCACCAAAAGATGGCAAATTGCTCCTCATTTTAGGCGGTCAAGGCAAAGGTCAAGACTTTAGCGAGCTTGTGCCGTTAATCAATCACTACGTCAGCCACGTTTTATTAATTGGTGAAGATGCTCAAAACATTGCCGCCGATTTAAGCGCGCTGAGCGCTGAGGTAAGCGTAACCTCTTGCCAGACGCTAGATCGCGCCATGCAAGCCATTGCAACGATCGTTGAAAGCAGCTTATCGCAAGTTCAAGCGGTATTGCTATCGCCTGCTTGTGCAAGCCTTGATCAATTTAAAAACTTTGCTGATCGTGGTCAAGCGTTTAGTCGCCACGTCCAAGCGATGATTGACTAATGCCTTAACAGCTTGGCGATCTTTTGAAGTCTGAGTGAAAAATGGCAATAAAAAGCGCGCTAGAGAGTTGTTTTGATTGAGTATGATGGTCATTGTCAGTCATAATAGCAGCTTTAAGATTATTCACGATTGATAATCGCCAAGCTTTTTGTTTTTAGTGTAATCAATATTATGGCAATCTCTTTTTTATCTCGGTCGGTGCAAAAATACACTGACAATTTGGCAAATGATGGTCTGTTTTCCTTGCCATCCGCTCGGGCAGCGCTATTGACCAGCGTTGGCTGCATTTTGGTGCTGAGCTTATTGATGGTCGCCTCAGCTTCCATTCCTTTTGCGCTGACCCGCGAGTTATCTGAGCTGTATTTTTTTAACCGTCAGCTCATTTATATCACCGCTGGACTGTTTTTTGCAGGATTGGTCTATTTTTTAGTTCCTATTCGGCTGTTGTACCAGTCGGGGACGCAGTTTTTTTTGCTCGGCGTGACCGGACTGCTGTTGGTAGCGGTGCTTATTTTTGGAACGCCGATTAACGGGGCAAAGCGCTGGTTTAATCTTGGGGTGTTTAACTTCCAAGTCGCCGAAATGGCAAAGCTTGTGGTGATCTTATTTGTTTCCGACTTTGTGGTTCGCCGATCGTTTGAGGTTCGTAACAGCTGGGATGGGTTTTTGCGAATCTCTGTGGTGATGGGCATTTTAACGGTTTTATTGCTTGCTCAGCCGGATTTTGGTTCGCTAGTGGTGATTTTAGGGACGGTGTTTGCCATTTTTTATGTGGCAGGGACGCCTTATCGCATGTTTTGGGCGCTGGGCGCGTTTTTAAGCTCGCTTGCCGTGGCGGCGATCTTTTTTGCTCAGTACCGATTGACGCGGGCATTGTCATTTATCGATCCCTTTGATGACATCCAAGATACGGATTATCAGCTGGCGCGAAGCTTGATTGCCTTTGGTCGCGGTGAGTTTGCAGGCGTCGGCTACGGGGAAAGCGTTCAAAAATTATCGCATTTGCCAGAGGCGCACACCGACTTTTTATTGGCAATTACCGGTGAAGAGCTTGGGTTTTTAGGCGTGTTAATGGTGCTATTGTTAGAGGCATTTATTATTGCCAGCGCCCTTCGCATCAGCTATAACGCGCTCAAACATAAGCAAATGCGAATGAGCTATACCGCGTTTGGCATTGCGATTATTTTTATTGCGCAAACAACGATTAATGCCGCGATGAATATGGGTGCGATGCCAACTAAAGGCTTGACCATGCCATTTTTCAGTTATGGCGGCTCCTCGATGGTGGTCAGCCTGATTATGATGGCGGTATTGCTTAAAATTTGGAAAGAAACGCCAAATATTGATCCCAGTCAGTGCCGATATTATTAATAATATTCATAAGTTCAATCAAGAGCTTTTGGCGCGGTCAAAAAATGAACGTGCTGCAAAGGCTGATTGTCCCATTGAGCGACTGCTTGCGTGAGCATTCGCTCAGGCGTATCAAGGTCAACGGTCGGCTGATTTAATAAGCTTAATGCTTGCTGAATCAGCGCGCTTGGGTTACTGGTATCGATCGGCGTGGCAAGATTTTGTTTAGACAGCTTTTGACCATCAGCGTGACAAATGAGCGGCAAATGGTACCAATGATCAACGCTTGGTAAGTTTGCTGCTGCCATAATCGCCATTTGAGCGCTGGTCATCGGCAAAATATCTAAGCCGCGCATCACGTGGCTGATATTTTGTAGCCCATCATCAATGCTTGCTGCCAAAATATAATTGATCATGCCATCGGCGCGTTTGACCACCATATCACCAAGCGACTGCTGCGGATTTTGCCATTGTAGTCCTTGAATACCATCCAAAAACCCCGTAGTGACCTCAGGAAGCTGGATCCGAAGCTTATGGGCGCTTTTAGCGAGCTTTTTATGTAAGCAAAGCCGAGGATAACGCTGATTGCGAACCAAGGCGTCTTGAACGCTTTTGGGATCATGATCAAAGGGCAATTCTGTGGTTTGGGCATTTGGCAATACGGGCGTATTGTCACTATGTTGATCCCAAAACGCCATCAGCTGCTTTCGGGAACACGAACAGGCGTAAGTTAAAGGCGCAAGCTTGTCATTTAAAAACTCGTTATAAATGTCCAAGCGCTCGGACTGATAAATCACATCAAAATCCCAATAAAGCCCAAGCGCTTCTAAATCAAGCAAAATCTGTTCGCTAAACTGTTCATCACAGCGCTCATGATCGGTGTCTTCAATTCGCAATCGCCAAAGCCCGCCGATAGATTTGATTTGGCAGTAGCTGGCAAGGGCGGTGGTCAGCGATCCTAAATGCAGCTCGCCGGTTGGCGAGGGCGCAAAGCGTCCGATAGGTTGCCGTTGGTCATGGCTTGCATGGCTCGTATTGACTAAAGGGGTAGTTGAAAAGTCGGTAGCACGGGGTTCGCTGGCATTTGGCATCATAGGCGGTGAATGAATCGTGATCCGGTTTGTCATATGGACATAAAATTGTGAAAAAATAAGCGACCAAACTTGGGGTCGCTTATGGGATTGACAGTAAGTTTTAGCGTTTAGGTATGACCTTGGTTTTGGCGCTCTTTGATCTCTGACAAGGTTTTGCAGTCAATGCACTGCGTTGCGGTTGGTCTGGCTTCCAATCGGCGCAGCCCAATCTCAACGCCGCAAGTCTCGCAATAGCCGTATTCTTCGTTATCAATCTCCGCAATTGATTTGTCAATTTTACGAATCAATTTACGTTCGCGGTCACGAGTTCGCAGCGCCAAAGCAAACTCTTCTTCTTGGGTTGCGCGATCATTGATGTCCGGCATGGCGCTCGACTCATCTTGGATATAGCTTTTGGTGCGATCCGCCTCGCCAATCAGTTGATCCTTCCAGTCTAGTAAAATTGCGCGAAAGTGTTCAAGCTGCGCCTCAGACATGTATTCTTCATCTTCTGCTGGGGCGTAGGGGGCAAATTTCATCTCGTTTGGGTTGGTGGTCAGGGTGCTCATATTAGTATCCTACTTTTTCAAATAATGGCAATAAAACGAGTTGCTAAAGCAACGCTCCTCACAATCATTAAAATCAAGGTTTTATTACAACAATTGCCCAAAAATCATGGGCAAACTTTTGGCTAAAATTATAGTTATTCCTTACGCTTATCCTCGTACCTTAGGCTGCTTTTAGACTTTATTATAAGTTATCCATAACCTGTTATTATTCAGCTTAAGCTTTTGGTGGTGAGGGTAGCCTCAAGTATCCATTCTTTTGACCCAGCTTGCAACCTGTCCATTGTTGCCTAATTGCAACCATCGATAGCCGGGTCGGGCATCAATATCCATCGTAAAGTCATCTTCTAACGGCTTGAACTGATAGCACGTTGATGGGGTCGTATAAACGGTGACGCCATGTTGATGTTTAACGTGCTCTTGGTGAGTATGACCGCTGATAATAACCCGAAGGTTAGCAAATTGGCTAAGTTTTTGCCAAAACATATCGGCATTTTCTGCGATATGCTGATCAATCCAGCTTGAGTGCATGGGGGTAACGTGATGATGAAGAGCAATAAGCGCCGGTTTTTCGCAATTTGTTAACTGATCACTCAGCCAATTGATATCGCTTGTGCTGACTTCCCCCGCAACTTTCCCGGGAATAGCCGAATCGATCAATAACAACTGCCAATTCGCCGTCTCAATCACGTGGCGGCTCAGCAGTCGCGCATCAGCGGGCTTGGCTAAAAAGGTGCGCTGATCAAAGGGCAAATGCGCGCCAAGCTCATCGGTCACGTCATGATTTCCTGCCACGCAAGCAAAAGGAATGTTGGTATTTTCTAAAACGGTAAAAATATAATCATAAATATCAGGGCAAACTTTACTGACCAAATCGCCAGTAACTAAAATCAAATCGCAGCGGATCGGCTCCTTTAAAGCTTGATCAAGCAGTTTTTCAAAACGTTGACAGCAGCTTAATTGGTCATAATTTGTCGCTAGCGTTTTACCTTGAGTCAGCTCAGTAATATGAAGATCAGACAACTGTAAAACATTAATTTGATGATCAATCGAATCGATAAAAGCGGTAGGGTAATTGAGTGATGACATAAGCTGAGTCCTGAAGTTAAAAGCCAGAATCCCTTCAAGCTTATTTATCGTCATAATTTTGAGCGGATATTGTAAGCGATCACCAAAAAAAATGACCATTTTTGCAGGCGATAAAGAACATTTAGTCGGGTTATAGCACAGTTTTTATAAAATAGCTATTATTAAGAGGCTGATTTTTTTAAAGTTATTTTGGATAAAATAAAGGCTGCCAAAAAAATGAGGGCTAAAATCAAAACAATGGCAAGACCGGTTTGGATATCTAGCCAAACGCTGCCCCAAACCCCAAAAGTTACCCCAACTTGCGCTGCAATCATAGCAAAAATCACCATTTGTTTGGGCGCTGACGCATAAAGCCGTGCCGTTAAAGCAGGAAGCACGAGCAAACCGCTGATCAGCAAACTGCCAACCGCTTGTAAGGCAATGGCGCAAAACCCTGCCAAAATCCCCATAAAAAATAGCCGCTGTTTTAAGGGGTGAATGCCTTGAATTTTGGCTAAAGGCTCATAAGTGGCAAGCTTGATTTGCGCTTGCCAAATATAGGCTAACGCCGCAATTCCTAGCAGACAAGTTCCAGCAAGAACCGGCAAATCTGACCAGTCAACTTCCAATAAACTACCAAATAAAAATCCCAAAACATTGGCTTGCTGATTGGTCAATTGAGTGAGCGTTAATAACCCCAAGCAAAGCAAAGTCACCGCCACTACCGATAACACAGCATCGCTTGGCAAGCGCTCATCGTCTAAAAATACCAGTCCTGCCACCACCAAAAGGCTGACCAGCGCCACCCCAAGACCAATGGGCAACTGAAATAATATTGCCAAGCCGACACCAAATAACGTCCCATGAGCCAACGCATCGGCAAAAAATGCCATCCGCCGCCAAAGTACCAAGCAGCCAAGCGGCGCTGACAACAGGGCTAAAATGCTTCCTGCAATCCAAGCCGGAGCGATGATTGAAAGCCAGCTCATAATGGTTTTTCCAAAAGTTAACATTGGGTTGGGCGTTTTAATCGCTCATAAAGTTAAAGCGTTTCTTGCGGCGCATGGTGCTCGCAGTGGTGGGCTTTATGAACATAAGGCTGCTCATAATGGTGACCAAACAGCTTTTGAAACTCAGGAGTAATGGCAAGCTCGCTTGGCTGACCTTCGCAGCAAATGTGCTTATTTAAACAAATGACTCGCCGCGAGCCTTTCATGACCCAGTGCAAATCATGTGACACCACCACCATAGCGCAGCGCAAAAAATCGGGAAGCTCATCGATAAACTGATACAGCCAAACTTCTGATTCAGGATCTAAGCCTTGCATTGGCTCATCTAAAATCAGCAAATTGGGCTTTTCAAGCAGCGCCCTTGCCAGCAGCACGCGCTGAGTTTCACCACCGGACAAATAGCGAAGCTGCTTATGTCGCAGCGGATTAATAGCAAGGTTATCAAAAATAAAAGCGTTTTCTTGAGCGGTTAATCTGCCTTTTTTGGCTTGATTTAACAAATCTTGAACCCGAAGCGGCAAAATTGCAGGAACGCTAAATCGCTGCGGAACATAACCAAGTTGTAGCGGTAAATGCGCGTGAATTTGTCCGGACGTTGGCGCAATCAGCCCCAAAATCAGCTTAATAAGCGTCGATTTTCCCGCGCCATTAGGACCAATAATACTGATGGTTTCATGTTGCGCAATCTGCAAGCTGATATGATTGAGCAGCACTTGATGGTCAATTCGGTAGCCCACATTATCAAGGCTGAGCAGTTTAGAAGCGGCGGCTTGCGAGCAATCAAGCGGCTTTAATGAGCAAACCGAAGCGACTTTGGCATCTATTGGATTAGAAATATTGGGCATATGGACAGCTGATATGAGAAGTTAAAATGCTAAAAAAAAACCTATAAAACGGTGTTTAACTAACTGATGAACGGTTTGCGTTATTGGCAATCGGCGCAAACACCAGCAAGCTCGATCACGCTTCGAGCTACCAAAAATCCGGCATCATCTTTAGCAAAGCTCATAATTTCTTGAACCGGCAAGCTGCTGCATTCTTGAACGCGCTGGCATGACTCACAAATCAAAAATGCCGCCGTATGTTTATCGCGCGGATGACAACAAGGCACAAACGCATTTAACGACGTCAATTGATGAATCAAGCCTTCTGACAATAAAAACTCCAAACTGCGATAAACGGTTGGCGGCGCGACGTTTTTACGATCGGGAGCAGCTTTACTGGTTAAGCGCAGCTGCTGCAATTTAGTGATTAAGTCATAAGCGCCAATTGGCGTATCAGATTCCAAAATCAGCTGATAAATTTGCTGCCGCAGCGGAGTAAAACGAACGCCGCGCTGATCGCACTCTGATTTTGCTGCCAAAATTCGCGCTGTTATCTCATCTTGGCTAAATTGCTGGACATCATGAATATGATTGCAACACGGTTTGCTGGTCATATCGCGCTCCTTTAATAAAACAAAAACAAAGCTGGCATTTTTTGAAGAATAAGCGCTTATGCCCTTATTTTTTATTGCTAATCAAACACCAAACTCATTTGCCATCACCTAAAAATCGCCCGCTATTGTAACAAGCCGCAAGCGCTTTACCATCTTTTTAGCAAAATTAATCATAGGAATTCTAATTGTTATAGTATAACATATTATCTAACAAGGTGGTTGCTCATATTTAGGCAATAATAACCGCAAGTCATTTTGGCAGATATGACCAATTTTAGATCGTAATTTAAGAGAATTGAAACAGGAGTGATGGCAGCAATGTTAAGCAAAACGGCGTTATTTCAACAACGATTTTATGCGCAGGCTAAAAAATTCGGGCTTGGCGTTATGATTGGTGGGGTCGCAATTACAAGCAGCACTTTGGCAACGGCGGCAACCCAATCAACGGTCAGCGTGAGCAATTATCCGTTATATTTACTAAGTAAAGCGGTCACCAAAGGCGCGGCGCCTGCCAAGCAAATTTTGCAATCAGGGGAGGTCGGTCATCATGGTGCGATCAGTCCTAGTGACATTAAAACCATTCAAGACAGCAAATTTGTGGTTTGGTTTGGCGCGCCATTAGAAGCCAATTTAGCGCCA
This sequence comes from Psychrobacter sp. MF31, assembly GCF_012847335.1. GTDB lineage: Bacteria > Pseudomonadota > Gammaproteobacteria > Pseudomonadales > Moraxellaceae > Psychrobacter. The sequence continues at coordinate 70,499 of NZ_JABBDX010000007.1, forward strand.
ACGCTAAATAAAGCGCCAAATAGCATCTCATTATTTAAATTTCGCGCCTTTAATCGCTTTCCGCTTCGCGATATTCAAGGCACGCCGATAAAAAATACTTTAGATCCGCACCTTTGGCTCGATCCGCAAAATGCCAAAGCCATCACCCGAGCACTAGCTGCGATCCATAGCCACGCTGACCCTAAAAACAAAGCGCTTTATCAAGCCAATGCCCAAAAATTTGCTCAAGATTTGGATAATGCCGTTAAAAAAGTGCAAGCCAATCGATCGCCTAAGTCTTACTGGTCATATCATGACGCCTATCATTATCTTGAATCCACGCTTAAGCTCAATTTTGCAGGAAGTTTAAGCTCAGATCATCACTTAGAGCCAACGGCATCCCAAATCAAATGGCTAAGCGATCATCGCCCTAAAAAACAAATGTGCTTAATCAGTGAAGGCGCGCCAAAAAAAGGATTGATCGCTAAATTAAACCCTATAACCGTTACTGTTCAACAAGAAGACATGAGCGGCGCTACTGATTTTATCAGCGGCTGGCGTAAGATGGCTGAGCAAATTTCGCATTGCGCCTCATGATACTGGTTATTTATCGCAGCAATATTTGCTTAAAATATTGGCTTAAGGGCAGATTTTTGCTAAAATAGCGGCTTATAAATAATTGAAAATTATCAGTATTTATTAAGTTGCAAATTAGAATTTTTTATTGGTTGACAAACGTCACATTTTACTTGCTTAAGCGCTGCGCCCTCCTTATAATGGGGGCGTTTTATTTTGGGCAAAGCCTGTCCCAAGCGCTCCCATAAGTCGTAATTAAGCTATAGGATCGCTTATGACCCAGCCGGCAAAGCGTCAGCCAACGCTGAATTTAAGCGCTTATAGCAAACAGCAGTCTTGGCTCTTGTTGATTGTAATTTTGAGCACTTGGTCGGTTGACGCGCTTTTGCTAAAAAGTGATGGCATCATTACCAAAAGCGCCGCTTTAGGAGCGTTATTAAGCTTTGTGGCTCAGTGGGTCTTTACCCGCTTTGTATTTTGGCACTCAGGATATCGCGCGCGCCGGCAAATTGTCAGCCAGCTTTACCGAGGTCAAATGATAAAATGGCTCATCATTGCTTTTGGATTTGCGCTAATTTTTAGCTTTATTCAGTCGCTATCAGCCCCTGCGCTTATTATCGGCTTTGTATTGATGCAGGTTGGACATAATATTTTATTCGCTTTTTTAAGCGATCGCTAAAATAAACTTGTAACAAAAATAATATTTTACAATTTTTTTATTAGCGCAAAGCCAGATTACTAAACGCGAACCGTGGAACCCTTAGTAACACAAGGGATAAAAAAGTCATAATTGACTTTACACGATTACAACGCTGCATTAAGATGTACAGCTGAATATTTCGCTTAAACGCGACATATTGACTCATTATTTGCTAAATGGATGATTAGCAAAACAACCACCAATATTTATGAGTGGATACCAAGGGCTGGTGATGATTAGTCAAAAGCCCTTTTTTGATAGCTAAAATTTGTTAAAGCCAAAAAATTGCCTTTAAAAATAGGCAGTTATAAAAGCAAGATGGGTTGGCTGTTGTGGGTGATAACAGCGTTAAAACGCGGCATGAGCCGTTTTAATATCACCATGACAACCAAGATTTTGGTAGTTGATTGAATCGTTGATTAATAAGAAGCTTACACTATGGCAGCCGAGCAGACATCATCAGAGTATATCTCTCACCACTTAACCAACTGGACGTTTGGCTATTTGCCGGGCGAGGGTTGGACTGTTGCCCATACCGCAGAAGAAGCGGGGCGAATGGGATTTAACGCCATTCATTTAGACTCCATGCTTTGGTCGATTGGTCTTGGTATTGTGTTTTGTGCCATTTTTTGGTCGGTTGCCAAAAAAGTCACCTCAGGCGTTCCAAGCAAAACCCAAGCTGCAGTTGAGATGATTGTTGAGTTTGTTGATAGCAACGTTCGCGACTCTTATAGCGGCACCTCAAAGCTGGTTGCGCCTTTAGCACTGACCATCTTTGTTTGGATCTTTTTAATGAACCTTATGGATTTGATGCCGATTGACTTTATTCCAAGTCTGGCAGGTCAAATCGGTGCGATGATGGGATATGACCCACATCATGTGTTCTTTAAAATCGTTCCAACCACCGATCCTAACATCACGCTTGGCATGTCATTTTCCGTCTTTGCTTTGATTATCTTTTATAGCATTAAAGAAAAAGGTTTGGGCGGCTTTGTTGGCGAGCTTACCTTGCACCCTTTTAGTGCCAAAAATCCAATTGCAAAAATTATCTTAATTCCCATCAACTTTATCTTAGAGTTTGTGACCTTGATCGCTAAACCCATCTCACTTGGGCTGCGACTGTTCGGTAACATGTATGCTGGCGAATTGATTTTTGTATTGATTGCCCTAATGCCGTTTTGGATTCAATGGGCGTTGTCTGTACCGTGGGCTATCTTCCACATTTTAATTATTACCCTTCAAGCGTTCGTCTTTATGATGCTCACGATAGTTTATCTGTCACTTGCGTCATCAACCGAACATTAATTAGACTTTCAATAGGTAAATGAGGATACATCAATGGATCCAGTATTAGGTGGTTACACAGTTATCGCAGTGGCTTTGCTTATCGGTTTAGGCGCTCTTGGCACCGGCATCGGCTTTGCAATCTTGGGCGGCAAGTTTCTAGAAGGCGTTGCGCGTCAGCCTGAGCTTGGCTCACAGTTGCAAACTCGTATGTTCATCGTCGCAGGTCTTCTTGATGCGGTTCCGATGATTGGTGTTGGTATTGCGATGCTTCTATTATTTGCAAACCCTCTAGCCGGTTAATCTGAAGGCTCAGTGTTATTTGAGGGTCAAGGCGAATCTTGGCACTCAAATAGGTCAATGACCCTGAATTTTCATGAATAAAGAGGTGATCACGTGAATATCAATTCTACCCTCATCGGTCAGGCCATTGCTTTTGCAATATTTGTGGTGTTTTGCATGAAATTCGTGTGGCCACCCCTAATTAATGCCATCAATGAGCGCCAGCGTAAAATCGCTGAAGGCTTAAGCGCGGCTGAAAAGGCAAAAGCGGACTTGGCAACGGCTGAGCAGGACGTTCAAGATGAGCTTAATTTGGCAAAGTCAAAAGCTGCCGCTTTGATTGAACAAGCAAATAAAAGCGCCAACCAATTGGTTGAGGATGCAAAAATTCAAGCACAAGCTGAAGGTGAGCGAATCCGCCAACAAGCAAAAGCGGCGATTGACCAAGAAATCAGTCAAGCTCGCGAAACCCTTCGCGCTCAAGTGGCTGAGTTATCAGTTCTTGGCGCTGAAAAGATTTTGCAAGACAACGTTGATGCGCAAAAGCACGCCAGCATGTTAGACCAACTAGCGGCAAAGCTGTAATAGTGAGGATATATGGCTGACTTATCAACCTTAGCAAGACCCTACGCAAAAGCGGCGTTTGACTATGCCCATGAGCATGGCGTGGTCAATGAGTGGGAAGATTTCTTATTCATTGCCAGCACCATTGTCAATGATCATGATTTTTCATCATGGCTTGACAATCCTGCTGTTTCTGCTGAGTTGAAATCAGCCGCCTTGATCGACCTTTATAACAGCAACGTTGCCGGCGCCAGTGAATCTGCGCTTAAGCAACTGCTTGATGCTACAAAAGGTCACGGCGCAACTGAGTTGCGCTATCAAGACGTAAGCGTTGAGCTTACCAACTTTATCCAGCAGCTTGCACAGCAAGAGCGTTTGGCACTGCTACCTGCTATTTATGAGCATTATCGCCGTCACAAAGCATCAAGTTTAAAACAGCTGGATGCTTATGTGACTTCAGCGTATCCTTTGACTGACGCTCAGCGCGAGATGTTTCAGTCAAAGCTTGCCGCTTCAATGAACGCAAGCGTGGTGATTCATGAAGCAGTAGATCCAAGCCTTTTGGCAGGAGCGACCATCAAAATCGGTGACAAGGTGATCGATGATTCGATGCGCGGCAAGTTACAACAGTTAAAATCACAACTCATGGCTTAATTTGCCGCGCACAGATGTCTGCGTGAGGTGACGCAAAGTCAATGGTCGGGTTATCATTATTAAAGGAAACAAGGCAATGCAACAATTGAATCCAGCGGAAATCAGTAATCTGATCAAGCAGCGAATTCAAGACCTTGATGCGGGTGCAACTGCAAAAAATGAAGGCACGATTGTCAAAGTATCGGACGGTATCGTGCAGATTCATGGTCTTGAAGATGCCATGTACGGCGAAATGATTGAGTTTGAAGGCGACATTTATGGTATGGCGCTCAACTTAGAGCGTGACTCTGTCGGCGCGGTGGTTCTTGGGGATTATTTGCCATTGCAAGAAGGTCAAAAAGCCTTTTGTACCGGTCGCATTTTAGAAGTTCCAGTAGGTCCTGAGCTTCTTGGTCGCGTTGTTGATGCTCTAGGAAACCCGATCGATGGCAAAGGTCCGATCAATGCCAAATTGACCGATAAAGTTGAAAAAATTGCGCCAGGCGTTATTGACCGTCAATCGGTTGATCAGCCAGTGATGACTGGTTATAAAGCCGTTGATACCATGATTCCTATTGGTCGTGGTCAGCGTGAGCTTATCATTGGTGACCGTCAGACTGGTAAAACCGCCATGGCAATTGATGCCATCATCGCGCAAAAAGCTTCGGGCATTAAGTGCGTTTATGTTGCCGTTGGTCAAAAGCGCTCAACGATTGCTAACGTCGTTCGTAAACTTGAAGAAACGGGCGCGCTTGAGTACACCACCGTTGTGGTAGCATCGGCATCAGAACCTGCTGCACTGCAATATATCGCGCCATATTCTGGCTGTACCATGGGCGAATACTTCCGTGATCGCGGCGAAGATGCCTTGATTGTGTTTGATGACTTATCAAAACAAGCGGTTGCTTATCGTCAGATTTCACTACTACTTCGCCGACCACCAGGTCGTGAAGCGTATCCAGGGGACGTGTTTTACTTACATTCACGCTTACTTGAGCGCGCCTCTCGCGTGAACGCCGCTTACGTTGAAAAATTTACCAATGGTGAAGTGACCGGTAAAACTGGCTCATTGACCGCATTGCCGATCATTGAAACCCAAGCAGGTGACGTCTCAGCATTCGTTCCAACCAACGTGATTTCAATTACTGACGGTCAGATTTTCTTAGAATCAAGCTTGTTTAGTGCTGGTATTCGTCCTGCGGTGAACGCTGGTATTTCGGTCTCGCGCGTTGGTGGTTCTGCGCAAACCAAAATTATTAAAAAGCTGTCTGGTGGTATTCGTACCGCTTTGGCTCAGTACCGTGAACTTGCGGCGTTTGCTCAGTTTGCCTCCGACCTTGATGATGCAACTCGAGCTCAGCTTGACCACGGTGAGCGCGTCACCGAACTTATGAAGCAAAAACAATATCAGCCGATGTCTATTGCTGAGCAAGCGGCGGTAATTTTTGCCTCAAACGAAGGTTACTTATCAGACATTCCAGTTGAAAAAATTGGGGCGTTTGAAACCGCTTATCTTCGCTATATGTTCGATGAGCAAAATGACTTGATGACTGAGATTAATGACACGGCAAATTATAACGATGATATTGCCAACCGTTTAAAAACTTCTATTGAAACTTTTAAACAAAACCACAGTTATTAAGATCAGCAGTTAAGATAACCGGCGGCTTTTATGGACAAAGCGTCGCGCATTAACTTGTGCTACGCTTGTCTATAACAGTTATCCGGATTGCGAAGTGGCAGCAAGCGCAGCCTCGCCAATGCTTTTTAATCCTCTTATATTGGAATCATTATGGCAAGCTTAAAAGAAATTCGTGCCAAAGTCACCAGTATTAAAAGCACCCAAAAAATCACCCGCGCCATGCAAATGGTTGCGGCAAGTAAGATGCGCCGAGCTCAGGATCGCATGGAATTGGGGCGCCCGTATGCAGACAGTATGCGCCGGGTTATCTCGCATTTGGTGAATGCGTCATCTGATTACAAACACCCGTATATGGTGTCGCGAGCGGTCAATAAAGTGGGCTATATCGTCATCACCTCAGATCGCGGCTTGGCGGGCGGCTTAAATATCAACTTATTTAAAGCGCTCACTAAAAATATCCAAAGCTACGAAGGTCAATCGGTTCAAGCTGAATTTGCGGTTATTGGCTCAAAAGGCGTTAGTTTTTTCAAAAATTTTGGCGGTAATGTCACCTCAGCGGTGACCGATTATGGTGATAACCCTACCTTTGAGCAGCTAAATGCGCCTGTTCAAGCCATGCTTGATGATTATGCTAACGGCAAGCTTGATCGCATTTACGTGGTTTATAACCAGTTTATCAATGCCATGACGCAAAAGCCGACCGTCACGCAATTGGTGCCGTTACCTGAAACTGCGTTTGGCGGTGAAGAAAGCGCCATTCAAACTGAATTAAGCTGGGATTATATTTACGAGCCTGACATCAAAACTTTAATTGATGGCTTGCTTGGTCGCTATATTGAGTCAATTGTTTACCAAGCGGTGATGGAAAATATCGCCTCTGAGCAGTCCTCGCGAATGGTCGCCATGAAAGCGGCAACCGATAACGCCGGTGAGTTGATTAACGATTTACAGTTGGTTTATAACAAGCTTCGTCAAGCGGCGATTACCCGAGAAATCTCGGAAATCGTTGGCGGTGCGGCAGCCGTTTCTTAACTGACTACCTAATTTTAGAATTTCAAGGAGAACGCGATGAGTAGCGGTCGTATTGTACAGATCATCGGCGCGGTAATTGATGTTGAATTTAACCGTGACGACGTCCCCCAAATTTATGATGCCCTGCAAGTTGATGGCACCGATACCACGCTTGAAGTTCAGCAGCAGCTTGGCGACGGTATTGTGCGAACCATCGCGATGGGATCTACCGAAGGTTTAAAACGTAACCTTCCGGTGACCAACACTGGCGCGCCGATTTCTGTTCCTGTTGGAAACGGCACGCTTGGTCGAATTATGGATGTGCTTGGTCGCCCGATTGATGAAGCAGGCCCCGTTCCAACCGAAGAAAAATGGTCAATCCATAGAGAGGCGCCAACATACGCTGAGCAATCAAACAGCACTGAGCTTTTGGAAACGGGAATTAAAGTGATTGACCTACTTTGCCCGTTTGCGAAAGGTGGTAAAGTTGGTTTGTTTGGTGGTGCAGGCGTTGGTAAAACCGTCAACATGATGGAATTGATTAACAACATCGCTTTGAAGCACTCAGGACTATCGGTGTTTGCAGGGGTGGGTGAGCGTACCCGTGAAGGTAACGACTTCTACCACGAAATGCAAGAAGCGGGCGTCGTTAACACTGAAGACTTTAGCAAATCAAAAGTGGCGATGGTTTACGGTCAGATGAATGAGCCACCAGGAAACCGCTTGCGCGTCGCCTTGACAGGTTTGACGATGGCGGAATACTTCCGTGATTCAAAAGACCCGGCTACAGGCAAAGGTCGTGACGTATTGTTGTTCGTTGATAACATTTACCGTTATACGTTGGCAGGAACCGAAGTGTCCGCACTGCTTGGTCGTATGCCATCCGCGGTAGGCTATCAGCCAACGCTAGCTGAAGAAATGGGCGTCTTGCAAGAGCGAATCACTTCAACTCAATCAGGATCGATCACTTCGGTTCAAGCGGTTTACGTTCCAGCCGATGACTTGACGGATCCATCCCCTGCAACGACGTTTGCTCACTTGGATGCCACTGTTGTTTTGAGCCGTGATATTGCCTCACAAGGGATTTATCCTGCGGTTGATCCATTGGATTCAACCTCACGTCAGCTTGACCCGCAAGTCATTGGTGAAGAGCATTACAACGTTGCTCGTGGCGTTCAAGAAGTCCTTCAGCGTTATAAAGAGCTTAAAGACATCATTGCCATTTTGGGAATGGATGAATTGTCTGAAGAAGATAAGCTTGTGGTTTACCGCGCTCGTAAAATTCAGCGCTTCTTATCACAGCCGTTCCACGTCGCCGAAGTCTTCACTGGCGCTCCTGGAAAATACGTTGCTCTTCGTGACACCATTGCCAGCTTTAAAGCCATTATCGCCGGTGAATACGATGACTTGCCAGAACAAGCGTTTTATATGGCAGGCGGCATCGATGAAGTCGTAGCAAAAGCTGAGCAAATGAAGTCAGCCGCTGCTTAATACGTGTTGCGTCAATTTCAATGAATTGACGCAAACGTTCGTTCACTGTTTTTAAGCTTAGGAGTTAAGTATGGCAACATTCCAATGCCGCGTCGTAAGCGCTCGTGAAGAGCTGTTCTCAGGCGAGATCACCATGCTGATTGCCACCGGAAGCGAAGGCGAGGTTGGGGTGCTTGCAGGACATACCCCGCTCATCACATTGTTAAAGCCCGGTGCTATGCGCGTACAAAAGGCAAATGGTGAAGAAGAAGTGATCTATGTGTCAGGTGGTGTGCTAGAAGTTCAGCCAAAAATGGTGACGGTGCTTGCTGATACTGCCGTTCGCGCTCATAACCTTGATGAAAGCAAAATCATCGAGGCGCGTAAAAAAGCAGAGCAAATGCTGGTCAACCAATCTGATACCTTACAAACCAATGCTGCGCTTGCTTCACTTGCTGAATCGGTGGCGCAATTGCAAACCTTGCGCAAATTTAAAAACCGCGCTTAAGTTTGATCGAGTTATTAAAAACAGTCCAAATTGGGCTGTTTTTTTTGCTGTATACCTAGTTAGGTCAGAAAATTTGCGCTTTTGGACGAAAACTAATGTTTTTACCCATATTGTTTATAGGTTTTGTTAACACAAATAAGCTATAGTATAAGAATCAATAGATTTGATAGTATACTATGTTACCAAGACTGCGCTGAAGAATCAGCGCCTTGTTCCATTTTTAGGTGATCATTTTAGACTAGATTAAGCAGCCGCTTTTTTTTTGACCCATCTCCTTAGAGGACATAACAATGACAATGAATGAAGAAGATACCACCCCCCGAATTTTAATCGTAGAAGATGATGAGCGCTTAGCCATGTTAACCCAAGACTATTTGGTAAAAAATGGTCTTGAAGTGGCAATCGAAACCGATGGCAACCGCGCGATTCGCCGGATTGTTAATGAGCAGCCAGACTTGGTCGTTCTTGATGTGATGCTTCCTGGCAGCGATGGCTTGACCGTTTGCCGTGAAGTGCGACCACATTTTCAAAACCCTATTTTGATGCTCACCGCCCGAACTGAAGATATGGATCAGGTTTTAGGACTTGAGATGGGCGCGGACGATTATGTGGCGAAACCTGCCCAGCCTCGCGTTCTTTTAGCTCGAATCCGGGCGTTACTGCGACGCTCAGAAAATGCGCCGTCAGAAGATGTGCCTCAGCGACTTGAGTTTGGTGACTTGATCATTGATAACGGCGGCAGATCTGTGATGCTTGGTGATGAGCTGGTTGACTTTACCAGCGCTGAATACGATCTGTTATGGCTTTTAGCCTCAAACGCCGGTCGCATTTTATCGCGTGAAGATATTTTCGAGCGTCTTCGCGGTATTGAATATGACGGTCAAGACCGCTCCATTGACGTTCGTATTTCACGAATTCGCCCAAAAATTGGTGATGATCCTGAAAACCCAAAACGCATCAAAACGGTTCGTAGCAAAGGCTATTTGTTTGTTAAAGAAGGCAACTGATCACCTATTGCCCGCGATCGTATTGATTTGATAAAAAAACCAGCATCATGCTGGTTTTTTTTTGGGATAATGGTAAGATTTTGACCGAAGTTTTACGATCTATGGTTTAATAAGTGCTCACTTTTATCAGCACCTCGCTTTTTTAAGCGTTACTTTTTTATCATAAAGACCATCATTCGGTCATAAGTTGGTTTTGGCGGCGTATGTCCTTAGTTTCTTCTTTAAAGCACAGTATTTTTGTCCGAATTTATGGCGGGCTGTTGATTGTTTGCTTGTGTGTGGCGCTGTTTGCGCAATTGCTGCTTGATACGATTAATAAAGAGCGCATTCAGTCGTACCGCGAAAAAATGGCGACCGGCGCGTTTTATTTGGTTAGTGAAGGCATCAATCATCAAGATACTAAGACTCAGCGCGATTACTGGCTGTCCGATGCCAGCAGTTTGTTTGGCTCGACCTTTCGCATCATTCCGATGAAGGAGGTTGAATTTACCTCAAGTGAGCTGCGCCGACTTGAGCGCGGTGAGACGGTGGTCAGATACAAATCCCAGCCCAATTATGCCGACGTTTATCATAAGCTTCCAGATGACAATTCGGTGCTTAGTGTTCGTATTTTACAGGTGACCGAGCAACAAGTTCGCGCGCTGGCGGTATTTTTATTAGATGACTTGTCTTATTATCCAACGCTTTCAGCAAAACGGATGCGCCTGCTTGAATTGGAAGAAAAGTTTTCATTTCCGCTTGAAATTAAATCCGTCAACGCGCTTAATTTAGACAGTGATCAGTTGTCACGAATCCGCCGCGATGAGGTGGTGATTAAGTTTCAAGACACCAACAACAGCCAAAGTAACTCCTCGATCAGCATCATTGTGCCTTCAGAAATCAATGATATGGCAATTTTGATGGGACCTATTCCGCTGTTTAATTGGTTCCCGCTGAATTTAATCATTAGTATGGTATTGATCAGTATGTTTTTGATCAGCCTTGGGGTTTATGCGCTGATCTTCCCGCTTGAGCGTAAGTTGCAGCTCATTCAGCTTGGCGTTAATGAGGTGAGTAAAGGCAACCTTGACACCAAAGTTCAAGTGATCGGTCAAGATGAAATCGCTAAGCTTGCCGCGACATTTAACGCGATGACTGCCCATATCAAGCGCTTGATCGAGTCACAGCGCGAGCTGACCCGAGCGGTATCGCATGAGCTTAGAACGCCAGTGGCGCGGATTCGCTTTGCAGTTGATATGCTGGCGGATACGGATGATGAAGACTCGCGGTTTATGCAGCGCGATTATATTGATGAAGATATTGAATCGCTAAATGGGCTGATTGACGAGATTTTGACTTATGCTAAGCTTGAGGAAGGCTCGCCTAAGCTTGATTTAGAGCCGGTCAATTTAAAAGAGCTGATTGAACAAGTTGAGCGCGAAACCAATGCGTTAGGAAAGCCAATAAAAATCGTCGCGCAACTACCAAATGCCAAAGTGACCGCCGTGGCAGATCGCCGCTATTTGCACCGAGTGATCCAAAACTTAGCCGGAAATGCGCTTCGATATGCCGAAACCACCATTATTATTAGCGCTGGCGTTAAAAAGGGCAATGCGTTTGTCAGTGTTGAAGATGATGGTCACGGGATTCCAGAAGCCGATCGCGAGCGCGTCTTTATTCCGTTTTCGCGACTTGATGACAGCCGAACGCGCGCTTCAGGCGGTTATGGGTTGGGACTGTCAATTGTCTCAAGGATCGCCTTTTGGTTTAGTGGCAGCATGAAAGTGGATGAAAGCCCAAGTCTTGGTGGGGCGCGATTTGTGATGACGTGGCCAGTTAAGCCATTAACCCAAACCATTGCTGCTGATGAATTGACCCAAGAGCAAAGCGAGCGCTCATTTAAAGAAGATTGATGTCATTAGCATATCAAAAGCTTACAGCAGCTAAGGAGAGATCGTGCCCTATTTGTTTGGTGGTTTGGTGGTATTAAATGCCGTGGTGCTCAGCTATTATTTATTTTTAAAGCCCCCCAGTACCTCAATTAGCGTTAAGCAAGCGCAAGCGGCGATCACGCAGCCGATTGACTTTAGCAATAGCGCCGCTGACATTCCGCCCCCTATTGGCAGCCAAAAGTAAACCTTGTTAAATTAACCGCTGCTTTTTTTAACTGGATCACTCGCCTTTAATCACATTTTCTGGCGGCGGCAAAGGTGTTGACGTGTCCGTTTGATCATGATCAGTCACTTTTGAGATCAGCGGAATTCGAACGCAAACTTGCAATCCGCCATGCGGATGATTGATGGCTTCAACCGTGCCATGATGCAGTCTTGCAATTCGGTTAACAATAGCAAGACCAAGACCGCTTCCTTGCGTTGTTCGTGCTGTCTCGCCGCGCTCAAAGGGCTGCATAATGCGCTCCAATTGATCTTCAGCAACCCCTTCACCGCAGTCGCGAACACAAATGAGCAGCTCTTCTTGAGCTTCTTTTTTCACCTCATTTTCGCTGATAACCTCGCTATTGTCATCACGTTCGATAAAGGTTGGCACAATGGTCGCTGACAAATAAATGGGCGGCTTGCCATAACGATTGGCATTATTGACCAAATTAATAATCAAGCGCTTGATCGATAGCGGTCGCACCGGAACTGCCTTTTGGCATTCTGACTGATAAACAAACTTCATCGGCGCAAACTGAACCATAATTTCATTAAAAATTACGTCCAAATTGGTCAATCGCACCGGCTCATCCGAACCATCTTTCATAAATGAGATGAACTGCTCTAAAATGGCGTCCATATCTTCAATGTCGTAAATCAGCCCTTCACGAAAAAAGTCATCGGGGAGCATTTCAGCGGTGAGACGCATTCGGGTCAACGGCGTTCGTAGATCATGAGAAATTCCCGCAAGCATAATGGTGCGCTCTTTTTGGGCTTGATTTAAAGTGGTAAATAGGCGATTAAACGCGGTATTGACCTGACGAATTTCAGTGGGACCTTCGCCTGTGGGAAGCGTGGTGGCATGACCTAAACGAATATAATTGGTTGCGGCGCGCTGAAGGTGGCGCAGGGGTCGGTTAAGCTGGCGCACCAATAAAATAATGATCACTAAAGTTAAAATTGGCAGCCCTAATAAAAACAGCAAAAGTAGCGATGGGCTATATTGCGAGTAATAAACTACCGGCTCACGAATCCAAAAGCTTTGATCCAAGCTATCTTGAACCCAAAGCTGAGGGGTGGGTTTAAATTTAAAATACACCTCAACCGGTCGCCCAAGCTGGGTGCTGATTTCTTCTTGAAGCACATCAGTGAACAGCCCAACAAAGGCTTTATCTTCAACCTTTGGAAACTCGCTTGGGTTTTCAACCACAATCACATGCGAGTGCTCATAAACCCACTGGCGCATTTTGGGTGTATCTGACCAGTCTTTTTTAACACTACTGATTAAATTAAGTTCACTGGTCAAATAGCGGGCGTGGGTTTTTAATTCAGGCAAATAAAGGCTGCGCCAAAACAGCCAAAGCGACAGCCCAACGCTACAGATCACAATAAACGCCACCATCAATGTGGTCAGCCAACTGTTTGACCAGCTGCGCTTTGCCCAAAAAAGCTGAAAGCGCTGGCGGGCAGGGTTTGGGGGAACAATTGGGGCAGCCATAATCAGCTCTCAAACTTAAAATTAACGTCAAATATGGGGCTTAAAACAGCTTGTTATTAAATGCTGTCAGCCACAAAATGGCAAGGCTTTTTGGTAAATAAGTGATTGTTATGACGAAAAAAATAAACAAGGATTGTATTTTCAATCCTTAAATTTTGTGCTATGATTATGCCCTTTTTGGTATACCTGCGAAAGAGAGAATTCACATGGTTGTTATTCGTTTAGCACGGGGCGGTGCCAAAAAACGCCCATTTTATCAAGTTGTTGTTGCCGATCAGCGTAACTCACGCGATGGCCGCTACATTGAAAATATTGGCTTTTTTAACCCGCTTGCAAAAGCTACTGAAGAAGCGGTTCGCTTGAATATGGAAGCTTACAATGCTTGGATCGCTAAGGGCGCTCAGCCGTCTGATCGCGTTGCCGCATTGGCAAAATCTTACAAGCCTGCCACTCAAGAAGCCACTGCTTAATCTAAGGGTTATTTCCGAATTTTAGGAAATAATACGGCAAAAATAGCAAGAAGATAGGTGCAGGATATGACAGTTCCTGATATCAGTAACTTAATAAACATCGGTCAGCTTAAAAAGCCTTATGGCATTAAAGGCTGGCTTTGGGTATTTAGCCATACTGATAACCGCAGTGATATTTTTGCCATGAATCCTTGGTGGATCAAAACGGCGCTTGGGCTAAAACCGCTGACAGTCGTCAACTGGCGGCATCAAGGTTCAGGACTGGTGGCTCAGTTTAAAGAAGTTCCGGATCGTAACATTGCTGAAACGATGAATGGCGTGACGATTTGGGTCGCTAAAGACAATTTGCCGTCGCCTGCGGACGATGAGTATTATTGGTCGGATCTGATCGGACTTCACGTCGTCAATGAGCAAGGCGAAAACTTAGGTGATATTGCCGAGATGTTTGAAACCGGCGCTCATGATGTGATGGAAGTGGCAGCGACCGCAGACAGCATTGATGATGAGTCGCGCTTGATTCCTTGGCATAAGCAGACTGTTATTCGCGTTGACTTAGCAAATAAAACGGTAACTGTTGACTGGCAAAGCGATTATTGATGGTTTAAGGTTGAAACGCGGATGTATTTTGCGGTGATTAGCATTTTTCCTGAGATGTTTGCGGCGATCCGCGACTTTGGCATCACAGGTCGGGCTATGAGTCAGCAGCAGGTCGTGATGGAGTGTTTTAATCCGCGCGACTTTACCAGCGACAACTATCGCCGCGTTGATGAGCGTCCTTTTGGGGGCGGTCCTGGTATGGTAATGATGGCTGAGCCGTTATTAAAAGCCATTACCAAGGCAAAGCAGCAAGCAAAAGAGGTGGGCTGCCGTGAGGGCAAATCACACTGTCCTGTGGTGTATTTATCGCCGCAAGGCTCAACGCTATCAGAGCCGCAAGTGGTTAATTTTTCAGCCCTTGATGGTATGATTTTGCTTTGCGGTCGTTATGAAGGTATTGATGAGCGTTTATTGCAAGCTCATGTTGATATTGAAGTGTCGCTTGGCGATTATGTCTTAAGCGGCGGTGAGCTTGCCGCCATGGTACTGATGGACAGCGTCATTCGGCGTTTGCCAAATGTGATGGGCGATGATCAATCCGCTGAGCAAGACTCATTTGTTGAGGGGCTTCTTGATTGTCCACACTATACCAAGCCGGTTGAATTTTCAGGAATGAAGGTTCCTAAGGTTTTGCTGTCAGGTCATCATGGCAATATTGCAAAATGGCGCTTTTATCAGCAAGTAGCGCGAACAAAAGCTCGTCGACCTGATTTATGGCAACAGTTTTGTCCAACGCCTGATCAAGAATGTTGGCTTAAGCAAATGAAAGATTTTGATGTTAATTAAATCGCTTATGTCGCATAAGCATTTAAACCCCTTTTTATGTCATATTTTTTAATATGATGACTTATTAAAAACAGGTGATACGCGAAAAGCCTCTATCATCTAATGTGAGGAGATTACTCTCATGAGCAACAAGCATCCATTGGTTCAAGTTATCGAAAATGCCCAATTGCGTGAGCACCCAAGCTTCGCTCCTGGTGATACCGTTGTGGTTCAAGTTAAAGTTCGCGAAGGCGACCGTGAGCGTTTACAGGCGTTTGAAGGCGTGGTGATTGCTAAGCGTAACCGCGGTTTAAATTCAGCCTTTACCGTTCGTAAAATTTCAAGCGGCGTTGGGGTTGAGCGTGCATTCCAATTGCACTCACCAATCGTGGATAGCATTGAAGTGAAACGCCGTGGTGCAGTTCGCCGTGCTAAACTTTACTACCTTCGTGAGCGTTCTGGCAAATCAGCGCGTATTCGTGAAAAGCTTGGTGCTCGTCCTGCTCAGCAAAAAGCTGTGGCTGAAACTGCGACTGAAGCTTAATTGCTAGTTTAAAGCTTATTTTTTATTTATAAATAAGTAGGCGTACCAAAAAAGACAAAACCCCAATTTAGCGATTGCTAAATTGGGGTTTTTGTTTGGGTGGTTTGTAAGACTTTAGCGGCTAGTTGCTGGCGTCATCAAGGTTTTTGTCTTGATACACTGAGCTTGATTGATTTTTTGAGTGGCTAAATTTACGCAAGCGGACATAAACGGTTTTTTTAACAGTGGCAACCACTTTTTGCTTGTCATCAACAATCTCAGTTTCATACTCGCGAAAGACCGGATCACCATTTTTCGCAAGCTCTTGGATAATGCCAATCTCAGAGCTTGGCACTTTCATTTTGGCGGTGACGCGGCTGTTTCCTGGCGCTATAAAGTCAATTTGAGCGCTTTTATCCCAAACCACATAACTGCTGCCCAGCTGATTCATTAAAATCAGCATATAAAACGGGTCAACCATGGCATATAAGCTGCCGCCAAACTGAGTCCCAACCGCGTTTTTATTCAGTGCGGTCAAGCTAAGGCTTGATATGCAAAGACCTTGGTCAAGATCGATATGATCGACTTTGATGCCCGCGCCCACATAAGGCGGGTAGGTGTTGATCCGAAGCTTAAATAAGTGCGGGGTGAGCAGCGGCATGATGTTTTTTTTGGCTTTGCGCTTTAAGTTATCAAAATTTTTGGGAAGCAAACTCATAACCTATCCTGATGCCAAATCTGGTTTGGCAAGCTCAATTTAAGAGTATAAAAGGGCTTATCATAATTAAAATTAAATTGCCATGCCAGTCTTAATGCGTAACTAAGAGATTGGGTTACGCAGTTACTATCAATGTTATCTTGATTGTCAGGCGATCACTTTATACCTTAATAAAATAATGAGGCTCAGGATAACCGTGATGACCAACCCTCCCAATCAACCTTTAAACGATCGTGATGGCGTTGCAGCTTGTGAGCTTTGCGGTCGCAGCATGGCGTTGACTCGGCATCACTTGATTCCGCAGTCGCGGCACAACAAATCGCGAACCCGCCGTAAGTTTAGCCGCGATGCCATGAAATCGGACATTGCGATGATTTGTAGACCGTGCCACAGCCAAATTCATCGCGTATTTTCCAATCATGAACTTGCTGATTATTACCACACCATTGAGCGCATCCGCGAGCATAGTGAGATGCAAAAATTTATCGCCTGGGTGAAAAAACGACCAGTGGGACTTAAAATTCGAGTAAAGCATTAAGGCTTTTTAATCAACTTTAAGCATTAAGTGACTGATAATAAGTGACGCCTTTGATGGTCTATTTTATGGTCAATAGTTGCAATGACTTTGAGACAAAGCCTTATGAAGGTAAGCTTGCAATTTGCCGTGAGAAGCCTTATTAATAAGCCTTAAGCAATGATGAGCGCAAGAATTATGGTCGATGATATCTCAGATAATGACACGCAAAAACGGCTGAAGCATTTAATCAAACGGCTGCCCAATTTGCCCGGCGTTTATAAAATGCTCGGTAAAAACGGTGATATTTTATACGTTGGTAAAGCCAAATCGCTAAAAAGCCGCGTCAACAGCTATTTTGCCAAAACCATTGACCACCCAAAAACGCGAGCACTGGTGGCGCGGATTCATGATATCGAAACCATCATCACCCGAAGCGAAACCGAGGCGCTGCTGCTTGAGCAAAATCTGATCAAAGAACACCGACCGCCGTATAACGTGCTGCTTCGGGACGATAAGTCCTACCTTTACGTGTTTATTTCCGCGGATAAGCCGTATCCACGGTTGGCGTTTGGTCGCGGCAAAGGCAATCACCAAAAAGGGCGCTTTTTTGGACCATTCCCATCGGCGCATGCGGCAAAAGAAACGCTGGTTTTGATGCAAAAAATGTTTCAAATGCGCCAGTGCAGCAACACTTTTTTTCGCGCCAGAAAACGACCTTGTCTTGAATATCAAATCAAACGCTGCCGAGCGCCTTGCGTGGGCTTTGTCAGCCCTGAGGAGTACAACGAGGACGTGAATAACACCATTCGCTTTTTAAAGGGCGACTCAAGCGACATTCATAACGCGCTCATTGAAAAAATGGAAGCCGCCGCCGAGGCTTTAGATTTTGAAAAGGCGGTCTTTTATCGTGATCAGCTCTCCATGCTTCGCGAGGTTCAAGCGCGGCAAGCGGTTTATACTGTTCAAGGGGAGGCGGACGTGATTGCCATCACCAGTCAAGCCGGAATCACTTGCGTGAACGTGTTGACCGTTCGCGGTGGTCGCGTTTTAGGGGGTAAAAATTATTTTCCCGATGTGGATAGCAGCTTACCCGTTGCTGAAAACCTATCCGAATTTATTAGCTCGTTTTACTTTCAAGTGACCGATGATTTGCCAAGTGAGATCATTTTAAGTCATGAATTGCCCGACCAAGTGGCAATTAGTGAAGCCTTAGCCGCGCATTTTGACAGTAAAGTAGTGATCAAAACCAACGTTCGCGAGCAGCGCGCGGATTGGCTTGATTTGGCGGTACTCAACGCCAACAACGCCATAAAAACCAAATTGGGCGATTATTTAGAGTTAAATGCGCGCTTTAATGCGCTAAAAGACGTTTTGGCGGACGTGACCGAACGCACCATCGACCGGATTGAATGCTTTGACATTTCGCACACCATGGGCGAGGCGACAATTGGCAGCTGCGTGGTATTTGACCAAGGTGGCGCTCGCAAGCGCGACTATCGACAATATGCCATTCACGGTATCCAAGGCGGCGACGATTATGCCGCAATGAAGCAGGTGCTTGAGCGCCGCTATAAAAAGCAGCCGCTGCCAGATTTGCTGTTGATTGATGGCGGTAAAGGTCAGCTGAATATGGCAAAAGAGGTGCTTGAATCCTTTGGCATTTTAAACGACACCCTGCTAATTGGGGTGGCTAAAGGCGAGGGTCGCAAAGCCGGTCTTGAGGTGCTGCATTTTATCGACCATCCGCCGCTTGATTTGCCGATGGACAGTAAAGCGCTGCATTTGATCATGAACATTCGCGATGAGGCGCACCGCTTTGCCATCACCGCTCACCGCAAAAAACGCGATAAGCGCCGATCCTCATCGGTGCTTGAGGTTATCCCCGGGCTTGGTGAAAAGCGCCGCCGCGACTTGCTCAACCATTTTGGCGGTATTCAGCAATTGCTTGGCGCATCCGAACAAGAATTGTCCGGCGTCAATGGTATCGGTCCTGTGCTTGCCAAAACCATTTATAAAGTGCTTCATGAATAATAAGTTTATGAAGCACTGATTCCCTCAATTTTTTTAAAATTAATTTGACTGGCGCTGATAAGTGACAAATTGAAAACTAAGACCGCTGTTGTCATCTTGCATTTTTTCTGATTTTTGGCTTTGGGTAAAATCATCAGGCAGCTTTGGATAAAACGCATCACCGTCGTCAATTGTGGTTGCCACATGAGTCAGCTCAACACGATCAGTAACGGGCAAGGCTTCGGTAAATAAGCGCTCGCCGCCAATGACCCAAACGGTTAGCAACTCTAGGTTTTTTGCAAAATCTGCGGCTTGATTCAGGGCGTCATCTAAACTATGCGCCACGATAATGTTTTTATAATCGGTTAAGTTATTAGCTTTAGCAAAATCTGTTTGGGTGGTGACAATCACGTTCATGCGTTTGGGCAGCGGCTTTGACCCCATCGATTCAAAGGTTTTACGCCCCATAATGACGATACCTTGAATGTCTTGACTGACTTTTTCACTGTCAGCGGTCATTTTTTTAAAATGTTGCAAATCCGCTTTGATATGCCACGGTAAGTCGTTGTTTTTACCGATGCAATAATTTTCGCTGACTGCGGCAATTTGCGCCACTTCGATATTTTGAAAGCTCATAATTATTTTTCCCAGCTTGCTAAAATTTTACGTTAAACGGCAACGTCCGCTTTGATTGCCGGATGCGACTCATAATCTACGAGCGCAATATCATCAAAGCTAAACGCAAAAATGTCATTAACATCAGGGTTTAATTCAAGCGTTGGCGATGGCAAAATAGCGCGCGACAGCTGCAATTTAACCTGATCAATATGATTTTGATAAATGTGGCAATCGCCGCCCGTCCAAATAAACTCGCCAACGTCCAAATCACAAACTTGCGCCACCATTTGCGTGAGCAGCGCATAGCTTGCAATGTTAAACGGCACGCCCAAAAACAAATCTGCCGAGCGCTGATACAACTGGCAGGACAATCTGCCGTCGGCAACAAAAAATTGAAATAACGTATGGCACGGCGGCAACGCCACCAAATCCGCCTCGCAAGGGTTCCAGCCGGTGACAATCAAGCGGCGTGAGTTGGGATTGGTTTTGATTTGCTCAACGACAGCTTTAATTTGGTCGATGCCATCGGCATTGTAATCGCCACTAGCGTTTTTAGTGGCGCCATAATTGCGCCATTGATGACCGTAAATGGGTCCCAAATCGCCCTCAGAGCGGTTAAATTTTGCCGTTTGTGCTGCCGTTGACCACTCATTCCAAATGCGAACGCCGCGCTCTTGCAAATATTTAACATCGGTATTGCCGCTTAAAAACCAAAGCAGCTCGTGAACGACCGATTTAAAATGCACCTTTTTGGTAGTAATTAAAGGAAAGCCTTTTGCCAAGTCAAATCGCAGTTGCGCCCCAAAATGGCTGAGCGTTCCCGTTCCGGTTCGGTCGCCTTTTTGGTGACCGTGGTCTAATACCTGCTGCAATAGCGCTAAATATGCTGCTTCGTTGGTCGTTATGATCATAAAATTAACTATTTATTTTTCAATTTAAAAGGTTTTAAACAACTTAATAAGCTGCTTGCTTGCCCCAATCATAAATGCCGCGCTTATAAGCGTAAATCAGCATTAAAATGCCAATAATAATCATCGGCGCGGTCAAAATCTGACCTTTGGTCATCCAGCCAAACCAAATAAAGCCTTGGTCGGCGTCCGGTTGCCGGAAAAACTCGATGATAAATCGCGACAAGCCATAGCCCAATAAAAATAGCGCTGATACTGCCATTCTGGGTCGCGGTTTTGATGAAAACCACCAAAGTACCAAAAATAAAATCAGCCCTTCAGCAAAGGCTTCATAAAGCTGCGAGGGATGGCGCGGCAATAAATAGTTGCCGTTGACGTTAAGCATCATGCTTTGCAAGTTAGGATTGGTTTCAAGCAGTTGATAATCAAAGTTTGCCGCTTGTGGGAAATAGGTCAGCCAGTTGTAACCACCGTCCGACACGCGACCCCAAAGCTCGCCATTGATATAGTTGCCGATGCGCCCAAAAAGCAGTCCGGTCGGCACGCAAGGCGCGATAAAATCAAGCACTTGAAACGGCGTTTTTTTGTATTTTCGGGCAAAAAACACCATCGCCAGCATCACGCCAATAAAGCCGCCGTGAAAGGACATTCCACCTTCCCAAACTTTAAGTAAGTACGCCGGATTTTGCAAAAGCTCGCCAAGTTGATAAAACAGCACATAGCCAATTCGACCGCCTAAAATGACCCCAAGCGCGCCATAAAATACCAGATCTGAGACCATCTCACTTGACCAGCCTTCACGGCGAGTACTGCGATACCACGCCAAGCCATAAGCGGCGGCAAAGGCAAGCAAATACATCAGCCCATACCAGTGGACTTCGATTGAACCCAGTTTTAAGGCAACAGGGTCATAATTTGGATGAATCATCATAGTGGAAGTTTCGGCAGTGTAAAATGCTGACTATCATAGCAAAATTTAGGGCAAATAATAAGTGAAGATGATAGCATGACGTGATTACTTACCATTTTGCCAATAACTTAAAAAGGCTGTGTTATGTGTATTGCCGCTATTGCTTGGCAACTGTTTGATGACCTGCCGCTGGTGATATTGTCCAACCGCGACGAGTTTTTTGAGCGACCAACTACGCCGCTGCACGCTTGGTCGGATAAGCCCATTGTTGCCGGTCGCGATGACAAAAGCGGCGGCACTTGGCTTGGCATTCACCAAGACAAAAATGGCGCTCAAAATGGTCGCTTTGCTGCCGTGCTTAATTTTCGCGATGGGGTTCAAGCCAATGAGTTTCAGCGCTCGCGTGGGGATTTGGTCAGCGATTTTTTGCAAAGTGAGTTAAGTCCAATGGCGTTTGCCCGAGCCATTAATTTGACCGATTTTGCAGGGTTTAACTTAATTGTTGGCGATAGCAAGCAAGCGGTCATGGTCAACAATCGCGGTTATCCGCCAACGCCGCTGCATTCGGGGCTTCACGTCATTTCTAACGGTCAAATTGATGAAGGTTGGTTTAAAACCGAGCGCCTTCGCGGTCGAATCCGCCAAGAGTTGCTGCCGGTGATTGCAGAAAGCTTTAGCGATGTAAAAACAAAAGCAAACGCTTGGCAAGATATTGCCTTTAACATTCTAAGTGATGCTACTACTGCACCTTTCAATCAGCTCCCCGATACCGGAATTGATAAAACCATGGAAGAAGCGTTGTCGTCTATTTTTATTCAGCCAACGACATTTAATTTTGAGAATAAAATGCTGAACTATGGCACGCGGTCGCAAAGTATTTTAACGCTAAAACTTATTAATGGTCAGCCAAAAGCGGAGTTAATGAGCAAGGATTGTGATTAAAAATGAGCAATAAAAAATGCTTGATAAAAAGCGCACCTTTTATCAAGCATTTATTGGAATGTTAAATTTAAAGCGATATTACCAAATTTAAGCTTAGCCCATCAATAAATGGTTGTCTTGCTTTGGCAGTATCAGCTCCTTTTTTAAGGGCAGATCAATGGCAAGTTCTTGAAGCGCCCTGCGATAAACCCCGCGTTTAAAATGAATCACTTGACCGAGTGGGTACCAATAACTGACCCATTGCCAGTGATCAAACTCAGGCTTTGCCGCATCAAAGCGGATGTGCTGAGCGTTTGGCTCATCAAGGCGCAGCAAAAACCATTTTTGTTTTTGCCCAATACACAAAGGATATTGCCCGTGGCGAACGTAGCGTTTGGGGAGGCGATAGCGCAGCCAGTCTTGAGTGACCGCCAAAAGCTCCACATGGCGCGGATACAGTCCCACCTCTTCCCAAAGCTCGCGATACATCGCATCCATCGGCGTCTCCCCGTGGTCGATGCCACCTTGCGGAAACTGCCAAGCGTTGTGACCAAGACGTTTTGCCCACAGAACTTGTCCTTGTGTATTTGCCAAGATGATGCCGACATTGGCGCGAAAGCCGTCTGCATCTATCATGATTTAACCTTTTTCAATAGTGATTGAGCTTATTTTGTGCGGGGCGTTATCATAATTATTATTGAGTGCCAATCCCAAACTGACTATGATGAGATAACAATAACGCGATTGCGACAAAATAAGGTTTATTGCCGCTATTAAAGCAAGAATTGGGCAAAATGTGTAACAGTATTTTGCTATAAAATGTTTCACCAAATTTTGCTTTATCATTACCTTTTATATAAGGTCAAATTTCAATCATTAAACGCCAAACATTGGCAATCATAAAAAAGGACAACCGTTATGGCAGAATTAAAAGCGTCAGTCACTTGGCAAGAGGAAAAAGCATTTTTGGGCGTATCGCCATCCGGTCACGACGTTCAAATCGACGCTGACAAACAAAAAGGCGCAAGCCCAATGGAGCTGATTTTACTCGGGCTTGGCGGCTGTGCCAGTTATGATGTGGTGGCAATTTTGCAAAAGTCGCGCCAAGAGGTCACGGATGTGGTTTGTGAAATGACCGCTCAGCGCGCCGAAACAATTCCGGCAGTATTTACTGACATTCACTTGCATTTTGTGGTTACCGGAAAAAGTGTGAAACCGGCGCAAGTGGAAAAAGCCATCAAGCTGTCTGCTGAAAAATACTGCTCAGCCAGCCGAATGCTGTCGCAAGGCGGCGTCAATGTGACCCACGATTTTGAAATTATTGAGGGGTAGGGGGTATGAATTCCCTATTTGGAATCATTCCCGATACTGTTGCCGGCGCGATTTGGGCGATGGTGGCAGCAAGTTTATTGCCTGTAGTCATGGCAATGGTCGCCAAACTGGCAGGCGGCTTTGGCTTGGCGGACAATCAGCAGCCGCGCGAGTTTTTAGCGCGAACCACCGGAATGGCAGCGCGAGCCAATGCCGCGCAACAAAACAGTTTTGAAACCTTGCCAGTATTTTTGGCGGCGGTCGTCACCGCGATGCTGTTTTTTGTGCCGCAAATTATTGTGAATACGCTGGCTTGGCTTTATGTGTTGATTCGCATTGGCTACTGCTTTGCTTACCTGACCAATTTAGCCCTGTTTCGCTCGATTTTATGGGTGCTGTCGCTTATTTGCTCGCTTATGTTGTTTTATTTGGCGATTCGGATTAGTGGTTAAGGCTTGACCATCGTTAACTGTTAATTTGCCTATTAATAGTATCGATAATAACGCCTTTGTCTTTTTCGCGTTTTACCATATCCCAAAGCGGCTTTGCTTGCATGTAGCCGCGAGTGAGCATGCCAAGCCATTGTTTATAACGACCGACAATGACCGTATCATTTTTGGCTTCGCCATTTAAAAAGGTCAATTGATGCGGTAATAACGCTTGCCAAGTCAATAAGCCATTTTGCAAATTTGTTTGATGATCAATTTGCGCGACCAAATCCGGTCGAGTGACCGCGCCGCGACCAAGCATCAAATGCCGCGTTTCGGCTTTTTTGGTGCAATCGATAGCTTGCGCCGCTGACCAAATCTCACCATTAGCAATGATAGGAATATTAAGACTATTAAACGCGGCGATATTTTCCCAATAAGCAGGCGGCTTGTAGCCTTGCGACTTGGTTCGCGCGTGAATGGTCAGCCAATCCGCGCCGCCGTCGTCAATGGCGTCCCGAATGGCAGCCATATTTGAGGTGTCCGAATAGCCCAAGCGGATTTTTGCAGAAACGGGAATTTGCTTGGGAACGGCTTTTCGAACGGCACTGATAATTTGCTTCATGACCATTGGTTCATCAAGTAGCACTGAGCCACCGCGGTGGTTATTCACCGTTTTTGCAGGGCAACCAAAGTTAATATCAATGGCAGGAGCACCAAGCGAGCAGGCAAAGGCGGCGTTTTCTGCCATGAGTACAGGGTCACTTCCTAATAGCTGAACATGAAGCGGCGTTCCAGCATTCGTTTTTGCGCCAAAGTTTAATTCAGGAACGTATTTATAAAACACATGCGCAGGCAAAACAGTTTGGGTCACGCGGATAAATTCGCTCACTGACCAATCATAAGGTCGCCCCAAATCTGCTGCAATTTGGGTCAAAATTTGACGCATTAACGGGTCGGTCAAGCCTTCCATCGGTGCCAGTAGCCGAACGGGAGCGGCAAAGGCGCTCGTGATAAAATCTTGGGTACTCATAACATTCACGCCTGCTTATTTTTTAAAAATTATGCTGATAACGATTTTGCCAAAGCCTAATTGCCATAAATGACTTTTTTGCCCGATTGCAATCCGACAATCAAATCTTGAATATTTTGAAAGTCCAAATTGCTTTGCGCCCGCGTGCAAGCCACATAAAGCAGCCGAAGCTCTTCAGGGGTGATTTTTACGCTATTGGCGGTGGTGTCGTAATAAAAGTCATCATCAAGCTTGACCCGCGACCATTCAAGACCTTTGGCTTTATGCGCCGTTGAAATCACGTAATCGGCGTTTTCAATCCGCGTTAAGCTGTTGACGGCTTGGGCTAGCACATTGGTGCCGTGGTCATCAACCAGTTTTACCAGTGTTTTTAAGTCGCTGCCTTCGCTTGTTTCGGAATATTCTTGAACGTCCGACCAATTGTAAAAATAAGCCAGCTCGGGGACGCCATAAGCCGACTTGCCGTTCTTTAAGTTTTCGGCGGCTTGGCAAAATTTCAGCATTCGGTCGGTATCGGCTTGTAGTGCGACGCGGTGACCAAGCTTTAACCCAATCAACAACTGATTCATCGCCGCGGCATTGGTTCGGCAAAGTATGGCGTCTTTTTTGGCGTTCATCAGCCCTGATTCGGTACTTGAATCACGGTTGGGATTGCCTTTTAACGGAACGTCTTCTTGCAACGCTTTAAGCAAGGTATTAGCAACGTTGGCAATTGGTTCACCAAAGCGAAACGACTGGGTCAATAACGTTTGCGGAAGCGGCAATTTTTTCATGGCGTTTACCGCGCCGCGCCATTCATAAATTTGCTGATGGGCATCGCCGACATAAATCACTTGGCGCGGCTGCTGGGTTAAAATCCCCATCATCAAGGGGTCAGCATCTTGAGCTTCATCAAATAAAATAAAATCGGCAGGGATATTAGGTTTGGACAGCGCCCAAAGCTTCAAATAAATATCATGACCAATTCCTGCCGGATGGCGCGCGTCAATCGATTGCAGCCAGCGTTTTTCAACCGCCGGAAACAACATCTCGCGCAATTGCTCGGCGTCATTTTGATCCACCCATTTTGGCAGCTCAATATGGCGCGGGGCAGGGTAGCTGGCGTGGGTGCTACAAAACTGGCTGACTGAATCACTGACAATTCGTGCAAGCTTGGCAGGAGTTAAGGTGATAAATTTATTGACGCCATCCATATTTCGGCGGATTTGTACCGATTGCAATCGCAAATCATCGCCCAAGCGCTTAGGCGCAAATCTTGGCAGCGCAAGCTTTGCGGTAATATCGCGCGGCACGTGACGATAGGCAAGCGAGTGAAACGTTCGGCACTCCACATGCGGTGGGAATTTTTGCTGAGCTTCACTGGCAATGGCTTTGTTAAATGCCAAATACAGCCCGCGACCGCGAAGCCGCTCGCCGATGAGCTTGAGCGTGGTGGTTTTTCCCGCGCCGGCATACGCTACAATCTTAAATGATTGCCTATCCATCGCCATGTTGAGCGCCGCCAACTGCTCATCAGTCGGGTCGGTCATATACGCGGGCATCGAAGCGGTCATCGAAGCGGTCATCATCAGCTTTCACCTAGCATCTGCCAACGTTGCAATCAAGCAAAAAAGCCACTGACTGATCAATGGCTCATTGGCAATAAAGGGTTAAAAAAGGAAAATTAAAAAAGGAATAGGATAAATAAACACATTGTTTTTTAGGCAAAAATCAGCTTGCCACTGCTTTATCTTTAATCAAAATTTTTGCGAGCAGCAGCCCAAGCTCAAACAACAACCACATCGGAATGGCAAGCATCAGCATGGATACCCCATCAGGCGGCGTGGCAATTGCCGCCACCCCAAAGCAGCCAACGATAATGTAACGCCGCTTGTCCTCAAGGCTTTCAATGGTGACAATGTTTGCCAATATCAAGAGCAGAGTAATCACCGGAATCTCAAAGGTCAGCCCAAACACCATAAACAGTTTCAGCGCAAAGCTTAAATAGCTGTCAATATCGGTCATTGGCAGCACATTTTTAGGGGCAAAGGTAATAAAAAAGCGCAAAACGCCTTTGAGCACCACAAAATAAGCAAACGCCACCCCCGAATAAAACAGCACGATGGAGGACAGCAGCACCGGAATGGCGACCTTTTTTTCTTTTTGATACAGTCCTGGGGCAACAAACGACCAAATTTGCAGCAGCACATACGGCATGGCAATAAACGCCGCCACAAAAATGGTCAAGCGAATCGGCGCCATAAAGTTTGCGGTAATGTCGGTGGCAATCATCGTGGCGCCAACCGGCAACTGCGCGACAAGCGGCGTCGATAACATATCGTAAAGGTCGCGCGAAAATCCCACAAGCGCTAAAAATACCACCAAAATCGCCACGCAAATTTTTATTAAATGCTTTCGCAATTCAATTAAATGCTCGGTAATGGGCATATCGCCATCTAAAATATCTTCTTTGGGCGGCGATTTTTTTGGTTTGGGGCGTTTTATCAGGGTCATACGTTCCCCGATGATGATTGAGTTAATGGCTGAGCGTTCAGCAAAATATCGGCTTGATAATTGGGCAATCGTGGTGGCGGTGGCAGTCGTCGTGCTTTGTCATAATCACCAAGTTTAAACCACATATTTTCCCAAGGTTTGGTGCTAAGCCAGTCGTCTTGTTCATCTGCGTCATCTTTAAGCTTGCTTTGATGGTCGTTAGCTTTGGCAGTTGGTTCTGAATCTTGATGATAGGAATAATTAGGATTTGGCGAGCTTTGAAGGCTATCTTTTTCAAGATGCGACGTTATATTTTGACGTGAAGCGGCTTCCATCTCGTGGATACTACCGCGCATTTTTGCCATCTCAGAGCGCATTTCAGCTTCCGTTTGCCGAATTTTAGCCAGCTCATCTTTGAGCTGTTGCCGCGTTTCTGCCAAATCAAGCTCCGCTTCGATCTCAGATTGCAACGTGCTCACCGTTCGGCGCAATTTGCCATACCATTGCCCAGCAGTTCGCGCCGCTTTTGGCAGCTTTTCAGGTCCCAAAACCACCAACGCCACAATACCAAAAATCAGCAGCTCAGAAAATCCAATATCAAACATAGCTTAGCTTAACCGGCACGAAAAAAGAGTCATGACTTAACGCTTATCGTTAGGCGTTTTAACCACAATATCATCAACTTTGACGCCCGATTTGGGGGTGATAGCTTCGCTGTCATGGTCTAAAATGTGGCGTTTTTGGTGATCGCTTTCTTCTTCGCGGACGGCATCTTTAAAGCCTTTAACTGCGCCGCCCAAATCTTTTCCTGCGTTTTTAAGCTTTGAGGTGCCAAAAATGACCACCACCACGACCAATAAAATAAGCCAATGGGTAATTGAAAAGCCGCCCATATTTTTATCCTTTTAAAACATAGTCGCAGCTTAAAAGCATGGACGACTATCAAAATAGTAGTTGCTTATTATAACGCGCCTTTAGGTAAAAAAGTAATGTCAATCAAAATGTTAACTGTTTTAAGCGATGCGACTGGCTTTTTCTTCAAGCCCCGATAAACCAAAGCGGCGACCGAGCTCATTAACGACGTCATCAGAGGCGATATCAAACCAAGCTAAGCCTACAAGGGAGTGAAACCAAACGTCTGCCACTTCATAAATTAGATCGTGACGAGCGTTATTAAAGACGTTTTTATCCGTATTAACATCAACATCCGCCTTTTGGTCACTGGCGTTGTTTTGATATTGTGCCAAATCCTTAGCCGCAATAATCGCCTCAACCGTTTCTTCGCCGACTTTTTCCAAAATTTTATTAAGACCGCGAGCATATAAGCTTGCCACATAAGAGCTGTCAGCATCGGCGTGTTTACGCTCGCGAAGTACCGCATCCAACTGCTGTAAAATACTGGCTTGACTGGTGATAGATTTTTTTGGCGCCGTTGATATTGCAGGATCTTGATTATCTTGAGCGTGATAAATCTCTTCAGGGTCTTTTAAAACTGGATCTACCGTTTGCCAAGTGGGCGTCTCACCGCTTAAATCTAAGCGCTGATAAAAGCACGATTCGCGCCCCGTATGGCAAGCAATACCGCCAATTTGGGTCACTTTTAGTACGATCACGTCCGCATCGCAATCAAGGCGGATTTCGTGGACAATTTGAGTATGACCTGAGGTTTCACCTTTATGCCAAAGTTTTTGCCGCGATCGCGAAAAATAAACTGCCGTTTTGGTCTTTGCGGTTAATTGCAGCGCCTCGCGGTTCATCCAAGCGACCATCAAAACGCGATTAGAATCATAATCTTGGGCGATTGCCGGAATCAGACCGTCTTTATTAAAGCTTACACTATCAAGCCAAGAGTTGCTCATGGGGATCATCTTTTATTTTTTAGTTAAAAATAGCTCAGTTATCAACCGGTTAATTCACCATTTTGGCTATAACTCAAACGGCTGCGGGTTAAGTGCCTCAGCAACGCTTGTGCTCAGCGCAATCGGTTTATTTAAGCGATAATCATAATTGACAAATCGCTGTCGGGCAGTCGCAACCAAAGACGCATCGTTCATTCGCGTGACTTTAATGGCAAAGGTTCCGCCATCGTCTGTTAGTGCCTCAACGCCCACCTCAAATAACAGCTCTTCACGCGCCCGAACGCGGCTGGTTAAGGTAAGGTGTAACTGATCGACCATCAGCCCTTGAAAATCGGTATTGATTTCTTTGATGCCTTTTGAGAACAAAAACCGTGCCCGAGCTTCAGCAAGCTGCGCAGTGAGCGCCTCAAAAGTCAAATATTGACTGGCATCAATCTCCGTATTGCGAACGCGCATGACCGTTTCAAAGACAAACACCCCATCATCAAAATCGAACGTTTGATCTGCCAATGTCCCCTCCTTTATGGTTGAACCATTGCTTGTATCTCAATAAAACCACGCTTTTTATTATGGCAATTATTATTTTATCTTGGAATGACTTGGCGGTTGTCATGTTTACTGCCGATTATTGTCTTAGCAGCCGTTATCTGCCACTTAAGCACAGCTGTTGCAAATTTTCAATCTTTTTAAAAAAGTACAAGTTAATCAGGATGACGATTGATATTAGCGCTTACTAAAAGTCGTAGTTATCAATTATAGCTCAACTTACGCGCCTTTTTGACAAAATTCCATAAAAACCCTTAAAGTTGAGCGCCAAAAAACTAAGCTTGGCAAATTAAGACCAGTTCTGTTAAAATAGCGCCTCCCACCTCAAGGCAAAAAAACGGTTTGCTGTTTTTATTGACCAACCAGGTTCTTAACGAAGACAAAGAGGCAATCATTCATGAAAGTGAAGATGAAAACCAAACGCGGCGCCGCCAAGCGTTTTAAAAAAACGGCAAACGGATTTAAGCGTAAGCAAGCGTTTAAAAGCCACATTTTGACCAAAAAATCAGCAAAACGTATCCGTCAATTGCGCGGATTGGTAATGGTAAACAAATCTGACGAAGCTGCGGTTCGTCGTATGTGCCCTTACATCTAATTAATTTTAATTAATTACGATATTATTGCTAATCGACCAAATTGGGTTTTAACCTTGGTCAACCTCATTTTTTGGAGTAATTTATGGCCCGTGTAAAACGTGGTGTTCAGGCAAATCGCCGTCACAAAAAAATTCTTAAGCGCGCTAAAGGCTACTACGGCGCTCGCTCACGCGTCTTCCGCGTTGCCGTTCAAGCGGTAACTAAAGCTGGTCAATACGCGTACCGTGACCGTCGCAACAAAAAGCGTACTTTCCGTCGTCTTTGGATTGCACGTATCAATGCTGGCGCTCGCATCAATGGCATGAGCTACAGCCGCTTTATCAACGGTTTGAAAAAAGCCAATATCGCTATTGACCGCCGTGTATTGGCAGACATCGCCATGCATGATGCTAAAGCATTTGAAGCGTTGGTTGAAAAATCAAAAGCCCAATTGGCGGCTTAAGCGCTTGCGTGTTGATTATTTAATAAGTGATCAATAAAGGGTAGATCATCAAGTTGTGATGCTAAAACCCTAAATAAAAAAGGCTGCCGAAACTTGGCAGCTTTTTTTATGCGTCCAATTTATGACAGTATTGCTCATAAATTTGGTGGTGATGTCCTTGAATCGTTTGCAAAATTTATTCAAATCTTTACAATAAACACTCTGATTAATTTCTAAATGGCTGCCTTATGACCACCTCTGCTGCTCCAACCGATTTGCAAGCTGCCTTACTGCTTGGTGATACTTTAAGCGAGATTCAATCCGCGCAATTACAAGCGTTTACCAAAGCGGCTGAAGCTTTGATCAATGATTCTAAAAATGCAGCCGACTTGCAAGCGCTGCGGGTTCAATTCACCGGCAAAAAAAGTCTGCTTACAGGCTGGTCAAAGCAGCTTGGTAGTCTTGACGCAGAGGATAAAAAACGCTTTGGCGGCATGCTTCATGACGTTCGCAGTAGCATTCAAGCGGCATTGACCCATCAGCAGCAGCAGCTTGAAACTCAAGCCTTAAATGCCAAATTAAATGCTGAGCGCGTGGACATCACTCAGCCTGCTCGCGGCGCCACCAAAGGTCATTTGCATCCGGTCACCATGACCGCTCAGCGCATGCAGCAGTATTTTATCCAAGCAGGATTTAATGTGGCGACAGGCCCTGAGGTTGAAAGCGATTATTACAACTTTGAGGCGCTGAATATCCCTGAGTCGCATCCGGCGCGTGCGATGCACGATACGTTTTATTTTGACGCGCATTATTTATTGCGAACGCACACCAGCCCCGTTCAAATTCGAACCATGGAGCAAAGCGCGCCACCCATTCGTATCATTTGCCCCGGCCGCGTTTATCGCTGCGACTCCGACCAAACTCACTCGCCGATGTTTCATCAACTAGAGGGCTTGATGGTGAGTGAAACCAGCACTTTTTCTGAGCTTAAAGGCTTGATCAGCGAATTTTTAGAGGCGTTTTTTGGAAAAGCATTGACCGTTCGGTTTCGACCTTCATTTTTCCCCTTTACCGAGCCGTCCGCCGAAGTGGATATTTTAGATGATAAAGGTCGCTGGCTTGAGGTGATGGGCTGCGGCATGGTGCATCCGCAAGTGCTCAAAAACTGCGGCATTGATCCTGAAAAATATACCGGATTTGCTTTTGGCATGGGCATTGAGCGCTTTGCCATGCTGTATTACGGCATTGATGATTTGCGTTTGTTTTTCCAAAATGACACTCGCTTTTTAAAGCAATTTGGCTAATAGGCTCAGCTAAGCCCAATCAAAAGCAAATTTGATTTGCTTACCAATGATGAAAATCGATGGATTAGAGACAATTATGAAAATCAGTGAACAATGGCTTCGCCAATGGGTCAATCCAAATAATAACAGTGAGCAATTAGCCGATCAGTTGACCATGGCAGGGCTTGAAATTGATGACCGCTATCCGGTGGCGCGCGTGTTTAGTGGCGTGGTGGTCGGCGAGGTGGTCGAAGTTACGCCGCATCCAGACGCCGATAAGCTTCGGGTCACCCAAGTAAATGTCGGCGGCGATGAGCTGCTACAAATCGTTTGCGGCGCGCCCAATGTTGAAGTTGGCATGAAAGCTCCGGTGGCAACGGTTGGGGCGGTGCTTCCAAGTGATGATGGCAAAGGCTTTACCATTAAAAAAAGTAAGCTTCGCGGCGTGGCATCCAATGGCATGCTTTGCGGGGCGTCTGAGATTGACCTGACCGACAGCATTGATGGTCTGCTTGAACTGCCAGATGATGCGCCCATTGGCGCGGATATCCGCGAGTATTTAGGACTTGATAACGAAATTTTTGACATTTCAATCACTCCAAATCGTGGGGATTGCTTTAGCGTCCGCGGTATTGCGCGTGAGATTGCAGTGATTAATCAGTTGTCAGTAACGCCGCCCATTATTGATAATTCGGATTTAGCGATTGATGATCATTTAAGCACGCCTTTAGTGAATGTCAACGCTGCTGCCGCTTGCCCGCGTTATTTGCTACAAGCTTTTAGCAAGATTGATCGCAGTATCGATAGTCCTAAATGGATGGTCGATGCGCTCGTGCAATCAGGACTGCGAAGCCATAACTTTTTAGTGGATGTGACCAATTATATTTTACTTGAATTGGGTCAGCCGCTGCATGCGTTTGATGCCGATGAGATCATTGGCAATATCGAAGTTCGCGTAGCCAAAGCAGGCGAGACGGTCACCTTATTAAATGATCAAGACATCACTTTAGTGGGTGATGAGTTGGTCATTGCCGATGATCAAGGCGTTTTGGCGCTGGCAGGAATCATGG
Organism: Psychrobacter sp. MF31; assembly: GCF_012847335.1. GTDB lineage: Bacteria > Pseudomonadota > Gammaproteobacteria > Pseudomonadales > Moraxellaceae > Psychrobacter. The sequence continues at coordinate 103,764 of NZ_JABBDX010000007.1, forward strand.
GTGCCAAACGCGGTAGCATCAGCGATACTACCTACAATATCGTCCTTGAAAGCGCGTTTTTTAGTCCAATGGCAATTGCCGGTCGCGCGCGCCGATTTGGGCTGCATACCGATGCGTCCCAGCGCTTTGAGCGTGGCGTTGATTTTGAGCTACCAAAACTTGCCTTAGCTCGCGCTTGTGAGCTTATTACGACCATCTCTGGCGCAACCGCCGGTCAAATCAGCGCTACTGAAAGCTTAAACCAATTGCCAACGCGTCATCCGATCACTTTACCGCTGGCAAAAGTTGCGGATGTGTTAGGTATTGAAATTGCTCGCGATGAGATTATTGATATCTTAACTCGGCTTGAGTTTGACGTCACCGCTCATGATGATGACTTGATTTGTGTTCCGCCCTCATTTCGCTTTGATATGAGCATCAAAGAGGACTTGATTGAAGAGATTGCGCGTATTTTTGGTTATAACCATATCCCAAGCACCTTGCCAAAGCTGCAAGTGAGCATGGATTATGACGACAGCGCCGATTTGACGCATGATATGAAGCTGTCTTTAGTGGATATTGGCTACATGGAAGCCATCAGCTTTAGCTTTAGCGATGCTAAAATCGAAGCGCTGCTTAATGATGACGATTTAGGTGAAGTTCTGGCGCTTGCTAACCCCATTTCAAGCGATTTGGCAGTGATGCGCCGAACGCTTTTATCAAGCCTCTTGCCTTGCGTTCAATATAACTTGAACCGTCAGCAATCAAGACTGCGCTTTTTTGAAACCGGATTAAGCTTTGTTGGCAAAAGTGTTAGCGATTTGGTGCAAACGCCAAGCATTGCGCTGGTTGCCGTGGGCGATGTCTTTGATGAGCAAGCGTATCAAAACCGTTCGATGGACTTTTTTGATTTAAAACATGACGTTGAGCAGTTACTTTCTGCCACGATTGCGCCAAGCCGAATCCGCTATGAGCGCAGCTTACTTGCATTTTTACATCCCGGTCAAAGCGCCAAGCTTTATATTGATGAGATATTTATCGGCTGGCTTGGTCAATTGCATCCAAGCGTAGCAAAAGCTCTTGATCTGCCAACCACTTGGGTGGCTCAGTTAAACTTACTGCCGCTACAAAACTTGCACCGCGAAAAACAGCCCATTACCAGCCCAAGTAAATTCCCGCAAGTTCGCCGCGATATTGCTATTTTGGTAGATGAGAGCATAAGCGTTGAAGAGATTAGCTCGACCATTCGCCGTGCTGCCGGAGCGCCACTGGTTGATCTGTGGTTATTTGACGTTTATCAAGGCAGCAATGTTCCAGAAAATCAGCGCTCGTTGGCGTTTGCTTTAATTTTGCAAGATCCATTACAAACACTGGCTGAAGATACTGTTAAAGCGATCACTGACAAAGTGGTGGCGGCGTTAACGACACAATTTAATGCCAAACTTCGCGACAGCTGATGGCTCGAAAAAAGCGCTTTTAGTAAAGCGCTCAATCATTACCATTTTTATTGAAATAAATAATAGGGCAAAAAAAAGCAGCTTATCCAAACGCTGAGAATTGAGATAAGCTGCTAACTTATTATTAATAAAGGGTTTTATGGTCAAAAGGCTTAATTATTTTGACAAAACCCTTTATAATAGCAACCTTTAGTCGTTTCCTGCCAATATATTACCTAATGACCTAGCATAGGAGCGGTACTGTGAGTACGTTGACCAAATCTGACATGATTGAGCATTTGATGCAGCAATTAAACTTAACCCGGCAAGAAGGGCGCTGCTTGGTTGAAAACTTTTTTGAAGAATTGTCAGACAGCTTAATTGAGGGCAAAGAAGTTAAGCTCTCAGGGTTTGGTAACTTTGAGTTAAAAGATAAAAACAGCCGTCCAGGGCGAAATCCAAAAACTGGTGAGCCGGTGAATGTTTCTGCGCGCCGCGTGGTCACTTTTAAAACCGGTCAAAAATTTCGCCAAAAAATTGACGCGCAACTTTTTGATTGATCATTTTGCTGAATCCTCACTCTATTTTGAGGATTCAGCAAAACGTTTATTGATAAAAACTTTGAGATTGAAGCTCTAGCAGTTATTTAACCATGAAGTCTTTGACTCAAGTTTTAATGATTAAATCGATAGGCAAAAAAAAAGAGAGCGATTGCTCTCTTTTTTATTTTATTATTGATTTCTCAATAATATTACTGAGCTGGCTCTTCAACCACTACAGTGTCAGCAGCTGCTGCTGGATCAGTTTCAGTAGTTACTGTAGTTTCAGTAGTAGTTGCGGCACCGTCAGCTGGAACTTCAGCAGTAGTGGTAGTAGTACCAGTTGCTTCAGCGGCAGTTTCAGCGTTAGCTACTGCAGTTTCAGCGTTAGCTACTGCAGTTTCAGCTTCAGCGGTCGCGGCTTCTGCTTCAGCAGTAGGTTGACCGTTAGCGTTTGCATCAGTTAGCTCTTCTTGAGCGTCTTGAACGTTTTCTTGTGCGTCAGCTAAATCTTCAGCAGCATTTTCTTTTTTGCTATCGCAAGCAGTTAGGCCCATAGAGGCAGTCATAATAGCGGCTAAAGCAATTAACTTAAGTTTCATGTGGGATTCTCCGGGAATTGAATTGAGCAGTAGCTGCACAAAAAAGAGCTGAGTTTCCAAAATGTTAGGATACTCAACTACTCTTAGTTACAGCTACTCAGCTTTCACGCATTCTATATGGTTTTTTAGAAAAAGAAAATACTTTTTACAATTAAGTAACAATAAAGCAGTAAATAATTTGTCAAAACTTTATTTTAATACCAAATCTTATACAGCCAAGCTTGCTAAAGGCTTTATAATTTAGCCATATTAGGGAATGAGCATGAAAAAAGGATTTTTCTTTGGTGGATGCTCAAAATAATAGCAAGAACGATAATAAAAAAGAAGTAAATTCATAAATATTTTTGATCGAGGGCGACTTTGTTGAAAAAAATCATTGAGCCTTAATGACAAGGATTAAAACAAGGTGACCAAGACCAGCAAGAGGGCATTGTCGCTTGATGCAAAAATACTAAGGAGAGAGATATGAAATGGCAAGGTCGAGAGGGCAGCTCAAATGTGCGCTCGAGCACAGGTGGCGGCAGAATGATCGGCGGCGGGATCGGCGGGATCATTATTGCAGGGATTTTATGGCTGGTCTTTGGGGTCAATCCCATCACCGCACTGCAAACAGGCGAGAGCATTGCCGGTGGTGGTAAGGCGTCGACTACAGAGCCTACCGGAGATGATACGCGCGATGAGCGCTTTGTCAAAGTGGTGTTGCGAGATACCGAATTGGTTTGGGGTCAAGTGTTTCGCGATGCAGGTCAAACTTATAAAGAGCCTTCATTAATTTTATTTAATAGTCAAATCAATTCAGCTTGTGGAACGGCAACTTCTGCCACGGGACCTTTTTATTGCCCAAGTGATCAAACGGTGTATTTAGACACCTCATTTTTCGTAGAAATGCGCCAAAATTTAGGGATTGTTGGCGATCAACAAGGCTCAGGAGATAGTGAAAACCAAGGTCGGGCAGGCGACTTTGCTGAAGCTTATGTGATCGCTCATGAAGTTGGTCATCATGTGCAAACCTTACTTGGCATCACTCAGCAAGTCAATGAAGCCACAAGACAAGTCAGTCGCGCCGAAGCCAATCGATTGTCCGTTTATCAAGAGCTTCAGGCAGATTGTTTTGCAGGGGTTTGGGCAAATAAAAATGAGCAGCGCATTGGCTTTTTAGAGTCAGGGGACATTGAAGAGGCAATCAATGCCGCAAGTCAAATCGGTGATGATCGATTGGCTGAAGCAAGCGGTCGCGCGGTAGTTCCAGATAACTTTACTCATGGTACCAGTCAGCAGCGCATTGAGTGGTTCAGCCGTGGTTTAAAATCTGGAAATATTGAGTCTTGCGATACCTTTGGCGGCGTTTAATCGTAACTTTAAGCCACAAAAAAGCCTGATAAGACATCAGGCTTTTTAGTTTTAATATTTTTATTTTTAACAACTACTAAAAATTAGTTGTGGTCGATAATGTAACCACCAGCGCCACCAATTGCAGCGCCAGCCAAGGCACCGCGAGCGATATCTTTGCTATCGCCTTTGCTTTTGATCAACGCGCCCGCTGCTGCTCCTGCTGCGGCACCTTTTGCAGTGTTGCTAAGACCACTGTTGTAGCCATAGCCGCCAGTTGAGTTACAGCCCGTCATCACTAAAACTGAGCTGGTAATTGCTGTTAGTGCCAATGATTTTGCAAATTTCATATCATCACCTGTCCATTTATGATCGTTAATATCTTGAAGAGTCTTTATGAGTAAAGATAATCGACAACGCTAAAATAATAACTTGTCCTAAAAACGTAAGCTTTATTGACTTTAAAAAGAATGATCCCAAAAAAGGTTCAGCTAAAAAGCTCGTAGTAAAAATAACAGCGTCATAAGTATACTCTGCTTGATATCATAGCTTAATCACAAGTTTAAAACGAGCGCTTACGCGTAGTAATATCGCAAGGCTTTATCAATAAAGTGTAATTGATATTACCCGATTGTATCATTGGTAGGCAAATTGCTTAGTAATCTTGTATTTAAGCTTTAACTTCGCTAATCGATTTGGTTGCGATTGAGCTTTATTTTATTCAAAATCGGCTTTTAATCTTAAAGTAAGAATAAAAAAAAGCCGCATGATCACGGCTTTTTATTTTGGGAGAAATAATCGTTAGCGCTTAGTTTTGCGATTTACGAGTCATTTGCTCAAAAAATTCATCGTTGGTCTTGGCTTCTTTTAAGCGCTCAAGTAAAAATTCGGTCGCCTGAACGCCTTCCATGGGCTGCAAGAGTTTTCGCAAAATCCAAACTTTACGCAGTTTGTCTTCATCAAGCAGGCGCTCTTCGCGGCGGGTTCCTGATTTTTTAATATTAATGGCGGGGAAGACACGTTTTTCTGCCAAATCGCGCTCAAGGGTGATTTCTTGGTTACCTGTGCCTTTAAATTCTTCAAAAATCACGCTGTCCATTTTACTGCCCGTATCGATCAGCGCGCTTGAAATAATGGTCAAGCTGCCGCCTTCCTCGACATTTCGCGCCGCCCCAAAAAAGCGTTTTGGTCGCTCTAAAGCGTTGGCATCCAAACCACCGGTGAGCACTTTGCCAGAAGATGGGCTAACGGTATTGTAAGCTCTTGCAAGCCTTGTGATGGAGTCCAGCAAAATGACCACGTCTTGCTTGTGCTCAACCAAGCGCTTGGCTTTTTCGATGACCATTTCGGCAACTTGAACGTGACGCTGCGGCGGCTCATCAAAGGTTGATGCCACCACTTCACCGCGAACGGTGCGCTCCATTTCGGTCACTTCTTCAGGGCGCTCGTCAATGAGCAGAACGATCAGGTAGCATTCAGGGTTGTTTTTGGTGATGGATTGCGCGATGGATTGCAAAAGCATGGTCTTACCGGCTTTTGGCGGGGCGACGATGATGGAGCGCTGACCTTTACCAATCGGGGCAATCAAATCAATGATTCGACCAGTTAAGTCCTCGGTGGTGCCGTTACCAATTTCAAGTTTTAACTGTTCAGTCGGAAACAGCGGCGTTAAGTTTTCAAAAATTAATTTGTGGCGTGAGCGGTCGGGGGTGTCAAAGTTAATCTCGCCAACTTTTAACAACGCAAAATAGCGCTCAGAGTCTTTTGGTGGCCGGATGGTTCCGGCAATACTGTCGCCCGTTTTTAAGCTAAACCTGCGGATTTGGCTTGGGCTGACGTAAATGTCATCGGGACCTGCCAAGTATGAGCCTTCGGAGGATCGCAAAAAGCCAAAGCCGTCGGGGAGCACTTCAAGAACACCATCCCCATAGATCGCCTCGCCGTTTCGGGCATGCGTTTTTAAAATAGCAAAGATGATGTCTTGCTTTCGGCTTCGCGCCATGTTGTCAAGACCCATGTCTTTGGCGATTCCCAAAAGCTCGGAGATGGTTTTTTTCTTTAATTCGGTAAGATTCATAAAGATAAGTCGTTAGCAATTGATCGGTTAAAAGCTGCCATGAACTGTGCCGCCATTGACAACGCAACACCGCAATGTCAGGGCAAAACCATTAAAAGTCATGATGGATCGGCATGGAATGGAATGGACAATGAGGGAGTATTAATCGCGATATCAAGGTGCGCTCAATCACATCATCGCTAAGAGGCGCCTAGCTATTAATAAGTAAGCTACTAATCAGCCCGTTATTAACACGTAAATATTAACATCATTATCAACGGTTATCAGTCAAAAAGACTGTAATTTTGAATGAAAATCCGTCAGTTATGAGCCATCTTTAATTAATGATTACGATAACCGCCGCTAAAAACGGTAATTAATCATTGCAAAATGATAAGAGATGGATCACATTGAGGACATCAGCGATGGTGATGACTCACAAAAACCCATGAAAATGAGTTTTGCGTTCGCAGACTATACGGTTTTCAACCAAGACTTGTCAATTATTTTTGCCAAAAAAGTGGCTAATTTAAAGGATTGGTTAAAAAACAAGCAATTGCCATTATTTTTATGAAAATAATGGCAATAAAAATCGCCGCTAATTAAGAAAAAAGCGGCAATTTGGTAAGATTAAAGATGCTTATCAAGGACGCGGGCAAGCTCGCCTTTGGGTTGCAGTCCCATCACTGAATCCACTTTTTCGCCGCCTTTAAAGACAAATAGCGTTGGGATATTGCGGATGCCAAATCGGCTGGCAGCTTGTGGGTTTTGATCTACGTCGACTTTGACGATTTTGACGCGACCTTGATACTCATCGGCAAGCTCTTCTAAAACCGGCGCAATCGCGCGGCAAGGACCACACCACGTTGCCCAAAAATCGACCAAAACTGGAGTGTCTGATTGCAACACGTCTTGGTCAAAGTTAGCGTCGGTGGTATTAACAATTGAAGCTGACATAATATTCTCTCTTTATAAATTGATGGGCTTGTTATGGTTATCAAAACTCAAATTAACAGAAGATTATGATATCACGATTGGTTAAATTTTTTGGCGCGTGACTTGTTTAATTACTTAAAAACTTAGATTAGTAGAATAAATGGCAACAAAGCAGCGCTAAAGCTGAGTTTTTTACGAAAAGGTTACGACTTTTAAGGGAATAAATTTATAATAAGCTCAATTTTTAAGTCAGTCAAAAAGTGAGAATTATGCCGATTTCTGATGAGGTGGTGGCGCAGTTAAACTTGCAAGAAAGCCAGTTTTCGCAAGATTTTTTTAAAGACTTTGCCCAAAGTATCACGGTTTATGAAGATGACGACATTTTGGTGGTCGATAAGCCGGCAGGACTGTTAAGCGTTGATGGCAAATCGCTCAAGGTAAGCTTGTTATCAAGGCTTTACCGCGCCAATCCTGAAATAAAACTCATCCACCGCTTGGATATGGACACATCGGGACTCGTGATTTTTGCTAAAAATGCTGCCGCCCAAAGTCAAATCAGTAAGCAATTCATCGAGCGCTTACCGCAAAAAATTTATCAAGCTCGGGTGATGGGACACTGGCTTGAGGTTGGCGAAAAAGGTCGAATTGACGTTCCAGTTCGCTACGAGCCTGAAACCAAACCGCGACATATCGTGGATTTAACTTGGAAAAAAAACGCGCTGACTTTATTTAAAGTTTTGGCTCATGAAAGCGTTGATGGCATTGAGGTCACCCGAGTTCAACTCAAACCCGTCACCGGTCGTAGCCATCAGCTTCGCGTTCATATGCTCCACGCGGGGCATGTGATGATTGGCGACCCCATTTACGCCGAAGGGGAAGCGCTTGCCATTGCCCCGCGATTGAATTTACACGCGCAATCCTTGCGATTAAAGCACCCTGTTCTTGGCGCTTGGATAGATTGGGAAAGTCCTGTGCCGTTTTAACCTAATCCATTTTAATTTTTACTATTTTTATTCCTTATTATTGTTAATAAAGTCGCTCACTTGATGACTTAAAATATCCCAAAGCTTAAGCTGAGCGCCTTTGCTGCCCCAAGCGTTGTGCGGGCTAAAAATGACGCGAGGGTGATTTTTAAGTGTTAATAACGGGTCATCATTAGTGATGGGTTCTTGTTCAAAAACGTCGGTCGCATAGCCAATGATTTGCTCATTGTTAATGGCGTCAGTGATGGCTTGGCTGTCAACGATGCCGCCGCGAGCCACATTAACGATAAGTGGTTTATTGGTCATTTTGGCAAGGGTTTTTTCATTAATTAAATGGCGCGTGGCGTCGCTCAATGGGCAATGCAGGCTAATCACGTCAGCGCGGGCAAGCACTTCATCAAAGGCGGTATAATCAGCATTTCGCGGCGCGCGGTTTTGATGCTCCGCCCAAAGCACTTCCATGCCAAAGGCGCGGGCAATGTCGGTTACGCGCTTGCCAATCGTGCCAACGCCAATAATGCCAAGAGTTTTATCTTCCAAATCAATGAGCGGAATATCAAGCAAACAAAAATTGCCGTTGTCTTGCCAGCTGCCATCAACGACTTTTTCGTGGTAATAATTGGTCGCGCGCATCGCCGCAAGCATCAGCATAAAGGTGTGTTCAGGAACGCTTTTCACCGCGTAACCGGCAACGTTATAAAGCGCAACGTTATGAGCTTTGCAAGCGTCACCATCCACGTTATCAAGACCGGTAGCGGTCAGTTGAATCAGCTTTAATTGCGGCAATTGGCTGATGACCGCCGCGCCGATTTTGACTTTATTAGCAATGATAATGTCCGCATTTTGGCAGCGCTCAATGATGGTGGCGTCGTCTTGAGGCGTCTCGTTAAAGGTAACGTAATCGCTCACGCCTTTTGGGGCAGGCAGGTCAATGCCTTCTGAAAACGTGCCTTGATCTAAAAATACCGCTCGCATAATCGCTCCTTGATTTAAAAGCTTAAGCCTAGCATTGATTGCGCGCTGCCCTCAAGATAAGTTCGGTTTAAATACCAACGAAAGTTTTTGCGTTTGAATTAGCCTAAAATTATAAGCGCGCTTTAAAAAAGTTTTTATCAAATAAATCAAAGCGCCAACGACAATTTGTGGTTGAAAATTGACAATATTGCACGCATCTAGCGGCTAACGATATATAATATTGTGGCTTTTTTAAGTCAAGACGCTTATCTGATGACCTCATTTAGGTTTTTTGCTCACTTGACTGACCCTTGCCTGCTATTTTTTTCATTGAGAGCCAAAGACATCGCCTTATGACAACTTCTGCCTTGCACCATAAAACATTTGCTGTCGGTCAACGCCATTTATCGGACACTGAAACTGAGCTTGGGCTTGGGGTGGTGATTGAGGTGGATGACCGCTGCGTCCATATTTTATTTCCGCAAAGTGAGGAGACGCGCGTTTACGCCAAAAACTCAGCGCCGTTATCACGAGTGGCATTTAAAGTGGGTGACAGCATTTGCGACCAAGAGGGCAACACGTTTGTGGTCACCGGCGTCGATGAGGTCATGGGTGTATTAAAATACAGCGTTGACGGTCATGATAAAGCCATTATGGAAACGAGGCTTGCGGCAAATATTACCCTTGCCAAGCCTTTGGAGCGCTTGCTTGCCGGACGAATTGATCGCGGTGACTGGTACGATTTGCGCCAAGATATTTTAAGAATGCAAGCGGCGTTATCAAGCCACCCTTTAAAAGGTTTAATGGGCGCTCGCGTTGACATCATTGAGCATCAGCTTTATATCGCCCATGAGGTCGGCAAACGCATTGCACCGCGAGTGCTGCTAGCCGATGAGGTTGGTCTTGGTAAAACGATTGAAGCAGGGCTGATTATTCATCAGCAATTATTGTCTGGAAAAGCCGAGCGCGTGTTAATTTTGGTTCCGGACAGTTTGCAATATCAATGGATGATTGAGCTTCGCCGCCGCTTTAATTTAAATTTTGCGCTGTTTGATTTGGTTCGAACTGCGGCAATTAAAGAGCACCATCCTGAGCAAAACGTCTTTTTAACCGAGCAATGTATCATTGCTGGCATGGATTTGCTGCTTGACCATCCTGACCTTTATGACCAAGCCATGGAAGCGGGCTTTGATTTATTAGTCGTTGATGAAGCGCATCATTTGCACTGGGACGCGGCGCAAGGCGGCAATGAAAAATATGATTTGGTTGCTGATTTTGCCGAAGAAACCGCAGGGGTGATGCTGCTAACGGCAACGCCAGAACAGCTTGGCGTTGAAAGCCATTTTGCAAGGCTGCGGCTCCTTGACCCCAACCGTTTTGATGATTTGGATGAGTTTATCGAAAGCCAAGACGCCTTTGCCGATACGGCAGCGGTCGCTCGCGTGCTCATTGATGACAAACCATTAAGCGATGGTCAAATTAAAGCACTAACCAACTTGTTAGGCGTTAATAGTGATGAGCTGGTTAATATCAATGACGATGAAAAATTGCGGGCTTATGCGTTAAATGAATTGCTTGACCGTCATGGTACCGGTCGCGTGTTGTTCCGAAATACGCGTGAAAGCGTCACCGGATTTTATGGCAGACAAAGTCAGCCGCACCCGCTGCCATTGCCTGAATCTTGGGTCGGCAACTATCAAACTTGCGGTAAGCTTCGCGAGCAGCTTTGGGGTGAGGAAAACAGACCCGACGGCAGCTGGCTTGAAGATGACCCGCGCGTGCCGTGGCTTATTGACATTTTAAAATCCAAACTTAAGCATGAAAAAGTGCTGCTGATTGCTCGAAGTGGCGCGACCGTTGAAAGTTTAGAAGCCGTTTTGCGACTTCATGCGGGGATTAAAACGGCGATTTTCACTGAGCAGATGACCTTGCTTGAGCGTGACCAAGCGGCGGCATTTTTTGCGGACAGTGAAGGCGCTCAGATTTTACTTTGCTCCGAGATTGGCTCAGAAGGTCGCAATTTTCAATTTGCCAATCAGCTGATTTTATGGGATTTACCGGCAAATCCAGACACCCTTGAGCAGCGCATTGGTCGCCTTGACCGCATTGGTCAAACCAAACAAATCACCTTGCATGTGCCCTTTGTTTCAGGGACGGCACAAGAGCGCTTGTATCTTTGGTATGACCGCGCGCTGAATATTTTTAACCAAATATCCCCAACTGCGCAAAGCGTTCAAGAGCAGTTTATTGCCGAATTAAAGCCGCTGCTTGAAGGCGAAAACTCTGCTGAAAACCGCGACGCCCTTGACGAATTAATCGTGGATGCCAAAGCCACGCGCTTGGAGTTGGAAGCGGCACTACAAGAAGGTCGCGACCGCTTGCTTGAATATAATTCGTGCCGACCACGCGTTGCCGGACGAATCAAAGAGGCGATGCTTGAGTTTGATAAAAACAATATCATCGCGCCGTTTGTGGATCGCTTTTTGGCGTCGGCAAACATCGATTATAGCATTCAGCGCGATGGCACTTGGGTGATAACGCCCGTTGATAGCAGCGAGGCGAATGAGTTTATTGAAGCCTTGCCCCTTGGCGGCGAAGATGGCATGACCTTAACCTTTGAGCGCTCGCAGGCATTAAAGCGCGAGGAGGTTGAGTTTGTCACCTACGAGCATCCGCTCATGCAAGCGATTTATGAGCTGGCATCAAGTAGCACTTTTGGCAATACTACCGTTGCTATGCTTAAAAGCAATGCCATGCCGCAAGGGATGATTATGCTTGAGGTGAATTTTCGCGTTGAAGCCATTGCGCCAAAATTGTTAAACCTGCCTGCCATGCTACCGATGCAAAATATCCGTATTTTTTTAAGCGAGCAAGGCGGGGATTTATCCCAAAAAATCAGCGCCGAGATGATTATGCCGCACGTTGAGCGCTTGGATAAAAATCGTGCCCGCCAAGTCATTAAAGTTCGCAGCGATGTCATTGAAACGCGCTATCATGAAGCCGAAGACCTTGCCAAAGCTCAGCTTAGTGAGATCGGTGAGCAGGCGCGCGCGCGCTTTAGTCAGCAGTGGGGTCGCGAAATTAAGCGCTTAAAGCATTTGCAATCGATTAACCCAAACGTCCGCGACAGCGAAATTGAGCGCTTAGAACAACTGCAATCGCAAGGCGAACAAGCACTTGCCAATTTGTCCTTGGTTCCCGATTCCATCCGCGTTTTGGTGGCGGTGAAGCCTTAAGGTTAAAATTGCCCATCAAATGCTCAAACCGAACGTTTAACTGATAACGATGAGCGCCTTAAAAGATTGCCATAAAAAAATTGCGGCGTTAAGGCGCGATTAAGATTTACAAAGGAGACTGACGGTCATGTCAGAGGATTGCCAACTGATTGATGAGCTGCTTGCCACGGTGGCGCTTACCGAGATTCGCCCCGATGAGTTTGAAGGTCAAAGCCACGACTATGTCGGCGCGCGTATTTTTGGTGGTCAGGTGCTTGCCCAAGCGTTGATGGCAGCGGCAAAAACGCTCACCGAAGACAAGCCCTGTCACTCTTTACATGGCTATTTTTTGCGCGGCGGCGATATTCATAAGCCGATAATTTACAAAGTTCGTAGGCTTCGTGACGGCAGAAGCTTGTCTGCGCGCGAGGTCACCGCGTTTCAATGTCAATCGGCAACGGGCGAAGCTCCTGATTTGCAAATGATTTTTATCATGATGGCGTCGTTTTCCCCAATGGAAGACGGTCTTGAATATCAAGAAGATATGCCTGTTTATCCGCCGCCTGAGGACTTGCTTGCTGAGCAGGATTTAAAAGAACAGTATGTGGGCAAAGTCCCCGATGCCCTAAAAGCGCGCTTTATGCGCAAGCGCCATGTTGAGATTAAACCTGTTAAGCCGCGTGACCCTATTCACCCTGAACCCATCAAGCCTAAGCAAGCCAACTGGCTGCGAATCAAACAGCTTGGCGAGCAGCCGCAAGCCATTCAGCAAGCGCTGTTGGCGTTTTCGTCCGATTTTTATTTGGTGGGAACGGGGCTGATGTCACATGGCGTCAGCTTTATGACCAATGGTTTGCAAGCGGCTAGCATTGACCACTCAATGCACTTTCACCGCGCCTTTGATTTAAACGATTGGCTGCTTTATGACATGTGGAGCGATACCACCTCAAATGCTAAAGGCTTAAATCACGGTCAATTTTGGCAAAATGGTAAGCTTGTGGCGACCGTTCAGCAAGAAGGTTTGATGCGGCTGCGGGTTCCTAAGTCTTAATTTATTAAAGTAAAGCTCGCTGATCAAGACGATTCTAAAATTTTTTCCATCGCTCGCGGCAATCCTAAGGTGGCTTTTGCCGTTTTGCTATCAAGCCATTGAAAGTCAATATCGGCTTGGCTTAATTTGTTACTTAAGATTTGGATGTTTTCATTGCTAAATCTTGTTTGATACGGTGTTAAATACCAATGAAAATGGGTTAGGCTGTGCTTGATAGGCGCGTCGTCAAACAAATCTTGTCTGCAAGGTATTAACTTAACGTCGCTTGTTAAAATTAATTCATGAATAATTTGCTCAGCCGTGCTCATTTCACTGTCAAAAAGCGCGTCATCTTGCTCGGCGGTGATGGTAACCTCCAATTTAGTTTTTTTATCCACCTGCACTTTTTTATCAAATAAAAGCGGCAAGCTCCAAAGTCCGCCCCAAATGCCATTGTCAGGGCGTTTTAGCCAAAGTATTTCGCCATTGTTATTGCTGATAAGTAAGGCTTTACTAAATTTGCTGGGTTTGGGCGCTTTTTTGGCTTTGACGGGAAAGTGGGTTTCGCGACCTTGAGCGTGGGCGAAGCAGTCGTTTTGCAGCGGGCAGGATTGGCAATTTGGGTTTCGGCGCGTACAAAGCGTGGCTCCCAAATCCATCATCGCTTGAGCAAAGCGTCCGGCGTCATCAGTTGGCGTCAGCCTTGTGGCAAGTTCCCAAAGTATTTTGTCCGTCGCCGATTTGGTAATGTCGCCATCGATTGCCGACCAGCGCGTGAGCACCCGCTTGACGTTGCCATCACAAATGACGCCGTATTTGTGCAGTCCCATTGCCATGATTGCGCCTGCGGTCGAGCGCCCGACGCCCGAAATGGCTTCCCAATCTTGCAGGGTTTGCGGAAAATTACCCGTGGCTTCAATCACCGCCACAAGCTGCTTTGCGCCTTTATGCAAATTACGAGCGCGAGCATAGTAGCCAAGCCCCGCCCAGTGCTCCGCCACCAAATCCCAATCTGCCGCTGCCAAATCATGAACGCTTGGAAAGCTTGCTATAAACCTTGCAAAGTAGGGCAGAACCGTGGTGACCTGCGTTTGCTGAAGCATAACCTCGGACAGCCAAACGATATAGGGATTTGGCGCGTCGGTTTTGTGCTGCTGCCACGGCAAATTGTGGCGACCGTGGGTGTCGAACCAATCGAGCAAGCGCGGGGCGAAGCTGTCGAGGTGGTTGGCAGGTTGGGAAAATTTTGGGTGAACAACATCAGTCATTATTTGGCGACCATCGGCTAAAAGCTTTTATATAAGGGCGATGGCGCAAATCTAAAGCCTAGCGGTAAACGCTGTCTAAGGTTTGACCGTCTTTATTTTTCCACTCAACCCAACCGTTGGTAGGGCGTCCGGTGGCAAATTGCCCTGCGCCGCTTGGCGTTTTGAATAAATGATTACAGGTTAGCTGATAAGTGTCGCCTTTGCCGTCAATAAGCTTATTTTCTTTGACCAGTTTTGCTTTTTCATTTATTGCCCAACTGCCTAACGATGAGGTTGAGGATTTGCGAATGATTGACCCTGCTAAAATAACAAAGCCATCTTCGTTGAAATAACCTTTAGCATCGGCATTTTTGGTTTTACAATAAAAAAGGGTGGGCGATTCTTGCTTGGGTAATTCTTGATTTGGCAAGCTCTGCGTATCCAGAGCATCAGGTGATATTTCGAACTGTGAGCTCTTTTTATTATCAAAACCGTTTGTGGCGCTATCCAAATCGGCAGTATTATTAATAACTGCCTGAATGCTTTTATCAAAAGTTAGCGATTCAAAAACCGGCTGACCAAGCGTTGATAATAAAACATCAAGCGTATAAAACAGCTCCTCGCAATCGGCTTTTAGCGGGTCGGGCGTATGCGGTCGATTGCCATGATTGCCATTTTGCAAATCATAACGACCAACGTCTTGTGCGGTTTTGATGGCTTTATGCTCAAGATATAGCGCGTGAGTTTGAGTCATGGTATTGTTGGTTGAGAGCATAACAAACGCGCGCGTCCAAAACTCCTTTTTGGTATCGATATGATGCTGCGATAAGCGCCGTTTTAACTCGCCCGTTTGTCCGATATAAAGCTTGGGTCGGCTCAAATCTTCGCTGTCGCTGAGTAAAAAATAAAGCCCCACTTGATTGGCATCATCGCGAGCAAAAAAGTCGTGAATATCAACGCGCGGAATTTCAATCAAGCGAACGGTTCGCGTGGTCATTTCAGCAACGCGAAGCCCGCGCGGATTGCCTTTTGGTAAATAGATTTGAATGGTTTTGGCAGTTTGGCTCATAAGGTATTCAGGGCAAATTTGGTTATTTTAAAAGGTAAAGAACTACTTCCGATTCTTTTTCGTTTTTAATCGGCGTAAGCGTTTTTCTTCTTCCTTTGATTTCTTTTTTTCCTCAGCAGCAAGTCGCAATTGCGCCACCTCAATTTCTTCAGCCTCGCGCATGGCAGGGGTTTCAAGGGTGATATTGCCAATTTGTCCTGCACGAAGCTCATTGACTAGAATTTCTGACATTCGGTAAGTATCCACAACGCCGCCTTTTTTTAATAGTCCACGCGAGCGCCCCGCCAATTCAAAAAATTCCCAATCGGTTTTGGGCAATTCCTCAAGTTTGTAGCGTGCTTTGAGCAGTTCAGGGTAGGCGCTAAGCAAATACTCGGCGGTGTAGCTTGCCACGTCGCTAAAGTCAAACGCGGTGTCTTTGACGCCACCCGTTGCTGCCAAGCGGTAGCCAGAATGGGCGTTTTCAACCTTTGGCCAAAGCATTCCGGGGGTGTCATAAAGCATGATGCCAGCGTCAAGTTTGATCAGCTGCTGCGATTTGGTGACAGCAGGCTCATTGCCGGTTTTGGCGACGGTGCGACCGGCTAAGGTGTTAATCAAGGTTGATTTGCCAACGTTGGGGATTCCCATAATCATGGCTTTGATTTGCCGACCGCTAGCCGCTTTGCCCGCAACCATCGTTTGGCAAAGGCTGATAATTTTGTGAATGTCGTCGCTTTTATTGTTGTCAAAGGCGAGCGTTTTTACCCCAGATTCTGATTCAAAAAATTCCATCCAAGCTTTGGTTAACTCAGGGTCAGCAAGGTCGGCTTTGTTTAAAATTTTAATCACCGGCTTGTCGCCGCGAAGCTTGCCGATCATCGGATTGTCGCTGCTGTATGGGATTCGCGCGTCGAGCACCTCAATGATGACGTCCATTTGCGGCATCATCTCTTTAATCTCGTTGCGAGCTTTGTTCATGTGCCCCGGAAACCATTGAATCATCGTGGTGGTGGTCATAATTGTGCCTTTTTAAAAATAAAATTAATCTGTTTTGTGGTTAATGGCAGGCGGGATTGGCGCAAGGTAGCCGATAAGCAAAATCAAACTTCCTGCGCCTAAGAACGACATGACGCGCCAAATGGCTTCAATTTGCGACAAATCAATCAGCACGAGCTTTATCACTACAGCAGCCAATAGCCCAATGCCCAAAAACCAAAGCGCGCGCGCCAAATATTTACTGGCAGTAATGGTGGCAGCAAGGGCAATCAGCGTCCAAAGCATGGTCAGCCCCGTTTGCACCTGCGAGCTTTCCCAAGCGCCGCCGTCCCAAAGCGGCGTGCCAATAAACGCATGTAAGGAGCGCACCAAAATGCTCGACAGCGCCCAAAAACTGGTTAATGCAAGCGCAATCAATAGCGGCTGCGGTAAATCCGGTGCATCGCCTGTAGGCTGGCTTGCGCGCCATGTTAATACACCCAAAATTAGCGCTAAAATCGTCGTCACATCATAAAAGTTAAGGATGGGAATATACGGCAATCCCCAAATCACGCCGTCATAAGACCAGCTTGTCACTATTACCCAAATCAAAATAATTGGCGCAAAAAACTTCGCACAAAGCAGCCAAGCCGATGACCAATCAAACCAAACGGGTTTTTGAAAAACATGGCTTGCCTTGCCAATTTGATTGGACGATTGCCAAAGTCCAAATGTTAAAAGTAGGGTCGTGACAAGCATTGCCATCACGCCGTCGGAGGGGGCAAGCTGATAATGCGCCAAACTTGCCGCCACCAAAATCCCTGTGCCAAGCCAACTTGCGCCATCATAACGGCGTAATTCGTTTGATTCAAACCAAAATTTAAGCCAAGCTTGAGCAAGCAGCGCCCAACCGAAAACCAAAATACCCCAAATCAACCACACCGAGCCATGCCAAGGATGATTGAATTCATAATGCTGCGGAAGTTGAACGATAAGGGTTAAATAAAATAGCAGCAAAACGCCATGCGTCAATCGGCTGACCTCGCGCCAACCTTGGTAGCGGTTGATTGTGCAAAATCCGGCAAGGCTGATTAAAATCGCTAATGCCGCAGTCATTGACCCTGATAACTCAAGCGCCACCGACCAATCATCAATATCAATAGCCAACACGTAAATCAGCCAAGCCGCAGCAAGCAGGGTTAAAAAGCTAATAAAACTTGGGCTTTTCCAAAGTAAAGTTACCGCAAAGCTTTGCGAGTTAATTCCCGATAGCCAAACGTTGCTGCGATAAAAATTGGGGTCTAAGGGGTTTTGGCTTTCGCGATTATGTTCTAAATCTAAATGATTAAATAAGGGCACCGGCGAATTTGCCGAGCGTAAAATAAATGCTGTCGCCAAAAAGCACAGCGCTGAAACGCTTAATGACAATAGCGGCGCGGAAATCGTTGAATTTTCCCAAAGCCAAATCATGCTAAGCCCTTGCAGCGCCAATCCAAACAACACTGCCCAAGCGCGAAGGCTTTGCCTGCCAAACCAAACGAGCGCTAAGCCTTGAACCGACCAGCCAAACGCCACCCATTTGGCATCAAAAGCAATCGGAATCATCAGCGCCAAAAAGCCGCCGCCAAGCGCGAGCATCCCTTCGCTGATCGGCTCAAAGCGACCGCTTTTTTTCACAAAAAACAGCCCAAGTCCCAAATAAACGAGCGCAAATAATCCGCTGGCTATCGTTAGCGCGTGATTGATGTCATGAAGCAGCGCCGATAAGATGCCAAACGCTAAAATTGGCACGGAAAACAGCAATCCTACGTCAATGGGAAATAAATATCGCGGTAAGGTTTTGGCGGAAGCTTCGGCTTGGTTTTCTAAAGTGCCGTTTTCTTGGCTTTTATTTAAAAGGCTTTGCTTTGAAAGCTTATGTTTTGCAAATTCGGCGACATTATATTGAGTTAATTGTTGCGCAAAACGGATGACGACAAATAAATAAAGCACCACGTGAAGCACGGTTAACAGCACCAATGCGCCGCGCTGAGATTGCAATACAGAAAGTGGCGTTTCCGCGCCCAAATAATACGCCAAGCCAAAAGTGAGCGTCACCCCAAGCAGGTTAAGCACTTTCCAAGGTCGAAAGTGGGCGATGATGGCAATGGCAGTATTGAGCAGCAAATAATAACCAAACAGCGCGGTTAGATTTTGCGCGTCGTCACTGGTCAAAATCGG
The DNA here is from genome assembly GCF_012847335.1 of Psychrobacter sp. MF31. GTDB lineage: Bacteria > Pseudomonadota > Gammaproteobacteria > Pseudomonadales > Moraxellaceae > Psychrobacter. The sequence goes on from NZ_JABBDX010000007.1 coordinate 122,316, forward strand.
CGCTAAAAAGCCGCCACCAAGCGCAAGCAGGGCAAGCGGAAAGGCATTTTGCCGAAGCGCAAGCCCAACGGTTAACGCGGACAATATCCCAAGCAGCACAAAGCTTGGCAAGCCGGCAAGCACGTCATAATAGTGATAGGCAAAAAAGGTGCTTAAGTACGCTGTGGCAATCCCTGCGCCTTGCAAGGATATGCCGTAGGCAAAGCGCTTTTTGGCAAGCTTTAAGCCAAGTCCTGCTAACGCCAATCCTGCAACGCCAATGGCAATAAGCTTGGTCGTGATGGACAGCTCAATATAGTCGCTAAGCAATTTGAGCAGCAGCACCACGCCGACGAGCAGCACCAAAACGCCGACGCGAACCACGAGGTTGCCACCAAAAAACCACTGCTTTATTGAGTTGGCAAACGAGGTAACGACTTCAAATGAGCGCTCATCGGGATTGATGGGGTCGCTGTTTGCATTGTTTGCACTGTTATCAGATTTGGCAGTCGGTTTTTGCGGATAATCGGTTGCCGTTTTTGTGGTTTGAGCGGTTGCATGTTGTAGGGGCAAAGGGCGCTCTTGGTCAAAATAGCCGCTAGGTAAGGACGGCGGCGCGGTTGGCGTTTCTGGTAAAGGTGCAGCAGGTTTTGGTGGTTGCTCAGTTTGTGCGGCAGTTGTTGATGGTTGGGACGCTGAGGATGACGACAAAGAACGCTGATAAGCATTGACTTGATATTGCAAATCGTCGACTTTTTTGGCAAGCCTTTGGATTTTGTTATTTAAGTGCTGATACAGTACCACCACGACCACAAGCAAGGTCACAAAGGTCAAAACCCCAAACGATCCTGCAAATAAATAAAGCATCCTTAATCCTCAACCAACCATCCTAGCGTAAATCATGACCTGATTTTACGGCAAGTACAAGCCAAAAAGTGTGCTTGATAAATAAGCGCGCCAAACTAAAAGCGGTTCAAAAAACCTTTTACAAAGAAAAATGCCTAAGCTCAAACTCAGCTTAGGCATCTATTATGCTTGCTTATTATTTATTTTAAATTAGCCGTCATAAAGTCAATCATTTTATCCCAGCTTTGCTTAGCCGCGGTTTCGTTGTAGCCCAAATCAACATTGTTTTCAGCAGCGCGTTTGTCCGCGTCAGGGTTGGTAAAGCCGTGCTTGGCATTGTCATAAACATCGACAGTGTAATCGACGCCTGCCGCATCCAATTCTTTTTTAAGCTCGTCAATCGCGTCCATTGACACCATCGAGTCGTCGCGACCGTGAGCAACCAACACTTTGGCTTTAAAATTGCTATCGGCCGGTTTTTTTGGGGTTGGGTTGCCGTGGAAAGTAGCAACGGCTTTGAGCGACATGCCCTCGCGCGCCATATCCAAAACTACTTTGCCGCCAAAGCAAAACCCAATCGCGCCAATATTATTTTCATCAACTGAAGTTTGGTCACAAAAATCATTTAAAATCAGGCGGCAGCGGTCAGTTAATAAATCTTTGTCCTCAAGTACTTGCTCCATCCAAAAGTTTGCCATTGCTGCATCGGCAGTCAATTTGCCTTCGCCGTAAACGTCCATGGCGACCGCTGCAAACCCAGCTTTTGCCAAGCGCTCGGTCACGTTTTTGGGATGCTCAACGATGCCCCACCATTCGGGTGCCACCAAAACTCCAGGAGCAGGATTTTCTGCGCTTGCCGACTCTGGAAGCGCGACGTAGCTGATCAATTCGACGTTATTTTCGGTCGTGCTAATCAGCTCAAAGGTTTTAATCGACATAGGATTTCCTTATTTTTTTAAATTAGATTTATTTTTGCTTTATGTTAAAAATTTAATCCCACAAATTGCCCATCAACCTGGGGAATTTGCCAAAATTTGCGGCATTAACTTGACTACCTTAGCCGCAAAATCGCCCAAAAACAGCTATAATACTGTAACGCTGATGATCAGCCCGCTAATTTCTCTGCCGCCGCGACGTTATTTTATGAAATTTAATTTATTGCAAACGCTTCAAGCAAGCTTTGACACTGTGCCCAATGCTAAAAAGCCAAAATCAACGCCGATTGTTAATAACGATGCCGATTTGCGCCCCAATTTTTGGCAAAACTTTTCACTATTTGAGCTGACCAACAGCGAGTGGGAAGCGCTGTGTGACGGCTGCGGCTGCTGCTGCTTGATTAAATATATGGACGATGACGACGAGACGGTCGAATATACCGATGTCGCTTGCAAGCTGATGGATTGTACGACGGGGCACTGCCAAAATTATGAGCACAGGCAAGATTACGTTCCCGATTGTATCCAACTCACCCAAGACAACATCGCCGAGATGACTTGGTTGCCTTCCCACTGCGCTTACAAACGCGTTTTTGAGGGCAAGTCGCTTCCGAATTGGCATTTGCTCATTACCAAAGACGCCGCCAAAACCGAAAAGCTGATGCGAGCGGCAAATATTGGCGTAGCCGGTCGCTGCGTAAGTGAAGCTGGCATGAGCGATGAAGAAATGGAGTTGCGGGTAGTGACTTGGGTTGATGCTTGAGTTTTGTTTGATAATTGGCTTTAATTGAGTCAAATTGTCAATTAAGGATTGAACATGGCTAAAATTATAACGAACAAAAGCTATCAAAGAAAAAATGCGGTTAAAGGCAGTTTGTTAGTAGTTGCAGCACTGATATTAAGCAGCTGCGCAAATACAATACCTTTAACCAAAACCAGTTCAAAACAAGCGCCAAAGCAAGTGGTGCAACCAACGCCTGCCGACGCAAAAGCTTTACCTGCTCTGCCGAAAGTTAAACCCGCTGCGCCAATGGCGGTCGATTGGCAAAAAATTGAGAAGCTTGCCAATAGCTATAGCTATTATAAAAACCATCCCGAGTATTTTATTAAATCGCAATCAGCAATAGATTTGACAAAAGATACGTCGCCCATCGAGATGGTCGAAAAGTCTTATGCCAAAGCGTTTGGATTAACGCCAAGCGAGGCTCGCAAGCGCTTAACTTTGCAATCTATTAGTCGAGGCGTCATTGATGCTTTGGAGCAGGTTTTAGGCGATGACTTGGTAGAAGTTTATTATGTCAATAACAATCCTGATGAGTTTCAATTGGGCGTTACTGCAACCCACGCCGTTAAAGCGTCTTCTTATCTTTATACCTTTAAAGACAGCGCTGAACAGTTAACCCTGCCTATTTATATTTACCCTATTAGCGATAAAACTAAGGCTCAGATTTTGCAGCTCATGGAAAAAGCGCATCCTGAAATTACTAAACGTTATCCCAATACTCAAAGCATTGGCTATGAGCCGATAACTAATTCAGTCATCGTGGATTTATATTTTGAACCAATAAAGCGACCAACTCCAGAGCAAACCTATGCGATTAAAGAGGAATTAACGAAGCTTGTAGGTCATCCAGTGACCGTTGAAACCATGACTGGTCAGATAACAGTTAATTAAGGTAGCTCAATTGTAATTGGCTTTGGCGGTTTTTGAGTCTATTAACCTCGGCTGCGGTAATCCCTCCCGAATTTTTTGTGAAAACTTATCGCCATGAATGTTTTTATTGTTTAAATCGCGGCTAAAATCCCGAACTTTTGGGTTGATATGCGCGCGCTCGTACCACTCATCCATTGACCACGATTGATTTTGAGCGTTTTTGGCATCAAGATTAGTATTCGGTTGTGAGTCAAGAAGCCCTAATTTGTACAAATAATTGGGCAGCCAACCCGACACCCAAATCCGGTAATCCCAAGGCAAACGGTCACCGCTGATAATCCGCGCCATATAAAAAATGATGTTGGTGCAATTGCTCGTGAGCGTATTGTACCAGTCAGGCTCTGCGTTCAGCTCGTCACTGGCGGTCAAATACGCCTCAAACAGCGCCTTGACTTGGCTTTGGTTTAAATGACTGATAGGAAATAAATAAACCTGTTCGCCGCGAGCGTTGGTTCGGGTATAAATGATATCGCGCTCCTCAGATGCGATTAGGCTGAGTTCATAACGTTTAAAAAAACCACCAAGCGCCGAAAACGACTCGCCGTTTTCTTTTCGTATTTCAAACGACATGGCAATTGGTCGCTCGCCTTCAATATGAAAGCTGACCAAAGTATGGGCGATTAACGGTCCCATCCAGTAGGAATTAATCACATCAACGCCGCTCAATTTGTCCAAATCAATCGTCCGCGACTCCCAGCGCTCGGTAGCATCCTCGCTATTTATCCAATCGAAATTGCGAACGTTGTAAAGCGTGACCAAATTTGGATTATTAGCGTCGCGCGAATAGCTTAAAATTTTGGCAACTTCCGGCTTCCAATCGCGGTCTTGCAAAGGCTGAATGCTGACAAATCCGCCAAACCCAATCAGCCAGATCACCGCGTAATTGGTAAGTAATTTTTTAACATCGACATTGGCTTTAAATTTGGCATTGAGCTCATTAGGCTTTACGATAGCCGCGATAATCAATGTGGTCAGCGTAATAATTAATGCCGCGCTTAAAAAGGCTAGAGCGGTTAAAAGCAGGGTGAGCTCGCCTGTCATCACGAACACCCCAAATTGATACCAAAGCACCAAAAGTAGCCAAATCGCCGAAAGGGTGACCGCAAGCATAATCAACAGCCAAATGAGCTTTGATCGCCAAGGCAACTCTTTAAACTCAAGGCGAGGCTTTAATTTTGAGGTTATCAGGCGTTTAATTATCGATTTAAAGCTCATGAAGGATAGCAAACCTTGAGATTGTCAGGGGTAAATAAAACCATACCAAAGTTTGTTGCAAGCAAGCAATAGCAATTGACTTTATGGCTGCAATTTGCAAATATTTGCTCAAGGTGACAGTAAAAAGTTCTTGTAAAATTTGGTTTTAATTTTGACAATTACCCCCATCATAACGCTTATCATGATAAACGAGGTTAAATCACACCATTATGTCCGATGAGGCTCCTAGTCCGAGTAGTTGGTCGATGCGCGGCTTAAAACGCTGGCTGACGACCGCCCCTGAAACCCGAGATGAACTGATTCGGCTCGTTCACGACTCGCGGCAGTTTTTAGAGCCCGATACCGTGGATATGTTAGAAGGCGTTTTGGATTTGCCCGCCACCCAAGTCCGCGAAATCATGACCCCAAGACCACAAGTGATTGGGCTTCACGAAAGTGCAAGCTTGACTGAGGTCATGGACATCATCCTTGAAGCGGCGCACTCGCGCTATCCGGTGTTTGATAGCCAAGACGATGACGCGGTGATTGGCATTTTACTTGCCAAAGATTTGATTCCGATTTTGGTGATGATGATCCGCGATCAAGAGGATAAAATCGACAGCAAGCGCCTTCGGGATTTGGTTCGTCAGCCGCTTTATATCAGTGAGTCGGCCCGCTCCGATACGCTGCTTCGCTCCTTACAAAGCACCCAAGTTCATATGGCGGTCGTGGTTGACGACTTTGGCAACTTTGCCGGCGTGGTCACGATGGAGGATTTGCTTGAGGAAATCGTTGGCGACATTGTTGATGAGCACGACGATTTTGATGAAGACAGCGACATTAATAACATCGTCCCGCACCCTGAAAAGTCCGATACATGGTGTGTCCAAGCAGCAACGGTGATTGAGGACTGTAACGATGAGCTTGGCAGTCATTTTGATGATGCTGAGGTTGACACCATGGGCGGTTTGGTGATGCAAGCGCTCGGTTATGTCAGTGATTTAGAAGGCGAAAGCGTCACCATTGATGATTGGAAAATCACCATCACCGACGTTGAAGGTCGCTTTATTCATCTGCTTGAGCTGACCAAATTGCCTAAAAATGAGATTGCCCCCAATCCATTACCCTAAAAATAGCTCGCTAATAATTTTGAAAAAAGCACGGTTCACGCCGTGTTTTTTTATGGCAATTAAAAAGTTATTTCACCGCCATTAAACCGACGAAATAAGTCGCCAAAGTTTTCCTTTTAATCTGCCCAACTGGTATCATGGGCGGCATTATTTGGGCAACGTTTTATTTTTTTATTGAGATCATTGGGAATCAGATATGCGGCTGACGACGTCGGATTTGCAAAAGCGGCTGAAGGCAAATCAAGAGCAAACTTTGCCGATTTTGGGCGCCATTCTTATCGCTTGGGTTGCCGGAGCGATGTTTTTATTGGCGCTTGCGCCTTATAAGATTTGGCCTTTGGCGATTGTGTCACCGGCGATTTTATACGCGTTATTAAAGCCTGCTATGAGCGGCAAGCGCGCGTTTATTATCGGCGAAGCTTATGGCATGGGGCTTTGGTGCGTGGGCGCGTTTTGGCTTTATACGTCCATTCATGATTATGGCGATACGCCAGCTTGGCTTGCGCTGATTATGATCGCGCTGATGGGGCTGGTCATGGGGCTGTTTCATGGGGTTTTGGCACTGATTTTTAACAATGTCGTTGGTCGTCAGCCATTATCCTTTGCCGCGCTTTGGGTCGCTCAAGAGTGGCTAAAAACGTGGCTGTTAACTGGATTTCCATGGTTGTTTGTCGGTTATGCGTTCACCGAGCAGTATTGGCTCTCAAGCATGGCGCCGGTTTTTGGGGTATTTGCTATCAGCTTTGTTGCCGTTTTATTTGCGGCAAGTTTGGTGGAAGCTGCCCGCCGCCGTTTAGGATTTTTATTAGCATCGATTGTTTTTGTTGGGATTGGCGTGGTGCTTTGGCTCATCAATCCGCAGTGGACAAAACCAAAAGGCACGCCCAATCTTACCGTATCATTGATTCAAGGCAATATCCCGCAAGATTTAAAATGGCTGACTGAATATCAGGTTGAAACGCTCAAAATCTACGCAACATTAACCCAAAGCGAATGGGGTCGCGACATTGTCCTTTGGCCAGAATCCTCCATTCCGATGTTTCAAGATGAAGCCATTGCCTTTATCAGCGAGATGGTCAAAGTCGCCAAAGAAACCGGAACGACTTGGATCACGGGAGTGCCTTATAAAGATACGGCGGCTTTTAATCCCAAAACGGATAAATACCCGCCATTTTATAACAGCGTGATTGCGCTTGGGGCGGATGCTGAAGGGCTTTATAAAAAGCAGCGTTTGGTGCCGTTTGGCGAATATATTCCGTTTGAAGGGGCACTTGATATCCTACCAAATTTGGCGGGAAATCAAGACATCATGAGCTATAGCCGCGGCGCGGATCACCAAGCACCGCTTCATGTTCGCGGTCACAATCTTGGTGCGGCAGTCTGCTATGAGGTGGCTTATCCCGACACCACGCGCAAAAATGCCATTGGCACCGACTTTTTATTGACCATTTCTAACGATGCTTGGTTTGGAACGTCTGCAGGACCATTACAGCATTTGCAAATGGTTCAAATGCGCGCTCTTGAAAACGGTCGCTGGTTTATGCGAGCAACCAACACTGGCGTCACTGCCATCATTGATGATAAAGGTCGCATTGTTAGCCGCGCCCCGCAGTTTGAGCGCACCGTACTTCGCGGCGAGATTGAAGCGCGAACAGGGCAAACCCCATTTACTCGCTTTGGCAATTATCCCGTGTTGGGCTTTATAGCGCTATTATTGGTATTAAGCTATCTTGGCAGGCGTGCCAATCAACACCGGTTACCAAACCGTTCATAGCGTTCAGGCTTTTTTTAAACTGGGATCATTCACTTAAAAATTGGCAATTTTTTTTGGCGTAAAAATATTTGTGAAGAATCCCATTAAATAGTTAAGGCTTTTAACAAATTGATAAAATTTGCGATATAATAGGCTAAAATTTTAAATATTTTTTGTGCAAGGTGGATGAGATATGTCAGAAGATATCAGCAGCAACAACCCCATGAAAGAGTTTGCGTTTGCTTTAGGCGGCGTGGGATTATTTTTAGGAATCGTCTTGCTCATTGGTATTTCCGCGTTTTTGCGTCCGGCAGGAGAGCATATTAAAGCTGAAGAGCCCGCCGCTGCAGAAACAACCGAAGCTGCCGCTGCGCCTGCCCCAGCTGCTAAAGCTGACGCCAGTAGCGAAGCTGCTGATCCTGCCGCTGCTGAACCAAAAGAAGAAGCGGGTGCAGGAGCAACAGAAGCTGCAACACCTGAGACGCCAGCCGATGCCACAGTAACGCCTGCGCCAAATGACAATGGCGGCGATGTGGTTGCCGCTGAAGCCGGAACGGCAACCGCGGAAGGCACAGTCAGCCAAGCAGCCGTTCAAGCCTCTGAGCCTGCCGCAGAAGTTGCCAACGCTGAGTCTGGAAAGCCGGATTCTGTTGCCAAATAAGCGCTAAAGCGAGTTTTAAAGCCAGTTATTAACTGAGTCTGTCAGCAATTTTAGCCCTTAAGATTGCTGATTTTTTGCATCTAAAATTTAAGCTCAATAAGAAAAATTTTTTTAGATTGCGTGATCTGTTCCAAACTTACCATGCATTAAATCAATCCTGTCAAAGCGATCCCTTTGGCAGGATTTTTTTGTGTTAGCTTTTGACAGCAACTTATGCCAAAGCTATTGGTAAAACAGTTTATAGACAACTATTTTTTTGATGGCTTGACTAAGATTAAGGGACAGGATAAAACAAGGTCAGCAAATTTAAGTAAATCGCCTGCAATGGACTTAGTGGCAGGCAAATCGATGACCAATAAAAGGATGATTTATGGGCGAGCAGCCACAACCAAAGCTAAGCTCACATCAGCTGGCGGCGCTTGACACTGGGTTTTTGGGGCACCCAAAGCCTTTGCAATCGCTGTTTTTTACCGAGATGTGGGAGCGCTTTTCTTATTATAGTATCCGGCCGCTGTTGGTGCTATTTATGGTAGCGGCAGTGAGCCGCGGTGGTTTTGGCTTTGATGAGGCAACGGCCGCCGCCATTTACGGTATTTTTGCAGGATCTCTGTATTTGGCGGCGGTTCCGGGCGGCTGGCTTGCCGACAATTGGCTTGGTCAAGAGCGGGCGCTTTGGTGGGGCAGTATTGTGATCGCATCAGGTCACCTTTGCATTGCCTTATCAGCGGTTATGGGAAGGGCGCTGTTTTTTTTAGGGCTGATGTTTATTGTTATTGGTTCAGGGTTATTTAAAACCTGCATTTCAGTGATGGTTGGGACGCTTTATCCAAGGGGCGATAGGCGGCGCGACGCAGGATTCACCTTATTTTATATGGGAATTAACTTGGGATCGCTGTTTGCTGCGTTGATCGTTGGTGTGTTTAAAGAAAAAGAGCTTTGGCATATTGGCTTTGGCGTTGGCGGTGTTGGCATGCTGATTTCTTTGTTGATTTACCGCTTTGTGGCTCAAAAATCGCTGAGCAGCTTTGCTCGCGCCAAAAACATCACCGCCGATTGGGAAGTGGTAAACAGTCGCTATAAAAATATCGGTACTTGGGTTTTAGGGGCGGTCGCGCTTGCCGTCGTTATCATCGGGTTGATTGTAAGTGGCGTGATGCCATTTAATCCGGTCATTGTCGCTGAATATATGACGTATAGCATTGCCACCGTGGTGCTGCTGTATTTTGTGGTGATGTTTTTATCGCCAAGGCTAAGTGGTGCAGATAAAAAGCGCCTGCTTGTTTGCTTGCTGTTAATTATTGGCTCGACCCTTTTTTGGTCAAGCTTTGATCAGCAGCCGACCTCGTTTAACTTATTTGCCGATCGCTATACCGATTTAGAGGTGATGGGATTTCATATTCCAAGCATTTGGTTTCAATCGCTCAATCCGTTTTTTATTTTGCTGCTTGCGCCCATAGTTAGCATCATTTGGCTCAAGCTTGGGGCTAAAGGACTTGAGCCAAACAGCATGGTAAAATTTGCCATTGGTATGCTGCTTGCAGCGGCAGGGTTTGGTTTGATGATAATGGCATCAAAAAGCATTTTGGGCGGAAATGGCGTTCTTGCTTCCCCGCTTTGGCTGGTTGGTAGCTTGTTTTTATTAACTTTAGGTGAGCTTGCGCTCAGTCCGGTGGGACTGTCTTCAATGACGCGGCTGGCGCCTGAAGGTATGCAAGGGCAAATCATGGGGCTGTTTTTTGCCTCCGTGGCAATGGGAAATTTAATCGCGGCGTTTTTTGGTGGTCACGTGACCGCGGACAAAATCGAAGGGCTTCCCGGATTGTTTTCAATGATGGCAATCTTTTTGGCGGTGACAGCAGTGATTTTACTTGTCTTATCCAAACCTATGAGCGCGATGATTAACAACAGCAGTGGCGTTAAGCTGTAATTTTTGCAAGCAACGCGGTTGCAATTGATCCAAATTTGCCGCATAACTTAATTTGTCTTTGCTCAATTTAATGATAAAAGCTGCATAAGGGCAGCTTTTTTCGTTAGCGATAACCTCAGATCAAAATTTTAACTGTAATTTGAAACTGTAACTTTAAATAAACCTGAAAAAAAAGAGGCGTTATGATCGCAACCAATTCAACTTCCCAAGAAAAATCCCTTATCAAATCACGATTGGCAACTTTGCGCGAAACCCTTGCTAAGCAACATATTGCCGCCATCATTGTGCCGACCGCCGACCCGCATTTGTCCGAATATCTGCCCGAATACTGGCAAGGTCGGCAATGGCTGTCAGGGTTTACCGGATCAGTTGGCACTTTGGTGGTGACCCAAGATTTTGCAGGGCTTTGGGCGGACAGCCGCTATTGGGTTCAAGCGGCGGATCAACTTGCTGGCACGGGGATTGAGCTACAAAAATTAGCGCCCAGTTATCCCAATCATATCACTTGGCTAGCTGACAACTTAGCTTCAGGCGATACCGTTGCGATCGATGGCGATGTTTTAGCCTTAAGCGAAAAAGAAAAACTTGAAACTGCCTTTGCTAAAAAAGGTGTGGTGTTAGAAGTAAGCCGCGATATATTAGCGGAAATTTGGGAAAATCGCGCCGCCTTGCCAAGCGCCGCAATGTTTGCTCATGATGAAAAGTTTGTAGACAGCAGCGCCGCCGATAAGCTTGCCAAAGTTCGAAGTGAAATGGCAAAAATCGGCGCAAGCCATCACTTATTATCAAGCCTTGATGACATTGCTTGGCTGACCAATTTGCGCGGCGCCGATGTGGAATACAATCCAGTATTTTTAGCGCATCTTTTGATTAGTAGTAATGACGCGACATTGTTTGTTGATAGCCGCAAAGTCAGTGATGCTGTTAAAAACAGTTTGGTTCAAAGTGGTATTGACATTGCCGATTATCAAAACGTGAAATTTGCGTTAGGCAAGTTGCAAGCTAGCGATATTTTGCTATTAGACCCGAACAAAGTTGCCGCAGGAACGGTAGCAAGCGTTGCAAAAGAGGTAAAAATCCTTGAGCAAATGGCGCCAAGCACGCTATTAAAATCGGTCAAATCACCTGCCGATATCGACAATATCCGCGAAGCCATGCGCCAAGATGGGGCAGCGCTTTGTGAGTTTTTTGCTGATTTTGAAGCCAAGCTTGCTGATGGTGAGCCATTAACCGAGCTTGACGTTGACCAAATGCTGATTGAGGCTCGCAGCCGTCAGCCCAATTACATTTCACCAAGTTTTGCCACCATTGCCGGATTTAACGAAAACGGCGCGCTGCCGCATTACCGAGCGACCCCTGAAAAATACAGCCAGCTTGACCCAAAAGTTGGCGGCTTGTTGCTGATCGATTCTGGCGCTCAATACCAAAACGGAACGACGGACATTACCCGCGTGGTTGGTGTTGGGGCGGTGAATGACGCACAAAAACGCGATTTTACCTTAGTGCTCAAAGCGCATATTGCACTTGCTCGAGCACATTTCCCCGACGGCATTGCCTCGCCGCTGATTGATGCGATTTGCCGAGCGCCGCTTTGGCAGGAGCAATTGGACTTTGGTCACGGCACCGGTCACGGCGTTGGCTACTTTTTAAACGTTCATGAAGGTCCGCAAGTGATTGCCTTTGGCGCCACCACGCCAAAAGAGCGGGCGATGAAGGCGGGAATGATCACCAGTAATGAGCCGGGGCTGTACCGCGAAGGCAAATGGGGTATCCGCATTGAAAACTTAGTGGTCAATATGCCCGTTGCCAACCCAAGCGAGACGGATTTTGGCAAGTTTTTATACTTTGAAACGGTGACCTATTGCCCGATTGATACACGCTTAATAGATAAATCGCGACTCACCCAAATCGAAATCGACTGGTTAAATGACTATCATAAGCTGGTCTTTGATCAGTTAAATTCACGCGTTGATGGCGCAGCGCTGGCTTGGCTAACCGCGCGAACCCAAGCCATTTAAGAAAAGTTTTAATCGTCATAAAAAAGCGCCTTTACTTGGCGCTTTTTTGTGGGGGAGTTTTGCAAAAATAAGCTTAGTTCTGATCTTGCTTGTTATTGGCGTTAATCTTGGCAAGTTGTCGACTCACTTCTTCTTTAAGCCAAACTTTTAAGTCCTCTGAAAGCTGCATCATATTATCGGTCAAAAAGTCGTCAAGATGATTGCTCAATGCTTGGGTAAGCTCATCTGCGGTTTTGGCGGTAATGGATAAGCTTTCAGGAACATTTTTGCGCGGCGCTTGGTCGTTAGGTTCTGTTATGTCTGCTAGCGGTTGTTCTTGCTGGTCATCATGAGCGTTTGAAGCTTCAACATCTTTATTTTTATTACTTTTATCAGCGTCGTTTTCAGTCGTTAAACTTTCGACAATTTCCGTGACCTCATGTTTAGTTTCATTAGGTTCACTAGTTTGAGAAGCTTGCTCAGCTGCTTCAACCTTATCGTTATTTTCTGCTTGGTTTTCTTGCAGATTTCCTGAGTGGTTTTGCGTAATGATGTCGTCAAATAAGGCATCAACGTCGTCAGCAGTGAGGGCTTGGGATTCAGTTTTTACTTCATCAGTAGCCTTTAGGTCGTCTTTTTTAGCTGCTGCTTGGTCGTCAAGATTTTCCGTAGCCGTAGTTTCTGCAGGATCGGCAGTCAAGTCTTGTGGTTGTTCTTTAGATTGAGCTTCTGCTTTTTCTTGCTCGCGGCGCTGTTTGTCTTTGGCGGCTTTTTCGATGGCAGCGCGCTCAGCTTGATCGCGTTTTTGGCGGCGAGCTTCACGATCTTGGTTTTCTTGGTCAATAAGGCGCCGCTTTTCTTGTTGCTCAGCATCCAATCGGCGCTTATTTTCAGCTTCCAAATGCTTTTGATATAAGGTGTTTAAATGTGCGTCCAAGTCGTCAACGGTGAATTGATGCGACTGTAATTCGGTATCAAATTGCAATAAGGTGGCGATGTCGGCAAGCTCTTGAACGATGGCGCTGCGGATAAATTCGGGCGTTTGCGTCCAGCGCTGATAAAATTGGTGCGAAAATGAGTAACTTGACATAGTTTTTTTCCATTGGGCTAAAAATTACCCCTTATCATACGCAAGCTTGATAAGGGGCGGCAAGGTGATTCGCACTGTTTTTTTAAGGGTGGTGATTTAGCGCTTGATTAGCTTTTATCATGGGCAGTTGGGTAGCGTGCAAAAATCAGCGAGCCGTTGGTACCACCAAAGCCAAAGCTGTTGGATACGGCATAATTTAGGTTATCAACTTTACGTGAAGTGTTGGCAACGTAATCAAGGTTGCAGCCGTCCTCCAAATTTTCTAAATTGATGGTCGGTGGAACGTACTGATCTTGCAAGGCTTTGATGGTAAAAATCGCTTCAATACCGCCTGCTGCACCAAGTAAGTGACCGGTCATCGATTTGGTTGAGCTGACTAAAATGGTGTCTTTAACCGGCGCAAATACCGTTTCAATGGCGATGGATTCGGCAACGTCGCCGGCGGGCGTGCTGGTACCGTGAGCGTTAACATAGCCGACAACGTCAGGGTTGATTCCGGCGTCATTTAAAGCATTAGTCATGGCGCGAGCGGCGCCGCGACCATCTTCAGGGGGCGCGGTGATGTGGCTTGCGTCATCACTCATACCAAAGCCAACCAGCTCTGCCAAAATAGTCGCGCCGCGAGCTTTGGCGTGGGCAAGGCTTTCTAATACCAAAACGCCGGCGCCATCGCCTAACACAAAGCCGTCGCGGTCTTTGTCAAAAGGTCTTGATGCGCGAGTTGGCTCGTCGTTTCGCGTCGATAGCGCGTGCATGGCGCCAAATCCTGCCATCCCAAGTGGGCTTGAGCCTTTTTCGCTGCCGCCTGCCAGCATCACATCAGCATCGCCATAAGCAATCAAGCGCGCGGCAAGACCAATCGCGTGAGTTGCGGTGGTGCAAGCCGTGGCGGTGGCAAGGTTAGGACCTTTTAAATCGTGTTTGATAGCGACCAGTCCGGCTGCCATATTCACAATTGAGCCGGGGATAATAAACGGCGAAACTTTTTTCGCGCCTTTATTACTCAAGGTGTCGCAGCTGTTCTCAATGGTTTGGATGCCGCCAATTCCTGAGCCTAAAATAATGCCAAAGCGTTCAGGATTAACGCCTTGAACCGGCGCGTCAGTAGCGCTGACCTCGTCGATAAATCCGGCATCTTTTAATGCCATTGCGGCAGCTGCGATACCATAATGCATAAATTCATCATAGCGGCGGGCGTCTTTGGCATTCATAAATGCTTTCACGTCAAAGTCTTTAACCGTTCCGGCAATGCGCGCGCGAAAATCTGAAGCATCAAAATGCTCAATGTGGCGGATGCCGCTTTCGCCATTTAAAAGCCGCTCCCAAGTGCTTGCCACATCAAGCCCAAGCGGCGTAATTGCGCCCATTCCGGTGACTACCACCCGCATCTCATCGGGGCGCTCAAAATGTGGCGGCTTTTGGCGAGAAAACGGCGACGTTGCCGGCGCATCTTTGGTAGAAAAATCGAGAGTTGGGCTGATCTGGCTCATGCAAAGTGTCCTATTTGGTTGCAACTTTATCAAAAGATTGACGCTTGCTGTAGTTATAGCGTTATCTTGGTCTTTTGGCAACCATTATAAAACACATAAGTGAACGGCTGTAAACTTAAATCAAAAGATAGTTTGTTTTTTTGGTAACTGTGCCTAAAAATAATAAGACCATTAAGCAAAACAAACCTGACCTAACACCACCTTTTTAGTGGCGCCAGTGACTGCCGGTAAATTGCTCGTTTCCCCCATCAGCGATTGTTTTGCCAGCCAAGCAAAGGCGACCGCTTCCACCCAAGTTGGCGCAAGTCCAAGCGCGTCGGTGGTGAATACCGTGCAATTTGGCAAATTGGCTTGCAAGCGGCTTAATAAATAACCGTTTAACGCGCCACCACCGCAAACATAAATGGCAGCTTGGCTATCCGGATATTTTTCAATAAATGGTAAAATCTGAGCGCTGCTGCTTTTTGCGGTTAATTCCACAAGGGTTGCTTGAACATCGGCAGGTGCGAGCGGCTCAGGATTGTTTTTGACAGGATTACTGTTAACAAAACGGCTGATCTCATCTTCAAGCCAAGCTAAATTAAACTCCTCGCGACCGGTACTTTTAGGAAAGGATTTGGCAAAAAACGAGTGCGCTAGCAGTTGCTCAAGTAGTGGCGCAATAATTTGACCGGACTTTGCCCAAGCCCCATCTTTATCATAAGGTTTGCCCAAATGCTGTTGAACCCAAGCATCCATTAACATATTTGCAGGACCCGTATCAAAACCAACGACGTCACCATTCGGTGGTAACACGGTAATATTGGCAATGCCGCCCAAATTGAGCAAAATTCGCAGCTCATCTGTTTTAGCAAATAGCGCCTGATGAACTGCCGGAACGAGCGGCGCACCTTGACCACCAACTGCCAAATCACGGCGACGAAAGTCACTCACCACGCTGACTCCTGTCCGCTCAGCAATGATGCTTGAATCAATCAATTGCAAACTAAAGCCAAAGTTTGGGCGGTGGCGAACCGTCTGACCATGACAGCCAATCGCTAAAATATCCTCGGCGCTGATTTTTGCTTGCTCAAGCAGCCTATTGACCACTTCACTGGCAAATTCACTATATTGCGAGCTTGCCAGCCCAAACCAATCAAGCTCACTGGCGTTTTTTGGCTCGTTTTCTTGCGCGGTAAGCTGATTTGTGCCATCAGGCAAACTTAACGCAAGCAAGATGTCGCGAAGCCGTGGCGGAAAATCTTGGCTGATGGTCGCGATTAATTTTAGCGGTTTGTCGCTACGGTTTTGTTTGTCATTATTGTCATCAAATTGGCAAATTACCGCATCCATACCATCAAGGCTCGTCCCCGACATCATGCCGATATAAAAGCCGTTATCGAAGCTTTCAAATAATGACGCTGACAAATCCGTCTCAAATTCAGGCAAAAGGGCGGCTATTTCATCAGAACAAAGATTCAGATTTGACCCCAAGCTTGGGTTACTCATGGCAATTTACCTTAAAAAACGCTACTATATCTGCCAAATTTTAGCATTTTTTTATCAGCGCAATCCCTTATTTTCACAATCCCAACGACCGTCAAAGAGAGTACCATGACCGAATTGACCTTAGAAGACCAGCTGGCAGTCATCCAACGCGGAACGCAAGAAATCTTATCCACCGAGGACTTGGTCGCCAAGCTGAAGCAAAACCGACCGCTGCGAATCAAAGCCGGATTTGACCCCACCGCCCCTGATTTGCACTTAGGTCATACGGTTTTGATTAATAAGCTCAAGCATTTTCAAGATTTAGGTCATGAGATTTACTTTTTAATTGGCGACTATACCGCCAAAATCGGCGACCCCTCCGGCAAAAACGCCACTCGCCCGCCATTGACCGACGAGCAAATTAAGCTTAATGCCAAAACTTACGCTGAGCAGGTGTTTAAGATTTTGGACAAAGACAAAACCCGAGTGGTGTTCAACTCCGAATGGTTTAGCAACATGAGCGCCGCTGACATGATTCAGCTTGCCAGTCAGCAAACCGTCTCACGGATGCTTGAGCGCGACGACTTTGCCAAGCGCTACGCCTCACAAACGCCGATTTCCATTCACGAGTTTTTATACCCGCTGGTTCAAGGTTACGATTCCATCGCGCTTAAAGCCGACGTTGAGCTTGGCGGCACGGACCAAACGTTTAACTTACTTATGGGTCGCACCTTACAAGGTCGCTACGGTCAAGAGCCGCAAGTTTGTATTACCGTGCCGATTTTGGAAGGCTTGGACGGCGTTAATAAAATGTCAAAATCGCTTGGTAACTATGTCGCCATCGATGACGCTCCGGGTGCGATGTACCAAAAAATCCTATCCATGCCGGACACGCTGATTCGTCGTTATTTTGAGTTTTTAAGCTTTAAGCCGATGAAGGACGTTGAAGCGTTAATGCTTGAGATGGAAAACGGTCGCAATCCGCAAGAAATCAAGCGCATTTTAGCCGAAGAGTTAATTGAGCGATTTCATGGCGCAGAAGCTGCCGCAAGCGCTCACAAATCTGCGGGCAATGTGTTAGCCGATGGCGAGCTTCCCGTTGATTTGCCCGAAGTCACCCTTGATTTGGACGGTCAAGACGCCTTATTTATCGCTCAAGTGCTTAACCAAGCAGGGCTTGCCAAAAATAGCTCCTCGGCAAAAGATATGCTCAAGCGCGGCGCGGTCAAAGTTGACGGCGAAGTGGTTGATGCCGGATTTAGCTTAACCAGCGGTCAATCGGTCGTCATTCAAGCCGGAAAAAAGGCATTTGCCAAGGTGATGGTTGCTTAATTTGCTGAAAAAAATAAGGTCGGAAAAGACAAAATTTTCGACCTTATTTATCATTTAAGCCGTTATCTAAATTGTTCAAAATAAGCTAAAGCTATGTCTGAAATAAAAACCGTTCCTCAAGGCATTTATCGTCATTATAAAGGCAACCTCTACCAAGTCTTGCACACAGCACAGCATTCCGAAACCGAAGAGGCGCTCGTCATTTATCGTTGTCTTTATGGCGAGTTTGACGTTTGGGCGCGACCGCTGTCGATGTTTACAGAAACGGTAATGGTTGATGGTAAAGAAGTGCCACGGTTTGAAATGATTAAAGCTTTGGCGGATTAAGATCTAACAAGCCGCGTTATTGTTTGATATTCTATCAGTTCCATGATCACAGACTGTTTTAAATGGTCTGTTATTTCATTTACAGGCGTGATGCTTGGTTCTTTTGGGGTATACACATAGAACCTATTGAAATAGCTTATCTAGTTTTGCGACAGCATTATCATATTCTTTGCCTGGATCTAGAAATGCTGCTTTAAATGAATAGTAATCTGCTAAAAAATCCAATGAGCATCCACCTAAAGATTTTGCTTTTTCCATAAGCTTCATTCTAGAATCAAAAGGTATATACCATAAGTCATCTTCTAATAAGCACTTAACTAACATATCAACATCGGAGCATTCTTCTACTGCTTTGTCAAAGCTACTTAGAACATCTCTCCACGTCCCAATATCTGCATTTACTTCCGCTTCGTACATCTCCCTAATTTTTGCGCTAATTCTACAGATATTCATTCTACAGATATTCACTTATACATAGGTTATTAAGAAATCAAAATTTTTTGGCAATCATTGAGAAAATCCTCTAAAAATAATTTAAAAGCACTTGCTCTAACGGAAAAATCCAAACCCAAATCGTATCCTGTAATTTGGCTGTTTGTATAAACCCCGACAGGCACTCTTAGGTTGATAAACAATAAATCGTCATTTGATTTAAAGATATCCATAGTGAAGAACATATCGATAGGATAGATAGAAAAAACTATTTCATCCTCCTCTGCAAACTGAGCTAAATTATCAAGCTTTGTAATTTGTCTTTTTAGATAGGTTATATTCTCATATGATATATATCTATCTACTTCATTAACATTTTTGAAATCCAAACATAGCAGCTCTGTTTTTACTTTAAAGTTGCACATTACACCAAGCTCATTATAAGAAACTGGTGCAAGCTCAATAGCTATATTTTTGTTACAATTGACCAAGTTACTCATTTTGATTGCTCTTAAAAATGAATTATGATGACTACTATTATAGTAACTGCCAAGTTACCTGTTAAGTCATTTAATACAAGTAGCAGTAATGCGTCTCAACGTCGGAAATATTTCTTCATGTACATCATAAAGTACAATGCCGTTACTTTAATAATTCAAACTATTGATATTATTAGCCTGTAGCCTAGAGTTCAAATCCTAACTAGGAAAGCGAGCCTTCTAAACACACTAAGACTGCCCGAATCACCCAAACCTTTTATATGATTAGCCTAAATATCTATGAATTTGTTTTAAATGAGATTGAGTGATGACAAAAGGCAGTCTTTTTTAAAGCCCATTTACTGCCAAAGCTTCGCGTAACTGGCATCACTAATATCCGCAATATCAAGCTCATTGAGCATTGACCGCAGCTCCGACCAGCGATTGGCATCCGGTGCAATCGGCGTTACCAAGCGCTTGAGCGTATCTTTAATGATGTCGTCCATGAGCGCAGACGGCGAATCTTCGGTAAAGCTGTAATAAATCTCGCAAGCCTTTTTAACATCCCCAACGCAAAGCTGAGTCATCTCATTAGTGATCTGAACAAATTTATCAATCGCGGCTGATTTTTGCTCGTAAATGCTGTGCGTCGTCATCAGCTCAAGCGCCGAAAAATTGGGGTAGGGCGACACATTTTGGTCGATAAAGGTAAAATCAAGCCCCAAATACTTAGCTTCAACGCCCTCAAAATTGTAAAAACACAGCCAAGCACCATCAAAGTCGCCATTGTCATCGCCATGCTCTAAATGATGCAAATGCTGAAAGTCCGTTTCCACAAATTCAACGTGTTTTTCGTCAAGCTCAAAGCCATTTTGTTTGGCATAGCGCTTAAGGATTTCAAAGCCGATTTTATTAGTAATCGGATTTGCCGCAGGGGTGGTGATGCGAATGGGCTGATTTTGTTCAAGTTTTTTCATGCTGCTGGTTTTCATCAGCACGCCGCCATCAGTCACAAAAAAGCAGCCAAGCGCCTTTAAATCGGCAAAATAATGCTCAAATAAATGAATCGGCTCGTTCACGTGCAAATCAATCGCGCCCGATTGCAACTCGCTAAAGCCATCGTAATGCTCGTCAGGCTCAATCATGTGAATATCAAGACCGGCGTTTTTATACGCTCCGGTGTGAATTCCAGCGATAAACGGCAGGTGGTCTGGGTTTAAAAACCATTCTAAAGTGAGCGTCAGCTTGGTAGTCATTGTTATCCTTAAAGTTTATTGTTCGTTGTTATCAAGTCGCGTTGTTATCAAATCGCATGGTTATAAAATCAGCTTGCAAACCATAGCACAGTTTAACTTATGACAAGTTAGTGATAACGTTAATAAGGCTCGCAAAAAAGCTAAGCCAAATTGCCGTCAAAGGAGATCATCATGCCGCCGTCATCATTGCCGACACTTCCCAATCTTGACGATAAGTTGTATCCGCAGTCATGGCAAAATCAAATTGTTGCGACGCCGACCGAGCTATTAATAGCAATGATTTGCGGTCAAATTGACATTGACGCGGACGATTTTGCAAAACGGCTACTCGCCAACAAAACCTATCAAGATTGGGTCAATTTCACCGTCTTTGGCAGCTATATTCAGCGTAGTTTTGCCGCCTTTTATCAGCAAACTGAGGACAGCTTTAACCAAGATTTACCCGCGATTTTTTATCGCGAGCTGAAACGCCACGCTCAATATTTACCGCTCAATCAAACCTTATTTTTTGCCGGAAATTTGCCAAAAACCACAAGACAAAATAAGCTGTTATTTACCACGCTTAACCCTGCCACCGCCATTTTAGACGCGCAAAACCTTAGCCAAGCTGCAACTCCCGTCATTATTAATCAAATCAAGGTTACCGGAAAAACCGTTGCCGCCTTTGCCGTCCGCCATAACAAACGAACGCGCGAGCGGCTAAAAAGTCAGGTATTGATTTTAGACTTTCAGCAGCTAAGATTGGTTAAAGAAGATATTATCGACGCAGATTTGACCTATTGTTTAAATACGTATGACATCAAATAAAGGCAAATAAAAAACGCCAACCAAGTTTTGATTGACGTTCAACTATTAAGCTAAATTAAGAAAAGTTAATGGGTATCGTGGGTTTTTGTGCCAAAAATTTTATCACCGGCATCACCAAGCCCCGGAATGATATAGCCATGCTCATCCAAATGGCTATCAAGCGCGGCGGTATAAATGGTCACGTCCGGATGCGCCTCATTTACCAAGCGAACGCCCTCAGGAGCAGCAACCAAAACGAGCGCCTTAATATTGTTGCAGCCATGTTTTTTGAGCATATCAATGGTCGCGACCATTGAGCCGCCAGTTGCCAGCATCGGGTCAATAATCAGCGCCGGACGCTTGTCCATATGGCTGACAAATTTTTCAAAAAACGGCACTGGCTGAAGCGTTTTTTCATCGCGCTGAAGTCCCACCACCGAGATTTTTGCGGTTGGAATCAAATCTAAAACCCCGTCAAGCATCCCAAGCCCTGCGCGCAAAATCGGCACGACCGTCACCGTTTTACCGATGATTTGCTCACCCGTAATTTCCCCGCACCAGCCTTGCATCGGAAACGTTTCCACCCCAAAATCGCGGCTTGCCTCATACGCCATCAATCGCGCAAGCTCTTTGGTCAGCGTCCGAAACTTATAAGTGCTACAATCTTTTTCCCGCATTAAGCTCAGCTTATGGCGCACTAAAGGATGGTCAATTACCGTAATATTTAAGTCACTCATGAGCACTCTCTTGGTTTTTGGTCGTGTGCTATGATAGCAAAAAACAGCTTTTTTGCGGGAGAAAATCATGACCAAACGCCCATTAGAACAAAATGATATGAATAACGGTTTAAGCCAAAAAAATAATCAAGCAAATGACTTAATAATCACTGAGCAACATTCAAATTTGCCCATCGAAACGCATCCGTTTACGCCCGTTCTACCACCAAATGCCACCGTCATGATGATGGGGACGTTCCCGCCAACTTCCGATAAATGGGCAATGCGCTTTCATTATCCCAATTTTTATAATGACATGTGGCGCATTTACGGCCGCGTGTTTTTTGATGACGCCGACCATTTTCGCGTTGGGAACGAAAAGCATTTTGACCCCGAACGCATCCGCGCCTTTTTATGTGAGCGCGGCATCGCCCTTTGCCCAAGCGTCCGGCAGGCCATCCGCGAAACCGGAAACGCCTCCGACAAACACTTAACCGTCGTTACCCCTGTCGATTTGCCAACTATCCTACCGCAAGTGCCAAACGTCACCACCTTATTTACCACCGGCGGTAAAGCCACCGAAACCCTAATCGGTCTACTTGACGAGCCACTCCCCAAATCAAAATACCCAAAAACCAACCAAAGCATCGCGTTTCCTTATCATACCCCGAGCATTGAGCGCCAACTGACTTTATATCGGCTGCCTTCCACCTCACGAGCTTACCCGTTAGCCCTTGATAAAAAGGTCGCCGCTTATAAAGATTTTTTTGAAAAAATGGGCAAACTATAAAGACAGTGAAAGGGGAATGATGATAGAATAATAGTGAAATCAATACTTTATAAATTAATTCAAATATTTTTCAAATAACGCTTGACCTGCTCTCAAACTTCTCTATAATACGCCCCCACAAGGACGGAAGTTGGCAGCGAAAGCCGCTGATCGTTTTAAAGGGTTTGAATTGCCAAGCGCGATTTAAATTAACTTTTAAAAAGAATTAAAAAACTTCTTGACTTATGAATTGAAGCGTCTATAATACGCACCTCACAAGGCAACACTGGTGCCAAGTTTGAAAGCTTGAATTGAATAAGCGAATCAAACGGCAATAACAGATTTCCTTGAGAAACAAATTAAAACAAAAGC
>NZ_JABBDX010000008.1 GCF_012847335.1 Psychrobacter sp. MF31
CATGACCTCTCGACTGTTTTGAGTTTGATAGCAGCCATGCTGTGTCATTGTTGATTGCAATTGTTCCCAAAGCGTATCTGTTAGGGCTGTTCTCGCCATGACTCGTATTTCTCGCATCATATCCATAGATGCAGTATTGTAGCTATTATTTATGGCTTATCCAATTGAAGACACGACCTAGTTTGATTCACCAATTTTCCACAGCTTTTCATGGACTGATTGCTGCATAATTTTGACCTTATGCTACGATAATAATAAATCATGATGGGTTAAAAATGGCGGCTTAGAACGTTATGACGCAAATTTTATTAGTCGAAGATGATCCGGCTATTGCAACATCGCTGAAAATCACTTGCAAGCGTGAAGGTTGGCAAATGACTTGGCTTGATCACGCCTCAAGCGTGATGCCGTATTTATCATCAACCGAGGCGCAGTCGTTATCGGCGATTATTTTGGATGTTGGGCTTCCAGATGGCGACGGCTTAAGCCTTTGCCAAACGATTCGCCAATCGGTTGATATTGGCGCAGTTAAAGATCTCCCAATCGTGTTTTTAACCGCCCGCAGTGATGAGGTTGATAGAATAACCGGTCTTGATTTGGGTGGTGATGATTATTGTGCCAAGCCTTTTAGCCCGCGAGAGCTTGTAGCACGGCTTAATGCCATTTGGCGGCGCGAGATTCGGCAGCATAACAATGACAACCAATTTTTAAAATATCCTTTAACTAAGATTAACTCTGAAAACAATGAGCCATCAACCTCACAAGGACTGACGTTTCATTGTAATTCTGGCATTTGGCACTATCAGCCGATCAATTATTCGTTATTTTGGCAAGACAGTAAGCTTGATTTGAGCAATACTGAACGCAAATTGCTGCTCACATTATTGCAAGCGCCCAATCAAGTCTTTAGCCGCGAGCAATTGCTCACAGCAGTGAGCGACTATCCTGATCATAGGCTTGCCCGAACCATTGACAGCCATATCAAATCTATCCGAAAGCAGTTAGCGGCGGTTGATGACAGCATCGAGGTGATTTTTACCCATCGCGGTTTGGGTTATGGACTTTGTCCCGCTTAATTTTTTATGGCGTTGATATTTATGATCAAACCAAACGCCCCGCTTGCTGAGGTGACGAACAAAACCAATCCTGCCAATTGGTACGCCAAATTGCATGCAATTGGCAGCCCTAAACCTGACCCAAGCCCAAAACGAAAATGGTTAAATTTAAGCATTTTTTTTCGGATTTGGCTTGCCGTGGCATTGGTATTACTGCTTTGCGGTATTGCTATTTTTACGCAAATGTTTGGCTATATCCGCCCGACCGCTCATCAAGTGATTGAAGATACCTTGCTTGATACAAGCCGTTTGCTCGCGGTCAATTTACAAGCCCCTTTGGCAAGCGGTCAGCTTTATGAGTCAGATTATCAAGACAAACTAGATGCGATGTTTACCAGTTCAGAATCGGCAAATCTTAAGCCAACTTTGAACAACCATTTTTTACGCAGCCGAATTTATGTAACAAACGCTAAAGGCATCGTAATTTATGACTCGCTTGCCGCGCCTTTTAACGCCGAAGGTCAAGATTATAGCCGCTGGAATGACGTTTATTTAACGCTTAAAGGTCAATTTGGAACGCGAAGTACCACCGATTTGCAAGAGCGCGATAAAACGGCGGTTTATGTGGCTCAGCCCATTATTGATGATGACGGCAAGCTCATCGGCGTGGTCAGCGTGGGCAAATCGGTTGCTAGCATTTTACCTTATTTAGCTGACACCAAACATCGAATGCTGATGAGCGCGCTTTTTATGAGTGTGATTGCGCTACTTTTAGCAGGGCTTGTGGCATGGTGGCTCAAGCAAAGTATTACGCTGGTCACCCAGTATACCCAAGCACTGGCTGAGGATACGCAAAAGCCGTATTTTTATTTGGGCAATGAGCTTAACAGCTTAACTGACACCATCGAAACCATGAAGCATCGCCTTGAAAATAAAGGCTATGTGACCGATTACGTGCATACGCTGACCCATGAGCTTAAAAGTCCGCTGACTGCCATTCGCGCCAGCAATGAGCTGCTTGAAGATGATGAGTTGGACGCAGATGATCGCTTGATGCTCAGCCAAACGATCAATGAGCAAAGCATTAAAATGCAGCAGCTGATTGACCGTTTGTTATTGCTCTCGCAAGTTGAGCAGCCGACCTTTAAGCTCAATCAGCAGCCGACCGATTTGTTGGTGTTAATCAACAGCTTGATAAAAAATAATACAGTTAAACTTCAGCAGCAGCACCTTGCCCCCATTACAATTATGCTTCAAGGTCAAACGCTGGATTTGGCAAAGTTAGCGACACGCGATAAGGCTAACTTTAATGCAATTTATGTGTTAGCAGACCAATTTTGGCTGACCCAAGCGCTGCAAAATATCATGGACAATGCCATTTATTTTGCCAAGTCGCAAATTATGATGACGATTGATTTGCAGCAGCCACTGACAGGAAAAACAAGCCAATCTCAAGCGATTGTTCGCATATTCAACGATGGTAAAGCCCTACCCGACTTTGCTTTAAAAAAGGCATTTGAGCGTTATTTTAGCTTATCGCACCAAAGCCGCTCTCATAACGCACCAAAAAAAGGCACAGGACTTGGGCTAACGTTAGTCAAGCAGGTCATCACCCATCATGGCGGCACAGTCAACATTGATAATTTTCATTATCAAAACCAAGATGGCGTCATAGTGACATTAACTTTACCGGTTATCAAACCGCGATTAAAAGTAAATTAAGTGTTATGATGATTATAACGCTTAATTTTTCATCCTTATACGATCGCTTTAATCGGCGGTTTAACATCAGCATTTTGACCACGATGGCGCAGATAATGGTCAAGGATCACAATGGCAAGCATCGCCTCGGCAATGGGTGCCGCGCGAACACCAACGCAAGGGTCATGGCGACCTTTGGTAATCATATCAATGGCTTCACCTTGGGTGTTGATACTTTTGCCAGCGGTAGTGATGCTTGAGGTAGGTTTTAATGCAATGCTGACTTTGATATCCTGACCTGAGGAAATACCACCTAAAATACCGCCAGAATGATTGTCAGTGAATCCGCTTGGGGTCAGCTCATCGCGGGCACTGTGACCAAACTGCTCGGCAACCGCCATACCATCGCCAATTTCAACCCCTTTCACCGCGTTAATGCTCATCATGGCATGAGCAATATCAGCATCCAAACGATCAAACACCGGCTCACCAAGACCAACGGGAACCTGACTTGCGATAATTTCAAGGCGAGCGCCACAGCTGGTGCCCTCTCGGCGAAGGCTATCGATAAGCGCCTCAAATCGTGGAATAGCGTCAATATCGGCACAAAAAAATGGATTGCTATTTACAAAGTCCCAATCAATGGCGCTGGCCTCTTGAACTGCGGCTTTTTCATTGCCAATTTGGGTGACGTGACCGTGAATTTCAACGCCCAAGCGATCAAACAGATACTTTTTCGCAATCGCTCCTGCCGCCACGCGCATTGCCGTTTCGCGCGCAGATGAGCGACCGCCGCCGCGATAATCACGAAAGCCAAACTTCATGCTATAAGTGTAGTCGGCGTGACCGGGGCGAAAGGTGTCTTTAATCTCGCTATAGTCTTTGGATTTTTGATTGGTATTGCGGATCAAAAGCCCAATGGACGTTCCTGTCGTTTTGCCTTCAAAAACACCTGAGATGATCTCAACGGCATCGTCCTCACGGCGCTGGGTCGAATATTTTGACGTTCCCGGTTTGCGCCGATCCAAATCCACTTGCAAGTCTGCCTCAGTGAGTAACAATCCAGGCGGCACGCCATCAACGATTGCTAAAAGCCCTGCGCCATGCGACTCCCCGCAAGTCGTTACCCGAAACAGCTGACCTATCGTATTTCCTGCCATGACCATCCTTTTGCATGATTATCCATTTTTAAATGATTTAGCCGCTTATTTTATAGCACTATAGCGGTCGCGCTTCATTATCCAGCATTCGAACATAACGCGCAAACAGCTCGCGGTATTCCATTAATTCATCAAAAGTAATGGCAAAAATACCGTGACCGCCGTGGGCAAATTTTAGCCAGTCAAATTGAATCTCAGGATACGCTTGGCAAAGCGCCCACTCGCTATCGCCCACTTCACAAACCAGTAGCCCTTCAGGACTTAAATAATCAGGCGCGGCAAATAAAATTCGATGCACCAAATCCAAGCCATCTTGACCAGCCGCTAAGGCATGCTCAGGCTCATGTAAAAACTCTGGCGGCAAATCTGCCATTACCGCGGCATCCACATAAGGCGGATTAGTGACAATCAATTCATACTGATGGTCAGCAGGCAATTTGGCAAATAAATCCGACTCAATCACATTGATTTGATGACCTAAATCATGATGATCGACGTTGACCATTGCCACCTCAAGCGCGCCTTTGTCAATATCAACGGCATCAACCAGCGCATCCACAAAGCGGGTCGCTAAAGCAATCGCGATACAACCTGATCCGGTACACAAATCCAAAATTCGCTCAGGTTGCGATAACTGCTTCATTTCAAGACCATGGTCGTAAAACTCGCCTGCCCCATCATTTTGGATGACAGGCTTGGCTAGATCCGTCACATCAAAATACGGATAAAACTGCTGACGGATCAATTCGGCAATGGGTGATCTTGGAATAAGCACGCGCTCATCCACATAAAAGGGCAAATCGCAAAAATAAGCCAAATTAATCAAATAGCTCAAAGGCTTACGCTCAGCAATCCGCGCCTCAAGCAAGCTTAATACTGCCTGTTTTTCAGAATTGGTCAACCGGCAATCAAGGATTTGCTCGTTAGCAGACCAATCAAGCGATAAGCAGTGCAATACAATGGCAGAAGCTTCGGCAAACTCGTCCGTTGTCCCTTGCGCCACCACCACATCATAATTGCGAAGTTGCGTGACCGCAAAGCGAATAAAATCACGGATGCTAAATAGCTGCTCGCGAGCTTCATCAAACTCAACTTTCAGCGATGCCAGCGGATGAAAGCTGTCTTCTGCGGCCTCAAACAGCGCCTCGCCATCGATGTCAATCTCGTTATCCGCTGAATACTGACGCTGAAACTCTTCAGCGCTCATCGTTTGGTGCTCGGACATATCAACCCTTAATCATTACCTGTTATCAGCCGCCAAGAACCGTCTTGGCAAAATGCGCATCATTTAAACATTACAAATAACAATATTTCGTTATCGCTGTTTATTGCGCATCAGCGCTTAAATTTTAACCTTGTATTATAAACGCAATCACTATTAAGTGCCAATCAGCGGCACGTTTTACCGGCGTTATTTTAATCGCCTTTTTATAAATCTAATTTTTGATTCAAATTATTTAATATCACTACTTTTTAATATAACCATTTTTTAATATAGCCACTTTTAGCCACCTTGCCTTTGGATTTCCCAACTGTAAACAAACCCTGATTGTTTGCTCTATTGCCACCTGATTCTTACTTCTTGATTGCGCAACCCCATTTTACGATCAATGGCGAAAAAAAATGTATCAAAAGTTTGCGATAGGACGCAATTATGCGCATAATATTGTCATTAATCCTTATAGACTGTGACTAACCTTATGAAAATAAAGCCACTTATTGTTTCAATGACCCTTGCGGTAATCAGCACTTCCATCGCTTTGCCAAGTATTGCCGCGCCCATTGATTCTAAAAAAATTGCTCAAAATGACCGCCTTAATCAATTGATTGACCATAAGCAACAAAACCCAGTTGTAGCGGCGGCTCCTGCCCCTCAAGAAAGTCAATCTGATGGCTTTGATGACATTACCGATGGTCAAGCGGTTGCCTCGCCGGCACAAACAACCGGAATGACGCCTGAGCAAATTAATACCTATAACTTGACCCAGCAAAAAGCCGATGGCAGCGATGCGGCAATCAAAAGTATTGAAAGCATTGATGGTAAAAAGCACACCACCTTAAACTTATCCAACTACGCCAAACAAGTGAACGATGCCGTTTGGTCGCCAAATATGAAAATTAACTCGGCAATGACCATCAAATTGCAAGCGCTGCTTGATTGGAACCACGCCTCGCCAGGACCTGTCGATGGCGGCTGGGGAATGAACAGCAAAAAAGCGCTGATTAACTTTCAAAATATGAAAGGCTTGTCACCAACCGGAACGATGGATCAAAAAACGTGGGATGCTTTGATTAAAAACATTCCAGCGAACAAGCCTGTTTTGGTGAGTTACACCTTGACCGATGAAGATGTGAATACCAACTTTGCACCAACGCCTGCTAGCGCCGAAGCCAAATCAAAAATGAAAGGGCTTTATTATGAAAATATTAAAGAGATGCTTGGTGAGCGCTTTCATATGGATGTTCGCTATTTAGAAAAGCTTAATAAAAATAAAGCGTATAAAGCAGGCGATACCATTACCGTACTTAACACCCGCGATCCGCTAAATCAGCGCATTACTCGTGTGATCGCTAACAAAGCGGACAAAACGCTATATGCTTATAACGGCGATAAACTGGTTGCAACCTATCCGACCACTGTTGGTAGTGACAGCACCCCATCACCACAAGGTACGTTTAAAATCGTCAATAAAGTCAAAATGCCATGGTATAAAGCGACCGTTGGCGAAGGCGATCAAAAGCAAATCCATATGCTGCCACCAGGACCCAATAACCCCGTTGGCGTTGTTTGGATGGGACTATCTAAGCCATCTTACGGGCTTCACGGCTCGCCAAAACCTGAAGGCATCAGCCGCCAAGCATCAGCGGGCTGCGTTCGTTTGACCAACTGGGATGTGCTTGAAGTTTATGCCAATATCGATAATGGCGCGACGGTTGAATTGAAGTAACCCATTTTTAAAGCACTTGCATTTTAAAGTACTCACAATAAAAAACAGCGCCACTAAGCGCTGTTTTTTAATGAGGAAAACTGGCAATGATTACACTTTATAGCCATTCTCTTCACCGGTAATGCTGCCCACTTTTTTAGTGAAAAAGATACCTGCAGGAACGGCAAGTAAAAACCCAGCCCCAACCGCTATCCAAATATGAGGGATTTGATTAAACCCTGTGGTTAATGCTGCAATAATTAAAATACCGATCAATACGGTTGCTGCCATCGAATAAATCACTGAGAATAAATGCCAGTTCATAACGTAATCCTCATCGTTGTTGTGGGAATAGCTTATTTATAACTTAATTCCTTATAAAAAGTAAGTGATTGTTGTGATCGCCTCGCTCATACTATTTTACTGACAATCGTCCAAAACCATGATAGTATTATGGAGTTGGTTGAGGTCTTAAATTTTATCCATATTTATTTTACGATTTGCCATTTTTTAGCTTGTCATCAACCCTTCTTGCGATCTCATTAGCCAAAGCGCCCTTCTTAACTTTCGAAACGTTCACACCCCATCTTTGATTGTGCTAAAATTGTGAGCATTGTATTTGTCAGCCTCATTTTGAGGGTCAATCCTCCTCTCGCCTTTTATCTCGTTTCAATTAAGGAGCTTTTGTGAGCCAGCCTTTTCGCGCCGACGACATCCGCGCCGCTTTTATTCGGTTTTTTGAAAGCAAACAGCACACCCACGTTCCCTCATCAAGCTTGATTCCGTTTAATGACCCAACGCTACTGTTCACCAACGCGGGAATGAACCAGTTTAAAGAAACCTTTTTAGGGCTTGAGCCACGCGACTACACGCGAGCGGTAACCTCACAAAAGTGCGTTCGCGCAGGCGGCAAACATAACGATTTGGACAACGTCGGCTACACGGCGCGCCACCATACCTTTTTTGAAATGCTTGGCAATTTTTCTTTTGGCGATTATTTTAAAAAAGATGGCATTGCTTATATTTGGGAATTTTTAACCTCAAAAGACTGGCTTGGTATTGATAAAGACAAGCTTTATGTGACCGTTTATCATACCGATGATGAAGCATTTGACATTTGGCATCATGACATTGGTTTACCTGTCGAGCGCATCATTCGCATTGGTGACAATAAAGGTGCGCCATTTGCTTCCGACAACTTTTGGACGATGGGCGACACCGGACCTTGTGGACCTTGTACTGAGGTATTTTTTGATCATGGTGCGGACATTGAAGGCGGTCTTCCGGGAACACCTGAAGAAGATGGCGACCGCTATATTGAGATTTGGAACTGCGTATTTATGCAGTTTAACCGCCAAAAAGATGGCACGATGCTGCCGCTACCAAAGCCTAGCGTCGATACCGGAATGGGACTTGAGCGTATCAGCGCCATCATGCAAGGCGTTCATGGTAACTACGAAATTGATATTTTCACCCAATTGATGGATGCCGCTGCTGATATTTTAGGCATCAACAACGAGCAGCAAGCGTCCTTAAAAGTCATTGCCGACCATATCCGAGCGGTGGCATTTTTGATTGCCGATGGCGTCATGCCAAGCAACGAAGGTCGCGGCTATGTGCTGCGCCGAATCATTCGCCGAGCGGTTCGTCATGGCAATAAACTTGGAGCGGACGGTGAGTTTTTTTACAAAATGGTCGCCCCCCTTGGCAAGGTTATGGGCGACGCTTATCCTGAACTTATTGAAAAGCAAGACTTCATTGAAACTGCCATTTTAAAAGAAGAAACGCAATTTGCCAAAACGCTTGCTCAAGGGCTGAAATTGCTTGCCAGCGAGCTTGATTCACTCAAAGCTGGTGATGAATTGTCGGGCGCTGCAGCCTTTAAACTTTATGATACTTATGGCTTTCCGCTAGATTTGACCGCTGACATCACTCGCGAGCGCGGCATCACTATTAATGAGAGCGAGTTTGATGAGCATATGCAGGCTCAACGCGCCCGCGCTCGGGACGCCGGTAAATTTGACGTTGATTATAGCCAAGTGGTCAAAGTCGATTCGCCAACCGAGTTTTTAGGTTATGAGCGTTTAACGGACAATAACGTCACCATCAGCGCCCTTTATAGCGATGGCAAAGCCGTTGACAGCTTAAGCGAAGGCGCTGAGGGCGTTTTAGTATTGGATAAAACGCCGTTTTATGCCGAAGGCGGCGGTCAAGTTGGCGAGCTTGGGCAAATTCATACCGAATCGGGCGTTTTTGACGTTCAAGATACCAAAAAATCCGGTCAAGCCATCATTCATCATGGTGTGGTCAGTATGGGCGAAATCCGCGCTGCGCAAACCGCCGACGCTCAAGTCCAGTCCAGTATCCGCGCCGCCAGCGCCAAAAACCACTCAGCAACGCATTTGCTTCACGCCGCCTTGCGCCAAGTGCTTGGCGATAGCGTCACCCAAAAAGGCTCGTTGGTTTCAAGCGAGATCTTGCGCTTTGACTTTTCTTTCGATAAGCCGGTCACTGAGGCGCAAATCAGCTTGATTGAGCGCTTGGTTAATGAGCAAATCCAAGCCAATACGAAAGCTTGTAGCCGTTATATGAGCATTGCTGAGGCGATGGAATCAGGCGCAATGGCGTTATTTGGTGAAAAATACGGCGATGAAGTTCGCGTGTTGACCATGGGCGAGAACACCATTGACGGCAAATCAAAGCCATTTTCTATCGAGCTTTGCGGCGGTCTTCACGTTGAGCGCACCGGCGACATCGGTATGTTTAAAATCATTAGCGAGTCAGGAATTGCCGCCGGAATCCGCCGGATTGAAGCGCTCACCGGCATGGCAGCGGTCAAATATCTGCAAGACGGCGAGCACCAATTAAGCACCCTTGCAAGCCGCCTAAAAATCAAACGCCCTGAGATTGCCGATCGTATCCAAATTATGAGCGAAAAGCTGCGCGAGCTTGAAAAACAAATCGAGCGCTTAGAGCAAAAGCTTGCCAGTAACCAAGCGGCAAATCTTATGGACAGCGTTCAAGAAATCAACGGCACCAAAGTGCTTGTTAGCCTACTCTCCGGAATCGATGGCAAATCTATCCGCCCCTTAATGGACGATGTCAAATCAAAACTTAGCGACAGCGTGATTGTCTTAATCGGTGATAAAGACGGTCAATTAGCAATGGCAGCAAGCGTTGCTAAATCGTTGAGTGGCAAAGTCAAAGCGGGCGACATCATCCGTCATTTGGCAGGCGAGCTTGGCGGCAAAGGCGGCGGGAAGCCGGACTATGCTCAAGGCGGCGCTCCAAAAGCGGATAATACCGAAGCGGTTATCAAAAATCTTAGCGACTGGCTCAAACCGAAACTCGAAGCTTAAAATAGAAGCTTAAGATTAATCGATATTAAATCTTGAAGTAATAAGAAAGAACCGCTCATTTTACACGATTGGTTATAAGCGCTATGACCAATCGTCATCAATCATTGTAAGGCTAGCGCTTAAATTTTTTGTGTAAATATGATATAAAGTACCTCGCAACTGAAGCTTATTAGGCTTATCATTTTAAAGCTTGAATTGCAGATTTCATAAGGCGTCTTTTGATGACCTTTCAGCGACGTGATTTTTACAATTTGGCTGACTTTAATCGCCGCATTGGGCGGATTAAATAAGTCATGATGATTAATAGGTAACCTTTTTATGGCGCTAATAGTCCAAAAATACGGCGGCACCTCCATGGGCAGTATCGACCGCATCAAAAACGTCGCCAAACGTGTGAAAAGCTGGCATGACAATGGTCATCAAGTCATCGTCGTCGTCTCTGCCATGAGCGGCGAAACCAACCGCTTGATCGACCTTGCCCGCCAAATCAGCAGCCAACCTGACGCGCGCGAGTATGACCAAATGGTCTCAACGGGCGAGCAGGTTTCGATCTCACTGCTTGCTATGGCAATCAAAGAGCTTGGCATTGGTGCTCAGTCTTTTACCGGTCGCCAAGTTGCGATCAAAACGGACAGCGCCCACACCAAAGCTCGAATTGAATCCATCGATGATAAAAACATCCGCGATCAGCTCGATGCCGGTAACGTCGTGATCGTTGCAGGATTTCAAGGTATTGACGAGCTTGGCAATGCCACCACATTGGGTCGCGGCGGCTCGGACACCACCGGAGTTGCCTTAGCGGCGGCGCTTGGCGCAGATGAATGCCAAATTTATACTGACGTTGATGGCGTTTATACCACCGACCCACGAGTCACCTCAAAAGCCAAAAAGCTGAAAAAAATCACCTTTGAAGAAATGCTTGAGATGGCAAGCCTTGGCTCAAAAATCCTGCAAATCCGCTCCGTTGAATTTGCAGGGAAATACAGCGTCCCACTGCGGGTGCTCTCAAGCTTTGATGACAACATCGATGGCAGCTTTGATGACGACTTTAAAAATAACGTCGGCACCTTAATTACGATAGATGAAGGAGACAACATGGAACAGGCAATCATCTCAGGAATCGCCTTTAACCGCGATGAAGCAAAAATCGTGGTTCGCGGCGTTCCGGATCATCCAGGAATTGCGTCCGCCATTTTAACCCCAATCGGTGCTGCCAACATCGAAATTGACATGATAGTCCAAAATCTATCTACCAATGGCACCACCGACTTTAGCTTTACCGTCAACCGCATTGATATGGAAAAAACCATCAAAGTGCTTAACGATAAAGTCAAAGATGAAATTGGCGCCGCTGACGTTTTGGGCAAAAGCGATGTGGTCAAGGTGTCTTTGGTTGGTGTGGGAATGCGCTCACATGCAGGCGTTGCAAGCCTTATGTTCCAAACGTTGGCTGAAAACAACATCAATATCGAGATGATTTCAACCAGCGAAATTAAGGTTTCCGTTCTTATTCAAGAGCAGCATCTTGAAAAAGCGGTTAAATCTTTGCACACCGCTTTTGGTCTTGATCGCACGGACGGTGAAAGCCGCGTCGCCAGCTGATCACTACCGGCTGACAGATCGCCATATCGATCATAACGCGTCAATTTGCCAAATAGTGGCATACTAAAAAGCAACACGCCAACATGTCTTTATCTCTCAGATTAGGGTTATCATTGACCCTAATTGCTGTTTGAAATCTCGATAAATCCTGAGTGATCCGCTATTTTAGTGACTTATTAGTTACTTGATTCGCTGATCAAATGGCAAAAAGCCGTGACAGTCTGACCCCTGACCCCTATAATAAGATCAGTATTTGGGCGAAATGAGACTATAGCTCTTATTTTATGCAAAAATAAGTCAATAACGACGGCTTTTATCAACGCTGCACCATTAAAAAATTAAGCTTAAACCGTTTTAATGGTGGGCGACTGTCTCCTAATTTTGGGATGGCGATATTTTGAACTTGAGATATAATGCAATGAATGATAACTTGTCAATGCGACATAAGGAGTGTGACGCATGTTAATTTTAACGCGCCGGGTGGGCGAAACGTTAATGATTGGTGATGAAGTCAGCGTGACTGTTCTTGGAGTTAAGGGCAATCAGGTGCGCCTTGGGGTCAATGCCCCAAAAGATATTGCTGTTCACCGTGAAGAGATTTATCAGCGCATTCAGCATGAGCGCTCGGTGCAATCGCAAATGCAGCATCTTGAACAAGGCAGCTTTGCCCCCTCTTTTGATGATGAAGATTATTTTAATCGCTAATTTTAGCCCTCCCGCTTGGTGTTTGACCAAGCTTTTACGTTAAGGTTAATCATTATGAGTATTCGCCAATCAGATGTTTCAGCGTTATTAAATGGCATCAGCAAACGCGCCATTGGCTTTAATGACGTCATTCGCTTTATCGATGATTTTTATTATTATACCCCCGTAGGATTTGTGAATGGGCTTCAGCACAATCTTGCTGGCGAAAATGAAGGCAGCGCCAAGATTTTTGGCTTTGCAAAGCTTCATGGGTTAAATAAGCTTGATACCCTAACCCTGTTTGGCGAGCATTTTGAAGCGGTAAAACGCAATCCTGCAGGAACCGATCACGCCAATATCCGCAACTTTTTGCATTGGGGCTGGGAAGGCTTATTGATGCAAAAAAATCCGCTGGTAGATCGCGCGGATTGGGACGCGGCGGATCACTCTTCTTATTTCCGTAAGGCATTAAAAATATTAGCGGTATAATTTAGCATAAAAAAAGCTGCCCTATATCAAGGCGGCTTTTTTTTATGGTCAGTTATTCATGCCAAAGACTTATTTTCCAAGCCTATTTATTCCGAAACTTTACCGGCTGAATCGCACCTTTTGGGTTAGGCAAATTGGGATAATGATGCTCGTGCTCAACGTCGCAATCCGCGCCGACGACCGTACCGTTATTTTTAACAGGCTTATGAATAAATCCTGTGCGCTCGGCAGGCGGCAGATGCTCATGCTCCCAAATCATCACCGCTTGCATGCAGGTTTCTAGCTGCTCGGGGCTGACTTTGCGACCATCTGCCCACTTGCCAATCTCAATGGCAAGTCGGAATTTTTCGACGATCTCAGGGGTTAAGCTTGCTAATATGGTTTGTTTGTCCATCATGGTCTCCGAATTGCAGCGCGGCTTATTCGCCATCCATCATATCATCATCCGTATCCATACTAAACTCTTCGGCATGAACATTCCAGTGTAGCTTGATTCGGCAAGCTTCATAAAAGTCAAATCCCGGTGGATGCAGCAAGGTCAGTTTATCCGGATGCTTTCTAATGTAAAGGCGCTGGTCTTTTTCAAGAGGAATGCTCGGCTTACCATCAGCGCTCACCATTGGCTGAGTTCGGTTATCCTCGTGGATGCGAATGCTAATTTCGCTGTTGCCACTGACCACAATCGGGCGACTCGATAGTGTATGCGGGTACATAGGAACCAAGCAAATAGCGTCCATGCTTGGGTGAATAATGGGACCGCCGCCAGATAACGCATAAGCCGTTGAGCCAGTTGGGGTCGCTGCAATTAAGCCATCACTGTGCTGACGATAAACATCGTGACCATCAATTTTCATTTGAAAATCAATCATATGAACCGATTTTCCGGCATGAAGAACGACGTCGTTGAGCGCCATATCTTCATGAATGATGTTTCTGCCCTCACGGATTTCCATCGTTAATAAAAAGCGGTGGTCAAGTTGATAATCACCCATCAACACTTGACGAAGTTTAAACTCAACATCGCTTGGGCGGACGTCCGCTAAAAATCCTAACCGACCTCGGTTGACCCCAAGCACCGGAACGCGGTAGCGGGCTAACGCCTCAGCGGCGTGCAAAATAGAGCCATCGCCACCAACCACAATGACCAAATCGCAAATTTCACCAATCAGGCTGCGTTTAACCACTTTAACCCGCTCAATTTCGGTGAAATCAAGCGTTGGTAATTGCGCGGTTTCAGTGTCCATAATCAATGTCAACTTCATGTCATTGATGGTTTGAGCAATTTGCATCAAACTTTGGGTGACGCTGCGTTTTCCTGCCCGCCCCATCAGCCCAATGCGCCGAAAAGCGGGGTTTTTGATGGCGTGAAACAGCTCAGATTCGTGAAGGTGAGGCAATCGTTCAGACTGCGCGGAGTTTTCCATAAAGCGACTCGGCATAAGCGTTGACATCTACCGGATTGAAGTGACTGTAAAAAAGCATAAATCGCCGCTGAATATCAAACGACGCGGTTATAATAACGATAATTAACCCTACAAACTAGCACAATTTATCAATCATTGCCTTTAAGGACTGTTATCTTACTGCAATGACCCCATATATAACGAAAGCGCCCAAAGACAATTGAAACAAAATAAAAGCGATCGGGCGCAATCACTGGGTCAAACAGCACGGGAAAATAAACGTTTGTTTTCTTTGTCAGCAATATAATCCCTGTTGACAATCATTGCGGTTTTGCTAAAGTGATTAAAATTTCTTAAGCGTTATCGTTAATCGCACTTTTTTATTAATGAAGGATGTAATCATGGCAAATCCTATTGTCAGTCGCGCGGAGCTGGCTGTTGGCGGTCGACCGATGAGTGTCAAAGGCGTGGTACAAAAAACCTCGATGCTGCTGGGCTTATCTGCGGTATCTGGATTGGGTTTTTTCTTTTACGCGCTGATGGCAGGACTCTCAAGCGGCTTTATTTATATGGCGTCAATCGGCAGCATGTTCGCAGGCGTTGCAGTCGCTTTTCTTATTATGTTTAAGCCACAAATGGCAAAATCATTGGCAGTGCCTTATGCCTTGCTTGAAGGGATATTTTTAGGCGGCATTTCCATGATTTTTATGAAAATGTACCCAAGTGTTCCTTTAACGGCGCTTTGTGCAACTTTCGTGACCGCCGCGGTCATGCTTGGGCTTTATCGCTCAGGAATGGTCAAAGTCAATGACAAATTTCGCTCGATCATGATGTCCGCAATCTTTGCCATTATGATTTTATACTTGGTTCAGTGGGGCTTTGTGCTCTTTGGCTCAAGCTTACCGTTTTTATTTGATGGCGGTATGATTGCCATCGGCTTTAGCTTATTTGTGGTAGTGATTGCCTCATTTAGCTTATTGCTTGATTTTGACAACATCGAGCGCGGCGTTGCAGCAGGCGTTTCAGAAGATTACGAGTGGGTGTTTAGCATCGGCATTTTAGCCACCCTCGTTTGGATGTATATTGAGTTTTTACGACTATTAAGCTATTTGCAAGACTAATTGTTATCTGCTTAATCAAAAAACCGCCTATCTTTGGGCGGTTTTTTATGGAAAAAATAATCGATCAATTAATAAAACTAAGCGCGTTTTAACCGAAGAGCATTTAAGACGACGACCAAGGAGCTTAGCGACATGCCAATTGCTGCAAGCCAAGGTGGAACGTAACCAAATACTGCCGGAATCAACACGCTAAAGTTGTACGCCAGTGCCCAGCGAAAGTTTTGTTTGATGATGCGATCGGTTTTATCAGCAATACGTTTGGCAGCGCTGACCGCTTCAATTTGACCATTTAAAATAATGCTGTCGCTTGACACTTGCGCTAAATCTGCTGCGCCTGCAATCGATGCTGAAACATTCGCTGCCCCAAGCACTGGCGCGTCATTAATGCCGTCGCCAACCATGAGCACGATGCCGCCTTCTTGCTGAATGGCTTTGATGTGTTCAACCTTGTCATTTGGTGACAAGCCATTAAAGGCGCTATCCATTCCTAAACGCTCTGCCATCACTAAAGCTTGCGGGCTTGGGTCGCCGGTGAGCATTAATGTTTTAATACGAGATTTTTGCAAAGACTGCATCATATCAAGCGCATGATCGCGGACTTTATCATTAAAATAAAACACCGCTTTCGGTTGCCAAATATCATCAATCAATGCAGATAGCACGACGGCAAGGCTTGCTTGGTGATGGGTTAAATCAACGACGCTATTTTTCGACAATGAATCTCCAAGCGCAAACGCCTCATGACCAATTCGGTAAGTCACGCCGTCAATATCCGCTTCAACACCACCTGCTAAATGATGAACTAAGTTTTTGGTGACCGGTAAATGGTATTGATAAGCTGCGGTCAATAGCGCATGAGCAATCGGGTGGCGGCTTCCTACCTCTAAGGCGGCGGCAATGGCTAAAAGCTTAGCTTTTTGATCATTAGCGTTTTTTTCTGTGATTGGTTGAATAAGCTCAGTAGTTAATAGATTAGGCTTACCAAAGCTTAGCGTTCCAGTTTTATCAAACGCCACGTGGGTGATTTCAGCAAGGGTTTGCAGCGTATGACCGCGAGTGACCAAAAAGCCGTAGCTTGCCAGCCGATTGGTGGCAACTGTCAGCGCAATTGGGGTGGCAAGCGACAGTGCACAAGGGCAAGTCGCCACCAACACAGCAACGGTTGCCCAAAGTGCTTGACTTGGGTCAACGATGTACCAGCCGATAAACACCAAAGCCGATAGCACCAAAATCCGAGCGACAAACCAGCGCGCAAGTTTGTCTGCCTTTTGGGCAAGTTTGGGCTTTTCGCTCATGGCGCGGTTCATCAAGCGGTCAATCAAGCCAATTTGGCTGTCTTTTGGCAAAGCAGTGATGAGCATCATAAACGGCTGACTGTCGTTTTGCGCGCCGCCAACAATATAGTCGCCTTGGTGTTTGACAATCAAATCGCCCTCGCCGGTCAATAGACTTTGCGATACCGTTGCCGATTGGCTGAGCAAAATACCATCGCTGATGATTTCTGCGCCCGCTTCAATAAGTACGATATCCCCCACTTGCAAACTTTGAGCGGTGACCATGTCTTTTTGAGCATCATTTTTTGCAGCCGGCTTTTGTTGCCAAGACTTTTGCCACGCTTGAGCGATTTTTTGCGATAACGCTTTGGTTGCGTCATCAAGGTTTGCCATAAAATCAGCAGCGTTATTATTATTGTTGTTATCGTCGTTTTGACTTATTGAGATCTGTTGTAAAATTTGCTCCGCCGCCGCTTTATTTTCGCTGATTTTTTGAACCAACACCGGTTCTAAAACAACCAGATCATTTGCCATGCTTGCCGCTTTTAGCCTTGCATTGTGCTCAATATAGCGCCCTGCCAACAGAAAAAAGATAAACATGCTGACCGAGTCATAGTAAGTCTGACCGTGACCCACAATCGTGGCATAAAGGCTGGCAAAAAAAGTGATAATCAGCGCGACACTGACCGGAACGTCCATGTTAACTTGACGCGCGCGAATCGCTGACCATGCCGAGGTAAAAAATGGCACGCCAGAATAAAAAAACACCGGAACGCTTACAAACAGTGATACCCAGCGTAAAAAATCGCGCTGAAATACCAGCATATCGCTATATTCGCCAAAATATAGTGCCACCGCGTACATCATCGCTTGCATTGACCCAAGCGCCGCAATCCCCAATCGCAAAATCATTTTGCTGTTGTGGCGTGCCAGCATTGCCTCGTGGGTATCTTGCCGATACGGTTTGGCATCGTAGCCAATCTCATTAATAACGGCTAAAATTCGGCTGATCGGCAGCTTTTTTTCATCCCAAATTACCCGCATTCGCTGACTGGTTAGGTTAACTTGGCAAGTTTCAACGCCGCTTAATTCATAAAGCCGCGACTCAATCAGCCATGTACAAGCCGCGCAGCGCAGGTTATTGACGGATAATTCAGCAACCGACAAGCCATCTTGAGCAAAGACAAATTGCGATTTGATGTCATCGTGGTCATAAGCTTCAAGACGGCTGATTTCGGTCGGCAAACTTGCCGTTCGGTTGATTTCTGATCGGTCTAGATAATACTGCTCAAGCCCTGCCTCAACGATACTTTGCGACGCCAATTGGCAGCCAAGGCAGCACATCTCACGCTTTGAACCTAAAATGGTGCTAAAAAATGGCGGGGTTGGCACCGGATCACCACAGTGGAAGCAATGACCGCTAGGGGGCAAAACCAACCCGTCAATCAAGGTCTTATCAAACGAAGAAGGGGACGCTGAGCTTATCATACAATCATGATGTCCTTTAACTGAACGCAAAAAGCTTGGTTTTATTAACTGCAAAGCCTTTGATTATAATGATGATTGGTGTTGCAATATCAATACTTAAAGGAAGATTAACGTGGGTTATAACTGCCTTTATTGCCGCTATTATCATTTTATGATCGTTTGATAATAAGCCGCTGTTTAAGTATATACCTTTCACGCGTTGCAATCTTCAAACGCTTGCGTAACGCAATGATAAGGATGATAGATTGAAAATTTTGTCAATTTGCGTCATCATGAGGCATTTTTTTATCTCTTATCGCCACGCTTTCGGTGCAAAATTTGCCAATGATCCCTGTTAATCCTCAAAACTTGCCCAAATCAACGCCGCCAACCAAGCAATCTGGCTTGATTTTTGGTGGGCTATTGCTCATCGTCATCATCATTGCGATGGTGCTGTTTGCCTTATATTTACTTAAACTTGATCGCACCATCACCCAAAAATTTGAAGGCAAGCGCTGGGATATTCCCGCTCAAGTGTACTCGCAGCCTTTGGAGCTTTACCAAGGCGCAAGCGTTGATAATAACATCATCAGTTCTTGGCTTGATCTGCTGAACTACCGAAGCGATAAAAATTACGATAGAACGGGAAGCTTTCATAAGTCAGGAAGCTCCTATGTTATTCATACGCGCGGCTTTACCTACAGTGCCAATGACATTGACCCTGAACAGGTCATTAAATTGAGCATTGAAGGTGGCAAAATCAAAAACATTCAAAGCACTAAGAAAAACAGCTCAGGGCTGATCCGCTTGGAGCCAGTCAATATTGGCGGC
Organism: Psychrobacter sp. MF31; assembly: GCF_012847335.1. Lineage (GTDB taxonomy): Bacteria > Pseudomonadota > Gammaproteobacteria > Pseudomonadales > Moraxellaceae > Psychrobacter. Next base: position 19,074 of record NZ_JABBDX010000008.1, read on the forward strand.
ATTTATCCGGACAACAATGAAGACCGGATGGTCATTTCCCTTGATGACGTGCCACAGCCGCTTATTGACGCGCTCATTTCAACCGAAGATCGCGGCTTTTATGAGCATCATGGGGTATCTGTTCGCGGGATTGGTCGCGCGGTGTTAAATAACTTTACTGGCGGATCACGCCAAGGCGGCTCGACCATCACCCAGCAGCTGATCAAAAACTTTTATTTAAATTCAGATCGCACCTTTAAACGAAAAGCCAATGAAGCTTTGATGGCGATATTGCTTGAGCTACATTACAGTAAAGATGAGATTTTACAAGCGTATTTAAACGAAATTTATTTGGGGCAAAATGGCAAGCGCTCCATTAATGGCTTTGGATTAGCCTCGCAGTTTTATTTTGATAAACCGCTTAAAGAATTGCGAATCGATCAGCAAGCACTGCTCGTTGGCATGGCAAAAGGTCCAAGCGTTTATAACCCGCGCCGCCACCCGAACGACTCAAAAGCGCGCCGAAACACCGTGCTTAACAATATGCTGGTGGAAGGCTATTTGTCTCAAGAAGATTATGACGCCGCCATCAAAAAATCGCTTGGCGTGGTTGATAAGCCCACCGATGGCAAAAGCCGATTCCCAGACTTTTTGGACATCGTCAAGCGTGAATTAAACGAAGTTTATTACTCCAACGATCTAAAAAATGAAGGTCTAATCATCATCAGCACGATGAATCCGATCTCACAAATGGCAGCGGACAATGCGGTCAGCAAAAAATTGGGCGAGCTTAGACGCACCAGCAGCAAAACCAAAGGCTTGCAAGGCGCACTTGTCAGCGCCAATCCAGAAACTGGCGAGCTTGTGGCGGTCGTTGGTAGCGGCAGCGAATTTACCGGATTTAACCGCGCGATTGATGCCAAACGTCAAGTCGGCTCCTTATTAAAGCCGGTCATTTATATGAGCGCGCTTGAAAGCGGTCGCTACAACTTGGCAAGCTCGGTTGATGACTCGCCCATTACCGTCAACCTTCCTGATGGCGGTACGTGGACGCCTCGAAACTATGACGGTCGCGATCACGGTTTTGTGTCATTAAACTCGGCTCTAGCACACTCTTATAACCAAGCTGCCGTCCGCGTTGGTATGGAATTTGGCATTGATACCTTTGCCAATCAGTTAAAGCGCTTGGGCGTTAAAGCGAATATTCCAAAATATCCTTCCGTGCTATTGGGGTCTGTCAATTTAAGCCCAATGGACATGTTAGGCGTTTATCAAGTGTTTGCTACCGGCGGCTTTCGAACGCCCATTCACAGCATCCGAACGGTGATTGATGACAAAGGTCGAATTTTGCAGCGAACAGGGCTTAACACCAAACGCAGCGTGCCCCCTGAAACCAACTATTTGGTCAACTATGGGCTGCAACAAGTCGTCAAAAATGGCACGGCAAAGCGCATTGAATCGCTTGGCAGCAATTTAAATTTGGCAGGGAAAACCGGAACGACCAATGACTTTCGTGATGCTTGGTTTGCAGGCTACAGCGGCAACTATGTGAGCGTGGTTTGGGTTGGTCGCGATGACAATAAACCGATTGGGCTAAGCGGCGGCTCAGGGGCATTGCCAGTTTGGGTGGATTATATGAACCGGCTTAAACTCACCCCCGTCGCGCTTCCTGAACCTGAAGGTATCGAGTGGCTTTGGCTTGAAAACAACTCAGGAAAGCTGTCTAATGAGCGCTGCCCTGAAGCGCGATATTTGCCCGTCTTGTCAAGCCATCTTCCTGATGAGGCAAGCAGCTGCGCGATTGCAATGTATCAGCAAGACCGCGCCCGTGAGCAAATGCGCTGGCAAGGTCAAGAAAGCGACATCATCCGTCAGCGCCGCCGCGAAGGGCTTGAACCTGACGCGAGCGAAGATGGCAACGCCAACCAGCAACAAGACCAAATCGATGGCGAACAAATCCAGCGCCAAATTAAAAATTTATATAAACGCGCGTTTGAATTGTTTGAATTGCAATAAAATTTTTATCATTCACCATTAACAGCCGCAATTTTTTAACACAAGGGTTTCATCATGGCTTGGCAACAACTGCATTTACAATGTAAAAAAAACGACGTTGACTTGGCAGAAGCGTTACTGCTTGAAGCAGGGGCGCTGTCGATCGCTCTTGATGACGCCGGCGATCAGCCGCTATTTGAGCCGTTGCCCGGTGAGTCGCCCCTTTGGGATGAGGTTATTTTAACCGCGCTTTTTGATGCCAATTCAGAAAATGGTCGCTATCATGTGGTTGAATCCTTAAGCCATGAAATTGCCGCTGAGGTTAACGCCAGCCGCGTTTGGCTGTCTCAAGTTGATGATAAAGATTGGGAGCGCGAATGGATGGCGCATTATCAGCCGATTGAATGCGCCAATAATTTGTGGATCGTTCCCAACTGGCTGACGCCGCCCAATCCTGATGCCACTAACATCATCATGGACCCAGGACTGGCTTTTGGTACCGGATATCATGCCACCACACGCCTTTGTTTAGATTGGCTGACTGAGCAGGATTTGGTAGGTAAAACAGTCATTGATTATGGCTGCGGCTCAGGGATTTTAGGGATTGCCGCGCTACTTTTGGGCGCAAAGCAAGTGTTTGCCGTCGATATTGACCCGCAAGCCGTGTTAGCAACCAACCAAAACGCTGATCGCAACCACGTTGCCGGCAAGCTTCACGCCTTTTTACCTGAAGATTTTGAGCGTTTTATCAAATCAAACCAAGATCAAGTTGCCCTTGTTGATGTGATTGCCGCCAATATTTTAGCCAAACCCTTGATCGGTCTTGCGCCGTATTTTGCCACGCTCATTGCGCCAAAAGGTAAAATCGTTCTTGCAGGACTCATAGAATCGCAAACCGAAGACGTAAAAGCCGCTTATCAGCCCTATTTTACTATTGATAATAAACACGCATTTAGCGCTCAAGAAGACCAACACTGGCAGCGACTTTCAGGGACTTTTACAGGGTAGCAACATATCCTTACATCTGTTACGATAGGAAGTCAGCATAAGTTTGTGGACTTTCCTTGGATTTGAATTATGAGCGCCCCCATAAAAACGCAGTGTCCGCAGTGTCAAACGGCTTTTAAATTGCCCAATGCCGCGCTAAATCAGGCTCATGCCAAAGCGCGCTGCGGCTGCTGTCAACATACCTTTTTGGTCAATGACTTTTTGGTGGTTTCAGCAAAATCAAGTAACAGCGCTCCAAGTAATTCAGCAGAACTTTCTAAAGCTGATCTACAAAATCCAAATCGCATCAGTAATAAAAGCAGCGATGACGAGCTGCTGATTCATGATGATATGGATTTGGCGGTTGCGGCAGATCATTTTACAGGCTATGACTCCGTTGATGATATGGATGCTTGGCTTAATCAACTTGAAAGCCAAAGCTTGACCGCCGATGACTTAAACTTTTCGCCCACTCAACCGGCTCAGCCCAATCAACAAAGCGCTCAAGATATCTTAACTGCAAATGCCATTCAAAATACTGCTAGGTCGCCAATAAATACAACCTACCCTCAACCCCAAAATTCTTCTGCCAACTGTGCGGATTATGACGACGATCTTCCTTTAGATACTCAAAATCAATATAAGCATTCTGCTGAAAACGCTTGGCTTGAAGAGTTACTAAGCGCTCAAGATACTAAAGATAATAAGGACGCGCCAAAACTAGCACGCTCCGAAGATTCAGAATTGGCGCAACTGCTCAGCGACATGGGAATGAAAACTGAGGATAGCCAGCGCTTGGAACAAGACCGCCAAGCCAAGATCGCCGCTCGATTAAAAATCAGCAATCAGCCGCCACCGCAATCAATGGCAACGTTTTTATGGTCGCTTGGCTGCTTGGTATTGGTGTTGTTGTTGGCGGCGCAATATGTCATTTTTAATTTAGATTCGCTGATAAAAAACCCCGCGTTTGCCGCGCGATTGCAAAGTTTATGCGCCATTGCTGCTTGCAGTTTGCCGCATGCGGATATTGATATGATTGAGATCAGCACGCCTATCCTTCGAGCAAGCCAAGTCAAGCCAGCTGCCAATTTTAGCGACATCCAAGCCACATTAATCAACCAAAGCGATAAGCCGCAGCTACTTCCCAATATGAAAGTCAGCCTTTACCAAAATAGCGCGCTGGTTGGCGAGTTTATTGCCCGTCCTGAAGATTACGTGTTGGCTCATGAGTCGCAGCTTGGCAGCCATCATCAAAAGCCGGTGATGTTTACCGTTGCCATGAGCAAAAGCCAACTTACTCAAGTCAATATTGCGCCTTTTTATTAAGGATAACGTTATGATCACCCCTCACGCTGCTCAATTTGATCCTCATGGAGCGTTTTTGCCCGATGAGTTTGACCCAGCAATGACATTAACCGATGATCTCAAAGTAGTCACGCTTCGCGATCACGTTGAGCGCGTGGTTCGCGACTATTTTGAGGCGCTCGATGGTGAAGTGCCAAGCGATGTTTATGAGCTGATTTTGCAAGAGATTGAACTGCCGCTATTGACCGTTGTTCTTGAAAAAACGCGTGGCAATCAGTCCAAATCGGCGCAGATTTTGGGACTAAACCGCGGCACTTTACGTAAAAAATTAAAAAAGTATCACTTAATGGCGTAGCTGCAAATTTTGAATCCTGTAGCGATTTGTTTTATGATGCTGCTTTAACAAAAGGCAAGTGAACTTTACTTGTCAACTTTGACCTGCCAATATTTTGGCGCTTTTATGGAATGATTTTTATGGCTACCACACCGCTTGCCCTACTCTCCGTTTCCGACAAATCAGGGATCGTTGAGTTTGCTCAAGGCTTGATTGATTCAGGGTTTGGTTTATTGTCCACCGGCGGCACTTACCGCTTGCTCAAAGATAACAATATTGCCGTCACCGAAGTTTCTGACTATACCGGATTTCCTGAAATGATGGACGGTCGGGTCAAAACTTTGCATCCAAAAATCCACGGCGGTATCCTTGCCCGCCGCGGCACCGATGATGCGGTAATGAATGATCATGATATCAAGCGCATTGATTTGGTGGTGGTCAACTTATACCCCTTTGCGCAAACGGTTGCCAATCCAAATGTTACTATGGATGACGCCATCGAAAATATCGACATCGGTGGTCCTACTATGGTTCGCGCAGCCGCTAAAAACCACGCTCATGTTGGCATCATCACTGACCCAAGCGACTATAACCGCGTCCTTGACGCCTTAAATGGCAGCACCAGTTTAAGCGCTGAGTTACGATACGATTTGGCGGTCAAAGCCTTTGAACATACCGCGCAATATGACGGCATGATTGCGAACTTTTTAGGTCGCCGTGTCAACAAAGAGCAAACCGCGGACGTTTATCCGCGAACGCTTAATTTGCAGTTTAATAAAATGGAGGATTTACGCTACGGCGAAAACCCGCATCAATCTGCCGCGTTTTATGTTGAACGTCAAACAAGCGACAATGTTGAAGCCTCGATTGCTACCGCCAAGCAATTGCAAGGTAAAGCCTTATCTTATAACAATATTGCGGATACGGACGCCGCGCTTGAATGCGTTAAAGCCTTTAGCGCTCCTGCCTGCGTGATCGTCAAACATGCCAACCCTTGCGGCGTTGCCATTGACCAAGATCAAGTTACCGCTTATAAAACTGCCTTTAGCACCGATCCTGAATCGTCTTTTGGCGGCATCATTGCCTTTAACCGACCGTTAACCAAAGCTGCCGCAAGCGCGATTATCGACAATCAATTTGTCGAAGTCATCATCGCCCCAAGCTTGGAAGATGGCGTGCTCGACATCACTGGCACTAAGAAAAATGTCCGCGTTTTGGTTTGCGGCGAGCTGCCAAAACCAGAGGCTCGCGCCGCCCAGCTTGATTACAAACGCGTTAATGGCGGGCTTTTGGTTCAAGAGCAAGATTTGGGTATTATTTTGCCAACTGATTTAAAAATCGTCACCGACGTTCAACCCACCCAAGCTCAAATTAATGATTTGTTATTTAGCTGGTCGGTTGCCAAATATGTCAAATCAAACGCCATCGTTTATGCCAAAGATCAGCGCACCATCGGAATTGGCGCCGGACAAATGAGCCGCGTTAATTCCGCGCGAATTGCAGCGATTAAAGCTGAACACGCAGGACTGGTCACTCAAGGCGCGGTGATGGCATCTGACGCTTTTTTCCCATTCCGTGATGGTATTGATAACGCCGCTGACGTTGGCATTTCTGCCATCATCCAACCCGGCGGCTCAATGCGCGACGACGAAACCATTGCTGCTGCCAATGAGCACGGCATTGCCATGGTCTTTACTGGAATGCGTCACTTCCGCCATTAATTTTTAAACCTCTTTTTTCATCACTATAAAAAAAGCCACTGATCATCAGTGGCTTTTTTATGACAGTTAAAAGTTAATCAATCACCATTTTAGCGACCTTGAGCGCTTGCCATATTTGCCTCATTAACTTCAACTTTATGAACCACGCGCAGATACTCAAGATAATCTTGCAATTGGTCTTGACCTAAATTATCACGGATAATCGCTGCCGTTTGCGCTTTTTCAAGGGCAGATAATTGCGATTGCTGCTGCGTTTTTATTACATCCCCAATAATGAGCGTCGCGCCATTTTCCGTTTTGCTGGTCATTGCTGCCACGCCGCCCGCTGGTGCAGGTTTACTAAACGCCAAGCTGCGCTCTTTATCCGTAAGCTGCGGCGATTGACGGTTGGTATCGCCAAGAGCTTGGAAGATAACACCCTGCTTGTTAATATCGCTTGCCGTTTTGATTTTAGCAGCAATCAATTTAGCATCGTTTAGCGCAAGTTCACTGGCTTTCTGCTTCAATAGCACCTGAGTGACTCTAGGAGTTGCCTCGCTCAGACTTAACGTTTTGGTTGGACGATAGCGGCTAGGCTGAACCCAAACGGTTGATTTTCCGGTATCAATGCCAGTGGTCACCGACTGATCTTGAATCACAAACTCATCAAAGGCTTGTTTAATCACCGCAGGCTGCGACAATACGGAAGTATTGTTGTCTTTTTGGTAGTCTTTGATGCGCTTTAAAGGCACATTTTCTTGGCTTGCAATGTCTTCAATGCTAAAGCCATCTGCCGCCAAGTCATTAATGGCAGTAATTTTGTCGGCAAACTGAGCTTGCTGCTTGTAAGCTTTAGCACGCTTAACCATCTCATCACGAACGCTATCAAGGCTTGGCACTTGGCTTTCGCCTTCGCTGGTCACCATAAAGATTTGGTAGCCGAACTGAGTCTTAACAGGTTTTGACACCTGCTTGACCTTTAAGCCACTAAGCGCTTGCTCAACGATTGAGGCATCATTGCCAAAGACCGATGGGTTAAACGTTCCCATCGCGCCGCCGCTTGCTCCTGAAGGATCATCGGATTCGGTTTTTGCAAGCGCTGCAAACGATTCGCCTTTATCAAGACGGGCTTTGACTTTATCCGCGCGCGCTTTGGCGTCAGTTCCGGTAAATAAAATCTGGCTAATTTGGCGCTCATCGGTCACGCCAAGACCTTGCTTAAAGCTTTGATACTGCGCATTGATCTCGTCTTTGGTGACGTCAGCCACCTTAATCATCTCAGGGGTCAATTCGATATATGCCAAATCAACCATCGCGGGACTTTTAAGCGCGTCTTTATTGGCGTCATAATAGGCTTTCACATCAGCAGAACTCACCTTTACTTTTTGCTGATAATCTTGCCAGTTAAAGCGGTGCAGCCAAATATTTCTTGATTCAAGCTGTAAATCGATCAATTGATTGACCGCTTTCATCGGATAAATTGCCGTTCCAACGATACTGGCGTTGAGCTGATCTAAGCTCAATTGATTGCGAAATTCAGCAAACAGCTGATCTTTGGTCATGCCGCGCTGACGCAAAAAGGTGGCAAATAAATCATTGGAAAAATTGCCATTTTCATCTTTAAAAATGGCTTCTTCACGAAGTAAGCGGTTGATGGTGTCATCAGATACCGTCATTCCAAGCTTTTTAGCTTGCTGCTCTAAAAGGGCGCGATCCACCAAACCACGCAGCACTTGTTCATGAAGCACATCTTCATTAAGTAAACTTGCATCTTCAAGGTTGGCTAAAATCTCTGAGCGCCGATTGTTTACAGCGCTTTGGTATTCGGAAACGCCCACGCTTGCATCACCGACTTTAGCGATTTGGTTTGGATCGACGCCGCTTTGGAAGTAGCTTTCGATTCCCAATAAAGCCAGCGGCGATAGGCATAAAATCAATAAAATTCGACCCGGCCAGCTTTTTAAAAAATCGCGCATTTTATCCATAGTCGTTCTGCTTAATCACCTAATTGATAATATATTGAAAGTAAAATGACAGTTTGGCAAACCAAAGGTCAAGTTCATCTGCCTTTATGCCAATTGCTCAGGCAATCGCCTATGATACGTGAATTTTGAGTCAGACTCAAAAGATTCACCCAAGCTTTTGGACAATTTTTTATCATAAAAAAAGCACCTAAACCTAGGTGCTTTTTGGATCACGTGAATGACCGCTTAGTTTAAACGCTCTTTTAGGTTTTTACCTGCTTTAAAGCTTGGCACTTTGCTTGCAGGAATAGACAACTCTTCACCTGTTTTTGGGTTACGACCCGTACGCGCTTTGCGATCTTTTACCGTAAAAGTACCAAAGCCCACAAGTGAGATGGTATCGCCAGCTTCAAGCGCTTCACCGATGCTCTCCATCATCGCATTTAGCGCCTCTCCTGCTTGAGATTTGTTCAAGCCACTTTTTTCGGCAATGCTATCAACGAGTTCTGACTTATTCATAAATTTTCCTTCAAAGTTAAGGTCGGTAATCAACGCTCATGGCAGGCATTGTATCGCTGTCACAGCTTTTACGCAATAAAAACCATCACGCTATGAGTTGCCCGTAGTTGCACGATTTGCGTTATTAACGCCTTTATATCAAGGCTACTTTAGGAGCGCAAGCAGTTTTACACTTTTTTGTGCTCAAAACTACGCATTTGACACTTATCGTTACGCAACTCCTCTGTAATTCAAAATCAAAGCTGATAAAGGCTTATAGAGCTGATCGTGATTTTAATTGGTCAGTGCCCAAAGTTTACCTTAAAATAGCACCCGCCTTTTAACCAAGTGCTAATTTAAACTTTAGTGACTTCATTTTAACTTTAGTGATTTTGGCATAAGTGATTTTGGAATAAAGATCATGTCTATTGATAACCGTTAAGCTTTGCTGATATTGGCAATAGCTTGGTTGATCGACGTTTGAGGTATCGCACAACAATTTGTTAACTGACAGGCGAACCAATCCTTTTTATGATGACAACAAGAAAGGGCTTAACTGATAAATCAAGCTTTCAAGGGCAAAATTGCAAGACTTTTGGGATTTTTAATGATAAATAATAATAATGGATGGCATTCATGAAGCGCTCAACGTTATCTCACTCATTTCTTAATATCGTTTTGGTATTTATTGAATCGGCACTTACGCTGTTATTAAGGCTTGATCCTGCGCTTCGGCGCGCCGCTTACCCGCTTGCCAAACAAGGAACGCGGGTTTGTTTGCGCTTGTATTTGCCGCATATTGAAGTGTTTGCCACTTTTAGTTATAAGGGCGTTTTGCTCGATTTAGAGCAGCCTGAAGGCAGCTTTGAGCCGGATGTGGTGATTAATGCTTATAGCTTGCAAGTATTGATGGCGATTGCAACTCATGATGATGAGGCGACCGAAAAGCTGCAAATGCGCGGTGACAACGCTCAAGTCCAGTTGGTTAAACAATTTATCACCCAGCTTGGTTTAGGAAGCTTATTGCACAGCATCATTAACAAAATTAAAGGTGGCAAAGCAACCAAAGCTAGTGACGTGCAAAAAGCAGAAAAAGCCGATAGCTATAAGCGCAAGATCAGTGAGCAACAAGCGCAAATTAGCAGCTTAACCATTAAAAATCGTGAGCTTGAAACGACGGTAAAAGAGCTTGAAAGCAAACAAAAAATGTTTATGATCGCCGCAATTGTGATGACGGTGGTTGCCATTGGGGCAATTTTAGGTTGGATATTGACGTAAGTTGATGATCATTTTTTAAATTGAAATGCAGATTTTTAAAGCGCTGAAACGGGTCAGCGCTTTTTGTTAGTATCAATTTATTTTAATATCAATTTATTAATATTATCAATGACCATCATCGGTTTGATTTATGAATGATCTTCGGAATAATCTTGACTAATTTAGTCAGGATTCATATAATAACCTTATGGCGCAGTTTATCAAAAAATCTAAGTATTAGCGATAACCACTGACTGATAAAAAGGGCTTAAAGACCTTTACCGTCATGTTAAGCCCTTGATAAGCTGCCTTTGATTGATCAGGTTTGGAGAGATGATATGCGCTTAACCACTCGAGGCAGATATGCAGTAACGGCATTGCTAGATTTGGCGCTGCAAACTCGCCAGCAAGACGGCGCGGTGTCGCTATCCGACATTGCCAAGCGTCAATCGATTTCGATCTCTTATCTTGAGCAGCTGTTCTCAAAGCTTCGTAAGCGAGGTCTTGTGACCAGTATCCGCGGCGCCTCCGGTGGCTATTATTTAGCAAAGCCTTTAGATGAGATTGATGTCATGAGCATCATTTCAGCTGTTGATGAATCCGTCAATGCCATGCAATGCGAGGGGCGCGGCGATTGTCAAGGTGGTACCATGTGCTTGACGCATGATTTATGGTGCGCGCTTTCCAATCATATCGAGCAGTACTTGAAAAATATTACCTTAGCGCAATTATTAGATATGGAAAATGTGCAATCCATCTCCGAGCGCCAGCATCTTCCGAGCATTATAAAAGATATTAATACCATAACTTTATCGACCAGCGAGGCAAACCCAGCATGAGCCAACATTCCCAGTTAATCTATTTAGATTATGCCGCAACCACGCCTGTTGCCAAATCTGTGGCAAAAAAGATGACCGAGTATTTGACGGTCGATGGTGTGTTTGGTAACCCCGCCTCGCGCTCGCATGGCTATGGTTGGCAAGCTGAAGAAGCGGTTGAAACCGCGCGTCAGCAGATTGCCGATGTGATTAACGCCGATCCGCGTGAGATTGTCTTCACTTCAGGGGCAACGGAGTCGGACAACTTAGCCATCAAAGGTGCCGCGCATTTTTATCAAGGTCGCGGCAAGCATATTATCACCAGTAAAATTGAGCATAAAGCCGTTCTTGATACTTGCCGAGCGCTTGAGCAAGAAGGCTTTGAGATCACTTATCTTGAGCCACAAAAAGGCACAGGACTAATTTTACCAGAACAAGTGAAAGCAGCACTTCGTGACGATACCATTTTAGTGTCGCTCATGATGGTTAACAATGAGCTTGGCACGGTGACTGACGTTGCAGCAATTGGTGAGCTTACCCGCGATGCTGGCGTGATTTTCCATGTGGATGGCGCGCAAGCGGTTGGTAAAGTCCGCATTGATCTTGAAGCAATGAAAATTGACTTAATGAGCTTTTCAGGTCATAAAGCGTATGGTCCTAAAGGTATCGGCGCGTTGTTTGTTCGCAGAAAACCACGCGTTCGCCTAAAAGCTGAGCAACATGGCGGTGGTCACGAACGCGGTATGCGCTCAGGAACGTTGCCAACCCATCAAATCGTTGGTATTGGCGCGGCATTTGCTTTAGCAAACGAGCGCTTTGAGGAAGATCACGCTCATGTGGCAAAACTTCGCCAAAAGCTTTGGGACGGTTTGCAAGATATTGAAGAGATTTATTTAAACGGTGATCTTGATCATAGCGTTCCGAACATCATCAACATCAGCTTTAACTTTGTTGAAGGCGAGTCGCTCATGATGTCGCTTAAAGACTTGGCGGTATCGTCAGGATCGGCTTGTACTTCAGCGACCCTTGAGCCGTCTTATGTGCTTCGCGCCATTGGTCGCTCAGATGAGCTAGCACACAGCTCGATTCGCTTTAGCTTTGGTCGTTACACCACCGAAGAGGACATCGATACGGTGATTAGTCAAATGCACGGCGCGGTTGACAAGCTTCGCGCGCTCTCCCCGCTTTGGGATATGTACCAAGAAGGCGTGGATTTAGATTCGGTTGAATGGACTGATCATTAATAAGGAGAATACTCATGGCTTATAGCAACCAAGTAATTGATCATTATGAAAACCCGCGTAATGTGGGAAACCTTGACAAAAATGCCAAAAACGTCGGCACTGGAATGGTAGGCGCGCCTGCTTGTGGTGATGTGATGCGCCTGCAAATCCAAGTCGATGACAACGGCATTATTGAAGATGCGCGCTTTAAAACTTATGGCTGCGGCTCAGCCATTGCTTCAAGCTCGCTTGTTACCGAGTGGCTCAAAGGCAAAAGCTTAGAGCAAGCCGGTGAAATTAAAAACTTGGACATCGCTGAAGAGTTGGCATTGCCACCGGTTAAAGTTCACTGCTCGGTGCTTGCTGAAGACGCCATTAAAGCGGCAATCAGCGATTATAAAAGTAAGCACACTGAAGCTGCCGAGTAGCCGAGTAATGTTAATTAGGTAACATGAGCAATTAGCAATATTCTAACCTTTGAAAAATCCGTCTTGCCATTACTGTCAGGGCGGTCTAGGTGACAATAACCCAAGTTTTTGTCACCTTTATTTTTAATATTTCACAACGTTAAATTAAGGAGCTGGCATGATTGAGATGACAGAACGCGCCGCTCAGCACGTTCGCGACTTTTTAGACAACCGTGGTCATGGCGAAGGTATCCGTGTCGGAATTCGGACAGCAGGCTGCTCAGGATTGGCTTATGTTCTTGAATTTGTGGACACGCCAGACAGCGTTGATACGCGTTTTGAAAGCCACGGCGTGAGCATTTTTATTGACCCAAAAAGCTTGGTTTATCTTGATGGTTTATTGATGGACTATGAAAAAGAAGGGTTAAACGAAGGCTTTAAATTCACCAATCCCAATCAAAAAGGTGAATGTGGCTGCGGTGAGTCATTTACCGTTTGATTTTAACAATGAATAACGCTGAGGTCATTGGCTATGAGCACGCCGTTTGAAAATTATTTCACCTTGTTTGAGCAGCCTATCCAATTTGAGCTGTCGCAATCGGATCTAGATCAAAAGCTTCGACAATTGCAAAAACAGTATCATCCTGATTACGTCAATCAAGAAGATATCAAGGCTCAGCGAGCGGCAGAGCAAGCCTCAGCAGTGATTAATCAAGCTTATCAAACGCTTAGCCACCCTGACAGCCGCGCTGCTTATTTATTAACCCTTGCGGATCAAGGTCAAAATTTGGATCGATCGATTGCCGATCTTGAGTTTTTAGATGACGCGATGCAGCTGCGAATCGATTTAGATGACGCTATCAACACCAATGATACGACAACGTTGACAGCGCTTAAACCGCAAATTGATGCACGCCTGCAAGCCCAATCGAAGCGTTTTTTATTGTCGTATGCGGCAAGCGATTGGGAAACGGCAATCGATGCCACTCAAAAGCTCAAATTTTTGGTGAAGCTGGCAGCCGACGTGACGCGCGGTCTTGATACAGTTGCAAGCTTTCAAAGTGACGATGACGATTTATACGTTTGATAAAAAGGCGGTTAAAATAAGCCGATCTATATCGTATAATGACTGCCGTATTACCAGCGTTTACTATACAGCTTAATATTTACAAACTTGATCCACCAAAGCTTAAAAAATTAGAGAATCAGGCGCTTTTGCTTGATGTTATTTATTTGTTATCTGAGTGATCTTATGTCTTTATTACAAATTGCGGAACCCAACCAAAGTGCTAGACCACATCAGCACCGCTTTGGGCTTGGGATTGATCTTGGAACCACGCGATCATTGGTTGCTGTCGTTCAATCGGGAAAAGCAAGAGTATTAGGCGCAGCTCAAGATACCCTTTTACCTTCCGTGGTTTATTTTCCAGAATCAGGAGCGCCTCTTGTTGGCGCAAAAGCCCTTGATCATGCCGCTGATGATCCACAAAATACCATCATTTCAGCCAAGCGCTTTATGGGTCGCAGCAAAACGGACATTAAATTTTCGCATCCTTATCAGTTAGAGGGCGAAAATGATGCCATGCCTGCATTTGTCACCCATCAAGGTGCAAAATCACCCGTTGAGGTCTCGGCGCGAATTTTATCGGTATTAAAAGATCGTGCTGCAACTGCCCTTCCCGATGACAGCATTTCAGGCGCGGTAATTACCGTTCCGGCGTATTTTGATGAAGCTCAGCGCCAAGCCACCAAGGACGCCGCTGAAGCTGCAGGAATTCATGTGCTTAGGCTATTAAATGAGCCGACCGCTGCTGCCGTGGCTTATGGTTTAGATAAACCAAAATCGGATGATAGCGAACATTATTATTTAATTTATGATTTGGGCGGCGGCACCTTTGATGTGTCAATTTTAAAATTAAGCGATGATGTCTTTGAAGTGCTGGCAACGGGTGGCAATAGCGCGCTTGGTGGCGACGATATTGATCGATTAGTGGTCAATTGGCTGATAAAACAAGCGGGCGTCAACCCAAAAGAGGTCAGCCTTCACGACAAATCTATCCTTGCTCAACATGCCAAAGCATTTAAGCAAGCATTGACCGATAACGACAGCGTCGCTGTTGATATTATGGTAAACGGTCAACGCTTTACTGGTCAATTGACTCGCAATGACTTACTTGCTATTGCCGATCCTGTCAGCCGCCGAACTATAAGCGTTTGCGAGCAGGTGCTTCGTGATGCCAAGTTAACCGCAGAGCATCTTGACGAGGTGGTTTTGGTTGGCGGCTCAACGCGAATGCCAGCCATTCAAAAAGTCGTTGCCGATTTTTTTGGTAAAACGCCGTTATGCACTATTAACCCTGATGAAGTCGTCGCTTTGGGTGCCGCTCAAACCGCCCATCTGCTCATCAATAAAGACAGCAATAATTTATTGCTATTAGATGTCACCCCCCTATCTTTAGGTCTTGAAACGATGGGCGGCTTGGTTGAAGTCATTATTCCAAGAAATACGCCAATTCCGGTCAAGCGTCGTCAAGTCTTTACCACCTATCAAGATGGTCAAACTGGAATGGTCATCCATGTGGTTCAAGGGGAACGCGAAACGGTAGACAACTGCCGCTCACTTGGTCGCTTTGAGCTTTATGGTATCCCACCGATGAAAGCTGGATTTGCCCGAATTGAGGTGACCTTTAGCATTGATGCCAACGGTCAGCTGACGGTTAGCGCTCAAGAAACCACCACCAAAACCGAAAGCCAAATTGAAATTACGCCATCCTACGGCTTATCGGACGAGCAAAAAGAGCAGTTGCTGATTGCAGGATTCCAAAACGCAGAAGCCGACAAACAAGCGCGCTCATTAATCGAAACTAAAGTTGAAGCCAATCGCGAACTGCTTGCCCTTGAGTCAGCCTTAAAAGATTTCAATCAATTGCTAAATGATGATGAGCAAGCGCAATTGCGAGCGCAAATGAATGCGCTTCAAGCTGCCTTAGCTACCGATAACGTGACTGACATTGACGATAAGCAAGCAAGCTTAAAACCGTTTAGCGATGCCTTTGCTGCCAAAATTATGAACCAAAGCGTTCAATCAAGCCTTGCCGGAACCAGCGCTCAAGATTGGTAAGGACGTTTTTTAATCGCTATTTTATATTGAACAATTAAGCCGGATGATAACCATGCCAAAAATTACTATTCTTCCTCATCACGAAATTTGCCCTGAAGGCGCTGAAGTTGACATCGAATCAGGCGGGAATCTTTGTAAATCCTTACTTGCTCAAGGTATTAAAATTGAGCACGCCTGCGAGATGTCAAAAGCTTGCACCACTTGCCACGTGGTCGTTCGTAAGGGGTTTAATAGCTTGGAAGAAATGGATGATATTGAAGCAGACTTATTAGATCGTGCTTGGGGGCTTGAAGCGGATTCGCGGTTGTCTTGCCAAGTTGTTGTTGAAGATAGCGATTTGACGATTGAAATCCCCAAATATACGTTAAACCATGCTAAAGAAAATCATTGATTCATGATTCTCTTTGCTCAACCGTAAAGCTTTGATCAACGTTTAACGGATTCGGCTTTGCGATCGATTGTAGTTAGACTCTAAAATATCGACCTCGATGTGACTGCTATAAACGTCAACATTGATGAGCGGGTTGCCATCGACAATAATCTTTTTGGCGTATTGGGGAATATTTCCAGCAGTTATCGATTTTTGCATATTGGCGCGGGCGGCTTTTGATGAAAATAAGCAGTCGCCTGAATCCTCGTAATCACCTTTGTTAAACTCATAAAGGTTGGCGCGGTCTTGGCGCAAAATGCCAGCGACGGTTGCGTTGGTGTAACCCTTAGCAATAGAGACACCTTTTGAATTGACTTTATCGCTTGGGGATATGCGAGCGGTATAGCTGCAAAGGTATGCAGCAGTAGCGGGCATAACGCTAAAAGTGGTCGTCGTTAAAATAAGTAGCAGAGCTGTTACATGTCTCATAGTAAGCTTCCTTATTATATTATGGGTTATTTTAGCGAAAGCCTTTGATAAAATCTTTTTTTAATACTAAACAAAGTTTATATTTTATTCAAGATTTAAAGTTTAAAAATTAATATTTAGCTTTTAGTTTTTTATTAAATCCTATTTGCTGCAAAGATCGTGAGCTGCGCCATTTATTATATAAAATCTTCTAAGATTTTCTAATGCATCTGTTCGAGTATGTATTTTAGTCGCCAGTACACCTTTGATGTGTCCAATGGCTTGATCCCTTTTTTCCAGCGCTGTACAGATGGGCTTTGGCAATCTTGGTCCCAAGTATGGCGTCTTAGTTCTGTAACTCATCCATTAGCTTTTCTGATAGACAACTTGCGGTAGCTCATTTTCAATAAAAGGAGAAACCTCTAAGTAGAAGAGCTTATGGAAATTTCTTCTTTTAAATAGTCTCATTCATTAATGATAGTTAGCGCATTAATATTAAAGCTTTTAAAGCTATTATGATGTGTAGCTTATTTATTCAACGTGCCTTTCAATCCTTACAAACTCCCGTAAATGTTTAAATAAAAACGGTAATACAGTACTTTGACGATGCCTGATATGGTACGTGTCCATCAATGCTAGCAAGTGCTCAGGTGTTTCATTCAGTGGTATATCAAACTCAATCCTACGCATCACATTAAAATTAGCTATAGATGTATTAAGATTGGTAGTAGAGCCGGAAAAGTAGGTTTGGCTTTCATCGCTATACAGCCCTTTGGCTGCATCAAGATAACCCTCCTGACCACCTCGTAAACTGGCATTAAATAAACAGCCATAGGTATCATAGATCCAATTAAAAAAACTCTGTTCATCTATACTACGATAGCCAATTTTTGCTTGTTTAAATTGTTTATAAGTAATCCTATTTTGGTTCAAATTACTCTCTACAAGCTTACTCAGTTTATCTATGAGATACTATGTCGTGCTGAATATTCATAATTTTAACTAAAAATAAGCACAAGCGATCACGACTATATTCTCATAACTCTGCTTGAGCTTATCAACACTTGGAGCAGCTGCGCTATATTTTTTAAGCTTAGCAAACACATTTTCTACCACATGCCGACTCTTGTATAAATGCCAATTCATATAGTCATTAACAAGATTATTATGTTTTCTTAATACCTCAGAATCATAGCCCTTATCGGCACATAACACCAAGGTATAACCAACGCGCATGCGATACAACACGCCCTAGTTTTAAACAAACTTATTCTTTACCATAAGTACATAAATAAGCCGTTTCAACGTCAACTTTAACGCCAAATTTTTGGTTGGCATCCACAGTAAACATTTGACCTGTCTCGAACGTTTGCCAGTCATTGCTAGCGGGCAATTTCACCGTCAGCGCGCCGCTAACCACAGTCATGGTTTCAAATTCGCTCGTGCCAAACTCATACTCGCCAACTTCCATCACGCCAACGGTTGCCGAAAGGGTTTTGGTTTGAAAGGCAATCGAGGTCACTTTTTGGTCAAAATATTGATTGATACTTGGCATAATTGTCCTTAATTTTATTAAATGGTCGTCATCTGAGGCTTTAGCCCAACACCTGTAAACAAATTAAGGCTGGGTTAAAACCGCAGCCTACTTTTAGCATTTAAATGAGCTTTTTTCTTACAATCCTGCTTTTAAGCTGGCTTTGATAAATGGGTCAAGGTCGCCGTCTAATACCGCGCTTGTATTAAAGGTTTCAACGCCAGTTCGCAAGTCCTTAATCCGCGAGTCATCAAGCACATAAGAGCGGATTTGGCTGCCCCAACCGATGTCGGACTTGTTGTCTTCAACCGCTTGCTGCTTTTCCATGCGCTTTTGCATTTCAAGCTCATAAAGCTTGGCACGAAGCATTTTCATTGCGGTATCTTTGTTGGCGTGTTGGCTGCGCTCATTTTGGCAAGCCACGACCGTTCCGGTGGGTTCGTGAGTGATTCGAACGGCAGAATCAGTGGTGTTAACGTGCTGACCACCCGCGCCCGAGGAACGGTAAGTGTCAATTCGTAAATCTGCTGGATTGATGTCAATCTCGACGTTATCATCAATTTCAGGCGACACAAAAACGGCTGAAAACGAAGTATGGCGACCGTTATTGCTGTCAAAGGGTGATTTGCGAACCAAACGGTGAACGCCAATTTCGGTTCTAAGCCAACCAAAGGCATAGTCGCCTTTAATGGCAAGCGTTGCCGACTTAATCCCTGCCACACCGCCTGCGGAAACTTCAATCACTTCAACTTTAAAGCCGTGCGACTCCGCCCAGCGCGTGTACATTCGTAGCAGCATCTCCGCCCAATCTTGAGCTTCCGTGCCGCCGCTTCCCGATTGAATATCCAAATAACAGTTGTTGGCGTCCATTTCACCGCTAAACATCCGGCGAAATTCAAGCTCAGCCACCTGAGTTTCAGCGGCATCAAGCTCGCTTTGAACGTCTTCGAGAAGCGCCTCGTCTTCCATTTCCACTGCCAATTCAAGCATGGCAGTCGCGTCATCAAGTCGTGAGTCGAGCGTTATCATCACACCCAAAATGTTATCCAGCTGACTTTTTTCTTTGCTGATTTGGGTGGCGCGGTCGGGGTCGTTCCAAAGCTCAGGGTTTTCAAGTTCTAAATTGACTTCTTCTAAGCGCTCTTGCTTGCCATCAAAGTCAAAGATACCTCCGAAGGTCTTGACCGCGAGCGCTTAAGTCTTTGATTTGGTCTTGGTAGGGGCTGATTTCCATCGTGGATAATTCCTATCATGTTACAACGTTGATTTTGATAAATTACTATAAAACTTAAAGGTTAATGGTTAAATCGCCCAATCTTCCACCGCCCAGCGGTGAGCAAGCGCATGAGCATGAAGCGCGTCATCGGGGCTGACGCAAACGGCAATATCTGCCCAATCGAGCAGCGGAATGTCGTTTTTGGAATCAGAATAAGCGTAAGTGGTGTCAAATTTTATACCATCGGCACCTTTTTTATTGAGCCATTTTTCCAAATGATATAACTTGCCTTCTTGAAAATTGGGCTTGTCGGTTAAACGCCCCGTGTAGCGATCATCAATGATTTCAAGCGGTGTGGCAAGGACGTTTTCGGGCGGCACATCAAAGCGCTCGGCAATGGCGGACACCACGAAATCATTGGTCGCGGAAATTATCACCACGGTGTGACCAAGCGCCAAATGCTCTTTTAATACTGTCAACGCTTTTGGTCGGATGTGCGGCTCGATTTCGTAGCGGATATAATCTTCACGCAATTCATGCAAACGCTCAAGCGGTAAAGTGGTCAAAAACTTGGCGACAAACTCATTATATTCAGTCGCATCAAGCGTTCCTGCAATATATTGGTCATAAAACAGCTGATTTAATCGGCGGTACTCGTCTTCATCGACCAATTTATGGGTGACGACGTATTCGCCCCAAAGATAATCGCTATCAACGTCAAGCAAGGTATGGTCAAGATCAAACAACGCTAAAACATTGCCTTGATTGTCGCTTGCGTTACTTGCCGTATTTTCCGTCAAATTTGTCATTGTTGTTCTCGTTAAACTATCGCCAATCTAAAATGAAACCTGTAATTAAAACGTGCGGCTGGTATAAATTTTTTTGCTTGCTGTTCATTTCATTTACAGAGGCTACAAACATTCATCCCAGCATCGCTCAATATTTTTATCAAGGGTTGACGATATAAAGGTCATAAAAATTTAAAAATTAATCGTTTGGTAAATCAACAGGCGTAAGTCCGTTGCGATAAGTTTGGCAAAGGTTTGCGTAACCCATTGCCGATTGTTTAAGCATCTCCACTTGCTCATCGGTCAAAGTTTTGACGACTTTAGCAGGCGCTCCCATCACCAGTGAATTGTCCGGAATCACTTTGCCTTCAGTTACCAACGCTTTGGCGCCAATGATGCAATTTTTACCGATGTTGGCGTGATTAAGCACCACCGCGCCAATACCAATTAAGCTGTTATCGCCAATCGTGCAGCCGTGAAGCATGGCTAAATGACCAATGGTGACGTGGCTGCCAATATTCACTTGAATGTTTGGGTCAGTATGAATGACGCTGTTTTCTTGAACATTGCTAAAATCGCCGATATGAATGTGATCGTTGTCACCGCGAATGACCGCGCCAAACCAAATACTGACTTTATGTCCCAAATAAACATCACCAATCACTTGCGCGGACTCGGCGACGAAACCTTGAAACGGCGCGGCAAATTGTGGCGATTTTCCTAAATATTGATAAAGCATGACTGTCCTTAATTATCGTTGCTACTAAAATTTTAGCCGCAAAATAAATTATTAAATCTCAACAAATCGCGTTTCTTTTATCTGCAATGCCGCTACAATAGCCAAGATTTTACTTGAAAGCTTTTCTTATAAATAAGCGTCAGTTTAGCATTAAAGCGCTTACAATTTAAAACCTTTCCTTAAGTTCAGTTTTAGCACTTGATTTTGCCGTATCAATTTACCCAAAGGATTTTTGCCTTATGCGCTACCCTGCTGTCATTTTATCGTCGAGCATAATTTTATCCTCAAGCGCCTTACTGACATCGCAAAGCGCAAACGCGGGCGATACCGTCGAAAAAATTGGCTCGGCGCTGGCGGTGACCATTCCGGCGGCAGCGTTTGGTAGCACCTATTATATGGATGATAAGGAAGGTCGTCAGCAATTTTATTATGCGTTTGCGGCAAATGCGGCGGCAACGCAAGCGCTAAAAATGGCGGTCGATAAAGAGCGCCCTAATGGTCGGAACAATCGTTCTTTTCCTTCGCAGCATACCTCGCTTGCCTTTCAAGGAGCAAGCTTTATCCATAAGCGCTATGGGCTTGAATATAGCATTCCGGCGTATCTTGGCGCGGGCTTTGTGGCGTATAGCCGCGTGGCTGCTGATGAACATGACACGGTCGATGTGCTAGCAGGCGCGGCGCTTGGGGTGGCAAGCAGCACCCTTTTAACCAAGCGCTATGAGGATGGGGCAATGCTAAGCGCTAATCTTGCGCCCGATTATTATGGGGTGACGCTATACTATCCATTTTAAAAGCCGTCCGTTTTAAACGTTTGCGCGTTGATGCTGATTGTCGATTTTGACTTGTAATTTGATATGACGATGACAAACTTGGTTTTCATTATTGTGCCTTAATTTAGAGGGTAGCCCTAATCCAAAAAATCAAGTATAATGCGCAAAATCTGTGCCTAAGCGAGCGGACATGATGCGACTGACGTCTTCACTTTTGAGTGATTTTTGTGGTTGTTATCAATAATGTCTTCTCGCTTTTTTGTGGTCAAATTTTGATACGATATTGATTTTATTGACAATATTTTTATCATTTTTCCATATATCTTTAGGCGCTCACCAATCATAGCGGAGGCAACCTTTGAATTCATCGACGACAACCCAAGCCATTTTAGCATTAGCAGACGGTACAATTTTTCGCGGAGTCAGCATTGGCAGCGAAGGTCACCGCGTCGGTGAAGTGGTGTTCAATACCGCGATGACCGGATATCAAGAAATCCTGACCGACCCAAGCTACGCTCGCCAAATCGTCACACTCACCTACCCGCACATCGGCAATACCGGCACCAACTCCGAGGACAGCGAATCCGGCTGCGACCATAAAGTTTGGGCGGAAGGCTTAATTATCCGTGATGCCACGATGGTGACCTCAAGCTTTCGCCATTCTGAGTCGTTAAGCGACTATTTAAAGCATCATGACACGGTTGCGATTGCGGACATCGACACGCGAAAACTGACCCGAATCCTTCGTGATAAAGGCGCTCAGCACGGTTGTATTATGACGGCGGCAAACGGTAACACCATCACCCGCGATGACGAAGAAAAAGCCATTGCGCTTGCTCAAGAATTTGCCGGAATTAGCGGCATGGATTTGGCAAAAGAATGCTGCCATCCTGAAGGCTTTGAATGGACAAAAGGCACTTGGGAGCTGTCCGACAGCCCGCAAAACCGTGATTCAAAAGACAGTCAAGACAGCAAAACCGGCGGCTTTTTTAAAGCGCTTGATACCCATATCGACAGCAAATTTAATGTTGTGGCTTACGATTTTGGCAGCAAAACCAACATTTTAAGAATGCTCGTTGACCGTGGTTGTCACGTGACCGTCGTTCCTGCGCAAACGCCCATTAAAGACGTGCTTGCCATGAATCCTGACGGCATTTTCTTATCTAATGGTCCTGGCGACCCTGCTGCTTGTGATTATGCGATTGATGCGGTTCGCCATATCATCGAAGAAACGGATGTGCCAACTTTTGGCATTTGCTTAGGTCATCAACTTATCGGTCTTGCCAGCGGCGCGCAAACGGTCAAAATGAAAACCGGTCATCATGGCGCAAACCATCCGGTTCAGGATTTGGACTCAGGCGTGGTGATGATTACCAGTCAAAACCATGGCTTTGCCGTCGATGAAGCCACCTTGCCTGAAAACGTCAAACCCACGCACCGCTCGCTGTTTGATGGCACCAACCAAGGGATTGAATTGACCAACAAGCCGGTATTTAGCTTTCAAGGTCACCCTGAAGCCAGCCCCGGTCCTCATGACTGCGCGCCACTTTTTGATAAATTTATCACGATGATGGAAGCGGCTAAGTCAGCAACCGCTTAATAAAATAATTGATAACGCACTTTTTTATAAATTTGACTGCTTGTTCATTAAAAAGTGCTTCAACCTTAACTAAAAATAGCCTTATTAGCGCTTGGTTTTTCCTAAGCGCTTATCCTCACGACTGCAAAAAAGAAAGTTTAACAACAGCTTAATATCAAAAAACTTAGTATCAAGAAACTTAGTATCAAAATCATTTAACATCAAAACGAAGGTAGCCCTTTATGCCAAAACGTACGGACATCAAAAGCATTTTAATCATTGGCGCAGGCCCTATCGTCATCGGTCAGGCGTGTGAGTTTGACTATTCAGGCGCGCAGGCCTGTAAAGCGCTTCGCGAAGAAGGTTACCGCGTCATTTTGGTCAATTCAAACCCTGCCACCATCATGACTGACCCTGCTATGGCAGACGCCACTTATATTGAGCCGATCACGTGGCAAACGGTTGAGCAAATCATCGCCAAAGAGCGCCCCGACGCCATTTTGCCAACGATGGGTGGTCAAACGGCGCTTAACTGTGCCCTTGATTTGGACAAGCACGGCGTATTGACCAAATACAACTGCGAGCTGATTGGCGCAACCAAAGAAGCCATCGAAATGGCAGAAGACCGCGATTTATTTGACAAAGCCATGAAGCGCATCGGTCTTGAGTGCCCGCGCGCAGAAATCGCCGAAACGATGGAAGAAGCCTTTGCCACTCAAGAAAAATTAGGCTTTCCGTGTATCATTCGCCCCTCATTCACCATGGGCGGCTCAGGCGGCGGCATTGCGTATAACCGTGATGAATTTATCGAAATTTGCGAGCGCGGCTTTGACTTATCGCCAACCCATCAATTGCTTATTGATGAATCCTTAATCGGTTGGAAAGAGTACGAAATGGAAGTCGTTCGCGATAAAAACGACAACTGTATCATCATTTGCGCCATTGAAAACTTTGACCCGATGGGCGTTCACACCGGCGACTCTATCACCGTTGCTCCCGCGCAAACGCTGACCGATAAAGAATACCAAATCATGCGAAATGCGTCTTTGGCGGTACTTCGTGAAATCGGCGTTGAAACCGGCGGTTCAAACGTTCAGTTTGGCTTAAACCCTAAAACGGGTCGAATGGTTGTGATTGAAATGAACCCGCGTGTGTCGCGTTCGTCAGCTTTGGCATCAAAAGCTACCGGCTTCCCGATTGCCAAAATCGCTGCCAAACTTGCGGTCGGCTACACCTTAGATGAATTGCAAAACGACATCACTGGCGGTAAGACGCCAGCAAGCTTTGAGCCTACGCTTGACTATGTCGTTACCAAAATTCCGCGCTTTAACTTTGAAAAATTCCCGCAAGCCGACAACATTTTATCGACACAAATGAAATCGGTGGGGGAAGTCATGGCAATTGGTCGCAACTTCCAAGAATCGATGCAAAAAGCCCTTCGCGGCATGGAAACCGGTGCGGACGGCTTTGATGAACAAATCGACTTAACCCAAACTGCCCCTGACAAAGCGCGAAAAGAAATTATCAACCGCTTGACCGTGCCGACCCCTGAGCGCATTTATTACGTTGCTGATGCCTTCCGCGCCGGCATGAGCGTTGAGGAAGTGTTTAACTTTACCAAAATTGACCCTTGGTTTTTGGTTCAAATCGAAGACATCGTCAACACCGAAAGTGAGGTCAAAGCGCTTGGCTTTGGTGGCTTAACTGCCGATAATTTGCGCCGATTTAAACGCAAAGGTTTGTCCGATTTGCGCTTAGCTAAATTATTAGGCGTATCGCAAAAACAATTACGTAAAAAACGTTGGGATTTGGGCGTCAATCCAGTTTATAAACGCGTTGATACTTGCGCCGCTGAATTTGAAACCAGCACCGCTTATATGTACTCCACCTACGATGAAGAGTGCGAAGCCAACCCAACCGATAAGAAAAAAATCATGGTCATTGGCGGCGGCCCTAACCGAATCGGTCAAGGCATTGAGTTTGATTACTGCTGCGTTCACGCGGCGCTCGCCATGCGCGATGACGGCTATGAGACCATCATGGTCAATTGTAACCCTGAAACCGTCTCGACCGATTACGACACATCAGATCGCTTATATTTTGAGCCAATCACGCTAGAGGACGTGCTTGAAATCGTTCGCATCGAAAACCCAGATGGCGTTATCGTTCAGTTTGGCGGTCAAACGCCGCTAAAACTTGCCCGCGCATTAGAGACTGCTGGGGTTAAAATCATCGGCACCAGCCCTGACGCCATCGACCGCGCCGAAGACCGTGAGCGTTTTCAGCACATGATTCACCAGTTGAATTTAACTCAGCCCTCAAACGCATTAGCCACCAGTTTAGAAGATGGCTTGGTGAAAGCCAAAGAAGTCGGCTACCCGCTTGTCGTTCGCCCGTCTTACGTGTTGGGTGGTCGTGCGATGGAAATCGTTTATAACGAAAATGAGCTAAAGCACTACTTAAAAACTGCTGTTCAAGCGTCAAACGAAGCGCCGGTACTGCTTGACCGCTTTTTGGACGACGCGATTGAAGTGGATGTAGACTGCGTTTGTGATGGCACCGATGTGGTTATCGGCGGGATCATGCAGCATATCGAGCAAGCTGGCGTTCACTCAGGCGACTCGGCATGTTCCCTGCCGCCGTACTCGCTATCGGACGAGCTTTGCGATGTGATGCGCGCGCAAACGGTCGCCATGGCAAAAGAGCTTGGCGTTGTGGGTTTGATGAACGTTCAATTTGCGGTGAAAGGTGATACCGTTTACATTTTGGAAGTCAACCCACGAGCGGCGCGAACCGTTCCGTTTGTCTCAAAATGCATCGGAACGTCTTTAGCCCAAGTTGCCGCACGCTGCATGGCAGGAGTCAGCCTTAAAGACCAAGGCTTTACCAAAGAGATTACCCCTGATTTTTACGCAGTGAAAGAAGCGGTATTCCCCTTTGCCAAGTTCCCCGGTGTTGACCCCATTTTAAGCCCTGAAATGAAATCAACGGGCGAAGTTATGGGCGTTGGCAAAACCTTTGGCGAGGCGTTTTATAAAGCCATTATCGGTAGTAATGAGCGCTTGCCCGGCTTGCCAACCGAGGGCGAAACCAAAACGGTCTTTATCTCAGTTCGTGACAGCGACAAAGAGCAAATCGTTCCGATTGCCAAAACCTTATCTGACTTTGGCTTTAACATCGTTGCCACGACCGGAACGCAAAAAGTATTGGCAGAAAATGGCATTGATTGCACCCAAATCAACAAAGTTACCGAAGGTCGACCACATATCGTTGATGCCCTCAAAAACGGTAAGATTGATTTAATCATCAACACCACCGAAGGCAAACAGGCGCAAGAAGATTCGTTCTCAATTCGCCGAAGCGCGCTTCAAGGCAAAGTGTTTTACGTGACCACGTTAGGCGCTGCCGACGCGGTTTGTAAGTCATACGCCATTGATTTGCCGTTTGACGTTTACAAATTGCAAGACTTAAATAAAGAGACAATGACTGCCTAAGAGTTGACGCCACGCGTTAATTTGAGTAAATTAAGCGTTAGAAAGCTTGATAGCCTACTTTAATGGCTTGCCAAGCGCTCAAAATCTTATCCAAAAATGATGAAAGCATAGCCGCCGAGCTGCGACTATGCTTTTTATTATGACTTGTTTTTTATTTTGGCGATGGTAGAAACTTTGCCATCGCTTACTTGTTTATTGCTATTTATCATTCATATTGACATGCCAACTTTCGCACCATCTCGCTTGAGGTGGTGTGATGGTATTGGCTTAAGGAAAAACTATGCAACGCTATCCAATGACACCGCAAGGTCATGCCACGCTTGAAGCTGAACTGAAACAACTCAAAAATATCGACCGCCCAAGAATCACCGCGGCGATTGCTGAAGCTCGTGAACATGGCGATTTAAAAGAAAACGCTGAATATCACGCCGCTCGTGAGCAGCAAGGCTTTTGTGAAGCCCGAATCCGCGATATTGAAGCCAAGCTTGGCGGCGCTCAAGTCATTGACCCCTCAAGCCTGCCCAAAGAAGGTCGCGTGGTATTTGGCGTAACCGTCGTGATTGAGAATATGGATACCGAAGAAGAAAAACGCTACAAAATCGTTGGCGACGATGAGGCGGATTTTAAAGCCGGTAAAATCTCAGTCAACTCGCCGATTGCTCGCGGCTTGATTGGCAAGTCTGAGGGCGATGAAGCGCGAATTCAAACCCCAAGTGGCGTGGTCGAATACGAAGTGATGAAAGTCATTTACGAGTAAATTTTTAGCTCATGCTTCGTTAGCAAAATTATAGTGACAAAACAACTTATAGTGACATAATAAACTATAGTTACACAATTGCGCTGTAAGCTGATGCCCCGTTTAGCGCATAATTTGGTTTATTTTTAAGTTAGATTGACCCTTATCACTGAGCGATTGCCGTGATAAGGGTTTTACTTTTTCAGAGCATTTTTAGCCGCGAGGTTGGCAAACATGGGTTATGTTTCAAGTAAAAAATTGAGTTTGGTTGGTGCTTTTGCAGTGGTTGTATTGCCACTATCGGTTCATGCAGCGACCAAAGTCACGGTCGCACCAATCGCAAGCAGCGCGACCATCGTTGAGCAATCGAGCGATGGCAAAGTGGCGACCATTACGGCAACGCCCACGGGAATTACCATGCAAGATGGCAAACCTTTTTATGTGACCCAAGTTAGCACAACCCCGCGCTACGTGACCAAAACGC
Organism: Psychrobacter sp. MF31; assembly: GCF_012847335.1. Taxonomy (GTDB): domain Bacteria; phylum Pseudomonadota; class Gammaproteobacteria; order Pseudomonadales; family Moraxellaceae; genus Psychrobacter. The sequence goes on from NZ_JABBDX010000008.1 coordinate 46,840, forward strand.
AAACGGTTGGCGTGGCAGTCACGCCAGTGGCTCCGGTAGCAGCTACAACCACTACAGTTATCACTGCGCCCACAAATACAGTCATTACCCCTATTGCCACCACTGCCGATAATACGGTCATAAGCGTGGCGCAATCGACTGCGCCTGTCACAAACGTTGCCCTAAAAACGCTTGAAATCACCCCAATCTTTAGCACTCAAGGTATGGTTACTGCCAATACCAAAATTATGAAAGTGCTGAAAGACAGCAGTGGTCGTGAGTTTGCCGTTCCTGCCCATCAAATCAATTCAGGCGATGTGATTGAATATCATACCAGTTATGTTAATACCAGCACCAAACCGCTGGCGGATTTAAATGCTCAATTGGCGCTTCCAAACACGGTTAAGCTGATTTCACTACAAAGCAGCTTGCCTACTTACGCGCGCCTTGGTGACGGTTATCAAGTCATCAATCAAAGTGCGCTCGTCACGGACAACTACTCGGGGCTGAAATGGAACTTGGTCAACTTGGCAGTGAATGAGCCGCAAACCGTGGTCATCCGCGCCCAAGTTCAATAAGTTTTGCTTGCTTAAGGTTGAGTTTTGTCGTGGTTTCATTGACAATATTGAGCATTGCTTTTGGTTGGTCGCTTTCTTATGATTGTCATGCGCTTATTGTCCTCACTCAAACATGATGAATCCGAACGGGGGATTTTTCATTTGGGGCGGGCGCTGGTCAAAGGCGGTCACACCTCGATCATCGTAGCAAGCGCCGATTATGACGATGAGCTTGTCAAGCGCTTGGAGCGTGAAGGCAGTATTTATCACCAGCTGTTTATGAATAAAAAGTCGTGGCGCTCGCTTTTACAAATCGTTCCGCTGCGGCGATTAATCGAGCGCTATCAGCCTGATGTCATCCACGTTCATTCACGAACGCCTGCTTGGATATTGCATTTGGCGCTGCGACATGCAAGCGTTGCCAAGCGACCTAAGCTTGTGTCGACCATGTATGGCTTTTATCCGATCAACAAATACTCGCAAGCGCTCCTTGATGTGGACACCATTATCACGGTGTCTGACAGCGTCACCCGCTATTTAAAAAAACGCTTGCGCCGCGAGCATTTAGCGCCGCGAGTTATCAAGCGAATTTATCGCGGGGTAGACACGCGCATTTATCCGTATCGCCATAACCCATCCGTGTATTGGCTCAGGCGAACCTTTGCTGAATATCCGGAGCTTGAACATAAAAAATGGCTTGTTTTTCCAACGATTATTGGCAATGAATACGGTCAAGAATGGCTGATTGATATTTTGGGCAATTTGCAGGAGCAATTTCCAAACCTTCACGCCATTATCATGGATGAAGATCATAAAGATGGCGATGTGGCGCATGAGGATTTTCGGCAGCGCAGCACCGCGCTTGGGCTTGCGCCAAAAATCACTTATGTGGGCAATCGCCGCGATGACATGCGTGAATGGCTGTCGGCGGCAAATATTGTCTTAGCGCTTGCCAATCAACCTGAATCCATTGGCATCAATACCTTGCAAGCCATTCATTTAGGAACGCCGGTCATCGGTTGGGACCAAGCAGCGTTTAGCGAGATTTTGCAGCCTTTATTTCCTCAAGGTTTGGTCAAAAAATACAATGCCAAAGCCCTTTGCCGCGCCGTCAGAAATCAGCTTGAAAGTGTCACTCGACCTGATATGACCAACAAATTTACCATGCGCGAGATGATTACAGAAACGTTAGCCGTTTATCAAACGCTGCATTTGCAAAGTTTAGAAGAAGAGCGCGCGAAATACGCTGCAAATCCCAAAAAAAAGCGCTTAAGATATTCGCCAAAATAAAGCGCTTAAAAAAATAAAGCGCCCAATAAATAGTTATTGAGCGCCTTAAAGCGGCAGTATGATGCTAATTTGGTGTATTGTCCTTGAGCCACAACTGGTTAACAATTTTAAGCTCACGCAATTCTTCTGCCATGATCGCTTCACTTTTTCCTGGATATTTCACCGTTGCATAGCCATAAAATGCAACTCCCAGCACAGTCCAACCTAAAAATATCCACCATTCAATGGCTGATAGCGCCGATGGCATCCCTGGCAAATATAGGATCAGTAAACCAAACCCCAAAATAATGCTCAGCATGCCCACCGCTTTTCCGGCAGGAACGCGAAACGGTCGCACCATGTCAGGTTCGCGATATCGCAATACGACAAAAGAGATCGCAACACAAGTATAAGCAATCACAATACCAAAGCCGCCTGCATCTACAATCCAAACTAACATCTTGCGACCAAACAATGGGGCAAGCGTTGCCAACCCACCGATCAGTAAAATAGCATTGACTGGCGTTTGGTATTTAGGATGCAGTTTTCCTAAAAATGCAGGGAGCATGTGTGCTCTTGACATGGCATAAAGCAGACGGCTACCGCCAATCAAAAATGCATTCCAGCTCGACAAAATCCCAAGAACACCGCCAATAACTAACAAAATCCCTGCCCATTTTCCCTGCCAAGCATTCGTCATCGCATCCGCTGTGGCAAGCGTTGAGTTTTGCGCTTGAATTAAGGGCAAAGTATGACCAACGCTCCAAGCCACGCCCACATACCAAAGCACAGCCACAATGATCGAAATGATTAAAAACTTACCAATATTGGGGCGGGTTAAATCAATTTCTTCAGCAGCTTGTGGAATCACATCAAAACCCACAAACATAAACGGTACCATGACCATAACTGCCATCATTCCGCTCACACCGCCAATAAACGCCGGCGCTTGTACCGTCCCTGTTGCCTCAGGGTTGTATAATACCGCTCCAATAAACAGCAATACCCCCACAAACAAAATGCCCAAAACCGCCGTTTTTTGGAACCAAGCGCTCACCTCCATCCCGCGAATATTCAGCCAAGTTACAATCACTGAGCCAAGCATTCCAACGGCAACCCAAGTGGCATAAACATCCCAACCTGCAATACTCCAAAGATAACCTTGGCTATAGTTTGGGATAAAATACTCAACCACCGTCGGCAATGCTACTGCCTCAAATGCCACCACCGAAAAATAGCCAAATAAAATGCTCCATGAGCAAATAAACGACACATTAATTCCTAAAGCGCGGTGGGTGTACGTGTGCTCACCGCCGGTCACAGGCATGGATGAGGCAAGCTCAGCATAAGCCACCCCAATAAATACCACCGCAAGACCGCCTAAAATAAACGCCAGTACCGCGCCCCAAATGCCCGCAGCAATCACCCAATCTCCGGCAAGCACCACCCAGCCCCAACCCACCATAGCACCAAACGCTAAGGCAATAATATCAAACATCCCTAATGACTTTTTTAGCTCAGACATCTTGCGCTCCTTGTCTGTGTTTCATCCGTGGTCGCAGCTACTCATATCAACCTAAATATAAAAGCAATTGCGTGCTTTTTTTCCCTGTTTTTAAACTAAAAAACGGCGCCTGAATCATTCAAGGCACCGTTTTTTGACACGATAAGGGCGTAAGCCCTTAAATTGGCCTTGTTAAGTTGTTTGACTTGTTAGCTTGATTGACAGCACTAGCAATCATGACGCTGTTAAAATCTCCTTAATAATCTCCAATCCTTCTTGCAGTACTTCATCTTCGACCGTCAGCGGTACCATAATGCGAATGGCATTGCCAAACATGCCACAAGATGCTAACAATAAGCCGCGATCAAAGGCTTGCTGCTTAAGATTGATCGTTGCTTTTGGGTCAGGGTTACCATCATCATCAATCAAATCAAACGCTAACATTGCCCCTTTATGGCGAATATCACCAATGCCGCTAAGATTCAAGCCTGTTAAAAAATTAGCAATGGTGTCCCCAATTTTAACGCTGCGATCGAGTAAATTTTCCTCTTCGATCACTTCCATTACTGCCAGCGCTGCCACACAAGCTAAAGGATTTCCAGAATAGGTTCCCCCAAGACCGCCCGTTTGCGGCGCATCCATGATCTCAGCACGTCCAATCACCGCCGAAATTGGGTAGCCACCTGCCAAGCTTTTGGCACACGTCATCAAATCAGGCTCAACGCCCAATTGCTCAGTGGCAAACAGCGTTCCGGTTCGGGCAAAGCCGCACTGAACCTCATCAAAAATCAACACGATGCCATGATCATCGCAAATTTGGCGCAGCGCTTTGGCAAAGCTTGGGGTCACTTGATGAAATCCGCCTTCACCTTGAACAGGCTCAATAATGATTGCTGCCACCTCACTTGGGTCAATATCTGCCTGAAAAATCATCTCAAGACTATGCAGTGCTTGCGCTTCAGAAACGTTCAACTCTGGCGCAGGAAACAGCGCGTGAAACACGGGAGCCGGCATAGGACCAAAGTTTTTCTTATAAGGCAGCACTTTACCAGTCAAGCTCATGCACATCGCCGTTCTGCCATGCCAGCCGCCAACAAACGAGATAAGACCAGCGCGACCAGTTTTTGCTCGGGCAATTTTCACGCAGTTTTCGACCGCTTCTGCGCCCGTGGTTAAAAATAGCGCTTTTGTTGCTCCGCTAATGGGCGCTTTGGCACATAGTTTTTCAGCAAGCTCAACATAGCACTCATAATTAACCATTTGCGCGGCGGTATGGGTAAACTTATCGAGCTGCTCGTGAACGCGCTGCGTAATTTTTGGATGGCTATGACCGGTGTTTAATACTGAAATGCCCCCAACAAAGTCAATATAACGGTTGCCCTCAACGTCCCAAATCTCGGAGTTTTGAGCTTTAGCTGCAAACACAGGAAAGGCAATACCAAGACCAGTTGGCAAAACCGCAAGGCGGCGCTCAAGTAGTGATTGATTGGTGGCGGTGCTCATAAGAATGTCCTTTTCTTTGATAAGTGATCGGGTAAAAAATAGCCGCCCCCACCATCACGGTGACGGCGGCTCAAATAACGCTTTGATGTTGAAGCTAAATTGACTAACTTGCTGATCTCAGCCTAACTGATATCCGCACTCCAATATTTGGTCACCACATACTCCTCAATGCCATATTTGGAGCCTTCTCGACCAAATCCGGACTGCTTAACGCCACCAAAGGGTGCAACTTCTGTGGAAACGATGCCCGTATTGTGACCGACCATGCCGTAATCAAGCCCTTCGGTGACCCGCCAAGCGCGCGCAAAGCTGCCGCTATAAAAGTAAGCGGCAAGCCCATAAATGGTATCGTTTGCCATCTTAATGGCGTCTTCTTCGGTGCTAAAAGTAAAAATCGACGCAATGGGACCAAAAATTTCTTCGTGAGCAATGTCCATATCATCGGTCAAATGGGTAATGACGGTTGGGTTAAAGCTCAAGGTTGATGCCGAATTTTTATCGCCGCCGGTGACCAGTGTTGCCCCTTTATCAAGCGCATCGGTCAATAAACTTTGTACTTTTTCAAGCGCATCGGGATTGATTAAAGGTCCAATATCCACATGTTCACTCATACCATCACCAACGGTCAGGGCGTTGACTTTTTTGACAAAAATGTCTAAAAACTTGTCTTTGATGCTGTCTTGAACATAGATTCGGTTGGCACAAACGCAGGTTTGACCCGCATTTCGGTATTTTGACGCAATCAAACCTTCCGCTGCTTTTTCCAAATCTGCATCATCAAAAACGATAAATGGCGCGTTGCCACCAAGCTCAAAAGACAGCTTTTTAACCGTTGGCGCGCACTGAGCCATCAACTTACGACCCACTTCGGTTGATCCGGTAAACGACAGCTTTTTAATCCGCTCATCACTGGTCAAAACGTCGCCGATGACTGAGGATTTTCCGGTCACTACTTGGATGACGCCAGCGGGAATCCCTGCTTCTTGCGCCAAAACCGCAAGCGCCAACGCTGAAAATGGTGTTTCGGTTGCAGGTTTAATAATCATGGTGCAGCCTGCTGCCAAAGCGGGAGCCGCTTTTCGGGTAATCATTGCCGCAGGAAAGTTCCAAGGGGTAATCGCCGCGCAAACGCCAACTGCCTGCTTAAGAACGATATAGCGCAAATTGGGCTGCGTTGCCGGAATAGTATCGCCATAAACACGCTTGCCCTCTTCGCTGAACCAGCGGATAAAGCTATTGGCATAGCCAATCTCGCCGCGCGACTCTTTAATCGGCTTACCTTGCTCAGCAGTCATGATGATGGCAAGGTCCTCTTTGTTTTGATCGATCAAGTCCGCCCATTTGCTCAAAAGTACGCTGCGCTCTTGCGCCGTTTTGGCAGCCCAAGCGGGCTGAGCTTGGCTTGAGAACGCCACAGCATCGATGACATCTTGCTTCGTTAAGCTTGGAATGGTGCCGATAACTTCTTGACTAAAGGGATTGGTAACCTCGATCGTTGCTTGGTCACTGGCGTCATGCCAGCCGTCTTTGATGAAGCACTGCGAGTTAAGTAGCGCCGGATTTTTAAGTTTGAGTTGAGCTTGCGTCATTTGAACACTCCGTGTTTGAACATTAAGCTTTTATTATTTCCCATTCCAAGCACAAGTACTGATAGGATTGTTTGTAAAAATGTTTTATTGTCAGCGATTTTTATAACGGCACTGCGCTATTTTGTTCACTATAAAGAACACAAGTTCTATATACAGTACATTATTATAAGAATTAAAATTTAATTTTTGCAACCCTTATTCCAAACTTTATTGTTATTCCTCGTTAACTTTTAATTTAAAGGCTGATTATGACCACAACTTCTGTCCCTGCCCTTGAAAAAACCTTTCAAATCCTCGACTTAATCACCGAAAGTCCAAAGCCTCTAAGCGCGGCTCAGATTGCCAATCAGCTTGGGATTGCTCGATCATCAACGCACAACATTTTGCAAAGCCTACTTGCCAAGCACGTCATCGATAAAGATGCTGATCACCGCTTTTATCTTGGCTCATACCTGTTGTATTGGGCGGGGCAATACGAGCAGCAGCAAATCGTTATCCGGCTGTTTAAAGACCTCATTTTGCAATACCCTTTATTACTTAACTATACTGTCACCTTATCCAAGCTAGATTTGGGCGAGGTGGTGTTTTTGAGCTGCCACGAAGCACCGGCACCGCTTGGGTTTACGTTTCGCGCCGGCGTTCGCGTCCCTGCCGTCTTTTCTGCCACTGGAAAGGCGATTTTGTCCACCATGAGCATGAGCACCATCCAGTCTTTGTATCAAAATAAGTTTCCAAAGCCGATCACCAAAAATGGGGTTGCAAGCTTTACGGAGCTGGCAGCGGAGCTGACCCAAATCCAGCAAAGCCGCATCTCGCTTGATGACGGTCAGCTTCGTGAGGGCATGTACTGTTTGGGAACGTACATCAATAACGCCTCAGGACAAGCTTTGGTCGGGATGGCGGTCAGTTTTTTGCAAGCTGAATATGACGCTCATCACGATGCTGTCAGCTATCAGCTCATTGCCCTTGCTAAGCAAATTGAACAGCAGCTTGGGGCTGTGGCTAAATAATACCCTCTGCTTTAAACTGCTCAATCATCGCCTGATCATAGCCCAAGGACTGCAAAATACATTGGGAGTGCTCTCCAAGCTTTGGCGGCGGGCTTTGATAACGTACTGTCGATTGAGACAATTTAATGGGATTTCCCAACACTTTAACGGGGCTGTCTGCAAAGCCAATCACCATATCGCGAGCTCTCGTTTGCGGCATTGCCAGCGCTTCACGGATGTTGTTAATCGCGCCGCTTGGTACGCCAATTGTCTCAAAAGCGCTGAGCCAATAATCGCGCGACTTCGTGCTAAAAATGTCATTTAATTTTGCGATTAGTGCCTCGCGATTTGCCACGCGGTTGGGGTTGGTGTTAAATCGTGACTCCAAATGCCAATCAGCGCCGATCAGCTCACAAAGCTTGGCAAACTGAGCGTCATTACCGCAAGCTAAAATGAAGTGTTGGTTATTGTTAGCTGCAAACACTTGATAAGGCACGATGTTGGGATGCTCATTGCCAAGCCTTGGTGGGATCTCGTTTGTGGCTAAATGGTTCATCCCAACGTTGGCAAGCATGGCAAGGGCGCTGTCAAATAACGCAACATCAACCTGTTGACCTTGACCTGAGCGCTGCCGTGATAAAAGTGCAGCTTGAATGCCAATGGTCAACTGTAGCCCTGCAAACAAATCCACCACCGCCACGCCAACTTTGTGCGGTTCGCCCTCTTTTGCGCCGGTGATGCTCATCAGTCCTGACAACCCTTGAATGATATAGTCATAACCCGGTTTTTTGGCGTCAGGACCTGATTGTCCAAATCCGGTCAATGACGCATAAATCAGTCGTGGATTGAGGCGCTTGAGGCTGTCGTAATCTAAACCGTACTGTTTTAAACCACCAACTTTGAAGTTTTCAACCAACACATCACTGCTTGCTGCCAGTTTTTTGATAATGTCTTGACCGGCTTTGGTGGTGATATCGACCGTTAGCGACTGCTTATTTCGGTTGATGGTGGCGTAATACGCTGACGTGCCGTCGGCAAATTCAGGCGGCGACCAATGACGCGTTTCATCACCAAGCGTTGGTCGCTCAACTTTAATCACCTCAGCGCCTAAATCAGCCAAAATCTGCGTGCAAGAAGGTCCTGCCAACACGCGTGATAAATCAAGCACCTTTATTCCTAAAAGTGCGCCAGCTTTGGGACTATCGGAAGAAGGTGCTGGTATTTTTTCACCAAAACCTGTGATTTGGTCGTCCATGACCCACTCCTTATTTTATGAGAACGCCTGAATTCCTGTTTGCGCCCGACCTAAAATCAGCGCATGAATGTCATGCGTGCCCTCATAGGTATTGACCGCCTCAAGGTTCATCACATGGCGGATGATATGATACTCATCAGAGATGCCATTGCCGCCGTGCATATCGCGGGCAATCCTTGCAATCTCAAGCGCCTTGCCGCAGTTGTTACGTTTGATTAATGAAATCATCTCAGGTGCCGCTTTATCTTCATCCATCAAGCGACCAACCCGAAGCGCCGCTTGCAGCCCAAGAGCAATCTCAGTTTGCATGTTGGCAAGTTTCAGCTGAATCAGCTGAGTGGCGGCAAGCGGTCGCCCGAACTGACTGCGATCTAGCGTATATTGCCTTGAGGCTTGCCAGCAAAAGGACGCCGATCCCATAGCGCCCCAAGCAATACCGTAGCGGGCTTTATTTAAGCAGCCAAAAGGACCTTTGAGACCGCGAATGTCGGGAAAAGCGTTGTCTTCTGGGACAAATACGTTGTCCATCACCACCTCGCCGGTCACCGAAGCGCGAAGGGAAAACTTACCTTCAATCTTGGGTGCGGACAAACCCTTCATGCCTTTGTCCAAAATAAAACCACGAATGTCGCCGGCATCATCTTTTGCCCAAATCACAAACACATCAGCAATCGGGCTGTTGGTAATCCACATCTTACTGCCGCTGATCTCATAGCCACCGGCAACTTTGCGCGCCCGCGTTTTCATTGAGGCAGGATCTGACCCTGAATCTGGCTCCGTCAGTCCAAAGCAGCCAATCCACTCGCCGCTGGCAAGCTTTGGTAAATACTTTTCTTTTTGCGCCTCGGTACCATAAGCATCGATAGGGTGCATGACAAGGCTTGACTGAACGCTCATAGCAGAGCGGTATCCTGAATCAACGGTCTCGATTTCTTTAGCGATCATGCCATAAGCAACGTTTGATAATCCGGCGCAGCCATAGCCGTCAATGGTGACGCCAAGCAGTCCCATCTCGCCCATCTGCCGCATGATATTTGGATCAAAAGTCTCGTTGCGGTTGGCAGCTAAAATGCCTGGCATCAGCTCTTTTTGAAAAAACTGATGGGCACTGTCCGTGACCATACGCTCCTCATCGGTAAGCTGCTCACGAAGCAAAAATGGATCTTCCCAATCAAAATGCGCGCGCGATGATAACGCCATGTCACTCTCCTTAGTGATGATTAATTCTTAATGTTAATTGTTAACGTAGCTAGCTTGCCAATAATCGATCTTGACTTTTTTGTTCCACTATGCGAAACTTAGTTTCACTATTTAAAATCATTAAATCAGAAATCATTTGTGCTGTAAACCCTTAATTTAGGATTGAAAAAAAATGGCAACGTTTGACAATGCACCGTTATTAGAGCGCCTGCATCAAGAATTAGAGCAAAGCCACTCTCAAAATGACCGGCAATTTGTGACCGCCCTTGGTCGTGGCTTATTGATTTTAGCGGCGTTTGAGCATCACGATGAGCTGTCTCATCAAGCGCTGTGCCAACTGACTGAGCTACCAAAAGCTACTGTAACAAGGCTGATTTATACCTTAACGACCCTTGGCTTTTTACGGCAATCGCTAACAGGAGTGTATCAGTTGGGCGCAAATGCCGTGCGCTTGAGCGCTCAGGCGTTAAGCCGTCATGATATGGTGGCGTTTGCTGAGCCTTTATTGCGCAGATTTGCCGCAGCTCACGAGGTGTCGGTGAATTTGGCAAAACAAATCGATGGCGAAATGCGCTACTTGGCGTGCTGCCGAAGCCCTGCGCGGCTGTCTATTAGCTTGCAGGTCGGATCAGCCGTACCGATTGCCAGCACAGCCATTGGGCGAGCGTTTTTTGCGGTCAGCAGTTTGCCTCAGCAAGCGGACATACTGGCAACATTACAAAATCAGCTGGATGCTGATGCGTTTGATGCCGCAAAATTGAGCTTGATGAGCGCTGCCCAAGAGTATAAAAGCCGTGGCTACACTTTATCGGATGGGGAGTTTTCGCCAGACATTTTAGCCGTCGCGGTGGGGGTTTTTGATGAGGCAACGGGGCAATTTGCCTATTCGCTGAACGCCAGCGTGCCGCGAGCAAAATGGGTGGCAGCGGACTATCAAGATTGGATTGTCCCAAAGCTACAAGCGTTAGCTCAGCGTATCGGCGGCAGTTTAAAATAAACGCGGCTACCAGCAAGTCTTGCTTGCAAGCCGTTACCAAAGCTCGCATTTGACTGTGATATAATCACAAGCACATCGCGGCTTTTTAGTCGCTTTTTTATTTAGCGTTTTAAATGCCATTTATTTATTCGTTTAAAAGTTTGAGTGAGCCATGCCCCAATCCAGAATCAATTTAAACCCCAAGCATAAACAAAACTTTCCATACATCATCGGGCTTTTGCTGCGCTATGGCGTGTTTGCCGCCGCCATCGTGCTGTTTTTATTGGGCGTGATTTTGGTCAATTGGTGGCTGTTTGTTATTGGCGGCATTGGGGTTGGTCTTGGGATTTATGATTTAATTCAGCGCAAACACGCCATTTTATACAACTATCCGGTAGCAGGTCATATTCGCTATATTTTGGAAGACTTTCGTCCTGAAATTCGCCAATACTTGCTTGAAAATGACAAAGAACAAGTGCCGTTTTCGCGTCAGCAGCGCGCCCTTGTTTATCAGCGCGCCAAAAATGTCAGCGACACCAACGCTTTTGGAACGCTCGATAACTTATATGAGCACGGCAAAGAATGGTTTTTACAATCAGCCATCAATCAGCCGATTAAAGACAGCGATTTTCGAATTACGGTTGGCGGCGAGCATTGTACTCAGCCTTATGACATGTCGGTGTTTAATATCTCAGCAATGAGCTTTGGTAGCCTATCGGCAAACGCCATTATGGCGCTCAACCAAGGCGCGAAAATGGGCAATTTTACCCATGATACTGGTGAAGGCGCTATCAGCCCCTATCATCGCAAGTTCGGTGGTGATTTAATTTGGGAGCTTGGCACCGGTTATTTTGGTTGCCGTGATGACAATGGTCATTTCAATCCCGAAAGCTTTGCCCAACAGGCGGTTGATCCGCAAGTTAAAATGATCGAAATCAAACTGTCACAAGGCGCAAAACCCGGTAAAGGCGGTGTTCTGCCAAGCGAAAAAATCACCGAAGAAATCGCGGCCACGCGCCACGTTCCGATGGGTCAAGATTGTATTTCGCCCTCCTCGCATTCGGCATTTAACAATCCTTATGAAATGGTTGAGTTTTGGCAGCAGCTTCGCGAATTATCCGGCGGCAAACCGGTGGGATTCAAGCTTTGCATCGGTCAGCCTTGGCAATTTATGGCAATTGTCAAAGCCATGATTGAAATGGACAATTATCCTGATTTTATTGTCGTTGATGGCGCTGAAGGTGGCACGGGCGCCGCTCCGGTTGAGTTTATGGACAGCGTTGGCATGCCGCTTATTGATGGCTTTTTACTCATTCATAACACTTTGGTTGGCGCCGGAATCCGCGATAAAATCAAGCTTGGCGTGAGTGGTAAAATCGTTTCAGGATTTGATATTGCGCGGATGCTGGCGCTTGGCGCGGATTGGTGCAACTCCGCTCGCGGCTTTATGTTTGCCGTTGGCTGTATTCAATCGCGATCGTGCCATACCAATACTTGTCCAACGGGCGTTGCCACCCAAGACCCGTTCCGCCAAAAAGCCCTTGATGTGCCAAGTAAAGCGGAGCGCGTGGCAAGCTTTCATAAAAACACTTTAAAGTCGCTTGCCAGCATCGTTGGCGCGGTGGGGCTCATCCACCCAAGCCAATTACAGCCCTACCATATCGCAAGGCGGCTTGAGGATGGTCAAATTAAGCTATTGTCAAAGTTTTATTATTTTACCGATGAAGGCGCGCTTCTTGACCAAAGCGCCCGCTCGGATGTGTTTAACCAAATGTGGGTGATGGCAGACCCAAGCAGCTTTTTACCCGACCACGACGCACTCATTGCGTATAATAAGGACTCGCGGGACAAAGGTAAAAACACCAAAGCGCAACCGATCAAAACGGTCAGCGCCGCATCAAATGAGTCATCATCAAAGCCGCTGCAACTTGGCGCTCGCTTTTAATGTGGTGACTTAAGCTTGCAGCAAAATTTTTAAAAAAACTATTTTTAAAATTAATTGAAAAGGTTATTTGATTATCATTTACTAAAAATTTATTATTGATTTCATTATTGATGGATAGTTATAGACTGATATTTTATGCCGCGAGCTTCTTTTTTTCCGATTATTGTTGTTACTGCCGCCGCTTTTCTTAGTGGCTGCAAACAAGACCTTGCCGAACTGGTTGATTTTGATGATGACACCGCCACTTGCGTGACCCATACTGAGCCATTTGCGCACAGCATTTGCACCACATCCGGCGACAAATTGCAGCTGTTTTGGCAAAATGAGCAAGATAAACCGCTGCTCACCTTTGATAATGTGATTAAACGCTTAAACCAAGCCAAGCTTGAGTTTGCTATGAACGCCGGAATGTACGATGAAAACTTTGCGCCGATTGGCTATACGGTGATCCAAGGTCGCGAAATTCATAGCTTAAATACCAAAGATGGCGGCGGTAATTTTCATTTGTTGCCAAACGGCGTGCTTTGGTGGGACAAATCCGGTCGCGTGGCGATTGAAGAGAGTAAAGCGCTTGGCGAAAAGCTCAAAAATCAGCAAATCAAGCCGTGGTTTGCGACCCAATCAGGTCCCATGCTCGTTATTAATAACCAAATTCACCCTAAATTTAACCCTGAGAGCACCTCAAAAAAACCACGAAATGGCGCGGGCGTCTGCAAGGATGGCACAATCAAGCTGGTCATTAGCGATGAGCCGGTAACGTTTTATGAATTTGCAAGCTTATTTAAAGACAATCTGGGCTGCCCAAATGCGCTATTTTTGGATGGCGGGGTGGCATCGGCGCTGTATTCGCCAGAGCTTGAGCGCCACGACCAGCAAGATATGGGCGTGATGATTGGGAGCGTGTCAAAAGATAGCAGAAACTAATTGCCAAAACTCGCCAAAGTGCGGCTTTAGTTTGCTACAATACGCTCAATTTTTAGCCTGATTCTTTTTTACTGAATTTATTATTGTGAGATGATTATGGGATTTAATTGCGGCATCGTTGGGCTGCCAAACGTTGGCAAATCGACTTTATTTAACGCCTTGACCAAAGCTGGCATTGCGGCGGAAAACTTCCCCTTTTGTACCAAAGACCCAAACACCGGCATCGTTCCCGTTCCAGATACGCGCTTAAAGGCACTTGCCGACATTGTCAAGCCTGAGCGCGTATTGCCAACCGCAATGGAATTTGTGGACATTGCAGGGCTGGTTGCCGGAGCGTCACAAGGCGAAGGAATGGGAAACCAGTTTTTAGCCAATATTCGCGAAACTGACGCGGTTGCTCACGTGGTTCGCTGCTTTGATGATGACAACGTTGTCCACGTTGATGGTCGCGTCAGCCCTATTGACGATATCGAAACGATTAACACCGAGCTTGCCTTAGCCGATTTAGAAGCGGTGAGCCGAGCCATTCATAACCTGACCAAAAAAGCCAAAGGCGGCGATAAAGACGCCCAAGCGATGCTTGCGGTATTTGAAAAAATCGAGCCATTACTTGCTGATGGTAAGCCTGCCCGCGTTGCCAATCTTGATGCCGATGAGAAAAAGCTGATTCGTAGCTATGGCTTAATCACCTTAAAGCCGATTATGTATATCGCCAACGTGAGCGAGGACGGCTTTGAAAATAATCCGTATTTAGACGCCGTTCGCGAGTATGCCAAAGGCGACGACGCGATTGTCATCCCACTTTGCAACCAGTTGGAAGCGGAAATTGCCCAATTGGATGAGGCGGACAAAGCCGACTTTTTAGCCGAGCTTGGCATGGAGGAAGCCGGTCTTGACCAAGTGATTCGCGGGGGTTACGAGCTACTGGATATGCAGACCTATTTTACCGCAGGGGTCAAAGAAGTTCGCGCTTGGACGGTCAAAGTTGGCGCAACCGCACCTGAAGCTGCTGGCGTCATTCATACTGACTTTGAGCGCGGCTTTATTCGCGCTGAAGTGATCGCTTATGATGACTTTATTGAATATAACGGTGAAAAAGGCGCGGCTGCCGCTGGCAAATCACGACTAGAAGGCAAAACCTATATCGTTCAAGACGGCGATGTGATGCACTTTCGCTTTAACGTTTAATTTTACAGCCGTTTTAAAGTCAAAGCCAAAAACGCTGATATCGTCTTGCAAACTTGTATTAAAAGCTGGCACTCTTGCCAGCTTTTTTGCTTATACTGGGAGTTATTATTTATTACTTTGGATAAAATAATGACAATAACTTCCAAAACGGTTCAAGACCAATGGGCAAATTTGCTCAGCGATCAGCGCTTAGGCTCTGCCAAAAAGGCGCCAAGCTTAAACCGAACCCGAAGCGCATTTCATCAAGATTACGATCGACTGGTGTTTTCGCACTCGTTTCATAAGCTTAATCAAAAAACCCAAGTCCACCCTTTAACCAATCAGTTGGGGATTCATACGCGCTTGACCCACTCGCTTGAGGTGTCCTGTATCGGGCGCTCGCTTGCGATGATGGCGGCTGAAAAGCTGCAACATCGCTTGCCTTCAGGATTGCCCATTGGAGTTACGCCAACGGATTTTGGCGTGGTGGTTCAGGCGGCTTGCTTGGCGCATGATATTGGCAACCCACCTTTTGGTCATGCCGGCGAGTTTGCCATTCGTGATTGGTTTGCCGATCCTAAACGCCAAGCGGTATTAAGCCAGCTTTCTAAAGCTGAACGGCTTGACTTATTGGCTTATGAAGGCAATGCTCAAGGGTTTCGCTTATTGACCAAAAATGAGCATCATCCGGACGCAGGCGGCATGCGCTTAACTTGCGCAACATTGGGCGCGTTTATGAAATACCCATGGCTGGCTATTGACAGTAATCAAGGTTATGATAGCGCCGAAAAGCCGCCGCGACTGAACAAGTTTGGCAGTTTTCAAAGTGAGTCAGCGCAGCTTACCTTGCTAGCTGAAGCGCTCAATTTGCCTCGATCGCCCGATCACGGCGGCTTTGCGCGTCATCCGCTTGCGTATTTGCTTGAGGCTGCCGACGATATTTGCTATGCCTTGATTGATTTAGAAGATGGCGTTCATTTAAATATGCTTAGCGTCCCTGAGGTGACCAAAATTTTATTTGCAATTATTGGCGAGGCTCAAACGCCCATATCCAGTCAAGCCTCGATCCGTCAGCATTTAGCCATGCTGCGGGCGCGAGCGATGATGCGTTTGGTTGAGAGCATCAGCGACGTTTTTGTTGAGCAAATTAATGCCATTTTAACGGGAACGCTGGTTGGAAGCTTGTTTGATTACTGCCAAGGCGATGTTAAAAATGGCATTTTGCAAGCCAAACACTTGGCGCAATCACAGATTTTTAATCACCCAAGCAAAGTTCGCTTAGAGCTGATGGCAAACCAATGCTTAACGGCGCTTTTGGATGCTTTTTTACCGTTGGCTTGGGAGCCTGCCATGCAAATGAGTTTTGAAAAACAGCGCTTGGGGTTATTGTTAGCGCCACATTTTTCGGAACACCGCCGAGCGCTTGGTGATGACATTTATCAAAATATCTTAAATATTTTAGACTTTATCACCGGAATGAATGACCACGAGGCGTATCGTTTGGCGCAAGAGCTTCAAGGTAATATCGCGCCTGTTTTGTAAAGGAGTTGTTATGATTGTCAGCCGCGAGCAAAAAAAGCTGCAAACCCGCCATGCGTTTTTTAATGCGGTGTTAGATTTGTGCATGATGGGTCAGTCTTTTAGCTCCATCAGCCTGCGCCAAGTCACCCGTGAGGTGGGCGTCGTCCCCACTGCCTTTTATCGCCATTTTGATGATATGGAATCGCTTGGGCAGGCGCTGGTCGTTGAGGAGCTAGGCGGAACGCTTGAGATTTTACGAAATGGCTTGCACATCGGCAAAAAACGCAGCTTTGATCGGCAAATTGCCAAAAGTATTCAGCTGTTTTTAACAACGGTCAGCAGCGAGCCGCGCTATTGGCAGTTTTTGGTCAGTGAGCGCTTTGGCGGCTCAGATGCTGTTCGCCGAGCGATCAGTGATTTGGTAAAAATGCACGCTCAGATTTTGGGCGAGGATTTGGCGCTTCAACCCGCTTTTACGCATATCAATGATTATGATCGCAGGCTTTTAGCTGAAGCTGGGGTCAATATGTTTTTTTCTTGGATCATCGATTGGCTTGAACTTACCTATTCAGAAAGTCACGATGATGAGGTCGATTTGGCAGATATTGACGCCAAAAAGCAGCTGATGCTGCATAACTGCACTCGGCAAGCGCAAATGTTGTTTTACGGCGCTTATAACTGGAAATCTAGCGAAGAAACCAAACTTGCTGATTGATTTTCTCAGCGTTAAAGCATCGGATACTAAATCATTGGATGCTAAATTGTGGGATTAAACGCCCAAAACCGCTGTGATATCACTTTTACCGTTTTTTTAGCTGAATTATCAGTTTTGTTTTCAGCATTTGCGTTTTCATTGTTGTTTGCGATATCACGATTTTTACTAGCCTCATTATCGGGTAAATTGCTGATAAGTACAGTGGCAAAGCGTTGCCGAGAGGATTGCTCAGCATCTGCCGCTTCAATCATGGCTAAAAATGCTTGGCTATTTACCGCAAGCATCGAAGTTAATTGTTGCTTTTGCTCACTTGCTACTTGGCTAAATGGCGGTATTTGCCAAACGCTATCCAAATTTTCTAGCGGCTGGTTGTCGCGCTGCGCTATCAGCGGCTTTAATTGCGCCGTGGTTGCGCCATCGATCAGCGCGGCTAACAGCTCAGGGCTTGCCGTATTGACATTGATGGGCAAATAATAAGGCACGGCGGTGACAAAGGGCTTAAGCGTTGCCAGTTTGTCAGCGTCCATCGCCGGAATATCTTGCAAGTCATCAATGCTTAAAAACGGCTGATTGGCAATGGTGACCGGATTTGCCGATTGATAAACCGCCGCTTCATCGCCGCCATCTTGATAAACTTCACTATCTGGGTCTTGCCAATCTAAAATGGCGATGGCAAGTTTTGGCTCTAAATTAAGGTTAACCAGCAGCCTTTGCATCACCTTTAGCGCCGCGGTATCCACTTTGCCATCGTGATATAAATTATTAAGATTAAATTTACTTGCTTCATCAGTAATTTGAAGGCTCACGCTATGATTGCCAATAGGAATCGGTGGCAGCGGCTGTGACCAAAGACTATCTTTGCCATCAGTGTCGCTAAGCGCATTGCTTGCTTGAATAACGGTAACTGCGAGCGTTTCGGCGGCATGAATATCATGAATGAGTTGGGATTGATTGGCAGTCACGCTGCTTTTGCGAATGGCGATCTTTTGGCTGGCAAGCATTGCTCCTGCCACCACCGTGATGCTAACCACAAGCAATAACACGGTCAATAACGCCACGCCGCGCTCGCGTCTTATGCCAGTTATTTTGCCGTCCCCTATTTTGCGCGGTGTCATAATAAGCCATCCGGTCGATTGCTCGAATTATCATTGGGTGTCGGCGAACTATTATTATCCGAGCTAGCCGCATTATCATTAGCAGTATTTTGGTTATTTGCATTGTTATTCGATGGCGGACTGGCTTTATTTTTGGCAGCTTGCAAAACAATTTGCGAATCACTCACGATTGCCCATTGCCAAGTGATCGGCTCGCCTTGATGCTTAAAGGTTAATTGAACCCCTTTGGGCAATAATAATGGCGGATTTTGATTATCCTCACCACTTGCTGCTTCTTTATTATTGTTTGTCGTGTCTTCATTGGGAAAAGTGGCGCTTATTTTTGGTAAATAAGCTTGCCAGCGTCCCTCGCTGACATGAGTTAAAACCACGCTGTCTAAGCTTGGGCGTTGATTATCGGTATTGCGGTCACTGGAGATGGCAAGATATTTTTTACGAATCAGGCGCTCATGATCAAACACATAATCGATACGCTCCAAAGCGGGGCTGAATTGAAACCTTGGGTCAGGATCAGCAAAGCGAACAAAGCTGAACGACTGGCTATCAAGCTTGGCAAAAGGCTTTGGGTCAAGCGGCTGGTCTTGATTATTCTCTGCAGTTGGCTCAACAGGGATTTGGTATGGTACGATTTGGCTTAAATCCTGTTGAAGCTGCAAATAGGCAAATTGCAACTCAGCTAAACGCTCGGCATGGACTTGAGCGCGGTCGCGGGCGCGATTGACCCCATCAAAGACTTGCCAGCCTGACACTGCAAGGGCGGCAAATATCGCCATCGCCACCATCAATTCAAGTAAGGTAAAGCCTTGCTCAAAAGTTCTCACAGTTGACCTGCTTTGGCGGACGTTAACGTTGTCAAATCCAAACTACCGACCTCTTGATTTGGATTGCTTAATAAAACAGTCAACTCGGTAACGGCAGCTTTTGGTTGACCGTCATTGATTGGCGCGACCTGAATTGTTGCTTGTTTTAGCGCAGGGGCGATGCTATCGCTTGGGGTGATTGACACTTGCCACGTTCTGCCTTGCTCATCAATGGTTTTTGACTGCGGCGCATCAAGCCAAACCTCGTTAATTTGCAATTCAGCGGCGGTATTTTGAGCGACAAATTGCGCCAAGGTTTTGGTTTTGAGCACTTCAACCGAGTTTAAATAAGCACTGCTGGCGCGACTTGCGGCAACGGCAACCACTGCCAAAATAGACAGCGCCACCATCACTTCAATTAATGTAAACCCACCTTCGCGGCGCATACGCTTAAGCCTTGCTGATTAAGATGCCAAAAATAGCGCCAAATTTGCGTTTACTGGTCTTGACCTTGTTTAATACTGCCATCAGGCATAATGGTAATTACCTCACCGACCAGTCTTGATTGATGACGAACTTCAAGGGTCACAGGTGCCGCCTGACCTGTCCCAAACCAAAGCACTTGCGGAACATCCTGCGCTAAAAACCACGGCTGAAGCTTGCGATTGGCGGTATCTTGCGGCTCAAGTGAGGCAATCGTTAAAGTGACGCCAGTAGGCAATTTAGGAAGCTGAACGTCAGGCTCGACCTGCCAGCTTGGGGTCACTTGATCCTCTTTCATCGCAGATAAGCCCTCAATATCGGTGCTTAATTCCATGGCGTCTTTATTTTTTGGACGACCCTTGGATTGCAATCCGGAATAAGGATTATTTAACGCAACAATAACGGGCGTTACTTGACCTTCTTGATCAGCTTTTAATGCCAGCCCCATCGGCTGCATGCGCTCAGCAGACAGCAGGCGAACGTAACCGAGCGTATCAACCAGATGCTCATAAAACGCGCTGTTTTTGCGGACTTCACTGCTGCCAACCGACAAGCTCATCATTCCTGCAAAAATCGCCAAGATTACCACCACAACAACGATTTCAACAAGCGTAAACCCCGACTGTAGCCAGCGCTGATTGAGACTTGGGCTAATACGTGGTATTGCGGTGCTCCTCAGACTCGGTCTCGATTTGCTCGACCAACTCCTCTTTATCGGCATCTAAATTGTCATCATCACTGCAAATTGGATAATGCTTTGGCAAATCAAGCATTTGTTGAACAAACGCGGTTCTGAGCGTGTCACGGCGACCCAAATAACGCTGATAAAAGCTTGAATTGAGCAATCCTGCCCCACCTTGACCCATCGCCCAAATCGAGGACAAATAATCGCGCGTGGTCATTCGGCTTTGCGACTCAATTAAATAGGCGCTAACAATATCAATCAAGCGGCGCATCCGCTGACGGCGAATGTCATAAAGCTCGCCAAATAAGCGGTTCAGCCCCGTCACAGATGCGGCAAGGCGCTCCTCAATTTGGTTCAATAGCATCGCTTTTTGCGGATTGAGCAGTTGTTGAAAAATCATCCGAGCAACCCCTGCCGCCGCACAGTCATCAATTTTATTAATCGCAAAAAGCTGCTCTTCATAGCGGATGATGATTCGCAAATACAGCTCATCTTTACTCGAAAAATGCTTATAAAGCGTGCCTTTTGCCAAATCAAGCTGATCGGCTAAGCTGTCAAGCGTGATGTCGCCGTCCCCTGACTCAAGCAATAACTGCTCAGCCATTGCCAAAATATTTTCTTCTCGAGTTTTAAATTGGTGTTGACGGCTCATCATCCCTCCTAAGCGGCGTTTCATTCAGCTATTTTTAACTATTTTTAGGAACTGAATGTTCAATTTTGCTAAATGACTGACTGGTCATAGCATAACTATTTTAAGAGTACTGTGCCAGCAAATTTTCAAAGTTTTTTGCCGTAAGCTTGCCAACGTCTTCTGAACTCATACCAAACATATCTGCCAAACAGCTTGCCACAAAGGGCACAAATGCAGGCTCATTGGGCTTGCCGCGCTTAGGAACAGGCGCTAAGTACGGGCTGTCGGTCTCGATTAATATTCGATCTTTTGGCACTTTTAGCGCCGCCTCGCGAATGGTTTGTGCACTTTTAAAGCTAACAATTCCCGAAAAGGAAATATAAAATCCCAAATCAAGCGCCCGTTTTGCCGTTTCCCAATCCTCAGTAAAGCAGTGAATGATGCCGTGCTCGGCGTTTTCCGACTTTAAAATATCAAGCGTGTCATGTTTTGCCTCGCGCGTATGAACGATGAGCGGTTTTTTTAGCGCTTGACTGGCATGAATATGACGGGAAAGGCTTGCCTGCTGCTCGGCTTTATTTTCTGTTGACCAATAATAATCAAGTCCCGTCTCCCCGATTGCCCAAACTTTGTCATCGCTTGCCGTTTCAACCAAGCGCTCAACGGTTGCTGATTTGAGCACCGCCAAATCCTCGCAAGGATGAATGCCAACGCTCATTCCTAAATTCAGCGCCTCATCACTAAACTCGTTGACGATTGCGCGGATGTCGTCAAATTCGGCAAAATCACACATGATTGCCATCGCTCGGGTCACGTTTGCCGCTTTCATTGCCGCAATTGCTCCTGAAAGCTTGCCGTCATGGCGGCTTAAATCCAAACGGTTTAAATGGCAATGGCTGTCTGTAAACATAAAAAATCTCGATTATTTTCAATAATTTATCATAAAGTTTGCTAGATGGCTGCGAAACTCAAAATTTCAACGCTGACTATAAAGATGGGCTAATCAAAAACTTGCCTAATATCGCAAATTTGCAGCTCACCTAAGTTTTCTTGATAAAAGCTCACATCGACCGATTTATAGCGCATGGTAAATCTTGTACCAACCTCTTTTTGCCGGTAAGCCGGTCGCGGGTCTTGAGCAATCAGCGCTTTAATGATGGGCAAATCCTCGTTTAAAAGGTTTTGCTGAATATTAAATCTCAACTGCTCCTGCCCTGATTTAGGTTTAGCTTTTTTTTCACTTTCGATCAATGCTTCAAACTGCGCTTGGGCTGTTGGTAAAATTACAACGTCAATCGGCTTTGGGGCGCTTGGTGCAAAACCAAAACTTGCATCGGGTAGCGCATCGCTATAGGGAATATAGGGCTTGATATCAATGATTGGCGTGCCGTCAATCAAATCAGCGCCGCTAATTTGCAGCATTACGCGGTTATCGATAATTAGTACCTTTTCAAGCTTCACCACCGACAATCCAAGCTTTGAGGGTCTATACATACTGCGACTGGCAAACACGCCAATTTTTTGATTGCCGCCCAATCGCGGCGGTCGAACTTGAGCACGAAATGTTTTATCGTCATGATTTTTGAGATTGTTTTTTTTATCGTTATGGTGAAATTGCCAAGTGAGCCAAAGATGGCTAAAATCACAAAGTCCTTCAAACGCTTCAGGCACATCAAATGGCGCGACCATTTCAATGACGCCTTGCAGCGCTACTAAATTGGGCTGCCTTGGCGCGCCAAACTTTTGGGACAATGGCGACCTTAAATAGCCAATGATTGGCGCGGTATGCTCTGCCATAGTTTTCCTTGATTATGATTGCTTTTATTATGAAAGCTTTACGTCATAGCTGCTCAAAGTGGTTGCAGCGAAGCTTTATTTTTCGCTAACGATATTCCATTTTATCATGATATCTGCCAAAAGCTGCTCGGATTTTTATGCCAAAATTTGTTATCATGGCAAATTTGTTGAGAATGGCTTGCATTCAGCTTGGCTGCGCAACCGCTTTTTATCATGATAAAATTCGGTGTCAATTCATCTTAAAATCATTAAAATAATAGCTTTTAAGCTTCTATTATCCTTTTTGCCAACCTATTATTTGCCAACGACGAGGACATTATGTCAAAACTTCGCACCGAAACGGTCACAGAGGTTCACCACTGGAACGACGATTTATTTAGCATCAAAACCACCCGTGACGACGGTTTGCGTTTTCGTAACGGCGAATTTGCGATGATTGGTCTGGTCGTTGATGGCAGACCGCTACTTCGCGCCTACTCTATCGCCAGCCCCAATTATGAAGAGCATTTGGAGTTTTTTTCCATTAAAGTTCAAGACGGTCCTTTGACCTCACGATTACAGCACATCAAAGTCGGTGATGAGTTATTGGTGAGCAAAAAACCAACCGGAACGCTGGTGTTAGACGATTTGCTTCCTGCAAAGCATCTTTATATGCTGTCAACGGGAACTGGACTTGCGCCGTTTTTATCACTTGCTCGCGACCCTGAAGTTTATGAGCGCTTTGAAAAAGTGATTTTGGTTCATGGGGTTCGCCACGCTCATGATTTAGCGTATCGCGATATGTTTGAAAATCAGCTTCCCAATGATGAAATCTTTGGCGAATGGTTCCGCGAAAAGTTTATTTACTACCCAACTGTGACCCGTGAAGACTTTAAAAATAAAGGTCGCATCACCGATTTGATGAAATCGGGCAAGTTTTTTGAAGACATTGGCTTGCCGCCGATCAACAAAGACGATGACCGTGCGATGCTTTGCGGCAGTATGCCTTTTAACGCGGAAGTATCCAGTATCTTGGATGATTTTGGCTTAACCGTATCGCCAAGAATGGGGGTTCAAGCGGACTATGTGGTTGAGCGCGCGTTCGTTGGCTAAAAAAACTGCAAAAAACGCTTGACGGCAGCAATTAGGCTGCTATAATACGCGCCTATACAGAGAATACTGTAGCCCAACTAGATAACTTCGGTTATTACCCCACATGCCAGTGTGATGGAATTGGTAGACATGACGGATTCAAAATCCGTTGCCCTTAAAAGCGTGTCGGTTCGAGTCCGACCACTGGTACCAATATTTCAAGTTAAGTGCTTGATTGCTAAAGGTTTAAAGATAGTTTAGCTTTTAGCGTGTACATCACAGTGTACACTTTGATTCAAGTTCAAGCTTAATTTGATAAATTAGCCTCCTTTATCGGGGGCTTTTTCATGTCTTATGGTTTTTACTGCTGACTTACGACCTCAAATTGAGGGTCAAGGCAAACGCTTGCTATTAATCCCAATTCAAAACTGATTTACCTCTGCTGGGGTTCGTCATCATGCTGAACGCTTTACGATGTCCAAAAACTAGGGGAAACCTAAGACAAGCCGTTCTAAGTTGTCCGAAAAATGATAGCTGTTTTTGTTTACGACCTCACCTATTTTTACTCATAAAATAGCGCTACAAGCTAGTAAGGTTAAGGCTTTGAGCGCCATTCACTTTTTGGCAGTTCGTATCCTGTGGTAAACCTTTTTACGGTCTGCAAAACCTGTCAAAACCTGACACTACAAGCCCTCACCTTTGGGTGAATGTCCGTCACTGTGTTAACTTATTCATTGCCCAAAATTGGGTGGTCAAGCAACAAGACTCCTGCTCAATGTTGAGCAAGTCTTGTTCAGTCACCAATGGCGATTGAAGCAAGTTTGCGCTGTAGTATTGGTGGGGTTTACAAGCCTGACATGAATACTTAATGTCACGATAAGCCATGCGCTTTAATGCTGCTTACGGCGTTTCAATTGCTCCTATTACCTTTACACCAAGATAACCTTTGATAGCTGGGATTGCTTAAAGTTTGGGCATTAGGTTTTATCAGGTTTGCTTTGTATCTAAAAATCCATTGATTGCGCTTAGTCCTAGCCGTTTTGTAGCCGTTGCTTCTCATTTCAATGTGAACTTTTATCAACCTTGACCACAAAAAAAAGCGCTCAACTTCGGGCTAAATCAGATATTTTTAAGGCTATGGGATATAGGGATTAAGCTCAATATCTGTAACACTGCATATTAAAGTATTTTCTTCTTCCTCCATCTGAATAGTGCTTAATGTAACTTTAGATTTTATATCTTTTATTCCGTAATCATATAACACTTCACAGTCGCCAACATCGCAATACGCATTTATCAGCTGCTTTCCATACTGTAAATCGACATGATAACCATCTCCAATATCTACGTCTTTAATAATCATGATAGCTGTTCCATTTTTATTACAGATATCCGGAAGTGAATTTGCTTTAGCTTGTGTCAAAGTAGAAATACTTAGCATCAAAATAAAAACTATTGGTATTGATTTCAGATCATAGATTTTCATCTTAATTCCTATTTAATAAGTGTATAGGCGATTACTATTGCTCAATCATAATCAATTTGCCATTATCGAAGTATAAGTATTTATAATTATTATAAGACCATACTTCCCTTGTTCCTTTCGCGGTAGTAAATGTTCTAACTCCGTTTGGCTCTCCCCAATTCGTATTGTTAAGCACTTGCTTTTTTGTCATTCCAATTTTTGCATTAGGTTTTTTAGCAAGCTCTCGCGCTTTTCTCTCACGTTCTTGGCTTTGCTTATCAAGAGTCCTCATATATTCTTGAGTTCTCTCCCTCATATCCTCTATATCTTGTTGCTGTTTTAGTTTCATAGTCTTTATAAATTCTTGACGCTTTTCTGTCATTTCCGCATCATTTTTTTGTCTTGTTTCAAGCTCTAAAAGAGCTTTACCAATGTGGCTTTGATTAACGTCTTGGCTCTCATTCTCTATAGAAGATGGGGAATCTCTAAATTTAATCCTATAGATATTTTCATTAGAATCATAAGTTATTTTTGGGTAAGAGGTTTCATCACTGGATTCTAAAGTATTAATTTCGCTTGCTTGACTTGTAACCGCTGTAAGAAATAATGCAATTAGTAGTATTTTTTTCATGTCTTAAACCTTTTGGCTCTAATTTGCCGCTTACGGCGCTGTGATTATTCCTAATACTTTGTGCATCAAAGCGATTTTAAAACGCGCTCAGCGCCAATCTGTGGTCATAATAACGCGGCTTCCCCCAATGACGGAAGTTAAGCAAAATCAATGGTTTGAACATAAAGTAAATCGCTTGTTATATCAAAACGACTTCACCGCTTGGCATTTTAGCCGTGATGCTAATCTCTCCGCCTAAGGCGTGAACGTATTGCTGCAAGGTTGATAGCTGAATATCTTTACCGCTTTCCACCTTTGAGATATTGGCTTGCGATACGCCCATCATGGCGGCAAGTTCGGTCTGTTTTAACGATTGAGCGCGGCGTAATTTGGCAAGTTCGATTGATTGGCTCAACGCTTTGGCTTTGTTATTGATACGCTGCTTGCTATCGGCTGGCAAGGTTGCCATGTAATCATCTAAGCTTGTAAACGTGGTCATGGTTGACGCTCCTACAAATGATAAGCCGCTAATAATGAGCAATTATATAACAATACGGTTATATATTGTAGTTTTAATAAGAAAGGGTGATTTATCAATTAGATTATAAAAGGCGCTCACTTGGAACGCCCCATCTTACTAAAATCAATGGCTATCATTGCTTCGAGTCGTATTGCCTCATAAAATCTTTTAGCCCTTGAACGGTATCAGCTGGCAAGGTTCTTATGCGACCATGATTAACAACTCCGGTCGGAATGCTCAAGAATTGACCGCTAATCCCTCTATTCCTTGACCAGTTAAAAAACTCAATCGCCATTGCCTCAAATTCCAGCGTGGTTCGCTCAACGGTTGCAAACATATTGTTAAAGTAAACCCACTGATTAGCGCGCAAATCCTGCTCTAAACGCTCGGTTTCAAAGTCGCTAAGACTTAACGCCAACTGATACCGCTTGCGCCAATCGCGCCGCTCTATTCGTATCGGCGCTTTGGCGTAAAGCATCCGGTCACGCTTCTCTTTGACCATATCATCAAGGATAGATAGCGCCACCTGCCAGCGCGTGGGCAGCGGCTCGTCATTGGCAGCTGACTGCAATAACGCTTCAATAATCGCAGGCTTGTTTGATTTGAGCATGTCAATGACGACTGGCGTAACGATGCTAATATCGCCCTCATAATGCAAGCCGTCATCGTCTGCCCAAAGGATAATACCCTGATTTTCTAAACTGTCGATAATGTCGATGGCATTCATAAACACCCCCGAACGATTTTATCCGTGACAGGATTGTCCGGCTCATTGGCAGCTTTGGTAGCGTGACATTGAGTAGTGCTGTCAGGATTAGGGTTTCTATCCGTGACAACGTGACAACCCTTATCAGTCATGGCTTGTAGTGATTTTTTATCCGTGACACTATCCGTTGTTGTCACGGATGTATTTCCGCTGTAACCCTTGCTATCATTAACTTGTCGCGTTGTCACGGATAGATTAGGGGTAGCTGGCAAGTAGCGCGTAAATGCGTCTTTAAAATCCGTGACATCATAGCCTTTGCCGCGACCGTGTATCGTTCTAATATCCTTTGATGAAATGCGATACTCATTTAAACGGTTAGCAATTTGCCGAGGCGTGATAGGTTTACCGCAATTGTAGGTTGCCCAGCTCATTTCTTGGTCACTGCACAGTCCTACCAATAAATCCTTAGTTAACAGCTTGTCGGTTTTCTTTAAATCAAACACTGTCTTAATATCGATAAGCAGCTGCTCATTCAAGCTTGGTTCGTCATGCTCGATGCCGGATATTTCAATGCAAGCTTGATTGGCGCGTTTGAGCCAGTCCTCACCCAGTACCGTTGCCACTTTGAGCAATATCTCCCAGTTATCTTGCATTCGGTCATTAATCATTTCGGGCAACTCCGGCATGGCACCTTTGACCGCTGCTATGTTGTCATCGCTCCACCTTGCAAGCTTTGCTTTGATAGTGTTTGTGGTGTCACGTGATAGATGGCGAACACGGTCGCGCTGCTCATGTTTCAGCTTGCGGCGTAGGGTAAGGCTGATTGACCTGTCCATGATGGTTGAGGGTATTTTGCCAATGCCTGACAGTGCTTTTGCCCCATAAACGAAAAACTCTCTTGGCTCGTTGTCATCGCCAGCGCAGCGGATAACATGGGGATTATCTCGGCTATGACCTGAATTAAACACGCCGCGTAAGTCTTCATTGTCGTTGATAAAGGTGTCCGCTTCATCAACGATAAGCGTAGGGTTATACTTCTCAACACAGCGGAACAGCGCCGCCGCGGTAATGTTGGATGAGGACAAGCTACGTTTACTCATAAGCGCGATTAAGGTTAATAATTGAGATTTGCCGCAGCGCTTTTCAGGGGCGTTAATCCAAGCAATAGGCGCGATATAGCTTGCCTCAACTACCCATGTAAAGATAATCCATAGCGTAGTGGCGATTGCAACCGCATCACTGCAAGCAATATGCTGATTGATAATGCGGTAAATCTCCTCGGCAATGATTGCGCCATCAACTGGCTTTTGATACGGCTCTGTGTCGATGACAAGGCTTGTTGATTGCTCAACCTCAAGCGTTTCTCGTACTTCATTGACCAGCTTATCAAGCGCTCCTACTGGCATGGCATTTAGTGATTTTGCCGCCGCGCCGCGCTTTAATTGATACTCAAGGTCACTTAATGCCGCCAACTGCTCGATGACACGTTGCGCCACTTCCGGCGTTACTTGTTCGCCC
This sequence comes from Psychrobacter sp. MF31, assembly GCF_012847335.1. Lineage (GTDB taxonomy): Bacteria > Pseudomonadota > Gammaproteobacteria > Pseudomonadales > Moraxellaceae > Psychrobacter. The sequence continues at coordinate 75,334 of NZ_JABBDX010000008.1, forward strand.
TCTTGTGGTAAAATTAAGCTTGATGGCTCGGCTATGTCATCAGTTAAGATTGAAAGCTGCTCACTGGGTATAGTGGGCAGCTTTTTTATTGCCTGTTGCAACTCATCATCAGAGGCAACCGCGTTTTGTTGACGCTGCAACGCTACCCAGTCCACAATATCGCCTTTTTCGGGCAGTCCTAAACTATCAATATCTATCACGCGAACATCGCAGCCAAGCGCCGTAAGCACACGATAAAGCGTGGTAAGCCACTTTGCCCCCGCGTCATCATTATCAGCCCAAAGGCACACGTTACGCCCTGTCAGCGGCTCCCAGTGATACTTATCAATCTGTGTGCTACCGCCGGATGTGGTAGCGATAAATCCTAGCTGCTTTGCAAGGTCTGCCTTTTGCTCGCCCTCAAAAATATAAATATCCGCCGCCGGATTGAGCGTTAACTCATGAAGTAGGTAAAGCGGCTTTTTGCCGCCGCCCTCCGGATAAACAAGGTCAAAATCAGGGTCGCGCATCTGCCACTTGCCCGCATTGTCAAGGCTGATTGAGCGGATATATTTATCCCCTGTTTCTAAGTTTTTAAGCCTCGGCTTGGCGTATAAAAAACCGCCATCACTACCGGTATAGATATGTAAATGCGTAGCAGTAAACCCTTTATCTTTTTGTTTTTGCGTAACTTGAGCGGCAAAAGCTTTTGCTTGTTCAATCAGGTCTTTATTATCAATTAATGGCTTGTCCATCGCTACGCCTCCTCAATCAGCTGCAAAGCGCGGCAAGCATCAATAAAGCTTGCGTTATGCCACTGCATATAAAAACCGATTGCATCGCCACTAGCGCCGCAAGCATGGCATTTATAACCACCATGCTCATGGTTTACGCCCATTGAGGCGTGATTGTCGTCATGGAATGGGCATTTGACCATCTGCCAACCGCAGCCGCCTTTAAGCGTAATATTAAACTGGCGGTAAAAGTCGCTTGGACTTGGCAGCCGTGACTTGTTCACCTTGCCGCGACCTACTTTTTTAATTGCTCGTTTGGTGCTGACAGATGACTGCTTGAGCGTTGATAAATGATTGCGGATAAAGTCAGTCATGGCTATATCTCATCATCATTAGCGGCGCTTTGGGCTTCAAGCCATGCCAAAACATCAGCATTGCGCCATGCGGTAATGCCTCCAGTAATGCGAACTGGTTTAGGGAATTGACCAGACTTTGAGAATTTCCAAAGGCTGGCGCGTCCGAACGGTAGCAGCGGTAAAATCTGTTTAGCACGTGATAAGCCTTGCGGCGCTAGGATATAAGTTGTGTCGATATTTTTATCGGTCATGAGATTTTCTCTCTTAATATATTAATTAGTTAAACGTAAATCGCAAAAAAAGGTGTAAAAAACCTATTCCGCCTCGGTGGGGTTGAGGCAGAATATTAGTAAACTAATAATTTTTGTAACTGAGCTAACATCAGTAAACCTGAGTTAACCCTAGGTTTCACAAGGTGTGAACGATATTTAAGAGAGGGGAAAAGGTGGGGCAAGGTGTCGTTATATGAGACTATTGGCTTGCTTATTGTGCCTCAAATTAGGCACAATACATGACGTCATATATATCACGGTGTAAAAACTGCCGTTGATGTCATGATGCTCAGCAAAGCTAAAGCCCTGATATTTCTATCCTCTCTTTTTTTAATGGTTGGTTATGTCATGCGCAAATCTCCTCTTTGTTGGCTCTCATTAAAATAGGTGGGCGGTAGTCGCTACCTAGTCGCCAAACTTAAACAGCGACTTACTCGCCCCACTCTATTTCATATCTTTAGCTATCATACTTTATAGACAGCCTTTTAAATCAAACTTTATCGCATTCTAGCATAGTCTGTAGGGGTATTTATTCGTGCAGAACAGACCACAAGTAGCAAGTAATATATTTTAAAACCTTAACGCCTGATATATAAAGGTCTTCAGAGAAATATAATTATCGCTGAATTTTTCTCACTTGCGTTTTTGTACGACAAACATTGACGCAACTTGAGTAAAACTTTAATTTTCATCAACTGACTGCTTTTTCAACCCATCAATATAATCAGCCCATTTTTGCATCATCGCGCGGCGCTCCTCGATAAACTCCCATCTGTCATACGCCGTTCCGTTTGGGTCTTTGGTAATGTGACCTAATGCCATTTCTATTACATCAAGATTTTGCTTTAGCTTATGCCTGAGTATCGTTCTAGCTGACGCTCTAAAGCCGTGGGCGCAATGTCTGCCTTGATAGCCGATCAGCTTTAGCGCCTCGTTGGCGGCGTTCTCGTTGAGAATGTCGTGTTTGGTGGCAGTGTCACTATAAAAAACGTAATCGGTATGACCTGTGATTTTATGCTGCTCTTTTAGTATCTCGATAGCTTGATGCGGCAATGGCACAATCATGTCTTTGACCATGCGTAGCTTGCTTGCGCCATGACCTTTCATCGGCTTTAGGTCGATTTGAGCATTCACTAAATCAACGTCACGCCATGCCAGCCGCCGCAAATCGCCATTGCGGATAAATAGCAAAGATAGCAGTTTAAGAGAGTTAAAAACGCTGTCATGAATGCGACCTTTGAGCGACTCAATATCGCGCATCAGTTGCCCAAACTCGTGAGGCGTAGTGATTGACGGTCGGTTGCCGTACTTGTAACCATCAAGCATTGGCTTCACCAATCTTGCGGGGTCAGCTTTGGCATAGCCGTGAATGATGGCGTAATGAAATATGTCGCTGGCAATTACGGCGCAGCGGTCGGCTTTATCAGTTGGGGTGCCATCGTCTTTTAGTGAATTGGCTTGAATGTCTTTTAAAACATCAAGCATTTGCAGCGGCTCAATATCCCCTATCGGCGTATCACCAAGATATGAGCATAGCAGCGCGTAACGACCTTGCTTGCGCTTTAGTGTGGTGGCTTTTTGCTTCGTTTTAAGCTGCTCGAAATGTTGCCAAGCCATCTTTTCAAAGGTGCTGGCAAGTGATTTGTGTTCGGCTTTGAGTTGCTGCTCACGGTGGGCTTTGGGGTCAATACCTTGCTGTAATAGCTGCTCATACTCAAGGCGCGTGGCAGTCGCCTGAGCAAGCGTAACCGCGGGATAACTGCCAAGTGATAGCTTATGCTTGGTTTTTAATACTGGGTGAGTATAACGATAAAGCCAAAGCTTCGCGCCAGCGCTATTCACGCGCAAAAATAGCTTCGGGTGACCTGATACCTTGCAAAGTATCTCGCCTTTTGATGGCGGCGTGATGGTTTTGATGGTTCTATCTGACTTTATGGTGATGGCTTTAGTGGTCATGCTGGCGTGTACTTTTTCCGTATCGTGTACGCCGCAGTGTACACTATAACACTAGCTTGCCCTATAGTTTTTTAGACTGATTTAGACAATAGATAGATAGTAATTTAACTTGATAGCTTATAAATAAAGGCTTATATTAGAATAATTAGATTGTTACGGATTGTTATAGACTTAAAGGATAAAACGTTATGGTTCCGACCACTGGTACCAACACCAAACCCTTATAAGTCAATGCTTATAAGGGTTTTTTATTACCTATAAACTATGGATTCACCTGATTCCAAAAGTTTTTGGGGAGATATCAAGCAAATCTGCAGCGGTTCTAGCGGTTACTTCAGCTGTGAAAAACTCCAGTCGTCGTCGCTGTATTTTTTACTTCGTTTACAACGGGTTTTCATGAAAGTAGTCTAGCATACTGCTTATCTAATACAGCCCCTTCTATTTTATACAACTATCAATCCTAATTTTCACCCAGCAATAAAACCTGCTGTAAGTTCTTCATAAAACGCCATACCTGAATCAGATAACACAAAATTCTGAGTGATAGGATTTTCAAACATAATTTGGCGTTCAACCAGAGTTGATTTAATGCTTTTAAAGAAATCTTCGTTCATGTTAGCTCGTTGTAATATCTCTGTAGTATCTGGTAGCAAGCCAATTTTATCGATATCTGAAGACGTTAATCCGCCAGAAGCGGCGCTAAGCTTATTAAGCTTGTAATTATGCGAGGTGATATATTTGCCTATTATCAATAATAAACAGTATGCTTTCATTGCGATATCAGTTTTACTAAGTTCATAAACGTTACCTTTGACGATATAAATGAACTCTGCATTGGCAATCAAACTAAAGCCACACATTTTATACTGGTTTTTATAGACCTCTAGGTTATTGATAACTTCCTCAAACATAGGGTTTGGTTCAAAGTCACCATACGAACCCAGTTGGCTTTTGTTTATGATGCGACCGTTCATCAAATGGTTATATATCTCAACACTATTATGCATATCAATCATTTACTTGTTCCTTAAGCGATCAATCACCTATATTTTCATCAGTCTGTTCACTGTTTACAGTCAGTACTCGATATTCCCAGTAGTAGTGCTCATCTTCTATGCGTCGGCGAGCACTTTGTTGTCTTACCCTCGACTTTGGAATAAGCGATAAATAAAACTCAAGACCATAGAGTACATCAATAAGCGTATACTCATCCATGGAAGCTTTCAGATAAGCATCTAAGTGTTGATGGATGTCTTTAATAAATGATTTTTTTGGTAAAGACGCAATAAGTTTTAAAATATCATTTTTACGATTTTGTAGCGTTTTATCAGGCAGCTTTGGCGCATGAGCGATATCAGCTTTATGCTGGATAGGACGTTGCTGAATCTCTTCAAAGTAATGTTTGAACTGTTGAATGCTTTTTTCAGGATCGCGGTCAAACTTAGCTGAGAAGGCTCGCTTGTGAGAGGAAAGTCCATCAAAACAGCGCATATCACTAATATCTTCAAGATCCGCTGTAAGATACAAATTCTTTTGTCCACCATGGCGATAGAGCTTATCAAAGGTTTGCATCAAGCTATTGTATCTTTGTTCAATAGCCATAAAATAGCGACGCTGTTCCGCTAAGCTGTATAAGTAAGTCAAAAGTCTATTAGACAGATCCTCAATATCTTTATAATACGAAGTAACTGCTGTTAGTTTATAGCGGATAGCAATAGCAATGGACTCGTGATCACTTTGACGATAATAGTCCATCAAAGCATCAATAGATTCTACAAAGTTTTTACGATTAATGAGCTGTATATCAGGATTAATAAACTCTAAGCAGGGCTTGATATGACGATCATGTAGCTGCTGAGCCTTCTCGTATAATTCATTGATAGAATGCTGTTGCTGACCAGTTTCAAACTGACCGTACTGATTGGCGACGTCGTCTACTTTATGATGCAAAACCCGAATGTTTTCTTTAACAGTGGTCAGAATCTCGCTAATTAAATCCCAAAATAGGTTGAACTGATCACGGTACTCTTGAGAACCAGTCTCAGTGCGCATAATTTGCATGGTCACCTGTTCAGTCTGCTGTCTTAAAGATTCAAACTTGGCGTGACTAAGCTCTTTGTTTCGAGATACATCTAAAAACACCAGCAAATCATAAATCACCTTTGACATGACTAGCATGCCACTGACCTTATCATGATGAGTAAAAACACCGCCAGCAAGCAAACTATCTAGACTCAAAATATTTTTTAAGGCGTCATTATCTTGCGATAAAATTTTCTTGTTATAAAACTGCACATAAGCGGTAAAAGGAAATTCCATAGCGCCGTCATGGGCGTTGATATAATCAATAAATTGAAAAAAGTCGTACTTAAACTCTAATACCTTTTGGATCAATACATCACGGTTAATCATGCCATAACCTCAGTAGGCAGTGCTTGCTCACCATCAACTTTGCCCCAGACTTCAACCGACTCAGGTAGGATATTGAGCACGCAGCTTGCTACTGTATGCGGATGCTGAAATATGTTGTAGTCCACACGTATCCAACGCTTAACAGATTGGCATACTGAGGCACGTTGGGTCGGCGTAGCACAAAATGCTGAAAAACCATGGCTATCAATACAGTCAATAATCGTACTGGTATTATCGTCGTCCAAATCGCCAATTTCATCAATTACGATAGGCATCTTAAAAGAAGCGCCTTGCATAAAGATTTGACCAAGTAAGATAGCAATAATAGAAGCAGTAATAGTACTGGTAGTACCGCCAGACTGCGATTTATCCGTCAGAACACCGTTGGCATCAGTATACTCAAAATTTATTTTACTAATAATGTCGCGCATCTTTATTAGCTTAGTCTTCTTGTTGGCATGTTTTTCCATAAACGCCATCAAAGTGCGATAAAACTCATCGCTCATAAGCTTAGTTTGAGTAAGGTCATGATTTTGCTGTAGTTTGCGAACATGCTCAAAGTCTGCATGACAGTGAAGCTTGATACGAACTTGTTTAAGATTGGATATCTGATGGGTGTTTAGCTCGGCATTAATCTTGGCAACATAGTCGGTCAGCATATGGCTGGCGTCACTGATTTCACGAAGTTGACTGCTGATAATTTGATTATGTCGGCTGATACTGTTAGCTTGCGTTTGTATTTGATAATCAAGCGAGCTAAAACTGTTGTTGTAAGTAGCGATAATGTCGCTTAATTGCGTCAATGTTTGAATATGAGCGAATGTATCAACATTCTCATTGGGAACCTGTTGTACAAAAGCTTCAACTTGATGTTTAAGATCACTATACTCACGGTTATAAGTATTGGCTTGCTGAGCTAGGTTGTTAATCGTGCTCATATCTAATTTGAGTGACTCACCGTGTTGCTGACTGTAGGCTTCTATAATCTCTAAAACCTCAGTCTCACTATAATGAACTACTCCTACAGTTGTTTTTACCTGATTTAAGCTATTAGTATAATGATCAAAATTACTCCGCTGACTTTCAAGTTTATCCCTTTGATTCAACATATTTTGCAACGCTTGATATGCTTGATCTTTTTCTTTCTCAAGCATTTTTAATTGTTCGGATAGCGCTAACTTTGAATCTACTTTTTCTGCCAGTTGTTGCTTATCGCTTTCAATATCTTTTAGGCTAATTTTATAGCGCTCTAAAGCATTAATTTGATTATCAAGAGTAGCTATTTCTTCTTTGATTTTATTTAAACTTTGCTGGCGTGAAGCACCGCTAATATCTTTGGTGGCATTAAGTAGCGTCGTTCTATTGCTATTATCGCCTTTAATTTGCTGCTCAAGCTTGCTAATAGAATGCATTAAATTTTGTCTTTGTTCTTCAACTTGAAACCTGTGAGTTGTCGTATTTGGCATCTGAACTTGGTTAAAAAGCAGATGCTGACCTGAGCTATCAAACCAGTTTGTAAAAGATTTTATAGAGTCAATTTGCTCTGATGTCAATTCTAAGGCAAGCTCAGCAAAGTCGTTGTTTAGACTAAATAGTACATCCGCTGATTTAGTTGGTAGCTGCGTTAACATCAGTTTATTCAAATCGCTTAAAGTATTCTGCTGACGCTTAAGGTTTGCTGTGTTGTGATGGATACTCTTAGTCAGTTTTTCTAATTGTTCGGTTAAGCTAACGACATCAAATAGTGCTGATTGTTGTTCTTCAAGCTGTTCTCTACGTTCACTGAGTACCGAGGCAAGTTCAATAGCGTCAGTATGCTTATGCTGAGATAGCACTTGCTCAGCTAAATCTATATTTTTTTGCTGTCTATCTATAACCTTATTTAGCTCGCTTGTGGCACCCGCTATCTTATCGATTTTGGTTTCAACATCTTTGAAATTGGACTCTAAATCTTTATATACACTTTGAGCATCGGTAATTTTTTTAGATAAGTTGCCAAAGCTGCTAGCATAGCTGGTTTTGCTATTTGATAACGCTTTTAACAACATGGTATGTTGCTCAGTGAGCGTTTTGCGCTTTAGTTGCAAACTCTCAAATCTGAACTTTAAGTTTTCATAATTTTCTTTGTTATTTTTCAGGCATTGTAGCTCTTCATTCTTTTGTAATAGCGTTTGGTACTCTTCTTCAAGACTTGCTAAGTCAGCATTCATTCGCTCTTGTGGTCGACCACGCCTCATCTCAATCAAGGTAGCAATAGCATCTGCTAATGCCTCTGTACCGCCTGTACCCGCATCAAACGCCATCTGATAGATACTGCGAAAAGCGTGTACCGCCTTAGTCGTATTTTCAGATAGGGGCACAATACTGTAACGGCTATGAGCACCTGTGAAGTTGCTATACATAAGCTCGGTGAGATGCCTATCATCGTTAACATGCAGACCACCATGCTTCTTTTGAAAAGCTAAAATAGTATCTACATTTAAATTATCGGCAAAATTATCATTTTGCTCATCCCAAAATAGATGTCTTATGTCATCATAAGCTAAGGGTAAGAAAACACGGTAGTAACGAAAACCTTTATCCCGGTATAGCACCATACAGGCCACGCCAGCATCATTTTTGGTTTCCATGATTAAAAATGACTGAGGCGATGGAAAGTAGAACTCATAGGAGTCTTCTTTTGAATAAACGCCAGCCTTACCCTTAAACTGAAATTTCTTATGACAATTACTAAAGTCGGTTTCGGGATATAGCATGAGTTTGGTTGCGGCAAGACTTGCTGTCTTACCTGCATTATTAGCGCCAAATAAAGCTAAATGGTTATCTAACTGAATCTCGGAGTAAGCATGATTGGCAGAATTAACAAATACAATGCGCTTTAGGGTGTAGTTTAAGGTTTCATTTGCTAGCATATCAGTCATACAAATAGCTCTCTTGCTCTAAGGTTTTATGCGTCTTGGTTATGATTTTGCATACCGCATCCAGCTCGACATGGTGAGCGCAAACATGACGAATATCAGTGTAGTGGCATAATAAACTTGGACAGCGCATAAGAGGTTTATACTAACCCAAAGAAGGAAAATAGTATGACCACCAAACGCAATCAATATACCCGAGAATTCAAATTAGAAGCCATCAG
>NZ_JABBDX010000009.1 GCF_012847335.1 Psychrobacter sp. MF31
TTCTCTCTGTTACCGCTCGACTTGCATGTGTTAAGCCTGCCGCCAGCGTTCAATCTGAGCCATGATCAAACTCTTCAGTTTAATCTATCTTGAAGCCTTTACTATGTAAACATAGAAGACGACTTCTAATCTTTGGCTCATTTAATTACTAGCAAATTACTTTTGCATTCGTATATGAATTAACTTGAGTTATTTGCTGAAACTAAATGATAATGTTATTAGCATTTTGTCTTAGCAAAAATCCACACAAGTTGTTCTTTAGTTCGCTGTTAAATAGTTAGCAATCTGTCGTCCAGTATTGCTCAAGCTGTCTATCTTATCACATCGTGATCGTCTGTCAAGCTTTTGTTTTAATTTGTTTCTCAAGGAAATCTGTTATTGCCGCTTGATTCGCTTGTTCAATTCAAGCTTTCAAACTTGGCACCAGCGTTGCCTTGTGAGGTGCGTATTATAGACGCTTAATTTTATAAGTCAAGAAGTTTTTTTAAGAGTTTAAAGTTATTTCAAGTCGCTTGGCTTAATCGGTTAGTCACCCGTCGCTAGCTTCTTAACATCCCCTCTCACTACTCAGCCGCCATATCGCTAGCCGCTAACTTCCGTCCTTGTGGGGGCGTATTATAGAGAGGTTTAGGAGAAGGTCAAGCTTTATTTATAATTTATTTTAATTAATTTATAAAATATTGAATTTACAGTAGTTTTTTACTAAACTTTACTTTTAATAGTAGTGACAATTCCTGAGAGCGCGTAAATGATGCCAATAGCTAAAATTCCAACAGGAATGTCATAAAGTACGATGCTCATAATTAAAACGCCAACGATTAAGGCAACAAACGGTACCTTTTTTTTGTCAAACTCTTTAAAGCTGTAGTATTTGACGTTGCTGACCATAAGCAAACCGCAAATGACAACCCAAGCGGCAAATAATAAGGTAATTAAAGGATCATAACTGCCGACCCAAGCGTTATGGTCGATAGCAACCATAACGGCGGCGGTCACTAAGATGGCAGCAAGTGGACTTGCTAATCCCACAAAATATTTTTTGTCCACCGAGCCGATTTGAACATTAAAGCGTGCCAAACGAAACGCGCCGCAAGCCGTAAAGACAAACGCGCAACCAATACCGATGCGACCTAAAGGTTGTAGGGCAAAGCTATAAATCAAGATAGCAGGCGCCACACCAAACGCAAGCATATCGGCAAGCGAGTCGTACTGCTCACCAAAAGGGCTTTGCGCGTTTAATAATCGAGCAACCCTGCCATCCATGCCGTCTAAAATAGCAGACAAAAAGATGGCAAGAGCAGCTTTGTAAAACTCGCCTTGGGTACTGGCTAAAATAGAAAAAAAGCCTGAAAGCAGCGACAAAGTGGTGATAAGGTTTGGCGCTAAATAAACGCCGCGACTGACCACGCGCTTGCCTCCAGCCACTTCGGTTTCGATGACTTCAAAGGTCAGCCCATCATGATTGTCGTGGTCGGCAAGATGAACATTAGCATCATGATCGGGCGGCAAACTTGCTGCAGGCTTTAGCGTTGCCTCTAACGGCGAGTCGGTAAATGGTTGACGGCTCATAAACAATCCTTATTCGCCAACCAACCAGCGAACATTGGTGGCACTATCAGGCGATAGGTTTGGGGCATCTTCAGCTTTTAAAATGGGCTGTAAAAAGCGCAAAATGTCGCGAGCTTGGCTGTCAAATTGCCAAGGCGGGTTGATAATCAGCATTCCGGTGCCGTTGAGCCCAACGGCGACATCCGTTGGGTAAATGTTCAGCTCGCAAACCAACTGACGGCGAATGTCGGTGCGCTTCATCTTTTTATAAAACAGCTCAACCGCTTCGATGTTTTTGATCGGAAACCAAAGCGCGTAGACGCCTTGCGGCCATTTTTTATAGGCAGCAACAAGCAAATCAACCAATCGCGAAAAGTCTTTATGCTCTTGCTCAAATGGCGGGTCTAGCAGCACCAGACCACGGCGCTCTTTTGGTGGAATAACGGCGGTGATGCCTTCAAACGCATCGCGATGATGAATGCCGATCGGCAGTTGATGCAATTGATAATTGAGCGCGTCAAATTCGTTAGCTTTAGCTTCAAAGGCTTCACCGCGAATGCCGCCCTCAGGATGCATTTCAATATGATGAGCGATCCACCAAGGCGATCCGGGGTAAACGTGCTTATCATAGGTCTTTTTAGCAACTTTTAGTTCAGAAATATATTCTTGAACTGCGGCTGGCGCATTGTCCATATCCGCGTCCAATAGCGCCTCAACACCGCCTTTTGCTTCGCCCGTTTTTTTTGCCTCGTCGCTTGCTAAGGAATAAAGTCCGCGACCACCGTAAGCATCGAGCACGTAGAACGGCTTATTTTTTTGGCTCAGTTGGTTGAGCAATTGCACCAGTAAAATGTGCTTGACGACATCGGCAAAGTTTCCGGCGTGATAGGCGTGTTTGTAATTCATAAGGATAAAAGTTTAACTCAGAAAAATTGCATCTATGGTAGCATAGCAAACCATAAAAGATAACGCTGGTTTTGGTAATTCTGAATGGTATCGCTTAATAATATTCGGGGTGAAGTATGGCAACCGTTATCCAACGTTTAAAATCAGATCAACAATCTGAGCTACAACCCAGCAAAACAAAGGATCAAGCGCCTGAAATTTGCTTTAATCAAGCTGACTTTTGGGTAAATTGGGAAAAGGTCATTTCAGATAATTGCTTAGATCAGCTTGCCCATCAAGGTTGGGTGGTGATTGATGATGTATTTTCTGAAAAAGCGCTGATCGCATTGCAACAAGAAAGCGGCTTTATCGATTATCGCGCCGCTCAATTGACCGCTGGCATCCGGCAAAGCCAAATTCGCGGCGACAATATTCGCTGGATTGGCAAAGACTGCCCTGCCGGAAGCTTTTATTTACAAAGTATTGATGCGTTATCAGCGCACTTAAATCAGCATTTATTTACCGGAATCCGCCACAGCGAAGCGCATTTTGCCTGCTACCCTATTGGCTTTGGCTATCAGTGGCACAGCGACAATCCTGCCGGTCGCGATGAGCGGGTGATTTCTGCGGTATTTTATTTAAATGATGACTGGGAAGCAGCAGATGGCGGCGCGCTTGAAGTGGTCGATTTGCAAGACTGCCTGCACAAGTTGACGCCGCTTGCCAATCGCTTGGTCGTTTTTGACAGCAATTTACAACACCAAGTTGCCATTGCCCACCGAAAACGCTACTCAATCGCCACTTGGATGCGCCGCGATACGTTGGTGCCATTTGTTGAATGATTTTAAATCATGATCTTAGTTAAATAAAAAAAGAAGGACAATATGCCGCAAAGTGAACTATCAAAAAATCATCAGGACTACCCATATTATCAAAACGAGACGCTCGCCTTAAGCTGCGAGCTGATGAAAAAAGTCTCAGTCACGCCAAACGATAAGGGCTGCCAACAGTTACTGATTGAGCGCTTGCAGCCAATTGGCTTTCATTGCGAAACCATGAGCTTTGGCGACGCCAGTCAATCAGGGAAAAATGCTGAGGTAAGCAATCTTTGGGCGCGGCGCGGCAATCAAACTCCGGTCATTTGCTTTGCCGGTCACACCGATGTCGTACCAACAGGCGATGTGGCAAATTGGCGCTTTGATCCTTTTACCCCAACGGTTCATGAAAGCTATCTTTGGGGTCGTGGTGCGGCGGACATGAAAACCGCAATTGCCGCCTTTACGGTCGCGGCTGAAAAATTTGTTACCAATCACCCAAATCATAACGGCTCCATTGCGCTATTAATCACCGCTGATGAAGAAGGCGTAGCAACAAATGGGACGGTAAAAGTGGTTGAAGCGCTTGAAGCCAGGCAAGAAAAAATCACGTATTGCTTGGTTGGTGAGCCATCAAGTACGGATACTTTGGGCGATATTATTAAAAATGGTCGTCGCGGCTCGCTCGGCGCGGTGCTCACCGTTACGGGCAAACAAGGTCACGTCGCCTACCCGCATTTGGCAACCAACCCAATCCACGAGGCGCTTGCTGCCCTTGCCGAACTCACCGAAACGCCTTGGGATAATGGCAATGACTATTTTCCGGCAACCTCTTTGCAACTGTCCAACATCAATGGCGGTACGGGCGCAACCAACGTCATCCCCGAAACGTTAACCGTTGTTTTTAACTTTCGCTTTTCAACTGAAACGACCGCAAACGAGTTAAAAACCAAAACTCATGCAATTTTTGACAAGCATTTTACTCATTCAAACGCAAGCTATCACATTGAGTGGACGCTCTCAGGGGAGCCATTTTTAACGCCAAAAGGCAATTTAGTCAGCGCTTGCCAAGAGGCGATTCAAGCCGTTACCGGAACAAAAGCTCAGCTTTCTACCTCAGGCGGCACCTCTGATGGCAGGTTTATTGCCCCAACGGGCGCTCAAGTGGTCGAGCTTGGCGTTCGTAACGCAACCATTCACCAAGTCGATGAAAAAGTCGAAGTCGATGATTTAGGGAAACTGGCGCAAATTTATGAAGGGATTTTAGAGCGGTTATTGCTCGATTAAGCTTTTGAATGTCAGCTTTTGAGTTCAGATTTTTGATAATTTTAAAAAATGCCGCGTCTTTATCACAAATCGCGGCGTTTTTTATTTACCTTCAATCGGCAAGCTTCACCCAAGTTTGGTTATGGTTTTCAAATCCTAACTTTTTAAAGGTAATATCAGGAAGATTTTTGGTCATGACCATCATAAGGCAGCTTGGCGTAAGCTGGGTCTCGATGGTTTTTATAAGTAGCTCTGCCACATCTTGCGATTGAAACTCAGGTCGGACAAGCAGCTCGGCAATGCGGCAACTGTGACTAAAATCGCTATTACAGCGCGCAATTCCCACAAGCTCATGAGCATCGTTGCCCTCTTGCGACCACGCTGAAACTAGCAAATTGGTATCATCCAGCATACCTTTAATTAAATAATGCGAGGGCGTCGGCAACTCTACTTGGCACTTGGTGACCAATTGAACATATTGTTCAGGGCTAATGGGGCTATTGATTTGGCAAATAATGGCCATAGGGCTCCTTGACGAGGTTTCAGGCGTGAACGGCGATGATTAATACTGACTCAATGAATTCAACAGGATAATTAATCCGCCTCATCAATCCAATTCATTTGAATGGCTTCTAAAATGCCTTCGTTTGATTTATTGGGATCATCATCAAAGCCATCAAGCTCAGTAATCCAGCGGTGCAAGTCAGTAAAGCGGATATAACGTGGGTCGGTATCGGGGAATTTTTCAGCAAGTTCGATGGCGATATCCAAACTGTCCGACCAAGTTAGCTTTTGGGTCATGATGGCTCCTCAAGGCTCATAAATATGACCCCTATGCTAGCAGAATTTGCACGGATTTTATAGCCTCAAGCCAGCTGAGCTTTAATTGCGTCTTGATTGGCGTTCCAAGTCCGAATAACGTCATTGAGATTGACTGCGGTCAAATCAAGATCGCTTGGTGGACATTTGCCATTAGCATTTGACAATATAATTTTGCTGAGACCTACCGCTCGCAGTTGATGCTTCACAAAAAATTGATGCTGAAAATAAAGATATTTTTCATCCCAACCCAAAAGATGACTTTTCACCTCCAATTTGTCCAAAAACGATACGGGCTTTAAATAAACCACCTCCTGCATCGCCAACACCCAGCGCAGCGTTTTGATGCCTTTTTTATGGCAGCTCGATATCAGCCAATTGGTGATATTCAATTCAATAAACGACAAGTAGCGATAATTGGGCAAATGATTGCGCCAGCCCATATCCTGCGGCAAGATGCGGTAGCGTTGAGTGACGGGCGCTTGCAACTCGCTTTGGCTTAGCTTGGCATGTTTTGGGGTGGGCTTCAATTCACGTTTGAGCAAACTTATCATAATAAAAAAGCGCAAGAGCATGTTCATAAAACGATCCTTTATTTATTTTTTAAAATTATCTTAGCATGATCGCCATTTATTTAATGGATTAGCGTTAGTTTTATGTCAGCTTTTTAAATGCTAAATTTTGCTTATAATGGTTGCCATGACTTTATTAAAAAATGATTAAAGGATCGTTCATGTATTTTTTACTCTCGCCTGCCAAAGCCTTAAATGAACAAAAAAACTGGTCAGACACGTTAAATCCTCAATTCACGCAGCCCAAATTGGCAAGCCAAGCTGCCGACCTGATGCAAATCCTCAAACAAAAAGACCCCATCGACTTGCAAGAATTGATGGGTATATCGAGCAAAATCGCAGCGCTAAATGCCAATCGCAATCAAGACTGGCAATTGCCGTTTGATACGGATAACGCCAAACCTGCGATTTATATGTTTGATGGTGATGCATATCGCGGCTTGGATAGCGCCTCGCTTAATTTGGACGCGATTGACTATTTAAACTCAAATTTAGGAATGTTATCGGGGCTTTATGGGCTATTAAAACCGCTTGATTTAATGGCAGCATATCGGCTTGAGATGGGAACGGCACTTGCCACCGAATCAGCAAAAGACTTGTACGAATTTTGGGGCGATGATATTGCCAAGCTCATCAATCAGCGCTTAAAGGACAGTTTAGGCGAAAATGTACTTATCAATTTAGCCTCTAACGAATATTTTAAAGCGGTAAATACCAAGCTGATTAACGCTAAGATCATCACCCCAAGATTTGAAGATTATAAAAATGGCAAATATAAAGTCATCAGCTTTTACGCCAAAAAAGCGCGCGGCATGATGGCAAGGTTTGCCGCGATTAATCAATTAACCTGTGCTGAAGATTTAAAAGGCTTTAATTTGGACGGTTATTACTATTGCGAAAATGCTTCAAATGGCAATACATGGACGTTTCGCCGCGATGCGCTTTAAGTTTAAAACTTTATAAAATAATCAAAACCAGCCAAAATAAAAAGCCCCAACATCACGTTGAGGCTTTTTTAAACTTTTAAAATAGAAGGCTAAACGGCAACTTACATCATGCCGCCCATTCCTCCCATACCGCCCATTCCACCAGCGCCCATGCCAGCCATTGGGTCATCTTTTTGTGGAAGATCAGTGATCATCGCTTCGGTCGTGAGCATAAGACCGGCAACAGAGGCGGCGTGCTCTAACGCTGATCGCGCAACTTTTGCAGGGTCAAGGATACCCATTTCAAGCATATCACCATATTCGCCCGTGGCAGCGTTATAGCCATAGTTGCCTTCGCCATTTTTCACGGCATTAACTACGACTGACGCTTCTTCGCCTGAATTGGTCACGATTTGACGAAGTGGCGCTTCCATCGCACGGCGTAAAATGTTGATTCCTGCGTCTTGGTCGTCATTGTCGCCTTTTAGCTCAGCCAACGCATTTAGCGCACGAACCAATGCCACCCCACCACCAGGAACCACGCCTTCTTCAACGGCAGCGCGAGTCGCGTGAAGGGCATCATCAACGCGGTCTTTTTTCTCTTTCATTTCAGTTTCGGTAGCCGCGCCAACTTTGATCACGGCAACGCCGCCGGCAAGCTTGGCAATGCGCTCTTGCAATTTTTCTTTGTCGTAGTCTGAGGTTGACTCTTCAACTTGACGACGAATAGCAGCCACGCGCTCTTCGATGTCGGCTTTGTTTCCTGCGCCATCAACGATCACGGTGTTTTCTTTGCCAACGGTGACTTTTTTCGCGGTGCCAAGCTGATCAATGGTCGCGCTCTCTAAGCTTAAGCCGATTTCTTCTGAAATGACCGTACCGCCCGTTAAAGTTGCGATATCTTGAAGCATCGCTTTACGGCGATCGCCAAATCCTGGTGCTTTAACTGCGCAAGTTTTTAAGCCACCGCGCATGTTGTTCACAACCAATGTTGCTAACGCTTCGTTTTCAACATCTTCAGCAATGATAAGCAGCGGCTTGCTTTGCTGCATCACTTGCTCAAGTAATGGTACGATTTCGCGAATGTTGCTGATTTTTTTGTCAACCAACAAGATAAACGGATTTTCAAATTCAGCAGTTAAGCTGTCTTGCTTATTGGCAAAGTACGGGCTAATGTAACCGCGGTCAAACTGCATACCTTCAACGACTTCTAAGCTGTCTTCAAATCCTGAACCTTCTTCAACAGTGATCACGCCTTGTTTGCCGACTTTTTCCATCGCTTGTGAGATCAGCTCACCAATTTTGGTGTCTGAGTTGGCAGAAATTGAACCGACTTGAGCAATGGCTTTGTGGTCATCAGCAGGGGTTGATAGGCTATGGATTTGCTTAACGGCTTCGCGAACACCTTTGTCGATTCCACGTTTTAAATCCATTGGATTCATGCCCGCAGCAACCGATTTCATGCCTTCAACCAAAATGGCTTGCGCAAGTACCGTTGCTGTAGTTGTTCCGTCACCTGCAACGTCATTGGTTTTGCTAGCAACTTCACGAACCAATTGCGCGCCCATGTTTTCAAATTTATTGTCAAGCTCGATTTCTTTAGCCACCGAAACGCCATCTTTAGTGATGGTTGGTGCACCAAAGGACTTGTCGATGACCACGTTGCGACCTTTAGGACCAAGCGTCACTTTTACCGCGTTTGCCAAAATGTTCACGCCGTCCATCATTTGTTTGCGGGCGTCGCCACCAAATTTTACATCTTTTGCCATGAGTCATTACTCCAATAAAAAGTTGTTTGTTGTCATTAATAAAGCGTAAAGCGCCCTGCATCCCTACACATTTCAGGTTATCTTTGTCGTTATCAGGCGCTTTGAGCGAAATTTAGATTAGCCCTCTAAAATTCCTAACACATCCGCTTCTTTCATAATCAATAATTCTTCACCGTCAACTTTGACTGTTTGACCTGCATATTGACCAAACAAGACCTTATCGCCCGCTTTTACGTCCAAAGCGCGAACGTCGCCGTTGTCACGGATTTGACCGTTGCCAACCGCAATCACTTCGCCTTGAGAAGGCTTTTCTTGAGCCGATCCTGGCAATAAAATGCCGCCAGCTGTTTTTTGCTCTTCTTCCAAGCGGCGAACCACAATACGGTCATGTAAAGGACGAATGTTCATCGATATGACTCCAAAATAAAGGTTTGAATCAAAAAAAAGATTGAGATTGTCGTTCTCAATTCTGCTAAAGGTTAAGCATCAAGCTTGATTGACAAAATGGGGTCAATTCGATTTTCCTTCAAGTAAGATTGCAAAATAATTATCAAAATTTAGCGTTTAGGGGTAAATAATGAAAAAGCGATCAGCAAAGTCACAATCACTAAGCATTGAGTAACCTGAACAACAAAATGCCAACGCCTAAGCCATAATCCTGCCTTGAAAATGTAACAATTTATGACCATTATAATAAAAGAATTTTTACCCCGTACTTTTTATTACTCTGTATGAATAACGATGATAAGGAAAGTGATGATGTCAGTCGCATTAAAGACAATTTTAAAACCGATTAAATCTGTGCGCTCTACCGCTGCGATGAGCGCCGCTTTGGTGACGGTCGGAATGATGAGTATGGGCGCGGCAACTATCGCCCAAGCCAAAGTGATCCAGCCATCAAACGCAGATTACAGTTTTACCGTTGAGGACAAATATAAAGGCACCGCCAACCGAAGCTTGACTAAATCAGGAAATACTTGGAAATATAATGTTAAAGCTCGCGTGGCAGGCGTGGCGACCGCCTCTCAAAACAGCGCCTTTACTTTAAACGGCAATACGGTCACGCCAATTTCGGCAAGTACGACCTATAAAATCTTTGGCGTTGGACGAACCCATACGCTTAATTTTAATAATGCCAGTAAACAAGTCAGCAGCGCTTATCGAGGCAAAACGGTCAATTTAAAAGTGGCGCAGCCCACTTTTGATGATTTAAGCCTTGAGATGCAAATTCGCCAAGACCTATTAAATGGTAAATTTACCGGCAATTACTACATGGCAAAGCATGACAAGATTGAAAAAACGCCTTTTAAAAAGTCAGGAGCTACCAAAATCACCGTTCCTGCCGGCACCTTTGATACCGTTCGCGTCGACCGCGTTCATGATGACAACAGCCGCTCAACGAGTTTTTGGCTTGCCCCAAGCTTAGATTATTTGCCAGTCAAAGTCGTTCAAATCAACGATGGTAAAAAAATGGATTTAGAGCTTACTAAGGTAAATTAATACTTTTTTCATTTAAAAAGGCTTTCTTAGGAAAGTCTTTTTTTGGGTTATTGGTATTGTTTAATAAAGTCAAGATTAACTTGATACTTGACTTATTAGGGATTAATGATACTCTGAGCGCTCTTTGGGGAGTAGCCTGCTTTTTTTATAAAAGCGTTCGTATCAACATACTTGGCCACATTGCCATGGTACGAACACCGCTTTGGTTGGCAAGACCATCGATATTTCCACACTTGCAGGTCGAGGGTGTGGCGATGTCGTGGACTTGAACTCGACCAAAGAGAATTGTTATGAACCCGTTAGCCCTGATCCTTCTCGCCTTTTCAATGTCGACCGATGCGTTTTCTGTTGCGATCGGCAAAGGCGCCAGTCTGAATAACCCGCGCCTTCATCAAGCGCTCAAACTTGGTCTTATCTTTGGTACGATTGAAGCCATCACGCCAATCATTGGCTGGCTTTTAGGTCGTTTTGCCACCGGATTTGTTGATCCTGCATTTATTGAAGCTTGGGATCACTGGATTGCTTTTATTATCTTAAGCGCTTTGGGACTGCATTTATTAATTGCAAGTTTGCAGTCAACTGATGATGAAGACAGCAGTGCCCCCTCAAAACCTACCTTGCTTAATTTGGCATTAACCGCCTTTGGCACGAGCATTGACGCGATGGCAATTGGCTTAAGCCTTGCCTTTATTGAGGTGAATATTTTGGTAGCCGCAGGACTTATTGGTTTGGCAACCTTTATTATGGTTACCATTGGGGTTTTGCTTGGGAAGGTGCTGGGCGCAATTTTAGGTCATAGAGCAGAAATGTTCGGTGGTGTTATGCTCATTGCCATTGCAACTTGGATTTTATTTAGCCATTTGGGTTATTTTTAGTTGCGATAGCTTAGCTGCAATAATCATGATATCAACGCGGGATGTCAACGCGGACGATTAAAGCCGTTCGCGCGGTTTTTTGACCACATTGTTCATCGATGGCAAGCGCTTTAATAAAAAAAACAGCCATGTATTGATAAATAGTAGCAGCAAAAAATCGCCAAAATAAACCAAAATCTCGCCAAAGCTTGCGCCATAACTTCGGGTGAACAGCACCACGCCACTTGCGCCCAAATAAACAAGCGTAAACATGCTCGCTACAATCAGCGCATAAGGCGAGCGACCTTTGATCATCCAGGGCGTTAAAATAAACGCCGGAATCAGCCAAAGCGCTTGCCAAGCAATGCCACCTGCCAAATCCGGATGCTGAGCATTCATCACACTAATTAAAATTGGCAACACCAGCAGGCGAAACCCAAGCCAAATCAACCATGTTATCATTAAGCGGCGGCGCATGGTCGAGGCGGGCTTTATCGGTGATTTTGGTAAAGCTTGGGCTGAATTAGGCATAGTCATGGCAGCTCATTAATCCTTAAGCTTGATTATCGTTAAGCTCAATTATAAGTGTTAATTCAGTTACGGGCGGATTTTTCGGCTAAAATCGGCTTGCGCAAGCGCTTTGGCGCTGATTGCTAATCGGTAGCCTTGAGCCACTGCCAGTTCGCGTTCATCATCGGCTATAGGCTGATCGTGACCTGTCCCGCTAATGTGGCTTGCGCCATAAGGCGTGCCGCCGCGATGGGTTCGGTTTAACGCAGGCTCTGCATAAGGAATACCCACAATCATCATGCCGTGATGCATGAGAGGTAACATCATGGTCAAAAGTGTCGTTTCCTGACCGCCATGCATCGTGCCAGTTGCCGTAAACACCGAAGCCGGTTTATTTTGCAAATTTCCTGCCAGCCAAAGGGTCACGGTATTGTCCCAAAAATACTTCATAGGCGCTGCCATATTGCCAAAATGGGTCGGACTACCAAGCGCAAGCCCCAAGCAATCTTTTAAATCCTCCATCGTGCAATACAAATCGCCATCATCGGGAATCAGCGGTTTATGAGCTTGCGTTTCGGCGGCAACGGTCGGCACGGTGCGGATTTTGGCGCGAAGTCCCGCATCCTCAACCCCTTGGGCGATGCTATAAGCAAGCGCTTTAGTCGTGCCGTGGCTGGAATAATAAAGTACCAAAACATAAGGCGGCTGGCTGGTCATAGTTATCCTCAATGATTCATTCAATGGTTATTTTTGCGATGCTCAATTCCATCTCGCTGTATTCTTTGCCATATTATAAGCGACTTTTTATAACTTAAGGCAAAAGCTGACTTTAAAGCCTACAAATTCCTATGAATTTTTACCCCTCATAATTTTTGCTTGCCATCAATAGCAGCACCAAGCCGATTTGACAAGCAATGCCCAGCAATTAAGTGCATTTTGACACAAATATAGTGCTGATTGCGGCGCGATGATTTTGTAAACTTTCTATCAAAGCTTAGCCAATAAAAGCTTAAGGACTCACGATTTTGTTAAGAATAATAAGTTTAGGATAAAAATTTGCTGATATGGAAAAATTACTGAACAAACTGCCCTTTGTTAAACAGCGCTGGTTTCAATTTTTGCGCTTTTTGACCCGCCATTTTATTGAGGATGATTGCCAGCAAAAAGCGGCATCGCTCACCTACACCACCATGCTGTCGATTGTGCCGATATTGACAGTGCTGTTGATGATTTTATCGTCTGTGCCAGCGCTCGCTTCCGTTCGGGCGCAGATTTATGAGGTCATTTATAGCAATTTACTCCCGCAATCAAGCCTTCAGGTGAGCAAATATATCAACAGCTTTGCTGAAAAGTCATCCAATCTGACCATCATCGGGGTTGGGGCGCTGTTTGTCACCACGATCATGACGCTGACCACCATTGAGCGCGCCTTTAACCAAATCTGGCGCGTTGAAGACAAATCCGGCGGTATGAAAAGCATTTTGCGCTATTGGGCGATTGTCACCCTTGGACCTTTGGTTCTTGGAACGGCGTTTATCGTCTCAAGTACCGTTCAAAGCTTAAGCTTTTTAAATAAAGAAATTGCAGGCTATGGCATTGATTGGTCATTTTGGGTGCAAATTGTTTCCATTGCAGTGACGGTAGCAGGCTTTATTGGCATGTATTGGTTTATCCCAAAAGCCCGCGTTCCGGTGAAAAATGCTGCCATTGCAGGCATCGTGGTTGCTCTTGTTTTTGAGCTGATGCGCCATTTATTTGGCACGATCATGACCAACTTTACCAGTTATGAAGCCATTTATGGGGCGTTTGCTGCCTTACCGATTTTTTTACTTTGGATTTATTTGTCTTGGAATTTAATTTTACTGGGCGTTGAAATCAGCTATACCTTGACCATTTTTGAAACCAAAGAAGTTTACCCGCGCCATCCGTTATTAAGTTTGCTTGACATGCTCAATCTGGTTTACAGCTATCATGTTCGCGGTCAATCAGTGAGCGAGCAAGAGCTTCGTAATGTTTTAGGTCGTAAAGAGCTGCCAAAATGGTACACCTATATCAATTATCTAAAAGACAGCAAGCTTATTACGGCAACCGAAGACGACAATTATGTGTTAAAGCGCGATTTGAGCAACATGACGCTTTGGGATTTTTATAAAACCTTGCCGTATCCGCTGCCCATCAAAGATGAGCTGGATGAAATGAAGGATCAGCATCAGCAGCCTTGGCTCAGCTTACTCGTTCAGCGCTTTGAAAATACCGAAAAATGCGCTCGCAATCAGCTTGCTGTGCCGCTTGCCAGCATCTTTGCTCATAGCCAGCCGCGCAAAAAAGCAACCGGTTATAGCGATTCTGCGAAAAAGCCGCACAGTGATAAGCTGTTTGATAAAGAAGATAAAGCCGATAACAAGACCGATGCAGCAGCAGCCACTTCGGCAAGAGCTTATAAATTTGGTGATATCTTACATCAAAAAAGCCCAAGCCCGACTACCACAACACCATCGCAAAAAGAGGATGACAGCACCAAAAACAAATTTGAGCCGGCGCCCTTTGACGAAGATAGCGATAAAGACTATGACAATCACGACAATAAAATCTTAATCCCAGATGACGACTTTAGCCAAGAAGCTGCCAATGCTAAAGGCAACATCATCACCGAGGCGGACAATCCGCATCAAAAAGACTAAAGATTTAACCTAAAAAAAGGCTTGCCATCAGAGCAAGCCTTTTTGTTTCATATTGCGATAAACCACAATCACAATCACCGCGTTTAGCATAAAAATGCCAAGCTTAACCCAGTCAAAAGGACTGGTCAGCAAATAATAAAGCTCAACGGGAATAAAAATCCCATAGCCTAAAACGCTAAACCAATACGCCCAAATTTTATCTTGCCAAAGCCCATAAGCTTCCAAAAAGCGCAGGCTGGCATAAAAAAAGATCAAAAGTAAAAACAGCGACCAGTCTTGATTGGCTTTTTGGGCGATCTCAACCACGCTTGCCACTTGCGGCGCTAACAGCTCACCAAAATCACGCTGCCAACGCGTGGCAACATGATCAACCCAAAGCTGCAAATTGTCATGCCAATGCCAAAGCAGCGCGGCACCAATCAGCGCGCCGATGCCTTTGACAATCTCATAAATGGCAACGGCTTTGATGGCTTCGCTTGATTGCGGCGGCGCTTTTTGTGGCAAATTAGCCAAAGAATGTCTCCACCACGCGACCGGTCAAGTTTTGACCAAAAAACGGCGTATTTTTGCCATTGGATGCCATCGTCTCGTTATTAACTTGCCAAGTCAGATTCGGATCAACCAACACCGCGCCGCCAACGCTGTCATACTGCGCTTCGATTCCGGCGATTTTGGCAGGGTTTAGGCAGATTTTGGCGACCAGCTCGTCAAGGGTGAGCACTTCCTCACGAACCAATTGGCAAGCCAGCGCCATAAAGGAATCAAAGTTTGAAATTCCGGGGGTGCATTCTGCAAACGGCGCTTTTTTGGCGGTGCTGTTAAGCGGCTCATGGTGACTACAAATCGCATCAATCGTGCCGTCTTTTAGCCCTTTTCGCAGCGCTTGTTGGTCGGTGTTACTTCGTAGCGGCGGGAGCACATAAGCCAGCGCGTTAAAGCCTTCTAAATTATCATCGGTCAGGTACAATTGATGCATAGCAACATCGCAGGTGACCGGAAGCCCTTTATTTTTTGCCCAGCGCATGAGCTCAACTGAGGATTTACAAGTTAATTGGCTAAAATGCGCGGCGATTCCGGTTTCCTCAACCATCAGCAACTGCGTGGAGAGCGCCACCGTTTCAGCAATCCAAGGAATCCCTTGCAAGCCGTGATACGAGGCAATATAGCCTTCGTGAGCCACGCCATTTTTAGATAAACTTGGCTCATCGGGATAAAAAAAGACTTTCATGCCAAAGGTTGCCGCATACTCTAAAGTTCGCAGCAAGACCAAATCATTGGCAAATGGCTGGCGAGCATTGGATACCGCAATGCAGCCGCCTTTTTTAAGTCCTGCAATATTTGCAGGGCACTCGCCTTCAAGACCGGCGCTTAATGCCCCTAAAATATGTAAATAAATGCCGCCATCTTCAAGCGCACGCTCGCGAAGCCCTTTAAGTAGCGAGCCGTTTTCTAAAATTGGATTGGTATCGGGCGGAATCACCACATGCAAAAAACCGTTGGCTCGTGCGGCATGACCTTCTGAAATCAGTGTGCCATGCTGCTGCTGACCGGGTTCACGAAGTCGCGCGCACAAATCAACCAGCGGCGGCAATAACCAAAAGGCATCTTGAGCGTTATCCAAGTCATCAGCAATCACCTGGTTAAAGGTTGAAAGTTTTTCTTGAGCGGTTTTGGTGAGCGAGTTTTCAAAAGCTTTAGGGAGCAAATCAATATAAGTTTGGGCGGTCATGAGCATTACCATAAAATAATTGGGAGCAAAGTAGAAATTAGGATCAAACCTTAACGCGCAGCTTGGTGGTCACGCTGACCTTTCATCGCAAGCGACAACACCGCCATTCGGATGGCAATGCCGTTATTGACCTGCTGCAAAATCACCGATTGCGCGCCATCCGCCACGCTTGAGGCAATCTCAACGCCGCGGTTCATAGGTCCTGGGTGCATCACCAGCGCATCCGGTTTTGCCAATGCCAAGCGCTCAGGGGTAATCCCGTACTGTTTATAATACTCGTTTGATGACGCCAAAAGCGGCGAACCAATGCGCTCATTTTGAATCCGTAGTCCCATGACCACATCACAGTCCAAAAGTCCCTTCTCCATCGTTTCAACCACTTGCACCCCAAAGCGTTCAATACCTTTTGGCAGCAAAGTTTTTGGTGCAATGACGCGAATGTCTTTAACGCCAAGCGTTTTCAGCGCGCTAATATCGGAGCGGGCAACCCTTGAGTGCTTAATATCGCCAATAATTGCCACTGACAATTCTTCAAATGGTCTTGGCATGGAGCGATGAATGGTCAGCATATCAAGCATCCCTTGGGTCGGATGGGCATGCCAGCCATCACCACCGTTAATAATGGCGATATCCGGCGTGACTTCCGTTGCCATAAAATGCGCCGCGCCCGAGGCTGAATGACGAACCACAAAAATATCTGCCGTCATCGCTTGCAAATTCCAAAGCGTATCGCGAAGGCTTTCACCTTTTTGGGTACTTGATCGCGCAATATCAATGTTGATTACGTTAGCGCCCAAGCGCTTTTCAGCTACCTCAAAGGTCGTTCGCGTTCGCGTTGACGGCTCAAAAAACAAATTCATCACCGTACAGCCGTCAAGCTCAGGGCGGTCAACCAATTGCCCTTTCTCATCAAAAAACGTCTCCGCTTTTTCAATAATCGCTTTAAGCTGAGCTTTATTCAGCCCTTCTACCCCCAAAAAGTGACGAATGCTGCCATCCTCATTAAGCTGTGGTTTGCTTAAGGACGCGTTAAGCCGCTCGTGAATGGTATTGGGGTCAACTTTGGCAAAGTCAGTCGCCAAAGTCCGCGAGGCTGAAGTTCTCAAATGAGGATAATCAAGATTTTGGTCAGTTGGCATCATGGTTCGCCTTTTTGGTTGGCAAAAAATAAAAAAGTGAGTGATAAGAATCGACGGCTTTCAGCGACTTTTTGCCTTGTATTTGCTACAATTTAGCAAAAATTGCGCGCTTGGCACTAACAATGTACAAATTCTTGCGCTGATTCGCCACAACACTTATCATTTTAGCTATAGTTTAGCTGATTTTGCCCCAAGGACAAAGCTGCTGCCACGGCTAATTTCATTCATGCCAGCAGATTACTCCACCCTATTCCTTTTTTATATCCAAACTTTCAGGAAACTTTATGACCACGTTAGCCCAATATTTACAAAATAACGCGACCAATAACGCCGTAAGTGAAGTGATCACCACCATCACAGACGTTGGCAAAAACATTTCAAACTTGCTTAAAAAAGGCGCGCTTGCCGATATTTTAGGGGAAGCAGGAAACCAAAACGTCCAAGGTGAAGACCAAAAAAAGCTGGACGTTCTTGCCAATGACTTGCTCCTTGACGCCCTCACCCAAAATAAGCACTGCGCAGGCGTCGCTTCAGAAGAGCTTGATGATGCCACTCCCGCCAATGATAACGGCAGCTTACTTGTATTATTTGACCCACTTGATGGCTCCTCAAATATTGATATCAATATGGCAGTTGGCACGATTTTCTCAATTTTACCGTATCAAAACCAAGGTCAAAAAAGCCAAAACAGCGATTTTTTACAAGCGGGAAATCAGCAATTAGCCGCCGGATATTTGCTTTATGGCACCTCAACCATGCTGGCTTTAACCGTCAACGATAACGTTGCTATGTTTAGCCTTGATCCGGACAGCCATGCGTTTATTTTAATTAATGATCGCGTTCAGATTGATGCGGACACCAAAGAATACGCGATTAACAGCTCCAACTATCGCTACTGGCAAGCGCCAATGCAGCAGTATATTGACGAACTGATTGCTGGCAAAACCGGCGCTCGCGGTCGCGATTTTAACACACGCTGGGTTGCGGCGATGGTCGGCGACGTCCACCGTATTTTGTGCCGCGGCGGTATTTTCACCTACCCTTTTGACACCAAAGATCCTAACAAAGCCGGCAAACTGCGCTTGATGTATGAAGCCAATCCGATGAGCCTACTTATTGAACGCGCAGGCGGCGGCGCAACTGATGCCATCAATCGTATTTTGGATATTACTCCTATTGACATTCATCAGCGCGTTCCAGTCGTTTTAGGCAGTAAAAATGAAGTAGATTATGTTAAAAGTCTTCATATTCACTCGCTATCTGGTCAACAAGGTAGCGCTAAGTAATGGCAATCTTTGCTTTTGAGCCAATATCCTCGGATAAAAATCCGCAGGTCAAATTGGTTAAAGCGCTGCTTTCTCAATCACGCCAGCGCAAAAAATCAGGTCAAACCATCCTTGAAGGCGCGCATCTAATTGATGCCGCGCTGAACAGCCCGCTGACAATAAATCAGGTCATGGTCGCTGAATCCATGCATCACCACCCCGAGGTTCAAGCGCTGTTAAGCCGCTTGACTGAAACCACGACCGTGCTCACCTTGACTGATGCGCTTTATAGCAGTGTTAAAACCCTTGGCACAGGAATTGATATTTTAGCGATCATTGATATCCCAACGCCAAAGCTTACTGCTATTCATAATGACTGCCTGATTTTAAATGACGTTCAAGACAGCGGTAATGTTGGGGCGCTCCTTAGAACGGCAGCAGCAGTTGGCGTTAACACGATCCTTTGCACCACGCAAACGGCGCAAGCTTGGTCACCAAAGACGTTACGCGCTGGTATGGGAGCGCAGTTTTCTTTGAGTATTTTTGAGGGGCTTAGCATTGATGACGTATTGGCTCACGTTAAAGTGCCGCTGTTAGCCACAAGCTCACACACCAAAACGCTCATTTATGATTACGATTTGCAATCGCCTTTGGCTTGGGTGATGGGACATGAAGGTCAAGGGGTGAGCCAAAACTTTTTACAATCAGCAACCGCCATTGCCCTGCCGCAGCCTAATGGTCAAGAAAGCTTAAATGTTGCTATTGCAGGATCGCTTTGCCTTTATGAAACGCTGCGTCAGCGCCACTATAGCTCTAAATAAAACGTAACTTACAACTTCAAAAAAAAACCCGCTAATCTTTGGCGGGTTTTTTTGTAGCAAGTGTCAACTTAAATTTTGCTGGTCAACTCAGGAAGCACACTGAACAAATCGCCTTCTAAATAATAATCAGCAATGCTTGCAATTGGTGATTCTGGGTCATTGTTAATTGCTACAATTACCTTAGAGTCTTTCATTCCCGCTAAATGCTGGATGGCGCCTGAAATTCCGGCAGCAATATACAAATCAGGAGCCACAATTTTACCCGTTTGACCAACTTGCATATCGTTTGGAACGTAACCTGCGTCAACTGCCGCGCGAGATGCCCCGACTGCCGCGCCAAGTTTGTCAGCAAGTGGCTCAATATACTTTTCAAAGTTCTCCTCGCTGCCAAGCGCGCGACCCCCTGAAACCACAATACTTGCTGAGGTCAACTCTGGGCGATCCGATTTTGCCATCTCTTCGCTGACAAATTGCGACTTACCGGCGTTTTGAACGTCATCAAGCGTTTCAATGCTTGCCGAACCACCTTCGCTTGCCACCGCATCAAAAGCTGTAGTACGAACCGTAACAACAATTTTGCTTTCAGAGGTTTGAACCGTTGCTGTCGCGTTGCCTGCATAAATTGGGCGCTTAAAGGTATTGGCATCAATCACTGCGGTGACATCAGAAATCATACTGACATCCAAAAGCGCTGCCACGCGCGGCATAAAGTTTTTACCGGTCGTTGTTGCTGCTGCTACCACATGGCTATAGTTACCACCTGCTACATCGCTCACCAACAGTGCAATATTTTCTGCCATTTGATGCTCATAAGCGGCGTTATCCGCCACTAAAACTTTGCTTACGCCTTCAGCTTTTGCGGCAGCAGCAGCAACCGCTTGATTGTTACTTCCTGCGACCAAAACATGAACCTCATCGCCCATTTGCTTTGCCGCCGCAATGGTGTTCAGTGTTGCTTTTTTTAAGCTGACATTGTCATGCTCACCATATACCAAAATTGCCATCGTTATTGTCCTTTATTTTAATGTTATCAATTACTATAAAATGAGTTAGCGTTTAACGACCAATTAAATAACTTTTGCTTCATTTTTAAGTTTATCAACCAATTCATCAACTGATCCTACTTTGATACCCGCTTTACGATCCGCTGGCGGCTCAACTTGGATGATTTGTTGTTTTGAAGTCATATCCACGCCAAAATCCGCAGGGGTTTTTTCATCAAGCGGCTTTTTCTTTGCCTTCATGATGTTTGGCAATTTGGCGTAGCGCGGCTCATTTAAACGCAAATCGGTTGTGATAATTGCAGGCAAATCAAGCGCAACGGTTTGCAAGCCGCCATCAACTTCGCGAGTTACCTTCACTTCATTGCCTTCAACCACTACTTTTGAAGCAAATGTGCCTTGCGGCGCGCCCATCAATGCTGCAAGCATCTGACCGGTCTGATTGTTATCATCATCAATGGCTTGCTTACCCAGTAAGATGATTTCTGTGCCTTCAGTTTCAGCAATGCTTTTTAGAATTTTGGCAACTTGAAGCGGATAGGCTTTATCCTCAGTTTGTACCAAAATGCCACGATCGGCGCCGAGGGCTAGCGCTGAGCGGATTTGCTCTTGAGACTCTTTTGGACCAATAGAGGCGACAATAATTTCATCAATCACGCCCGCTTCTTTGAGCCGAACCGCTTCTTCAACGGCAATCTCATCAAACGGATTGATAGACATTTTGGTATTGGTCAAATCCACTGCTGAATGATCTGCTTTCACCCGAACTTTAACGTTATAATCAATAACCCGCTTGACGGCGACTAGTGCTTTCATACGATCCTCGTTATAGTAATGAATAAAAAGGGCTTATCATAAGCCAAATTTAATATGATTTTTTAATAATTAGGCAACTTTCACATAAGTTTAGTTTGATCTGTCAATAAAATCACAGCAAACCCATCTTAAAGTAACGCCCGTTCGCAATTGCGATTCGCCTCAACTATCTTGCAAGAGCCTTCACGTTAAATCAAGACGACGCCGTGAATAATGCGTCATAAATTTGTCACCATTAATTAACAAATTTTAGTACTCATAAGTTAAGTTAATTATTTTAATAAACTTTTTTCTATTTTTACTAGACAATTATTGCAACGATCAGACTTATATATTATTAAAAAGTTAAGTTTTTAGACAAAAAAAAGCAACCCGATTAAAGGTTGCTTTTACGATACAGTCTAAACGATAGGATTTGCTTATTCAGCAAATTAATCTGGCGTTGATGTCATTTTAAGCATAAAAGGCTGACTGAATCTCAGAAAGACTTCCCAAGCTTTAACATTAGATCGCTTCGATTTGCTCAGCTTGTGGGCCTTTTTTGCCTTCACCTAAAATGAAAGACACTTTTTGACCTTCGGCTAGGGTTTTGAAACCATTACCTTGGATTGCGCTGTAGTGGGCGAATACGTCTTGTCCGCCGTTATCTTGAGCGATAAAACCAAAACCTTTAGCTTCATTAAACCACTTTACAGTGCCTTCAACTTTCTCAGACATAAATTTTCCTAACTTTTTAACGATTGGTGCGACTCAAGTCATCACCGATTGATTGATAAATACCCAGCTTAATTAAGATAAGAACATTAATCGCGATACTTTTATACCTTAATGATATTTCAGTATTTTTAATCAAAATCCCCTGAGTACTGTTGTAGTATAGCAGTTTTTAAATCGATTAACAGAATAAATTAATGAGTTTTGTAAATAATTTCATTTCTTAACAATAAACTTAAGTTCGCAATGAAATTTTACTTGCTAAATGGCTAGTTTTGCTTTTAACCCGTTAAATCCCAATTTTAGGACTGATAAGAACAAATACACAAAGTAGGAAAAATACTTGCGCAAATGACTGACTATAAGCGATATATTTGCTAGGCACGACCAAAGCTTTTGGTGAGTCAGGAATGCCTTTTTTGCGCAAAAGCCTTGAGCCATAAACCCAGCCAACAAGCGTATAAACGCCGTAAGCCGCTGGGATAACAAGTGCAATCGGAGTCAGATCAATTAGATAAAGCACCGCTACTGAAACAAAAAACCAAACAGTATCTAATAATGAGCTGAGTTGAAATAGAGTCGATTTAGGCAGCTTTCCACTGTTCTTTTTTAGCATGAATGCCTCAATCCAAATAAAGATGGCAACCATGCCACTAAAAATCACATAGAACAGTTGCGGCGTTAGCCCATTTGGAAACGACATTTGAAACACTCACACTTGGATAAAATAACGTAGTTAAATTCAGCGGTCAAAAGCTTTGATCGCCATGATAAATAAGGTCGGCGTCTTATGCTTTCAAGGCTTTCATAAAAAAACCCATGCCAAAATGACATGGGCTTTAATAATGCTTTTTAAGGATTATCGCTTAGTTTTTGTCTTTATCGATGATTTTGTTACCACCAATCCAAGGCATCATCGCACGAAGCTTGGCACCGGTCACTTCGATATCGTGAGCAGCGTTGTTACGGCGGCGTGCGGTCATTGATGGGTAGTTGCTCATGCCTTCATTGATAAACATTTTCGCGTATTCGCCAGATTGGATGCGTTTTAGGGCGTTGCGCATGGCTTCGCGAGATTGCTCATTGATGACCTCAACACCAGTGACGTATTCGCCGTATTCAGCGTTGTTACTGATTGAATAGTTCATATCTGCAATGCCGCCTTCATACATTAAGTCAACGATCAATTTTAACTCATGTAAGCATTCAAAATATGCCATTTCAGGAGCGTAGCCGGCTTCAGTTAGGGTTTCAAAGCCCATTTTAACAAGCTCAACTGCGCCGCCACAAAGTACGGCTTGCTCACCGAAAAGATCGGTTTCGGTTTCATCTTTAAAGGTGGTTTCGATAATTCCTGAGCGACCGCCGCCAACGCCTGAAGCATAAGACAATGCCAATTGTTTGGCTTGACCTGAAGCGTCTTGATAGATGGCGATCAAATCAGGAATACCGCCGCCTTTAACAAATTCTGAGCGAACCGTGTGACCTGGTGCTTTTGGCGCAACCATGATCACATCCAAGTCTTTACGGGGAACGACTTGGTTATAATGGATGGCAAAACCATGAGCAAAGGCTAAAGTTGCGCCTTCTTTGATGTTCGGCTCAATCACATCGCTGTAAAGCTCTTTTTGAAACTCATCTGGGGTCAAAATCATGACCACGTCAGCAGCGGCAACCGCTTCTTCAACTTCAGCTACTTTTAGGTTTGAATTTTCAGCTTTTTTCCATGAGCTTGATCCTGCGCGCAGACCGACGGTAACATCGACTCCTGAATCTTGCAAGTTTAGCGCGTGGGCGTGACCTTGTGAGCCATAGCCGATAATCGCAACTTTTTTACCTTGGATGATCGATAAATCACAGTCTTTGTCATAATAAACGTTCATAGATAGCGTCCTTTTCCTAAGTCATGGTAAGCCATGGGTCGTTGGTGTAATGGCTTAAATAAGCGTATTACACCGCATTAAAATTACTTTAGTTTAAGCTAAACGTTTGGCTTAGCTGTTATTTCATTGATATCAAATGCTCAAAGTCTTTTCACCGCGAGCAATGCCGATGACGCCTGAGCGCACCACTTCTAAAATGCGCTCGCGACCAATCACATCGATAAAGCCATCAAGCTTGGCGGTATCACCAACGATTTGAATGGTATATAAATTGCTGTTTACATCGACAATTTGCGCGCGAAAGATATCGGCACTGCGCTTAATTTCTTCGCGGTGGCTGCCCGTTGCTCGAACTTTAATCAGCATCAACTCGCGCTCAACGTGAACGGTATTGGACAAATTCAATACTTTAACCACTTCAATCAGCTTATGCAGCTGCTTGGTGATTTGCTCAATTTTTTCAGGAGAGGTGATGGTGGTTAATGTCAACCTTGAAATCGAGGGGTCTTCAGTTGGGGCGACATTTAGCGTTTCGATATTGTAGCCACGCTGAGAGAAGAGTCCAACCAACCGCGACAACGATCCGGCTTCGTTTTCCATTAATACTGAAATCAGATGCTGCTGCATTAGGTTCGCTCCCCTTTTGATAACCACATATCGCGCATGGTCTGACCGGCAACTTGCATCGGGTAGACATGCTCATTTCGATCCACATAAACATCAATAAAGACCAGTTTGTCTTTCATTGCCATCGCTTCGGCAAGCTGTTCTTCCATTTTGCTAGGGTCAGTAATTTTGATCCCCACATGACCATAGCTTTCAGCAAGCTTAATGAAATCTGGCAAGGAGTCCATGTAAGAGTGGGCGTGACGACCTTCGTAGATCATGTCTTGCCACTGTTTTACCATACCAAGCTGAGCATTATTTAAGTTTAAAATCTTCACTGGCAAATTATATTGCAAACAGGTTGACAGCTCTTGGATATTCATCTGAATTGAGCCTTCACCCGTAATACAAACCACATCGCGCTCAGGATAAGCAAGCTTTGCTGCCATCGCATACGGCAAGCCAACGCCCATGGTGCCAAGACCACCTGAATTGAGCCATTGCCGCGGCTCATTGTAAGTATAATAAAGGGCGGCAAACATCTGATGCTGACCGACATCACTTGTGATAATGGCATTGCTATGGGTTACGCGATCAAGCGCTTCAATCACACTTTGCGGCTTGATGCCGTTTTCAGTATTGGTATCGTAGCGCAGACCATGACGCTTG
Organism: Psychrobacter sp. MF31; assembly: GCF_012847335.1. Classification (GTDB taxonomy): domain Bacteria; phylum Pseudomonadota; class Gammaproteobacteria; order Pseudomonadales; family Moraxellaceae; genus Psychrobacter. The sequence goes on from NZ_JABBDX010000009.1 coordinate 24,789, forward strand.
CGCCACTCATTGATTTGCGACCACCAATCAAGGAGCGCATGTTGGTCTAAAGCTTTGTCATCGCCAATCATCTCAAGCATATCGGTCAATACCGATTTGACATCACCAACAATTGGGATATGCGCCATGATTGCTTTAGAAATGGATGCCGGATCAATATCAATATGAATAATGGTGGCATTTGGGCAGAATTTTTTGACGTTATTGGTCACGCGGTCATCAAAACGCGCGCCAACGGCTAAAATGACATCGGCGTGATGCATGGTCATATTGGCTTCATAAGTGCCATGCATACCCAGCATTCCTAAAAACTGACGATCCGATCCTGGAAACGCGCCAAGTCCCATAAGGGTATTGGTCACGGGCAAATTCAAGCGGTGCGCAAGCTCGGTAAGCTCTTCATTGGCATTGCCCCAAATCACGCCGCCACCTGAATAAAGCACGGGACGTTTTGCCGCCAGTAATGTTTCAACCGCTTTTTTGATTTGACCAGAATGACCTTTAACGGAAGGTTGATACGAGCGAACAAACACCTCTTTTGGGTACTCATAAGCGTATTTTTCGTTTGGCGCGGTCATGTCTTTTGGAATATCAATGACCACAGGACCTGGGCGTCCAGATTCAGCAATATAAAAGGCTTTTTTGACAATGGTTGGAATTTCACTGGCGTGGCGAACTTGAAAGCTGTGTTTGACGATGGGTCGTGACACGCCAATCATATCCGTTTCTTGAAACGCATCTTCGCCAATAAGGCTGCTTGGCACCTGCCCTGCAATCACCACCATGGGCACTGAGTCCATAAACGCCGTTGCAATGGCGGTAACGGTATTGGTCGCGCCAGGTCCTGAAGTTGCCAAAACCACGCCCGCTTTTCCAGTCACCCGCGAGTAAGCGTCTGCCATATGTCCGGCAGCTTGTTCATGGCGAACTAAAATGTGCTCGATATTATCTTGCTGAAATAAGGCATCATAAATATGCAATACCGCGCCACCCGGATAGCCAAAAATGTATTTGACTCCCTCATCGGTCAGCGCTTGCACCAGCATTTCCGCCCCAGACATCATGACTGGCTTATCGCTACCTTCAGCGAGCAGTTGCTGCTTTTCTTTAAAATGTTTAGCGGCATTTCCGGATTGATTGATGCCCGTCATATTAGGGCTTTGCGTGGTTTGCGTCACTGTCGTCACCTTTTATTTGCGGCGTCAATAAGGCTAAAAGCGGCTTATTGATTTTTATGTCAAGACGATGAGTCTCATACTCATAGAATATGATGATCGAGGTTAGATGATTGATGGTATCATCGGCAATCAGTGACAAGATGCAGCAGCACCTTTAAAAGAAGCTTATTATTTTTATCCCTCATGATAAGCAAAGGCAATCGCTTTGACGTTATCACGATTTAAATAACAATAAGTTTGTTTTAGTCATTGTAGACCGATAAGTCCAGAAACGATAACTGCCAACTTAGCTTTTTTGAGCTTAAATTTAGCGGCTATTGTCACAAAGAAATCAGCTGACCAAGATCACCGATAAGCGCCTTGGAGAAGCGGATTTGCAAGCGCTACGGCAATAAAAAAAGCCGCTCGCTGACCAATCAACAGTTATTATCTTCGTTAATTTATGCGGTATTGTCAAGAAAAACTTATGATAGTCAATACTAACTAATGGTTATTAAACTTGGTGATCTCATAAGTAAATTTTGTTAAAATAAGTTCACTTCTTTATTATCGCGCAATCCTTTGCGCGTAGGATCATAAGCCGACTTTGGGCTGATACTTTTTGATGATATTAACGCTTTAAGGATTGCATTATGCCTTTATCAATCATGGACGCCAAAACTTGGCTTGTTTGCGCATTGACCACGATTTGCTTGACAGCAAGCATGACCCAAAGTCACGCCATTCAGGTTTATAAGTCCATTGGCAGTTTTGGTGAGGTTAAATACAGCCAGTATCCGCCGCAACATGGCAAAAATGTGGAAGTGATTGAATTTCGCAGTGACGGCAGACAAGCAAGCGCCGGGCAATACGCTGGAAAAACTGATCCCAATCAGCAGCCTGCCACGCCAAGCGCTGAAGATCAGCGCGTCGCTCAACTTGAAGCTAGAATTCAAGAGCAAGAAGCCAATGCCAACGCCCAGCGCTGTCAGTCTTTAAGAAATAATTTAACCAACTTAAATGTTGGCGGTCGCATCTATGAAATGGACGCCAATGGCAATCGCAAATATTTAGACAGCCGCGAGATTGAACTTAAACGCGATCGTGTCCAGCAAGCCATTAGCCAATACTGCGCAAGCTAAGTTCTTACATAAGCTAAATTGTAAAAGCTTCGACCACATGGCGAATGGCTGCTGGCATATCTTGAGCTTGCAGCCCGCGCTGACCAATGACAAGACCATTTTGCTCAAAATGATGTGATTTTGAGTTACCATTCACTAAAATATCTCCCGCTAAGCCATGAATCAGTACCGCTTGTGCTAACGGATTTGGTAACTCTGCCAAATCCTTTTGGGCGAGCAACCCTGCAATGACGCCTGATAACACATCGCCCATGCCAGCGCTTGCCATCCCTGAATTTCCCGTACCACAAACAAACAGCTGATCTTGCAAAATAAGCGACCCTGCACCCTTTAATACCCAAGCGCCGCCAAAGTGATTTTGACAAGCATAAATTGCTGACACTCTATCCGCTTCCACATTATCCGCGCTGCTATTTAATAAGGTTGCCGCCTCGCCACTATGCGGCGTTAAATAAAGCGATTGCTTTTGGCTAAATGCTTTTAGCTGATCGATTAAAAAATGCTGATCTAAATTAAGCGCTGCCAAATGATATAAGCCATCGGCATCAATAATAAGCGGTTTATCATGGTTAATAGCAGCTTGAACATAGTTAATAAATAAGTTTTTTGCAGGCTTATCGCGACCAAGTCCCATGCCAATGGCAATAACGTCCGCAGCTTTAATCAGCTGACAAACGCCTTGTTCATCATGCAAATCAGCAGTCATAGCATCCGGCAGTACGGTCAAAAGCGCACTATGAAACGCCTTATGACAAGCTACTGTTAACTTGCCAGCACCCATTGCAAGCGCACTTGCCGATGCCAATATCGTAGCGCCGCCCATGCCCTGCGAGCCGTTGACTTGATTGCCGCCAATAATGATCACATGACCAAAACTGCCTTTATGGCTATTTTGCTGACGACGCGGAATAGCGCTAGGTTGCGATAATCTGAGCGCTTTTGGCGGTAGAGCTTGCGGAATTAAAGGCAGATCAATAATGTCCCCGCAATAATCCAAGCCATCTTTGGTATGCAGCCCTAACTTTCGCGCAATTAAACATAAGGTTACCTCGGCTTTAACGGCAGTCCCATCAAAGACTTGACCTGTTGACGCCATAAGCCCGCTTGGAATGTCAGCAGCAATCACCCAAGCGTGACTTTCCATTGCCGCTTGATTAAATAACTTAATCGCGTCTTTAAAGACTCCCGTTGGAGCTCGGGATAATCCAATTCCAAATATAGCATCAACATAAACATCGGCATTTAATAAATGGTGCTGATGTTGATCTTGATCTTGATAGGTATCGGCGATCTCTTTAAAGCACTTATAAGGACAGTTTGCCGAAATTGCGAGATCGCGAGCGCGATCGGCACTATTTTCATCAGTCTCGTTTGCCGTTAATTTTTTATGATGACTTTCCGTTACTAAAATAACGTGAACCTGCCAGCCTGCTTGCTGCAAATAATGAGCAATTAACCAACCATCGCCCCCATTATTACCCTCACCTACCCAAATTAAAGCGATAGGCGATTTTGGTCTTGCCGAAAGTTTTGGTCGATAGCCCTTAATAATTTGCTGAGCCATTTGCCAAGCCGCTTGCTGCATCAGCCCAAAGCGATCAAAGCTTTGATCAAACCAAGCTTGCTCGATTTGCTTTATTTGATCAGCATCATAAAGATCGATTGGCGCAGCGCTTTTATTTAAAGTCAGATGGCACGGCTCTTGAGAATTTAGCGAGCTAAAAGCATTAACATTGGTCATCACCTTTTGTCCTTATTTATTTTGTTTTATAAAGGGCTTGGCAGTTATCTTTTTAAATGCAGCGATTTTTAACGCTATAATGAACATAGGACAACTTAGTTTAAAATTATAGCGTTATGACCCAAAAATCCCATTCAAATGAAGATTTGCCAAAAGCCTCAGTGATTGAAGTTAAAGCGTGGATTCGAAGCCAAGCCATAGCGCTTGGGTTTGCCGATTGCGGCTTTATCTCTGTTCACCATCCGTTATTTAAAAAACAAATGGCGCATTTGCAGCAGTGGCTTGATAAAGGCTACGAAGGTCAATTGCAGTTTTTACATAACAATCATGAGCTGCGAGCCCATCCTGAACAACTGGTCGAAGGCGCAAAAACCATCGTTAGCGTTCGCATGGATTATCTTACCGATCCCATTAAACCGCGGACGATTGAAGATGATCTGCGACCCAATCATGCCATCATCGCCCGCTATGCTCGCGGTCGCGATTATCATAAAACCATGCGCGGTCGTCTTAAGCAGTTAGCCCATCAAATTGCCACAAAGCTTCCAGAATGGCAACATCTTGGCATCTGCTCTGAGCAAGATTTTGTTTTTCGACCCTTTAGCGATTCTGCCCCTATTTTTGAGCGCGCCATTGCTGATGCCGCAGGTCTTGGCTGGACAGGAAAGCACACGCTTTTATTAAATAAATCCGCTGGATCATTTTTCGTATTAGGTGAGCTGTTTATTAGTTTAGACTTACCGGATGATTCGCCCATAACGCCGCATTGCGGCAGCTGCCAAGCTTGTATTGACATTTGCCCTACCAAAGCCATTGTCGCCCCTTATGAAGTCAACGCCAGCGCTTGCATTTCTTACTTAACCATTGAGCATGAAGGCGCAATTGATCTTAAATACCGCCGTGCTATTGGCAATCGTATCTTTGGCTGCGATGATTGTCAGCTGATTTGCCCTTGGAATCGCTATGCCAAACTGACGCCCGTTGAGGATTTTTTGCCCCGAAATCGGCTCGATGACAGCAGCTTGCTTGAGCTTTGGCAGTGGTCAGAGGACACCTTTTTAAATAATACCCAAGGTAGCCCGCTTCGCCGGACGGGATTTATTAATTTTTTACGAAATATCGCCATTGGATTAGGAAACGCGCCGCCAAGTTCTGAAATTATAAGCGCCCTATCTCGTCAAAAACATGTCCATAACGCCATGCTTAATGAGCATATTAACTGGGCAATTAATGAGCAAAATCAAAAACTTAAAAAAATATCAACCCAATCGCTATAGCCATAAAATGGTCTTTTTTATCACTTAAAAAAAAGCCTTTTGATTGTCAAAAGGCTTTTTTTATTAAATTACTTTATTAGACTGATTATGATTTTGGAATTCTTAATACTTGTCCTGGATAAATTTTATTTGGATCAGATAATAATGGCTTATTAGCTTCAAAGATTTTCATATAGTCATCTGTTGAGCCATAAACGCTTTTTGCAATTTTTGATAAGGTATCACCTGATTGGACGGTATACATGGTAGATTCAGGAGACTGCTGCTCAACGGTAATATTGTCAATAACTTTAGCAACGTTCTGAACGTTTCCTACGGCAATAATGGCTTTTTCGCGATCTGCTTGCGTTTTTGCCGTTCCACTAATCTCGGCAGTATCCGTTGATCCGGTATATTTAACCTTGAGATTGCTGATATTCAAATTTTGCTGTTGAATGCGGTGCAACAAAATATTGGCAACCGATTGTGCTGATGGCTCAGTAGGCTGAACAGGTTTGCTGGCATCGGCATGAGTTTCTGTTTCTGCTTGGTGTTTGGTATCATCACGATGAAAAATTTTATCACCAACGCTTTTGGCAAAACTAAACACTCCCATGATCTCTCCTTTATTTGCTTATTATTTATCGTTGTTATAAAAACTAGGCTAACTTTTGTTAAATAAAGTTTTTGTTAAATGCTACTGTTTGCATGACCTAATTTTTATAGTTAATATTGAACGAAATATTATTGAACGAAAATAAGTATAGCAAACTGCTGAATATTGCAAAGTAAGCGTATGTTGATTAATGTTAAAACCTCGCGACTTTCGTTAATTGAGTATCATTAAAATAAAAAAACCGCCTGATCAAAATCAGACGGTTTTCAAGTCTTATAAAAGCCTTTATTAACAACCTTCAAAGGCTCCTATAATTAAGACCGTTTCCTGTCTTAAAGCTGAGCTTGAACGTAGTCAATGGCTTTTTGAACGGTAGTCAATTCAGCAGAATCTTCATCAGGGATGGTGATGCCAAAGTCACTTTCAAATGACATGACCAGCTCAACCAAATCTAATGAATCAGCGCCAAGATCTTCCATAAAAGAAGCATCATTTTTGATGTCTTCAACGTTCATTCCTAACTGTTCAGCAACGGCTGACTTAACTCTTGCTTCAGTATCATTACTCATATAATGCTCCTTTGTTATTGATAATATGTTGGCTTGATTGGCAAAATACCGTTTGCGTCATGCGTTTTATTTGACCCGATGTTATCAGCTTGGCTTATAACTTATCATCACGGCATTTTATCTTGTATCCACCTATAAAGCTTGGGCGAAAAAGTAGCTTGATTATAACACCATTCTATCGAGTTTACACTCGTTCACGCATATTTTTATTGTTTATGATCATTAGCGATTTCAAAAGCTTGCCATCCCTTGCTAATGGCAAATATTAATTACATATACATGCCGCCATTGACCGCAAGCACGGCACCGGTGATATAACTGGCTTCATCACTGGCTAAAAACGAGACCGCTGCTGCAATGTCTTCTGGTTGACCTAAACGCCCAATCGGCACCGCATCAAGCATTGAGTTTAGTAAGCGCTCATCAAGCTCATCGGTCATGTCCGTTTCAATAAGACCGGGGGCGACGCAGTTTACAGTAATTTGTCGTGAGCCAATCTCGCGTGCCAGCGTCCGGCTAAAGCCTTCAACGCCCGCTTTGGTTGCCGCATAGTTTGATTGACCAGCATTCCCCATTTCGGCAACGACTGAGCTGATATTAATGATTCGACCACGGCGCGCTTTCATCATCCCGCGAATAGCGCGTTTGCTCAAGCGATAAACGGAAGTTAAGTTGGTGTCAATGACATTGTCCCAATCTTCATCTTTCATTCGCATAAGCAAGCCATCTTGGGTGATCCCAGCATTATTCACCAGAACTTGAACAGCGCCATAAACGCTTTCAATTTCTTCAAATAGCTTTTCGATCTGACTCATGTCGCGAACGTCAAGAACGCGACCGATGCCACCAATATCATGCAAATAATCATCGATCAGCGCCGCGCCTTTTTCAGTCGTTGCCGTGCCAATCACAAAATGACCTTCTTTTGCAAAACGCTTGGCAACTGCTTTGCCAATACCGCGGCTGGCGCCTGTTACTAACGTGATGGTTCGGCTCATGATAGTACCTCCAGTACTTTATCTAATCGCGCAGGTTTGTCCGTAGGATAGCTTGGAATCGGCTCAGCTTGACGCTTTGCCAAGTTGCTCAGCACATTGCCGCTGCCACACTCAATTAAGATGTCAATTTGTTTATCGGCAAGCTCTTGCATAGTTTTTGACCAAAGCACCGGCTCGCTTAATTGTTCAGTTAACGCTTGTTTAATCGCTTGAATATTAGCCTCAACGCGAGCATGACGATTTTGAATGACAGGGATCACTGCTGGCTCAAATTTAATGGCGGCAAGCATGTCCGCCAAAGCGCTTGTAGCAGGCGTCATCAATGCGCAGTGTGAAGGAACGCTTACTTTTAGCGGAATGGCTTTTTTACCGGTATTTTGGACTTTATCAATGACTGCATTTACGCCAGTTTCATTTCCTGAAACAACCACTTGACCTGGGCTATTAAAGTTTGCCGCATTAACAATCGCGCCATCGACGTGTTCTGTTGCCTGCTCGCAAAGGGTCTCAACTCGGCTGTCTTCAAGCCCTAAAACTGCTGCCATTGCGGTGTCAACGCCCGCAACCGCTTCTTGCATCAACTCGCCACGTTTATGAACTAAGCGGATCGCATCCGCAAATGAGATCACCCCAGCGGCACAAAGCGCGCTATATTCACCCAATGAATGCCCTGCCAAATAACGAGGCGCTTTTTCAAGCTTATCTTCTAAAATGCGCCATAAGGCAATACTTGCGGCAAGAAGTGCTGGCTGCGTGTATTTGGTTTGATTTAAGCGCACATCATCTTGGCAAATCTCCCACAAATCCTCACCAAGTGCTTGGCTTGCCTCAGAAAACGTGGCTTTAATTTGTGGGTATAACTCGGCAAGCTCACTCATCATGGCGACCGCTTGCGAGCCTTGACCTGGAAAAATCACCGCAACTCGTGATGGCAAAGTGGTTGCAGTTTCAGTGGCAAACGCCATAGCCCATTATCCTTAAAAATAGTTATCGAATTCTCTGATGTTAATGACAATCACGATCAGCACCGGCTGCTATCATTACTAGCAATAGTAAACGGCTGTTGTGAATCATTGCCAATTTGCAAGCTCAAACTATACACTGCAACTTGTCTTACGCCTAGCCTTTTTCAGCATTATCAAAGCACGCCTAACAAATATTACCACTAAAAATTTCAATCAATAAAAAACCAAGTTATCCGGCAGCCTTTATCAAAGACGCAAAATAACTTGGCGGTTATAGCTTAGCTGCAAAATAAAAAGATGACTGATCATCTTTTTAAGGCTCAATTAAGCCTCTTGGCTCACTTTAAACAACTGACGACCACGGTAAAAACCATCTTTAGTCATGTGGTGACGGCGATGTTTTTCACCAGTAGTGGCATCAATGCTCAGCTCAGCCACGCTCATGTGGTGGTGTGAACGGCGCATGTCACGACGCGAACGGCTTTTACGGTTTTGTTGAACAGCCATGATATAGCTCCTATACTAAAAAGGGTAAGCTTAAAATTCAGCTTTAATCGATACTAACGCAGGCGCTATCATCACAACACCTAAAGTCGCTGCATCATTAAATCAAAAAAGTAATAAACTGGCATCATATTTTGAACAAGCCTTGTGATTAAAAGTCTTGCTTTTAAATGATATTACCAGCAGTTTTTTGCCAGAATGCAATAAACCGGTCATTATACGCATGTTTTTGCGATTAATAAAGCCCTAAGCTTTGAAAATTAAAGCTTACCTTTTAATGCCGCAAGCGCTGCAAATGGGTTTTCTTGCTCAATCTCTGGAATATCGCCAACTTGCTCCACCGCCATCTCGCAATCATCATGCTTGGGTGCTAAAGGCAACTTTAACAGCATCTCATCTTCAATCAAGGTTTTAAATGGTAGCAATTGCTCATGATGAGATTGCTCAACCACCTCATTTAGCACCAAATAGTCTTGATCCTCATCAATGAGCTGAATTTGAGCTTCATCATCAAGAAGCGCCAAATCATAATCATCGGTTAAATCAACAGCAACGGGGTTTAAGCAGCGCTGGCAAGTCAGCCAAACTTCGCCTGTAACCTTAAAAACCAAATGTAGCACATGGTTTTGGCGATAAAAATGAGCATTAATTAATAAGGGCTCAGGCAATTGACTGGCATCACTTAGCACCGACAAGCGCTCAAATGCCGTAACAGGGATTTTTCCTGACCAATTAAAATCTGTATCCGCCCACTTTTCTAAAGCTAAGCTATCAGGAATTGTGGTTTTCAGTTGATCATTTAAGTGATCAGATGACAAGGTGGCGTCACTTTGCTTCATTCGCAGCCTCGCTGACAAAAATCATATATAATAATGAGCGCTATACTAACGCAATTTGTTGCTAAGCTCTAGGAGCCGATTGTTACAACGCCTAGAACCATTTCTAGCTGTTCATTAAAACTTTCTTAAACGTTGATAATAACGATGACCACAACTACTGCGCCAAGTTTTTCTAAACTCATGACTTCATATCGTGCCAAAGCACTATTATTGGCACTTGATAACTTAATCAATAACCCTGAGCGCTTAATCAAGACCTTATCAAACAATCAATTAGTCAATTTCGGTCGCCCTAATTTTATCCACGAAGAACAAGCAACGACATGGTTAATTGAGCTCTTTAATACTTTATTTACTCAGCAAAACACCATTTTAGTTCGCGGCAATCATGAACCTGAATATTTTCCAGCAACCTTTGATCAACCTGCAAAAATTGTTTTTGCTCATGGCTTTTTTGCAAGCGCCCTTCATGAAATGAGCCATTGGTGTATTGCCGGTCAAAAGCGGCGTAAGCTTAATGATTTTGGCTACTGGTACGCGCCAGATGGTCGATCAGCGCAGCAGCAATCAGCGTTTGAAAAAGTTGAAATTAAACCACAAGCGATTGAGTGCTTATTAACCCTAAGTTGCCAAAGACCTTTTCAAGTCTCTCAAGACAATTTATTTGCTGACTTTGATACCAGCCATAGCACCTTTGCTGCTGATGTTTACGATCAAGCGCTAGACTATCTAAGCCGTCCAAGCGCCCTCCCAAGTGACGCTCAACTGCTACTGTTCACCTTTTTAACGATTCACTACGCGCTTTAACGTCAGCATTATATTATCAAGACCTGCTTTTTCTTATACTGTTGAGTCGTTGGCGATTTATTTTAATTCTAATAACAGCTTTATAAGGAGCGCATCATGCAAACACTTTACATCCACCCAGAAAACCCACAACCGCGACTGATTGACCAAGCCGCTCAGCTTTTGCGCGATGACAAACTGATCGTTTACCCAACTGATACCAGCTACGCATTTGGTTGCCGACTAGGCGCCAAAGAGGCTTTGGAGAAATTAAAACACATCCGCGAGCTTGATGATAAGCATCAATTTACTTTGCTTTGTCGCGATTTAAGTGAGATTGCAACTTATGCGGTGGTGGATAATCATCAATTTAAGCAGCTAAAAGCGCATACGCCCGCTCCGATCACTTTTATTTTAACAGCAACGCGTGACGTCCCCAAAAAGCTTGCTCATCCCAAGAAAAAAACCATCGGTATTCGTGTTCCAAGTAACCCCATTGCTCAAGCTCTATTAGAAGCTATGGATGAGCCTATTTTAACCAGCTCATTGATTCTGCCTGATCAAAGCCAAATTCTTGATGATCCATTTGATATTGAAGAGGCGCTTAGCAATCAAATTGATGGCTTAATCAACGCTGGAATCCAAACAACTAAGCTGACCACCATTGTAGATATGACTGAAAGCTCGCCTAAAATCATTCGTCAAGGCGCAACAAACGTGGATTCATTGATGATTTAGCTAGTAGTAGATTGATAGTTAACATGAGCCATAAAAAAAGCTCCAAATAAATTGGAGCTTTTTTAGCTTAAGCCTTTATAAAATTAGTCGCGATCAACCAATTCTACATAAGCCATCGGCGCATTATCACCATCACGGTAACCGCATTTTACAATGCGAAGGTAGCCACCTGGACGAGTTTGATAACGAGGTCCTAATGTACCAAATAATTTACCAACCATAGCTTTGCTACGCATCCGGCTGAATGCCAAACGACGATTTGCAACGCTATCTTCTTTTGCTAAAGTGATTAATGGCTCGGCAACGCGGCGCAATTCTTTAGCTTTTGGCAACGTGGTTTTAATCAGTTCATGCTCAAACAGTGAGTTGGTCATGTTCTGGAACATTGCCTTACGATGACTGCTGGTACGACCCAGCTTGACTCCACTCTTACGATGGCGCATGGTCAAATATCCTTAAAGTTTAACGGCTACGATAAGAAAAACGGTCATCAACACGCAAATCGGCAGGAGGCCAATTATCAAGACGCATGCCAAGCTCTAAATCTTTAGAAGCCAGAACGTCTTTAATTTCAGTCAATGATTTCTTACCAAGATTTGGGGTTTTTAAGAGTTCAGTCTCTGAACGTTGCACCAAATCACCGATATAGTAAATGTTTTCAGCTTTCAAGCAGTTGGCTGAGCGAACCGTTAGTTCAAGATCGTCCACAGGGCGCAAAAGCACCGGATCGACCTCTTCTTTTTCTTTCACAGGCTCAGGCGCTTCTTCAGCTTCTAAGTCAACAAAGATAGAAATCTGTTGTTGTAAAATAGTGGCAGCTTTTCGAATTGCTTCTTCTGGATCAATTGTGCCATTAGTTTCAAGCTCAATGATAAGACGATCAAGATCGGTACGCTGTTCAACACGAGCGTTCTCAACCTGATAAGCAACACGAAGCACAGGACTAAAGCTTGCATCAAGCTTTAAGCGACCAATTGCTTTGGTGTCACCATCTTCACGGCGCTGATTTGCAGGCTCATATCCACGACCCATTACCACTCGCAGACGCATTTTTAAATGACCGCGCTCGCTTAATGTTCCAAGCACCAAATCAGGATTGGCGATGTCCACATTATGCGGCAGCGCAATGTCTGCAGCAGTAATCGTGCCTGGACCTTGTTTATCTAAGGTCAAAAATACTTCATTTTGGTCATGCAAAGTAATTGCCAAGCCTTTTAAGTTTAAAAGCAAGTCAAGAACGTCTTCTTGCAATCCCTCAAGCGTTGAGTATTCATGGTTAACCCCATCAATCTCAGCTTCAATGACAGCTGCGCCTGGTAATGAAGATAATAAGATGCGGCGAAGGGCATTTCCTAGGGTATGCCCAAAGCCGCGCTCTAACGGTTCGAGTGTGACTTTCGCAATCGTTTCGTTAACCGTATCCACGTTAATGGCATTTGGCGTTAGAAACTCAGTTGCATTTAGCATCATGGTGTCACCTCGAATTATTTAACTGGTTTAATAAACGCAATTGCGTTATTGGTCTTAACCTCAGTTGTAACAGCAACTAACTATTACTTAGAGTAAAGCTCAACAATCAAGCTTTCGTTGATTTCAGCTGGCAAATCAATGCGTTCAGGCGCTTGCTTAAACGTACCTTGAAGTTTGCTATGATCAACGTCTAGCCACTCAGGAATTCCACGCTGAGAAGCAAGCTCAACAGCGTTTTTGATTCGAAGCTGTTCGCGAGATTTTTCTTGAACGGCAATCACATCCCCATCTTGAAGCTGAATTGATGGAATGTTTACGCGAACAAACTCCTCACGGCCAGCTTTTTTAAGCATGATAGCACGGTGGCTTACAAGCTGACGCGCTTCTGCGCGAGTTGAGCCAAAGCCCATACGATAAACAACGTTATCTAGGCGACTTTCAAGCATTGCAAGAAGGTTTTCACCCGTTGCGCCACGTTTACGAGCGGCTTCTTTATAGTAATTGGCAAATTGACGCTCAAGAACGCCATACATGCGCTTCACTTTTTGTTTTTCACGAAGCTGCAACGCGTATTCTGACGTTTTATTGCGGCTGGTGCCATGTTGTCCTGGCGCACGACCGGCTTTTTTGGTTTTCACGTCATAAGGTTTAACACCTGATTTAAGACCTAAATCAGTACCTTCGCGGCGTGATAACTTGAGTTTTGGTCCAATATAACGGGCCATTGAAATGTCTCCTTAAGCTTTTGGGATAAAAAGCTTCGTCTGAAATCTTAGACGCGGCGCTTTTTAGGCGGGCGGCAACCATTGTGTGGGATTGGGGTTACATCAGAGATGCTGTTGATTTTATATCCCAATGCTCCAAGAGCTCTTACCGCAGACTCACGACCTGGCCCTGGTCCTTTGACCAAAACATCAACATTCTTCACACCATATTCTTGAGCAGCTTTACCAGCAACTTCAGCTGCCACCTGAGCGGCAAATGGGGTAGATTTGCGTGAACCACGGAAGCCTTGTCCACCTGAAGTGGCCCAAGCCAATGCATTACCTTGGCGATCGGTAATCGTAACAATGGTGTTATTAAAAGACGCATGGATATGGGCTACGCCCTCCGATACTGAACGACGCGTCACTTTCTTGCGACTGCGAGTGTCTTTAGCCATCTTTTAGCTTCCTAAGTTAATTATTTTTTGATTGCGCGGCGAGGACCCTTACGAGTTCGCGCATTGGTTTTCGTACGCTGACCATTGACAGGCAAGTTACGACGATGGCGGATGCCACGGTAGCAGCCTAAATCGACCAAACGCTTGATATTCATTGACACTTCACGACGAAGATCACCTTCGGTCGCATAGTTGGCAACTTCTGCACGGACAGCATCTAACTGAGTATCGTCAAGTTGACTGATCTTAGTGGTTGGTGCAATGTTTACGGCTTCAAGAATTTTTTGAGCAGTAGTGCGGCCAATACCAAAGATGTAAGTCAATGAGATCACAGCGTGCTTGTTGTCCGGAATGTTGACACCGGCAATACGAGCCATTGCTTATTCTCCATTAAAGAAAAACAAAGGTTAAATTTTTGTTTTTCAGATTTATTGCGGTTCATAGAAATAATTTAATTTTTTTAAACTAAATTATGTATGAACTACGGCAAGTGGCGGATAATATCTTATCCGCCGTTATTTTTCAAGTATTAATTATTAAATTAACCTTGACGCTGCTTATGGCGTGGTTCTGCAGTGCAGATCACATGAACGCGACCTTTACGGCGAACGATTTTGCAGCTACCACAAATTTTCTTAACTGATGCTTGAACTTTCATCGCATGCTCCTAAAAATGGTTCCCAACAACCTAATTATGATTGTGAGGGCGACTGAATTAACGTTTGATCATGGTATTGGTGAGTCATCAAATGCGCTTGGATTTGAGAAATAAAGTCCATTACTACCACGACCATAATAAGTAGTGAAGTTCCACCAAGATGAAATGGCACTCCAAATGAGGACTGAATAATCATTGGCATTAAACAAATCACCGTCATATAAATCGCTCCAATAAAGGTCAGCCGATTTAAAACATGATCAAGATAACGCTGAGTTTGTTGTCCGGGACGAATTCCTGGAATATAAGCGCCGCTTCGTTTAAGGTTTTCAGCAACTTCGCGCGGACTAAAAACCAATGCCGTATAAAAATAGCAAAAGAAGATAATCATAGCGCCAAATAAAATCAAATATAAAGGTTGACCAGGTGACAATACCAATGCCATATTTTGCAAAATCTTTTGAATCATGGTCGGGTCATTAGACTGACCCACCCACTGCCCCAAACTTGCAGGAAACAGCAATAAAGAGCTTGCAAAAATAGCAGGAATGACCCCAGCCATATTGATTTTAAGTGGTAAATGCGATTGCTGCTGGGCATATATCTTCCGGCCCTGCTGCTGTTTTTGAGCATAATTTACTGGAACTCGGCGCTGAGCGCGCTCGATATAAACAATCCCTGCAGTAACGGCAACGCCTAATACCACAAATATAAACAGCACAATCAGATTTAATTGACCCTGATTGACCTGCTCAATAGATTGCGAAATAATCCCCGGAGTTCCGGCAACAATACTGGCAAAGATCAGCATTGAAATGCCATTACCAACGCCGCGCTCAGTGATCTGTTCACCAAGCCACATCAAAAACATGGCGCCAGCAACCAAAGAGGTCACTGCTGGAATATAAAAGGTCAACCCTGAGGATAGCGTCAAGTTTTGACTGATTAGCCCAGCACACATCCCAAAAGACTGTACCAATGCCAATGCCAGCGTTCCTTGGCGCGTATACTTGTTAATCTTACGCCGACCTGCTTCACCTTCTTTTTTCAAAGCTTCAAGTGAAGGCAGGACAGCCGACATCATCTGAACAATAATTGACGCTGAAATATAAGGCATGATGCCAAGCGCCATAATCGACATTCGCTCAAGCGCGCCTCCTGAGAACATATTAAACATGCTCAAGATGGTGTTTTCGTTGCGCGAAAATAGTTCTGCCAGATTAACCGGATTGATTCCAGGAACCGGAATATGGGACCCTAAGCGATAAACAATCAATGCGCCAATTAAAAATAACAACCGCGACCAAAGCTCATCATATTTACGAATGAAGGCGATGGGATTGAGCGGAATTCCTGATGAGGACATTGATTGTTTAGCCACGATTTACTCCTCGATGCTGCCGCCAGCAGCTTCGATCGCTTGTTTAGCACCTTTGGTTACTTTAACACCTTTAAAGGTGAAAGCTTTTGTCACGTCACCTGACAAGATAACGCGAACGCGTTTCATATCATGACGGATGATGTTAGCCGCTTTTAAGCTTTCAAGACTTACAACATCGCCGTCTACTTTGTTAAGCTCAGACAAACGAACTTCAGCAGTCGTCATTGCCATTTTACTGGTAAAGCCAAACTTAGGAACGCGGCGGTAAAGTGGCATTTGACCACCTTCAAATCCTGCACCGATGCTTGATCCTGAACGTGACTTTTGACCTTTGACCCCGCGGCCGCCAGTTTTACCAAGTCCTGAACCGATACCACGACCACGGCGATGGGCAGTTTTTTTCGCACCAACGCCTGGTGATAATTCGTTTAATCGAAGTCCCATTACACTTCCTCCACTTTTACCATGTAGTTGATGCGATTGACCATTCCACGGGTAGATGGCGTGTCTTCTACTTCAACAGTATGACCGATACGGCGCAGTCCCAATCCTTTCAAGCACGCTTTGTGGCTTTTGAGGCGATGGGCTCCCGATTTAAATTGAGTGACTTTCATTGTTTTCATCGTAACTCACCTACTTAAAGTTAGCCCAAAATTTCTTCTACAGTTTTACCACGTTTTGCTGCCATCTTCTCAGGAGTTGACATGTCGCGAAGACCGTTAAAGGTTGCACGAACGACGTTTGCGGTATTGGTAGAGCCATAGCATTTGGTTAAAACATCTTTAACCCCAGCCACTTCTAACACAGCTCGCATCGCGCCACCAGCGATAACGCCAGTACCTTCAGAAGCCGGCTGCATGTATACTTTACTGGCGCCATGACGTGCTTTAATTGGGTGATACAAAGTAGCATCGTTCAATTCAACAGTAATCATGTTGCGTTTGGCAGCTTCTAGAGCTTTTTGAATCGCGGCTGGAACTTCACGAGCTTTACCACGACCAAAACCAACGCGACCATTACCATCACCAACAACGGTTAGCGCAGTAAATGAGAAAATACGACCACCTTTAACTACTTTTGCAACACGATCAACGGTCACTAAGCGCTCAACTAAGCCGTCTGTTTGCTCAGTTCTATCATTTTTATCATTTCTAGCCATGATTAAAACTCCAATCCATTTTCACGAGCCGCTTCTGCTAGCGCTTTTACTCGGCCATGATATTTAAAGCCACTACGATCAAAGGCCACTTTGGTGATTCCGGCAGCTTTAGCGCGCTCAGCGATCAATTGACCGACTGAAGTTGCAGCATCAGCATTGCCAGTTGCGCCTGAACGCAAGCTACCATCTAAGGTAGATGCTTGAGCGATCACTTCACCACCAGTTGGAGAGATAATCTGGGCATAGATGTGTTTTGGGGTACGGTTAACCGTCAAGCGATGAACGCCTAGGTGACGGATATGGGCACGGGTTTTTTTAGCTCGACGCAGACGAGCTGCTTTTTTATCAAACATATCAACTCACCTTATTTTTTCTTAGCTTCTTTGCGAACCACGTGCTCATCACTGTAACGAATACCTTTACCTTTATAAGGCTCTGGTGGACGAAACGCACGGATATTCGCTGCTGCCTGACCAAGCTGCTGTTTGTCATTTGATTTTAAGACAATTTCAGTTTGTGACGGGGTTTCAGCAGAAACGCCTTCAGGAAGAATGTATTCAACAGGATGCGAGTAACCAACGTTTAGCGTTACTTTGTTGCCTGCGGCTTGAGCGCGGTAACCAACACCAATAAGCTGAAGGCGTCTTTCAAAACCTTCGCTTACGCCCACTACCAAATTATTGATTAGTGAACGCATGGTACCGGTGTACATCATCGCATCTTTTGAATCGTCTGAAGGGGTGAGGATAATAGCATCATCTTCCTGTTTCAGCTCGACCAAATCATGCAGGCGTAAAGACATATTACCATTTTTGCCTTTAACTTCGACCTGCCGATCGTTCAAAGTAACGCTTACGCCATTTGGCAGCGTCACTGGGGCTTTAGCCACACGAGACATAGGAATATTCCTTAAAAATTTGACTTGCTTATATTAGCGAAAAAACTAACAAGTTAAAAACCTGCTAGTTTAGCATAGCTTCTCATCATTAGCTGCCAAAATATCAGCAGCTTTTTTAGCTCAAGTATTATAAACGAATTATTTATATCTTGATAATTTTTTTGCGATTATTTAGCAATTATCCCACTTTCTCAAAGAAAAAATGGGATAAGTCTAAATAAGGGCTGAAGCTTAAAAAAATTAAGCAACAAAAGCGACGATTTCGCCACCAATACCCGCAGCTCTTGCAGCACGATCGCTCATAATGCCTTGGCTGGTTGAAACGATGGCAATGCCCATACCTTGCTTAACGCTTGGAATGGCGTCTTTACCACGGAACTGACGAAGACCAGGGCGACTATAGCGCTGAATGGTTTCAATAACAGGGCGACCTTGATAGTACTTAAGTTCAATTGACAAAGTCGCTTTACCATTGTCTTCAGCTTGAACTTCAGCGCTTTGAAGGTAGCCTTCACTTACTAATAAATCAGCGATTGATTTGCGTAGCTTTGAGCTTGGCATTGCTACAGAAACTTTATTCGCCATTTGAGCGTTACGAATACGGGTTAGCATATCAGCAACGGTATCTTGCATACTCATGAGTTACTCCTTACCAGCTTGCTTTACGAACACCAGGAACATCGCCTTGCATGACTCGTTCACGCAGCATGTTGCGTGATAAGCCAAACTTACGGAAGTAACCATGAGGACGACCGGTGAGACCACAACGGTTGCGAAGTCGAACTGGTGATGAGTTGCGTGGTAGCGCTTGAAGCTCTAGCATCGCATCCATCCGCTCTTCATCACTTGCGTTCATATCGCCGATGATATCTTTTAGCTTCACACGCTTATCTGCGTATTTAGCAACCATTTTTTCGCGTTTTAATTCGCGGTTAATCATGCTCTTTTTTGCCATAACGTCTTTACCTTATTTAAATGGGAAGCCGAAAGCTTTAAGTAACGCACGACCTTCATCATCATTTTGAGCGGATGTGGTGATTGTCACGTCCATACCACGAATGCGATCAATCTTGTCAAAGTCTACTTCAGGGAATACGATTTGCTCTTTGATCCCAAGTGAGTAGTTGCCACGACCGTCAAAAGCTTTTGAAGAAAAACCACGGAAATCACGAATACGAGGAATTGCAATGGCAATGAGACGATCTAAAAATTCGTACATTTGCTCACCGCGCAGGGTTACTTTACAGCCGATTGGCCACTCTTCACGAATTTTAAAACCAGCAACGGATTTACGAGCTTTGGTCACTACAGGTTTTTGACCGGCGATTGCGGTCATGTCTGATAGTGCACCTTCAAGTAATTTTTTGTCTTGAGCGGCGCCGCCAACACCCATATTGATGGTGATTTTGGTGATCTTTGGTACCTGCATTACATTTTCAAGACCAAGCTCAGATTTGATTTGCTGCTTTAACTCATCGTTATATAAAGATTTTAATCTTGCCATTACCATTACACCCTTAGTGTTTTACGCAGTCGCCACAGCTTCACCAGATGAACGATAAACGCGAGATTTTTTGCCGTCATCGTTGATTTGGTAAGCAATACGATCTGCTTTTTGGGTTTGCGCATTATAAATTGCGACATTTGAAATATGTAAAAAAGCTTCTTGCTTAACGATACCACCTTCAGTGCCCGTCGCCTGATTAGGCTTTTGGTGTTTGGTGACAATGTTGATGCCTTCAACTTTTACGCGGTCATTTTTTACCGCGAGAATTGTGCCTTGCTTGCCTTTATCTTTGCCGGCAATCACAATTACTGAATCGCCTTTACGTAATTTAGCCATGGGTTACCTCACAATACTTCTGGTGCTAAGGATACAATTTTCATAAACTGATCACCACGTAGTTCACGAGTTACCGGTCCAAAAATACGAGTTGCGATCGGTGCTTTGTTTTGATTCAACAATACAGCTGCATTGTCATCAAAACGAATGACTGAACCATCAGGACGACGAACGCCTTTTTTGGTACGGACAACCACCGCATTCATCACGTCGCCTTTTTTAACACGACCGCGAGGAATGGCTTCTTTTACCGTTACTTTAATGATATCGCCAACTGATGCATAACGACGATGAGATCCGCCCAGTACTTTAATACACTGAACGCGTCTTGCACCGCTATTGTCTGCAACTTCCAGCATTGACTCTGTCTGAATCATAGCGTTACTCCAAACGTGTGAGCAATAAAAGCCAGTTGCTGCCGCTGACCGCCAAGCGGTTTAAGCCCGTAAGGCTTAAACCAAAGAACTTGAAGTTCTAATTAACTTGTAAGATCTGCTTGGCGCAATCAGCCAACCTTAAAAAGGCGGTTAGTTTAACAGCTTCTAACTTTTAAAGCAATTTTCTTAGATTTTTTCTGCTTTTTCAACCACATCCACCAATGTCCAAGACTTGGTTTTTGAGATTGGGCGCGTTTCTTTGATTCGGACAAGATCGCCTTGTTGGCAGATGTTGTTCTCATCGTGAGCTTTGATCTTAGTAGAACGGCGAAGCTGCTTGCCATACAAAGGATGACGAACCAAACGCTCAATCAACACGGTGATCGACTTATCCATCTTGTCGCTGACCACACGGCCGGTCAGTGTGCCAACCTCTTGGCTGGTTTGATTGTTATCACTCATGAGTCGCCTCTTTGTTTTTCGTTAATCAAAGTCTGAATCTTGGCAATCAAGCGACGATTGCTTTTGACTTCATGGGTACTTCCTAACTGACCAGTTGCTTTTGCCATACGAATACGGAAAGCATCAAGTTGCTTTTCATCAAGTAACTGGGTCAGCTCTTCTACTGATTTATCACGTAATTCACTGATCTTCATTACATTATCGTCCGCTTAACAATGGTAGTTTTAAAGGGAAGTTTGGCGGCTGCAAGCGTTAGTGCTTCACGAGCAAGCTCTTCTGATACCCCTTCAATTTCATAAAGTACTTTACCAGGCTTGATTTCGCAAACCCAATATTCAACCGGGCCTTTACCTTTACCCATACGAACTTCTAAAGGCTTGTTGGTGATCGGTTTGTCTGGGAACACACGGATCCAGATTTTACCACCACGCTTGATGCGGCGAGTGATGGTTCGACGAGCCGCTTCGATTTGACGCGCTGTCATACGACCGCGTGACACTGATTTTAGACCAATTTGTCCAAATGCAACGGTGCTTCCACGATGGGCAAGTCCTGTGTTACGACCTTTGTGCATTTTACGAAACTTGGTACGTTTTGGCTGTAACATAGTTTAACCTCTGTCTGAGTTTCGACGGTTTCCACGACCACGGCGTTGTTTTGGCGCACGGGTCTGCTCTTCTTTAACGGGATTATAAACACTGTTCATTCCGTCAAGAATTTCGCCGCGGAAAATCCAAACTTTTACCCCAATGGTGCCATAAGTTGTTTCGGCACGAACTGATGCATAGTCAATATCAGCGCGAAGGGTATGTAAAGGTACGCGACCTTCACGGTACCATTCAGTTCGTGCAATCTCAGCACCGCCTAAACGACCAGACAATTCAACTTTAATGCCTTGCGCTCCTGAACGCATGCTGTTTTGAACCGCACGCTTCATAGCGCGGCGGAACATCACACGGCGCTCAAGCTGACTTGCAATGCCATCAGCCACAAGACGCGCGTCAAGATCAGGAGAGGTGATTTCTTCAATATTAACCTGAGCGGGAACACCCATCATTTTGGTCAATTCTTTTTGAAGTTTTTCGATATCTTCGCCTTTTTTACCGATAACAATACCAGGTCGCGCGGTAGCGATGGTAATTTTAGCGGCTCCAGTTGGGCGCTCGATAACGATGCTGCTGATCATGGCAGCGTCAAGTTTTTTGCGAAGGTATTCGCGAACTTGAAGATCGTTAATCAGGTACTCTGAATACTGTTTTGGATCAGCATACCAGTTTGCATTGTGCTTTTTAACAACGCCAAGACGAATTCCGATTGGGTGAACTTTTTGACCCATAGCTTATTCTCCTACCTTGATAGTGATGTGACAGGTACGCTTGCTGATACGGTCAGCGCGACCTTTTGCACGTGGTAGGATACGCTTTAGCGTGATGCCTTCATCAACATAGATGGTTGAGACTTTTAAATCATCAATATCTAAGCCGTGGTTATGTTCGGCATTGGCGATGGCTGAGTTAAGGCATTTCTTAACGAACACCGCGCCTTTTTTATTGCTATACGTTAAAATATCCAAAGCACGCTCGATTGATTTGCCACGAACTTCATCAGCAACGAGTCTAACTTTTTGTGCCGAGATGGCGGCACCGCGCAATTTTGCAGTTACTTCCATGGTGAGCACCTTATCTCTTAGCTTTTTTGTCAACGCCGTGACCGCGGTAAGTGCGGGTTGGGGCGAATTCACCGAGTTTATGACCAACCATCTGCTCGCTTACGATAACGGGCACATGAGTGCGACCGTTATGAACAGATAAGGTGAGGCCAACCATTTGTGGCAAAATCATGGAGCGGCGCGACCAAGTTTTGATAGGCTTGCGAGAGTTGGTATCAATAGCATTCTCAACTTTGGCAAACAAGTGCGCGTCTATGAATGGACCTTTTTTCAATGAACGAGGCATGAAATTTTTCCTTTATTTCTTGGCGCGACGGCGACGGATGATCATACTGTCAGTACGCTTATTATGGCGTGTTTTAAGTCCTTTAGACTTCTGACCCCAAGGGCTGGTTGGATGACGACCTTTGTTACGACCTTCACCACCACCATGTGGGTGATCAACAGGGTTCATTGCCACACCGCGAACGGTTGGACGAACGCCGCGCCACCGCGCTGCACCAGCTTTACCAAGTGATTTTAGGTTGTTTTCATTGTTTGAAACTTCACCAATAACCGCACGGCAATTGACGTGAACGCGGCGAGTCTCACCTGAACGCAATCTTAAAATCGCATAGATACCGTCGCGACCTAATAACTGAACGCCAGCACCGGCTGAACGTGCCATTTGAGCACCTTTACCGATCTTAAGCTCAATGTTATGGATCACAGTACCAAGTGGAATGTTTTTAAGTGGTAAACAGTTTCCTGGACGGATTGGTGAGCCTTCTCCTGATTGAACAGTATCGCCTACAGCCAATTTTCTAGGAGCGATGATGTAGCGGCGCTCGCCGTCAGCATATTTTAGTAGTGCAATATGAGCGGTACGGTTTGGATCGTATTCAATACGCTCAACAATGGCAGGAATGCTGTCTTTGGTGCGTTTAAAATCGATGATACGGTAATGGTGCTTATGACCGCCGCCAACGTGACGGGTGGTGATACGACCATTGTTGTTACGACCACCTGATTTGCCTTTTGACTCAACAAGAGCGGCAAAAGGACGACCTTTGTAAAGGTGTGGGTGAACCACTTTTTCGACAAAACGACGCCCTGGTGATGTTGGCTTTGCTTTTACGATAGGCATGATTGTTATCCTTATTCGTTGTTCGCTGTTTCACTAGTAGAAGCCGTAGTTGCAACGTCTTCACCAGCATCAGCCATTTGTACATCTTGACCAGCTTTTAAGGTAACATAGGCTTTTTTATAGTCGTTACGACGGCCGATGCTTTTACCAAAACGCTTTGTCTTACCTTTAACATTCAAAGTGTTTACGCGAGTCACTTCAACGCCTTCAAACATCAACTCAACTGCTTTTTTGATTTCGCGCTTTGTGGCGTTACCATCAACTTTAAATACTTGAACACCAAGTGAGTCGCCAAGCATTTGAGATTTTTCTGAGAATACAGGTCCTCTTAAGACCTGATAAAGTCTTGCGTTGTTCATGCTAGTGCTTCCTCAAATTGTTTCGCAGCGTCAACAGACATGATCACTTTATCAAAGGCGATCAAGCTCACAGGATCCACTTCTGTCGTTCCAAGAACGTTGACGTGTGGGATGTTGCGAGCAGCAAGATATAAGTTTTCGTCCACTTCTTTGGTGACGATGAGCGCGCGTGGGGCGTTCAATTCACTTAATTTTGCGATCAACTCTTTGGTTTTAGGTGCAGAAACGCTGATGTCTTCAACCAAAATTAGGCGCTCTTGACGAACAAGCTCGGCTAGGATGCACTGCATGGCACCACGATACATTTTACGGTTGACTTTTTGTGACCAGTCTTGTGGTTTGGCGGCAAAAGCGCGACCACCTGAACGCCAGATTGGGCTACGAATTGAGCCTGCACGAGCGCGACCTGTTCCTTTTTGGCGCCATGGCTTGATGCCACCACCTGAAACTTCGCCACGGGTTTTTTGAGCACGAGTACCTTGGCGCGCACCAGCAAGATATGCGGTTACCACTTGATGCACCAATGCTTCGTTGAATTCACGACCAAATGCTGTGTCAGAAAGTTCAACCGCCGCACCTGTAACTGTTTTTAAATCCACGTTAATCCCCTTGCTTAGGCTTTGATTGACGGACGAACGATGACATCGCCACCGTTGGCACCAGGGATGGCACCCTTGATGACCAATAATCCTTTTTCGGCATCAACCGAGATCACTTCAAGACCTTGAACGGTAACTTGTTTATTACCCATTTGTCCTGGCATTTTTTTGCCTTTGAACACGCGACCTGGCGTCTGGTTTTGACCCGTTGAACCTACCACACGGTGAGATACTGAGTTACCGTGAGTGGCGTCTTGCGTGTTAAAGTTATGACGTTTTACGCCGCCTTGAAAGCCTTTACCTTTGCTTTGACCAGTAACATCTACCATCTGACCTTGTTCAAACAAGTCAGCTAGGATCTCGCCGCCAAGCTCACGACCTTCAAGCTCGCTGTCATTGACGCGAAATTCCCAAACACCGCGACCTGCTTTTACGCCCGCTTTAGCAAAGTGACCTTTTTGAGCGGCGGTCACACGGCTGTCGCGACGAGTTCCGGTGGTGATTTGAATCGCTTGGTAGCCATCTGTATCTTGAGTTTTTACTTGAGTAATGCGGTTTGCATCGACCTCGATCACGGTCACAGGAATTGCAGCGCCTGCTTCAGTGAAGATACGGGTCATGCCGCATTTTTTACCGACTAAACCGATCGCCATTTTAAACCTCTTTATATCTTTGTTAATGGGTTGGGTAGGTTGATTAACCCAAAGCAATTTGAACGTCAACGCCCGCTGCTAAATCAAGCTTCATTAACGCATCGACAGTTTTGTCAGTTGGCTGAACGATATCAACCATGCGTTTGTGAGTGCGGATTTCGTATTGGTCACGAGCGTCTTTGTTGACGTGTGGCGAGGTTAGAACGTTAAAACGCTCAATGCGGGTCGGCAACGGTACAGGACCGCAAATTTGTGCGCCGGTGCGCTTAGCAGTATCGACGATCTCTTGAGCTGACTGATCAATAAGACGATGGTCAAAAGACTTAAGTCGGATACGGATTCTCTGGTTAGCCATGCCAGCAAGCTCCTAATATGTGCTTTTACTTTAAGCAGTAAAAGCCGATTGATTAAAAATTCACTTCAGGCGGCTTAAGTTCTTTATAGAACCAGTAGCAAGCTAAAAGCAAAATAGTCAAGCCCCGCTGACCCTCCTATTATTGGACGGTAGCAAAGCCAAAGTGAAATAGTGCTAGAAACGATGCTCTAGCTGTCATAGCGTCGGCAGATAATAGCTGCCCGCTGATAATTCAGTGGGATGTATTATACAGACAATTTAAATCATTGCAAGGCGATATTAGCGCTAACTGATGTTTTTAAAGACAATATCGCGCTTTTTTTACTAAATTTTCAGTCAATTTCAATAAAATTGCTGCAACTCATTAATCAAGGACAATATCATATTGTTCTTGGGTATATAAATTTTCAACTTCAAAAGTAATGACGCGACCTAGCAGATATTCTAAATCGGCAACGGTATCTGCTTCCGTAGTAAGCAGTAAATCAATAACGGCGGCGTGAGCAACAACGGTAAATTTTTTGGGAGCATTATAGGTTCGAGCGCAGCGCATAATTTCGCGGAAAATCTCAAAACAAACGGTCTCGGCAGTTTTGACAAAGCCGCGACCTTGACAGGTGGAACACGGTTCGCAAAGCTGCTGACCTAAGGACTCACGGGTTCGCTTTCGGGTCATCTCAACCAAGCCAAGCTCGCTGACTTGAGTGATGTTGGTCTTGGCATAGTCTTTTGCTAATTGCTCTTGCAAGCTTGCCAGCACGTCATCTTTATGCTCTTGCTCAAGCATGTCAATAAAATCAAGGATGATGATGCCGCCTAAATTGCGAAGCCTAAGCTGACGGGCAATGGCGTGGGTGGCTTCCAAATTGGTTTTATAAACGGTATCCTCAAGCGATCTGCCGCCAACAAAGGAGCCAGTATTGACATCAATGGTGGTCATCGCCTCGGTTTGGTCGATGATGAGATAACCGCCGGATTTTAAATCAACGCGGCGCTTTAAGGCATCGCGTAAGTCCTCTTCAACGCGGTGAACATCAAACAGCGGCGGCTCAGCGGTATAATGAACAATTCGATCAAAAACAAAGGGCACAAACTCTTTAGCAAAATGACGCAACTGCTCAAACAACTGAGCATTGTCCACCACTACTTTTTCAGTATCGCTATGAACCAAATCGCGGATTGATCGCATCGGCAAAGACAGCTCTTGATAAATGAGCGCGGAGCTTTGATGCGGCTTAACTTCAAGCCTACGGGCGCAAATGGTTCGCCAAAGCTGAAGCAGATAATAAATATCCTCCTCAAGCTTACTCACCAAAACGCGCTCAGCAGCGGTTCTGGCAATCAAGCCGCCTTTTAAATTGACCGTTTGCATCAGATTGCTAAGCTCAGTTTTGAGCCGTAAGCGCTCGTCTTCATTGTCGATTCGCTGCGAAATACCAATATGCTCACTCGACGGCAAATAGACCAAATATCGCGATGGCAAAGAAATATTGGTGGTCAAGCGAGCGCCCTTACTGCCTAGCTGGTCTTTGGTCACTTGAACCAACACGCGCTGGCTTTCATGAAGCCGATTTTGAATAAGGTTTTGAGCTTGATCAATTGAGGTCAGCGGCGCAGGGTTAATGGATACAGGAGCAGCCGGTAAGCTCTCTCCTTCTTCATTTCTTACCGCTTCAATGGCAGCTAAAGGCTGATCTGAGTCGCCCGTTTTTACTTGTAATTCTTGAGCTTCTTTTGGGGCGGTTTTTATAGGGCGCTGCATATCATTAACGTGTAAAAACGCCGTTCTTGATTGACCAATATCGACAAACGCCGCTTGCATCCCCGGCAGCACGCGAACGACCGTTCCCAAATAGATATTGCCAACGAGTCCTAATTTATGGTGGCGCTCAATATAAATCTCGCTTAATACGCCGTTGTCCATGACGGCAACTCGCGATTCCATCGGACTGACGTTAATCAAAAGCTCTTCAGACATAACGCCTCTTTTGCTGATATTGATAAATGGTGAAGGGTTGAAAACTTATAGCTATGATAAGTCATTGATCTCAAAACTTGAGCCAACGTCATGGCTTTTTTTGGCGACAGCGCGGTTTTTTGGTAAGCAGATAGTGTAGCAAAAAAGCGCTCTCAATGCTGACAATCCTTAAGCGCCATTTTTAGCCAAATTTCTTTAACTGCATTATCATTAACCTATTTTTAATTTAAAATTTTTCATTATAAAAAGGCTTAAGCAGCGCTAACGTTTGTGCCAAAGGCAATCCTACAACATTGGTATAGCTGCCATTGATTTTAGCGACCCAAGCGGCTGCCAAGCCTTGAATGCCATAGCCGCCTGCTTTATCTTGCGGTTCGCCGCTGTCCCAATAGCGCTGCATCATGGCATCCGTTAATGGCACAAAAGTGACGTCAGTGCGCTCAATCAAACTTTTTTGATCGCTTATTTGCCAAGCGTTTTTATTGCCTTTTTCATTATCAGGTAAATAAGCATCAGGTAAATAAGCCGCTTTGGTAACGGTAACTGCCGTCCAAACTTGATGGGTGGCATCGGACATTTTTTGCCACATGGCGCGGGCATCATCAACGTCGATAGGTTTTACCAAAACAGTTTTACCATCAGGAAGCACGCCAATGGTATCGGCGGTAATGATAATAATATCGTCTTTGTCATTCAAATTAGAAAAGTTATTCAAATTAGAAAGCGAATTTAATGCCCGAACTGCTGCTTGAGCTTTGCTTGCTACCATTCGCTGAATATAATCGGTCGGCGCTTCATTGGGCAAAACGGCTTCGTCAATATCAACGCTTAAGGTGCTAAAATCAAGTTCGGCTTGAGCTAATAACTCACGGCGGCGCGGCGAGCTTGAGGCTAAAATTAAAGTCATAAGGCACTCTTTTTAACAATCATTATTAAAAAATCAGTTAGGAAAATCAAAGCGACCATTTGGGTCAGGATTGAGGTCATATTTTGGCAAGCCATGACGGCAATTTCTGTCAATTTACTGGTTATGCTTTATAATGGTCGGCAAATTGGGATGTTAAAATAAATTTTAAGCATTTTATAATTGATTTGGCATGGGAGCAATTATGTCACAGGACAATCAACAAGCCGCGTTAACCGACAGCGCGGTCAGCCGCCAAGAAATTTTGGAAGTGGCGAGCTTAGCACGATTAGGAATTGATGAGGCGACCGCCGAAAATTATGCCGGTGATATCAGCAAAATTTTAAGCTTAATGCAAACGCTTGCCGGCGTTGATACCGATAACGTCGCGCCGCTTGCCAACATTCATGAGGCGTGCCAAGACTTGCGCGCGGATGTGGCGCGTCACGATATCGACCGCGAGTTGAACCAATCGATGGCGCCAAAAGTTGGTGATGGCTTATATCTTGTGCCGCAAGTGATTGAATAGTCGTGATTGCATCGTTTTTTGATTTTTTATGTTAATTACCTTTAAATAAACGGACGACTTGTTATGTCTGAAATTCATGAGTTAAGTACCGAGCAGCTCATTCAAGGGCTGCAAAATAAGCAGTTTAGTAGCGTTGATTTGACCACGCATTTTTTAAATCGCATTGAGAAACTTGACGGCAAAATTAACAGCTTTATTACCTTAACCGGTGATATCGCCCTTGCCAAAGCAAAAGCCTGCGATGAGATGCGCGCTCAAGGTGACAAGCGCGCCTTGCTTGGCGTTCCAATGGCGCATAAAGATATTTTTTGTACCCAAGGGGTGTTGACCACTTGCGGCTCAAAAATGCTGTATAACTTTGTGTCGCCTTATGACGCGACCATCGTCCACCGCATTGATGACGCGGGAATGATTAGCTTGGGCAAGCTCAACATGGATGAGTTTGCGATGGGGTCAGACAACGCCAGCTCGTATTTTGGCGCGGTTCATAACCCTTGGAATTTGGATCGCGTTCCGGGCGGCTCGTCAGGCGGTAGCGCGGCGGCAGTGGCAGCAGGATTGACGCCGCTTGCAACGGCAAGCGATACTGGCGGCTCCATCCGTCAACCGGCATCGTTTTGCGGATTGACCGGAATCAAACCCACTTACGGTCGCGTGTCACGCTTTGGCATGATTGCTTACGCCTCAAGTCTTGACCAAGCCGGAACGATTGGCAAAAGCGCCAAAGACTGCGCTTATTTATTACAGCCAATGGTCGGTCATGATGCAAGGGACGCCACTTCAATCAAGCATGACATTCCCGATTACGTTCAAGACATGAATGACGCTGAAAAAACGGGCGGCGACAAACCGCTTGCCCATTTAAAAATCGGCGTGGCAAAAGAATACTTTGGTGCAGGATTAAATAGCGAAGTGGCGGATGCGGTCAAGCAGGCGCTAAAAACCTATGAAGATTTGGGCGCCACCATCGTTGAGGTGAACATCACTGACCCTGAAATCACCCTTGCCACCTATTATATGCTCGCGCCGGCTGAGGCGTCTTCTAACCTTTCGCGATTTGATGGTGTTCGCTTTGGCTACCGCTGTAATGACCCAAAAGACTTGATTGATTTATATACCCGATCACGCTCAGAAGGCTTTGGCGCAGAAGTTCAACGCCGGATTTTGATGGGAACTTATGCGTTATCGGCAGGTTATTTTGATGCGTATTACACTAAAGCTCAACGCATCCGCCGCTTGATTGTCGAAGACTTTAAAACCGCCTTTCATCACTGCGATATCATTGCCAGCCCAACCGTTCCGATGACGGCTTATAAATTAAGCGACAATTTAGACCCTGCGACCATGTATTTGGGCGACGTTTATACTATTGGGGTGAACTTGGCAGGGCTTCCGGCGCTCAGTCATCCGGTTGGACTCTCAAATGACGGCATGCCCATTGGCATTCAGCTGATTGGTCAGCATTGGCAGGAAAGTCAATTGCTTAGCACCGCGCACCTGTTTCAACAAAACACCGGCTATCATTTGCAGCAATCTGCCATTGCTAAGGAGACCGTATAATGACCAAGGCAAACTTTGACCCAAAACTGTTGGTCGATGGCTATGAAGTGGTGATTGGCATTGAAATTCACTGTCAGCTCAACACCGACAGCAAAATCTTTTCTAGTGCGCCGACCGCCTTTGGTCATGAGCCAAATACCCAAGCCAATATCGTTGATTTGGGCTTGCCGGGCGTTTTACCGGTACTCAATCACGGCGTTGTTGAGCGCGCGCTGAAATTTGGCATCGGCGTAAATGCAAAGCTTGGGTTATACAATACTTTTGACCGTAAAAACTACTTTTACCCTGATTTGCCTAAAGGCTATCAAATCACGCAAATGGCAAACCCGATTGTCGGTCGCGGCTATATCGACGTGATGGTCAATGAAGGCGAAAAAAACGAATACCCAAAACGCATTGGCATCACCCGCGCCCATTTAGAAGAAGACGCCGGAAAATCGGTTCATAATGCCGCCGATGGCATGACCGGAATTGACTTAAACCGCGCCGGCACGCCGCTGATTGAAATCGTTTCAGAACCGGATATGCGCTCGGTTCACGAAGCGCTTGCTTATATCAAAGCCATTCATCAGCTCGTCACTTGGCTTGGTATTTCTGACGCGATTATGGCGGAAGGCTCGTTTCGCTGCGACTGTAACGTGTCCATCCGCAAACCAGGTGCGGAGCTTGGAACGCGAACGGAGCTTAAAAACCTCAACTCATTTCGTTTTATTGAGCGCGCCATCAACCGCGAAATTGAGCGTCAAATCGACATCATCGAGGATGGCGGCAAAGTCATTCAAGCCACGCGTCTTTATGACCCTGATAAAGACGAAACGCGCTCGATGCGAACCAAAGAAGAAGCCAACGACTATCGCTACTTCCCCGACCCTGATTTGCTTCCGGTTCGGATTGAACAGCATACCGTTGATGAAATTTTAGCAGCAATGCCAGAGCTTCCTGTGGCGCGCCGCAGCCGCTTTGAAACCGAGCTTGGGTTATCGGAATATGACGCTCGCATCTTGACCGGAAGCCGTCAGCTTGCTGATTATTTTGAAGCGGTCGTTGCTGAAGCTGGCGCGACCTCCACCAAAATCGCCGCTAACTGGGTGATGGGCGACTTGCTTGGCGCGCTGAATAAAGACGACAAAACCATTGACGCCTCCCCTATCAGCGCGGCGCAACTTGCCAAACTGCTTGAGCGCATCAATGACAATACGTTATCGGGCAAACTTGCCAAAAAAGTCTTTAGCGCATTGTACGAAGGTGAAGGCGGCGATAGCGCGGACGCGGCTGACATCATCATCAAAACCCAAGACTTAAAACAAGAAACCGACACCGGCGCAATTAAAGCCATCGTTGAGGATGTCATCGCTAATAACCAAGCCATGGTTGATGAGTATCGCGGCGGCAAGCAAAAAGCCTTTAACGGTCTTGTTGGTCAAGTGATGAAAGCCAGTCGCGGCAGCGCCAATCCGCAGCAGGTGAATGAGATTTTAAAATCGCTTTTGAACTAAGCTATAAAAGCTTTGGCTGATAATTTGCCTGCAAAATTAACCCTTGCAATCTCATTAATTTTGGGTAAAATAGTCAGTCATTCGGGGCGTAGCGCAGTCTGGTAGCGCACCACACTGGGGGTGTGGTGGTCGCAGGTTCAAATCCTGCCGTTCCGACCAAATTTTGAAGTAAAAAAGGTCAACTATTATTTATAATGGTTGACCTTTTTTTTGGGTTAAAATTAAGCATAATTAGCAAGGCTAGGAGTAATTATCCGAAGGACAGCAAAACACCCTAACGTTGTCAGTGTCTTGCATCTACTTTGAGCTAAGGTGTAAATGTGAGTGCCAACAATATAGCTTTAAGCTTTAATACCGCAGAATATTATAGCTTGCAGGAAGCTAGTGAATATCTAAACACTAAGTATAATTCTGACAACGTAACTCCGAAAAAAATCCTTAAGCACATGGTGAGCCATGACACTCCTGCTTATATTCATGTATCATTTAAAAATGAAAGTTTTAAAATAATAGGCGATTTTGAAACAACAATAACAACTGACCCAGAATTTAAGAATTTTTTTAAGAAGCCTTATGAATCTAAAAATGAAGATGAAAGCAAGTATTGGCTAAACAAATTTAAAGAAATAGAAGAAAAAGCAAATAATGATCTTTATTCGAATTTTTACCTAGGCTTATTATTATTAAAGGTTAGTGAATTAACATTGTTTAACTTATCATTTAAAAATGAGGCGGCAAATGTAGATTCACTAGGATTTGACGGCATTTTAATAAGAAATGACCTCGAAGCAGACCCTAGTAAACTTTCATTTTTAAAGAGAGAGCAAGATAGTTTTTATGTAAGAGGTATAGGACATTTTGAGATAGGAATAGAAGATATTCAAAATGTAGATTTAGAGGATATTAGAAAATATATATCTTTGGAGTTTGACAGCATTTTTGAAACTTCAGGGGGATTAGCCTATCCTTATTTCAAGCTGAGCATTAGAGATTTGGTAATTCTTCATAAAGATTTATTAACTCTTGAAGAGCAAATAATAGAAAATGTAGCCGTATCTAAAAAGCAGAATATTAGTATTAACCTACAAAATCTACCTAAAAGGAAAGGTGTTAGTCCTAAGAAAGTGCTCGCTCAAAGTCTTGCTAGGCATATTGCTGATGATGAATGGAAAAAAGATAAAAACAAAAATATAAAAATGTTAGAAATGTCTAATATTGTTTGGAGTAAACTTTGGGAGTTAGGTTTTGCCGACACTCTCCCTGAGCAACAAAGAATTAGAGAATGGATTAAAGGCAATGCGCCCGATTACGCAAGCGAGGGAGGCAGACCACGCCAAAAATAATATATTCAAAGCTATCTTTACCAATATAAAGGTAGCTTTACTAGTTTTTCTCTAATATTTTAATACCTAACATAAACCATGTAAGCCGTAGCACACCGTTACGACATATCATGGAGTTATACCAATGACCAAGCAAAACAAACCTTCCAAGCGAAAGTCCTATAAACTCGCCAAATGGCAAATTGTCACTTTAAAATTTTTATTAGCTGTCATCACTCCCATGTTGCTAAGCCCAACTATTATTCATCTGAATATTTATATCACTATCCTCTCTTAAAATTCCGCTCCATTTACCATAACTCCTACGCATAATCGCTAGACATTGTTTAAATGAGGCGTTAGGGTAAACCCTTTACCACCTATGATGGTTTACCTTATGAACGAGCCAACCGCTCAATCCTTACCACAGCTCAGCCAGTCCACCATAACTAATCCTGCCCCTTGGGAGCAATTCCGCCGACCATTCGTCCGCGATTTGGCGTTTGCGATCGTCTGCCCCAACATGTTGACCCATTGGATCGATACCGCGCCCAATCAGAATACGCCGCCTGTGTTTGTGCATTCTGAAGCGTTTTGGCAGGCGCAATTTGATGCTTATCAAACACGCCTCGTTGAGCTTGATTCAACCACGGCTTATCAGGACTTAACGCGATTTTTGCTCAAGCGACCAAGCCCAAATCGATTAGGGTTTCATTTTGAAGGCTTGATCCATTTTTGGCTTCAAGATGGTTTTGAAAATGATTGCCATCCGTTTGAGGTGATCGCTAACAATGTTCAGCTGTACCGCGATAAGCAAACGACAGGCGAGCTTGATTTAATTATCAAAAATCACGAGCGCCAATCGATCGAGCATTGGGAGCTGGCAATCAAATTTTTTATGGGATCAGCGCCTTTTTTACCTGAAAATTGGGTGGGAATCAACTCAAACGATAACTTGCAGCGCAAAATGAGTCATATGCAATGCAAGCAATTTCGTAGCGTTTGGGTGGATACACCGAATCACGGTCAAGTTAAAATCGATCAGCGTTTTGCGGTGATTAAAGGTCGGTTTTTTTTGCCGATATTGACAATGGATTTTGACTCTCCAAAATGGATGACGCCAAATTTTCCGCTGCATCGTTGGTTTGATAGTTTAGATACTGCACAATTGGCAAAGCTGCAAAATGCCTCACTTCGGCGAGCGCATTATGTTGAGTGGTTTACCCAGCGCCCGTTTTATGAGCAAAAAAGCGCGATTGATGTTTTAAATCATCCGGCAACGGGGCTTTATTTTTTGGACGATACGCCGCTGGTGGTTTGTCCGGCGACGTTTTCAACCAAACCTTAGCGCCAATACAGCACCCAAGCGCTGTCCGTTTTGACGTTGGGATCATTGTTGATTTTGTCTTTTAAGGCAAGTGCCGCAACTTTTCCGCGCTCAGGTCCTACCATCACGCGAACGCCGCGATCGGTCTTGCTGGTTTTGACCTCGTAGCCTGCCGCTTTAAGTTTTTTGACGACTTCATCAGCATTGGCTTGACTGGTTGCCAGCGCCACTTGAACGCCAAAACTGCCTTTGGCATCGGTTTCTTTCACCTGTTTTCGAGCATTCTCCAGCTTGTCTTCAATGGCTTTGGTTTTTTTGGCTTTGGCTTCTTCTTGTTGCCGCTTGTCTTTCTCGGCTTTTTTTGCCGCTTTGGCGTCTTGTTTGAGCTTTGCAATTTGGCTTTGCGAGGGAATAGTGAGCTTTTGACCAACTTTTAGCGTCGCATCTTTAGAGATGCCATTGGCTTGAGTGAGCGCGGATAAGGGAACGTGGTATTTTTCGGCAAGCTTTCCTAAGCTGTCGCCACTTTCAATACGATAGGTGCTGACCGATTTCGGCGCGGCTGTTGCCGCTTTAGCTTCCTTTTTTTCAGCTTCCTTCTTTTCGGTTTCCTTCTTATCTTGGGCTTTTTTAGCTTGCGCTTTTTTATCAGCGGCTTGTTTTTGCTCCGCTTGCTTTTTAGCTTGCGCTTCTTTTTTCGCTTTGTCAGCTTCTGCTTTTTTTACCTCGTCATTTTTTTTGGCGGATTCAGGATTTGAGGTCGCTTCTTGAGGGTTGGCTTCGGCTTTTGCAATCGCCGCATTGGTCGCTGAATCGGCTTTGACGTCGCTTTTTGATGCTTCAGACTTTGAAGTTTCTGAATTATTTTTGGCAGCGCTGGTTTTATCCGCGTAACGCTGATTTTCAGCTCGCGATTTTGCCAAGGCTTCTGCCTCCGCGCTTTCTTGCTGGGCAAGCAATTCTTTAGCGCGTTTTTCTTGCTCCGCAATCCGAGCGGCACGCTCTTTTTGCTTTTGGGCAAGCAGGCGCTTTTCGGTGGCAAGATCGGTGGTCAGTGGCTCAGGCGCCTTATTGCTTGCCGCAGGTTTGGTCACCACAGCGGCGGCAGGCTTGTCCTCAGTATCAATCTGCTGCGCCATCGCATAAAGCATGATGCTGCCGCCGACAATCATGCCGATGCCTAAAAAGGTTTGTCTTGACCAAATCATGAACAATTATCTCGCCGCTGAAAATAAAATTTGGGAACATCAATCGCTTCGATTATAAAGCATATTGTTGATATTGTCTGCCATGTTGCGCTTTACTTACTCAATGTTGGCAACGCTTAATTGAGCGTCAATAGCGCCTCGCCAATGGTATGAAATGAGCCGCAAACGACGATCAAATCCTCCGGACAACTTTGCTCAATGACCGCTTGCGTTGCCTGCTCCAAATTGCCAAAACTGTGGACGCGATGGGCGCTCAAAACCACTTGCAAATCTTCAAGGCTTGCCGCTCTTGGATGGTCAATCGGCGCAATAAACCACTCAGAAATAGGCAGCCCTGAGCTTGTCAACTCATCCACCACTTGCGTCATGTCTTTATCTGCCAGCATGGAAAATAGCAGCTTCATGCGAGCATTTGGATAAGTTTTTTCATGCTGCTGCCAAAGCGGAATCAGCTGCGTCAATAAAAACGCCACGCCTTGCTCATTATGGGCAACATCAAATAACCAATGCCGATTGGCAAGTTCGCGCTCATCAAAGCGCCCTGATAGCTTGACCGATCTTAAAGCCTTTGCAATTGCTTCACTTTCAATCTCAAGCGGACTTGCCAGCACCGCTGACAGCGCATTAGCGGCATTAATCAATGACAGCTTGGGCTTTGGTAGCTGCAAGGTAACGGCGGCATTGCTGTATTGCCAAGACCAATTGTCCAAGCTTTGATAGCTAAAATCGCTTTGGGCTTGATAGCAAGTCACGTGATGGCGGCTAATTTGATCAACAACGCTTTTGGGCATATTGCTGTCCCCAAAAATCAGCATGATATCATCGCGTAAAATTCCCGCTTTTTCAGCGCCAATGGCTTCAACGTTGTCACCAAGCCAATCAACATGATCAATACCAATGTTGGTGATGACCGCCAAATCAGGATCAATGATATTGACCACATCCAAGCGACCACCAAGACCAACCTCAAGCACCCAAACATCGCAATCATTTTCTGCAAAAATAAGCAGCGCAGCAAGCGTGGTCATTTCAAAAAAAGACAAGGTTAAATCGCAATCAAGCCGCGCCATCTCTACTTGATAAAAGGCATTGATTAGCGTCTCATCGCCTGCCATCTTCCCATCAATACGAACGCGCTCGTTAAACTCAAGCAAATGCGGCGATTGATAAAGCGCGGTTTTATAGCCAGCTTGTTGGCAAATCTCGGCAATGACCGCTGTGGTTGAGCCTTTGCCATTGGTTCCTGCTACCGTAAATACAAACGCATCATCTTTTGCCGATTGCAAAACGCCCAGTTTTTCGGCAACCGGAAGTACGCGCGACAGTCCCAAATCAATGGCAGAAACGTGAATTTGCTGCATATAATCAAGCCACTGGGTTAAGCTTGATTGCAAATTGGGCGCTTGAGTTGACAGCGCTTGCGGTGATGATGTGGTAACCATGAGCAATCCTAATTTAAAAAATCTGACAAAAAAAATGCAAAACAAAACCTTGAGCAAGTTTAGCCCAAAGTCGTTTAAAACCAAACTCCAAAATTAACAACCCAAAAAAATAGCACTTACCAAAAGGGCAAATGCTATTTTTTAAAACTTAAACTTAAAAACTAGAACTAAAAGCTTAAGCGTTAATATTTGGCTTATTGCTTAATTTTGCAAGCAATCGATAACTGGTATCAATCAATTGATGACGATGAA
This sequence comes from Psychrobacter sp. MF31, assembly GCF_012847335.1. Taxonomy (GTDB): domain Bacteria; phylum Pseudomonadota; class Gammaproteobacteria; order Pseudomonadales; family Moraxellaceae; genus Psychrobacter. The sequence goes on from NZ_JABBDX010000009.1 coordinate 62,289, forward strand.
CCACCTCATCAACCACGCCATGCTCAAGCAAAAATTCAGCGCGCTGGAAAGGCTCCTCTAACGTTTCGCGAACGGTTTGCTCAATCACGCGCTTTCCTGCAAAGCCAATCATGGCTTTAGGTTCAGCCAAATGGATGTCACCAAGCATGGCAAGCGATGCGGTCACGCCGCCATAAACGGGATTGGTTAACACGACCAAATAAGGCACGCCTGACAATCGCAATCGCTCAATCGCCGCGCCTGTTCTTGCCATTTGCATGAGTGACAATAACCCTTCTTGCATTCGCGCGCCGCCAGATGCCGCAAAGCAAACGAGCGGTTTGTTTTCATTGAGCGCTTTTTCTGCCGCTTGAACAAAACGGTCACCAACGACCGATCCCATCGAGCCGCCCATAAAGCGAAAATCAAACGCACAAGCAACCACGTCTAAATTGCGCAATTTGCCATACATGACAATAAGCGCTTCACTCTCGCCGGTTTTGGATTGAGCTTCGCTCATGCGCTTTGGATACGGCTTGCTGTCCACAAATTTAAGTGGGTCTTTTGCCACAAATTCTTGACCAAGCTCGCCTTCCACCTCATCTAAAAACCAGTTGAGACGCTCACGCGCCGTCATCGCTAAATGCTGGTCGCAATGCGGGCAAACATAGCTATTAAAAATAAGCGCGGTGTTGGTAGTGAGGGTGTGACAGCTTGGGCATTCTGTTGATGGCTCAGTGTCCACCGCCGTTAGCGGTGCCGACAAGCTTTGCTTAACACCAGGAACGGGTCGGTCAAACCAAAATGGGCTTGCCGCGTTGTTGTTTTCAGGAGCAATCGTTTGAGAGTCAGTCATAAATCATTATCCATAAATCACTATCGCCATGAGTCGTGACCAAGACGGCTTTGATAACGCCGTCTGGTGCGAGCAAAATAAAGGTTGCTACTATAAAAAAGTCAATGACCTTAGTTTACACACGTAAACTAAATTTAGCAAAGTGATTTATTGCCTCTTTGCAAGTTGCCATGTCGTCAAATTGGCGTTATTTTAAGCGCTCAATTCATCAAGGGCGGCGCGCAGCTCTGCCATTTTTGCCATGATTTTATCTTGAGCGCTTGCCACCGCCGCTTTATCATTGGCGTCAATATCGGCAAAGTTTTGTACCAAAGCGCTACCCACGATCACGCCATCGGCATGAGCGCCAATCGCTTTTGCAGACGCACCATCACGGATACCAAAGCCCACACAAACGGGCAAATTAGTTTCCGCTTTAATCGCTTGAACCTGAGTTGCTACCTCTGCTGTATCAAGGGCAGCTGAACCGGTCACGCCTTTGAGCGAAACATAATAAATGTAGCCACCGCAATGGCTGAGCACTTGGCGGCGGCGCTCAGGTAAGGTTGTTGGCGACAATAAAAAAATCTCATTGATCGCGCCGTCTTTTAAATGCTCAGTAAAGCTGCCCGCTTCACTTGGCGGCAAATCAACCATCAAAATCCCATCAACACCTGCAGCTTCGCATTTGGCAACAAAATTGTCATAGCCGATGATTTCAACCGGATTTAAATAACCCATTAAAATAATCGGCGTTGTCGTGTCGGTTTTACGAAATTCGGCAACCATTTCTAACGCATCGCGGGTGCTCGTCCCTGCGGCTAACGCGCGCTCAGCAGCTAAGGCAACGGTAGGACCGTCTGCCATCGGGTCAGAAAACGGTAAGCCAACTTCAATCATATCCGCGCCGTGCTTGACTAAGTCATGAAGCAAGCCGACGGTCGTTTCTGGATTGGGGTCGCCTGCCATAACGTAAGGAATTAAGGCTTTTTTATGTTGCGATTTTAGTTTTTCAAAAGTACTATCAATTCGGGTCATTGTCGATCTCATTTTTAATTTTTAACAATATGGATTTCAAGGTAAGCTTAAAGCGGCAATCAATATGATTAACCCCTTCAAGCCCATTTACCTATTTGCGCAAGTTGAAATTTGCGTAAGTTGGAAGATTAAAGCTCAATGCCTTCAGCTTTCATTACTGAGTGCAAGTCTTTATCACCGCGACCGGACAAGCAAACCACAATCGACTGCTCAGGGGTCATGGTTTTGGCAAGCTTTAACGCATAAGCCAGCGCATGCGAGGACTCAAGCGCTGGAATGATGCCCTCTTTTTTGGTGACTTCGTGGAAGCCTTGAAGCGCATCGATGTCAGTGCAGCCCACATACTCAACGCGGTTCATATCTTTTAAAAAGCTGTGCTCAGGTCCCACACCTGGATAATCAAGACCGGCTGAAATCGAATGGGTTTCTTGAATCTGACCATCATCATCTGCCATCAAATACGTGCGGTTGCCATGAAGTACGCCCACGCGACCGGCAGCAAGTGGCGCGGAATGGCGACCGGTTTCAATACCGTCACCGGTGGCTTCAACGCCATACATTTTGACATCTTTATCATTTAAAAAGTCAAAGAACAAGCCAATGGCATTGGAGCCGCCGCCGACACAAGCCACCAACGCATCCGGCAATTTCCCAGTTTTTTCTAAGTGCTGAATTCGCGCTTCACGACCAATGATCGCTTGAAAATCACGAACCAAAAGCGGATACGGATGTGGTCCTGCGACCGTGCCAATGATGTAATACGTGCTGTCCACATTGGTCACCCAATCGCGCATCGCCTCATTCATCGCATCTTTGAGCGTTCTTGACCCTGAGGTGACCGGAACCACTTTAGTGCCGAGCAAGCGCATGCGATAAACGTTCATTTTTTGGCGCTCAACGTCATCCGCGCCCATATAAACGACGCACTCAAGCCCCAAGCGCGCGGCGATCGTTGCAGTGGCAACGCCATGTTGACCGGCACCTGTTTCGGCAATGATACGTTTTTTACCGCACATTTTGGCAAGGAGCGCCTGACCGATGGTGTTATTCACCTTATGAGCGCCAGTGTGGTTTAAATCTTCACGTTTCAAATAAATCTGAGCGCCGCCGATTTCGTCACTTAAGCGCTTGGCATGATACAGCGGCGTTGGTCGACCCACGTAATTGACCAAATCATTGTGGTACTCTTCCCAAAATTTGGGATCATTTTTGACTTTAAAATACAGCGACTCAAGCTCTTCAAGCGCTGCCATTAAGGTTTCGGACACAAATCTGCCGCCATGAATACCAAAATGACCGCGAGCGTCGGGAAACTGGTTAAAATCGCTGACCGATGACGGATTGCTCACTGAATTTACAGATTTTGGATTGGACTTCGATTGGGCAACATCACTCATAACAATTCCTAAGCTAAAAAGGGAAAAAAGATTTAATAAAATAAGAAGGTGAAAACAAGGAAGGTGTCAGCACGTGAATGGATTAACCATTAATGCTGATTTATTATTAAGGTTGCCATCGGTCGCGCTTGACCGCTTTCATAAAGGCGCGCATTTTAGCCGCATCTTTTTTGCCTTTTTGGTGCTCAATACCGCCGCTGACATCCACGCCTGCAATCGTTAGAGTTAGCGTTTGTTCGACATTTTCAGGCGTCAATCCACCGGCTAAAATAATCGGCAACTCGCTGTCCTCAGGAATCAATTCCCAATCGAAGCGCTGACCTGTGCCGCCATATTGCGCTTCGTGATAAGCGTCTAAAATCACCCCGCTTGCGCCAGCATGGGCAAAGTCACGAATTTTTTGGGAAACTGAAGCTTTAGAATCTGCTTGCGAGTTGATCCGCAGCGCTTTAATCCAGCGCTTATTGACCGACTTTGCCAGCCGTTGACACTCGCTTGCGCTTTCATCGCCATGAAATTGAATCACATCAATGGCAACGTTTTGGCAGATTTGGTGCAACTCTTCGTTTGAAGCATTAACCACAAGCGCCACAATCGTGGTAAATGGCGGAATCATCGAGCTTAGCGATTTTGCAGTTTTAATATTGACGGCACGCGGGCTTAGCGGATAAAACACCAAACCAATGGCATCCGCGCCTGCCGCAACTGCCGCCTTGGCATCGCATTTTTGAGTAATTCCACAAAACTTCACTTGCATCTTGCGACCTGATACCGTTTTTATGATTTGGTTAAAATATTGATTAAATAGACAAGCATCGACTGATGCGTTGCTGTAAATCCTAACGCTTCTTGGCTGCGTGATTAGTGATGATTTGTTAACGCGATTTAAATCGCATTGCAACCAAAAAGTTATCCTAGCATACTTTTATTGATAGTTTTGCTTTCAATGAAAAAAAGGATTTATAAATGGCTAAATCGGCGCACAACGAGCTTAAAAATAATAACAATAAAAAAAATAACCACGATAATACCACCACTGAAGCAAAATCATTGCATTATCTCATCTGGTTTCGCCGCGATTTGCGACTTGAGGACAATACTGCCCTTGCTGCAATTTGTGAGCGGGCAAAGGAAGATAACGCCCGCGTGACCGCCGTTTTTGTTATGACCCCTGAGCAGTGGCAACAGCATGACCAATCGCTTTGCCAAACCGATCATCTTTTGCGGACGCTGCCGATCTTGGCAAAGGCGCTACAAGATCAGCTAAACATTTCGTTATTGGTCAGCGTTTGCCCCACGTTTAGCGACAGTATTGAGCATTTAACCGAGCTTTGTAAGTCGCAAAATATCCGTCTCGTTTTGGCAAATCATGAGTATGAAGGCAATGAAATCGCCCGCGACAATGCGCTTTTTCAAAAGCTTGCAGATAGTGATATCGAATTTGAGCGCTATCACGACCAGTGCATCCTGCCGCCCAATAGCGTTTGTAATGGGGATGGCAAAATGTACCAAATTTTTACCCCATTTTATAAAAAATGGCAAACTACGCTCGATATCAGCCCGATAGTTCTGCATAAGCCTGAGCGCGTTTCACAAAATCACGCTAAGCAAGGTCAATCGGATCACTATGGCAACTTAACTATTGATTTTAAAAGTGACATTCATGATATCCGCGAGCTTTGCGATAAGATTCTTAATGACTATCAAACCAAGTGGCAAAAAAAAGCGCCGCATATTGAGGCGGCTGCCCAACTTCACCAAAGCCGCCAAGATTATCCGGCAGGAGAAGCGGCTGCAAAAGCGCGGCTCAACGACTTTGTCAATGAAGACATCAAGCGCTATGATTCCGGTCGCGATATCCCAAGCCTTGATGCTACCAGTCGGCTGTCGGCATATTTAACTTTAGGGGTGATCAGCCCGCGAGCGTGTTATTTAACTGCCCAAGCACAATTGCAACAAGAAAAAAGCGCTAGTGACGACAAAAGTAACGATAAAAATGACAGCGACGATAACGACATCCGCCGCTGGCTGAGCGAGCTTGCTTGGCGCGATTTTTATCGCCATGTTTTAGTTGCCAGACCTGATCTTATTTACCATCACGCTTATAAAAAAGACATCGATGCCAAAATTAACTGGTCGTATGATGACAAAGACTTTGAAGCTTGGTGCCAAGGCAAAACGGGCGTTCCTCTCGTCGATGCAGCAATGAAAAGCTTGAACGCTACTGGATTTATGCATAATCGTCTGCGAATGGTGACAGCGATGTTTTTAACCAAAGACTTGCTGATCGATTGGCGCTTGGGTGAGCGCTACTTTATGCAGCAATTAATTGATGGCGATTTTGCGTCCAACAACGGCGGCTGGCAGTGGAGCGCCTCAACGGGGAACGATTCTGCGCCTTATTTTCGGATTTTAAACCCGTTTGGTCAGGCAAAAAGCCATGATTCGCAAGCGATATTTATCAAATCTTGGCTTCCTGAATTAAGCGAGGTTCCAGCAAGCATTTTAAATAGCGAAGCAAAGCTAAATCAAGCGCTTGCTACAGGCGGCAAATTTGCTAAAACTGACTATCCTTTGCCCATGGTTGAGCATAAACTTGCCCGCGATTACGCCATTCAGCAGTTTAAAAAACCGTCTTAAAGGGCAACTTTGTTATTAAGCTTGAGGGCGCGGTTACTTGCTATGATATTGCTGATCTAACTCGACCAAATGATTGATCGCTTTATTCATCCCATGCATAATTTGACCAAGGAGCACTTGCTGTTTGGTGACCACGATCGCAATCATTGGCTGGTGATTGTTTGGCACAGCGCTGATCATAATTTTGCCGTCTTGAGCGTCCAAAATCACGGATCGGCAACCGGTCAATTGCGCCTCGTTTGTTAGCGCTTGAACCAGCGCTAAAATTGAGCTGCCAACGGCAGAGAGCTTACCGCCATCATAATCTTTTTGAAAAATGGAGCTGACCTCAAAACCATCGGTGGTTGCAAGCAGCACGCCATCGATGCCGCTTGTAGCGTGGATCAGCTCGTGAAGCACCTCTTTTGCCGCCACCAAGTAAGCTTCGGCAGGCTTGACGCGATTGGACTGGGATTCAAACAACGCATTCATAGGGCATTTCTCATCATTGATAATTTATTTTGATAAAGATGATAGGTTAGCCTTGCTCAAGGGCAGTGATGATGGTCTCAACCAGCAGCAAAACGTCATCTTTATGACGCAAATCGACCGGAAAAATCGGCAGATTGCGGTTGTTTTCCAAAAGCCAGTTGCGATAAATCTCAAACGGTCGCTTTGGCAATCGATCCACTTGACTGACGCCCACGATAATGCGACCTTGATAAATCTTATCAAACGTCGCCAAATAGCGCGCCAAGTCCTGAACGGGATCTGCCGCTGAATGATCAATCAAAATAATCACCCCAAGCGCGCCTTGCGATAAAATTGGCCAAATAAAGCTAAAGCGCTCTTGACCTGGCGTCCCATAAAGCCCGATGCTTGTGCCTTCATCCAAAATCAGCTCGCCATAATCCATGCCAACGGTGGTCAGCGCTTTGGTATGGGCGTCCAAATCAGTGTTTAGCACCTCTGTTGACACCACATCGATGTCCGACAGACTGGCGATGGCTTGAGTTTTTCCCGCGCCCATAGGACCACTAAAGACGATTTTTAGACGCTGCATAAGGCAATCACCTTGATTTTAACCATTAACAAAGGGTTTTATTTTAACCCAAAAAAAGTTTATTTTTACTTATAATTTGGCGCTAGCTTAACACGCTTGCCAAAATGCAACTGACCGCGATGAGTAAAAACAAATAGCGACCTACCCAAATATTGGCTAAAAACGCTTGAAAACACGCTTTTGGCTGCTGAGTTAAACAGCGCTTATTTTGCTTGGCAAACATCATGGCAACCGGCGCTAATCCCAAAACTGGCAGCAAACCAAGCTTGGTTGGCGCAAAATAATGCCAAAGGGTCACGCCCATCATCAGCAAAAACAGTGATTGCAGCAGCGCAATTATTTTAACGTCATAGCGACCAAACAATATCGCGGTGGATTTGACGCCGATTTTTAAATCGTCGGCGCGATCCGCCATCGCGTACTGGGTGTCATAAGCCACCGTCCAGCACATATACGCCAAAAATAGCAGCCAACACCAAATATCGGTCGCGCCCAAAATCGCTACAAACGCCATCGGAATTGCCCAACCAAAAGCCGCGGCTAAAAATACTTGCGGCAAATGGGTAAAGCGCTTCATAAATGGATAAATAAATGCCAAAACCACCGCAGCAAGTGACCAATAAAACACCGAAATTGGCAAAAACAGCAGCAAACTTGCGCTCAAAATCACCAAAACCAAAAACGCTGCAACGGCTTCACGAGCTGTAAGTCTGCCATCGGCAAGCGGTCGACCTTTGGTTCGAGAAACATAACCATCAACGCGCCTGTCAGCAAAATCATTAATCGCGCAGCCTGCCGCCCGCATTAAAATTGCCCCAAGCGCAAAAATGCCAAACACTTGAGCGTTTGGCAGCGCCGCCGTTTCACCCAAATTTTGTGCCGCGCTCATTGCCGCCAGCATCACGCCCCAAAGCGTTGGCCAAAGCAGCAGCTCAATGCCGACCGGCTTATCAAAACGGGTCAGCTGTAAATAGGCAAAAAACTTATCTTTCAAGGTTAAGGTCATTATGTTACTGCTATTTTTTATCAATATTTGAGACATTAAGCGATTGCCATAATTGGCTAGCTTCAACCAAACTTAGCTCTGGATAATGTTGTCTAAGCGCTTTAATGGCTTCGACTTTACTTTTATTTTGTGCCATCTGATCTTTTAAAAATGCAAGCTGCTCAGTTGGGTCGCGCTTTAATAGCAAGCTGGCTTTCAGCTTTTTATTTTCAATCCGCAGCGCAATGTTCATCAGCAACAGCGCCACGACAAAGACCCAAATTATTAGTGTTCCCATCACTTTCCCCCAACTCAAGCAATGCTTATCTTAGCATACAAAATAAGCATCAAAGCGCACGGCATCATTTTGCCAAGAGTCATCAGGGGTCATTTTTGCTAAAAATGGCGCTTGTTTGGGGCGTTTGACGATAACGCGGCGCGTTTTATCGGCGTTATTTATTGCCAATAAGCCTTTAGCTTTTGCTAACAGCTCACTTTCCTCAGCAAGCGTTGGTATTTGCGCGATATGATGCAGCGCTTGCATGCGTTTATTGACCTGAGCCCCGCGACCAGATTTTGAATCCAAATAACTGTCTTCTGGAAACATCGGGTCTAAATAAACGACGTCAAAGTCGGCTTTATTGTTTGCATTTTGTTGATGTTGACTTTGATAAAAATTTTGCAAATCCATGCCATAAATTTGCAACCGCGCCAGCAGTTTTTGCCAGTTTTTCTCATGACTCATTCGAAATTGTTCAGCAATCAGTAAAAGCACCATGATCGGCAGTTTTTCAAGTAAGGTGACGCAAGCGCCGCTACTGGCTAAAATCAGCGCGTCATGACCAAATCCTGCGGTGGCGTCCAAAACGTGGCTGCTACTGGTAATCTTTGCTGCTTGCAATACTAGCTCCGATTTTCGGCCTGCCGTTACTACCCGCTTTTGCAATTTATCCCAACTTGGCGTCACCTCCCCTTGCGGCGTCAGCCAAGTCAGTTTATTGGCTTTATCCAGCCATAACTGCGGCGTCTTAAAATCAATTGCCAATTGCTGCTTTTGTGAGGGCTTTTTTTGTATTTTTTTCAGCACAAAGTGAATGGGCAATTGATGCTTAGCAATTGCGATTATCAGCGCGTCAATATATGCTTTTTGACCCTCATCAGCATAGTTGAGCAAAAATTCTGCGGGTGCGGTCATCTATTTATCCTGCCATTTGATAGCCAAAACCCCAAGCAGCGATCAAAACGATAATTCCGGTGATGATTCGTAGCCAAGCGAAAATCTTAAAGTCGCGGCGGCTCACCCAAGCCACAAGCAGTCGAATACAAAGTAGCGCCACCACAAATGATACCACCGTTCCAATGCCTAAAATTGACCAATCTTCAGAGGTTTGCATGACATCACCATGCTTGAGTAAATCAAGGAGCGCCGCGCCAATAATCACCGGAATCCCTAAGAAAAAAGAAAACTCCGCCGAGGCTTTTCGCGATACGCCAAGCCAAAGTGCACCGACAATCGTCGCCCCTGATCGCGATGTCCCCGGAATCAGCGCCAAACATTGAATCAAACCGATAAGCAGCGCCGTTTTAAAATTAACATCTTCGGCTTCTTCGGCAATGATTTTTTTGGGGCGATTTTCTACATAAAAAATCAATAAGCCGCCAACAATCAGCATGATCGCCACAATCACCGGATGGAATAAATACAGCTTGATTTCATCGGCAAAGGTAAAGCCGACCAGCATCACCGGAATGGTGGCGATAATCAAGCTCAATCCCAATTGGCGCGGATTGCTCATGCCTTCTGCTTTGCCAGTGAGCAGTCCTGTCAGCGCATGCCAAAGCCTGCCCCAATAGTCGTAAATGACCGCCAAAATTGCGCCCAATTGCACCACCACCACGAACAAATCGACCTTTTCTTTCGTCCAAAAGCGCATCAAATCGGCGGATAAAATCAGATATCCGGTGCTTGAAATGGGCAAAAACTCCGTAATACCCTCAACAATTCCCATGATGACGGCTTTGATTAGTAGCAAAATATCCACGATAAGTGTCCTAAAACAGCGCTCAAGCTGTAGTATTTATGGTTGGCTAAAAAAATGACGAGGTAAAAATGAATAAAAAATAGCCGCAATTACCGACTGTTATGGCATTAAGCTTTGCCCTGCTCTTTTAAGGTTTTCCAAGCGTGATTGCGAAGGTAGTTTGGCAAGGCAAGCTCGGCGTTAACACCGCCTGTTGCCATGAATTTTGCAGCGCCCAATTTAGCAATGATGACAGCGTCAGGATTAATTTCGGCAAAAATGGCTTGATCAGGATGTAACGCTAAAAACGGCGCGCCATTACCACAAAGGGGAAAGTTAAGCGCAGTTTTAGCCTCATAATCTAAAAGCCGCTCACCGCTACTATCAAATAGCTTAGACGCCTCGGAAGCCCAATCGTTGGCAAGGTTCGGTGCCATAATTTGACTTTTGCGCTCTAACTGATACTCACCAAAATAAACCTGCTGCATCCGCGCATCAAGGGCACTATAAAGGTGGGTGATGCCAAACTGCTCAAAAGCGCTTTGGGCAATCGCTTGCAAGCTTGAGACGCCAACACAAGGCAAATCATGAGCAACTGCCAGTGCTTGGGTGACCGCCGTATTGATGCGAATACCGCTAAAAGCGCCGGGACCTTGATTAAAAATCAGCGCTGACATTTGCGCTAAAGTTAAGCCGGCTTGATGTAAACTGGCCTCAATCATCGGTAAGATTTGTTGGGATTGCTGGCGTTTTCCTGTGATGGTGGACGCGGCTAATATATTTTGCTTGTCATCAATAATCGCCACCGAACATTGGTCAAATACGGTTTCCATTGCCAAAAAATTCATACGTAATGCCCAAATCCCAACTGAAAAAGAGCGCTTATCATAGCATTTTGACCGGTTTTTGGTGATAGAATTCTACAATTTTCACAGTTTATTCATAACCAAAAGTTTAAAGATTTCTGGAAGCTACTAAGCATATTTTTAAATAGGTTTATCTTTAATTCCCCATGCTTTATAATGATTTGCTATTGTTTACTGTAATTAACAAGCAAGCTTAGGAGCGTTTGACAACATATTGATTCTTTGTCAAACCCACCCACTTGCCGGAGCGCCTCATGCATCATCACGTTTTATTCGACGATGGCCACCATAAATGCGTGGCTTTTTCTATGCCCCACGACGAGGAGAGCGTCCCGTCCAATCAGTTTTTGATTATTGATGGCAATGAGGCAGCAGTGATTGATCCAGGTGGCGACTTGACCTTTACCCCCTTGACCATGAATATTGTCAAGCACACGCGCCTGAACAACATCCGCTACGTCATTGGCTCGCACCAAGACCCCGATATTATCGCCTCGATGCCGCGCTGGCTGATTCATGTGGAGCAAGCTCACTTGTTGATTCCCAAAATTTGGGAGCGCTTTTTGCCACATTATAATTCGGCATTTACCAAAGGTCGGCTCAAACAAAGCTTGGCTGAGCGCTTGATTACGATGCCAGATGGCGGCGGTTTTTATCCGCTTGGCAAAAGTGGCATTGTGGCAATTCCGGCGCACTTTTTGCACTCGGTGGGTAATTTTCAGTTTTATGACCCGATCAGCAAGATTTTATTTTCAGGGGATATGGGCGCCTCTCTCGTTGGCGATTCAGGGGTTGCGGTTAGCAATTTTCAGGATCATATCAGCAAAATGGAAGGCTTTCATCGCCGCTATATGCCAAGTAAAAAAGCCACTCGGATGTGGGCAGATGCCGTTCGCGATTTGGACGTATCGATGATGGTGCCGCAGCACGGTTGCCGGTTGGAAGGCGATGCGGTTTATCAGCAGTTTTTAGACTGGATCAGCCAGCTTGATTGCGGTATTGACTTATTTACTGAGCAAAATTATCAATTTAAGCAGTTTTTACCTAAAGCTGAAGCGCTTTAAACTACTTTATTCAGCACTAAAAAAAGCCCCAAATTAATTTCGGGGCTTTTTATTTTTAAAAATATGAATTAAAAACGGGTTTTAAACTTTTTGGGCGCTTGATTTTGGAGCGTTTGCATTTGTTTTTTTATTTCATCACTGCTTGGCAAATTGTTAGGATCAAGTCCCATTTGTTTGGCAAGCTGAGCTTGATTGACATCTTTCATGCCGCCTGCAGCTTTGTTGCCACCAAATAAAGGGCCACCGCCACCTGTTGCACCGCCTGCTAAACCTTGCATCGCTTTCATCATTTTGCTGATGCCTTCAGGCTTTGAAATCATTTTCATCATTTTTGCCATTTGCTTGTGCTGTTTGAGCAAACGGTTGACGTCTTGGATTTCGCGACCGGATCCGGCAGCAATTCGGCGCTTTCGGCTTGGGTTGATTTTGTCCGGGTTTCGGCGCTCAAATGGGGTCATAGAATTAATCAAGGCTTCCATTTCACGAACCTTTTCTTCAGGTTTGGCTTCCTCAACTGCCTTTTGAATGTCTGAGCCGCCCATTCCGGGCATTTTATCCAAAAATCCTGCCATGCCGCCCATATTCTTCATTTGCTGAAATTGAGTGAGCAAGTCCTCAAGGTCAAACTCGCCGCCCTTTTGCATTTTTTGAGCCATTTTTTCCGCTTTTTCGCGGTCAATTTTTTGCTCAACTTCTTCAACTAAGCTTAATACGTCGCCCATGCCAAGGATGCGCTGGGCAATTCGCTCAGGGTGGAACACATCAAGCGCATCAAGCTTTTCGCCGCGACCCAAAAACTTAATGGGCTTTCCAGTAATTGCTCGAACGGACAACGCCGCGCCGCCGCGAGCATCACCATCGGTTTTGGTCAAAATCACGCCAGTTAATGGCAGCGCATCGTTAAATGCTTTGGCGGTATTTGCCGCATCTTGACCGGTCATTGAATCAACAACAAACAGCGTTTCAGAGGGGTTGACCGCTGCCGTTAACGCTTTGATTTCATCCATCATGACATCATCAATGTGCAAGCGACCGGCAGTATCAATAATCAAAATATCTTGATATTGAATTTTGGCTTCTTCAATGGCGCGGCGAGCAATATCAATCGGGTTTTCATCCACGCTTGAGGGCACAAATTTGGCGTTAACTTGACCTGCGACTTGCTCAAGCTGGGCGATGGCGGCAGGACGATAAACGTCAGCGGACACCAGCATGACTTTTTTCTTTTGGCGCTCTTGTAGATATTTGGCAAGCTTACCGGCAGTGGTGGTTTTCCCTGCACCTTGAAGCCCTGCCAGCAAATAAACCACGGGCGGCTTTCCGGTCATTTCAAGCGCTTGGTTGGCGCTTCCCATCATTTCAGTCAGCTCATCGTGGACGATTTTAACGAACGCTTGACCAGGGGCAAGCTCTTTGAGCACCTCAGCGCCAAGCGCTTGATCTTTGACGCGCTTCACAAAATCGCGGGTGACCGGAAGCGCCACGTCCGCCTCAAGCAGCGCCATTCGCACCTCGCGCAGGGTGTCTTTGATGTTGTCTTCCGTCAGCTGGCTTGTGCCGACGATGTTGCGAAGACTTGAGGATAGACGTTCGGTTAAAGTATCAAACATATTAGGATCTCTTTAATTTTAATGACGATATTATACGATAATTGGTGGCTTAAAAGCCTTAAAAACGATTGAAATCAGTAAATTGACATCGGATCAGGCGCAATAATTAGACTTTTAAAAAGTTAATTGATAGCAATATCAAACGATCGCCTAGTTTTTCAAAAGAATAATAACAATGACTCTCAATTGACTGCTATTTTATGCTAAATTGAGACATTATTCTAATCATACCATTTAGGATTGATAAGACCGCCGTTTTTATCAGTCAAATGGTTGCAGTTTATGGTTGAGGATTTGCCTGTGCTTGTGGCATTTTTAATAGCAGTCGTGGCTTATATTGCCGTCAGTGGCTACATTTTATGGTCGCTTATGACGGATGCGCCCATTAATAAAAGCATCAGTGTGGCGCTCTTAACCACAGCACTGCTTGGACATGCGGTAGCGCTTTATCCGCATATTTTTACGCTTTATGGGCTTAATTTTAACTTATTTAATGTGCTAAGTTTAATCAGCCTGTTGTTTGTATTTTTTTATGTGTTATTTAGCTTATATCGACCGATTTTAAGCTTGGGAATTTTGGCAGCACCGACCGGACTTGCTGGCGCCACTTTAGGATTTGTTAGTCGCGCGCCTTATCGACCGCTGACTGAGGTCAGTCTAGGACTTGAAGCTCATATTTTGCTGTCGTTTGCCGCTTACTGCGTATTACTCATGGCAGCGGTTCAAGCGCTGTTTTTACGATTACAAATTCGTGAGTTAAAACATCAAAGTATCCATCGCTTTTGGGTGAATAAGTTGCCCTCCTTACAAAGTATGGAAAGCCTGCTTTTTGACATGATTTTGATGGGATTTGTGCTGCTAAGCCTCGCGCTTGGTCTTGGCTTTATTTATGTTCAAGATTTGATGGCGCAGCATATTGCTCATAAAACGGTATTTAGTATGCTGTCTTGGCTGCTTTTTGGAGCGCTGCTTTTAGGGCATTGGCGGCTGGGCTGGCGCGGAAAACGGGCAGCAAATATTACTATTTATGCGTTTATCTTATTGGCAATGGGCTTTGTAGGCAGTAAATTTGTGCTTGAGATGGTGATTTGATTAGGGCGTGTTTTCAATTCATCTTACAATGAACGATAGTACACGCCAGATAAAGCATTGACTTAAAATTACGAGCTAACTTCTCATAACGAGTAGCGATACTACGAAAATGTTTGAGCCTTGCAAACATATT
>NZ_JABBDX010000010.1 GCF_012847335.1 Psychrobacter sp. MF31
TAAGGTACTCCCCAATGTCTAGACCAAATTATCATAAAATTAAGATAGAGTTGGGTTGATAAAACGATTTATTATCCGAACTATTGTTAGCCAGATAAACCTGTGCAGGAGTATGGTAATCGAGCGACTGATGTAAACGCTCATGATTGTAAAACTCGAAATACTCTTTCAAACCTGCTCTTGCCTGACTGACTGTCTCAAACTGTCGCAAATACACGCATTCATACTTCACTGACCGCCAAAGCCTTTCCACAAAGATATTATCCAGTGCCCTACCGCGACCATCCATACTGATAGCAATACCCTGCTCAATGAGCGGTCTGGTAAATCTTGGGCTGGTAAACTGAGAGCCTTGATCTGTATTAAAAATCTCACAGCGTAACCCATTGTGCAATAAGCTGCTCACCGTATCCACGCAGAAATCCGCCTCAAGCGTGGTAGATAGCGACCAGTCTAGAACATAACGACTGTACCAATCTATCACCGCCATCAAATATACGAAGCCCTTGGCTAGGCGAATATAGGTGATATCAGTACTCCACACTTGATTACAACGGCTAATCGGTACATGCCTAAGCAAGTACGGGTAAACTTGATGCTCAGAGTTAGGCTTACTCGTGTTAGGATGCTGATAAATAGCGTCTAGCCCCATTTGCCGTAGTAAGCGCCTAACTCGCTTTTCTCCCACTTGATAGCCTAGTTGCCTCAAATACGCTGTCATGCGTTTAACCCCATAAAATGGGGTCTTGGTGTACTGCTGGTCAAGCAGGTTCATCAGGGTAATATCAAGCTCGCTGATGGGCTTTGGCTGATAGTACAGACTTGAGCGGTTGATACTGAGTAATTCACATTGCTTACGAACACTAAAATCCTTGTTGTCAGGTTCTAGCAGTTGTTTACGAGTGCTCAGGGTAGCTGTAAGGACTTTTTTTTAAGCCAGTCTCTTTCGCTTATAACTTGCCCTAGCTGCCTATGTAGTTCATCGATAATAGCTTGCTGGGCTTGTTCGTTGGCTTGCTGTTTGGTATTGAATGCAGTAGGGATAACTGCCAAAGCCTGCTTTTTCCAGTTGCTGATTTGGGTTGCATGAACCCCATATTCTGTGGTTAACTCGTTGAGGGTCTTGTGTTCTTTGATGGCTTCAACGGCGACTTTGCTTTTAAATTCAGCATTGTGACGCTTACGTACTTTTGTCATTAGATAGACCTCTTTTTCTAAAGGTTATTCTATCTTATTTGCTACAATTTTTTGGTCTAGTTTTCCGGGAGTATTATACACAATAGCACATATCATAATCATTTCTATTCTCACCTCTATATTTAGTTAAGAAAAACTGTGCAATTAATCCTATTTTTGCCATTTTATTTAAATCAAAGTCAGATCACATATTTACCACTCCCACTTCCCATTTAGCGCTAACGTTCAATATTGGATATCAAGATCCCAGTTTATTAAGCCTCATTATTTACAATACCCTACAGTGATAATTGGAGGCATGAATGAAAACTAAAAATAAAATCAATGTGCTAGAACTTATTTCGCCAGAAATGAAGCAAGTTATGCAATTTTATGCAGATAATCCTCAACCTACGCCAGAAAATGATGGTTATCCATCAATGCGTCTTGCTTATAATCAAGATAGGCGTTATTGGAATGCGGATGCGCCAGAGATGTTTAGCATACAAGATATTTCAGTAAGTACTTCTTATGGAAATGTATTAACGCGTCTTTATAAACCCAAACAAAAAAGAGCCTTTCCCAAACTTTGTGTAACTGCTTATACCCTGTTAGCAAATAGCAGTTACACACAATACGGTATACCTTTTAGAACGCCACCGCTATTTTTACTAACTGGATTTAATAACTACAGACAGCTAGGTAAATGACGAGCAGGATCATTCTCACGTGCTGCCATAGCGTCTTCAACGCTCATGCCAAGGGCTTTGGCAACGCCTGTACCGTAAGCTGGATCACACCAGTTACAGTTGCGAATATGACGATATTTAATAAAATCAAGCGCATCACCCATCGCGCGGGCGGTATTATCAAACAACACTTGCTTTTGCTCATCGTTCATTAGGTTAAACAGTGCGCGCGGCTGGCTAAAATAATCACTATCGTCTTCACGGAAATCGTAATGCGCTGCGTAGCCATCAATCTTTAAAGCTGGCTCAGCGTACTGCGGCTGATCTTGCCACTGCTCAAAGCTGTTTGGCGTATAGTGTGGACGACCACCGTAGTTATCATCGACACGCATTTGACCGTCGCGGTGGTTACTGGTCACCGGACAACGAGGTTTGTTGACTGGGATCTGCTTGTGATTGACGCCAACGCGATAACGCTGAGCATCGGCGTAGCTAAAGAGACGCGCTTGTAGCATACGGTCTGGTGAGGCACTGATGCCAGTCACGAGATTGTTCGGCGCAAAAGCCGCCTGCTCGACGTCTAAGAAATAATTGTCTGAGTTTTTATTAAGCTCAATCTCGCCAACTTCAATCAGCGGATAATCCCCTTTTGGCCATACCTTGGTCAAATCAAACGGATGGTAAGGTACTGTATCGGCATCGGTTTCTGGCATGATTTGCACGTACATTTTCCACTTCGGAAAGTCGCCATTGTCGATGGCATTGAGCAAATCTTCTTGATGGCTTTCACGATTCGAGGCGATAATTTCAGCAGCTTCGGCGTCGGTTAGGTTTTCAATACCTTGCTGAGTACGGAAATGAAACTTGACCCAAAAACGCTCATTATCGCTATTGATAAAGCTATAAGTATGCGAGCCAAAGCCATGCATATGTCTATAAGAGGCTGGGATACCGCGGTCGCTCATGGTAATGGTGACTTGGTGCAAAGACTCTGGCAATAATGTCCAAAAGTCCCAGTTATTGGTCGCCGAACGCATATTGGTACGTGGGTCACGCTTGACCGCTTTATTTAAATCTGGAAATTTGCGCGGGTCACGAACGAAGAACACTGGCGTATTATTACCGACCAAATCCCAAATGCCTTGCTCGGTATAGAATTTTAGGGCAAAACCGCGAATATCACGCTCAGCATCAGCCGCACCGCGCTCACCTGCCACCGTACTAAAGCGCGCAAACATCTCCGTTTGCTTGCCCACTTCGCTAAAAATATCAGCACGCGTATATTGAGTAATGTCATTAGTGACAGTGAAAGTACCAAACGCGCCCGAACCTTTGGCGTGCATACGGCGCTCAGGGATAACCTCGCGGTTTAAATCAGCGAGCTTTTCGTTAAGCCATAAGTCCTCTGCAAGTAGAGGACCGCGTTTACCAGCGGTTTTGCTATTTTCATTATCAACCACTGGCGCACCATTACTCATGGTCAACGGCGTCATATCGTAAGGGCATTTTTTATCGTTCATGTCGTTGCTCATAGTAATACTCCTTTGAACAAAAAATGGATTAAAGTGCAAAATCTATTCTGAATACGCTTCTATTAGTATACCCAGAATAAAGGTCATCTTTTCTGAAAAACGGCTATTTTTATTCATAACAACCTCTGCATTTAACGGCGCTGCCTTGTTAAGTATCATTACAACCGATTACTATATATTTGTATAATTAATTAACTACATGCTTTGGTTTTGTTTTTCAGAACTACTGTGTTCAATTTGTCCAAACGGCTATTCCACTCTCAACATTGAAAGTGATTGAAAATAGAAGAGCATCTCACTAATCTATTGTTTTCGACCAAGAATACAACGGAGTCACGAGATGCCCATAGACGAATTTATCATTATGCTATAGAAAAAATCTTAATCTTCTACAAACATATTGTCTTCATCAATAGGGAAGCCCGTATCTGCAATATTGGCAACTAATGTATCATCATCCATACCTTCATCGTAAGCATCCGACCATCCCCTATTGCGATGGCATCCAGAGATGAGGTAACAACTCATCTAGATCATCTTGAATAGGCAGGCGTCTTAGCACGTCTGTCAAATAGGCAGACACATCCAAGCCGTTTAAGCGAGCTGATTGAATGATTGACATAATATTCGCAGCACGCTGCCCACTTCGTAGCGAACCGGCAAACAACCAGTTTTTACGCCCAATTATTATCAATCGGCAGCCTGCCATCATCCAAATAACAAGTCAGCGCTTGCCAACGTTTTAGGCAATAATCAATCGCCTTAGTAATACTGGCATTCTTAGTGGTTAACTGTCTTTTTTCTTGTAACCATTGGTGCAGCTTATCGGCAATCGGTTTGGCTTTCTCTTGCCTGATTTGCCGGACTATCTGAGGATCTCTTGGCATTGGGGATGTATTTTTTTCAAATCGCTCATCAATCTCACGTTCAACCGCATACAACTGCCCGAATAACGCTAATGCGTCAATGCTAATAACACTTTGTCCAGTAACGTGCAATTCATGAAACTTACGCCGTGCATGGGTCATACAACCGATTTCGCTCACGCCTTGATGAAATAAAAACTTATATCCACTGTAATCATCGCAAATCAGCTTACCGTGCCATTTGTCTAAAAAGGCTTTAGGGTGCTCATTACGACGGCTCTGGGCAAAGTCATACACCACCGCTTTTAATGCACCGTGCTGTGGCGTAAGATACGCCCAAACATAGCCTTTCTTTAATGATTTACTGCCGGCTTTCACAGGGTTCTTCATGATAGACACCGGGGTTTCATCGGCATGTAAGATAGGCTCAGACAGTAACAGCGAATGCAAGCGATTCACTAAAGGTGCCATGGCGAGGCCACAGCGTCCCACCCAGTCTGCCATGGTGGCATCGGGAATATTTACCCCACTTCGCTTATAGATAATATTCTGCCGATATAGAGGCTGATGGTCTGCATACTTGCTCATGAGAATGTGAGCAAGCAGCTCAGGGGTGGCGATGCTCTTGTTAATGATTTGCTTGGGTGCAGCCGCTTGATGAATGATGTCACACTCACGGCATACCCATTTTGGATAGAGGTGTCGCTCAATATAAAACTGCTTGGGGATGAGTCCAAGTTTGTCCTGTTTATCCTCCCCAATTCGCTTCATTTGACAGCCGCAGTCACAAACGGTGGTGAGTGGTTCATGAACCAGAGTTTTAACCTCAAGGTTGTCAGGAATAACCGTGTATTTAGCACGCTTTGCTTTTTTAGGCTGATCAGTGGCTGAGGGTAGCGATCCGTCAGTGATCTGTGTGCTTGGTTCAAGGTCGCTCTCACCGATGAGCATTTCTGTCTGGATAGGATTGAACCGCCCCGGTATTGTCGGAGACTTAACATTCTGAGAGAATACGACAATGAAAAGACAAATCTACACTCCTGAGATTAAAGAACGCGCCGTCCGTATGCTGATCGAAGCAGCAAACGACTATCCCTCCACATGGTCAGCTATTCAAGCCATTGCCCCTAAGATTGGCTGCACGCCTGAAACCCTGCGCTCATGGCACAAGAAGCATATAGATCAAACTATCCCTGCATCGGTACAAGCTCAAAGCCAAGCCGAGCGCATCAAGGAGCTTGAACGCGAGAATAAAGAGCTTAAGCAAGCCAATGAGATCATAAGGAAAGCAGCCGCTTTTTTCGCCCAGGCGGAGCTCGACCGCTGACTAAGACAATGGTTAGATTTATCGATGAGTATAAATATCAATACGGGATCGAGTCAATTTGTAGAGTTCTACCGATTGCCCCATCAACTTATTATCGGGCTAAAGACTTAGAGGACTGTCCTGAAAAGCGCTCGTTGCGTCAGCAACATGACGACTATTATATCAGTGAAATCAAACGTATTTGGCAGGACAGCAAATGTCGCTATGGCGCTCGTAAAGTCTGGCAGCAGATGAAGGCGGATGGGATATCTGTGGCTCGTTGCACCGTAGAGCGATTGATGAGAGAGCATGGCCTACAAGGCGTTTGGCGTGGTAAGAATAAAATAACAACAAACAGCCGTGATGACCAAAAGCGTGCTGATGACTTGGTTAATCGTAACTTTAATGCACGTCAACCCAACCAGCTGTGGGTGGCTGACTTTACTTATATCAAGACGACGAGCGGCTGGGTCTATACCGCTTTTATTATTGATGTATTTGCTCGCGCTATTGTGGGCTGGAAAGTCTCTAATCGCATGAATACCGATATGGTAATGGCAGCGCTTAATCAAGCCATTGCAGACAGGAACAACCCTAAAGACGTGATTCATCACAGTGATCGCGGGGTTCAGTACTTATCCATTCGTTATACTGATAAGATGGCTGACTGCGGTGTGATTGCCTCTGTCGGTACAACAGGCGATTCATACGATAATGCATTAGCTGAGACGGTCAATGGACTCTATAAGTCTGAGGTAATTGACTATTTAAAGGAGAATTGGACTGGCGTTAATGATGTTGAACTGGCAACCCTTGAGTGGGTGGACTGGTTCAATAAAACACGATTGCACAGTACAATTGGTTATGTGTCACCTTTTGAGTTTGAAAAACGATATTATGATAATTTAATCCTGTCAGGTATTGCTGCCTGACTCAAGTAAAACACTCTCCGATATAGTCGGGGCGGTTCAGACTTTCAAAAGCAGCTCATGCAGTCCTTCATCGACACTGCCCTAGAAGCAGAAATGGAAGAGCATCTCGGCTACCCCAAGCATGAAAAGGCAGACAGGCCTAATAAGCGCAATGGGCACACTAAAAAGAGAGTCCGTAGCGACACAGGCGAGCTTGAGATCTCCACCCCCAGAGACCGCGACAGTAGCTTTGAGCCTGTACTTGTCAGTAAGCATCAAACCCGTATTTCAGGTCTTGATGATAAAATCATCAGCTTTTACGCCAAAGGTCAAACCACTACTGAGATTGTCGAAACCATCAAGGACATCTACGACGTCGACATCTCAAGCAGCTTGGTTTCCAGAGTCACTGACAACATCTTGGATGACATCACCGCTTGGCAGAACCGGCCACTGAGCAGCGTCTATCCTATCGTCTACTTAGACTGCATTGTCGTCAAAGTTCGTCAGGACAAGCAGATCATCAACAAAGCTATCTATCTGGCCTTAGGCGTTGCTCTTGATGGTAAAAAAGAGCTGCTTGGCATGTGGCTATCAGAGAACGAGGGCGCTAAATTCTGGCTTGGTGTTCTCACTGAGCTACAAAACCGCGGGGTTCAAGATATTCTTATTGCCTGTGTAGACGGCCTAAAAGGCTTCCCTGATGCCATCAATACGGTCTACCCTAACGCTCAGGTTCAGCTGTGTATCGTGCATATGGTGCGCTATTCGATGAAGTTCGTACCTTGGACGGACAAGAAGGCCGTAGCAGCTGATTTAAAGGCCATCTACGGTGCTGATACGCTTGAGATGGCAGAGGCCAATCTTGAGCACTTTGATGAAGTATGGGTCAAAGAGTACCCGCATGTCATCAAGTCTTGGCGCAATAACTGGGAGGGCTTAACGGTGTTCTTTGAGTATCCGAAAGATATCAGAAGAGTGATCTATACCACCAATGCTATTGAGTCTTTAAACAGCGTGATTCGGACAGCGGTGAATAAACGTAAGGTGTTCCCCTCTGATCAGGCAGCATTCAAGGTAGTCTACCTAGCAACTCAGCAGGCATCCAAAAAGTGGTCAATGCCGATCCGTAACTGGACGTCTGCCCTTAATCGCTTTATGATTATGTTTGATGATCGTATCAGTAAGCATTTAATCTAAATGGCAGTTACACAGAATTCGGGATGGGCTCGCTTTTTTGTTCATACAACCCTCTATTTCTCTAAATTATTGATCTAGCCTTTAGCTGCAACTCATTATTCAACATTGATTTGATAGTACATTAAGCCTCTGCCATCCCTAAAAGCATACCTAGTATCGGCTCTTACGCACAAACCGATCGCCTTAGGATTATCTATGTTGGCTTTACAGACAACAACCAACTGATTCTTTTTGGCATCATTTAAAGCTCGTGACCAGCCTGTTTTCAGCTCAACAATGCCTTCTTCTAACTCCTGTTTCTCGCGTTTAAGCGCTGAAATCTCGTTGTAGCTTGGAATATACCAAAAGGTTAGCGCGATAAAGCTAAGCACCATCACCAAAATCCCTGCCCCAAACATAGCAGCGATTTTTTTAATGCTCATGTTTTCAATCACTTGCTGCAGCTTTTCTAGCTTTTTCAGCGCTTCATGATGAGAATCTGCCACTCTTTTTGCCGAAGCTGCCTCAAAGTCTTCAATATCTTGGATGATCTGGTCATGACCGTCTTGATATCGATCAATAAACGTCGTTAATTTGTCAGCTTTTTCCGCAAGCTTATCAGTAACCTGTTTCAGCGCGACTATTTGCTGGGCTAAATTGTCTTTTTTGTCGTCAACAAGAACATCGATGGCAGCACTGACTTGCGTTTTGGTCTCCTTAATCAGGGCTTTAACTTTGTCGTCGTAACGATCAGGCATTTTAGTTTCAGCAAATACCATGGCTGCCGATTGCAGCTGCTTTAAAACCTTGTCGGGATAGTCTTTTAAGGATTGATTTGCCGTGTCCGCGCTGCTATTTAACTGCCCAATAACGTCTTTGACATCGCCAACTGTTTCATCAACGCTATCAAGCGACTGATTAAGTCTTGTCGAGATGGTCGTATCCGCATCTTCAATGAGATTTTGCAGCGCCGGAATGACCTTAGCTATCGATGTCACTAAATTTTCTATCTTGTCATGCAAGTCTTGTTGATTGTCCATGAGTTTTGCCCCATCCAATAAGTATTGCAATCAAGTGTGATGAAGGGTGGGCAACTTTTCAATATGGGCTAAAAAACATGCGACAGCTAATGACGCGCGTCCTGAGTTTATTATTATAATTTGCCGTTTTTATATCATTAAAACGGTCGCGGCGAGCTGTAGCGCCGCTCTTGGTCACTGATATATTGCTTGGTTTTAGTAACCTGCTGCTCTAAATCTTGGTTCAGGCTTTGAAATTTCTCGGTGATGTCAGGAAGTTTATCAAAGCGATCGCTAAGTGTTTTGATGACCTCGATTTTATGAGTGTCCTTTGGTAAGTCCTCAATTGTCTTTAACAGCGCTTTTGAGTGGTTATTGATATCCTCATCAAGGCGTTTGATGTCCCGATCTTTTAAGGTTTTTTGCAGCTCAGATAGTTTGGAGGATCGCTTTAATGATTCTAAGACCATAGCATCGCAGACTAATTTTTCAGCCAATAAAACGATGTCTTTATCGGTCTTGATGCTGCCAAAGCCGATTTTAGCCACCATGTTATGCGCGGTCAGCATTAATTTATCAAACCAATTCTGATAATCTTCAATCTGTGACTGTCTGGCATTCTCAAGGGCTTCTTTTGCCTTTTGATCTCGCTCGGCTTTGAGTTTGGCATCACGTAGTCTTTGGCGCTGTGCTTCTTCTAACGCTCTTTGGGCATCAAGCGCTTTTTTTGCGTTCTGTTCTGCTATGTTTTGCTGCAATAGCTTAACTTTCATGTACCAGTCATCAATCCGATCTTGATTAAGCTGGGTCGTTTTGGTGGTTTTGATTTCGGTGTATAGCTCATGATCATGCTCAAGCACTTGCTTTTGCGAATCAATCAGTTCGCGGCGCTTGTGATAAAAAGGCGCTCGCAGTTGATAGGTTTTTTGGCTTCGGGTGATCTGCAGGCTTAATTGCTTGATATCGTCTTTATTGCCAAGCTTAAAGGCATCCATATTTTCGGTCAGCGCCTTTAGGCGGTTTTCTTCGTTTTGTGTGATTCTGACCGCTTTATAGCACCGAAAATCGCGAATTTCTTGCCGAAACTGCTTGAGGCGGGCGCTATCAAAGTGTCCAAAGTTATGAAACTTTTGATAGGTGTCTTGACTTGCAGGGACTTCAATCGTTTTTAAGGCGCTAAATGCGCTATCCCAATCACCTTGAAGTTTTGCTTTTTCGGTCTTTATATCTTCAAAGCTCTCAAGCTGTTTTTCAAGCTTATCAAGCTTTTTGGTAAAAGAGGTGAGCGTGGTTTCAAGGCCTTTAAAGCGATCGGTGATCATCTGATCCACGGTGGCTAGGCGTTGTAAGGGGCGCTCATTTTGCTTGATGATGGTCGCAATTTGATCCAGCTGATCTTCAATTGCTTTGACCGATTGGGTCGTTTGTAAGTTGCTGTCTTTTTCAAAGCTGTTAATTTCGATAAATACATTTCTAAGGGTTTTAATCTCAGTTTTGGTTTGCGTCTCATTTAAAAGTTCAGCCATTTTTTCGCGCTCAAAGCTTGCGCTGAGCCCAAACTTATCAATCAAGTCATCAACCGCGCGGTATCTTTTTTTAAACGCTTCATGCTGTTTTGCCTGCTGGGATAACGCCTCACCAATTTCATTCAAGCTTAAGATCAGCTCAGTCCGTTTTGCCTGTTTGTCATCTTCAATGATGTTAGCCTTTCCAAGAAAATCTGTTATTGATTGAGCATGGTGTTGTTTAACAGCTTCAAGATCAGAACGAGGCGGTAGCAAACGAATATTATTAAGTGAGATACTGGAAAACGGTTTGCGCCTTTTGTAGTTCACCGTAACGCCTCTAAACTCTTGAATGTTTTCTGCCTCATCAATCCGGCCGTCGTCGCCGTAATCGATGATAAGCCCATTTTTTTCAATATAATCGTTTAGCTGATCAATCACCTCGTTGTATTCAGAAATGATGGAGCGCTCACCCTTTAGCAAGTCCTTGTAAAGCGACTTACCCAGCTTCATCTTTGGAAGTTTATTTATTCCCTGTTCTCGGTAGGATTTTTCACTGATATGTGCATTCTTTGGCAGCATCTCATTGCAGCACTCCGCCCAAAACCGTCGCTGAAATGCCAGCTCATCACCGCGACCGTTTAGCCCTTTGCTAAGCCGTTCACTCGTTGCCCAAAGCGACCAGTTTTTGCGTTTAGATAAGGTATAACCTCCATCGTTACTCGGCAAAATTTCGCGGCTTGACAGTAAAATGTGAGCGTGGTGATTATCTTTAGTGACCTCATTGATTTCAATCACTTTGCCATTTTTGTCCGCTTTTGTTTGCAGATGCGTGTGCGGATTATGGATACTGACATCAACCAATATGTTATAGCGATCCGCTAGTTTTTGACAGTAGGTTTCCACCAGTTTGATACGATCATCAGCACTCAAACCATGCGGAAACATCACCTCAATTTCTGTTCCCAACTGCGCGTGTTTTGATTTTTCGACCGCCTCAATATCGTTCCAAAACTGCTCGCGGTCAACCGTAATTCCTGCCGCTTCTTTTGGTAAAATCAGGGCTGAGAACACCACATTTTTTTCAATTACTTTTTCCGATCCCTGCTTTTTATCATTGATCAATTGAATCTTTTTCTCACGGCTTTTTGAGGAATAATCATGAACACATCCGGCTTTTTCATCGCGCAGTTTTGAGCCAGAATTATAAGCTGACTTTGCCACCACGCTATGTTTTTTACCGCGCGTCACAGGTGATACGCCAACGTGAAATCCTTTAATATTCATTCAAATCACCTCACTTAAATTTAGCTTGGCTTTTGCCTCGCAGAGCGAACTTTACGGAGTTTTTAAACCAAAAATAGTACCCCTTGTGGGTCTTTTGGTTTAAAAACTCCTAAGTTCGCTCTTAACAGAGGGTTGAAAATCTGCAATCCCGCAAAAAACCGCGCGATTGCGATTTTCGCGCCCTTGCCACCATCGCTCTATTTCGCTACGATTAGCTTATCATAGTTAATTAAAAAGAGGGATAAAGCAATGTCGATTTTAGATGATAATTTATTTGCTGAAAAGCTCAGAAGACTTCAAGAACTGCAAGATGAGTTGAACAAAGACAAAGCAGAGATTCAGCTAATCTTGGGCGAGTGGTTAGCCAAAGCATTGGCTGATAATAATCAAGAAGTGCTGCAAGAAATATTTCTGAGCGAATACAACAACGTGAAATACATCAAAGCCAAAAGTAAACGCTCACAACTGGCAATCGTTGCTGATAATTTGCAAAAAAATATCGAGAAGGGATTGAAGGTGGCAAAAAGTGATTTTAAGCCGCCTAAAGCTCAAACTGAGGTTAAATCTGAACCGCAGGAACAAACAACGCAAACGGATTTATATGGCGATCCACTTACCCAAGCGGACAATGAGCTGAGATTTTAAGGCAATTACGCTAGCGGTGGAGCTTTTGGATAATCATCAGTTAGGTGGTTGTGATGGCAGATTTTGCTGAAATTGGTGTGCTGAAAATTTTAGTAAAATCTGCTATGTGGCTAAAAAGCTCTAAATTGCGATTTAAGGCGCTTTAGATTAAATCAGCTACCCTAGGGTAAAAAATGTATTTTGGAGCTGCTACGGGCATTTTAAGAGGCTTTCTGAGCGTTTTTAAACTGTGCTTTGGCAGCCGCGCGGAATATTCTCTTATTTTCCATTAAATTCTCTAAATTTTGCTTCCGTTTTTGTGATTGCTGCTGTAGTGCGCTGTAAGGGGTTTCAAAGGTAGCTGTGGTAGTTGCATACCAAAACTCAGTTCCAAGTCTGTTCTGGGGCTTCTGTGGCGCTTCTAGGGCTATTGCCAGTGGTTAGTGATCATCAAGGTTAAGATTTCAAAAAAAAGCGTTTAAAAATTTTTCAAAAAAAAGAGCTGAATTGCCAGTAAATTTATGCTGAAAAGCTAAATTTTGCGATTGGCTCTTTTTTTTATTATTTTTATATAGTTTTTAAAAGAGTTTTTAGACCCCCCTGAAATGCTTACAGGACGTGGCTTAGATAAATCTAAATGGGAGGGATTGTTGGTGAAATGGGAGGGATTGTTGGTGAAATGGGAGGGATTGTTGGTGAAATGGGAGGGATTGTTGGTGAAATGGGAGTGTGTTATTATTCTCCTATTTAGTAGTTAAATTGAAGGGAATTATGCTCATGAGCAATGATTTAGTTGTCATGGATAATGCTATTACGAAGGCTGCATATAATTTAAGTGTTAATGAGCAGCGTCTAATACTGTCTGCAATAGCACAAATACCTAGAGGTAGGAGTGTAGAACCAAGCCATTTTTATTACATTACAAGGGAAGATTTTATTGCTTTAGGTTCTAGTCCTAATGTCGCTTCTCGGGATATTAGGAAAGCTACAAAGGATTTAATGAAGAAAACTCTTTTTATACAGACCGATAAGGGGGTTTTAGAGTTTCATTGGTTATCTGAAGTACTGCGTTATGACAAAAATGCAGAGGCAAAAATAAGGGCTAAGTATCCCAGACCAGCAGACTATGATAACTATATTGCAGCTTTAAGAATGTATAACTTAACTGAGGAAAGGAATCCGTATACGGACACGGATGATATAGTAGCTCGAATAGTATTTAATGATCGAATCTTGCCTTTTCTTAGCGATTTAAAAGCAAATTTTACTCAATTCCTGCTGGAAGATATGTCCGGCTTTGGAAGTATATATAGCTTTAGAATCTATCAGATGATGATGCAGTTTAAATCAACTGGTTACTTAAAAATAAAGCTATCAGACTTGCGATATAGGTTAGCCTTAGTTAATAAATATTCAGCTACAAAGGATTTAAAAAAATGGGTTATTGAAACTGCTGTTAGTGAAATTAATGAAAAGTCGCCATATCAAGTCACATACGAAATGCTTAAAACAGGTCGCAGGTTTACTGATTTAGAAATCAAATTTCGGCCTAAAAAATCAGCGTTAAAAGAAACTACCACAAGCAATCCTACGACGTTTGAACACCAATCTATCAATACAGAAAAAACGCCGAGTTGGCAGCGTGAAGGACTATCCGACGCTCAAATCAAAAAGCTTGCAATCTATAAAGACCAGTTTGTAGAATCAAACACTCACCTACTGCGCGATAAAAACATCAGCTATTACGATGCATTCGAGGACTTTAAAGATCAGCTAAAAGACCCTGAACAGGTTGGAAGGTTCCAGCTAGTCGATGAATTTTTAGCCCTTAAAAAAGGTGATGAACCGCCAAAATTAGCAAAAAAATCCGTTCAAAGTAAGAAAAAAACGAAAGAACGCAGTGTTATCAAAAGCAAAGCGCTAACCGCCGAACAAATCGACCATTTCGCTAATCATCCTCAATTTTTAATCGACCATCAAATCAAAGGCTACGCAGTCGGTAGTGAAAATCACATCAATTATCTAAAATTTAGAATGGATGCTGCGCCAGGAGAATTTGTTACCACTGATTTTGATAAGTATTTAAATTAAAAACGCCAACCGATCGATGGTCAGTTGGCTTTTTTATATTTTACTAAATGTAAATAGCTGACTATAGCCCTGAAAAACAAGAGATGCTTTTTTCCTTGGTATTGAATTCTAAAACTGTATATCCAATGCCCTGAATTTCATAGCCTGAAGCATTGTTCTTCTCAACGACCATACCTTCATAATCGGGGTCGCTTCGGTTAGGCAGCTTGAACTGTGGTCGTAGAGCCGTGAAGCTACTGTCTTTAAAGTATACTTTTAAATGCCCCCACTCATAGCCTTGTAACTGTTCAATTTTTGATATTGGTTTGCCAAAAGCAGTGGAATTTTTTAAATAATAAGTGGTAATTTCCTCACCATAGCCGTCAATCTCATTGGTGTTATCGACACGCTTCTTTTTGCTCGTAACCGATGCTTTATAAGCTTTTGGTAGCTTATCGTTGGGGCTCGGATAATTACACCCTAGCATCATGGGCTTTAGATAGGGAGTCCAATCAGTTGCAGCTTCTGCAGCCGTTGCTTGAAGCATAGGTAATATTGCAAGGGCGATTAATAATTTTTTCATAAATGGTGACTCAAATAAGATTTTTTAAGGACATTGAGAATAGATATAACAGATAAATCAACCAATCATCTGCAAATCAAATTCATGCGTTTACAGATGATTCAAAAGGCCATGATGTAAAGTAGTTGATGATTAAATAATTTACTTATAATCTAAATAATAAAGCACCGCTAAGCCTTCAGCAAAGATACGCTCATCAGCTTTACTGGCACTGCCGCCGCCATAAAACACATCTTCTGCAGCATTAGCTAACTCTAATGAACGAGTTTTATTGAAACTTGCACCTTTCCAAAGGCTGTAACCATTGCCGCGTTGAGCTTCTTTTTTAGCGGTGCAATCTTTACCATAAGCCGTCTTAAAACAGCTGGGTATCGACTTCCACTGCTTAGATAATGCATAAAAAGCGTTGCAATCTTGATCGCCCTGACACCGCTTTACTTTTGGCGCAAGGCTTGGATTGTTGTAGTACTTGTTCATCGTTGCCACATCGGCATGGCTTACTGTGAATACGGCAGCAAAGCTCATGCCGATGATTGCTTTTAAAAAATTAATCATTACCAAATCCCTATTCCCGTAAAAATCACTAATTATTTTAAGAATATCTAAAAAATAAATAGATTTATGTTTGCAAAAATTGCATTATATATTATAAAAAGAATCCGACACACTAAATTTTTAGCAAAAGCACAAGAACAGCTCGGATTGCTTATTTTAGAGTTATAGTGAACCTCTAAACGTATAAAAATTAGACAAGGTCTTAATACGAATAGGCTGTAAGATATTTTTTACTAAGATTAAGGTGTTGAAAAATAAGTATTTTAATATAAAAATAGAATTTTAAGTTAATTCTATCCTATTTTTCTTCCAAAAAATTTAAGAACAAATTTTCAGTTAAAGTACAATAGCGTTTTTAATAGCGCGATATCGATACACTTACATTTATTTCTATTTTGGATTATTTATGAAAATCAAAGGATTACTGTTATTGACTGCTTTGATTACAAGTGTAACTGCAGCTCAAGCACGCCCATATCCAGACTATGCTGGCGTTTGTACGACGTTCAAAGGTGATAACGTGGTTTCAAAAGATGTTTGTGTGGTGTCTTTTAGCGAAGGTGCAGGCGGAAAGCTTACGGTGCTCAAAACATTTAATAAAACCTATAGCATTGATGCTATAGAACGTCGTGGAAGCGGTAACTACGACTCTGATGATATTAATGATTCATTTAAATTTACGATCAACGGTGAAGCATCATCAGGGGAGTACTATAGACACGCTTCGTTTTATAACAAAGTGTCAGTAGATGAGTTAGAACAACTGAACGAGCTAGAAGAGGAGTATTTATATTGCTATAAATCAAAAAGCGTAGATATTTGCCATAGCTGATAATGTTGCTAAATTTAAATTGTGTTGTTTTGAAAAACTAAGATTTGTGATATTAGTGTGGGCGGACAATAAAGTCTTAAACTGAACAAAATAGATCTAAACTATGACAATAAAGTCTTAAACTAGACAGAATAGTTGTAAACTGAAATCAGTCCAGTTATGCTGTGAAAAAGCATACTGGACTTTTGTTATGGCTAAAGCAAACTCTTCATTTTCTGAAGTGCAAATTGCCCGTCGTATTAAAGAGGGGCGTGGCCAAGGGCATGGTAAAGACTATATTCCATGGCTAACAGTACAAGAAGTTCCTTCTTCAGGTCGTTCCCACCGTATTTATTCTCATAAGACGGGACGAGTCCATCATTTGCTATCTGACTTAGAGCTTGCTGTTTTTCTCAGTCTTGAGTGGGAGAGCAGCGTGCTAGATATACGCGAGCAGTTCCCCTTATTACCTAGTGATACCAGGCAGATTGCAATAGATAGTGGTATTAAGCATCCTGTTATTCGTGGTGTAGATCAGGTTATGTCTACTGATTTTTTAGTGGACTGCAAAGATGGTCCTTTTGAGCAGTTTGCTATTCAAGTCAAACCTGCAGCAGCCTTACAAGACGAGCGTACCTTAGAAAAACTAGAACTAGAGCGTCGCTATTGGCAGCAAAAGCAAATTCCTTGGTTCATTTTTACTGATAAAGAAATAAATCCCGTAGTAAAAGAAAATATTGAATGGCTTTATTCAGTGAAAACAGAAGAAGTTTCTGCGGAGCTTTTAGCACAACTATCCCCATTGGCCCATATCCTGCAAGAAAAAGGAGATGAAAACATTATCAATGTCTGTAAGCAGGTTGATATTGCTTATGATTTGGAGTTAGGCAAAACATTGAGTGAGATACGAGCCTTAACCGCAAATGGTTTTATTAAGTTCAATATTTATAAGTCTTTCAGGGCAAATAAGTGTGCAGATCTCTGTATTAGCCAAGTAGTGAATATGGAGGAGTTGCGCTATGTGGCAAATTAATGAGGTTGTGCTATTTGATAATGATCCGTATCGCATTTTGGCTATAGAGGATGGCCAAGTTGTCTGGATGCAAATAAGCGCTGATAAAGGAGTTCCACAAGCTAGGGCTGAGTTGTTGCTAATGCAGTATTTAGATGAAGGCCGCTTAGTTAGAACTGATGACCCTTATGTACATCTTGATTTAGAAGAGCCGTCT
Organism: Psychrobacter sp. MF31; assembly: GCF_012847335.1. Taxonomy (GTDB): domain Bacteria; phylum Pseudomonadota; class Gammaproteobacteria; order Pseudomonadales; family Moraxellaceae; genus Psychrobacter. The sequence goes on from NZ_JABBDX010000010.1 coordinate 17,343, forward strand.
GTAGATTCTGTCAGCTTCCAGAAGCGCGAGGAGGATTATCGAAAAATTCTTCCTATTATTAATAGTAAGGATCGTTTCGACCCTAAAGTCAGAAGCGAACTCGTTGAGCATGTGGTCCAAGAACATAAGGTTACTAAGGCTACAGTTTATAAGTTGTTACGCCGTTACTGGCAGCGTGGTCAAACGCCTAATGCATTAATTCCTGACTACAAAAACAGCGGTGCACCAGGGGAAAGACGTTCAGCGACAGGAACAGCAAAGATTGGCCGAGCCAGAGAATATGGTAAGGGTGAAGGAACCAAGGTAACGCCCGAGATTGAACGCCTTTTTAGGTTGACCATAGAAAAGCACCTGTTAAATCAAAAAGGTACAAAGACCACCGTTGCCTATAGACGATTTGTGGACTTGTTTGCTCAGTATTTTCCTCGCATTCCCCAAGAGGATTACCCAACACTACGTCAGTTTCGTTATTTTTATGATCGAGAATACCCTAAAGCTCAGCGCTTAAAGTCTAGAGTTAAAGCAGGGGTATATAAAAAAGACGTACGACCCTTAAGTAGTACAGCCACTTCTCAGGCGTTAGGCCCTGGGAGTCGTTATGAGATTGATGCCACGATTGCTGATATTTATTTAGTGGATCATCATGATCGCCAAAAAATCATAGGAAGACCAACGCTTTACATTGTGATTGATGTGTTTAGTCGGATGATCACGGGCTTTTATATCGGCTTTGAAAATCCGTCTTATGTGGTGGCGATGCAGGCTTTTGTAAATGCTTGCTCTGACAAAACGGCCATTTGTGCCCAGCATGATATTGAGATTAGTAGCTCAGACTGGCCGTGTGTAGGTTTGCCAGATGTGTTGCTAGCGGACCGTGGCGAATTAATGAGTCATCAGGTCGAAGCCTTAGTTTCTAGTTTTAATGTGCGAGTGGAAAGTGCTCCACCTAGACGTGGCGATGCTAAAGGCATAGTGGAAAGCACTTTTAGAACACTACAAGCCGAGTTTAAGTCCTTTGCACCTGGCATTGTAGAGGGCAGTCGGATCAAAAGCCATGGTGAAACAGACTATAGGTTAGATGCATCTCTGTCGGTATTTGAGTTCACACAAATTATTTTGCGTACGATCTTATTCAGAAATAACCATCTGGTGATGGATAAATACGATCGAGATGCTGATTTTCCTACAGATTTACCGTCTATTCCTGTCCAGCTATGGCAATGGGGTATGCAGCATCGTACAGGTAGTTTAAGGGCTGTGGAGCAAGAGCAGTTGCGAGTAGCGTTACTGCCTCGCCGAAAGGTCTCTATTTCTTCATTTGGCGTTAATTTGTGGGGTTTGTATTACTCGGGGTCAGAGATTCTGCGTGAGGGTTGGTTGCAGCGGAGCACTGATATAGCTAGACCTCAACATTTAGAAGCGGCTTATGACCCAGTGCTGGTTGATACGATTTATTTGTTTCCGCAAGTTGGCAGCCGTGTATTTTGGCGCTGTAATCTGACGGAACGTAGTCGGCAGTTTAAAGGTCTCTCATTTTGGGAGGTTTGGGATATACAAGCACAAGAAAAACACAATAAAGCCAATGCGAAGCAGGATGAGTTAACTAAACGCAGGGAGCTTGAGGCGTTTATTCAGCAAACCATTCAGAAAGCGAATAAGTTAACGCCCAGTACTACTGAGCCCAAATCAACACGCATTAAGCAGATTAAAACTAATAAAAAAGAAGCCGTGACCTCGGAGCGTAAAAAACGTGCGGAGCATTTGAAGCCAAGCTCTTCAGGTGATGAGGCTAAAGTTATTCCTTTCAACGCAGTGGAAGCGGATGATCAAGAAGATTACAGCCTACCCACATACGTGCCTGAATTATTTCAGGATCCACCAGAAAAGGATGAGTCATGAGTGCTACCCGGATTCAAGCAGTTTATCGTGATACGGGGGTAGAGGCTTATCGTGATAATCCTTTTATCGAGGCCTTACCACCATTACAAGAGTCAGTGAATAGTGCTGCATCACTGAAATCCTCTTTACAGCTTACTTCCTCTGACTTGCAAAAGTCCCGTGTTATCAGAGCTCATACCATTTGTCGTATTCCAGATGACTATTTTCAGCCATTAGGTACGCATTTGCTACTAAGTGAGCGTATTTCGGTCATGATTCGAGGTGGCTACGTAGGCAGAAATCCTAAAACAGGAGATTTACAAAAGCATTTACAAAATGGTTATGAGCGTGTTCAAACGGGAGAGTTGGAGACATTTCGCTTTGAGGAGGCACGATCTACGGCACAAAGCTTATTGTTAATTGGTTGTTCTGGTAGTGGGAAGACGACCTCTCTTCATCGTATTCTAGCCACGTATCCTCAGGTGATTTACCATCGTGAACTCAATGTAGAGCAGGTGGTGTATTTGAAAATAGACTGCTCGCATAATGGTTCGCTAAAAGAAATCTGCTTGAATTTTTTCAGAGCGTTGGATCGAGCCTTGGGCTCGAACTATGAGCGTCGTTATGGCTTAAAACGTCATGGTATAGAAACCATGTTGGCTTTGATGTCGCAAATAGCCAATGCACATGCTTTAGGGTTGTTGGTTATTGATGAAATTCAGCATTTAAGCCGCTCTCGTTCGGGTGGATCTCAAGAGATGCTGAACTTTTTTGTGACGATGGTGAATATTATTGGCGTACCAGTGATGTTGATTGGTACCCCTAAAGCACGAGAGATTTTTGAGGCTGATTTGCGGTCTGCACGTAGAGGGGCAGGGTTTGGAGCTATATTCTGGGATCCTATACAACAAACGCAACGTGGAAAGCCCAATCAAGAGTGGATCGCTTTTACGGATAATCTTTGGCAATTACAGCTTTTACAACGCAAAGATGCGCTGTTATCGGATGAGGTCCGTGATGTGTGGTATGAGCTAAGCCAAGGAGTGATGGACATTGTAGTAAAACTTTTTGTACTCGCTCAGCTCCGTGCGCTAGCTTTAGGCAATGAGCGTATTACCGCTGGTTTATTGCGGCAAGTGTATCAAGATGAGTTAAAGCCTGTGCACCCCATGCTAGAGGCATTACGCTCGGGTATCCCAGAACGCATTGCTCGTTATTCTGATCTAGTCGTTCCCGAGATTGATAAACGGTTAATCCAACTTCAGCTAGATATCGCAGCGATACAAGAACAAACACCAGAAGAAAAAGCCCTTCAAGAGTTAGATACCGAAGATCAGCGTCATTTATATCTGATGCTGAAAGAGGATTACGATTCAAGCCTGTTAATTCCCACTATTAAAAAAGCGTTTAGCCAGAATCCAACGATGACAAGACAAAAGTTACTGCCTCTTGTTTTGCAGTGGTTGATGGAAGGCGAAACGGTAGTGTCAGAACTAGAAAAGCCCTCCAAGAGTAAAAAGGTTTCGGCTATAAAGGTAGTCAAGCCCAGCGACTGGGATAGCTTGCCTGATACGGATTTACGTTATATCTATTCACAACGCCAACCTGAAAAAACCATGCATGAACGGTTAAAAGGGAAAGGGGTAATAGTGGATATGGCGAGCTTATTTAAACAAGCAGGTTAGCCATGAGAAACTTTCCTGTTCCGTACTCGAATGAGCTGATTTATAGCACTATTGCACGGGCAGGCGTTTATCAAGGGATTGTTAGTCCTAAGCAGCTGTTGGATGAGGTGTATGGCAACCGCAAGGTGGTCGCTACCTTAGGTCTGCCCTCGCATTTAGGTGTGATAGCAAGACATCTACATCAAACAGGACGTTACGCTGTTCAGCAGCTTATTTATGAGCATACCTTATTCCCTTTATATGCTCCGTTTGTAGGCAAGGAGCGCCGAGACGAAGCTATTCGGTTAATGGAGTACCAAGCGCAAGGTGCGGTGCATTTAATGCTAGGAGTCGCTGCTTCTAGAGTTAAGAGCGATAACCGCTTTAGATACTGCCCTGATTGCGTTGCTCTTCAGCTAAATAGGTATGGGGAAGCCTTTTGGCAACGAGATTGGTATTTGCCCGCTTTGCCATATTGTCCAAAACACGGTGCTTTAGTCTTCTTTGATAGAGCTGTAGATGATCACCGACATCAATTTTGGGCTTTGGGTCATACTGAGCTGCTTTCAGACTACCCCAAAGACTCCCTATCTCAATTAACAGCACTAGCTGCTTATATAGCCCCTCTGTTAGATGCTCCACGAGCGCAAGAGCTTTCCCCAAGCCTTGAGCAGTGGACGCTGTTTTATCAGCGCTTAGCGCAGGATCTAGGGCTAACCAAAAGCAAGCACATTCGTCATGACTTGGTGGCGGAGAGAGTGAGGCAGACTTTTAGTGATGAGGCACTAGAGAAACTGGATTTAAAGTTGGCAGAGAACAAGGACACGTGTTGGCTGAAAAGTATATTCCGTAAGCATAGAAAAGCCTTTAGTTATTTACAGCATAGTATTGTGTGGCAAGCCTTATTGCCAAAACTAACGGTTATAGAAGCGCTACAGCAGGCAAGTGCTCTTACTGAGCACTCTATAACGACAAGACCTGTTAGCCAGTCTGTGCAACCTAACTCTGAAGATTTATCTGTTAAGCATAAAGACTGGCAGCAACTAGTGCATAAATACCAAGGAATTAAGGCGGCAAGACAGTCTTTAGAGGGTGGGGTGCTATACGCTTGGCTTTACCGACATGACAGGGATTGGCTAGTTCACTGGAATCAACAGCATCAACAAGAGCGTCTGGCACCCGCCCCTAGAGTTGATTGGAACCAAAGAGATCGAATTGCTGTACGACAACTATTAAGAATCATAAAGCGTCTAGATAGTAGCCTTGATCACCCAAGAGCGACATCGAGCTGGCTGTTAAAGCAAACTCCTAACGGAACCTCTCTTGCAAAAAATCTACAGAAACTGCCTTTGGTAGCGCTTTGCTTAAAGCGTTACTCAGAGAGTGTGGAAGATTATCAAATTAGACGGATTAGCCAAGCTTTTATTAAGCTTAAACAGGAAGATGTTGAGCTTAGGCGCTGGCGATTATTAAGAAGTGCAACGTTATCTAAAGAGCGGATAACTGAGGAAGCACAAAGATTCTTGGAAATGGTTTATGGGGAAGAGTGAGTGGTTAGGCTAGCTACATTTAATGACAATGTGCAGGTTGTACATATTGGTCATTTATTCCGTAACTCGGGTCATAAGGAGTGGCGTATTTTTGTTTGGTTTAATCCAATGCAAGAACGGAAATGGACTCGATTTACTCATTTGCCTTTATTAAGTCGAGCTAAGGTGGTTAACAGTACAACAAAGCAAATAAATAAGGCGGATCGTGTGATTGAGTTTGAAGCATCGGATCTTCAACGAGCCAAAATAATCGATTTTCCTAATCTCTCGTCCTTTGCTTCCGTACGCAACAAGGATGGAGCGCAGAGTTCATTTATTTACGAAGCTGAAACACCATATAGCAAGACTCGTTATCACATCCCACAGTTAGAGCTAGCTCGGTCATTATTTTTAATTAACTCCTATTTCTGTCGAAGCTGTTTGAGCAGTACCGCTTTACAGCAAGAGTTCGACGTTCAGTATGAGGTTGAGCGAGATCATTTAGAGATAAGGATCTTACCCAGTTCATCGTTTCCTAAAGGGGCGTTAGAGCAGTCGGCCGTAGTGCAGCTTTTGGTTTGGTTGTTTTCGGATCAAGATGTTATGGATTCGTATGAAAGTATTTTTAGGCACTATCAACAAAATAGAGAAATTAAGAACGGCGTTGAAAGCTGGTGCTTTAGCTTTGACCCTCCGCCCATGCAGGGTTGGAAATTACATGTAAAAGGACGTTCTTCTAACGAGGATAAGGATTATTTAGTTGAGGAAATAGTAGGTTTAGAAATCAACGCTATGCTTCCTAGCACAACAGCTATTAGCCATGCCTCTTTTCAGGAAAAGGAGGCAGGTGATGGTAGTACGCAGCACATAGCGGTTTCAACAGAGTCAGTTGTTGATGATGAGCATCTACAGTTGGACGATGAGGAAACAGCCAATATAGACACAGACACACGAGTCATAGAGGCTGAGCCGACATGGATAAGTTTTAGTAGACCTAGTCGAATTGAAAAATCTCGCAGGGCAAGAAAAAGTAGCCAAACTATTTTAGAAAAAGAAGAAGCAACAACAAGTGAAAATAGTAATTTGGTTAGTACTGATGAGCCACACTTAGGTGGTGTCCTAGCAGCGGCAGATGTGGGTGGGAAGCAGGATGCAACCAATTACAACTCTATTTTTGCTAATCGATTTGCTGCTTTTGATGAGCTACTTTCAATTCTAAAAACTAAATTTGCATGTCGGGTGCTTTTTGAAGAAACCTTGGTTTTGCCAAAAGTTGGGCGTAGCCGATTACATCTGTGTAAAGATGGCTCACCAAGAGTGATTAAAGCCGTTGGGGTGCAACGTAATGGCAGTGAATTTGTATTGCTAGAGGTGGATGCATCGGATGGGGTGAAAATGCTTTCTACCAAAGTGTTGAGTGGCGTTGATAGCGAAACATGGCGGAATGATTTTGAAAAGATACGGCGTGGAGTGGTGAAGAGCTCATTGAATTGGCCAAATAGTTTGTTTGATCAATTATATGGACAAGACGGGCATAGAGGGGTGAATCATCCAAAGGGGTTGGGGGAGCTGCAAGTATCGAGAGAGGATATGGAAGGGTGGGCTGAGAGAGTGGTTAGAGAGCAATTTACGCATTAAAGGAATGACTGAAAGAGCCTGTAAACCCTTTTGTGTAAGTGCTTTTGCCGGTCAGTTAAAGGTGGCCATTTAAACGGTCACCAAATTCGATCATAAAACGGTTCATGGCCGGCTTCCAGTTGCGGATCGGCATCGTCCATTTCTTGGTCGCCGCCTGGATAGCCAGGTACACCACCTTCATCGCTGATTCGTCCGTAGGGAACACCTTGAGTTCATATTAATGGAATTTTCTACAAATAGCCTCCGTGGTTTTGAGGGGGGATTACAGACGATCCATAGTAGTAATCCAATGAGTTCTTGAGCGCGGCGACATGTTTGGACGCCTTGGCAAAAATTAGAGCCTGCTTGAAGTGCAGGCGAGCACGTGCTTGGACGATTGATCCATTCGCGGTCAAAAACTCAATCTTGGATGACAGCGTGTCAGGAAATCCAATATCGAAGTCCCGCCCCGTGTCAAAGTAGGGCATTTCATGATCAAAGGACGAAGCTTCCCAGGCCACTTCCCTAATATTCCAGCCGCTAGAAACAAGATTTCGTACGACTTCATCAACTTTTTTGCTTTCCAACTTGTCACAAAGTGCATAGGCAAGAGCTTTGGCGGCAGACACGTGCGTTTCCTCTTAAACATAGGTCGAACGGATACCCGAGGCAAAGCGGAGCATTAGTCCCAAAGCATCTCCGGTAGATCCGGAGGCTCCATACTGAAGGCATGGCATCTTGGGCATTGATATTTGAAACTTCTCTCTAGATAGCAGGGATTTCTTGGCCTTGCCTCATGCTGATAGCTTGTAAATATCACACGATCCTTAGCCCCACAAAGTGAGCATACTCCGTAGCTTTCATTTATAGAAATCGTCGTTAGATTGTCGCAGCATGTGCACGTTCCGACTATTTGCTCAGGAAGCATCGCCATACCTTGGCCTAGGTAAAGAAGATCAGACTCGTAGCCACATCGGTGGCAACTGAGCTTGTACGCAATGCCCATCTGGTTGTCTCACCTGAATCGTAACGTCAGAGCTATTCATCCATCCATTCGGCATCAATGTATGCCACTAAGCCGACCAGCTGACCGTTTGGACTGAAGTATGTTGCCTGCACCCCACTTGACATCTCATCAATACCACCGCACTGCGCTAGGCGCCGGTCCCACTTGCCCACAGAAGCGTCAGGATCGGCTGAGTTCCCCAAGACCCTTGTGAGCCATGCCTCCTTTAACTCAACCTCTCGAATGATTGCGTCGGCCAGCTCCTCCGCGTTATCTAGTTCGACATAGTCTGGAATTCGGACGTACGTTCTGAACACAGCTGGATACTTACTTGGGCGATTGTCATACATGACATCAACAATGTACCCGTTTGTGTAACCGTCTCTTGGAGGTTCGTATGACACTAGTGGTTCCCCTCAGCTTGCGACTAGATGTTGAGGCCTAACATTTTATTAGAGAGCAGGCTAGTTGCTTAGATACATGATCTTCAGGCCGTTATCTGTCAGGGCAAGCGAAAATTGGCCATTTATGACGACCAATGCCCCGCAGAAGCTCCCATCTTTGCCGCCATAGACGCCGCGCCCCCCTTTTGGGGTGTAGAACATCCTTTTGCCAGATGTGGAAAAGAAGTTCGTTGTCCCATTGTTGGCAATGACGTAGTAGCCGGCGAAAGTGCGAGACCCATTTGCGCTATATATAAGCCTACGATTTCCGTTGCGACTATTGTCGTAATTGGATGAACTATTATCGTAGTTGCTCTCAGAGTTGTCGTAATTTGATGGACTATTGTCGTAATTGCTTATGGAGTTGTCGTAGTTGCTTGGAGAAATGTCGTAGTTGGATGGGGAGTAGTCATAGGGAAGACGAGCTTCATCCACTAAAACAATTGGCAGGTCAGCAAGTGCCTGCCCCGATGCCATCGCAAGTACGAGGCTTAGAACCACCTTCAACAGATCGCGCATAGTCTTCCCCAGCTCTCTAACGCTTGAGTTAAGCCGCGCCGCGAAGCGGCGTCGGCTTGAACGAATTGTTAGACATTATTTGCCGACTACCTTGGTGATCTCGCCTTTCACGTAGTGAACAAATTCTTCCAACTGATCTGCGCGCGAGGCCAAGCGATCTTCTTGTCCAAGATAAGCCTGCCTAGCTTCAAGTATGACGGGCTGATACTGGGCCGGCAGGCGCTCCATTGCCCAGTCGGCAGCGACATCCTTCGGCGCGATTTTGCCGGTTACTGCGCTGTACCAAATGCGGGACAACGTAAGCACTACATTTCGCTCATCGCCAGCCCAGTCGGGCGGCGAGTTCCATAGCGTTAAGGTTTCATTTAGCGCCTCAAATAGATCCTGTTCAGGAACCGGATCAAAGAGTTCCTCCGCCGCTGGACCTACCAAGGCAACGCTATGTTCTCTTGCTTTTGTCAGCAAGATAGCCAGATCAATGTCGATCGTGGCTGGCTCGAAGATACCTGCAAGAATGTCATTGCGCTGCCATTCTCCAAATTGCAGTTCGCGCTTAGCTGGATAACGCCACGGAATGATGTCGTCGTGCACAACAATGGTGACTTCTACAGCGCGGAGAATCTCGCTCTCTCCAGGGAAAGTCGAAACCTCCAGAAGGTCGTTGAGCAAAGCTCGCCGCGTTGTTTCATCAAGCCTTACGGTCACCGTAACCAGCAAATCAATATCACTGTGTGGCTTCAGGCCGCCATCCACTGCGGAGCCGTACAAATGTACGGCCAGCAACGTCGGTTCGAGATGGCGCTCGATGACGCCAACTACCTCTGATAGTTGAGTCGATACTTCGGCGATCACCGCTTCCCTCATGATGTTTAACGCCTTGCTCACCGGAAAATTGCGAGCGCAGCGAGTAATTTTTACGGTGCAGCAACTTGTTGTACGGTGCAACCGATAGCTATGACGTTTGCCCCTTAATCGCCTGGATAATCCTCGGCCAGTCTTCATGATGCAACTCATGTCCCGTGCCTTCGAGTGTCAGCATTTTTGAACCACGAATCGCATCTTTCAGTGCCAACCCATGCACATAAGGAAGTACAGGATCCTCCGTGCCGTGAATGATCAAAGTTGGTACAGCTATCTCATTTAATCTCCCGAGCCATCTCTCGCCACCACCTAAAGTAGTGTGGTTGAATGTTGTCAGGATATTCGGAGTGCGATCAAAATTTAACTCAGCGATATTTTGTATCTTCTCAGCGTCAAAAGCATGCGCAGTACCTGAGTTGATTCGCCACGCTCCGACCTGATACGCGACGACAGCATCTCTATTAGACCAATCCAGCGATTCCGCCCGTTGGTGATACTCAATGATGGCAGGATCAAAAGCGGGCATATCAGGATCTGCATCTGCAAGCCGTTCTGAAGCAATCAGCGTCAAGCTCTTCACACGTTTCGGATACTTGAGAGCTACAAGCTGGGAAAGAAATCCCCCCAAAGACATGCCGACTAAATGAGCAGCTTCCAGACCATAACCATCAATGACGCGAACCACATCATCTGCTAATTCTTCAACGGAATATGGAGCTTGACCTGGCTCATAGCTTGTTGATTTCCCGGTATCACGGTGGTCGTACCGGATCACACAGCGACCCATTTTGGCTAGTTGGGAGCAAAACTCATCAGGCCACCACACCGCAGACGACATTGCCCCCATGATCAGGATAATGGGTTCATGGGCCGGGTCGCCGAATGATTCGGTATAGAGTGAAATCGCTTTATCAACAACTACCTTTTCTTTCATACTAAAATTGCCTTCGAGTTTTACGTACAACGCCTGAATTAAGCCGCGCCGCGAAGCGGCGTCGGCTTGAATGAATTGTTATACGGCTTCGCCGGGGCGCTTCAGCGCCGCACGGATAGCCGCCTCGACAGGATAAATGGATGATGACTTTGCCCTCCTAACATCTAACTCCTTCTTCGGGAAAAGCGGAGGTTGAGCCATGAATCTTGGGGCATTCCCCCGATTGATTTGTGCTGCATGCACAAGAAACGGGTGGCAAATATAAACAGTCCCTGCCTCGCCAGTGGCAGTGATCTCTTTGCATGCTGACGTGGATGCAAGGTCCAGTGAGCGCACCGCAATACCATCTTTACCTGAGGGCTCCAATAGTCTTGCGATCGCCGTATGCGAGCCGACTCGAATTCGTGTCGGGGCATCCAACTTGCCGACGTCAGAGAATAGAAAGAGTGCGAGCAACGCGCGGCCTTTTGAATTGACGTTTACACGCCACGATAAGAAATCGTCGGCTGCAGAGTCCGGGCCAGGGAAACTCGCATCTACATGCCAACCTGTATCACCCGTATCCGTGTCTGTCGGGAAACGTACCGGAAACGTTCCAAGCCCATGCATCGGCACCCAGCAATCCGGACCGACCAATTGGTCGTATGCGCTCAGCAACTCCGGCGTATTAGCGGCACTTACGAAAGGAGCGTCGTGATAGCCGCCGAGCCACACCACGGGGCTCTTCCAAGTTTTGGAATCAACTTGGCTGCAATCCATGTCTCGCCAAAGTATCTCTCGGCCCTGATCTGCCAATTCTTTGGGGAAGGCGCGATCAATGCGGACATACCCGTCGGCAATAAATTGCTCAATCTGCTGACTGGAAAGCATCGATTTCTGTTCCTCAAGTACTCTGTGTAGCCGTATAACAGCTTATTCATAGGCATGCTCATTTTGTCTTTCAGCATCCCTACCCTTTTATTTATTTAAGTGCATGATTCTACCTTACTTTTTCCATTGCCGCAATCAATTCAAATCTGGCAAAACGAGCATGCTCATTTTGCCAGTTTTGGCTGCCTGTTAATTGCGCTCAAACATCCCCAACCAATTGTTTTATATGGATTTTTTATTTCCTATAAAAACAATTCGAGCATGGTTTAAAGTAAAAACGTGCATTATCGTAAGAATAGTCTAAATTATACTGTATAAAGTTACAGTTAATGGTGGAGCTATGGCAAAAAGTCCTTTCTTACTTAGCATCAGCCAAGATATGCGGCAAAAAGGCTATTCGTTGCGTACCGAGAAAACTTACATTCACTGGATTAAGCGGTTTATTTTGTTTCATGGTAAGCGTCATCCTCTAGAGATGGCTGGTGAAGAAGTTAGGCTTTTTCTTTCACATTTAGCGAATGCGGAAAACGTCTCTATAAACACTCAAAAAACTGCTCTTAATGCGCTCGCTTTTTTATATAACCAATTTTTAAATAAGCCATTGGGTGAGCTTGATTTTGTGCCAGCATCCAAGCCTAGACGGCTACCCTCTGTTATCTCTGCAAATGAAGTGCAACGCATTTTGCAGGTTATGGATACTCGCAACCAAGTTATTTTTACGCTGCTGTATGGTGCAGGTTTGCGCATTAATGAATGCTTGCGTTTGCGGGTTAAAGATTTTGATTTTGATAATGGCTGCATCACTGTGCATGACGGTAAGGGTGGGAAAAGCAGAAACAGCCTACTGCCCACGCGCCTAATCCCAGCAATAAAATAACTCATTGAGCAAGCGCGGCTTATTCAGCAAGACGACAACTTACAAGGCGTAGGGCCATCGCTGCCTTTTGCTTTAGATCACAAATACCCTTCTGCTTATCGACAAGCGGCGTGGATGTTTGTCTTTCCCTCCAGCACGCTCTGCAACCACCCGTATAACGGCAAATTATGCCGCCATCATCTGCATGACTCCGTTGCGCGAAAGGCATTGAAGGCAGCCGTACAAAAAGCAGGCATCGTTAGCAAGCGTGTCACTTGTCATACATTTCGTCACTCGTTTGCTACGCATCTATTACAAGCGGGGCGTGATATTCGCACTGTGCAAGAACTCTTAGGGCATAACGATGTTAAGACCACGCAAATCTATACGCATGTGTTGGGTCAGCATTTTGCCGGCACCACCAGTCCTGCGGATGGACTGATGCTACTTATCAATCAGTAAAAGTAGATAAATATCTTTATGTAGCCCTGAGTAGCCCCTGATACTTTTTATGGTGAAAAAGATAAACAATCATAGAGGGGATAAATATGAGCCAGTTCTACCATTGTTCAGATAAGTTTAAGCAAGATACTGTCAATCACAGTGACCATTCATGGTCATTACACTTCCTCCAGTTGCCAGACAATGCCTAACATAAAAACGCAAAAGCCCAAAAGTCAGAGCTTAGGTGTTCTAGGCGTTTTCTAAGCGCTGAAGAAATACGTCTTACCGTAGATTGCGTGCGTTTCTGAAGCACATTTTCCTTATACATGGCTTTATCCCAGGCAGCTTCATCAAGCTCTTGGAGTAACAAGCCAGTAATAATGCGACACTCTCGGGTTTGTAGCGAGCCGCTGGTGAGATCGGAGTTATAGCGGAAAGGGGTCATTTGTAATTATTTGTGGGTGGAGGATAGTTAACTTATTATTGTAGTTGGAAGAGGCTGCTTTCCAAACATTAGCACCTCGTAATGCTTGTTACTGTATATTAATTTATGCTCTTAGCGCATGTTAATGGGCTATTACAATGCATAATGTCCACATCAAGATAACTGTGGCTTAACACCTGTACAAGCGAAAAAAATCAATCACCTGTCCGGAAATACGGGATCACTGTAAAGTGTTGGTGAGGCAGTCTAGGAGGGGGATTTAATTTGGGATACTGATGAAAGGATTATGATCAGTTGGATATAGGATCGTACTAAGCTGAGCGGCAGGTTAGCTAGATTAGTTAACCAGATAAGTGAAATCTAGTTCCAAACTATTTTGTCATTTTTAATTTTCGTATTAGCTTACGACGCTACACCCAGTTCCCATCTATTTTGTCACTCTTCCCTAAATAATCCTTAAAAACTCCATTTCCACCCCTCCCAGTTCCCAACTATTTTGTCCGCCCACAATTAGCCCAATAAAAAAGCTGCCTGTTTTCCTTGCAGCTTTTTTATTTAAGTTTAGCTACCGCTTCGCAATCATCTGATCTACCGCCTCAGTGAGCAGCTGTGAGATGCTTTTTTGGCTATCAAGGGACAGCTGCTTAAGCGCTCGATGCTTGTCCTTATCAAGATTGAAATTAACCCGAACCTGTTTTTTTGGATTGTCCGTCACATCGTCAAGATTAAGCTCAGAGCTTACTTTTTTACTGGGTCGTCCTGCTGACAGTGCCATTATTTATCCTCATTAAAAAACGTTAAAACTTCATCAATGACCGCATTCATCTCTATCATCGCAGGATTTGAGCTGTCGGTATCAAACACCGTTTGCCCAAGCGCTGCCGTTTTTGGGTAAATGACGCGCTGATAGATTTTGGTATCAAGTACCGGAAGCTCATACTCCGATAATACGCTGGTGACCTCTTTACTGATATTGGCATTTTGAATCGCTCGTGACACCACAAACGCCGCTTGCAGCTGACCGTCGGTCATCTCAATGCGCTGATGAACCAAATCGACCAAATCACTCGTTGCCCAAATATCATAGGGGCTTGGCTGAACCGGAATGAGCACAAAATCTGCCGCTTTAATTGCCGATACGGCAAGGCTTGTAGCCTGCGGTGAGCCATCAATCACCACAAAATCTTTATCACTGACACTTTTTAAATCCTTATCAAGCGTTGGCCGATCAAGACCAATAACTGGAACCGGATTGTCCTCATCAACCGCTCGCCAATCTCGCGCACTCCCCTGCATGTCACTATCAACGAGCAGCACACTAAAGCCCCTTAATTGAAGCCCACGAGCAAGCTGAGTGGCAATGGTCGTCTTTCCGCTGCCACCTTTTTGGTTGAGCACTGCAATGACCTTCATAAGGTAAATCCTTTTGAGTAATTGAGCTTATGAGTATATAAGTAATTGAGTATAAGAGTAAATAAGTTTTTACTCAATTGAGTGTATGAGTTATTGAGTAATAGAGCTATTAACATAAGCAGATTTAATAGCTTATTTATCTGCTATAAGTTAAATCAACGCTTAGTCATACGTTTTGATAGGGTAGAGCGTAAAAAAGGGATATCTTATATAATAGCTTTCAACCTTATTACCATCAGGAGATCGTTATGATTAAATGTCATTTATCTACAATTATGGGCGAGCGTCGTCTTAAGATTGCGGATGTGGCTCGCGATACCAATATCAATCGCGGCACTATCACCCGAATGTATCATGAAGAAGCCACCCGAGTGGATCTTGATATCATCGAGCAGCTTTGCTTATATTTTCGCATTAGCGTTGGCGATTTGTACGAAGTCATTGATGATAGCCAAACTGAAGAATAGGCTAAATACTCAATTAGCACCAAAATAACCTACAGAAGAACAAAAAACCTTGTAATAGACTAAAATGTCTGTATAATTTGACCTATAGCAGGTCATTTTGACTATGACCATAATTATAGTTACTCTTAGGAGAACAATTATGCAGATGTTACCAAAACCATCAGCGTGGTTAAGCCAAGACGCGATTGACTTAGCGGTAAAACTTATTAAGAGCTTGCAAATTCAAGCAGGCGATAATTTAGCAAGCCTACTTGAGGTGAGCCCAATATTTTTTAATCATGAGGCGGTTTTTGTTTGGGTTCAGCGGCAAATCGATGAGGGCTTAACGGTGGGGGAGAATGCTTTAAACGCGCTTGAAGCTGCATTTTTAGGTACTTTACATGAAGTGGGTTGGTTTGATGACATTTAACTTGATGTAAAATAAAAAGGTTAAACGTTCTGTTTAGCCTTTTTTCTATTTAAGTAGAAAGTATAATTCCTTGATTTATCAATATTATTTTTGAGTGAATTAATACTTACTCAGATGCTTATTAACTCAATTACTCAATTACTCAATATGCCGAGTATGATTCATAACGCCTCCTTTTTATTAAAACCGTATTGTAGTTAAATATTAACCATTTAAGTACGTAATTAAGTACTTAAATTTTATATAATAAGCGAATAATGGTAATAGGAGAGATAATAATGGATGTGGTCAACTACAGCGATTTTAGAAAAGGCTTGGCTAAATACTTAGACAAAGTTGACACTGATAAGGGTCCGCTTTTAATCACAAGGCAGAATTCAAAGCCTGCAGTACTGATGAGCTTAGATGAATTTAATGCTTATGAAGAGACGTTATATTTATTAAAAAGCCCTAACAATGCAGAGCGTCTTAAACGGTCTATTGAAGCGGTAAAATCAGGAAACCTTATTGATCGTGAAGTGAGTTTTGATGATGAGGTGGAAGGTTGATTTTATCTTGGACGTCGGATGCCTGGGAAGATTACGAATACTGGCAAAAAACCAGTAAAGATAAAGTAAAGCAGATTAATAAAATGCTTAAAGTCATCAAGCGTACCCCTTTTGAGGGTATCGGCAAACCTGAGCCTTTAAAGTACGATCTGGCAGGATATTGGTCACGGCGTATCGATCATGAGCATCGATTGGTCTATGGCGTTACTGATGAGGCAATTATTATTCTGCAGTGCCGATATCATTATTAGCTAAAGCAGGAGAGAGTTATGAGTCAGGTGAAATACTCAATTGATGAGTTGCCGCCGTTAACCCAAAAACAGCGAGATGATTTAAAACAACTGACCAAGCGTTGTGATGAGTCAATCGACCTATCTGATATTCCAGAGGTAACAGACTGGTCAGGAGCGGTTCGGGGCGGTCTTGCATTGCAAGCTCATTTACTTAAACCTAAAGACGATCAGTCATTTTAACCGTCAGTATTAATCGTTGCTATTGAGTAAATGAGTAAATAAGTAATTACTCATTTACTCAAAAAAGAGAACCCTGCTTAAAAACAGGGTTCTTGCCATTGTCTTGAGGGGAGGGTTGACCTACGATACCTCAAACCTTTCTCAAATTTTGTGTGACTGATTTTTTAAAAATAAAGATAACAAAAAAATGTTAGATTCATTCAAGCAAAAATCAGAAATAATAGCGTCATCAACGGTGTTTTCTAAGATGTTCGGCATTGGGAAGAACTTGTTTTTCACTTAAGTATTTCCAATAGCGCTGCGGCAAATACTGTTTATGTAGGCGCGGGTTCTTACGCTCTTTAATATTGACGTTGGTAAAATAACCTTGCCAAAACTTTTGATAACGCAGTTCATCCTCGCTATGAATACTGGTAGGATTTCTTAGCACCGCTTCATCAAGATCAGTAATGGTTTGCAATTGTGCAGGACTTGATGATGTGCTTTGACGCTTATCATAATAAATACCATAGCTGCGAGTGATATCATAAATCGCCCAGTGCTGATCTTGGTAGCGCTGACGAAAATGCTCACCAATGAGAGGCAGCACATTAAAATCAGGCTCAATCCTAGCAAAATAAATATCTTCAGTGGTATGTTCAAAACGCACGAAAGCTTCCATACGATGGCGCTCACGCCCCACCGATTTGACGGTTTGCATCAGTTCAAGCACGTCTAAATTGCCCAAATCTTGCATAATATCGCGGCAAGGATAGTCAATAGCGTACTTGACCACATGAAATAAAGTGGTGCCAATACTGTCCTTTTCTGATAAAAAACCCCAAAGGATATTGCGCATACCCTCGCGGCCCACCAGCTGATTCAGCTTTACTAACACCCGTTCCGCGTTATCGTTATCAGTGGCGATTTCAGTGGCTTGGGCAATTAGTGAAGGGACGTAACCATCCTGAGCCACTAATTGCAAAAACTTATCTTCTTGTAGGCGGTTCGCATAGACATAAAAAACAGCGCTGAGCCAACCTTCAAAAGTTGGCTCATAGAGCAAAATATTAGGCGTTAACTGACCGATAGGATAAGACGCATTTAAAGCAAGTTGTGACATTGATACTCCTATTTGTATTTAAAATAGTGCCAACTGCCCACTGCGTTGATCTTTAAACTTAGTTTGCGTTTGTGCCAGTACATATTGACGAAAGTTGTCTCGAGTTAAGTGCGCCAGATGCTCGTTTTTACCTGATGTTGCAATGAAGTACTTCGCACGATTGACGGCAGCACCCATCTTTTTTAGGTGATAGAGTGTCAGATGATTAAACTTGCGCGCTTTCATAATCTTCTTCGCCGTTCGGACACCAATACCGGGGATACGAAGGATCGCGTCATAAGTTGCGGTTTGGATATTGACGGGGAAATGTTCACGATGGCGAATAGCCCATGCCAGTTTTGGGTCACAATCTAAATCTAAAAAGGGTGATTCAGGGTCAACGATTTCATCGGCATCAAAGCCATAAAAGCGCATCAGCCAATCCGCTTGATAGAGACGGTTTTCACGTATCATTGGCACAGGGGTCCCAATCGCTGGTAGGCGGCTATCAGACAACATGGGCACGTAGCCTGAATAATAAACGCGCTTAAGCTCATATTGCTTATAAAACTGGCTGGACAGCTGAATCACTTGTAGATCAGTTTCATTACTGGCACCAACAATCATCTGGCTGGTCTGACCGGCCGGTACAAATTTGGGAGCTTTTTTATGGGTTTTACGACTCTCACGAATGGTAATAATCTCATCTTTTACGGTTTCCATTGGCGCTTTTAATTGATCGTGCGATTTCTCTGGGGCAAGCAAAGCTAGCCCTGATTTGGTTGGAATCTCAATATTGACGCTTAGCCGGTCAGCATAAAGCCCAGCTTCTTGTAATAATTCCTTTGAGGCGCCAGGAATGGTCTTAAGGTGAATGTAGCCGTTAAAGCGCTCACGTGTGCGTAAAAGCTTAGCGACTTCTACCAATCGCTCCATGGTATAGTCACCACTTTTGAAAATACCTGAGCTTAAAAATAGCCCTTCGATATAATTACGACGATAAAACTGCATGGTCAAATCGACAACTTCCTCAACAGTAAAAGCCGCTCGTGGTGTGTCATTGCTTTTGCGTGAGGTGCAATAAGCGCAGTCGTAGATGCAGTGGTTGGTTAACAGGATTTTAAGCAAGCTGACACAGCGACCATCTTCAGTATAACTATGACAAATACCGCTTTTTGAGGCATCACCGAGACCGCCGCCTTGATTTTTACGCGTACCACTCGACGATGAGCAAGACACATCATACTTCGCAGCATCAGCTAAAATATTAAGCTTGCCTTGAAGTCGTTCATAATTAATGGTAGCCATAAGTGCGATTTACCAAGTCATTAATAAGGTATTATTTTACCAAATCGAATAGTAACTCACTGTAATAACAGAGGAAATGACAACGCTATACGACAACTGTTGTCGTGCCATTGATAGAGGATTGGTAACCCTCTTAAACCTAAGACACTTGATAAATAGCATTAAGCTGTTTGTTCAGTGAGGAGCAGCTTGCACTTATTCATAAAAAACTTGGTCAATGACATTTAGTTGTCAAAGTTTTTTGCTTTCCGGTTTGTCAGCATACGTCAAGCTAACGATATGCTGGCATAGCGTATGAGCTAAGCGGCACCAATAGGGTCTGAGGTATTAATGTCAATCATCAACCGCTTAACCAATTATAAATAAGCCATTTTGCGTAGAAATAATTATCATTGCAATATAACGATTATTATTGGCTATGTTTGCATTATTTTAATTTTAAATCCCTGTTCAAAACAGTAATAAGAGGCTAGCTATAGCTGGCTTTTTTTTGCCTAAAAAATCGCCGCGCGGAATATTTTTTTATTAGTTTTAAAAGAGCAGTAACTAGATGCTAAGCGTTTTGGATCTGCAATCACTTTTAATTTTTAATCAAATATCAGTTTTACTATTCCTCCTTTTTTAGTCACTAAAGATGGTAGTTTACTGATAGGTCGTTGGCTTTCATTTATAGGTGAAACAAGCCAAAAGGCTTTTATTGTTTTTAACTACTTCTAAAAGCTTTTAAGTACCTTTAAGTAATTGTTTTTTATATCTTTATATATAGATAAAACTAGGTTTATCGCATGATAAGAATAGTTATATCGCACGATAAAACTAGGTTTATCGCATAATAAGACTAGGTTTATCGCAGCATTAAGCTAGGCTTATCGCATTAAAAGATAGCTTGATTGACAACCTATTCATATGTAAAATAATTGGAAAATAATAGGTAAATAGAGTTATCCACATGTCAGATCTAGTAGTTAAAGATAACGCGTTAATTCAAGCAAGTTATACCTTAGATTTGGCTGAGCAGCGGTTAATTTTACTGGCGATTGTTGAAGCTCGCGAGTCAAATACAGGAATTCGTGCAGACAGCTTATTGCGGATTCATTCGCACAACTATGCTAAAAACTTTGGCGTTAATAACGAAACGGCTTACACCGTGATGAAAGAAGCTTGTAAGGGGCTGTTTGATCGTTATGTAACTTACCATGATAAGAACCCAAAAACAGGTAACGATCGCAGTTTTCATTGCCGATGGGTCGATAAAATTGGTTATGAAACAAATACGGGAATTGTCTATTTAAGATTTACTCATGATGTCGTGCCGCTTATTACGCGGCTTGAGGCGCAATTTACCAGTTACGAGCTAGCTCAAGTAAAAAACTTAACCAGCAGTTATGCCATTCGCTTATATGAGCTCTTGATTCAATGGCGATCGGTTGGGAAAACCCCACTGTTTGAGTTGCAAGAATTCCGTCAGCAATTGGGTGTTGAAGGTGGAGAATACAAAACTATGAGCAACTTTAAAGCGAATGTTCTTAACATCGCTTTGTCTCAAATTAATAAACACACGGATATTGAGGTGAAATACGATCAGAAAAAATGTGGTCGAAATATTGTGGGTTTCTTTTTTACTTTTAAACAAAAAAAACCTTTGAAGGAAAAAACAGTTAAAGCGACGTCCAAAACACAAGACAATAACATCAACGGATTAACCGACAAGCAGCTTGCGCGAATTGTCAAAAATCCGCAATTCATTAGCGATTATAATCATTTGGTCAGCCCAAACAGTCCCGCCAATCAAAGCCCGCAGATGTGGGAGGCTGAGATGGTAAGCCGCATAAAAAAGGACGCTTCAGTATTTAATAAGCGTCCTCTTCGTGATTATTTAAAATAGTTAACTAAACTTTTGATTTTGAAAGGTTCTTAAGCCAAATTCCACCTTTTTATAAGTTGAAATAAGAGGGATTGTCGTTGGAATTTTGGCTAATTTATCACTTAATTACTTAGCAACCGCTTTAAAAGTCGATACTTGATCAGCGTTTGTGATGGTCAATACGGGTTGATTATTGGCGCCTTTGCCCAAGCTGTATTTGCCTTGAACGGCTGCTGCAGCTGCCGTGTCAAAGTTGGCTTGAGGGGCAGGACAGGCCATTCGGGTGCTTCTAATGCCGCTAAGTTGAACATTGCCATTGACGATGCTGTAGCTTGCGCCCATGTTATTACAGGTGTTAAGCAGGCTCACAAAGTTATTGCCGCCTTCCGTCATAAATTCAAGAATGAGCGGGTTTGAGGCGTCAAAAAATAATGGCGCGACTTTGGTGCCGTTGTTGTATTTGGCATCAACGAGCTGCCAGTTATAGGCTTGTAGTGCGTCTGAGGTGATGGTTTGTTGGGATGGGGTGGTATTGCTTGGCGTGCTTTGACAACCTGATGCCAGCGCTCCGGCTGCTAAAACACTTGCCATTAAAAGCTTAGTTGAATTTTTCATATGCTTACCTCAAAAACGAATTAATAATTCGCCGCATTATTGCAGAGCGCAAAAAATTGCTCAAGAGCAGGTAACTATTTGCATACCGTATTGCGATATTTCCTTTATCAATCTCAAAATAACAAAGGGCTTATCGAGTAAGCCCTTTGTTATTTTGAGAGATAGTCATGTTTTAACGTCGCGCTTGTTTTTAACTCAGTATAAGGTCTTTTTCTGCAAGTCCTGCAAGGTAAGAGCTGCGGCTTTTGTAGCGCTCTTTATTACTGGCAACTTTAGCATCAATGAGGTGAATAAGGCGGCTAGGTAGGGTGACGTTGACTTTTTCAGTGGCGCCAAGGTAGCGGCTGACGTCAATATCAACGACTGCCCAAGTCATGCCTTGGTAGTCTGGGTCATCAATATAGTTTTCAACAGAGCTTGGCAAAGGAATATCTAGCCCTTCTTCAGCAAGGCATTCTAGGTGACCTGCGATGGCTTCAATGGCGTTTTCAAAGATGTCGTCGTAGTTGTCTGCCGCTGAAAAGCAGCCTGCAATGTCAGGGATGATAATACCGTGGGCGGTTTGCTTATCGCCGCGTTCGATGGCAATGGGATATAACATGTCGGTGCTCCTATTCCTTTGGTTTAGCGGTTAGGATGAGGGTAGCTTTGCTTGCTTTAAGATGCTTTTTACGGTGCCTTTGGGTAAGTCCTTTTTGGGGTGAGGAACGGTAACCAGCCCTTTTTTTTGGTCGTGTTTGAAGTGGTGGTGACTGCCTGTGGTTCGAATTAAGTACCAGCCATCGGCTTGGAGAGTTTTTATCAAGTCACGGCTATTCATGGTCACCTCAAACACTTTTATAAATATAATATAACCCTAGGGTTATATAAAATCAAGCTTGAGCACTAATTTCTAATTTGAGTTCTTTAGAAACCGTAGCAATAAGATGCCGTGAGCAGCTGGCGGTTTTTTGAATGTCGCTGTAGCTGTGGCCGGACTTTAAGAGACTGGTAATGACTTTGCGCTTTTTAAGGTCTTTGCCGCGACCTTTGTATTTGCCTTCAAGTTTTGCTTTGGCAATGCCTTGCATTTGGCGGTGACGGCGGTCTTCGTAGTCTTTTCGGGCAATGGCAGCAAGCATGTCAAGCAGCATGGCGTTGATGGCTTGAAGGATGCTGGCCATAAATTCGGTGCTGTGGTCAGCTTGAAAGGCAATGAATGAGGTGGGAAGCTCTTTTGAGACGATGGCGAGCTTTTTATCAGCTAGCTTTTGCTTTAAGGTGTCCCAGTCGTCCTGATTTAACCGTGCTAGGCGGTCAATTTGTTCAACAAGGATAATGTCGCCTTCTGAGGCGTCCTCTATCAGCTGCATGAGCTTTGGCCGCGCAAGGGTTGCGCCCGATTCGTTTTCGATGTAGTAGGCGGCGATCTTTTGACCATGATCTTTGGCAAATTGATCCAGTTCAGCTTTGGCACGGCTGGCGTCTTGCTGTTTGGTAGAGGCGCGAAGGTAGGCTCGGATAAACATAGTGGCTCTCAGACTGTTATAAGTGGTTTCATTATAGCAGTCTGATTTAGATGGTTCTAATATCTAGTTTTGAGCCTAATTTAGTGGTTCTTTTGGGGTATACCCTAAAATTAACAATCCAAAATAAGCTAAGTTAATAATGAATGAGATATAATTATGCTATTAAATATACTTGTTAATTACATATTATATAATCTAAAAATTTGATCCAGAAGGAAAGTTAACTCATCATGGACGTACGTAAACACAAGGCTAGTTTTTTTAGCGTAGTAATTACTTTTTTATGTCTCACGCTATCATTAAATGCTAATGCAACAGACTCAGTACTTGAAGCGGTTACCAATGCTGAAACTGAATTAGGCGCTAGAATTGGTCTAGCTGTGCATGATTTGGAAACGGGAAAACGTTGGGAACATAAATCTAATGAACGTTTTCCTCTAAGTAGTACCTTTAAAACACTTGCCTGTGCAAACGTTCTTCAAAGAGTTGATCTAGGTAAAGAAAGAATTGATAGAGTTGTGAGATTCTCTGAAAGCAATCTCGTTACATACTCACCTGTAACAGAAAAACATGTGGGTAAAAAAGGGATGTCGCTCGCAGAGCTGTGTCAGGCCACATTATCAACCAGTGATAATTCAGCTGCCAATTTTATTCTACAAGCGATTGGTGGACCTAAGGCTCTAACGAAATTTTTGCGTTCCATTGGCGACGATACTACGCGCCTTGATCGCTGGGAAACAGAACTTAACGAAGCGGTACCTGGAGATAAGCGAGACACGACAACACCAATTGCAATGGTAACGACACTTGAAAAGTTACTAATTGACGAAACACTATCTATCAAATCTCGTCAACAACTAGAATCTTGGCTTAAAGGTAATGAGGTTGGCGATGCATTGTTTCGTAAAGGCGTTCCAAGTGACTGGATAGTAGCAGATAGAACAGGCGCTGGTGGTTATGGGTCGCGTGCTATTACTGCGGTGATGTGGCCTCCAAATCGCAAGCCTATCGTAGCCGCTCTATACATTACAGAGACAGACGCCTCGTTTGAAGAAAGAAATGCTGTCATTGCAAAAATTGGTGAGCAAATAGCGAAGACAGTATTAATGGAGAATAGCCGTAACTGATTTATTTATAGTTCGATGCCTGTATAGCGCATCGATCTATAGGCTAATTCTTTATCAGCCCATTATTATCATCGGTTTTTAATGCTGGTACACGTTCTTGTATTGCATGATAGAACCTATCTTTGTCTTTTGGTGATATCACTATGCTACCACCTTCATATCCTATCTCAATCCTATCTAAAGACAGTGCTGGAGCAGATAAAGTACTACTGGTAGGAGTGATATTGGTAATGTCTTTCAATGAAATGCTCTGAGTAGAAAAACCATTTTTCACTAACAATGTGTCAGCTGTCGAGCCTTTCCTAAAAAGTGTGTAACTATCATTTAGATTGTAGAAGTACTTACACGAAATTTAGGAAAGGCTCAGGTAGTCAGTTTCTCTCGCTATTTTGAGAAATCGTATTCCTCTTCATTCCCATCTAAATACTCACGTATAGGGCGTTTTTTACTGAATTTAGAAGCGTCCTTCTTGATCTCACCGACTATAAAGTCGCTGTATGCTGACCAGCTCTTACCAGCGTCGCCTTTAGCAAGACCGCTATATGTACTTATAAACTCTTTATGCCGACTGATACGCCACAGCTGCTTATCAGACAACCCATCAATAGTGAACATATCACCGTTGTCAACATCGCGAGCTTCAGCTACCTGTTTAGCCTTAGGTTTCGATTTCTCACGAACTACAAACTTAAAGCCTACTATCGTAGTAGCCTTTTTTTCTTGGGTGTAACTAACTTTTATATCTGTCTTTTCGTTAATTTCTTTTATAGACGACTCTAGAACACGGCGTTTGAAGTCACTCATGCGTTTGTAGTCAGTAACCCCTAAACCAAGCTGCTCTCTGAAAGTCTCTAATTCAAATAACGGGGTTTTCCGAGCTTCACGCCACTGTATGAGAAGCTCGTAAAGTCTTACAGCATATAAGCTTTTTAACTGTGCCGTCTGCTCTAGAGTATATTTTGTGAAGAACTGTTCAATTCCATGAATACGCGTGATTTCATTAACAACAGCAGGGGTAAATATCACCTCTATCGCTCCCTCACCGTCAATATATGTAGCTTGACTGATCCAACGTGATTTAACTTTAAGAGCACGTTCATCCATAAAAGTGAAGCGACGCTCAAACAAGTTAGCTTCTGCATCTATAAGTGCCTCATAAGCAGTTTGCTTAGAAACCTCAAAAACTTCAGCGTATCTCATGGCGTTTATTCTTAATGGGGTCTCAGAGCTAAGACCCTTGTTTTGCTCTCTACTATCAATAATAGCTAACTGTATCAGTCTAATTTCAGCAAGTGATAAATTCTGAATCGCTGTATTAAGGCGATTTGATTTTACTACCAATTCGGTTTTATTATTTTCCATAGTTAATACCATTAAAAGTTTATAACGACATGATATTATCATGACTCTTTATAGTCAAATTATTATATGTCGTTATATGGGTAGGAATTTGTCGTCATATGGGTAGGAATTTGTCGTCATATGGGTAGGAATTTGTCGTCATATGGGTAGGAATTTGTCGTCATAGCTCCTCTACAGACCTTTAACTGTAGGGGCTGTAGCTAACTTAAAAGCATTTAAAAGCATTTAAAAGCATTAAAAGCATTTTTGGTTGTGGATAAGCTTAAAAAACAAAGGGCTATTTTTAATGGTTGATTTAGGAAGTAAGTTACTTAAATTTGCATAGCTTTGATTTGCTATAGAACGAACTCTTCTCATCTTCAAAACAGTCTTTGGGATCAATCCTCGCATAGTGACCATCTTGTCCACTTATTTTGACAATGTTATGAGCCACACCAGCCTTTTCCAGATATTGATAATCATCTTGACGTTTTGCTATCTCGCTTTTGCTAGGAATAAACAGCCAAGCTGCTCCAGAGGCTAATGCTAATACCACAACAACCATAACGACCAAAGTTAGTATTAATTGACGGCCAAACTCTTGCTTAACGTTATCCAGCATCTGCTTGGAGGCATCGGCATTGAGCTTAGCTATTTTGTTTTTAGTATCGTCAAGGTTACTAGCAACACTGGTAACAGAGGTCTGTATTTTCCCTAAATCTCTATTAAGCAGCTTTGTTGTTTTTAAGAACGTATCACTCGCATCAGTGATGTGCTTAGTGAAGCCTTCATCAATACGCTTGTGATAGTTGTTTTCATTGGTTTTAAAGACGGTTGCAATCTCTTTGTTAATGGCTTCAACAAATTCAGTTTGCAGTAAGGTTTCTTTGTTTTGATAGGTTTTTAACAGTGAGGTCAGTTCCTTTGCCCAATTAGCAATATCTTGCGCTTGTTTAAAATGCGCGTGGTTTAAGTTTGAGCTGTCAATCAGCTGCTTATCTATTTTTTTGGTATACGTTTGAAGCGTAATTAGTAGGTCTTCTAATGAAATAGAGAGGTCTTTTTCTTGGATAGAGAGGTCTTTTTCTGGCATGGATCGTTCCTAGTCGCTAATTGTGATGCTATTTGGCCTCTAAATGGCGCTGTGGGCGTTTTTAGGGTGGTTTATATGCTTATGGGTACCCTAGCATCAAAATGGCGCTGTGGGATGCCTGAGAAGCCTCTGAGGTGATTCTATGCGACCGTCAGTGTCGTTTAGTATTGCTTGTGGGCTTAAAAGCCAGGACTCATGCCTCGGCTGCGGTTGATATCACGGCTATAACCGGTGATTTCAGTGGATACCGTTCGCATTTGGCGCTGGTGTTCGGGGCTGAGGGCGCTTTGTTGTCGATCTTTGATGTCATCAAAGACGCGCTCTAAGGTTTTGGTGTGTGCTTTTCTTGTCGATAGGTCGCTTATAGACTTGATGTGATCAAGCAGCTGCTGGCTGTGGCCGATAATGTGGCTGCCAATTTCATGCTGTTCACGGTCTGCAAGCTGTTTTTGGTGGTCAGTGGTACTCGGCTCACTGCGGTAGCGCTGCCATGCGCTCATTTGCTGATCAAGATGCAGGAGGGTGTTTAGGTGTTGGCCAAAGTCGCTTTTTTGGTCGATGATTTTTAGAAGCCTGTGCTGACTCGATAGCTCTTGATGCGAGATATGGTCGTGTTGCGCCTTAAAGTCGGCTTCTTCTTTTGCTATTTGAGCGCGGCGCTGCTCACGCTTTGCTTGACGCGCTTCTTCTTGCGCTAATAGGCGCTCACGCTCCTTTTGGTCCGCCATATCTTGCTGCTGCTGAGCAATACGCTCTTTTTCAAGCGCCTCAGCGGCATCGATTGCAATCTGGCGCTGAATACGCACCTGTTTGACGCGCTCAACCACGGATTCAGCTTGCTCCAGCTCATCATTACTGTCCTGACTGGGTTTATACTTCGGTGTGGGGGCAGCTGGGACGATAAATAACTGTTTTTCGCGCAGATCGGCAAGTTCGCGTGTCCGTACTAGATGGTTGCGCTCATTGATCATCAGGTTAATCTCACCTCTGATTGTGGCCGGTGTTTCGTCTATCTCGTAAACCTCACCTTTCTTGTTTGCTTGTTCTGCTTTTTCTCGCTCACTCTCGTATTTGTCACGCTCTAGCTTGGTTGCAACGCTACCCATTTTGATTTGCGGCTCAATGTCTTTGCCTTGATCGCGATAGCTGCGCGAATCAATCAGCTCATGATTATGCTCGGCCAGTTTCTCATTAGCGATCTGTTCCCATAGTTGCCGTACTTCTTTGATTTCAACATTGACGCGCTCCATGCCAAGCTCACGCCGCTTATTATCGGACAGCTCAATGGTTGCCTTATCGGTCAGTACAATCTCGTTATTATCGTTAAGCTCAGCGGTACGCGTGGTAAACATGATATGGGCGTGGAAGTTGCGAGGATCAGCCCCTCGCTCAATCTCTCTTTGTGTAGGCTTGTGAATGGCGCAATCGGCAATCGTACCGTAACGATCCGCAAGCGTTTGGGCGAACTGGTGCGCGATTTCTTTACGGTCTTCTGCGCTTAACTCATGCGGCAGATTAACCAGCCATTCGCGAGCCACACGCGCATCTTTACGCTTCTCGGCAGCCTCTGCCTTATTCCATAAATCGCTACGTGAAATATCAGTATAAGCAGAAGCCAATGCTGTCGGTAAAATGATATCGGCACTCATAACGCCTGATCGTTTAGAGTAATCATGGGTTTTACCGTATCGCTTATCGTCAAGCTCAACACCAGCGCGATAGCTCGCAGAAGCAACGGCACTTTGTCCACTGCTGCGAGATATTGATTTGGTCGATGCGATAAAAATAGCCATTTCTACAAGCTCTGTTTTCAGGTTTTTAACATTGCGTCTTTTTGCAATGTTGGGGGTGTGGGGGCTTGCCCCTGCCGATGTTTTGATTTTATAAATGGTTGACCGATAGGGATAAACATTTGTAAAGTCGAAAACTCGCACTTAGTCAGTGGGACTCAACCATCCGTCAAATAACTATACCATAAACTGTTGTTAGGTATTAGCGAAGTTGCTATAGTTGGAAGAACTATAATTTTGATAATTTAAGGATTTGATATGAGTTTACTAGGTGGTAATGATTTAAAGGAACAGCAAAAGATTAACGAGCTTGAACTTAAGATAAATAGGGAGAAGCAAAAACTGGATAAGAAGCTGACACGGCAGAAAATACTGCTGGGTGCTTTTCTTGTAGATGCTTTAGAGAAGGATTCTGTACATGGTTTAAAGGAATATACGGCTGATAATTTGCTGGATTTTTTGAGCAGACAGACGGATAAGGAGTTGATGGTAGACTTAGTGAAGGAGCTTAGGAGTAAAGCATCGGCTATATAATTAGCATTCTCTCGTCTATCATTCTAAATTGTATGAAATTAATTGACCACAGACTTTGATCATAAGGTATGAACCAGTGAAAAATGACTTCCAACGTCTGTTATACGCAATAAAAAAACCTGGTCACCAACCCAGGTCTAAAATTTAAAAAACAGATAAATATCAGTGCAATAAACTCATTTTTCTAATTTCGCATAAGGTGTATTATGTTAATTTTAGAAAATCTTCACTACTATTATTTTAAAATAAGCCTTATATCCAAGCATAAAACAAGGTTGTCTTGACTTCTTTTAACAGTAAAGTTATCATAAAACTGAATTTTATTTTTTAGGTAAGTTTATGCATTCTATCCGCATTCGTTAAGACACAACTATTTGCATAGTGACACTATTTTATAATGGTGGGCTTTTGTTGTGTCTTTAAGAATATATGCGGATATATAAAGTAAAAGTATGCTTAATTTATAAGTATGCTTTTAGTGCATAGTTTCCAGTTATAACTTAATTGACTAGCTATTTGTCCACCCTGTGGATGAATAGCTTTTTTTTTGGGAGGACACTGTGATGCTAGCTTTTGTTTTCACCTAAATCCTGTTTGCTGCATAAAAAATTTCAAGAGCTAAACAGGAGTAAATAAAAATGAGTTTAATTATTAAAGCGAGAAACATACGCTTGGATTATGCTGGGCGTGATGTTTTGGATATTGATGAATTGGAAATTCACTCTTATGACCGTATTGGTCTTGTGGGTGATAACGGAGCAGGAAAGAGTAGTTTACTCAAAGTACTTAATGGCGAAATTGTTTTAGCCGAAGCGACATTACAGCGTTTTGGTGATTTTGCACATATCAGCCAACTGGGCGGAATCGAAATAGAAACGGTCGAAGACCGGGCAATGTTATCTCGCCTTGGTGTTTCCAATGTACAAAACGACACAATGAGTGGCGGAGAGGAAACTCGTGCAAAAATTGCTGCCGCATTTTCCCAACAAGTACATGGCATTCTAGCGGATGAACCAACCAGCCACCTTGATCTCAATGGAATAGATCTACTTATTGGTCAACTTAAAGCATTTGATGGAGCATTACTTGTTATCAGTCATGACCGATATTTTCTTGATATGGTTGTAGACAAGATATGGGAGTTAAAAGACGGTAAAATTACGGAATATTGGGGTGGTTACTCGGATTACTTGCGTCAAAAAGAAGAAGAGCGACAACACCAAGCCGTAGAATATGAGCTGATGATGAAGGAACGGGAGCGATTAGAATCTGCTGTGCAAGAAAAACGCCAGCAAGCTAATCGATTAGACAATAAGAAAAAAGGAGAAAAATCCAAAAACTCTACCGAAAGTGCTGGACGACTTGGGCATGCAAAAATGACTGGCACCAAGCAAAGAAAACTGTATCAGGCAGCTAAGAGTATGGAAAAGCGTTTGGCTGCATTAGAAGATATTCAAGCACCAGAGCATTTGCGTTCTATTCGTTTTCGTCAAAGTTCAGCCCTAGAACTGCACAATAAGTTCCCGATTACGGCAGATGGTCTGAGCTTAAAATTTGGTAGCCGTACTATCTTTGATGACGCTAACTTTATAATACCGCTTGGCGCTAAAGTCGCTATAACTGGATCGAATGGAACAGGGAAAACGTCCTTGTTAAAAATGATATCAGAACGTGCTGATGGATTAACCATATCTCCAAAAGCTGAAATTGGCTACTTTACACAAACAGGATATAAATTTAACACGCATAAATCTGTGCTCTCCTTTATGCAGGAAGAGTGCGAGTACACAGTTGCGGAAATTCGTGCAGTATTGGCTTCAATGGGGATCGGAGCGAATGATATTCAAAAAAACTTATCCGACTTATCGGGAGGTGAAATCATCAAACTGCTTTTATCCAAAATGCTTTTAGGAAAATATAATATTTTGCTTATGGATGAACCAGGAAACTATCTTGACCTAAAAAGTATTGCCGCATTAGAAACAATGATGAAGTCCTATGCAGGAACTATTATCTTCGTATCTCATGACAAGCAATTGGTCGATAATATTGCTGACATTATCTACGAGATCAAAGACCACAAAATCATCAAGACTTTTGAGAGAGATTGTTAATGATAGCCAATCTAATCCGAACATTAATTATTGAACTCTTTAAAGGAAATTAAAAATGACAATTCAAGATATTCAATCACTTGCTGAAGCACACGGCTTGTTGCTTACGGACAAAATGAATTTCAATGAAATGGGCATTGATTTTAAGGTCGTTTTTGCTCTTGATACAAAGGGGCAACAATGGTTGCTGCGTATTCCTCGTCGTGATGGCATGAGGGAACAAATCAAGAAAGAAAAACGCATTTTAGAATTGGTAAAAAAACATCTTTCTGTAGAGGTTCCTGATTGGAGAATTTCATCTACAGAATTAGTGGCTTATCCCATACTTAAAGATAATCCTGTTTTAAATTTGGATGCTGAAACCTATGAAATAATTTGGAATATGGACAAAGATAGCCCGAAATACATAACATCTTTGGCAAAAACCTTATTTGAAATCCATAGTATTCCTGAAAAAGAAGTTCGGGAAAATGATTTGAAAATTATGAAACCTTCAGATTTAAGACCTGAAATAGCAAACAATTTGCAGTTAGTAAAATCTGAAATTGGTATAAGTGAGCAATTGGAAACCCGCTACAGAAAATGGTTGGATAATGATGTTCTATGGGCAGATTTCACCCAATTTATACATGGCGATTTATATGCTGGGCATGTACTAGCTTCAAAGGATGGAGCTGTTTCAGGCGTTATTGATTGGTCAACAGCCCATATAGATGACCCAGCGATTGATTTTGCTGGGCATGTAACTTTGTTTGGAGAAGAAAGCCTCAAAACTCTAATCATCGAGTATGAAAAACTAGGGGGTAAAGTTTGGAATAAACTATATGAACAGACTTTAGAAAGAGCAGCGGCCTCTCCTTTGATGTATGGTTTATTTGCCTTAGAAACTCAAAATGAAAGCCTTATCGTTGGAGCAAAAGCTCAGTTGGGAGTTATATAATTTAAAAATATGATTGCTGAGAACTGCCTTGTTTTGAAACTTGGTTGGCTTTAATTAGTTTTTAGTATTCTTTATAGAAAATGCCTCGATCAAGGGGCATTTCTAACAATCATTTAACATAAAATTTCTTATGTGAAGTAACCTGAATGCAGCGGTGCCCGCACAGTATATTTTGCAATGGAATGGCGCTGAAGAAGTGCAATCTTCATCAGGCATTATTGTATCAACAGGATTGGGATCAACGGGGTGGTTTCAATCTATTCTTGCTGGTGCGATGGCAATTACAGGAGAAGCTTCGCACCCTCTATTACAAGGCTTTAGCTGGAGTGATCGAAAGCTACAATTTAGTGTAAGAGAGCCATTTCCAAGTAGAACAACAGGTGTTGCACTGACTTTTGGCACTATTGAGCCTGACTCACCACTGCAATTAGGATCTTTGATGCCAGAGAATGGCGTAATTTTCTCTGATGGCATCGAAGATGACTATTTACAATTTAATGCAGGTTGTATTGCTCACATTGGTATCGCTGACATACAAGGGCAACTAATTAGCCAAAAAGGGCGTCAGCGAATTTAGATTTATTTAGCGCTCTTTAATACTGTTTCAAGTCCAGAGATCATCACATCAAGGACAAACAAAAATGCAGCATCACCATTATCACTATCCATAATTGCAACGGCTTGGGTTAATAATGGCGGATAGGCAACAGTATCCGTCTCTACTTTTTCACGCTCTTTTTGGCTTTCTTGATGCTCTTGAGTTTCCAGTACGGAGCCTAATGTAAAATGCGCAATAGAGCTTAATGCATACACGGCTTGAGATAGACTAAACCCAGCATCACACAAAAACTGTAGTTGCTGTTCTGATGTCTCAAATTGACTTTCAGAGGGGCGTGTTCCCGCATGAATTTTGCCACCATCACGATACATTAATAAGGCTTGGCGGAAGCTTTTCGCGTTATTTCGCAAAAAGTCCTGCCATGTTTCATTCGGCAATGGCAAAACATGATGATGGTGCTTTTGCAAAATAGTTTCTGCTAATGCATCTAACAAAGCGCGTTTATTTTTTACATGCCAATACAATGTGGGTTGTTCCACACCTATTTTTTGCGCCAGCTTACGCGTTGTTAATCCTTCAATACCAACTTCATTAAGTAAAATCAACGCATTATCAATAACTTGTTCTTTATCTAGCTTTGCCATTACCTACCTCAAAATAAAATAGCCTTGACAATCTATCACTGATAGAGATATTTTACACCCACTCTATCACTGATAGATTTTTAGGATCTCAATGAATAAATCAATTATTATTATACTGCTGATCACCGTATTAGATGCCATTGGTATCGGGCTTATCATGCCAGTACTCCCTACTCTATTAAATGAATTTGTCAGTGAAAATTCACTGGCAACCCATTACGGTGTGCTATTAGCGCTCTATGCTACCATGCAGGTTATTTTTGCTCCTATTCTAGGACGACTGTCTGATAAATACGGCAGAAAACCCATCTTGCTGTTTTCCCTTTTAGGCGCGGCACTCGACTATCTTTTAATGGCATTCTCAACCACACTTTGGATGCTCTATATTGGGCGCATCATTGCGGGGATCACAGGCGCAACAGGTGCCGTATGTGCATCAGCGATGAGTGATGTGACTCCCGCTAAAAATCGAACTCGCTATTTTGGTTTCTTAGGTGGTGCTTTTGGTGTTGGCCTTATTATCGGCCCAATGCTAGGGGGATTATTAGGTGATATCAGTGCTCATATGCCATTTATTTTTGCCGCTATTTCACACTCGATATTATTAATACTCTCTTTGCTCTTTTTCCGAGAAACACAAAAAAGAGAAGCGCTTGTTGCCAATAGGACACCTGAAAACCAAACTGCCTCAAATACAGTCACTGTTTTTTTTAAGAAAAGCCTCTACTTTTGGTTAGCAACCTATTTTATTATCCAGCTTATCGGGCAAATTCCTGCCACCATCTGGGTGCTGTTTACACAATATCGTTTTGATTGGAACACAACTTCTATCGGTATGTCTTTGGCGGTTCTGGGTGTATTACATATTTTCTTTCAGGCGATTGTCGCTGGGAAATTGGCACAAAAATGGGGCGAAAAAACCACCATTATGATCAGTATGTCTATTGATATGATGGGCTGTTTATTATTAGCGTGGATAGGCCACGTTTGGGTCATCTTACCAGCATTAATTTGCTTAGCGGCAGGAGGTATGGGGCAACCCGCATTACAAGGTTATTTATCAAAATCTGTCGATGATAATGCGCAAGGGAAATTACAAGGTACTCTGGTGAGCCTAACCAATATTACCGGGATCATTGGTCCCCTTTTATTTGCCTTTATTTATAGTTATAGCGTCGCTTATTGGGATGGTCTGTTATGGCTGATGGGGGCAATACTTTATGCTATGTTGCTTATTACCGCTTATTTTCACCAAAGAAAAACCACACCTTAAGGTACTCCCCAATGTCTAGACCAAATTATCATAAAATTAAGATAGAGTTGGGTTGATAAAACGATTTATTATCCGAACTATTGTTAGCCAGATAAACCTGTGCAGGAGTATGGTAA
>NZ_JABBDX010000011.1 GCF_012847335.1 Psychrobacter sp. MF31
AACAGCATTCAGCAAAAAATCGATCGCGCCTATAGCTATTCATCACCAAGTCCTTAATCAGAGGAAAGTATGAGCAATCAACAACTAAAAGATGATATTGAAAAAATTGTTTTAGCGCTAGGCGACGTTATCCCTGCGCTTGAAAGTCTTGCTGACGATGCTCGCGACAACATCGACAAAAAGCTTGAGGGTAGTCTTGTTGATATTGACCATAAAATCAGCGAGTTAAGTGACGCTATTTATCAACTTCAAAGCGCAGTAGATTGCAGTAACATTTTCATCACTACCGCAAAAGATGACGCCATAGATCATCTGCAAAAAGGAATTACCGAGCTTATTGAAACTGATATTAAGGCTGAGTACAAAGACCAAATTGAGAGGATTGCCGAGGCTATCAAGCCGGTTATCGTTGAAAAGCTAGATTGTGAAATTGCCAAAATGATTGATCAAAAAACGCTATCTATCAAAGATTACAACACCCAAATTACTAATATTAATCGTGACTTTAAGACTAACATGGCAACCACTCACGATCTCATCTCTGAGAACGTGACCAAGCTTAATCAAGCCAATACGGACGCCAGCACCCGATTTGATGACAATCTTGATAAGCTTCACCAAATTACTCAAGATCATCAAGAGGCGTTAACGAGCGTTCAAAATAACAGCGCCTTAATCGCCCAAGATATGCAAAAGACACTAAACAATATTGAAAGACTATTAGGTCTTGTATCGAATTCGACCACCACAATAATAATATGGATAGTTGGATTTCTTGCTGCGTGCGTAATGATAGCGATTGTTAATAAACTTGAGCTTTGGAAATCAGTTTTCCTGTCGGCAATTGGGCTAGGAATTTTTTTAGGTCTGATTGCAGGATTAATATTCTGGTTTAATAACAGAGAGGAATAGCAACCTATAACGTTAGGTAGTATTGAACTGATTATTCTCCTATTAGGAAGTTATAAGCAGTTCAATAGAGTCTGAGAAGGGCTCAGTTTATGAATTTCAAAAAAAATTATTTATGAATGATCTGAAACAAAATCCTCATTCGAAAGATAACTCGCTCGTAGGCATATATGATCGCTCATTTAGAGACCTTCCTAAATTTTGTGTAAGTATTTAATCTAAACGTCAGTTACACAGAATCTGGGATGGTCTCCGATCAGGCTTTTTCTAGCTTAGTTCCGGATTATATAACTGACAACATTAATCCTAATTTTGAGCTTAGACCTTATCAAAAAGAGGCATTTGGGCGCTTTGAGTTTTATCTCGATAGTTATCCAAACAAGCCGAAAAACCAGCCCATAAACGTGCTATTCCACATGGCAACTGGTTCAGGTAAAACTCTGATCATGGCAGGAGAAATCTTAACGCTCTATAAGCGAGGCTACCGGAACTTCCTATTCTTTGTAAATAGTACCAATATCATCAAAAAGACAAAGGAGAACTTTCTAAACAAGGCGTCTTCTAAGTACCTTTTTAGCGACACTATTAATATAGATGGTGAGCAAGTTAGAATTAGGGAGGTTGATAATTTTGCCTCAAACAATTCTGACGATATCAATATAGTGTTTACCACTATCCAAGGGCTTCACACTGTGATGCTGAACCCTAAAGAAAATGCGCTATCGATGGAAGATTTTGAAGATAACAAGGTGGTTTTGATTGCAGATGAAGCGCATCACATCAATGCTGAAACCAAAAGCAAGAAAAACAATGAAGAGCTTTTTGCAGTAGTAAGCTGGGAAAGTACAGTTCGGGACGTTTTTAATGCCCATTCAGAGAATGTGATGCTGGAGTTCACCGCTACTGCTGATCTCACTGAACCGGCTATTCAAGAGAAATACCAAGATATCGTACTTTTTGATTATCCTTTAAAGCAGTTTAGACAAGACCTTTACTCTAAAGAGGTGAAAGTACTACAAGCTGATAGCGAGCCTATGGATAGAGCGATACAGGCTATCATTCTAAGTCAGTATAGACGAAAGATTTTTGAAAAAAATAAGATTTTAATCAAGCCAGTAGTGCTTTTTAAGTCCAAAACAATCGCTGAAAGCAAAGCTTTTCATAAGGCTTTTGTTGAGGCAATGAGTAGCATCAGCAAAGACGATTTAGAAAAAGTCGAGAACTTAGCAGTTGGCAACAATATCATTCGTAAGGCATTTGAGTTCTTTGATACTAACGGTATTCGTCTGGAAGACTTGGCACTAGAGCTTAAAGAAGACTTCTCTATTGAGAAAACCATCGAGGTTAACAGTAAGGATAACCTTGAAAGCCAGCAAATATTGTTAAACTCTTTAGAGGATGCCGATAATGAGATTCGTGCGGTCTTTGCAGTCGATAAGCTGAATGAAGGCTGGGACGTCCTTAATCTATTTGACATCGTGCGTTTATATGACACACGCGACGCAAGAAGTAATAAAGTAGGTAAGACAACCCTCCAAGAAGCACAGCTTATCGGTCGTGGGGCACGCTATTGTCCTTTTCGGGTGAATGATGAACAGCCTCTATATCAAAGAAAGTACGATATATTGGATGACACGATAGACGCTCATGAGCTAAAAATTTGTGAAGAGCTCTATTATCATTCAGCACACAATCCTAAGTATATCCAAGAGCTTAACCAAGCATTGCAAGAGCTAGGCATCAAAGCGAAAATAACTTTAGAGCTACCTTTGAAATTAAAGGATAGCTTTAAGCAAACTCGTCTTTTTAAAACTGGCTTCATATATGTTAATAGACGCGAGATTT
The DNA here is from genome assembly GCF_012847335.1 of Psychrobacter sp. MF31. GTDB lineage: Bacteria > Pseudomonadota > Gammaproteobacteria > Pseudomonadales > Moraxellaceae > Psychrobacter. The sequence goes on from NZ_JABBDX010000011.1 coordinate 2,755, forward strand.
ATGATCGATCAGATGTAGTAGGGCTTAATGACTCAATCATCAATACAAAACATTCATATACCTTGAGAACGGGGCGCTCGAGTGAGTTATCTGTATTTGAGGAATCAAAGACTAGAAACTTAAACACGGATAACAAAACGTTTCGTGTCTTAGGTTTTGGGACTCATGTCGTAAGAAAAGCCCTAGCTTCAATTCCTGCGTACAAATTCAATGAGTTAAAAAAGCTGTTCCCTAACCTAAAATCTATCGATGAGTTTATAGAGTCTCCGAGCTATTTAGGTAACATCAAGGTGGTTATCAGCGGCAATAAGGCTGATTTGGAGAACCTATCCCAAATAGAGAAGCTGAATGCTACTAAGAAGGTTTTAGCTGACATTGCTGAAAAGCTCAACGAAAACCGTATAGATTATAAGGGCTCAGAAGAATTTATACCTAAAACCATAAATCACCTTTATGAGAAAGATAAAATACTCAATATTGTGAATGAGGGGCAGACGAATCAAGAGTTTGGGGTGGGTCAAAAAGAAACCAGTAATCCTGAGTTATACCTAGATCTGTCCACTCGTAACTGGTTCGCGTTTAATGAAAACTATGGTACATCTGAGGAAAAATATTTAGTTCGCTTCGTAGACAGTATGATGAATGAGCTACAGCAAAAATACGATGATGTGTTCTTACTGAGGAATGAAAAGCACTTTAAGCTTTATTCTTTTGAAGACGGAAGGGCTTTTGAACCGGATTTTGTGTTACTTCTTACGAAAAAAGATGCAGATTATGAGCTGCACTATCAGGTATTTATTGAGCCTAAGGGTGGTCACCTCATCGCCAATGATATTTGGAAGCAAAATTTCTTGTTGGAACTTCAATCTAGGCACAAAATAGATAAGCTTTGGGAAAATAAGGGCTTCACAGTTTGGGGTTTGCCTTTCTATAATCATGACAATCATGTAAAAGAGTTTCTTCCTGCTTTTGAAGGCTTACTATAGGCGTACATTAAAACAGATTTTGGGCGGCTGCTTTAATTACACCAAAAAAGGAGATTTATTATGTATCCGGACAATGAGGAAGTTACTAGACTTAAACCTTTACCTTCTACTGTTAGGAGACTCTTCGCGCATTCAGGAAACTTATGTGCCTATCCTGGATGTAGAAATTTAATGATCGATGAGAATGGAGATTTTATAGGTCAAATCTGCCATATAGAGTCAGCTATGCCAAAAGGGGAGAGATTTAACCCCAATATGACTAATGAAGATAGAAGGGAATTTAGAAATTTAGTTTTAATGTGCTATCAGCATCATATTAAAACTGATAGAGAGGATGTCTATACTGTTGAAAAAATGAAGGAAATAAAAGCTAACCATGAGCGCATGTATAGTGAAAATATTATAGAACAAAAAATTCTCGATAGTCTGCAAGACTACACAGAAATCAACAACTCTTTAGTTAAACCGAACACCCTTGAACATATGTTTGATATAGTTTATGGAGAAGACAATATCAAATATAGAAGAGAAATTAATATTGTTGACGAAGATGTAGAGGCATTTAATGCTGCCATAAGTGCTTTCCAAACCCTTAGTCTGCCAAGTCGTAGAATATTTCTAATAGCATTGAAGCATTCATATCATCCATTACGAAGTAATCACAGTAGAAATGAAGAAGAATTATTCGTTGATATTTCCACAATTGCGAATGTAGTGATGGAATCATATCAATCCATTAAGCTAAATTTTGTTGAAATTGTAGCTAAAAGCTTAATGGTACATTACGCAATCAACCCATATGATTGGTCAGAAAACACATACGTCATCTCTAATGTAACGCCTGAATCAGATTCAGGAGCTTACGTTTGGTTAAATCTAAAAAGATACTGTCAATTAACTGATAAAAATATTATTACATTCGTAGAAAAAATGGATTTTAGTGAGCTAGATTGAGTAAACTCAATTGAGCCCATCATATCAGGATGGCTAGAAATAGGAATCAGCAACTTAAAAGAGCCTGGCATACTGAGCCGGCCTCATTGAGCCGTGATGCTACTTACTCGTTGTAAGTCATCGTGCCACCGGCTCCCTGTTTTACTCATAATGCAATCTGAAATGGGGGGCCTGGGGGGGGGAATAGGCAAAAGTGCCGGCAAATGCCAGCACTTTGCGAATCCTGCCCTAGCCTTAAACCCCCCATTTCTTTTCGTGCGTACGAAATCGCCGTACCCCCGGAGGGCCGAGCCCCTGCGGGGCTCGCCGGCCCGCTGGCTTCGCCAGGCGGGCTTTGGCCTGCCTGACTGCCCCGCGCCGCCGTGGCTGCTTGGTCCGGGCTCTTGCAAGTTTTGGGTTGTACAATCCAAAAACGGGGTTATAATTTGGATTGTACAATCCAAAAATAAGGGCCGCCCATGAAACCCACCGTATTGTAAACAAGACATTTTTATCTTTTATATTCAATGGCTTATTTTCCTGCTAATTGGTAATACCATGAAAAATACCATGCTCAGAAAAGGCTTAACAATATTTTGAAAAATTGCCTACTGAGCGCTGCCGCACAGCTCCATAGGCCGCTTTCCTGGCTTTGCTTCCAGATGTATGCTCTTCTGCTCCTGCAGCTAATGGATCACCGCAAACAGGTTACTCGCCTGGGGATTCCCTTTCGACCCGAGCATCCGTATGAGACTCATGCTCGAGCTGCCCGCCGCCTGAGACGAGAAAACTATTATGCCGACGGGCTTTCTCTTTGGCTCTCCATCAGAGACGGCTCCAGTTTTCATAATATGCGGCTTGCCACCGTCAATGATGACCAGGCGATTTTGGCAGGGCTCAGACAACTTTGGGACAAAGTCGCGCAAGAACACCCGCACGGACTGACCATTTTTCGTGTAAGCGTGACGCTATATGATTTAAGCCCTGCCAATGCTCGCCAGATCGACCTGTTGAATAATGATGATGCGACGCGGCAGAAATGGGAAAAAGCCAGCTCCGCAATTGATGATTTAAACAGCCGTTATTCCAAAACCATTGTTAGTCTGGGTGAATGGAAACCACCGGCAGGCGGGCAGGTCGGCGGTAAAATCAGCTATGTCCGCATTCCCTCACCTGAAGACTTTTGGTGACGAAAATGGCATCTCCACCCGGAAACTGGAAAACCCGCTATAAAGCCAGTGATCTTGCCGACCATCAAAGATTAGAAATGACCTGCAAGAAATGTAACCGCCTTGTTTATATCAACAAGGCAATGATCAGCTCAATTCGAGGACACGAGCAATTATATTTGGACGAGGTTGAACGACGCGCGCGCTGCAAAGCTCAAAATTGCCGTGGCACCATGCGCATGGCAATGGTGCGCCTTGATGAACTCAGCGGCTTTGTTGGCGGGATTGCTTGATATCCCGCCAAGATTTTAAGATCGCAACAAGCTGGCTGACTGGCGCAATAATGGTATAGCAATAAGATAAAGACTTGCTGCGACGAGCCAAACCCAACCATCCCACTGCCCCGCGGTTAAGCCATAAAACGTCGTAAATCCGACCGGCCCGATGATCGAGGTTATATTCGTCAACCCTGTTAACGTTCCTTGCAAAGCCCCTTGTTTTTCATCGCGAACAAGACCGGAAATAATGGCCTGCAAAGCAGGCATACCAATGCCGCCTGTGGCCAGCATGAAAATTGCCGGCAGAACCATCCAGCTTTGCGTGATAAAAGCCAGCAATAAAAACCCGCAAATATCAGCGCCCATTCCAAGCAACAACACACCGCGATCGCCCACTCGTTTTGAAAGAGTGCCGGTTAAAACTGCCTGTACAAATGTATGTGCTGCACCAAAAACGGCCAGCGACACACCTGCTGTGCCAATATCCCAATTCAAGCGCTGTTCGCCATAAATCACCCACAGAGCAGCTGGTGCCTGCCCGATAAGCTGCATAAGAAAAAACAACGCAAAAAAGCTGGCAAGTCCCTGAACTGCAAAATTGAAACGAAAACCTTCAAACAAATTGATTTTGGCTTGCTGTCCTTCGGGCGGCTGTGACGGCACTTTAGGCAACAAGAAAGCCACCAAACAAAAGGCAATTGCATTGAGAAAAGCGCCTGCCACAAAGGGCGCATGCACAGATATATCACCAAGAACACCGCCAATAGCAGGCCCAGCAATCATACCTGCGCCAAAACACGCCCCCATAAAACCAAACCAACGCGCACGTTCTTCCTGTTTGGTTGTATCAGCGATAATTGATGCCGCGATTGCACCTGTTGCTCCGGTAACACCTGAGATAATCCGGCCGATATAAAGCACCCATAAAACAGGCGCTGCCGCCATTATGCTATAATCAATCGTGGCGCCTAAAAATGAAACCAGCAAAATAATCCGCCGCCCATAGCGGTCAGATAAACGCCCTAAAACGGGTGCGCAAAAGACCTGCATAAACGCATAAAGCGATAAAAAAACACCATAGTGAAATGCTGTTTGCTCTGCCGGTACAAATTCATTTAATAAAGCCGGCACCACCGGCATGATTAATCCCAAACCAATCGCATCAAGCGCGACAACAATGAGTGCGGTTATGAGTGATTTTGACATAGACGTGACTTTTATTTATCATTGATAAGTTGGCGACGTATAGGAAGAATAAACGCCCTTTTCACCCAAGTCAAACAGCTTTGGACCGCAGTTGACTCTTTCGACACCCCTGCGATGCAACCCAATCCGGCTGACGAGCTGAAACCCCAGAAGGTCAAGGGGGTGTCACTGGCCGAGAAGGTGTTCGGAGCCGTGGAGACGGTCGAAGGGGTGGCGCAAAGGTTGAACGCCAAAATAATGGGGTCTGTGCAGCCGATGGCCGAGAAAGCCGCTGTAAGCGCCCAGAACGAGCGAAGAGCCAAGGAGCTAAGGGAAACCCTAGCCCAGCAGCAAAAACGCTTACAGGCCCTTCAGGAGCCGTTTAAGGGGCTATCCAAGGATCAGGTAGCGGGACTGATCCGGCAGGCGGTGAAATTGCGGCAGGAGAACGAGCAGGAGAAGCAGGAGCGCGCCCAGCAGATCAAAGAGCGATTCAAGGCCAAGCGGGAACGGGAGCGCAGCGACCGCAGCAGGGGCCGTTAACCCTTTTCAACCAACTTTAACCAACTTTAACCAACCTTGAACAACCTTAAACCATTGTTTAACCAACATTAAACCACTTTCAACCAACCCTAAACCACTTTCAACCAACCCTAAGCAACCGGGGTGTAAGGGCTGGCAGTAATCGCGCGGATTTACAGGCACGTCGGATATGTTTACAAAAACTCCGTTTTTGACACATATCCCGTGCCAAAGGGTGCCCCTTTGAAACCCTCCAGCGCCCCGCTCAATCGCGGGGCAGGGTGACGCGGTGGGGTAGGTCGGGACTGGGGCCGTCCTCGTCCAGGAACGCCACTTCGGCGCGTTCCAGGGTGCAGCCATCGAGGTTCAATTCTTCCATGTCCTTGAGGGTGAAAACCCCCGCCTCCTCGCGGCTCTTGGTGTACCCGTAGCCCTTGGGTTTCCAGTACTCCAGACCTGTCTTGATGTAATACATGCTCATGGCCATACCTCGTCCTTGAGTTTCGATATAACGGAATCCAGCGCCGTTCTGGTGGTGCCGTCCAGCGTGTCTATACCCCTGTCGTAAGCCTCCAAAACAGCGGCCATTTCAGCGGCTGTGATGCTGATAGTGGCCGTGGTGTCCCTTACGATATGGGAGTAATCAGGCTTGCCGAAAAGGGCTTTGAGTGGATCTGTCATGGCTGATCTCCAAACATATCAAGCGTGTCTGTATCCCACTCTATTGTAAACAAGACATTTTTATCTTTTATATTCAATGGCTTATTTTCCTGCTAATTGGTAATACCATGAAAAATACCATGCTCAGAAAAGGCTTAACAATATTTTGAAAAATTGCCTACTGAGCGCTGCCGCACAGCTCCATAGGCCGCTTTCCTGGCTTTGCTTCCAGATGTATGCTATTCTGCTCCTGCAGCTAATGGATCACCGCAAACAGGTTACTCGCCTGGGGATTCCCTTTCGACCCGAGCATCCGTATGAGACTCATGCTCGATTATTATTATTATAGAAGTCCCCATGAATAAATCGCTCATCATTTTCGGCATCGTCAACATAACCTCGGACAGTTTCTCCGATGGAGGCCGGTATCTGGCGCCAGACGCAGCCATTGCGCAGGCGCGTAAGCTGATGGCCGAGGGGGCAGATGTGATCGACCTCGGTCCGGCATCCAGCAATCCCGACGCCGCGCCTGTTTCGTCCGACACAGAAATCGCGCGTATCGCGCCGGTGCTGGACGCGCTCAAGGCAGATGGCATTCCCGTCTCGCTCGACAGTTATCAACCCGCGACGCAAGCCTATGCCTTGTCGCGTGGTGTGGCCTATCTCAATGATATTCGCGGTTTTCCAGACGCTGCGTTCTATCCGCAATTGGCGAAATCATCTGCCAAACTCGTCGTTATGCATTCGGTGCAAGACGGGCAGGCAGATCGGCGCGAGGCACCCGCTGGCGACATCATGGATCACATTGCGGCGTTCTTTGACGCGCGCATCGCGGCGCTGACGGGTGCCGGTATCAAACGCAACCGCCTTGTCCTTGATCCCGGCATGGGGTTTTTTCTGGGGGCTGCTCCCGAAACCTCGCTCTCGGTGCTGGCGCGGTTCGATGAATTGCGGCTGCGCTTCGATTTGCCGGTGCTTCTGTCTGTTTCGCGCAAATCCTTTCTGCGCGCGCTCACAGGCCGTGGTCCGGGGGATGTCGGGGCCGCGACACTCGCTGCAGAGCTTGCCGCCGCCGCAGGTGGAGCTGACTTCATCCGCACACACGAGCCGCGCCCCTTGCGCGACGGGCTGGCGGTATTGGCGGCGCTGAAAGAAACCGCAAGAATTCGTTAACTGCACATTCGGGATATTTCTCTATATTCGCGCTTCATCAGAAAACTGAAGGAACCTCCATTGAATCGAACTAATATTTTTTTTGGTGAATCGCATTCTGACTGGTTGCCTGTCAGAGGCGGAGAATCTGGTGATTTTGTTTTTCGA
>NZ_JABBDX010000012.1 GCF_012847335.1 Psychrobacter sp. MF31
CGCGCTTCATCAGAAAACTGAAGGAACCTCCATTGAATCGAACTAATATTTTTTTTGGTGAATCGCATTCTGACTGGTTGCCTGTCAGAGGCGGAGAATCTGGTGATTTTGTTTTTCGACGTGGTGACGGGCATGCCTTCGCGAAAATCGCACCTGCTTCCCGCCGCGGTGAGCTCGCTGGAGAGCGTGACCGCCTCATTTGGCTCAAAGGTCGAGGTGTGGCTTGCCCCGAGGTGATCAACTGGCAGGAGGAACAGGAGGGTGCATGCTTGGTGATAACGGCAATTCCGGGAGTACCGGCGGCTGATCTGTCTGGAGCGGATTTGCTCAAAGCGTGGCCGTCAATGGGGCAGCAACTTGGCGCTGTTCACAGCCTATCGGTTGATCAATGTCCGTTTGAGCGCAGGCTGTCGCGAATGTTCGGACGCGCCGTTGATGTGGTGTCCCGCAATGCCGTCAATCCCGACTTCTTACCGGACGAGGACAAGAGTACGCCGCAGCTCGATCTTTTGGCTCGTGTCGAACGAGAGCTACCGGTGCGGCTCGACCAAGAGCGCACCGATATGGTTGTTTGCCATGGTGATCCCTGCATGCCGAACTTCATGGTGGACCCTAAAACTCTTCAATGCACGGGTCTGATCGACCTTGGGCGGCTCGGAACAGCAGATCGCTATGCCGATTTGGCACTCATGATTGCTAACGCCGAAGAGAACTGGGCAGCGCCAGATGAAGCAGAGCGCGCCTTCGCTGTCCTATTCAATGTATTGGGGATCGAAGCCCCCGACCGCGAACGCCTTGCCTTCTATCTGCGATTGGACCCTCTGACTTGGGGTTGATGTTCATGCCGCCTGTTTTTCCTGCTCATTGGCACGTTTCGCAACCTGTTCTCATTGCGGACACCTTTTCCAGCCTCGTTTGGAAAGTTTCATTGCCAGACGGGACTCCTGCAATCGTCAAGGGATTGAAACCTATAGAAGACATTGCTGATGAACTGCGCGGGGCCGACTATCTGGTATGGCGCAATGGGAGGGGAGCAGTCCGGTTGCTCGGTCGTGAGAACAATCTGATGTTGCTCGAATATGCCGGGGAGCGAATGCTCTCTCACATCGTTGCCGAGCACGGCGACTACCAGGCGACCGAAATTGCAGCGGAACTGATGGCGAAGCTGTATGCCGCATCTGAGGAACCCCTGCCTTCTGCCCTTCTCCCGATCCGGGATCGCTTTGCAGCTTTGTTTCAGCGGGCGCGCGATGATCAAAACGCAGGTTGTCAAACTGACTACGTCCACGCGGCGATTATAGCCGATCAAATGATGAGCAATGCCTCGGAACTGCGTGGGCTACATGGCGATCTGCATCATGAAAACATCATGTTCTCCAGTCGCGGCTGGCTGGTGATAGATCCCGTCGGTCTGGTCGGTGAAGTGGGCTTTGGCGCCGCCAATATGTTCTACGATCCGGCTGACAGAGACGACCTTTGTCTCGATCCTAGACGCATTGCACAGATGGCGGACGCATTCTCTCGTGCGCTGGACGTCGATCCGCGTCGCCTGCTCGACCAGGCGTACGCTTATGGGTGCCTTTCCGCAGCTTGGAACGCGGATGGAGAAGAGGAGCAACGCGATCTAGCTATCGCGGCCGCGATCAAGCAGGTGCGACAGACGTCATACTAGATATCAAGCGACTTCTCCTATCCCCTGGGAACACATCAATCTTACCGGAGAATATCGTTGGCCAAAGCCTTAGCGTAGGATTTCGCCCTCTCCCGCAAACGACCCCTTTATTGTAGGTGGGCCAGTTGGTGATTTTGAACTTTTGCTTTGCCACGGAACGGTCTGCGTTGTCGGGAAGATGCGTGATCTGATCCTTCAACTCAGCAAAAGTTCGATTTATTCAACAAATCCACGTTGTGTCTCAAAATCTCTGATGTTACATTGCACAAGATAAAAATATATCATCATGAACAATAAAACTGTCTGCTTACATAAACATTAATACAAGGGGTGTTATGAGCCATATTCAACGGGAAACGTCTTGCTCGAGGCCGCGATTAAATTCCAACCTGGATGCTGATTTATATGGGTATAAATGGGCTCGCGATAATGTCGGGCAATCAGGTGCGACAATCTATCGATTGTATGGGAAGCCCGATGCGCCAGAGTTGTTTCTGAAACATGGCAAAGGTAGCGTTGCCAATGATGTTACAGATGAGATGGTCAGACTAAACTGGCTGACGGCATTTATGCCTCTTCCGACCATCAAGCATTTTATCCGTACTCCTGATGATGCATGGTTACTCACCACTGCGCTCCCCGGGAAAACAGCATTCCAGGTATTAGAAGAATATCCTGATTCAGGTGAAAATATTGTTGATGCGCTGGCAGCGTTCCTGCGCCGGTTGCATTCGATTCCTGTTAGTAATTGTCCTTTTAACAGCGATCGCGTATTTCGTCTCGCTCAGGCGCAATCACGAATGAATAACGGTTTGGTTGATGCGAGTGATTTTGATGACGAGCGTAATGGCTGGCCTGTTGAACAAGTCTGGAAAGAAATGCATAAGCTTTTGCCATTCTCACCGGATTCAGTCGTCACTCATGGTGATTTCTCACTTGATAACCTTATTTTTGACGAGGGGAAATTAATAGGTTGTATTGATGTTGGACGAGTCGGAATCGCAGACCGATACCAGGATCTTGCCATCCTATGGAACTGCCTCGGTGAATTTTCTCCTTCATTACAGAAACGGCTTTTTCAAAAATATGGTATTGATAATCCTGATATGAATAAATTGCAGTTTCATTTGATGCTCGATGAGTTTTTCTGATAGTTAGTCTTTGTAGAGACACAAACCTGAAATTCCGGACACCGCGCTTCAGGACATCTCCCTGGACGCCGATATCTGGCAGTATCCGGACGGTACTATCGAACGCCGGGCCAACGGTACTCCCCTGCCCTTTATGACTGACGACCGGCTATTTCACCCACGCACTTCTCCATGAAATTTAGCATCGTCGCGGTTAATGTCGAAAATTTGCCACCTGACGTGGTTGGCATCGAGGGTGAAAACTGCCGTGGCGAGGGTGTTCTCCTCATCCGGATCGTCGGCAGCCAGCCGGTAAATTGGCAGTTCTGCGTCATGGGTATCTGAGAGAATGGTTTTTGCCGCCGCGGCGTCAAACGGAGGTTGCGTTTCCCGCCACTGCACGAGGCGTAACTGCCGCGACGCTGAACTGTCGGTAACGATCTGCTCAACGCCAGCCAGTGCCGCATGCACCAGATGGTTGGCATGCCCGGTTACCGTCGTCAGGGGTAGAACGGAACAGCCTTGACCGGTGGCCTCAACGCTGAACAGCCGCGCATCGCCCAGCTGCCCGAGCGTATGGTGAAACGCCCCGGATCGCGGCTGGCTGGTGATAGATCCCGTCGGTCTGGTCGGTGAAGTGGGCTTTGGCGCCGCCAATATGTTCTACGATCCGGCTGACAGAGACGACCTTTGTCTCGATCCTAGACGCATTGCACAGATGGCGGACGCATTCTCTCGTGCGCTGGACGTCGATCCGCGTCGCCTGCTCGACCAGGCGTACGCTTATGGGTGCCTTTCCGCAGCTTGGAACGCGGATGGAGAAGAGGAGCAACGCGATCTAGCTATCGCGGCCGCGATCAAGCAGGTGCGACAGACGTCATACTAGATATCAAGCGACTTCTCCTATCCCCTGGGAACACATCAATCTCACCGGAGAATATCGCTGGCCAAAGCCTTAGCGTAGGATTCCGCCCCTTCCCGCAAACGACCCCAAACAGGAAACGCAGCTGAAACGGGAAGCTCAACACCCACTGACGCATGGGTTGTTCAGGCAGTACTTCATCAACCAGCAAGGCGGCACTTTCGGCCATCCGCCGCGCCCCACAGCTCGGGCAGAAACCGCGACGCTTACAGCTGAAAGCGACCAGGTGCTCGGCGTGGCAAGACTCGCAGCGAACCCGTAGAAAGCCATGCTCCAGCCGCCCGCATTGGAGAAATTCTTCAAATTCCCGTTGCACATAGCCCGGCAATTCCTTTCCCTGCTCTGCCATAAGCGCAGCGAATGCCGGGTAATACTCGTCAACGATCTGATAGAGAAGGGTTTGCTCGGGTCGGTGGCTCTGGTAACGACCAGTATCCCGATCCCGGCTGGCCGTCCTGGCCGCCACATGAGGCATGTTCCGCGTCCTTGCAATACTGTGTTTACATACAGTCTATCGCTTAGCGGAAAGTTCTTTTACCCTCAGCCGAAATGCCTGCCGTTGCTAGACATTGCCAGCCAGTGCCCGTCACTCCGCGGTCTTCACTGCGTGATCGAGTTGATCGACACCCGCCGTGACACGCTCCATGAAGTGCCTGCCTGCGTCTGTTAGCCGAACGCCCCGCGCATGGCGCTCAAATAGCAGGACACCAAGGTTATCCTCCAGCGCTTTCACACGCGCGCTGACGCTCGACTGGCTGATACCAAGTGCCTTGGCCGCATGCCGAAAATTCAGATGCTCGGCGACGGCGATGAACTGAACAAGGGAAATGAGCGGTATCCTGCCAGACAGGATACCGACATTCACGAGGTTTCGATGGTTAGTGCGCCGCATCGGAGCGGGCCTGCTACCAGTCGTCGGTTAGACGACTGGCGACTTCTCGGTGGCAGCCCCACGGAGCCGAAGGAGCACCAGCCCCAACGAAACCAGTACCGCCATCGCCGTGGCGTAACAGATCACGGGCCACGCTGTGTCACCGTTTAAAAGTGCCACCGCCAATGTCCCGACAATGCTGACTATCAGGCTTTGAACGCAGAAGTAGAACGCGACCGCTGATCCCGCGATGTCGTCGAACTCTGCCAAAGCGCCGTTCGCGGTAACGGACACCGTGAAGACAATACCGACCGCGACAACCCACATCGGTAGGATGAAGGTGAGGAATGACGGCGAGCCGTAAAGTTCGCCGATCCCCAACAGGACCGCTCCGCAAACAAGCAACGCCATCCCACGCGCCACGCATCCTGCGATGCCCCATCTGGCGACAAAGGACTTCGCGAAACGGGTTGTCACGATCATTACAAGCGCGACAGTGGCGAAGGCAAAGCTGAATCCGATCTCGGAATATTCCGCTTGGCCTATGAGCACACGGGGAGCCGTCGAGAAGAAGACGAAGTAGGTGCCCATACCGGCGCTAAAGCCGACAGTGTAAACCCAAAAAGCCGGACTCGCGAAGATCGGCAAGACAGATCGGCGCGTCTTGACTTGATCCAGAGGGCGGGTTTCGTGCCACCTGAAACCCGCATTTAGGAGTGCGAGCATCGCCAGTATAGCCAAAGTAATGAATATCGCCTGCCATCCCAAGAACTCGCCGATCAATACTCCGGCGATAGGGCCGAGCGCAGGCACGAACGCCAGCATCGAACTGAAAAGGCCGTAGATGACGACACCCTCAGGACGGTTGGCATAAACGTCGCGAACCGTCGCGAACGTCGCCACCAGCATGGCCGACGCGCCCACTGCTTGAAGTAGACGGAAAGCGACAAAGGCCGGTGCAGTTGAAGACCAAGCTGCTCCCAGAGACGCAATGACGAAAGCCGTTGCGCCCGCAAGTAGAATTGGCCGTCGCCCGATTCTGTCTGAGAGCGGACCAAAAATCACCTGGCCCACGCCGAGCATCACCATATAGAGGCTCAACGTGAGTTGGATCATAGCGGGCGTCGTGTTCAGGATGCCGGGCATCGCTGGAACGACAGGGAGATAAATATCCATCGCCAGTGAAGCGAGGATGTCGAAAGGAGCCATCAGCAGCAGTGCTGCCGGCAGCGTATAGGCCCACGCGGGGCGTGTGGTGGTCATGACGAATCAACCCTCGATTAAGGAATACCGGGCGACGTCTGCTCGTCAGCAATCAGATGAGACTAGCCTTACAGAGCGCCGCAACAACAATACTGGTTGTTGCGGCTTACTTGTCTGCTGACTTGGAATTTCCCATCTGATTACTCCACGCTTACGAATATGAATTGCTACATTTTATCCGATTATAATATGAATTGCTACATTTTATCCGATTATCTTTTGCTTCGCAATGCGGCATGGGCGCACTCAGCGTTCCAGCCCCCTCTGCCGCCCTAACTGCCACGACACCGACCCGCCCTGCACGATGCCCATAACCTCGCGGCCGAGTTGGCGGTCGATGATCGGCCGCCACGGGACAAGGGTGAACTCATGGGATTTCTCGACCACGGCGAACTTGCCGCTCGATAGATGCACGGTTCCGGTAAACTTGCCGCTGACGCTCTCGCCGTCCGTGGCGGCGCGGAACGGCAGGCCCTTACTCAAAGCCATATCCGATCCGACGCCGGCTACCTCGCGCTCCCGCAGGATGGCGAGAAGGTTGCGCCGGTAGAAGACGCGGCTGTCCCGGCTGCGGGTGGCGTCGCCCTGTTCGATATGGTGCTCGCGGCGCTGGTCCATGGCTTCGCGGACTTGTTGCCCGAAGCCGGTTGGCGCAAGGTCGGCCGTCTCGCCGTGGATCAGCCGCCGGTCCAGCCAGGTCGCGCCGTCCGATCCGATCTGTTTGTTCAGATCGACCGGGGAAAGGACGCGAACGCTGGCCTGACTGTCTCGGCCGGCGTCATGGGCGGCGGCACGGCTGACCAGATCATCGGGGATGCGCCATTGGTCGGCGTCGATCCGCTCGACGATACCGGCCCGGCGTAGCGCCTCCAGCCGGCGCACATGGGCATCGACATAGCCCTCATAGTCGCCGCCTGGAACGCGGCACGTATAGGAAGAATAAACGCCCTTTTCACCCAAGTCCAACAGCTTTGGACCGCAGTTGACTCTTTCGACACCCCTGCGATGCAACCCAATCCGGCTGACGGGGAGCCAGCAACGCTGAAAATTTACCCTCCTCTTTCCCACTAGCGGCTCCTTTTCCGACAACCAGCACGGCGGATCCCTGCCGCGGCGCTGTGAACGCAGCATTTTGATTGGTATCGTTGGCCTTCAGGCTCGTCAGTCAAACAGACCCAGGAGCAGCTCAGCCGGTGGCGCCCGGCTTTCGGGTAACGCCCTGGTCCCGCTGGTTTCGGCTTTGTGCTTCAGGTGATCAAGGATCTGCTTGATCACTATAGGGTCTTCAATGCAGGCGATGACTTTCATGGCGCCGCCGCAGCCGCTGCAGGTCTCGATGTCGATATTGAAAACACGCTTGAGCCGTTGCGCCCATGTCATCGACGCTCGCCGTTGTGCTGGTGTTGCCGGTTCATCAGCCACCCTGACCTTGTTGCCCCTGCCCCGTTTTGCCGGCGTGACCAACGCCCGGTGCCGACTGTTGGGTGCGAACACCCCGTGGAAGCGGGTTAGGTTGACTCTGGGCTTCGGTACCAGGGCGGCCAGCCTTGCAATGAAATCCAATGGTTCGAAAATGACGTGCGTGGTGCCGTCCCGGTACGGCGTCTTGAGCTGGTAGCGCACGTTGCCGCCTCGTGTTAACGACAGCCGCTTCTCGGATACCGCCGGGCGGCTGATGTACCGGCACAGCCGTTCGAGCTTCTTGCGTTCATCGGCCCTGGCCGCCACGCCGGCGTGCAGGCTGGACCCGGCTACCTTGCCAATCCCGTCACCGAACGGATCACCACTGGTCGGCAGAGTTTGCAAAGTGAACACCTTTCGCCCCGCCTGTGAACCGACAGCGATACGGTAAGTGATCGAGTGCCCCAGCAGGGGTGTCATCGGGTCGTCATCCACCGCATCCGAGGCCAGATAGCTGTTTTCGACATCCCGTTCCAGCAGGCCTTGCCGTTCCAGATAGCGACCCACCCGGTGGGCGATGGTGTGCGTCAGCTGGGTGAGCTCTGGGCTGGTCGGCGCCTTGACCCAGCGGAAACGCGCTGAGCCGTGGGATTGCTCGACATACACACCGTCGAGAAACAGCATGTGGAAGTGAACATTCAGATTGAGCGCCGATCCAAAACGCTGGATCAGGGTGACCGCGCCCGTCTTGGCCACTTGGTGGGTATGGCCCGCTTTCTTGACCAGGTGCGTGGCAATGACGCGGTAAACGATGCCCAGCACCCACCCCATGATCTCGGGCCGGCTGGCAAACAGGAAACGCAGCTGAAACGGGAAGCTCAACACCCACTGACGCATGGGTTGTTCAGGCAGTACTTCATCAACCAGCAAGGCGGCACTTTCGGCCATCCGCCGCGCCCCACAGCTCGGGCAGAAACCGCGACGCTTACAGCTGAAAGCGACCAGGTGCTCGGCGTGGCAAGACTCGCAGCGAACCCGTAGAAAGCCATGCTCCAGCCGCCCGCATTGGAGAAATTCTTCAAATTCCCGTTGCACATAGCCCGGCAATTCCTTTCCCTGCTCTGCCATAAGCGCAGCGAATGCCGGGTAATACTCGTCAACGATCTGATAGAGAAGGGTTTGCTCGGGTCGGTGGCTCTGGTAACGACCAGTATCCCGATCCCGGCTGGCCGTCCTGGCCGCCACATGAGGCATGTTCCGCGTCCTTGCAATACTGTGTTTACATACAGTCTATCGCTTAGCGGAAAGTTCTTTTACCCTCAGCCGAAATGCCTGCCGTTGCTAGACATTGCCAGCCAGTGCCCGTCACTCCCACTCGATTGTAAACAAGCACACAAAACCCTTTAGTGACAACAATTTGCAAGAACTATCAGGCTCAGTGCCATGAAAAATACCATGACCAGATCATGAGGTTGAACACGGCTTGCGCCGGCAGCGTTCACGCTCCTGGTCGGCGATCTCGCCCGGCTGCAATGCTAGCTCAGCATCGGTCATGCGCTCCAGCACGTCGCGTAGGCGGATGGTGCAAGGAATGGGCGGCAGCTCGAACTCATAGCCGCCGGCGATCATTTCGGCCGCAATCTCCTCGGTGATGAAAAACGGCTCGTCGTCTTGGTTCGGCTTCTTCATGCCCTTTCCTCCTGGCGCTCATCCTGGCCGACAGCGGCCAGGGCATCGGCTTCCGTCAATGCGTCCTCCACGAACGCGCCGTGCTGCTTCGCTTCGGCCTGGCTGACCTCGGCCCATATCCGTTTCACCTGGGCCGCACTGTACCCGGCCAGCTCGGCGGTCTTGTTGATGCTGTAGCCGGACTTGCGCAGCGCGACAACTTGGGCGCGGCGCTTCGGATCAGCACGGCGGCCCTTGTACCGCCCGGCCTGGCGGGCCAACTCAATGCCTTGGCGCTGGCGTTCGCGCCTGTCCTCGTAGTCGTCGCGGGCCATCTGCAAGGCCAGGCGAAAAAGCATGATCTGCACGGCTTCCAGCACGATCTTGGCGACGCCCTGGGCCTCGGCCGCCAGGT
Organism: Psychrobacter sp. MF31; assembly: GCF_012847335.1. Taxonomy (GTDB): domain Bacteria; phylum Pseudomonadota; class Gammaproteobacteria; order Pseudomonadales; family Moraxellaceae; genus Psychrobacter. Next base: position 9,343 of record NZ_JABBDX010000012.1, read on the forward strand.
CGGATAGATCGACCACGCCAGGGACGGCCAGGCGTGCGCCTTTGGCCTGTATCGAGGCCACCAGGCGCTCGGCCTCGGGCAAAGGTAGGCGGCTGATGCGGTCGATCTTCTCGGCAATGACCACCTCGCCGGGCTGTAGGTCGCCGATCATGCGCAGCAGCTCAGGCCGGTCGGCGCGTGCGCCGGATGCCTTCTCACGGTAGATGCCGGCGACGTAGTAGCCGGCGGCCTTCGCGGCCGTAGTGATCGCCTCTTGGCGTTCCAAGTCCTGCGCGTCGGTGCTGACGCGCAGATAGACCCGCGCCACCATCGGCGCGGCTACTGGCTTCGTCCTGCGCATACTTGCGGGCTCCTTTGGGCATACCCCAAAAGAACCACTAAAT
>NZ_JABBDX010000013.1 GCF_012847335.1 Psychrobacter sp. MF31
AACAGCATTCAGCAAAAAATCGATCGCGCCTATAGCTATTCATCACCAAGTCCTTAATCAGAGGAAAGTATGAGCAATCAACAACTAAAAGATGATATTGAAAAAATTGTTTTAGCGCTGGGTGACGTTATTCCTGCGCTTGAAAGTCTTGCTGACGATGCTCGCGACAACATCGACAAAAAGCTTGAGGGTAGTCTTGTTGATATTGACCATAAAATCAGTGAGTTAAGTAACGCTATTTATCAACTTCAAAACGCAGTAGATTGCAGTAACATTTTCATCACCACCGCAAAAGATGACGCCATAGATCATCTGCAAAAAGGAATTACCGAGCTTATTGAAACTGATATTAAGGGGTCGTTTGCGGGAGGGGGCGGAATCCTACGCTAAGGCTTTGGCCAGCGATATTCTCCGGTGAGATTGATGTGTTCCCATCCGAGCGGCGAAACATGGGCCAAGAGATCGGGCGATAGCAGCTTTCCATCGCGTTTCTGGTTTGCAACGACCTCGCCGAGCTTCATGGTGTTCCAGAAGATGATGATGGCGGCGAGCAGATTCATGCCGGCGATGCGGTAATGCTGGCCTTCGGCGGAACGGTCGCGGATTTCACCGCGGCGGTGGAAGCTGATTGCCCGCTTCAGCGCATGATGAGCTTCGCCTTTGTTGAGCCCGATCTGGGCACGCCGTTGGAGTTCGGCATCCAGAATCCAGTCGATCATGAACAGGGTGCGCTCGACGCGACCGACTTCCCGCAGGGCTGTCGCGAGCTCGTTCTGCCGCGGATAGGAGGCGAGTTTCCGCAGAATCTGGCTTGGCGCGACGGTCCCGGCAGCAATGGTGGCGGCGATGCGCAGGATGTCGGGCCAATTGCGCTCGATCATGGCTTGGTTGACCTTTCCGCCGATCAACGCTCGCAGGTGCGCCGGGGCGGCCGACGGATTGAACGCGTAGAGCCGTTTGGATGGCAGGTCGCGGATGCGCGGAGCGAACCGGTAGCCGAGAATGGCACATGCGGCAAAGACGTGATCGGTGAAGCCGCCCGTGTCGGTGAACTGCTCGCGGATATGGCGTCCAGCATCGTTCATCAGCAGGCCATCGAGGATGTAAGGCGCTTCGCTTGCCGTTGCAGGAATCACCTGGGTTGCGAACGGCGCATATTGGTCGGAGACGTGGCTATAGGCTTTCAGGCCCGGGGTATTGCCATATTTCGCGTTGACCAGGTTCATGGCCTCACCTTGCTCTGTAGCGACGAAGAACTGTCCGTCGCTCGAAGCCGACGTGCCCATGCCCCAGAACCGGGCCATGGGTAACGCTGCCTGTGCCTCGACCACCATGGCCAGCGCCCGGTCATAGGCTTCGCCCTCGACATGCCACCGTCCAATGCGGATCAATTCCCAGAAGGTGTGGGTGTTTGTCGCATCCGCCATTTTGCGCAAGCCGAGGTTGATCCCTTCCGCCAAGATAACGTTCATTAGCCCGATCCGGTCAGCGCAGGGTGCTCCTGTGCGCAGATGGGTGAACGCTTCGGTGAAGCCGGTCGCCGCATCCACCTCCAGCAGGAGATCGGTGATGCGCGTGGGCGGGATCTGCTTGTAGAGATCGAGCACCAGATCTTCGGCGCCTGTCGGCGCGGCGGCTTCGAGTTTCTCGATATGCAGAACGCCGTTTTCAATCGACCCGCCCGGGATCGTGCCTGCGCGAGCGGCACGGCCAAGCTCGCGCAACCGCATGTCGAGGCGAGCTTGCCGGTCTGCCAGCCATTCCTCCGGCCGCAATGGCACAGCGAGACGACCGCCTTCCGCGATGGATTGTGCCGGAACGAGTGCGTGTTTCAGATCGCCATAGCGCCGGGACCTAGTAAGCCAGACATCTCCGGAGCGGAACGCATGGCCTTGTCGCAAATTCTTCAGGTTAACTCGATGTTGACCATGGGGAGAGAAGTTGCCGCTCCTGATATTGCGGAGCGAGCCGATGATTTTGAATACCATTGCCGAAAAGCTGAAGCGCCAGTCGAAGGATGATTTCAAGGGCAGGCATTTCGAGGCCTGGCTGATTGTACAGGCGGTTGCCTGGTACTTGCGCTACCCGCTCAGCTATCGTGACTTGGAAGAGATGTTTCGCGAGCGGGGCTTCGAGGTCGATCATAGCACGATCAACCGCTGGGTATTGGCTTATGCACCTGTCATCGAGAAACGGCTGCGGCAGTTTCGTCGACCCCATTGCGGCTCGGTCCGGATTGATGAGACCTATGTCAAGATCCGCGGCAAATGGCGCTATCTGTACCGAGCCATCGATAAGCATGGCAATCCGGTGGATTTCCTGCTGACCGCTAAGCGCGATCTCGACGCTGCCAAGCGGTTCTTCCGAAAGATGCTTAAAGATGAACCCTTGTTGTCGCCGAACAGGATTGGGACGGACGGGGCCAACACCTTCCCGTCAACGATCAAAACGTCGGTTGATGATGGGCTTCTCCATCCCGATCCCGTGCATTATGTGACCAAACATCTCCAGCAGGGGATTGAGAGCGACCATTTCCGGGTGAAGAAGAACATGCCGAAGATCGGCGGTTTCCAATCCTTTAACACGGCGCGGCGAACCATCGCGGGTTTCGAGGCGATGCTGTGGCTGCGGAAGGGCTTTGGCTTTTCAGGCGGCTGGACCGTCAATGACCAGAATGATTTGCTTGCGCGCCTCTTCGGACTGCAAAAGGTTAACAAAGCATGAAAATACCGGCCTTGGCTGGGTGATAGCTGCCTCCAAAAGTGTTTGCGACACGCCCGGAACAATTCAGCCACTGCACCCATGTTCCGAGTTGGTGTGGTTTGCGGATCGTATGCCGGCATCTCGTTGCGCAAGATCTGCACCCAATCGGCAGGCACGGGCGGCGATCTCCAATCTGCGGGATCAGTCAGATCACCCGAGTGCGTGGGCATGACAATCGTGCCCTGGGGACCAACACAATCCAGAAGGGCCTGAATCACTGCGACCGGCCCTCCCGCGACCCAGCCGAGCGAGCTTAGCGAACTGTGGACGAGAACTGTGCCACCAAGCGTAAGGCCGTTCTCTCGCATTTGCCTTGCTAGGCTCGCGCGAGTTGCTGGCTGAGGCGTTCTCGAAATCAGCTCTTGTTCGGTCGGCATCTACTCTATTCCTTTGCCCTCGGACGAGTGCTGGGGCGTCGGTTTCCACTATCGGCGAGTACTTCTACACAGCCATCGGTCCAGACGGCCGCGCTTCTGCGGGCGATTTGTGTACGCCCGACAGTCCCGGCTCCGGATCGGACGATTGCGTCGCATCGACCCTGCGCCCAAGCTGCATCATCGAAATTGCCGTCAACCAAGCTCTGATAGAGTTGGTCAAGACCAATGCGGAGCATATACGCCCGGAGCCGCGGCGATCCTGCAAGCTCCGGATGCCTCTGCTCGAAGTAGCGCGTCTGCTGCTCCATACAAGCCAACCACGGCCTCCAGAAGAAGATGTTGGCGACCTCGTATTGGGAATCCCCGAACATCGCCTCGCTCCAGTCAATGACCGCTGTTATGCGGCCATTGTCCGTCAGGACATTGTTGGAGCCGAAATCCGCGTGCACGAGGTGCCGGACTTCGGGGCAGTCCTCGGCCCAAAGCATCAGCTCATCGAGAGCCTGCGCGACGGACGCACTGACGGTGTCGTCCATCACAGTTTGCCAGTGATACACATGGGGATCAGCAATCGCGCATATGAAATCACGCCATGTAGTGTATTGACCGATTCCTTGCGGTCCGAATGGGCCGAACCCGCTCGTCTGGCTAAGATCGGCCGCAGCGATCGCATCCATGGCCTCCGCGACCGGCTGCAGAACAGCGGGCAGTTCGGTTTCAGGCAGGTCTTGCAACGTGACACCCTGTGCACGGCGGGAGATGCAATAGGTCAGGCTCTCGCTGAATTCCCCAATGTCAAGCACTTCCGGAATCGGGAGCGCGGCCGATGCAAAGTGCCGATAAACATAACGATCTTTGTAGAAACCATCGGCGCAGCTATTTACCCGCAGGACATATCCACGCCCTCCTACATCGAAGCTGAAAGCACGAGATTCTTCGCCCTCCGAGAGCTGCATCAGGTCGGAGACGCTGTCGAACTTTTCGATCAGAAACTTCTCGACAGACGTCGCGGTGAGTTCAGGCTTTTTCATATCTCATTGCCCCCGGACGAGCGTCTGCTCCGCCATTCGCCGTCCGCCGTGCCAATCGGATCAGCCGTCCAAATGCGGGATTTTCGTTAGTCGGAGGCCAAACGGCATTGAGCGTCAGCATATCATCAGCGAGCTGAAGAAAGACAATCCCCGATCCGCTCCACGTGTTGCCCCAGCAATCAGCGCGACCTTGCCCCTCCAACGTCATCTCGTTCTCCGCTCATGAGCTCAGCCAATCGACTGGCGAGCGGCATCGCATTCTTCGCATCCCGCCTCTGGCGGATGCAGGAAGATCAACGGATCTCGGCCCAGTTGACCCAGGGCTGTCGCCACAATGTCGCGGGAGCGGATCAACCGAGCAAAGGCATGACCGACTGGACCTTCCTTCTGAAGGCTCTTCTCCTTGAGCCACCTGTCCGCCAAGGCAAAGCGCTCACAGCAGTGGTCATTCTCGAGATAATCGACGCGTACCAACTTGCCATCCTGAAGAATGGTGCAGTGTCTCGGCACCCCATAGGGAACCTTTGCCATCAACTCGGCAAGATGCAGCGTCGTGTTGGCATCGTGTCCCACGCCGAGGAGAAGTACCTGCCCATCGAGTTCATGGACACGGGCGACCGGGCTTGCAGGCGAGTGAGGTGGCAGGGGCAATGGATCAGAGATGATCTGCTCTGCCTGTGGCCCCGCTGCCGCAAAGGCAAATGGATGGGCGCTGCGCTTTACATTTGGCAGGCGCCAGAATGTGTCAGAGACAACTCCAAGGTCCGGTGTAACGGGCGACGTGGCAGGATCGAACGGCTCGTCGTCCAGACCTGACCACGAGGGCATGACGAGCGTCCCTCCCGGACCCAGCGCAGCACGCAGGGCCTCGATCAGTCCAAGTGGCCCATCTTCGAGGGGCCGGACGCTACGGAAGGAGCTGTGGACCAGCAGCACACCGCCGGGGGTAACCCCAAGGTTGAGAAGCTGACCGATGAGCTCGGCTTTTCGCCATTCGTATTGCACGACATTGCACTCCACCGCTGATGACATCAGTCGATCATAGCACGATCAACGGCACTGTTGCAAATAGTCGGTGGTGATAAACTTATCATCCCCTTTTGCTGATGGAGCTGCACATGAACCCATTCAAAGGCCGGCATTTTCAGCGTGACATCATTCTGTGGGCCGTACGCTGGTACTGCAAATACGGCATCAGTTACCGTGAGCTGCAGGAGATGCTGGCTGAACGCGGAGTGAATGTCGATCACTCCACGATTTACCGCTGGGTTCAGCGTTATGCGCCTGAAATGGAAAAACGGCTGCGCTGGTACTGGCGTAACCCTTCCGATCTTTGCCCGTGGCACATGGATGAAACCTACGTGAAGGTCAATGGCCGCTGGGCGTATCTGTACCGGGCCGTCGACAGCCGGGGCCGCACTGTCGATTTTTATCTCTCCTCCCGTCGTAACAGCAAAGCTGCATACCGGTTTCTGGGTAAAATCCTCAACAACGTGAAGAAGTGGCAGATCCCACGATTCATCAACACGGATAAAGCGCCCGCCTATGGTCGCGCGCTTGCTCTGCTCAAACGCGAAGGCCGGTGCCCGTCTGACGTTGAACACCGACAGATTAAGTACCGGAACAACGTGATTGAATGCGATCATGGCAAACTGAAACGGATAATCAACGCCACGCTGGGATTTAAATCCATGAAGACGGCTTACGCCACCATCAAAGGTATTGAGGTGATGCGTGCACTACGCAAAGGCCAGGCCTCAGCATTTTATTATGGTGATCCCCTGGGCGAAATGCGCCTGGTAAGCAGAGTTTTTGAAATGTAAGGCCTTTGAATAAGACAAAAGGCTGCCTCATCGCTAACTTTGCAACAGTGCCCGCTCAGATCGACACCACGACTGCGTCCGGTCGCATGGTGTTCGGAATCTTCGCCACCTTGGCCGAGTTCGAGCGGGATCTGATCCGAGAGCGCACCATGGCGGGTCTCGCCTCCGCGAGAGCGCGCGGTCGCAAGGGCGGACGAAAATTCGCGCTCACCAAAGCTCAGGTGCGTCTCGCGCAAGCCGCCATGGCCCAGCGCGATACTTCAGTTTCCGATCTCTGCAAGGAACTCGGCATCGAGCGCGTCACTCTCTACCGATATGTCGGTCCCAAAGGCGAGCTCAGAGACCATGGAAAGCATGTTCTCGGACTTACGTAGCAACTCGTTTCTTTTCGCAGGTTGAGCCACCTCCGCGCTTCATCAGAAAACTGAAGGAACCTCCATTGAATCGAACTAATATTTTTTTTGGTGAATCGCATTCTGACTGGTTGCCTGTCAGAGGCGGAGAATCTGGTGATTTTGTTTTTCGA
>NZ_JABBDX010000014.1 GCF_012847335.1 Psychrobacter sp. MF31
TCTTCTATGTTTACATAGTAAAGGCTTCAAGATAGATTAAACTGAAGAGTTTGATCATGGCTCAGATTGAACGCTGGCGGCAGGCTTAACACATGCAAGTCGAGCGGTAACAGAGAGAAGCTTGCTTCTCTGCTGACGAGCGGCGGACGGGTGAGTAATGCTTAGGAATCTACCTAGTAGTGGGGGATAACTTGCCGAAAGGTAAGCTAATACCGCATACGACCTACGGGAGAAAGCAGGGGACCTTTTGGCCTTGCGCTATTAGATGAGCCTAAGTCGGATTAGCTAGTTGGTGGGGTAAGAGCCTACCAAGGCGACGATCTGTAGCTGGTCTGAGAGGATGATCAGCCACACCGGGACTGAGACACGGCCCGGACTCCTACGGGAGGCAGCAGTGGGGAATATTGGACAATGGGGGGAACCCTGATCCAGCCATGCCGCGTGTGTGAAGAAGGCCTTTTGGTTGTAAAGCACTTTAAGCAGTGAAGAAGAGGTTTTGGCTAATACCCAAAGCTGATGACATTAGCTGCAGAATAAGCACCGGCTAACTCTGTGCCAGCAGCCGCGGTAATACAGAGGGTGCGAGCGTTAATCGGAATTACTGGGCGTAAAGCGAGCGTAGGTGGCTTGATAAGTCAGATGTGAAAGCCCCGGGCTTAACCTGGGAACGGCATCTGAAACTGTCAGGCTAGAGTAGGTGAGAGGAAGGTAGAATTCCAGGTGTAGCGGTGAAATGCGTAGAGATCTGGAGGAATACCGATGGCGAAGGCAGCCTTCTGGCATCATACTGACACTGAGGTTCGAAAGCGTGGGTAGCAAACAGGATTAGATACCCTGGTAGTCCACGCCGTAAACGATGTCTACTAGTCGTTGGGGGACTTGATTCCTTAGTGACGCAGCTAACGCAATAAGTAGACCGCCTGGGGAGTACGGCCGCAAGGTTAAAACTCAAATGAATTGACGGGGGCCCGCACAAGCGGTGGAGCATGTGGTTTAATTCGATGCAACGCGAAGAACCTTACCTGGTCTTGACATACACAGAATCTTGTAGAGATACGAGAGTGCCTTCGGGAATTGTGATACAGGTGCTGCATGGCTGTCGTCAGCTCGTGTCGTGAGATGTTGGGTTAAGTCCCGCAACGAGCGCAACCCTTTTCCTTAGTTACCAGCGACTCGGTCGGGAACTCTAAGGATACTGCCAGTGACAAACTGGAGGAAGGCGGGGACGACGTCAAGTCATCATGGCCCTTACGACCAGGGCTACACACGTGCTACAATGGTAGGTACAGAGGGCAGCGACACAGCGATGTGAAGCGAATCTCAAAAAGCCTATCGTAGTCCAGATTGGAGTCTGCAACTCGACTCCATGAAGTAGGAATCGCTAGTAATCGCGGATCAGAATGCCGCGGTGAATACGTTCCCGGGCCTTGTACACACCGCCCGTCACACCATGGGAGTTGATTGCACCAGAAGTGGGTAGCCTAACTTTGGAGGGCGCTCACCACGGTGTGGTCGATGACTGGGGTGAAGTCGTAACAAGGTAGCCGTAGGGGAACCTGCGGCTGGATCACCTCCTTAACGAAGCATTTGATTGGTAAGAATCCACAACAAGTTGTTCTTTGGTTTAAGCGTTAACGCTTCTCAGGGTCTGTAGCTCAGTTGGTTAGAGCACCGTGTTGATAACGCGGGGGTCATAAGTTCAAGTCTTATCAGACCCACCAAACATCTGGGGCCATAGCTCAGTTGGTAGAGCGCCTGCCTTGCACGCAGGAGGTCAGGAGTTCGACTCTCCTTGGCTCCACCAAATAAAGCGAGACGTAAGCTGTAAATAAAATAAATAAAGATAGTAAGTATAAACAGAAACAAGAGATTGGAATCGATTTCTTCTTTCTGTTTGATACAGAACCTAATACCTGACGAAGGATTAGGAACTATTTAACAACATAGATATGAGTCTGGGTTAGTGGTGATATTTCACGTATCATCACTAACCTGATAATCACCTTTTAATGACATCAGTTGTTATCCCAAGGGGTGGTTATCAAAGTAAAGAGAACTGAATCAAGCGTAAACATAGGTGATATCGTTATCATTACCCATAGACCCTTTGGGGTTGTATGGTCAAGTAATGAAGCGCACATGGTGGATGCCTTGGCAGTCAGAGGCGATGAAAGACGTGACAGCCTGCGATAAGCTTCGGGGAGGCGGCAATATCCTGTGATCCGAAGATTTCTGAATGGGGAAACCCACCTATCATAAGATAGGTATCTTATACTTGTATAAGAGGCGAACCGAGCGAAGTGAAACATCTCAGTAGCTCGAGGAAAAGACATCAAATGAGATTCCCCAAGTAGCGGCGAGCGAACGGGGAGGAGCCGACGGACTTTAGAATAGAAGAACAGCGTGGGAAAGCTGACCATAGTGGGTGATAGTCCCGTATTCGAAATTCTAGAGGAAGCATATTAAGTAGAGCGGGACACGAGAAATCCTGTTTGAAGATGGGGGGACCATCCTCCAAGGCTAAATACTCCTGACTGACCGATAGTGAACCAGTACCGTGAGGGAAAGGCGAAAAGAACCCCTGTGAGGGGAGTGAAATAGAACCTGAAACCGTGTGCGTACAAGCAGTCGGAGCGGACATGATCCGTGACGGCGTACCTTTTGTATAATGGGTCAGCGACTTATATTCTGTAGCAAGGTTAACCGAATAGGGGAGCCGTAGGGAAACCGAGTCTTAATAGGGCGAATAGTTGCAGGGTATAGACCCGAAACCGAGTGATCTATCCATGAGCAGGTTGAAAGTGCCGTAACAGGCACCGGAGGACCGAACCCACTGTCGTTGAAAAGCCAGGGGATGACTTGTGGATAGGGGTGAAAGGCTAATCAAACTCGGTGATAGCTGGTTCTCCCCGAAAGCTATTTAGGTAGCGCCTCGGACGAACACCATTGGGGGTAGAGCACTGTTTCGGCTAGGGGGTCATACCGACTTACCAACCCGATGCAAACTCCGAATACCGATGAGTGATATCCGGGAGACACACGGCGGGTGCTAACGTCCGTCGTGGAGAGGGAAACAACCCAGACCGCCAGCTAAGGCCCCAAATTCCTAGTTAAGTGGGAAACGAGGTGGGAAGGCATAGACAGCTAGGAGGTTGGCTTAGAAGCAGCCATCCTTTAAAGAAAGCGTAATAGCTCACTAGTCGAGTCGGCCTGCGCGGAAGATGTAACGGGGCTCAAACTAGGAGCCGAAGCTGCGGATTTGAAAATTGTTTCAAGTGGTAGGGGAGCATTGTGTAAGCCTGAGAAGGTGTGTTGTAAAGCATGCTGGAGGTATCACAAGAGCGAATGCTGACGTGAGTAACGATAATGGGTGTGAAAAGCATCCACGCCGGAAGACCAAGGGTTCCAGTCCAACGTTAATCGGGGCTGGGTGAGTCGACCCCTAAGGCGAGGCCGAAAGGCGTAGTCGATGGGAAATCGGTTAATATTCCGATACTTGTTTATGATGCGATGGAGGGACGGAGAAGGTTATGCCAGCCTAGTGATGGTTATCTAGGTGGAAGGATGTAGGTTGAGTGATTAGGCAAATCCGGTCACTTATTAAACTGAGATCTGATAGCAAGCGGTACTTGTACCGCGAAGTGGCAAATACCAGGCTTCCAGGAAAAGCTTCTAAGCAACAGTCATAAACGAATCGTACCCGAAACCGACACAGGTGGTCAGGTAGAGAATACCAAGGCGCTTGAGAGAACTCTGCTGAAGGAACTAGGCAAAATGGTACCGTAACTTCGGGAGAAGGTACGCTGCTGATGGTGAAACCCTCGCGGTGTAAGCTATTGGCAGTCGCAGATACCAGGCTGCTGCAACTGTTTATTAAAAACACAGCACTCTGCAAACACGAAAGTGGACGTATAGGGTGTGATGCCTGCCCGGTGCTGGAAGGTTAATTGATGGGCTTAGCGTAAGCGAAGGTCTTGATCGAAGCCCCAGTAAACGGCGGCCGTAACTATAACGGTCCTAAGGTAGCGAAATTCCTTGTCGGGTAAGTTCCGACCTGCACGAATGGCATAATGATGGCAGCGCTGTCTCCAGCAGAGACTCAGTGAAATCGAAATCGCAGTGAAGATGCTGTGTACCCGCGGCTAGACGGAAAGACCCCGTGAACCTTTACTACAGCTTTACATTGAACTTTGACCTGACTTGTGCAGGATAGGTGGGAGGCTTTGAAGCAGGAACGCTAGTTCTTGTGGAGCCAACCTTGAAATACCACCCTGGTCATGTTGGGGTTCTAACTTAGAGATAACGGTCTCAAGGACAATGTATGGTGGGTAGTTTGACTGGGGCGGTCTCCTCCTAAAGAGTAACGGAGGAGTACGAAGGTGCGCTCAGAACGGTCGGAAATCGTTCAAAGAGTATAAAGGCAAAAGCGCGCTTAACTGCGAGACCCACAAGTCGAGCAGGTACGAAAGTAGGTCTTAGTGATCCGGTGGTTCTGTATGGAAGGGCCATCGCTCAACGGATAAAAGGTACTCTGGGGATAACAGGCTGATACCGCCCAAGAGTTCATATCGACGGCGGTGTTTGGCACCTCGATGTCGGCTCATCTCATCCTAGGGCTGAAGCAGGTCCTAAGGGTATGGCTGTTCGCCATTTAAAGAGGTACGCGAGCTGGGTTTAGAACGTCGTGAGACAGTTCGGTCCCTATCTACCGTGGGCGTAGGAAATTTGAGAGGATCTGCTCCTAGTACGAGAGGACCAGAGTGGACGAACCGCTGGTGTTCGGGTTGTCATGCCAATGGCATTGCCCGGTAGCTACGTTCGGATGGGATAACCGCTGAAAGCATCTAAGCGGGAAGCCCACCTCAAGATGAGATTTCCCTAAAGAGCCGTTCAAGACTAGGACGTTGATAGGCAGGGTGTGGAAGCGCAGCGATGTGTGGAGCTAACCTGTACTAATTGCTCGTTTGGCTTGACCATACAACCCCAAGTGGTTTGTATGAGATAGTGATATCACCAAAGCTTGATTCAAAACCAACAGACTCCTATCTATACCCCCTTTGCTGACGACAACAGCGCGATGGAACCACCTGATCCCTTCCCGAACTCAGAAGTGAAACGTCGTAGCGCCGATGGTAGTGTGATTCGCTCATGTGAGAGTAGGTCATCGTCAGCTCCTT
>NZ_JABBDX010000015.1 GCF_012847335.1 Psychrobacter sp. MF31
TACTATCAAATCGTGAGACCGCACAGTTTTAATGATTATTTAACACCGCTAGAAAAAGAGAAACGCTACTTTAACCGAAACCTCTTATCAGGTGTCCTAAATTAGTTGACCACTACAAACTTTTTAAAGGCTCTATCGCATTGGTGGTATAAATCACTTTTCTGATGTCTTTAGGGTAGCCAAAGAACACCGTTAAGCCCTCCCAGTTATTACGCCAAGAGGTAACCACATACGGGTACTTATCACCCCATGTTGCGTCGAAGGATTCAAGATTGGCCTCTGCTATCTCAAGCGTATCAGCGCCGTAGATAACCTTTAAATCAGCCGCTACGGCTTTCTTATCAGTCCACGGTACGAACTTCATTGAATAGCGCACCATATGCACGATACACAGCTGAACCTGAGCGTTGGGGTAGACGGTGTTGAGGGCATCAGGGAAGCCTTTTAAGCCGTCAACACAGGCAATGAGAATATCTTGTACCCCGCGGTTTTGTAGTTCAGTGAGAATACCCAGTCAGAACTTAGCGCCTTCATGCTCTGAGAGCCACATACCAAGCAGCTCTTTTCTGCCATCAAGTCCCACGCCTAGTGCCAGATAGATAGCCTTGTTGATGATCTGCTTGTCTTGACGTATCTTCACGACGATGCAGTCCAAATAGACGATAGGATAGACACTGCTCAGCGGACGGTTCTGCCAAGCGGTGATGTCGTCTAATATGTTATCGGTGACTCTTGAAACCAAGCTGCTTGAGATGTCGATATCGTAGAGCTCTTTAATGCTCTCTACAATCTCGGTGGTGGTTTGACCCTTGGCGTATGAGCGAGGATAAGCAAGTGTCTGGGAGACACTTGCCCGAAGCGCAAGACGTAAGGCTATGCCTGTAGTGACGATATGATTTTATCATCGAGACCTGAGATACGGGTTTGATGCTTACTGACCAGCACAGGCTCAAAGCTGCTATTGCGGTCTCTTGGGGTAGATATCTTAAGATCGCCTGTGTCACTGCGGACGGTCTTTTTAGTGTGCCCATTGCGCTTATTAGGTTTATCGGCTTTCTCATGCTTAGGATAGCCGAGATGATCTTCCATCTCAGCTCCAAGGGCAGTGTCGATAAAAGATTGCATGAGCTGCTTCTGGAAGTCTTTGATGTCATCGAAGCTTTTCATGCTACCAGCCATTTGTTCAGCTAGTTTCTTAATGCCAGATTGAGTTGTCATTGCTTATTCTCCGGTTAGTGGATTATAAGCAGTTACACAAAGTTTGGGAAACTCTCTGAACGTAGAATGCTTTTGCTGTTTTCTCAGTATCCGTTAATCTATATATTTTACCTTTCTCTATTATTTTCTTTAAGTGTACCTTAGAGTCTATTAAATTATGTTCTGTAAGGTCTTCGAACGAAAGGTTTAGTGCTTCTAGTTTTTTGTAAAAGTGAACTGTACCGGGTTTGTCTGAGACCTTTTTATTTAAGTTAAGCCACTTGACCTAACAGGTTAAGCTTATCATAGTACATTGCTTTAAACTCAAAAGGCGATACATAGCCCAATGCACTGTGTATACGCTTTTTATTGAACCAATCTACTCAATTCAATGTCGCAAGCTGTACATTCGCTAAACCTTGCCAACCTGCTTTTAAATATTCAATCACCTCTGTTTTGTATAACCTATGCCCTGTTTCAGCCAAAGCATTATCAAGGCCTGGTTATATATTTTTTCTTATGTTATCAAGCCAAGCTCGCATACTTGGTGTAAGCAAGCGATGACGACGCCAAGCCATGACAAGCTCCCATTTTAACTGAGGTTGGGTTAGTGGCAAGCAGACTAATCCTGTCAAATCCAACTTTTGAGTATAATATTGAGGCAAAAGAGTCACACCCATATCCTGTTTTACCATGTCAAGAAGCAAGTGCCACTGATTGGTTTGGCAAATAATATTAGGTTCAAAACCTAGTGCTTGACAGTTTTCTATAATCATTGGAGTAAATGATGAATTGGAGGTAAATAAAATTAGGGGTGCATTTGATAGTGACTTAAGTGTTACCTTGGTTTTTCGCTTACCCATACGGTTTTTATTTGCTACGACCACCACTGGATAGCAACATATCGACGAGTAGTCAAAATCATCGTCAATCGGCTTCATCAATGTTGCCACATCAAGTTGCCCCTCTAGAAGGGCCTGCTTAAGTGACTCAGCACCATCTTCGATAAGTGAGGTTTCTATACTAGGATGCATTTGGTAAAAGTTAAAAATAGCTTTGCTTAGTATTTCACTGCCTAACGGTGAAATCCCCAGACGCAACTTACCACCTATTAATTGCTGATAATCTACTACTGTTTGTTCAAGATTATCTGCCTTTTGTAAGATATCCACTGCTTGAATATAGAGGTGTTCGCCAATTTCCGTTAAATTAACTAGCCGCTTTTTTCTATGAGTCAACGGCTTATCAAACAGAGCTACGCCTAAATATTCTTCAAGGTTACTGATGGATTTGGTAACGGTGGGTTGGGTTAGATTGAGTTGAATACTGGCTTGAAGAAACCCACCTGTTTTTACGACTGTCACAAAGCAGCGTAATTGTTTCAAAGTTATCATGAATAATAAACCATGGTTAGGAAGGATAATGAAATTTATTATAGAAATTGGGAATAAAAATAAAAATATAATTCATAATTTATGACTATAGTATTTTTATAATAAGAGGTGTCAAGTTAACAAACAACAACTATTATGCGTAATCTTAATCTTCGTCTATCCTCCTGTTTTTTAGCTAAAACAAAACTGGCACTTCAAAGGTTCTATGGCCAATCATGGCTTCATGTCCTTATGCAATGCGCTATTATCGCAGCTGTCTGGTATTGTGCTGCGATATTGGTTGAGTTATTGCATTTACCCGTATCCTCAGGCGTCTTAGGAGTATCTTTAATGCTGATCTTATTGATGAGTGGTGCTATCAAGGTTAACTGGGTCAGACTGGGGGCAAAATTTGTTTTGGGTGAATTAGTATTAATGTTTATCCCACTTATGATGTCAATACTTCAATACAAGGCGCTATTTATCAGTAAGGGCTGGCAATTAATGCTGACAATTATCTTAAGTACCGCGATGGTGATGTTAAGCTCAGCATTCACTTTTATTATGGTGCACCGTTTGCAACGTAGATTGTATCGACATCAGATTCATAAAGCCCAATTAAACCTAAAAAATAATGATAATGTGTGAGGATTTACAATGAATGTCTGGTCAATCCTTTGTCTCATTTGGACATTAGCTGCTTATTATATGGCTAAAGTAATCTATGTGCGCTGTCGAAAATCTTGGCTAAACCCAGCTATCACGGTTCCAGTAATAACGCTTTCATTAATGATTATCTTTAATATCTCTTATGATACTTATTGGAAGGATACAGCTTGGATTGTGCAGTTACTTGCCCCCGCAACGGTTGCGTTTGCTATACCTATTTATGAATATCGTCGTTTAATACGTCAACATGCTTTGGCTTTGACTGCTTCTATAACTGTTGGGATGGTGGTGGGAGTCTTAAGCATATACCTATTCACTGGTTTGTTCCATTTTGATAAGACCTTGACCTATAGCTTGATGGCCCGTTCAATATCGACACCATTTGCGTTAGACTTATCTGAAAAAATCCACGGATCTTCCTCTTTAGTTTCATTGTTTACTTTGATCACAGGGATGGTGGGAATGATTTTAGGGGATATGATTTTGACTTTTTTTCGTATTCGCTCACATCTTGCAAATGGAATCGCATTTGGTAATGCATCACACGGTTTTGGTACAGCCCGGGCAAGTCAGCGCAATGAGGACGAGGGCGTTATAGCTAGTTTAACAATGATTTTAGCGGGATTGTTTATGGTATTCTTAGGCCCTTCATTAATACATGGTGTAGTGGCATAATAAACTTGGACAGCGCATAAGAGGTTTATACTAACCCAAAGAAGGAAAATAGTATGACCACCAAACGCAATCAATATACCCGAGAATTCAAATTAGAAGCCATCAG
>NZ_JABBDX010000016.1 GCF_012847335.1 Psychrobacter sp. MF31
AGTCCTGCGCGTCGGTGCTGACGCGCAGATAGACCCGCGCCACCATCGGCGCGGCTACTGGCTTCGTCCTGCGCATACTTGCGGGCTCCTTTGGGCATACCCCAAAAGAACCACTAAATTAGGCTAGAAATTAGCTATCTGAACCACTTAAAAAAGACCGTTATAAGAGAACTACTTATAACGGTCTTTTTGCTTCCCTGTCATAACTCAATTAATGATCGAGCAGATATTCTTCTAGCGCGTCATTAATCATATCTTGGTAGTTACCCCCAGTCTGTTTGGCTTTGTCCTTGAATTTAGCCACGATGCTTGGTCGAACTAAACACGCTTCGGCACTAAAAGCTTGGTTTGAAATACCGCCACGAACGGCATCTGACCAGTCGCTAACTTCTGGAATGTCTGACAAATCAATATCATCATCTGAAAGCGCCGCTAAATGCTTTAGGCTGTCTTGCTGTTTTTTCGTTAAAGGCGGCAAGTCATCAATAGAGTATCTAACCATGTTCATAAGATCTCCTTTCATGTTTGGTGGCACGTCGAGCCGAAATAATTCTTATAACCTCGCCGCCATCTATATCTCTTTGCGTATGAGCAACCAATAGTACAGTGGTGCCCTCTACCTCGCCAAGCGCTTGCCATCGTTCTTCACCATGCTCATATCTATCTTGACGGCGCAGGCAAAGCGGATCATGAAAGACGCGAGCGGCTACTTCAAATGATACGCCATGCTTTTGCTGATTGATGATGTTTTTTTGTTCATCCCACTCAAAGTCAATGCTCATCTCATCTCTCAATTCACAATACTAATAACGTATTTATTTCAAATACTTATTAAAATCTGTTTCAAAAAAATCTGCAGGTCTTGATCCTAACCCAAGCTTTAAATAGCTAATCTGTGCCTCACTCCCAACCTCATAACCTTTCACTGGATGATCCATCTGAAACTGTGGATGGGTGGCAAAAAACTCAATTTGCTCAGCGGTTAAGCCTTGTCTGTTGATAACTTTAGTTGTGTTTTTAGATACTTTCTTCTGACTTTGAGCTGGCTTTTTTGCGACTTTTGGTGGCTCGTCATCTTTTTTAAGGGCTAAAAATTCAGCCAGCATGTGGAACTTACCAACGTGTTCAGGATCTTGTAGCTGATCTTTAAAGCTCTCAAATGCATCGTAATAGCTGATATTTTTATCGCGCAGTAGGTGGGTATTTGCTTCTACAAACTGGTCTTTATAGATTGCAAGCTTTTTAATTTGAGCGTCGGATAGTCCTTTACGCTGCCAACTTGGCGTTTTTTCTGAATTGATAGGTTGGTGTTCAAACGTCGTAGGGTTTCTTATGGTAGCTTCTTTTAACGCTGACTTTTTAGGCTGAAATTTGATTTCTAAATCAGTAAATTTGCGTCCTGTTTTAAGCATTTTATAACTGACTTGATAAGGTGATTTTTCATTGATTTCATTAATAGCCGTATCAATGACTCGAACTTTTAAATCTTTTGTTGCTTTATATTTCGTACCTAAAGCTAGCATATATCGCAAGTCTTTCAACTTTATTTTTCTATAGCCAGTTGACTTATACTGCATCATAGCTTGGTACAATCTCATACTATATGAACTGCCGAAGCCAGCAACATCCTCTATATTAAATTGAGTAAAGTTTTTTCTAAGCTCAGATAAAAAAGGCACAATTCTTTCATTAAATACAAGCCTGACAATGACATTTTCATCGTCTACTGGCGGATTCAAACTATCGATAATATTATAAGCTTTAAGCAACTGAATATACTTACTATAATCTTCTGGATTTGGGTATTTAGCCCTTATTTTCTCTTCTGCATTTTTGTCGTAACGCAGTACTTCAGACAGCCAATGAAACTCAAGCTCACCGATCTCAGTGTTAATAAATAGCGATCTTTTCATCAAATCCTTTGAAGCAGATCTGATTTCTCTAGCTACATTATCTGGATGAACACCCAGTCTAATAAAATCATCTCTCGTTACATAATATGCTTGCTTAGCGTCTACAAAGGCTTCTTTAGGTATCTGAGCTATAGCCGACAGGATTAAACGTTGCTCATTCAACGATAAATCATAAGCTGCATTAATTACAGCATTATCCATAACAACTAAATCTTTACTCATATTTAAGCCTAAATATCTTCCCAATTAGGACAAAATATACCATTGTCCTACTTAGCCGTCAATCCGTCCTACTTAGCCGTCAATCCGTCCTACTTAGCCGTCAATCCGTCCTACTTAGCCGTCAATCCGTCCTACTTAGCCGTCAATCCGTCCTACTTAGCCGTCAATCCGTCCTACTTAGCCGTCAATCCGTCCTACTTAGTTTCGTCTAAGCCACGCCCTGTAAGCATTTGAGAGGGGTCTAAAAACTCTTTTAAAAACTATATAAAAATAATAAAAAAAGAGCCAATCGCAAAATTTAGCTTTTCAGCATAAATTTACTGGCAATTCAGCTCTTTTTTTTGAAAAACTTTTAAACGCCTTTTTTTTGAAATTTTAAGTTTGGTAAGAACCAATCACTGGCAATAGCTCTAGAAGCGCCACAGAAGCCCTAGAACAGGCTTGAAACTACACTTTGGTATGCAACTACCACAGCTACCTTTGAAACGCCTTACAGGGCACTACAACAGCAATCACGACAGAGGAAGCAAAACTTAGAGCATTTAATGGAAAATAGAAGAATATTCCGCGCGGCTGCCAAAGCGCAGTTTAAAAACGCTCAGAAAGCCTCTTAAAATGCCCGTAGCGCTTTTGAAAAGCAGTTTTTATGCTAGGGTAGCTAAAAGTTTCTGAAGCACCTTAAATCGCATTTTAGAGCGTTTTAGCCACATAGCAGATTTTACTAAAATTCTCATCACACCCAATTCAGTAAAATCTGCCATCATGACTCACCAACTGATTTCCTAACTAAGTACGCCGCCGCTGCTAAAATTGGCTTAAAATCTCAGCTCATTGTCCGTTTGGGTAAGCGGATCGCCATACAAATCCGCTTGTTTTGTTTCCTGCGGTTCGGATTTAGCCTCAGTTTTAGATTTAGGCGGCTTAAAATCACTATTTGTCACCTTCAATCCCTTCTCAATATTTTTTTGCAGATTGTCGGCAACATCTGCTAGCAAAGAGCGCTTGCTTTTCGCTTTGAGGTATTTAACGTTATTGAACTCGCTCAGAAATATTTCTTGCAGCACCTCCTGATTATTATCAGCCAATGCTTTAGCTAACCACTCCCCTAAGATCAGCTGAATCTCTGCTTTGTCTTTGTTCAGCTCATCCTGTAGCTCTTGAAGCCGTTTGCGCTTTTCTGCAAATAAATTATCATCCAAAATCGACATTGCTTTATCCTTTCTTAGCCAACTATGATAATCTGGATGCTAACCAAAATTAGCGATGGTGGCAAGTGTGCAAAAATCGCAATCGCGCATCAGTTCGCGGGATTGCAGATTTTTAACCCTCTGTTAAGAGCGAACTTAGGAGTTTTCAAACCAAAAGCACCACAAGGGTGACTATTTTTGGTTTGAAA
>NZ_JABBDX010000017.1 GCF_012847335.1 Psychrobacter sp. MF31
TTTCAAACCAAAAATAGTCACCCTTGTGGTGCTTTTGGTTTGAAAACTCCTAAGTTCGCTCTTAACAGAGGGTTAAAAATCTGCAATCCCGCGAACTGATGCGCGATTGCGATTTTTGCTCACTTGCCACCATCGCTCTATTTCGCTACGATTAGCTTATCATAGCTAACTAAAAAAAAGGATGAGGCAATGTCGATTTTGGATGATAATTTGTTTGCAGAAAAGCGCAAACGACTTCAAGAGCTGCAGGATGAGTTGAATAAAGACAAAGCAGAGATTCAGCTGATTTTGGGCGAGTGGTTGGCTAAGGCACTGGCTGATAATAATCAGGAAGTGCTACAAGAAATCTTCCTAAGCGAATATAACAATGTGAAATACCTTAAAGCCAAAAGTAAGCGCTCACAACTGGCAATCGTTGCTGATAATTTGCAAAAAAATATTGAAAAGGGGTTGAAGGTGACAAAAAGTGATTTTAAGCCGCCTGAAGCTAAAACTGAGGTTAAACCTGAACCGCAGGAAGAAACCACGCAAGCGGATTTGTATGGCGATCCGCTTACCCAAGCGGACAATGAGCTGAGATTTTAAGCCAATTACAGTAGCAGTGGAGCTTTTGGATAACTATTCGTTAGGTGGTCGTGATAGCAGATTTTACTAAATTGAGGTACTGAGAATTTTAGTAAAATCTGCTATGTCGCTAAAACTCTCTAGAATGCGTTTTAAGGCGCTTTAGAAACTTTTAGCTAACCCAGCATAAAAATTGCTTTTCAAAGGCACTACGGGCATTTTAAGAGGCTTTCTGAGCGTTTTTAAACTGCGCTTTGGCAGCCGCGCGGAATATTCTCTTGTTTTCCCTTAAATTCTCTAAGTTTTGCTTCCTCTGTCGTGGTTGCTGCTGTAGTGCCCTGTAAGGCGTTTCAAAGATGGCTATGGTAGTTGCATACCAAAGTGTAGTTTCAAACCTATTCTAGGGCTTCTGTGGCTTTTCTAGAGCTATTGCCAGTGATTGGTTTTCACCAAACTTAAAATTTCAAAAAAAAAGTGTTTAAAAATTTTTCAAAAAAAAAGAGCTGAATTGCCAGTAAATTTATGCTGAAAAGCTAAATTTTGCGATCGGCTCTTTTTTTATTATTTTTATATAGTTTTTAAAAGAGTTTTTAGACCCCCCTGAAATGCTTACTGTATATGGTCAAGATAGAACTAACTATGAGGGATTGTCGTTTAACTATGAGGGATTGTCGTTTAACTATGAGGGATTGTCGTTTAACTATGAGGGATTGTCGTTTAACTATGAGGGATTGTCGTTTAACTATGAGGGATTGTCGTTTAACTATGAGAATGTTATATTTCTCATAGTTGATTATTTATGAGAGTATTTATATGTCAAAAAATCTAGTGGTAATGCACAATGATATTGTTACTTCTGCTTATAATTTATCTGTCAATGAGCAACGCTTAATCTTATGCGCTTTAGCTAAAATGCCTAAATGTGTGCCAGTAGAAAAAAATACAGCATTCTATGTTACAAGGGACGATTTTATTGCAATGGGCGCGAGTTCTGATCAGGTAGCAAGAGAAATTCGCGCTGCGACTAAAGAACTGATGAGGCGCACGATAGCCGTACCAACGAATAGTGGGGTATTTGAGTTTCAGTGGCTAAAACAGGTTCTACGTTATGACAAGTTAGCAGAAGAAAAATTGAGAGAACGCTATCCTGATCAAAAAGATTACAATCAGTATATGAGTGGACTCATTAAGTATAATTTCTTTGACTCTATAGGCATTGGAAAAGATGATGATAATATAATAACAAGAATTGTATTTAGTGACGAAATACTGCCGTTAATCAGTGACTTAAAAGAATATTTTGTTCAAATCTTCTTAGAAGATATGGCTCATTTTGGAAGTATCTATAGCTTTAGGATATATAAATTACTGATGCGCTATAAGTCAACAGGCTTTGTTAGAATCAGTTTGCAAGACTTGCGTTTTATGTTAGTTCTAAATGATAAGTATCCAAAAACGGCAGACTTAAAACGTTGGGTCATTGAGACTGCAGTTAATGAAATCAATGAAAAGTCGCCGTATCAAGTCACATACGAAATGCTTAAGGCAGGTCGAAAACATACAGGAGTAGAAATCAAGTTTAAGCCTAAAAAATCAGTTTCGAAAGAAACTACCAAACGTAATCCTACGACGTTTGATCACCCACCTATCAATACAGAAAAAACGCCGAGTTGGCAGCGTAAAGGACTATCCGACGCTCAAATTAAAAAGCTTGCAATCTATAAAGACCAGTTCGTAGAAGCAAACACCCACCTACTGCGCGACAAAAACATCAGCTATTACGATGCATTCGAGGGCTTTAAAGATCAGCTACGAGATCCTGAACACGTTGGTAAGTTCCACATGCTGGCTGAATTTTTAGCCCTTAAAAAAGGGGACGAGTCACCAGAAGTCGCAAAAAAGTCAGCGCAAAGCAAGAAAAAAGCATCTAAAGCAACTGCTGAGGTTAGCAAGAAACAAGGCTTAACTGCTGAGCAAATTGATTTTTTTGCCACCCATCCACAGTTTCAGATGGATCATCCAGTGAAAGGTTATGAGATTGGGAGTGAAGCTCAGATTAGCTATTTAAAGCTTGGGCTAGGATCAAGACTTAGGGAATATCATGAAACGGATTTTAAGAAATACTTAAAATAAATCCTTATTTTAACCTGAGTTTGTAAGGCATTTGCCTTACAATAGTAGTCCTTGGTAAGGATATTAGAGTACAAATCATGACTACAGTTAATTTTAATATGCGACTTGAAAAAGAGCTCAAAGATGAGACCAGCCAGATTTTTGAGAATTATGGCATGACCACCGCTCAGGCAGTCAGGATGTTTTTGGTGCATGTGGCTAAGACAAAAAAAGTGCCGTTGTCGTTTGATTACCAAGCGGATAATTTGGCTCTTGGTGCTCAGACGCTGCAAAGTGTTGAGCAGGGGCGTTTAGATTATCAGTCAGGGAAGTTAGACAGATTGGCTGCCGATAAGGCAGTAGGATTTGAAGGCAGATTAAACGGCTTTAAATGAATTTAGGGCAATAAATTGGTATAAAAAAACAGCTTTTCTATGTATATTTTTTAGATATGTATAGAAAAGCTGCTTTTTTATATATATTTTATTATATTGAATCTGAGCAATATCCCTAGTATAGGGATATTGCTCAGGCTGTTATAGATAGTTCTCTTATAGCAGTCTGATTTAGATGGTTCTAATGGCTAGTTTTGAGCCGGATTTAGTGGTTCTTTTGGGGTATGCCCAAAGGAGCCCGCAAGTATGCGCAGGACGAAGCCAGTAGCCGCGCCGATGGTGGCGCGGGTCTATCTGCGCGTCAGCACCGACGCGCAGGACT
>NZ_JABBDX010000018.1 GCF_012847335.1 Psychrobacter sp. MF31
TCCCTGCACGACCTCACTATAGGGTGCGACTAAGCGTATACGGTGGATGCCCTGGCAGTCAGAGGCGATGAAGGACGTGCTAATCTGCGATAAGCGTCGGTAAGGTGATATGAACCGTTATAACCGGCGATTTCCGAATGGGGAAACCCAGTGTGTTTCGACACACTATCATTAACTGAATCCATAGGTTAATGAGGCGAACCGGGGGAACTGAAACATCTAAGTACCCCGAGGAAAAGAAATCAACCGAGATTCCCCCAGTAGCGGCGAGCGAACGGGGAGCAGCCCAGAGCCTGAATCAGTGTGTGTGTTAGTGGAAGCGTCTGGAAAGGCGCGCGATACAGGGTGACAGCCCCGTACACAAAAATGCACATGCTGTGAGCTCGATGAGTAGGGCGGGACACGTGGTATCCTGTCTGAATATGGGGGGACCATCCTCCAAGGCTAAATACTCCTGACTGACCGATAGTGAACCAGTACCGTGAGGGAAAGGCGAAAAGAACCCCGGCGAGGGGAGTGAAAAAGAACCTGAAACCGTGTACGTACAAGCAGTGGGAGCACGCTTAGGCGTGTGACTGCGTACCTTTTGTATAATGGGTCAGCGACTTATATTCTGTAGCAAGGTTAACCGAATAGGGGAGCCGAAGGGAAACCGAGTCTTAACTGGGCGTTAAGTTGCAGGGTATAGACCCGAAACCCGGTGATCTAGCCATGGGCAGGTTGAAGGTTGGGTAACACTAACTGGAGGACCGAACCGACTAATCTTGAAAAATTAGCGGATGACTTGTGGCTGGGGGTGAAAGGCCAATCAAACCGGGAGATAGCTGGTTCTCCCCGAAAGCTATTTAGGTAGCGCCTCGTGAATTCATCTCCGGGGGTAGAGCACTGTTTCGGCAAGGGGGTCATCCCGACTTACCAACCCGATGCAAACTGCGAATACCGGAGAATGTTATCACGGGAGACACACGGCGGGTGCTAACGTCCGTCGTGAAGAGGGAAACAACCCAGACCGCCAGCTAAGGTCCCAAAGTCATGGTTAAGTGGGAAACGATGTGGGAAGGCCCAGACAGCCAGGATGTTGGCTTAGAAGCAGCCATCATTTAAAGAAAGCGTAATAGCTCACTGGTCGAGTCGGCCTGCGCGGAAGATGTAACGGGGCTAAACCATGCACCGAAGCTGCGGCAGCGACGCTTATGCGTTGTTGGGTAGGGGAGCGTTCTGTAAGCCTGCGAAGGTGTGCTGTGAGGCATGCTGGAGGTATCAGAAGTGCGAATGCTGACATAAGTAACGATAAAGCGGGTGAAAAGCCCGCTCGCCGGAAGACCAAGGGTTCCTGTCCAACGTTAATCGGGGCAGGGTGAGTCGACCCCTAAGGCGAGGCCGAAAGGCGTAGTCGATGGGAAACAGGTTAATATTCCTGTACTTGGTGTTACTGCGAAGGGGGGACGGAGAAGGCTATGTTGGCCGGGCGACGGTTGTCCCGGTTTAAGCGTGTAGGCTGGTTTTCCAGGCAAATCCGGAAAATCAAGGCTGAGGCGTGATGACGAG
>NZ_JABBDX010000020.1 GCF_012847335.1 Psychrobacter sp. MF31
CCTTTCCCTACACGACCACTATAGGGTGCCTCACTATAGGGTGCTTGAGAGAACTCGGGTGAAGGAACTAGGCAAAATGGTGCCGTAACTTCGGGAGAAGGCACGCTGATATGTAGGTGAAGTTGCTCGCGGATGGAGCTGAAATCAGTCGAAGATACCAGCTGGCTGCAACTGTTTATTAAAAACACAGCACTGTGCAAACACGAAAGTGGACGTATACGGTGTGACGCCTGCCCGGTGCCGGAAGGTTAATTGATGGGGTTAGCGCAAGCGAAGCTCTTGATCGAAGCCCCGGTAAACGGCGGCCGTAACAATAACGGTCCTAAGGTAGCGAAATTCCTTGTCGGGTAAGTTCCGACCTGCACGAATGGCGTAATGATGGCCAGGCTGTCTCCACCCGAGACTCAGTGAAATTGAACTCGCTGTGAAGATGCAGTGTACCCGCGGCAAGACGGAAAGACCCCGTGAACCTTTACTATAGCTTGACACTGAACATTGAGCCTTGATGTGTAGGATAGGTGGGAGGCTTTGAAGTGTGGACGCCAGTCTGCATGGAGCCGACCTTGAAATACCACCCTTTAATGTTTGATGTTCTAACGTTGACCCGTAATCCGGGTTGCGGACAGTGTCTGGTGGGTAGTTTGACTGGGGCGGTCTCCTCCTAAAGAGTAACGGAGGAGCACGAAGGTTGGCTAATCCTGGTCGGACATCAGGAGGTTAGTGCAATGGCATAAGCCAGCTTGACTGCGAGCGTGACGGCGCGAGCAGGTGCGAAAGCAGGTCATAGTGATCCGGTGGTTCTGAATGGAAGGGCCATCGCTCAACGGATAAAAGGTACTCCGGGGATAACAGGCTGATACCGCCCAAGAGTTCATATCGACGGCGGTGTTTGGCACCTCGATGTCGGCTCATCACATCCTGGGGCTGAAGTAGGTCCCAAGGGTATGGCTGTTCGCCATTTAAAGTGGTACGCGAGCTGGGTTTAGAACGTCGTGAGACAGTTCGGTCCCTATCTGCCGTGGGCGCTGGAGAACTGAGGGGGGCTGCTCCTAGTACGAGAGGACCGGAGTGGACGCATCACTGGTGTTCGGGTTGTCATGCCAATGGCACTGCCCGGTAGCTAAATGCGGAAGAGATAAGTGCTGAAAGCATCTAAGCACGAAACTTGCCCCGAGATGAGTTCTCCCTGACTCCTTGAGAGTCCTGAAGGAACGTTGAAGACGACGACGTTGATAGGCCGGGTGTGTAAGCGCAGCGATGCGTTGAGCTAACCGGTACAGATCGGAAGAGCAC
>NZ_JABBDX010000021.1 GCF_012847335.1 Psychrobacter sp. MF31
TGTAGTGGCATAATAAACTTGGACAGCGCATAAGAGGTTTATACTAACCCAAAGAAGGAAAATAGTATGACCACCAAACGCAATCAATATACCCGAGAATTCAAATTAGAAGCCATCAGCTTAGTCGTTGACCACAACCGCACCATACCTGACGTGGCCGATTCTTTAGGAATAGGTAAATCCACTCTACAGAAATGGCTGAGTCAGTACCGTCAAGAAATGGCTGGCCAAGCACCTAAAGTCGGCAACGCCTTAACGGATGAACAGCGCGAGCTTCAAGAATTGCGCAAACAAGTTAAGCGGCTGACTATGGAGCGTGACATCTTAAAAAAGGCTTCCGCTCTGCTAGCCTTGGACAGCCTGAACGGCTATCGCTAATCAGTCAGCTTGCAGAGCAAGACAAGCATGTTAATAAAAGTCTTCTGTGCAAACTGTTTGGCGTGATAAAAAGCAGTTACTACTATGGCATGCAGCCCAAGCCCATCAGTCTTGAAACCGTCAAGCACAAGGCATTAATTCGTCAAATATTTAACGACTCAAAGCACTCAGCAGGCGCTCGCAGCATTGCCGCCATAATAATGAATGAACACAACATCAAGCTATCACGCTATATGGTAGGTAAACTTATGGCGCAGATGAGGCTTAAAAGCTGTCAATTGAAGACGCACAAATACAAGCACGCTGACGAGGCGCATAAAACGCATGACAATATCCTAGCTCGCAACTTTAGCCTAA
Organism: Psychrobacter sp. MF31; assembly: GCF_012847335.1. GTDB lineage: Bacteria > Pseudomonadota > Gammaproteobacteria > Pseudomonadales > Moraxellaceae > Psychrobacter. The sequence goes on from NZ_JABBDX010000021.1 coordinate 736, forward strand.
CAGCGCCCAATCAAGTCTGGACGGGGGATGTGACTTACATTCGTATCAAGGGTGGCTGGTGCTACCTAGCCGTTGTTTTAGATTTATATGCTCGGCGTGTGGTGGGCTTTGCTGTATCAGGTTCCCCTGATAGCGTGCTGACCGCTAAAGCCCTACAGATGGCGTATCACACTAGGCTCAAACCCATTGGCGTGCTGTTTCATTCCGATCAGGGAACCCATTACACCAGTAAGACATTTGCTGAATCCGTTGCCAGTTGTGAGGGCATGACGCAAAGTATGAGCCGTCGCGGAAACTGTTGGGATAATGCCCCAACCGAACGATTCTTTAGAAGCTTTAAAACAGAATGGATGCCCAAGAGCGGCTATGAAGATATTACTGAAGCTAAAAGCGCCATTATTGATTATATCTGGGGCTACTATCAAATCGTGAGACCGCACAGTTTTAATGATTATTTAACACCGCTAGAAAAAGAGAAACGCTACTTTAACCGAAACCTCTTATCAGGTGTCCTAAATTAGTTGACCACTACAAA
>NZ_JABBDX010000022.1 GCF_012847335.1 Psychrobacter sp. MF31
CAATTCATCTTACAATGAACGATAGTACACGCCAGATAAAGCATTGACTTAAAATTACGAGCTAACTTCTCATAACGAGTAGCGATACTACGAAAATGTTTGAGCCTTGCAAACATATTCTCTACTAAATGACGTAGTTTGTATAAATAGCTATCAAATTCTGGATTAGGTGCTTTAGCATTGCTTCTTTTGGGGATTATAGGGATCATATGATGGCTTCGCGCTTTGTCTCTAATAGACTCTGAGTCATAGCCCTTATCAGCAATAAAGTAGTCCGCCTGCCCAATCATGTCAATCAATTCACCTGCAATTTGACTGTCGTGGACGTCACCCCCAGTGATTTTAAAATGGAGCGGATATCCATCGGCATCACAGGATAGGTGTATCTTTGTAGTTGCGCCGCCACGGCTTCGTCCAATTGCTCGATCTTCACCACGCCGAGCTCCACTTGCATGCTGGTGACAGCGAACATAGCTTCCGTCTGTGAATACCCATTCCGTATCAGTTTCTTTGCGTAAGCTAAAAAAAAATTCTCCCATAACCCAGTTTTCGACCATCGATTAAAGCGACTATAAGCTGTTTGCCACGTACACAATTCTTTAGGTATGTCTCGCCAAGGCGCGCCTGTGCGTAGCTTCCATAGTATGGCTTCCATGACCTCTCGACTGTTTTGAGTTTGATAGCAGCCATGCTGTGTCATTGTTGATTGCAATTGTTCCCAAAGCGTATCTGTTAGGGCTGTTCTCGCCATGACTCGTATTTCTCGCATCA